>NZ_CP180502.1:0-3012877 GCF_047758525.1 Neisseria sp. CP9 | reverse complement strand
AAGGCTATTTGTGCTAAATATGGTTCTGATTTTAGCCCACTTTCTGATAACGATATGATAGCTATAGCTATAGATACTATCGGGAAACAACCAATATCTGGACGTAGGGAACTGAGAGTTACGGATAATCTTGATGAAATTACATGGTTTATTTACTGTGGAGAATATAGTTCTGATGATGATTTCTTTCAACCTTTGCATGTGAGCCATTTGGAATCTTTACTTCCAATGGTTATGCCGTATTTAGCCCTAATGGAAGGATTTGGTTTTGTAATTGATAATGAAGGGTATGAGGATGTATGGTGCTTTGCACATCAGGCATGACTATTATGAATCTTAGTAAACTGTATTTCATATGGAACTTTTAATGCTGATGTAGGATATATGCGAAATACACGCGGTTTTTGGTTTTCAGAAGACCTTCAATTTATTCTACCGAAAATGAGCGTAACAGATATTGACTTTTTGTGAGAAAGGTCTGTGACTGATAAATATACTTACGCTACACCAATTTCTAAAAGTAATAGTAAAAAAGAAAAAATGATGACTCTTTATCAAATATTCTCTGCTGTTGATAATGAAGATGCGTATGTGGACTTAAAACAAGATGATAGAGAAATCGTGGAATTTATTAATTACAATAAAGGTAATTATACAGATGAAGCAGTTTTTATAGCTCAGAGTGGATATACCTCCAAAAATATTTCTAAAACAGATTATATTCAAACAATTCCTAAGATGTTATTGTTCTCTGAAACTTTCATTAATAAATTAGCTGATAAATTAAAAAATGAATTAGATTTTTTTCCGGCTAAACTTAGAATCAAGAATGATGAATTTAAATTTTTCCTTGGAAAAATTAAATTAACTGCTAAATTAGTAGATATGGAAAAATCAAATTTTTATGAAATAGATGGAGAGAAGTTTATTGATTATCCACCTGTATTTTTGGGAAATATATCTGGTTTTGAGTTTTGTGCAAAAGATATAAATGATGATTTAATTTGGGCTTTTTCTGATAAATTCAAAGAATTAGTTGTGAGTAATAATTTGAAGATGGAGTTTCTTCCTCTAACATGAAATATTCTGTAAGTAAGTTATAGCAAGCCGCAGCCCCGCACAAAACCTTCAGTCCTGACGTAGGGTGTGTGCGGTACGCACGCACGCGGTTTCTGTTTTTCAGACGACCTCACTATCTTCTTTGAGGTCGTCTGAACCATTTGTTCTTTAACAATCTCATTAGCAGTTAACATAGAGGTCGTCTGAAATGAAAACGGCGAAACCTACCGTCTCGATTACGACCCGACCGACAACCTGATCCAAGAAACCGGCTGGGACGGCAAAATCACCGCCTACGGCTACGATGCCGCCGGACAACTGGTTCAGCAGACCGAATACGGCCAAAGCACCGATAAAGGTCGTCTGAAAGACCGTCCCGAGACTTGGCACATCCACCGGTTCAAACGCAACATCCTCGGCCAACTGATCGAAAAACAAAGCCGCAAAGTCTCCGACCGCAACGGACAAAGTAAAGACGAAGGCATCAGCCGCACCCGTTTCGAATACGATCCCATTACCGGCAACCTGACCAAAGCCCGCAACCAACACAGCAGCGTCGAACTCGCCTACGACGAACTCGACCGACTCATCGGCGAAACCACCGTCCACAACGGCCAAAGCGCCACCGTAGGCTACCGATACGACCCGTTGGGCAACCGCATCCGCACCATCCTGCCCGACGGCCGCCATATCGATTACCTGTACTACGGCAGCGGACACCTGCACCAAATCAGCCTTAACGGCGAAGTCGTCAGCGACATCGAACGCGACAAACTGCACCGCGAAATCCAAAGGACGCAGGGCAGCATCAGCAGCCTGTATGACTACGACCCCATGGGTCGTCTGAAAAGCCAGCGTACCGTCCGGAGCGGCACACAAACGCTTCACGGCAAACAAAACCCGCTGGCCGGCGGCGCCGTCAACCGCCGCTACGCCTACGACAAAGCCGGCAACCTGATTCAAAGCGCCGACCAAAGAAGCGGTGTCCTCAATTACATCTACGACAAAATCGGACGCATTCAAGAAGCCCGCAACAGCCAAACCGGCCGCAGCGAAACCTTCGCCTTCGACCCCGCCCACAACATCCTCGACATCCCGACATCTACTCCCTCTCCCGTGGGAGAGGGCCGGGGAGAGGGCAAAACGACCGCCCCGATTTCAGACGACCCCAAAATTCAAGGTCGTCTGAAATCCCCCGCCAAGCCCAACCCTGTCAGCGGCAACCGCCTCAAAGAATACAACGGCATCGAATACACCTACGACGCATTGGGCAACCTGATCTACCGCCAGCTGCCCGACGGCGAAAACCAATATTACCAATACGATCTCGAAAACCAACTCGTCCGCGCCGAAATCAAAAAGCCAGCCGGCAATACCGAGATCTGGACCTACGCCTATGACCCGTTCGGACGACGCCTTTCCAAAGAACGCCAAGACAAACTCGCCTGGACGAGTACCGATCCGAAACGCACCCACTTCGTCTGGGACGGAACGCGATTACTTCAGGAGTACACCTACAAAGGCAGCTACACCTATATCTACACCGACCAAGACAGCTACGAACCGCTGGCGCAAGTCTTTGACAACGCCAAAGACGGCAAACAATACCTCAGCTATTTCCACACCGACCAAATCGGCATACCGAGGGAGATGACCGACATCCACGGCAATCTCTTATGGTACGGCGAATACACCGCTTGGGGTCGTCTGAAAAAGGACGGGCGGGTCTATCGGAATGCGCACCAGCCGTTCAGATTGCAAAACCAGTACTTTGATGAAGAGACCGGGCTGCATTACAACCTGAAGCGCTATTACGAGCCTGAGGCCGGGCGGTTTGTGAATCATGATCCGATTGGGTTGTTGGGTGGGGATAATCAATATCAGTTTTCGCCTAATTCCATGGTGTGGAGTGATCCTTGGGGATTGGCACGACATCATAGGAATGGTGCCAAAGCCTCGGTGACAGCCGGAGGAAATAGTACCACTCATAAAAGTGGTGGACGTCATGCAGAAATTAAAGGGCTTCAGGAATTAGCAGATGCTGGTAAATTGCGTGGTCAAGATGTAATAATACATAACATCATTGGTTACTTTAAGGATATGGATACCAAGGAAAATTTAATTAAACGAATTGGTATGTGTACAAAATGTAGAGCCAATATATTTAAAACATTGAAAGAAGGTGGAGCAAATAGTGTTAGATTTCCATTAACTAGAAGGAATAAAAATGTAGATGAGATAATGATTGACTCGTCCGACTTTGATAAAGTTCGTCGTGAAATTTCTGATCTTATAGCAGAAACAAAAGCAGATAGGCCTCCCTCTGCAAAAGGTTCTAAGTCTGACAGAGCATGGGCGATTTTGTTGAAATATAGTCGAAAGCGATAGTCATATAATTTTAAAATATAGTAACTATTAGGAGTTTTTTATGCCTTTGATGGTAGATGAAGTTTGTGTAAATTATGATTCTTCTATAAACTATTTTAGTATTAATTATGCAAAGGAGTTTATATCAGACGGTAATAATCTTTATTACATAAATGATGACGAAAAGAATATTCTGATACAAGAATTTTTCAGAGAGAAAAATTTTTTCACAGTTAAAACTAAAAAAGATGAATTTTCAATTAAAATTTCTAATAACTTAGAAAAGTTTTTATTTGAAATTTTATCTAGTAATGAATTTAAGTCTTTTAAAGAATACAATATTTACTATGATGAGATTGAATTTGTTGTTTCTGGTGGAGAATTAAAACGTTTTTCATTACGAAGATATGATGAACCAAGAGATTGGAATTTATCTTTTGCAGTTTCTCTTATTGATAAAGAATATTATTTAATTGTTTTTATGCCGTGGGTTAAAAACAAAATTATATCTTTTAGTATGGATCATGAAAGATTATATTTTGAGTTGGAAAGCGGCGAAAAAATTCAATTCAAACTAATTCTTCCAGAGTTTGTAAAAAATACAGTACTGAATTTATTTAAATTAATTAATCCATTGTCACTGGTTTAAGGTTAGGATATAAAAGATTAAATTTTCTCATCAAAATATAATACTGAACAAAACTTTTCTTATTTTCAAAAAATAAATGCATATTTTGCTAATTCAGCAACTTTTAATCCGTTTGAAATATTTAATCTCGACGGAGGGTTTATGTGATAAAGACTTGAATTTTCTGTTTTTTTAGATGACTTCAAGCCTTTTCGAGGTTGTCGGAAATACTCGTTCTTTAACTATCTTATCACTAGTCAACGCCAAGGTCGTCTGAAAATCAACTTTCAGACGACCTTTGTTGTAGCGCGCTCAACCGCCGCTACGCCTACGACAAAGCCGGCAACCGCCTAGAATCATACAACGGCATCGAATACACCTACGACGCACTGGGCAACCTGATCTACCGCCAGTTGCCTGATGGCGAAAACCAATATTACCAATACGACCTAGAAAACCAACTCGTCCGCGCCGAAATCAAAAAGCCCGCCGGCAATACCGAAATCTGGACATACGCCTACGACCCGTTCAGCAGACGCCTTTCCAAAGAACGCCAAGACAAACTCGCCTGGACGAGTACCGACCCCAAACGCACCCACTTCGTCTGGGACGGCAGCCGCCTGTTGCAGGAGTACACCTACAAAGGCAGTTACACCTATATCTACACCGACCAAGACAGCTACGAACCCTTAGCCCAAGTCTTTGACAACGCCAAAGACGGCAAACAATACCTTGCCTATTTCCACACCGACCAAATCGGCATCCCACGTGAGATGACCGACATCCACGGCAATCTCTTATGGTACGGCGAATACACCGCTTGGGGTCGTCTGAAAAAGAATGAGCGGGTTTACAAGGATGCGCATCAGCCGTTCAGATTGCAAAACCAATACTTTGATGAAGAGACCGGACTGCATTACAACCTGATGCGCTATTACGAGCCTGAGGCGGGGCGGTTTGTGAATCAGGACCCGATTGGGTTGTTGGGCGGGGATAATCTATATTGGTTTGCGCCCAATACAAGTAAGTGGTTATATAGGGTACTGAAACCGATTGATAATGTAGCTGCAAGTAAAATTATGCCGTGGTTCGGAGAGATTGGATTAGGGACACAATATGAGTTGCCAAAATCTGTTAAATCATATATAGAATCTGGGCATCTGGAAGAGGTGAAAATAGGAAAATGTTAAAAATTAATGAGTTGAATTCTTATCTCAAAAGTAAAGGAATACCAGAAGATAGTTACTCAATCAATGAAGTAAATGATGAATCATTATGTATTGTTGAAGAAAATAAAAAATGGCATATATTTTATTCAGAAAGAGGGTTGAGAACCGAAGAATGTTGTTACCAAGATGAACATTTGGCAATTTTATATTTTATAAATCGGTTATCAAAAATGTTAAAAATTTCTTTCGAATGAAAAAAAGCAAACCGTAGTTTGTATGAAACTTTTAATTCTGATGTGGGGTGTGTGTGGAATATACACGCGGCTTCTGCTTTTCAAGCGACCTCTAAATCTTCTTCTAAGTCGTCTGAGCTATCGGTTCTTTAACAATTTTATTACTGATTGATGTAGAGGTCGTTTGAAAACCGACTTTCAGGGACCTCTACTAAATTTCTCTACCGCTAGTTACACCACCCGCCACCACTACGACGCAGCGGGCAACCCCGTCCGTACCGACTATCCCGACGGCAGTCACGAAACCTTCGAATACGACCGCCTCAACCGACTGACCGCCTACATCGACGGACTCGGTGCCAAAACCGCCTACGAACTCGCAGTGGACGGACTGCCGCTCAAACGCACCAACGCGCTGGGCCATACCTTCGCCTACGCCTACGACAAAGCCCGCCGTCTGACCGTCCTCACCAACGAAAACGGCGAAACCTACTGTCTCGATTACGACCGAACCGACAACCTGATCCAAGAAACCGGCTGGGACGGCAAAATCACCGCCTACGGCTACGATGCCGCCGGACAACTGGTTCAACAGACCGAATACGGCCAAAGCAATAATGAAGGTCGTCTGAAAGACCGTCCCGAGACTTGGCACATCCATCATTTCAAACGCAACATCCTCGGTCAATTGATCGAAAAACAAAGCCGCAAAGTCTCCAGCCGCAACGGGCAAAGCAAAGACGAAGGCATCAGCCGCACCCGTTTCGACTACGACCCCGTTACCGGTAACCTGACCAAAGCCCGCAACCAACACAGCAGCGTCGAACTCGCCTACGACGAACTCGACCGCCTCATTGGCGAAACCACCGTCCACAACGGCCAAAGCGCCACCGTAGGCTACCGATTAGAAAACCAACTCGTCCGCGCCGAAATCAAAAAGCCCGCCGGAAACACCGAAATCTGGACATACGCCTACGACCCGTTCGGCAGACGCCTCTCCAAAGAACGCCAAGACAAACTCGCCTGGACGAGTACCGAACCGAAACGTACCCACTTCGTCTGGGACGGCAGCCACCTGTTGCAGGAGTACACCTACAAAGGCTGCTACACCTATATCTACACCGACCAAGACAGCTACGAACCCCTGGCCCAAGTCTTCCACAACAACCAAGACGAAGCGCAATACCTCGCCTATTTCCACAACGACCAAGTCGGCATTCCGAAAGAGATGACCGACATCCACGGCAATCTCTTATGGTACGGCGAATACACCGCTTGGGGTCGTCTGAAAAAGGATGAGAGGGTTTACAAGAACGCGCATCAGCCGTTCAGATTGCAGAACCAATACTTCGATGAAGAAACCGGGCTGCATTACAACCTGATGCGGTATTACGAGCCAGAGGCCGGGCGGTTTGTGAATCAGGACCCGATTGGGTTGTTGGGTGGGGAGAATCTGTATCAGTTTGCGCCGAATACTCAGATTTGGATTGATGTTTGGGGTTTAACACGGCATATTATCTATCAAGCACTAGATTTAGATAATCCAGAAAAAATATATACAGGGAGAACAAGAGGAGCAGATAATATGTCAGTAGAAACAATTTTAGCTAATAGAAAACGTAGCCATCACCGAAACTTAGGTCCTATGACAGCAGTTTTTGAAACAAGTTCCTATAGGGCTATAAGAGGAGCAGAACATTATTTTCTCCAAGATGCGAGAGCAAAAGGTATTGCAACAGATCAGATAGAGGCTATTACGACCCGTTGGGCAACCGCATCCGCACCATCCTGCCCGACGGCCGCCAGATCGATTACCTGTACTACGGCAGCGGACACCTGCACCAAATCAGCCTCGACGGCGAAGTCGTCAGCGACATCGAACGCGACAAACTGCACCGAGAAATCCAAAGGACGCAGGGCGGCATCAGCAGCCTATACGACTACGACCCCATGGGTCGTCTGAAAAGTCAGCGTACCGTTTGGAACGGCACACCAACACCCCGCGGCAAACAAAGCCCGTTGGCCGGCGGCGCCGTCAACCGCCGCTACGCCTACGACAAAGCCGGCAACCTGATCCAAAGCACCGACCAAAGAAGCGGTGTCCTCAATTACGTTTACGACAAAATCGGACGCATTCAAGAAGCCCGCAACAGCCAAACCGGCCGCAGCGAAACCTTCGCCTTCGACCCCGCCCACAACATCCTCGACATCCCGACATCTACTCCCTCTCCCGTGGGAGAGGGCCGGGGAGAGGGCAAAACGACCGCCCCGATTTCAGACGACCCCAAAACTCAAGGACGTTTCGATATCTTTGTAAAACTGCTCTTCAGCTCATCAGCCAAACCACCAAATGCACCATGCTCGGGCCGATGATGACCATAAACAACCCCGCCAAAATCATGGTCAGGCTCGCCATCACGCCTTCGGTTTCGTGGCGTTGTCCGGCGCGGGAAGTGCCGAAGCCGTGGGCGGCGTTGCCCAGTGCGACACCGTTGGCAGTATGGAAACGGATGCGTGTAAACGCTAAAAACAAATCGCCGAATATCATGCCTACGAAGCCGGTGATGATGGTGAACAGCGACACCAGCGATGCCGAACCGTGGATTTCACTTGCCAACACGACGGCAAACGGCGTGGAAATCGAGCGCGCCATCAGGCTGTTGGTGACTTCACTGTCGAAGTGGAACATATTGCCCATCAAAAACGCGCTGGCAACGCCGACAAACATGCCGACCAAAATCGCTATCGACAGGATGGGAAGCTGGCGGCGGATGACTTCGCGGTTTTCATAAATCGGGATGGCGAAGGCGACCGTTACCGGCGTGAGCAGGAAAACGATGCCTTGCGTGTATTTGTGGTAAGTATCGTAGGAAATGCCTAAAAGCAGCATCAGGATGATGGTGCTGACCGAAACGGTAACAACGGGCGAGAAAATCATCAGCGGTTTTTTACGGTAGATTTTTTTCGCCACGAAATAGGCGAAACAGGTCCAAGCGAAGCAGGCGAGCGCGGCATAATCCATTTTGATTCCCTATCAGGCGTGCAGTTTTTTATACAGGCGGCGTTTCCAGCGGTAGCAGAAATTCAGCGTCAACGCCGTGCTGATCATCACCAGCGCAGTGCCGACCGCAATCGTCAGCACCAGCCGCCAACCTTCGGAAAGAAGCAAATCACGGTATTGCAATACGGATACCATAATCGGGATAAAGAAAAACACCAACTCGCCCAACACCCATTTCGCGCCGCGCTCGACCATGCCGGTTTTAATCACGCCCAAACCCAGCAGCGCAAGCATTAAAAACAGCCCCAATACGCCCGAAGAAACAGGCAGATGGGCAAAGCGCACCATCAAATCCGACACCAGCCAAACCAAGCCGACCACGGCAAGCTGCAAGGTCGTCTGAAAAAATCGCGTCAGCGTATCCATAAGGTTCATCAATCTGTAATTCAAAACGAAGGCTTGATTATAAGGACGCGGTTTACGCATAATATGAATTATCTGCACTAAAATCATGCCCAAGAGGAATAATGGACTTCAAAAGCCTGCACTGTTTCGCCGAACTCGTGCGCCTGCAAAGTTTCTCCGCCGCCGCATCCGCGCTCAACCTGACCCAGCCCACCGTCAGCAAAACCATACAGGCATTGGAAGAAGAACTGGGCGTACCGCTGCTGGTTAAAGAGAACGGCCGCAAAAAACGACAAGTCGCCACCACGCCCATCGGCGAAGAAGTGTACCGCCATGCGCTGAACCTCCTGCACGAACGCGACCTGCTGCTCGCCCGCATCGACAGCTACCGCCACATCAAAAGCGGCACGCTGCGGCTGGGTTTGGCACTGCTCGGCAGCGACCTGCTCAGCAACGCCCTGTTCCGTTTCCGCCGCCAATGGCCGGGCATCGAACTGACCTTCCTCGAACAAGGTTCGCTCGCCATCGAACAATCCCTGCGCAACAACGAACTCGACGCCGGACAACTGCTCGCCCCCGTCCACGAAGACTTCGACAGCATTACCCTGTGCGACTACCCGCTCGTCGTCCTTATGCCGCGCGCCCAAGCCCGCCACGCCGCCCTCGGCCTCAAAAGCCTGCAACACGAACCGTTTATCCTCTTCGGCTCAGGATTTTCCCTTAACGAAACCATCCAAACCGCCTGCCGCAGCCAAGGCTTCACGCCCAACGTCGTCTGCCGCACCGGACAATGGGACCTGCTCGCCGACATGGTGGCGCACCATATGGGCATCGCCCTTCTGCCCGAATACTACGCCCGCAAAATCAATCCCGACACCTTCGCCGCCGTCCCGCTGACCGAACCCGAAATCCGCTGGCAACTGACCATGGCGTGGAAAAAACACCAGCGTCCCACTCCCGCGCTCAGGGCTTGGCTGGACATCGTCAGGGAAGAGTTCAGGAAATAGAAAAAGGTCGTCTGAAAACGGTTTTCAGACGACCTTTCTATCAACTGTAAATCTCAGCCCCTTTCTTCACAAACTCGACCGCTTTTTCCTCCATACCCTGCCGCTGGGCTTTTTGCTTGTCGGCGTAGTCGCGTACTTCCTGCGTGATTTTCATCGAGCAGAATTTGGGGCCGCACATCGAGCAGAAGTGGGCGATTTTCGCGCCTTCGGCGGGCAGGGTTTCGTCGTGGAAGCTCTCGGCGCGTTCGGGGTCGAGGCTGAGGCGGAATTGGTCGCGCCAGCGGAACTCGAAACGTGCCTTGCTCAGGGCGTTGTCGCGCAACTGTGCGCCCGGCCAGCCTTTGGCGAGGTCGGCGGCGTGGGCGGCGAGTTTGTAGGTGATGATGCCGGTACGCACGTCTTCTTTGTCGGGCAGGCCGAGATGCTCTTTCGGGGTAACGTAGCAGAGCATGGCTGTGCCGTACCAGCCGATATTGGTTGCGCCTATGCCCGAGGTGATGTGGTCGTAGCCGGGGGCGATGTCGGTAACGAGCGGGCCGAGTGTGTAGAAAGGTGCTTCAAAGCAGTGTTGCAGCTCTTCGGTCATGTTTTCTTTGACGCGTTGCAGCGGCACATGGCCGGGGCCTTCGATCATGACTTGTACGTCGTGTTTCCATGCTTTGCCGGTCAATTCGCCCAAGGTGTGCAATTCGGCGAACTGCGCTTCGTCGTTGGCATCGGCAA
Source organism: Neisseria sp. CP9 (assembly GCF_047758525.1). Taxonomy (NCBI): domain Bacteria; kingdom Pseudomonadati; phylum Pseudomonadota; class Betaproteobacteria; order Neisseriales; family Neisseriaceae; genus Neisseria; species Neisseria sp. CP9. Next base: position 3,002,285 of record NZ_CP180502.1, on the reverse strand, counting down.
TGCAGCCGGGGCGCAGGCCGTCGCCGAGGCTGAACGATACGTCGTAGGCTTTCATGATTTCGCAGATTTCGTCGAAATGCGTGTAGAGGAAGTTTTCCTGATGATGGGCGAGACACCATTTCGCCATGATGGAACCGCCGCGCGATACGATGCCGGTGAGGCGGTTGGCGGTAATCGGCACATAACGCAGCAACACGCCTGCGTGTATGGTGAAATAGTCCACGCCTTGTTCCGCCTGCTCGATTAAGGTGTCGCGGAACAAATCCCAAGTCAAATCTTCGGCAATGCCGCCGGTTTTTTCCAAAGCCTGATAGATGGGCACGGTACCGATGGGGACGGGCGCGTTGCGGATAATCCATTCGCGCGTTTCGTGGATATGCGCGCCGGTGGACAAATCCATAATCGTGTCCGCGCCCCAACGCAGCGACCACACCATTTTTTCGACTTCTTCGGTCAGGCTGGAGGTTACGGCGGAGTTGCCCAAATTGCCGTTAATTTTGACGCGGAAGTTGCGGCCGATAATCATCGGCTCGAGTTCGGGGTGGTTGATGTTGGCGGGGATAATCGCGCGTCCCGCGGCGATTTCTCGGCGCACGAATTCGGGCGTGATTTGGTCGGGGTGGGGCGGGATGTTCGCGCCAAAACTTTGCCCTGCGTGCTGTTTCAAGAGCTTGGCGTATTCAGGCCGTCTGAAAAGTTCGTCCAGCTTCATGCGTTCGCGTATGGCGGCAAACTCCATTTCGGGCGTGATGATGCCGCGACGCGCATAGTGAAGCTGGGTTACGTTGCTGCCGCTTTTCGCACGGCGCGGGCGGGTGATTTGGTTGAAACGCAAATGGGTGGTTTGCGGGTCGTGCGCGCGTTCGATGCCGTATTCGCTGGAGAGCTTGGGCAGGATTTCGGTATCGCCGCGTTCGTCCAGCCATGCGGTGCGGACGTGCGGCAAACCTTGTTTCAGGTCGATGTGTGCCGCCGGATCGCCGTATACGCCGCTGGTGTCATAGACGGGAATCGGCGGGTTGGCTTCCGTGCCTTGCGCCGTGTAGGTGTCGTCCTGACGGATTTCGCGCAAAGGCACGCGGATGTCGTTGCGGCTGCCTTGCAGATACACGCGCTCCGAGTTCGGATATTTGAAGCGAATGCCGATGTCTTCGCTCAAGTCGGCAAGCTCGCGCGCTTCGTTGCCGGAAGTTTTGGCGGTTTTCTTTGGCGTAGTCATAAAAATGCTCCTGTTTTCTCGTTTGAAAAGAAGAAACAGGAGCGTTTTGCTTTTTCAGACGACCTTAATATCAAAAAAGGCCGTCTGAAAGACAGAATCCGTGAAAACTCCCCACGCAGGTATTATCCCGATCGGGTGTAAAGGGTATTTCTCAGCCGCCAGAACATCAGGCAGCACCCCTGTTTCGTTAGAGGAGGATTATAAACCACGATACGCATTTGTTGTAAATTATAGTGGATTAACTTTAAACCAGTACGGCGTTGCCTCGCCTTAGCTCAAAGAGAACGATTCTCTAAGGTGCTGAAGCACCAAGTGAATCGGTTCCGTACTATCTGTACTGTCTGCGGCTTCGTCGCCTTGTCCTGATTTAAAGTTAATCCACTATAACTTCATTCCTTCATGTGTTTGAAAAGAAGGCGAGACGGCGAAAAGCAAACCCATATCCTGCCGCTTCGTCAAATTTTTCATGATTTTAGGTATCGGTTGAGGGCTGATTTCTCTATAATCTTTTTCCGTTTTTTATAACTATATACGTCGTCTGAAAATGTCTGAAACCATTCAAAACCGCAAAATCAAATTCGCCTTAGTCGGCTGCGGCCGTATTTCCAACAACCATTTCGGCTCGTTTGAAGTATTGCAAGAAGATTGCGAACTCGTTGCCGTGTGCGACATCGATCCTGCCGCGCTTGAGGCGGCGGTCAAGCACACCGGTGCGAAAGGCTATGCCCGCTATACCGACATGCTTGCCGAAACCGATGCCGACGTAATCGTCATCACCACGCCTTCCGGCTTGCATCCCGAACAGGCAGTTGAGGCATTGGAAGCGGGTTTTCACGTTGTCACCGAAAAACCGATGGCTACCTGCTTTACTGACGGCGAACTTATGGTTCAAGCTGCTGATAAAGCGGGCAAACGCTTGTTTGTCGTGAAACAAAACCGCCTCAATGCCACGCTGCAACTGCTCAAACGCGCGGTCGCAGAACAACGCTTCGGCAAAATCTATATGGTGCATTTGAATGTTTTTTGGACGCGCCCGCAGTCGTATTACGAGCAAGGAGGCGGTTGGCGTGGCACTTGGAAGCTGGACGGTGGCGCGTTCATGAACCAAGCCAGCCACTACGTCGATTTGATGGAATGGCTCATCGGCCCGGTGGCGGAAGTGCAGGCGATGATTGCGACCCACCGCAAAATTGAAGCCGAAGACACAGGCGTGATGAACCTCCGTTGGCGCGATGGCACACTCGGTTCGATGGCAGTGACCATGTGTACTTACCCGAAAAACCTCGAAGGCTCGATTACCATTTTGGGCGAAACCGGCACGGTACGCATCGGCGGCATGGCGGTGAACGAAATTCAGGAATGGAATTTTGCCGACGAGCGCGATTACGACGAACAGGTCAAAACCGCCAATTACGAAACCACGTCGGTGTACGGTTTCGGGCATCCGCTGTATTATCGGAATGTTGTCGATGTGTTGCGCGGCAAGGCCGAGCCTGTTGTCGACGGGCGCGAAGGCTTGAAATCGCTGGAGCTGATTAACGCCGCCTACCTTTCTGCACACAACCGTCAAACGGTTTCGCTGCCGGTGGCGCTGCAAACGTTGCGAACGTTTGACCATTCTGATTGTCCGAAAGGAAGCCCCTTTCATACTCAATCAAAGGAATCATCATGATACTGACCCGCGAACAAGCCCTCGAAATTTTCAAACGCCGCGTTTCCGTTCGCTACTACGATCCCGCGCGCAAAATCAGTGCCGAAGATTTTGCCGCCGTCCTTGATTTCGGCCGCCTTTCGCCCAGCTCCGTCGGCTGCGAGCCGTGGCAGTTTGTGGTTGTGCAGAACACGGCATTGCGCGAAAAAATCAAACCCTTCGCTTGGGGGATGCAGGCTTCCATTTCGGATGCCAGCCACGTCGTTTTCCTGTTGGCACGAAAACACGCCCGCTACGACAGCCCTGCTTTTGAAGAACTGATGGACAGACGCGGTCTGAGCGCCGAAGAGAGGGAGGGCGCATTTGAACGCTACCGCCGTTTCCAAACCCACGATATGCCCATCGCCGACGACGAACGCGCCTTGTTTGACTGGGCAAGCAAGCAAACCTACATCGCGCTGGGCAATATGCTCACCGGCGCGGCGATGCTTGGCATCGATTCTTGCGCTATCGAAGGCATGGAGTATGCCGAAGTGGAAAAAATCCTTGCCGAAGCCGGATTGCTCGATCCTGAGAATTACGGCTTATCCGTCGCCGCAACCTTCGGCTACCGTGTGCGCGACATTACCCCGAAACCGCGCCGCGATGCGTCGGAAACAGTGATTTGGGCGGAGTAGGGCGCGTAGCCGGATTTCAATGAAATAGGTCCTTGGATTCGGATTTCAAGTGCAACACTAGTGTATCAGTGGTTTGAACAGATTCAAGAATAAAACACTTGGTGTTTCGTAGCCAAGTGTTTTTCTTGGCCGGTGGTTCAACTCATCTTGAACCCTGCGTATCTCCCGATCACTGATGTTTCGGAAATCGGTTTGTTTGGGGAAATATTGTCGGATGAGTCCGTTGGTGTTCTCATTCAGCCCTTTCTCCCAAGAATGGTAAGGGCGGCAAAAATAAGTCTCCGCTTTCAATGCTTTGGCTATTTTGGTGTGCTGGTAGAACTCTTTGCCGTTATCCATGGTGATGGTGTGGACTCTGGCTTTATGTGCCTTTAATACCCTAATGGCTGCCTAGGCAGTGTCTTCGGCTTTGAGGCTATCCAATTTGCAGATGATGGTGTAGCGGGTAACGCGTTCGACCAAGGTCAATAATGCGCTTTTCTGATCTTTGCCGACGATGGTGTCGGCTTCCCAATCGCCGATGCGGGTTTTCTGGTCGACGATGGCGGGTCGGTTTTCTATGCCGACGCGGTTGGGCACTTTGCCTCTGGTCCATGTGCTGCCGTAGCGTTTGCGGTAGGGTTTGCTGCATATTTTGAGGTGTTGCCACAAAGTGCCGCTGTTGCTTTTGTCTTGGCGGAGGTAGCGGTAAACGGTGCTGTGGTGGAGTGTGATTTGGTGGTGTTTGCGCAGGTAGGCGCATACTTGTTCGGGACTGAGTTTGCGGCGGATAAGGGTGTCGATGTGCTGAATCAGCTGCGAATCGAGCTTATAGGGTTGTCGCTTACGCTGTTTGATAGTCCGGCTTTGCCGTTGTGCTTTTTCGGCGCTGTATTGCTGCCCTTGGGTGCGGTGCCGTCTGATTTCGCGGCTGATGGTGCTTTTGTGGCGGTTAAGCTGTTTGGCGATTTCAGTGACGGTGCAGTAGCGGGACAGGTATTGGATATGGTATCGTTCGTCTTGGGTCAGTTGTGTGTAGCTCATGGCAATCTTTCTTGCAGGAAAGGCCGTATGCTACCTCATACTGGCCTTTTTCTGTTATGGAAAGTTGCACTTCAAATGCGAATCCGCCGTCGTCTGAAAGTGTTGTTTGACTTCGGTGAAGTGACACTTTCAGACGACCTTTTATTTGGTGGGATGATTTTAAAAACGGCGTTATCCGTTGATGTCTTCCAGCGTCCTGCCTTTCGTTTCTTCGCCCAATATCAACACGACGGCGACAATCAGCAGCATAACCAGCGCGAACATCATGAAAATATTGCTGAACCCGCTGCTGCCGCCAATCATCGCGGCAACCGCCATAGGCGCAAGAATGCCGCCCACCCGTCCGATTGCGCCCGCCCAACCGGAGGCGAAGGCACGGAAGCGGAGGGGGTAAAGTTCGGGTGTGTAGGTGTATAAAACGCCCCATGCGCCGAGGTTGAAGAACGACATCAGGCTGCCCCATGCCATGACTTCGGAGGCGCTGCTGCTTTGTCCGAAAAACCACGCGCAGACGGCACAGGCGGCGAGAAAGCTCGCTAAAGTCGCTTTGCGCCCGATTTTTTCCACCAATGCCGCCGCCGCGATGTAGCCGGGCAGTTGCGCGACTATCATCACCAGCACATATTCAAAGGTTTTGACCACCGTGTTGCCTTGTTCGACCAAGAGTTTCGGCAGCCAAGTAAAAATGCCGTAATAAGAAAAGACGATGCCGAACCAAACCAGCCAAAGCATCAGCGTGCGCCGTGCGAAAGGCTGTTGCCATAGTTGTATGAAACGGATGCGCTGTTTTTCCTGTTGCGGCGGTGCTATGGCTGTCGCGGCAGGCGTTATGCCCGCTTCCTTTTCCAAGAGGCTGACCAGCCGGTGCGCTTCGTCCGTTTTGCCTTGCGAGAGCAGGTAGGGTACGGATTCGGGTATGAATTTCAACACCATCGGCACATACAAAATCGGCAGCGCACCGATTAAAAACGCGCTGTGCCAGCCGGTTTGCGGAATAAAGAAATACGACACCAAAGCGGCAGAAAGCCAGCCCAAGCCCCAGAAACTTTCCAGCAATACGATAAAGCGTCCGCGTACTTTCGGCGGCGCATACTCGCTGATCAAGGACACCGCGACGGGAAGCTGTCCGCCCAGTCCGACGCCGACGAAGAAGCGGAAAAATAAAAGCGCGGACAGGTTGGGTGCAAACGCGCATAAACCTGTTGCCACGCTGTACACCGCCATCGTCCCGGCAAAAACGGTTTTCCTGCCGAAGCGGTCGGCAAACCAGCCGCTGATAACCGCGCCCAGTGCCATGCCGACAAAAGAGATGCTGACAATCCAGCCCAATTGCGTAGGCGCAAGCGACCAGTCTTTGCCCAGCTCGGGCAGGATAAACGACACCAGCCCCGTATCCATCGCGTCAAACAGCCAGCCGATGCCGACCAGCACCAAAAGCCTGTAATGAAACTTGCTCGGCGGCAAGTTTTGAAGGCGGGTAAGAATATCCATCGTACTTTCCTTTGCTTTTTTGTTTGGATGTTGTGGGTTAACGTAGAGCCGCTTCTTTTTAAGGCTTGCTGCTTGTATTCATCAGTCAGATGCAGTTCGCCCGATAACGAAAAGGTCGTCTGAAAACCCGCACCCCGTTTTCAGACGACCTGTCTTTATTTTTTCCAATAAGCCGGTGTCAGCAAGATCAACACCGTAAAAATTTCCAAGCGTCCCAGCAGCATGACGGCCGAACACAGCCATTTTTGCACATCGCTCAATACCGCATAGCTGCCCGCCGGTCCGACTTCGCCCAAGCCCGGTCCCGCATTGGTGATACACGCGATGACGGCGGTGAAGGCGGAGATAAACTCCATCCCGCTTGCCATCAGCAAAAAGCTGAACACAATCGTCGTCATGAAATAAATCGAAATAAACGCCATCACTGTCAGCGCCATGCGGTCGGGAATCATGCGTCCGTTGACTTTGACCGTGCGCACCGCTTTCGGGTGCAGCAGAATCATCATCTCGCGCAGGCTGAATTTGAACAAGACCAACGCCCGCACGTTTTTAATGCCGCCGCCCATAGAGCCGGAGCTTGCCAACAGGTTGGACAGGAAAAACATCCACAGCGACACGATCAGCGGCCATTGCGCGAAATCCGTGTTGGAGAAACCGCTTGCCAGTCCGATGGAGACAAAGTTGAAGCTCACAAAACGCAGCGAATCCCCAAAGGTTGCATAAAAATCCTTCTGCCACAGATACACCGCCGACATCAAAATACTGCCTGCCAACAGCGCCAGCAGTACGCGGCATTCCTCGTCCCGCCAATAAGATTTGAGCGAACGTCGTGTCAGTGCCGTGAAATGCGTGGCGAAGTTGATACCGCCCCAGAGCGTGAAAAACATAATCGCCCATTCGACGGTCAGCGAATCAAAATAAGCGATGCTGGCATCGTGTGTCGAAAAACCGCCCAGCGATACCGCCGACATCGCGTGGCAAAGCGCGTCAAACCAGCTCATCCCTGCAAAATGCAGCGTCAAAAAAGCCGCCGTCGTCGTCATCGTATAGAAGAACCACAGCTTTTTTGCCACCTGCGAAATGCGCGGTGCCATCTTGCTTTCTTTGTCCATTCCCGGAATTTCAGCCTTGAAGAGCTGCGTTCCGCCCACGCCCAACATCGGCAGAATCGCTACCGCCAGCACGATGATACCCATGCCGCCCAGCCAGTTGAGCATATGCCGCCAAAAATTTATCGATGGAGCCAGCGTGTCCAAGCTCGTCATGACCGTCGCGCCGGTCGTCGTCAGCCCCGACATCGCCTCAAAAAACGCATCGGTAAAACTGATGCCTGGGATGTGAATATAAATCGGCATTGCCGCCACCAGCGCAAACGCCAGCCACAACATCAAAACCAACGTAAACCCGTCGCGCGGGCGCAGCTCGCGGCGGAAATGGAAGGTCAGCAGCCAAACCGCGCAAGAGGTCAGCGTCGTTGCCAAAGCCGTGTAGGCAAACGCAGGAAACGCGTTGTCCAGAAAAAAATACGACATCAGCGTCGGTACTGCGAGCACCATGGAAAACAGCAGCCCCAGTCTGGACAAAACGTGGACAATAGGAAGGAACTTATACATATCAATCTTAAATAGGGGTCGTCTGAACGGCGTAATATAGTAGATTAACTTTAAACCAGTACGGCGTTGCCTCGCCTTAGATCAAAGAGAACGATTCTCTAAGGTGCTGAAGCACCAAGTGAATCGGTTCCGTACTATCTGTACTGTCGGAGGCTTCGTCGCCTTGTCCTGATTTAAATTTAATCCACTATAGGTTTGAAGTTGCCGTCCATATCTGCCTGAGAAATTCACATTCATGCCGTCAAAAGCGGCCGGGAAACTTTCAGACGACCTGTTTCACAGACCATCCTTAGCAGGCAGGAACAAAAATTCGGTCCGTAATTTTATCAAATTAGGCAAATGGCGTTGTTGATATTTTACAGTCGGAAAAAGCAGGGGGTCGTCTGAAAACGGCAGCTCAATCGACATAGACGGACAAAGCAGGGATAAAATGCCGATCGCTTTTTGCGCCGTTGAGCTTTTCAGACGACCCCTTTTCATATAGTGGATTAACAAAAATCAGGACAAGGCGACGAAGCCGCAGACAGTACAGATAGTACGGAACCGATTCACTTGGTGCTTCAGCACCTTAGAGAATCGTTCTCTTTGAGCTAAGGCGAGGCAACGCCGTACTGGTTTAAAGTTACTCCACTATACTATCCCGCCAGCCACAGCGATACCGTATAAATCACCAGTCCGACCAGACCGCCGACGAGCGTGCCGTTGATGCGGATATATTGCAAATCCTTGCCCACGCTCAATTCCAGTTTTTCCACCATCAGGCGGCTGTCCCAGCCTTTGACTTTGTCCGCGACAAATAAAGCAGCTTTGTCTTTATAGCGCATCACAAAATCCCGAACCAAAAGCGAAATCCGTACATCCGCCCGCCGCATAAATTGCGGGTATGCTTGGGCTTGCGAACGCATATGATTCAGCAGCTTTTCCAGTTGCGCTTGGCACAAAGAGTCTTGTTTTTCCACATCTTCCCGCGCCCAGTCCAGAATGCCGCGCCATAAGGTCATGATTTGACGTTGCAGGGCGGGCGATTGCGCGAGCTGTTTTTTGAATTTGTCCAGGCGGCGGTGCCACAGGCGCGATGTGGTCAGGCGTTCTGTCAGTTCGTCGTATTGCACCAAGAATTGTCGGCGCAGCGCGTTGTCCTGCTTGTCCGCGGTCGCCAAATAGCCGTCTATCCAAGCCAACGCTTTTTCTGCCGCCCAATCATCGACTTTTTCCACCAAGGTCGATTTCACCGCCGCTTTAAGCCTGTCCCAAGTTCCGGGATTGCCGCCTTCGATTTTCGCCGCCCATTCGCGCAGATTCTGCTCCAACATTTCGCGGGTTTCCGGCGTTTTCAGCCAACGCCGAATCTGACGGAGCAGGCTTTCAAACGTTTTTTCGTGCACCCCTTGCGCTTTCAGCAGCCGCAAACCGTCGGCAAGCGTGTTGCCGATTTGTTCGCCGCTGTAACGCTCTTCCAGCAGCATTGCGGTAAAACGCGCCGTCTGTTCCGGTTTGGCGATGGCAAGCAGCGTCGGAATCTGTTTGGAAAGCCACGGCAGCCAATGTGATTTCACGTCTTCGCCGTCCAGCCATTTCAATAATTTATCGCTGGGCTGCGCTTGATAAATGCGCATGGCGATGGGTTTGCCCTGCAAAAAATTATGTTCGATAAATCTTCCCAATTCATCGCCGATACGCGCCTGATTGCGCGGCAGAATCGCGGTATGGGGAATCGGTAGCCCGAGAGGTCGTCTGAAAAGCGCGGTTACGGCAAACCAGTCCGCCAGCGCACCCACCATCGCGGCTTCGGCAAACGCTTTGACAAATCCCAACCAAGGATATTGGCGCACATAAACAGCGGAGGCTGCAAACAGCCCGCACGCCGCAAGCAGCAAGCCCGTCGCCCAACGCCTGCTTTTTGCCAACTTTTTGCGCGCCTCATTTAAGCGGACTTGTTCCGAAAGGGTGTGCATTCCTTGTCCTTTTTTTGAAAATCGGGATTTTTGAGTGGGTGTGTTTGATCAATCGGATTATACGCTGGATTGCCTAATTTTTAATCATTGTATATTTTGGTTGTAAATAGAATAAGTTAGCTGACTTTTCCACAGACTGCACACACAAAGGCAAACACAGTATGTGACTAAACCGACAAACTGCCCATTTTTTAAGCACTATATTTTTTTATTTGATTATCAAAAGGTAATAGAACTTATTCACAGGCTGTTCACATCGTTCGGCAAAGAAATTGTGTATAGCGGCGAAGATAGTCAATTAAAGGGTAGGGCGTGCGGACGGATGGTGTGGATGGTTTGCAGTATTCCTTGCCGGACCGTATTCAGACGACCTTTACTTTACCGTGTCCCGTTACTACAATCACTATTTTAATCCAATAAAACCAGCCCCAAGGAGCGCATTATGAACGCCTCGCAATTAATCAGCAGCCTGACCCAAACCGTCGGCGAAAAATACATCATCACCGACCCCGCGAAAACCGAACAATACCGCCAAGGCTACCGTTTCGGCGAAGGCAAGGCGTTGGCGGTGGTGCGCCCCGGAACTATTCTGGAAATGTGGAAAATTTTGCAGGCCTGCGTCGAAGCGGACGTGATTGTGATTACGCAGGCTGCGAATACCGGTTTGACAGGCGGCTCGACCCCCGACGGCAACGATTACGACCGTGACATCGTGATTGTAAACACCATGCGGATGAACATCATCCAAACCATCAACAACAACGAACAAGTCGTCTGCCTGCCCGGTTCGACCCTGAACCAGCTCGAATTGCTGCTGAAACCTTTGGGACGCGAACCGCATTCGGTCATCGGCTCTTCCTGTATCGGCGCATCCGTTTTAGGCGGCGTGTGCAACAACTCTGGCGGCGCATTGGTGCAGCGCGGCCCTGCCTACACAGAAATGGCGCTGTTCGCCCAAATCAACGAAGAGGGCAAACTGGAGCTGGTCAACCATTTGGGCATAGATTTGGGCGACACGCCCGAAGAAATCCTGACCAATCTTCAAGGTCATCATTATCAGAGAAAAGACATCACGCAAGACGCGGGCAAAGGACACGACCACGCCTATTGCGACCATGTCCGCCAAGTGGACGAGCCGACCGCCGCGCGTTTCAATGCCGACCCCGCGCGCCATTACGAAGCGTCCGGCTGCGCGGGCAAACTGATGGTTTTCGCTGTCCGCTTGGACACTTTCCCGCAAGAAAAACAAACCGCCGTGTTCTACATTGGCACCAACGACATCAACGAGCTGACCGACATCCGCCGCGCCGCCTTGGGCGAATTTGAAAGCCTGCCAGTTTCCGGCGAATACATCCATCGCGACGCTTTCGATATTGCCGACGTTTACGGCAAAGACACGTTCTACGTCATCAAAAAATTCGGTACGCACCAACTGCCGAAATTATTTGATTTCAAAGCCAAAGTTGACCGATTCGGCAAAAAAGTCAGCTTCCTGCCTAAACATTTTTCCGACAAGGTCATGCAGTTCGTCAGCAAATACCTGCCTGACCACCTACCTAAATCCATGCGCGATTACCGCGACAAATACGAACACCATTTGATTTTGAAAATGGGCGGAAAAGGCGTCGATGAAGCGCGCGCGTTCCTGAAAGAATATTTTGCACACCACGGCGGCGCGTTTTTCGAATGCAACGCCGAAGAAACCCAAGCCGCCATGCTGCACCGTTTTGCCGTCGCTTCCGCCGCCATCCGCTACCGCGCCGTGTATGACGACGAAGTGGAAGACTTGGTCGCGCTGGACATCGCCCTGCGCCGAGACGACCGCGACTGGTTTGAAAAACTGCCGTCGGAAATCGACAATAAAATCATCCACAAACTCTACTACGGACATTTCATGTGCCACGTTTTCCATCAGGATTACATCATCAAAAAAGGCAACGACTGCATGGCATTGGAACACGAAATGCTGCATCTCTTAGACCAACGCGGCGCGCAGTATCCTGCCGAACACAACGTCGGACATTTATATGAGGCCAAACCCGCGCTCAAACAGTTCTACCGCAAACTAGACCCGACCAACAGCTTCAATCCGGGCATAGGCAAAACCAGCAAGAAGAAAAACTGGGCTGAATGATAAGGTCGGGATGGTATAAGTGAATGAAAGGTCGTCTGAAAACTGTATTCGGTTTTCAGACGACCTTTTATTTTGTAATGACTCAACTTGTTAATGTATTCTGATAGAATTATGACGCTAACGTTTTAAGGCATAAAGGCAAGGTGTTTAATGAGGCTTTACAAGATTTTTAAAGATCCTATGAACCAGTACGAGGCGGTCAAACAAGGCTGGTCTTGGCCTGCATTTTTCTTTTGGGCTATGTGGGCTTGTGTGAAACAAATGTGGGGTTTGGGAATTAGAATTCTTGTCACGTTTGTTGTGTTAAGTTTATTAGCTGGTCAGAATGAATTGTTGAGGGCAATCAACAGTCTTCTTGGTTTCAGTGTTTTTCTTGCGTTTGGCATGTTCGGTAATACTTTGCGTGAAAAAAATCTGGTTAAACACGGTTATGTAGAATTACCTCAACTTATTAACGCTGCTAACCCTGAAGCTGCAATTGCCCAATATATTGCTGAATATGGTAACAAATAAGGCTTTTGGGGATATATAAGGTCGTCTGAAAACAAACCTAGCGTATTCTATTCAAACGCTTAACCTGTTTTCAGACGACCTTTTTAAAATTGAGTATCCAAAATATAAAATGCAGCGGCCAAAAATAAAAGCACCGACAAATCGGTGCTTTTTTTAAATTTGGCGCGGCGGACGGGGCTCGAACCCGCGACCCCCGGCGTGACAGGCCGGTACTCTAACCAACTGAGCTACCACCGCGCATCATTGTTTTGCAACAATGAAAGGAAACTTGGTGGGTGATGACGGAGTCGAACCGCCGACATTCTGCTTGTAAGGCAGACGCTCTACCAACTGAGCTAATCACCCGAGAACTCGGGATTAAACCAAAAAACCTCTATCAGGGCAAGCCGTTTGTTTTAAGATAAACATATTTATTTGAATATAAATAATAAATAAGTTTAGTATTGTCTTAATCAAAAATCATATGTCCCAATTTGTCCGCTTTGGTGTGCAGATAACGTTCGTTTTCCACATTTTCGCCGACATGGAGCGGAATACGTTCGACGACATTGATGCCTGCACCTTTCAAAGTCTGAATCTTTTCAGGATTATTAGTCAGCAGCTTGACGGCACGGATATTCAGATGGTCGTAGATTTGCTTGGCAAGCGTAAAGTCGCGTGCATCAACGGGGAGTCCGAGTGCGAGGTTGGCTTCGACCGTATCCATCCCTTCGTCTTGAAGCCGGTAGGCACGGATTTTGTTGATTAAACCGATACCGCGCCCTTCTTGACGCAAATAAACGATGACACCGCGCCCTTCTTGCTGAACCGCTTTCATCGCCGCTTCAAGCTGCGGACCGCAGTCGCATTTTTTGGAAAACAGGGCATCGCCGGTCAAACATTCGGAGTGGATGCGGGTCAGAACGGGGAGATCGTCTGAAAAATCGCCCATCGTCAAAGCGATGTGTTCTTGTCCGTTCGGTTCTTCAAAACCGTGCATAGTGAAGTCGCCCCATTCGGTCGGCAGACGGCAGGAGGCGACGAATTTCAAGCTATTATTCATGTTCTTCTTCCTTGTCTTCGATGCCTACCAATGCTTTCAGCGGCTCGGCAAGTGCCAACGCCAGCGCCGACCAATCCGTTTGGGCTGCTTCATCGGCTTGATCTTTACCAGCAAATTCAACGTGGACCACGCCTAAAACCGTACCGTTTTGAGTAGCCACAGGAATGGACAACTGGCTTCCGCTCCCCTCGTTCCGGCTGCCTTGGATTTCGTCAAGCGAAAGCCAATAGGCAATATCGTTGGCAATATTCATCCAACCGCTCTGCGCCGTACGGCAGGCAAGGTAAACCGTACCGTTTTCTTCATGCACCGCCAACAGGTTCTCCAAAGGCTCGCCTTGTGCCGCGATACGAACCAGTCTTGCATGCGGTTCGCTTGGAATGTGGATGTAAACCGCCGCGCTTTTGACAGCTTTTGCGCGACTGAATACCGAATCCAAAGCCATGAAAACCTGTTTGAGCAAAACTTCATTTTCCGGTGTTTCTTCGATATGGTTCGCCAGCTTCCAACCGTCTTCTTCACGCCATAAAACCGAGCGGTCAATCGAAGCATTGCCCATATCCATCACCGTCTTCGCGGTCAGATAAGCAACACGAAGGTCGTCTGAAGACAGCTTCAAACCCTGTGTCTGTAAAAAATCCTGAATCAGTAAAACAGGCATGATGTTCCTCTTTGATATTAGTGTGTTCCGGCAGATAACCGACCTGCCATTATATCGGTCGGAATAAAGCAATTTCAAGCCAAAGATTGTTTGCAGAGCAGGATACTTTGTGTATAATTCCGAGTTTCATCACGCGGACGTGGCGAAATTGGTAGACGCACCAGATTTAGGTTCTGGCGCCGAGAGGTGTGAGAGTTCGAGTCTCTCCGTCCGCACCACCTAACCCCTTTCAGGGGTTATTTTTTTGTCTAATCAAATCTAACGCAGTAATCAAGATTCAATACTGGTAAGACTTTCAGGCTAATAACCCCCTTGCCAAGTGTCTAAATACCCCCAATGCCGTATAATTGAATAAACCAAAATATGGGGGTATGATTTGGGGAGTCTGACAACACCCCCTAAAAACATACCCCCAATGCCCCTGAACGACCGCCAAATCAAAGCCGCCAAGCCGTCTGATACTGGAAAGAAAGCCAAGTTATTTGACGGGGGCGGCCTGTATCTTGAAGTTACCCCAGCGGGAGGAAAAGTATTCCGCCTGAAATACCGTATAGACGGCAAAGAGAAAACTCTTACTATCGGGAAATATCCGACCGTTTCACTGGTAGAAGCCTGCCAAGCCGCCGAAAACGCCCGCCGCATGATTGCACAAGAGCAAGACCCATCAGCTATGAAGCAACAGGCCAAACAGGAGCGCAAGACGGCCTTACTGAACACCTTTGCCAACGTTACCAAAGCATGGCATGAGAAAACCACCAAGCGCAAAAGCTGGAAGCCTAATCATGCCGCCCGTGTTTTGCGGTACTTTGAAACAGATGTTTTCCCTATTATTGGGGAAACGCCTATAAACAAAATCGGGAAAAAAGAGATAAAGGCCGTATTGGATAAAGTAACAGAGCGGGGCGTATCGGAAACCGCCGAAAAAATCAGGCAATGGATAGGCGCGGTGTTTACCTATGCCGGTTATGAAGAATTGACCGACCGAAACCCTGCCGCGTTACTGAAAGGCTATATAGAGCCAACAGAAAGCAAAAGAATGCCCGCCCTACCCCGTGAAGAATTGCCGGAGTTTTACCGCCGCCTGATACTGGCAGATTGTGAGCAACAAAACAGAATTTGCGTAATGTTGATTATGCTTTGCTTTGCCCGAAACAAAGAGATACGCGGCGGCCAATGGCAGGAAATCGACTTTAAGCGCAAAACATGGACGATTCCCGCTAATCGTATGAAACGGCCACGAGATCACACAATCCCCTTGTCTGATTGGGCGATTGAGCTATTAAACGAACTACACGCTATAACCGGCGAAACACCCTTTCTATTTCCAAGCCCTAAATCCGAAACTGGTTACATCAGCGAAAATACAGCGGGCAAAATCATCAACGGCATGGGTTATTACGGGATAGCCACCCCGCATGGTTTTCGCTCGCTTGCAAGCAGCGTTTTAAATGAACAAGGCTTCAATCCTGACGCGATAGAGCGACAACTTGCCCACATTGAAAACAACAAAATCCGCGCCGCCTATAACCGCGCCGATTATCTGAATGAGCGCAAAGAGTTTATGCAATGGTATAGCGGCTTTTTGCGGGAACGGTATAACCAAGCATTGCAACTGATCCGAGATGGCAAGACTGGTTAGAGGTCGTCTGAAAATATCTGCTTCGAGTTTCGGAGTTATTTTTGCAATACTAATTTAAGAAAGTAAAAGATGAAAAAGCCTAATTATTGCCCTGATTGGTTTGATATTAGCTTGTATGATGGGTTGTCTGATTTTTCCCGAGATGAATTAGCAATGGCATTATGGTTAAGAAAAATAAATCATAATCGCATAAAAAAGAGATAAGTGCCAGCAGCCATCTTACAGAGCAAGAAAAAGAAACTGCAAAGGCAGACGCTTTAAACTGGCTGAAATGTTGCGCTATTGAGTGGGTTGCACAGCCTATTGAATACAAAAATAGAGGTAATAAAACAAATTACAATCCACTAGAGATTGAAACAGATGTTCTTGCTGATGTTACATGGACAGATATAGCTAGGATTTACACTGAATCATATGTAACAATCCCTGAAGTAAGGCAATTCGTGCAAGAAACGCGCCAAACGCTGGAATTATGTATTAAAAATCTTGAAACTGGAGCAAATATACATACAGACTGGCTTTCCCCCGATAATATTCTGCCGGAGGATATGCCGCAACAAGATATACAGGCGATAAATAATCTGTTTCGTGCGCCTGTTTCCCCAACTTTAAGTTACAGCCCTATGGTTTTTATTGACTTATCAATGAGTGATGAAGTACTTGAGATGGCATTTAAGCAGAAGCTGAAAGAACTTAGACAACAAGAAGAGCGAGGAAGGACGCGCCGTTTTTCAGATGCTGAAATCAGAAAAATGATAGATTATCGCATTTTTGCTTTTATGGATTTATACGTTTACAGCCTTATCGTAGAACGCAAATTTACTGATGTTGAAATGGCGGCAATGATTTACCCGCCAAGCGATAATTCACCGCTTGATTTTGATGCGGTAGATAGGATTGCAAGAACTGTGAGACCTAAAGCAATGGAGCTTTTAGAAAAAACAAATGCCCGCCTTTTACTGTAATAACCCGATTTAATTTATACCCACATGAAAAAATAAAAATTCATGTGGGCATTTTTTTATCTGAAAATTTGCACACATGAAATGTTTTTATTTTATAACACCATGAAAATAAGAATATTTGTGCATTTTATATCTATGTAGAGCCGGTTATATTTGTACCTGTCATATAACCCCGACTAAGAAAGGCAAAGCATATGAATACCGTATTAAGAGTAAACGATACCGCCCGCGTTATGGGTGTTTCACGGGCGACTATTTGGAATTGGGCAAACCCTAAGAGCCGCCATCACCGCCCTGATTTTCCTAAGCCTATCAAACTTTCCGAAAATATTACCGGTTGGCTTTCCAGTGAGATTGAAGAGTATCTCGGCAAACTGGCAGCCAAACGCGAAGAGTAGGCAAATTGATTTATCAGGCGCAAAACAAATGCCGCCTGAACGGACATTCAGACGGCGGAAAGGAATCACTTGTATGAAGAACTATTCTACCAACTGCAAGGCAAAAACGCCAAGTCAAAAAGAGCGCGTTTTATCCCGATTGAAACAGGGCAGCGTTACATCATGGGAGCTTACCCAAATGGGTATATTAGGCTACAACACGCGCATCATGGAGCTTCGCAGGGCGGGGCATGACATCGTTACCGTGATGGAAGAAGTAACCAACCAATTTGGCGAAACCGTGAAACGCGGACGGTTTGTATTAATCAATTAAATCAGGAGCTTTAACTATGAATATCGAATATACAAAGACAACTTTTGAGACCCGTCAAAAGTTACTGAAAGAAGAAGAGGATAAATGCAGCGAACTGACCGCCCAAATTGAAGCGGCGGAAGCTGGCGTTACAGAAGCGCAGGCGGTGATCAATGAATTTGCAGGGCTGCGAAACAGACGCAAAGGCATATTTGCCAATTTATTGAAAATGGGCAAACCCACAAACAGCGAAGAAGCCAAAGGGCTTGATTCAGAGATTGCCGCCAAACGCGAAGAAGCAGACCGCGCCGCCGATATGCTGGAAGCGCAAAAAGAACTGCTGGAAAGCCTTTTTAATGAACGTCTCCAACATCTGAACCGCATTTCAGAGCTTCGCAATTTACTGGCCGTTTCCCGTTATGAGATGTTTATCATCGACATAGAAGAGACCCACTTGCCCGAATATTTGGAAGCCGCGCGCGCCTATACCAATGCCGCCGCGAAATTGGTGGGAATCGGTAAAGCCGCCGCGCTGACGAGAATGAAGCTACAAGAAAACGGTTTGCGGGTTGATTGCCCGTCCTATGGGCAATCCATGCCAGATAGAATCATTGATTTACGTTTGCCCGGCTTCTTCAACATGATGGCCGGCACAAGCGGAGAAGAAAACGCCATTTTCGACATCTTGGAGGATATGGAGAAAGAAAAAGAAGCGGCTTTGGACAATTTGAAATAGCAACACTCAAACAGCCGCCCAAAGGCTGAAAAACAGCTATCGGGCGGCGTTCTGAAAGGATTAAGGACATGACCCCGAAACAAGAACAGTTTGCCCGTCTGTATGTGGAAACGGGCAATGCGAGCGAAGCATATCGGCAAGCCTACAACGCCGACAACATGAAGCCTGAAACGGTAACGAATGAAGCCTATAAGCTGCTTCAAGACCCCGATATTTCCGCGATGGTGGACGGCTTAAAGGAAGAAGCGCGGCAACGACACGCGGTAACGGTGGGCGACCTGTTGCACGAATTGGAACAGGCACGGGCGGCGGCACTGGCAGCCCCTACCCCGCAAAGCAGCGCGGCGGTATCGGCAACGATGGGCAAAGCAAAAATGCTGGGCTTGCTGGTGGATAAGGCGGAAATCAAGGCAGAGGCGGAAGTCAGCACGAAACAGGAAAAATACCCCCCGCCGTTAACGGACGATGAAATGAGGCAAGTCATGGAAGATTTTTTTCACAAGCCATACAGTGAAATCACGCTTGAAGACATCATCGGAACCGTTGGAGAAAATACGGAACGCATCGGGTATGTAATAACCATGATTATCGTGGGTAAAAAATTTTAGCCGTCTGATGCAAAAATCATTTGACAAATCGAGCCTTGAGAATCAGAATTTAGGTTCTCTCTCAAATCGTATAGCCCAAATCAGCAGGGTAAACGCTGATTTTTTATCGCCAAAATTCTTTCACGGGCGTTTGTAATGTTATTAAACGTTAGCATTTCAGACGACCTATCACGAGTTATGGCGGTGTGTGGTATCGGTAACGCCCACGCCTGACTATACGCAGGAGAGAGCACCGCCCCCCTATTTCGGGCATTTCTCAAATCTCAAAACGTATAGGAGCATTTCAAATGCAATCTTCAAATTCTATCCAAATCCAAACCATTCAAAATCAAGCCCAAACGGTAACCATCCCCTTAGAGCTGGCAAACGACGCAGCAGATGCCTGCTTTTACGCAGACCGCGCCGCCGAAAACCTTGCCGCCATCCTAGACGCAGCCGAAATCCTGACCGATATGGCTATCGACCAACAAACTTTCTCTTTAACCGTCCGAAAACTCATCAAAGCCGCCAAAAACGAAGTGGAGACGCTGGCAGAGCTTCACTCTTTCAGCCTGTTTAAAACGGCAGCGGATTTGAATGACGAAATCTGCAGCCAAATCCACAGCCAAACACGCGGCGCGAAATAAACCCCAAACCCCGTAAAACCTAAACCGCCATGCCGCCTATTTCAGACGGCATAGGGCAAACTTCGCCCTAGTGTTTTCATAACTAATTGATTTTATTAAATTCATGTTTTGAACCACTGGAGGCAGAGCAAAGGATAAAACCATGAAACAGACCAATAAATCCGACCGTTTCCGCCGGTATCTTAACCGCGCCTTGCTGGTGTTTTGGGTGTTGCTTTTGGCTTTGGCAATCCGAGCCTGTAACCAGCCCGCCCATGCAGAAACAGAGCAGGCAATACAGACAACGCCGACCATATGGGAGACCGACCCGATGGCGGGGGTGGTTTTAGAACCTGTAACAGGGGAGATGGAACAATGAAACCGACCTATCAAGACATCAAAGCCGCCGCGCAATACCGCTGGCAGGAAATTCACGCCGCCATCGGCATAGACCCGCGATACCTGAAAAACAAACACCAGCCTTGCCCCGCGTGTGGAGGGAAAGACCGTTTCAGATATGACGATAAGGACGGCAACGGCACATTCATTTGCAGCCATTACCACAACGGCGCGGGCGACGGTTTCGGCTTGGTAATGCATTACCTGAATTGCGGTTTTGACGAGGCATTGCGCGCCGTAGCGGGCGTGTTGAACATGGGCGGGGCAAACCCCTTACCGATACCGCCCACACGCCCGCAGAAGCAGCCACTCCCCGAAAAAGACCAAATCGGCAAACTTGCCGCATTGTGGAACGGGGCAGATCCGATAACCGCCGATTCCCCCGCCGTGCAGTATCTGAAATCACGCGGTTTGGATATGGCGCAATTACCTGAAAACGTCCGTTTTCTGAGAGAGGCGGATTATTGGACGATGGGGGAAGATGCGCCGCTTTTCATCGGTCGTTTTCCCTGTATGGTTTGCGCCATCCGCGATACAGGCGGCGAGCTTCAAGGCTTGCACATGACCTATTTTCAGACGATCCATGACAAGCCATACGGAGAAGACGGGCTACACGCCCCGCATTATCGAAAACTGGCAATCAAACATCCCGAAACGGGCGAAGCCCTGCCTGCCAAGAAAATGCAAAGCCGCAAACAGGGCAGCATTTCAGGGCTGGCGGTTCACTTGTTACCCACCCCTGAAAACGGACGGCTTGTCATCGCAGAAGGCATAGAAACCGCCCTTGCCGCCCGCGAACTGTTCCAAGCCCGCGATTGGGGCTTATCCGCCGCCTTGAGCGCAAACAGCATGGCGAAATACCGACTTTCAGACGACCTCAAGGAAATCGTGATTATTGCCGATAACGACACCCCGCGCCCCGTGGGTTTCAAAGCCGCGCATGATTTGGCAGTCCGAGCCATCAAACAGGGCATCAAGGCGCGCATATGGCAGAGCGACACACTGGGCTATGACGCATTGGACGAACTGAAAGAAAAAAGGTCGTCTGAAAACCAATCAGACAACCTGAAACACACCATCGGAGGAAAAGCAGCATGAAAAATACCGAAACAGCGAAGCAGGAAAGTACCCAAGACTACAACATCAACGACATCGAACCATACCGTCCGCGCCCCCGCTTCGATACCGACCATCGGGGCGTATGGTGGATAAACGTCAGGACAGGCAAAGACGGCGAAGCCATCGAAGCAGAGCCGCTATTGCTTTCCGACCCCATCGACATCATCGGCACGGGGCAGGACAACGACGGCGCGTATTACCGCGTTATCCGCTGGCAGGACAAAATCACACGCCAAACCAAGACCGCTGCCATCCCGCAAGCGGAAATCGGCACGGTTCAAGGCTGGCAGCGTTTGCAGAGTTACGGCTTAACCGTCATGAGCGGGCGGGCAAAAAGGGAAAGACTGGCAGATTATTTGCAGACACAGGGCAGCCGTACCGCCTTTACCATTACCGACCGCGCGGGCTGGCACGGCGACACCTACATCATGCCCAGCGGCGAAACCATCACGGCAGACGGCAAAACCCCCGCCGTCATCTACAACGGCGACACCAGCCAAGCGGCGGCATACCGACCAAACGGAGAGCTTGGCGACTGGCAGCAAAATATCGCCCGATACGCAGCGGGAAACAGCCGTCTATGCTTGGCATTGGGCGCGTCCTTTGCCGCCCCCTTGCTGTCCCTGTTGAGCGAAGAATCAGGCGGCTTCCATTTGACGGGCGATTCATCCGACGGCAAGACCACCGCCGCAAAAGCAGCCTTGAGCGTATGGGGCAGACCATCGGGCAGCCTGTTGTCTTGGAGCGGTACGAAAATAGGCTTTTCCAATACCGCCGCCGCCCGCAATGACGGCTTGCTGGTGTTGGACGAAATCGGGCAGGCAAGCCCCCATGTCATCGGCGACACCGTTTACAGCGTCATGAACGGAATCAACAAAGTACAGGGCGCAAAACAGGGCGGCAACCGCGCCTTGAGCCGCTGGAAAGTGATGATGTTCTCGACAGGCGAAAAGACCCCCGATTCCATCCTGAAACACCACAAAGGCGATTGGAACGCAGGGCAAGCCGCCCGTTTGCCCAGTATCAGAGCCGCCGCCCGATACGGCATTTACGACACCTTGCACGGCTTCGAGAGCGGCGCATTATTGAGCGAACATATCGCCCAATCCGCCGAACAATATCACGGAGCGGCGGGCAGAGCGTTCATTCGACAGCTTTCAGACGACCTGGAGCAAGCCAAACGGCAGGCAAACGAGCGCATGACCGCATTTATGGAAACCATCCCCGAACTGTCAGGACAGGCGCGAAGAGTGGCAAAACGCTTTGCCCTTGCCGCCGCCGCTTTGGAGCTTGCCGCCCCCGTTACCGGTTTAGCCGCAGGCGTAGGCATGGCAGGCGTGAAACAATGCTTTGACGAATGGCTGGAAGTCAACGGAGCGGGGAAACACGAAGACCGCCGAATCATCGAGCAGGCGGAGGACTTTATCGACCTATACGCGTTAGGTATGAGGTTTACGGATTGGAGCGATAAAAGCACCAATAAAGACCATGCAGGCTATCGGAAACAGGAGGGGGAGAAATTAGAATTGTGGGTAATCCGCCGTGTCTTTGCCGATGAAATCGCCCAAAGTTTCGATGAATTAAAAGTTTGCCGTGTGTTGTTAGACGGGGGATTGCTGAAAATACAACCACAAAAACAAAGGCTACCAACACCAGCGCAAAGGGAGCGGCTGGTATTATGTTCTGACCCCCGATATGGAACTGGACGACTGACCGTTTGCATGAGGTTAATTCAAAACGCCCACCAAGCCCGCCATGACTGATACAGGCGGGCTTTTTTACGTCCATTACTTCAGGTAAACCATTCCATACGCCATAAAACCGATGGCAAAGCCCCCAATTCTCGAAAATTAGGGCTATTCAACCCCTACCTAATGCCAATCCATACCCAAACGGTAAAACGCGCTTATAGCGCAATTACGCCCTGTTTCTGCTATGACCGACAAAGACAGACGAGGAATAAATAATTTCAAGACCAATACGCGCGCGCGAGCCATACAACGAATTTTTAGAGTCCATAAAAAGGGAAAGAAGACCAGGACGCACGGACAGATAAAACCCTATGCGCGAGACAAAATCACTTGTTACCTTTGTTACCACAAAACTTAACATTTATAACCATATGAATATCAATATAAAAATAAAGAAAAAACGGTAACAAATGAACATAAATTTACTTGTTACCGACTTGTTACCATTTGTTATCCCTTTATATTCATATGGTTACGCTTAAAAAACAGGAGCGGTAACAAACGGTAACAAGGTTAAGATATGTATTTTGTTACCAAGAAAGCCATGACTGGCAAGCCTTTCAGCCATTGGTAACAAGGTAACAAACGATTTTTGCGTTTTTTTTTGTATATACGCTTTTTTTGTGTGGGCGCATGACTGACAGAGCCGATACAAACAAAAGCCGCCTGAAAGGCAATATTGGACGGCTGGAAGAAAAGGGCAAACGCAGCCCACAAGACGGCGCGTGATTACTGGTGTTACAATCCGACCATATTTCACAGCTTGGCAGAAATACCACAAAACGCCCCTGAAAAATTTTGACTTTGACAAAATGGGGGGGGGCTGTTTGGGGGTATATCCTCATTTCTTTATTATTTTAATGATATAAAACAATGCATTAATCCTTTGGTTTGTGTCTCTCCGCCGCACCATTATAATCATATGAAACATATACTTACGACATGCTGGGACAGTTATGGGATACAAAAAAGCCGTCATTTTAGACGGCTTTTTTATTTTTTATGGTTGGTGGTGTTTTGGGATATAGGCTTCGATCAGTGCAGTTGTTCGTCTAAAAAGTCTGGGTTGGAAGTTGTTTGCCTTCTTCTCAATTCTTTATCCAAATCATCCTGATAGGTTTGCATTGCTGTGTCTAAATCCATCAATGCGTAAGCTATGAGGCGAATGATTGGGTTTTTGTAGCGGATATTTTCGGTAGCAGTAAAGAGGGTGCGGTTGGCGGATATGGCTTCTAATTCGGCTGTCCATGTGCCATGAAACAGTTGGTGTTCCATTTTAAAGGCGTAATAATCTGGTTCGCGTTTTTCTACGGTGATAAATCGGATGGTTATTTTGCCTGTTGTTTCGAGCCAAATTTCTTTGTCTTTTTTTGGCTGATAATTTGTAAATTGTCCAAAGAAGAGCAGTATTGTCAATGTTGATTGTCGGCAATGGTTTGGTAGGCACGGTCTATCGGTGCGTCGAATATGGTTGTTTTGCTGAGTCGGCGTGTTTTGGGGAGCATTAAGCCGATGAGATGGGGTAGGACAAGCAAGCTAATGGGAAGTAAAACCAAATAAATCAGTATCTTCATTTCTACACCTGTTTGATGGAAAAGGTCGTCTGAAAAACGTTGGAGCGAAATTCGTTCTACCTGTTTTCAGACGACCTTTTTTTGTTTTTACCGCTTTCGCATCGGCATCCTGAGCCGTTTAATTAATTTCAGGCTGCGGGACTTTGTGTTGGACGGCGTAAACGGCGGCTTGGACACGGCTGCTGAGGTTGAGTTTGCGTAGCAGGTTTTGGACGTGGACTTTGACGGTGGATTCTGCCAAGTCCAGATGGCGGGCGATGACTTTGTTGCTGTGTCCGGCGGCGAGGTAGCCGAGGATTTCGAGTTCGCGCGGGGTGAGGGTGGCGAGTGCTTGGTCGGTGCGTGGTGCGGACGGGGAAATCAGGGATTGAACAAGGCGTGTGGTCATTTCGGGAGAGAAGACGTTGTCGCCGTCGACGGCTTTGCGGATGCTGTCGAGCAGGAAGTCGGCGTTTATGTTTTTCAGCAAAAAGCCGCGTGCGCCGATGCGCATACATTCGGTCAGGTCGTCGCTGTCTTCGGAAACGGTCAGCATGATGACGGTTTGGTTTGGATTGACGCCCAAGATTTGTGCCAGTGCTTCGCGTCCGTTCATGACGGGCATGTCAAGGTCGAGTAAGACGACGTCGGGTTTGAGCTGTTCCGCCATTTTGACGCCGGACAAGCCGTCGGCAGCTTCGCCGATGACTTCAAAGTCGCTTTGGCGTGAGAGTAGTGCTTTGATGCCGCTGCGGAAGAGTGTGTGGTCGTCGATGAGGATGATTTTAATAGTCATGGGTCGTTCTCTTGTGTTGCGGTAAGGTTAAGGTAACGGTTGTGCCTTGTTCGGGCTGGGATTGGATGTCTAGGTTGGCATTGATGCGGCGTGCGCGCTCTTGCATGATGCCGAGTCCGACATGTTCGCCGGAGAGTTTGTGCAGGTGTTGCGGGTTAAAGCCGATACCGTCGTCTTCGATGCTCAGGGTAAAGTTTTGTTGGTTGAGCATGCTGATTTTGACGTGTTGGGCTTTGGCGTGTTTGCGGATGTTGGACAGGCTTTCTTGCAGGATGAAGATGATTTGCAGCTGTTCGTCATCGTTTAATGTGCGGCCGTCGTCCTGCCATACTGTTTCTACATTGATTTTGGTTTGGCGTTTAAACCTGGACAGCAGGGTGGTTACGGCTTCCGGGAAGTCTTTGTTGCTGATTTTGGTTCGGAAGTTCAGCAGAAGTTCGCGCACGTCTTCGTAACATTCTTGTACGCCGTCTTTGATGAAGCGGATGTTTTCTTCGGCTTGGTCTTTTTGGTCGGCGTGGAACGCGCTTTCGAGCATTTGAACTTGCAGATTGAGGAAGGTTAATGCTTGGGCGATGCTGTCGTGCAAGCCTTGTGCAATCAGGTTGCGCTCTTGGAGTACGGCAAGTAGGCGCCGTTCTTGTTCGAGACGGCTGCTGGCGATGGATACACCTAATTGACCGCATAATGTACGCAGGAGTTCGTTGTCGTTGTCGTTGAGTGTGGGGTCGTCTGAAAAATATAGGGTCAGGATGCCGAGTTCTTCTTCTTGATAGGTGATGGGAAAAACGGCGCTGTGTTTGAATTCGGATGCTTTTTCGTCCGGTTGGGTTTGTTCGGTGTCCGAATCGTCGCCTTCTGCTTCGGACAAACCGATGGAGGCGACTAGGTTTGTGTTTTTGCGGTCGTTGTCTAAAAGGCGGATGCTGCCTGCGCTTGCGGAAACGGCTGGCAGGGTCCGTGCGAGGAATTCTTCTGCTGCTTCGCGCGGGGTAAGGGTTTGGTGCAGGTCTCGCGTGGTTTGGTAGAGCAGGGTCAGGTCACGGTTTTGGCGGGCGAGGTCTTGGGTTTGTCTGGCGACTTGTCCTTCCAAGTCGGTATAGAGGACTTTCAGACGACTGCTCATTTGGTTGAAGCCTTTGCTGACTTGCGCAAACTCTTGAATCTGTTCGGTATCGATTTGTACGCCGAATCTGCCTTGGCTGATGGTTTCTACACCGTCACGCAGGGTTTCCAGCGGACGGATAATCCAAGCGTAGTGCCATACGATCATTAAACCTGCGGCGACAAAAATCATCAGCATCATCGCCATTTGAAAGCGGCGCAGCCACAAGGTGTTTTTTTCGTTGGCGTTTTCCAATGCCTGTAAGAACAATTCGATATTGCCGGCAAAGCGGTAGAGTTCGATCTGCGTCGGTCTGCGGTAATGTTTCAGCGCGGGTTGGATGTTTGATTTCCAGTCGATTAAGAGCATGGACTGTATGAGATTATACGCCGGCGGTGTTTCCGAAGGCATCAGGGGATAGATGGCATCGCTGGTGGTGATGCGCAGAAGCGTCTTTTCAAATTCGCGTAACTGGTTGTCTATTTGCGCTTGCGGAGTGCGCTCGCCTGCCATGTAAGCCAAACGATAAACCTGCATTCTCAAGCTGCCGGCATCTTCAATGACGGTCGCTGCGTTTTCCAGCCTCAGCGATAAAATCAGGGTCAGGATGACGGACAACAAGGCCGAACCAACCCACAAGACAGTCAGCAGTTTTAATCGTGAGGACAGGCTCAAGCCGCCTGAAAATAGGGTTCGTAAGCTCATGGAATAAAGGAAGGGCGTTGTGTTGCCAAATGTTATAAACATATCATTCTTTAAGCGGGGAAACAACCTGTCCGAAACGGAATTTGGCGCAAATGAGAAGAGATTAGCTTTAATGTAAAATCGTGTTATGATAAAATTCACTTTATATGAATTTTATAGTGGGCAATCGTCTTTTCAGACGACCTCGAGCGATATGCCGATTTCTCAGGGAATAGGTCGAAACACAACATCCATGAATTAAAAAGATAAGAATCAGCCGATTAACAGTATGGGCACACAAAACCAGAGACTTCACAAAGGACTACCAAAATGAAAACCTTCGCATTGATATTGGCCGGCGGGCAAGGTGAGCGAATGGGAGGGGCGGATAAAGGATTAGCGTTGTGGCGTGACAAGCCTTTGATTGATCATGTTATTGAGGCGGTAAGTCCACAGGTTGAACACATCGCTATCAGCGCCAACCGGAATTTGGAAGAATATGCACGCCGCAGCGCGCATGTTTTTGCCGATTCGCGCCAATGGCAGCATTTGGGACCGCTGGCGGCTTTGTGTACGGCTGCCAATGATTTGCAGATTGCGGCGGCGGATTGGCTGCTGGTGGTGCCGTGCAATATGCCTGCGCTGCCGCCTGATTTGGTGGCGAAATTTGAAACGGTTTCCAAACGCACGCCTTTGTGCAATGCGTTTTATGTGGAAACACCGGTCACGCCGCATTACAACGTAATGTATATCCGTCCGCAAATCCTGCAAAGCACCGTCCCGTATCTGTATTCGGGGATGAAAACCTTGAGCGGCTGGCTGCATCAGCAACGGGCGAGATCGGTGCATTTTGGTTTGGAACATGTTTTTTTCAGCTGCAATACGCAGGAAGATTTGCGGGGGCCGCTTTAAGCTTTAAGCATTGCACTTCGGTTTTTATAGTGGATTAAATTTAAATCAGGACAAGGCGACGAAGCCGCAGACAGTACAGATAGTACGGCAAGGCGAGGCAACGCCGTACTGGTTTAAAGTTAATCCACTATACACAGAAAACCGTGTATCCGTACAAACAAAAAGGTCGTCTGAAACTTTCAGACGACCTTTTGTCATTTGCTTTATTGGGGCATGTATTGTTTCAGCAGTTCGCGGAACTGCGCGCCGGTTTCCGGATGTTTCAAGCCGTAGGCGACAGTGGCTTCGAGATAACCCAGTTTGCTGCCGCAGTCGTAGCGTTTGCCGTCGAAGGCATGGGCGAGGACGAACTCGTGATCCAACAGGCGGGCAATGCCGTCGGTCAGTTGGATTTCGTTGCCCGCACCGCGCGGCAGGTTTTCCAGAAGGCTGAAAATGCGCGGGGTCAGGATGTAGCGGCCGACAACGGCAAGGTTGGACGGCGCTTCTTCGGGTTTCGGTTTTTCGACAATATTGGTAATTCGTTGAAAGCTTTTCAGTTTTTCCACTTCAACAATGCCGTACGAGCCGGTTTGCGATGGATCGACGGTTTCCACGCCCAAAACGCTGTTGCCGCTTTGATTGTAGATATCGACCATTTGCTTCAGCGCGCCTTTGGGCGCGTCAATCAAGTCGTCGGCAAGAATGACGGCGAAGGGTTCGTCACCCACTGCGGCACGGGCGCACAATACGGCGTGTCCCAAGCCTAAAGCTTCGGCCTGACGGATGTAAAGACAGGTAATGTTGGAAGGCAGGATGTCTTTGACGTGTTCCAGCAGTTTGTCTTTTTGACGCATTTCCAGCTCGGTTTCCAGCTCGTAGGCTTTGTCGAAATGGTCTTCGATGCTGCGTTTGTTGCGGCCGGTGATGAACACCATTTCGGTACAGCCGGCTTCTACTGCTTCTTCTACCGCATATTGAATCAACGGTTTATCGACGATGGGCAGCATTTCTTTCGGGCTGGCTTTGGTGGCGGGCAGAAAGCGCGTACCCATGCCGGCTACGGGGAAAACGGC
This sequence comes from Neisseria sp. CP9, assembly GCF_047758525.1. Taxonomy (NCBI): domain Bacteria; kingdom Pseudomonadati; phylum Pseudomonadota; class Betaproteobacteria; order Neisseriales; family Neisseriaceae; genus Neisseria; species Neisseria sp. CP9. The sequence continues at coordinate 2,973,689 of NZ_CP180502.1, read as the reverse complement.
TTTTTTAATCGGTTTCATGTAGTTCCCTTCAATTTAAATGTGGAATCGAGGTTTCAGACGACCTCGGTTGCATATGATTGACTTGGTTGTCACGCTTTCGGCGGCAGGCGAATAACAGCATCTAAAAGGCATTCAACATACTTAGAGTGTTCATTCCCCGATAAGTTGCCAAAGTCGGTCGAAAACCGAATCAAGGATTTGGACGATCGGGCAAGCCGGTTTGGTTATCTCTTTGAATGCTCTCAATAAATCCTCAACCCAGCATCGCCAAAAGTTCTTCCTCGCTCAAAACCGCCACACCCAAGGCATTGGCTTTTTCCAGCTTACTGCCGGCGGCTTCTCCGGCGACGACGTAGTCGGTTTTTTTGGACACGCTGCCGGAAACTTTGCCGCCTGCGGCTTCGATCAAGGCTTGGGCTTGGTCGCGTTTGAGGGTGGGCAGGGTGCCGGTTAACACGAAGGTTTTGCCTGTTACGGCTTCATTGAGGTCGTCTGAAACCGTTGCTTCTTGGTTTTCAGACGACGTTTGGGCGAAGAAGGTTTTCAGGTTTTCGAGCAGAGCGGCGTTTTGTGCTTCGCTGCGCCAGGTTTGCCAGTCGGCGGGGAGGGCTTTGTCGGTTTGCAGGCCTTCTATGCTTTTGCCGGCGAGTTCCCATAAGGCTTGGGCTTTGTTTTCGCTGATTTTGAAACCGGGCAGGCGGGCAATCCAGCGTTGCGGCTCGGCATGGCGGGCAGGCGGGATGGTAACGGCTTGGGTTTGCGGGGCAACGCCTGCGGCGAGCAGCTCGTCTATCATCGCCTGCTGCGCGTCTTGGGCGAAGAAGTGGGCGATGGAGCGGGCGACGACGGTGCCGATGTCGGGCAGGCAGGCGAGGATGGGTTCGGGTGCGCGGCGGACGTGTTCCAGCGATCCAAATGCCTGCGCCAGCGTTTTGGCGGTGCGTTCTCCGACGTGGCGGATGCCGAGCGCGAACAGGAGGCGGGCAAGTTCGGGCGTTTTGCTGGCTTCTATGCCTGCGAGGATGTTTTCCGCCCACTTGGTCGGTTGTTTTTTGCCGTTTTGGGTGTTGCGTTCAGACAGGTCGTCTGAAACCGTTTCTGCGTCGCCGTTTTCGTTTTCAGACGACCCTTTATCCACCGTTTCCTTCATTTTTTGCAAGGTCGGGATGTCGAGGCGGTAGAGGTCGGCGAAGTGGCGGACGAGGTCTTGGGCGACAAATTGCTCGATTTGTTTTTGACCGAGTCCGTCGATGTCCATGGCTTTGCGCGAGGCGAAGTGGATTAAGCCTTGCGCGCGTTGCGCCTGACAAAGCATGCCGCCGCTGCATCGGGCGACAGCTTCGCCTTCTTCGCGTTCGATTTCGCTGCGGCAGATGGGGCAATGGGTCGGCAGGCGGTAGGGCTTGTGGAGCGGAACGGATTGGGTTTGGTTTGCGGACGGTGTTTCGGCAAACAAGTCGTCTTGCTGATGTCTGAGGTCGTCTGAAACGGTAACGGCGGTTTCCTGCATCGGGCGGCGTTCGAAAATCACGCGCACGACTTCGGGAATCACGTCTCCGGCGCGGCGCACGACGACGGTGTCGCCGACGCGCACGTCTTTGCGCGATACTTCGTCCTGATTGTGCAGGGTGGCGTTGGTGACGGTTACGCCGCCGACGAAGACGGGCTGTAATCGGGCAACCGGCGTTACCGCGCCCGTCCTGCCGATTTGCACGTCTATGGCTTCGACGACGGTCAAGGCTTCTTCGGCGGGGAATTTGTGGGCAATCGCCCAGCGCGGCGCGCGGGAGATGAAGCCGAGTTCGCGCTGTTGCGCCAAGCTGTTGACTTTGACGACCATGCCGTCGATTTCATAGGGCAGCTCAGGGCGTTTTTGCTGCATTTGTTCGTAAAACGCCAATACTTCGCCGATATTTTTGAAACATCCGAAATTGCCGTAAGGCAGGCTGAAGCCGAGCTCTTGGAAATAGGCGAGTTCTTGGATGTGTTCTTCGGCTGCGAAACCGCCTTGCTGACGGGCGACGGAGTAGGGGAAAAAGTGCAATTTGCGCTGCGCGGTGATGCGCGAATCGAGTTGGCGCAGGCTGCCGGCGGCGGCGTTGCGCGGATTGGCAAAGGGTTTTTGCCCGTTTTCGGCTTGGCGTTTATTGAGCCCGGCAAAGTCGGCTTTGAGCATCAGCACTTCGCCGCGTACCTCGATGAGTTCGGGCGTATTTTCACCGTGCAGTCGAAGAGGAATATTGGCGACGGTTTTGACGTTTTGGGTAACGTCTTCGCCCGTTGTGCCGTCGCCGCGCGTCGCCGCCTGTACCAAGACGCCGTCACGGTAAAGCAGGCTGATGGCGAGGCCGTCGAATTTGGGTTCGATAACGTATTCGGGATTGCCGCCGTCCAAGCCGTCGCGCACGCGTTGGTCGAAAGCGTACATTTCGGCATGGTCGAACACGCCGTTTTCACCTTGCGGGGAAAAGGCGTTGGTCAGCGACAGCATCGGCACTTCGTGGCGCACTTCGGCAAATCCCGCCAAAGGCTCGCCGCCGACGCGCTGGGTCGGGCTGTCGGGCAGTTTGAGCTCGGGATGGTTTCGTTCCAACGCTTCGAGTTCGCGGAATAATTTGTCGTATTCGGCATCGGGCACGCTGGGCGCATCGAGGGTGTAGTATTCGTAGGCGTAGCGGTTGAGGAGGTCGGTGAGATGGCGGATGTGTTGTACGGTTTGATTCATGGAGGAGGGTTTTCAGACGACCTTTGTCTGATACAGGAGGATACAGGCAAAGGTCGTCTGAAAAATGATAGGTTGAAAACAGCTGAATTTTACCCGAAAAAAAGCGGATATGCCGTAACGACATATCCGCTTTGATTGGATTCGATTTTAGGAGAACAGGCGCAGGGCTTGTTTGCTGCCGGGTTTGATGCCGACTTTGAGCATTTCTTCCTGACGCGCCAAGACGTAATTGCGAATGTCTTTGAGCCATTGGGTAGAAACTTCTTCCATTTTGTCGTTGACCAAATCCAAGCCCAACTGACCGGAGAGGCGTACCGCCAAGTCCATAAAGAGGTCGAAGGTTTTTTCGCCGGCGGGCGCATGCGGAATATCGAGCAACATGCTGAAGCCTTTGTAGGACTGGTTGTCCAAGAGGGCGTTGGTAAATGCGTCGCCTGTGAGGCTGTGGATGGCAAACATCGGGCTGCCGATTTGTCCGGTGTAGTGGAATGCGCCGTCTTCGCCCAATACAAAGCCGAGGTTTTCAACAGAAGCGCGCAGTTCAACGCCGCTGATGTTGCTGTGTGAAACCAAGTGGATGGCGATAGTTTGATCGACGCGGGCGCAGAAGGTATCCAATGCCTGTGCGACTTCGGTAAATGCCGCCAAATCGGTGTGGAGGACTTTGCCGCCCATCAGTTGGGCGAAGGTGTCAACCTGTTGGTTGAACTGTTGCAATTCTTCTTGGGTCGCCAAACCGTTGCGGCTGACTGCTTGCAGGCCGACAACGAAACCTTGGTAATACACGCTCGGAATCGGTTCGGCAACTTGGAAGCGGTCGTCCATAGTGCAGCCGATGATTTGGAAGCGGTGGCGGTTGGACAGACGGGGCAGGGCGTGCAGCTCTTGCGCTTCGGAGAGGGCGATGTAGGCGAGGTAGTCGAAGCGCGGGTCAAACCACGGCAATTCGACTTGAGACAATTCGTCCAAGCTGACCAAAGGCTGGTTGGCGGCGGACGGCAGGTTGACCGGCTCGTCGCTGGCGGCTTGGGTAGTGATTTCGTTGTTCAGCCCGATGACGGTATGCTGTACCGGCTCGTCGGTAAAGTCGTCTTCAATCGCCAACTCGACATCGGTTTTGATGGCGGAAGGTTTGGCGAGTTTGGCTTTGGCGGCGAAGATTTCGTCTTGTTCTTGCAGATTGCGCAGCGCGGCTTCTTGGGCTTTGTTCGCTTTTTTGACGAACAGACCTTTGCCGCCGGATTCTTTACCGTCGCGCACATGGCTGGTTTTACTGTTCAGGAGCGCGTCTTTGTCGGAGTGGCCGAACTGCTCGCGCACCTGTTTGCGGTATTGGTTTTCTTGGTACATATTGTAGGCGATGACGGCAAGGATGACTGCCAAGCCTAAGACGATGAAAATCATGGGTAATCACTTTTTTGTAAGAGCGGCATTCCGTCTTCGTTGCCCGAAGCAGTTTGCCTTTGGGCGGTATGCGGAATCGTATTGCCGCGAGTAAGTTCGTCGGAGTCGGACACGGATTGTCCCGTATGGATGCTCGATTATAACGAAAATAAACTTTTCTGACAGCAAATGCCGCGAATGATAGCCCAAAATGGGGCTAGGTCGTCTGAAAAATGCTATATGGCATTTTTGAGCGATTAACGGACAACCGGAAAACCTGCCGCCTGCAATCTTTGCCAGTCGAAAAAGTGGCCGGGGTCGGTTTTGCGGTCGGGGGCGATGTCCTGATGACCGGTAACGGCGGTGATGGGATAATGCCCAACCAACGCTTTCAACAGAGTTTCCAGCGTTTGATATTGCGCTTCGGTAAACGGTTCGAAATCGCAGCCTTCCAATTCGATGCCGACCGAAAACGCATTACACTTTTCACGTCCGCGAAACGACGACACGCCCGCGTGATACGCCATATCGTCGCAAGAAACGAACTGCACCGCCTCGCCGTCGCGGCTAATCAGAAAATGGCTGGAAACGCGCAAGGTGTAGATGACGCTGAAAAACGGATGTTCGTCGGGGTTGATGCGGTTGGTAAACAGTTTTTCCACCGCGCCCGTCCCATATTCGAAAGGCGGCAGCGAAATATTGTGTAAAACCACCAGCGACACGGCTTCTGATTCTGCACGCGGCTCGAAGTTTGGCGAAAACGCGCGGCGCGCAGGCTGCCACCAGCCTTGTTGCCAGTTAATGTCTTGGCATTCGGACGGAAGATTCATAATTCAGACGACCCTTTATTTCAGACGACCACTGAGGCGGAAAAAACATACGTCGGGCGGGCGCGCGGGGAAGAGGGTGCGCATTTCGGTTATACTGTCGCCCGACGTTCACAAATCAAAAATCCTACCATGTTGAAAAAAATGTTGAAATGGTTTGCGGTATTTTTTGTTGCCGTTGCCGCCGTGTTCGCCGCCTTGCTGTTCGTTCCCAAAGACAACGGCAAAGCATACCGTATCAAAATCGCCAAAAACCAAGGCATCTCTTCCGTCAGCCGTACGCTTGCCGAAGACGGAATCGTTTACAACCGCCACGTTTTGGTCGCAGCCGCCTACATGATAGGCGCACACAACAAACTCAACGCCGGCTCGTACCGCCTTCCTTCCAACATTTCCGCATGGGGCATTTTGCAGAAAATCCGCAGCGGCAGACCCGATGCCGTTACGGTTCAAATCGTCGAAGGTTCGCGTTTTGCCACGATGCGTAAAATCATCGACAACACCCCCGACATCGAACACAAAACACGCGGCTGGAGCGATGCGGAACTCATGCAGGCAATTGCCCCCGACGCGCTCAGCAGCAATCCCGAAGGTCAGTTTTTCCCCGACAGCTATGAAATCGACGCAGGCAGCAGTGATTTGCAAATCTACCAAACCGCTTATCAAACCATGCAACGTCGTCTGAACGATGCTTGGGAAGATCGCCAAAGCGGATTGCCCTACAAAAATCCGTATGAAATGCTCATTATGGCGAGCCTGATTGAAAAAGAAACCGCCCATGAAGACGACCGCGCCCATGTTGCTTCAGTATTCGTCAACCGCCTCAACATCGGCATGCGCCTGCAAACCGACCCGACCGTGATTTACGGTATGGGTAGCGCGTATAAAGGCAAAATCCGCAAAGCCGACCTCCAGCGCGATACGCCGTATAACACCTACACCCGCAGCGGCTTAACCCCGACCCCCATCGCCCTGCCGAGCAAAGCCGCCCTTGAGGCTGCCGCCCACCCGTCAAATGAAAAATACCTCTATTTCGTCTCCAAAATGGACGGCACCGGCTTGAGCCAGTTCAGCCATAATCTGGAAGAACACAATGCCGCCGTACGCAAATATATTTTGAAGAAATAGGTTGAACTGAGCTTCAAAAGCATAAAGGTCGTCTGAAAACTAGAAAACCGGTTTGAACTGCACCCCAAAAGTTGGACATCCCCCCTCCAACTCACAAGGTGCAGTTTTTTTATGAGCAAATATACATTACACTTCAAATACCAAGCCGTACTTCACTACCTGCATATACGCAGCCAACAGCGTACTGCAGACCACTACGGCATTTCCCGAACCCACCTGAGACGATGGATACGCGCCTATCAAGAAGGCGGCATCGGCGCACTCGAACATCCCCAATCCAAAACCATGACCGACCACCGCAAAAACCCCTTCATCGCAGATAAACCCGACCAAGAAAAAACACAGGCAGAGCTTATTGAAGAGTTGTGCTATATGCGCGCAGAGGTCGCCTACCTAAAGGAGTTAAAAGCCCTCAGCCAAAAGCGGACCGAAAAGGACAAAGCCAAACCGTCCAAACACTGAGGGCGCAACACCCGCTCAAATACCTGCTGCACATCGCAAACCTGCCCAAAAGCAGCTTTTACTACCACCACCAAGACCGACCCGACCCCGACGAAGCCGACAAAGCCCTCCTCGTCGAAACCTACCGGCGGCATAAAGGACGCTACGGGCAAAGGCGCATTGCCGCAGCATTGGGTTGGAACCGCAAAAAAGCGGCGCGGTTGATGAAACAGATGGGGCTGAAAGCCCTCATACGGGCGAAAAAAGCCTACCGCCATCCCGCCATGGGCGAGATATCGGAACACCTCCTCAAACGCCGGTTCAAAGCCCGAAAGCCCAACGAAAAATGGCTGACCGACGTGACCGAACTCAAAGGGAGCGACGGCAAACTGTACCTCTCGCCGATATTGGACCTGTTCAACCGCGAGATCGTCGCCTACGCCATGAGCCGCAGAGCCGACAGTGAAATGGTGAAGGAAATGCTCGAAAAAGCCGCACCCCGTCTAACTGATAAAGGAACGATGCTTCATTCCGACCAAGGCGTGCTGTACCGTACGGCGGGGTATAGGGAATTGCTTGCGGAGCATTCCATGGTTCAAAGCATGTCGCGAAAGGCGAACTGCTGGGACAATGCGCCGATGGAAAGCTTCTTTGCGGTGTTGAAGACGGAGTGTTTCTATAACGCAGGTGAATTGACGGTGGACGAATTGATGAAGCAGATAGATGACTATATGGATTACTACAACCGGGAGCGTTGCAGTTTGAAATTGAAAAAGCTGAGTCCTGTCGCATACAGAACCCAGCTTACACAGAGCGCCTGAAAAGGCTTTTATGAGTGTCCAAGATTTGGGGGCCAGTTCAGTTTTCAGACGACCTTTTGTCTCAGGATAATTTAGAACAGATTATTCCTGTTTATCTTTATCAAGTTATTTTATTTTCATTGCTACTGCAAAATAAGAAGCGGTCTGAAAACCTATTTGGTTTACAGACCGCTTTTATTATTTATACCTTATCGGGTAGGCGGTTTGGCGTATCCGTCATTGGCGGGAAAGGCTTGAGGTTCATTTCTGCTGCGGTTTGGGTCGTACAGTTCGAAAATTGCAGTGCCGATTACACCCGTATTGCGGATGGAGCCATTATCCGAGTTGGCGGCATAAGAGTCGTGGGGGCTGCTGAAGACAAACGACGCCACCGCGCTGCTACTTTTGCGGAAACCTTCGATTTCTAAAGAATCATGAGGATACAAGACATAACCGTCGGCGTATTTGCTGGCCGATTTGCCTGAAATCACATCCAAACCATCAACGCTGGCTACGATTTCCAAGGTTTTGTTGCTGTTGTTTTGATAGACCAAACGGTATGCCTGTCCGTCTGTACCGCGCAGATAGTAGTTGCCTTTGTCACGGAATATCGGCAGCAGGCTGCCATCGTCACCGCGTACAGACAATTCCACTTTGCCTGAAGCTAAAGCAATCGAATTGACGCTGCGGCCGCGATAATCTTTGGAAGAGTAGTTTAATACACTTTGCGCCAAAGGTTCCTGGCTGACACGGCGCAAATCTACAGAATGAACAGGAGATTCCACCTCATCGCCCCAACCCGTTCCTAATTTCTCTGCCGCTTGCGCACTTTGGCTTGGTACGGCTGAATTGGTGGCAGCCGGTGCTTCAACTGCTTGATGTGATTGTGAACAGGCTGCTAAAACGGCAGCCAGCAACACCGGCAGCCATAATTTAAATTTCATTTGAGGCATAATCGCTCCTACGATAAATTGGATGATGGATAAACAACCTGAAATTATAGTGGATTAACTTTAAACCAGTACGGCGTTGCCTCGCCTTAGCTCAAAGAGAACGATTCTCTAAGGTGCTGAAGCACCAAGTGAATCGGTTCCGTACTATCTGTACTGTCTGCGGCTTCGTCGCCTTGTCCTGATTTAAATTTAATCCACTACACATAATAAAACTTACCGTATCATTATTGTTTTTTCTAAATAACAAGGGCAATACAGCAAAAGATTTACCCATAATCTATACACTTACTCTAAATGGGTGAGAAACAGTATTACATCATACTTTGTAGGTTTATACGTCTAAAGCGCTTATCAAAGAACTTTTCTTATTGGAACCTTGTCAATAAACAGGGTAAATAGGGGTAAAACTGTCGGTCAGGTCGTCTGAAAGTCATTTTCAAGACTTTATTTATGATTCTAAAGAATTTTAAATTGCGTATTGTCGACTTCAAGGATGGAGATTTGTTGAGAGATACCGTATTGTTATGGATGGCAATTTCGACGGCACGTTAGAAGATGCTTCTATCGAAGGATAAAATGACGATGAAAATTAAGGTAGCTATGCTGGGTATTACCGGCTTGATATTGTCCGGCTGCTTTTTCGCCAATGACGAAATCAAATTGGATGATATTGGGAATTTCAAAATTACTGTCAATGAAGCTAAAGATTATAGGCAGGCGCACTTAACAGGCTTATTAGGCAATAGCGCAATGGGCATTTCAGTTATAAAGACAACTTCCCGCAATGATGAGCTGAATATTACTTTATAGTCAATTAAAATCAAAATAGGACAGTAACGCATCGTCAAATCGGGCGTAATCAGACAATACGGTTCGCAGATACCGCTTAATATTCGCCCACACCTTCTCAATCGGGTTGAGCTCAGGTGAATAAGGTGCAAGAGGCAATACCTTATGTCCCCATTTTTCCGCCATTTCCCGTAAGACACCCATACGGTGAAATCGCGCATTATCTAAAATAATCACCGATTTTTGAGTCAATGCGGGCAGTAGGCATTGCTGAAACCACGCTTCAAAAAAGACTCCGGTCATCGTATTTTGATAAACCATCGGAGCAATCAGCCGGTTGCCGACTTGTGCGGACACCAGAGATAAGCGTCGGTATCTTTTTCCACTTATCTGCGCTTTCACTATTTGCCCTTTCGGGCTGCGGGCATAGGGACGGAACAGGTAGCGGTCAAATCCTGTTTCATCCAAATAAACACGTTGGTAGTCGGAAAATTCGGCCAGCTGTGTCAAATAATGCGTTACTTTGGCCGGATCTTGTTCTTTGTAAGTGGTGGTCTTTTTTTGCGCGTCATCCCCATCTGTTTGAGTGCATAGCAAACGGCGGCTGGCGTACAATCAAAATGTTTGGCGATTTCATGCAGATAGGCATCCGGGTGTTGCCCAACATATTGAGCCAGTTTTTGCCTATCCAATTTGACGGCATTTAGACCGGTAACTTGATGTTTTAGGCTGCCTGTTTGTTTTTTAAGGCGAATCCACAGGTAAAGCGTGTTTCTTGACAAGTTAAACGTCGCTGCGGTTTGGCTGATGTTTTTGCATTGTTCGTAATAGTTTAAAGCTTTGTTTCTTAAGTCCGCAGAGTATGCCATGGTTAGACCTTAAAAGTTGAGTATTGTACTATTTTATTTTTAATTGACTATAACAAAGAAGATAACAAAAGTCAAAATATGTGTAAAAAAAGAGAAACCTTGCTATATAAGGTTTCTCTGGGTTTTAATGATTTATTTTTTACAAAATTCAAGTATACAGAATTCAGAACGGAATATCGTCGTCGATGTCTTCGACAGGGGCTGCCGGTGCGGCGGGAGCTTGGCGGCGGGGGGCGGCAGGGGGTTCTTGGTTTTGCGGGGCGGCTTGGTATTGTTGCTGCGGCGCTTGTTGTTGGTAGCCGCCTTGGCTGTAACCGCCGTCGTCGTAAGGCGCGCCGCCGCTGTTGTCGTTGCGGCCGCCGAGCATTTTCATTTCGTTGGCGATAATGTCGTATGCGGTACGTTCGATGCCGTCTTTGCCTTGGTATTTACGGCTTTGGATGCGGCCTTCCAGATAAACTTGGCTGCCTTTTTTCAGGTATTGTCCGGCGATTTCGGCGAGGCGGCGGTACATGGTGATGTTGTGCCACTCGGTGCGTTCTACGCGCTGGCCGTTGCGGTCGTTCCATGTTTCGCTGGTGGCGACACTGAAATTGCAGACGGCTTCGCCGTTGGGCATATAGCGGACTTCGGGGTCGCGACCGAGACGGCCGATAAGGATGACTTTGTTTAATGACATTTTTTAAACTCCTGTGATGATGTTTTCGGCGGCCTCTTGGTCAAATCCTTTTTGCAACGCCTTGATGTAAATGGTTTGTTTGTCTGCGCTGAAGGTAATGCTTTCAACGCCTTCGACTTGGGATAATGCTTGGTAGAGCGAATCGTGTTTTTCCTGCCATGCGGGGCTGACGGGATAGCTGAGGTTTTTGACGGGTTTGGGCGCGGGCGCGAGTACGGCGATGACCAGCCATAGCAACATCAACACGCTGCAAAAGGTGAAAACACCTGCAAAGCCGTATTGTTGAAACAGCCATCCGCCGCTTGCGCCGCCCACAAACAGCCCGACGGACTGCATGGTATTGTAAACGCCCATTGCCGTGCCTTTCAAATCGGCCGGTGCAATCTTAGACACCATGGACGGCAGGCTGGCTTCCAATACGTTGAAGCCGATAAAGTAAACAATCAGATAGGCGGTAATCAGCCAAATCGAGTGCATGCCGAACAATAAGCCGATTTGCGCCGCGGCAATGCAGGCGATGCCGAGGATGAAGACTTGCTTGAGCTTGTTGCGGGTTTCGCCGATGATGATGAGGGGGATCATAATCACCAGCCCTGCGATGGTCGAGGGCAGATAGACTTTCCAATGCTGGATTTTTTCCAAACCGAGCTGCGTCATGGCAAAAGGCAGGGCGGTGAACAACGCCATTTGTGCGGCGTGCAGCGCGAAAATGCCGAAATCCAAGTTGAGAAGCTGGCGGTCTCGGAGGACTTCGCCCATGCGAGAGGGCTGCGCCTGTGTGTCTTCGTGCAGCTTTGATACTTCGGGATCAGGAGTCATCCAAACGACAACGCCTATGCTGATGACGGTCAGGATGCCGGTCAGCATAAACAATCCGGGTACGCCGATAATATCGGCAATCATCGGGGCAACCACCAGGCTGACGGAAAAGGTCAAACCTATGCTTAAGCCTATCATCGCCATTGCGCGGGTACGCACACCGTCCCGGGTCAAGTCGGCAAGCAGCGCGGTTACTGCGGCGCTGACTGCGCCCGCCCCTTGAATGGCGCGCGCGGCAACCAGCATGGGCAATGAGTTGGCGGCAGCGGCAAGAAAACTACCGGCGGCAAAGACAATCAGTCCGACATAAATGGTTTTTTTGCGTCCGAACTTATCGGAAGCGATGCCCAAAGGCAGTTGCAGCAAAGCCTGTGTCAGTCCGTAGATGCCCATTGCCAGACCAACCAAGGTTTTGTTGTTTTCCGCGCCGGGCAATGAGGCGGCATATAAGGACAAAACGGGGAGAACCAAAAACATCCCCAACATACGCAGTGCGTAAACGCCGGAGAGGGTGGTGCTGGCACGCCATTCGTGCGGGAACATTTGGATGCGGGTGTCTTTTGCCATAAACGGTTTTTCAGACGACCCGGTAGGATTTTGAGGTCGTCTGAAATTTTAAAATTATCAGATGTGCGGATTATACAGGATTCAAAAGGGTTTGCATTTGCACAGACCGCAGCCGTCTATAACACGCGGTTCAACCCCACTGCCAACGGTTGCGCCACGCGCCCAAGACGGCGTTGGGGTATTTGTTGCTGCCCAAGCTGCCGTTGAAGCGCGCCAAAGCGCGGACGATGTTGCCTTTTTCGATATTGTTGTAGTGGCGCAGGATGGTGCAGCCGTAGCGCAGGTTGGTGCGGATGTCGAACAGGTTGTGCGAAGGTTTGCCGATATAGTTTTTCCAAAACGGCATGACCTGCATCAGCCCGCGCGCGCCGACGCCGCTGATGGCGTATTGGCGGAACGCGCTCTCGACTTCGATCAACCCTAAAATCACTTGGGTATTCAACCCCGCGCGGCTGCTTTCGTATTGGATGTTGACCAGCAGGCGGCGGCGTTCGGCGGCATCGGGAACGTAGCGGGCAAGGCGGGAGGACATCGCCGCCAGCCAGCGTTCGCCTTCGTTTGGATCGGCGAACACGAGGCGCGGCGGGTTGACATTGTTGATAGAGCTGCGCATGACCGAAGCAACATCGTCGGCAAGCGTTTCTTCACGTTGCGCGCCGGCGAGTGCGGCGGCAGGGCTGAGCAGCAATGCACCGCCAGCCATTAAAAAGCGGCGGCGGGACGGGGATTCGGGTGTGAGGATAAGGTTTTCCGTTTTCATGTGTAGTATCATTCGTTTACTCGGTTTAAAGGTCGTCTGAAAAACCTATTTTCGTTTTCAGACGACCTTTTGACGTTTGCAAAACGGATATTATAAGAATATCTCCGTGCGGAATCAAAGGTGGCGTGTATCATTGATGAGCAGATTGACTTGAAACAGACAATGAGTGATACATCAACGCAGTGCAATATTGCGGCGGTTTAAAGTTGATCTGCGATATTGTCAATCAACGGCGGGACAGAGTAACATTAGACCTTCGTTTATCCACCGGTATTTTTTCATGACCACTACGCCCACCAACGTCCTGGCATCCGTCGATTTAGGTTCCAACAGCTTCCGCCTCCAAGTTTGCGAAAACAACAACGGACAACTAAAAGTCATTGATTCCTTCAAACAAATGGTGCGTTTTGCCGCCGGTTTGGACGAACATAAGAACCTCAGCGAAGAATCCCAAGAACGCGCCTTGGACTGTTTGGCTAAATTCGGCGAACGGCTGCGCGGGTTCAAGCCCGAACAAGTGCGCGTTGTGGCGACCAATACCTTCCGCGTAGCAAAAAATATCGCCCAATTCCTACCCAAAGCCGAAGCCGCACTGGGCTTCCCCATCGAAATCATCGCAGGTCGAGAGGAAGCCCGTCTCATTTACACCGGCGTCGTCCACACCCTGCCGCCCAACGGCGACAAGATGCTCGTCATCGACATCGGCGGCGGCTCGACTGAATTCGTCATCGGCTCCGACCTCCAGCCGCTCGCCACCGAAAGCCTGCCCCTAGGCTGCGTCACTTACAGCCTGCGTTTTTTCCAAAACAAAATCACCGCCAAAGATTTCCAAGCCGCCATCTCCGCCGCACGCAACGAAATCCAGCGCATCAGCAAACTCATGAAGCGTACAGGTTGGGATTTCGCCATCGGCACCTCCGGCTCCGCCAAATCCATCCGCGACCTCATCGCCGCCGAGCTGCCCCAAGAAGCCGACATCACCTACAAAGGCATGCGCTACCTCGCCGACCGTATTATTGAAGCCGGTTCCGTCAAAAAAGCCAAATTCGAAAGCCTCAAGCCAGAACGTGTAGAAGTGTTCGCCGGCGGACTGGCCGTCATGATGGCAGCGTTTGAAGAACTCGAACTCACCAAAATGACCGTTACCGAAGCCGCCTTGCGCGACGGCGTGTTCTACGACCTGATCGGACGCGGTTTGAACGAAGACATGCGCGATCAGACGACCGCCGAGTTCCAAAACCGCTACCATGTCAGCCTCAACCAAGCCAAACGCGTCGCCGAAACCGCGCAAGCCTTTATGGACAGCCTGTGCCACGCTAAAAACGTAACCGTCCAAGACCTTGCCCAATGGCAACAATACCTCGGCTGGGCAGGCAGACTGCACGAAATCGGACTCGACATCGCCCACACAGGCTACCATAAACACTCCGCCTATATCCTCGAAAACGCCGATATGCCCGGTTTCTCCCGCAAAGAGCAAACCATACTCGCGCAACTGGTCATCGGACACCGCGGCGACATGAAAAAAATGGCGGACATCGTCGGCAGTAGCGAAATGCTTTGGTACGCCGTCCTCTCCCTGCGCCTCGCCGCACTTTTCTGCCGCGCCCGCCTGCCTTTGGATCTACCGCCGCAAACCCAACTGCGCGCCGATGAAACCGGAAAAGGCTTCATCCTGCGCATCAGCCAAAACTGGCTCGAACAACACCCCCTAATTGCCGCCGCGCTCGACTACGAAAGCGCGCAATGGCAAAAAATCGATATGCCTTTCAACGTGCAGCCTCAATAGGGTTGAAAATGGTAAAAAGGTCGTCTGAAAATTAGATTCAGACGACCTTTTGCATATAACCGTTTTTGCCCGAAGAATAGATGTTTTACCCCAAATATGATTCGCCGATCATTCAATACAAAATATGTTTCTTTAAATAGCCTGATTCAATCAGTGGGAAAACATCAGACAGAGGGGAAATTAATTTAATATCTGCGTGATAAATTATTACTTCTTCATTTTGGTTTAATTCATTTTTATATCTTCTGTACAGATTTTTATCATTATCGAAAAACCAAACTAAAGCATATATTTTCCCATGAATATTTTCTGATTCATGATATAACTTTTTAAATTTATCCCTATTTCCTTCTTTATTCAGTCTTTCAAAGCTATTGCTTTGCTTGGATTTCGACCCTTCCTCTCCAATTAATTTACTTTCCAATGCTTTTGCATGAGCCAATCTTGAAACATCGTTATCATTTTTACTCGAACGAAAATTCATATTTTCTCCGGCTATTGCCGTAGTTAAGAAAAAAAACCTAACAGAAATATGAGTATTTTCTGCCATTTTGTTTTGTTGGTTTTAAAGATAAGAATTTCCATAATACTCCTCCTTTTTGAGAGGTCGTCTGAAAAATCATTTTCAGACGACCTGAACTTTATTGCGGCAAGACAAGATTGTCTAACGTCAGACCCGCATCGCGCAAGCTTTGTACGTATTGCTCAAACACGGTTTGATAATCGTCCGGTATTTGCGGACAGGTATAGGAAAATTCATCTGTTTTACGTTGGTAGTCCCAGTCTTTGCGGAGATTTTTGACATAGGTGTGGTGTGCATCGTAATGACAAAAAATATCATGCAGATTACCCGAAAACAGATGTCGTATGTTTCGTAGTGGGATTCGGTCGCGGCGGCATTCGGCGGCGAGTATTTCTAATATTTGTTCAATCAGATTAGTGTCGCCTTGAATGTGTTGAACGAGATAACTCAAGTCATATAAGTCTTTAAAGCGCGGACGGACGAGGGTTTGATGCAGCTTCCATGCGATTTGCGGGGCGAGCGGTACGGAGTAGGGCAGCGTAAATTGGTCCATCGCCGTATTGAATACGGTGTAGTAGTCAGGTTCGAAGGGCAAATCCAGATTGAACGATACATCAACGCTTAATTCTACACGCTGACCGTTGATGGTGCAGGTCAAATCGGTATTGGTGGTGGGGAAATCGTCCGACATGGCGTAATCCACGTTGCGCCAAAAGGGATTTTGGGAGAATGGTGTGAACGTCACGCCATCATAGGCATAAGCGGTGGTTACGGCTTGCGTCCATTTATTCAAACTGTTTTCGGCTGAACGGTAGTCTTCTTTATACGGCAACATCACATAATCCAAATCGGCAGGTAAGCGCATTTGCAGATTGGGAAAATATTGGCGCGTGATGTGGCTGCCTTTGAGCATAAAGGGAAAATCCAAGCTGGCGGCGCGGCGGATAAATGCTTCTTGGGCGATAAGCTCCAGCAGTCGGGTTTCAGAAAGGTCAGGATATTGAAGGGCGTAGAGTTCAATGGGATTCATGATGCGTTTTGAGCAAGGTTATAAACAGGAAAATGGCTTGGTCATGCTGTTCGTCGGAGATAGGGGGATTCAGACGACCTGAAGGATTCCCCTTAATGCGTCCATCCTTTATCCAAATCCAAATTGCCATCATACACACAATATTCAAATTGCTGTTTGATAAGGGATACTGAATCGGGCAGGTCGTCCAACAACTTTTGTACACGCTCAACAAACTCAGTGTAATCACCCGAATGGCGCACGGTAATAAACCGTTGGTCAGGCGTATGGCGTAAAGTATTGCGCGACAGATGGGCATGGCAGTGTGAGCAGTAGGCGCGCAGGGCAGGCAATTCTTCAGCCTCATGGCGCACCTTGCCGTGCCATTCGAAATAACAGGGTTTTTCGTTCGGATAGGTCGTCTGAAAACGGGCGGCACAATCGGCAGGAATTTCAATTTTTTCACGCACGATGGTAAAGCCTTGTGCGGCAAACCGGTTGGCAAGCATCTGTACATACTGCCGGACAGCATGATAATCGTCCGACTGTATCACAGCAGAAAACATCGGCTGCTGAGGATGCGCGCCCTCGGGCAGCTCGATTAGTACGGCTTTACCGCCCAAGTCGGCACAGGTCGTCTGAAAACGGGGAAGGGCAGAGGAGGGTTGCGGCGTGGCAGTAAGGTGGAGTTCGTAATACATGGTTTCAGACGACCTTAATGTTTTGGGTTGTTCTGTTTATTTGTTTCGGTAGACCGGCTTGCAGGAAACCGGACATTTCGCGATAAAACGCCATAATGGTTTGCATTTTTTGCCGTTCCGGTTCGCTTACTTGAGGGCGAATGTTTATTTCATCTATCAATTCGCGCAGCGGGCGGCGTTTGGTATGATTAGCTTCGTCCAGTATAAAATACAGAATTCCCCCGTCTTGTATCAACCTGCGGCGAGCATCCGTTATATGACTGTTAAAAAATAAATTTTGAATCAGATCGGTACGTTGTTCATCATTTTGTGGAGGTTTAGCGGCCTCAGGAAGCAGCACGATTTTGTTACAAACGCAGGATTGAGGTTGTTTGAGCGCAAAAACGGGCAGGTAAAACATCATCAACATTGCCTTCAGAATGTCGCAGAAATGCTCTTCAGCCTCGTCATCGCCCTGTTGCAGGCGAGCGGGCAGTTGGCAGGTTTGAAGGGTAAAGTCCCATTCGCTGCGGCCTGCAGGCAAACCCAGTCCCAAATCTAAATAAAAATGACTGTCCAGTTCGATAAAATGCCACGGCGTTCGGTTGGCGCGTACGCGCGGCAGATGCAGATAGGGATTGCGGCAAATCCGTAGGTACAGGCGGATCAGATGGGCAATATTACCGCGATAAGCAGGGTTGAGTTGAGGTACGCGGTTGATGCGGGTGGTCTTTTCTTTTGGGCGGAGGAAGCAGGGCGGTTGTTTGGTTTTCATTAGAATGGTTGGGTGGTTTTTGTCGTAGCCAGGTGTGTTTAAATTATAGTGGATTAACTTTAAACCAGTACGGCGTTGCCTCGCCTTGCCGTACTATCTGTACTGTCTGCGGCTTCGTCTTAACAACACCTTACTACTGGTCAACATGGAGGTTGTCTGAAACACAACTTTCAGACAACCTTTATTGTAATGTGTTCAGCCGTCGTAACACCTACGACACATTAGACAACCTGATCTACCGCAGCTGCCCGACGGCGAAAACCAATATGGCCTAGAAAACCAGCTCGTCCGCACCGAAATCAAAAAGCCCGCCAGGCAACACCAAGATTTAGACATACACCTA
This sequence comes from Neisseria sp. CP9, assembly GCF_047758525.1. Taxonomy (NCBI): domain Bacteria; kingdom Pseudomonadati; phylum Pseudomonadota; class Betaproteobacteria; order Neisseriales; family Neisseriaceae; genus Neisseria; species Neisseria sp. CP9. Next base: position 2,955,830 of record NZ_CP180502.1, on the reverse strand, counting down.
AGAGGTTACTAGCAAGACTATTTCAAAAAGTAGTCAGCAGCAAAAGAAGAAAGAATTAGAGGTGTCGGTGGAGTATATGTCAGAGACAGCAAAAGCTTGGTTTATGTTGAAGAAATATTCGAAATTATTAGATTACCTTAGGAGATTATCATGGATGTGACATTATTTAATTTTCAGACATTTTGGGAGGCAAACGCTGATGAAGACTATCGTGAAGATATTATCAGAATGTCTATTGCACTTATGACATTTCTTAAAAAGAATAGTTTACTTATTGATATTGAACCCTTTAATGAGGATGGCTCTATCAAAGAAGATTTGATCATTCGAAAATCCAATGTAACTGATGCAGGATTCCAATTATTTGTTAAACCAGTAAATAATTGGTGGAATGCTTTGGATAGGGGAACTCCTCCTGAGAAAGTTACTATTTTGGAGAATGGCTTGAAAAAAATTCGGGCTGCGAAAAAGTAATTTTATAGTTCAGACGATCTCAATACTTTCTTTGAGGTCGTCTGAACTATTTGTTCTTTAACAATATCATTAGCAGTTAACATAGAGGTCGTCTGAAAACCGAATCCAAAGTCGTCTGAAAATCTACTTCGAACCCCATCAAGCATTTATAATCCGTCTTTTCAGACGACCTTTTGAACATTCGTTCTCTCAATAAAATTGACCTTATGAAACCCAAATTCATCACTCTGGACGGCATAGACGGCGCGGGCAAATCGACCAATCTTGCCGTTATCCGCCAATGGTTCGAATCCCACGACCTTCCCGTATTGTTCACCCGCGAGCCGGGCGGTACGCCTGTCGGCGAGGCTTTGCGCGAAATTTTGTTGAACCCTGAAACCAAGGCGGGATTGCGCGCGGAGACGTTGATGATGTTTGCCGCGCGGCAGCAGCATCTTGAAGACGTTATCCTGCCTGCGCTGGCGAACGGTATTCATGTCGTTTCCGACCGTTTTACCGATGCGACTTTCGCCTATCAGGGTGGAGGGCGCGGCGTGCCCCTTCAAGATATTGAAATGTTAGAAAATTGGGTGCAAGGCGGGTTTGGTCCTGATTTGACTTTGCTGCTGGACGTGCCGCTGGAAGTGTCGATGGCGCGTATCGGGCAGACGCGTGAGAAAGACCGTTTTGAGCAGGAGCAGGCTGATTTTTTCACCCGCGTACGCGCTGTTTATCTCGAACGTGCCGCCGCGCATCTCGAGCGCTACGCGATCATTGACAGCAACCGGAGTTTGGAAGAGGTAAGGGCGGATATCGAATATGCGCTGGCGCGTAGTTTCGGTATGGATGTTTAAAACCGAATGAAGGTCGTCTGAAAGTATATGTTTTGCTTCAAAATTGGTTGTTTCAGATAGAAAATAGCGGTATGCGCCGTATTGGGAACATGATAGAATTACAGCCCGTTACAAAATAGGTTTATTTATGAATAAATGGTTTTGTAACGCCAATCGTCCCGAAACCAATGTTTCAGACGACCTCAACTCAAAATCTCTCTCTCGCAACAGGATCGAAAAATGGAAAACTCATTGAAAGAAGCCGCACTGAAATTTCACGAATTCCCCGTGCCGGGTAAAGTCTCCGTTACCCCCACTAAATCGCTGGCCACTTCCAAAGACTTGGCTTTGGCGTACTCGCCGGGCGTCGCGGCTCCTTGTATGGAAATCCATGCCGATCCGCAAAATGCGTACAAATATACCGCCAAAGGCAACTTGGTCGCCGTGATTTCCAACGGTACCGCCGTTTTGGGCTTGGGCAACATCGGCGCATTGGCAGGCAAGCCTGTGATGGAAGGCAAAGGCGTATTGTTCAAAAAATTCGCCGGCGTGGACGTATTCGACATCGAAATCGATGAAAAAGACCCGCAAAAACTGGTGGACATCATCGCTGCGTTGGAACCGACTTTCGGCGGCATCAACCTCGAAGACATCAAAGCGCCTGAGTGCTTCTACATCGAACGCGAATTGCGCAAACGCTGCAAAATCCCCGTATTCCACGACGACCAACACGGTACCGCCATCATCACCGCTGCCGCCGTATTGAATGCCCTGCGCTATACCGGTCGTAAAATCGAGGAAGCGACCTTGGTTTGCTCCGGCGCGGGGGCGGCTGCGATTGCCTGCTTGAACCAACTGCTCGATTTGGGTCTGAAACGCGAAAACGTAACCGTTTGCGACTCGAAAGGCGTGATTTACAAAACCCGCGAAGACAAAGACCGTATGGACGAGTCCAAACAGTTCTATGCCATTGAAGACAACGGTCAACGCGTGCTTGCCGATGCCGTCAAAGGCAAAGACATCTTCTTGGGCCTCTCCGGCGCGAACCTGCTGACGCCTGAAATGCTGAACACCATGAACGCCAAGCCTATCGTGTTCGCCATGGCAAACCCGAATCCCGAAATCCTGCCGCCGCTGGCAAAAGAAACCCGTTCGGACGTGGTCATCGGTACCGGTCGTTCCGACTTCCCGAATCAAGTGAACAATGTATTGTGCTTCCCGTTCATCTTCCGCGGCGCGTTGGATGTCGGCGCGACGACCATCAACGAAGAAATGAAACGCGCCTGCGTGTACGCCTTGGCAGATTTGGCAATGGAGGAAGTAACCGAAGAGGTGGTTGCCGCTTACGGTAAAAAATTCGAATTCGGCGCGGAATACCTGATTCCGACCCCGTTCGACTCCCGCCTGCTGCCGCGCGTTGCTTCGGCTGCCGCCAAAGCTGCGATGGAAAGCGGCGTGGCAACCCGTCCGATTGCAGACTTGGAAGCCTACGCTGCCAAACTGAGCGAATGGAAACTGTAATCTGGTTTTAATTTGAAAGTGATGTGGAAAAGGTCGTCTGAAAATTTTCAGACGACCTTTTTGTTTGGGTAAACGTCTTCCCGCTTTAAACCGCGTCGGTCAGCGATGAGAACACTTCAAAATAAGTCGGGAAGGTTTTATGGGTGCATTTCGGGTCGTTGATGACGACGGGTACGCCCAACAGGGAAACCAGCGAGAAACACATCGCCATGCGGTGGTCGTCGTAAGTGTCGATGACGGCGTCGGGCGTCAGCGTTTCAGGCGGGGTGATGTGAATCGCTTCGGCTTCTTCGACGACTTCTGCGCCAAGTTTACGCAACTCGTTTGCCATTGCGGCGATGCGGTCGGTTTCCTTGACGCGCCATGAGCCGATGTTGCGCAACGTGCAGGTTTGTCCGCTGGCAAGCGCGACGATGGCAAGGGTCATGGCGGCATCGGGGATATGGTTCGCATCCAAATCAAAGGCTTGGACGGCACGTTCTTTCGGGCGTGAGACTTCGACGAAGTTTTCGCCCCAAACCACGTCTGCACCGATTTTTTCCAGCTCGCGGGCAAAGGCGACATCGCCCTGTATGCTGTTTGCGCCGATACCGGTAACGCAGATAGGCGTGGCGGCAATCAAACCGGCGGCGAGAAAGTAGGACGCGCTGGAAGCATCGCCTTCGACGTGCAGATGTTCGGGCGCATGGTAGTGCACATCTGCGGGAATTTTGAAGACGCGGTAGTCTTCATTGGCAACCTGTACGCCGAATTGCGCCATCAGTTTCAATGTGATGTCGATATAGGGCTTGGAAATCAACTCGCCGACCATACGGATTTCAAATGCCTGCCTGGTCAGCGGCAGCGCCATCAAGAGGGCGGTCAAAAACTGGCTGGACACATTGCCTTTAATCGGAATCACGCGCTCGCCGCGGTCTTGGCGCTCGCCGATATGAAGCGGCGGATAGTGTTCGTTGCCGAGATATTCGACATCGGCGCCGGCAATCCGCAGCGCATCGACCAAATCGCCGATAGGGCGTTCATGCATACGCGGCACGCCGTGCAGATGATAATCGCCGCCCAAAACGGCAAGCGCAGCAGTCAGCGGGCGGAAAGCCGTTCCCGCGTTGCCTAAAAACAAATCGGCAGTGCGGTTTGGAAATTGTCCGCCTGTGCCATGTACTTTCAGACGACCCTCGGCAAGATATTCGATTTCAACGCCGAGTTTATCGAGCGCTTCCAACATACGGTCGGTATCGTCGGATTTGAGCAGGGAATGGATTTCGCAAGTATTGTCGGACAAAGCGGCGAGCAGCAGGGTGCGGTTGCTGATGCTTTTAGAGCCGGGCAGGGCGACGGTGGCGGGCTTGAGCGAGGCGGCGGGGAGGCGGATGGATTCGGTCATGATGTTTGTTTAGGAAGCGGGAACGGAAAAAGGCATTATACGGCAGGGAGGGTCGTCTGAAAAACGTGGCTGCTGTGATTCGATAACCGCAGAGTTTGTTTTTGAATGGTTTCGGTATCTTAATGCGCTCAAACACGGCAAGGTAACATCGGAACGGTTTGTCGATGTACGCAACCTTGCCAGCCGCATTGCGCCGCTCTGTCCGTGTAGGAGTGAGAATGAATTTCTAAGTTTGGAATAAAACAAGCCGGATTCCTTTGATGGAAATCCGGTTTTTCTTTTCGATGATTGGATTTTCAGACGACGTTTGGGGTTATTCATGCCCTTTACCTTCGTTTATTCAAAACATTATAGTGAATTAACTTTAAACCAGTACGGCGTTGCCTCGCCTTAGCTCAAAGAGAACGATTCTCTAAGGTGCTGAAGCACCAAGTGAATCGGTTCCGTACTATCTGTACTGTCTGCGGCTTCGTCGCCTTGTCCTGATTTAAAGTTAATCCACTATATAGACTAGCTGTCAGACAAATACGGCTCGACGCTTTCTTTCAATATCACAATCAATTCTTCGTCCATATAGCGGTAATCGTCAGGAATGTCCAAAACAATGATTTCCTTATGTTGCAAAGCTCGGGAAAACTGTGCCGACAGGCGGTTTTTATGTTTTTGTTCCATCACAAAAACCTTATCCGCCCATGCGATGTCGTTGATGGAAACGGTGTGCCGTGCGTTAGGGCTTGTGCCTGCGGAACGGGTCTGTACATTCGGATAGCGTCGGAATACCGCTTCAGCGGTGGGGCTGCGCCATTGGTTGCGGCTGCAAATAAAAAGTGCGTTCATAGAAATTAAAAAAGGCGGAAAAATATCCGCCTTGTGGAAATCGTCTCGATGGAGTCGAAATGTGTTGTTTAAGTTAATCAAACCATTCGGCTTCAAATTCATGCTGCCTGAAGGGGTAAACAAAGCCCAGTTTTTGCGCGCGTTTGACTTTATTTCTGCGGAAATACATCAAATCCCACTTTTTCTCGGGCTTACCCTCGGAAGGGTTTTTGCCGTGTACGCGATGGCTGGGTCGTTTTGCCTGATGCCGCCGCCATGCACGGCTGCGACTTTGGTCTAAATTGTCCATTATCTGCTTTCTAACTTTGTTTCGGAAATCGGGTTCAGCAGCCGCGATTTTTTACGTTTTCGATTATTCGGCAAGAAAAAGGAAAATCGGATTGTAGCCAAATTAGCCTGGCGATACAAGCATTTGGCTGTCGTTGTGAAACAGGTCGTCTGAAATGTGAGACACCATTTATTTCTGCTTATTCAACGCTTCCTCATCCAGCGATTTCAACCATTCCAGCTTTTCGCCGATTTTGATTTCCAGCCCGCGCGGGACGGGTTGGTAGAAATCGGGTTCGTCCAAGCCGTCGGGCATATAGCTTTCGCCAGCGGCGTAGGCGTTCGGTTCGTCGTGGGCGTAGCGGTATTCGCGTCCGTAGCCCAATTCTTTCATCAATTTGGTCGGGGCGTTGCGCAGGTGGACGGGTACTTCGTCGCTGGCGTTTTCTTTGACGAAGCGGCGCATTTGGTTGTATGCCTTGTAGCCCGCGTTGGATTTGGCGGCGGCGGCAAGGTACAACACGGCTTGCGCCAACGCGAGTTCGCCTTCGGGCGAGCCTAAGCGTTCGAAGGTGGCGGCGGCATCATTGGCGATTTGGAAGGCGCGCGGGTCGGCAAGCCCGATGTCCTCCCACGCCATGCGCACGATGCGGCGGGCGAGGTAGCGCGGGTCAGTACCGCCGTCGAGCATACGGCAAAACCAATACAGCGCGGCATTCGGATGCGAGCCGCGCACGGATTTGTGCAGGGCGGAGATTTGGTTGTAGAAACTCTCGCCGCCTTTGTCGAAACGGCGGATTTGCGCGCCCAAGCTGTCGGCAAGAAATTCGGCGGTTAAGGTTTTCAGACGACGTGTGTCGGCGGCGCGCAAAAGTTGTTCCAACAGATTCAACAATCTGCGCGCATCGCCGTCGGCGGTATTGACGAGCAGCTCCTGCGCATCGGCTTCAATCGTGAAATCTCGGTATTCGGGCAAAGCCAACACTTTGGCAATCAGCTTTTTAAGGTCGTCTGAAGACAAGGATTGCAAAACATACACCTGCGCGCGGCTCAACAGCGCGGGATTGACTTCAAACGACGGATTTTCCGTAGTCGCGCCGATAAAGGTCAGCAAACCGCTTTCGACATGGGGCAAAAACGCGTCCTGCTGCGCCTTGTTGAAGCGGTGGACTTCATCGACAAACAAAATCGTCGCGCGTCCCTGCTGCAAAGCGATTTCGGCTTTATCGATTGCCTCGCGTATGTCCTTCACGCCGGAAAACACGGCGGAAACAGGCAGAAACTGGGCATTGAAACTCTGCGCCAAAATCCGCGCCAACGTCGTCTTGCCCACGCCCGGCGGCCCCCACAGCAACATAGAATGCGGCTTCCCGCCTTCCACCGCCACGCGCAGCGGCTTGCCTTCGCCGATTAAATGCTGCTGCCCGATAACGTCATCAAGCGTATGCGGGCGCAGGCGTTCGGCAAGCGGCGCATCGGGTTGGCGTGTGAAGAGATCGGACATGGCGGTTTCCGTGAAAAGGGTTTTCAGACGACGTGGATTATAGCAGGTCGTCTGAAAACGGACGGATGGCAAAGGGAGCAATAAAGACAGGATACATCACAGCCGTCATTCCCGCGCAGGCGGGAATACGCTTGTGAATTTCAGTTGATTGATTTTTATGGCTTTGCCTATCCTCAAAGATGGATTCCCGCCTGCGCGGGAATGACGGCATAGATTTGTCATAACTTACTGGCAGATTTTTTTGTCTGTGTATCCTAGATCAGGATGACCATCCTTGTTTCTTGGCGAATCATGATTACAGTTGCAGCAGTTGATCCCGATTGTCTACTCTTTTACATCATATTTTAGTTGTTGGATAGGTTCGGTAGAGATATAACGTTCAGGCATGATTTGCAGGGCTTTTACGCTGATGATGATGCAGTAGTCCGTAGGTTGTCTGTTTACATTATCCATAAGATTGGTCTGATAGCTCGGACAGAAAACCTTGGTGTCTCCAAGATTCCAAGCCATGTAGCCGTATAGGGCGTTTTCTCGTAGATCTAATTTTGTGCATTGTTTGGGTTTTGTAAAATACTTTTTTAATCTTTTTAAGTCTGACTTGTTAATTCCATTAGTTTCTTGAAAGCCATTATTTTGCTGGAAGTTATTATGTAGTAAATACCATGAAGAATTTTCAGGGGTTTCAGCAAAACGAACGAAATGAATAGAGTTAAAAATTAGAGTCTTATAACTTATAAAAAATAATAAAATAGCCGCAATCGGAGTACCCCAAAAGCATGCATATAAAATATAGTGAAATTTCGTCATTTCCTTTTCTGCTCTATTCTGATTTTTTTCTAACCCTAAAATGAAAAAAGTAAAGCAAGTAGTTATAATGAAATATAGATTGATAGCAAGAATTTCCTGATAGTTATAATTGTTAATATAGAAAAAATGGCTAAATAAAATTAGTACAAGAACTTCAATTGTGGAAATCATAAATAAAATTATTGATTTGAATGCAAGCGATGCATTAGATAGTTTAAATCCAATAAAATAGGAAATAGAAACTAGTATCAGAAAAAATAAAAATATAGATCCAAAAACAATAGTAGCAGCTATAAAAACAGATGGATTAGTTATTATTTCAGGAAAGATGCTTAATTGCCCTATATTTTTAAGATATTTGTATATAAAAAATCCACCTGTAATTATTCCTAATATTGTCAAAATACCTAGTAGTTTACTGATGATCTCTAAATAATCTGACAGTTTTCTTTGCTTTTTTGGTTGCTCAACCGTATCAGCTTGTTTCATTTCTTTCTGTTGTGCAACATCATTATTTTTAGCGGCATTTTCTTCTATTTTCTTCAATGAACTGTTAGCTGATTCTGTTTTTTCATTTATTTCAGGCTGCTCATTTTCTTTAGGTGCCATATGGGTGTCATTTGCGTTATTGTCTGATTTTAATTTGATATGTGGTTTAGATGTTCCCATTTCTAATATGTCTCCGTTTTTAAAACTCCACCAAAATTCCCGAATTATACCCCACCCTCCCCAATCCCCCATCTCACACCGCTTACGGTATAATACGTGTTTGTTTAAAGACTTTGCGGGGCGTTTCAGACGACCTTGCGGCAAGGGATGGCTATGAATATGAAAAAGATTGTTGCCGTTGCTTCTGTGGCGGCGTTGTTGGGCGGTTGCGCTTCTGATTCTGACTCGGCGTTCGGCGGTTTGGGCGGCGGTACGGGTATCGGCGGCAGCGTGGTGAAAATGGCGGTTGATCATCAATGCCGTTCGGAGTTGAACAAGCGCAATGAGTGGCGTTTGGTCGCGCTGACGATGAGCGCGGACAAGCAGCGCGAGTGGGAAGACAAAATCTGCGGCTGCACGAGCGAGGAGGCGCCGAATCAGGTGTCCGCGCAAGAGTTGATGGATGTTTTGAATCCTTCTTCGCGCGATCGGGCGATTGCGTCGGTAACGGTGAAAACCGTCAATGCTTGTTTCAAGCGTTTGTATAGATAATGTTTTTCAGACGACCTTTGTGTATCGGGGTCGTCTGAAAGTTTATATTATAGTGGATTAAGGTCGGGATAGGGCAGCTTGCGGAATGGTTAGCAGGCGGGTTTCCTGTTTTGATCGGCAATATTTTTGTTTTTATAGAGAAGAAATCATGAAATATATCAGTACGCGCGGCGAGACGGCGCATAAACCGTTTAGCGAGGTTTTGTTGATGGGACTTGCGCCCGACGGCGGTTTGATGCTGCCGGAGCGTTATCCGCAGGTCAGCCGCGAGACTTTGGACAAGTGGCGCGGTTTGAGTTATCCGGAGCTGGCGTTTGAAGTGATGAGCCTGTTTGTTACGGATATTCCGGCGGACGATTTGCGCGATATTCTGAACCGTACTTATACGGAAGCGGCGTTCGGCACTAAGGAAATCACGCCTGTGCGTACTTTGTCCGACGGCATCAAAATCCAAGCCTTGTCCAACGGCCCGACGCTGGCGTTCAAGGATATGGCGATGCAGTTTTTGGGCAATGCGTTTGAATATGTGTTGAACAAAAAAGGCAGGGAACTCAATATCTTGGGCGCGACCAGCGGCGATACGGGTTCGGCTGCGGAATATGCCTTGCGCGGTAAAAAGGGCGTGAATGTATTTATGCTGTCGCCCGACGGCAAGATGAGCGCGTTTCAACGTGCGCAGATGTACAGCCTGCAAGACGAGAATATCCACAATATCGCCGTGAAGGGTATGTTTGACGACTGTCAGGACATTGTGAAGGCGGTGCAAAACGATGCCGCGTTCAAGGAAAAATACCATATCGGTACGGTTAATTCAATCAACTGGGGACGCATCGTCGCGCAAGTGGTTTATTACTTTGCAGGCTATTTCAAGGCGACGCAAAGCAATGACGAGCAGGTCAGCTTCTGCGTGCCGAGCGGCAACTTCGGCAACGTTTGCGCGGGACACATCGCCAAACAAATGGGCCTGCCTATCCGCCGCCTGATTGTCGCGACCAATGAAAACGATGTGTTGGACGAGTTTTTCAAAACCGGCGCATACCGCCCGCGAAACAGCGAGCATACTTATGTTACCTCCAGCCCGTCTATGGACATTTCCAAAGCGTCCAACTTCGAGCGTTTCGTGTTCGACCTGATGGATCGCGATCCTCAGGAAATCAATACGCTGTGGGCGGAAGTAGCGGCGGGCAAAGGCTTTGACTTGCAGTTTGCCTTGGAAAAAGTCGGCGGCAAATACGGTTTTACCTCCGGCAAATCCACCCACGCCAACCGCCTCGCCACCATTAAGCAGGTTTACGAGCAAGACAAAGAACTCATCGACCCGCACACCGCCGATGGCGTAAAAGTCGCTCGCGAAGTGCGCGAAGAAGGGGAGATGGTTGTGTGTTTGGAAACCGCATTGGCGGCAAAATTCGATGCGACCATACGCGAAGCGGTCGGCGATGTCGCCATTCCGCGCCCTGCCGCGTTGGAAGGTTTGGAAAACCTGCCGCAGCGCGTCCAAGTCGTGCCGAACAATGCAGCCGCCGTTAAAGAAATTATCCGCGAAACCTTAGATAAGTAATGCGTTGACAGAGAGGTCGTCTGAAAAGTTTTCAGACGACCTCTGCCAGACAGCAAACATTGTGATGATAAATATTTTCGTTTAAAATTGCGCGTTTGCTCTAATTCGGCATTATCTATTCACAGGCGAGAGAGTCGTCTGAAAACCCTTTTAAACCATCATCCGCCCGACCCGCGTGTTCAGACGGATTTACCGACAGGAAACTCAAATGGCAGCATTCAATACCCAAAAAGTATTGTCCGTACACCACTGGACGGATGCGTATTTCACCTTTACCTGCACTCGAGACGAATCGTTGCGCTTCGAAAACGGTCAATTCGTCATGGTCGGATTGATGGTGGACGGCAAGCCGCTGATGCGCGCATACAGCGTCGCCTCCGCCAACTGGGAAGAACACCTCGAATTTTTCAGCATTAAAGTCCAAGACGGCCCTCTGACCAGCCGCCTGCAACACCTTAAAGTCGGCGACGACGTGTTAATCAGCAAAAAACCGACCGGAACTTTGGTTGCCGGCGACCTGAATCCCGGCAAACACCTTTACCTGTTGAGCACTGGTACCGGCATCGCTCCTTTCTTGAGCATCACCAAAGACCCCGAAATTTACGAGCAATTTGAAAAAATCATCCTCGTACACGGCGTGCGCTACAAAAAAGATTTGGCGTACTACGACCGCTTCACCAAAGAATTGCCCGAACACGAATACCTCGGCGACTTGGTTAAAGAAAAACTGATTTACTACCCGATAGTTTCCCGCGAAGACTACGAACACCACGGCCGCCTGACCGACCTGATGGTAAGCGGCAAACTGTTTGAAGACATCGGCCTGCCCAAAATCAACCCGCAAGACGACCGCGCCATGCTGTGCGGCAGCCCTGCCATGCTGAAAGACACCTGCAAAGTTCTGGATGATTTCGGTCTGACCGTCTCCCCGAAAACCGGCGTACGCGGCGACTACCTGATCGAACGCGCGTTTGTGGACCAATAAGGTTTTTGCAGTAATCAAAATATAGTGAGGCAGAACTTGTTATCAGGTTCTGCCTCGCTATAAATCCATTTCTCTAAATATTCTCTCAGACGCTTCAATAGCCACTTCTCATCATGTACGATGTCAATACCCACGACGTCCGCCGATTTTTCGCACACGTTTGGAAAAACCGCCTGACCCCGCTGCAACTGGATGCGCTTCAACATAAAGCACTCCGTATCATCGAATCCCATCCCGAATATACCCATTATCTTGAAAAAATTGAAGATTACTTAGACAAAAACTGGCTGCCGGAAGACGGGGAGAGCAACCCGTTTTTACACATGTCGCTGCATCTTTCCCTTCAAGAGCAGGCAGCCATCGACCAGCCGCCGGGCATACGGGCGATTCACCAGCAACTTTGCACACGTTATAACAACGACTGGGTACGCGCCGAGCATGACATGATGGATGCGTTGGCGGAAACCATTTGGGAAGCGCAACGATACGGACGCGGTTTGAATGTCAATGCCTATATGACCCGGCTTCGTAAATTAGTCGGTCTAGGGCAGGAGGATAACGCCCGTATCAATCCGCATGAAGTGAATGATAAATTTGACTGATGAAAAAGTTTTCTATGCTACGGGTGAAAGCAAATCTATTTTTTAAGGTCGTCTGAAAGATAGTGTTTGTACAAGGGAATGTCATAAGCCTAAAACAGATGCGAGGTGAATCTGTATGCTGTTTCAGGCAACAAGTGTAGGGTTAGCAGCAATCCCAAGAATACAGTACATCGGAAAAATCCTTACGCTGTAAATCATCTTGCCGGATAAAGAAGTTCATCACGCCCATATCGCCTATCATCACGATTTCTTCGCCGTCTTCATCAAAGCTACTGTCTAGTTGGAACAGCAGGATATTATAGTCGACCAATCCTTTATCTTCATCGCGCGGGTCGCTTTGTGTGAAATACGGGTAGCCACCACATTGACTATGATTTTCTTCATCTTCATCCTCTTTGTTGTATGTACTAAATTCATTTTCGTATTCGTGCTGTACGACGCGTTGAAGATGTTCTTTCATGCGGTAATCGACTTCTATGTTATGTTCAGCCAAATATTTTCCGCACAGCATGACACAGGTAGCGTGGTCTAAAACGGGAGTTTGTTCAGTAAGTTCGAATTGCAACTTGCACTCTTGCAATATAGGAAAACACTCGTCATCTTCTGCATAAGGCTGGTAGTATTTGGTAAGTTCTGCTTCCGTGTAGTGTTCACTAATTTCAGGATAGTAACGCACAGCGTAGCCGTCTCGACCGTTTTCTATACCGAATTCCCAGTTGTCTAAGATGAAAAATTGCAGTATGCCTGTTGAAGGAAAGTGTTCTAGATCTTTTAGGTCAGTGCAGTTGATTTGAGCAAGTAAACGCAAGGTTTCGCCGTCTACATTTTTCGGTGCCACATCACCTTTGGGTAGATAGGGTAATCCACCGATTTTACTTTCAGTTAGCTTGGTTTGAACAACACAAAATTCTGCTTTGGCGTAATGTTTTGCAGCATATTGGGTAAAAAACTGGTGTTTGACCCATTTGTAGCATTCATTGATAAGCTCAGAATCTGCTTTGATTTTTTTAGACATGGGGTTACTTCCTTTCAAAGTGCAAACTGCTTTATAACTTTTATCATAAAGCAAATATTATGACCACTTAGTTGCTTTATTATTAAGCTGTGTTTCAATGAAATCAAAAATTTTCCTGTCAGCAGTATGATTCAAATCTAAGAATGATAAATATTGGCAGTTGCCATTCGGACAGGGTAAAAATAAAAATTCATAAGCAATATCTTCTATATCTGTTATTGTTAAATCACTAAATTGAAAATTAGTTGTTACCACATTTAACATATTGTTATTTTTGATAGATTCCAGTTCTAAAAGATTATCAAATTCATCTTCTAAAATATTAGAATCCTCTCCGATAAGAATTATCCAGAATAAAGGATATTGTTTAATCGATTCAAATAAATTATTGCAATTTATTGTTTTTAGGAAGTTTTGACTGATTAAAGCCACGATAGGCTTATCTTTTTTTATTTTAATCTTTCTGAAATTCGAATCTAGATTTATATTCAGATAATCAATCATTATAGTTACTCCTTTGAAGCAACGGAAATAATTCGTATCATCAGGCGGCAGCGTTCAAATGGCATGGATATTGTTTTCACACATCCATATAGGCTGCACTTAATAAGCTTGGCGTAGCAACTGTATTTTTCACCCCGACGGGCAAAAATACCAAAACTCAAATCAAGCCGTTTGGATACCGTTTTCGGCAAAGTAATCATTCAATATCGTCAGTAGCCGGTATATAGTGGATTAACTTTAAACCAGTACGACGTTGCCTCGCCTTGCCGTACTATCTGTATTGTCTGCGGCTTCGTTGCCTTGTCCTGATTTAAATTTAATCCACTATACATTGTATCGTGGGCTTTGCCCACGATAATGTTGGGTAAAAGAGGTCGTCTGAAATTTTGAGTTTGATTCGTGGGCAAAGCCCACGCTACGGGTTTCTATTCTCTCCTGCTACTGCTTGTTTAAAGCGTATCTTCTCCCTCGCTTTCCACGCAACGAATGATCCAGTCTTCAAAACGCCGCCATTCGGCTTCTTCGGCATAGGTGGCGGGATTGGCGGCATCGTGGATAAAAATATCGAAGTTGGGTTCGGCACGGGACAGGTCGAAGCCGAACCAATCCCCCATGCTGTGATGCGCGCCGATGATAAAGATTTCGCCTATATCGGGGTGTTCGTCAGGCGGTAGGTCGTCAAGTTCTTCGTGCAATAGTTGTTGGTAATAGCGATTTTGTTCTTTCAGTTGGGCGAGATTGTAGATTTCTATTTTGGGCGTTTGCGATGCAGTTTGATCGATCACGCTGGTGTACCATGAATAGAAAAAATCTTCCGTGCCGCATTGTTGTAAAAATAAATAATAGCTTTCAGGCAGCCTGTTTTGCGTATATTCGCGTATTGCCTGCAATTCATCGGCTGAAAGGGGATGTACATTGAAATTCAGATGGTTTGCATGAGATGCTTGGTTGTTTGTCAGCCAGTATTGAAGTTTTTGCAGGGCTTGCAGATAGGTCATAATGGGAAGATTCTTTTTAAAATGGATTTCGTCGGGTCTTGAACCAATTGGAAGAAAACAGCCTTTCAGTGATTATATTTGTTGTTTGGAATGAAACAAAGGTCGTCTGAAAACGCTAAATAGGTTTTCAGACGACCTTTTTATTATATGTAATTGGGCAAAATGTAGGTTGGGTTGCAAACCCAACATTTTGTGAAATTGAACAGTTTTGTTGGGTCTTGACCCAACCTACGCTTGCTGAAAACGCCAAATTGGTTTTCAGACGACCTTTATGCTAGAGATTTTCAGACGACTTTTGAGGTCGTCTGAAAGTTTGAAACAATGGTTTTAACGGAAAAAAAACGCGTGCGTGCGTACCGCACATACGCTACGTCAGTTTTAAAGTTTGTGCTGCACGCAGGTAAGGTGTGCGGCGTAGCCACGCACGCGGTAGGAGGGATACAGGCTACGGCTTGCTACATGTCTTGTTGTAATTTGTGAAGTTCTTCCAAATAAATATCTTCCATAATATTTTTCATATCTAACACACCATCGTGAATATCCTCATGGGTATCATTTTGAATCCAATAAATGTCTACTAATTCTGTTGGACGATACATACCATATTTTTTTAATTCCATGCCTGATTTATCATTCTTCCGTAACTCACTCAATAAATGATCACTTGATGCTCTTCCATGTAAGTTTCTATCATCTTGAATGCTGATATATCCCCTATTTTTTAAAATATCTAATAAATATTCAATATTCATTTATTATCTCCAAAGTTACTGTGTTAAATAAAATATTTAATCTGCGCTTGCTATGCGTTATTATATTCGTTGCCTGAAATGAAACAAAGGTCGTCTGAAAACGGATTCACGGTTTTCAGACGACCTTTATGCTAAGAGATTTTCAGACGACGTTTGAGGTCGTCTGAAAATTTGAAACAATGTTTTGAATAACAAAAACGCGTGCGTGCGTACCGCACACACCCTACACCTTGGTTTTAAAGTTTGTGCCATCCTCAGGTGGGGTGTGTGGCGCAGCCACGAACGCGGTTAGCGGGGATGCAGGCTACGGCTTGCTTTTTTGTTGTGTGCTTTAAGCCATTTTTGCATTTGTTCAATTTCCGCTTGTTGTGCGTTAATAATATCCTCAGCAAGCTTACGCATTTCAGGATCCTTTCCGTATTTTAATTCAACTTCCGCCATTTTTACTGCGCCAATATGGTGTGGCAACATACCTGCTGCAAAAGCAACATCAGGATCTTTATATTGCGCAGCTGCCATCATGTCTTGATTCATTTGATCCATGCCTTGCATTAATTCTTTTTGCATTGCAGAACCTGTCGACATTGGCATATTCATGTGTGCTTGATGCGGTTTTTCATTAGCTTGGGCATAATTTGAAATTGCAATAGCGCTAAGTGTGATAAAAGTCATAAGTTTTTTCATATTTTTCGCCTATGTGATAACTGAAGGAGCACAAATCATAAACTTTGACCTAAGGTTAAAGTCAATATTTATTCCGAAAATTTTTGGTGAGGTGCTAAAATAAGAGAATATTTGATATGAGGGACAGCAAAATGTAGGTTGGGTTGCAAACCCAACATTTCGTAAAATTTAACAATTTTGTTGGGTCTTGACCCAGCCTACGCTTGCTAGTATAGCGTGAGTCATTGGCGGCAAATTTTATGGTTTATAGTTTAGTCCAAATCCATTTATCAACCATTCATCCCACACTTTTTCTACTTCTTTCTTTACATTATCATCCAATCCATCTAAAACATGATTTTTTAAATTACTTAAACGAGTTATTTTTTCTTCATCAGAATTAGGAGGGGAAAATTCCCATATAGCCTCTTTAATTAAAGATAAAATTTCTTTTGAATACTGTTCGTCGAAACTATTCGTATCAAAAATTACCCTCATTTTTTTATCAGCTTCTAACACAAAAGGGAAACACCTGAAAATTAATTTTTTTAGAGCTTTGTCTTTAGTTACTACCATTAACTCACCCATGGGGTCATAATCATCTTGCAATAATTTAGGAACAGATAACCAAAATGATAAATCACCTGCTCTATTACGAAAATACTTTTCTTCTAATCCAGTTTCTCCTTTTTGAGCAGTATGAGTGTTAATAAAGCTAGATAAATAGGAATAGGCAGGTCTATCATCATTGATCATTTTAATATTTTTATTTTTATTTAAAAATTCAGCTAAGCAACACAACATAATAATGCTTGAAAAACAAGGTACATTTTTATTTTTTAATTCTTTTAATAACTCAAAGGGTTTATTTTCTCCTTTTTTTGCGAAAGTAATCCTAAATAATAATATAATATACAGATAAGACATTATCCAATCTGTTTTATTCTGCTTTTCATTCTGAATTAATAATCTTTCAATATTTGAAGAAAAATCATCTCCAAATGGAATCCCGAGTTTTTTAAAAGGCTCTATGAAATTATCTGTTCGTTGAATGATATCAGTAGAGTAATTGCTATTTGATAAATACTGCTCTACAAATGCTAGATAAAGTGATGGAACAATACACAGTTGATCAGATTTTGATAATAGTATTTTATCAAAATTCTCATTTTTTCTAATATCATTTAACCATTCTTTAGCATTAACAAGAGCATTATTATCAAGGATGAGTTCTAACATTGAACTTTTTCGCTCTATGTTGCAGAATGGATAAATAAAACAATTTCCAGAGCTTAATTCAATGCATCTTTTTTCATAAGGTACATAAGTCATAACGTGGTCTTTTTAAATGAGTTAAAAAAATTCTCAAATTTTTAAGTATAGTCCATACAAAAGAATCGATACATGGGTAGGATGGCTTCAAATCATCTATCCCTAATATGTTTTGAAATGGTGAGCTGAAGCCTGCCCTAAAACTATATCTATTATTATGAATGTTAGCTATAAAAAATAAAAATTTGAATTATTACTCTACCCCAAAAAGCAGATTCTCTTTAATCCCCCGAATCCTATCCCGCAACACAGCCGCTTCTTCAAACTGCAAATCCCTAGCTGCCTGTTGCATGGCTTTTTCCAATTTGGCGATTTCTTTAATCGCATCTTCTTCGTTGTGGATTTCGCCGACTTTAACCTTGTTTTTGCCTTTCAGACGACCTTTGCCGCTGTCTTCTTCGTGGTACACGCCGTCGATGATGTCTTTGACTTGTTTTTTAATCTGCTGCGGTACGATG
Organism: Neisseria sp. CP9; assembly: GCF_047758525.1. Lineage (NCBI taxonomy): Bacteria > Pseudomonadati > Pseudomonadota > Betaproteobacteria > Neisseriales > Neisseriaceae > Neisseria > Neisseria sp. CP9. Next base: position 2,938,154 of record NZ_CP180502.1, on the reverse strand, counting down.
CCGTGTTCTTCGTTGAATTTAATCTGTTTTTCGCGGCGGCGTTCGGTTTCGTCGATGGCGGCTTTCATGGAGTCGGTGATTTTGTCGGCGTATAGAATGGCGACGCCGTTCACGTTGCGCGCGGCGCGGCCTATGGTTTGAATCAGGCTGCGGTGGGAGCGCAGGAAGCCTTCTTTGTCTGCGTCGAGGATGGCGACGAGGGAGACTTCGGGGATGTCGAGGCCTTCGCGCAAGAGGTTGATGCCGACCAGCACGTCAAACAGTCCGAGCCGCAAATCTCTAATGATTTCAACGCGCTCGACGGTGTCGATGTCGCTGTGCAGGTAGCGCACTTTGATGCCGAGTTCGCTGTAATAGTCGGTGAGTTGCTCCGCCATACGTTTGGTGAGGGTGGTAACGAGTACGCGTTCGCCTTTTTGGATGCGGTCGTTGATTTCACTCATTAGGTCATCGACTTGTGTAGCGACGGGGCGGATGATGATTTTGGGATCGACCAGCCCTGTGGGGCGGACGACTTGTTCGACCACTTGTCCGGCGTGTTCTTCTTCGTATTTGGCGGGGGTGGCGGAAACGAAGACGGTTTGCGGCATGACTTTTTCAAATTCGTGGAATTTGAGCGGGCGGTTGTCGCGGGCGGAAGGTAGGCGGAAGCCGTAGTCGACGAGGTTTTGCTTGCGCGATGCGTCGCCTTTATACATGCCGCCGATTTGGGTAACGGTAACGTGGCTTTCGTCGATGAACATGATGGCGTTGTCGGGCAGGTAGTCCATCAGTGTGGGCGGCGGTTCGCCTTCTTTTTTACCGGAGAAATGGCGGGAGTAGTTTTCGATGCCTTTGCAGAAGCCCATTTCGTAGAGCATTTCGAGGTCGAAGCGGGTGCGCTGCTCGATGCGTTGTTGTTCGACGGGGCGTTGTTCGCGGGCGAAAAATTCGATGCGTTCGCGCAGTTCTTCTTTGATGGACTCGCAGGCGCGCAATACGGTGTCGCGCGGGGTAACGTAGTGGCTGGACGGGAAAACGGTGTAGCGGCCGACGCGCTGGTGCAGGCTGCCTGAAAGTGGGTCGAACATATCGAGGCGGTCGATTTCGTCGTCAAACAGGCTGATGCGCAGGGCGTTTTCGGAGCTTTCGGCGGGGTAAACGTCGATCACGTCGCCGCGCACGCGGAAGCTGCCGCGTTTGAAGTCCAAATCGCCGCGTTCGTACTGCATGGAAACGAGCGTGGCGATGATGTCGCGCTGCTCGATGGTGTCGCCTTCTTTGACGGACAACACCATTTGTTGATACTCGGTCGGGTCGCCGATACCGTAAATGGCGGACACGGTGGCGACGATAATCACGTCGTCGCGCGTCATTAGGTTTTTGGTGGCGGAAAGGCGCATTTGCTCGATGTGTTCATTGATCGCGCTGTCTTTTTCGATGAACAAATCGCGGCTGGGCACATAGGCTTCGGGCTGGTAATAGTCGTAGTAGGAGACGAAATATTCCACCGCGTTTTCGGGGAAAAACTCGCGCATTTCGGCGTAGAGCTGGGCGGCAAGGGTTTTGTTGTGCGCCATGATGATGGCGGGGCGGCCGCTTTGCGCGATGACGTTCGCCATGGTGTAGGTTTTGCCCGAACCGGTTACGCCGAGCAGGGTTTGATAGGCAAGGCCGTCTGAAAGCCCTTCGAGCAAGCCGGCAATGGCGGTGGGCTGGTCGCCAGCGGGCGGGAAGGGTTGGTGGAGTTTGAAGGGGGAATCGGGGTATTGGATGACTTCCATATTGCCGCCTGTTTTCGGTTCGGGAAAAGGGAAATTATAGCAAAAAGGTCGTCTGAAAATTTCCAGACGACCTATCTATTTCTTGATGGCAGTTAAGTTGGCACAAAGCTAATGCCAACCCAATTTCCACTGCGCTATAATAGCAGATTCCCATTTCAGCCTAAGAGCAACTGCCATGAACGATTATCCCGATACGTCGTCTGAAGACCGCGAAGTCAGCGCGTTGTCGCTGCCGCCGCATTCTATGGAGGCGGAGCAATCCGTTTTGGGTGGGCTTTTGCTCGAGAATTCGGCTTGGGACAGAATCGCCGATGTGGTTACCGGCGAAGACTTCTACCGACATGAACACCGCCTGATTTTCCGCGTCATTGCAAACTTGATTAACGAGAGTCGTCCTGCCGACGTAATTACCGTTCAGGAAAGTTTGGAGCGCAATGAAGAACTAGAGGCGGCGGGTGGATTCAATTACCTGATTACCTTAGCGCAAAACACGCCGTCCGCTGCAAATATCCGCCGCTATGCCGAAATCGTGCGCGAGCGTTCCATTATGCGCCAGCTTGCCGAAGTCGGTACCGAAATCGCCCGTAGCGCCTACAATCCGCAAGGCAGGGATGCGGGACAGCTTTTGGATGAAGCGGAAAACAAGGTGTTCCAAATTGCGGAAAGTACGGCTAAATCCAAACAGGGCTTTCTCGAAATGCCTGCGCTTTTGAAGGAAGTGGTCGAGCGCATCGACATGCTTTATTCCCGCGACAATCCCGATGAAGTGACCGGCGTGTCAACGGGGTTTATCGATTTGGATAAAAAAACCTCAGGTCTCCAGCCGGGCGATTTGATTATCGTGGCAGGTCGTCCGTCTATGGGTAAAACTGCCTTTTCGATCAATATCGCCGAACATGTTGCCGTAGAAGGCAAGCTGCCTGTCGCTGTGTTTTCGATGGAGATGGGGGGCGCGCAATTGGTGATGCGTATGCTGGGTTCGGTGGGCAGGCTTGATCAGAGCGTTTTGAAAACAGGCAGATTGGAAGATGAACATTGGGGTCGTCTGAATGAGGCTGTGGTCAAGCTTTCCGATGCGCCTATGTATATCGACGAAACACCGGGTTTGACCGCACTCGAACTGCGCGCCCGCGCCCGTCGCCTTGCGCGCCAGTTCAACGGAAAATTGGGCTTAATCGTGATTGACTACCTGCAATTGATGGCAGGCTCAGGACGTTCGGACAACCGCGCCTCAGAACTCGGCGAAATTTCGCGCTCCCTCAAAGCCTTAGCGAAGGAGTTGCAAGTTCCCGTCATTGCCTTGTCGCAGTTGAGCCGTACCGTAGAGCAGCGTACCGACAAGCGCCCAATGATGTCCGACTTGCGGGAATCCGGTGCCATCGAGCAGGATGCCGACCTGATTATGTTTATGTACCGAGACGAATACTATAATCAAGAATCGCCCATGAAAGGTCTCGCAGAATGTATTATCGGTAAACATCGTAACGGTCCTGTCGGGAAAGTATTCCTCACTTGGATGGGGCAATTTACCAAATTCGATAATGCAGCCTACATACCCGAATCCGCATTGATGGAAGATTGAGACAAATCAGCCTAAAAAACAAGCAAATTTCATATTTTATTAGGCAATTCATCCCAATATCGTTTAGAATGAGCCAAACCGCATAATTATCGGCGATAAAAACATTCTAAGCCGGATGATAAAACACATTACTTAACTCTAGACGTTTTTACTACTCATGTACGCACAACAAAAAGGTTTTACCTTAATCGAATTGTTGGTCGTGATCGCTATTACCGCCATCATGGCTACTATCGCCCTTCCCAATATGAGCGAATGGATTGCCTCCCGCCGCGCTGCCAGTCAGGCAGAGCAGGTGGCGAACCTCTTGCGTTTCGCACGAGCCGAAGCAGTCCGCCTCAATCTCCCTGTCTATGTCTGTCCCGTACAAATCAGAAAAAACGGGATTCCAGACAATAAATGTGATACCAAATACAATCAAAGTGGCATTTTGGCCTACGCTGATAAGAGTGGTGATGTTAACTACAATGATGATAGGGCGGATATTTTCCTGCGCACTATTGTCTTGAACGCCAAGGATGCGAATAAAGTGACCTACCAATTTGATCATGTCAAATTCGGTGGCAAAGACTCTGATTCACAGCCTGTTTTTTGGGCATTTCAACCGAACGGTACTTTTGGTTATTCCGTCAATAAACCCAGTAAAAAATCTGATTTTACCTACTCAGACGGCTATATCAAAATCAGCATGACCGATTCCGCCGCAACCACAGAAAGTACCAAAAAGTCTCGTGCCAGCATTGTGTTGGTCGACAGTAGCGGACGAGTAGAAATCTGCGCCAAGTCAGATTCACGCGATCTCTGTAAATATGCAGAATCTAAAGCAAAATCCAATAAACAACCCCAAAAATAAAATATAGCTCTATGAAACCCATGACATTACGTACAAAAGGTCGTCTGAAAACGAGCGAGTCGAGTTTCGCCAAAACGAGATCGGTAAGTTCCTCCAAACCATATCAATCAGGTATGACTTTAATTGAAGTCTTGGTCGCCATGTTTGTCCTTGCAATCGGCGTGCTCGCTTTGCTTGCCATCCAACTGCGTACCGTTTCCAGCGTGCGCGAAGCGGAAGGACAGACTATCGTATCGCAACTTACCCAAAATTTGGTGGAAGGGATGTTGATTAATCCTAGACTTGAAAAATGCGATACTCATCAAACGGGAGCTACCAAGAGTGGGCGCGATAGAGGGTGGTGTAAGAATTATAGGGATTACTACACCACATACGGTGATTCCTCTACTGAGCCGTTGAAAAAAGGACCGCTGAAAGAGAGTATGAAAAAAGAAGAGTTGGCTAAAGCACAGCTTGGCCAATTTCATGACGAACTGAAAGCAGCCCTTCCTGACTCTGCGTTCTACTATTCAGTATGCCAAGATAGTTTGAATAAGGAGTCCACTTATGACGGGGCTTTTCATGAAAATTGCGATAACAAAGCAGGTGCCGATACCGTTATCAAAGTATTATGGCTTAGAGATATAGAGGAGGGTAAAGCCGCAAGTGACGCCAAAACTTATGGAGATTCGCTCATTTATACTTATCAAGTACGCGTAAGGGAAAAATAATGAATAATAAAAACCGCTCACACATTCCGGTTAAAACAGGTGTGCAAGGCTTCAGTCTGATTGAATTCCTTGTGGCAAGCGCATTGAGCATGATAGTCCTGTTGGCAGTCAGCTCCAGCTATTTCACTGCACGCAGTTTGAATACTGTTGCCACAGCGCGCTTAAATGTTCAGCAGGATTTGCGTAACGCATCTAACCAGATCGTACGTGATGCCCGTATGGCTGGAAACTTCGGTTGTTTCAATATGTCGGCATATGATGCCCAAGCCGTGATCGTTGATTCTGGCTCCAAAGACTTCCTCAAGCTTAAAGGTAGTGGAAAAATGCTTCCTGCCGTCAGAGAAGTCAGAGAAACAGACTCCTTAGGGGCAGCTGATTTTAAGCAGATCGGCAAGGCGCTGATTTTCCAATACGGCATAGATACCGCATCACCAAATGCGGCAACAGTAGTGGCCAGCAGCTGCACAAACATTACCAAACCAGGAAAGCCAATTACTGATATTAAAGCAGATTTGAAGACAGATGGTTCACAAGCGGGCAATATTTCCATAATGAAACATGAGGTGAATGCCTATGCTGTCGGTACTGCCGGAGGGCAAAAAGGTCTTTATCGTTTCCAATTGACAGAAAACGGTGAGTGGAGCAATCCGCAGTTGCTGATTAAGGGAATAGAAAGTATGAGTATTCATTACTTATATACCCAAAATTGCCCTGAAACATTTGAGGAAAGTGAAGCGGCATCTGCGTCTGCACCTACTCCAACTCCTGCCGGAAATGCTCAGAAGCAGGAGGAGGATAAGACAAAAGATGAAACATTTAAATATACTACGACACTGTCTGGTGATGAAACTCCAGCCTCTATCGAACTCCTGTTGAACAGCGGCAGTATTAATGCTGGCGGAAGCAATGATGAAAACAAAGTTCAACTCTATCAAATCAATGCAACTGTACGCGGAGGAAACAAATGCGCAGACCGATTACTCTAAACTATCTTCCCGCTAAAGCTTCTGCACAAAAAGGCTTTGCATTATTCATCGTCCTGATGATCATGATCGTCATTGCCCTGCTCGTCGTTACGGCAACCCAGTCCTACAATACTGAGCAGCGAATCAGTACCAATGATGCCGACCATAAATTTGCTACTACACTTGCTGAGGCGGCATTACGCGAAGGTGAGGACTATATCTATTCTATTGAAGAAGGCACGCAGATTTTTAATGATCAATGTTCCAAGGGGCTTTGCAGAGCTAAACAGCTTAGTGTTAAAGAATACACTACCCCAACTGGTATTATTGATGTTAAAGGCGAGGCAGATCTGAGCAAAGTTGAAGAAGCTTGGAAAAGAAAGCATGCAGAATGTCTTGATTCACATTCTAAGAAAGAAACAGAATGTATCAATGTTAATGGTAGAGAATACCCGATTGATAAAAATAGTGGGGCCAAAAAGCCTCCCCGCTATATCATCGAATACCTAAGCACCAATTCTACTGACAACCGTACCATTTATCGTGTCACTGCTAAAGCATGGGGAAAAAACGAAAATACGGTAGTTATGCTGCAATCTTATGTAGCCAACGAATAAATAGATAAAATCATGAATACGTCTATCACTAAATTTCAAGGGTTTACGCTGGTCGAGATGCTGATTGTTATTGCTATTATCGGCATCCTCAGCACCATCGCTTACCCTTCCTATATCCATTACATTGAACGCGGCTATCAATCTCAGGCGCATGCTGAATTGGTTATCATCAATAATTCCTTGAAAACCAAATTGGTCAAAAATCCCGCCCTCAAAATGAAAGATGAAATTGAGGGAGATGCGGGTTTTTTTAAGACCTATCAGGCTACATCAGAAGTTGCTGCTAAGTATGATTTCAGTGGCGCAATGAAAGATAAGGACTCTAAACACAGCAGAGCCTATTATCTTTTTGCTACCCCGAAAAGTGGGACGAATTACAAACTTTCCGTTTGGATGGACAGTTTGGGCAATGCCTACAAATGTACCGATGCTGAATCAGCCAAAGCCAAGTTAACCACTAAAAACGGTAATACAGGTTGCGAACCTGTTTCAAATAAAAAGTAGAGAAAATAGTTGATACTTTCCTGAGACTTTGTTTGATTATTCAAGAAATCATTACTCAGAAGGTCGCCTGAAATGATGTTTGAGGCTTTAGAATGGATTAAACCGCACCTTAGTAGATTCGCTAAGGTGCAGTTTTTATAGGCGCAATGTACTTTACTCTGAAACTTAGGTTTTCAGACGACCTTTTAAATTGATTGGTAAATATAGTTTCAAGCAACTGCTTAAATCAATTTTCTTCTATGTCAATTTAGGATTTGAAACTTGAGTTTAAGGGAGAGCTTCTGATTCGACGAAAGATCTTGTAGATGTCAACAACACGGATCTTAGAAACCAAAACGTCGTCTGAAACCTGTAATTGAGTTTTCAGACGACGTTTTATATTGAATCAGCTTAGAAAGAACGGACAATTTGTTTTACGTTTGTTTTAAATCTCTGCTTTGGAATTTAAAAAGCAGATTCGTTTCAAACTGTCAGTTCTTTTTAGCGAATCTTTAGCCGATGATATTGGATGCGTTCAACCATACTGCTTGGTCGCTATCGAATTTGGCAAATACAGTATTACTGCTTGCACCTGCCGCACGATAAGCAAGAGTTTGCTGTGCTGAATCAAAAACGAGATAAGAGCGATCGGCATCGTAATAAGAAGGGTTGCTGACGAACATCTCTGACCAGCTCAAATTTGCACTGCTGCCGCTCAGCAGCGAACGCATAGCAGATAGGTCGAGTTTGTCCATATTAGAGTTAAAGTCGGTAATGCGGTCTATACTACCTTCACGGATGTCCCATGCGGTAAAGGCAATGGTATCCCTGCCTGTGCCCGTAATAATAGTGTCGCTGCCCAAACCACCTGCGAGATAGTCATCTCCGTCTCCACCATTGAGGTAGTCATATCCATTGCCGCCTGACAGTGTGTCATCGCCGCTCATGCCGTATAGAGTGTCGTTGCCGTCTTCGCCGCTCAAGCGATTATGTCCGCTGTTGCCGGTCAGGGTATTGTTGCCATAATTGCCAATACCGAAGATGTTGTTGCTGCCTGTCAAAGTCAGGTTTTCAACGTTGGTTGGGGCGGTGTAGGAAACGCTGCTGTAAATGGTATCGGTTCCTTCAAACCATCCTTCAGTAACGGTGTCGTTCACATTGTCTACATAGTAAATGTCATCCCCATATCCACCGCTCATGCTGTCTGCACCGCTGCCACCATCTAAAGTGTCGTTGCCGTATCCGCCATCGAGCAGGTCGTTTCCTTCGCCTCCTTGTAGAACGTCATTTCCGCTACCTCCGTAAAGATAGTCGCGATCATCGCCGCCCATCAGCAGATCGTTACCGTCCATGCCGTAGAGCGTGTCATTTCCGCGCCCACCGCTTAAGCGGTTGTTACCACTGTTGCCTGTCAGGGTGTTATTTGAGTTGTTGCCGAAACCGTAGTGGTTACCGTAGCCTGTCAGCGTCAGGTTTTCGACGTTGGTTGGGGCAGTGTAGGAAACGCTGCTGTAAATGGTATCGGTCCCTTCAAACCATCCTTCAGTAACGGTATCGTTCACATTGTCTACATAGTAAATGTCATCACCGTATCCACCGCTCATGCTGTCTGCACCGCTGCCACCGTCTAAAGTGTCGTTGCCGTATCCGCCATCGAGCAGGTCGTTTCCTTCGCCGCCTTGTAGAACGTCATTTCCGCTACCTCCGTAAAGATAGTCGCGATCATCGCCGCCCATCAGCAGATCGTTACCGTCCATGCCGTGTAGCGTGTCATTACCACGACCACCGCTTAAGCGGTTGTTGCCACTGTTGCCTATCAGGGTGTTATTTGAGTTGTTACCGAAACCGTAGTGGTTACCGTAGCCTGTCAGTGTCAGGTTTTCGACGTGTGTCGGTAAGGTAAAGTCCGTATCAGCATAAACCGTATCGTTGCCTTCATATCCATATTCAACGATAGTGTCACCTGCGTTTTTACTGTGATAAATATCGTTGCCTAAGCCGCCGTAGAATACGGTATGTCCGAGACTGCCATATAAAACGTCATCGCGGGTCTTGCCTTTAATGACGACGGATTCATTGTTTGCTACGTTATAGTATAAAGGGTGCAATGTATTGGCCATAATGGCTCTCCTTGTGAACAAGTTGCTGGGGAAAATAGATATAAATATCTATTTGACATTTATAGGTTTTTTCTTGTATGTTTGATGCTGATTGTATCGAGAAATAAAATGATGCAAAAGATATAATAATTTATATTATTGTTTTTTATATTAATTTAAAATATGAAATAATATTTAATAGTATTTTAATGTCGAGAGGGTGAAAAAACGAAAAGGTCGTCTGAAAACTGATTTTCAGACGACCTTTTGTTGCTATCTGTAACGAATCGTGCTTTAGGTGTCGTTTCTCAGCAAAAGCAGATTCGTTCCAAATGGTCTGTTCTTTTTAGCAAATCTTTAGCCGATGATATTGGATGGGCCCAACCAGACAAAATCGAATTTGGCAAATATGGTGCTGCTGCTTGAACCTGCCTCACGATAAGCAAGAGTATGCTGCTCTGTATCGAAGATGAGATAAGGACGGTCTTTTTGGAGGATGACCTCAGGGTCTTTTTCAACGAACATCTTTGACCAGCTCAAATTGGCGTTGCTGCCAGTCAGCAGTGAACGCATACCAGATAGGTCGAGTTTGTCCGTCGTAGGGTTAAAGTCGAGCAAACGGTCTATACTGCCTTCACGAATATCTGATGCAGTAAAGGCAACGGTGTCTTTGCCTTCACCTGTGATGATGGTGTCGCTACCCGAGCTGCCAGCGATATAGTCATCACCGTCTCCACCGTTGAGATGGTCATTTCCATTGCCGCCTAACAGGGTGTCGTTGCCGCCTATACCGTACAGGGTATCATTGCCGTCTTCACCGCTCAAGCGATTATTTCCGTTGTTGCCCGTCAAGATGTTGTCATTATGGTTGCCAATGCCGAAGATGTTGTTGCTGCCTCTTAAAGTCAGGTTTTCAACATTTGCTGCGGCAGTGTAGGAAACGCTACTGTAAATGGTATCGTTACCTTCTCCCGATCGCTCGGTAACTGTGTCATTTACATTGTCCACATAATAGATATCATTTCCATCCCCACCGGTCATCTTGTCTACGCCGTAGCCACCGTCTAAAGTATCATTTCCATGTCCGCCATCAAGTACGTCGTTGTTTTCACCACCTTCTAGGATGTCATCTCCGTTACCCCCGTAAAGACGGTCGTCACCTGCGCCACTCTGCAGAAGGTCGTCACCGTCCATGCCGTAGAGCGTGTCATATCCATCTAGATTATCGAGCAAGTAGTTGTTGCCGCTGTTGCCTGTCAGGATGTTGCTTTCTTCGTTGCCATAACCGTTGATGTTATCGTTTCCTATCAGCGTCAAGTTTTCGACGTTGCTATTAATAAAGTAGGAAACGCTGCTGTAAACAGTATCGGTACCTTCATCAAAATATTCGTCAACTTCATCGAGCCAATTATCAACATAGTAAATATCATCCCCCTGGTCACCACGCATGAAGTCTACTCCACTACCACCGTTTAAAGTGTCGTTGCCATCTCCACCCACAAGGCCGTCGCGACCATGTCCGCCCTCGAGCCAGTCGTCGCCATCTCCACCATAGAGCCGGTCATCGCCATCTCCACCATAGAGCCGGTCATCGCCATCTCCACCATAGAGCCGGTCATCGCCATCTCCAGCATAGAGTGAGTCCTTGCCATCTCCACCATAGAGCGAGTCGTCGCCGTCACCGCCTAGCAACAGGTCGTTACCAGCCATACCTTCTAGCTTGTCATTGCCGCGACCGCCGCTCAAGCGGTTGTTGCCACTGTTGCCTATTAGAATATTGTTGGAGTTGTTGCCAAATCCAAAGGTGTTGCCGTTGCCTGTCAGTGTCAGGTTTTCGACGTGGGTCGGTAAGGTAAAGGTTGTATCGGCGTAAACCGTATCATTGCCTTCATGTGCATATTCAACGATAGTGTCGCCCGCGTTCTTACTGTAATAAATATCGTCGCCCAAGCCGCCATAGAACGTGGTATGTCCGAGACTGCCATGTAAAACGTCATTACGGGGCGTTCCTTTGAGGACGACGGGTTTATTATTTGCTGCGTTGCTGGGTAAAGAGTGCAATGTATTGGCCATGATGGCTCTCCTTGAGAACAAGTTGCTGGGAAAAAATAATACCTATCTATCTGACATTAATAGATTTTTTTCTTGTGTGTCATGATGTTGATTGTATCGGGGAATAAAATGACGGGAAAGGTATAATAATTGATATTATTGTTTTGTTTGCTAATTTAAAATAAAAAATGATATTTGATAGTATTCTGATGTTGATGAGTGAAAAACGAAAAGGTCGTCTGAAAATCGGTTTTCAGACGACCTTTTGTTGTGATCTGTAACGAATTGTGCTTTATGTAGTTTCACAGCAAAAGCAATTGCAAAAATATACTGGGATTGTTTCTGTATGTCTTGTCAGGAAAAGAAAGAATAATGCTAGATTTCTAGAAAACGGTTAGGTTGATGCAAACGAGCGAATACGTCGAATTTTAGATATAAAAATTCAGACGACCTTGGGAGGTGGCACCAAAAGGTCGTCTGAAAATCTGAATTCCGTTATAAACCGCAAGTTTTCGGCTTGTTCGCCAGAATATTTATGACTTTGCGTTCGGGTTTGGACGGGGTAATTTTGATTTCGCTTTCGTCTTCTTCGCTGCCGTCGGAGTAGCGTTCAGGCATTTTTTCGCTGTCAAACGCCAAGTCGCCACCGTGTTTCAAGGTTTGACCGCGTTCCAAACCGACGAAGTCGAAAAGCTCGGGGTCGACAAGATGTGAGGGAACGACGTTTTGCAGGGCGGAGAACATGGATTCAATGCGGCCGGGGAAGCGTTTGTCCCAATCGCGCAGCATATCGCCGATGACTTGGCGTTGCAGGTTGGGCTGCGAGCCGCAGAGGTTGCAAGGGATAATCGGGAATTGTTTCAGTTCGGCATATTTGATCAAATCTTTTTCTTTCACATACGCCAGCGGGCGGATGACGATGTGTTCGCCATTGTCGCTTACCAGTTTGGGCGGCATGGCTTTGAGTTTGCCGCCGTAAAACATATTCAGGAACATAGTGGCGAGGATGTCGTCGCGGTGGTGTCCCAAGGCGATTTTGGTACAGCCCAATTCTTTGGCGGTGCGGTAGAGGATGCCTCGGCGCAGGCGGCTGCACAGCGAACAAGTCGTTTTGCCTTCGTCCAATACGCGTTTGACGGTCGAGTAGGTATCTTCTTCGACGATTTTATACGGTACACCTATGCTTTCAAGATAGGTCGGTAATACTTCTTCGGGGAAGCCCGGCTGTTTTTGGTCGAGATTGACGGCAACCAGCTCAAAATCAATCGGCGCACTGGCTTGGAGTTGGCGCAGGATGTCTAAGAGGGCGTAGCTGTCTTTGCCGCCGGAGAGACAGACCATGATTTTGTCGCCCGGCTCTATCATGTTGAAATCGTTAATCGCATCGCCGACGGCATGGCGCAGGCGTTTGTTGAGTTTGTTGTTCTCTAATTCTTGTTTGGTTTTTTTGGACATGGCGGTTTGTGCTTTGAAATAAGGAGAAATTTAAGGGCGGTATTGTACCGCAAAAAGCGTTTGGAAACCGCATATTAGAAAAAGAATGGGTTTCGTATTTGGATTTTAAACACAATATTTTCTCAATAGAAGGATGTGTGTCTAGGAGGGATTTCTCTATTGTGTTGAGAATGGGATATCTGTATCAGAATCGGGTATGAATTGATAACAGATAGATGATTGCATATGTTTTGGAAATGATGGGAGCGATATTGTTTTGAAATTAGAGAAGCCGGTTTCTGTAATATACAGAAATCGGCTTGTACGAAACGTCTGAACAGTTGTTCATAGATACCTAAAACTTAGAAATAACTTCTTTTCAGACGACCTTTTATTCCCATCAGGGCAATTAACGGCTGCGTTCGATAAAACGGTAATAGGTTTCGCCGTCTTGGACGTAACCCAATTCCACACGGGCAATTTCAGAAATTGCTTCTTGACCGTTCGCCAAATCATCGACTTCCGCAGCAAGGAACTGGTTGCGCAAAGTGAGCGTCTGGTTTTTCTCCTCTTGCACGGAAAGTTGTTCCTGCAATTCTTCCGTGTGCCCGATACTGCCTTTTCCAAACCAAAGGCTGTATTGGCAGTAAGCAAGCGCGATGGATAAAACAACAGTTACCCACTTCATACGTCAATACCTTTTCTTATTTGCCCAGTTGATAGAATGCGGCTTTGCCGGGGTAGTAGGCAGCTTCTGCCAATTCTTCCTCGATGCGCAGCAGTTGGTTGTATTTCGCCATGCGGTCGGAGCGGCTCAATGAACCGGTTTTGATCTGCATACAGTTGGTAGCGACTGCCAAGTCGGCAATGGTGCTGTCTTCAGTTTCGCCCGAACGGTGGCTCATTACGCTGGCATAACGACTGCGTTTTGCCAAGTCAACCGCTTGCAAGGTTTCGCTTAAAGTACCGATTTGGTTGACTTTGACCAGCAATGCGTTTGCCACGCCTTTTTCGATGCCTTCGGCAAGGATTTTCGGATTGGTTACGAACAAGTCGTCGCCGACCAGTTGTACTTTGCTGCCGAGTTTTTCGGTGAGAAGTTTCCAGCCGTCCCAGTCGTTTTCATCCATACCGTCTTCGATGGAGATAATCGGGAATTCGTTAACCAAGCCTTCAAGGTATTCGGCAAATTCAGTGCTGGTGTAAGAACGGCCTTCGGCTTCCAAGTGGTATTTGCCGTCTTTGTAGAATTCGCTGGATGCGCAGTCCAAAGCAAACAAGACATCATCACCTGCTTTGTAACCAGCGGCTTCGGTTGCTTCTATCATCAGTTGCAGGGCTTCTTTGTGGCTGTTCAGGTTAGGTGCGAAACCACCTTCATCGCCGACAGTAGTCGGGAAGCCTTTACCGTCGCACAGTTTTTTCAGCGCGTGGAAAATTTCGGCACCGCAGCGCAGGGCTTCGCGGAAGGATTTTGCGCCGACAGGCATAATCATAAATTCTTGAATGTTCAAGCTGTTATTGGCGTGCTCGCCGCCGTTGATAACGTTCATCATCGGCACCGGCAGAGCCATAGGACCGGCACCGCCCAAATAACGGTAAAGCGGCAGGCCTGAATCTTCGGCAGCCGCGCGGGCAACAGCCATAGAAACTGCCAAAGTAGCATTCGCACCCAAATTGCCTTTGTTTTCAGTGCCGTCCAGCTCGATCATGATTTTGTCGATGTAGGACTGTTCGTTGGCATCGATACCGATCAGGGCTTGGGCAATTTGGTTGTTGACGTGTTCAACTGCTTTCAATACGCCTTTGCCCGAGTAGCGGGATTTGTCGCCGTCGCGAAGTTCCAAAGCCTCTTTTTGACCGGTAGACGCACCGCTCGGTACAGCGGCACGGCCCATTACGCCGGACTCCAGCAATACATCGCATTCTACGGTGGGGTTGCCGCGTGAATCCAAAATCTCGCGGGCAAAAATATCAACGATTGCGCTCATGAATATTCTCCAAATGAGGATGAAAAAAGAAAAGTAGCTTTGTTACATTTCAGACGACCTGTGAGTATCGCTGAAAGCACATCAACGGCGATTATACCGATGGTGGCGCCAAAACTGCTATGAAACCGACTGTAAGTTTGTTTCACGTCAACATCAGTTTGCACAAAAAGCCAGATACGCCTAAACAGCCCCGCATTTTAACAGTTTTTGAGATTTTAGGGCAGGGAGGCTTGCTGCAAATGCTTTGTTTTAGTTGGAAAGGTCGTCTGAAAATATCTTAAGTAAGCTAACTGTTTTTGAATATGGACAGGTCATATGGTTTTTTATAAAATTCAGACATCATTTTCAACAAGGTTAATGTATGAAGAAAATATTATTAGGCGCTTTCATTGCATCAGTGTATATACCTATTGCACTGGCTGATACCTGCGAAGCACCAAAATTGACCGGTAGAGAAGGTTACAGCACGGTTTCTTGCCTTAATGAAGAAGGCTTGTCTATGGTTACTAAGCCGAGTAACAAGAATACTTCTGATTTATATGGTTTTGTCAATCGACAAGGGAAAGTTGTTGTTCCTTTCAAATATGCTGTTGCCCGTGATTTTTCTGAAGGATTGGCAGCAGTATGTAAAATAGTAGGAAAATCAGATCAGCTTTTATGCGGCTACATCAACGCTAGTGGTAAAGAAGTGATTCCTTTGAAATTTGAGGATTTGCCTGATGATTTTGTACAAGGTATTGCTCCTGCCAAACAAAAAGGCAAATGGGGTTTTATTGATACAAAGGGCAAAGTTGTCATCCCATTTCAATATGATAAAGCTGATTCATTTAGCGAAGGATTGGCTGCGGTTGTCACTGCTGATACAGATAAATATGGCTATATCAATACAAAAGGTGAGATGGTTATTCCACCAAAATATGAAAAGGCTTTTTATTTTAATGAGGGTGTAGCTGCTGTTCAGATTCTTGATAAATGGGGTTATATCGATAAAAGAAATCAGTGGGTAATTCCTGCGCGATATAAAAGTGCTTATAATTTTGAGGATGGTATGGCAAGGGTTTCACAAAATGATAAATACGGTTATATCGATAAAAAGGGAAAGGTAGTTATCCCTTTTAAATATACGTATCTAGGTTCATTGAGTGAAGGTTTGATTGGTGCAGAATTAAACGGCAAATTCGGCTATTTAGATAGAACCGGCAAAGTAATCATACCGTTCAAATTTGGTACTTTCAATAATTTCCAAAATGGTGTGGCTCTTGTTAATATGAAAAATATATTTAAAGACGAAGATTATAGTGAGGATGAATTCTTTTATATTGATAAGCAAGGCAAACCGGTTGAAGTGGAATAACAATTTTTGAATGTGATGCAATTAAGGTCGTCTGAAACTTTCAGACGACCTTTTTTCACTTTACCTTAGCGGTGATAGTTCGGTGCTTCTTTCGTAATCTGTACGTCGTGAACGTGCGATTCGTTCATGCCTGCGGAAGTGATTTCGACAAATTCCGCTTTTTCGTGCATTTCTGCGATATTGGCGCAGCCCAAATAGCCCATGCTGGAACGCAGGCCGCCGGTCAGTTGGTGAATAATGTTCACAATCGGGCCTTTGTAGGGAACGCGGCCTTCAATGCCTTCGGGGACGTATTTATCGGTGCTGTCGGTTTTATCTTGGAAGTAACGGTCGGCGGAGCCTTGGCTCATTGCACCCAAAGAACCCATGCCGCGGTAGGATTTGTACGAGCGGCCTTGGTAGAGTTCGATTTCGCCCGGTGCTTCTTCCGTACCGGCAAACATACCGCCCAGCATTACGCTGTATGCACCCGCTGCCAGAGCTTTGGCGATGTCGCCGGAGAAGCGGATGCCGCCGTCGGCAATCAGCGGAACGCCTGTACCTTTGAGGGCTTCGGCAACGTTGTGGATGGCGGTCAGTTGCGGCACGCCTACGCCTGCAACGATACGGGTGGTACAAATCGAACCCGGACCGATACCGACTTTGACGGCATCTGCGCCTGCTGCAACCAAATCCAAAGCAGCTTTGGCGGTTGCGATATTGCCGCCGATGACTTGGATGTGCGGATAGGTTTCTTTCACCCATTTGACGCGTTCGATAACGCCTTGACTATGGCCGTGTGCAGTATCGACGACGATGACGTCGACACCAGCACCGACCAATGCTTTTACGCGCTCTTCGGTGTCGCCGCCAGTGCCTACAGCCGCGCCTACGCGCAAACGGCCTTCGGAGTCTTTGTTGGCATTTGGAAACTCGGTGGTTTTCAAAATATCTTTTACGGTAATCAAGCCTTTCAGCTCGTCTTTTTCATTCAAGACCAAAACGCGCTCGACTTTGTGTTCGTGCATCAGTTCGCGCGCTTCGTCGATACTTGTGCCTTCGGGGACGGTAACCAAGCGTTCGCGCGGGGTCATGATGGCGGAAACGGGCAGGTCGAGGCGGTTTTCAAAACGCAGGTCGCGGTTGGTAACGATACCGACTACTTTGCCGTTTTCTACGACTGGCAGACCGGACATTTTGCGTTTGCGTTGCGCGCGCATTTCCAATACTTCGCGGATAAGCGTCGTCGGCGCAACCGTAATAGGGTCTTTCACTACGCCGCTCTCATGGCGTTTCACTTTGGAAACGGCACGCGCCTGCATTTCGGGCGTCATGTTTTTATGGATAATGCCGATACCGCCTTCTTGCGCCATAGAAATGGCGAGGCGTGCTTCGGTAACGGTGTCCATTGCTGCGGAAAGTAAGGGGAGGTTGAGCGTGATTTCGCGGGTGAGCTTGGTTTGAAGTTTAACGTCTCGTGGCAGCACGGTTGAATGTGCAGGAACCAACAAAACATCGTCGAAAGTATAGGCTTTTTCTACGATACGCATGATGCTCAGTCTTTCAGTTTGTGCAAGATGCACGGCATTATAACACCCGCTAAGATTTGTTGACAGCGGATTGTTTGCAATTTGAGATTATTTTTTTACGACACCATTACGACGCATATTTTTGAATTAATATGACATATTTTTGAAAATCAAGTAGAATAGGGTCGTCTGAAAACACGTTTACGATGAAAACAATATGAAAAAATCATCTTTATCCTTATTTTTGGTGGGCGTTTTGTATGCTGCCGGAGCAGTGGCCGGAAATAACGTTTATACATGGAAAAGCGGCAGTGGCAGTACCAGCTACTCCGATACCCCTAACCGCTTGCAGCCGGAACGTTCGAATATTGTGAATATTCGAACTCGCAATGTGACCCCTGCGGTTGCCAAGCCGGAACATGCTCAAGAAGGGACGCTGTCAGAGCAGCAAGCCAAGCTGAACGAGAAAATTTTGGCGCAGAATAAGCAGGTTGAGGAGCAGAATAAGAAAGTTGAAGAAGCAAACCGCCAAAATAAAGAAGACAATTGCCGGATTGCCCGCGTAAATCGTCAGTTTGCGGAAAGTGCGCGTACAGCCAATCGCGATGATTTGATTAAGCAATATCAGGGTGATATTAACAAATATTGTAATTGATTGTATCAAAAGAAAAATAAGGCATATGGTTGTAACCATATGCCTTATTTTTTAGCTTTCTCTAGTATGGCTGCTCAATGGACAAGGTTAATCCATCGATAAGGGTGTATTGGCAAAATTTGGGGTTCAGTTGTGATTTTGCTGCGTCATGTATTCCAAGGCGTGTTGTGCAAGCGTATTGCCTTGGGCTGCGGCTTTTTCAAACCAAGATTTTGCTTGGGTAACATTTTGGGTTACCCCTTGTCCGTTTTCGTATAAAACGCCTAAGTTGTTTTGAGCATTCGCGTTACCTTGTTCTGCTGCTTTGTTATACCAATATTTTGCTTTGGGATAATTTTGGGTAACGCCTTGTCCCTCGGCAAACATGATGCCTAAATTATATTGTGCTTTGGCATTGCCTTTCTTGGCAGCTTTTTCAAACCATGACTTGGCAAGCTTATAGTCTTGAGCTACACCTTCACCTGAGTAATACATCAAACCCAAGTAAAATTGTGCGCTGTCTTCTCCCTGGTCTGCAGCTTTGTGAAACCAAGTTTTTGCCTGTATATAATCTTGTGGGACGCCTATACCGGCATAGTGCAGAATACCTAAATTAAACGCTGCTTCTGCATTGCCCTGTTCGGCTGCTTTTTCCCACCAAAATTTGGCTTGACGATAGTCTTGTGCCGTTCCTTCACCTTCGTAATAAACGATTCCAAGATTGAATTGCGCTTCGGAGTTGTCGCTGTGTGCTGCTTTTTCAAACCAGTATTTTGCCTGCTCGTAATCCTGTGTCGTACCGATGCCTTTGGCGTACATAGTGCCTAAGTCAAGTTGAGAACGGGTATCTCCCCGTTTCGCCATTTCTTGCATCAATCGGAAGGCTTGGTTTTCATTATTTTGAGAGACATTGTGGCGCGGGGTGTAATGTGGTTTTGCTGCATAAGCCTGCATTCCTGAAATGGAAAGCAGGATGGTTAGGATAAGTGTTTTAGACGTAATGTTCATGACTATAAAATATAATTGGTATTAGGAGAGTCGATTGTCTATATTAACTTGTCTTAAAAATGAAGTAAATCAAATATGGACGATTTGAACAATATAGGGATGAAAGGTCGTCTGAAATTGCCACAATTCCCCAAATCCCGATAAAATCGTCCTTCATAACCATATTTTTAGATTTTTAGGACACGCCGTGCAAGGACTTGATTATTGCCGTCAGAAGGCAGAAGAAAGCCGCTCCAGTTTTTTATCGGGCTTCCGTTTCCTGCCGCAGGAAAAGCGGGATGCGATAACGGTTTTGTATGCTTTTTGCCGCGAATTGGACGATGTAGTCGATGACTGTTCCGATCCGAATGTGGCGCAGGCGACGCTGAACTGGTGGCGTGGCGATTTGGACAAGGTATTCGGCGGCGTGATGCCGGAGCATCCGGTCAATCAGGCTTTGCAGCAGGTCAAGGAAACATTCAAGCTGCCGAAATATGAACTGGAAGCCTTAATCGACGGGATGCAGATGGATTTGGTTCAGGCGCGTTACGGCAGTTTTGAAGAGTTGAAACTGTATTGCCACCGCGTCGCAGGCGTAGTCGGCTGCCTGATTGCGCGGATTTTGGGTTTTTCAGACGACCGAACGCTGAAATACGCCGATAAGATGGGACTGGCGTTGCAGCTGACGAACATTATCCGTGATGTCGGCGAGGATGCGAGAAACGGTCGTATTTACCTGCCGATGGAGGAAATGCAGCGGTTTGACGTGCCTGCAAGCGTGATTATGCAGTGTAAGCCGACGGATAATTTTGCTGAACTGATGCGCTTTCAAGTTTCACGCGCCCGCGAAACTTATCGCAAGGCGATGTCGCTGTTGCCCGCCGCCGATAAAAAATCCCAAAAAGTCGGATTGGTGATGGCGGCGATTTATTATGCGCTGCTGAACGAAATCGACCGCGACGGCGCGCAAAACGTCCTGACTTATAAAATTGCCATTCCTTCGCCGCGCAAAAAGCGTATTGCCCTGAAAACCTGGTTATTCGGATTTAAGCCATGAATACTTCGCATCTTCGCCCGAAAATTGCCGTTGTCGGTGCAGGTTGGGCAGGTTTGTCTGCCGCAGTGTCACTGGCGCGCCGTGCCGATGTTACCGTGTTTGAAGCCAGTCGGCAGGCTGGGGGTAGGGCGCGTACTTTAGCTGGAAACGCTGACGGATTCAGCTTTCTGGATAATGGACAGCATATTTTGCTCGGCGCTTATCACGGCGTATTGGCGCTAATGGAACATATCGGCGTCGACCCTGAAGCCGCGTTCTGCCGTTTGCCCCTTCAATGGCATATGTATGAAGGTTTGCAGTTTCAAAGTGCGAACCTTCCTTCGCCGCTGCATATTTTGACCGGCATCTTGCGTGCTAAAAACATTTCGTTATCGCTGAAAATCAGGTTGTTATCCGATATGTCCGCGTTGCAGCGTTACGCACGAGGCAAGCGCACTGATTTGGCTGTTGCTCAATGGCTGCGGCAGCGCAATGTCCCGCGCAGGCTGGTTGCAGAGTTTTGGCAGCCGTTGGTGTGGGGCGCGCTCAATACGCCCTTGGAACACGCAAGTTTACGGGTATTGTGCAATGTTTTGTCCGACGGCGTATGGGCGGATAAATCCGGCAGTGACTATCTTTTACCCAAGCGCGATTTAGGCGCAATCATCGCCGAGCCTGCGTTGGCAAAACTCAAGCAACTTGGCGCGGATATCCGTCTTGAAACCCGAGTAGGTCGTCTGAAAAACCTTCCTGACGGACGCGTTGTTGTGAATGATGAGGCTTTTGATGCCGTTATTGTTGCGACTGCGCCATATCATGCCGTCCATCTTTTTCCTGAAGATACTCCGGACTATATTCAGACGACCTATCAAAATCTCCAATACCACTCAATCACCACCGTCTATCTTCGCTATGCCGTTCCCGTCCATCTGCCCGCGCCGCTGACCGGATTTGCCGATGGTACGGCTCAATGGCTGGTGTATCGCGGCGCACTCGGTTTGCCGACAAACGAAGTCGCTGCCGTCATCAGCGTTTCCGATCATGTTGGCGCGTTCAAAAGCCAAGAATGGGCGGAGAAAGTCCATGCCGACGTAAAACGGATCTGCCCTTATTTGGACGAACCCGAAGCCGTCCGCGTTATTACCGAAAAACGCGCGATCACAGCCTGTACGCCAGATACCGCATCTCCCGATTTTGCTTGGCTGCACCAGCGGAATATCTATCCCGCAGGCGACTACCTGCATCCGCGCTATCCGGCTACGTTGGAAGCTGCGGTGCAGTCGGGTTTGACGGCGGCGGAAAGATGTTTGGAAAAAAGAAATTTGAAAGTATAGTGGCTTAAATTTAAATCAGGACAAGGCGACGAAGCCGCAGACAGTACAGATAGTACGGCAAGGCGAGGCAACGCCGTACTGGTTTAAAGTTAATCCACTATAAAAAGATAGAGCTGCTAAGTTTGTACCTTGATTGTTCAAGTAAGCCTTAGTGTGAATATTATGCCAAAAGGTCGTCTGAAAACGTTTGACGGGTTAGATCTGCGTTTTCAGACGACCTTTGTTGATAGTGGCTGCATTGTCTAAATATTTGAATCCGGCTGCGGATGACACAATGTCTTAATCGGCGCATAATCGACGAATTGATTCAATATCTACAACGGCGTTGTATTTGCTTCGAAGACAATCTGGATAGGAAATGTCTCATGCCATGTCAGGCGAAACCATACGAAGCAACGCCATTCATTCACTATACATCAGACTTAAACTGCAAAGGAAATCGGATGCAAAACTACCTGACCCCTAATTTTTCATTTGCCCCCATGATTCCCGAACGCGCCCTTGGCAGCCGCGTCTGGGATACCGAAGGCCGTGAATACATCGACTTGTCGGGCGGTATCGCGGTCAACGCGTTGGGACACTGCCATCCCGATTTGATTGCCGCGCTGGCGGAGCAGTCGCAAAAATTGTGGCATATTTCCAATATCTACACCACCAAACCCGCGCAGGAATTGGCGCAAAAGCTGGTAGAGCATACCTTCGCCGACAAAGTGTTTTTCTGCAATTCCGGTGCGGAAGCCAACGAAGCCGCACTGAAACTGGCGCGCAAATACGGGCGCGATCATTTTGGTGGACACAAAACCGAAATCATCTCCTGCCTGAACAGCTTCCACGGTCGCACGCTGTTTACCGTCTCAGTCGGCGGCCAACCCAAATACAGCAAAGACTACGCGCCGCTGCCGCAAGGCATTACCCACGTTCCGTTCAACGATGTTGCCGCATTGGAAGCCGCCATCGGCGAAAACACCTGCGCGGTGATTATCGAGCCGATTCAAGGCGAAAGCGGCATCCTGCCCGCCACGCAGGAATATCTGCAAACCGCGCGCCGTTTGTGCGACGAACACGGCGCATTGCTGATTTTGGACGAAGTGCAAACCGGTATGGGACACACGGGCAAGCTGTTCGCCTACGAGCATTACGGCATTACGCCCGATATTCTCAGTTCCGCCAAAGCCTTAAGCGGAGGCTTTCCCATCGGCGCGATTCTGACCACCGATAAAATCGCCCCGACCTTCGGGCCGGGAACACACGGTTCGACTTTCGGCGGCAATCCGATGGCGTGCGCCGTCGGCAGCCGCGCGTTCGACATCATCAACGCGCCCGAAACCTTGGCACATGTCGAAAAACAAGGACAAAAATTTCAGACGACCTTACGGGAATTGGGCGAAAAAACCGGTGTATTTAAAGAAGTCCGTGGTATGGGGCTGCTCATCGGCTGTGTGCTGGCGGACAAATACAAAGGCCGCGCTTCAGAAATTACCGCTGCGGCATTGAAACACGGCTTGATGGTATTGGTCGCCGGAGCCGATGTCGTGCGCTTTGCTCCTAGCCTTCTGCTAAACGATGAAGATATGGCGGAAGGACTAAAACGCTTGGAGGCTGCATTAACGGAATGGCTCGTCTGAATTTGATTGATTTTATTTAACTGTTAACAAATTTGATGAGGTATTTCTATTTAGTTGGTAATGGATAATGTGCTTATTTGTTGTTTTTGGAAAATAATTTAATGATAAATTTTCGGTTTTGTTTAAATTCAAGCAAAAATCAATCAAATCCATATATCAATTGTTCAGAATAAAACCGATGTTATAAATTGCAATTTGCCAGTTATTCCAATTACTGATACGATTTGCAGCGGAATAAATTCAAATAAATGACTCATTGCGCCCATTGTTTTCAATTATGTTTTTAATTGATTGATAATATTAGGGTAATTGTGGTTTTACGTTTGATTTGATTTTAGGAATTTTCGTTTTTGTACATCAATTTTCGCAAACGAAAACATTAGGGGTATAACCCTCCGTCATTGAATAACACTCAACATAAGGATAGATACTATGTCCACCCAATTACACGATGTTGACCCGATTGAAACCCAAGAGTGGTTGGATGCGTTAAGCTCAGTTCTCGAATACGAAGGCAGCGAACGCGCACAATACCTGTTGGAACATCTGGTTAAATACAGCCGCGACAAAGGCGTCCGTATGCCTCACGGCACAACCACACCGTATTTGAATACCGTTTCGGTTGAAGACGAAAAAGGCATTCCGGGCGATCAAAACATCGAACACCGCATCCGTGCATTCGTGCGCTGGAACGCCGCCGCCATCGTATTGCGCGCCGGTAAAAAAGATTTGGAGCTGGGTGGTCATATCGCATCTTTCCAATCTGCCGCAACCATGTACGAAGTGGGTTTCAACCACTTCTGGAAAGCTAAAGGCGAAGGCGAAGAAGGTGATTTGGTATTCTTCCAAGGCCACGTTTCTCCAGGTATCTATGCCCGCGCTTTCGTTGAAGGCCGTCTGACTGAAGACCAACTGAACAATTTCCGTCAGGAAGTGGGCGGACATGGTCTGCCTTCTTACCCGCACCCGCACTTGCTGCCTGATTTCTGGCAATTCCCGACCGTATCTATGGGCTTGGGTCCGATCATGGCGATTTACCAAGCCCGTTTCCTGAAATACTTGGAATCACGCGGTCTGGCAAAAACCAAAGGCCGTAAAGTATGGTGTTTCTGCGGTGACGGCGAAATGGACGAACCCGAATCACAAGGCGCCATTGCATTGGCAGCACGCGAAGGTTTGGATAACCTGATTTTCGTCATCAACTGTAACCTGCAACGTTTGGACGGTCCTGTCCGCGGTAACGGCAAAATCATCCAAGAATTGGAAGGCAACTTTGCCGGCGCAGGCTGGAATGTTGTTAAAGTCATCTGGGGTCGCCGTTGGGACCGCCTCTTGGCAAAAGACAAAGACGGTATCCTGCGCAAACGTATGGAAGAATGTTTGGACGGCGACTACCAAACTTACAAATCAAAAGACGGCGCGTACGTTCGCGAACACTTCTTCAATACCCCTGAATTGAAAGCATTGGTTGCCGATATGACCGATGAGCAAATCTGGGCATTGAACCGCGGCGGTCACGACCCTCAAAAAGTGTACAATGCTTATGATCTCGCAGCTAACCATGCAGATGGCAAACCTACCGTAATTTTGGCGAAAACCATTAAAGGTTATGGTATGGGTGCATCCGGCGAAGGTCAAAACGTTGCCCACCAAGCCAAAAAAATGGACAAAGCATCTCTGAAACAATTCCGAGACCGCTTTGACATTCCTGTTACCGACGAGCAAATCGACAGCGGCGATCTGCCTTACCTGACTTTCGCTCCCGACAGCGAAGAGTACAAATACTTGCACGCACGCCGTGAAGCTCTGGGCGGCTACCTGCCTCAACGCAAGCCTACCCAAGAAGTTCTGGAAGTGCCTGAGTTGTCAGCATTTGAGACTCAACTGAAATCCAGCGGCGACCGTGAATTCTCAACCACTATGGCTTTCGTCCGCATTCTGTCTACTTTGCTGAAAGACAAAAAAATCGGCAAACGCGTCGTACCTATCGTTCCTGACGAAAGCCGTACCTTCGGTATGGAAGGCATGTTCCGCCAATACGGTATTTGGAATCCGAAAGGCCAACAATACACCCCGCAAGACAAAGACCAACTGATGTTCTATAAAGAGTCTGTTGACGGTCAAATCCTGCAAGAAGGTATTAACGAGCCAGGCGCGATGGCTGACTGGATTGCTGCAGCGACCAGCTATGCCAACAGCGACTTCGCGATGATTCCGTTCTACATTTACTACTCTATGTTCGGTTTCCAACGTGTTGGCGACTTGGCATGGGCTGCCGGCGATATGCACGCACGCGGCTTCCTGTTGGGTGGTACTGCCGGTCGTACAACCTTGAACGGTGAAGGTCTGCAACACGAAGACGGCCACAGCCACATTCAAGCCGATTTGATCCCGAACTGCGTTTCTTACGATCCGACCTTCCAATACGAAGTAGCCGTTATCGTACAAGACGGTCTGCGCCGCATGTATGCCAATAACGAAGACGTGTTCTACTACATCACCCTGATGAACGAGAACTACACTCATCCGGATATGCCCGAAGGCGTGGAACAAGACATCCTGAAAGGTATGTACTTGCTGAAAGCCGGCGGTAAAGGCGACAAGAAAGTTCAATTGATGGGTTCCGGTACCATCCTGCAAGAAGTGATTGCCGGTGCCGAGTTGCTGAAAGCCGACTTCGGCATAGAAGCAGACATTTGGTCTTGCCCGTCCTTCAACTTGCTGCACCGTGATGCCATCGAAGTAGAACGTTTCAACCGCCTGCATCCGCTGGAAGCTGAAAAAGTGCCTTTCGTTACCTCACAACTGCAAGGTCATGACGGTCCGGTTATCGCCGCTACCGACTATATCCGCAGCTATGCCGACCGTATCCGCGCGTACATCCCGAACGACTACCATGTCTTGGGTACCGATGGTTTCGGCCGTTCCGACAGCCGTGCCAACCTGCGCCGCTTCTTCGAAGTGGACCGCTACAACGTTGCCGTGGCAGCATTGAGCGCATTGGCAGAACAAGGCAACGTCAGCAAAGAAACCGTTCAACAAGCCATCGAAAAATACGGCATCAATGCCGACGTGGCGCCAAGCTGGAAACGCTAATCCTGTTTTCAGACGACCTCAAAGTCAATTTGCTTGCGGGGTCGTCTGAATCAAGAATACGTTGACGGTTTGTATAACGGACAAACCTTGAATTACCGGGCAGCGGGCGCAAGTCGTGCAAAAGGTTCGAAGCGCAGAAAAGTTGTCTTGGAAATGGTTATCCGTGCCGGAAAACATAAGTGATGTCGTCTGAAACTGTTTTTCAGACGACCTCAAACCGAAATCATCAAAGGAACTCAAATGAGTATCGTAGAAATCAAAGTACCCGATATTGGCGGTCATGAAAACGTCGATATCATCGCAGTAGAAGTCAAAGCGGGCGACACCATCGCCGTTGACGACACCCTGATTACACTGGAAACCGACAAAGCCACTATGGACGTACCTGCCGATGCAGCAGGGGTTGTGAAAGAAGTGAAAGTCAAAGTCGGCGACAAAATCTCCGAAGGCGGCGTGATTCTGACCGTTGAAACCGGTGCTGCCGCAGCTGAAGCCGCTCCGGCTCCTGCGGCTGAAGCACAACCTGCACCTGCCGCTGCACCCGCTGCCGCTCCTGCAGGCGGTGCAACCGTTCAAGTAGCCGTTCCTGACATTGGCGGTCATACTGATGTAGATGTAATCGCCGTTGAAATCAAAGTGGGCGACACCGTTGCCGAAGACGACACGCTGATTACTTTGGAAACCGACAAAGCGACCATGGACGTACCTTGTACGGCTGCCGGTGTCGTTAAAGCCGTATTCCTGAAAGTTGGTGACAAAGTATCTGAAGGTACTGCCATTATCGAAGTGGAAACCGCCGGTTCTGTCGCCGCTCCCGCTCCTGCTCAAGCCGCCGCACCGGCAGCAGCACCTGCTCCAGCTGCCGCGCCTGCCGCAGCTCCGGCTCCTGTTGCCGCTCCTGCACCTGCCGCTGCCGAAATCGACGAAGCCGCTTTCGCCAAAGCACACGCCGGTCCTTCCGCACGCAAACTGGCACGTGAATTGGGCGTAGATTTGGGTCAAGTCAAAGGTACCGGCTTGAAAGGCCGTATCATGGGCGACGACATTAAAGCCTTTGTGAAATCTGTAATGCAAGGCGGTGCGGCGAAACCTGCTGCTGCCGGTGCATCTTTGGGCGGCGGTCTGGATTTGCTGCCGTGGCCTAAAGTGGACTTCTCCAAATTCGGTAATGTCGAAGTTAAAGAGTTGTCCCGCATTAAGAAAATTTCCGGTCAAAACCTGTCCCGCAACTGGGTAGTCATCCCGCACGTTACCGTTCACGAAGAAGCGGACATGACCGAACTGGAAGAATTCCGCAAACAGCTGAACAAAGAATGGGAACGCGAAGGCGTGAAACTGTCTCCGTTGGCGTTCATCATCAAAGCCTCCGTTTCCGCACTGAAAGCCTTCCCTGAATTTAACGCTTCTTTGGACGGCGACAATCTGGTGCTGAAAAACTACTTCAATATCGGTTTCGCAGCCGATACGCCGAACGGCTTGGTTGTTCCCGTCATCAAAGACGTGGATCAAAAAGGTCTGAAAGAAATCAGTCAAGAGCTGACCGAATTGTCTAAAAAAGCCCGCGAAGGCAAGCTCAAACCGCAAGAAATGCAAGGCGCCTGCTTTACCATTTCCAGCTTGGGCGGCATCGGCGGTACAGGCTTCACTCCGATTGTGAACGCACCTGAAGTCGCTATTTTGGGCGTGTGCAAATCCCAAATCAAACCGGTTTGGAACGGCAAAGAGTTCGCTCCGCGCCTGATGTGTCCGTTGAGCCTGTCCTTCGACCACCGCGTTATCGACGGTGCCGCCGGTATGCGCTTCACCGTATTCCTGGCGAACCTGTTGAAAGACTTCCGCCGCATTACCCTGTAATCCGAGCGTATTTCAGACGGCCTTCGGCACACAACCCGACAGGTCGTCTGAAAACAGAAGTCCGAATATCATTCAGAAAGATTAGACATGAGCTTAGTTGAATTGAAAGTGCCCGACATTGGCGGACACGAAAATGTAGATATTATTGCGGTTGAAGTGAACGTAGGCGACACCATCGCCGTTGACGATACCCTGATTACCTTGGAAACCGACAAAGCGACGATGGACGTGCCTGCCGAAGTTGCTGGCGTCGTCAAAGAAGTCAAAGTCAAAGTCGGCGACAAAATCTCCGAAGGCGGCTTGATTGTAGTCGTTGAAGCCGAAGGCGCGGCTGCCGCTCCTAAAGCCGAAGCACCTGCTGCCGCTCCTGCGCAAGAAGCCCCCAAAGCTGCCGCTCCTGCACCGCAAGCGGCGCAATTCGGCGGTTCTGCCGATGCTGAGTACGACGTGGTCGTATTGGGTGGCGGTCCCGGTGGTTACTCCGCTGCATTCGCCGCTGCTGACGAAGGCCTGAAAGTTGCCATCGTCGAGCGTTACAAAACCTTGGGCGGCGTTTGCTTGAACGTCGGCTGTATCCCTTCCAAAGCCTTGTTGCACAACGCTGCCGTTATCGACGAAGTACGCCATTTGGCTGCCAACGGCATCAAATACCCCGAGCCTGAACTCGACATCGACATGCTGCGCGGCTATAAAGACGGCGTGGTTTCCCGCCTGACTACCGGTTTGGCAGGTATGGCTAAAGGCCGCAAAGTAGACGTTATCCAAGGCGACGGTCAATTCTTGGATCCGCACCACTTGGAAGTATCACTGACTACCGGCGACGTGTACGAGCAAGCTACGCCTACTGGCGAGAAAAAAATCGTTGCGTTCAAAAACTGTATCATTGCTGCGGGCAGCCGCGTAACCAAGCTGCCGTTTATCCCTGAAGATCCGCGCATCATCGATTCCAGCGGCGCTTTGGCTCTGAAAGAAGTACCGGGCAAACTGCTGATTATCGGTGGCGGTATTATCGGCCTCGAGATGGGTACGGTTTACAGCACGCTGGGTTCGCGCCTCGACGTCGTTGAGATGATGGACGGTCTGATGCAAGGTGCAGACCGCGATTTGGTGAAAGTATGGCAAAAACAAAACGAATACCGTTTTGACAACATCATGATTAACACCAAAACCGTTGCAGTCGAGCCGAAAGAAGACGGCGTCTACGTTACCTTCGAAGGTGCGAACGCGCCGAAAGAGCCGCAACGCTACGATGCCGTATTGGTTGCTGCCGGTCGTGCGCCTAACGGCAAACTCATCAGCGCCGAAAAAGCAGGCGTTGCCGTAACCGACCGCGGCTTCATCGAAGTCGATAAACAAATGCGTACCAATGTGCCGCACATCTACGCCATCGGCGACATCGTCGGTCAGCCTATGCTGGCGCACAAAGCCGTTCATGAAGGCCACGTTGCCGCTGAAAACTGCGCCGGACACAAAGCCTACTTCGATGCCCGCGTGATTCCGGGCGTGGCTTACACCGCTCCTGAAGTGGCATGGGTTGGCGAAACCGAATTGTCTGCCAAAGCATCCGGCCGCAAAATCACCAAAGCCAACTTCCCGTGGGCCGCTTCCGGCCGTGCAATTGCCAACGGTTGCGATACCGGCTTCACCAAGCTGATTTTTGATGCCGAAACCGGCCGTATCATCGGCGGCGGTATCGTTGGTCCGAACGGTGGTGATATGATTGGCGAAATCTGTCTGGCAATCGAAATGGGTTGCGACGCGGCAGACATCGGCAAAACCATCCATCCGCACCCGACCTTGGGCGAATCCATCGGTATGGCTGCCGAAGTGGCGCTGGGTACTTGTACCGACCTGCCGGCTCAAAAGAAAAAATAAGTGTATTCAGTCAGTTGAATTAAACTGCTGACGCTGCATTTATCAGTCAAAGGTCGTCTGAATCTTTCAGACGACCTTTTCGTCAAACAGCATGGCATCAGTAATAGTGATTTCATTAACGATATAGTGGATTAAATTTAAATCAGGACAAGGCGACGAAGCCGCAGACAGTACAGATAGTACGGCAAGGCGAGGCAACGCCGTACTGGTTCAAAGGTAATCCACTATATAATGGATGAGCAAGAATGCGTGCCTAAGCTCCAAGTCAACCATTTAGTCATGCTTTAAAACAGTAAGCAAACAAATTCGGCAGGATTGATACTGTCAGCGGCTTGGCTCATGTTTATTCATCAACGATAAAAACAAACCGAGACCTTTGCAATAACATAAGTTACTAAAATTTTATGCTCAATCCCATTTTCAAAATGCAAAACCTTTCTGATTTTCCTACTTTTTGCCTAATATTAGGAAGATTTTAGTCAATTGAAATTTTTTGGCGCATTTTTATGCGTTAAATTTCGTTAAAAGACTATTTTTGCAAAGGTCTCAAACCGTTTAACGGTTGACCCCATACATTCAGAGGTCGTCTGAAACCATATTGAAGAATTTTCAGACGACCTTTCCCCAGTTTTATCAGATACAAGAAATAATTTATGAACGAAATAACTCCGGATTCCACCGTTCCTGAAGCGCACAAACGCTCCATCCGCAGCTTTGTGTTGCGCCAAGGGCATATGACTGCGGCGCAGCAGCGTGCCATTGATACAATGTGGCCGCAGTTTGGCATCGATTACCAAGATTCTGTGTTGGATTTGAATCAGCGTTTCGGCAGCGACCGTCCCAAGGTGTTGGAAATCGGTTTCGGAATGGGTGTGGCGACTGTTGAAATTGCCAAGCGCCTGCCTGATACCGACTTTTTGGCGATTGATGTACACGGTCCCGGCGTCGGCAACATTCTGAAATTGATTGAAGAAGAACACATCGGCAATATCCGTGTAATGCGGCACGATGCGGTCGAAGTGGTGGAAAATATGCTTTCAGACGACGTGCTCGACGGCATCCACATTTTCTTTCCCGACCCTTGGCACAAAAAACGCCATAACAAACGCCGCTTGGTACAAACGCCGTTTGTGCAGAAACTGCTGCCCAAGCTGAAAGTTGGCGGCTATATCCATCTGGCGACCGACTGGGAAGAATACGCGCAGCAGATGCTGGAAGTGTTGAGTGGTTTTGACAATTTGCAAAATACCGCCGCCGATTACGCGCCTACGCCCGACTACCGTCCCGAAACGAAATTTGAAGCCCGCGGCAAACGTTTGGGGCACGGCGTTTGGGATTTGGTTTTCAAACGCATCAAATAAACCGATTGGAGAATCTCCCATGTTTACAGGTATCGTCCAAGGTGTCGGCGAAATCATCGCTATCCGCGAACCGTCCGCCGATTTCCGTACCCATGTCGTCAAACTGCCCGATGGGATGACCGAGCATCTGCAAATCGGCGCATCCGTCGCCAACAACGGCTGCTGCCTGACCATTACCCAAATCGACGGCGATACGGTCAGCTTTGATTTGATGAAAGAAACCTTGGAAAAGACCAATTTAGGTCGTCTGAAAACGGGAGATGCCGTTAATCTCGAACGTGCCGCCCGTTTCGGCAATGAAATTGGCGGACACGTCATGAGTGGGCATATCATGACGACTACGCAGATTACGCGGATAGAACGCAGCGAGTTTAACCGCACAGTATGGTTTGCACTGCCGACTGAACTCAAACCCTATATTTTGAGCAAAGGCTTTGTCGGCTTGGACGGTTGCAGCCTGACCATAGGCGATGTTGCCGAAACGGAATTCAATGTCCATCTGATTCCGGAAACTTTGACGCGCACTTTGTTCGGCAGCCGGAAAGAGGGCGACGTCATCAATATCGAAGTCGATCCGCAAACCCAAGCCGTTGTCGATACCGTGATGCGTGTGATGGCGCAGCAAAATCCTGTTACATCAGAACAATAGGGATATATATGAAACTTGCCGCCTTTTTGCAAAAAGCCTATTCCGTTTTGAACCGTCTTGATTTGGTGTTGCCCGAAGAACCCGGCAAAACCGACTGGAGCGCTTTGGCATACCGTTGGCACAGCGTTGGTAAAAAAGGGATTTTGGAGAGCCTGCCAAACCCGCATACATTCCCGCTTGACCGTCTGGCTGCCGTCGGGACGCAAACCGAAAAGCTCAAACGCAATACCGAGCAGTTTTTGGCAGGCCGATCTGCGAATAATGTTTTGATGAGCGGCTCGCGCGGAACGGGCAAATCCTCGCTAGTCAAAGCCCTGTTGCACGAATATGCCGAGCAAGGGCTGCGTCTGATTGAAGTTGATAAGAGCGATTTGGTCAGCCTGCCCGCGCTGCTTTTTTTGCTGAAAGACCGTCCCGAAAAATTCATCGTATTCTGCGATGACCTATCGTTTGAAACCGGTGATGAAACCTACAAAGCCCTGAAAACCGCATTGGACGGCGGTTTGTCGCAAAGATGCAGCAACGTGTTGGTGTACGCGACGTCCAACCGGCGCCACCTGATGCCTGAATATATGGATGAAAATATCGGGACAACGGGCATACGCGGCGAAATTCATCAAAAAGAAGCTGTTGAAGAAAAAATTTCCCTGTCCGACCGTTTCGGTTTGTGGTTGAGTTTTTATCCGTTTGATCAAAACGACTACCTCCAAGCGGTTGAAAATTGGTTGGATGATTTCGGCGTGGATTTTGATGAAACGGCACACAAGGCGGCATTGCAATGGGCGCAAATGCGCGGCAACCGCTCGGGACGTTCGGCTTGGCAGTTTGCGTGCGATTGGGCAGGGCGTTTGCCGGAACAACGGGTTTTGGATTGAGTTTTTGGGAAATAGGTCTGCCGTACTGAAATCTGTGGGAGGATAAGGGTAGGGAAAGCCTTTTCCGGTTCAATTGCTTCCGGCCGCATCGCTTTGAATCGCCATATCGTTTAAAAGGTCGTCTGAAACAGGATTTCAGACGACCTTTTTGTACGGACCAATCAGGAAAGCGATATGTCAGCGAAGGCAGGAAGAGAGCCAAATCTGGCGTTGGCGCGGATTGAGCAGGTGGTAGAAACGGTGTTGGATTTCCAATTCTTCCACGGCGAAGTCCATGCTCGACAAGTAGCGGGTTTCGACATAATCGCGGGCGTTGTTTTGATCGAAATTATCTGCCGCAAGGATTTTCATAATGACTTGGCGGCGGTTACGGTCTGTGCGGACGAGTTTGCGGTATGCCTTGTCCGATGCCTGTTTGTAATCATTACGGATACGGCGCAAAGCATTGTGTTGGTCTTGCGTCAGATTAAGGGAGCGGATGTCGCAATTGGCTTGAAAATCGTCCAGCTTGATATATTGGGGGCCGGCGTGCGCTTGACCGACAGCCGCCAGCAGCGCAACCGATAATGCACAGAGGGGTAAATAAGATTTGAATCCGACAGACACAGCGTTTTCCTAGTTTCCGTAACCGCGCAAATATACCCGATTAGCGTGTGAAAGGCAGTATCCCTCCAGTTAACTTTTGTTAACTTCATATCTTTATTTTATTTCTGACAAAACATATCCTTAACCTATAATTATTTATGCATATGCTTACTTTTGTTAAATATTAATAATGCATAGTTAGTGTTGCGTGAGGCGTTGGTGGTAGAATATGAAAAATTATCCGTTTATCAAACCACACCATCCGACTGGATTTCTATGAACCACAATTTCCGTATTGCGCCCAGTATCTTATCCGCCGATTTTGCCCGTTTGGGTGAAGAAGTAACGAAAGTTATCGAAGCGGGAGCCGATTTGATTCATTTCGACGTGATGGACAATCATTATGTGCCGAATCTGACTTTCGGCCCTATGGTCTGCGCAGCGTTGAAGCCTTATGTCACCGTGCCGATTGATGTGCATCTGATGGTCGAACCCGTTGACGATCTGATTCAGTCATTTGCCAAAGCAGGGGCGACGATTATCACGTTTCATCCCGAAGCCAGCCGCCATATCGACCGCAGCCTCAGCCTGATTAAAGATGCGGGCTGTCAGGCAGGATTGGTGTTGAATCCGGCCACTCCCGCCTACGTTTTGGAAAACGTATTGGACAGGTTGGACATGGTATTGTTGATGTCGGTCAACCCCGGTTTCGGCGGACAAAGCTTCATCCCGCACACCCTTGAAAAAATCCGTCAAGTTCGGGCGATGTTGGATCAGTACGAAGCGCAAAGCGGGCGGCACATCGCCATCGAAGTGGACGGCGGCATCAAAACCGACAATATCGCCGCCGTTGCGGCGGCGGGTGCCGATACTTTTGTGGCAGGTTCCGCCATCTTTGGCAAGCCGGACTATAAGGCGGTGATTGATGCCATGAGGAAGGAATTGGCTTCTGTGGCCTAATGTGCTGAACTGCTTGGCAAATCGTTTCCCAATTTTTATAGTGGATTAAATTTAAACCAGTACGGCGTTGCCTCGCCTTGCCGTACTAGCTGTACTGTCTGCGGCTTCGTCGCCTTGTCCTGATTTAAATTTAATCCACTATATATCATTTCGGGCTTGATTGCCTTGCTCTGCCTTGAAGCCTATCCGCACCAATTACGCTGATAACAAAAGGTCGTCTGAAAACCAAAAATCCGGTTTCAGACGACCTTTCTTCATTTCAATACGCTTATTTTTCCATTTTCAAGCCGAAGTGCAGGTAGGCGCGTTCGGTGGCCATTCTGCCGCGCGGGGTGCGTTGCAGGAAGCCTTGTTGGATGAGGTAGGGTTCGATAACGTCTTCGATGGTGTCCGTGGATTCGCCGATGGCGGCGGCAACGTTGTCGAGGCCGACGGGACCGCCGCTGAATTTGTGCAGGATGGCTTCGAGGAATTTTCTGTCCATGACGTCCAAACCTTGCGCGTCCACATCCAGCATACTTAAAGCGGCATCGGCGACGGTGGCATCGATTACGCCGTTGTTTTTCACATCGGCAAAATCGCGTACGCGGCGCAGCAGGCGGTTGGCGATGCGGGGTGTACCGCGGCTGCGTTTGGCGACTTCCATTGCGCCTTCTTCGCCCATGTCGAGTTGCAGTAATTGTGCGGAACGGCTGACGATGGTGGCAAGGTCTTGATTTTGGTAAAACTCCAAGCGGGCAACGATACCGAAGCGGTCGCGCAGAGGGTTGGTCAGCATACCTGCGCGGGTGGTCGCGCCGACGAGCGTGAAGGGTGGCAGGTCGATTTTGACGGAACGGGCGGCAGGGCCTTCGCCTATCATGATGTCGAGCTGGTAGTCTTCGAGCGCGGGGTAGAGGATTTCTTCGACGACAGGGCTGAGGCGGTGGATTTCGTCAATGAACAATACGTCGTGCGGCTCGAGATTGGTCAGAAGGGCAGCAAGGTCGCCGGCGCGTTCGAGGACGGGGCCGCTGGTTTGGCGCAGGTTGACGCCCAGCTCTTTGGCGATGATGTGCGCCAGCGTGGTTTTGCCCAGTCCGGGCGGGCCGAAGAGTAGGGTGTGGTCTAGGGCTTCGCCGCGTTTTTTGGCGGCTTGGATGAAGATGGCGAGCTGTTCTTTGGCTTTGTCTTGCCCGATATAGTCGTCCAGCGTTTTAGGGCGCAGGGCGCGCTCGAGCAGCTCTTCCTGCGAGGAGATGCTTTGGGCGGTGATGATGCGCTGGGGCTGGGCGGCGGTCAGGTTGTCGGTTTGCAGCATGGGTTTTCCGGTGGGTTCGGGGTCGTCTGAAAAGCGGTTTGCCGTTTTCAGACGACCTTTTTGAAAGGGATTCAGCCGCGTGTTTCGCGCCAAACGAGGTAATCGCGCAGGGGCGGCATGGGCGGGTTGATGCAGTGGGGGCAGATGCCTGTGGTGTCTTCGTCGTCGCTGTCGATGTGGTAGGCGTTGGGGTCGAAGCGCACCTGCTGCATCACCGCCTGCGCCAATGCCTGCGCCTGAACGACGTCGAAGGTGAATTTTTCGAGGATTTCGTTCAGCAGGCGGATTTCACCTTCGCTGAATTCTACGCTGTGTTTGAGGATGAGGCGTTGGTAATCTTCGTTGTTGATTTTAAGCAATAAATCGGTCTGAATGGTCATGATTTTTATGGTTGGACTAAATAGCTGAGAGGCAGATTATAGCGGATATGGCGGCGGCTGTTTCAAAGGTCGTCTGAAAGTTGACGGGCTTTAGCGGATGCTGGGATAAACCTGTTCAATTCAGTATTGATTATCTGAGCATCACGGCTGTCAAAAAAATCGCCGATAAGTATGGTTTTTTTCTGATAATCGAAAGACCATGCGCCTTGTTTGCATTTTTGGATACGTAAGATATTGGGAATATCGTTTTTTGGTTGTTTTATACCATTTTGGTAGTAGTTTTTGTTTGGGTACTCAGCTTCCCTTTCTCTTGCAACAGGAGCTTTGGGAATATTGTCACGAAACTGCCATTCGGAGATTTCTGACAGCGGGAAACTACGCCAACGCCCAATGGAGAACAAGGTATAACCATGAGACAGGGTATGGTTACGGATCTTGATGTTTTCACGTACGAAAAGTTGCCAAAGAAGGTCGTAAACCAGTGAGCCGACTAGGTAGAAAGTAAAAAGTATATGGATAAGAATTATTATTGGATCAGTGAAATAATGCTCTTCAAGGTAAAACGGCGCGATGCATGTAAGAGCAAAAGAAAGTATAAGAAATAGAGCGGTAGAGCCAATTTCCTGCAAGTCATGTACAACACGCGCAGACACAGTAATGCTGTCGGGCGCGCGTTCGATTTTATAACGTGAAGATGTCATCAATAGCTTCCTAATCTTTCTGTCTTATACGCTTTTTGCAGCGGGGCGATTTGTGCCAACCGCGCCCGGTCGATTTCTTCGGCGATAAGGTGCGCTTTTTCCTGCGCGCGGCATTCGGCGGCGATTTTGCCCGAATCCACTTTGTTGGCGGCTTCGAGCAGGGCGAGCCAGTGCGCGCGTTGCGGGTAGGGAGCGTTTTCGCGGTTCAGGCGGCCTTGTTTGTCGGCAATGCAGACGTTTAAGGCAGCGGCGAAGCGTTCGGGTCGTCTGAAAGCATCGGTTTTTTTCAAAACGCTTAAGATAGTTTTGTTTTTGAACTGCTCGACTTGGTGGAACATGATGTGCCAGCGGCAGACCAGTTCGGCAAGCTCGGCGCAGTGTTTTGGCGCGCGCAGCTTCTGATTGACTTCGCGTACGGGTTCGACGCCGGCGAGGTCGTGTCCGTGGTGTTTGGGCAGGATGTCGGGCGGGGTTTTGGCTTTGCCCAAGTCGTGCAGCAGGGCGGCGTAGCGTTCAGGCAGGCTCAGCCCCATATCGGCGGTACGTTGCAGCGTCATCAGGGTATGGATGCCGCTGTCGATTTCGGGATGATAGTCGGCGCGTTGCGGCACGCCGAAGAGGGCATCGACTTCGGGCAGCAAGACTTTGAGCGCGCCGCATTCGCGCAACACTTCAATCATTCTGCGCGGATTTTTTTCCATCAAACCTTTCGCCAACTCCTGCCAGACGCGCTCGGCGACCAAAGCGTCCGCTTCGCCGTTTTCTACCATTTGCCGCATCAGTTTCATGGTTTCTTCAGCGATTTCAAACCCGTAGCGCGCGGCAAAGCGGGCGGTACGCAGGATGCGGACGGGGTCTTCGGCAAATGCGGGCGAGACGTGGCGCAAAATACCTGCCGCCAAATCCTGTTGTCCGCCGAAAGGGTCGATGATGAGGTCGTCTGAATCCTGCGCCATTGCGTTGATGGTCAGGTCGCGGCGCATCAAATCCTGCTCCAGCGTAACGTCTTTATCGGCGTGAAAACTGAATCCGGCATAGCCCTTGGCGGTTTTGCGTTCGGTACGGGCGAGGGCGTATTCTTCGTGGGTTTCGGGGTGGAGGAACACGGGAAAATCTTTGCCGACCGGCTGGAAGCCTTGCGCCAACATAGTTTGCGCGTCAGCACCGACGACCACCCAGTCGCGGTCTTTGACAGGCAAACCTAAAAGATAATCGCGGACGGCGCCGCCGACGAGGTAGGTTTTGATGGTGTGTGTTTTCTGAGTCATTGAATTGGTCTTTGGTAACAATCAGAATGTCTTGAAGCATGGTCAGATGGGCATTCTGTCTGCCATCATGTGAATAAAGGTCGTCTGAAAAACGGTTTGGCGAAATTCGCTCTTTATTCTAGCGAAACGCATTGCACTCGTTTTCAGACGACCTTATGGCAAAACGTAAGGTTTATTTTGCCGCTTTGTTGCCGTCGACAATCTTCAGTCCGGCTGAAACCAGGCTGCCGATGTCAGCCACGTTGGCAGGCATAATCAGAGTTGTGCTTTCTTTTGCCAAATTGCTGAATGCTTCGACATATTGCTCGGCAACTTTCAGGTTGACGGCTTCGGAGCCACCTTCTGCGCGGACAGCCTCGGCGATTTTGCGGATGGCGTCGGCGTTGGCTTCGGCAACCAGGCGCAAGGCTTCGGCTTCACCTTGTGCGCGGTTGATGCGGGCGATTTTTTCACCGTTCGACGCGTTGATAGCGGCTTGCGCTTCACCTTCAGACTGTTGGATTTCCGCTTCGCGCTGACCGCTGGCAAGGTTGATTTGCTCGATTTTGCGGCCTTCGGATTCGGCGATACGGGCACGTTTTTCACGTTCGGCGGTAATTTGCGCCTGCATAGAACGCAGAATTTCTTGCGGCGGAACCAAGTCTTTGATTTCGTAACGCAATACTTTCACGCCCCATGCGCCTGCCGCTTCGTCGAGCGCGGAAACGACGATGCTGTTGATTTCGTCGCGCTCTTCAAACGTTTTATCCAACTCCATGCGGCCGATAACCGAACGCAGCGTGGTTTGGGCGAGCTGGGTAATCGCCATGATGTAGTTGCTGGAGCCGTAGGAAGCGAGTTTCGGATCGGTTACTTGGAAATAGATAATGCCGTCAACGGTAAGCTGGGTGTTGTCGCGGGTGATACAAACTTGGCTGGGAACGTCCAAAGGCACTTCTTTGAGCGAGTGGCGGTAGGCAACGCGGTCAACGAAAGGAATCAGGATGTTCAGACCGGCGGTCAGCGCGTTGTGAAATCTGCCGAGGCGTTCAACGACGTAAACTTCCTGCTGCGGCACGACGATAAAGGCTTTGAAGCCGAAAATTACGACGACAAGCAACAGGATGACGGGGAAACTGTATAAAAATTCCATTGTTTTTTCCTTATGCGGTGAGAGCAAAGATTAATATTAATAGATGAATATTTTCAGGAAGGGTAATCAATTCGCCCATGATGCTCCTTTCGATTTTATCAATCAATTTAAACGAATGAGTAAAACATTACCGTTTTTACCGGTAATCACGGCGGTAGAGGTCGTCTGAACGGCATCGGCATTTTCAGCCTGCGCCTGCCAGTGCGTTCCCCGATAAGCAACTTCATAGCAATCGCCGTGAAGGCGCTGGAG
The DNA here is from genome assembly GCF_047758525.1 of Neisseria sp. CP9. NCBI lineage: Bacteria > Pseudomonadati > Pseudomonadota > Betaproteobacteria > Neisseriales > Neisseriaceae > Neisseria > Neisseria sp. CP9. The sequence goes on along the minus strand of NZ_CP180502.1, from coordinate 2,898,839 downwards.
GATATGAACGGTCTGTCCGATGTCCAAATCATCGTTCAGCTCCTGACGAGGCGCAGTTTTTTTGAACTTGCCGTGTACCAGCCAGATACCAGCGGCGGACAAAACGGCTGCCGCAGCAACAGCAATCGAATTATTACCGGTCAGCCAATACACCAATCCCGCGCCGAACAAAGCCGCGCTGACAACCAAGAGATATACAGTACCGACAAACAGCTCGACAATCAGGACGGCGGCGGCAACGATAAACCAAGTAGTCATATAGATTCCTTAAGATTCGGGTGGGACAGGCTCAATCATAACGGCACAACGGCTGACTGACAATTCAATCATGACAATATTTTATTTGATGCGTCAGGAGGAAATGGAAGGTCGGCAGAAAAGGCGTCATCTCCATTTTGCTGCGTTATAATCATTTTTCACGATCATGAAGGCATCAATATGCAAACTTGGCACGAAGCAATCGGCTCGGAAAAGTCCGAACCCTATTTCCAACACATCATCGAAACCGTCAAAAAAGAGCGCGGCATGGGACGGATTATCTATCCGCCTGCCGAAGATGTGTTCAACGCCTTTAAGGCAACCGAATTTGGTAACGTCAAAGTCGTGATTTTGGGGCAAGACCCGTATCACGGCGCAGGGCAGGCGCACGGTTTGGCGTTTTCCGTCCGTGAAGGCATAGCCGTCCCGCCCTCGTTGGTCAATATTTACAAAGAGTTGGCGGACGACATCGAAGGCTTCCGTATCCCGCAACACGGCTATCTGCAACATTGGGCGGAGCAGGGCGTTTTACTGCTCAATACCGTCCTCACCGTCCGCGCGGGACAGGCGCATTCCCATGCCACATTGGGTTGGGAACGCTTTACCGACGAAGTGGTCAACCAAATCAACCAAAACCGCGAACACGTTGTCTTCATGCTTTGGGGCAGCCACGCGCAGAAAAAAGGCGCATTTATTGACCGCAGCCGCCATCTCGTCCTTAGCGCGCCACACCCCTCGCCGTTGTCCGCCTATCGCGGCTTCTTCGGCTGCAAACACTTTTCCCGCGCCAATGCCTATTTGCAGGAAAACGGGATAACGCCGATAGACTGGCAGGTATAAAAACAGGTCGTCTGAAAACAGCAGCCATAGCAAACCGGACAATCCACCCGCCGTCTGAACAAGCCTTCCTTTTTCAGACGACCCCTTTCCCAACCCCACAGGAGAACACTATGCAGGTAACGACTTCAGCCATTGTCAACGGCGAATTTGAAGACAAATACGGCAAGCGCGGCAGCCAGTTCAGTCCGAACAATATGCCGACTTACTCCATCCCCTTTGAAATCAGCGGCGCGCCCGAAGGTACGAAATTCTTTGCCGTCGTTTTGGAAGACAAAGACGCCATTACCGCTAGCGGATTCGTGTGGACACATTGGCTGATTGCCGACCTCAAGCGCACCTCCGTTGCCGAAAACGAAAGCCTGACCGCCACTGACTACACGCAAGGCGCAAACAGTTGGGCGAGCCTGTTGGGCAAGTTGGACATCGAAGAAGCCACAGGCTACGGCGGCATGTATCCGCCCAACTGCCGCCACCGCTACGAACTCATCGTTTACGCACTCGACACCGTATTAAACCTGCCGCGCGGCTTCCGCTTCAACGACCTGCACTTTGCCATGCAGGGACATATCTTAGGCAGCGCAAGCGTGATGGGAACGTATGACGTATAAAGTTTAAGCCGCTTGTTTGAAAAAAGGTCGTCTGAAAATTTTCAGACGACCTTTTGTTATCAGTGATGGCCGCAACCGCCGCCATGGCTTTCGCGTAATGCTTCGGCAGCCTGCTCGTCGGCATGGTAGCTTGAGCGGACCATGGCGCCGATGGCGGCGTTGGTGAAGCCCAGTTCGTACGCTTCTTTTTCAAAGATTTTGAACTGGTCGGGCGTGACGTAACGCAAGACGGGCAGGTGTCCGTCTGAAGGCTGGAGGTACTGGCCGATGGTAATCATCTCGATATTGTGCGCCCGCATATCGCGCATGATTTCGCGTACGTCTTCGTCTGTTTCGCCCAAGCCGACCATGATGCCGGATTTGGTCGGAATGTGCGGCATCATTTCTTTGTAGCGGCGCAGCAGGTCGAGGGAGTGCTGATAGTTGGCACCCGGACGGGCTTTTTTGTACAGGCTCGGATGTGTTTCCAAGTTGTGGTTCATCACGTCGGGCGGAGTTTCGGCAAGGATTTTCAGTGCGATGTCCAAACGGCCGCGGAAGTCGGGAACGAGAATTTCGATTTTGGTGTTCGGACTGGTTTCGCGGATGGCTTTGATGCAGTCGGCGAAATGCTGTGCGCCGCCGTCGCGCAGGTCGTCGCGGTCAACGGAGGTGATGACGACGTAACGCAGGTTCATGGCTTTGACGGATTCTGCGAGGTTTTTCGGTTCGTCAGGGTCGAGCATATTTGGACGACCGTGTCCTACGTCGCAGAACGGGCAGCGTCGGGTACAAATGTCGCCCATAATCATGAAGGTCGCTGTGCCTTTGCTGAAACATTCGCCGATATTCGGGCAGGAGGCTTCTTCGCAAACGGTGTGCATTTTTTGTTCGCGTAAAATGTCTTTGATTTCAAAGAATTTGCGTGAAGGCAGCTTGGCGCGTATCCATTCGGGCTTTTTCAGTTTTTCCTGAAGGGGGACGACTTTGATGGGGATGCGGGCGGTTTTGTCCGCGCCTTTGAGTTTGACGCCGCGTTTGGGATCGTCAACTTTGATTTCGCTCATTAATTGTTCGCTTTCGGTGTGAGTTGTGTCTCGAGGTGTGCGGTCAGTTTTTGTGCAACCTCGTCCAAGGTGGGGCAGGGTTGGACAAAATCCGCGATTTGGGTCATTTCCATGCCGGCATAGCCGCAGGGGTTGATGTGGGTAAACGGGCTTAGGTCCATGTTTACGTTTAATGCCAGACCGTGATAGACGGAACCGTCTTTGATACGCAAGCCGAGTGAGGCGATTTTACGCTCGCCGACATAAACGCCGGGACGTTTCGGGTCTGCCGCCGCTTCGATGCCGTATTCCGCCAACGTGGCGATGATGCTGTTTTCAAGTGCGGAAACGATGTTGCGGACGCTGGTTTTGCGACGTTTGAAGTTGATCATGGTGTAGATGACCAACTGGCCGGGACCGTGGTAGGTGATTTGTCCGCCTCGGTCGATTTGGACGACGGGTATGTCGTCGCGAATCAGGAGATGCTCCGGTTTGCCCGCCAAGCCTTGCGTGAAGACGGGCGGATGCTCAACCACCCATAATTCGTCTTCGGTATGTTCGTCGCGGGCTGCGTTGAACACTTTCATGGCTTCGAAAGTCGGCTGGTACTCGACCATGCCTTTATGCACGATTTTCATATCAGTACACTACTTTCACCATTTCGTGATCGGTCAGGGCGCGGTAGATTTTGTCTAATTGCTCTTTGCTTTCGACGTTTACTTTGATAGTCGCGCCGGTATAGTTGCCCTTGCTGCTCTGGCGGGTGGTGATGTGGTGAGGTTCAGTATCGGGCGCGTGTTGGCGGACGGTTTCCAAGATGTTTTTTTCAAATTCGGGATGCGCGTTGCCCATGACTTTGATGGGGAATTGGCAGGGGAATTCGATTAGTGAGGTTTGGTCGGTCATGGCTGACTCCTGATGTGCTGTATGCCGAGAGGTCGTCTGAAAGTTTTCCAGCCTTTCAGACGACCTCGAATGGCGTGTATTTTATCGCAAAAAGTTGTCGATAAAAATAGAAGCGTACATCGGCTTTTTCAAGTCTTGAAATACGCTTTTCCATCCCAATTTAAGCCACACTCCGAATTTATTACCAAGTAGAGAACAATATGCCGACAAAAGAAAAACATTTTGAGGAATACAGCGCACTGGCAACCCTGCCTTTACGCGATGTCGTCGTTTATCCGCATATGGTGTTGCCGCTGTTTGTAGGCCGCCCGAAATCCATTGCAGCATTGGAAGCGGCAATGGCGAATGACGATCCGGTGTTTTTGCTGGCGCAAATCGACCCGAACACCGAAGATCCGACGGCGTCCGATTTGCACCGTACGGGTACGGTCGCGCAGGTTTTGCAGGTGTTGAAGCTGCCTGATGGCACGGTGAAAGTGTTGGTCGAAGGTATCCGGCGCGGCAGAGTATTGACCATTGAAGAGAGCGGCGGGTTGTTCCTGTCCCATGTCGAAGCTGTCGATGAGTATGCGGATGCGGACAATCCCGATATCGAAGCGATTCGTCGCACGCTGCTTACCCAGTTTGACCAATACGCCAAGTTAAATAAAAAAATCCCTGCCGAAATCATCAATACCATCAACGGTATCGATGATAACAGCCGTTTGGTGGACACCATCGCTGCGCATTTGCAGTTGAAACTGGAGCAGCGCCAACAGATTTTGGAAACCTTTGGCATTATCGGCCGTATGGAGTTTCTGCTTGCACAGTTGGAATCCGAGCTGGACATCATGCAAGTTGAAAAACGCATCCGCGGCCGCGTCAAACGCCAGATGGAAAAATCCCAGCGCGAGTATTATCTGAACGAGCAAGTGAAAGCGATTCAGAAAGAATTGGGCGAAGAAGACGAACGCGGCGAACTGGATGCGTTGGAAGCAAAAATCAAAGAAGCGGGCATGACCAAAGAAGCTGAGGAAAAATGCCTGTCTGAATTGAAAAAGCTCAAAATGATGCCGCCTATGTCTGCGGAATCCACCGTAGTACGCAACTACATCGATACTTTGCTTGAGCTGCCGTGGAAGAAAAAATCCCGCGTCAGCAAAGATATTGCCAAAGCCGATTTGGTGTTGAACGCTGACCATTACGGCTTGGAAAAAGTCAAAGAGCGGATTTTGGAATACCTCGCCGTCCAAAAACGTATGGACAAGCTCAAAGGTCCGATTCTGTGTTTGGTCGGTCCTCCGGGTGTGGGTAAAACCTCTTTAGGAGAATCCATCGCCAAAGCGACAGGTCGCCAATATGTCCGCATGGCTTTAGGCGGCGTGCGCGACGAAAGCGAAATCCGCGGTCATCGCCGCACCTATATCGGCTCTATGCCCGGCAAAATCCTGCAAAACATGGCTAAAGCGGGCGTGAGGAATCCGCTGTTCCTGCTCGACGAAATCGACAAATTGGGCAGCGACTTCCGAGGCGATCCTGCCAGCGCATTGCTTGAGGTGCTTGATCCTGAGCAAAACAACAAGTTTGCCGATCATTATGCGGAAGTGGATTACGACTTGAGCGATGTGATGTTTATTGCTACATCTAATAGTTTGAATATCCCGACCCCGTTGCTCGACCGCATGGAAATCATCCGTTTGTCCGGCTATACCGAAGACGAAAAAATCAATATCGCCATGCAGTATCTCGTGCCGAAACAAATGAAACGCAACGGCGTGAAAGAAGGCGAATTGGTGGTCGAGGAAAGCGCGGTGCGCGATATTATCCGTTATTACACCCGTGAAGCCGGTGTACGTTCGCTCGATCGCGAGATTGCCAAAATCTGTCGTAAGGTGGTGATGCAGATTACCTTGAGCGAAGATAAGAAGAGGTCGTCTGAAACCAAGAAAACCAGCAAAGCCAAGCCTAAAGCGGTTAAAGTCAATGAGAAAAACCTGCATGACTACTTGGGCGTGCGCCGCTTCGATTACGGCGTTGCCGAAAGTGAAAACCGCATCGGACAGGTTACCGGTTTGGCGTGGACGGAAGTCGGCGGTGAATTGCTGACTGTCGAAGCCGTGGCGTTGCCGGGTAAGGGCGTGATTCAGTGTACCGGCCAGTTGGGTGATGTGATGAAGGAATCTGTCTCCGCAGCATGGTCTGTTGTCCGTTCCCGTGCAGAATCAGTGGGTTTGGCTCCTGATTTTTACGAGAAAAAAGACATCCATGTTCACGTTCCAGAAGGCGCAACGCCGAAAGACGGTCCGAGTGCAGGTATCGCCATGACCTTGGCGATGGTATCTGCCTTCACCAAAATTCCGGTGCGCGCCGATGTGGCAATGACAGGCGAAATCACCCTGCGCGGCGAAGTTTTGCCAATCGGCGGTTTAAAGGAAAAACTGTTGGCTGCCTTGCGCGGTAGCATCAAACACGTCCTGATTCCGAAAGACAACGTCAAAGACTTGGAAGAAATCCCTGAAAACGTGAAAACCGGCCTGACCATCCATCCGGTCAAATGGATAGACGAAGTCCTCGCTTTGGGCTTGGAAAGTCAGCCGACACCTTGGGTTGCGCCTTTAAGTACCGAAGAGGCGCAGGTTGAAGCCGCCAAGCCTAAGTCAAGGGCGAAAGCGACCAAACACTGATTTTGTAAAAAATGTGTTGCAAAAGATGCGGGTTTGCCTTGAAAGCCTGTAAAATAGGGCAATTCCGCATTTTTTGCTTGACACGGTATTTTCAGAATTGCTATAAAGCGCAAAGGTACTTAAAAGTACGAAGCCCCGAGTATTAGGGCATTTCATTATTTTCAACGATAGGAAGGGACTGATTGTGAATAAGTCTGAATTGATCGAAGCAATTGCTCAAGAAGCCGGCATTTCTAAAGCTGCCGCCCAAAAAGCTCTGGATGCCACTACCAATGCTGTAACCAACGCTCTGAAAAAAGGCGACACCGTAACTCTGGTCGGTTTCGGTACTTTCTACGTTGGCGAACGCGCAGAACGTCAAGGCCGCAACCCTAAAACCGGCGAGCCTCTGACCATCGCTGCTGCTAAAACTCCTAAATTCCGTGCCGGTAAAGCATTGAAAGATGCCCTGTAAGCATAGATAGGCATTAAGCCTGATAAAAATCGACTCCGATATAGGAGTCGATTTTTATTTTGTGCTGTTTTTGTACATTTAACATAGAAATAAATCTAGAAATAAATCGAATAAAATTTGTAAGCAATGCCGCCTCGTGCCGTTATGTTCATGGTTTTGAGATGTTCGGAAGAATTTTGACGTCATAAATTAGGCGTAAAGCGATACATTTCCAGAAATGTCTTTTGTTTGTTATACTTTCGGCGTTTAACTTTTGCAATTGTTTATAAGGAGCGCAAAATGGCAGATTTTAATAAAATCTTGACGCCGGGTGATGTCGATGGCGGCATTATTAATGTTGTGAACGAAATTCCTGCAGGCAGCAATCATAAAATCGAATGGAACCGCAAATTAGCGGCTTTCCAACTCGACCGTGTTGAACCTGCAATTTTTTCTAAACCTACAAACTACGGTTTTATCCCTCAGACTTTAGACGAAGATGGCGATGAATTGGATGTCTTGTTGGTGACAGAGCAGCCATTGGCAACCGGCATTTTTCTGGAAGCGCGCGTCATCGGCGTGATGAAATTTGTTGATGATGGCGAGGTTGACGATAAAATCGTTTGCGTTCCTGCCGATGACCGCAATAATGGCAATGCGTATAAAACATTGTCTGATTTGCCGCAACAATTAATCAAGCAAATCGAATTCCATTTCAACCACTACAAAGACTTGAAAAAAGCAGGTACGACCAAAGTCGAATCTTGGGGTGATGTTGAAGAAGCGAAACAAGTCATTAAAGAATCGATCGAGCGTTGGCATAAACAAGCTTAATTGAGATCAACAAGCAAAAGGTCGTCTGAAAATATTTTCAGACGAGCTTTTTGTTTTTTATGACTATGGCGCGAGCTTGGCGTTTGCCTGTTTGGCAGGGGAATTTTTTGGTATGATTGCCCCTTATATTTTCTATTGATAGGTTTGCACTATGTCTGTCTATACAAGTGTTTCTGATGAGGAAATGCGGGCGTTTTTGACCCAATACGATTTGGGCGGTTTTGTATCGTTGCAGGGAATTGCGCAGGGGATTACGAACAGCAATTATTTTTTGACCACCACGACGGGGCGTTACGTTTTAACGGTATTCGAGGTATTGAAGCAAGAGGAGTTGCCGTTTTTTCTGGAATTGAGCCGGCATCTGAGTAGCAATGGCGTGGCTTGTCCTGCTCCGATTGTGCGCAAGGATGGTAAGCTGGATTCTGTCTTGGTAGGCAAACCTGCCTGTCTGGTTACTTGCCTGAATGGCTCGGATACCGGCTGGGCAACGGAAATGCAATGCTTCAATACAGGGGCCATGTTGGCAAAAATGCATATTGCCGGACAAAGTTTCCCGCAAAAAATGGTCAATCCGCGTTACGACCGTTGGTGGCATGATGCTTGCGGTCAGCTTTTGCCGGTATTGAGTGAAGATGATGCGGCTTTGCTGCAAAAGGAGATTGCTGATTTAGATGGTAATCTGGGTAATCATCTGCCTTCAGGCATTATCCATGCCGATTTGTTTAAGGATAATGTTTTATTGGATGGGGAGAAGGTGGCAGGCTTTATCGATTTTTACTATGCCTGCAACGGAAATTTTATGTATGACCTGGCTATTGCCGTCAATGATTGGGCAAGAACAGCGGAGAACAAGCTGGATAGTTCCTTGCAAGATGCTTTTATCAGGGGGTATGAAAGCATCAGGCCTTTGTCTGATGAAGAACGCGAATATTTCCCGATTGCCCAAAGAGCGGGTTGTATCCGGTTTTGGGTGTCGCGTCTTTTAGACTTTCACTTTCCGCAAACCGGTGAAATGACGTTTATTAAAGATCCCAATGCTTTTAGAGATTTGTTGCTGAGTTTGAATTGATACATATGCAGTAATACTTGGTATTTGAAATGTAATGTATAGTGGATTAACTTTAAACCAGTACGGCGTTGCCTCGCCTTGCCGTACTATCTGTACTGTCTGAGACCTTTGCAAAAATAGTCTGTTAACGAAATTTGACGCATAAAAATGTGCCAAAAAATTTTCAATTGACTAAAACCTTCCTAATATTGAGCAAAAAGTAGGAAAAATCAGAAAGGTTTTGAATTTTGAAAATGAGATTGAGCATAAAATTTTAGTAACCTATGTTATTGCAAAGGTCTCTGTCTGTGGCTTCGTCGCCTTGTCCTGATTTAAATTTAATCTACTATATATTTGGTCTTAAAATTGCCCCCGAAGTTGGATGGGATGTCCGACTTTTAGGGTGCAGTTCTATTTTTCAGACGACCTTTTCAGTCTTTATTCTTCAAGCAATGGCTGACGGTATTGAAAAAGCCGCGCAGGATGTCGATGTCTTCGGTTTGCGTGTTGGCGCGGCCGAACAGGCTTTGCATTCGGCGCATCAGGCGTTCGCTGTTGCGGCGGTTGAAGAAGCCGATGTCGTCCATGACGCTTTCCATGTGGGCGACCATGCCTTTGATTTGCTCGTGGGTGGCGGCGTGGTCTTCCTGTTGCAGGTGGGTCATGGGCATATCGGTCTGACTGAATATTTCATAACACACGACCTGAACGGCTTGGGCGAGGTTGAGCGAGAAATAGTCGGGGTTGCCGTTGATGGTCATCAGGCGGTTGCACGCCCGTACTTCTTCAATGCTCAAGCCGAAGGTTTCGTTGCCGAAGACGAGGGCAACTTGTTCTCCGCGTTGTGCCGCCTGCAATAATTCGGGAACCAGTTCGCGCGGGGTTTGCAGCGGGGCGGTGATTTCGCGGCGGCGGCTGGTAAGGGCGCAGGCAAGTGTGGTGTCGGCGAGTGCTTTGTCAAGCGTAGCGGCAATGACGGCGGTGTGCAATACGTCTGCCGCGCCGGAAGCAAGGATGAAACTTTCCTCCGGCAGTTGGAAGTCTTGCGGGTTTTCGGGATTGAAAACGGGCGGCTGCCCGGTCATCGGCGTGGACATTAAATTCGGGGCGACGATGGTGAGTTTGTGCAGCCCCATGGTTTTCATAGCACGGGCGGCAGAGCCGATATTGGCGGGATGGCTGGTGCGGGTGAGGATGATGCGGATGTTGCCGAGATAGTCGGGCAATTCGGGCTTGGCTGAAGTCATGTTTTGTTTTCGGTTTGTTCGGGAATCGGGTATAATACGCCATCTTTTTGTTTTCAGACGACCTTTCGCCTTTGAGCTTGAGAGGTCGTCTGAAATGTTCTTTAACAACGTCGGAAACGTGCAAACGTTGCGTCCGGTGCAGATGCGCCGGACGGTATTTTACCTGATTTAGAAAGAAAACCCATGAATCCGTTTTTAAATACCGCTTTCAAAGCCGCCCGTAAAGCCGGGCAGATGATGATCCGCGCAAGCGGCAATCTGGATGCCGTCAAAGTTGACAGCAAGGCATTCAACGATTTTGTTTCCGACGTTGACCGCAATTCCGAGATGATTTTGGTGGAAGCGCTTAAAGAAGCCTATCCGCATCACAAAATCACTTGCGAAGAAGGCGGCTCCCACGGCAAAGCCTCTGCGGAATACGAATGGATTATCGATCCGCTCGACGGCACGACCAACTTCTTACACGGCCATCCCCAATACGCGATTTCTATGGCGCTGCTGCACAAAGGCGTGTTGCAGGAAGCTTTGGTGTACGCACCTGAGCGCAACGACGTTTACATGGCTTCGCGCGGCAAAGGCGCGTTGCTCAACGACCGCCGTATCCGCGTTTCTTCACGCATTGAGTTGAACCGCTGCTTGATCGGTACCGGCTTCCCTGTCGTTGATCAAAGCATGATGGACAAGTATCTGGCTATTTTGAAAGACTTTTTGGCAAGAACGGCCGGAGGCCGCAGAGAAGGCGCGGCTTCGTTGGATTTGTGCGCCGTAGCGGCCGGCCGTTTGGACGGTTTCTTCGAGTTCAACCTCAAACCTTGGGATATTGCTGCAGGCGCGCTGATTGTGCAGGAGGCGGGTGGTATCGTTACCGATATGTCCGGCAATGAAGGCTGGCTGGAAAGCGGCGATATTGTGGCAGCCAATCCGAAAGTACTGGCGCAAATGTTGCAAATCATTGGCGGACATCTGTAAACAGGAGGTCGTTTTCAGACGACCTTTTGCTCGTTTTTAATACGGTGTCGTGATTTAGCAATAGTAGGAATATCATCCATGTTACTTTCAGGAGCAGATAACTACCTTTCATCGCAATCTGAAAACAGGGATTCCGATTAATGATAATATGCTCAAAGAATTGATTTGCAATAGGCCACCCCTCTGCCAATCTGATAAATGACGAACCGTATTGTTGTGAATAATATGAAGAAAAAAACTTTTTTGAATCGTCCTGAGTCGTCCATCCTTCGCGCTGGCAAGCTTGCTGCCGCCGTTTGTGCGGCGGTGTGTGCGACAACAGCGCAGGCATATCCTTTGAAGGCTATTTTGCGGGATGCCATGGTGTCCGATCCGATTGTGAAGGAAGCGAAAGCGACCGAAGATTCGGCAAAAAGCACAACAAAGGCAACCCGTGCTCGGCATTATCCTGTGTTGACGCTGACCGGTACCAAAGTTTTGGCGCAGAAAAACAAATATTCCAGCAGCGATATGAGTGACGGTGTCGGCATACGCGGAACTGTGAATGTTTATTCATGGGGTGCCATCAATGCGGCGGTACGGCGCGATAAAAACAGAGAGCAGTACTACCATCATCGTTATTTCGAAAATCAGGAACGCTTGGGCAGCGACATCGGTAAACTTTATTTGACCGCATTACGCGCAAAAGAAATCCTGCGCATTAACCGTCAGAGCTTGGTTCGACACAATAATCTTCTGAAAGATTTGAATATTATTGTGAAATACGACAGCGGTCGCCGTTCCGAACTTATCGAAGCGCGTGCGCGCCAGTTGCAGGTCGAATCATCAATCGCGCAACAACAACGCACGATGGAATTGGCGTTGAGCCGCTTGTCCCGCTACACCGGACGGCAGTTGACGGCAGAAGATTTGGAAGATCCGTTTGCCAACGACAGCGCGGAATCATTGGTTCGCCGTTTCAAAACCGTCGATAACAACACCAATCCTTCCTATCGGGCGCAGGTAGCAGAACGCGACAGCGTGAAGGCAGATTTGGACGTTTCCAAGGCAGAACGTCTACCCGCCGTAAATTTGGAAGGTAATGCGAACCGCGACAACAGACAGCTTTATCTGAATGTGGCATGGAATGTCTTGGACGTTGCCGCGCGCCATAATGTGCAGAAAAATGCTGATGCATTGATTGCTGCCGAATCGAAATCCGAGCAGATTATGCGCGACATTACCGAGAAAACCCAAACTGCCGAAATCGACATGCGCGAGAGCGAACGCCGTGCCGATATTGCCGCGCAACATATTGCCGCTCAAAAAGACGTGGTTAAAACTTACGAGCTGCAATTTAAAATTGCCCGTCGCACGCTGACCGACGTTTTGGGCGCATACAACGAATTGTCCAGCATCGAGCAGGAAAATATTTCAGCGCGCAACGATTTCCGTGATGCCGCGTTGGATTATTTGGCTGCGCAGGCGCAAATGGCGAATTGGGCAGGCTTGAAGCAATAACATAAAATCTTAACATCATTACTCATTACGCGAATTATCATGAAAGCAATCATTGAACATATTGTGTTGGTTACCCGTCTCTTAGGGGCACCTGTGTCAGAAGCCGCGCTGACGGCAGAGGTGGTGCGGGATAAAAAACTCAATGTCAACTATCATTCTCTCGTCGAAGTCTTGCGCAGTCACGGCTTTGAAAACACATTGTCCAAGCGCAATCTGGAAGACATTCCATCGCTTGCCGTTCCTGTGATGATCATTCTTCACAACGAAGAAGCCGCCGTCATTACCAATATCGAAGGCTCGGGTCGAAACAGAAAATATCATATCCGTCAGGTAGATGGCTTGGAACAACAGCTTGATCATGACCAGCTTTCCGGTTTGTATCTGGGTTACTGCTGGTTTATCAAGCCTAAAATGGCGGCGGACACGCGTTCCGAATTGCCTGAATACCATCTCCCCAAAGCATGGTTCTGGAAAGTCATTTGGCGTTTCCGCAGCTATTACTATCAAGTGATTTTGGCGACCGTCATCATCAACTTCCTCGCCTTGGTCAGCTCGTTGTATGTCATGAACGTGTACGACCGCGTCATTCCCAACCAAGCCTATGAAACCCTGTGGGTTTTGAGTATCGGTGTTGTTCTCGCCATTTTGTTCGAATTTGCCGCCAAGATGATACGTGGTCATTTGACCGACATTGCCGGTAAAAAAGCCGACCTGATTATCAGCTCCGCCTTATTCCGCCGCGTGATGGCATTGCGCCTTGCCGACCGTCCCGCTTCGTCCGGCTCATACGCCAACAACCTGCGCGAATTTGAATCCGTACGCGAATTCATGACCAGCGCGAGCCTGTTGACTTTGGTGGATTTGCCGTTCCTGTTGCTGTTTATCTTTGTTATTTCGATAGTCGGTGGCAAACTGGCATTGGTTCCTTTGGCAATTATTCCGATTGTCGTCATTGTTGGCTTCATCGTCCAACGCCCCTTGTCGCGCCACATTAACGAATCCATGAAAGAAAGTTCGCAACGTTCAGGCCTTGCCGTAGAAGCCATCGAAGGCATCGAAACCCTGAAAACCAACAACGCGACTTCATGGGCGCAACAACGTTGGGACGAATACACCGCTAAAACCTCCGCTTCATCCATTAAAGTTAAAGATACCAGCAACTTCATGGTCAACTTCGCCGTTGCCATGCAGCAGCTCAATACTGTCTTTTTGGTCGTTGTCGGTACCTATCTGATTCATGCCGACAACCATGCGGAACGGATTACCATGGGTGCGCTGATTGCCTCCGTCATCCTGTCCGGCCGCGCGTTGGCGCCGTTGGCTCAAGTTGCCGGCCTTGCTACCCGCTTCCAACAGGCGAAGCTGGCATTAAGAGGTGTGAACGACATTGTTTCCCGTCCGATCGAACGCAGTCCCGAACGCAAATACATTACATTGGATAACGTTCAAGGCAATATCGCCTTTGAAAACGTAACGTTCAAATACAAAAACGAAAGCAACAACGCAGTTGACGAGTTGCGCATCAACATCCGACCCGGTGAAAAAGTCGGTATCCTCGGACGTATCGGCAGCGGTAAAAGTACCATGCTGAAGCTGGCGAGCGGTCTGTACGATACCGAAAAAGGCAACGTAACCCTCGACGGCGTCGATATGCGCCAACTTGATCCGAACTTCCTGCGTAACCAAGTCCTCCTGTTTAGCCAATCTCCACGCCTTTTCTTGGGTACATTGCGCGAAAACATGGATTTGGCGCGTGCCGACAGCTATTCAACCGACCAAGACCTGCTGTCTGCTCTCAAGCGTTTCGGTCTGGACCAAATCATTCGCAACCACCCGAGAGGCTTGGATATGCCTTTGGGTGAAGACGGCTTGGGTCTGTCCGGCGGTCAAAAACAAATCATCGCCCTCGCACGCATGACGCTGCGCGACCCCAAAGTCGTCCTTTTGGACGAGCCGACAACCAGCCTCGACCAAGGTACCGAACGCATGGCATTGAACGCGATTGCCCACTGGGGACGCAACCGCACCATGCTCTTGGTCACCCACCGTCCGCAAGTGCTGCAAATCGTTAACCGCATCATCGTAATGGAAAACGGCAAAGTCGTTATGGACGGCCCGCGCGATTTAGTCTTGCAAAAACTGATGCAAAACGAGCAAAACAAAGTCAAAGCAGCACAACAAGCGCAGGAAAACCAACGTCCCGGCGAAGCGGCGCAAGCATGACGAAAAGGGAAAAGGTCGTCTGAAAACACAAGCAGAAAGCGTTTCAGACGACCTCTTTGAAAACAACAAACAGATACCGAAGATTCATCATTATGAGCGAAAACAACGTTAAATCCAAAGACCTGCATCTCATTAACGATTTGAATGCAGCCTTGCAAAAAGAAAAACACAGCGGCCAATTTTGGGTCATCATCCTGTTTTTCCTGCTGCTCGTCGTCTTTGTCGTATGGGCATACAACAGCACTGTCGAAGAAGTAACCCGCGGCAACGGCAACGTTATCCCCAGCAGCCGCGAACAAGTCATCCAAAGCCTGGACGCCGGCGTCATTACCCAAATGATGGTTAAAGAAGGCGATTTGGTCGAAAAAGACCAAATCCTGCTGAAGCTCGACGATACGCGCAGTCTTGCCGTATTGCGCGAGAGCGAAGCCAAAGTCCAAAACCTCGAGGCCACCATCGCCCGCCTGAAAGCCGAAGCTTACGGCGGCAAACTCACGTTCCCCAACAGCGTCAGCCCCGAACTCCGCCGCCGCGAAACCGCCGCATATAATGCTCGCCGCCAAGCCATGACCGATGCCGTACAAAGTCTGGTACAAAGCAAAGCGGCGCTTGACCGCGAAATCGCCATTACTGCACCTATGGTGGCACAAGGCGTTATGTCCGAAGTCGAACTCCTCAAAATGCGCCGCGAATCCAGCGATCTGACCCTGCAAATTGCCGAACGCCGCAACCGTTACAGAACAGATGCCAACAACGAACTTGTGCAATCCGAATCCGAGCTGGCGCAATCCAAAGAAAACATGGCAATGCGCGCCGACCCGGTTGACCGCTCCCAAATCCGCTCCCCCATGCGTGGCATCGTCAAAAACATCAAAATCAATACCATCGGCGGCGTAGTCAACCCGGGCGAAGAAATCATGCAAATTGTTCCCGTTGACGACAAACTCCTTGTCGAAGCCTATATCCGTCCGCAAGACATCGCCTTCGTCCGCGCAGGACAGCCCGCACTGGTCAAAGTCAGCGCATATGACTACTCCATCTACGGTGGATTGGAAGGCAAAGTTACCCTTGTCGGCGCAGATACCGTCAGCAACTCCATGCAAAGCCGTGCCAACGATCTGAAGCTCGACCCCAACCAAGTTTACTACCGAGTCATCGTCCAAACTGAGAACAACGCCCTGAAAGACAAAAACGGTAAAGACATGCCGATTATTCCGGGTATGGTTGCCACAGTGGATATTAAAACCGGCGAAAAAACCATCTTCCAATACCTGATCAAACCGATTACCCGTATGAAACAGGCATTGAGCGAGCGTTAATTTCCCGAATAAAACTTGCTTAACATTCAAAAAGGTCGTCTGAAAAACCGGGCTGCGTCCAAATCTTGGACGTTCATAAAACCCTATTTAGGCGTTCTATATAAGCTGGGTTCTGTATACGACAGGGCTCAGCTTTTTTCACTTTCAAACTGTAACGCTCCCAGATGCAGTAATCCATACAATCATATTCGTCCACCGTCAATTCTCCTGAACGGTAGGAGCATTTCGTTTAATACCGTAAAGAAGCCCTCCATCTGCGTTGTCTTATGCGACTGTATAAATAATGGGATGCGGTTTGTTATTTGAAGCGTAACTTTGGTCATAAAAACTGCACCCGTATGTTTGGATGGAATATCCAACTTTTGGGGTGCAATCCGGTTTTTTCAGACGACCTTTATCCGTTTTAGCGACGGAATTTGCCGTGGTCGAAATCATCAAATGCTTCATAAGCCGCTTGGCATTGGATGCGTTGTTCTTTATACGGCAGTTGGCGGAAGGCTTTCCGGGCTTTGGCGTTTTCTTTCAGCTCGGCTTTGTTGCCTTTGTGTTTGTACCATGCAGCGCGACGGTCAAGATATTTTTTGCAGACAGGATGCAGCTTGCTTTGTTTGGCTTGGGTTTGAGCGTGGTGGGTTTTATGATGTTTGCGGGTGGCTGCATCGGCAGGTTGGGTTGCAAAACCCAGTATCAGTGCTGCAGATAGGGCGGGAATAAAGCTTTTCCTCAATAACATGGCGGACTCCTGTTTATTTAAAAGGTGCATTTCATTATATTCATGGCTTTTGTAAAAAGGAAATTTGGCAGGATGGGTCGTCTGAAAAAGCAAGCGGGGTATTTAAAGCATTTTGATGAAACCCATCTTCCATTACATATTATCAAGCAGAGAAAATAATAAACTACATAAATTATCACGGTTCAGACGACTTCATGTTGCATATGTCATCCATTGTCATGCTGTTTATTTTCAAAATTTAACACAAATCCGAATTTGCCTTATTTCATAAGCGCATAGCCGCATGAGGGTTTTGATGCTAAAAAACGCATCTTTGCGGTAAGGCTTGAATCATAGGGAAAGAGGTCGTCTGAAAGAAAATTGGGAAAAGTCCGATTTCAAAATAGCGGCCTTGTCAAGACTGGATAAGCGACGAAAAATACACTATATTGTGCCACTCGATATTAATACATACTGTATCTTGTGTTTCAGGATGGAGAAAACTCACGATGAATGCACCGACTGATTTGAAAGTAACCAAGCGCGACGGACGTTTGGAAAATCTTGACTTAGACAAAATCCACCGCGTCGTTACTTGGGCGGCGGAAGGCTTGAAAAACGTCTCCGTATCGCAAGTCGAGCTCAAATCGCACATCCAGTTTTACAACGGCATCCGCACCGACGACATCCACGAAACCATTATCAAGGCGGCTGCCGACCTGATTTCTCAGGATACGCCCGATTATCAATATCTCGCCGCGCGTCTGGCGATTTTCCACCTGCGAAAAATCGCTTACGGCGAGTTCGAACCGCCGCATCTCTTTGACCACGTTAAAAAACTCACCGATGCGGGCAAATACGACCGCCACATCATCGAAGATTACAGCCGCGAAGAGTTTGACGAGCTGAATGCCTATATCGACCACAGCCGCGACATGACCTTCTCGTATGCCGCCGTGAAGCAGCTCGAAGGCAAATATCTGGTGCAGAATCGCGTGACCCGCCAGATTTATGAAACGCCGCAGTTTTTATACATCTTGGTGGCGATGTGCCTCTTCAGCAAATACCCGAAAGAGACGCGTTTGGATTACGTCAAACGCTTTTACGATGCCGTTTCCACATTCAAAGTATCGCTACCAACCCCGATTATGAGCGGCGTGCGTACGCCTACGCGCCAGTTCTCAAGCTGCGTATTGATTGAATGCGACGACAGTCTGGATTCCATCAACGCCACCACCAGCGCGATTGTGAAATACGTTTCCCAACGCGCGGGTATCGGCATCAACGCCGGACGTATCCGCGGCTTGGGTAGCGAAATCCGCGGCGGTGAAGCGCAACATACCGGCTGCATCCCGTTTTTCAAAATGTTCCAAGCGGCGGTTAAATCCTGTTCGCAAGGCGGCGTGCGCGGCGGCGCGGCAACCTTGTTCTACCCCTTGTGGCACATCGAAGCCGAAAGCCTGTTGGTATTGAAAAACAACCGTGGCGTGGAAGACAACCGCATCCGCCAGCTTGATTACGGCGTACAAATCAACCGCCTGCTGTACACACGCCTGATTAAAGGCGGCAACATTACGCTGTTTTCGCCCAACGAAGTCCCCGGCCTGTACGACGCGTTCTTTGCCGACCAAGACGAATTCGAGCGTCTCTATACGAAATACGAGCAAGACCCGAACATCCGCAAACGTACCTTGTCGGCTACCGATTTGTTCTCCACGCTGATGCAGGAACGTGCCGGAACGGGACGCATCTATATCCAAAACGTTGACCACTGCAACACGCACAGTCCGTTTGACCCGCGCGTCGCGCCCGTGCACCAGTCCAACCTGTGCATGGAAATCGCCCTGCCGACCAAACCGCTGGACAACATCAACGACCCGAACGGCGAAATCGCCCTGTGCACCTTGTCCGCCTTCAACTTGGGCGCATTAAACAGCTTGGATGAACTGGAAGGGCTTGCCGATTTGACCGTGCGCGCACTCGATGCCTTGCTGGATTATCAAGACTATCCGGTCGAAGCCGCCCGTACCGCGACCATGAACCGCCGCACGCTCGGCATCGGGGTCATCAACTACGCTTACTATCTGGCGAAAAACGGCGTCCGTTACAGTGATGATTCCGCGCTCGGCCTGACCCACCGTACCTTTGAAGCCATGCAGTATTACCTGCTCAAAGCATCGGTAAACCTTGCCAAAGAATACGGCGCGTGCCCGCTGTTCAACCAAACCGTTTATTCGCAAGGCAAACTGCCCATCGATACCTACAAAAAAGACTTGGATGCCGTATGCAGCGAACCGCTGTTGTGCGACTGGGAAAGCCTGCGCTCCGACATCGTCAAATACGGTCTGCGCAACTCCACCCTGACCGCACTCATGCCGTCTGAAACCAGTTCGCAAATTGCCAACGCCACCAACGGCATCGAGCCGCCGCGCGGATTGGTAACGGTTAAAGCCTCGAAAGACGGCATCCTGAAACAAGTCGTACCAGAATTTGAAACCCTGAAAGACGCCTACGAAACCCTATGGCAGCTTCCGGGCAACGAAGGCTATCTGAAACTTGTCGGCGTGATGCAAAAATTCGTCGATCAGGCGATTTCCGCCAACACCGCCTACGACCCAGGCAAATTTGAAGGCAACAAAGTTTCCATGAAACAAATGCTCAAAGACCTGCTGACCACCTATAAATACGGCGTCAAAACCCTGTACTACCATAACACCCGCGACGGCGCGGACGATACGCAGACCGATATTCAGGATGACGGCTGCGCGGGCGGGGCTTGTAAGATTTAAGGGCTAGAGTTTTATTAACAGAACTTCTTCAGGAAGTCTGTAATTAAAATTTAGGCTTCTTGAGGAGGATATTCATCATTATAAATATATGAATTTTATGGATATTCCTTCAATTATTGATAGTTTAGGACGCAATAAAGACGTAACATATTTGATTGCGATTGTATTAATTTATTCAGTCAAACAGCTCAAAGATGTTCTGTGTAATAAAAATTTCCGAAAAACCGTCAAAAAATTATATAAAGACAAGGATTTAGAATAAATGTCTTGTGAACACCTAGTCATGTCATACAGCACCTTTTCCAAAACCAAAAACGACGCGCTGAAAGAGCCAATGTTTTTCGGTCAGCCGGTAAATGTTGCCCGCTATGACCAGCAGAAATACGAAGTATTTGAGAAACTGATTGAAAAGCAACTGTCGTTTTTCTGGCGGCCGGAAGAAATCGACGTGTCGCGTGACCGTATCGACTATGCGAACTTGCCCGAACACGAAAAACATATTTTCATCAGCAATCTGAAATACCAAACCTTGCTCGATTCCATCCAAGGTCGCAGTCCGAACGTTGCCTTGTTGCCTTTGGTGTCGATTCCCGAGTTGGAAACTTGGATTGAAACGTGGAGCTTTAGCGAAACCATACACTCGCGCAGCTATACCCACATTATCCGCAATATCGTGAATGATCCGTCGGTCGTGTTCGACGACATTGTGCAGAACGAATACATCATCGCCCGCGCCGAAGACATCGCCTGCTATTACGATGATTTAATCGAATATACCCAGTATTACAACCTGTTGGGCGAAGGGACGCACAATATCGGCGGCAGGCTCGTTACCGTGTCTTTGCGCGAGTTGAAGAAAAAGCTCTATCTTTGCCTGATGTGCGTTAACGTGTTGGAAGCCATCCGTTTCTACGTCTCATTCGCCTGCTCGTTCGCTTTTGCCGAGCGCGAGTTGATGGAAGGCAACGCCAAAATCATCAAACTGATTGCCCGCGACGAAGCCCTGCACCTGACCAGCACCCAGCATATGCTCAACCTGATGCGCGCCGGTGCCGACGATCCTGAAATGGCGGAAATCGCCGTCGAGTTGCAGGACGAATGTTTCAAACTCTTCAAAAAAGCGGCGGAGCAGGAAAAAGAATGGGCTGCCTATCTGTTTAAAGACGGTTCCATGATTGGTCTGAACAAGGAAATTCTGGCGCAATATGTCGAATACATCACCAACCTGCGTATGCAGGCGGTCGGCTTGCCTGCCGGATTCGAAGGCGCTACCCAAAACCCGATTCCGTGGATTAACGCGTGGCTGTCGTCCGACAACGTACAGGTCGCGCCGCAGGAAGTGGAAATTTCTTCTTACTTAATCGGTCAGATCGATTCGGAAGTCAGCGCGGACGATTTGGGCGATTTCGAACTGTAATCAAACTCGGCGGTTTTTCCGCATTTCCATCATCAGAGGTCGTCTGAACAGGTGTAGAAACGAAATCAAAGATTTCGGTTACACCGTGCAGACGGCCTTTCCCGCTTAAACAGATAATAATGGCACTCATCAGTACACACGACAAAACCTTCGAGCTTCAAGAAGGCGAAACCTTATTGGAGGGCTTGGAGCGCACCGGCCACGAGGTCGAATACCAGTGCCGAAGCGGCTATTGCGGTTCCTGCCGCGTCAAAATATTAGACGGTAGGGTGTCCTACGACGATTTCCCGCTGGCGTTTGTCGCACCCGGCGAGATTCTGCCGTGTTGCTGTCGGGTTCACGAGGACATTAAGGTCGATTGCCGCGGGCGGGTGAGCGAACCGGATTTGTTCGATGTCGGTTTGTTTGATGAGCGGGATTGAGTCGGTTGAAACCCAATTGTATTATTTTCAGTTCTTTGTTTTGATCATAGGCTCTTCAAATTTAGGTGTAACCGTATTTAGGTGTAATCGTATGAATGTCGCTAAGGGTTTATTGGTTTCAGTTTTATGTTTGAGCTCGGGTTTACTTGCTGCTCAAAATCATCATTCCCAATGGAAAAAAGTTTATGAAAGGGATTTGACGGATTTTGAATTGAGTCCGGAGGGGAGCGGGTTGGTATTGTTTGCCCAACCGCAAGGACGTTGCAGGATGGATGTTGATTTTTATGGGGAAACGGGACAGGATAAATACCGGTATGAATTTACCCGAGACCGTTTGACGGCAGGTTCGCATCAGGAATACCGCTATACCGCTGCATCGTTGTCGGAAGTAACCAAAGATAAAATAAAATTGGTGCGGAATGAGAAGCTGAATCCTGCTTCAGGCGCGGTAAAGAAAGAATTTCGGAATATTTATCAATACGTTCCTAATAAGGTTTTAAAAAAATATTGTTTTTGATATGGCATGGCAAATAAAGCAAGAGGTCGTCTGAAAACTTTTCAGACGACCTTTTTCCATATTCATCCCATCGTTTAATGCAGATGCTCGTAAATGGTTTCCGCCAATGCCTTGCTGATGCCTTCAACTTGTTCCAAATCTTCTTTGCTGGCAGCAACGACGCCACGCAGGCCACCAAAGCGGGTGAGCAGGGCTTGGCGGCGTTTGCTGCCTACGCCGGGGATGTCGCTGAGGGACGAGGTAACGCGGGCTTTGTCGCGTTTTTTGCGGTGGCCGGTGATGGCGAAGCGGTGCGATTCGTCGCGCACGGTTTGCAGGAGGTGCAGGGCGGGGCTGTTGGGCGGCAGGCGGAAGGTTTCGCCGGTGAACGGGAGGATGAGTTCTTCCATGCCGGCTTTGCGTTCGGGGCCTTTGGCGATACCGACCAAGGGGATGTGCAGCCCGAGTTCTTCCCATACGGACACGGCGATGCCGATCTGTCCTTTGCCACCGTCAATCAATACGACATCGGGCCATTTGACTGCCTCGCCGTTGGCTTCGGCTTCCTGCATTTTGCCGTAGCGGCGGGTAAGGACTTCGCGCATGGCGGCGTAGTCGTCGCCGGGTTTGGCGGTGGTGATGTTGTAGCGGCGGTATTGCGAGGGTTGGATGTTTTGTTCGTCGTACACGACACAGGAGGCGATGGTGGCTTCGCCTTGGGTGTGGCTGATGTCGAAGCACTCGAGGCGGTTGAGGTCGTCTGAATTCATGTTCAGGATTTTTGCCAGCTCGTCGATGCGGTGTTGTTGGCTGCTTTGTTGCAGGCGGCGTTGGGCAATCGCCATTTGTGCGTTTTGTTCCGCCATTTTCAGCCAGACTTTGCGTTCGCCTATGGTTTTGGTCACGAACTGCATTTGTTTGCCGTGTTCGCCCTCTAGGGCTTCTTTCAATGCGTCGGGGACGGGGAAGTTGCTGATGATGATGTCGGGTTTGTTTTTGCCCAGATAGTGTTGGGCAACGAAGGCTTCGGCGTAGTCTTGCCCGTTTGGTTCGGGGTCGTTTTTGGTGTCGGGGAAGAAGCTTTTGTCGCCGACGTGCCGCCCGCCGCGTATGCTGACCCAGTGTACGCAGACGAGGCCGTCTGAAACTGCGAGCGCAAGCAGGTCGATGTCGTTGGGGTTGTTGGGGTTTTTGCTGTCGATGAACTGGTTGCTCTGCATGATGCCGAGTGCCTGGATTTGGTCGCGGTAGCGGGCGGCTTCTTCAAATTGCAGGTTGGCGGCGGCGGTCTGCATTTTGTGTTGCAGGGTGCGGGTCAGTTCGTCGGTTTTACCGTTGAGGAAGGTGGCGGCTTGGCGCACGCTGTCGCGGTAGTCTTCTTCGCTGATGTGTCCGACGCAGGGCGCGGTGCAGCGTTTGATTTGATACAGCAGGCAAGGGCGGTCGCGGTGTTCGAACACGCTGTCTTCGCAGGTACGCAGCATGAAGACTTTTTGCAGGACTTGGATGCTGTCGCGCACGGCGTTGCTGTTGGGATAGGGGCCGAAGTATTGGTTGGGCTTTTTCAGCGTGCCTCGGTAATACGCCATCTGCGGATATTGATGTCCGCTGAGCATGAGGTAAGGATAGCTTTTGTCGTCGCGGAAAAGGATATTGTATTTGGGCGACAGGGCTTTGATGAAGTTGTTTTCGAGAATCAGGGCTTCGGCTTCGGAGCGGGTGATGGTGGTTTCGATGTGGTGAACCTGTTTCACCATCAATGCGATGCGCGGGGAATGGTCGTTTTTCTGGAAATAACCGGACACGCGCCGCTTGAGGTTGACCGCTTTGCCAACGTATAAGACGTTGCCGCCTTCGTCGAAAAAACGGTATACGCCGGGCAGGTTGGGCAGGTTTTTGAGGAAGAGGGGGATGTCGAAGTCCGTGGTCATGGGGCGGGTGGTAGTGGTCAAGTTTTCAGACGACCCGATTATAAATCAGAACGCTTGAAATAATAGAATGCAAGTGGTCGGTATATAAGGATGGGAAAGTACCAAATATAGGTTTATTTGTACCGCCCAGGTCTCCCAAAAGACAAATCGGTCAAAAAATGCTATTCTTATCGCTTTCAACCTATCTGTTTGTAGCAATGAAAAAGTATCTTATTTCGACCGTTGCCGTAGCCATCGCCGCCGGCCTCGGTGCGCCTTACTACTTCGGCATCAAAGCAGAAGAAACCCTGACTGCACAACAAAAGCTGTTGCAGGAATCAGGTTTTCTAACCGTAGAATCCCACCAATATGATCGAGGCTGGTTCGGTGCGACCGAAACTACGGTCATACGCCTGAAACCGACATTGCTTCAAAATACCCAGCAATATCTGCCCGATAATCTGAAAACCGTCTTGCAAGAGCCGATTACGGTTGTGAACCATATCAGCCATGGTCCGTTTGCCGGCGGTTTCGGTACTCAGGCTCATGTGGAAACAGAGTTTAAATACCATCCGGAAACCGAAAAAGTATTGTCTCGCTTCTTTGGCCAACAAGCTCCGTTGACCATGAGCAATACGATTTATTTCGGAGGAAGCGGCAAGCTTCAACTCAGCGTTCCGGCTTTCGACTATGAAGAGTTGTCCGGCATCAAGCTCAGCTGGAAAGGCTTGAGCGGCAACACCGATTACGAAAAAGATTTCCAAAGCTACCGCCACGACTATACCGCTCCGTCTTTGCAGATCAAGTTGGCGGACAAAGGCGATGTTTCGATGGAAAACCTACATTTCCAATCTGAGACTTCAGACGGACTCAACAAGCTTTCTTTGGGCAAAAGCAGCATTACTTTGGATAAATTCCTGCTGCAATGGAAAGAAAATATTGATTACAACGTCAAGCTGAACGAGCTGGTCAATCTCGTGACCAATCTGCAAATCGGCGCATTTATCAATCCGACCGGCAGTATCGCGCCTTCCAAAATCGAAGTCAGCAAACTGAAATTTGATACCAATACCAACGAAGTTGATAAATTCATCAACAGCGAAGGACGGTTCCAATTTGAAGAGCTGGTTTATGGCGAAGATAAATATGGTCCGCTGGATATCAATGTGGCCGCAGAGCATTTGGACGGCAAAGGTTTGCAGGCTTTGAAAGCCAAGCTTGCCGAAGTCGCCAATAAGAAAATGAGTGAGGAAGAAATCCAAAACGCCTTGCTCCAAACCGCTAAAAACGAAGCTTCTAGTTTATTTACCAATGATCCGGTGCTGAATGTCAAAACATTCAAATTCATCATGCCGCAAGGTCAAGTGGATGTCAGCGGTAAACTCGCCTTTAAAGGCTTGGCGGCAAAAGATTTGAACAGCCTCAGCGAAATGTTGAAAAAAACCCATGCCGATTTCAATGTGAGCGTTCCGAAAAAACTGTTGGAGCAGATGGCAATCAACCAAGCGCGCAGCCTGTTTAGCGTCAATGCCGAAGATGAAGAAGCCGGACGCGCAGGAATTGAAGATATCAATGAAACGCTGCGTCTGATGGTGGACAGCACTGTGAAAAGTATGGCGCAGGAGCAATACCTGACTTTGGAAGAAAACAACATCAAAACCCATCTGACCCTGCAAAACAACGAATTGAAATTGAATGGCAAGGTGTTGCAAAACGAGCCTGAGCCTGATTTTGACGAGCAGGACATGTTGCCGGAAAACCTGTCTTCATCTGAAGCAGGCAAGTAAACGGCAATAGACAAAAGGTCGTCTGAAACCGGATTTGAAGTTTGAATCCGATTTCAGACGACCTTTTTTGATTGGTTTGATGGAAGCCATGTTGAGTTGCAGGCAAAAAAAATCGCCCCTTTAATTTTAAGGGGCGCAAAAGGAACACAAACCACTACCAAAACTGTTACAGGGCGAACTCCTCTAATTGACGTTGATGGGTTGCCGGATAAAGTGCCTTCATCAAATCATAGGGTGAAAGCGACAAATCTTTGCTTTTGGTCGTCAAACGACCTTGCTGCGGTGTCAGTTCAAGCAAACGGGCATCAGACGCATGAATAAACTTTTCTTTTGCCTTCTGCATTTTGCGTTGTAAAACGGAAACGACGCGACTGTACAAACTGTCTTTTTGTTTAACCTCCCGAGTGCTGGCGACCCAGCTTAAACGGGAATGGCTGTCTTCATCTTCAATTAGGAGGATACCGGTTTGCGGCTGCTCCGATTTACCCATGCAGGGAAGCCAAACATAATAACGACCATCGAGCGTAACATATACGGCATCATGTACTTCGCAATCATCGCAACACTGGGTTGCCAAAAGAGAGCGGATGGTATGTTGGTGCAGTCTCAGAATGTCGAGAGAGACTTGCTGGAAAATATTTTCAGGCATTTTCTTCTCCTTTCGTTCTGTAGTGCGTTGATTTCGTTTCGATGAATTGCATTATACGGATAATTTCAAAATTTGCAAATGATAATTGTTATTATTATGAAGATGTGTAATAAGATAATGATTTTTATAGAAATTAATTTTTAAAAAATTATAAAAGTTGAGTGATTTACTCGGAATTTAGAGAAAACAAGCCTTAGCGGAAATACGAAGATAAATACGTCTGGAAAATTGTCAGCAAAATTTCTTGTCAGGCTGCATTCACGCCCTAAGAAATATTGCATTCAAATACACGCGTCCCGATAATACACGCGTCCCGATTTTTGCTGACTATACATTTTTAGCAGCCTTGCGTATGATTCAAGGCATTTTATCAATGAGCGATATACAGAAGATTCCTATGAGCAAACGCCAGATTATCCTTGATACCGAAACCACGGGCCTTTATGCCGAAGGCGGCGACCGCTTGGTCGAGTTTGCCGGTCTGGAAATGATCAACCGCCAGATGACCGACAACAACCTTCATTTATATGTTCATCCCGAACGCGATATGCCTGAAGAAGCGGCGAAGGTACACGGCCTGACCATTGAGGTTTTGGAAGAGAAAAACGCACCGCCGTTTGCCGAAGTAGGGCGTCAGATTGCCGATTTTATACGCGATGCTGAGTTGATTATTCACAACGCCAAGTTTGACGTCGGCTTCTTGAACATGGAATTCCGCCGTATGGGGCTACCTTCCATTGAGAAACTTGGCTGTACCGTAACCGACACGCTGGCGATGGCGCGGGAAATGTTCCCCGGTCAGAAAGCCAGTTTGGATGCTTTGTGCAACCGCCTTTCCGTCGACCGAAGCAAGCGCGTGCTGCACGGCGCGTTGATTGACTGCGAGCTTTTGGGCGAAGTGTATCTCGCCATGACGCGCCAGCAGTTTGATTTAATGGGCGGCGAAAAAGAAGAAGACGAGGAAGTCAAACCGGTCATTATTACCGAGACCAAGCGTCCGGCGCATCTGAAAGTCATCAAAGCCAACGCTGAGGAGCTCGCCGCTCATGAACAATATTTGGACGGTTTGGGCGAAGCCTGTCTGTGGCGCAAAGCCGAAACAGCCGGAGCCGAAGCATGACGCGCCGCAATATCGCCCTGATTCCGGCCGCCGGTATCGGAGCGCGCTTTGGGGCGGGAACGCCCAAGCAATACGTTGAAATCAACGGCAAAACCGTGTTGCAGCATACGATAGACATTTTTGAAAAACATCCTGCCATCGATTTGATTGCCGTTATCGTATCGCCCGAAGACCAAACGTTTCAGACGACCCCTTCCAGTAAAACACGCGTATTTCGTGTAGGCGGAGCAAGCCGTGCCGAAACGGTGCGCAACGGCGTATCCGCATTGGTGGTTCAAGGTTTGGCGGCGGAACAGGACAACATTCTTGTTCACGATGCCGCCCGTTGCTGCCTGCCGCCCGAGGCTTTGACCCGTCTGATTGAAGAAGCGGGCGGACAAGAGCAGGGCGGTATTTTGGCAGTACCCGTTGCCGATACACTCAAACGCGCCGACGGTAAAAACCATATCGGCGAAACCGTTTCCCGCGCCGGATTGTGGCAGGCGCAAACCCCGCAGCTTTTTCAGACGGCCTTATTGCACCGAGCTTTGTCGGCAGAGGATTTGAGCGGTATTACAGACGAAGCGTCGGCGGTGGAAAAGCTGGGCGTGCAGCCGCTGCTGGTGCAGGGCGATACGCGCAATTTGAAGCTGACGCTGTCGCAGGATGAATTTATTGTGAGGCTGTTGTTGCAGGTTGTCTGAAAATCGTTTTTCAGACGACCTGACATTGAAAAAAGGAAAAAACATGAATATCCGCATCGGACAAGGCTACGATGTCCACCAACTCGTCGAAGGCCGCGATTTGATACTCGGCGGCGTACACATCCCGTTTGAAAAAGGCCTGCTCGGCCATTCCGATGCCGACGCGCTGTTGCACGCGCTTACCGACGCCTTGCTCGGCGCGGCGGGTTTGGGCGACATCGGCAGCCATTTCCCCGATACCGCCGCCGAATTCAAAGATGCCGACAGCCGCGTATTGCTGCGCGAAGCGTATCAAAGCGTGCAGGCTTTAGGCTGGCACGTTGTGAACGTGGATACGACCATCATCGCACAAAAGCCCAAACTTGCGCCGCACATTCCCGCCATGCGCGCCAACATTGCCGCCGATTTGGGCATTCAGACGGCCTGTGTGAACATCAAAGGCAAAACCAACGAAAAACTCGGCTATCTGGGGCGCATGGAAGCCATCGAGGCGCAGGCGGCGGTGTTGCTGGAAAAAGCGTAAGCAGGCAAGCACAAACAGCATGAAAATGTTAACATAATCCTATTGAACAACATCCATTAAGGAGAACTCATGGCTACTCAAGACGAATTGAAGCGAATTGCCGCCGAGAAAGCGGTGGAATTCGTACCTGAAAACGAATACATCGGCATCGGTTCCGGCTCGACCGTCAATATGTTTATCGAAGCGTTGGGCAAAAGCGGCAAAAAAATCAAAGGCGCGGTTTCGACTTCTAAAAAGTCCAGCGAATTGATGGCGCAATACGACATCCCTGAAGTATCGCTGAATGATGTGATGGGGCTGGCTGTCTATGTTGACGGCGCGGACGAAGTGAACCATATGCTGCAAATGATTAAAGGCGGCGGTGGCGCGCATCTGAACGAAAAAGTCGTCGCCAGCGCGTCCGACAAATTCATCTGTATCGCCGACGAGAGCAAATATGTTTCGCGTTTGGGCAAATTTCCGCTGCCCGTAGAAGTGTTGCCCGGCGCGCGTTCGCTGGTGTCGCGCAAACTTTTGGCAATGGGCGGACAGCCTGAGTTACGCCTGAACTACACCACCTTCCACGGTAACCAAATCATTGATGTCTATGACTTGCACATCGACCGTCCGCTGACTATGGAAGATGAAATCAACCGCATCACCGGCGTTCTCGAAAACGGCATCTTCGCTCGCAACGCCGCGGATGTGTTGATTTTGGGTACAGAGCAGGGCGCCAAAGTCATTAAACCCGGACAAAACTAAGCATTCATTAAGAAAAAGGTCGTCTGAAAAGCAGAAAATGGCTTTTCAGACGACCTTTGTTCTATTTTTGAAGGCTTATTCGATGTTTTGAACCTGCTCGCGCATTTGTTCGATCAAGACTTTCAGTTCTACCGAAGCCTGCGTGCATTCTGCCGCGATCGCTTTGCTGCCCAGCGTGTTTGCCTCGCGGTTCAATTCCTGCATCAGGAAGTCCAAGCGTTTGCCCGCGCTGCCTTTGTTTTCCGTAACAATGCGGCGGACTTCGGTGATATGCGTGCGCAGGCGGCTGAATTCTTCGTCAACATCGGATTTTTGGATAAACAACGCAAATTCCTGCTGCAAACGGTCGTTGTCGATATTGCCGACCGCTTCCGTCAAACGCGCGTTTACCTTGTCCATATGCGCCTGAAGCAGGCTGGGGAACAGTTCGCTCAAGGCATCCACGATTTCTTCCATGCCGGCTAAACGTTGCAACAAATGTTCGCCGAGTTTTTTACCTTCGCGTTTGCGGGCGGCGGCAAACTCTTTTAATGCTTCGTCCAGCAGTTCTTGTACGGTTTTTGCCAAAGCCTCGGGGTCTTCGCTTTGACCTGCCAATACCCCTGGAAAGCGCAATACTTCAGCGACCGTCAGCTTACCGAAACCGTGTTCCTTGCGCCAAGTTTTGTTCAAATCGGACAACTGTTTCACTAATTCTTCATTGGTTTCCAAACTCTGCCCGCCGACCGTCGCGTCTTGCAACTGAATGCGGCATTCCAATTTGCCACGTGTGGCTGAAGCCGCAATTTTTTCGCGTAACGCGCCTTCTAGATAGCGCAATTCTTCAGGCATGCGGAATTGGACATCCAGATAACGGTGGTTCACCGCGCGGATTTCCAAATTCACGCGCTTGCCACCGCATTCGCCTGCGGCATTGGCAAAGCCGGTCATACTGTGGATATGGATGGATTGAGTCATGGTTTTACTCCGTTTCAAAATACGAGTGAAAGTGGAGGGACTATATCATATCTGGACTTTGATGACTGCAAGTATGGTGGATGGGAATGAGAAGGGTAAAAGACAGATGCAAGAAACCTGTTTGATGTTTATACAAAAAGGTCGTATGAAAACCTGAACTGCACCCCAAAAGTTGGACACATCCCCTCCAACTCACAAGGTGCAGTTTTTTTATGAGCAAATATACATTACACTTCAAATACCAAGCCGTACTCCACTACTTGCATATACGCAGCCAACAGCGTACTGCAGACCACTACGGCATTTCCCGAACCCACCTGAGACGATGGATACGCGCCTATCAAGAAGGCGGTATCGGCGCACTCGAACATCCCCAATCCAAAACCATGCCCCAACACCGCAAAAACCCCTTCATCGCAGATAAACCCGACCAAGAAAAAACACAGGCAGAGCTTATCGAAGAGTTGTGCTATATGCGCGCAGAGGTCGCCTACCTAAAGGAGTTAAAAGCCCTCAGCCAAAAACAGACCGAAAAGGACAAAGCCAAACCGTCCAAACACTGAGGGCGCAACACCCGCTCAAATACCTGCTGCACATCGCAAACCTGCCCAAAAGCAGCTTTTACTACCACCGTCAAGACCGGCCCGACCCCGACGCAGCCGACAAAGCCCTTATCGCCGAAATCTACGAACAGCATAAAGGACGCTACGGACAAAGGCGCATTGCCGCAGCATTGGGTTGGAACCGCAAAAAAGCAGCGCGGCTGATGAGGCAGCTAGGACTGAAAGCCCTCATACGGGCGAAAAAAGCCTACCGCCATCCCGCCATGGGCGAGATATCGGAACACCTCCTCAAACGCCGGTTCACAGCCCGAAAGCCCAACGAAAAATGGCTGACCGACGTGACCGAACTCAAAGGAAAGGACGGCAAACTGTACCTCTCGCCAATATTGGACTTGTTCAACCGCGAAATCATCGCCTACGCCATGAGCCGCAATGCTAACAGCGAAATGGTGAAGGAAATGCTCGAAAAAGCCGCCCCCCGTCTGACCGGCGAAGGAACGATGCTTCATTCTGACCAAGGTGTGCTGTACCGTACGTCGGGATATAGGGAATTGCTTGCCCAACATTCCATGGTTCAAAGCATGTCGCGAAAGGCGAATTGTTGGGACAATGCACCGATGGAAAGCTTCTTTGCGGTGTTGAAGACAGAGTGTTTCTATAACGCAGGGGAATTGACGGTGGACGAATTGATGAAACAGATAGATGACTATATGGATTACTACAACCGGGAGCGTTGCAGTTTGAAATTGAAAAAGCTGAGTCCTGTCGCATACAGAACCCAGCTTGCACAGAGCGCCTGAATAGGCTTTTATGAGTGTCCAAGATTTGGGGGCCAGTTCAAACCTGTAATTCAAGTTTTCAGACGACCTTCAATCTATCCGTATCAAGTTATTTACCGGCTTTTACGCCCTGCCATTGGCGAACCATGAATTTCAAAATGGTGGGTTGGATGGGAACCATAATAAAGCTGTTTTTTAAATCTTCTTCGCTCGGGAAGATGGTGCGGTCGTCCCTGAATTCGGCTTCCATCAGTTCGCGTGCGGGTTTGCTGGAAGGGGCGTAGGTAACGAAATTGCCGTTTTTCGCGGCGACTTCGGGGTCGAGAAAGTCGTTGATGTATTTATGGGCGTTGGCGACGTTCTTCGCATCTTTCGGGATAACGAAGGAGTCCACCCAAATCCCTACGCCTTCTTTGGGCATCATGACGCGGATTTTTTCTTTGCCGCCCGCTTCTTCGGCGCGCCGTCTGGCAATGTTTAAGTCGCCGCCGAAGCCGATGGTGACGCAAGTGTCGCCGCGCGCCAAATCATCGATGAAGCCGGACGAGGTAAAGCGTTTGATGTTGGGACGGTTTTTCTTGAGCAGCTCGGTTGCGGCTTTGATGTCTTCAGTATCGTTGCTGTTGGGGTTTTTACCCATGTAGTTCAAGACCATAGGATAAATTTCCGCCGCGCTGTCCAAGTAGCTGATGCCGCATTGTTTGAGTTTGGATGTGTATTCGGGGTTGAACACCAAATCCCATTGGTTGTCCGGCAGTTTTTCCGTGCCTAAGGCTTTTTTCACGCGCTCGGTATTGATGGCGAAGGTATTGGTTCCCCAATAAAACGGAACGGCATATTCGTGGCTCGGATCAACGCCTTCCATCAGCTTCATCAATTCAGAATTGAGGTTTTTATAGTTGGGAATCAGGGATTTGTCGATTTTTTGATAAGCCCCCGCCTTAATCTGCCTGCCGACGAAGGTATTGGACGGGCCGACGATGTCGTAGCCCGATTTTCCGGTCAATACTTTACTTTCCAGCGTCTCATCGCTGTCGTACACGTCGTAAGTTACCTTGATACCGTTTTTCTTTTCAAAATCGGCAACGGTTTCAGGATCGACGTATTCCGACCAGTTGTAAATCCTCAATACATTTTGGTTTCCCGCCTGCTCCGCTTTATCGGAGGTATTTTTATCCGAACCTCCGCAGGCGGCGAGCATGACGGCGGCTAGGGCGATGAGTGGCAGATGTTTGGTCATTATCATTCCTTGCATATCGGGCGGAAGGGAAAGTAAGGGATTATAAATCAGGCACGCACTATCTGATAGCAATTTCCATTATATTGATAGTACGAAGGTCGTCTGAAAGTCCCTGATTCAATAGCTAGAAACAAGGTTTTGCGGTAATATAGCAGCCATTTTCTTTTCACAATTACATACGGCCGGGAAGGTCGTCTGAAACCTTTTCAATAGAGACAACGAAACATCATGAAAACCTCCGAACTACGCCAAAAATTCCTAAAATTCTTCGAATCCAAAGGCCACACCATCGTCCGATCCTCTTCGCTCGTGCCGCACGACGACCCGACGCTGCTGTTTACCAATGCCGGCATGAACCAGTTTAAAGACGTGTTCCTCGGCTTCGACAAACGCCCATACAGCCGCGCCACCACCGCGCAAAAATGCGTACGCGCCGGCGGCAAACACAATGACTTGGAAAACGTCGGTTACACCGCCCGCCACCACACCTTCTTTGAAATGATGGGCAACTTCTCCTTCGGCGACTACTTCAAACGCGACGCGATCCACTTCGCTTGGGAATTCCTCACTTCCCCCGAATGGCTGAACATCCCCAAAGAAAAACTCCTGGCGACCGTGTATGCCGAAGACGACGAAGCCTACAACATTTGGCTGAACGAAATCGGTATGCCTGCCGAGCGCATCGTCCGCATCGGCGACAACAAAGGCGCGAAATACGCGTCCGACAACTTCTGGCAGATGGGCGACACCGGCCCCTGCGGCCCGTGTTCCGAAATTTTCTACGACCACGGCGAAGAAATCTGGGGCGGCATTCCCGGCAGTCCTGAAGAAGACGGCGACCGCTGGATTGAAATTTGGAACTGCGTGTTTATGCAGTTCAATCGCGACGAGCAAGGCAATATGAACCCGCTGCCCAAACCGTCCGTCGATACCGGCATGGGCTTGGAGCGCATGGCGGCAGTAATGCAGCACGTCCACAGCAACTACGAAATCGACCTGTTCCAAGACCTGCTCAAAGCCGTTGCCCGCGAAACCGGCGCGCCGTTCAGCATGGACGAACCCAGCCTGAAAGTGATTGCCGACCACATCCGCTCCTGCTCCTTCCTGATTGCCGACGGCGTAATGCCTTCCAACGAAGGCCGCGGCTATGTACTGCGCCGCATCATCCGTCGCGCCGTGCGCCACGGTTACAAACTCGGTCAGAAACAGGCGTTTTTCTACAAACTCGTGCCCGATTTAGTGAAAGCGATGGGCGACGCGTATCCCGAGTTGAAAGAGAAACAAACGCAGATTATGGAAGCCCTGCGCGCAGAAGAAAGCCGCTTCGGCGAAACGCTGGAAAAAGGCATGGGCTTGTTCAACCAAGTGCTCAATGGCATGAAATTTCTGAAACTGGAAAGCCTGCTGCCGCAAGATGGTGCGGGCAAACCACTGACATTGAAAACCGCAGATGGTGTGGAATTTACCGCCGCTTCCCGTGCCGCTCCGGGCAAAAAGCAAATCGTTATCCGTCCCCAAGTTTCAGGTAGCCTGAACGAAGGCGTGTATATCGATTTGCAGGCTGCTTTGGAAACCGCCCATATTCCCGACGCGGAAAAGCCGTTTGCCGAAGCCTTGAATGCCTATCTGATGGACAACATCGCCAACAGCAAACTTGTTATTGGCGGCGAACACATCTTCAAACTCTACGACACCTACGGCTTCCCCTACGACCTGACCGCCGACATGGCGCGCGAATTGGGTATCGACTTGGACGAAGAAGGCTTCAACCGCGAAATGGAAGCCCAACGCGCCCGCGCCCGCGCCGCGCAAAACTTCAAAGCCAACGCGCAACTGGACTACACAGGCGCGGACACCGAATTCACAGGCTACGAAAAACGCAGCCAAGACACCAAAATCATCGCCTTATACAAAGGCAGCGAAGCCGTGGACGAACTCCAAGCAGGCGAAGCCGGCGTGGTCGTTTTGGAACAAACCCCGTTCTACGCCGAAAGTGGCGGCCAAGTCGGCGACGTAGGCTTTATCTTCGCAGGTGAAAACCGCTTCCGCGTTGAAGACACGCAGAAAATCAAAGCTGCCGTACACGGACAATTCGGCGCAGTCGTATCAGGCCGTCTGAAAGTGGGCGATGCCGTATCCGCCGAAATCGACAACGACATCCGCGACAGCATCATGCGCAACCACAGCGTTACCCACCTGATGCACAAAGCCCTGCGCGATGTTTTGGGCACGCACGTCGAACAAAAAGGCAGCCTGCAAAACGCCGAGCTGACCCGCTTCGACATCTCCCATCCGCAAGGCATCAGCGCGGAAGAAATCGCCGAAGTCGAACGCCGCGTCAACGCCGCGATTATCGCCAACGTGCCCGTCAAAGTGGAAACCATGTCCATTGAAGACGCGCAAAAATCAGGCGCCATGATGCTCTTCGGCGAAAAATACGGCGATTTCGTCCGCGTCATCACTATGGGCGACTACTCCACCGAACTGTGCGGCGGCACCCACGTCGCCCGCACCGGCGACATCGGCTTCTTCAAAATCATCAGCGAAGGCGGCATCGCCGCAGGCATCCGCCGCGTAGAAGCCATCACAGGCCTTGCCGCGCTGGCATGGGCGCAAAACCAAGAAAGCCTGATGAAAAACATCATCGCCGAAGTCAAAGCCCAAACCGAAAAAGACGTACTGGCCAAAATCCAAGCCAACGCCGCCAACGCCAAAGCCGTGGAAAAAGAGTTGGCAAAAGCCAAAGCCGAACTCGCCGTCCACGTAGGCGCAAAACTGTTGGACAACGCCAAAGACTTGGGCGCAGCCAAACTCGTCGCTGCCCAAATCGAAGCCGACGCAGCCGCCCTGCGCGAAATCGTTACCGATTTAACCGGCAAATCCGACAACGCCGTGATTCTTTTGGCGGCAGTAAACGATGGCAAAGTTTCCCTGTGCGCCGGCGTATCCAAAGCCCTGACCGGCAAAGTAAAAGCCGGCGACTTGGTCAAATTTGCAGCCGAACAAGTCGGCGGCAAAGGCGGTGGCCGACCGGATTTGGCACAGGCCGGGGGAACGGATGCTGCGAAACTGCCTGAAATGCTGGGAAGCGTGGAAGGCTGGGTAAACAGTAAACTGAGTTGATGAGTGATGTATGTAAGTTAAGTAGAAAAGGTCGTCTGAAAAATTTTTCAGACGACCTTTTTTGTACAGTCTGTCATACTCATTTTTACAATGGGTTGCAAAGGTCTCAGGCTGCTTTTTTGAGTTTATGAAGAAGATAGATAAGCCCTTGCTGCATATCATAGAGACGAACTTTACACGTTGGTTTCAGGCTTCAAAGTAAACGAAAGGTCGTCTGAAACGAGGTTTCGGATTGACGAAA
Source organism: Neisseria sp. CP9 (assembly GCF_047758525.1). Lineage (NCBI taxonomy): Bacteria > Pseudomonadati > Pseudomonadota > Betaproteobacteria > Neisseriales > Neisseriaceae > Neisseria > Neisseria sp. CP9. The sequence goes on along the minus strand of NZ_CP180502.1, from coordinate 2,862,814 downwards.
ACCGTAATTCAGACGACCTTTACAACCATAAAAAACCATTTTGCCATTTAGCCCGATTTAAAGTGGGGTGGTTCGTTTCAATTTTTATCATCGGGGGATGATAACCAAAGAAATTAGTATTGTTTTGATAGCTGAAGAAAATACAAAACGGCAAACCGCCAATTAGATTGATTGCGTATGTGCGTACCGCTCATGCCCTACGCGTTGGTTTTGAAGTTCCGTGTAATTCGCAGGTAGGGTGTGTGGTGTAACCACGCATGCAGTTGGGTATGCAGGCTATGGTTTGCTTTTGTGTGCAGATAAACAACAATTATTAAAAATAACGTTACCTAACTTTTCTAAAAAATCTATACTATCATTAGTTGATATGTCATCTAAATTTTGTTTCTTATTAGTAGTAGGATCTAGGTCTGACTCATGAACAATTGCATTTCTTCTAGTTATAATTAATTTTAACTGACTTCTAGCTTGTTCATCATTGGGATATCCTAATTCTGAGGCAATTTTTTGCCACTTTTGCTTTTCGTCCCATATAAAACTTAATCCATCAGCTAGTTTTGTAGGATCTTGATAAGATATTGTTTTTAGTTTAGCATAAATTGATGTCTCAAACTCCATTGCTGCAGGAATTAGCTCTTGATTATATATTTTTGTTAAAACTGAAATTGGAATAAGTTCATTTGAATATTTTTTTGTATGATTCCTATCTCCGAGAAACATTTCTATTATCCCTATCTTTATAATATCATGCATGAATTTATCGAAAGAACTTACTGCAAATACAATTTTCATTCTGTTTATATTTTCATATATTTCATTATCCTGAAAACCACTAATATTAAGATGATTTATTAATTGATCAAATGAACGTATGCGAGCTATTTCAGTATCAAATATTCTTTTTGCATTATTCATCAGAAATCATTTCCATAATTAGATTAGAAGTCTCAGTAAATATATTATTTAACTGATTTGATTTGTTTTTTAATCCTTCCAGTATTGGTCCAGTCTCTCTAATATCATCAGCAGTTAAAGCAAATACGGGGACTCCTGCATCAAATGCTTTAGGTAATAATCCCCCAAAATCTGGTGTTTCAGCTAAACAATAACCATTTGAAATCAGATTACTAGAATATTTCCTATTATCTAATAACATACCCGCTGTTTCTAAGCTCGGGACTAACAGATTTCTAGTCGTAGTTTTTATTTCATCAATATTTTCTCGATATGGTTTTGCTGCCTTACCATTTCGAACATTAAACCTCTGAGTAAGAATTCCAATAAATTTTGGTAAGCCTTCTCTTAATTTATAAGCTGATTCAGAAAATGACTCAAATGAAGAATTTTTCCAATTTCCCCATCTAGGGAGAATATTAGATAGTGTTTCAAGAGCCATTATAGAAAATGGATCTGGATTTGTTGGTATTATAAAATAATCAGAATTTAAAAATAGATTTTGATTAATTGCGCTTAATCCCGGGTTTAGGTCTATTAATGTATAATCAATGTTGTATTCTATCTCGCATTGTTCAATTAATGTACTGAAAGCACCAGGCAAATTTTGCAAAGTAGCAAGTGCATTATTAGCAGTTTGAGCAAATGTTAGGGATGCGTCATACTCTGATAAATTCGCATGTCCAGCTAATAAAAATAATGAATTATTTCTTTCTGCAGTTGGACAAACTACTTTGGATATCAGTTTGGGACTACCAGAAAATGCTGGGCTAACACCATCTTTGATATTTTGTGCTTTAGTAGCTTCAAGTGTGTAATATTCCTCAAACTTATCTTTTAATATCAAAGATGTCAGGTTACATTGAGGATCGCCATCTATAATTAATACTTTAGATTTTTCTGCTAATTTCCATCCGATATTATAGACCGTGGTTGTTTTGCTTACGCCACCCTTATGATTGAAGAAAACAATACGTTTAGACATTTTAAAAACACCCTTTCAAATGAACTGTTTCGTTTTAATTATACCATTTCCTTCAAATACTTTACAGTATAAATCCCCTTAAACTTAGTAACTTCCTTGGGGCTACCTTCCGCAATAATCCTTCCCCCACCGTCACCGTCTTCCGGTCCTAAGTTTACAATCCAATCTGCAGTTTAAATTACATCAAGATTATGTTCGATAATCACTATCGAATTACCTTTGCCTTTCAGACGACCTATGACTTCCAGCAGCAAGCAAGCCGTAGCCTGAATCCCTACTAACCGCGTGCGTGGCTACGCCACACACCCTACCTGCGGGCGACGCAAACCTTAAGATTAATGTGTAGGGGGTGTAGGGGGTGTGCGGTACACACGCACGCGGTTTTTTTTGTTACCAAATGATTTCAAACCATGTCGCAATCCGGTCGGCAGCAAACGCAGCTTGGGTCATGACCCAACGAAATCCTAATATCACCTGTAATATCAAAGGTCGTCTGAAAAATAATTTTCAGACGACCTCTCTATAAAAAGCAGCCTGCAGTTTCAAAAATCGAAGTGCAGGCTGCTTTTCATAATAATTAGAAAAAAACGCGCAATATTTTTATACTGTACATCATGTAGCAGGCCGTACCTGCTCTCCTGCCGACTTATTGACTGAACGAACAGGAATAACATGCAGAACCCCTCTTCAGAAAAACCGATAGCCGGTTATTCGCATCCGTGGCAATACTTTTTACTGGTGTACGCTTTGAGCGCGCCGTTTTGGTTGCTGTCTTTGTTTCTCAAACACAGTCCCCTACCTGATAATCTGCCGCTGACCGACATCGGCGCGGCGCTCACCCCGACGGTTGCCGCCGCGTTGCTGCGTTACCGCGAGGGCGGAATGGCGGCGGTGCGCGGACTGTTTGGACGTGTGTTTGATTACGGGCGGATAAAGCATTTTGGCTATTTTTGGACGGCGATACTGATTTTCCCCCTGCTTTATCTGCTGACTTATGTCGCGATACGCCAAACAGGACAAACCATACCTGCCTTATCCGTATCGTTTGCGCCGCTTGCCGGAGCGTTCGTCATGTTCTTTATTGCGGCAGTTGCCGAGGAATTGGGCTATGCCGCCTACGCTACGGAAAGTCTGCAACGGCGTTTTACCCCGCTTGTTACGGCGCTGATTATCGGGGTGCCGTGGGCATTGTGGCATTTGCCGTCCATGATTGCCGTGGGGCAGTCTGCCGAACTGATCGCATGGGGGCTGGCAGGGACGGTTGCCGTGAGGATTATCTATGTATGGCTGTATAACGGCAGTGGCGGCTCGGTATTTGTATTGATTGCGTGCCACACGGTTGCCAATACTGCGCGTACAGGCTTTCCAGGCGGACGGGCGGCATATGAAAACGGCGACGGCATGATCCCATACGGAATTATCATCATTGCGGCGGCAATTGTGATGGGTTTTTGGCGTAAGGCGATGTGTTTACCTGATAGCAATCAAGTGTAGCTTGAGTCATATCCCAACGAAACTTAGTATCAAAGGTCGTCTGAAAACTATTTTCAGACGACCTCGTGTTTTGATTTCAATACCCTGATGGCTTCACAGGGATGGTTTTGTATATAAGAACGAAAATTTGTTTCTCGATAAACTATATTGAAAGTTAATTTTCATACATATTTCATATTAATTAAATCACTTAATACATAACTAATCAGTAAAGGCATAAACAAAAACGGACTCTGAGTAATCAGAATCCGTTTTTCTGCCAAAGGTATCGTATTATTTGGCTTCTTCTTTAGCTGCTTCAGCAGCATCTTTTGCTTCTTCTTTAGCATCGGCAGCTGCTTCTTTAGCGTCTTCTGCGGCATCTTTAGCTGCTTCCGCGGCTGCTTCAGAAGATCGGGCGCCGATGTCTTTTAATCCAGCTAAGCCACTTTTACAAGCCATTTCCTGCTGGTCTGAAGGCAGTTTTTTCATTTCATCAAGCTGTTGTTTCATAGTGGCTTTTGCATCTTCAGGAATACCTTTAGTATCTTCAATAGCTTTTTTGTATTCTTCACAAACTGCAGGAGTACCACCACCACATGCGGACAAGGTCAGAGCGGCCAACAAAGTTGCCAATAAAGCTGATTTTTTCATGAGTCTCTCTTTTTGAATCTTGGTTAAAAAAGAAATTGTATGTTAAACCATTCCTGTGGAGTGTCAAGCATAGTCATTTTGTTTCCCTGACTTAAATCATGGGATTGGGCAAATTAAGACGGTTTGAAAGAAAAAAGTTAAGTAATGAATACCGTGACTAAGGAATATTTTTATATGGGTAGGGAGGCTAATTTCCTTATATTTTAAAGGGTTAATTCATTTTTGCTGTTGTTTGAATTAATACGGCATAGAGGGGTTTAGACCATGTATATTTAACTTAGTAAAATAACTTCAAAATCGGTTAAATCACGGTAATTCAAGCTGTTTTTGGATGGGGTGCAATTAAATTTTATATGTCATATTAAATGTATTTTGAATATAGACAATTTAGTTAATTATTTTTGAGGAGTAGGGTAATTAAAGTATATTGAATTATCTATAAACTATAGCATTAGTAAGATAACTTGCCATATAGTTATGCTGTTTGTTTTTTATTTATTGTCTTCCTTTATTGACTAAAAAGCTCAGGCAGTCTGAAAGACATTTTTCAGACTGCCTGAGCTTTTTGTTTACTGCTACTTATCTTGCTGCCACACCCGATATGAACGAATGGCTAAAAACAGGCAGACAATCTAGGCAACGCCTAGTAGAAAGCCCCTACGTCTGCTACGCCGAACTCGTTAAATAGCCAGGTGGCTGCACGACCTTTGCGATAAGCATGTTCGGCATCAACCAAGTGTACCTTACCGTCTTGCGTAAGGTACCAGCTCTATGCGTGCAATACGATGAGCGCAATCGGGTTTTGCAGCAGTTTTTGCAGATTGGCGTTCATGTTTTTTTACACAATCCCTTTTTTCTCCAGATAGCTTTCGTAATCGCCCAGATAGTGCTCGTAACCGCCCTTGCCGTCCAGCTCGATAATCTGGGTGGCGAGCGAGGAGACGAACTGGCGGTCGTGCGATACGAAAATCAACGTACCGTTGTATTTTTCCAGCGCCATGTTTAGCGATTCGATGCTTTCCATGTCCATGTGGTTGGTCGGTTCGTCCATAATCAGCACATTGGGTTTCAGCAGCAGGAGCTTGCCGTAGAGCATACGGCCTTTTTCACCGCCGGAGAGAACCTGCACTTTTTTCACCACGTCGTTGCTGCCGAAGAGCAAACGCCCCAAAGTGCCGCGGATGACCTGTTCGTCGTCGCCTTCTTGTCCCCATTGGCGCATCCATTCGCTCAGGTTCATATCGACATCGAAGTCGTTTTCATGGTCTTGCGGATAATAGCCGACGCTGGCTTTTTCCGCCCATTTGATGGTGCCTGCATCAGGGGTGAGGCCGTCTGAATATTCGGGGTTGAACGCGCCGGCAAGGAGTTTCAGCAGGGTGGATTTACCCGCGCCGTTGGGGCCGATGATGGCAAGGCGCTGGCCTGCTTCGAGGATGAAGCTCAGGTTTTTGAACAACTGGGTTTCAAAGCGTTTTGCCAAGTTTTCGACTTCTACTGCCTGACGGTGTAACTTGGCTTTTTCATCGGCTTCAAAGCGGATATACGGGTTTTGGCGGGTAGAAGGTTTGACTTCGACCATTTCGGCTTTGATTTTGTCAGCCTGTTTCAGACGACTGGTTGCCTGGCGGGCTTTGGATTTGTTGGCAGAGAAGCGGGCGACGAACTCTTGCAGCTCTTGCAGTTTCTCTTTTGCCTTGGCGTTGTCTTTCAGGGCGCGTTCGCGCGATTGGGCGGAGGCGAGCATGTAGTCGTCGTAGTTGCCCGGGTAGATGGTGATGGTGTTGTAGTCCAAATCCGCCATGTGGGTGCAGACTTCGTTCAAAAAGTGACGGTCGTGCGAGATGATAATCATGGTGGAGTCGTATTGGTTCAACACGCCCTCTAGCCAGCGGATGGTATTGATGTCCAAGTTGTTGGTCGGCTCGTCAAGCAACAACACATCAGGTTTGGAGAACAGGGCTTGTGCCAGCAATACGCGCAGCTTGAAGCCCGGGGCGACTTCCGCCATGGTCGCATTGTGCAAATCTTCGGAAATGCCCACGCCGCTCAACAGTTCGGCGGCGCGCGCTTCAGCGGTGTAGCCGTCGTATTCGGCAAACTTGGCTTCCAGTTCGGCGGCTTTCATGTAGTCGTCTTCGGTGGCTTCGAGGTTGGCGTAAATCGCGTCGCGTTCGGTCATCGCCGCCCACATTTCGGTGTGCCCCATCATCACTACGTCCAGCACGCGCATGTCTTCGTAGGCAAACTGGTCTTGGCGCAGCTTACCCAAGCGCACGCCGTTTTCAATCGCCACTTCGCCCGCAGTCTGTTCCAAATCGCCGCCGAGGATTTTCATGAAGGTTGATTTGCCCGAACCGTTCGCGCCGATCAAGCCGTAGCGGTTGCCTTCGCCGAACTTGACGGATACGTTTTCAAACAGCGGCTTCGCGCCGAACTGCATGGTAATGCCGTTGGTAGAAATCATTATTGGTAAAACCTTTATAAATATAGATAAACAGGGTGTTATAATCGCCGGCGATTGTAGCATATTTTGTATAGGTCGTCTGAAACGGGGGCGGAGGAAATGGAAACCGAAAAAATCTATTACGCCGTGATTATTCTGTTGTGTGCCGCATCTATGTTGCTCAGTCCGTTTTTCTATATCCGCCGCACGCGTTCGGGTGCAGAATTACGCCACGCGCCTAGGCAATGGAAGCCGATTATTATTGCCAATTTGGTGATGATCATCGCTTTAGTGGTGTGGTGGATATGGTTTTGATGATTTGATGAAAGGTATAACAATGAATAAATTGATTTTAAGCACATTACTGCTCGCATTTTCCGCCGTAGCAACGGCATCCCCCGTATTTGAATGTATCGACAAATCAGGGCGTAAAACCTATACGCAGACCGGCGGCAAAAACTGCAAGCCGGGCAATATCGGCAGACCTTCGGTTTATACCTCCGCCGCACCGTCTGCACACTCGGCATCAGCAAACGCTGCTTCAGGAAACGTTCCTTCCGAACAAATGCCGCCTCCGCCAGCTGGCGCAATGTCCGCTTCATCTTCGGCGCAAAACGAATTGGCTCAGGCACAGAAAAATCTGGAAGAGGGCAAACAGGTCCGTTATGGCAACGAACGCAACTACGCCCGCTATCAAGAACGGATTAAAGGTTTGGAGAATCAAGTGAAAGCCGCGCAGGAGCGAGCTAACGCTGCAGGCGGCATGGTGGACGAAGCCGGAATGATGATTGAGCATTAACAACTGAAAAGACGTCAGTAAAAGGTCGTCTGAAACCAGTAAGGCAAATCCATTTCGCCTAAACTGTGTTTTCAGACGACCTCTTCGGTTTATCGGTCTAACTTGACCGTATATTCCAACGCTTTGTAAGGTTTTAGTGTGGATGAAATATAACCGTTTTCAGGATGGCGGACGTAATCGAGATAATCCTGCATGGCAGGTGAGAAGCCTTCCACATCGTCCACGGCAATGACCGCGCGGTCGGCAAGATTGGGTTCCAGCAGCTTGAATACGGGGAATACCAAATCCGGCCAGCCGTCGAGCAAGACGAAATCGGGGCGGGAGTCTAAGTCTTTTAAGGTTTCCAGCGCATCGCCTTCGCGAAGTTCGATGTAGTCTGCCAAACCGGCTTCCTGAAAATGTTTTCTCGCCGCCGCGGCTTTGTGCGGCAGATATTCGCAAGTGATGACGCGCCCGCCGTTGCGTTTGGCGGCTGCCGCGAGATACAGCGTCGAAATGCCGTAGGAAGTCCCGAATTCGACGATGTTTTTTGCACCCGATGCCAAAGCCTGCATATACAAAAACTTGCCTTGTTGCGGTGCGATGGGGATGTATTTGTCTTCGTAAAAACTTTCATTTTCTCCCGCCCAATCCAGCCCTTTACCCAACAGCTTGAAAATCTTGGGTAGAAAGTGGAAAAACATCTGCCTGTTTTGCTTTAAGGCTTGGGCGTAGAGCCGCAGCAAAACCGCTTCCGTTTGAGGCGCTTGCAGAAAAGCGAACAATTCCGGTGTCAGCTTGGGCATGGGCTTTCTCCTTTTCAGTTCAAATCCTCTATATCGCTACAATCTTGCCACAGCTTTGCTTTTCAGACGACCTTTATCTCTCAATTCGTCTCCATGATTGTTAAAGAAACGGGCTTTTCACTTAATAAAAAACGTCGTCTGAAAATACAGCTTTAGCAAAATCTGCTGTGCCTGTTTTCAGACGACGTTGTTTTTTGAGATGGGACACGGCGGGTATGGTCGCATCCTTCTTTGTTTTTTGAATGGAAACCTGTCTGAAAAGAAAGCAGGCTTTCAGACAGGCATTCCGTCAAGCGTTGAGAAATTCAAGCAAATGTTTCCCGCCAACTTTCAAGGCCTCCACAAATACGTTGACTTTCTGTTGTTGCTCTTGGGTATGGCTTACCGTATACAACCAACCTTCGGGCGTAATGGTGTAGTTGATGCCCAAACCGCCAACCGAGGTGGGGGCAAAGGCGAAGTTTACTACCGTGCTGTTGTCGCCTACGGTTGAGGTAGAGAGGAAATCGGTGGTAAAGGTTTGGTAGCCTTCGTCTTTAAAAAAATCAGGAATCTCACTGTTTGCTTTGGTTGCCATCAGTTGCAGGCCGAGCAGGTGGCGGTTGGGGCCTTGGCCGAGTTTGCTGGCTTTGATGCGGGCTTTGTGTTCGGCCAGTGCGGCATCCAGCGCTTCGCGGGAGGGTTTTTCCTGCAATAAGGTGCTGACGAAGGCCAGAGATTCGTTGGAAACGGGGCGCACGCATTCGGTACGGCCGTTTTTGAAGTGGCTCACGTCAACGGCTTCGTATGTGTTGCGGACGCTGCCGTAGGTGGTGAGCTGGGCGTATTGCAGGAGGAACTGCATCAACGCATCTTGGCTCACGCCTTGGGGAATGGTTAAGCCGTTGAACGGGATGGCAACGCTGGTAACGTGCATCTGGTCAGCTTGTTTGGCATAGTTTTGCTGCCATTGTTCCCAGTTTTTTAGCAAGTCGGCATCCAACTGCCATTCGTAGCGGTGGACGGCAGGGCGGGTTTTCTTGCCGCTGAGCGCAGTCAGCTTGGCGGCGGCGAGGGTAACGATGCCTTTGAGTGCGCCGCCGTCTGCCCAAGTGTGTTCGCAATGCAGATACAGGCGCTTGGTGCTGGTGTTGTAGCAATAGGTAGTAGGTTTGTAGCACCAAACGTTTTGCTTGGGTTGGAAAGTAGTTTGCGCCAGATCGCTGTCGGTATCGAGGTTTTCGCTGCTGATGCTGATGTGGAACAGGTCTTGTTCGATGTGTTCCATCAGGCGGGTGTTGTCGTCATGCTGTTGCAGGGCTTGGTACACGCGGGCGGTTTCGTTGCCGCCCAAGTAGCAGGGTACGGCTACCGGATATTTGTTTTGATGGGTATCGGAAAGGATTTCTTCAAATGCCTGTCTAAACGCATCGGGATGGTAGGCTTCAAATTGTTCGTCGAGTGCGGCAATGCGGTAGTAGAAACCGTTGTGCAACACGCCGATGTGACGGCTGCCATTGGGTGAAAAGTGGAATCCGTCGACTTCTTTTTGCGGCACGCGCGCGGCACCTTGCAAAATTTTCCATTGCTCCATGCATACGGGCGTACCTTGCGGGGTTTGCGGCACGGGAATGCGCTGATGGTAATAATCAGCGCACACCGCAGCCAATGCCGATGCCCACTCCGCCAAATCCTTACCTTGAGTTTGGATGTTGAAACCTACGTTGCTGGCTAAAGGCAGCGGATTGCGTACGCGCAGATAGCTTTCGAGCCAAGCGTCGATCAACCAGCTGGTTTCGACTTCTGCTGCAAATTGCTGCAACGCGGCTTGCAATTCTTTGCCTTTGCCCGATTCGAAATTACGGGTGGTTGCTGCGGTTTTTTCAAAAGCTTCATCACTCAGCAGCGGGCACACCAGTTTCAAATAGCGTTCGCAGGTTTCGGCCAAATCAGGCACGGGGAGGCGGGGTGTTTGGGACATCGTGTTCTCCTAATCATTAGGCGCAGGCGGTAATGCCTGTCTGTAAATGTTTAATCGTCTTTTTCAATAAAGGCCAGTTTGATGACATAGCATAAAAAGGCGAGAACCAAAACCATCAATACAGTTTCGAGAATGTTGTCTTGAACGCTTTGATTCAAATACATAATTTGTTTTTCCACGGTTTACTCCTTGTTTTTTACAGGTTCTTGGGCGGGCGATACGCGGGGTATGTCGCGTTTGAGCTGGCGCCAAAGTGCGGCGAACCATAAGTACATAATGAATACAAACGGGAAGCCGGAGAATGAGCCGACAGCTTTAATACCTTCCATCTTGCCGGTAACAATCACGGCGTAGGCGATAAGCGACATTAAGATCGCCCAAATTACTGCGCGGGTTTTGTTTTCGTGGCGTCCGTCGTTGCTGGTCATAATGCCCAGAGAAATGGCGGAGCTGGTTACCGTAGTCACCACGAAGCCGAGGAACAGAACCACAGTCAGCGGTTTGGTTGCAAAAGACAGGGGCAGCATATTGAGCAGGTAATAGAATGTGCCTTCGTAGTCGCCTTTATTGGCAATTTCCGCCAAGCGTCCGCTACCTTCTACGGTGTCAAGCAGGCTGAAACCGGAGAATACGGAGAACCAAATTACCAAGAAGCCGACCGGTACCATAATCGAAGCCAGCACGAATTCGCGTAAAGTGCGGCCTTTGGAAATTTTGGCGAGAAACACACCCACAAACGGTGTCCAAGTAATCCACCATACCCAGTAAGCCATCGGATACCATACCAGCCAATCGCGGTTATGGAACAAATAAAGCTCGAAAGAGTGGTGAACGGTTTGAGTGAGGATATTGCCGATAGACACGACCAAATTACTGAGGAAGTAGTGGGTCGGGCCGACCAAGAAGACAAATACCAGCATGAGCAAAGACAAAACCACAGTCAAATCGCCCAGCCATTTCATACCTTTCTCAATCGGCAATACGGCGCCCAAAGTATAAAGGGAGGCGATAATGATCAGAACGACGGTTTGCCAGCCTATTGTGCTGAAGTCCATTCCGGTGATGATTTTCATACCGGAAGAAATTTGGGTGGAAGCCATGGCAATGGAAGAGGAAACCGACATGGCAATCGACACAATCGCTATGCCTGTAATCAAAATGCCCAATGGTTTTGCCCATTTCTTGTGTTTGAACGCATATTCCAGCGGCGCGGAGGGCGTACATTCCGTTTTATGCTGATACATGAAATATGCCAGCACCAGCCCGCCGATGGTATAAAGCGACCATGCCGGAATACCCCATACATGCAACGCAAGGCTCATTGCATTTTCCACTTTCTGGTATTCAGGCAAATTTGCAGCTTGTATACCGATGGGCGAATGATAATAGTGCCACAACGCCTCAATCGGGCCGAAGAACACGATGCCCACACCGATGCCGGCGGTAAACAGCATATTCATCCAAGAAAAGAATGAATATTCTGGCTGGGCATCCTTTCCGCCTAACCTGATATTGCCGAAGCGGGGGGATAAAGCAACGACCATACACACGGTAAATGCCAATAGAGGCAGCCACATAATCAGCCAGTCGAACTTCAAATAAAAGAACTTACTGACGTCGGTGATTGTGTTGGTGAATAAGGCGGGTTCAACAACAGCTATGGTAGCCAAAATACCCACTATGAAAGCAGTCCATAAAAAGTATTTAGGACGCTTGGGTTGAATTTCTTCATTCGCGGACATACGCAAGCCTTTTTAGTTTGTTAACAATTTTTAAATCTAAAAAAGCGAGTAAACCGTGTAATGTAAGATTAAGTAATTTTTTCTTGGATTCTATATTGGAAGCCTAGAAAAACAAAGGTTTCCAAGCGGGGATTAATCATTAATATCTAGTATGTTTGACTTGTATTAATGTTCGGTCAGTTTTTCCTCAGATATTTTATCCCTAGGAAAACATCTGATTATTTGTTTCAATGCTTAGAGTCAGGCAGACGGTTTTAGTTTGCGATTCATTCTCAAAAAAGAAAATCTTTCCAGTATCAGCTTGATGATTGAGATACCTGCTTCCTTTTACAGCTTTGTTTTTCAGACGACCCCTTCATCCAAACTCCGTTATAATGGCGGCTTTCCAATTATTTCATTCAAAAGACGGTCTTATTATGAAACACATCCACATTATCGGTATCGGCGGCACGTTTATGGGCGGGGTTGCCGCCATTGCCAAAGAAGCGGGGTTTAAAGTCAGCGGTTGCGACGCGAAGATGTATCCGCCGATGAGCACCCAGCTCGAAGCCTTGGGCATAGACGTACACGAAGGCTTCGATGCTGCGCAGTTGGACGAATTTAAAGCCGACGTTTACGTTATCGGCAATGTCGCCAAGCGCGGGATGGAGGTGGTTGAAGCGATTTTGAACCGCGGTCTGCCTTACATTTCCGGCCCGCAATGGCTGTCGGAAAACGTGCTGCACCATCATTGGGTGCTCGGCGTGGCGGGGACGCACGGCAAAACCACCACCGCTTCCATGCTCGCATGGGTCTTGGAATATGCCGGACTCGCGCCGGGCTTCCTCATCGGCGGCGTACCGGAAAACTTCAGCGTTTCCGCCCGCCTGCCGCAAACGCCGCGTCAAGACCCGAACAGCAAATCGCCGTTTTTCGTCATCGAAGCCGACGAATACGACACCGCCTTTTTCGACAAACGCTCCAAATTCGTGCATTACCGTCCACGTACCGCCGTGTTGAACAATCTGGAATTCGACCACGCCGACATCTTCGCCGACTTGGGCGCGATACAGACCCAGTTCCACCACCTCGTGCGCACCGTGCCATCTGAAGGCCTCATCGTCTGCAACGGACAGCAGCAAAGTCTGCAAGACACTCTCGACAAAGGCTGCTGGACGCCGGTGGAAAAATTCGGCACCGAACACGGCTGGCAGGTCGGCGAAGTTAATGCCGACGGCTCGTTCGACGTGTTGCTTGACGGCAAAAAAGCCGGACACGTCGCATGGGATTTGATGGGCGGACACAACCGCATGAACGCGCTCGCCGTCATCGCCGCCGCGCGCCATGCCGGCGTCGATATTCAGACCGCCTGCGAAGCCTTGAGCGCGTTTAAAAACGTCAAACGCCGCATGGAAATCAAAGGCACGGTGAACGGCATCACCGTTTACGACGACTTCGCCCACCATCCGACCGCCATCGAAACCACCATCGAAGGCCTGCGCCAACGCGTCGGAAACGCCCGAATCCTCGCCGTCCTCGAGCCGCGTTCCAACACCATGAAACTCGGCACGATGAAAGCCGCGCTGCCCGAAAGCCTCAAAGATGCCGACCAAGTGTTCTGCTACGCCGGCGGTGTGGACTGGAATGTCGCCGAAGCCCTCGCGCCTTTGGGCGGCAAGCTGCACGTCGGACAAGACTTCGATGCCTTCGTCGCCGAAATCGTGAAAAATGCCGAAGCAGGCGACCATATTTTGGTGATGAGCAACGGCGGTTTCGGCGGGATACACGGGAAGCTGCTGGAAGCGTTGAAATAAGATTGGTTGAAAGTTTTGAATGATTGAGGTCGTCTGAAAACCGGAGTTTGGTTTTCAGACGACCTTTTGTTATGGAGTGATTGAGATATGATGGTTGAGGGTGTGCCTCAAACTAGGCTCACCGATGGAGGTATTTCTTATATAGTCAATTAAAAATAAAATAGTACAATACTCAACTTTTAAGGTCTAACCATGGCATACTCTGCGGACTTAAGAAACAAAGCTTTAAACTATTACGAACAATGCAAAAACATCAGCCAAACCGCAGCGACGTTTAACTTGTCAAGAAACACGCTTTACCTGTGGATTCGCCTTAAAAAACAAACAGGCAGCCTAAAACATCAAGTTACCGGTCTAAATGCCGTCAAATTGGATAGGCAAAAACTGGCTCAATATGTTGGGCAACACCCGGATGCCTATCTGCATGAAATCGCCAAACATTTTGATTGTACGGCAGCCGCCGTTTGCTATGCACTCAAACAGATGGGGATGACGCGCAAAAAAAGACCACCACTTACAAAGAACAAGACCCGGCCAAAGTAACGCATTATTTGACACAGCTGGCCGAATTTTCCGACTACCAACGTGTTTATTTGGATGAAACAGGATTTGACCGCTACCTGTTCCGCCCCTATGCCCGCAGCCTGAAAGGGCAAATAGTGAAAGCGCAGATAAGTGGGAAAAGATACCGACGCTTATCTCTGGTGTCCGCACAAGTCGGCAACCGGCTGATTGCTCCGATGGTTTATCAAAATACGATGACCGGAGTCTTTTTTGAAGCGTGGTTTCAGCAATGCCTACTGCCCGCATTGACTCAAAAATCGGTGATTATTTTAGATAATGCGCGATTTCACCGTATGGGTGTCTTACGGGAAATGGCGGAAAAATGGGGACATAAGGTATTGCCTCTTGCACCTTATTCACCTGAGCTCAACCCGATTGAGAAGGTGTGGGCGAATATTAAGCGGTATCTGCGAACCGTATTGTCTGATTACGCCCGATTTGACGATGCGTTACTGTCCTATTTTGATTTTAATTGACTATATATACAGTTAATCCCTTGTTCAATAATAGGAATTAAATGATTTATATCTCTATGAGAGCGGGTAAATAGTGGATTTTCCCAATCATAATTTTTAATGACGTAGACTTTAAATACCCCGTTTTTTCTAGGATTCGGATACCATCCAACATCTAAAATGTATTTCTCATCAAAGAAAGATACTTGTAATAGATCTTCTTCAAATTCAAGTTGATCAATTGCTTCATGAGGGGTGTATTTAAATAACCAAAATAAATTTTCATAAGTAATGATACCGTCCCTAAAATTAATCAGATATTCCATTTTGTTTTATCCCTACATTTTTTCTTACGATTTAATGCTTATGTGCAAATAGTGTCAGATATTCCATATCATTACCATATATGATATCGTGATGCAATTTTGCTGTTTTGATTAAGTTGGAATTGTGACTGGAGAAAGTTTGCAAGTGGATAAGCTGTCAAAATTAAAGATTAAATATACAATTTTTATATCGATATTTTTTGTCATTTTGTACAAAGGGGCTGAGTTTTATACCTATACAGTCGATAACGTGCCTTCATATTTTATGGGCTGGGAAAGGAATATTCCTTTTTTGCCCATATTTATGTTGCCTTATATGACGTCTCAGGTTTTCTTCTTAGCCACTATATTTTTGGAAAAGAACGAAAGCAATTTGAAATTGCTGATAAAGAGGGCAGCCTTTTTAATTGCGGTTTCTACTGCTTTATTTGTCATATTTCCAATGAAATTTTATTTTCCCAAACCCGAAGTCGATAACCAAATTTTAAAATCCTTCTTTTATATATTGGGAAAATTGGACAGTAGTTTTAACCAATGCCCGTCATTGCATGTGAGTTTTGCTTTTCTTTCGGCGGAGGTTTATTGCAGAGAAGTCAAATCCAAATTCTTAAAATCATTATTTGGTATATGGGGATTTTTACTCGCCATTTCGGTCTTGTTTGTCTATCAACACCATTTTATTGATTTTGTGGGCGGAACTTTGATATTTTTAATTACTTGTATCATCTTTCCAAGAAAAAAGGCTGTTTAAGCGTTTTGTTACCGAATGATGGAAAGTCCTACAACAACCACTAAACTATAGCTCCAAACATACAAAAGGTCGTCTGAAACCATTTCAGACGACCTTTCTTCTTTCTAGCTATCCATGCTCAGCCGCAACCGCCGCATTTGCCGCAGCCGCTGCTGCAATCGTGTTTTTTCGGTTTGAACAAGAATTTTCGCAAGAGGAAAAACAGACAGGCAAGCATGATGATGCCGACGATAATATATTGAGTCATGACGATAGTATCCTTGAAGTAATTTGGTAAACCACAAATGCGGCAAAGTAAGCCATCAGGAACAAATAGCCGGTAATCATCACCATATTTTTTGTGGATTTGGTTTCGCGTTTAATCACAGCCAATGTCGCGGCACACATGGGGGCGTACACATACCAAGCCAGGAAGGCGAAGGCGGTTGGCAAACCCCAGTTGTTGTGCACAATCGGAATCAGCGCGTTTTGTACGGCGTCTTCAGACGACGCGCTGACGGCATAGACCGTACCCAGTGCGGCAACGACGACTTCACGCGCGGCAATGCCCGGAATCATGGCGATACACATTTCCCAAGTGAAGCCCAGCGGGGCGAACAATGGTTGGATAGCGTGGCCGAGCATACCCGCCAAGCTGTAGTCGATTGCCGCGCCTGTTGCACCTGCGGGCGGTTGCGGCCAGCTTACCAAGCCCCACAAAACTACGGCAAGGGCGAAGATAATCGTACCGGCGCGTTTGAGGAAGGCTTTTACCCTGTCCCACAGGCTGGTCATGATGTGTTTGAAGTTGGGTGTGCGGAAAGTCGGCAGCTCCATCAAGAGCGGGAATTGCTGCACGTTGCCTTTCATACGCGCCAAGCGTTTCATGATATACGCTGCCAAGGCGGCAGACAGGATGCCTGCGAGATAGAGGATGAACAGCGTCAGTCCTTGCAGGTTGAAAATCCCGCCTACGGTGCGATTAGGAATGACGGCGGCGATAATCAGCGCGTAAACGGGCAGCCGCGCGGAGCAGGTCAGCAGCGGGGCGACGGCGATGGTAACGAGGCGTTCGCGCGGGTCATTAATCGTACGCGCCGACATAACGGCGGGAACGGCACAGGCGAAACTCGACAGGAGCGGGATGAATGAGCGTCCGGACAGGCCGCTTTTCGCCATCACGTTATCCAGCAGAAACGCCGCACGCGGCAGGTAGCCTGAGTCTTCCAAAAGCAGGATGAAGGCGAACAAAATCGTAATCTGCGGCACGAACACCAACACGCTGCCCAAACCGGCAATGACGCCGTTGACGAGCAAGTCGCTGAGGATGCCCGGCTCCATGTTGGTGCCTATCCATTCGCCCAGCGCGGCAAAGCCGCCTTCGATGGCTTCCATAATCGGTGCCGCCCAAGTGTAAACCGCTTGGAACACCATAAACAGGATAAACAGCAGCATAATTATGCCCCAGACGGGGTGCAGCACGATGTCGTCGAGTTTTTTGTGCCATGCGGGCAGCGTCATTTCCGTGCGCACCACCTGTGCCAAAATCGATTCGACTTCTTGATAAAGTTTGTCGCTCTCCAGCGCCTCGAGCGTGCGTTCGGCAGAAGCGGGGTTGGCGGGGAAAGAGCGTTTGCGCGGCAGCTTCGCCACGGCTTCGCGCACGGCCTGTACGCCCGACGCACTCACGGCAACTGTTTCCAAAACAGGTGCATCCAACAACTCGCTCAGTTTGGCCGCATCAATATTCAAGCCCCTTCTGCGGGCAACGTCGCTCATGTTCAGCGACACCACCATAGGCAGTCCCAGCGTTTTCAGTTCCAAAATCATGCGCAGGGTCATACGCAGGTTGGTCGCGTCGGCAACGGCAATGATGGCGTCGGGCGGAATGCCCAGCTTGCCTACGGCGACATCTTTCGCCACCGCTTCGTCGGGGCTGGTCGTGCGCAGGCTGTATGTGCCCGGCAGGTCGATAATGCGAACGGCCTTGTCGTCAAGTAAGGCGCCCTCGCGCTTATCGACCGTTACGCCCGGATAATTGGCAACCTTGGCATGTGCGCCGGTCAAACCGTTGAACAAAACGGTTTTGCCGCAGTTTGGCGCGCCAATCAAGGCAAAATAGCTTAGTTCCATTTATTTATTCTCCTTGTTTGATTGTGTGATGAGTTTGGCGTTGAATTGGGGAAAAGGCTTTGAAACGGCGCTTTCAGACGACCCAGGTCGTCTGAAAAGGATAGGGCGGTCAGGTTCAATCCGCCTTTGCCGCATTTTCAGAACATGAAGCCCGCCTGTCTGTACAGCGGTCAGCCGTCAATCACATGGCACATAATTTTTCCCGCTTCTTCCTGCCGCAACGAGAATTGCGACTGGTTGCCCAAACGTACGGCAAACGGACCGCGTCCGAATCCGCCGACGGCAATCACCTGCAACGGCATTCCGCTTGAAAAACCCAAGTCGGCAAGACGGCGCGTAACCAGCGGGTCGAGTTCGCCGAAAGTCGAATTGGGGACGATGGAGTCGATGTGCGCGACTGCGCCTTTACTGAGTTTTGACAAAGGTATGGCAGACATAGGGTGTTTTACTTTCGTTGTCGATTGAAAAAAGAGACGGCAAGTAAAGACGAATTTGACACAGGGTAGGCCGAGGCATGTTCCAACGCCCGTTCCCGCAAAAGAAGTAGTTTTGATTGTTTATCACTTTGTTTTATTTTGATAATAAATCTTGTTAACATAAAAATCAAATCCAAAGCCACCAAATTCCTGATTTTCAGACGACCTCTTGCGGCAAATCAAAAAAAGCGAATGATTTGACGGGAAAGTCGGGCAGGGCTATTGATAAGGTTTGCATTTGGATGTTTGATAGGCGTAAAGAGAAAAGGAGCGAATGATGAAAATCTACACCGCCACAGAAATGCGCGAACACGAGCAAATGGCAGTCGATAAAGGCACGACTTTCGAGCAACTGATGGAAAACGCGGGACAAGCCACCTCCGCGGATTTGCTGCGCCGTTTCCCCAAAGCAGGGCGCGCGCTGATCGTTTGCGGCAAGGGCAATAACGGTGGCGACGGTTTGGTCATCGCGCGCGTGTTGTCGGAACAGGATTGGCAGGTAGATGTCGTCTTCGTCTTGGGAGATAAACTGTCGCCGCTGGCGCAGTTGAATCGCGAGCGTTTGAATCATTTAGACGGCGTCAGCTTTATCCGATCCGACGAACTGGAAGGTCGTCTGAAAACAGGTTACGGTCTCGTTATCGAAGGCATTTTCGGAACTGGCTTCAGCGGCGCATTGCCCGAAACAGCCGCCGCCGTCTGCCGCCTGCTGAATCAAGCCGACGGTTTCAAAATCGCGCTGGACATCCCGACCGGGCTGAACTGCGACACAGGCGAAGCAGATCAAGACACCTTCCGCGCCGATCTGACTTATGCCTTCGCCGCCTACAAACCCGCGCATATGACTGACGCAGGCAAAGCATATTGCGGAGAGACCGTGTGTTTGGATATTGGGATAGAGTGAAAATATTTTATTGAGATGGCGATGTTCGCGGCTATTTCCAGCTTTGCGCCAAGTAAATGCCCAACGCCGTCAGCAGGAACGAGCCGAAAACATGCAGGCAGACCGCTGAAAACGCCGTCGCCCAGCGTTGCGCCTGCATCAGAGTGACCATTTCCAATGAAAAGCTGGAAAAAGTCGTCAGACTGCCGAGAAAACCGGTAATCAGCAAAAGCTTCCATTGAGGATTATCCAGCCATTCTGCGCAGATGCCGATTAAGAACGCGCCAATCCAGTTGGCAGCAAGCGTGCCGACCGAAAACGGGACGGAGAGTGCGGCAAAGGCGAGAACGAGTAACCAGCGGGACAATGCACCCAAAGCCGCGCCAAAAGCAATCGCCATGACGTTTTGAAACATATTGAAATCCGGAGACAAGAAAAATCAAAAGGGTAGGGTTGGGGATTTTAACCGTATTTTGAACAGGCAAACAAAAGGTCGTCTGAAAAGCATCTTAGGTTTTCACTTTGTTGAAGCCATGCTTTCAGACGACCTTTTTGCGCCTCCCCTTCATCACCTAAAACAACATTTTCCTACATCCCCTGTCATTTGATGTTCGTTAAAAAATGCCTTGCCTATTCGTGTTACGCTTCGCAAACAAATTGATTTTTCAAGGGAAAGGAGCAGGGTATGCCGTCATTGAGAACGAAAATTGCCGGTTTTTCTTTTGACAACTGTCTGATGAACGCCGCTGGTGTGGCGTGTATGACAGTGGAAGAACTGGAAGAAGTCAGACAATCCGCCGCGGGCAGCTTCGTCACCAAAACGGCGACGCTGGAAGCGCGGGCGGGCAATCCAGAGCCGCGTTACCGCGATGTACCGCTGGGCAGCATCAATTCTATGGGTTTGCCGAATCAAGGCATTGATTACTATCTGGATTATTTGCTGAGCCTTCAAGAATCGCAGCCCGAACGGACATTTTTCCTCTCGCTGGTCGGTATGTCGCCCGATGAAACACACACGCTGCTGAAAAAAGTGCAAAACAGCGGGTTTAAAGGCATTACCGAACTCAACCTTTCCTGCCCGAACGTCCCCGGCAAGCCGCAAATCGCCTACGATTTTGAAGCAACCGAGCGGATTTTGGGCGAAGCCTTCGGCTACTTCGATAAGCCTTTAGGTATCAAACTGCCGCCGTATTTCGACATTGTCCATTTCGACCAAGCGGCGGAAGTGTTCAACCGCCATCCGCTGAAATTCGTCAACTGCGTCAATTCTATCGGCAACGGCATGTATATCGAGGACGAATCCGTCGTGATCCGACCTAAAAACGGCTTTGGCGGCATAGGCGGCGAATACATCAAACCGACCGCGCTCGCCAATGTCCACGCGTTCTACCAAAGATTGAATCCATCTATCCAAATCATCGGTACAGGCGGCGTTTATACCGGTCGCGATGCGTTCGAGCATATCTTGTGCGGCGCGAGCATGGTGCAAATCGGCACGGCGCTGCATCAGCAAGGCGTCGAAATTTTCGAACGCGTTTCGCTTGGCTTGAAAGCCATCATGGTGCAAAAAGGCTATGAGAAGCTGGAAGACTTCAAAGGCAAACTGAAATATCTGGGGTAAGTCTGCTCAGATGAAGGGGAAGGGTCGTCTGAAACCATGAATACGGTTTCAGACGACCTTTTATTACAAAACGGCTGCCGATAGGTTTCTTTGGAAAATCCGGATATCGGGAGAGGATGTTTTGATTGTTGTCATTTTACTCATACGGCAGGCATCGAAATAGCGTGTATAGTGGATTAAATTTAAATCAGGACAAGGCGACGAAGCCGCAGACAGTACAGATAGTACGACAAGGCGAGGCAACGCCGTACTGGTTTAAAGTTAATCCACTATAAAAGGCGTTTTAACATTTATCTCTATAAGCAGGTTTGTTACAATTTCGGGAAAATTTTAGTGGAACCTCAAAATGCTGATGAACTCATCCGCCATCCTCCCGCCCGCCATGCTCGGCATCCTCGGCGGCGGACAATTAGGCAGAATGTTTACCGTTGCCGCCAAAACCATGGGCTACAAAGTCACCGTTCTCGACCCCGATCCGAACGCGCCGGCGGCGGAATTTGCCGACCGCCATTTGTGCGCGCCGTTTGACGATCAAGCCGCTTTGGACGAGTTGGCAAAATGCACGGCGGTTACCACTGAATTTGAAAACGTCAATGCCGACGCGATGCGCTTTCTGGCAAAACATACCAACGTTTCCCCCAGCGGCGACTGCGTTGCCATCGCGCAAAACCGTATTCAGGAAAAAGGGTGGATACGCAAAGCGGGATTGCAAACCGCGCCGTATCAAGCAGTTTGCCGTTCAGACGACATCAGCGAAGCAAGCGCGCAATTCCTGCCCGGCATCCTTAAAACGGCTACGTTGGGTTACGACGGCAAAGGTCAAATCCGCGTCAAAACAGTGGACGAACTCAAAGCCGCGTTTGCCGAACACGGCGGCGTGGATTGCGTTTTAGAAAAAATGGTGGATTTGCGCGGCGAGATTTCCGTGATCGTATGTCGTCTGAACAATGAAAATGTGCAAACCTTCGACCCCGCCGAAAACATCCACGAAAACGGCATCCTTGCTTATTCCATCGTCCCCGCGCGGCTGAGTGCCGACGTGCAGCAACAGGCGCGGCAGATGGCACAACGATTGGCGGACGAATTGGATTATGTCGGCGTGTTGGCGGTAGAAATGTTCGTCGTCGGCGACACGCATGAATTGGTCGTCAACGAAATCGCCCCGCGCCCGCACAATTCCGGCCACCATACGCTGGATGCCTGCGCCGCAGACCAGTTCCAGCAGCAGGTACGCATCATGTGCAACCTGCCGCCCGCCGACACCAACTTGCTTTCTTCATGCTGCATGGCGAATATCTTGGGCGACGTTTGGCAGGAAGACGGCGGAGAACCGAATTGGCTGCCGTTGCAAAGCCATCCGAATGCACATTTACACCTATACGGCAAAAAAGCCGCGCGGAAAGGCCGCAAAATGGGGCATTTCACTGTCTTGGCTGCCGATGCCGATGCTGCTTTTGAAGTAGCGGGAAAATTACATCAAAGCCTTTGAATATAAAATATAATATCGGAAACAGCGTTCAGACGACCCCTTGTCTGTTTATGAAGAAAACGTCGTCTGAACACGCATTACAATACATCTTACAACACATCTTGCCATGAGCCTTCTGACCATACTCCGTCCCGCAGTCGCGCAAGACTGCCAAGCCATACACAATGCCCATCTGCACGCCGTCCAATATACCTGCATCCGCAGTTACGACGATAAAGTATTGCATGCATGGGAAGCCCTGCTCGATATCGACAGCTACCTCGAAACCATTTCCGATCCCGGCAAAGCCTTTTGGGTGGTGGAATACAGAGGCACCATACAGGGTTTTTTCCAAGTGGACTTCAAAGAAGCCCAATTGGACGCGCTGTATGTCCATCCCTTCGTTCATAATCACGGCTTGGGTACAGCCTTGCTGCGCCGTGCCGAAGAGCTTGCCCATCAGGCGGGTTTGAGCTTTTTGAAACTGTACGCCTCGCTCAATTCCGTTCCTTTCTACCGCTTGAACCACTACGAATCTTTGGGTTCTGCCGTATTGCAGTTGAACAAAGACGTCAAGGTCAAGTGCGAATTGATGCGCAAATATCTATAAGCCGTTTTCAGACGACCTGTACATAGGAACGCCGAGGTCGTCTGAAAATGTGTTTTCCATGTTAAACCTCAAAATATCCCCATGATGAAAACAGATTTCCAATCCGCCTTGAAAGCATTAGGCAAGCAAGCCAAAAAAGAAGCCGAAGCGCGGGCGCAGGAGAAAGCCTTGGCGAAGAAGCGCGAGGAAGAGAATATCGATTTCGCCAAAGCCGTAGGCGCAGTTACGCCGTTGAAAACCGCGCCGCGCTATGAAGCGCCGCGTGATAAAACGCCCATCAAACCCCGCCCGAAAGAGCAGGAAAGTTTGGCAGCTGAAGATTATTTTTATGTCGGCAGCGGCACTTCTTGGGATGAACCGCCCGCTTCGTTCAGTAAAAACGGACAAGGCAAGAATGACTTGCAACGTCTGCGCAACGGGCATTATCCCGTAGTCGCCGATGTCGATTTGCACGGCTACACGCAGGAAGAGGCACAACAGGTTTTAAACGAATTTATCGAATTTACCCAAAAGCGTGGCGTATGCGCCGAAATCATCCACGGCAGCGGTTTGGGCTCGTCAGGCTACAAACCTGTTTTAAAAAACATGACGCGCCGCTGGCTGATGCAGCACCCCGATGTATTGGCTTATATCGAGCCGAGGGAAGGCAATGACGGCGCTGTACGCATTTTGTTGAAGCGCAGGCGCAGGGAAGAAAAATAGTTTGTGCTGTGGGTTGATTGGGCTGAGGCAATATTGCCTTGAGTGCAATCTGCGAACCATGTCAAAGGTCGTCTGAAACTGGGATTAGGTTTTCAGACGACCTTTTCGATTTTGGCAAATATAGTGGATTAAATTTAAATCAGGACAAGGCGACGAAGCCGCAGACAGTACAGATAGTACGGAACCGATTCACTTGGTGCTTCAGCACCTTAGAGAATCGTTCTCTTTGAGCTAAGGCGAGGCAACGCCGTACTGGTTTAAAGTTAATCCACTATACTGAAATATTGCTTACGGCAGGAGCTTGCCCGGATTCATGATGTCGTGCGGATCAAGCTGGGCTTTGATGGCGCGCATCAGGGCGATTTCGGACGGATTGCGGACGCTGGGGAGCCAGTGTTTTTTGATGGTGCCGATACCGTGTTCCGCCGCGATGGTGCCGTGGCAGGCGAGGATGTGTTCATAGACGATGGTGTTGACGGCATCTTCGTAGCGGTAAGCGTCGTTGCTCAAAACGTCAGGCAGGAAAGTGTTGTAATGCAGGCTGCCGTCGCCCAAATGTCCGAAGCAGACAATTTGTATGCCAGGAAAACGGGCTTCCAAGGCGGGGGCGCATTGACGGACAAAGGCGGCGACTTGGGCAATCGGGACGGCGATGTCGTGTTTGATGCTGGTGCCGAGCTTGCGCTGGGAGGCGGAAATGTTTTCACGCAGCGTCCACAAATCGAGGCGTTCTTGTTCGGATTGAGCGATGATGCTGTTTTCTTTGCCGTTTTGATAGAGAAACTCGGCAAGTTTTTCGTCGAGCGCAGTATCGGGAACGGAGTCGGTCAGTTCGAGCAGGACGTGCCAGTTTGCATCGGTCGGCTGTTTCAGATGACTGAACTCGGAAGACAATGCCAAAGCGTAGCGGCTGATCAGCTCGAAACTGGTGAGGCGTTCGGCAAAATGCCCTTGTACGGCTGTTAAAAGCTGTACGGCAGATTCGATGTCATCCAAACCTACCCACGCGGTGGCTGTGGTTTGCGGACGGGCGAAGAGTTTGAGCGTGGCGGCGGTGATAATGCCGAGCGTGCCTTCACTGCCGATAAAGAGGTGGCGCAGGTCGTAGCCGGTGGTATTTTTGTGCAGCGGTTGGAGATGGGAAACAAGTTCGCCATTGGGCAGGACGACTTCCAAGCCCAATACCAAGTCGCGCATGCTGCCGTAGCGTAAAACGTTTAATCCGCCGGCGTTGCAGGCGATGTTGCCGCCGATTTCACACGAGCCTTCACTGGCAAGACTGAGAGGAAACAGCCTGCCTGCTTCGGCTGCCGCTTTTTGGACATTTTGCAGGATTACGCCCGCCTCGACGGTGATGCTGTTATCGGCAAGGTTGATTTCGCGGATGCAGCTGATTTTGGAGAGATTGAGTAGCACGCCGCTGGAGGCTACCGCCGCGCCGCACAAACCGGTATTGCCGCCCTGCGGGGTAACGGGGATACGGTGTTCAAAACAAAACCGCATGATTTTTTGTACATTTTCTGTGGAATGCGGTTGCAAGATGATGTCGGGCTCGGAAACAAAACGGCGACGCTGGTCGTTTAGAAGAGCCGGAGTGGCTTCGAGGATTTCGGCGGAAGAAAGGAATTCAAGAAAGCGGTCGTACAGATTGGACATGGCGGGAAGCAGGAATGGTTTATATGTGTACGGGGATTATATAGTGGATAAGGGGCGCGAAAAACGGTAAAGGTCGTCTGAAAAATAAAAAAGCAGGATACAATCCGTATCCTGCTTTTTTAACTGTAAAAATATTATTTTGCAGCAGAAGCGGCAGAAGCAGCAGCTGAGCTAGCAGCAGAAGCAGCACCAGTTGCAGCAGAAGCAGCGGTATTAGCTGCAGAAGCGGCAGTGTTGGCAGCAGAAGCAGCGGTGTTAGCTGCAGAAGCGGCTTCAGTTGCAGAGGAAGCTGCAGAAGCGGCACCAGTTGCAGAAGAAGCGGCAGAAGCAGCAGTTTCAGAAGCACCGGAAGCGGTAGGAGCAGCAGTATCAGCGCCTTTGTTACAAGCAGCCAAAGCCAAAGATAACAGAGCAGCAGCAATCAGAGATTTTTTCATTTTGAGAACCTTCTTTAAATCGATTTAAGTAGAACAAAACAACAAAACGACATATAAGTCGTTTCATTTAGAGTAAAAATTCATTGCTGAATTTCCTGCATTATGCCCCACAGGGTGCTTCGGTGCAACGATACGGACGAATTAGTAATTTTTAATCAATCTGAAATGGACGAAAGACGGGGGTGAAACTAGTCCGCATTGGCTGTTATTCAATGTACATTTGAAATAAATTGTATAGTAAAATTTATTTATTTCATGCGTTTACATTTGAATAATGCGCTATGGGCCTTTGTTTTCAATCGGTTTGAATGAAATGCGGGCAGTTGTTGCGCATAAAAGCAAAAAGTTGTAAAAAAGTTACATAGATATAAAGATTATCAAAATTTACGCTTTTACGTGCAATATGTTAAATATTGTGCGTATTAATTTATAATTGTTAGTTTTGATAATTTTGCGATAAATCTCCGTGCATGACGGCGGTGTGTTAGAATGCTTCAGATTTGTTGGCAGAGGGTTGTCAATAAAGAAAACCTGTTTTGATAAACGGTCATGATAAAGGATAAAAAATGGCTATTGAAAAAAATTCTGTGGTTTCGCTTCACTATGAAATGTACGATGCGGACAACCAACTGCTGGACAAAACCGAAGAACCCATCGTCTATCTGCACGGTGGATATGACGGCATTTTCCCTTTGGTGGAAGAAGCTTTGCACGAGAAAAACGTCGGCGATACCGTTGAAGTCGCGCTGTCACCCGATGACGCTTTCGGCGAGCAAGATCCCAGCCTGGTGCGTATTGAAGATGTCAGCGTATTCCCTGTCGATGTGGAAGTAGGCATGATGTTTGAAGCCGATGATCCTGAAACCGGCGACGTCTTGATTTACCGCGTAACCGACGTGGCGGACGGCAAAGCCGTAGTTGACGGCAACCATCCGCTTGCCGGCATGAAAATCTTGTTCAAAGCGACAGTTGACGGCGTGCGCGATGCGACTGAAGAGGAAATCGCACACGGCCACGTTCACGGCCCGCACGGTCATCATCACTAATTAAGTTGATTGACAATCTAAGAGGTCGTCTGAAAACAGGATTGGGTTTCTGTTTTCAGACGACCTTTTTGTATTTTGCTAAGAATATTGCTGTGGTATGGCATCGCTTAATGGATTAATCTTCGGCATAAAATTCATATATGTCGGTTTCACTCCGGGTAAAAACCAGAGCCAATTTACCTTCAGGTATTCTTTTTTGGGACATGCCGCCGATGCAGATTCCTAGGCTTGGAAAGGTGAGGTAATGTTTTCCTTCGAGAAAATGATGTTCGTTTTTTAGTTTTTCTATGCTCTCAGTTTCAAAGAGATTCAAGCCGTTGAAAATAGGATATGTGTATTGATTGCAAGTGACGGCAACCAGCCTGTTTTCCTTATATTGTAATTCGCACGAACCTCGTGTTTCAAAAGTACATCCTAAGATGTTGTGTTGCAATACTCTTTCTGCTTTGCCGAATTCGGCAATGATTTGTTGCATGGTATTGCCGAGTTTGAAAAATTTACTATTTGTTTCTACGCCTTCAAAGGATGAGATTTTTACTTCATGAGGTTCTGCTTCCGAAGGTTTCTTTTTGACTTTATTTTGCCAAAAATCTGTCAACTTAGTTTCTTCTTTGGCAAAAACGATGGCGGCTTTGCCCTCCGGTATGCGTTTTTGACTCATACCACCAATGCAGATACCGAGTTCAGGAAAGGTAATATACGATTTTTCTTCAATAAAATCATTCTGCTGCTTGATTTTTTCTAGGTCTTCGGCTGTAAAGAAGTTTAAGCCGCCAAGCATGGGGTTGGTATGTTTGTTGCAAATGACGGCAACAAGTTTGTCTGCCCTATATTTTAATTCACAGGCAAACCTGTACTCTGTGCTGATATTCAAAAGGTTGTTTTGCACCACTTCGCTGGCCTCTCCAAATTCGGCGATAATTTGCTCATTGGTTTTACCAAGCTCAAAAAATTTGTCGCCTAAATCCACGCCTTTAAAAGGGATAATCTGAAACTTGTTTACCATCATTTTGATTGCCTCATTTTTTAAATGGTGATTGCCTGAGCATTATTCGATGGCAAGCTGAGCCAATTCGTCTTTCGTGAATGCTTCCAGCAGAATATACGCTGCGTCAATAAAGCGGTATTTTTCTTTGGGTAGCCGTGCGATAAAGGTTTCGTAGGGCAGCTCGGTAGGTGAATCGTCATCGTTGGTAAAAATCAATCTCCAGCTGCTGATATCGTTGTTGGAAATATCGAGATCCGTGCCGTATTCTATTTCGGGTTGGTAGGGCAGGATAGTCGGCAGTTCAGGGTTTAAGACATAAAAGCCGACGAGCTCTCCCGTGTCACTATTTTTCCCAATCATTTGATGAGCGGAATAGGCATCCAGCCATTGGGTTTCACGCATCAGGCGGCTGAAGGCTGCGAGTGGGTCGTTGTCGGCTAGAATTTTGTCGCGAATCTCTTTGTTTAGTGCCACAGGGCGGGTAACGCCGTAGAATTTATAGTTTTGTATTTCGTCTTCATCTTCAAAAGGCACCATGGATATACCGGCCTGTATGTCTGGTTTGAAATCGAAGGTTTGGATGGTGTCGGCGGTGAAAGTTTCACCGGTTTCGCAGGTAATCGGCTGTTTGAGCGCGCGAGCTAAATCAGCAAGATATTGCAGGGCGATTTGCCAGTCTTCCAAAGTGCTGGGCGTGAACTCCCGCACTGCGTATTCCTGTGTGTCTTCATCAAAGGATAGTTCAAATCCCCTGCCGCTTTTTTCGTTTACGCCAAGCAGCAGACATTCGAAGTCGGATAAGGGCAGGGCTTGAAATTGCTGCAAATCAAAATCTTCATCGTGTTCATCAAATGAAAATTGTGCCAACGGCTGCGATGAAAGCTGGAAACATTCCTGCACAGTTAATACGGGCATGTGGCGAAATAGTTTTTTTGGATTTTTGATGTGAAAAGAAATGCTCATTGGAATATCCTTTCCAAATTTTGGCGGTATTCAGCCGTTATTTGTAGGCAGTTTGTACAATGAAATTAATGCAGGCTGTTTTGAGTTTTCAGACGACCTCCGATTGTCTGTGACCTTTAAGCAGCAAAATAGTCGTACACAACATCAATTTTTGCACAAGCACGTTGGACTGCGGCTTCCCAGTCGCCTGCCGTACCTTCGGCATAAACGGTATCCACGGAGGCAAAGCCCAAGAAGCCGCCAAGCAATGTTTTCAAATAGCTTGAGGCGAAATCCATTTGCGCCATCGGACCTTCGCTATAAACGCTGCCGCTGGCCTGCAACAGCAGCACTTTATGCTCGCCCATCAAACCTTTCGGCGTACCGTCTTCGCCGTAGCGGAAGGTTTCGCTGGGTATAACCAGATTGTCCAGCCAGTTTTTCAGTAGGGCGGGAATGCCGAAGTTATACATGGGGTAGGCGATAACGAGGCGGCGGGCGGATTTGACTTGGTTCACTACCGACATCAGCCGAGCTTTCAGCGCAGCCTGTTCTTCGTTCGGTTGTTGCCCTTGAAACAGGG
Organism: Neisseria sp. CP9; assembly: GCF_047758525.1. Taxonomy (NCBI): domain Bacteria; kingdom Pseudomonadati; phylum Pseudomonadota; class Betaproteobacteria; order Neisseriales; family Neisseriaceae; genus Neisseria; species Neisseria sp. CP9. The sequence goes on along the minus strand of NZ_CP180502.1, from coordinate 2,833,603 downwards.
TAACAGTAAACATTTCCAGAACCGCCTTATCCAAAGGCTGAATATCAGCTTCTGCCAAATTGACCGTTTGCACGCTGCCTGCGGGCAGTTTGGTCAACAGGTGGGCAACCATGCGGTTGGTGGCGGAAGCAGTAGAATGTGGATCAGGATGTGCATTGATAATCAGGGTGTCAATCATTTCAGCGTCCTTTCTTTAGGTATTGTTGGAACGATAATAGATTTTCAGACGACCTACGATACCGTATGGTCGTCTGAAAACCTTTATTACCGCACTATTTTATCGCTCGATTTGCGACACATCGCGTACCGCGCCTTTGTCGGCGGAAGTCGCCATGGCACCGTAGGCACGCAGGGCGGCGGAAACGTAGCGGTCGCGGTTTTCCGGCTTCCACGCTTTGCTGCCGCGCGCTTCCATTTCGGCACGACGGGCGGCGAGTTCTTCGTCGGACACTTTCAGGTTGATGCTGCGGTTGGGAATGTTGATTTCAATCGTATCGCCTTCGTGCACCAAACCGATGGCGCCGCCTTCCGCCGCTTCGGGCGAAGCATGGCCGATGGAGAGGCCTGATGTACCTCCGGAGAAGCGTCCGTCAGTCAGCAAGGCGCAGGCTTTGCCCAAGCCTTTGGATTTCAGGTAGCTGGTGGGATACAACATTTCCTGCATGCCGGGGCCGCCTTTCGGACCTTCGTAGCGGATGATGACGATGTCGCCGGCGACGATTTGGTTGCCCAAAATGCCTTCGACGGCGGCTTCTTGGCTTTCAAACACGCGGGCGCGGCCGGTGAATTTGAGGATGCTCTCGTCCACGCCTGCGGTTTTCACCACGCAGCCGCGTTCGGCGATGTTGCCGAACAATACAGCCAAACCGCCGTCTTGCGAGTAGGCGTGTTTGACGTTGCGGATGCAGCCTTTTTCGCGGTCGAGGTCGAGGGTTTTCCACATGCGGTTTTGCGAGAACGCTTGGGTGGTGCGCACGCCGCCGGGCGCGGCTTTGAAGCGTTCGATGGCGTGGGTGTTTTCAGGATTGGTCACGTCCCATTTTTCAATCGCGTCTTTCAGCGTCGGCGCGTGGATGGTGTACACGTCGGTGTGCAGCTTGCCTGCTTTGTCCAATTCTTTCAGGATAGCGAAGATGCCGCCCGCGCGGTGTACGTCTTCCATGTAGTAGTCGTGGTTGTTAGGCGCGGTTTTGCAAATGCAGGGCACGACGCGGCTCAAGCGGTCGATGTCGGCCATTTTGAAATCCACGCCCGCTTCGTTGGCAACGGCAAGCAAATGCAGGATGGTGTTGGTAGAGCCGCCCATGGCAATGTCCATGGTCATGGCGTTTTCAAACGCTTTTTTGGTGGCGATGCTGCGCGGCAACACGGTTTCGTCGTTTTGTTCGTAATAGCGTTTGGTGATTTCGACAATCATGCGGCCGGCTTCGAGGAACAATTCTTTGCGGCCGACGTGGGTGGCGAGGTAGGAGCCGTTGCCGGGCAAGGATAAGCCAAGCGCTTCGGTCAGGCAGTTCATAGAGTTGGCGGTGAACATGCCGGAGCAGGAGCCGCAGGTTGGGCAGGCATTCTGTTCGACTTCTTCGACTTGCTGGTTGCTGACATTGTCGTCCGCCGATTCAATCATGGCGTCAATCAAGTCCAAGCGGCGTTCGGGTTGAATGTTGGCCACGCCGATAACCTTGCCCGCTTCCATCGGACCGCCGGAAACGAAGATGGTCGGGATATTCAGACGCATAGCGGCAATCAGCATTCCCGGAGTGATTTTGTCGCAGTTGGAAATGCACACCAGCGCGTCGGCGCAGTGGGCGTTGACCATGTATTCGATGGAGTCGGCAATCAAATCGCGGCTGGGCAGGGAGTACAACATGCCGCTGTGTCCCATGGCGATGCCGTCGTCGATGGCGATGGTGTTGAATTCTTTGGCGATGGCGCCGGCTTTTTCGATTTCGCGGGCAACCAGCTGGCCCATGTTGTGCAGGTGGACATGGCCGGGCACAAATTGGGTGAAAGAGTTGGCAACGGCGATGATGGGCTTGCCGAAGTCGGTTTCCATCACGCCGGTAGCGCGCCACAATGCGCGCGCACCCGCCATATTGCGGCCGTGGGTGGAGGTTTTGGAGCGGTAGTCTGGCATGGAGTGTTCCTCAGAGGGGATATTTTGAAAGGCAGGCCGTCTGAAATAAAGGTATTGGCTTGAGCAACCTTTGTTTCAGACGGCATTTAGACCGGTATTTTATATGAAATACCGCATAATAAGAAATGCTTTAAGCGAAACGAAAGGTCGTCTGAAACAAGGTTTCGACTTTACGAAAACTGTTTTTCAGACGACCTTGATGGCAAGAAATCCTAGCATTATTTACAGTTTTTGAAAGACAATACTTCCTTTGAAGCCGTCTCTCCCGATAGAGGCGCAATTAATTGATAAAGGCAAATTCAGAAAAGCAGGCAAGATGATCGATTATGCAATTAGTGAAGGGCATATTACCAAGACAGAAGGCCGTAGATTAAATAGGAGATAAGCAAAATGTTGAAAATTTTGAATAATTCCTTAAATGGGATTACTTTGGGGCAAAGAAAGGTTGACTTAGATGATGCTACTTTAAATGAATCTAGTTGTTCATTAGAGTTTGATAGAAAGCACAAGATACAATCTGATTCACAAGTGATTACTTTATCATCTTCTGAAACTTGTGACGAATTTAGCTTAAATGGAAAAATTATTAACTTCTCTAATCTCGAAAAATTTGTAAAAGAGGAGAATCCTCTTGAGACCTTTGCAAAATTCCTTTTCCCCCGACAGCCGAAACCTAAACAAAGATTTTCGGCTGTTTTCGTTTCAAATATCCACTAATTCTACCCAATGCCCCCTTAATCCTCCCCGGACGCCCCATAATCAGGCATCCGGGCCGCCTTTTAGGCAGCAACAGGCACACTTAGCCTGTTAGCCGCTTTCAACAGGTTCAAACACATCGCCTTCAGATGGCTTTGCGCACTCACTTTGAGCAGACCAAAATAGGCTGCCCGCGCATAACGGAATTTACGGTGCAGCGTACCGAAGCTTTGTTCCACCACATAACGGGTCTTCGACAAATACCGGTTACGTTTGGTTTGCGCTTCCGTCAGCGGACGGTTGCGGTGGGCTTTGCGCATAATGCCGTCCAACAACTGATGGTCTTTCAGATGTTGCCGGTTTTCCGCACTGTCGTAGCCTTTATCGGCATAGACGGTCGTATCTTTGGCTATACCTTCCAACAAAGGCAACAGGTGGTTGCACTCATGGGTATTGGCGGGGGTGATGTGCAGTTTCTCGATATAGCCTTCCTCATCGGTGCGGGTATGTTGTTTGTAACCGAGTCTGTATAAACCGTTTTTCTTTGTCCAGCGGGCATCGCTGTCTTTACTCGGTGTGGTTTGTCCGCTGACTTGTCCTTCTTCATCGACTTCTATGGCCTGACGCTGTTTGCTGCCGGCGGTCTGAATAATGGTGGCGTCAATGACGGCGGCGGATGCTTTCTCTATTAGACCTCTTGCGAAAATATTCATCCCATCGCATTAACCAGTCCTGCAATCAGATTTACCCTTAACCCGAACCGTTTCCGCCTGTTGCGGTAAGGCAGCGACAAGATTTTGAATATCTTCAGTTTCCTGTTGATGTGCTCGATGACGGTTCTGAGTTTGCCTAACCGCCTGTTCGCCTCTTTATCCTGTTTGTTCAGCGGATGATGTTTGGATTTCTTTTTCGGGGTCTGTAATCCGGTTTTAGCCAATCCTTGATAACCCTTATCCGCAATGACTATTTTGTAGGGATAAAGCTCTGCAAGGTGCCTCTTGGCTAAACGCATGTCATGCTGAGCACCCATCCCCGTCCGGATGCTGATGATTTTTTCAGTTTCTCTGCCGTATATGACCTGGATTTTAACCGTGTGCCGCTTTTTCTTGCCGCTGTAATACTGCCGCTGTTTTTTTGGGACGTTCAATCGGGCTTTCGGTAACGTCAATGATGACCGTTTGATCGCCCAGATTCTTGTGTTTTGGCAGGGAAAAGCGTTTGCAACGGATGAGGGCGTCCTCGGTTTTACGGATGGTGCGGCAGACATTACTTTCAGAAAGGCCGTAGATGGCGGCCAATTCGAGTTGGGTATGGTAATGACGCAGATAGCTCAGGGTAAGCAGCAGTTGGTCTGCCAAGCTGAGCGTATGCGGCCTGCCTGACTTGACCTTCCGGCTTTCTGCTTCTGTGGTGACTTTCAGCATTTCGTGAAAAAGGACGGGCGTTACACCTGTGAGCCGTTTGAATTCCCTGTCGCTTCTTTGGATGAGGTTTTCGTATTTCATTTGGGAATTGTAAATCTTCAGGATACTTTCGCAAAAGGTCTATTTTTAGGTTTTTTTCGGTCAGTTGGCGGTTAATCAGTTCCAGCAATTCGGACAGGGTGTCGTCTTGCGCCGGCCAGTTACGGTAGCGGCATAAGGTGCTGTAATCGGGGATGCTCAATTCGTCAAAACGGCAAAACAGGTTGAAATCGATGCGGGTGATGAGGCTGTGTTCGAGTTCGGGATCGGAGAGGCTGTGCCATTGTCCGAGCAGGACGGCTTTGAACATGGACAACAGGGGATAGGCGGGACGGCCACGGTGGTCTCGGAGGTAACGGGTTCTTTGACGATTCAGGTACTGTTCGATCGGCTGCCAATCAATCACTTGATCCAACTTCAATAGTGGGAAGTGGTCGATGTGTTTGGCGATCATGGCTTGTGCGGTTTGCCGGAAGAAGGTGCTCATGGAAAATCCCCTAAATGTCTTGATGGGAATTTAGGGGATTTTGGGGAATTTTGCAAAGGTCTCCTCTTGTAGAAATTTCGGATGAAGAAAACTATTTTTATACTTTTCCACAATATAATTTAGTTTTATATGTTGATTATAAGGATAAATTGTTTCTACAGGTTTTAATTTACGATGAAAGTATAAAAGATTTATATGAAAATAGCGGGCAAAGATACTCAGACTTCCAAAAAAGTAAACTTAAAAGTCCAATTACATTTTATGGTAAATTAATATTTATTCCTCATGCATCAGTAGGTAATTTTGAATTTAACAGTTCTCTATCGGATATTATAAAGGAATATGATATATTAGAAAAAATTATCCCGGATAAGAAAAATATCTTATGGATAAATAATTTTGCGCTTAGATTTGATAATGAAAAATTGACGCAAATTACAATTTTTTATGATAAAAAAGAAATTATTCCAATATACTATAATGAAATTAATATCTCATCAGAAAAAGGGCTTTCTGAATTATTAAATAAATATGATGGAATTGAAAGGGGAAAATTTAAATATCTTTTCAAAGAATTAGGTTTGGTTGTGGCAAAAGACTTCTCTGAGTTTCACTTTTTTGAACAATTATTATTAAAATTTTGGGCAAATTTACATAGACCTATCACTAGTTGGTAATTGCAGGTCGTAAGTACGTAGCTCAATTAAACTCTGGATTACGATACATAGAATGTACGGAGTATCTGCATGTGTTTTTTGTTTTTCAGACGACCTCAATATCTTCTCTGAGGTCGTCTGAACTATCTGTTTTTTTATAGGAAAAGCGTTCTAAAGAAATTAGGCTTAGAATTGGAGAAAGTAAATGGGAAAGTTGTTGATTGGAGTAATTGGGACTATTTTGCTTTTGATAGGTGCTTCAAGTATGTCACATCCACTTGAAAAAAATATTCCATATAATGATTTGACTATTAGGTACTATTTAGGAATGAGTTTCCCTAAGTATAATCATCCTGCAAAATTGTATAATGAGATTAATTTGGATAAAGTAGATGAAATTAGAAAAAGCAAGGAAATTATATCTTATTATGTCGGATTTTATAGAGATGAAAAATTAATCAAATTTGATAAGTATATTAATAATAACAAAATAATGGGTTTTACCTATGAGTATGATGGCAGAGGAAATCTGATAAAAATATATCAAAATAACGTTGAATAAAATAAACAGATTGAGGCTGCGACTAACAAAACCGTGAGGTCGTCTGAAAATTAGTTTTCGGGCGACTTTCTTTTTATGCTGCCGAAAACGTGCTTCTACATTAACTGACTTCCACCCCCACCCACACACCGCCTTCAATGGTTATGCTTTTTCAATTTTATGGCTTATTTCAAAGCCGTTTTCCAGTCCAAACCGCCGAGGGAAGAGACTTGGGTAATGCTGTGGTCGGCAAGGTTGATGGCGGTCAGTTCGCCGCCCCAAAGTGCGCCGGTGTCGAGGGAGAGGATGTTGTCGGTGTTCATAAAGCCCAGCGAAGACCAGTGTCCGAAGACGATGGTGTGGCTGAGGTTTTGCCTGTTTGGGGCTTTAAACCAAGGGCGCAGGTTCGAGGGCATTTTTTTGAGAGTAGATTTGTAGTCGTAGTCGAGTTCGTTTTTCAGAGTCAGTGCGCGCATTCGGGTGAAGACGTTGACAATCATGCGCAGGCGGTCGTAGCCGGTCAGCTCGTCGCTCCATTCGGCGGGTTTGTTGCCATACATTTTGGAGAAAAACTTTTTGTATTTTTTGCTGCGCAGTTCGGCTTCGGTTTCACTGGCGAGCAATTCGGCGCGGGCGATGGTCCATTGGGGCAGGATGCCGGCGTGAACCATAACATGGCGCACGCCTTTGATGAGCAGGGGTTGGAAACGCAGCCAGTCGAGCATTTTTTTGCTGTCGGGGTGGGTGAGGATGGGTGTGATGGTGTCGCTTCGTTTGACCGTGCCTTCGCCGCAGCCGACGGCGAGCAGGTGCAGGTCGTGGTTGCCGAGGACCATACGGACGCTGCTTTCGTGTTCCATGCAGAATTGGAGGACTTCGAGGGATTTGGGGCCGCGGTTGACGATGTCGCCGACAAGCCAGAGGGTGTCTGTGCCGTGGTTGAAGTTGATTTTGTCGAGCAGAAGGGTGAATTCGTCGAAGCAGCCTTGAATATCGCCGATTGCGTAGTGTGCCATTGTTGTTATTGTCCGATAGTGTGTGGTGTTTCAGACGACCTTTGGCTTGTGGGAGGTCGTCTGAAAACGGGTTGCGTGTCTTATGCGTTCAGTACCAGCACGGCTTCGGCTTCAACCTGTACGCCTTTAGGCAGGGAGGCGACACCGACGGCGGCGCGGGCGGGGAAGGGTTCTTGGATGAACTCTGCCATAACTTCGTTAAAAACGGCGAAGTTGGCAAGGTCGGTCAGGTAGGCGTTGAGTTTGACGATGTCGCCCAGCGAGCCGCCAGCGGCTTCGGCAACGGCTTGCAGGTTTTTAAAGACCTGGCGCGCTTCGGCGCGGAAGTCGCCGTTGCCGACAACGGTCATGGTGGCGGGATCGAGGGGAATTTGACCGCTCATGTAAACGGTGTCGCCCGCGCGCACGGCTTGGCTGTATGCACCGATGGCGGCAGGGGCTTTGTCGGTGTGGATGATGGTTTTGGACATGATTTTCTCCTGTTGTCGGGGTCGTCTGAAAGATGGGAGCTTTGATGAAAACGGTGTCGATTATCGTATAAAACCGAGTGATTGTGTAGGGTATGAATATTTTCAGACGACCTTTGGTGGAATAAATTTGAATGAGAATAGAATTATAGTAGATTAACTTTAAACCAGTACGGCGTTGCCTCGCCTTAGCTCAAAGAGAACGATTCTCTAAGGTGCTGAAGCACCAAGTGAATCGGTTCCGTACTATCTGTACTGTCTGCGGCTTCGTCGCCTTGTCCTGATTTAAATTTAATCCACTATATATCGTATGTACTTCACTCATTTGCGAAAACCGCCTGAAGTTTGGACACTTCAGGCGGTTTGGTAATTGAATGATGCGGAAATTAGAATTTCACGCGGACACCGGCAGATACTTCGTGAGAGTGCACTTTTAAGCCGTCGAATTTGCCCAAGTGGTTGTAGCGGTAGCCGGCGTCCAAAGCGACGTTTTCGGTAATGTCATAGCCTACGCCTGCCAATACGCCTACGCCGGTTTTAGTTTTGCGGATCGATTCAGTCTCATGAAAATTCACACTGCGGTAATCGTCGTCATAAGAAAAGCGGTTGATGCCTACGCGTGCGCCGACATAAGGTTTGACCGGGGAATTTAAGTTGAAATCATAAATGGCGGAAACGCCGACGCTTTGGAGTTTGATTTTTGAGTCGAGTGTGTAATACCGACCCTGTTCATGGTCTTTCAAAGTTTTATAGTGGGTGTAATCGGCAGCGACACGGAAATCGCCGAAATCATATCCGGCAGACAGACGCGGGCTGAAGCCTTTGGCACTAGTTTTACCACCTTCGTCATTGGTTTTAAGGGTTGAGTGGCCAAGATCGCCTTGAATGTAGAAACCACGGCTGTCATCTGCCAGCGCAACGGTTGAGATGGAGAGGGCAATCAGGGTAGTCAGAATTTTCTTCATGTTTGTTTCCTTGCAACGGAATAAGGGGTATTACCGCCGAATATTTATTCAAGACCGACGGTTATCCCAATTGTATTTTATTATGATAAAACAAACAACATGAAAACTGTCTGTCATGGCCTTCGCTAGCAGCCTGCGGATGTTACAGTTTGGCGTAACAAGGTCGTTTGAAAAAATTTAATCCTACAAAAAGCATTGAAGTAAATCGTTTAAAAACAACTGTCCCTGCTCAGTTGGGCGGAACACAGTCGGGTCGGTTTCCAGCAAGCCTTTTTGCCTTGCCGTTTCGATCTGCGCCATGACTTTGGCGGTGGGTACGCCCGTGCGCTCCTGCAACATTGCGGCGGGTACGCCGTCGGTCAGGCGCAGGGCGTTCATCATGAATTCGAACGGCAAATCTTCTGCGGCAACGGTTTTGCGTTCGACGGCTTCACTCGGCTGGCTTTGCATTAGAGCGAGGTAGTCGTTGGGGTGGCGGCGGCGGACGGTGCGCTCGATGCGGTCGGGGTAGGAGATTTTGCCGTGCGCGCCCGCGCCTATGCCCAAATAATCGCCGAACTGCCAGTAGTTCAAATTGTGGCGGCACTGCATGGCGGGTTTCGCAAAAGCCGATGTTTCGTAGTGGATAAAACCCGCGCCTTCCAGCGCGCCGTGTACCGCGTCTTCGATGTCGAGGGCCGCTTCGTCTTGAGGCAAACCTTTCGGCGGCGTATGGCCGAACGGCGTGTTTGGCTCCATCGTCAGATGATATGCGCTGATGTGGGTCGCGCCCGTAGCGATAGCGGTTTGTACGTCGTTTAAGGCCGTCTGAACGGTCTGGTTCGGCAGGGCGTACATCAAGTCGATATTGACTTTATCAAATAATTTCAAGGCGGTAGCTATGGCGGTTAAGGCTTCTTTGCCGTTGTGGACGCGCCCCAGCCTTGAGAGCATATCGTCGTTGAAACTCTGCACACCAATAGAAAGCCGCGTGATGCCTGCGTCTTTAAATCCTTGAAATTTCTCAATTTCAAACGTACCCGGATTGGCTTCCAAAGTAATTTCCGCTTCCGGCTGCAAGCGCAACAGCGAACGCACGCCGCTCAACAAACGGTCAATCGATTCCGCCTGAAACAGGCTGGGCGTACCGCCGCCGAAAAATATCGTTTCCACCGGCCTGCCCCAAATATTCGGCAATTCAAGCTGCAAGTCGGTCAGCAGCGCGTCGATATAGGCGGCTTCGGGCAGCCCGTTTTTCAGGCTGTGGGAATTGAAGTCGCAATACGGGCATTTTTTGATGCACCACGGGATGTGGATGTAGAGCGACAGGGGCGGCAGGGCGGTGAGTTGTCCGGCTTGGGGGAATGTGATTTGGGTCATGGTGTGTTTTTGGGATTGAGGCCGTCTGAAATTTTTCAGACGAAAGTTGCGGTATTATATAGTGGATTAAATTTAAATCAGGACAAGGCGACGAAGCCGCAGACAGTACAGATAGTACGGAACCGATTCACTTGGTGCTTCAGCACCTTAGAGAATCGTTCTCTTTGAGCTAAGGCGAGGCAACGCCGTACTGGTTTAAAGTTAATCCACTATAAGTTTCGTGTTAGATGGTTTTATTTGCCCGCTTCAAGGATACACCATATTGTTTCGATATTTTTTCAAAATCGGCTGTGTCTTGTTGCGGGATGATGATAAAGGTGTAGTAGTCGCTTCCCGTGTCTGCACTATAAAGTACCGCCCCGGCGGCTTCAAATAAGTGATATACGGCCCTTGCCAGCTCATCGGGCAGATCTTCTTCAAGCTGCTGTTCGGTCCAATTCAGGACGACATTAAAACGTTCCGCCATTTCTGCGATGCAGTCAATAAAACCTTCCCCGTCTTTCCAATCAACGGAAAACAGATGTGCGTAGTCTTCGAGATTATTGTGTAGGATGAAGCCTTCGGTTAAGAGGTTTTTAAATACGGCGGTTTCGTTATTTTCTTCCTGCGTGTTATTTTCCCCATCTTCATCTTCCTCTATTAAGTCTTGATGGATATTTTCGATAATGATGCCAACGGTTTCCGGCCGGTCGCGGTAAATGACATCCAGCCAATGCCGGAAAAGTGTTTCATGATTTTTTAATGGGCGGAACATTGTGTAAATAAACAAACAGATAAAAAATAAAGGGAACATCAGCCACATCAATAAACGCCACAAAACGGCAATGACGGGCAGAAAAGGCTTTGAGAAAAACAACAAAGTTTTAGAAATAAACAGTAACAGGATTAATGATAAAGCTACTATAGACGACAATATCAAACGGATGGTTTTCATCAGCGGAATAAAGGGCAGCAAGAGCAGTTTCAAAAGTTGATGGCGGGCATGGGCCATAAATTCGGTTTTATTTCGGGACAAGGACAATCTCAGGTCGTCTGAAATTTTTTCAGACGACCTTTTGCCTTTATGCCGTTAAAGTCTTTTGCGAATCCAAGACGAGAGTTTGGGCGCGCCGAACAGTAGGAAAATCCCGATAAGGAATTGGGCGGTGCTGGCGAATATACCGGCTTGGTTTTGCGTGCCGAGATTCGCCCAAATGGATGTCTGCGTGTCGGTAGAGATAGATTGTGTAAAACGATAAATAGAGAACAAGTAAATCAGTTCGGGTATGGCTTGGGAAAGAGTGTATATGCCGATCAAAACAATACCGGTCATCATCCATGGCGCAGGGTGTTTGGGAGGCTCCTGTGCGGTTTGCAGATGTTGGGGCAGCAGGCGGTTGGCAATGGTGGCAGGGAAACACCATACAAGCAGCCATGCGGCCAAATAAAAGCCGTAGATGGATAGCGGCAACAGGAGTTGTGCGCTGTTATATTCGCTTCCAGACTGGGCAAATATGGTAACGATGCTGCTGAGCGTTTGTACAATACCGATTAAAACGATCAAACGGATGGCGGCAATCAGGATTTGCTTAGGCGACATGAGTTTCTTTCGTGATGTGGTGGGTTTGGGTCGTCTGAAAAAGCATTTCGGGTTTTCAGACGACCTATCATCGATTTATAAGGCTTTGATTTTTTCATCAATTCCCGTAACGCCTGCCCCCCTGAGGCTTTTGGGAATCATGGGTTGCGGGTCGTTTTCGTGGCAGGCAGAAACGCAGGCATCATAGCAGCTTTTGTTGGAGAGGTCGTCTGAAATTTTCAGACGACCTTTCAAGCATTGCCCCGTCAGAATTTACCTGTAAACCCGACGGTAACCGCCCGTCCCGGTGCGGGGATGGGGACGTTGGACATGGGGTCGAGATAATAGCGGTTGGTGAGGTTGCTGACACTGAAGTTCATGCTCAGGTTTTTGCCGAAGTTGTAGCGTCCGTAAGCGTCCAATACCAAGGCGGAACGCCAGTGGTAGGGGCGGCCTGTCGCTTCGTAGATGCGTGCCAAGCCGCTTTTGGCCAGCTTGTCCTGTTGTTTGTTTTCGGCTTTGCTGTGATAAGTGCCGCGTAGGCCCAATTCCAATTTTTCGTTGAATCGGCGGGTTCCGATATCGAGATTGATGGAATATTTTGGTTGGCGGCTTTGATGGAAGCGGGTTGCGCCGAATCCTCCATCCACGCAGACAGGAATACGGTTGATATATAAATCATAGTTGAATACGGTGGCTTTGTCGCAGGTCTGCTGTTTCAGGCGGTAGTTGGCAGCCAGTGAGGCAAACCATTTCCCGCTGTCGAAGCGGCTTTGAAGTTCGATACCACTGGTAAGGCGTTTGTCGTATTGTTGGAGGTTGCGTTCAGACGACAGCTCGATAGCATTTTTTATCACGCTGTTGTAGTAGGTCAGACGGATGTCGCCGTGGCGCAGGCGTTTGAAACGAGGGGCGAAGTTGTAGGTATAGCCGATTTCCCAATTGGTGCTGCGTTCGGGCTTCAAATCAAATTCTTGGGAATAAGCGTCCGCCCACGACGAATTGGTGGTAGTGGCTTCGTATATGGTGGGAAAACGTACTGCTTGCGCCCACCTCAGGTGTAGCCGCCCGTTTTGCGTCAGGTTGTAACTGAGGGCAAGCATGGGAGACCAAGCATGCGCCCTGAGGTGTTTGGGGGAGGGCCAGTTTTCGTCGCTGTCTGCTGCGAGGTTTTTCGTTTCTTTTATCATGTCTCCGGCCTCTATCGGGTAATTCTTTTTTTTGTCCTCATAGTCTGTTGTGGCAGCGGTATCAGTATGCCGTTGGATTAGGTATTTGTAAAAATTTCCGTTTTGTCCTTGGGGATTGGCGATTTTTTCGTCAAACATCCCGTCTGGGAAAACTGGACCCTCAAATCTGCCGTTGCGGAAGGGGGTATATGCCTGTTCCAAGCGGTAGAGTGCTTGGGGTTCTCCCGTGTCATAAGCAGGGTTGCCTTTTGGATTGCGTAATATATTGTTGCTGGAGCTGAAAAGATAGCCGTATTTTTTTTCAAATTTTTGACCGAGTTTTTCTTGCTCGTCCGAGCCTGTCGGTGCGTTGTCATAGGCAAAATAATCGGCAACTTCTTGAGGATTGTCGATAAGTTTATAGTAGGGCAGGTATGTTCCGATAATGTATCCTTCATTACCTTTGGTAATGGAGTAGAAGGATTCTTTACGCTCTTTGCGTTTTTGGGCGAGTATGTCGTCGTAGCTCCAGAATTTGTTGTAGCGTATGCCTGCCTGAATATTCAAACGGTCTGTCGGCTGCCAGTCGAATACCATTCCTGCGCCCCATTCGTGGCGGCGGCCGGAACGTGGACCGGAGAGGGCGGTCATTCCGCTTGCGGCATTGCTTAAGCCGTCGAAATCCAAGTCATTATTGTATTGTTCTGTAAATTCATTCAGTTTTTCATGTTGCACATTGGCAGAAAGGGTCATGGACAAAGTATCGCCCAAACGAAAGCGATTGCTGAGGTCTGCACCTGTACGTACCGAGCGGGTGCGTTGTTCTGCTGCGGCTTTGACACGGTAGCCGTCCAGCTTTAGATCGCCGTCGTAAGGTTTTTTTGATGGCTCTTTATCGGGTATCAGGCCTTCGGCCATCATTTGGCTGCAGTTCATGTTATGAAATGCCATCGTCCATGGAATTTCGCCACGCGAACAACGTATCCAGTTATCGTAATCGCTGTCGGGGTAATCGACATATAAATCTGTGGCACCGTTCTGATAGCGCGTGCTGCGGGTGCGGGTACGCCAGATGTTGGCATTCAGGTCTATCCAGCTGTTGTTTTCGGGTTTCCACCCGTAGCCGATTTTATAGCTTTTATTTTGGATATTCGATTCCATACCTTGTATCGGCATCATTTGCATGGCGGCTTCGCGATATTGTTCGCCGATATTGAAAAAATCGTCGCTATATCCTTGCGCAAGGTTGCTGTAGAAGGGGTTGTGTTCACCGAAATCCACTCTGGTCTGCATATAGGACAGGCTGATTTTTTGATTGGCAGGAAGATGCCAGTTATTTTTCAATAATAGACTTTTGCTGGAAATATTACTGTTGACTACTTCTCTTCCTGGGCGATAAAACCGTGCCATATTGGGAACCATGCTGGCAGTGGTATTGGTATGGCCTGAATCTTCGTTTTTGTACACCGGATTATTAAGATAACCGCCCGCCGCGTGTTTGCCGGCGAAATAATTGCCTTTTTCACGGATACTGTAAGCAATCAGACCGTCTGAAATATCGGTTTTAAATGCAGCCGAAAACATACCCGAACGATCGTTTTTAAAATTCCTCAGTTTGTGGTTGCGGAAACGGGTTATGCGGTATCGGTCTTCAAATTGCAATCCATAGTAGTAACGGCTTTGTCCTGAAGGGTCTTCTAAAACGTTGCCTATTGTTCCGATAGCACCATCGGCAGTAGGGTTGCCTGGAAGGGTGCGATAATCGGGCCAGCCTTTATATTTAAGAAGGCTTTCTGGCTGCTTTACTGTATTGTCGGAAAAACTGCCCTTAATTTGTATCCCCCATTTTTTTCCTTCGGGAACAATGTCTTCGGGTTCGATGGTTTGAATGGCGACCGAACCGCCTACTCCCGATTTGACACCTCGAGTCATCGACGGCCCTTTTTCTACTGCAATACTGCGGAACAGGGCGGGATCGACATAGTTTCTGTCGGCAACGCCGTAATTGTTCATCCATACGTCGACGGTCTGTTCCGTTCCGTCAATGGTGACGGGGATACGGCCTTTTCCGGCGATGCCGCGGATGCTGGGTGTAATCGCGCTACCTGCATTGCGCGTATTCATGTTGTACACGCCGTTAAGCCCCTTGAGGATGTCGCCGGCGGCGTCAGGGCGGTAGCGTTCGAGGTATTCTTTGCCGAGATAGGCGTTGGAGACGTTTTTGCTGTATTGCTGCGCTTCGCCTTTTTGGTCTTTGGTCAGGCGTTTGCCGTGGACTTCGATAGTGTCGAGGACGGCAGTTTCGGAGGTAACTACATCTGCTGCCCACAGGTGCGGGCTATGCCACAAAATACTGAGGCAGGCGACGATGGTTTTGAAGGGGTAGTTTCTCATGTGATGACTCCTCGTATTGTCTTTATAACAGGCGCTCCGTCGGGTGCGGACGGTAATCAATACTTCAAGGAGTGGTTTGTAGAATGTGTTTTATGTTTTTATGATGGGGATTTTTGGGTAAGGATATTTGTTGTTTTTTGGATATTATAAGTTTTTGAAAAAATTTTATAAGTTTTGTTCCTTTGATGGTGCGTTTTACGGATAAACGGGATGGGAAACGTCGTCTGAAAACGGAGTTGTAGGTTTTCAGACGACGTTTTGTTGTTCACAGAGCTTCGATTTTTTTCAACAATTCCCGCAAAGCCTGCCCCCTGTGGCTTTCGGCGTTTTTGATTTCGGGGTCAAGCTCGGCGGCGGTGCAGTTGTGTTTGGGCAGGTAGAAATGCGGGTCGTAGCCGAAGCCGTTGGTTCCTGCGGCTTCTGCCTGCCATTGTCCGCGCCAGATGCCTTCGGCGATGATGGGTTGCGGGTCGTTTTCGTGGCGGACGAGGACGAGGACGCAGACGTAGTAGCAGCTTTTGTCGGCTTTGTCGGCGAGGTCGTCTGAAAGGCGTTTGTTGTTGGCGGCATCGGATTTAGGATTGGCTCCGGCATAGCGGGCGGAGAGGACGCTGGGTGCGCCGTTTAATGCGGCGGCGCAGATGCCGGAGTCATCGGCGAGCGCGGGCAGACCGCTGTGGCGTGCGGCGTGGCGGGCTTTGGCGAGCGCGTTTTCGACGAAGGTGTGGTACGGCTCGGGGCATTCGGGCGTGTCGAACTGCGATTGCGGCAGGACTTCGATGTTCAAATCGGCGAAGAGGCGGGAAAATTCTTTGAGTTTGCCTGCGTTGCCGCTGGCGAGGACGATTTTGTCGAACATGGGTTTTCCTTAATGGGGTTCGGTTTGTTGCGAGCGCATGATTTGTGCGCGGGCTTTATGGCGGATGTAGAGGGCGAGGCTGCCGATTTGGGCGAAGACGGCGCCGAAGGCGAATAGGAAGGCGGCGACGGCGAATTGTTTGCTTTGGATGGAAAGCAGGTAGGCGCCCAACGTTACCAATGCGATGAAGAGCAGGGTGAAGAGGATGGTCAGAATGAGGAAGGTTCGGCGTTTGGTCATTGGTTTTGTTTGTTTCTTTTAGATTTCAGGTAGCCTTAACGGCAGATGGGGGAAGCTTGCTTCCGCTCACAGCCGCACATTGTGGCAGGCTTCGTACACTGGCAGCAGGCGGTGCAGGGTTTCGACTAGCCAGGTCGCGCTGCCAGCCGTTGCACCAGCGTTCGATATGCGGCGGGGCAAAGCCCGCGCCCAGTTGTGAGGCTACCTGTAAAACCAACGTGCGCCACACTTGCCACGCGGCTTTGTAGTCGGCCTTGCTTGGTTTGCGCTTCGGTTTCGGGCTGGTATTGGCGGATTTGGGCGAACTGGAAAAATGGGCGTTGGAATAGGTCGCAGCTTTGCGGGGTGAGCATGATGGTTTGGCGGGGCATGAAAAAGGGAGAGGCTACCTGAAAAATAGATTTTCAGGTAGCCTCAAACCGGTTTGGCATGCATCCGAAACGGAAAATTTGAGCGGTTACATACCTTGGGTTGGTGGCAGTGTTATTTCAACTTGGCTGCCAATTTGTCGAATTTTTGTTTGATGTCGGCCTTGAAGGCTTCCACTTTCTCTTTGCGCTCGGCTTTGCGCTGTTTTTTCCACGCTTCGTGTGCCTGACGTGCCACTTCTTCCTGCGCTTCTATTGCTGCCAATACGTCCTGTTGGGCAACGGCTGCATCTTGCCGGAGAATAACGGTTTTGAAACGGTGGAAGAAGGCATCCAATACAGCTTCGTCGGATTCTTGCGCCAAAATAATGATTGCAGTACTGCCGTTATCCAGTTTTTTGGCTGTATTTTCCAGCAACAACCCCTCTCCCAATGTTTGGGCAGTGCCTGCATCACTGCCGATGAGTGCGCCAGTAGCTCCACCCAACAGAACACCGATAGGACCGCCGAGAATGCCGACCAGTGAACCAATGAGGCCGCCCGTCCATGTGCCTTCGACCGTATTGGCGGTAAAGTCGGTGCTTTCTGCTGGGATAATCAGACCATTTTCCTTTTTAATCAAAACGGCTTGTGCCACCAAAGCATCTGTTGTCTGCGAGTAAGCTTTCAATTCAGAAAAGGCTTGATAAGCTTCGCTGGAGATGTTGAATAAGACAACGATGATGTTTTGTTTCATAAGTCTACTCCCGTGGGTTGAAAGATTTAAGAACATACAAGTTGTATGCGGTGTCAGTGTAAATTGCAAGGGGGGGGGGGAGCAATGCGGCAAACAAAACTTTACCTATGTAAAGCCTGTAGAACCGGCAAACGGATAACGAACAATACCCAGCCTTAATGGGATTCGGTTTGTTGCTCACGCATGATTTGTGCGCGGGCTTTGTGGCGGATGTAGAGGGCGAGGCTGCCGATTTGGGCGAAGACGGCGCCGAAGGCGAACAGGAAGGCGGCGACGGCGAACTGTTTGCTTTGGATGGAAAGCAGGTAGCCGCCGAGCATGATGAGTGCGATGAAAATCAGGGTGAACAGGGCGGTCAGCAGGAGGTAGGTTTTTTGTCGGTTCATGATTGGGGACGTTTTTGATAAAGGGCGGACGTGGGGTTTAGGTTGTCCGTTTGTTGTTAGATAGGGATGGCGTTGGTTTGGGAATGGGGGAAGGGTTTGTGGGTTGATGAGGTCGTCTGAAAACTTGGCAATCGGGTTTCAGACGACCTTTGGTGTTTATACGAGCTGTTCGCCCCAGTGTAATTTTTGGCGCAGGGTTCGGAAGTATTGGTAGTCGGTGGGGTGGAGGATGCGCAGGGGGTTGTGGTAGCGGCGGATGATGATGCGGTCGAGGTTTTGTACGTCGATGAAGGATTGTCCGTCGAAATGGACGCGGGCGTCGCCGCTTTGGGTAACGAGGATTTCGATTTCGGAGGTGTCGGGGATGGCGATGGGGCGGTTGGTCATGGATTGGGGGCAGATGGGCACGAGGGTGAAGGCGTGTAATCCTGCCTGCATGATGGGGCCACCTGCGGCAAGGGAGTAGGCGGTGGAGCCGGTGGGGGTGGAGACGATGAGACCGTCGGACCGTTGGGTATAGACGAATTCTTGGTTGATGAAGACTTCGAACTCGATCATTTGTCCGGCGCCGCCGCGTGAGATGACGGCATCGTTGAGGGCGAGGGCGCGGTGGATGGTTTCGCCGTCGCGGACGAGTGTGGCTTCGATGAGGATGCGCTCTTCGGGCAGGTATTTGCCTTCTAGGACGAGCTGCAGCTCTTCGGTCATGTTTTCGCGGGGAATTTGGGTGAGGAAGCCTAAATGCCCCTGGTTGATGCCGATAACGGGTACGGTACGGGGGGCGATTTCGCGGGCGACGGAGAGGAATGTGCCGTCGCCGCCGAGGACGATGACGAGGTCGCAGTGTTTGCCCAAGTCGGATTTGCTGACGATGTGGCAGCCGACGGTGTCTTGAACGTAGATGCAGCGTTCTTCTATGCCGATTTCGTCCAGATAGACGGTAAAGCCGTGTCCCTGCAGGAATTGGATGAGGGTGTGGGCGGTGTTTTGGATTTCGGGGGTATTGGGGCGGGTTACGATACCGATGTTGTGAAACGGGCTGTTCATAGGCATAGGGTCGTCTGAAAGTTAGTCTATCCAGATGTCGCGTTCGAGCCGGTCGAGGCGTTCATTAAGGCGGGCAACGTCGTCGCGCAGTTTGTCCACTTCTTCCATCCAGGCGGACAGGGTGGCGGCGTCGATAACGGGGGATTCGGGTTCGCGGGAAAAGTCGCTGATTTGCTCGGCTATGCTTTGTCCGATTTTTTTGACGGTTTGTCCGATGTTTGCGGCGCGTCCGCTGATGCTGCTTGCGAGTGAGTCGCCGAAGATGCGGGCGAGGTCGTCTGAAGCGTAGTAGCGCAGGCTGCCGAGTATGGGCAGGACGGTCATGCCGAGCATGAGGTCGCCTTCGAGGCTGATGTCGCCGACGCCGGGTTCTTGTCCGGTCAGGATTTTGCGGATGGCGCTTTGGTGGAAGGTGATGAG
This sequence comes from Neisseria sp. CP9, assembly GCF_047758525.1. Lineage (NCBI taxonomy): Bacteria > Pseudomonadati > Pseudomonadota > Betaproteobacteria > Neisseriales > Neisseriaceae > Neisseria > Neisseria sp. CP9. The sequence goes on along the minus strand of NZ_CP180502.1, from coordinate 2,814,639 downwards.
GGTGTCGGCGGGTTGGTCGGCGGTTTCGAGGAAGCCGTCGTGATTGATGCGTCCGGTCAGTCCGAATCCGGCGAGGTTGAGGCTCAGGGTTTTACCTGACAGGCGGGACAGGTCTTGTTGATGTTCCGGATTTTGCTGTATTAGGTGGTTGATAACGGGAAATAGGGCGGACATAGGGTGTTCTCGATACTTTCGGGCTTGGGGTTGTTAAGTAAGACTGTGTTTTTTGGTTTTGGTTTTGCCGCTGCCGAAAGGTCGTCTGAAACGGTTGCGGAGCGCCAATTTTACAGGCTTAATCCGTCGGCGGAAACGGTATTTACAATTTTGCCGCCGCCGGTGCCGTCGGGTGCGAAATCGGGCGGCGGGAGACCGAGTTTGGCGGCTTCGGCGGTGTAGAAATCGCGGCGGGTCGGGTGGCGCGGTTCGACGATGTTGCGGATGCGTTTGCCGTTTGGATGGAGGGTCGTCTGAAACAGGGTTTCGACGGCAATGTCGCGGTGGACGATATTGACGGGCTGGTTGCCGCCTTGGATGTTTTGTTTTTGAACGAGGCGGCTGACGGGGTGGCGTTCGGCGCAATAAAGCCCGCCCAGGCGCAGGATGTCGATATTCGGAACGCCGCTGTCGAGCAGGTATTGCTCGGCGGCGAGGATTTGGCGGGCGGACTCGGTTTGCGGATCGGGTATGGCAGTTTCGTCGCATTCGCGCGCTTTATCGCCGTAAACACTGGTGCTGCTCGTGAAAATCAGATGTTGCACGTTACACGCTCGGGCAAGTTCTGCCCATTGTTTGACGGTGTTGGCGTAATGCGTCAGCGAGGATGGCGGCAAGAGGCAGAACCAAACGGGTTTGTCGGCGTGGTGCCGCCAAAAGCTTGTATCGCGGGCAAGGTTCGCGCTTTGAAATACGCTGTCTTGATTGAGGTCGAGGGTGTCGAGGTGTATGGGCAGATTAATATCGTCCGAAGTCAGGTTGCGCTTGACCGCGGCGACGCTGCTGCCGTTTTCGTAGAGTTTCTGCGCCAAAGGGCGGCCGAGATAGCCTAGGCCTAAGATAGATGCGTCGGGGGAGGCGGAAGGAGGGGTATGTATCATGTTTATAGATGAATGCCGTCTGGAAATAGGCTCAGACGGCATGGAAATTATGACTGCGTACCGCCTATTTTCCGGTCGTATTCCTCGCGGTGTTCCGGCAAGAGGTAGGGACGCAGGAGGCTTAAGGTACGGCGGATGCCGCGTGCTTTGGAGTCTTCGGTCAGCTTGGTGCGCCCGCGCAGGGAGCTGTCGAAGTCGAACCAGTATTTTGTGACCATCCACATATTGACGGCGAGGTCGTTCATAGCGGTTTGGTCGGCTTGGATGATGTTCAGACCGTTGAGCTGGGTGAGCAGGTTGACCAAGAGCGGAGAGACTTTGGCTTGGGTGAAGGTGTTGTGCTCGCCCAAAAGTTCGGCACTGCGCGCAAGCAGGGTGTTCACGTCGCTGAAGAGGAAGCGGTATTCCCACATAACGTCGTAAATGCCCGCCATATAGTTGATAGAGTCTTCCACATCGGACGGCAACACGGCTTCATTCAGGTATACCAGCAGGGCTTCGCTGTAACGTTTGAACAGTTGGACGATGATTTCGTCTTTGTTGCGGAAGTGGTAATAAAGATTGCCCGGACTGATGCCCAAATGCGCCGCGATATGGTTGGTACTGATGTTGCGCTCGCCTTCCTCGTTGAAGAGCGTCAGGCTGGCGTCGATGATGCGGGTGTAAGTATTGGTTTTTGCAATGCGGGTCACGGGCATACTCCTTGGATTTACAGGCTGAACGAAGCGGGCAGCCAATTGGGTTCGGCGTGTAATTCTACCTGAAATCGAGTAAATACTGTATCGCAGACATGTTGCGCCAATTTCCGAACGTCGTCTGAAGAGGCATTGTTTTTGTTCACCAAAACCAAAGCCTGCCTGTCGTGTACCGCCGCGCCGCCAATTTGGAAGCCTTTCAGACGACATTGGTCGATCAGCCAGCCTGCCGCAAGCTTGACCGAACCATCGGGCTGCGGATAGCGCGGCATATCCGGATGCTGTTGCAACAGGGCGGCGGCTTTTTCCGCACTGACGACGGGGTTTTTAAAGAAACTGCCGACATTACCAAGTACGTTAGGATTAGGCAGTTTACTGTTGCGGATTGCACACACTGCATCGGAAACGTCTTTCGCCGTCGGCATTCTGCCCGCGCTCAGTTCGGCAACGGCGGCCGCCAAATCGCCGTAACCCAAATTCGGCTCGAAACGCTCTTTCAGGGCGAATACGACCGAAACAATCACATAACGTCCTCTGCCTTCCTGCTTGAACAGGCTTTCGCGGTAGGCGAAGCGGCAATCGGCATTGGAAAGCTCGACAAAGGTTTCCGTATCCAAATCGAAGCAGCGCACGCTGTGAATCACGTCTTTAGCCTCCACACCGTATGCACCGATGTTCTGAACGGGCGACGCGCCGACCGTACCCGGAATCAGGCTCAGGTTTTCCAGACCGTTCAAGCCCAGCGCGACGGTGTGCAGAACAAAATCGTGCCAGATTTCGCCTGCCTGCGCTTCGATGTAAACAAGGTCGTCTGAACGCGCAATCTCGCGTATGCCTTTGTTTTCCATATGTACGACCAGTCCGGCGTAATCCTGCATCAAGAGGATGTTGCTGCCGCCGCCGAGCCATAAAACGGTATCGCGGTCGAACTCGGGCAGTCGGATGATGTCGCGCAACTCGTCGGCGTGTTCGAGCGCGATAAAGGCTTGGGCTTGGGCGCGAAGACCGAAGGTGTTGTAGGGGGTGAGGTCGGTTTGGTATTGGATGGGTTGCATGGGTTTAAACTTTAAAATAGGTATTGTCAGTGGCGGGCTTCAGCCCATTGTTTCGATATTTTAATCGGCGGAGTTTTCAGACGACCTTATGCGATCTGACCATCTCCCTGCTGCACAATTCCAAACACCACACCAAGGCGACGGCGGCGATGGTGAGCGAGGCAATCAATGCCGTCCAGAAGCCGTAAATGCCCATATCGAAACGGTAGGCGAGCAGATAGCCCGGCAGCAGGCCGCAGCCCCAGAAGGCGGCGGCGTGGATGAACATCGGCACCTTGGTGACTTTATAACCGCGCAGGGCGTAGGACGCGATGCATTGGGTGAAGTCTGCCGGTTGGAATAAGCCGGCGAACAGCAGGACGGTGGCGGCGATGCTTAAAACCGCCGGATCCTTGTTGTACATGCTTGCCAGCGGGGAACGGAATAATACCAAGGAAAGCACGGTAATCACGGCGAGCGCCCAGCCCGACACCAGCGATACGCCCGAAATATAACGCGCCCGCGAAAATTCGCGCCGCCCCAGAGAAAAACCGATGCGCACCGTCCCCGCCGAGCCGACGCTTTGCGGAATCATATAGAGAATCCCCGACAAACTGATGCCGACCTGCTGCGCCGCCACATAAGCCTCGCCGAAAGGCGCAATCAAAAATACGATAAACGAAAACGCGCTGGCTTCCAAAAAATAAGACAGCCCGATGGGCGCGCCGATTTTCCAAATCTGTTTGAACACCGCCCAATCCGGTTTGCCGAATTTTGCCGTCAGTCCGAATGGGCGGAAGAATTTTTCCTTAGCGATATAAATCCACAACGCCAGCGCGCTGAACCAGAACACCGCCATCGTTGCCAACCCGCAGCCCGCGCCGCCCAAAGCGGGCATACCGAATTTGCCGTAAACAAAAATATAGTTCAGCGGCACGTTCAACACAAACGCCGCGAAGCTGACCAACATAATCAGGCGCGGGCGGTTCAGGCTGGAAGCGTAGGCGTGTAAGGCGCGGTGCACCATTGCTGCCGGCATCGCCAGACTGGTGAACAACATATACTGCGCCATCGTGCCTTCCACATAATCGCTCAAGGTCAGCCAGTTGCGGAACGGCGTAATCGCCGTCCACATCAATACCATGCCGAAAATCCCCAAAAACAGCCCGAACCAAATCCCCTGCCGCCCCGTTTCGCCTACTTCGTCGGTTTTACCCGCGCCGTAAAGCTGGGCAATCATCGGGTTCAGCGCCGCCATAATGCCCATAAACGTAATATAAACCGTGGCAAACGCGCTGCTGCCCAACGCCACCGCCGCCAAGTCCTCCGTACTCGCATCGCCCGCCATCACGGTATCGACGAAACCGATGCCCACCTGCGCGACCTGCGCCAGCAGCATGGGCAGGGCAAGGGCGGTCAGCAGGCGGACTTCTTTCAGGAAGACGGAAAAGGAAAAGCGGTTGAGGTCGAGCAGCATAAGTGTTTGTAGGACTTTAAAAAAAGCGGAAATATAGTGGATTAACTTTAAACCAGTACGGCGTTGCCTCGCCTTAGCTCAAAGAGAACGATTCTCTAAGGTGCTGAAGCACCAAGTGAATCGGTTCCGTACTATCTGTACTGTCTGCGGCTTCGTCGCCTTGTCCTGATTTAAAGTTAATCCACTATAAAAGAAACAGGTCGTCTGAAAAAAGACGGCCTGTTCCGTATGGGCATGGGATGCGACATTATAGTAGAAACGGAGGTCGATTGACAGCGTGCTCAGGCAGCTTTTCAGACGACCTCTTGCGCATCAAAGCAAAGGCTGCTGCCGCACGATGGCGCGGATGACGGCGCGGTTGGGGTGCAGGGCGGTGCGCAGGCGTTGGGACAGCGGCTGGGGCAGGCCGAGGATGTCGGCGGCAATAGCGGCGGCGCAGATGGGGGCGGTGGCGAGTCCGCGCGTGCCGTGGGCGGTGTTGATGTAGGCGTTCGGCAGGTAGGGGCAGGGGACGTTGTCGAGGCGGTAGTTTTTGTCCAACGCGAGTTTGGCGTAGGCAGTCTGCATGGCGGCGATGTCGCCGAGCGCGCCGACGACGGGCAGGTGGTCGGGGCTGTCGCAGCGCAGGGCGGCGTGTCCTTGCGGTTGTTCAAAGGGGTCGTCTGAAACCGAACAAGGCGGGTTTTGCTCAAACAATGATTGCGCCAATGGCGGGTTGAGTTGTTGCAGGGCGGCGCGGTTGGCGGTTTCTTCGTGCGGGTGCCAAGCGTCGTCGTTGCTGTTGAGGACAAAGGTTGCGCCGTAGCAGTGTTGCCCCCGCCAGCTCGGGCTGATGTAGCTTTCGCCGGATAGGGCGCAGCGCAGGCGTTTGGAAAAACCGCTTGCCGCCGTTACGCCGGTTTGCCCGCGGATTTGGCGGAAAGGCAGGGCGGAGACGTTGGCGTCGGTGGCGTTCGGGCTGTGCGCACCCATGCAGTAGATGATGTGGGTTGCGCTGAAACTGCCGCACGGCGTGTGTGCCGTCCAGTTTGCGCCGTCGTATTCGGCGGAGGATAAGGGTGTGTCTTCGTGCAACGCAATCAGCGGATGATTCAGCAAGGCGCGGACGACGGCGGGCGGGTTCAGCCATACGCCCTGCGGCCAGTAGAGGCCGTCTGAAAAGACGTCTATGCCTGCAATTTGCGCGGCTTCGTCGGCGGACACGCTGCGGTAAAGGTGGGCATGATGTTGTTGCAAACCCAATGCCTGATTGCGTTTGCGTTCGGCTTCGTCGAAATTGAGGTGCAACACGCCGTCGCCACCCCATGCGTCGGAATCGGGCAACAGGTCTTGCAGTAGGCGGCGGGTATAGCCGTAGCCGGCCAGCAGCAGTTCGGTCTGCTCGGTGTCGTGCGGCGAGATTTTGGCGTAGAGCAGCCCTTGGCGGTTGCCGCTGCCGCCTTGCGCCGCTTTGCCCGCTTCCAAAACGGTAACGCGCACGCCGTGTTCCGCCAGCTTGCGCGCGGTCGCGGATCCGGCAATGCCCGCGCCGATAACCAGCGCGTATTCGGGCAAAGTGGTGGCTTGAGGTCGTCTGAACCAAGGTTTGACGGGCTTGGGGGCGGCTTGCGGCACAGCTTCGGTCTGCCATTCGATAGGGTCGAAATGTTCGTACAGTCTGTCGGCGCGGTGCGGCGGGACAAGCCAGAGATGCACATCAGGCAACAGGTTTTCCAGAAAGTTGACGCTGTTGAACTGAAGGCATTTTACAGCTTGGTCGAGGCGGTTTTTCAGACGGCCTTCCAGATCAGTCGGGGCATCGGACAAAGGAAAATCGGGAATGCGGTTTTCGCTCAGACAGGCAATCAGATGCAGTGGCACGGGATGAGTTTCAATCACGCGGGCAAGTTCGGCAAGAATGGGCGGGGCGTTCCAAGCGAGGATGGGCATGGCGGGGTCGTCTGAAAAAAGTTTGATTACTGAAGCGCTGTCTGTCGGCTTGCCTTAATGCTTTTCTCCCTGCTCTTTGGTCGGCTCTTTGGTTTGAACCGGCGTAACCGGGAAAAACAAGATCAGCGGGTTGGCTTTAATCTGCTGCCAGAAACTTTTGCACAAGTTGCCGACGCTGCCGATTTTCGTGCCGCGCGAGCGCAGGGCGACGAAGAGGGCGAGGGTGAAGCTGACGATGAGGTTGACCAAGCCGATGGCGAGGACGCTGCAAATGCCGAGCAGGAATGCACCTAAACCGACGTTGCCGCTGACGGCGGCGTAGCCGAGGTTGGCGGAGGAGAAGGCGACATGGCGGATGTCCAGCGGCAGTCCGAGGAGGTGTCCAAAATAGCCAGTCATGCCCAAGAGCATACCGAAAATGAAGTTGCCGACCAGCGAGCCGTAGTGTTTGTGGATGTAGGCGGCGAGGACGCGGCGGGGTTTGGGGCGCATGATTTTGCGCAATAAGGGATTGAAGGGCAGGCGTTGGCGCAGGTTGAGGTAGTCGGCGCGGTTGTCGAAGAAGCCTGCGATGATGCCGGAACAGAACAGCCACAAGCCTGCGATGGCGGCATACCATAGGGTCGGATGATTGATGATGTCTATGGATTTGAACTGGTAGGCGGTGGTGTGGGCATCGAGTATGGGCTGTTGGTGCAGATGGGCGTAGCCGAACGATATGGCGCACGCCAAGAGAATAGCGATGGAAACGTTGCCGAAGACGGCGACGCTTTGGGAGCGGCATACGTCGATAAGGAGCTTGGCAAGCTTGTTGTCCACTGCCTTGCCGCCTTCGTTGAGATCGACTTGTTCGGCGAAGCTGGCGGCAGTCATGGCGGGCTGTTTGGTGGCGACGGTGCAGTGCAGCATGTGGATGATCATGAATCCTATGCCGTAGTTGAGCCCTGCCAACAAGGAGGTAACGAAGGGGCTGAAGCCGAGTGAGCCGATATGGATTTTATACAGCGCCATCAGGGCGATGATGACGCCGCCGCCTGCCGCGGAGTAGAACATTTTGAAATATTCTTTGCGGTTGCGGGTGATGTAATGCTCGCCGTGGTGACTTTTGTTTTCGGTAATGCTGCGGGCGAGCATACGGATGCTGCTGCGGCGCAGGTGGCGGGTGCTGTATTGCTCGACCGCGGCGTAGATGAGTGAATTCATCAGCGTAATGGTGAGGCGGTTGCGGTTGCCGGCATCGGTTTGGATGTCGGTGAGCAATTTCAGACGACCTATGGTCTGCTGGAGCCGTTCGAGCAGGTGGGCGACTTTGACGGACGAGCCTGATCCTGCGCCCGTTCCTTTGCGACGCAGATAGTCGATTTGTTTGCTGCACTGGTCGAACATGACTTCGAGGTGTGCGGTGTCGTAAGGGCTGGTGTCGTTGCGGTAGTGTTCGACCAGTTTGGCGGTTTCACGTTGGAGGGCGACGAAGGGCGAGTCGGCTTCGAGCAGGCGCGGGGCGATGCGGATGAGGTCAGGTTCGAGGGCTTCGGAGGCAATCCAAATGGCGAGCATTTCGATGGCGCGCAGGCGCGCGTCAACCAACTGGCGGCAGGCGTTTTGCAGCAAGGTGGAATCGACGCTGGTGCGGATCAGGTCGTACAGGCTCAACCATTGGCGGATGCTGAGGGTTTGCAGCCATCTGTCGTCGTTTTCCGAATGGAAAAGATAGAGGAACACTTCGCGCAGGTTCGCGAAGTCTTTATAGGACGGGCTGAAACGTTCGTATATGCGTATGCCCATCTCGCGGGTGAAGCTGTGGCGTGAGAAGATGCCGAGTTTGATCAGCGCGGGATAGATATGGACTTGCGAAAGCCAGTGGTAAAAGCGACCGCTGAAGTTTTTTGCGAGTGCTTCGTCTTGTTTGAGCGTGGCGATAATCAGGTCGAAGCGTTCTGCCGCCTGTTTTTTGCCGCCGCGCCGCAGGAATTTGATTAAGGCATTGAGAATAAGGACGAAATCGGTATCGGTCAGGCTTTTGGAAAGTAAGGGATGTAGATTTTGGTGAGTAATTTTTTCCATTGCGGTATTTTTACACAAAACGGCGGGTTTGATAAGTTCAGGTAATTTATGCAACCAGCTGTAAGCACATTCGATATTTTGGAGCAATGTTTGACGATTTCAACCCTCTTTGCTTTCAAAAGGTCGTCTGAAAACCGGTTTCAGACGACCTTTCGCTTATTTCAGCATCTCTTCGGGAATTTTGCAGACGGGAATCGGATTGACTTTGTGTTGCATGGCTTTGTGCAGGCGGGTGTAGATTTCCAAGACTTCGCGCTGCCTGCCTTCAAACTCTTCGGGGCGGTGCGTGCCGTAAACGCTCATCGCCCATTCCAGTTCGGGATAGCTTGCGCCCATCTGTTCTTCGTCCGTGCGCTCGGTATCCCAAAGTCCGTCGGTCGGTACGGCTTTTTGGATGGACTCGGCGATGTCCAGTTCGGCGGCAATTTGATAAATCTGAGTTTTGGTCAAATCGGCAATCGGGTTGATGTCCACGCCGCCGTCGCCGTATTTGGTGAAAAAGCCTACGCCGAAATCTTCGATTTTGTTGCCCGTGCCGGTAACCAGCAAACCGTTTAGCTGCCCATAATAATAAAGCGTCAGCATCCGCAGGCGGCTGCGGGCGTTGGCAAGCGCGAGCTGTTTGGCGGGGAACTCGGTTTCATCGACCTCGACACCGGCGGCAAAGGTATCGAAAGTCGGCGTCAAATCCACACGCATCCCGCTGACGTTGGAAAACGCCTGTTCCAACCGGCGGATGTGTTCCTGCGCACGGCTGACTTGGTCGGCTTTTTGGCGGATGGGCATTTCAAGCAACAGAACCTTCAGCCCCGTCCGTGCCGCGATGGCGGAAACGACTGCGGAATCGATACCGCCGGAAACGCCGACGACAAACCCTTTGGCGTGTGCGGCGGCGGCATAGTTTTTCAGCCAGTCGGCAATATGGCGGATAACGGCTTGGGTCTGCATAGTCAGGCTCCTGATTTGAAAGGGGGAATCATACCCGATTTTGAAAGGCTGCGGCATATGGATCAGGCAGGTCGTCTGAAAACACAGGTTTGGCATTGCGAAACCGAATGCAGTGTCTGCAACATGGTCGGTTTTAGGTTTTCAGACGACCTGTGTGATGAACGGCTGGCTCCCGTGTTTTAATGAGATTTTTTGTTTGACTTGTCTTTATATCGATAGATTTGCAGATTGGTTGACCTGCCGCCCTTAAAAGAATTGATTTCATAGGTAATGCCATCATACACAGCGCGCGTGCTGATCAGCTCTTCATTAAGCGGCTGTTTCTGTTTAAAGGCTTCGATGTTTTGGATATGTTTGTCCAACAGGTTTTTAAACAGGTTGTCCGGTTTGTTTTTATGGTCGATGGTGGAAATGATTAAATCGGGGATAGTGGTGTCTTTCAAGATAAGTCCATCGTTTCCAATCACAGCATCCACACCGTCTACCTTGTTATTGACATGATATATGTTGACACTATACGGACATCCCAACTTGACAAAGTCTTTTAAAACTATAGATACAGAAAAAAGATTGGCATGATAGTCAGCGGCTCTATACATATTTTGTTTCCCGAAATTTTTTTCAACGATTTCATTATTGCTTTTTTCGATAAAGCCTAACTCTTGCAATTTGGGAACAATTAGTTTTTTGTTCATGGGAATAGGCAGGCGATTAACTGCCTCAAAATGCGTAGGCTCATATCGCGGGTATGCCGCAGGGTCTACAGGCGGGAGCGGGGGAAGTGTATTAAACCTATATTCGGAAGGATGACATTCAAAATGCGATGTAGCTGCGGTTTTAACGGCTTCTGCATCCTGCTTTCCATCTTGCGTCAAGTTCGGCTGATTGCTACACGCTGCCATAACCAGCAAACCTGCCAATACCATCAGCTTTTTATTGACTATCTCCATGATTTTACTTTCTTTATTTGGTCTTTGTTGTAATCAGTTATGGGCTTTCTTTCGGGTTCTATATCGATATAGTCAATTAAAAATAAAATAGTACAATACTCAACTTTTAAGGTCTAACCATGGCATACTCTGCGGACTTAAGAAACAAAGCTTTAAACTATTACGAACAATGCAAAAACATCAGCCAAACCGCAGCGACGTTTAACTTGTCAAGAAACACGCTTTACCTGTGGATTCGCCTTAAAAAACAAACAGGCAGCCTAAAACATCAAGTTACCGGTCTAAATGCCGTCAAATTGGATAGGCAAAAACTGGCTCAATATGTTGGGCAACACCCGGATGCCTATCTGCATGAAATCGCCAAACATTTTGATTGTACGCCAGCCGCCGTTTGCTATGCACTCAAACAGATGGGGATGACGCGCAAAAAAAGACCACCACTTACAAAGAACAAGATCCGGCCAAAGTAACGCATTATTTGACACAGCTGGCCGAATTTTCCGACTACCAACGTGTTTATTTGGATGAAACAGGATTTGACCGCTACCTGTTCCGTCCCTATGCCCGCAGCCCGAAAGGGCAAATAGTGAAAGCGCAGATAAGTGGAAAAAGATACCGACGCTTATCTCTGGTGTCCGCACAAGTCGGCAACCGGCTGATTGCTCCGATGGTTTATCAAAATACGATGACCGGAGTCTTTTTTGAAGCGTGGTTTCAGCAATGCCTACTGCCCGCATTGACTCAAAAATCGGTGATTATTTTAGATAATGCGCGATTTCACCGTATGGGTGTCTTACGGGAAATGGCGGAAAAATGGGGACATAAGGTATTGCCTCTTGCACCTTATTCACCTGAGCTCAACCCGATTGAGAAGGTGTGGGCGAATATTAAGCGGTATCTGCGAACCGTATTGTCTGATTACGCCCGATTTGACGATGCGTTACTGTCCTATTTTGATTTTAATTGACTATAAATTTGCAGATTAGTTGACCTGCCGCCTTTGAAAGAATTGATTTCATAGGTAATGCCATCATACACGGCGCGCGTGCTGATCAGTTCTTCATTAAGCGGCTGTTTCTGTTTAAAGGCTTCGATGTTTTGGATATGTTTGTCCAATAGGTTTTTAAACAGGTGGTCCGGTTTGTTTTTATGATCGATGGTGGAAATGATTAAGTCGGGGATGGTAGTGTCTTTAAAGATCAGACCGTTATACCCAATCACAGCATCCACACCGTCTACCTTGTTATTGACATGATATATATCGACACCGTACGGACATTCCGGATTGGCAAAGTCTTTTAAAACTATAGTGACAGAAAAAAGATTTGCAAGGTAGTCAGCGGCGCTATACATGTTTTTCTTCCCGAAATTTCTTTTAAAGATTTCGTTATTGCTGTTTTCTATAAAGCCTAACTCTTGCAATTTAGGAACAATCAGTTCTTTATTCATGGGGATAGGCAGGCGTTTAACTACCTCAAAATGCGTAGGCTCATATCGCGGGTATGCCGCAGGATCTGCAGGCGGGAGCCGAGGAGGCGTATTAAACTTATATTCGGAAGGATGACATTCAAAATGCGAGGTCGATGCGGTTTTAACGGCTTCTGCATCCTGCTTTCTATCTTGCGTCAAGTTCGGCTGATTGTTACACGCCGTCATAACCAGCAAACCTGCCAATACAGTCAGCTTTTTATTGAATGTCTTCATTATTGATAACCTTCTTTGTACTTTTTCGATGTTCATAATATCCTGATGCGGTTTGTAACAAATAAATCGGGTTTTGTGTTGGATGGGAATGACGATGAATTTTGTATGTTAGCTGGGTTGAGATAATGGGTAAAGCAGATGGGATAAGCGGTGGAAGGTGTGTCTGAATGGTTTGCTTTGTTTAGCGAGATATAGTGGTAACTTTAAACCAGGACGGCGTTACCTCACCTTGTCCTGATTTAAATTTAATCCACTATAAATGGCTTGATGATGCGAAAGGTCGTCTGAAAACCCGATTTGGGCTTTTCAGACGACCTTTCGTTTGGGTAGGTATCAATAAACGTCGCGTTGGTAGCGTTTGTCTTCGCGCATTTCGTTGAGATAGTCTTCGGCATCGTCGCGGCTGAGTTTGCCTTGGGTTTCGATGACGTCGATCAGGGCGGTTTCTACGTCGCGTGCCATGCGGGTGGCGTCGCCGCAGACGTAGAGGTGTGCGCCTTGTTGCAGCCAGTTCCAAACTTCGGCGGCGTGTTCGGCGATTTTGTGTTGGACATAGACTTTGTGTTCGCCTTGTCTGCTCCATGCCAAGTCGGCGCGTGTGAGGATGCCGTCTTTGCGGTAATCGCTCCATTCAAGCTGGTACAGGAAGTCGTCGGCGAGGCGTTGGTTGCCGAAGATGAGCCAGTTTTTGCCGTTGTCGCCGTTGGCGGCGCGTTGCTGCATGAAGGCGCGGAAGGGGGCGATGCCTGTGCCTGCGCCTATCATGATGACGGGGGTGTCGCCGTTGGCGGGCAGGCGGAAGTTGGGGTTGGGTTCGACGAATACGCGTACTTCGCCGCCTTCTTCAAGACGTTCGCCCAGATAGCCTGAGGCTGCGCCGGTGTAGGTGTTGCCGTGGTGTTCGAAGCGGACGACGCCGACGGTCAGGTGGACTTCTTCGCCGACTTCGTCTTGCGCGGAGGCGATGGAGTAAAGGCGTGGGGTTTGGGGGCGGAACAGTTGGAACAAGGTTTGCGCGTCCAGCGGATGGGGGTAGGCGGCGAAGACGCCGACGGGCGGGGTAGCGGCGAGGTAGGCGTCCAATCGGGCTTTGTCGGCGGCTGTGGTTTTGAGTGCTTCGCTGCCGGACAACTTGGCGTATTGCTGCACGAGGGCGGGTGTGTTTTGCGTGATATCGGCGGACTCGGTCAGGGCGGTGCGGATGTCGGTTTCGAGGTCGTCTGAAAGGCGGATTTTTTCTTCCCCGCTTAATTGGTGCAAATCAAGGATTTCTTGAACCAAAGCGGGAGCGTTGAGCGGGAGTACGCCCAATGCGTCGCCTGCCTGATAGTGCAGTCCGGAGCCGGATAGGTCGATTTCGATGTGTTCCACGTCTTTCTCGGCGGAACGGGACGTGATTTTTTGGCGGACGGACAGGGTGGCGGTATAGGGTTTGTCTTTGGTATAGACAGCGCCTGCGGTTTGAAGGGCGGCAGGTGTCGTAACGGATGCTGCTGCGGTTTGCGCGGCAAGTTCGGCAACTTGGGGGACGACGGCTTCTATCCACGCGTCGGCGGCACTTTGGAACTCTAAATCGCAGATGCCCAAGTCGTTCAGACGACGTGCGCCCAGTTCGGCGAATTTGGCGTCAAAGTCTTTGCCCGCTTGGCAGAAATTGGGATAGGAAGAATCGCCCAAACCCAAGACGGCAAAAGTGAGTTTGCCCAAATCGGGGGCTTTTTTGCCGAAGACGAATTTATACAGCGGCAGGGCTTCTTCGGGCGGCTCGCCCTCGCCTTGCGTGGATGTTACCAACAACACGATGTCTTCATCGGGCAGTGTTTTGCTTTTGAAGTCTCCCGCGCTGCTCAACACGGCTTCTACGCCTGCGGTTTTAAGTTTGGTGTGTAAAGATTCGGCAACGCCACGCGCATTGCCCGTTTGCGAGGCGGATAAGACCAACACGCGTCGCGCGGTGGCGGCAACGGCAGCAGCGGAAACACCCAAACTGCCCGCCGCCCCTTGACTTTGCGCCCAGCAGTAGCCGGAAAGCCAAGCGAGCTGTGTAGGCGAGAGGGCGGCGAGTTGTGCGGAAAGTTCGATGGGAAGCGGGTTGGCTGGGGTCATGTCGGTTCCTTTGTGCGGACGGCTGCTTGAGGCAGAGCATTTGCCTGCGCGGCTTTAATTGTTTGGTTGAATGGTGAATTTTTCTGAAAACAGTGGCGATACTGTAAACAGGTCGTCTGAAAAACGGAAAGAATGCTTGGTTTTAATTTAATGCGATTTCGTTATATTCTGGATTGGAAGAGGGAGATAGGGTCGATATCGGTTTTCAGACGACCCGACTATAATCCTTTGAGATTTTTAAGGGCAGCAAAAGCGCAGATGTCCATCGGACAACTAATAAAGCAGCTTATATAAAGCTGCCGTCAGAGGTAATCAGATGATTGAATTTAATGATTTCATAAAAGAAGTAAATAAAAAATTTCAAGATGAGCTATGGGCTGATTTTGAATCCAAATTTTTTGGAGATGATTTATTTATTAAAGTAGGAATAGATTTTTCTTATAGCCATCAGTTTGAACTGTATATTCAAAATGCGCGCATGAATAAATCGATTGAGGAATGGACGGTAGATTTGAAGAAAAATCAAATCATATATCTGAAAGATAGGGAAATTTATTTTATAACGGATGTCGATGAAAAAATAATGGTAAAAGGGGAAAGGTATTTTGTTAATTTGTTGACGACTATTTACCATTTGAATCATTCTGATAGCTTGAAAAATTACATAATCAACCCAGAATTGATAGATTTAGCTACTGTTTCAGATATGACGATAAATAACTATTTTGAAGAATTGCGATTGTAATAAGTAGAAATCATGACTGAAATGAAACTGAATTCGTCTCTAGGGGAAGGAATATTAAATTCAGAAAACAGCAAAAGGTCGTCTGAAAACAGTTTGGCAGTATCTGCACTCGTGTTTTCAGACGACCTTTCCTCTTGATTATGCAAACAGGAGGCGTAAAATATCAAAAAATTACACAATAAAACAAATTTCAACACAACACATCATGAACCGTCTGCTCCAACACGCATTTACCCCCAATCAAGCCACATCCATAGGTCTGCTTGCCGTAGCCTTTTGGAGTTCCGTCGTCGGATTGATACGCGCCTTGAGCCTGCACATGGGGGCGGTTGGTGGCGCGGCGGTGATGTATAGCCTTTCCACTTTGTTGCTCTTGGCTATTTTCGGATTGCCGAATTTGCGGCAGTTCAGCCGCAGCTATCTTTTCTGGGCAAGCATTTTTTTCGTCGGCTGCGAATTGTGCCTGTCTCTTTCCATCGGTTTTGCCGACAACGCACGCCAAGCGGTCGAAGTCGGCATGGTCAATTATCTTTGGCCGACGTTTACCATCATCGGCGCGGTTTGGTTTAACAAACAGCCGGCAAAATGGTGGATAGGCATAGGCTTTGCCTTGTCGTTTATAGGTATTGCCACCGTTTTAGGCGGTGACGGCGGATTTTCTCTGCCCGAAATTATCGGCAACGTCCGAACCAACCCGCTCAGTTACATCATGGCATTGTTAGACGCGCTGTTTTGGGCAGCATACTGCACCCTGACCGCCAGAACGAAAGCGCAGGGCAACGCCGTTGGTTTTTTCTTTCTTCTCGTATCCTGTATCCTGTGGGCAAAATATTTCGCAGGCGGCTACGGCAGCCTTCATTTTGATACCGATTCCATACTTTATGCCGTCTCCGCCGCAGCCTGCATGGGGTTAGGCTACGCAGTTTGGAACATCGGCATTTCATGCGGCAATATGACCGTTTTGGCAGGCGCTTCCTATTTCATTCCCATTTTCTCGGCTCTCATTTCCTCCTTCCTGCTCAATGCGCCCCTGTCTGTACAGTTTTGGCAGGGCGCGATTATGGTCTGCATCGGCTCAGGCGTATGCTGGCTTGCAACGCAGAATTTCAGTTTCAGACGAGTCGAGTAGTTTGGTTCTTGCATCAGGGCTTTGCAAATATCAAAAGGTCGTCTGAAAAATCTTCAGGCGATTTTTGTTATATTTACAATTGTAATGATACGTTTGTTTGAATTAAATACCATTTAGCTGAAGTAAATTGCTGGTTTATGAAAATATGATACTTTCTCAGAAATCAGAAATTGATAATGGATTGTATTTCAGCCGATCTGATTAATCAGAAATCTGTTACAGGAAGGAGTAAAAGTGGAATCTGGAAAAGATAGTGTATTAAAGAAGCTAGCAGCTTTAATAGCAGTTTTGGGTTCATTCGCTTTGGTAGCTTGTTATCCATCTTCAGAAAATAAGGAGGAAGTAAAAATGGATAATGAGATACCCATAACGGGTTTTGAAAGAAATATTAAAATTGATTTGAATGGAACGTTGATGAGCGTACCTTACGGTTATTTGGCAGGTTCGTCCCGAGATTCGGCAACAAGATGGATGTCGGACGAGGAAAAAATCCATAAGGGCGGTAGGTTTGATATTTACGTCCATGCCAAACGCAAAGGAGATTCCTGGATTTTAGAGCCTTTCAATCGGGAGAATAAAGATTTATTCGTTAAGGCATTGAAGGATGGTCTACCGATGATAGACACTATTTCGATTCAGAAAAATTCTGAATGCCTTTTAGATCCTAAGTATGTTACGAAAATGATGTTCAGGTACGGTTCAAAAGAAATAACCTCTTATTCTAAAGACTATAAAGCATATGAAAGATTTAATGAAGAACCGTTCTATCATGAATTTAATTATATTAGGGATGATGAAAATCCAGTAAGAATACAAGTAAGGGATGATGGTAGAAAAAATGGAAAAAGACTTAATGAACCGCATTTTTCAATCGCAGTTGACTCATGCATAAATGGTTTGTCAGTAGATTATTATCCTAGTATCAGTACACATGAATATGGAAAATTTTCTAAGCAGCCTTCTCAACAAGAGTTGATTGAATATCATCTAAAAATAGAGAAATTAATTAAAAGTTTTATCAAGTAATTTTATTTTATTTTAGGATTCTAACTCATAAATATTTTAAATGGATAACAACAGGCTGAATTAAAGGGAAAAGAACTGTGTGGAGATGTTCTATCCGAGTTTGCTATATAATCGCGCCATCTTTGATGAACAAAGATAAACAAACGTCGTCTGAAAGAACATCTTTATTTTCAGACGACCTAAAATAAAACCGACATACAAAGGAGCCGAACCATGTTTCACAGCATCAATGCCTATACCGGCGAAACCCTTTGCCGCCGTCCAGCGCAGAGTTATGCCGAATTTTCACAAGAATTGGCGGCGTTGAAGGTGCGCCAGCAGACGTTTGCGCGGTTGGGCGTTACCGGACGGACTGCTTTGCTGCAAGCCTTTGCCGAGCGTTTGGCGCAAAACAAGGAGCGGCTTGCGGAAATGGTTTGCGAAGAAGTTGGACGCTGCCTTCATGAATGCCGTGCCGAACTGGATAAATCGGTCGAACTCATCCGATATTACGTCCGCCTTGCCCCCGAGTTGCTGGCGCATAAGACCATCGCTACACAGGCGAGCCTCAGTCAGGTGCGGTTTGAGCCGTTGGGCGTTGTACTTGCCGTCATGCCGTGGAACTATCCTGTCTGGCAGGTTTTGCGTTTTGCCGTTCCTGCCTTGTGTGCGGGAAATGCTTGTGCCGTCAAACCTGCGCCCAGCGTGGCGCGGGTCAGCGCGGCGCTGCTGGAACTGGTTTCAGACGACCTCCCGCTGATTGGTGCGTGGCTGGACAACAACGATACCTTGAAAGCCATCGAAGACACCGATGCGATGGCGTTTACCGGCTCAACGCAGACCGGTCGCCTGCTCGCCGCCCATGCGGGAATGCACCTCAAGAAAACCGTCCTCGAACTCGGCGGCAGCAACCCTTTCATCGTCATGCCCGATGCGGATCTCGAACGCGCCGCCGCCGAAGCCTGTTATTCGCGTTTCCGCGACGCCGGTCAGTCTTGCAATGCCGCCAAACGAATCGTCGTTACCGAAACCGTTGCCGACCGCTTCATCCCCCTGTTTCTTGCCGAATGCGCCAAATTGCAAACAGGCGATCCCAAAGACCCTGCGACCACACTTGCCCCGCTGCACCGCGAAGACTTGCGCGCAAACGTACACGCTCAAGTACAGGACACAGTCGCACACGGCGCAGAGGTTTTGACGGGTGGATTCATTCCCGAAGGAAAGGGCTGGTTTTACCCTGCCACCGTGTTGGACAAAGTGAATCCCGACTGCCGCGTTTGGAACGAAGAGGTTTTCGGGCCGGTTGCCATGATTTTGCGGGCGAAGGACGAGGAACATGCCGTCGCCCTTGCCAATGATACGCCTTACGGACTGGGCGCCAGCATCTATACCGCCGATACCTGCCGCGCATGGGATTTTGCCGAAAAAATCCAAGCAGGCTCGGTTTTTATCAACCGCCACACCAGCAGCGACCTGCGCCTACCCTTTGGCGGCGTCAAAGCCTCAGGTTACGGACGGGAATTGTCTGAATTCGGGCTGTATGAATTTGTGAACGTGAAAACGTATTGGCAGAAATAAGGACGGATTGAAAAGGTCGTCTGAAAACGCTGGGATTGCCCCATGTTGCGTTTTCAGACGACCTTTTTATCGTGTGCAGAGAGATAGCGGATTGACTTAAAGCCTATTACGCTATCTCCGCGCTTCAAGCATCCACTTTAAAGAACAAGGTTTCTTGTTTTAAAGCATTGCCGTCGGCATCAGTCAAATCGGCATGTGCTGCGGAAAATTTGATAACTGTAAGACTCAGGCTGCCGGTATCGGTCAGCGCGGTATTGATGATTTGTCCGGCTTCTTCGCCTCCGTTTTGAACGGCAACGCCTGCGGCTTCCAACGAATCGCCCCGCAAAACCGCCAGCCCGCGTTTGACTTGTCCGCGATATTGGGCGCGGGCGATGATTTCCTGTCCCGGATAGCAGCCTTTTTTGAAATGTACGCCGCCGATGATGTGTTGGTTGAGCATTTGGGCAACGGCAGTTTCTTTGGTTGCCGTCGAAATCCAAGCGTAGCCGCTGCGGATTTCGTGCAGGTTCCAAGCGTTTTCGGCTGCCGTGTCATATTCAGGCAGAAGCCCAGCTTCGCCGATTTTCAGACGACCTGAATGGGGCAGGGTAATGGTGTATACCCCATTGTCTGCTTGGGCAGGAAAGGACAGGGCAGGTTCGGCAGCGGGAGAGGGCGAGGCAGCTTCGTCCAGCTCGCCTGCGACGGCAAAATCGGACAGCGGTTCAAAGATGACCTTGGCTCTCAGGACAAACATACGCAACCGTTTGATAATGGCTTCGATCAAATCCTGCGCCATAATCAGCAGCAAATCCTCTCCTCGGTTGAGGACGATCATATTTGCCAACACGCGCCCTTTCGGGGTGTTGTAAGTGGCATAACACGCGGTATTTTCGTTCAGATGGTTGATGTCGTTGGATAATTGTCCGTGAAGAAAGGAGGCTCTGTCCTCCCCGCTGACTCGGACGACACCAAAAAATGGCAGGCGGGTTTGCATGTGGAATCCTTTGTCGGGTAGCAATGGAATAGTTCGATATTATAAGAACAAATGCTTGATGAAAAAAGCCGTTCAAACTTGGGAAGAGCATGTAGAGGTCGTCTGAAAAGGTTTCAGACGACCCATTTTGTTCTGATTAAAAGGAAAATCGGCTAAAATGACGGCGCTTTTTCTTTAAGATAGAGAGTGATTTCAAGATGATTCAGTTATACGGCATTCCCAATTGCGATACGGTGAAAAAAGCCCGCAAATGGTTGGAAGAACATGGCGTTGATTTTCAATTTGTGGATTTTAAAAAGAGCCCGCCGCAAGTTGACACGATAAGCAAATGGTTGGAGCAGATACCGTTGGAGGTTTTATTGAACAAACGTGGTACGACGTGGCGCAAGCTGGATAAGCAAGCCCAAGCCGCTGCTGCTACTGTCGATGGCGCTGTTCGATTGATGGCGGAGCAGCCCAGCATCATCAAGCGTCCGGTTTTGGAAAAGGAAGGGCGGTTTTTCGTCGGTTTTTCCGAAGAAAACTATCAAGAAATTTTTTCAAAATAACACGATACGGCGGGATAGGGTCGTCTGAAAAATAAGTCGGGCCATCGTTCTGCCAAGAGTGCATAACAAGGCAAAACGCGCTACAATGCGCGTTTGCTATTTTAATCATTACGTCTTCAGATAATATGTTCCATACCGTTGAAAAATATAAAACTCCGGCCCAGATTTTGTTGGGTTTGATTGCGCTGACCTTCGTCGGCTTCGGTGTCAGCACGGTTGCTGCGCCCGGCTCTGATTTTATCGTCAAAATAGGGGATGAAAAAATCAGTGAGTATTCTTTGAATAATGAGTTGCAAGGTGAGCAGCTTCAAGGCCAAAGCCCGTCGCGGGGAGCCGTATTCCAATCTTTGGTTCAACGCGCCTATCTGAAGGAAGGTGCCAAGCTGATGGGTGTGGAAGTTTCCCAAGAGCAGCTTAAACAACTGATCGTGGACGACCCTACCTTTCACGATCAAAACGGTAAATTCAGCCAACAAATCTTTTCAAACTTCCTGAGCCAGCGCCATATGACGGAAGATCAGTTCGTTGCTGATATCCGCGAGCGTTATGCGCTGCAAAGTTTGATCAATTTGGTGCAAAACGGTGCGATTGTCAGCGATGCGCAAGCAGAGCAACTGGTTAAGCTAACTCAGGCGACACGCGATATCCGTTCGGTAACATTCAATCCTGAAGCCTTTGTTTCTCAAGTAAAAGTCGATGATGCCGCGTTGAAGGCATACTATGAGGCGCACAAAAAAGATTATCTGATTCCACAAGGTGTGAAATTGGAATACATCGCCCTGAGTGCAAAAGATTTGGCGGACAAACAGACCGTCAGCGAAGATGAAGTGAAAAAAGCATTTGACGAACAGGCGCCCCATCTTTCGCCCCGCCGTGAAATTGCCCACATTTTCTTCCCGGTTCCCCAAGATGCCGATGAAACGGTACGCGCGGCAATCAAAGCCGAAGCAGACAAAGTTGCGGCAGAGTTGAAAGCCAAGCCGGCCGATTTTGCTGCTTTGGCGAAAAAATATTCAAAAGACACCGCATCTGCTTCCAAAGGCGGCAACTTGGGCTATCTGTCTAAAGACGGCGGCTTGGGTACGGATTTGGAAAACGTGGCGTTCTCGCTGCCTAAAGGAGGAATCAGCGATGTGGTTCAAACTCCGGTCGGCTACGATATTGTCCAAGTTTTGAATATTGAAGACAAAGTGTCTTTTGAGCATGAAAAAGCCCGTATTGAAGCTGAGTTGAAGCTGAAAAAAGCTGCTTCCGAATTCAATTCGGCAAAAGAAAAGCTTTCTGAAGAAGCATTTAATACGCCAACCTCCTTGGCGGATGTCGCCAAAAAAACAAATCTGAAACTGGAAAGTTTGGATCAAGATTGGCTGACTCAAGCCAACGGAAAAGCAGCAGGTTTGCCCGATGCGTTGATTAATGCGGCATTCAGTGAAGATGTGTTGAAGAAAAAACACAATTCCGATTTGATTTCCATGGACAAAGATACGGTTTGGGTTATTCGTGTCAAAGAAGTCAGGGAAGAAAAAACCGCACCTTTCGCTGATGTTCAAGAAGAAGTGCGTTTGGCTTATCTGCGCAGCGAAGCCGCAAAACTGGCCGACAAAAAAGCCAAAGAAGCCATCGAGGCTTTGAAGGCAGGCAAGGCAGTTGACTTGAAATGGTCGGAAGTATCGAAATTGAGTGCGCAAGATGCACGCCGGACCATGGCGCCTGAAGCCTACAATGAACTGATTAAAGCCCGTCCGCAAAATGGTAAACCTGCATACGCCATGCTGCTGGAAGGCATGCCGACTCCTGTAATTGTTGAAGTGCAGAACATTGCAGCGCCGGAAAATATTGCTTCCCAAGTGCCTGCTGCCAAACAAATGCTGGCGCAACAGCAGTCAGCCAACATTTTTGATGCATTGCTGCGTTATTTCAGCAAGGAAATCAAGCGCGAGCAAGGTGCGCAAAAAGTTGATAATTCGGCAGAGTAAGCAGTTGATGAACAAGCAGGCGGCAAAGATGGCGAACATGATTGCCCGCCTGGCTTAGACAGAATAAAATGGTCGGAGAAAATCCGACCGTTTTCATTATATAATCAGCCTTTCTTGCTCCATCAATATATAGTGATTTCACTACTATACACATCCCGATTTTCCTTGTTTTTCGGTTAGAGGTCGTCTGAATACCATGAGCAAAGCTCCCGATGCTTTTACGCGGCTGATTAATGCCTTGAAAATTCTACCCAATGTCGGTCCCAAATCCGCGCAACGCATGGCGCATCAATTGCTGCAAAGCAAGCGGGAGCAGGCGCAGGAGTTGGTTGATGCTTTGCAATACGCATTAAAGCAAGTCCAGCATTGCAGGATGTGCAACACATTTTGCGAAGGGAGTTTGTGCGATATTTGTTCCGACGAATCACGGGACAAACGCCGCCTGATGATTGTCCATATGCCGGCAGATGTCTCCAATATGGAAACTGCGAATTGCCATGATGGTTTGTATTTTGTGCTGATGGGGCAAATTAGTCCCGCGCAAGGGATGGATGTGAGCGCCATTGCATTGGACAAACTGGTGGCGAGGTTGCAGAACGCCGATGTTGAAGAAATCATTATTGCGACAAACTTTACTGCCGAAGGGGATGCGACGGCGTATGTGTTGGCAGAATTATTTAAAAACCTTCCATATAAAGTCAGCCGCCTTGCCAGAGGCATCCCTTTGGGGGGAGAGTTGGAATATGTCGATGCAGGGACTTTGGCGCAGGCCGTTTATGAAAGGCGCGCAGTCAAGGATTAAACAACAAGGTCGTCTGAAAACGCGTTTCAGACGACCTTATTTCAAACAAAGCCGGTTTATTTGCAGCTTACGCCTTGAATTTGCGGAGTATCGCCGCTGCCTACTTTGAAGGCACATTTGGTGGCGCTGCTGCCGGATACGGTGACGACACCGCTGCCTGCGGTCAGGCTGACCGGTTCTTTGACACCCATGCCGACTGCGGTTGCGGCAAGTTTTTGCACGTCGGCAGCGGAATAGGACGTATTGTTTGAACTGATTTTAATCTCCTTAGCCGCATACGCATTTGCACTGAATGCCAATCCGGCAGCGGCAACGGATAATGCTAAGAATTTTGTGATGTTCATTAATGGTTTTCCTTTTTGATGGCGGTAAACTTTACCGCGATTTCAGAATAAGGCCGAATAGATGATTGTGCAAGTTTTTCGGCCGATTTTACGGTAGCCCTGAATAAGAAGACTTTGGTTTACAAATTGCGATGTCTCTATTCTCGGTCGTTTCGGCGTATTCAGACGACCTGTCGGTTTTACGGTACAATAGGCGTTTTTTGACAAACGGATGAGGCATATAAATGGCTTCTTTAGAGACTTGGATAGGACTGCGCTATTTGCGGGCAAAAAAACGCAATGGCTTCATGTCGTTTATCACCGTCATTTCTATTGTGGGTATTGCACTCGGTGTGATGGCTTTGATTGTCGTATTGTCAGTCATGGCGGGCTTTCAGAGAGATATACGGGGGCAGCTTTTGAAAGTGGCTCCTCATGCCGAAATGGGTTATTACGATAACGGCAACGGTAAAAGCTGGGAGAGCCTGCGCGAGATTATTAAAGGACGCAAAGAGGTGCTTCAGTCGGCACCTTATGTTTCCGGACAGGCATTGCTGGCAAATGCGGGTGAGGTCCAAGGCGTTCAAATCCGCGGGATTTTGCCTGATGAAGAAAAAAAAATCGTTGAATACAGTAAAGAAATGCCTGTGGGCAGTTTTGATGATTTGAAGCCGGGCGAATTTGATATTATTTTGGGACAGGATTTGGCTGAGTCTTTGGATGTAAAGGTTGGTGAAAAAATCACTGTCGTTACGCCTGAAGGCAACGTGACGCCAGCCGGTGTTGTACCTCGTCTGAAACAATTTAAAGTTGTCGGCTTGGTCAAAACCAAAATCCATGAATTGAACACTACTCTAGCATTGACGCACATGAAAGATGCCCAAGTCTTGTACCGTCTAGATGAAAATGCGGCAGGCTTGAGATTGAAACTTGCCGATCCGATCAATGCGCCGTCGTTCACCGAAACACTGCTGCCGAAAAATCTGCAAGAAGAAGTATGGTTGCGCGATTGGACGTACACCAACCGCAGTTATTTCGAGGCCGTAGAAATGGAGAAAAGGGTGATGTTCATCATTCTGCTGCTGATTGTTGCCGTAGCCACCTTTAACTTGGTTTCTTCTTTGGTCATGGCGGTTACGGAAAAACAAGCCGATATTGCCATTTTGAGGACTTTGGGTGTCTCCCCGGGCAGTATTATGAAAATTTTTATGGTGCAGGGCGTATTTGCCGGCTTTTTTGGTACCTTGACCGGAGTGATTACCGGTGTCACGCTGGCTTTGAACGTGGGCAGTATTGTCAAACAGTTAGAGAGTTGGTTTGGTTTCCAATTCATCAAATCACAAGTTTATTTCATTGATTATATTCCGAGTGACGTCAGTGTTCATGATGTTGTGCTGATTGCCTGCATTTCCCTGATTTTGTCGTTTATCGCCACGCTCTATCCAAGCTGGCGTGCTGCAAGAACCCAACCGGCGGAGGCTTTGCGCTATGAATAAAGTAGTTTTGAAATGCGATAATGTCAGCAAAAGCTACAAAGACGGTCAATTGAATGTCAACGTTTTGAATCAGTTGAGGCTCGAAGTGCTCGAAGGTCAAAGCGTCAGCATTATCGGTTCGTCCGGTAGCGGC
Organism: Neisseria sp. CP9; assembly: GCF_047758525.1. Classification (NCBI taxonomy): domain Bacteria; kingdom Pseudomonadati; phylum Pseudomonadota; class Betaproteobacteria; order Neisseriales; family Neisseriaceae; genus Neisseria; species Neisseria sp. CP9. Next base: position 2,789,924 of record NZ_CP180502.1, on the reverse strand, counting down.
AAATCGACCTTGATGCACATTTTGGGCGGTTTGGATAAGCCGACTTCCGGCAGCGTGGTACTGATGGGGCAGGATTTGAGTCAGTTGGGACAGAAACAACTGGGTCTGCTGCGCAATCAGTATTTGGGTTTCGTGTACCAGTTCCACCATTTGCTGCCTGAGTTTTCCGCTTTGGAAAACGTCATGATGCCGCTTTTAATTGGTAAGATGAAAAAAGCCGAAGCAGAACAGCGTGCGGTTGAAATGTTGGAAAAAGCGGGTTTGAAAAAGCGCATACAACACCGACCCAGCGAGCTTTCCGGTGGTGAACGCCAACGTGCCGCCATTGCACGCGCGCTGGTAACACGTCCCAAATGCTTGCTTGCCGACGAGCCGACAGGCAATCTGGACCGTAAAAATGCGCAAAATGTACTGGATATGATGCTGGATCTGAAATCCGAGTTGAATACCAGCCTGATTGTGGTCACGCATGATGACGAATTGGCTGGCCGTTTCGATCGGGTCATGCTGATGCACGACGGACGCTTGGAAGAGCAGTAACTATCCGGCAATACGAAAAGGTCGTCTGAAAAAGCAATGGATACTTTTCAGATGACGGCGGATTCGGATTTGAAGTGCAACTTTCCATAACAGAAAAAGGCCAGTATGCGGTAGCATACTGGCCTTTCCTGCAATGCAACACATTAACATCCTTATCCGCCCAAGAAAAACACTTGGTTACGAAACGCCAAGTGTTTTATAGTGGATTAAATTTAAATCAGGATAAGGCGACGAAGCCACAGACAGTACAGATAGTACGGCAAGGCGAGGCAACGCCGTACTGGTTTAAAGTTAATCCACTATATTCTTGAATCTGTTCCAACCACTGATATCCTAGTGTTGTACTTGAAATCCGAATCCAAGGTTGTCTGAAAACTGAATGCCCCTTGAAGTTGAATCCATCCACTATACATACCCAATACTTGGGAGGCAAATTCACAAAAAGCTGCTATGGAAATAGCAGCTTTTGTCCGGTTTGGCGGAAACGGTGGGATTCGAACCCACGGAGGATTTGCACCCTCAGCGGATTTCGAGTCCGCTGCATTCAGCCTCTCTGCCACGTTTCCGTAGAATAAAGTAAAACCAAATAAAAATGTTGTTGGCTGGGCTTCACTTCATTTTTATTTGGTTTTTCTATTTTCAAGAAATGGCGGAAGCGGTGAGATTCGAACTCACGGAGGGCTATCAACCCTCGACGGTTTTCAAGACCGTTGCATTAAACCGCTCTGCCACGCTTCCGTTTCTTGAAGCTGAAATAATAATGAAATTTGCCGGGTTTGCCAAGCGAAATTTGCAGGCGAATATTTAGTTTTTTGTTTTTACTTGGTTTGTTCTTTACGCATGAACACCCATTCGGACTCATTCGACGCTGCTGCGTTAAATGCGTAACCTTCGTAATCGAAATTTTTCAGCATTTCTGGGGCAGTGATATTGTGTTCCGCCGCGTAGCGTACCATCAGTCCGCGCGCGCGTTTGGCGTAGAAGCTGATGATTTTGTATTTGCCGTTTTTTTCGTCTTTGAAAACGGGGGTAATCAGGCGGGCTTTGAGTTTTTGGGTGTTGACGGATTTGAAATATTCTTGCGAAGCGAGGTTAATCAATATGTCGCTGCCGGCTTGGGCAAGGGTGTCGTTTAACAGGTCGGTGATGATGTCGCCCCAAAATTCATACAGGTTCTTACCGCGTGTGTTGGCAAACGCCGTTCCCATTTCCAAACGGTAGGGCTGCATCAAATCCAGCGGGCGAAGAACGCCGTAGAGGCCGGAAAGCAGGCGGAGGTGTTGTTGCAGATATTGGATTTGTTCTGGCTTGAGGGTGTCTGCGGCGATGCCTTCGTAAACGTCTCCGTTGAACATAAAGACTGCCTGTTTAGCGTTGTCTGGTGTAAACGGTGTATGCCATTCGGCGTTGCGCTCGGCGTTTAAGAGGGCGATTTTGTCGGAAACGTGCATCAGCTCGGCGATTTGCTGCGGGGCGAGTTCACGCAGTTGGCGCATCAGGATTTCGGCTTCTGCCAAGAGGTCCGGTTGGGTGAATTCTTTGACGTGCGCAGGGTCTTTTTCATTGAGGTTTTTGGCGGGGGAAAGGACGAAGAACATGATGGACTCGGAGATGTGATAAACAGCGGCATTGTAGGTTTAAAATGTTTTATGGGCAAGTTTGATAAGTGAAGTAAATACCGTTATAGCAAAGGCTGTTTGAATGGAATTAAAAAGGTCGTCTGAAAACTCGGATTTGAGGTTTGAACTGCACCCCAAAAGTTGGACATCACCTCCAACCACTAAGGTGCAGTTTTTTTATCAGCAAATATACATTACACTTCAAATACCAAGCCGTACTCCACTACCTGCATATACGCAGCCAACAGCGTACTGCAGACCACTACGGCATCTCACGAACCCACCTGAGACGATGGATACGCGCCTATCAAGAAGGCGGTATCGGCGCACTCGAACATCCCCAATCCAAAACCATGCCCCAACACCGCAAAAACCCCTTCATCGCAGATAAACCCGACCAAGAAAAAACACAGGCAGAGCTTATCGAAGAGTTGTGCTATATGCGCGCAGAGGCCGCCTACCTAAAGGAGTTAAAAGCCCTCAGCCAAAAACAGACCGAAAAGGACAAAGCCAAACCGTCCAAACACTGAGGGCGCAACACCCGCTCAAATACCTGCTGCACATCGCAAACCTGCCCAAAAGCAGCTTTTACTACCACCGTCAAGACCGGCCCGACCCCGACGCAGCCGACAAAGCCCTTATCGCCGAAATCTACGAACAGCATAAAGGACGCTACGGACAAAGGCGCATTGCCGCAGCATTGGGTTGGAACCGCAAAAAAGCAGCGCGGCTGATGAGGCAGCTAGGACTGAAAGCCCTCATACGGGCGAAAAAAGCCTACCGCCATCCCGCCATGGGCGAGATATCGGAACACCTCCTCAAACGCCGGTTCACAGCCCGAAAGCCCAACGAGAAATGGCTGACCGACGTGACCGAACTCAAAGGAAAGGACGGCAAACTGTACCTCTCGCCAATATTGGACTTGTTCAACCGCGAAATCATCGCCTACGCCATGAGCCGCAATGCTAACAGCGAAATGGTGAAGGAAATGCTCGAAAAAGCCGCCCCCCGTCTGACCGGCGAAGGAACGATGCTTCATTCGGACCAAGGTGTGCTGTACCGTACGTCGGGATATAGGGAATTGCTTGCCCAACATTCCATGGTTCAAAGCATGTCGCGAAAGGCGAATTGTTGGGACAATGCACCGATGGAAAGCTTCTTTGCGGTGTTGAAGACAGAGTGTTTCTATAACGCAGGTGAATTGACGGTGGACGAATTGATGAAACAGATAGATGACTATATGGATTACTACAACCGGGAGCGTTGCAGTTTGAAATTAGACCTCTTGCGAAAATATTCATCCCATCGCATTAACCAGTCCTGCAATCAGATTTACCCTTAACCCGAACCGTTTCCGCCTGTTGCGGTAAGGCAGCGACAAGATTTTGAATATCTTCAGTTTCCTGTTGATGTGCTCGATGACGGTTCTGAGTTTGCCTAACCGCCTGTTCGCCTCTTTATCCTGTTTGTTCAGCGGATGATGTTTGGATTTCTTTTTCGGGGTCTGTAATCCGGTTTTAGCCAATCCTTGATAACCCTTATCCGCAATGACTATTTTGTAGGGATAAAGCTCTGCAAGGTGCCTCTTGGCTAAACGCATGTCATGCTGAGCACCCATCCCCGTCCGGATGCTGATGATTTTTTCAGTTTCTCTGCCGTATATGACCTGGATTTTAACCGTGTGCCGCTTTTTCTTGCCGCTGTAATACTGCCGCTGTTTTTTTGGGACGTTCAATCGGGCTTTCGGTAACGTCAATGATGACCGTTTGATCGCCCAGATTCTTGTGTTTTGGCAGGGAAAAGCGTTTGCAACGGATGAGGGCGTCCTCGGTTTTACGGATGGTGCGGCAGACATTACTTTCAGAAAGGCCGTAGATGGCGGCCAATTCGAGTTGGGTATGGTAATGACGCAGATAGCTCAGGGTAAGCAGCAGTTGGTCTGCCAAGCTGAGCGTATGCGGCCTGCCTGACTTGACCTTCCGGCTTTCTGCTTCTGTGGTGACTTTCAGCATTTCGTGAAAAAGGACGGGCGTTACACCTGTGAGCCGTTTGAATTCCCTGTCGCTTCTTTGGATGAGGTTTTCGTATTTCATTTGGGAATTGTAAATCTTCAGGATACTTTCGCAAAAGGTCTATTGAAAAAGCTGAGTCCTGTCGCATACAGAACCCAGCTTACACAGAGTGCCTGAATAGGCTTTTATGAGTGTCCAAGATTTTGGGGCCAGTTCAGTTTTCAGACGACCTTTGTTTTTCAAAACGGAATCAACCGCCGCATGCGCCGCAGCAGCCGCCTTCGCTGTGGCCGCCGCGTTTTTCTTCGTTGTTGACTACGGGCAGCTCGACTTCTTCAGATTGTTCTTTTTTGTCTTCGGGCAGGTCGTTGACTTTGATTTTGTTTTCTTCTGACATTTTAGGCTCTCTTTAAAAAAGGGTGGAAAGGTGTGCCAAGATACCATCGGGCGGCGGATAAACCAAGTCGGATTTAAGATTTTTTGCGATTCGGTTTGATGAATCGCAAATCGTGCCGGTTTAGGATGGTTGATGTGCGGCTGATATGATGACGGGACGCTTGTTATAGTGGATTAACTTTAAATCAGGACAAGGCGACGAAGCCGCAGACAGTACAAATAGTACGGCAAGGCGAGGCAACGCCGTACTGGTTTAAAGTTAATCCACTATATCGCGTCCCGCTTTGGTTTTCAGACGGCCTTTGGGCATCAGTTCAGGCGGTTTTTCTTACCGAACCAGACGAAACCGATCGCGCCCAAAACAATCATCGGAACGCTCAACCATTGTCCCATCGACAAGCCCAAGGTGAGCAGACCGAGATAGTCGTCGGGCTGGCGGGCGTATTCGGCAATGAAGCGGAAGAAGCCGTAGCCGCCGAGGAAGAGGGAGGCGACTTGTCCGGTCGGACGCGGTTTTTTGGAAAAAATCCATACGACGATGAAAAGGCAGATGCCTTCCAGCGCGAATTGGTAGAGTTGCGAAGGGTGGCGTGGCAGTACGTGGTATTGCTGCATCCATTCTGCCCAAAGAGGATTGCGCACGGCGGCGTTGAGGTCTTCTGCGCGCGCTTGCGGGAAACCCATTGCCCAAAAGGCGTTGATGTCGGTAATCCGGCCCCAGAGTTCGCCGTTGATGAAGTTGCCGATACGGCCGGAAGCCAAGCCCAGCGGAACAAGCGGCGCGACAAAATCCATGGTTTTCAAGGTACTGATTTTGTGTTTGCGGCTGAAGAGCCACATGGCGATGACGACGCCTAAGAAGCCGCCGTGGAACGACATACCGCCTTCCCAAACTTTAAGCATTTCGAGCGGATGTTCGAGGTAGTATGAGAGTTTGTAAAACAGAATATAACCGAGTCGTCCGCCGAGAATGACGCCCACAACACCCCAAGTCAGGAAGTCGTCGAGCATTTCTTTGGTAAAGGCGGTGTTGCCTTGCTTGATGCGGCGGCGTCCCAGCCATAGGAAAAGAATAAAGCCGACGATATAGCTGAGGGCATACCAGCGGATGGCGACTGGTCCGATACTGATTGCAACAGGATTAAACTGCGGATGTATCATCATGATGGTGTTCCTTATGAGAAGGGCGGTTTATGTGTTTTTAGCCCGACAAAGGTCGTCTGAAAATCCCGATTGGGATTTCAGACGATCTTTTGTGTGATGGGGGAAAAGAATTATCGCAAATCATCGACAATGTTCAAGACAGCCGACAACATGGCTTCGCCCAAGCGCAGGGAGCGTTGACCGTTCCAGCCGAAGTCGTCGTCGGGCAGGTTGGCGTTGTCTTTAAACGGCATTTCGAGCGTATAGGCGAGGCAGTCAAAACGGTTGCCCACCCAGTTGGTCGCGAGCGTCATGTTTGCCTGACCGGGTGCGTCTTTTTCATAGCCGTATTCGTCTTGGAAGTCGGGACTGGCGGAAAGCAGGGCGGCTTTGAACTGCGTTTCCAACGCGGCGATGCACGGATTGTAGTTCGGCACGCCTTCCGTACCGGCGACAAAGACAAACGGCAATGCTTCGTCGCCGTGAATGTCTAAGAACAAATCCACGCCGGTTTCCAGCATTTTTTCGCGCACGAGGAAGACTTCCGGGCTTTTTTCCAAAGTCGGGTTTTCCCATTCGCGGTTGAGGTTTGCGCCTGTGGCATTGGTGCGCAGATTGCCCAATACCGAGCCGTCGGGGTTCATGTTCGGCACGATGTAGAACGTGGCGCGGTCGAGCAGGATGCGTGCGGTCGGGTCTTGCGGGTCGAGCAGGCGGCCGAGCAGCCCTTCGATAAACCATTCCGCCATCGTTTCGCCCGGGTGTTGGCGGGCGATAATCCAGATTTTCATGTCGCTTTCGACTTGGTTGCCGACGGTCAGCAGGTTGATGTCACGGCCTTGCACGGTGCTGCCCAAGTCGTCGATGCGGCAAAGCCCGCTGCCTTGCGCGTCGCCCAAGAGGTTTAAATGCTGCTCGTGGGAGTAGGGTTCGAAATAGGCGTAGTAAACGCTGTTAGACAAAGGCGTATGGTTGATGGTCAGCACGCCGTTTTCGTATTCGGTCGGGACGCGGAACCAATTTTGGCGGTCGTAAGAGGCGCACGCCTGATAATCTTCCCAGCCTTGCGGATAAGCCGAATCCGCCGCATTTTCAAAGTGCATCACGCAATTCTGATACGCCGCACCTTGCAGGCGGAAGTAAAACCATTGGGCGAAATCGGAAGCGTTGTCCGGACGCAGGGCGAGGCGGATATTGGCAGGGTCGGTCAGGTCTTTGACGACGACGGAGCCGGCGTCAAATTGAGTGCTGATTTTAATCATGGGAAAGTCCTCGGTATATCGGACAAACCGGATAACCGTTGTTTGAAAAAATGTGTGGGCGATACCGTATCCGTCGGCGACGGCAAACCGATATGCCCGAATCCGTTGATTCTACCATTCCGACGGGCGCGTCCTCAACCGATAAGGGGCGGGGAATGTTGTTTCAGACGACCTTTGACGTTAAGATAGGGCAGATTCACTTTAAATCAGGACAAGACGGCAAAGCTGCAAACAGTTGCGAAGCTGATTTTTACTGATTCAAAGGTAATCCGCTATAATGATTAAATTGTTAATAATGAGACACGATTATGAGCGAATCCCACCCCATTTCCGCAGCCGACAAAGCGCGCATTTTAGCCGAAGCCCTGCCGTATATCCGCCGTTTTTCCGGCTCCGTTATCGTCATCAAATACGGCGGCAACGCCATGACCGAGCCTGCTTTGAAAGAAGGCTTTGCCCGCGATGTCGTTTTGCTCAAACTGGTGGGTATCCATCCTGTCATCGTCCACGGCGGCGGACCGCAAATCAATGAAATGTTGGAAAAAATTGGTAAAAAAGGCGAATTCGTGCAAGGCATGCGCGTGACCGACGGCGAAACAATGGACATCGTAGAAATGGTGTTGGGCGGTCATGTCAACAAAGAAATCGTCTCGCTGATCAATTTACAGGGCGGACGCGCGGTCGGAGTCACCGGACGCGACAACCATTTCATCAAAGCGAAAAAACTGCTGGTTGATACGCCCGAGCAGGCAGGTGTGGACATCGGACAAGTCGGCACGGTCGAAAGCATAGACGTACGCTTGATTGAAGGCTTGATCGAACGCGGCTGCATTCCCGTCGTCGCACCCATCGGCGTCGGCGAGAAAGGCGAAGCCTTCAACATCAACGCCGACTTGGTCGCAGGCAAACTGGCGGAAGAGTTAAACGCGGAAAAACTGCTGTTGATGACCAACATCTCCGGCGTGATGGACAAAGAAGGCAACCTGCTGACCAACCTCACGCCAAGCCGTATCGGCGAATTAATCGCAGACGGCACACTCTACGGCGGTATGTTGCCCAAAATCAGCTCCGCCGTCGAAGCGGCAAGCAACGGCGTCAAAGCGACACACATCATCGACGGACGCCTGCCCAACGCGCTTTTGTTGGAAATTTTCACCGATGCAGGCATAGGCTCGATGATTTTGGGCGAAAGGTCATAACGGCCCGCAGATGAGTCAAGGCTTGCCGAACAGCAGTCCTTGTATAGTGGATTAACTTTAAACCAGTACTGTGTTGCCTCGCCTTAGCTCAAAGAGAACGATTCTCTAAGGTGCTGAAGCACCAAGTGAATCGGTTCCGTACTATCTGTACTGTCTGCGGCTTCGTCGCCTTGTCCTGATTTAAATTTAATCCACTATAAATGCCCGAATACTAAATACACAAAAGGTCGTCTGAAAACCTGTTTCAACGTTCATTACGAATGCTGAAACGGATTTTCAGACGACCTTTTTATGGCAGGATATCCTACAAACTCAACATCTTAGTTTTGATGCAGCTTGCCGACATATTCGACTTCCTCGCGGCTGCCCATGACGACGGCTACGCGTTGGTGCAGACCCGTGGGGACGATGTCGAGCATGTTTTCCAAAGCATTGCTTGCCGCTGCGCCTGCCTGTTCCAAAATCAGGCTCATCGGGTTGGCTTCGTACATCAGGCGCAGCTTGCCGGGTTTGGATGGATCGCGTTTGTCTTGAGGATACATAAATACGCCGCCGCGCATCAGGATACGGTGGATTTCAGCGACCATGCTCGCTACCCAGCGCATATTGTAATTTTTACCGCGAACGCCCGTATCGCCTGCCAGCAGTTCGTTAATATATTGCTGCATGGGGGCTTGCCAGTGGCGAGAGTTGGACATATTGATGGCAAATTCTTTGGTCGATGCCGGAACTTCTGGATTTTCTTTGGTCAGGACGAATTCGTTGTTTTCGTTGAGCGTGAACACGAAAACGCCGTGTTTCAAAGTGAACACCAATTGTGTTTGTGGACCGTACAAAACATAACCTGCCGCCACTTGGTCACGACCTTTTTGCAGGAAGGATTCGGTATTCAGACGACCTTCGGGTTTGGTGAGTACGGAAAAAATCGTGCCGACGGAAATATTGACGTCGATATTAGACGAGCCGTCCAGAGGGTCGAACAAGACGAGATAGCCGCCGTTTTCGTTGGCTGCAACAAAAGTATCCTCTTCCTCGCTTGCCAAACCGGCAACATGGGCATTGTTTTTCAAGACGTCAATCAGGATATCGTTGGCAATCACATCCAGCTTTTTCTGATCTTCGCCCTGAACATTGCCCGTACCCGCCATGCCCAACACGCCGGCGAGTGCGCCCAAGCGGACTTTGCCGCTGATGTCGGAGCAGGCGGCGACGATGGACTCGAGGACGCTGCCCAATTCGGCAGGAATGTTGTTTTGCTGTAAATGCTGCGGTAGGAATTGCGCTAATGTTTTCATATTGGACTCGGTTTCTGGCTATAAAAAAGAAAAGGTCGTCTGAAAATGGTTTTTAGACGAGGTCGGTATTTATTTTTTGCTTGAAGGGGCGGAGGCGGTGCCGCCTATCATTTCTTTGGCGCATTCGACCGCGCTTTGTTTGATTTTGGTTTTCAGCTCGCCGCCGACTTCGCCGCCGATCAGTTTCGACATATCGTCGATGGATATCTGGTCTGCGGTTTTTTCCGAAGCGCACGAACAGATTTGCTGTACGGTATCAGACGGTATCGCGCTGCTTTTCGGCGCTTTTTCCACGCAGATGGCTGTCGCGCTGCTGATGAAGTGGCCGCGAAGCTCTTCTCCGAAGGTTTCTTGCACCGTATCTTGGACTGAGCGTTCGCACGAGCATAGAAGAAGCGCGCAAAGGGGAGCCAAAAGCAATGAAGCGGGATGTCTGATAGTCATAATTTGAAAACGTAAAAACAATGTAGTGAATTGTAGTTTAAATCGGATGCCTCTGCCACAGGATTTCCCGCCGGTGTCTTCGTTTGGCGGGCTGGGGAAGGCTGATTATTTTATGCAGCTGTTTAAGACGAATCGCGCGCCGTTGTCTTGTGCCAATATCTCGGTCAACGCGGGAAGGTTGTTTTTCAGCAGTTCCGGCAGCAGGTAGGGTGGGTTGATGATAAACATGCCGCTGCCGTTCATCCCGAATCCGTCCGGACGCGGGGTGTGGACGTGCAACTCGGCGTGCAGGTAGCTGTCGGGTTTCAGCTTTTGCAGTTGTTCGGGCAGCTTGCGGCTTTCTTCGCGGCTCAAGCAAGGATACCAAACCATATAACAACCCTGCTCAAAGCGTTTGAGCGCGTCTTTTAAAGTTTGGACAACGCGTTGGTAGTCTTGTTTTTCTTCATACGGAGGGTCAATCAGGACAACAGCACGGCGCGGCGGCGGAGGCAGCAGCGAAATCAAACCGCGAAACCCGTCTGTCTGCACAATCTGCCCGCGTTTGCCCAAACGGGCTTCTTCCATATTGTTTTTTAAATGTTGGAAATCGGCAGGATGCAGCTCAAACAAACGCAGTTTGTCGCTGTCGCGCGTCAGGGCTTGGGCAAGCCACGGCGAACCGCAATAGAGCTGTTCTTGCGGGAGTATGGATTTTAGACGGGCGATAAAGGCGGACAGCTCGGGTGGCAGATTTTCCGCCTCTTGGAGCAACCGGATGCCTTGTTTGTATTCGCCGACTTTTTGCGCTTCGCTGCCACTCAAATCATATAAGCCTGCGCCGCTGTGGGTATCGATATACCAATAGGGCTTGTCTTTCTGATTGAAGTAATCAAGCGTCAGGAAAAGGATGAAATGCTTGAGCATATCGGCATGGTTGCCGGCATGGAAGGCGTGGCGGTAGCTGAGCATAAGAGGTCGTCTGAAAAGGGAAAAATGGATTATATAGGCAAATAAACGGTGTATCCAAACAGGCTTTCTCGGGCATCACAATGGCTAAACGATAAATCAAAAGTTTATGATGCTTTTGACTTTGCCGTTTTCAGACAACCTTTCGGGTTCAAATGCCTTCAAGCGGCCGGCTGGTATCTTCATCTGCCGTTTCGTTTTCGTTTTTCCTATATTGCCCTGGCGAAATCCCGTATTGTTTTTTAAACGCTTTGCCGAAGTGGGTTTCGGATTGGAAACCGACGTTCAAGGCGACGGATAAGACAGAATCGGCGGTTTGCCGCAGTAATACGGCTGCTTGGCGTAGGCGGATGAGGTTGACGAAGGCGTGGGGGCTGATGCCGGTTTGCTGTTTGAACAGGCGCATCAGTTGGGCGCGGGAGAGGTTGGCAAGCGTGGTCATTTTTTCGATGTTCCATTCGTCTTCGGGGCAGCTGACGACGGTTTGGATAAGTTGGCGCAGGCGTTTGTCGCGCAGGCCGTTGAGTATGCCGCCTAATGGTGCTTCTCCGCCTTGTTCAAGATGGGCGCGGACAATGAGGACGAGGAGGACGGAGGAAAGGGCGTTGACGATGGCGCGCGAGCCGGAAAGCGTGTGCGCGCTTTCGTATTGCAACATGGAAACAAGGCATTGCAGCGAGGGATGGTCCATCTTGATGAGGACGGTTTCGGGCAGGTCGTGCATGATGTCGGCGTGTTCGTCGTATTCGAAGCGGGCGCAGAACAAATCGAGGCTTTTTTCGCCGCCGCTGCCTGAAGATTCGATGGTAAACGCGCCATCGTTGCTGATATGAATGGTATCGCCGCAGTTGTTGCAGTCCGCTTCGCTGCTGATGATGTGTTCCGCGCTGCGCGGGAAAAAGATAAGGTCGCCGGTTTGCAAGAGACGTGCCTCGGGTTCGCCTTCGATTTTGATGTAGCTTTCTCCGGCGACGACGAGATGCGCGATGCCGTGCGCGCGCCTGCGTCCGTGCGGTGCGTACCATTTGTCGCGGAACAGGCATTGTATGTCCACGCTGCCGGTGATTTGCGCCAGTTCGATGAGTTTGTCCAAAGTGTCCATAAGTGTTTTTTGCAAGTGAATGAGATGATTTGACGATTATAATAGTCAAATTATTGCAATAATGCCATTCATCGGATGTAAAGATGGCGGATTAAATTGAAATCTGCCATGAAAGAGCAGCATCCTTCATATCAAACACATTGGAAAGGAAATCAAAATGTTTCTAAATTGGCCCGAACACACCGCACACGTTAAAAAATCATTCGGCGAGCTGGGTAAAAACCACCCGAAAATGCTGCAAGCCTACGGCGCGCTGGAACAAGCCGCCGCAGCCGAAGCATTGGATGCAAAAACCCGCGAACTGATTGCTATCGCCGTCGCCATCACCACCCGTTGCGAAAGCTGCATCAGCGTACATGCCGCCGCAGCCGCCAAAGCGGGCGCGACTGAAAGCGAAATCGCCGGCGCGCTGGCGACCGCTATTTCCTTGAACGCAGGCGCAGCCTACACTTACGCCCTGCGTGCTTTGGAAGCGGTTGACGCACAGCGTTGATTTTGTCTCAAAGGGTCGTCTGAAAACAACTCCCGTTTCAGACGACCCTTCTGCTGACGGAGCATTGCTTTTTGCCGCCGAACCGTTTAGATTGACATCTTTGTTCAACCGTTTGGAGAAACAACCATGAAAAAATTGCTGACTGCCGCGCTGACTGCCGCCGCACTCGTCCTACCTGCCGCCGTATCCTATGCCGCGCCCGCTGCCAAAGCCGCCAGCACGCAACCTGCCAAAGCAAAAGGCGTATGGATTGACGTACGTTCCGAAGAAGAATTCAAATCCGGCCACTTGCAAGGCGCGGTCAACATCCCGCACGACCAAATCGTCGAACGCATCAAAAGCGTCAGCCCCGACAAAAACGCACCCGTCAACCTCTACTGCCGCAGCGGCCGCCGTGCCGAAGCCGCGCTTACCGAGTTGAAAAAAGCAGGCTACACCAACGTAACCAACCACGGCGGTTACGAAGACTTGGTAAAAAAAGGTTTGAAATAACCAGCAACAAGGTCGTCTGAAACATTTCAGACGACCTTTTATCTAAGGAAAAACATGAAACCGATACGCACCTTCGCCGCAGCCGCCATCCTCGCCGCCCTGACCGCCTGCGCTTCACACGGCGGCGATGCCGCCCGACAACCCGATTCCCGACAAAGTTCCACCATGAATCAAACCCATACCGCCGTCAGCAAATACAGTTTTGACGATACCGTCCGTCGTTTGGAAACCGCCGTCAAAGAAAAAGGCATGACCGTGTTCGCCGTCATCGACCACCAAGCTGCCGCACGCCAAAGCGGTTTGGACATGCAGCCAGCGAAAGTCATCGTCTTCGGCACGCCCAAAGCCGGCACGCCGCTGATGCAAAAAGACCCCGCCTTCGCCCTGCAACTGCCATTGCGCGTCCTCGTTACCGAAACCGACGGCACAGTCCAAGTCGTGTTCAACGACACACGCGCGCTGGTGTCGGGCAGCAAAATCGAGTTTGCCGAAGTCGAAAACACGCTCGCCAACGCGGAAAAACTGATCCGTAAAACGGTAACGGAATAGGGATAAACCAAATAATCGAAAGGTCGTCTGAAAACCTGAACAAACCCTGCTAAATTCGTTTTCAGACGACTTTTTACGAAATCATGTGCCGAGGTCGTCTGAAAACTTGTTCGACGACATCGGCACATTATAGTGGATTAAATTTAAATCAGGACAAGGCGACGAAGCCGCAGACAGTACAAATAGTACGGCAAGGCGAGGCAACGCCGTACTGGTTTAAATTTAATCCACTATATTTTTTAAGACAACTCTGTTTCCAAGCCTTTTGCAGTTTCGGCAGGATTAGATTTGCGCGGATATATTTATTGCGCCGGCGAGAATGCGTCCGAATAGAAGGCTGTTTCAGGCAGGCTGCATTGCGCGGTCAACACGGATTTCGCGCTTTCAATCATGGCGACGGAGCCGCAGGCATAAACTTCGTAGCCGCTCAAATCGGGATAATCCTTCGCCGTGGTGGTTTGGACGTATCCTTTTTCGCCTTGCCAGCCCTCATCGGCTTTTGAAAGGACGGGAGTGAAGCGGGCGTTTTTCAGACGACCTGTCAGCTCTTGCGCTTCTTCGAGTACGTACAAATCATCTTGGTGACGCGCGCCCCAGTAAAAATGGACGGCACGGCTGCTGTCTTGGCGAATAAGGTCGAGCAGGATGCTGCGGATGGGGGCATAGCCTGTACCGGTTGCCAAGAGAATGATGGGTTTGTCGCTGTCTTCTTGTAGGGTAAACGAACCGAGCGGACCTTTAACTCGGACGATGCCTTTTTCTTTGACTTTGGGTTCGCTGCCGAAAATCATTTCCGAGCAGACGCCATTTTCGCGCCTGCGGATGTGCAGTTCCAAAATGCCTTCTTGGTCGGGCGAATTGGCGATGGAGTAGCTGCGGCTGACGTTGCCCGGCAGTAGTAAATCAATGTATTGCCCGGCGTAGAAAGCAAACGGCGGGGCTTTGGGCAGGGCAAGTTTCAGGAGGGCGACATCGTGTTTGAAAACCATGCTTTCAATACGGGCGGGCAGGGTGCGGACGGGGAGGGCGTTTGCGTTGTAACCGGGGATGTTGATGCTGATGTCGCTTTGCGCGGTGGTGCAGCACATCAAAATCTTGCCTTGCGCTTTTTCTGCTTCGGACAAAGCCTGTTCCGAGTGTTCGCCCATTTGAATATCGCCGCTGACCAGTTCGGCTTTACATTGCCCGCAGGCACCGCTTTTGCAGGAATGGGGCAGATTGAGGTTTTGACGGGCGGCAGCGGCTAAAACCGTTTCGCCGTCGTTGGCGGTAAAGGTGGTTTGGTCGGGTAGGGTAATGGTATGGGTCATAGCTTGGTGTGGTTTGAATAGATTAAGTTAAAAGGTCGTCTGAAAAATCAGCTTTCAGACGACCTCCGTTTTCGGAAGACAGTCTACAACGGATAACGGCAGCCGATATAGCCCTTATCTGAATCACCCCTTATTACATCTGCTTTAAAGACAGCAGGAAAGCCAAAATATTTCCATATCTTCAATTTTTTATTGGGGTCTGTTATCGATTTTTCGACAGCAGGCACACTATAGCCCAATGTATCCAGTTTTTTAGGTGTCGTTTTGGATGTGATATTTTGTCCCCTTAGCTGTTGCGTCAGCTCATAAAGGTCTTCCTGATATTTCTGACGGTATAGTGAATGCAATTTGGGATATCGTGCCCAATCAATTTCCAAATAGACAGCATTGTTGCGAATAGCGACATACTGCCCTTCTACTTCTTTTCCATCTAAGGGATTGGCAAGATGCACCTTAAACGGCAAGCGGTAACGGTAAGTAATGTTGTCGATCTTATTGACAAAACGTCCCACATTTTCTTCTTCCGCACGCTCATTTGAACCAGGGTAACCGGTAAAATTTTCCGGAATCCAAAACGAAAAATCCAACGATGACACCTTGCAACGCAATACATCCTGTACTGTTTGAGGAGTAAAAGGCTGAGGCTGATCGGCGTAATTTTTTGCAAATGAGGAAGTTGTTACCAGTAATAGTACTGCAGGTAATATTATTTTCATCCTACTCCTTAATTTGTTATGGCTTGAAGGTCGTCTGAAAACCAAGCTTTGTTTTCAGATGGCATGGCAAGACTGACTAAAAACAGATGAATCATTTTCAGGTTCATCGGTTGCTGTTCTTTGTTCAGCAGCACATAGTCGCCCGCATCCGAAGATGAGCCCGTTGTATTTTCAGTTTCAACGAGCATTGGATTAATCAAACCGTGTGGCTATACATAACTGTGCGTACGCGCCAAATCAGTTATCAGAAGGGGATTGTCAACACGCATTTTGTCGATCAGCTCTTTGCAGCGGGCGGTTGAAGGTTCTTGCCACAGCCAATCCAGCTCAGATTGGGTCAGACCAACCATCTGCAGAAAATCAACTTTGCCATTCGGTGTGTCAATAGCAGGCAGTTTGGGATCAGGGACAAAAGCGATACCGACCAAAGCGGTTTCAGTATCACTTCGTATGGGACTGTTGGTGGGAATAAAGTGGTAGGGCTCGAACCATTTTTTGCTCTCAAAAACATAGCGGGCTAAGTTATTCATCAGGTTGATAGCCCAAAATGGTTCGTGCGGCGTGCCGCTGTCGGAAGCCGGGTCAAGTTTGCAAGGTGTGATACGGAAGGTAAATTCGAAGCCCCACTTGCTGAATTCGACATCAGCACTCTCCGGAGAAAAGTAAAGCTCGCTCATGCCGTAGGAGATGATGTGGCGGTGTGGCGTTTGTTCTTCGCAATCGTAGATGCTCGTGCCGTCTAGCGGATCTTCTCCGCCCATCCAGTATTTGACGATACTGCCGTAGTGACGAGGTTCGGTGTCGCCGTAGAGTTTTTCAAGTTCGGCATCGATGGCGTCCCAGCCGACGGATTCGTCTTCGGAGAAGGTCTCGCGGTATTCTTGTTCTGTCATGTTTTATCCTTGTGTAACTCAGATTAAAATGGAGCTTAGAAAGCAGATTCAACGTGATTACAGGATGTTGCAAGCACTAGAATAGTCGGTTTTCCAGAGATACGCAGTAATCGAATCGACGCTGGGTAAAAATTTCGCGTGGGATATGCTTGGCATAGGCAAGATTGTAGGTATGCTGAGTGTAATAGGTATTATCAAATCCACAGCCGCGCCCATTTGTGCGAAGCTGTGCGGTTTGCCCGTCGGCTAAAACAAACAGGCGCCTACGAGATTTTCGTCCACCGCGTTTATCGGTGAAGTAAACGGTAAGGCAGTTGTCCTGATTAATAAATCCGAAACCATTATCCAACTCTGCGGGTAGAGTTTGCATTATGCTGAACTTGGGTTCATAGACTAAAAAAGTGACCAAATCATTGTCAGAATAAGATTCCTGATAATGTTGGTTGTGGCAACCATATTCACACTCTAAAACAGTATCAGGCAAGGGCAGTAGACGCGGCAGGCGGTTGCGTATGGTGGCAAGTGGCGCGGAGCGGCTGCGTTTTGTCCATTGTACGGAGACGGTTTGGAGAATAAACATAGAGGTTTTGCCTGAGGGAGAACCTGGTGGAGATTACTGTGTTTTCAAGGAAGACAAGGCTATCCTGCAAGGCAGCCGTCCAAAATATCCTGTTCAATTGAAGCGGTCAGTGTGATGCTGTGTCCGTCAAAAATCCAACCATCATCATCAAAGTGGAAATCTAAAAGACCCTGCTCCGACAAGGAAATACTGTCCAATTTCATCAGGCGGTAAAAGCCGTCTTCGTCTATTTTTCCTGATAAAACCAGTCGCTCGGCAGTTTCTTTGCCAACGTACTCCGCCATGTCAGTAATCAGACTGTCAAAATCAGTTTCATCGTAATCATCGTGTGGCGCAAACCAGTTTTGTGCCGTCGTATAAAAATGCTCTTTCAATGCTGTATGAATTACAACATCCCAACTTTCAACATGGGACACAATATCTTCCAGTATTTGCCATATATCTTCCACATCTGAATGGTCAAAGGCATCACGATAAATTAATACAGTGATTTTGCCTTTGCTCCACGGAATGCTTCCCGTATAGGCATCCCAATCTGATTTCCATTTAAAAATACCAAACTGTGGATGTTTGAGACTTTTCGGAATAGTCATAGGGATTCCTCATCACGGTTATCAAAGCCGCCTGAATCAGCATTATTGCTGTTTTCAGGCAGCACTCTACTTAAGCCAACTTCGCTTTAATCAATTCCTGCACCTGCGCGGGATTCGCTTTGCCTTTGCTGGCTTTCATCACTTGTCCCACAATCGCATTCAGGGCTTTTTCGTTGCCGGATTTGAACTGTTCCACGGCTTTGGCATTGTTTGCCAGCACTTCGTCCACCATCGCTTCAATCGCGCCGGTATCGGTCATCTGCTGCAAGCCGTGTTTTTCGATGATTTCGGCGATAGTGGCTTCAGGTTCTGCCCACATGGCTTCAAAGGCTTTTTTCGCCAGTTTGCTGCTTAAAGTGCCGTCAGCAATTTTACCTACCAACGCAGCGAGGCGCGGAGCGGTAATCGGGCTGTCGGCAAGTTCCATGCCTTCTTTGTTCAGCGTGGCGGCGAGTTCGCCGTTCATCCAGTTGGCAGTCAGCTTGCCTTGTCCGCTCTCTTTGGCGGCTTCTTCAAAATAGGCAGCCTGCACGCGGCTGGCGGTGAGCAGACGCGCGTCGTAGTCGGATACGCCGTAGTCCGCCACGAAACGCGCCGCCATTTCTTTCGGCAGTTCGGGCATTTCTTCTTTGGCTTTTTGCAACCGGTCGTCTGAAATGATGACGGGCAGCAAATCAGGGTCGGGGAAGTAGCGGTAGTCGTGCGCGTCTTCTTTCAAACGCATCACGCGGGTTTCGCCTTTTTCAGGGTCGAACAGCATGGTTGCCTGCTGTACTTTGCCGCCGTCTTCCAAAATCTCGATTTGCGCTTCCACTTCGTAATTAATCGCCTGTTCCAAGAAGCGGAAGGAATTGAGGTTTTTAATCTCGCGGCGCGTGCCGAATTCCGCTTGACCTTTCGGACGCACAGATACGTTGGCATCGACGCGGAACGAACCTTCCGCCATATTGCCGTCGCAGATGTCCAGCCATGTTACCAAGCTGTGTAAGGCTTTAGCGTAGGCAACGGCTTCGGCGGCGGAGCGCATTTCGGGTTCGGAGACCACTTCCAACAGCGGCGTGCCGGCACGGTTCAGGTCGATACCGGTTGCACCGTTCAAGCCCTCATGCACGGATTTGCCCGCGTCTTCTTCCATGTGCGCGCGGGTTACGTTGATGGTTTTTACCGCGTCGCCGACTACGATTTCCAGCTTGCCGTGTTCGACAATCGGTAAATCCAACTGGCTGATTTGATAGCCTTTGGGCAAGTCGGGATAGAAGTAGTTTTTGCGGTCGAACACGTTTTTCTGGTTGATTTTCGCATCCAACGCCAAGCCCAATTTGATAGCTTTTTCAACGACTTCTCGGTTCATTACCGGCAGTACGCCCGGCAATGCGCATTCCACCACGCTGGCGTGCGCATTAGGTTCCGCACCGAATGCAGTCGATGCGCCGCTGAAGATTTTGGATTGGGTGTTGAGCTGGACGTGGATTTCCAAGCCGATTACGGTTTCCCAAGTCATAGTTTAAGTTTCCTTTGAATTTGGGTTGTTTTAAATAGGGGATATTTAATTTTTCATTGGGCAGGATTTCTGAAATACATAGAAACCCGTTTGCATTCAGGATAATGTTAATTGTTTGAAAATCTTTTTACGCCAAATAGCCAGTAGCAATACATTCACAGCAACCACAGCAGACACTAGAAACAACCATTCGTAGGAATAAATAACATTAAATAAAGTAACAAATGTTTGTTCCAGTGGGTGTAGCGTCAATTGCCCATAATATGCCGCTTGCTTGCGAACCGGCATAATAAACTGTATAACAATATAACCGAGGTTGATAAACAGACTCAAAGGCAGGCAGATAATGCTATTGAGTAACAAATGCTTACGCCAAAAATGTGGTGGTCTGGGGCGTTTACGCCACAAAATGTATGTAACAAGTGTAGAAAGGATGAGCCATAACAGCAGAAATAGCACAATGTTTGTGTATATTTCTAGTCCAGCTTCCTGCCATAAACCCCATAAGAATTGCCAAAATTTGGGTGAGAAGTAATTGTAATATTCCATTATTTTAGTAATTTTGTTAGTTTCAGAGTGCTGGAAAATTGCCGTCTAATTATGCCCAATTAAATAAGTTAAAAAAATCTTCTAATGAATTAGCAATAACACGCCATGTCAGCTCGCCGTTATCCCAATAAATCACACGAGGTATTTCTTTGTTTTCTGAGAAATCCATGCAGAACGGGCAATTGCTGCCATCAACACCGAATACGAGGATTTGCGAGAAATTAGTGATATAGCCTAAATTGTATGCGTTTTGCTTCTGGTAATCGACATACTCTTTTGCTTCTTCTGCAGGGAAATCCTTGGGTAACTCGCGGCTGTATCTTAGGATTTCATCTGAGTTGTAAAAAATATGGGTTTCGGTAAACAACTCGTAACCAAATTGGTCTTGCTCCTGTTTGAGTTTGCCATCTAGACCTTCATATTTTTTGAGTAGTTTGCCGTAGTTTTCTGGAATTTTTAATTGGGACATTACTTAAGGCTACCTGAAAAAGATGATTCAAAACAATAATGCTACGAGTTCCACTATTTACAGGTAGCCTTTTTCAGACGACCTCAAAGACTACCTGTAAATCTTACGCCGGTGCTTTTGTATGCCAATCACTCTCCAGCTGTACTTGATGCGCTGCGCCAAGGATTTTGGCTTCGGAGAAGTGATTGCCGATAAATTGTACGCCGATGGGTAGTCCGTTGCCGCTGAAACCTGCGGGCAGGGTCAGGGCGGGCAAACCGGCCAGATTCACGGCGATGGTGTAGATGTCGGAAAGGTACATCTGCACGGGGTCGTGGATGTCGCTGCCGAGTTTGGGGGCGGCGGTGGGTGCAGTCGGGGCGAGGATGAAATCACATTGCGCGAAGGCCGTCTGAAAATCGTTGGCAACAAGGCGGCGCAGTTTTTGGGCTTTCAGGTAATAGGCATCGTAGTAGCCGTGCGACAACACATAAGTGCCAATCATGATGCGGCGTTTGACTTCGCTGCCGAAGCCTTCGGCGCGGGTGTTGCTGTACATTTCTTCAAGGTCGCCGAATTGGGTGGCGCGGTGGCCGTAGCGCACGCCGTCGTAGCGGGAAAGATTGGTGCTGGCTTCGGCGGAAGCGAGGACATAGTAAGCGGGGATGGACAGGGCGGTTTGGGGCAGGGAAACTTCAATGGTTTCCGCACCTTGCGCTTTTAAGAGGTCAATGACGTTTTGCAAGGCAGCCTGCACATCGGCATCCGCGCCTTCACCAAAATATTCTTTAGGCAGACCGATTTTTATGCCTTTGAGCGGTTTGTCCAAGTCGCGGGTGTAGTCTTCTTTGCTGCGTTCCAAACTGGTGGAATCGCGCTCGTCGAAGCTCGCCATCGCATTGAGCAAAATCGCGCAGTCTTCGGCGGTTTGCGCCATCGGACCGGCTTGGTCGAAACTGGAAGCGTAGGCAACCATGCCGAAGCGGGAAACGGTACCGTAGGTGGGTTTGATGCCGGTGATGCCGCAGTGTGAAGCAGGCTGGCGGATAGAACCGCCGGTGTCTGAACCGAGCGCGGCAGGAGCAAGACGTGCGGCAACAACGGCTGCGGAACCGCCGGACGAACCGCCTGGGACGTGCTCAAGATTCCACGGGTTTTTGGTCGCGCCGTAGAACGAGGTTTCGTTGGTCGAGCCCATGGCAAACTCGTCCATATTGGTACGACCGAGCGTTACCATACCTTCATTAAGCAGGTTTTGTACGACGGTAGCCGTGTAGGGGGAGACAAAGTTGTCCAACATTTTGGAGCTGCACGCACTGCGCCAGCCTGTTTGGCAGAAAATGTCTTTGTAGGCGATGGGTACGCCGGTAAGCGCGGTGGCGTTGCCTTGAGCGATACGAGCATCGGCGGCACGGGCTTCGGCGAGGGTTTTGTCTTGGTCGAGAGTAATGTAGCCGTTGATTGCCGGGTTCTGCGCAGCAATGGCGGCGAGGTATTCGGTTGCCAGTTCGACGGCGGAGATTTGCTTGGATTGCAGCAGTTGGCTGGCTTGTTTGAGGGTGTATTGGGTCATAAGAGTCTTTTAGTTTAAATAAGCGGGATTTTAAAGGGTTTAATGGTGTAGGCTGATTTCAGGGTCGTCTGAAAATATCAACCTATCAATTTTTGGTAAGTATCCGGTTGGTTGAGCTGAGTGGTGGAACGGTAAAGCAGTGATTGTTCGTCATTTTCATCATAATCATCAATATAAAACGCAAACAGCAATATACCGTTTTCAGCACGATTGCCGAACAGACCTTCTTGGTCGCATTGTTGCAGTGCGGCTATCAGGGCGATTTCGTATTCGGCACGTTTTTGCTGATAAGCATCATCATCTAGGTTCTCTATGCTGAGGTATGCAGCTTGGTAGAGCTCGCTTTGGTTTTCCAGCCAGTTATCTGAAACGTTCTGAGGCTCGGTTTCACTGTCATAAAGGGTACATCTGCCATCCCAAATCGCCTGCAAAATGGTGCAATTTTCATATTCGTCTGCGTGTTCGACGGTAAAAGCAGCCAAATCCTGATAGGTAATGGCGGCATTGCCTGCGGCGAAAAAGTCGTCTACCAGATAGAAATAATATGCGGCAATTTCTTTACCTGCCTGTTCGGCCTGTTTCTTGATACGGTTGAAACATTGGTGGATGTGGCTAACGGCAACTGTGTGAAGGTGTTGTTGCTCGGTGGACATGGGATTCCTTTGCTTCGTACTTTTTGTCTATTCTATTCGTATGCGAAACAGAACCGTTTTATCGCTACATACTTCAAATTACACTTAAAAACTGTACTTGTTCTTTCAGACGACCTTCTTTTGGAAGGCTTATTTTTTATCAGGCAAAATATTGGCATCTGACAATATTTTATTTAAGTGTTCAAATGCAGCCTGCCATGGGTTGAGTAGCCGTCGTCGTAGGTATTTGCCGTTATTTCTACGAGAAATCCGACTGCATTCAACAAAGCACGTTGTTGTGCAACGCTGAGCAGCAGTTCATCAGTGTAATAACTGTTCTCCAATGCATAAGCCAATGTATTGGCAACCATATTGTCTGGGTCTTGTAATGCCCAAAGCAAGTAATATGGCAGGGCGAAATGCCTGCCTATACTATCCATAAATGTGATGGAGGAGCAGGGATTAAAACGCGGAATCTCTCCTATGCGGTGTCCTTGAAAAAGGACATTTTCCCAATAATTGCGTTCGTCTTCAGCGCGATAGCGGCAACGTTCCGGATTATTGGTATCCATCCAGTCATCCACGCAGTCGGCTTCCAATATTCCGATTCCGTCTTTCAGCTTGGTATCGGCAAATGCGTGGCAGACTTGCTCGGCGATTTCTTCGTATGCTTTATTCCACTGTTGAGCATATTCACGCAGGTAGCCCAGTATCTTGATGAGTCGCTTGGGAGACATTGTGCATACAGGCTCAGCACGCTGATGTTTCACAGTTAGGTCGTCTGAAAATGGTTCGCTTGTGCAACAACGAAACGTTTCAAGTCATCTGCCATTTGTTGATTGATCTCAGACAGAGTACCAGCAAAACACCAGCCGCGTAGCTGTGCCAATATGTCAAGTCTCTGCATGGCAAGCTGGGCAAGTTGCTGCAATTCAGGTTTCAGACGACCTGCAATTTTAATGCTGCCAAATGCTGTGGCGATAATCACTTTATCGGATTGATAAACTTCGGTTTCCTGTTGTTTACACAGTTCTTCAATGCTTTCGGCAGTTTGGTCTTCTTGAGGAGGCAGGTAATCCATATCCCAATATTCACAAATCAATTTCTCTGGGAAAATCAATGTATCCAGATCGGGATTTTTGCGGAAGGTTTGTGCAAGCTCATACAACGCATCACTGCCTTCATCACTGCCAAACGGAGCCTCTTCGTCACCGCAGTCATAATAGAAATCATCGGTTAAGTATCGGACGAAGTGTGGATGCGAGGTTTTGCGATGCGGACCGAAATCTTCATCGTCAAAATAGAGGCGGTCGATGAAATTAAAATCGGGAGTAGGTTTGTAGCCTTTTTTGGTCTTTTGTGCGATGAGTTTGTCAGCAGCTTTTTGACAATCGGCTTCACCGTCGTATTCGGTAATTTGGAAACGTCCGGCAGTTCCAAGTTTGCCGAAATTAACCATGATGTCGCTACCAGCGGAATCGATAATCCAAAATTTCTGGGACTTGTCGTCGGTATAAATGAAGGCTTGTTTCACAGAAATTCCTTTTCAGGTCGTCTAAAACTGCAAATATTTAAACTAGGTAAAATAACTTACATTTTTATTTTACGCGGCTGCAAACGGTTTCCACCATTTTGTCACTGTGCATTGTTTCGCTGGAATCTTCCTTTTTCAGCTGCCCAATGGCTTCTTGCGGCATTTTGTCGGGACTATTGTAATTGTGAACGTCGATACGCTCTTCAAGTTGTCCGTTTTTGTCAAACAGGGCAATCGCGCTCATAACAGATTGTTTAGGTTCTTGGCAATGTACCCAATCTAAAATCAGCATATGGGCATGTTTGCCTGAACCCGCAGATTGATGCCGTGTAATGGTCGAATACCAACCATTACCGAGATTTTTGATACTGTTCGGATAGAGTGATGCGCTGTATTTCCCGTCAGGTGTTTCGTAGTCATACAAATGCACGGCTTGCTCGGAATGAACAACAGGCAATACAGAGGATTTAGGGTTGTTGTCATCCTTAGGCATAGCGTAGGCGTTAACCGTGAGTACGCCAAGTAATAATGTGGTCAAAAATTTATTCATTATTGGTTTTCCTAAAGGGTAAACTCCATCTATTCTTCAATTACCTGAGGCACGATATACAAACGGTTGCGCACTTCGGGCGCGACGGCTTGATATTCGGCGGCATGGTCGGTTTCGGTAACTTTATCTTCGCGCAGGCGCAGGGCGGCTTCATGAGGGTGAGCCATCGGCTCAACCCCATCAGTATTCACGCTCTGCATTTTTTCAACCATAGCGAAAATGTCGTTCAATTCTGAGAGGGTTTTGCCTTTTTCTTCCTCTGTCAGCGAAAGGCGTGAGAGTTTGGCGATTTTTTCCACATCGGTTAAGCTTAAAGCCATAAAAAATCCTTGTCTGATAGCAAACGCCCCTTTATTGGGGTATCATTGCGTTCTTCTTCGATGAAACGAGGAATTATAACCGAAAACTACTCAAACGGCGTGTGATTTCGCCATGCGTTTCATACGGGGAGTGGGGAGGTCGTCTGAAAAGGCGTTGTTCCCATGTTTTTAATATTTTGAATAACAATTAAATAAAATCGGTGCTGGGCCGATATTCAGGTATTTTATGTTTCGTTTTTTATCCCGTTTTTTCTCCAACGATATCGCCATTGACTTGGGTACGGCGAACACGTTGATTTATGTGCGTGGTAAAGGCATTGTTTTGGACGAGCCGTCTGTGGTGGCGGTTCAATCGGGTACGGGCGGTAAAAGTAAGATTGTCGCCGTGGGTACGGAAGCCAAAAAAATGCAGGGGCGTGCGCCGCGCAATATTGAAATCGTCCGTCCTATGCGGGATGGGGTGATTGCTGATTTTACGATTGCCGAGCGTATGCTGGGTATGTTGATTAAAAAAGCAATACAAGGCAATTCGGTCGTACCGCCGCGCGTAGTGATTTGCGTGCCGGGCGGGGCAACTCAAGTGGAACGCAAGGCAATTTTGGATTCTGCGTTTGCCGCAGGCGCATCTTCCGTACATTTGATTGAGGAGCCGATGGCGGCTGCTTTGGGTGCGGGTTTGCCAATTGAGGATACCGCCGGTTCGATGGTGGTGGACATCGGCGGCGGCACAACGGAAATCGGCATTTTGTCGTTGGGCGGTATGGCTTATTCCGCCTCTGTCCGCGCGGCGGGTGATGAGTTCGATAAGAGCATCGTGCACTATCTGCGCCGTCATCGCGGCGTGTTGATTGGCGAAGCAACGGCTGAGGAATTGAAGAAAACAATCGGTTCAGCCTCCGGCTTTGCAACCGAAACCGCCATGCGGATTAAAGGTCGCGATTTGGCGGAAGGTACGCCCAAGTCGCTTGCCATTACTTCGGAAGAAGTGCGCGAGGCTTTAAGCGAAACGGTTAATCAAATTATTCGCGCCGTGCGCCTTGCGTTGGAACAAGCTCCGCCTGAGTTGGCTGGCGATATTGCCGACAGGGGTATTATGCTGACGGGCGGCGGCGCATTGTTGCACGGTATGGACACTGTTTTGGCGGATGCGACGGGGCTGCCTGTCGGTATTGCCGACCAGCCTTTGAACTGTGTGGCTTATGGTGCGGGTAAGGCCTTGGATTATATCGGCAAATGGAATGCCGTTTTTGTGGATAACCCGTAAGGCAGGCTGAAATGGAACATTCTTCTTTACGGTTTGACGAGGCAAAGGGCCAAAAGCTGTTGCCTCGTTTTATTGCGTATCTTTTATTGGGTGCCGGCATCATGGTGGCAGACGGTCGTTTCGACCTGATGCAGCCTGTGCGTACTGCGGCGGCGGAGATTCTTTATCCGGTGCAATGGTTGGCAAACCAGCCGGTCCGTCTCTATCAATATTTTTCCAACCAATCTCAATCGCAAACCGAGCTATTGGAGCAAAACCGTCTCCTTTTGGAGGAAAACGGCCGTCTGAAAATCCAGCTTCAACGCGACAAGGTTAACCTGAGCGAATTGCAGGAGCTGAAAAAGCTATACAGTTTGCAGCAAAAAGGCGTAAGTAATGTCATTGGTGCGGAAGTGTTGTCCAGTGGCAAAGACCCATTGTCCGAACGTTTGATTATCAATAAAGGCAGTGGCGAAGGGGTTGCGGCAGGCGATGCCGTTATCGATCAAAACGGCTTAATCGGGCGGATTACATTGGTTCACGCAAACAGTGCGGAAGTCGAGCTGATAGCGGCTGCACAAAGTATCGTCCCTGTTGCCGTTGAGCGGACGGGCGAACGCAATCTCGCCTACGGCAACGGCGTGGGCTTGGATTTGCGCTATTTCCCGACAGGATCGGATTTGAAGCCGCAGGATGTTTTGATTACTTCCGGTTTGGACGGCATTTATCCGGCAGGCATTCCCGTGGCGCACGTGGATAAAGTCGTCCGCGCTTCAGGTACGCCTTATTACGACACAGAACTGACCCCGTTTGCCGCCTTGCTCCGCAGCCGCTTTGTTTTGGTTCTGTCTTCTTCCCATTCTTCTCAATAAATCATTCATGAACGATTTTGACGATTCCTACCGTGCCATGCCTGTCGGCGTGATTGCGGCAAGTTTTGCCGTAACCATGCTTGTCGATTTCATGCCTTTTCCCTTTGATGTGTTTTTTTGGCTGCCCGAACTGACTGCGCTGATGCTGCTTTATTGGTCTATGCACCATCCCCAACGTGTCGGCATGGGCATTGCGTTTTTGCTCGGCTTGATAGTCGATGCTGCAACGGCAGCGACTTTGGGGCTGCACGCATTGTCTTATACGGTCATGGTGTATTTCGTATTGAACACGCGCCGTCAAATTATGCTCTACGGCCACATCATGCAGATTGGGGCGGTATTGGCAGCATTGTTCTGCCATCAGGCGGTATTGGTGGCGGCGCGCCTGTTTCTCAACAACCAAATCATCACTTGGCAAAGTTTTATTGCGCCTTTGACCGGTGCGCTGCTTTGGCCTTTCTTGAGCCAGTTGATGCTGATGCTGACCAATTTTTATCGCGCCAACAGATAACATGAAACCATGCCTATACTGAATACTATGAAACGTCGTCTGAAAAATGGCGGTAGCGGTAAAACACAGACTGCAAAGGCGGCGCAAGCCGATTCTTTATTGCGTCTGCTGGTGGCGTTTATCCTGATTGTGGTTCTGTTTGCCGCATTGGTGGCGCGGTTTGTTTATTTGCAGGTGTTTCGGCATGACGATTTTTCCGGACAGGCATCCAGCAACCGCATCACATTAATTCCAACCCCGCCCGTCCGCGGCGAAATCGTAGATGTCAACGGCGTGCCGTTGGCAAAAAACTATCCCGTGTTTTCTCTGGAAGTCATCCCCAGCCGCATTGAAGGTAAGATGGAGGATGTCATCGAAGCCTTGCGGAAGTATGTCGATATTACGCCTACCGATTTGAAGCGTTTCCACAAATACCGCGAGAGCTACCGCAAATTTGAAAACATCCCGCTCAAGCTGCGCCTGACAGATGAAGAAGCGGCAAAATTGTCCGTG
This sequence comes from Neisseria sp. CP9, assembly GCF_047758525.1. Taxonomy (NCBI): domain Bacteria; kingdom Pseudomonadati; phylum Pseudomonadota; class Betaproteobacteria; order Neisseriales; family Neisseriaceae; genus Neisseria; species Neisseria sp. CP9. Next base: position 2,762,113 of record NZ_CP180502.1, on the reverse strand, counting down.
CATCTTAATGAATTTAAAGGCGTAGAAGTCAATTCGCGTACTTTCCGCGAGTATCCTTATGGCAAACTGACTTCACACTTTTTAGGCTACATCGGCCGCATCAGCGACAAAGATCAGGAAATTTTGGAAGAAGAGGGATTGACTGCGCTTTATCGCGGCAGCACGCACATCGGCAAATCGGGGCTGGAAAAATTTTACGAACCGCAGCTTCATGGCGCGCCCGGCTATCAAGAAGTGGAAAAAGACGCTTACGGCAATATTGTTCGCGTCTTGAAAAACGTGCCGTCGCGTATGGGGCAAACTTTGCGTTTGGGCATGGACATCCGTATGCAGCAAGAAGCGGACAAAATATTGGGAGACAGGCGCGGGGCGATTGTCGCCATCAATCCGCAAGACGGTACAGTGTTGGCTTTCGTTTCCAAACCTTCTTTCGATCCCAATCTCTTTATCGACGGCATCGACAGCGAAACTTGGAAAGCCTTGAATGACGACTGGAAAAAGCCGTTGGTTAACCGCGTAACGCAAGGTCTGTATCCGCCGGGCTCGACGTTTAAGCCGTTTATGGGCATGGCTTTGCTGGAAAGCGGCAAAATTACCCAAACGACGGTCGTTCCTGCGCCCGGCGCATGGAGCATTCCCGGCAGTCGCCACGTTTTCCGAGATTCCGTACGCAGTGGTCACGGTTCGGCAAATTTGAGCAAGGCGATACAGGTGTCGTCTGATACCTTTTTCTACCGCTTGGGCTACGAAATGGGCATAGACAAAGCATCGCCGTATTTAGCGCAATTCGGTTTCGGCAAAAAAACCGGCATCGACCTGCCCAGCGAATATACGGGCGTTTTGCCCAGCCGCGAATGGAAGGCGAAACGCTTTGCCAAATCGTCCGATCCTACCGCCAAAGAATGGCGCGCAGGCGAGATGGTCTCGGTCAGTATCGGGCAGGGTTACAACGCCTACACCCCACTACAAATGGCACACGCCACCGCCTCGCTCGCTAATGACGGCGTGGTTTATCAGCCGCATTTGGTGAAAGAGTTGTTGGATTTCGACAAACGCAAAATCACGCGTATCAATCCCAATCCCGAATACAAAATTCCGTTTAAACAAGACAATTTCGAATACGTCAAACAGGCGATGGAAAAAGTTTTGAAACCGGGCGGTACGGCACACCGTATCGGCGGCGGTTTGGCTTACAGCATGGGCGGCAAAACGGGTACAGCACAGGTTGTACAAATCAAGCAGGGCGGTCGTTACAACGCCTCAGCCTTGCGCGAGCAACATCGCGACCATGCGTGGTTTATCTCGTTTGCCCCCTTAGAGAAACCTGAAATCGCCATCGCAGTGATTCTGGAAAACGGCGGCTGGGGTGCATACGCCGCACCGCTTGCCCGCAGCTTAACCGACTTTTATATGCTCAACGTCAAGCCGCAGCAGTTTTCAGACGACCCTGATGCAGGCGGAATGCCCGAACCGCAACAACACCGCACACAACCTCAACCGCCGACCATATTCCAAAAAGCCTACGGTCTGAAACAGGAGGAAGCAAATCATGAATGAAACGGTCGGAATGTGGGCGAAAATCAAGCGCATCGTATCCGCGCCGATAGACCCGTGGCTGTTTTTCCCCATGCTCGCCATCTACATCATGAGCCTGTTTTTGCTCTATTCGGCGGATGGTCAGGATTTCGGTCAGCTTGAACACAAAACCATTCACACCGTAACAGGCTTTGCGCTCCTGTGGTTTGTCGCTTCCTTCAAGCCGCGTGATGCCGCAAAGGTTGCGCTGCCGATGTACCTGATTGGCGTGTTGCTGCTTGTCGCCGTCGAGGTTGCAGGCGTTACCGTCAATGGCTCTACGCGCTGGCTGGAGCTGGGTTTCACACGCATCCAGCCGTCCGAAATCATGAAAATCGTCCTGCCCATGACCGTTGCTTGGTATTTCCAACGGCACGAAGGTCGTCTGAAATGGTTTCACTACATCATCGCCATGCTTTTAATCCTTATCCCCGTTGCGCTGATTTTGAAACAGCCTGACTTGGGTACGGCGGTTTTGATTATGGCATCGGGTATTTTCATCGTCTTTTTCGCAGGTTTACCTTGGAAAGTCATCTTTGCCGCCATCGTCGCCTTTGTTGCCGCATTGCCACTTTTGTGGAACTACGGGATGCACGACTATCAGAAAACCCGCGTTTTGACGCTGTTTGACCCGACGCAAGACCCTTTGGGCGCAGGCTACCACATCATTCAGTCCATGATTGCCATCGGTTCGGGCGGCGTTTGGGGAAAAGGCTGGCTCAACGGCACACAAACGCATTTGGATTACATTCCCGAGTCCACGACCGACTTCATTTTTGCCGTGTATGGCGAAGAATTCGGTTTGATCGGCAACATCTTGCTGCTGCTGGTTTACCTCGTTATCCTGACGCGCGGACTGCTGATTGCCGCCAAAGCCCAATCGCTTTACAGCCGCACGCTTGCCGGCGCATTGACCATGACCTTTTTCTGCTACGCCTTTGTGAACATGGGTATGGTGAGCGGCATTTTGCCCGTTGTCGGCGTTCCCCTGCCGTTGGTCAGCTATGGCGGCACTGCAACGCTCTCCATCATGACCGTACTTGCGCTGCTCATGGGTATTTCCAGCGAGCACAAAACCAAACGCCGCTACGAATTCAATGACAAAGCGGACGTAAACGTCTCTACAAAAAACCAATAAGGGAATAGACCTCTTGCGAAAATATTCATCCCATCGCATTAACCAGTCCTGCAATCAGATTTACCCTTAACCCGAACCGTTTCCGCCTGTTGCGGTAAGGCAGCGACAAGATTTTGAATATCTTCAGTTTCCTGTTGATGTGCTCGATGACGGTTCTGAGTTTGCCTAACCGCCTGTTCGCCTCTTTATCCTGTTTGTTCAGCGGATGATGTTTGGATTTCTTTTTCGGGGTCTGTAATCCGGTTTTAGCCAATCCTTGATAACCCTTATCCGCAATGACTATTTTGTAGGGATAAAGCTCTGCAAGGTGCCTCTTGGCTAAACGCATGTCATGCTGAGCACCCATCCCCGTCCGGATGCTGATGATTTTTTCAGTTTCTCTGCCGTATATGACCTGGATTTTAACCGTGTGCCGCTTTTTCTTGCCGCTGTAATACTGCCGCTGTTTTTTTGGGACGTTCAATCGGGCTTTCGGTAACGTCAATGATGACCGTTTGATCGCCCAGATTCTTGTGTTTTGGCAGGGAAAAGCGTTTGCAACGGATGAGGGCGTCCTCGGTTTTACGGATGGTGCGGCAGACATTACTTTCAGAAAGGCCGTAGATGGCGGCCAATTCGAGTTGGGTATGGTAATGACGCAGATAGCTCAGGGTAAGCAGCAGTTGGTCTGCCAAGCTGAGCGTATGCGGCCTGCCTGACTTGACCTTCCGGCTTTCTGCTTCTGTGGTGACTTTCAGCATTTCGTGAAAAAGGACGGGCGTTACACCTGTGAGCCGTTTGAATTCCCTGTCGCTTCTTTGGATGAGGTTTTCGTATTTCATTTGGGAATTGTAAATCTTCAGGATACTTTCGCAAAAGGTCTAATAAAAAATGGAATTAGGTGTAGAAATCGGCAAACTTTTGGTTGCCTTCCTTGTACTGATCAACCCGTTCAGCGCGCTTTCGATTTACCTTGATTTGACGCAGGATCACAGCACCAAAGAAAAGCGCCGCATCGCCCGCACCGCCGCACTCGCCGTCTTCATCGTCATTACCGTCTTCACCTTAACGGGCGGGATGTTGTTGAAAATCTTAGGCATCAGCGTCGGCTCTTTCCAAGTCGGCGGCGGTATTTTGGTATTGCTTATCGCCATCTCCATGATGAACGGCAACGACAACCCTGCCAAACAAAATATCGGTGGAGACAAGGAAGAGGGTGTTGTACAACACATCCAGAAAAATGCCAAAGCCATCGCCGTCGTTCCCGTCGCCATCCCCATCACCATCGGTCCGGGCGGTATCTCTACCGTGATCATCTACGCCTCAGCCGCCAAAAATTACAGCGATATTGCTTTGATCCTTACCGCAGGCTTCCTCGTCAGCCTGATTTGCTACGCCATCCTCATCGTCGCCGGGCGAATCAGCAAAAAACTGGGTACGACAGGGTTGACCATCCTCAACCGCATCATGGGTATGATGCTTGCGGCCGTCTCCGTAGAAATCATCGTTGCCGGATTGAAATCTATTTTTCCGCAACTGGCAGGCTAGTTCAGCGGATTAGACAAGAAGCAGACATTACCGCATATTTGTTTATCCTTGCCAATGTAAAAGGTCGTCTGAAAACAGGGTTTTCAGACGACCTTTAGTCTATTGACTTTCTAAAAGTGCCAATATCTATCCAAAATACAATAGTCAAAGCTATGTAACTATTTATTGAGAGACTTGTTTTCAGACGACTTCGGCAACATCAAAGAACCAATCGAGCCCGCAATTGCCCCCATTATTCCGACTCCGGCGTACATTTGCCAATCCAATGTTGTTGAACGCTGATATATCAGCATCAACATACCTTCAGATGCCGCAATCGTAAGTACCACACCTGCCGCTGAAAGCAATGTAAACAACAACGTTCCTGCTACACTGCGCCGCAAGTACAAACGTTTTGCGACAAGGGTACATAACAGCATGGCGGGTAGACCATGGGCAGTAGAAATCAAAACATTGCCCAATATCTCTAAAACGGACGGATTTCCTTTATCTAAAACATTCATGTAAAGCAATAACAAAAACAACAGTACTTGCACACCAAATACAACCAGCAGCAGAGCGGCAGATTTCCAATATGCTTTAATTTTAGGCTGATTCATCATATTCCTTTTCTAATTTATAGTCATAGCACGTTGTAATTAATTTATCGATTCTAGTTTGATTCTGCCTATCCGCCAATATCACACATAGATAAAATTCGTTCCTTTTGATGAGAGTCGTCTGAAAAGTCGGTTTCCATCAATGGAAATAGAAATTCAGATGATTTTTTGAGTGAAAAACTAAAAAGTTTTGCCCTGAGTTTTCAAAAGCGTTACACTCCATCCGGCATCGAGAGTAGGGTGGCAATCTTATGATTTTATGAGCTGCCAAAATTGTTCAAGTATTTGATTTGAATGATTTCACCCTTTGAGGCAAATAACATCGATGCCAACTTATCTAACCACGCCGCTGCCGTCATTGCGCCGACAGTCAGGCAGTCAGCGTCATTGCGCCGCTGTAAACACGAAAGAACACACTATGACCATCTCTCCCGTCGCCTTGCGCCGTAAGACCGAGCGCAAGCCGCACCCGACTGCGCGTTATTGGAAAAAATGCGATGTCGAAGCCCTGTTCGGACTTCCCTTCCTCGACCTCGTTTACCAAGCCGCCGAAATACACCGCCAAAATTTCAACCCGCGCGAAATCCAGCTTTCCACGCTGTTATCCATCAAAACCGGCGGCTGTCCCGAAGACTGCGCCTACTGTCCGCAATCGGCGCACCACAACACCAATCTGGGCAAAGAGCAGATGATGGATGTAGATGAAATCGTCGAAAAAGCCAAAATCGCCAAATCGCGCGGCGCAAGCCGTTTCTGCATGGGCGCGGCATGGCGCGGACCCAAACCCAAAGACGTGGAGACGGTTTCCGCAATCATCAAAGCCGTGAAGGGCTTGGGCATGGAAACCTGCGGCACGTTCGGTATGCTCGAAGACGGTATGGCGGAAGACTTCAAAAAAGCAGGTTTGGACTATTACAACCACAACCTCGACACCGACCCTGAGCGCTACAACGACATCATCCACACGCGCAAACACGAAGACCGCATGGATACCTTGGGCAAAGTCCGCAATGCCGGTTTGAAGGTTTGCTGCGGCGGCATCGTCGGCATGAACGAGACCCGCGCCGAGCGTGCCGGACTGATTGCCAGCCTCGCCAACCTTGACCCGCAGCCCGAAAGCGTGCCGATTAACCAGTTGGTCAAAGTGGAAGGCACGCCGCTTGCCGATGCCGAAGATTTGGACTGGACGGAGTTCGTGCGCACCATCGCCGTAGCACGGATTACCATGCCGCACAGCTACGTCCGTCTGTCGGCAGGACGCAGCAATATGCCCGAGTCCATGCAGGCGATGTGTTTCTTGGCGGGCGCGAACTCGATTTTCTACGGCGACAAGCTCTTAACCACCGAAAACCCCGACGAAGACGGCGACCGCCTACTGATGGAAAAACTGAATTTGTATCCGTTACGGTTTGAGTTGGAAGAAGAATACGAAGCGGCGCAACAGGAAAACGAAACGCCTAAAATCAAAGTAGATTATTAATCCGTTCTTTCTTATATTTCCGATAGATCAAGGTCGTCTGAGAACTATATTTACGAAGCTAATGCTTCAAATACGGTTTTCAGACGACCTTTTTAATGAGATTTTAAGAACACTTTCTGTATTGCTCAGATGCGTTTAATCGTGGCTCGACTTCAAATCAGACGGGGCAGAGTCGTATGCTGTACCGATAGCCGTACTGATGCAATGTTATCCGCCAAATTTAAGTCATAAAAACTGCACTTTGGCTGACTGGAGGGAAAATCCAGCTAACAAAGTGCAGTTTGCTATTTTCAGACGAGCCTCAACTATGTGTCGCGCTCCTTGTCAGATTCAGCTTTACGCTTTTTCTTTTTGGCGCATTTTTTCCGCCATCATTTCATGCAGAGTTCTCTTGGCAGGTTTCATCGGAACGCGGTTGTCTGTCCAGCCCAGTTGCTTGCTCGGCGTCAATGCGCGGAATTTAGTGGCCGCCCAACCGAAGGCGCGGTAGGCTTTGCTGCCGCTGAAAATGCCGTTGAACGTGCGCCATGCCATTTGTTCGCCGAAGGTATGCGATGCGCCTTGTCCGCGGATAGGATGTGGTACGACCTCGGTCGGCGAACGTTGTGCCTCGACACGCAGACGCTGCATTTGCTCGGTAATCGGGATACGCACCGGACAAACTTCCACACACGCGCCGCACATGGTACAGGCGGTCGGCAGATCGCGGGTGGCTTCCAAGCCCAAAAGGTGCGGAGAAATAATCTCGCCGATAGGGCCGGGGTAGGTTGTGCCGTATGCCGCGCCACCGATACGGGTATAAACCGGACAATGGTTCATACATGCGCCACAACGGATACATTGCAAGGTGCGGCGCATTTGATCTTCGGCATAGGCTTGGCTGCGGCCGTTGTCGAGCAGAACCAAGTGCATTTCCTGCGGACCGTCCAGCTCTTCGCTGCGGCGCGGGCCGGTAATCATGTTGAAATAGGTGGTAATGTTCTGACCGATGGCAGAACGTGGTAGCAGGCTGTACAAAGGAGGAACGTCCGACAGCTTGGCTACAACTTTTTCAATACCGGTAATAGCGATATGCACGGGCGGAACGGTGGTACTCAAGCGACCGTTGCCTTCGTTTTCCACCAGACACAGCGTACCTGTTTCTGCAACAGCAAAGTTTACGCCGCTCAAACCAACATCGGCAGTGCTGTAAATATCGCGCAGGGCTTTGCGGGCGAAGCCGGTCAGTTGGTCTACGTCGTCCGTTAACGGCGTGCCGAGGTTTTGGTGGAAAAGTTCGCTAACCTGTTCTTTGGTTTTGTGAATGGCGGGCATCACGATATGGGTCGGTTTTTCACCTGCCATTTGGACGATAAACTCGCCCAAGTCGCTTTCCACTGCTTTAATGCCTTTTGCTTCAAGATAATGGTTCAGTTCGATTTCTTCGCTGACCATCGATTTGCCTTTGACCATCAGCTTACCGTTTTTGGCAGCAATGATGTCGTGGATGATTTGGCAGGCTTCGGCCGGAGTTTCCGCCCAGTGTACTTTCACGCCCAACTTAGTCAGGTTTTCTTCCAGTTGCTCCAGCAGGGCGGGCAATTTGGACAGAGAACGCTGACGGACGTGTTCGCACAAATCACGCAGGCTTTGCAGCTCTTCTTCGTCGGTCAAAACGGCTTTGCGTTTGGTCATCAGCATATCCATCGCGGTACGCAGACTCTTACGCAAAGGCTTGTCTTGAAGGGAAATTGCGGCGTTTTGTTTGAAAGTTTCCGGCTTCATGTGGAACTTGATGGTTTGCGTAGTCATGCGTTTTCCTCCAAATCGGCAGGGGAAATGTGGTCAGGCAGGATGGCGAGGATGACCAAATCACGCGGACCGTGCGCGCCGTAAGCAAGCGTCAACTGAATGTCTGCGGTTTTGGACGGGCCGGAAATCAGGAAAACATTGGTCGGCATACCGTTTTCCACCAGTTTTTCGCCTTCAACGGCGTTGTGAAATTCGTTATACATTTTCGCCGTATCAAACAGACAGAAATGCACGGGCGGAACGAGGCTTAAAGTACGCGGTTCTTCGGGGCTGGAAAACAGCATCAGTGTACCGGTACGGGCGATGCCGCATTGCGAGCCGCTAAAGCCTGCATCGATGTTCGTGAAGAACTCGGTTTTCCAAGTATCGATTTCGCGCTCGAAAGCAATCGGTTCGATATTGCTGTCCACCAGCGCGGCACGGGCAATTTGTCCGTGTTCGGTCGCCAACGGCAGCAGGATGTTTTTCAAACCTTTGCCTTCGGCTGCTTGACGGAATACTTGCGGCCAGCCGGTTTTGGTCACCCAATAAATTTCGGTTTTGACGGCGCGCATAGCGGCAGCCCAATGTTTCAGACGTTCAACTTCGCTGTCCCAAGAAACGCCCATTTCACGGTAATAATCAAAAACCGCAGGCTCTTCCATCGGCAATGCGTCGGCTTTTTTCAGTTTTGCCAAAATATTTTCGCGCGCGCTCATGCTTTGCCTCCGGTACGTTCCAACAAGAAGGATGCGATATGTTTCGGACGCGGCATGTTCGGCTCGTCCTTAGCGATTTTTCCGCCGATATTCATCATGCAGCCGCAGTCCGCGCTGATGATTTCGGTCGCACCGGTTTCTTTCAGTGCGGCAACTTTGTCGGTTACCATCGCGCCGGAAATATCCGCCTGTTTGACGGAGAATGTACCGCCGAAGCCGCAGCATTCGCTTTCATGGTCGTGAACGATACGTTCAACGTTTTCCATGCCGTCAATCAACTGCCAGCCTGAAATATGGACGTTCATTTCGCGGCGGGCGGCGCAGGAAGTGTGGACGGCGACTTTGACCGGCTCGCCTTTGTCTTCAGGCTTGTAGCCGATGGCAAGCAAGAAATGAGTAAATTCGATGATGCGGTTGGCACAATCAACCGCTTTGGATTCGTATTCTGTATTTTTAAACAGGGTAGGCCAGTGATGTTTCATCATGCCGCCGCATGAGCCGGACGGTACGACGATCGGCCAGTTTTCGGGGAAGAGGTCGAGTTGTGCTTTGGCGACATCAAACGCCTCGGTCGGATGACCGGAAGAGTAGGCGGGTTGGCCGCAGCAGCTTTGCGCCATCGGGTAATGAACCCGTATGCCTTGCTGCTCGATTAAAGTAATGGCATCCATGCCTGCTTCGGGCATGAAAAGATCGAGGACGCAGGTGCCGAAGAAATAAACATCGGTCGGCTTGCTGTCGAATTTAGTGATTTTGGGTGGGGTGATTGCGCTCATTTTTTCGTTAACGGGAGTACCCGTTTTTCTTTGTATAAATAGATGGCTACTTTAAGTAATTGCATGTAGGCGGTCAAGTATAATTTTAAAAAATAATATTGGAAACGATTGATAGGTCGTCTGAAATGCTGATTCCACAAATATAAATATCTATATGCGAATAAATATCATTATATTTAAAAGCTAATTCATTTATTAATGAATAAATTAATCAATCCATATGAATGCAAGGGTATTCAACAAATACGATTGCACCCGGGTTTCAAATAGTTTTATAGAAAAAAATAGGTGAGGGTAGTTAATGGGACTGGGAAGAAGAAAGGTTTTTGGATGTATTAATTTTTGCTGCAACCCATAGCGCGACGCCTGTACCCAACATATCTGCAATGCCGTCACCGATAGAGCCTTCGCGAGTTGTCGTGAAAGTAGCTTGCGCCCATTCGCTTCCAACAGCAAATAAAAGTGCGAATATCAACAAACCGAAATAGGGAATTTTTGCTTTTTCATGGATATAAGATTTTGCCAATAACCAAATTTGGGCAAAAAACAAAGCAAAGTGAGCCACTTTATCGAAATGGGGGAACGGCGGCGGCGTATTACCTGCCTCTTTGAAAATTAAAGAATAGATGCCGGCTACAAACCAAACGATAGCCAACAGGCTGAATTTATTGATGTAAAATTTCATTTTTGTTCCTCATCCAACCAAGTTTGGCAGATAGCCGCAAGGCGGATGAATTTATTGCCGCGTCCGTTTAGTATGTCGCGCCATTGTTCAACTTCCTCTGTTGTCGGAGCGTCCTCTATACTGCATTCGTACAGAAGAAAATCAAGGGTTTCTTCCACTACGCCGACAGATTCAGTTTGGATTAATTCTAAAATCTGAGTCATATAAGGGAATTTTTCAAAAGAGGGGGCTAAGCAACATAAAATTTATTTGCTGTGCAAGAAACGTGTAGCTTCTTCCCATTCGCCCGACATTATTTTTGGCATCGCTTTTAATGATTTGGCAATTGCCTCGTCAATCTGTTGGCGGTGTTCTGCGCTTGGCTTGTTCAATACATAAGAGACAACGAGGTTACGGTCACCAGGATGATCTATACCCAAACGCAAACGGTAATAGTCAGGTGTACCAAGACGGGCTTGGATATCTTTCAAACCGTTATGCCCCCCATTTCCGCCGCCAAGTTTAAATTTGATACGGCCGCAAGGAATGTCCAATTCGTCATGCACAACCAGTATCTCTTCGGGCTTGATTTTGTAAAACTGCGCGAGTGCGGCAACAGACTGGCCGGAACGATTCATAAAAGTCATAGGTTTAAGCAGCCAAACATCGCCATCGGGCAGATTCGCCCGCGCCACCTCACCAAAAAATTTTTTCTCTTCTTTAAATGATACTTTCCACTGCCACGCAAGTTCGTCTAAGAACCAAAATCCTGCATTATGGCGAGTTTGTTCGTATTCGCCCCCGGGATTTCCCAGTCCGACGATCATTTTGATTTTATTCGACATAATTAATTCTCAATACCTCAGAAAATACGGCAATTTTTAATAAAAGGTCGCCTGAACATGGTTTCAGACGACCCCGGTTAACTTTCAATCCTGATTTTGTACCCGTTTCCGACGTGCCTCTTTAGGATCAATCAATAATGGGCGATAAATCTCAATCCGATCTTTATCGCGAAGAAGCGTCTCACTTTTAACTGATTTGCCAAAAATTCCCAGCGGAGCAGTTTGCAAGTCCAATTCTGAAAATATTTCATCTAGGCCACTTTGACACACCGCTTCACGCGCCGTACAGCCATTTTGCACATTCAGTTTTTTCAACACTTGCTTGCCAGGCAAACCATAAACAACTTCAATCTCAAGCATAACGGCGATCCGCTTCCTTAACGAACGCATCAACCAATGCCCCGGACAAATGGCTGAAAACGGGCGAAATCATGGCAGATAAGACAGAGTTGGAAAATTCATATTCCAATTTAAATTCAACTTTGCACATATCGTCGCCCAAATCTAAGAATTTCCATGTTCCCCGCAAGATTTTAAAAGGCCCTTCCAACAAATCCATTCGGATTTCCTTGCCGGGAATATTGTGATTGTGTGTAGCAAATGATTGGCGCACGCGCATATAGTCCATAAAAAGACGCGCTTTCAACTCATTGTTTTTTCGTTCAATCACTTCAGTTTTACTATACCAGGGCAAAAATTTCGGATAGTCTTCAACCTTATCAACCAACTCAAACATTTGCTCCGCGCTATGCAAAACCAAGATATTTTTCTCAACCTTTTTCATGCTCAAACAGGCCCAAAATCGGAAAGCGGTATTATAAACGAATTCACTGTATTTTTCAGACGACCTCGAATCTCTGCAACCATCCCAATCAAACTCATCATCAAGACAGTCCGACTTGGCAAAGTATAACGATATGCGTATAATCGACCTTTCCCATCTGGGGGCGATCTTGGTTTCGACGGGGGTTGCAAAGCAGATGCGGGCATACCGGGGTCTCAGATTTCCCGTAAAACACTGAATCTAAATAGTCGCAAACGACGAAACTTACGCACTGGCCGCTTAAGGCCTGCCGTTGCAGCAGTTGGTCAATGGGCTGTGTAGTGCAAGCTACCGCAACGTCATTTTACATTGACTGGTTTTCCGCCGGGTTACTTGGCGGAAAATAAGATTTAAGGTAACTGGTTCCTAGAAGGCCTGTCGGTCGGCATGATAGGAACGAGATTTTAAATAGACACGACTAAGTATGTAGAACGCTCTGTAGAGGACTTCCGGACGGGGGTTCGATTCCCCCCGCCTCCACCAAGATATCCGATAAGTATCCTATACTTATCTTCATTTCTGTGTTTTTTGGCACACTATTGGCACATTTCCCATCAAAAAGCTGCTCGATTTTAGACTTTTCACGCTGCTTGTCGGCCAAGTCAATCCAGCGGGAATAGTTTTCAAGTAGCATCTTCATGGTGCTGTGTCCCATCTGCCGGGCTACCCACATGGGGTTGGCTCCGGCCATGAGGTTGAGTGTGGCAAATGTATGGCGGGTGTTGTAGGGTTTCCTGTACCTTACCCCCGCTATTTTTATGGCGTGCTGCCACGGTCTCCAAGGTACTTTGTCATTCTCAAACGGGCTGCCGGTTTTTGGATTGATGAAAACGTATCCGCTTGCTAGTCCTGTTCTTTGCCATTGTCTGCGTAAGGCTTCCAAGGCGCGGCTATTGAGTTCGATGTCTCGGTAGCTGTGGGTTTTAGTGCTTTTCAGCTTGCCAGCCACGGATGCTTTGTTACGCACACGCACTGCCTCTGAAAGTCGATGTCCTGCCAAGTGAGGGCGATGAACTCGCTGGTACGCATACCGCTGAAGAAGGCCAGTTCGAAGTAATTGTGAAACACAGGTTCATTTTTCAGGTAGCCTAGGATGGCTTCGGCTTCTTCGAGCGTGAACGGGTCAGGCGGCTCTTTCTGCACTTTGGCGTTGGACAGATGCTGGGCGGGGTTGTCTTTTATCCTACCGTCGCGGAGCGCAAGAACAAACGGCTGCCGAATAACGGTGGCGATGTTGTTGCGAGTTTTTGCGCTACAGTCTAAGGTAGCCAGCAACCCGGCTAGGGTACTGTACTGGATACGGTCTATCGGTATGTCGCCAATTTTGGGCAGAACGTGGCTGTTGAGCATGCCGCGATAGCGGGATAGGGTGGAGTGGGATAGCTGGTTAACGGTGGCCAGCTAGGCTTCGGCCATCTCACGGAAAGTGGGGCTGCTTTCCGTTTTTTCTGCACGTTTGGAGTGGGGGAAGAATTCAGCGTAGTCGAATACGCCGATGGCGATTCGGGTACATATTTCTTCCCAGAGTTTGGTGGCATGTCGGATGTTGGCGGTGGTGGGCTTGAGCGGCAGGCTTTCCCAACATCGTTTACCCCGATACATGAACCATATTTTGATACTACAGTCGCGGATAACTAAGCCGGTTGGCATTCGTTTCGTTGCCATTTTTCTACCTCTTTTACGTTGATTAAGATGTGGCGGTCAGGTGCACGGTAGTAGTGGAGTCCCTCTATCCAAACGCCGGTGCTAATTTTGTCCCTTAAAGCCTTTTCTGTATAGCCTGACAATTCGGCGTAACGTTTCAACTGGATTTGGTTCAGCATATTCAATCCTCCATATGAGTAATTAGGACTTGTAGTAAGTGGTCGTAGTACCGTAGCCAACCATGTGGCGGACATCAGGCAACCTGAGTCGTCTTTCTGTTTGCATTTTTTCTCCAAATTTTAAGTTCGCCTTTAAGCGGTTTAGTTAATCCATTGTCCACGGCAGATTGTGTTCTACACTGCGTGGGGGAGGGTGATTTACCGGTGGGATAAGCAACAATGTCAGGTGCGCATCCATTGCCTTTGCCTATATTGGTACCAACTATATTAGCAGTAAAAAGCCCTAAAATTTTTTTCAGCCCATTCTCAAAGGAGGATGAATATTGGCAGACTATATGGCGGTTTGAAACGTAGAAAAACCTTTGTTCACTGAATGAATAACAGGTTACTTTGGATTGGCGTAGCTGGTTATCCCTATAAAAAGTACGATGGCCACAAGTGTATTCATGTAATGGAACTAGGTTCTGTTAATGCTGAGCGCCGCATGGTTTTTAATATAAAGTAGAAATAATATTAAATATCAATGGATTGATATTTTTGAAGTGGTTTCTGCCCGAGACTTTGGCAAAACTCACTAACCGGAAAACCTGGTCAGGCACACTTCCCCATCTGTTGAGCCTAATCAAGCACCGATTGAGCGGACAAGGTTCCGATATCCTGTGCGCCGATGTAGGTATCGCTAGCGTTATCCGGACCTGGTTTATCGGCGGCTGACAAAATCAGATCAGCGTATTAGTGCAAATGGAATCCGTACAGCAGTCACTACCGGCAACGACTGTGATGCATGCCAGGTTAAAGGCACTTTAAGGCTTGCTTACAGCATATCCGCACCGATGCAGAAAGTCATACCGACGGGCAATGGGCAGATTGCCGAGACCAAGTCCGCAATCAAAAGGGGGATTGAGGCAGACAGCTTTGCTTGGCTGAAAGATGATTGCAAGAACCTGGTTCTTTCACTCAGTGAAAAGTGAAACCTAATAAAGCAGTGATGATGATACCGACGACCGGCATCTATCTCCCCTAATGACCGGAGGAGTACCTAGGTTCGTGGTCAATCGTTTCATTGTTGATACTGTTTTCGTTACCAGCAGTATTCGTTTTGATTCAATGATATAGAGATCTTTGCAAAATTCCTTCCTCCCCCCAACAGCCGAAACCCCAAACACAGGTTTTCGGCTGTTTTCGGCTGTTTCCGCTCCCAATCACTCCTTAATTCTACCCAAATACCCCCTTAATCCTCCCCGGATACCCCATAATCAGGCATCCGGCCCGCCTTTTAGGCGGCAACAGGCACACTTAGCCTGTTAGCCGCTTTCAACAGGTTCAAACACATCGCCTTCAGATGGCTTTGCGCACTCACTTTAATTAGTCCGAAATAGGCTGCCCGGGCGTAGCGGAATTTACGGTGCAGCGTACCGAAGCTTTGTTCGACCACATAACGGGTTTTCGACAAATATCGGTTGCGTTTGGTTTGCGCTTCCGTCAGCGGACGGTTGCGGTGGGCTTTGAGCATAATGCCGTCCAACAACCGATGCTCTTTCAGGTGTTGCCGGTTTTCCGTACTGTCGTAGCCTTTGTCGGCATAGACGGTCGTGCCTTCGGCAATACCCTCCAACAAAGGGGACAGATGGTTGCACTCATGGGTATTGGCGGGGGTAATGTGCAGTTTCTCGATATAGCCTTCCTCATCGGTGCGGGTATGTTGTTTGTAACCGAGTTTGTAGAGGCCGTTTTTCTTTGTCCAGCGGGCATCGCTGTCTTTACTCGGTGTGGTTTGTCCGCTGACTTGTCCTTCTTCATCGACTTCTATGGCCTGACGCTGTTTGCTGCCGGCGGTCTGAATAATGGTGGCGTCAATGACGGCGGCGGATGCTTTCTCTATTTTTAGGTTTTTTTCGGTCAGTTGGCGGTTAATCAGT
Source organism: Neisseria sp. CP9 (assembly GCF_047758525.1). Classification (NCBI taxonomy): domain Bacteria; kingdom Pseudomonadati; phylum Pseudomonadota; class Betaproteobacteria; order Neisseriales; family Neisseriaceae; genus Neisseria; species Neisseria sp. CP9. The sequence goes on along the minus strand of NZ_CP180502.1, from coordinate 2,746,455 downwards.
TCCAGCAATTCGGACAGGGTGTCGTCTTGCGCCAGCCAGTTGCGGTAGCGGCATAAGGTGCTGTAATCGGGGATGCTCAGTTCGTCAAAACGGCAAAACAGGTTGAAATCGATGCGGGTGATGAGGCTGTGTTCGAGTTCGGGATCGGAGAGGCTGTGCCATTGTCCGAGCAGGACGGCTTTGAACATGGACAACAGGGGATAGGCGGGACGGCTGCGGTGGTCTCTAAGGTAACGGGTTCTTTGGCGATTCAGGTACTGCTTGATCGGTTGCCAATTAATCACCTGATCCAACTTCAATAATGGGAAGCGGTCGATGTGTTTGGCGATCATGGCTTGTGCGGTTTGCTGGAAGAAGGTGCTCATGGAAAATCCCCTAAATGTCTTGATGGGAATTTAGGGGATTTTGGGGGATTTTGCAAAGGTCTCTGGCTGTTTTCATGCAGCCATTAAAGAATTTCGGCTTTTTTGAAAAACTGATTGCAATGAATGGCATAAAAAATCGTAAGCAAAAATCCATGCCTTGTGCGCAAATTCAGATATTATGCGTGTTAGGGTTCTTTTTCAGATTAAACCAATTAACTCTCCCATAGGTTCGCATTCTATTGAATTTTCTAAATATCCAGGCTGCCAAATTTTTTCATAACAAAATACTATAAATTTAGGAAATTCAAGTAATTCTTCAAAGATACTTAACCAATTATAGATAAAATCATCCGTATCCAGTATCCAAGGTTGATGTGATGGCGAGTAGTAAATTACCACGTTCTTCCCTTGGCAAGCTTTAAATCTTTTAAAAGTATCATAATGAATAGATGCTGTCGTTATTTCCCCAAATAAGGAAATGCGCAGCTTCTCGCCTTTAATCTTATCCCAATCTATGCTCGATCCTGCCCAAGGCAGTTGATTTAAAGCTGAATCGATTCTCTCAGCATCGGTAATAGATAAAAAATTATTAATTTTTAATGGCATAATCCAGTTGTTTTCGTGATGTGGCTGTGTGTCACTTTAAAATCAGGTTTTGATCGGATTCTATTAACGTAACGTTTAGTCTTAACTAAATCTGCGATTTACTAATATCGCCTATTACTATTAGAAGTCTATTATCAGTTATAGTAATTTTGTTCTCAAGTCTCATTTTTATGAATTATGAATGCTAAACAAATTTGTGTATAATGCAAAATTTAGTTAGTTTCGTTATAAAGTAGCTTGCTGATTAAATAACAAAGGATAAGAAAATGGCTTTACTAATACCCGATTTTGGGCCGATGGAAAAACTGCCTGGAAGCAAGGAGGCTTGGCAGGAAATTTACTGTGAGCTTGTTACGCCTTTGCACGGTGGTGGCGTAGTAGCGCGTGAAAGTGATGAGAAATTGCCTATTCGTGTAACCGAAATTCGCGGGCAACTGCGTTTCTGGTGGCGTTTGTTGGCTCATCAAAAATGGAATTTGAGCGGGAAAAGATTACGTGAAGCAGAGTTTCGTTTATGGGGAGGTATTGGTGAAGAAGCTGCGGCAAGTTTAGTATTTTTGCGTGTACAGGTACAAAACAAACTGCATGAAGCTTCACTTTCTGATTATGTAAGAGGTTTAAATGATCCTTTAGGCTATGCGTTGTTTACGGCACGCAAGACGAATACAGGACTACCTGAAATGAAATTGGGCAAAGAAGGTTTGCAATGGGTTGTGCAATGGCGTTTGAGTGAAAGGGCAAACGAAACAGATAAGCAGCAGATTTTGGAAACTTTGCGCTGGTGGGTGACTTTAGGCGGACTAGGTGGGCGCACTCGGCGTGGCTGTGGTGCTTTTAAGGCTGAAGGTATAAAACTGGTTCTAACTGATGAAATGCGTGAGTTGGGTTGCAAAATTTTGTTTTTAGGTAGCGATAAAAAGGTCAAAGATGCTTGGATCGATGCAATCACTGAGTGGAAGGAAACACGCCGTAAATATAAAGCGGAGTTTCGCCGACTGCTTGGACGAAATGATGAACATTCACGACATTTAGCAACCATATTCAGCCGTCCCGTTCATGAGAGCGGTCAATGGCGTGGCATGGTGATTATGTTGCCTAACAGTAGTCCAGAAGTAAAACAGATTTTGGAGAAAACGAAATGACTCAATACGTTTTAACCCTATCCATCGGTCCTGTACAGGGATTCATTGCTTCGGCTCGGCGGAGTCGGGATTTATGGAGCGGTTCTTGGCTGCTGTCGGAAATGGCGAAGGCTGCTGCAAAGAGTTTGTTTGAAGCCAGAGCGCAGATGGTGTTTCCGTTTGTGGATGAGACGACCAAAGACCGTTTAGAGCCTTGTGACCGGATGGACGATAATTTCTCAGTCGGCAACAAAATTCAAGTGCAGGTTGAGGCGGCTGATGATGCCGCCGTGCGCGATTTGGTCGAACAGGCGAAAGCGGCGGCACAGTCACGGTTTGAAACCATAGCACGGCAGGCGCTGCAGGATTTGAATGCGGCCTTGCGCGTTGAAATCTGGCAGATGCAACTTAATGATTATTTGGAAATCCAGACGGCATGGGCGCGGATAAACGAAAAAGGTTATTCGGATGCAAGCCAACGTGCCGCATCGGCTTTGGCGGCGCGTAAGGCAACACGCGATTTTGCGCCGGCACATGCGGCCGATGCTTGGGACAGGCAGTTTATGCTGCCTAAGTCTTCACTGGATGGGGCGCGTGAAACCGTATTGTTGGAAAAAGCAAACGGCGATGCCGACTTGTCTGATGTGGCAAGACGCAAGCTGGGTTTGAGTCGGTCGGAGCAGTTGGATTGCGCAGGAATTGTGAAGCGTTTGGGCGGCAATAGCGAACAGTTTACGCCCGTTACCCGTGTAGCCGCAGATGCTTGGCTGCAAGGTTTGCCTGAAAATGAGTTAAGCAAACTTTGCGATGCTTACGAACCTTTAATTGCGCTGAATTTAGCGACTCGTGTAAAGGGCAATCAAGGCATTTACTCAGATTTTCCGTTTGATGGGCAGTTGCTGTACCGCAATCGGTTGGATGCTGCTTTGTCAGACAATAAAAACAGTGCGGATGCATCAGAAAAATTATCAAAGTTGAAAAATGTTTTAAAAACGATTTGGCACAAATATGGCGAACCATGCAGCTACTGGGCGATGTTGCTGGCAGACGGCGACCGCATGGGCGAGTTGCTGGATCGTGCGAAAACGATTGAAGAGCATCAAGCGATTACCGAAGCATTATCTACATTTGCCGAAAGTGTACCTGCGAAAATGCGCAATTTTCGGGCGCAATGCGTTTATGCGGGCGGCGATGATGTATTGGGCTTTGTCGCGTTGGATAAGGCGGTTGGTTGCGCGGATACGTTGCGACAAGAATTTTCAGACAGCTTGAAAAAAGTGTCAGATGTTTTGAAAGCAGAAAAAACGCCCACATTGTCCGTCGGTTTGGCGATTTGCCACATCAGCACGCCGCTCGGCAATGTACGCCGTTTGGCAAAACACGCGGAAAAAGTGGCGAAAGGCGACAATTATCCTGCCGATCAACAGCGCAATGGATTGGGGATTACCTTGTCCGTGCGTTCAGGTTCGGACAGCGATTGGCGTGTGCAATGGAGTGATGAAGCAGGTTTGGCAGCATTTAAAAAATGGCAAAACCGGTATCAGAAGAAAGAAATCAGCAGCCGTATTGCCTACGACAGCCGCGATATCTTTATGCGCACGGATTTTCCGAAATCCGCCGATTTATCCTTCGAGCTGCACCAAAATATCCGCCAAGCCGAGTTTACCCGAATGCTCGATAGGGCGCGAAATATGTCGGGCGGTGAATTGAAAGACGATGTGAAGAAAGAGCTGAAAGCCCGACTGGATGCCTTGCAACGTCAGCTTGGCAGCGAACATACCGGCGCACTCAATATCTTCGCTACCGAGTTAATCATTGCCCGCTGGCTTGCCGCCAAAACACAAAACGATTTAGGACAGGAGGCGCAATCATGAACAGCTATTTTTTAGACGCACTTGCGCCGTTGGTATTCCGCAGCGGCAAACCGTTTGGGGCGCAGTCGGATACCGATGATATTCAATTTCCGTTACCCTCTGCGGCAGCAGGTTTGGTACGCACGCAAATCATGTGGCAGAGCGGCAGTGATTGGGACGGCAAAACCCAAGGCAATCGAGCCAAGTTGTCGGACGCACAAGTTGATGAATTACGCCAAATTGCCGTACAGGGCGCGTTTTTAGCGAAACAGGATATTTCAGACGACCTGAGAATCCTATTGCCTAAACCTGCCAACGCCCTGTATTTAAAAAACAAAGAGACAGACAAAACCGAACTCGTCCGTCTCGCGCCGCAAGCCTTTGGCAGCGATACAGCGGCAGATTTCCCCCAAGCCGATTTATTGCCCGTACAAATTCAATCGTCCATCAAAGGCAAGCCTCAAAGTGGCGCAACGTATTGGGATTTGGCAGATCTGCTGGCTTGGCAAAACGGCGGGAAGTTGGTGTTTGAAGACATCAATAAACGCGGCGCACAATCGCTGCCGATTGAAACGCGTACCCATGTCGGCATAAATCGAGAAACACTTGCAGCCGAAGACGGACGTTTGTTCCAAACAGCTGCTTACGATTTTGCCGAATCTGTGCGGAAGCATCATCAGGGCTGGGAAAGCCACCGCTATGGTTTCGTGATACGCACGGCAGCCGATTTGCAAGATAACAGCGTAGTGCGTTTCGGCGGAGAAGGAAGGCTGTCGCGGCTGAATAAAATTTCAGACGACGTATTCAAACAGCCTGAATACGCATATACAAACGGATTGATGCTCACCTTGCTGACGCCTGCCTTGTTTGACAAAGGCTGGCTGCCCGGCTGGTTGGACAGCCAAACCTTAACAGGCACACTCCCGCATACCAATCTGCAAGTCAAACTCCGCGCCGCCGCCATAGACCATTGGCTGCCCGTTTCAGGCTGGGATTTGCAGCAACATGCACCGAAAGCCATGCGAAAAGCCGTTTCGGCAGGCGCAGTGTATTGGTTTGAAATACAAAGCGGCAACCCGGCCGAACTTACCCAAGCCCAATGGCAGGCATTCAGCGACAGCGAACAAGACCGACGCGACGGCTTCGGCATCGGATTGATCGGCCCGTGGCAGAGCATTTAATTTTCAGACGACCTGACAACCTATTTCACATTTAAAAAACAAGGAAACCAAAATGAACACCCGAATTTTTCACCTACATGCCTTATCCGCCCTCCACGTCGGCACAGGTCAAGGCATCGGCGCCGTCGACTTGCCTATCGCCCGCAGCCGCGCCACCAATCTGCCGCTCGTCCCCGGCAGCGCGCTCAAAGGCGTATTGCGTGATGAAGCCAAAGAAAAATGGCATGTCAGCGAAGACGACATTCAAGCCCTGTTTGGCGCGGACAGCCAAGCCGACAAAGAAAATATTCACGCCGGCGCCGCCGCCTTTGGCGATGCACATCTATTGCTGCTTCCGATCCGCTCGTTTGCCGGAACAGTCGCCTTTGCCACTTGCCCCTTTATCCTGCAACGTTATGCACGCGATGTACGCGGGATACTGCCGGAAAGCCCCAAAGTACCCGCTTTAAAAGATAGCGCATCCGTACCGGACAACACCGTATTGCGCGTTTCAGGCAGCCAAATCGCGCTGGAAGATTTGGACATCGGCAGCGAAACCAGTACCGAAGCCAAACAATGGGCAGAACACATTTCCGCCACCGTTTATCCTGAAAACACGGCAAACAGCGAAGCATGGCGCGAACAGCTCTGCCAACGCTTCATTATCCTGCCCGACAGCACATTCTCCTTCTTAGCCGATACCGCAACCGAAATCCGCATGCGCATCAGAATCGACCGCGAAACGCGCATCGTCAAAGAAGGCGCGCTCTGGTCGGAAGAAAACCTACCCGCCGAAAGCGTGTTGTACGGCATTTTAGCCATCGACAAATCGCGCCACAGCCGCAACGCCAAAAGCGCAGACGAACTCTCCGCATTGATTCCCGCAGGCGAGACCCAAATCCAAATCGGCGGCAAACATACAGTCGGACGCGGCCTGTGTCGTCTCGTACTTTCAGACGACCTGACAAAAGGGGAATAACATGCCACACATCCGCTCGCAAAAATACGCCCAACGCGCATTAGGCTTGATTCAAAAAGTCAAAGATGACAACAAGCAAGTCAAAGAATACCGCACGCTTGCGCTGAATTTCCCCACCATGATCCTGCAATCCGGGCTTGCCCAAGCCATCGGCTTTTTACAAGCCAAAGGCAAAGAAGAGCACCTGCTCCTACTGGCGCACATTGCTGAATTGTTGGGCGAAAATAAAGACAGCCTGCACAAGAAAATCTTAGAAGCAGACTTATCGCATTACCAACTCCTCACGCGCCAAGCCATAGAAGCCGCCTCCAGCCTCAAACGCTACACCCAAGCCCTGCTGCCCAAACCCAAAGACGAACAAGGGGGACAATCATGACCATATCACTCATGCGGGAAAGCCTGAAAAAACTCATTTCAGACGACCTAAAAGACGCGCATGCCGGTTTGCTCATGCAGCGCGGCCTGACCAAATGGGACAAAGACGACAAACAAGCCAAAGCAGAGCTGATTCAAAAAATCGTCAAAATTCCCGCGCCCAAAAAAGACAGCCTGTACACACTCGCCTTCACACGCTGGGTGCAGGCCACTTCCGATACCGGCCGCTTCGCCACACTTGCTGCCGGCATTTCAGGCAGGCTCTATACAGGCCTAAACAGCGCAGGCGCACTGGAAACAGGCATCAGCACCAGCCACACCTACGGCATGCCCCTCATCGCAGGCTCCTCCGTCAAAGGCATCGCCCGCAGCCATGCCGAAAGCCTCGGACTGGATAAAGCCCACCTGACCGTATTGTTCGGCGACGACAGCGACTCAGGCAGCCTGAAATCAGGCGCACTCGTTTGGCACGACGCATGGTTCATCCCCGCCAACACCCCGCCCTTTGCTGCAGAAATCATCACCACCCACCACCAAGACTACTACAACGGCAAACAACCCGAAGCCGACGAAATGGAATCCCCCATCCCCAATCAGCAAATCGCCACACAAGGCAGCTTCTATTTCGTCATCGAAAGCGCACCGGGCGCGCAGGCATGGGCGGCATACGCCCAAAACCTACTGTTTCAAGCCTTGCAAACACAAGGCGCAGGCAGCAAAACCGCATCCGGCTACGGCTATTTTACCGAAGCAGGCGAAGAAGCCCGCCGCAGCATCCGCAATATCCAAGAAGCACAAAACCAAGCCCTAGCCGCGCAACAAAAGGCCGCCGAGCTTGCCGCCATGCCCGCGCATCAGCAGTTTATCCAAACATGGCAAGATAAAATGGCAGCGCAAACCGGTCTGACCATAGGCAATCAAGAGCACGCCATACTCTATCACGAGTGGAAAGAAGCTCTTCAAAACGCCGCAGAAAGCCCCGATTTCAGCGCAGAGCAGAAAGCCGAAATCGCCGTCGTATTTGCCGTCAAAAAGATGATGTCAAAATTCCCGAAATGGCTGAACGACAAACGCGGCAAAGAGCTGAAACCCATCCTGGCGAAGCTGCGCGGCGAATAGATTTTCGTCTTTGTCAAAGCCCGAGCTTTTCAGACGACCTAAAGCCGCAAAACAGTTAAAAAGCGTTGTCGAATGCAAAGCACACGGCTATAATCCGTATCACAAGTTTTCCGACGGATAGCGAAAAGTCTGTCTTTCGGCTGCTCTTTTCAGTTAAGGTTTTATTAAATAATGTCTTTGTTGGTTAAGGAAAAATGCTAACCTTTCTTAACTATATAGAAGATTGAAAATAATGAAATTTTTTAACCGAGTGCAGTCGGAAGACTTGCCCCACTAATCGGGGATTAAGACAACCAATCAATACCGTGAAGGACGATGGCCCTGGTCGGAAGACTTGCCCCACTAATCGGGGATTAAGACAGAATTAAAGGTGGGGTTCTGGTTCGGATAACTTGTCGGAAGACTTGCCCCACTAATCGGGGATTAAGACTCAAACACTGCAGCCATGCTATCAACTGCTCCTTGGTCGGAAGACTTGCCCCACTAATCGGGGATTAAGACAATACCATTAGCAACATATGACGAATCATCTAAAGTCGGAAGACTTGCCCCACTAATCGGGGATTAAGACGCCACAAAAGATTACAGAAAAGAAAACAACTAAGTCGGAAGACTTGCCCCACTAATCGGGGATTAAGACATCATCAAACTTCTCCATCTTGAGATAGAACTGATCCGTCGGAAGACTTGCCCCACTAATCGGGGATTAAGACTCATCTCGCAGGCTCATTCTGTATTCCCACTGACGGTCGGAAGACTTGCCCCACGAATCGGGGATTAAGACTCGATGATGTGCTGCTTCGCAGTGAAGCCTTCGCGTCGGAAGATTTGCCCCATAAATCGGGGATTAAGACAATTTGCGCCACCTATAAAACTCTATTTGGTTATGTCGGAAGACTTGCCCCCACGAATCGGGGATTAAGACTAAACTTATTTTTGTTAGTCATATAAATGCTTATGTCGGAAGACTTACCCCCACGAATCGGGGATTAAGACGTAAAAGTCCCGCAGCTTATGATAATGTTCAGCCATATCGGAAGACTTGCCCCACTAATCGGGGATTAAGACGCTTGGGTCGTGCCGAAAGCACGCAGGTTTTGCGTCGGAAGACTTGCCCCACTAATCGGGGATTAAGACTCTTCAACCTGTTGACCATCGTAAGATTGAACAACGTCGGAAGACTTGCCCCACTAATCGGGGATTAAGACTATCCAAGTAAAAGATAAATACTTGAGCCACATAGGGTCGGAAGACTTGCCCCACTAATCGGGGATTAAGACCCAGCAACTACGTTCAGTTTACCCGCTACAGTGCGTCGGAAGACTTGCCCCACTAATCGGGGATTAAGACAAAAAAGAGTCGCGCAAACGGTATTGCTGGCAAAGTCGGAAGACTTGCCCCACTAATCGGGGTTTCAATCTTTTCAGACGACCTCGAGCTTGGGTCGTCTGAAAATGTCTGCCGGGTTTGTTGATGACCGATAGCAAAACAGCCTTGATATTGCATCAAGGCTGTTTTTGTTGGCGGAGGGTTTGTGTGAGTTCGGGGTCGTCTGAAAAGCGGGTTTGTGTTTACAGCTTGCCCACGCCGCCCAAGATGATGCCTTCAGGTAAGGCGGGTTTGCCCAGCGTGTGGATTACGCTGCTGTTGGGCAGGGGATAGCAGCGTAAATTGTCCTGCTTGGCGTTGAGCATTTTGCAAAGTATTTCAAAGCATTGCCTTGCTTGATCACTGCTGCCGATGTGCAGGAAGACGCTGTTTTGCAGGGGGATGGCGTGCTGTATTAAATAGCGGTGTGCTTTTCGCAGGCGGTGCGGGTCGGCGATGTCGTAGGCGATAAGGTGGCGCATTTTTATTCTAAGGTGGTCAGTCCGCTTAATTGGATCTCAGGCTGTCCACTGTATTGGGAGAGGATGGCTAGATAGTCGGCGCAAAGCTGGTGGATATGGATCCGCCATTGCTTGGCGGTTGCTTCGTAGGCTGGATAAAATTTGATGCGTGCGTTTTTGCTCATCAGGCAGCCTTGCGCGGTGGTTGAAAAATCCTCTAGTGTCAGGGTTTCTTGATGAAACAGGGAAAGCACCCAGACATCGCATTGACTGCGCAGGTGTTCCAATAAATCGCAGGCAAAGGATTCGCGACCGTGTTCGGGCTGGTGATAGTAGCCGATAAAGGGGTCTAATCCGCTTAGGTAGAGATGCTTGACGATGTCGAAGTGCAGCAGGGTGTAGGCGAGGGACAGGGTTGCGTTGAGCGGGTCGCGCGGCGGACGTTTGTTGCGTCCTGTAAAGTGCCAGTTTGCGGGCAGTACGCTTGCCCATGCGCTGAAATAATGTGCGGCGGCAGCGCCTTCTATGCCCCGCAATGCGGCAATGTCGGGGCTGCTTGAAATGGCATCGACAAGGTTTGCCAGGGCTTGGCTGTGATTGTTCAGGCAAGCTGTATTCCGATTGTCCGAACATGCCATTTGCTGCAAGTGATGCTGTTGTGCGGACAACTTGGCGGCAACAGTGTTTCGGGCGGCGGCAAGGCTTGCTGCCTTATCCTGCGACAGGGCGTATTGCGCGACACGTCTTTTTCCATCCAGTTTCCAGTTGGGCAGCATGAGGGCAGGGCGGTTTTGTCGCCCATTTAATATGAGTACGCCGACGCCAGCTTCGCCCAATTTGCTTAAAACCTTTGCCGATAGGGTTATATCCCCGCGTATGCAGACGCGCTGTAAGATTTTGAGCGGTACGGTTGCTATACGTCCATCGTTCTCGTAACACACCAAAGCATCGCCGTCTGCTCGCAGAGTAAGGTTTTTGCGGTCTAGGTAGAGCGTGGTCATGAATTTGCCTTTCGGATTGAAGCTATACGGGTATAGGTATGAAGGAGGCGAATATCCTGTCGACAATCTTGCCGATGCAAAATTTAATCGCCCATTTCAAAATTGCCAGCCACATGGTTTTCTCCTTATTTTGTTGATGTTTCGTTGACGGTGACGACTGCGCTTATGGCGATGCCGAATAGGCAGACTATTGCGGCAAGTTTCGGATTTTTTTGCGCAATGTCTTTGACGGTTACAAAAATCGTGTCTAAGTTTTGCATCTTTTTTTCCTTTTCGTGTTGTTTGTGTAATGTTGTAGGCGGTTTCAAATACTAAACCACCATAAAAACATCGTAGCGAAGCGGCTTGGTTGTGCTGAACAGCCATTCATTGTCTGACTGACTTAAGGCGAGATAATGCAGCGTATCATTTGAATCCAATAATTCACTCAATTTGCCGTTAAGTTGCATTAATTCGTCTGCGGTCAGCCAGCATTCGAATAAGGATTTCTGCATACCTACCGCATAGCTTTGCAGCAAGCGGCGTACTCGTGCTTGGCGGCGCGGGCAAGTGATGTCGTAAGCAAAAAGATAATGTTGGCGCATTGGGACGGATAGGGCAAAAAGAAACGTTGTTGAAAACGATGAAGTGGATTCTAGGCTTATACAGCGTGAAATGCTAAGGACACAAATTTGTTTGTTTCCCCGTATCGGCTTGTTTTGATATTCTGACGGTGTTTTCCTTGCCTGAAGGGGCGGGATGGTTGGAATCTGCTCTATTTCGCATTTTCAGGTCGTCTGAAACGCCGTATCATGCCATTTTTTACTTGTCTGTCTGCCATGAATCCGCTCAATCTTCCTCCGGAATTGCCCATAGCCCGCTATCGTTTGCATTTCACGCTGACGCATGATTTGCAGCTTCCGTCCTATGCGGCTTCGACCTTGCGCGGAGTGTTCGGGCATGCGCTTTTGGCTGCCGCCTGTACATGCGATACGCCTCAAACGCCGCATCTTCCCGATTGCCCTTACGCGCAGATTTTCGAGCCGGCGCCTTGTGCCGACTTGCCCGGCAGCGTGCGCCAAAGTCCGCCGCCGCCTTATTTGATTGAAACGCCGCTGGTCGCGCCCACGCATTTTCCGGCGGGCGCGGGGTATGCGTTTGATTTGGTGCTGTTCGGCAGGGCGCGGCACAGCCTGCCTTTGATTGCCGCGGTATTTGCCCAGGCTTTTGCCAAAGGGTTGGGGGCAAACAATGCGGGCAAGGGCGAATTGAGCGGTATTGCGGTACAGCAGGCGGACGGCAGTTTTCTGACGATTAGCGAACGCGGCAGCCCCATCGCGCTGCACGACAACCATATCAGGCTGCCCGAACGCTATCCCACCCAAGCGCATATTCAGCTGCTGACGCCTCTGCGTATCCAGCAAAAAGGCAGGATTTTGCGGGAAACCGAACTGACGCAGGCGGTTTTCCTGCGCCAGCTCCTGCGCCGCTATCTGACGCTGGCCCATCTGCACTGGGGCAACAATGCAAACGCTGCCGAGCTGTCCGCCCAAATCGGCGGACAAGGCGTCCCGCCCCGGCTTTCATGGCACGAACACCGCCGTTTTTCCAACCGTCAAAAGCAGATTACGCCCCTTAGCGGCGCAATCGGTACATGGCAGCTGACCGACCTTCCGCCCGCCTTCTCGCAAATGCTGTATATCGGGCAATGGCTGCACTTGGGCAAAGAAACGGTATTCGGCAACGGGCAATACCGCATTATCCAAGCCGCTTGAACATACGCCCGACGTAAAAACAGCCTTGATGGAACGAACCATCAAGGCTGTTTGATTTTTATCCCCGATAAGTGGGGTAAGTCTTCCGATATTATCGTGGATCAAAGTAAACGTAGAATATTTGTCTTAATCCCCGATGGGTGGGGCAAGTCTTCCGACTGAAAACGGAACGTGCCTACGAGGCAATGAGCGTGTCTTAATCCCCGATTAGTGGGGCAGGTTTTCCGATATTTTCAGACGAGCTAGGCTTGAGGTCGTCTGAAAAGCTTTAAGCCTGATACGTGGTACAAGTCTTCCGACTGTGATGCGGCCGCCTTGAACCGCAATGGACGTTAGTCTTAATCCCCGATGAGTGGGGCAAGTCTCCCGACTAAAGTGACTATCCCTGAAGATTTTGATGTACGAGTCTTAATCCCCGATGAGTGGGGCAGGTTTCCCGACATTTTCAGACGACCTTGGTTTGAGGTCGTCTGAAAAGCTTGAAACTCCAGATGTGTGGGGAAAGTTTTTCGACTTCACTTCATTGGCACAAAAACAGTACAGTTAGTGTCTTAATCCCCGATTAGTGGGGCAAGTCTTCCGACAAAAGAAAAAAGTCAATTTACCCAGATATTACAGGTCTTAATCCCCGATTAGTGGGGCAGGTTTTCCGATATTTTCAGACGACCTTGGCTTGAGGTCGTCCGAAAAGCTTGAAAGACAGATAAGTGGGGCAAGTCTTCCGACAGAGTTGGTTCAGCAATACGGTGCAATGCGTGTGTCTTAATCCCCGATACGTGGGGCAAGTCTTCCGACTTAACAGCCTTTTATGGAGATAATCGTGGCTAAAAGTCTTAATCCCCGATTCGTGGGGCAAGTCTTCAGACTCCTGATACGGTGTTTCAACAGCAAGATGTACGGTCTTAATCCCCGATACGTGGGGCAAGTCTTCCGACGTAATGCACACGATGACAGCATCTCTCTGGCTGAGTCTTAATCCCCGATACGTGGGGCAAGTCTTCCGACCTTGACATCACTCGTGAAGAAGCTAACACTGCACTGGTCTTAATCCCCGATACGTGGGGCAAGTCTTCCGACGTAAATATACCAATGCTCTTGTCCAAAGCATTCCGTCTTAATCCCCGATACGTGGGGCAAGTCTTCCGACCCGTTCAAAACGGTGCAATCAGTCAGATGAAACAGTCTTAATCCCCGATACGTGGGGCAAGTCTTCCGACTGCGCTCGGTTAAAAAATTCTATTATTTTCAATCTTCTATATAGTTAAGAAAAGTTAGTATTTTTCCTTAACCAACAAAAACATTATTTAATAAAACCTTAACTGAAAAGAGCAGCCGAAAGACAGACTTTTCGCTATCCGTCGGAAAACTTGTGTTTCGGATTATAGCCGTCTGCTTTGCATTTCACAATGTTTTTTAACGTTTTCAGACGACGTTTCCATGGTCAAGAGACTTCGATGTCAGCTTGTCAGGGCTTTCAGCGCTTCTTTGTCGCGGACGATGATGATCTGGATGTTTTTGGCGGCGCAGTTGCGCTCGAATTCTGTCCATTTTTGTTTTTTACTTTCGTCTTTTTGGTGATCATTCTGGATTTTGGGCGACAGAATCAGGACGCGGCGCACTTTGCCCATGTTGAGGCTTTGGTCGATCACTTGCCTTAGCGGGTCTGCCAGCTTGCTTTCGGAGCTTAAATCGGATTTGAGTTCGCAAAAAATCAGTTGGTTTTTACGGAACAGCAAAATGTCGGTTTCGTTGCCCTGACTTTCTCCTTGTATCAGTTGCAAACCTGTCTCCAGTTCTTCGTCTTTCACGCCGTTTTCTTTAAACCATGTGTAAATAAGTTGTTCAAACCAGTCGCCGCTTATCCATTTTCTCCAGTCGTGAATTTGTCGGGCTATTTGACTGTTTTTGTTGTATTTGGTGGGCAGTATCAGTCCTTTTTCATCCAGGCGGATGCGGTCTTGCGGGTCAAGCAGGTTGATCAGCCTTTGAAGGAAGGGTTTGAGTTCGTCGGGTTGTGCAAGCCCGAACTTTTGCCATTCAAGCAGGATTTCTTTTTGGTCTTTGGGATATTTTTGTGTCCATGCGTTTTCCAAGACGGGCATAACGGCGGGGAAGAGGTTGCCGTTTTCAGGCTGCTGCATGCTTTGGGCGGCAAAACGCATTTGGGCAAGGGGCAGGCTGTCGGGATGTTTAGCAATGGGGTTGGGGTTGTGTTTTTTGATTTCGTCGGCGTAGAGCTTCAAGCTGTCGCGCAGGGAGAATTGATTGGATAGGACGATTTCGCCCAGAAATGCCAAGTTGTCGGGATTGAGGCGGTCTATGTGGATTTGGTTGCTGTCGCGTTGGAAGGCTTGGTAGTGCAGCTCCTGCCATATGCCGGTTTGGGCGGCAAGCAGTTGGGACAGGATTTTTGTGCCGCCTGTGATGTTGAGTATGGCGTTGTTTGAAATGTGGTGTTGGGCGCAGTAGGCTTTGAAGACGGTGTCGAGCCACATTTGGATTTCTTCGGTTCGTTCGCCGATGAGTTGGCTGTCGCTTTGAAAGCCGATTTCGTGGATTTTGCCGTTAAATTGTTCGCTTTGCTCCAGCGTGTTTTTGAAACGGGTGTGTGCGTTTTTACCGGCGACCCAATCGGTGACGATGAGGTGGACGTTTTGGGGCTGTAAATCGAGGCAGGCGCGGTATTCGGCGATGTTGTGTTCGGAAAGGATGATGAAGTAGTGTGGAATTGGCTGCATGATGGTCTCGCTTTGTTTGGTGGATTGGGGTCGTCTGAAATGGTGTGTTGTGTCAGTGTGCGCTTTTTTATTTGAAGTTAAAAGGCAGGCAGGCTTTCAGCGCGGCAAGCAGTTTTTCGGGTTTTGCTTCGCTTTTCTGCAAGGTCTGTAAGGCTGCGTGCGGCGCTTGGGGGAACGCGGTTTTCAGACGAGCAGCTTCGGTGGCAATGGGGTAGGAGCTGGATTTGCCCAGTCCGAGCCGTTCTGCCAATACGGCAGTCGTCAGCACAATCCATTGCAGGGTCAGGCCGTCTGCTTCTTCATCTAGGGTATGGTTAAAGGCTTCGGCGGCAATGATGTCGTTGCCTGCAAAATGCGCCAACCAGCCGCGCCACAGGTGGATAAGCTGCCATGGGTGTCCTGCTTCGCTTAGCCAGTGGGCTTGATTGTACAAATAGGTTTTTTGCGCGGATGCGGTTTGCTGCGGATAGGCGGCAAGCAGGCGCAATAAGGCATGATGGGTAAAGCGGCCGTTTGGGTTGCTTGAAAATTTGTTGGCGGCTTTGTCTAAATCGCTGCCGAAAACAGATGTGGCGAGCGGCTGTATGTTTTCCCATGTTTCGCCTGCGTCCAGGGCGTTGTGCAGCCGGTAAAGGTTGGTTTGCCGGATGTCTTTTTGTGCTTCTGCTGGATCGGATAGTTTTTCAAATGTTTCAAGTGCTTGGGTAAAAAAGGATGCGGCAGCTTGGTGTTCGCCCGAGAAGGCGTGTATCTGTCCCATGCCTGATAGAAGCCTGCCGTATTGCTGCCGACCGACGGCGATTTCAGGCAGTTTGAGCGCGTGTTGCAGAATTTGTTTGGCGTAGTCGAATTCGTATATGTTGGTGGTGGCTACCGCCAGGCGGTTGTATACCTGCGCGACTTCGGGTGCGGCTTCGTATTTCAGTTGGTTGCCCAAATCAAGCAGGTTTTGTATGGCTTCCAGACGCATTCTGCCCTGATGGTTGTCGGCGGCAAGCCGGGCTGCTTGAAAACGCAGCTGTAATAGCGGCGGCAGTTTGTTGTCTGCCGGGGCGTAGGTTTGCAGCCAGCCTAAGATTTCATCTAAGGCTTGGGGGCGGTAGTCTTTTTCGTTTAGGCGTTGGCGGACTGTTTGCAGGTAGTTTTGCCAGATTTCAGGCCGTGTTCGGCAGCGTTCGCCCAATTGCTGCATGGCTTCGCGCAACAGGCTGTGTTCGGGTTCGCCGGAAAGGGCGCAGACTGCTTGAAACCAGTCGTGCGGCGACAGGGCAGTTTTGCCGTCGAGTGCAGCATAAATGCGTTCTAAATCGCCGCTTTCCGGGGTAAGGAAACAATGCCCTTTGAATTTGGCTTTTGTCAAACGTTGTGCGGCAGACGAGCCGCCCCAGCAGTGCGCCAGTGCGTCAACATGGGCAAGATAGGGGTGTTTGCCTTTGGGGGCGATTTCCAGCGACAGGAGTAGTTGGCTGAAGCGGGCTTCGTCTATACTTTGCAATTCGCTTAACAGCAGTTGTTTTAAAACCTCCAAGTCGGTATCGGCATTAAAGCTGCCGCGTTGTTCGATAAACACGCGAACTTGCTTGCTGCCTTCGTTGGGTAGTGGCAGCAGGCGTAAGACAAGTTGCAGTAAACGGTAAACACCGCTAAACCAACGCGGGCGGTTGAATGAAAGCGGGTCTTTGGCAGTAATGCCCAATACGCCTACTGACTGCGAGAGAATGTTATTGATGACTTTGTCCAGCAGCTCGGGCTTTTCTTCGGCAGCGTGGAATGTTTCGGGCAGTCTGTCCAATTCGGCTTTACCTTCTGGAATGGCAAGCGCAACATAGCGGCCTAAGCTGTAGTCATCGATGGATAAATCCTCCGCTTGCTCAAATTCCATGCCTGTTTCGTCAATGACGATTTCCCAGTTGGAATGTTGGGGCAGGTGGCGCAGGCTGTTGGGATGATGTTGGGTAAATTGGGGAGGGCGTACCAGGCAGCCTTGTGTTGGCGTGAAGGATTTTCTCTTGTCTTTATTCTTGTTGAGTTTGCCCAGTTTGATGGCTAAGTGTTTTTTGATGCGTTGGCTTAGTTCGGGACGGGCTTGCTGCTCATTAAACCAAGCGTTTAGAGCTGTCTGGTTGTCTTTTTTGAATAGGGTTTCTAATTCTTGCGTCAGCTGATAGGCGTGTTCGCCCTGTTTCTTGTTTTTTTGAGCGGAGTTTGACAATTCAGTACCACGCTGTGCCGCAAGGTAAAGCAGTTCGTTTACTTTTTCTTGATAGTCTTTGTTGTCTAAGCCCCAGGCGGCGAATTTGAATATTTCAAACAATAGTGCGTTTTGTTCTTTTTCGGGAATGGCTGCAGCAAGTTGCTCGGTCGTGCTTAGGGCAATGATGGTTTGGGACATGTAAGACTCCATATAAAAGTAGGAATAGGGTAGACAGTTTAAAAATTTATTTTTTATTACCCTACAATTTCAATTTTTTCTGCTGGCATCTTTAAATAGTATGTTGGCGTTGTTTTTCGTGTACCTGTGCTAAATACGCCGTATTGTTCTGCAACGTATTCTGAAAAGTTCTCCGTTAAGATGGTGCGGAGTTTGGAAGGTAGTTCGCGCAAACTTTGCAATGCGCTATTGCGTGCCTGCTCTAATAGATCTTGACGATTCGGAGCATTTTTTAGAGATGGTTCGTGGATTTGCATGATGTCCCAATAGCATGTTTGAAAATCATCCAGCTCGGGATATACGTCAAGCTGCCATTTGTTGTTTTTAATGTTGTCATAGCAGGTTGCTTGGTTTATCAGCTTGATGCTTTTATTTTGCAAATGAAAACGCGCTAATGCGGCATAGGCAAAAAAGTAGCGTTTGTCGGCTATTTTAATGGGTTTGTCCTGCCCAAGTTGAATGGTGCAATCTTTGATATTTAAAATGATGCGGTCAGCTTTTAAATTGTTTTGTAAGAGCTGTACTGCTTCGGAGTAGCTCACATTATTTTGCGCCAAATTTGGCAAACCGTAACTCATGCGTACAAACGGAATTTCTGCCTGCATTACTTTGGCTTCACGCGTGTTAATGGTTTCTGTGCAATTAGGGTCGTACGGCTTTTTGGAAATATAGTTGTCGTAATGGGTCGGATAGAAAAAAAGCGGGTTGTTTTCAAATCCTTCGGTGACTAGAACGTGCGACAGTTTATCCTGCGGACGACCAAACAAAGATAGTGCATAACCAATATAAAATCCCATAGATTTTCGTCCGCCTGCGATGGAAACGTGTAGCTCGGTCTTATCATCGGCGCATTGTTGGCGGATAAAATTCACAATCATATCTGCTGCTAAATTGTTTTCTTCAGGTGTGCGGATATCACTCAGTTTTTCGCCGTCGGCATCGTGGATAACATGGATGTTCCGTTCGCCGAACTGAATTTCAGGCAGATTGTAATCTTTGCAAAGGCGCGTGAAAAAGCCGTCTTCCCCAAGCAAATTACGAACGATATTGTTGTAGCCGGTTTGTGTGGTCAGTACAAAAATTTCATCAGGCAGCCAATTTTGCTGCGTATACAGGGCATAGACGGTTTCGGTCAAAATTTGCGGTGACATGCCTGTAACGGCGATTAAGATTTTGCGTTTTTGTTTCATTGCATTTTCTGGATCAATGTTTTTCAGGAAGCTTGAAGTTTTATTCGGAGATTTTTTTGACTTCAAACCGCTGTAAAGTTGCGCCTGCGGCAGACATGGCTGCTACAGTATGCTCGTTGCCTCGTTCTGCAAACTGCTGGGGCAAAATTAAAAAATAAAATTTGGCACCGCGATGGCACACTTCTGCAGCCAAGTCCAAGGGCAACGTTCCTAAAACGACATCACCCGCTTGAATTCTTGTTGCGTCCAGGTGTGAGGTAAATTCATCTATTTGCCATTGCGGTTGCTGTTTTATCCATTCAATCGCGCCTGTATGACGAGAGACGAAGTAGGTAGTCATGTGTTCTCCTTTTGATCAATATACTATTCTAATGCAGAGAATTTGAGGTTGGGTAGAGGGAGACCTTTGCAAAATCCCCCCAAAATCCCCTAAATTCCCATCAAGACATTTAGGGGATTTCTCATGAGCACCTTCTTCCAGCAAACCGCACAAGCCATGATTGCCAAACACATCGACCGCTTCCCACTATTGAAGTTGGATCAGGTGATTGATTGGCAGCCGATCGAGCAGTACCTGAATCGTCAAAGAACCCGTTACCTTAGAGACCACCGCGGCCGTCCCGCCTATCCCCTGTTGTCCATGTTCAAAGCCGTCCTGCTCGGACAATGGCACAGCCTCTCCGATCCCGAACTCGAACACAGCCTCATCACCCGCATCGATTTCAACCTGTTTTGCCGTTTTGACGAACTGAGCATCCCCGATTACAGCACCTTATGCCGCTACCGCAACTGGCTGGCGCAAGACGACACCCTGTCCGAATTGCTGGAACTGATTAACCGCCAACTGACCGAAAAAAACCTAAAAATAGAGAAAGCATCCGCCGCCGTCATTGACGCCACCATTATTCAGACCGCCGGCAGCAAACAGCGTCAGGCCATAGAAGTCGATGAAGAAGGACAAGTCAGCGGACAAACCACACCGAGTAAAGACAGCGATGCCCGCTGGACAAAGAAAAACGGTTTATACAGACTCGGTTACAAACAACATACCCGCACCGATGAGGAAGGCTATATCGAGAAACTGCACATTACCCCCGCCAATACCCATGAGTGCAACCATCTGTCCCCTTTGTTGGAAGGCATTGCCGAAGGCACGACCGTCTATGCCGACAAAGGCTACGACTACGCCCGAGCAGCCTATTTTGGTCTGCTCAAAGTGAGTGCGCAAAGCCATCTGAAGGCGATGTGTTTGAACCTGTTGAAAGCGGCCAACAGGCTAAGTGTGCCTGTTGCCGCCTAAAAGGCGACCCAGATGCCTGATTATGGGGTATCCGGGGAGGATTAAGGGGGCATTTGGGTAAAATCAGGAGCAATTAGGGGCGGAAATAGACGAAAACCTGTGTTTGGGTTTTGGCTGTCGAAGGAAGGGCTTTTTTGCAAAGGTCTCTGCCAAGCTGGTACTGACCGCCGAACAAACGGCCGAAATCGAACGCCTGCGGAAGAAACCGGCGTGGATATGCGCGGCGGCTGGGAAGGCAAAGCATAAATCCGTTTTAGCTTCGCAGAAACTCGCTTCGCTTCGTTTTAACTTCGTTGAAGCTGCGCTTTCAGGTAGCCTTTATAAACAACAAAAAATAAAACACAAAAGCCAAAAACCGCCCGATGATTTCCCATTAAGAAAATATAGTCAATTAAAAATAAAATAGTACAATACTCAACTTTTAAGGTCTAACCATGGCATACTCTGCGGACTTAAGAAACAAAGCTTTAAACTATTACGAACAATGCAAAAACATCAGCCAAACCGCAGCGACGTTTAACTTGTCAAGAAACACGCTTTACCTGTGGATTCGCCTTAAAAAACAAACAGGCAGCCTAAAACATCAAGTTACCGGTCTAAATGCCGTCAAATTGGATAGGCAAAAACTGGCTCAATATGTTGGGCAACACCCGGATGCCTATCTGCATGAAATCGCCAAACATTTTGATTGTACGGCAGCCGCCGTTTGCTATGCACTCAAACAGATGGGGATGACGCGCAAAAAAAGACCACCACTTACAAAGAACAAGACCCGGCCAAAGTAACGCATTATTTGACACAGCTGGCCGAATTTTCCGACTACCAACGTGTTTATTTGGATGAAACAGGATTTGACCGCTACCTGTTCCGCCCCTATGCCCGCAGCCTGAAAGGGCAAATAGTGAAAGCGCAGATAAGTGGGAAAAGATACCGACGCTTATCTCTGGTGTCCGCACAAGTCGGCAACCGGCTGATTGCTCCGATGGTTTATCAAAATACGATGACCGGAGTCTTTTTTGAAGCGTGGTTTCAGCAATGCCTACTGCCCGCATTGACTCAAAAATCGGTGATTATTTTAGATAATGCGCGATTTCACCGTATGGGTGTCTTACGGGAAATGGCGGAAAAATGGGGACATAAGGTATTGCCTCTTGCACCTTATTCACCTGAGCTCAACCCGATTGAGAAGGTGTGGGCGAATATTAAGCGGTATCTGCGAACCGTATTGTCTGATTACGCCCGATTTGACGATGCGTTACTGTCCTATTTTGATTTTAATTGACTATATATTCTTCTCCTAACGGGATGGTTCGCACAAAAGTTTCCCGTAAAATCATCCGATTCAAAACGAATTGGGAAACACCATGAACAAAATGCCCGTATTGTTTGTCGGACACGGCAGCCCGATGAACGCGCTGGACGCGGAAAACCCGTTCAACCAAGGCTTCCGCCGCATCGTGCAGAAATTTGCCAAGCCCAAAGCCATTCTGATGATTTCGGCGCACTGGTACGGCAACCGTTTGCAGGTAACGTCCGGCGAACGCCCCGAAATGATTTACGATTTTTACGGCTTCCCCGCAGCACTCAGCCAAGTGCAATATCCCGCGCCCGGCTCGCCCGAACTGGCGGGGCAGGTGCGCTCGTTGTTGCAGCCTGCAAATGTGGAAACGAAACCGGAACGCGGCTTCGACCACGGCGCGTGGGCGGTGCTGAAACACCTATATCCCGAAGCCGAGATTCCCGTGGTGCAGCTCAGCTTGAACCTGATGCAGCCTGCACAATGGCATTTCGATTTGGCGAAAAAACTCGCCCCGCTGCGCGAACAAGGCGTGCTGGTGGCCGGCAGCGGCAACATCGTGCACAACCTGCGCGCCATGCGCCGCGAACCCGCCGCGGGCTACGACTGGGCAATAGGCTTCCGCAATGCCGTCAACCGCGCCCTTGCCGCGCGGGACAACGACACACTGGTGCATTACGAACGGCAGGGGGACGCCGCCGCGCTCTCCGTGCCAACCCCCGAACACTACCTGCCGCTGCTCTATACCGCCGCGCTGCGCGAACTGCAGGACGATATGGAAATATTCAATGACGAACTCGCCTTCGGCTCAATCAGCATGACTTCCGTTTTAATAGGGTAAGAGGCCATGATAAACAACGCGGGTTGGAAACCCTGCGCGCCTGCCCAAAAGCCGCTATGAGGACGGCTTAGACACGGCGAAATCGGACGTATTGGCCGACGTATTGCGACAAATCGGCTGCACGCAGGCAGCGGAAATCCTGACCAACTCCGCCACCGAAGCGCAAGCCAAGCAGCGCATTGCCGACGGCGCAGATTGCTTCGGACAGTTTGGACACTAACCGCCATTGTGCTGATGGTTTCCGGCAATTGTGCCGCCGAAGGAAAGGGAATAGGCCGAAAGCAGTATCGCCCAAACGCAAAAGCAGCCTGCACTTTGAAATTGAAGTGCAGGCTGCTTTTTATCTTACCGACATGTGTTCCAACGCCTCCGCGAAGTAATCCGCCACCGCCCTGACGCTGGGGCTGCGGCGTACGTCTTCGTGCATCACCAGAAAGAGTTCCGCTGCGAATTCAGGTAGCGGGGCATCTGGATTGGGTGAGACGGGATGCAGCCTGTCGGCAAGGAAAACAGCGAAATCGGGTAGGATACCGATGCCGATTTGTTCGCACACGGCTTGTTTGACGGCGGCGAAGTCGTTGCTGGCGAAGGAAATGTCGGCATCTTCGCCGATTTGTTCGGCAAACCAGCGGGAAAAACGGGTGTTTACGGCAATTTGCACGAAACGCCAGTCTTCGCGGCGGATGGTTTTCAGGTAGCCTTCATGGCCGTAGATGCGGTAGGAGAAATGGGCGATACGGCGCACGGCAAGGTCGTTTTGGGTGGGGCGGACGAGGCGCAGGGCGATGTCGGCTTGGCGGCCGTGCAAGTCGGCGAGTGCGGCATCACTTTGAATGATAAGACGTATATCGTTGTGTTTGCGGTAGAAATCGGCAATGTGGGGCATCAGCAGGAGTCTGGCGACGAATGGCGGTGCGGAAATGACGACGCTGTGCCGCAGCTCGGCCTGTTCGCGCGCGGTACGCTGCAACATGCTCATATCTTTGCAGATTTCGCAGGCATGACGGTAAAGTCGTTCGCCTTCGGGGGTGAGCAGGTAGCGTTTGCCGATGCGGTCAAACAGGCGCAGGCCGAGTGCGTTTTCCAGCTGGGCGATTTGCCGCGAAACGGTGCTGTGCTGCACGCCCAGGTGTTCGGCAGCGGCGGTAAGGGTTTGTTTTTCCACGAGGGTGGTGAAGTGGCGGATGCCGTTCCAGTCCCAATCCATTATTGCTTCCTTTGTGCATGTTTTGGCTGTGTTTGCCAATTTATCTTATTTTCGTGTTTTTATAAACGGTTTAAACTACACGATATGGATTTTTTGAGGGGAGCGAGATGAAAAAATTGCCGAAAAAATACGCGGGCGTATTGTTTTCTTTTTACGCCTCAGCGGTGATGGTGCTGATTGTGAGCGCGGTGCTGGTGGCTCTGAATATCGGCATCGACGCGGGCTACCCGCTGCGTTTGTTGAAATCATATTTGATTACTTGGCCGGTGGCATTCGCCAGCCTGCTCGGCGTGCGACCGTTGGTGGTGAAATGGGTGGCGGCTTCGGTGGCGGATTGAGGCTACCTGAAAACATGAACAAAGCAGTGACAACCCTAATTGCATCAGAGTGCAGGCTGCTTTCAGCTTCACAAAAACGCCGCTTTTCATAGACAAACTAATATTGTTTTTAAATTTCAGACGGCTGAATACAGCCAAAAGCTCCTCTGAAAACCAGCCTTTATTTACCAACCTTGCAGACAGGAGACACACATGTCCGACAAACCCATTCTCTACGTTGTAACCAGCAATGCCGTTAAAGGTGCAAGCGGCCAGCCCACCGGCTTTTGGTTGTCCGAACTCACGCACCCCATGCACGAAACCGAAGCCGCCGGGCACCGAAGCGAAATCGCCGCCATCCGAGCCGGAGTCGCCCCCGTTGATGCCGACAGCCTGAATATGGATGACCCCGTGAACGCCCATTACTGGCAGCAAACTGACCTGCAACAACGTTTGCAAGCTGCGCCCGGGCTGGGCGGTCTGAACGGCGCGGACTATTCCGCCATTCTGTTTACCGGCGGCTACGGTACGATGTGGGATTTCCGCGAAAGCCTTGACGCGCAACGCCTTATCCGCGAAGTGTACGAAAACGGCGGTATCGTTGCCGCCGTCTGCCACGGCCCTGCCGCGCTGGTGGACGCGAAACTTTCTAATGGCGAATATCTGGTCAGCGGCAAAAACGTTGCCGCTTTCACCAACGCCGAAGAAGAAGCAACGGGCGGAGCTAAAATCGTCCCCTTCCTGCTGGAAACCGCGCTCGTTGAACACGGCGCAAAACACCATGCCGCGCCGAACTGGGCGGAAAACGTGGTGGTGGACGGCCGTCTGATTACCGGTCAAAACCCGGCATCCGCCAAAGGCGTAGGGGTGGCGTTGGCAAAGGCATTGGGTTGATGAAGTGAAAAAAGCAGCCTGCACTTTGGAAATTGAAGTGCAGGCTGCTTTTTATTGTGCCGACTTTATGTTTTCAGACGGCCTTCACGTTTCCAAAGCCCCCAACCACGCCGCCAATCCTTGTTCGATTTGCGTGCGGGTGTCCGCATCCAGCTTTTCCAGCAGCCGCTTTTCGTTTTCCACATGCGGGAACACGGATTTTTCAATCAATTCTTTGCCTTTATCCGTCAGGCGGACAAGCAGGCTGCGGGCATCGTCCGGGTTGGGCAAGCGGTCGATTAAGCCTTGGTTTTCCAGATTTTTCAGGCGCGTGGTCATGGTGCCGGACGTTACCATCAGCGATGAGAACAACTCGGTCGGGGTCAGCGTATAAGGCGCGCCGCTGCGGCGCAAAGTGGCCAGCACATCGAACAACCCTTCGGTTAAACCATATTCTCCGTAAACTTTTTCCAATTCGCGCGCGATGAAGGCAGCGGCGCGTTTCAGACGTCCGATTAAAAGCATATTTTCGGCCGCCAATTCAGGCAGTTCCTGTTTCCATTGGGCAACGGCGCGGGCGGCTGCATCAAGGTGTTCGGTCATAGAATGTTCCGTTCGGTTTAAATGGCGATTATTTTATCTTGACTTCAAGCTAATCTCCATTTATATTTAGCTTGAATTCAAGATAAATTTACAGGAAAAACCATGTTTGCCGATAAGCAAGCCGTTTTAAACGCCTTCCGTTTCCGCCACGCCTGCAAAAGTTATGATGCGGCGAAGAAAATCCCTGCCGATGATTTTGCTTATATTCTGGAAACCGCACGCATGTCGCCCAGCTCGTTCGGGCTGGAACCTTGGCGGTTTTTGGTGGTGCAGAACCGTACTCTGCGCGAAGAGTTGCGCGGCATCGCATGGGGCGCGGCGGAAAAAATCATGGATTGCAGCCATTTTGTGATTTTGTTGGCGCGCACGCAGGCTGCCATGCAGGCGGATTATCAGGAAAAAATCTGGGGTGGCGCGCATGGAATACCGCCTGAAACCGTTGGAATGATGCAAAAATTTTTCAAGCAGTTTGCCGAAACCGATTTTGCCATTGCCGATAATCCGCGCGCATTTAACGACTGGGCAGCCAAGCAAACCTATATCGCGTTGGCGAATATGATGACCGCTGCCGCGTTGATTGGTGTGGATTCCACGCCGATGGAAGGCTTTCAAAAAGAAAATGTGGAAAAACTGCTGTCGGAAAAAGGTTTAATCAATCTTGACGAATACCGCGTCAGCGTCATGGCGGCGTTTGGCTATCGCGCAGGCGAACCCAAGCGCGCCAAAACGCGGCAGGCAGTAGACGATGTGGTTGATTGGATTGAATAATTCATCCATACTGCCGTTTTGCTGCACACATAAAGGAAACGCCATGATTACCCTTTACGCACTCACCCAATCCCGCGCTTACCGCATCGCCTGGCTGCTGGAACACCTCGGATTGGATTACCGCGCCGAAATCGTCCGCCGTAACGAACAAACCCAACTCGCGCCGGAAAGCCTGCGTTCAATCCACCCGCTCGGTAAATCGCCGCTGTTACAGGACGGCAGCCTTATCCTGCCCGAAAGCGGCGCGATTGTGGAATACCTGATTGCCACGTATGACAAAACAGGCAGTCTGCGCCCCGCCGCCGACAGCCCGAATTACCCCGACTACCTATTTTGGTTGCACTACGCCGAAGGATCACTGATGCCGCTTTTGGTCATGTCGCTGGTGTTCCGCAAGATAGACCAAAACCCGATGCCGTTTTTTGCGAAGCCGATTGCCCGCAAGATTACCGATGGGACACGCAGGAATTTCCTGAATCCGCAACTCGAACTACACCTTGGATTCGTCGAACAGAAATTGCAGGGCAAAACCGCATGGCTGCTGGGCGACACGCTCACTGGCGCGGACATCATGATGAGCTTCCCGCTGCAAGCCGCCGTGTCGCGCACCGAATTAAACCTGCCGAACATTACCGCCTATGTGCGCCGCATCGAAAGTCATCCCGACTATCAAAAAGCGGAAGCTAAGCTGGGCAAACTGACGCTGTTGTAACCAAGGCCGTCTGAAAAGCAGCCTGCACTTGAATGAAGAAAGTTTCCGGCAGGCCAAATTTCCCACCCGCTTATTCATTTATTTGGAGAACTTATGCGCTTGCACTATTCCCAATATGCTCTTAATACCTATAAGGCACTGCTGGCTTTGGAAGCAAGCCTCACGCTGGATAGTACCCTGAAAGATTTGGTGAAACTGCGTGTTTCACAAATCAATGGCTGCGTTTTTTGTGTTGATATGCACGTCAAAGAAGCCAAGCTGCACGGTGAGCGAGAACTGCGCCTGCACCATTTGGCCGTTTGGCACGAATCAACCCTGTTTACCGAAAAAGAACGGGCCGCGCTGCAATGGGCGGAAAACCTGACCCGCATCTCCGAACGGGGTATTCACGATGCGGACTACGCAGCGGTACGCGCTCATTTTGATGAAGAAGAACTGGTGGCGTTGACCCACGTCATCAACACCATCAACGTTTGGAACCGCCTGAATGTGGCTTTTGCCACCCCGGCGGGCAGCATGGACGGTCTGATGGGATTGGAGAAGGCTGGGCTGGTTTAGCTTGGCCTATAAGCCGAACGTGCAAAAAAGCAGCCTGCACTTGAAATTTCCCAAGTGCAGGCTGCCTGAAACCCATCGAGCTTCGCCTTATGCGGCGTTGTTGTTCATCGTCCAGCAGTCGGTGATTTTGCCGTCTTTGACTTTCAGGAAATCCGTGCCGACTTTGACGGCGGTTTTGTCGCCGAGCGTGGCGGTAACGCGCCAATAGGCGGAAATCATGTCGCCGTCGCAAAACGGGCCGAGCACGAGTTCGTAATGCAAATCGGCTTTGGCGCGGATGGTGGCAATCCAGGCCTTCGCGCTGGCAATGTCGGTAACGGGTGCGGGCGGCGGGGTGGAGTCGGCGGTCAGGTGCGCTTTGAAATGGGGCGACAACAGTTCGTCGGCAATATCGAGATGGCCGTTCCACATCTGCGTCCATGCGGTGTAGATTTTGTGTGCGTCGGTCATGTTTTATCTCCTAATGTATTGGATTACAATGAATATCGCTGCCTGGCGGCTGTGCCATAATGTGGTGAAACGAAGTTGCCGTCAAGGCGGGGCGGCGAAGCAATAAGGCTTTCAGACGGCCTTCGGACAGATATTCAGGCCGAGACCTTTGCAAAATTCCCCAAAATCCCCTAAATTCCCACCAAGGCATTTAGGGGATTTCTCATGAGCACCTTCTTCCAGCAAACCGCACAAGCCATGATTGCCAAACACATCGACCGCTTCCCACTATTGAAGTTGGATCAGGTGATTGATTGGCAACCGATCGAACAATACCTGAACCGTCAAAGAACCCGTTATCTTAGAGACCACCGCGGCCGTCCCGCCTATCCCCTGCTGTCCATGTTCAAAGCCGTCCTGCTCGGACAATGGCACAGCCTCTCCGATCCCGAACTCGAACACAGCCTCATCACCCGCATCGATTTCAACCTGTTTTGCCGTTTTGACGAACTGAACATCCCCGACTACAGCACCTTATGCCGCTACCGCAACTGGCTGGCGCAAGACGACACCCTGTCCGAATTGCTGGAACTGATTAACCGACAACTGACCGAAAAAAAACTAAAAGTAGAGAAGGCATCCGCCGCCGTCATTGACGCCACCATTATTCAGACCGCCGGCGGTAAACAGCTTCAGGCTATAGAAGTCGATGAAGAAGGACAAGTCAGCGGCCAAACTACACCGAGTAAGGATAAAGATGCCCGTTGGACAAAGAAAAACGGTTTATACAGACTCGGTTACAAACAACATACCCGCACCGATGAGGAAGGCTATATCGAGAAACTGCAGATTACCCCCGCCAATACCCATGAGTGCAACCACCTGTTGCCTTTGCTGGGAGGCATTGCCGAAGGTACGACCGTCTATGCCGATAAAGGCTACGACAGTGCGGAAAACCGGCAACACCTGAAAGAGCATCGGTTGTTAGACGGCATTATGCGCAAAGCCCACCGCAACCGTCCGCTGACAGAAGTGCAAACCAAACGCAACCGATATTTGTCGAAGACCCGTTATGTGGTGGAACAAAGCTTCGGTACGCCGCACCGTAAATTCCGCTACGCCCGGGCAGCCTATTTTGGGCTGATTAAAGTGAGTGCGCAAAGCCATCTGAAGGCGATGTGTTTAAACCTGTTGAAAGCGGCTAACAGGCTAAGTGTGCCTGTTGCTGCCTAAAAGGCGGCCCGGATGCCTGATTATGGGGTATTCGGGGAGGATTAAGGGGGTATTTGGGTAAAATTAGGAGTGATTGGGGGCGAAAACAGCCAAAAACCTGTGTTTGGGTTTTGGCTGTTGGGGGAAAAGGAATTTTGCAAAGGTCTCTATATCATTAATACAGCCAAAAACCGACATAGGTCAAACAACAAGATGAAAAACCGATACAGGCCGTCTGAAAAAACAGCCTGCAAAAACGGAAATCAATGATCGCTCGCTTCGGCCGCGCCTACCCCCGTCATCGAACGGACGTACTGCGCGTCAAAACCCGCCTTGTCGCAGCCGGCCTGTTCCGATTTGTCGGCCAGCGACACCAGCCAGGCCACGATAAAGGCCAGCGGGATGGTAAACAGCGCGGGATTACCGTAGGGGAAGACGGGTTTGTCGTGATGCAGCACACTCACCCACACGGTCGGCCCCAGCACAATCAGCACCAGCGCACCGAGCAGCCCCGCAAAACCGCCCGCAATCGCCCCGCGCGTGGTCAGCCCCTTCCAAAACATACTGAGCATCAGCACGGGGAAATTGGCCGATGCCGCCAACGCGAAAGCCAACCCGACCATAAAGGCCACATTCTGATTCTCAAAGGCCATCCCGAACACAATCGCCGCAATGCCCAAAGCCAGCGTGGCCGCCTTGGAAACCCGCATCTCTTCGTGCTGCGTGGCCTTGCCCTTGCGGATGACCGAAGCGTACAAATCATGGCTTACCGCCGATGCGCCCGACAGCGTCAGCCCCGCCACCACCGCCAAAATTGTGGCAAAGGCGACGGCCGAAATGAAGCCCAGCAGCAAATCGCCACCCGTGGCTCCCGCCAAGTGCACCGCCGCCATATTTGTGCCGCCCACCATTTCGTACACGCTTTTGCCTTCTTTGACAACCTGCGTGAAAAACTGCGGGTTATCGCGGCTCAGGAAAATAATCGCGCCAAAGCCGATGATAATCGTCAGCAGGTAGAAATAACCGATAAGCCCCGTAGCCACCACCACCGACTTGCGTGCTTCTCGCGCATCAGGCACGGTGAAAAAGCGCATCAGAATGTGCGGCAGCCCGGCCGTGCCGAACATCAGTGCGAAACCGAGCGACAGCGCGTCCACCGGGTTTTTGACCAGCCCGCCGGGCGACATGATTGCCTCGCCCTTTTCATGCGCCGATACGGCCTGGCCGAACATGGTTTCCAGATTGAACCCCGCATGTTGCAACACAAAAAACGCCATCAGCGTCGCCCCGCCCAGCAGCAACACCGCCTTAATCATCTGAACCCATGTCGTTGCCAGCATCCCGCCGAACAGTACATAGGCCACCATCAGCACGCCCACCAGTATCACGGCGGAAAGGTAGCTCATGCCGAACAAAAGCTGAATCAGCTTGCCCGCACCCACCACCTGCGCGATTAAATAAAGAATCACCACCAAAAGCGAACCTGCGGCAGAAAACACCCTCACCGGCGTTTGTTTCAGGCGGTAGGCGGCCACATCCGAAAACGTGTACCGTCCCAGATTACGCAGCCGCTCAGCCACCAAAAACAGCACAACAGGCCAGCCGACCAAAAAGCCCGTGGAATAAATCAGCCCGTCGTAGCCGCTGGTAAACACCATTGCCGAAATGCCGAGAAAAGACGCGGCGGACATATAGTCGCCCGCAATCGCCAGCCCGTTCTGCGTGCCGGAAATCCCGCCGCCGCCCGTATAGAAATCCTTGGCCGAACGGTTTTGCCGTGCCGCCCACTTGGTAATCAGCAGCGTGCTGCCGACAAAGACGAAAAACATCACGATGGCCGTCCAATTGGTCGCCTGCCGCTGCACGTCGCCCGTCAGCGCGTCCGCATACGCCGCATTCGCAAATATCGGCGAAATGAAATATAATATTGTTTTTATGTATATTTTTTTCATCGGAATTTCCTTAATGGTTGAAACTGAGCCCTTTGGGGCAGTAGAATCTGGATTTTTTGTAACAACAGGCGTTATCCCTTTCCAATCGGACAGGTACATGAAGCTGTGCCTTATGCATGTTCCTGTACGTTAGTACAGGATGCATCCCCCTGAACTTCACGTACCACCTCCCGCGTGGTTTTTTCGAAATAGCCGTTGGCCAACCACACATACGCTAGTGTAATAAGGAAGGAAAATACAATAACGGCGATGCCGGCGTAGATGCCCCAAGTGGTAACGCCTCCTTCGGAAACTTTGCGTCCCAAAAGGTCGGGGCGCGTGCCGATGATCCAGATGAAGGCCGTGTAAACGGAAAACATTACTGCCGAAAACGACCAGCCCAGCAACGACTTCTGCTGCGCCATTTTTTGGAATTTCGGATTATTCAGGATTTCAGCCGTTAATCTGGCCTCTTCCGTAGATGATTTGCCCATCGGTTTGCTCCTTATGTAGGGGTTATTTAATTGCGAAGCGGCAGCCCGCCGAGATATTAAATGTCCAAGCCGCACACGATGCCAATCGCAAATTCTGATTAAGCCTATCCGGACTACCTATGGCTTGATTCAATTTAATGAATATAAAAGAAAAAATTTTAAAAACGATATTTTTGGCGCGGTAATTGCAAATTTGGATAAGGATTATCAAAAAGGTTGATGCCTAATAAGGCCGAAGTAATTCGGTTTCTGAGTAGTTAATTGATTTTAAATAAGAAAATTCAAACAAATGCACAGATAAACATGGGCAAAACAGACAGAACGCTGCCCTCTATCTGTAGAAAAAAGAAGAATATATGGATATCAATCAATTGCGCGCCTTTATCACTGTGGCGCATACGCAAAATCTGACACAGGCCGCCGAAAGGCTGTTTTTGTCGCAACCGGCCGTTTCCGCCCAAATCAAGGCCATAGAAAGCGACGTCGGTACGCCGCTTTTCATCCGCACCAGCAACGGTATGCAGCTTACCCGCGCAGGCGAAGTGCTGCTGCCCGAAGCCGAAGCCCTGATGCAGCACAAGCACCGTTTGGAAAAGTTTGCCGAAACGCTGTCGGAACACTTCGTCTTCCATGCGCAGCTCGGCCTGATCCACCCCATAGCATCACACAAGGTAACCGAACTGACCCGCCTGATCCAACAGCGCAGTCCCGATGTGCAACTTCACATCCAATACGGTATGAGCGGCGAAATTTTGGAACGCCTGACCGCAAAGCGGCTGCACGGCGGTTTTTTCCTCGGCAACATAGAAGGACGCAGCCTGCAATGCCGTTTCCTGCAAAACATCGCCTACGCCTTGATTTGCCCGGATGGGGAAGAAGATAAGTTGCGGCGCGGTTTGCCCAAAAGCCTGAATGACTACACTTGGATAGAGATGTCCGGCATATCCGGCAGCCACAAAAACCTACAGCAGTTCTGGCACCGCCACAAGCTGTCGCCCAAAAAGCAGATCATCTGCGATTATCCTCAAACCATTATCGACTTGGTCGCCGATGGTGCGGGACTGGCCATGGTGCCCAAACATACCGCCAAAGCCGCCCGCACACAAGGCAAACCCGTCGCCCTGATAGACGAATTCGAACAAAGCCTGCCGCTGCATTTCGTTTATCTGGACGAATATGGCACCGACCACGCCCTATTGTTGCTGCTGGATTGTGTGTTGGAAGTTTGGCAGGCCGAAATCGGCAAAGCCTGACCAACCCCTTTATCCATCCCGTCAGAAACACCCGCCCCTTCACAAATGTTCTTCTGCAAGGGCGGCGGTCTGCCTTATGTCTTCCTCCGGCAATGTGGTTAGTCTGCCGGTTAGAATTTTCAACAATACCCCATAGGCGGGCAGGAAAAACAGGGTGCAAACAGCCAGTTTGAACAGATAATCAACAAAGGCGATATGCGGCCAATTGGCAGCCATAAATTTGTCGCCGCTGCCGGCAAAGGCTATGCCGAAAAAAAGTAAAGTGTCGATTGCATTGCCAGCAAACATTGATGAAAAAGGGGCAATCCACCACGATTTCAGGCGGCGCAGCCGGTTGAACACGAAAATATCCAATATCTGTCCGACCGCATAAGCCGAAAAACTGGCGACGGCGATACGGAACACAGACGGTATGAATACGGCCAAAGAGGCAAAACCGACCCATGTGCCGTTTTGGAACAAGACGGATAATGCGTAAGACAGCGCCAGAGCGGGAAACATGACGAAAAATACTATCCTCCGCGCCAGCCGCTGCCCGAAAATCCGAACGGTCAAATCGGTAGCCAAAAAGATAAACGGAAAGGTCAGCGCGCCCCAAGTGGAATGTACTTCAAATCCGTTGGGCAGGGTTACGGTGAAGGGGAATTGCACCAAATAATTGCTTGAGGCAATAATGAGCATATGGAACAATACCAGCCAAAACAGCGCATGCCGTTGCTGGGCATAAGAGAAGCCGTTGTCTTGCATAGGAATCCTTGATTTTTGTTTAAATATTTGAAATTAGAAGGCGGTAAAATGGAAAATACTTGGTTTTATTGGGCATTGGCTTCTGCTTTCTTTGCCGCTTTGACGGCTGTTTTTGCCAAAGCCGGCTTGCAGGACATCGATTCGGATTTTGCCACCTTTATCCGCACATTGGTTATTTTGGCTGCCTTGGCGGCATTTTTGAGTTATGCGGGCAAATGGCAGGGCGTGACCGATTTTTCCGCGCGCAATTGGACGTTCCTGATATTGTCGGGTTTGGCCACAGGCGCATCTTGGCTGGCTTATTTTAAGGCCTTGCAGATGGGCGAGGCCTCAAAGGTCACGCCTGTGGATAAATTCAGTATCGTGCTGGTGGCGTTATTCGCAGTGGTGTTGAAGGAATGGCCGTCTTCCCAGGAATGGCTGGGCATTGGGCTGATTGCCGCCGGCGTGCTGACTTTGGCCGAGACCTTTGCAAAAAAGCACTTCCCCCGACAGCTGAAACCCAAACACAGGTTTTCGGCTGTTTTCGCCCCAAATCACTCCTAATTTTACCCAAATACCCCCTTAATCCTCCCCGGATACCTCATAATAAGGCATCCGGACCGCCTTTTAGGCGGCAACAGGCACACTTAGCCTGTTGGCGGCTTTCAACAGGTTCAAACACATCACCTTCAGATGGCTTTGCGCACTCACTTTAATCAGACCAAAATAGGCTGCCCGGGCATAGCGGAATTTACGGTGCAACGTACCAAAGCTTTGTTCGATTGCTGTCATTTGAAGAGAAAAAGTAGCAAGGTAAACAAAACTTGGTAGCCGGTACAGAAAAATTCCAGCCATGGTTTGCCAGGCCGGTGTACTAGGGTTCGTGTTGGAAAAATTTTTACTCAAGTTTGGGCCACATTTATTTTTTTCACGAAGTGTTCTACTACGGTCTGCATAAAAATAAAAAGATGAAGGACTGGTCTGTAAAGAATTATTTATCATTGGAGGAAGAGACTCTGAAAAATATGAGCGATATATGAAGATTTCGGAAAAATTTTTCTCGGGAGGTAAAACTTTTATTGTTTTACCTCCCGAATTTTTTGAAATTATAGATCTGGGAAAAGTGGAGCTATGATGTGTCCTAGAGATTGCTTTTTTTGTTTAAAGCGCATACTTATATTTATATATACTATATAAGTACCTATTATAAGAATATATATATCATATATAGTATATATACATCGGTGATTTTGGAAATTTTGGCTGACTTTCCCCATAGGGTTTGACACGATGGTCATCGGATTGTCGAGACGGAATTCGGTAAGACGCCCGTCAGCATACTCCGAGTTCGGTCGTCAACCGAACGAGGGCGAAGCTGATTTTATGTTATCGGGTTCGGCTCGACAGCCTTCGGGTTGGTAGGTGGGTTGATGACAAAAAGGGAAATAGTCGAGTATGCCAATATGGAGATGTATGCAAACTGGCGGATGGAGCGTTAGTTATGTCTGCCGAAGCAATAAATTCATCCTACGCTGTACCAATGACCAATGGGGTTAACCAAACCAACCCAAGAGCAGATTCGCGAGATGTATCTGTCCACCCAATAATAAAAAGGCCACCCAATCAGGGTGGCTTGTTTATTGGCTGGCGATTTGGTTAATATTGGTTCCACCAATAATTATCAGGATTGTAGTTGGGATTCTAGGATACCGATGATGTTTTAGAAGGGCGGGGCTGAATATCTCTGGTTGAATGTAGATAGGTTATGGAAAGGATGTTTGATGCCTTGCACCTCCTTCATGAGCGCATTGATATCACTACGGGTAGAACACAGTATCCGTTGCTGTTCTGTTGAGCGTACTTGAAGTAGGGAGGCCTGCGTACTGTGCTCCATGAGCTCACCCCCCTTAGTGCCATCTGAACCCCGTCAAAAACCCTCTGCAGCTGCGAAAGAGCATGTTCTGGTTTCAGTAGTGGTTCGGATGTGCCTTTGTCGGTCAGCTTGCCTAACTGGAAAGAGCGGTTCTTTTTTTAGTCGGGTTAGCGTATCTGTAAGCATCATCAGCTACTTCCTGTTATGCTCGCTGATCGCTTAATGCTGTTAACTCTTCACGCACCTTTTGTACCGCCGGAGAATCTACCGTGTTATCTAGCTCGGTCTCTATTGTTGATTACCTGCCTAACAGCCAGAATGAGCGGCGCATCACGCCCGAGGACTATGTACGCCAGTATAACAAGGAGTGTATATAGCGGCTGTTTCGCGGTGTGGCCTACGGCATCATTACCATACAAAATAAGATGTATTGCGCAAAAATACAGTTTAAATTAAGATTCTGTCTTAAGTTAAACTGGATTTTGTTATGTATTACCCACGTCACCTGCAATCCGTCCTGCAAAAGCTGTCCGCACAATTTCCCGCTGTATTGCTGACCGGTGCGCGGCAGGTCGGTAAATCTACGCTGCTTCAGCACATTGCGCCCGAATACGGATACCTTACCTTAGACGATCCCTTGCTGCTCGACCAAGCCGAAAACGAGCCGCAACTGTTTTTATTGAACCACACGCCGCCGCTGATTGTGGACGAAGTCCAATATGCCCCCGAGCTGTTCCCCCTGCTGAAAATGGATATAGACCGGCGCAAGAAGAACGGCCTGTACCTGCTGTCCGGTTCTCAGGCTTTTGAGTTGATGCAAAATGTCAGCGAAAGCCTGGCCGGGCGCATTGCGGTATTGAAATTAAACGGATTGTCGTGGCGCGAAATGCGCGGCGATGATTTTCAGACGGCCTTTGTGCCGGACGAAGGCTATTTGGCTGACCGGAAACCGGTATTCAGTTTGCCCGAACACGAAAATATCTGGCAGATTATCCACCGCGGCGATATGCCGCGCTTATACGAGCAACCCGCAACCGACTGGCAGGTTTACTATGCCTCGTATGTCGCCACCTATATCGAACGCGACGTGCGCCAATTGGTCAATGTAGGCAGCAGCGGTGATTTCACTCGGTTCATGATTGCTATTGCCGCCCGCAGCGGGGAATTATTGAATTACAGCAGCGTGGCCCAGGAAATCGGCGTATCGGTGGATACCGTCAAGCGTTGGCTCACCGTGCTGCAAACATCGGGCATCGTCTATCTGCTGCAACCCTATGGCAACAACCACCTCAAACGCGCCATCAAAACCCCGAAAGTCTATATGCTGAACACCGGCCTGATGGCCTACCTGACCAAATGGCTGACGCCGGAAACCATTCAAAACGGAGCCAAGAGCGGGCAGTTTTTTGAAACTTTTGTCGTGGGTGAAATCATCAAATCCTTCCACAACCAAGGCCAGGAACCACCGATTTATTTTTACCGCGACACCAATCAAAAAGAAATCGACCTACTGATCGAACACCAGCAGATGCTGTACCCCGTTGAAATCAAAGCCACCGCCAATCCGAATAAAAAAATGGCCGCCGCTTTCAACCTATTGCGCAACACGCTGCTAGCAAACGAATTGGGCATCGCCCACGGCACGATCATCAACCAGTACGCGCAAAAAATCTGGTTGGCGGAGAATTTGGTTGCCGTGCCTGCAGCCTATGTTTGAGGCTGCCTGAAACCGCCCTTCAAGGAATGAACCATGCCTAACACCCCCTCCAACCCCATCCCATCCGCACATTCCCACGACGGCACCCTCGCCTCCTGCAAGCTCACTGACTGGACCTTCACGCGCTACCACACGCCCGGCAAATCCGAGTATGCCGTGGTGTACGGCACGGTCGCCCAAGACGGGGCGGGACGCTTTGCCGCAGGCAGCCGAATCCGCACCTCGCCCGTTACCCGATGGGTGGCACCGCTGGCCTATACGCACAACTCGGTGTATTGCCTGCCGGACGGTGCAGGCTGCTTTTGCGACCTGCCCGCAACCTTGCAGTCCGCCATAGACAGTTTGGGTATCGAACCTGCCGAAGCGGCCGTTATCCTGCAAAACGCCTTTATGCAGCCTGCACATACCTTGCCTGAAACCGCCTGTTTCGGCGTTCCGGTGATGCGGCCGGCAGGACAGGGCGATTATCCTGTCGTCATGGAGTACCACATCGCCGAATTGCCGTTCTATTCATTTTGGCGGGACAGCAGCATCGGTTCTGCCCAAAGCCTAATAGACGGGCAAGCCGCCGTTTTTCTGCACGATTGGAACGCATTCTGCCGCCGGTTTGTCCGTACCGGTAAACACCGCGGCCAAACCGGCCATACCAGTAAACAAGCTGCAGACGGCCAATATAGCTATTTCGGCCTGCCGATTGTGCATACGCCAGAACAAGACAATGCTGCCGTATTGGAAGCCGACATCGCCAAACTTCCGTTTTACATCTATTGGCGCACTGCCTGCGCTTCCGATGTACACCCGTTGGCAGACGGCACGCACGTTGTGCACCTTACCGACTGGGAAGCCTTCTGCCGACGGTTGGTATTGACCGGCAGATAGATGGGCAAAAAAGTGCAGGCTGCTTTTTATCGCCCCAACCCTGTTTCAGACGGCCTCTAAAGCAGCCTGCACCTTATTTTTCATTGTCAGATCACCCGAAACCGAGTATCCCATGTCCCAAACCTATTTCACCGCCGACTGGCACTTCTCCCATCCCAACATCGCCCGATACTGCCCGCAATTCCGCCTACAAAGCGATAACACCAACGAGCTGAACGAATACCTGATCGACTGCTGGAACCGCGTCGTTACCCCGCAAGACACTGTGTACAACCTCGGCGATGTCTGCTTTGCCAAAAAGCCCGCACACATCGAAGCCGTGCTGCAACGGCTTAACGGGCAACACCATTTGATCTACGGCAACCACGACTACCTGATTTGGCAAAACGAAGCACATTTCCTCAACACGCGCAAAGCCGACGGCCATCCGTTGCTCTCGTCCGCCAGCCATTACCGGCGGCTCAAACTGCCCGAAATCGGCAATACCGCGATTTTGTGCCACTATCCTTTATACGAATGGGACGGTATCCACCACGGCCTATACCACCTCTACGGCCATCTGCACGACCGCATGGCCGCCGTCAAAGGACGCGCCCTCAATGTCGGCTGGGATATGCACGGCCGTTTCCTGACCGCACAGGATATTGACAGCTTCCTGCGCGACCTCCCTGCCGTGCAGTATTTCGACGACAAGCAAAACGTTATCGTTGGTAACAGTACGGAAGATGCAGCTGCAAAAATTCGGGCGAGATTGGCGGCATTGAATGAATGAGCTTTTATTTTTAGAAATGAATTTTCAGGTAGCCTTGAATGGTGTAGGCTACCTGAAAAACAACCGGCAAAACAAAAGGACGGGTTTTCAATCCGTCCTTTCCGCATCAGCAATACCGCCAAGTGTCCTGCATAAAATGAATGATCTCGTTTAACGGTACAGGCGAAAGCGTAAACAGCTTGTCCCCTTTCTTCTGCTCCACTTCCAAAATCAACATACAGCCTTCCGACAATTTTCCCTGTCCGTCAAATTCCAATTCTTTAATTTTTACCGACCGGGTGATGCCGTTATCCGCGAAGTTGTTTTGGTATGCCTCCCGTAAAAATGGTAGGTAAACGCCAGCTGGTCCAACACACTGGCGATCTCTTCCGCGCCGTAATCTCTTTGGCTGTCGGCAAAACGTTTCGGGCGTTCTCTTCCTTGCTTGGCACCTTCCATTGGTGCTGGGCGATGAGTTGGCCGTTTTCGTTGTAGTCGAAGCAGGTGATGCTGTGGCGGTTGGCGGCGCGGACGAGGTTGCCGTCCAAGTCGTATTGGTAAACGGTTTCCTGAACCTTGTCGTTATCGCGGGCGAAGGTGTGGATTAAGCGTCCCAATATATCGCGTTTGAACTCGGTAATCCGCAGCGGGGTTTGGCTGTCGAGGTCGTCTGAAAGCGGGGCGGCGTCTTTTTTGGGGACGGGCTGTCCGCCCAGCTGCGCCATCAGTTTGGCGGCGAGGGAGGCGTCGTCGCCGAATTCGCGCTGCTCGATCAGCTCGTTGCCGGCGTTGTAGCGGTAGCCGGTGAGCTTATGGTCGAAACCGCTTTCGGCAATCAGGCGGTCGAGGACATCGTAGGCAAAACGGTAGCGCGCACCGTTTTCATTGGTCAGGCCGATCAGGCGGCGGGCTTTGTCGTAATGGTAGCCGAAAGTATGGCCCAGCGCATTGGTGCGTCAGGTCGGCAGACCGTCTTGGCCGTATTCGTAGGAAGTGGTATGGCCTTCGCCGTCGGTATGGGTTTTCAGACGGCCTGCGGCATCGTAGCCGAAGGTTTCTTTGCTGCCGTCGGGATAGAGGGCGAGGGTGAGGTTTTGGTCGGCGTCGTAATGGTATTCGGTGTGCTGTCCCAGCGCATCGGTAATGCGCGCCAGTTGCCCTTCGGGGGTGTAGGCCAGTTTGGTTTCGTAACCGGAACAGTCGGTAATGAGGTCGGGCTGGCGGTTTTCATTATAGTGATAGGCGGTGCTGCTGCCGTTCGGATCGGTTACCGACAGCAGCAGGCCGTTGTCGTCGTATTCGAAACGGGTGGTATGTTTCAGCGGGTCGGTATGGGTCAGCAGGTTGCCCGCTTCGTCGTAGGTATAGCCGTCATAACGGCCTTCCGCATCGCTTTTACGGATCAGGCGGTAGCAGTCGTCATAGTCGAAATGCAGGATGGCGCCGTCGGGGCGGACGATGGCCTCCACCTGCCCCTCGTTGCTGTACTGATAGCGGGTAACGCGCCCCATTGCATCGGTATGGCTGAGCAGACGGCCCAAACCGTCGCGTTCCATCAATACGGCGCTGCCGTCGGCAAATACCCGTTTGGTCAACTCGTTGTTGTAATCGTAATGATATTGCTCGGTACGGCCCAACACGTCGGTTACCTCGGTATAACCGTCGTGATAGGTAAAACGCCATTCCTCGCCCAAGGAGGTCCAGTTGCGCAACACCTTGCCGGTCGGGGTGTAATGGTCGTATTCGTATTCCGATACCAATCCTGCCGCATCCGTGTGCGACACCATCAGATTGTTTTTATAGCCGAAGCTGCGTTTGACAGCGCCGTCGCGGCCGATGACGCGCAGCAGGTCGCCGCTATTATTGTATTCGTAGCGGACCAGCGGACTGCCGACCCGGACCGCCTCGCCGAAGACGGGCAAACCCTCCAGCAGCGACACCGACAGCAGCCGCATTTTAGGCGACTGCTCATCCGCGACATTGCCGAAGTTCAGCGAGAACACCCGGCCGTTGCCGTCGATGACGTATTGCGGCAGACCGGTCAGCGGATGATAGACGAAACGCTGATGGTTGCCGTTGGCGTCTTCCACCGCCACCAGCGGGAAGAGGGTGGCATCTTCGTCCGAACCGTCTTCCGCCACCACCAAAGGCGCAAAACGCAGCGCTATCGAACCGTCCAGCGAAGCAATGACATAATGCCCGTCCGGATTTTTGCTGAACCAAATCTGTTCGCTCTCGAACAATACCGGCTCTTCATCGTCTTCATCGACTTCCGGCAGCGGGAACAGACGGCCCTGATCGTCGATATAGGCCAATCCCGCCGCATCGCGGATGATGCGTTGGCAGCCCGGCACGCTCCAGCCCTCGCCGAGCCAGCCGGTACCGTCTTGGTCGGAATAATAGCTGCGGCTCCAAACCAGCGGCAGGATGCCTTCAAAAGCAAAGTCGGTTTCACTCTCCAAAAACTTCAGCCCGTGTATCGGATTGACCGGGCGGCCGGCAGCGGCGGCGGCTTTGCAGGAAATACAGGGTTTGGGCGGCAGTTTCTTCTTGAACTTGTTGTTCATGTGGAACATATCGCCGGCGCGTATGATGTAGCGCTTGCGGATTTTAACCGAAGAGGAGTGCATCATCGGCCATGCGG
Organism: Neisseria sp. CP9; assembly: GCF_047758525.1. Lineage (NCBI taxonomy): Bacteria > Pseudomonadati > Pseudomonadota > Betaproteobacteria > Neisseriales > Neisseriaceae > Neisseria > Neisseria sp. CP9. The sequence goes on along the minus strand of NZ_CP180502.1, from coordinate 2,705,546 downwards.
GTTTGGTGGCGGTACGGGAAAGTATGCCCTTGCGGCCCGGAAGGGCGGGTTCGTCACCGGTGGTGCGGTTGGTTTTACTGGCATTGAAGACGAAGGCGGGCTTGCGGTTGAGGCGGACGTCTTTGGCGACGGTTTGAGCGTTGCCCAGGTCAGCGAAGAGCGGGAAGGGGATGGGTGTGACAGGAGGAGCAGGAGGGGGCGCCCAGCAGAAATCGGGGAGGATAAAGACGACTCTAAAGTCGCTGTCTTTGCGGGCGATTTTATTGAATGCCATGGCGGCTTGCTCCTGTTGGGGATGGGGTCGTCTGAAAATTTTTCAGACGACCTTACGGGGGCGTTAGAGCTTGGGAAAGTCTATGTGTTGTACTTAGTATCTCTAATATTCATATTCCCTGGTGAAATACCTTCTTCTGATTCTACAAAAAGTTCTTCATTCTCTACTTTCTTTTTTGAAAAAGGTGTTTGGCATAAGGGAGGGTGTAATTTTAAGTAATAATTGATGGGTGATAAACCTAATTTATTAGTTTGTAAAGGGTCAGCATTTTTCTGAATTAATAAATCAATTAAATCTAGTTGAAAGTAGGTTTCTATTTGCCGCATAAATAACAACCACTTAAAATAAAATTAACAAAAATAAAGTTACTTAAGTTATTGATTATAATCTTATCTCAGACATATCCAAAATATGCCTACTTTGCGAATACTTTACCATAAATTTGATTTATGCATTGATATTTTTTACATATCAAAAAATAGGTGAAGTAAGCATTTTATGATATTATTGTATTTACAAAACGTTATTTATTCTTAACGTCTTAAGATACACTGTGTTTACAGTTTCTCATTTGTATAATTTTGTTGCAATGCCATTCTAAAACAGTCATAATTATTTTGACTTAGTTTCTCAAGTTTCTCAAATATTCCAGTTTTTCATTTCAAAAATAAAAGAATCTCGACGGAGAGAGTAAACCCATGGCCTCTTTCGGTAATACTTTCGGTATTCTCATCCCCAAACCAGCCGCACCAGCCATGGTGTCTCAAGGCTCTGCCAATCCACCCGAGCCGCTGACCAATGCAGCCGGACCGGTTGATGTGATAGAGATGGTTGCCGATGTTGCTTCCACTGCCCTTTCCATAGTTGCGCCTGATTCTGCTGCAGCCGATGCAGTTGATGCCATATCCGAACTGGTTTCCCTTGCGTCCATGATACCCGGTCAGCCGAGCCCCAAACCGCCTTCCCGTAAAATGGTCAGTGGTTTTAGCGGCGGCATGGGCATGGGCTTCGATGGCGGGGTGGTTACCTCGGGTCATGGTCACTGTATTCCTTGTAAGGTAGCTGCTGCCACAAATGTTGGTAACCCCGTAAACGCAGTGCTCGGTATCAAAGTCCTATTTGACGATACCGAGACCGACTTTGCCTTCGATTCCCCGCTTCCCCTTGTTTGGCAGCGCAGCTACTATTCCGACCAAATAGGCAACGGCTGGTTGGGACAAGGTTGGTCGCTGCCGTTCTCCATGCATCTTGTCCGTACTGCCGACGGTTTCCTTTATATTGATGAGCAGGGCAGGGAAATTTCGTTGCCGGATATCAGCGACGAAGCGGACGAGCCTTATTCCGCAGCCGACGACGATGAGGACGATTTATATGAAGAAGAGGCCGCACCAAGACCTGCTTCCGCCGAAGAAGATCCCTACGGTCTGGATGACGCCTATTTCGATCCTTACGAACAAATCTTCTTTTCACAGATTTCAGACGACCTCTACCAAATCGCCTCCCCCGACGGCGGCGCACGGCTGCTGTTTGCCGAAGTCGATTCCGGTTGCGGCATTTACCAACTGGTCGCCCAACTCGACCGCAACGGCCGCCATATCCGCCTCTGCTACGACGACAACGGACTGCCGCACAGCATTTACGACGGCAGCGGCCGACACTTCCAACCCGTATTCTCCTCCATCCAACTGAACGACAACGATCCCGACTTCGACCCGGCTGGAGAGCGGGACGTCTTCGTTTCCGAAGACGAACGTTTCTACGTCAACCGCCTCACCTCCGTTACCTTCAACGGCAAGGAACTGGTGCGCTACGACTACGACGGCTACGGCGATTTGACCGCCGTTTACGGACGCGACGGCAAAAAACTGCGCGGTTTCGCCTACCGTAACCACATCATGGTCGAACACAGCCAGCCCGACGGACTGGTGTCCCGCTACGAATACGACCGTTACGACACCGACGGCAAAGTGCTTAAAAGCAGCAACAACCTCGGCGAAGAATGGACGTTCGACTACCGCAAAGACCATACCGTCGTTACCGACGCATTGGGGCGGACGGAAGTGTACGGTTTCGACGAAAACCGCGAACTTATCTACCGCATCGACGCCGACGGACAGCGCAGCGACAGCGAACGTGACAGCTACGGCCGCATTACCGTAGAACGCGACCCCCTCGGACGCGAAACCCGCTATCTCTACGATACCGAAGGCAACGTCATCGCCATCACCGCGCCGGACGGCAGCAGCACCCAAATCGACTACCACGAAACCCTCAACCTGCCGGTTGCCGTCAACGATCCCGCAGGCAGGATTACCGCCTACGATTACGACGAACGCGGCAACCTCATCAGCATCACCGACCCCGCCGGTTACATTACCCGCTACGGCTACAACGCCCAATGGCTGCCCGAAACCATTACCGACGCCTTAGGCAAAACCCGACACCTACACTACGACACCCTCGACCAGCTCGTCTGCTTTACCGACTGTACCGGCGAAACCACCCGTTTCGGTTACACCGAATACGGCGATCTCGAAACCGTTACCGATGCGCTGGGCCATACCACCCGCCACCACTACGACGCAGCGGGCAACCCCGTCCGTACCGACTATCCCGACGGCAGTCACGAAACCTTCGAATACGACCGCCTCAACCGTCTGACCGCCCACATCGACGGACTCGGTGCCAAAACCGCCTACGAACTCGCAGTGGATGGACTGCCGCTCAAACGCACCAACGCGCTGGGCCATACCTTCGCCTACGCCTACGACAAAGCCCGCCGTCTGACCGTCCTCACCAACGAAAACGGCGAAACCTACCGTCTCGATTACGACCCGACCGACAACCTGATCCAAGAAACCGGCTGGGACGGCAAAATCACCGCCTACGGCTACGATGCCGCCGGACAACTGGTTCAGCAGACCGAATACGGCCAAAGCACCGATAAAGGTCGTCTGAAAGACCGTCCCGAGACTTGGCACATCCACCGGTTCAAACGCAACATCCTCGGCCAACTGATCGAAAAACAAAGCCGCAAAGTCTCCGACCGCAACGGACAAAGTAAAGACGAAGGCATCAGCCGCACCCGTTTCGACTACGACCCGATTACCGGCAACCTGACCAAAGCCCGCAACCATCACAGCAGCGTCGAACTCGCCTACGACGAACTCGACCGACTCATCGGCGAAACCACCGTCCACAACGGCCAAAGCGCCACCGTAGGCTACCGATACGACCCGTTGGGCAACCGCATCCGCACCATCCTGCCCGACGGCCGCCATATCGATTACCTGTACTACGGCAGCGGACACCTGCACCAAATCAGCCTTAACGGCGAAGTCATAACCGACATCGAACGCGACAAACTGCACCGCGAAATCCAAAGGACGCAGGGCAGCATCAGCAGCCTGTACGACTACGACCCCATGGGTCGTCTGAAAAGCCAGCGTACCGTCCGGAGCGGCACACAAACGCTTCACGGCAAACAAAACCCGCTGGCCGGCGGCGCCGTCAACCGCCGCTACGCCTACGACAAAGCCGGCAACCTGATTCAAAGCGCCGACCAAAGAAGCGGTGTCCTCAATTACATCTACGACAAAATCGGACGCATTCAAGAAGCCCGCAACAGCCAAACCGGCCGCAGCGAAACCTTCGCCTTCGACCCCGCCCACAACATTCTCGACATTCCAACATCTACTCCCTCTCCCGTGGGAGAGGGCAAAGCGACCGCTCCGATTTCAGACGACCCCAAAACTCAAGGTCGTCTGAAATCACCTGCCAACCCTAACCCGGTCAGCGACAACCGCCTCAAAGAATACAACGGCATCGAATACACCTACGACGCATTGGGCAATTTGATCTACCGCGAGCTGCCCGACGGCGAAAACCAATATTACCAATACGATTTAGAAAACCAACTCGTCCGCACCGAAATCAAAAAGCCCGCAGGCAATACCGAAATCTGGACATACGCCTACGATCCGTTCGGCCGAAGGCTTTCCAAAGAACGCCAAGACAAACTCGCCTGGACGAGCACCGAACCGAAACGCACCCACTTCGTCTGGGACGGAACGCGATTACTTCAGGAGTACACCTACAAAGGCAGCTACACCTATATCTATACCGACCAAGACAGCTACGAACCGCTGGCGCAAATCTTTGACAACGCCAAAGACGGCAAACAATACCTCGCCTATTTCCACACCGACCAAATCGGCATCCCGCGCGAGATGACCGACATCCACGGTAATCTCCTTTGGTACGGCGAATACACCGCCTGGGGTCGTCTGAAAAAGGACGGGCGGGTTTACAAGAACGCGCATCAGCCGTTCCGACTGCAAAACCAGTACTTCGATGAAGAGACAGGGCTGCATTACAACCTGAAGCGCTATTACGAGCCTGACGCCGGACGGTTTGTGAATCAGGATCCAATTCGGTTGTTGGGCGGGGAGAATCTATATGCTTTTGCGCCGAATGGGTTAATGTGGGTCGACCCTGCTGGTTTAGTTAAACTTCGACCAAGCGATCCCAAGGCTGGTTCGCTAAGTAATGTAGCAGTTCGATGCTGGTATATAAGAGAAGAAAGTAGAATAAAGGATAATTGCAAACTTTCTTTAAAACAACGTGCTAGAAATCTTTCCAAACAAAGAAATGAGGCAAGGATTCGAGCAAGAATGTTGATGAAAGATAGGAAAGCTGCTATTAAGCTGTACCAAACCGATCCAATGCTAACCTTTAAACAATTAGTTGCGAAGAAGAAGAAAAAGGGATTGGAAGGCAATGCAATTTATGAAGATATTATAGAATCATCAAGAAAATCTAGAGAATCAGTAAATAAAAAGTTGCTAGATGGTGTCGATTGCGCCAAATTACTTGCAGAGTTAGGGATATAATTATGGAGGCATTAAAAATTAATAAATCCCTATGGTCTCTTCCATTAGATTTTTCTTTTGATAGCAGTGAAATCAATGAATTAATAAAGGTAATGGATATTGAATTACAAGAAGTGGTTATAAGCCCTAATGCTGATATGTGGTATTTTTTATTTATGAAAGAAGAATTTATTTTAGTTAGTGATGTAGATGACGGCTTAGATATTCGATTTTTCAAAAAAGAAAATGAAGATTTAGCTAAAAAATTTATTAATAAAATTACTTCTATTGTATCCTTTAAATAAATAAAATAAAGCAAGTCGTAGCCTGCATAAATTTCCAAATTCACAGGTAGGGTGCGTGCCTCAAGTACGCACGCGGTTTTTTCGGGTTATTAGACGGTCTCAATACCCTTTTTGCGCTACGACTACGACGGCTACGGCGATTTGACCGCCGTTTACGGACGCGACGGCAAAAAACTGCGCGGTTTCGCCTACCGTAACCACATCATGGTCGAACACAGCCAGCCCGACGGACTGGTGTCCCGCTACGAATACGACCGTTACGACACCGACGGCAAAGTGCTTAAAAGCAGCAACAACCTCGGCGAAGAATGGACGTTCGACTACCGCAAAGACCATACCGTCGTTACCGACGCATTGGGGCGGACGGAAGTGTACGGTTTCGACGAAAACCGCGAACTTATCTACCGCATCGACGCCGACGGACAGCGCAGCGACAGCGAACGTGACAGCTACGGCCGCATTACCGTAGAACGCGACCCCCTCGGACGCGAAACCCGCTATCTCTACGATACCGAAGGCAACGTCATCGCCATCACCGCGCCGGACGGCAGCAGCACCCAAATCGACTACCACGAAACCCTCAACCTGCCGGTTGCCGTCAACGATCCCGCAGGCAGGATTACCGCCTACGATTACGACGAACGCGGCAACCTCATCAGCATCACCGACCCCGCCGGTTACATTACCCGCTACGGCTACAACGCCCAATGGCTGCCCGAAACCATTACCGACGCCTTAGGCAAAACCCGACACCTACACTACGACACCCTCGACCAGCTCGTCTGCTTTACCGACTGTACCGGCGAAACCACCCGTTTCGGTTACACCGAATACGGCGATCTCGAAACCGTTACCGATGCGCTGGGCCATACCACCCGCCACCACTACGACGCAGCGGGCAACCCCGTCCGTACCGACTATCCCGACGGCAGTCACGAAACCTTCGAATACGACCGCCTCAACCGTCTGACCGCCCACATCGACGGACTCGGTGCCAAAACCGCCTACGAACTCGCGGTGGACGGACTGCCGCTCAAACGCACCAACGCGCTGGGCCATACCTTCGCCTACGCCTACGACAAAGCCCGCCGTCTGACCGTCCTCACCAACGAGAACGGCGAAACCTACCGTCTCGATTACGACCCGACCGACAACCTGATCCAAGAAACCGGCTGGGACGGCAAAATCACCGCCTACGGCTACGATGCCGTCGGACAACTGGTTCAGCAGACCGAATACGGTCAAAGCACCGATAAAGGTCGTCTGAAAGACCGTCCCGAGACTTGGCACCGAGCGGTTTGTTTTTTTGTATTGGTTGGTTTGAGTATTAATGGGAATACCCTCGTTGGGTTTGGCACAAATTGTGGCACAAATTGTGGCACAAATTGTGGCACAAATGACCGCAGCCAGTAGTATATGAACAGATAAAAAACGCCCTAAGTCAAGGGCGTTTGTCTATACACATACTACTGGTTACGGGCTAGGTGGGTTCGATTCCCCCCGCCTCCACCAAGCCTAATTTTCAGTTTTATTTTATAACGTATAAAAGCCTTGAAATATAATAATTTCAAGGCTTTTTGTTATCTCATTGCTGATATTTAAAGCAAACAGGAATCTACTATCGACAAATCAAACTGCTTCACCGTTCTGCTTTGCCTCCAAAAGCTCCCAGCGTTCCAATTTTTCCAAAAGCAGCGTTTCGATTTTTTCGGCGCGTTTTTGTAATGCGCCGGCTTTTTCGTAATCTTTGAAAATTTCGGGATCAGAAAGTTGCGCATTGATTTCCGCCTGTTCGGTTTCCAAGGCGGCGATTTCGTCGGGCAGGGCGTCGAGTTCGCGTTGTTCTTTGTAGGAAAGTTTGACTGTGCGGTTGGCTTTGGGTTTGACTTTTTCCGGTTCTGCGGTTGTTTTCGGCGCGGAGGTCGTCTGAATTTTCTCTTCGCGCGATTTTGCGTCGATATAGTCCTGATAGCCGCCGATGTATTCTTTCAGACGGCCTTGTCCTTCGAAAACAATGCTTTGGGTAATTACGTTATCAAGGAACATACGGTCGTGCGAGACGAGGAATACCGTGCCTTGGTAATCGCGCAGCAGGTCTTCGAGCAGCTCTTGGGTGTCGATGTCCAAATCGTTGGTCGGTTCGTCCAAGACCAGGATATTGGCGGGGCGGGTGAAGAGTTTTGCCAGCAGGAGGCGGTTGCGTTCGCCGCCGGAGAGCGATGAGACGGGGCTTTGCGCGCGGGCAGGGTGGAACAGGAAATCTTCCAGATAGCTCATGACGTGTTTTTTCTTGCCGCCGACTTCGACGTAGTCGTTGCCTTGACCGAGCGTGTAAAACACGGTGTCGTTTTCGTTCAGCGCGCTGCGGAACTGGTCGAAATAGGCGACTTCCTGCTTGCTGCCGATGCGGATTCTGCCGTAGGTCGGCTGCAATTCGCCCAGAATCAGCTTGAGGAAGGTGGTTTTGCCGATGCCGTTGGGGCCGATTAAGCCGATTTTGTCGCCGCGCTGCAGGATGGCGGAGAATTTGTCCATGATGACTTTGTCGCCGTAGGCAAACGAGGCGTGTTCCAGTTCGGCGATGATTTTGCCGCTTTTCTCGCCGCTGTCGAGTTTGAAATTGACCTGTCCCTGCACGTTGCGGCGTTCGGCGCGCTGGCGGCGCAGTTCTTCCAAACGGCGCACGCGGCCTTCGTTGCGGGTGCGGCGCGCTTCGATGCCTTTGCGTATCCACGCTTCTTCCTGCGCATGGAATTTGTCGAAGAGGCGGTTGTGTTCCGCTTCAACCGCCAACTCTTGCGCTTTTTTCTCGCTGTATTTGGAGAACGAGCCGGGATAGGAGCGCAGAATGCCGCGGTCGAGTTCGACAATGCGCGTGGCAATGTTGTCCAGAAAACGGCGGTCGTGGGTAATCACGACCAGGCTGCCTTCAAACGCCTTGAGCAGGTTTTCCAGCCAGATAATCGCGTTGATGTCCAAATGGTTGGTCGGTTCGTCCAGCAGCAATACGTCGGGCTTCTGCACCCAAGCCTGCGCCAAGGCGACGCGCTTTTTCTGCCCGCCGGAGAGGTTGCCGATTTTTTCGTTTTCCGGCAAACCGAGTTCGCCCAAAGTCTGCTTCACCGCCGCATCCAGCTTCCAGCCGTCCTTCGCTTCGATTTCAAGCTGCAATTCGTTGAGTTCTTTTAATAAAACGTCGTCTGAATTGTGTTCCAAATCATGGCTGACGCGGTGGTAACAGCGCAGCAGGTCGCGGATTTCGCCCAAGCCTTCAGCAACGGTGTCGAATACGGTGGCTTCTTTGTCGAAAAACGATTCCTGCGGCACATAAACGATTTTGAGGTTGTTTTGAACGATAATCTGCCCGTCGTCGAGTTTCTGCACGCCGGCGAGGATTTTCAGAAATGAAGACTTACCCGCGCCGTTGCGGCCGATTAAGCCGATTTTTTCGCCACTGTCGAGTTGGAAGGAAGTTTTGTCGAGCAGGGCGACATGGCCGACGGCAAAGGAAGCGTTTTCTACGGATAAGATGTTCATAAGGAAATAGGGAAAAATAAAATCAAGTCGTGTATTTTAACTGATTTTAAAAAGCTCTGTGATAGGTATGAAGAGAGATGGGTAGAACTGTAGAAAGAATATTGGAAAGCTCGAATCAATCTATATAATTTAACATAATATACATTATACGAATCCATGTGACGGGTAATCAGGTGCTCACAAACAAAATCCGCCCTTTATTTTTACGGGCGGATTTTTCTAATCGTAAACTATTTGATTTTATGCATACGTTTGTCGGTATAAACACACAATACACCGCTATTGTTGTAGATGATTTGATGATTGGTATCACAGAAAAATGCTGACAATTCAATAGGAACTTTCTCACTGCCCCATGTTTGTGGTGAAATGAATATAAGTTTGCCCGATGTACATTTTTGGATTTCGTCTTTATTGATTTTGCTCACGACACAAACATCACTTTGATCGATATTTGTATCAGACTTCATTTTGTCACAACCAGCAATCAGTACAGTCAAAGCCGTAAAAATTAAAATCAATGATTTCTTCATATCTATTTACTCCACTCAATTATCTGTATTTAAAGAAAAACTCAAACTAAATTCACAACTTGGCAATAAACTTCGACGGAACCTTTTCAGTCAACCAAACGCCGTTGTCTGCGAGGTAAAACTGATGACCCTCGGCAAGCATGGCGGCGGTGTTGATGGTCAACACGACGGGTTTGCCATGTCGGGAGCCGACTTTTATTGCGGTTTCGATATCTGCGGAAAGATGGACGAAATGGCGTGAACCTGCATGCAATCCCTGACCAAATATTGATTGAACCGATTTTTCCGCTGTGCCGTGATATAGGATATCAGGCGGTGTCGTTGCACAATACTGGATTTCAACCTGTTTTGTGGAGTGCCCTTGCGCGGCACGAATACGCTTACCGTCTTCTGATACGGTAAACCGTTTTTTATCATTGGTTTCAACAATTTCCATTAAAGTATCGTACGTCAGCGAAACTCCGGTAAAGTTGTGCTTGGGATGATTGGCTTGTGCCAACAGGATATCAATATCCACCCAGCCGTTTTTGTCCAGAGTGATTCCGATTTGTTCGGGTCTGTGACGTAAGATCAGGCTAAGGAATTTGCTGACGGATTTTTGTTGTTTTTCGTTTAATTTCATTGGTCTTTTCTTTCTTTTAAATATTTTCAGACGACCTTCCCTCTTTAAAGGTCGTCTGAAATTTATTTATCCAACCCTTCCTGTACCATCTGCGCTGCTCTAACCACGGCGCGGGCTTTGTTTTGCGTTTCCTGCCATTCGGAGGTCGGGTCGGAGTCGGCGACGATGCCTGCGCCACTTTGGACGTATAGCGTGTTGTTTTTCACTACGGCGGTGCGGATGGCAATCGCCAAATCCATGTCGTTGTTGAACCCCCAGACACCGACGGCGCCGCCGTATATGCCGCGTTTGCTCGGTTCGACTTCTTCGATAATTTCCATGGCGCGGACTTTGGGTGCGCCGGAGAGTGTGCCGGCGGGAAACGTAGCGGCGAGGATGTCCATGTTGGTAATGCCCTCTTTCAGACGACCTTCGACGTTGGAAACGATGTGCATCACATGGGAGTATTTTTCAATCACCATTTTGTCGGTTACTTTGACTTCGCCCGTTTTGCTGATGCGGCCGACGTCGTTGCGCCCTAAATCGATAAGCATGACGTGTTCGGCGATTTCTTTGGCGTCACTTAATAAGTCCTGCTCGTTGGCAAGGTCTTCTGCGGGGGTTTTGCCGCGCAGGCGCGTGCCGGCGATGGGGCGGACGATGACGTCGTCGCGTTCGCGGCGGACGAGGATTTCGGGCGAGGAACCGACGATGTGGAAATCGCCGAAATCGTAGTAAAAGAGGTAAGGCGAAGGGTTGAGCGTGCGCAGGGCGCGGTAGAGGGCGAGCGGGCTGTCGGTGAATTCCATACTCATGCGCTGGCTGGGGACGACCTGCATGCAGTCGCCTGCGAAGATGTAGTCTTTGATTTTGTTGACGCAGGCTTTGAACGGTTCTTCGCCGAACTCGCTGACGGCTTCAGTGTGTTTGCTGCCGAGCGAAAGCGGGATGGCGCAGCTTTGGCGCAACTGGGTGCGGATGTCTTCGAGGCGTTCGCGGGCGCGTTCGTAACCGTCGGGCTGTGAGGGATCAGCGTAAACGATGAGGTGGATTTTGCCGCTCAAATTGTCGATAACCGCCAACTCTTGCGACAGCATCAGCAAGATGTCGGGCGTACCGAGCGGGTCGGCTTTGGCGGTGTTTTTCAGGCGGTGGGCGAAGTGTTCGAAATTGTAGATGGTTTCGTAACCGAAGTAGCCGACCAATCCGCCGGTAAAGCGCGGCAGGCTTGGGATTTCGGGCGTTTTGAAGCGGTTGTGGAAGGCTTCGATAAAGGGCAGCGGATTGCCGTCGTGTTGCTCGACGATTTCGCCGTTTTGATAAACATCGACATGTTTGCCGCTGGCTTTGAGATAGTGGCTGCAAGGCAGTCCGATAAAGGAATAGCGGCCGAAACGTTCGCCGCCGACAACGGATTCGAGCAGATAGGTATAGGGGCGGTTGGCGAGTTTGAGATAGAGGGAAAGCGGCGTATCCAAGTCGGCAAGGAGTTCTTGCACGAGCGGGATGCGGTTGTAGCCTTGGGCGGCTTGGGCTTGGTATTCTTGTTTGCTGATCATTTCTATTCCGTTTGTCGGGTACTTTTCAGACGACCTTATCCGAGTAAAAACCGGTCGAATTATAGTGGATTAACAAAAATCAGGACAAGGCGACGAAGCCGCAGACAGTACAAATAGTACGGAACCGATTCACTTGGTGCTTCAGCACCTTAGAGAATCGTTCTCTTTGAGCTAAGGCGAGGCAACGCCGTACTGGTTTAAAGTTAAGCCACTATATCCGAAAAGTATAGCAGTTTATCGATAGCGTTGACAGTACGCGGGTCGTCTGAAAAAGCAAAACGCCGTTTGGGGTTAACGGCGTTTTAGGTTTGGATTTCAGGCGCGCGGAGCGGCGGAATGGCGTTTTTTAGCCTGCTTCCATTTGAACGAATAGCCGAACGCTACCGGAATGAGAGACAGGATGAATTTGAAAGTCCAGCTTGCATACCAAGGTTTGGTTACGATAATAGCCTCCCCTCCGGATGCCGGAACGACGATGTCTTTGATGGCATACCAATCCAAATATGGCCACCAACACATCACCAAGCTGCCTAAAAACAGCGGCCAGATATTGCGGCTCAGGTTGATCTGCCACAGGCGGAAACACACAACTGCCCATAACAGCGTCAAACCGGTAATCAGGAAGATGGTGTAAGTATCTGCGCCGAGAAAGGCGGCGATGAAATAAGTCAGCACCACCCAAATGACGGCAAGGACAAGGACAATGATTTCTTCAGGACGTTTGAACATTTCAGCGCTTCTCCAAAGCAATGTCGCATCATACGGTTTAGGGCGGGCTGACGATAGGCGGCGCGGGAATCTTTAGGGATAACATATAAAACATCGCTTCCGCGCCGGTTCAGCCTGCCTGAAAGTCTGTTCAGGCGATACTATACCCGAAACGAAATAGTTTGAATATGCTACTTATTGGTAGGACGGGCGTTTCAGACGACCCTCAAATCGCTGAAAAAGGTCGTCTGAAAACTGATTCCCCAAGATGCCCTTAAAGCCGTTTTCAGACGACCACTTTGCGCCCTGTCTTTCCGATGTATAGTGGATTAACTTTAAATCAGGACAAGGCGACGAAGCCGCAGACAGTACAGATAGTACGGAACCGATTCACTTGGTGCTTCAGCACCTTAGAGAATCGTTCTCTTTGAGCCAAGGCGAGGCAACGCCGTACTGGTTTAAAGTTAATCCACTATATCAGCCCTTCCCTTTCGCCGCCAACATATCCAGCATTCCCGCAAGATGACTTCTGCCTTCTTCCTTGCTCACAATCGGCTCGCCGCCTTTGCGCCCTAAAATCTTGATGTCTTCCTGCGGCATTTCGTCTATGAAGCGGCTGGGTTCGGGGAACTGCCATGTGCCTTGTTTTTTGCGTTTGACGCAGTGGGTCAGCGTAAGCTGGCGTTTGGCGCGGGTGATGCCGACGTACATCAGTCGGCGTTCTTCTTCGACGTTGTCTTCTTCGATGCTGTCGTTGTGCGGCAGGATGCCCTCTTCGCAGCCGACGAGGAAAACGTAGGGGTATTCCAAGCCTTTGGAGGCGTGCAGGGTCGATAGTTTGACGGCATCGACTTCTTCTTCGCTTTTGCCCTCCAAAAGCGTCATTAAGGCAACGGTTTGGGCAAGTTCGATGATGTTTTTGCCATCTTGCTCGCCTTTGCGCTCCAACCAGCCGGTCAAGTCGCTGACGTTGCGCCATTTGATTTCGCCGGCTTTGCCCTCTTCGCTGGCAAGCAGGTGGTTTTCGTAGTCGATTTCTTTGAGCAGGCTGTTGATGAGTTCGCCCGCTTCGCTGGTTTCGGCTTTGGCGCGGTAGCTGCCGAACATATCCATAAAGGCTTGCAGGTGTTGGCGGTTGGTATTGTTCAACAGGGTAAGGGCTTCTTCGGTTTGCGCGGCTTCATACAGGCTGCATTCGTGTTCGTGCGCGTAGGTGTTGAGCTTGCCCAGCGTTACATCGCCGATGCCGCGTTTGGGTGTGGTAACGGCGCGCAGGAAGGCGGGATCGTCGTTGGGGTTGGCAAGCAGGCGCAAATAGGACAAAACGTCTTTGATTTCGGCTTTGTCGAAAAAACTCTGCCCACCGGAGAGTTGGTAAGGAACGCGCGCGCTGCGCAAAGCTTCTTCAAAAATCCGCGCCTGATGGTTGCCGCGGTATAACACGGCGAAATCGGCGTATTGGGTTTTGTCGCCGCCGACCAGCTTCTGTTTGACAATTTGGCTGACGACCCAGTCGGCTTCGTGTTGCTCGTTTTGGCAGGCGACGACTTTGACGATTTCGCCTTCGCCGAACTGCGACCAAAGTTTTTTGGTGAACAGCTTGGGGTTGTTTTCAATCACTTTGTTGGCGATTTTGAGAATCCGCGCGGTGGAGCGGTAGTTTTGCTCCAATTTGATGACCTTCATCTGCGGATAGTCTTCCTGCATTTTGCGCAGGTTTTCCATGTTCGCGCCGCGCCATGCGTAGATGGACTGGTCGTCGTCGCCGACAGCGGTAAACATGCCTTCCGCGCCGGTCAAGAGTTTCATCAGCGTAAATTGACAGGTGTTGGTGTCCTGACATTCGTCAACCAACAGATAACGCAGCCGCCGCTGCCATTTGTTGCGCACTTCGCTGTTTTGCTGCAACAGTACGGCGGGCAGGCGGATTAAGTCGTCGAAGTCCACCGCCTGATAGCTTTGTAGGGTTTCCTGATAGCTTGCATACACGCGCGCGATTTGTTCTTCCCATGCGTTGGAAGTCGTCTGAAGCACGTCTTCGGGCGTTTTCAAATCATTTTTCCACAGGGAAATCTGGTGCTGAGCTTTGAATAAGGCTTCTTTTCCCGTGCCGCCCAAGAGTTCGCCGATGATTTTCGCGCTGTCGGTGGAATCGAGGATGGAGAAGTTTTTTTTGTAACCGATATGGTTCGCCTCTTCACGCAAAATCTTCATGCCCAAAGAGTGGAACGTGCAAATCGTCAGCCCGCGCGTTTGCGACTTGGGCAGCATTTTGGCGACGCGCTCCTGCATTTCCGTGGCGGCTTTATTGGTGAAGGTAATCGCGGCGACGGTATGCGGCAGATAGCCGACATTGACAATCAAATGTTTGATTTTTTGCGTAATCACGCCGGTTTTACCGCTGCCGGCGCCGGCAAGCACGAGCAGAGGCCCGCCGAGGTATTTGACGGCGGCTTGCTGTTGGGGGTTGAGTTTCATGGGAATGCAGACGAACCAAAAAGAGGCGCAGATTATAACAGGTCGTCTGAAAGCTCCAAACGGCAATCCAGCATATATAACAAAATCATCTTTGCAACAAACAAACCATTCTTTCCGTTTTTCAGACGACCCCGTTAAAGTGGCAGCATCTTCTTTTTCCCTTCCGAGCGACCATGTTATTACTCAAAACGCCCAGCGTACTGCCCGGCTTCAAAATCAGCCTCGGTCTGACCGTATTGTGCCTGTCGCTTCTGGTGGTTTTGCCGTTTGCGATGATGGCGGCGAAGGCGGCGGAAATCGGCTGGGGCGGCTTTTGGAATACGATTGCCGAGCCGAACGTGTTGGCGGCGGTATGGCTGAGTTTGCGGATGTCGTTTTATGCGATGCTGACCAATGTCGTGTTCGGCACGCTGGTGGCGTGGGTGTTGGTGCGCTATGAATTTCCGGGCAAGGGACTGGTGAACGCGCTGGTCGATTTGCCGTTTGCGCTGCCGACGGCGGTTACGGGCATCGCGTTGGCGACCTTGTATGCGCCCAATGGTTGGATAGGCCGTTTTTTTGAGCCTTTGGGCATCAAAATTGCGTTTACGCCCGTCGGCATTTGGATTGCGCTGGTCGTCGTCAGCCTGCCTTTTATCGTCCGCGCCGTGCAGCCGGTATTGGAGGAATTGTCGGGCGAATATGAGGAAGCGGCGGCAACATTGGGGGCAAACCGCTTCACGATGTTCCGCCGCGTGCTGCTGCCGGAAATCACGCCGGCGCTCTTAACCGGCGCGGGCATGATGTTCGCGCGGGCAACGGGGGAATACGGCTCGGTGATTTTCATCGCGGGCAACATTCCGATGGTTTCCGAAATCCTGCCGCTGATTATTACGGGCAAGCTGGAACAGTTCGACGTACAGGGCGCATCGGCGGTGGCGTTGTTTATGCTGCTGGTTTCGTTTGTGATTCTGTTTGCGCTGAACGTGATGCAGTGGGCGTTGAGCAGGCGTTCGGGAGCGAAGGGTTGAGGGGTCGTCTGAAAACCTGAACTACGCTGTTGCCGTGCGGTGGATTCCCGCGCAGGCGGGAATCCACCGCACGGCAACAGAAAAACCAAAAATAAATAAGGCAGCTGAACTTTACCGATGGATTCCCGCCTGCGCGGGAATGACGGCAGCTAGACGTTTTTTATTCCCTTAATCAATAAAAGGTCGTCTGAAAACGAATCCGACCCACGAAAACAGTTTTTCAGACGACCTCCAAACATCTTATAGTCAATTAAAAATAAAATAGTACAATACTCAACTTTTAAGGTCTAACCATGGCATACTCTGCGGACTTAAGAAACAAAGCTTTAAACTATTACGAACAATGCAAAAACATCAGCCAAACCGCAGCGACGTTTAACTTGTCAAGAAACACGCTTTACCTGTGGATTCGCCTTAAAAAACAAACAGGCAGCCTAAAACATCAAGTTACCGGTCTAAATGCCGTCAAATTGGATAGGCAAAAACTGGCTCAATATGTTGGGCAACACCCGGATGCCTATCTGCATGAAATCGCCAAACATTTTGATTGTACGGCAGCCGCCGTTTGCTATGCACTCAAACAGATGGGGATGACGCGCAAAAAAAGACCACCACTTACAAAGAACAAGACCCGGCCAAAGTAACGCATTATTTGACACAGCTGGCCGAATTTTCCGACTACCAACGTGTTTATTTGGATGAAACAGGATTTGACCGCTACCTGTTCCGCCCCTATGCCCGCAGCCTGAAAGGGCAAATAGTGAAAGCGCAGATAAGTGGGAAAAGATACCGACGCTTATCTCTGGTGTCCGCACAAGTCGGCAACCGGCTGATTGCTCCGATGGTTTATCAAAATACGATGACCGGAGTCTTTTTTGAAGCGTGGTTTCAGCAATGCCTACTGCCCGCATTGACTCAAAAATCGGTGATTATTTTAGATAATGCGCGATTTCACCGTATGGGTGTCTTACGGGAAATGGCGGAAAAATGGGGACATAAGGTATTGCCTCTTGCACCTTATTCACCTGAGCTCAACCCGATTGAGAAGGTGTGGGCGAATATTAAGCGGTATCTGCGAACCGTATTGTCTGATTACGCCCGATTTGACGATGCGTTACTGTCCTATTTTGATTTTAATTGACTATAAAACCAACCAGAGAACACCACCGCCATGAAACCCTATTCCGCCAACCCGAACCTGACCGAACCGCGCTGGCTGCGCGTGCTGCTGACCGCCGTTGCGCTGGGGTTCCTGCTGCTGATGCTGGTCGTACCGCTTGTCGCCGTGTTTTACGAAGCGCTGAAAGGCGGTTGGGATTTGTACCTGCAATCCCTTACCGATCCCGAAGCGTGGGCGGCGATCAAGCTCACCCTGATTACCGCCGCGGTGGTCGTTCCCGTCAATGCCGTATTGGGCGTGGCGATGGCGTGGCTGCTGACCCGTTTCGACTTCCGCGGCAAGCAGTTGCTGACCACCCTGCTCGATTTGCCGTTTTCCGTATCACCCGTGGTGGCCGGTTTAATGTTCGTCTTATTGTTCGGCGCGCACACGGCATTGGGCGGCTGGCTGGAAGCGCAAGGCATACAGATTATCTTCGCCATCCCCGGCATTATTCTGGCGACACTGTTCGTTACCTTCCCCTTTGTCGCGCGCGAAATCATCCCGCTGATGCAGGCGCAGGGCGACAGCGAAGAACAGGCCGCGCTGATACTCGGTGCAAGCGGCTGGCAGATGTTTTGGCGCGTTACCCTGCCCAACATCAAATGGGCGCTGCTCTACGGCATTATCCTTACCAACGCCCGCGCAATGGGCGAGTTCGGCGCGGTCAGCGTGGTATCGGGACACATACGCGGCGAGACCAACACCATCCCGCTTTTGGTCGAAATCTTCTACAACGAATACAACTTCACCGGCGCATTCGCCCTCTCCGGCGTATTGGCACTTTTAGCACTGGCGACGCTGGCGGTGCAAAACATCATCACAAAATTACAAGATAAAAAACTCGCCGCCGCCGAAAGGAACGCAGCATGAGCATCACCATCCAAAACCTAAACAAACACTTCGGCAGTTTCCACGCGCTGAAAAACATCAACCTCAACGTCCCCACCGGCAAACTCGTTTCCCTGCTCGGCCCTTCCGGCTGCGGCAAAACCACGCTCCTGCGTATCATCGCCGGATTGGAAAACGCCGACGGCGGCAATATCCTGTTTGACGGGCAAGACGTAACCGCCAAGCATGTGCGCGAGCGCAAAGTCGGCTTCGTGTTCCAACACTACGCCCTCTTCCGCCACATGAACGTGTTTGACAACGTCGCCTTCGGTTTGACCGTATTGCCCAAGTCCGAACGCCCGCCCAAAGAACAAATCCGCACCAAAGTCGAAGAATTGCTCAAACTCGTGCAGCTCTCCCACCTCGCCAAATCCTATCCGCACCAGCTCTCCGGCGGCCAACGCCAGCGCATCGCCCTCGCCCGCGCCCTCGCCGTCGAACCCAAACTCCTGCTTCTGGACGAACCCTTCGGCGCGCTGGATGCCAAAGTGCGCAAAGAATTGCGCACCTGGCTGCGCGACATCCATCACAACTTGGGCGTAACCAGCATTCTGGTGACGCACGACCAAGAAGAAGCCCTCGAAGTTTCCGACGAAATCGTCGTCATGAACCACGGTAAAATAGAACAAACCGGCAGCGCTGAAGCCATTTACCGCAAACCCGAAAACGCCTTCGTTACCGAATTTCTCGGCGAAACCGACGCATTTGAAGGACGCATCGAAAAAGGCATCTGGCACTACAACGGCTTCGCGTGGAAATTGGACGCGCACTACAAATGGCAGGAACAAACCGCCACCGGCTACATCCGCCCGCACGAATGGCAAATCGCTGCCGAACACGAAACCCCGATGATTCGCGCCGAAATCGAAAAAATCCACGCCGTCGGCGCACTGACGCACGTTTTGGTGAAACACGGCAAACAGGACGTACATATCACGCTGGCAGGCAGCGACGCGTCAAGGCTGGACTTGTCCGCAGGGCGGGAGTTGGCATTGGTGCCGAAACAGGTTTATGTGTTCTCGCAAAACGAGTTGATTGAGTATTCGATTTAATGGGGAGATAACGAAAGGTCGTCTGAAATTTTGAATTGCACCCGAAAAGTTGGATATTTTCTCTAATCCATCAAGGTGCAGTTTTTTATAGTCAAATATAGGTTGAAGTTATAAACTCTTATCCACTTCAACTACAACAAAAGATGGCTATCGAATGCTCATGAACAGATAAAGCGGGTAATCTTATGAAAAAACATGGGATCCAGGTGGAGAAATATTATTGTTGAGGAAAAAATGTTAGATAAAATTAAATCAAAAATCAAAAAAATTCAGAGTGGCAATTATGTCATTACTAAAAGATTTGAAAAACTAACTTTCAATCCAATCATGGACAAGGAGGCTATTCAACAATTTGAATATGTTAATAATATTGTCCTCCCTGAAGATTATAAAGAATTTATACAAATCATTGGAAATGGAGGAGCCGGTCCTGGTTTAGGAATATTACCATTGGATGATAATGAAAGTATTCTAGACCCAAGAATCTTATCAGAAGAAGGAAAAGACAAAATTTTATTGTCTGAAAATTTCCCTTACTGCAATGCTTGGAATGATGAATCCTTTCATGATGCACTAGAAACTAATGCTGATAATTTAGATGTCTTAAGAGGAAATTATTTTTCAACAGAACATATTAGCGGTTCAATTTATTTCTGCAACCTAGGATGTGGTGAACTATTTTTACTTGTCGTGACAGGTCCGGAAGCTGGTAATGTTTGGTATGACGGACGGGGTAATTATGGTGGAATTTTTCCATATTCATACAAGGAAAAAGAAAGAGTTGGTTTTTTAGAATGGTATGATATTTGGCTTACTGAAATCCTAGATGAAATACCTATCGTAGAAAGAGATTTTTAATAATAAATACAAAACCTAGGTTGTGTAGTAGCTGTAGCTTAGATTGAGGCAAAAACAAACATCAAGGTCGTCTGAAAACAGGTTTTCAGACGACCTTTGATTGCAGAAAACTTTTGTCCCGCCAACTTAGAATTTATATTCCACCTGACCGCGCAAGACGTTTACGTCTTGTTTGCTGGTGCCGGCAGTCGGGGTAACTTGTTTGCCCGCCAAGTAAAAGCCTGATACTTTCCAGTTTTTCCAAGGAATATAAGTTGCGCCGACTTGTACGCCTTGTACGTTTTTGCTGTAGTCTTGTACGGAAGATACGCCCGAAAGCGCGCCGACGCGGCGGTAGTTCAGGAAGACGTCGTAGGAATTACGGACTTTCCAATCGGCGAGTTTGTAGCGGACTTCGGTGAACACGCCGTCGTTTTTGATTTTTTGTCCTGCGTCGTTATAGGCTTTGATGTTGGACTTGCTGACCGCCGCCATCCAACGCCAATCGTCGTTGAATTTGACATCTGCGCCGATTTCGCCAAAGACGGCGTTTTTCTTCGCGCCGCGCACATCTATGTCTTTCATGTAGCTGACGGTTGCGCCGACGTTGATGTTTTCGTTAATCGGCAGGCTGCTTTGAATGGCGGCGAAGTGTTTGCGGCGGCCGCCTATGCCCCATACGTTGTCGTTGAGGCTGCCGGTACGGCGGCCAGCATAGATTTTGGTGGGTAGGGTTTTGTTGTCAAAGAAGATTTCACCGCCGGTTACTTCCGTATCCCAGACACGTCCGTAGGAGGAAAATGCGCCGAATTTACCGACGCGGGCTTTGATGCCTTCGGTAATCGAGCCTTCGGCATAGAGTTTGTTCACGGGAACATCGTGGTCGCCGTTGAATTTGCCGGTTTTCAAGTCGATGTTGGGTTCGATTTGGGTCACCAGTTTCCAGTCTTTATAAAGCTTGGCGCGCAACCAGAATTCGGCGTTGAAATTGGTATTGGAGGCGTCGGGCGTGGGATTGGTGCTGCTGTTGTTGGCATTGATGTCTTTGGTGTCGGCACGGACGCGGAATGTGCCGTTTACGGTCAGCAAATCGTTGAAAATGCTGATTTTTTCTTCGTCTTTGCGGATGACGCTGCCCGAATTGACGTAATCGCTCGTCGTTGCCAATGCGGCGGCATCGCGCTCTACGCTAGCGGTTTCTGCAAATGCGGTGGGTAATGCCGCCAAGGCAGCGCATACAACGGCAAAGTTTTTTTGGATGTTCATGCCACTCTCCGATTGAAGGGTAAAAGGTATTTTTAACAAAAATTCCTAATCAATATTTGTTAGAAATTTACTAATTTTTGTAATCGAACGGCTGTAATCCTATGAAAGACGGCACAAACCGTCAAGAAGATTTAGAGTATTATGCTTATTTCCAAACTGATTTTGACGCACATCAATAGAGAAAGGTCGTCTGAAAACTCCCGGCAGCATCCGTTCCGTTTTCAGACGACCTTTAGGGTTTGATTCAAGCTTTCGGTACGAACATGGCATCTAAGATGTCGCCCAATGCCGTGCGGCGGGTTTTGCGGGTTTCCACCGCCAGCCGCCATTGTTCTTCATTTCCCCAAAAGACGAAGCGTTCCCGCGCACGGGTGATGGCGGTGTAGAGCAGCGCATTGTTTAAGCCCGACAGCGCGTCATCTCCACCCTGCTCTATCTTTCCCGACGGCGGCAGCAGCCAGACTTCCCGATATTCCGACCCTTGGCTTTTATGCACGGTCATGGCGAACGCGGACTCAAACTGTGGCAGGCGGCTGATGGCGATTTTTTTGAAGCCGTCCGCATTCGGGAAATACGCCGCCAAACCATTTGCCGATTCCGCGTCGGGCATAATCAGCCCGATGTCGCCGTTGAACACTTCCAGCGTATAGTCGTTGCGCGCAATCATGATGATTTGCCCTGCAAACCACGGTGTATCCGCGCCCGCCCGATGTTTGCGTTGCAGATAACGGCAATACTCCTCGTTGAATGCTTCCGCGTCCTGCCGCCATGCCGCCAAAACGACCACATCCGCCGCGTGTCCGAATGCCAGCGCCACATCGTTTTTATCGACTGCCTGCCAGTATTTTTCGTGTTTGCGGTACAGCAGCTCCGCCTGCTGTTTCAGACGACCTTCGCGGATTTCCAGCTCGTCAGGGAACAAGGCAAACTGCGCCCAACCTTCCCCACTTTTTCCCGACACGACCGCCCTTGCTAAACAACCGATGCCGCTGTCTGCGCCGAAACGATGGCTGACCGTCAGTTGCGCGACGTTTTGCGACAAAGCCGGCGGATTTTCCTCCACAGGGAAACCGTGTTCCGGCAGATAGATACTCAGTTGCTCCGCCGTCTCCTTATCCAAAACCGTCCGTCTCGACAATGCCGCCAATACCGCGCCGACGCCGACCGAAGGCAGTTGGAACTCGTCGCCCAAAAAAATCACGCGGCAGCCCGATGGAATCGCACGCAGCAAGTGAAGCAGCAAGGAAACATCCAACATCGAAGCCTCATCTACCACTAACACATCCAAAGGCAGCGGACGGTTGCCGTCAAACGCAGGCAGCATTTGCGGCGGGCGCAATTTCAAAAGGCGGTGAACAGTCTGCCCTTCCAGCGCGGACAAATGATTGCGCACCGCATCCGACATCTCGAAACCGTCCACCGCCCGATGCAGTGCGCGCGCCATATGCGCCGCCGCCTTGCCCGTCGGCGCGGCAAGCGCGATACGCGGCAGGCGCGTGGCAGAGTTGGTGCAAATCAGCCCCAAAAGTTTCGCCACCGTCGTCGTCTTGCCCGTACCCGGCCCGCCCGTAATCAGCATAAACGCCTGAAGCAGGGCAAGCCCCGCCGCATCCCGCTGCCCTGCGCTGCCTTTGTCGGCAAACCAGCCGGACAAGTTTTGCGACGCACTCATCCAATCCACAGGCTCGACTTCCACTGCCGCCAAACGTTGAATTTCAGCCGCCAAATCATGCTCGAGCTGCCACATCCGTCCCAAAAACAACTTTTTGCCCCGCAACACCAACGGCGACGCGCCCTGCCCGACCGTCGGCGCTAATTCCGCCAATTCCTCCGCCTCGCCCTCATCCAGCCAAACAAACGAATGCCCGTTCTGCAAAGCCGTAAACAGCCGCAACACATACGGCGCCAGCACCGCAGCATCCTCCGGTACGCAACGCTCCAGCAAACGCCCCGCTGCTTGAGCGGCGGCAAGGTTCAAATCATCGGCAGTATTCTCAGTCATCATCGTTTCCCGTGTAGTGAAAAAAGGTCGTCTGAAAACTGTTTTTCAGACGGCCTTTCTTTTGTTGACCGCTATTTGCCTTCATCCAGCAGGGATAGGGGCTGCTGTGCCTTGCGCAACTCCTCCACTTCGTCCAGCAGGCGCATAATCAGGCCGAGCGCAGGAATGCCGGCATCGAAGTCGCGGCTCAGGCGCTGGGCGCGACGGATGCGGGCGAGTTGGAAGCCGCTGTACAAAGTTTGTTCTGGCCTGCCGTTTACGCTGATGATTTCTTCCTCTATCAGCTCCAGCAGCCAATCGCGGCGGCAGCGGCTGGCAGCGAGGATTTCTTCGAAAGTCAGGGTAATGTCGGTGTGTTGCGTCATGGTTTGTCCTTTCAATTTGATGCGCTTTTGCCGTCAAAGTGGGCGGCAAGCTGCGCCCATGCAGCGCGGTCGGCTTCACTTTCGGCCTTGGGAACGCTGATGCGAATGTTGAGGTACAAATCACCCGCTTCTTTGGCAGGAATACCTTTGCCTTTCAGGCGTATGCTTTTACCGTTTTGGCTGTTGGCGGGCAGGTTGACCTGCAAACGTCCCGCTGCGGTGGGAACGATGATTTTGCCGCCCAATACGGCTTCCCAAGGCTTGACGTCTATGGCCTGGTATACGTCTTTTTTGTTTTTAACGTATAAATCGGGTTTGTCGTGGAACTTGATTTTCAGATACAAATCGCCGTTTGCGCCGCCGTTGTAGCCGGGCAGACCCTGTCCCGCCAAACGGATTTGCTGGCCTTCGGTAATGCCTTTGGGGATTTTGACGTTGAGGGTTTTGGTCTGATAACCGACGCGACCGTATTCGTCCACAGTCGGCACGTTCAGATTCAGCGAACGCTCCGCGCCGACATAAGCGGCGTAAATATCGATACTCAGTTCGGCATGCTGGTCTTCGCCTTTAATCGGGCCGGCCGGCCTTGCGTGCGCCTGTCTCTGATTGCGGCCGAAGCCGGCAAACAAATCTTCAAAATTGAAATCGCCCGCGCCGAAAGGTTCGCCGCCGCGGTATTCGTAGTGAAAGCCGCCGGATTGCGCGCCGCCGAACGGATTGCCGCCTGCGCTGCGGCCGTAGGGATTGGCCAGCAATTCGTCGTATTCGGCACGCTTTTCACGGTCGGATAAGGTTTCGTAGGCGGTGTTAATTTCGGCGGTGCGCTCGGCGGCGTCAGGTTCTTTGCTGACGTCGGGATGGTATTTGCGTACCAGTTTGCGGTAGGCCTTTTTAATGGTGTCGGCGTCGGCGGTTTTGTCCACGCCGAGAATTTCGTAATAGGTTTTTTCTGCCATATCGTTCTTCCGTCTTTATCATGTTAATCATTATGCCGTATTTGCTATTTATAAGGGCGGAAGGCATAGATTCAATACTCTAGTTGCACAAATAAACGGTTAAGGCAGGTAAGCATCAAAAAGGTCGTCTGAAAACGGAAATCCGGTTTTCAGACGACCTGTATTAAGTAACGAAATCGATAGCTAAGAATGGCAAGGCGGCAGTTGCTTAAATCCCATAACTGCCATCAAAACCTCCTCTTTCAAATACAGAAATTCCTTCGATAAGTCCCGTTTTACGGTAACGCCGAGTTTGATTCGGTGCTCTACCTTTACCCGGATAAATTCCTGTTCCTATTTCCATTCTAAAGTCGAAATGTTTCGGGTGGCGGGTAAATATTGCGTATTCACGAGATTCGATTTCCGACATTATGATTTTTTTGACTTTACCCAGTTTGGCTTCTGCATCTTTGATCTTCATGCCCGGATGTACCCCCGAAACCGTGTGACAGGCGGAAGAGTAGGTCTCCAAAGAATCAATTTTTTTATGGAGTTTTATAGGAG
The DNA here is from genome assembly GCF_047758525.1 of Neisseria sp. CP9. NCBI lineage: Bacteria > Pseudomonadati > Pseudomonadota > Betaproteobacteria > Neisseriales > Neisseriaceae > Neisseria > Neisseria sp. CP9. Next base: position 2,680,599 of record NZ_CP180502.1, on the reverse strand, counting down.
AATCAGGATTGTCGTCTCCATCTTGCAAAGCGATAACCATAACATCTTTAGACAGCGTAATGGCAACATACGCCACACCTTCGGCATCACTTGTTCTCTCCATTTTCGCCTTCGGGAATTTCTGTTTTACCTGCTTTAAGCTCTGCCCTAGTTTAATTCCTCCGATACTGTCTTTTTGAATCAAACATTCGGCAGCGGCCGGCATGGCAAGACCCAAAACTAACGCGCCCATGATCCCGATTTTGTGCAACATGGTTAATATCCTATTTAATAAAAATAGGATATTAACATATCAACTTATCTATATGGCAAGGATATCGTTTCAGACGACCTGTATTAAGTAACGGAATCGATAGCTAAGAATGGCAAGGCGGCAGTTGCTTAAATCCCATAACTGCCATCAAAACCTCCTTTTTCAAATACAGAAATCTCCTCGATAAGTCCCGTTTTACGGTAACGCCGAGTTCGATTCGGAGTTTCACCTTTACCTGGATAAATTCCTGTTCCCATTTCCATTCTAAATTCGAAATGTTTCGGGTGGCGGGTAAATATTGCGTATTCACGAGATTCGATTTCCGACATTATGATTTTTTTGACTTTACCCAACTTGGCTTCTGCATCTTTAATCTTCATGCCCGGATGAACCCCCGAAGCCGTGTGACAGGCAGGAGAATTGGTGATCAAAAAATCAATTTTTTTATGGAGTTTTATAGGCGCATCAGGATCGCCGTCTCCATCTTGATGGGTGATAACCATAACGTCTTTAGACAGTGTAATGGCAACAAACGCCACACCATCGGCATCGCTTGTTCTCTCCATTTTCGCCTTCGGGAATTTCTGTTTTACCTGTTTCAAGCTCTGCCCTAATTTAATTCCTGCGATGCTGTCTTTTTGAATCAAACATTCGGCAGCGGCCGGCATGGCAAGACCCAAAATTAACGCACCCATGATCCCGATTTTGTGCAACATGGTTACTTTCCTATTTAATAAAAATAGGATATTAACATATCAACTTATCTATATGGCAAGGATATCGTTTCAGATGACCTATTATTATTTTGCCAATATCAAATCTTTTCGCTAAAAAGGTCGTCTGAAATCAAGGCATTCCCCGTTTCAGACGACCTTTTTACCTTATCGGCGGCAATGCCAAATCAACTTTCCGTCTTCGGATTCGGCAGCAAGAAATTCAATACAATCGCCAAAATGGCGCACAAACCGACGCCGGCAAAGCTCAACGTACCGACATGAACCGCCATGCCGCCGACGCCAACCGTCAGAACCGAGCTGACAATCACCAGATTTTTCGGCTGCATCAAATCCACTTTCGCATCCACCAACGTTTTAATGCCCAAAGAAGCAATCGTGCCGAACAAAAGCAGCATGATACCGCCCATTACGGGCAGAGGGATGGAAGTGAGGAAAGCATTGAATTTGCCGAAAAACGCCATGGCGATAGCGAAAATCGCCGCCCAAGTCATAATAACCGGATTGCTGTTTTTCGTAATCATCACCGCGCCCGTTACCTCGCCGTAAGTCGTTACCGGCGGACCGCCGATCAAACCTGCCACGCATACGCCCAAGCCGTCGCCCGCCAGCGTTTTATCCAAACCCGGGTCTTTGGTGTAGTTGTGGCCCGTTACGTTGCCGATGGCCATGATGCCGCCGATGTGTTCGATGGCGGGCGCGATGGCGACGGGCAGCATAAACAGCGCAGCCTGCCAGTTGACTTGCGGTGTTTCAAAATGCGGCACGGCAAACCACGGCGCAGCGGCGATGGCGGCGGTATCCACCAAGCCCATCACCAAAGCCAAAATATAGCCCGCAGCCACGCCGATTAAAATCGGGACCAGTTTCATCATACGGCTGCCGAAAACCGATACAACCACCGTAACGGCAAATGTAAAGCCCGACAAAATCAGCGCATCCACATAGCCGACCACTTGGTTTCCGCCGGATTTGCCCATTGCCATTTCACTTGCGGCTGCAGCGACAGACAAGCCGATGACCATAATCACGGGTCCGATAACCACGGGCGGCAGCAGTCGGTTGACCGTAGCCAGCCCGCGCCATCTGATCAATCCGGCAAACACGAAATACATAAAGCCTGCAGCAAACAGCCCAAACATGGTCGAAGGCAGACCCCATGTTTTAATCGAGTAGATAATCGGCGCAATAAAGGCAAAAGAAGAGCCTAAGAAAATCGGCACTTTACGCTTGGTGACTATTTGAAAGAGCAGCGTACCGATGCCCGCACCTAAAAGTGCTAAAGAAGGATTCAGTCCGGTCAAAAGCGGAACAAGCACCATCGCCCCGAACGCCACAAACAGAATTTGCGCGCCGGAAACCGCCAATTTAAGCTGGTTCATCAGAAAGCCTCGTCAAATCAATTCAAACGGCGGGAATTATACAGTTTCACCCCATAAATGAACATTAATTTACAAATAAACCATTAAATATACCAAGCTTCTAAAAAGTAAAATATGAACCGCCCTACCCTAATCAGCTCAAACGGATAACTGTTTTTCTTCATAATGAAATAACCAATACGACGACGAAACAATTTAAAGACGACGTTAGCCCACACTCCAATTAACATCTAAGGTCGTCTGAAATGCTTTTTCAGACGACCTCGGTTCTCATCATTAAACAATTATCTATATAATGCCTGCCTGATGCGTTCTTTCAGACGACCTCCTACATTATTTCAGAAAGCCAAAATATGAATACCAAACAAAAAGTCATCGCCATAGACGGACCCAGTGCCTCGGGAAAAGGGACGGTCGCTTCCCGCGTCGCTCAGGCTTTGGGGTTCGATTATCTGGACTCCGGCGCGTTATACCGCCTGACCGCGCTGTATGCGAAGAAACGGGATGTGGAATGGAACGATGAAGAGGCGGTTGCCGCGTTGGCGGAAAATTTGCCCGCCCGCTTTGAAGGCACTCAGGTCTTTTTGGATGACGAAGACGTTTCGGGACAAATCCGCAGCGAAGCCATCGGCATGGGCGCTTCTGCAGTGGCGCAGTTGCCGAAAGTGCGTGCCGCGCTTTTGCAGCGGCAGCGTGATTTTCTGACGGGAAAAGGTTTGGTCGCCGACGGGCGCGATATGGGTTCGGTTGTTTTCCCCGATGCGGCGTTAAAGGTTTTCCTGACCGCAGGTGCGAAAATACGGGCGGAACGCCGCGCCAAACAAATCGGCATTCCGTGCGAAGGCTTGGAATTTGAACGGATTTTGTCGGACATTGAAGCACGTGACGAAGCGGACCGCCGCCGCAGTGTCGCGCCCTTAAAGCAGCTTCCCGATGCGGAGCTTTTGGATACGGGCGGGCTGAGTATCGAAGAAGCTGTAAAAAAAGTGCTTGATTGGTATCATAAAGTTTGAAATTTAGGGTATAATCCCTGCGTTTTGTTTCAGACGACCTTTAGAGCATCCGAAGGTCGTCTGAAATATTTATTTTCAAAGCCTGCCGTGCCAAGGGCGGCAGGCATTCTCCAACCTACCCCGCACCCCTTGGCGGTGTACCGAAAAGAGTATATATGACTATGGAAAATTTTGCCCAGTTGCTTGAAGAAAGCTTTACCCTGCAAGAAATGAACCCGGGTGAGGTGATTACTGCCGAAGTCGTGGCAATCGATCAAAACTTCGTTACCGTTAATGCAGGTCTGAAATCAGAATCTCTGATTGACGTTGCTGAATTCAAAAACGCTCAGGGCGAGATTGAAGTTAAAGTTGGCGATTTCGTTACCGTTACCATCGAATCCGTTGAAAACGGCTTCGGCGAAACCAAACTGTCCCGCGAAAAAGCCAAACGTGCTGCCGACTGGATTGCTTTGGAAGAAGCGAAGGAAAACGGCGACATCCTGTCCGGCGTTATCAATGGCAAAGTCAAAGGCGGCCTGACCGTTATGATCAACAGCATCCGCGCATTCTTGCCGGGTTCTTTGGTTGACGTACGTCCCGTTAAAGACACTTCCCACTTTGAAGGCAAAGAAATCGAATTCAAAGTCATCAAACTGGACAAAAAACGCAACAACGTCGTGGTTTCCCGCCGCGCCGTTCTGGAAGCTACTTTGGGTGAAGAGCGTAAAGCCCTGCTGGAAAACCTGCAAGAAGGCTCTATCATCAAAGGTATCGTTAAAAACATCACCGACTACGGTGCATTCGTTGACTTGGGCGGTATCGACGGCCTGTTGCACATCACCGACTTGGCATGGCGCCGTGTGAAACACCCGAGCGAAGTTCTGGAAGTCGGTCAAGAAGTTGAAGCCAAAGTCCTGAAATTCGACCAAGACAAACAACGTGTTTCTCTGGGTATGAAACAATTGGGCGAAGATCCTTGGAGCGGCCTGACCCGTCGTTACCCACAAGGTACCCGCCTGTTCGGTAAAGTATCCAACCTGACTGATTACGGTGCGTTCGTTGAAATCGAACAAGGCATCGAAGGTTTGGTACACGTTTCCGAAATGGATTGGACCAACAAAAACGTACACCCAAGCAAAGTTGTTCAACTGGGTGACGAAGTTGAAGTAATGATCCTGGAAATCGACGAAGACCGCCGCCGTATCTCTTTGGGTATGAAACAATGCCAAGCCAATCCTTGGGAAGAATTTGCCGCCAACCACAACAAAGGCGACAAAATCTCCGGTGCGGTTAAATCCATCACTGACTTCGGCGTATTCGTAGGCCTGCCCGGCGGTATCGACGGTCTGGTTCACTTGTCCGACCTGTCTTGGACTGAAGCTGGCGAAGAAGCTGTACGCAAATACAAAAAAGGCGAAGAAGTTGAAGCCGTTGTATTGGCAATCGACGTTGACAAAGAGCGCATCTCATTGGGCATCAAACAACTGGAAGGCGATCCTTTCGGTAACTTCATCAGCGTAAACGACAAAGGTTCTTTGGTTAAAGGTTCTGTGAAATCTGTTGACGCCAAAGGTGCCGTTGTTGCCCTGTCTGACGAAGTAGAAGGCTACCTGCCTGCTTCCGAATTCGCAGCTGACCGCGTTGAAGACCTGACTACCAAACTGAAAGAAGGTGATGAGGTTGAAGCCGTTATCGTAACCGTCGACCGCAAAAACCGCAGCATCCGCCTGTCTGTTAAAGCTAAAGACGCTAAAGAAAATCGCGAAGCCCTGAATTCAGTCAACGCTGCTGCAACCGCCAGCGCCGGTACTACCAGCCTCGGCGACTTGCTGAAAGCCAAACTGTCCGGCGACCAAGAATAAGGTTGCAGACATGACGAAGTCTGAATTAATGGTTCGTTTGGCAGAAGTTTTTGCCGAGAAAAACGGTAACCAATTGCTGGCAAAAGACGTCGAATACAGTGTAAAGGTTTTGGTTGATACCATGACCCGCTCGCTGGCTCGCGGTCAGCGCATTGAAATCCGTGGTTTCGGTAGCTTCGATTTGAACCATCGCCCGGCCCGTATTGGTCGCAACCCCAAAACCGGCGAACGTGTGGAAGTGCCTGAAAAACACGTCCCTCACTTCAAGCCCGGCAAGGAATTGCGCGAACGTGTGGACTTGGCTTTACAAGAAAATGCCAACTAAACCTGAGTAAACGAACGCCGCAGAAATGCGGCGTTTTTTGTCGTCTAAAAATATGGTTCTCTATTGTTTTCGGAATTTGGGCGGAATTTGTAATGGAAAATTCATAGGGTCGTCTGAAATCATCTATAATACGTTTCTTTTAATGATTGCCCGTTGATAAAACGTATAGTGGATTAACTTTAAATCAGGACAAGGCGACGAAACCGCAGACAGTACAGATAGTACGGCAAGGCGAGGCAACGCCGTACTGGTTTAAAGTTAATCCACTATAATTGTCAAATCCAAAAACATAATAAAGGTCAGATATGAGTGATAGAGGTCAACTGTTTGTCGCCCCTCCGTTTGAAAACCACAGCCCGCTGACTTGGTATCAGGCGGCAGCTGAACAACCGAATTTCATCCGCGACGAAGCGCAAGCGCGTGCGATTGAATATTTGGATCGTTTGTGGACGGAACTGATGATGTTCAAACGTAAACGCAACCGTTTCTTAGGACGCAGCCTGCGTTCCCCCCAAGTACCGAAAGGTCTGTATTTTTATGGCGGCGTGGGTCGCGGCAAAAGTTTCTTGATGGACGCTTTTTTCGGCTGCTTGCCATACCGCCGCAAACGCCGTGTCCACTTTCATGCTTTTATGGCGGAAATCCATAAGCGTTTGAAAGACTTGAAAAGTGAAGCCAATCCTTTAAAAGCAGTTGCTGCAGAAATTGCCAAAGAGACCCGCGTATTGTGTTTTGACGAATTCCACGTCAGCGACATTGCAGATGCGATGATTCTTGGGCGCCTATTGGAAAATTTGTTGAGTGAAGGCGTAGTTTTGGTAGCAACTTCCAACTATGCCCCATCCGAGCTTTATCCCCAAGGTCAAAACAGAAGCAGTTTTCTGCCGACCATTGCGCTGATTGAATCCAGCCTGACCGTCTTAAATGTTGACGGCGGAGAAGACTACCGTCTGCGCACTTTACGTCCTGCCGAAATTTTCTTCGTTCCCAATAATGAAGAAAACGAGCAGAAATTGGCTGATTTGTTTAAAGAAATGGCGGGAATTTCCGAACTGAATTCCGGTGTCAGCGTGATACACGGGCGTGAAATTCCGCACAAAGCCCAATCCGACCGCGCCATTTGGTTCGATTTCCGCGCTTTATGTTTTGGACCGCGTTCGCAAGCGGATTACCTCTATTTGGCCGAACATTATGAAATGGTGTTCGTATCAGGATTGGAACGCCTGACGCCGCAGGAAAAAGCCGAAGCGCGCCGCCTTACTTGGCTGATTGACGTATTGTATGATTTCAGAGTGAAGCTCTGTGCTACCAGTACGGTAGGCGTAAACGATATTTATGTCGAAGGCGATTTTGCCGAAGAATTTACCCGCACTGCCAGCCGTATGGTGGAAATGCAATCGGAAGTTTATTTGGAACAGCCGCATCTGACGTTGAAAAAATAAAATTCAGGCGAAGAAAAAAGAGTGGCTTTCCCCAAAGTATACTGAAATTTGATAAAATAGCAGTTCATTTTCCCCAATCTCAGACTATTGCACAACGCAATAAAAACAAGGACATAATATGGCTATTGAGCGCACGATTTCCATCGTTAAACCCGATGCTGTAGGTAAAAATGTAATCGGCAAAATTTACAGCCGTTTTGAAGAAAACGGACTGCGTATTGTCGCCGCCAAAATGAAGCACCTCAGCGTACGCGAAGCCCAAGAGTTTTATGCTGTGCATAAAGAGCGTCCTTTTTACGACAGCTTGGTTGCCTTTATGACCAGCGGTCCCGTCATGATTCAGGTGCTGGAAGGTGAAAATGCTGTTGCAAAAAACCGTGAGCTGATGGGCGCAACCAATCCTGCCGAAGCCGCTCCCGGTACGATACGTGCCGATTTTGCCGAATCTCTCAGCGTAAACGCCGTACATGGCTCAGACAGTCTGGAAAATGCGGCAATCGAGATTGCCTACTTCTTCAGCCAAAGCGAAATCTGCCCGCGTTAACGATAGATGCCGTTCGGGCGTCCGACCAGTTCGGGCGTTTGGACGGTTTTGTCGATATTGTTTGTCTAAATCTGTTTTCAGACGACCTTTCTCAAATGGGGGTCGTCTGAAAATATGATAGAAGGAGCTGTGAAACAAAAGCTGTTTGCTCAACAAGATTCAGGACATGTTCAAACCCACTATGTAACGTCCTAATCCGCCGGATTCGCAAGATTTATCGCGACAGCCTTTATTAAAAGCTTTACCAAGAAATAAACCACATGAAAACCAATCTGCTGAATTACGATTTAAACGGACTGACCCATCATTTTGCCGAGATGGGCGAAAAACCGTTTCGCGCCAAACAAGTCATGCGCTGGATCCACCAAGCCGGTGCGCAAAGTTTCGATGAAATGACCGATTTGGCAAAATCTCTGCGCCTGAAACTCAACGAACAGGCAAGCGTGGATGTGCCCAAACTGATGATGGCGCAAGAATCCACCGACGGTACGCGCAAATGGCTGCTGGATGTAGGAACGGGCAACGGCGTGGAAACAGTGTTTATCCCCGAAGCAGAACGCGGTACGTTGTGTATTTCCTCGCAAGTCGGCTGCGCATTGGAATGCACCTTCTGCTCTACCGGCCGCCAAGGTTTCAACCGTAATCTGACCGCTGCCGAAATCATCGGGCAGTTGTGGTGGGCGAATAAAGCAATGGGCGTTACGCCGAAAAATGAACGCGTGATTTCCAATGTAGTCATGATGGGCATGGGTGAGCCGATGGCGAACTTTGATAATGTTGTTACCGCATTAAGCATCATGTTGGACGATCATGCCTACGGTCTAAGCCGCCGCCGCGTTACCGTTTCCACATCAGGTATGGTGCCGCAAATGGACAGGCTGCGTGATGCGATGCCTGTTGCGCTGGCAGTGTCCCTTCATGCTTCCAACGACGAAGTACGAGATCAAATTGTTCCGCTGAATAAAAAATATCCGTTGAAAGAGTTGATGGCGGCATGTCAACGCTATTTGGTCAAAGCACCAAGAGATTTCATTACTTTTGAATACGTTATGTTGGATGGAGTCAATGACAAGGCGCAGCATGCGCGCGAACTGATTGAACTGGTAAAAGACGTACCGTGCAAATTCAATCTGATTCCGTTCAATCCCTTCCCAAATTCCGGCTACGAACGCTCTACCAATGAAAATATCCGCGTTTTCCGCGATATTTTGCAGCAGGCAGGATTCGTGGTAACCGTCCGCAAAACGCGTGGCGATGATATTGACGCGGCTTGCGGTCAATTGGCAGGACAAGTACAAGATAAAACACGCCGCCAACAAAAATGGCAGCAGATTTTGGTTGAACAACAGAGCTGATTATGAAACTGAACATTTGGCAACCCATTATTTTAACTTTAGTTTTGGGTGCATGCGCCGGCCCGAAAGGTCCAAGCAGAGCGGAACGTGCGACACAGGTCGCCAATATCAAAACCCAGCTGGCTATCGAATACATGCGCGGGGGCGATTACCGTCAAGCAACGGTAAGCATTGAAGAGGCGTTGAAAGCAGACAGCAGCAATGAAGATGCATGGCTGGTTCGCGCGCAAATCTATCAATATCTCAAAGTGCGCGAAAAGGCGCAAGAAAGCTTCCAAAAAGCCCTATCTTTGAAACCTGACAATGCGGAAATTAATAATAACTACGGCTGGTTCTTGTGCAGCGAGATGAATAATCCCGCCCAGTCCATCAGTTATTTTGACAAAGCCCTGGCCGATCCGACTTATCCTTCTCCGTTTATCGCCAACCTCAACAAGGGTATTTGCAGTGCAAAGATGGGACAATATTCGCTGGCAGAAGCTTATCTCGAACGCTCTTTGGCTGCGCAACCTCAATTCCCGCCTGCGTTTAAAGAATTGGCAAGAACCAAAATGCTGGCAGGTAATTTAAACGAAGCGGATTATTATTTCCGCCAATACCAAAGCAAAGTTGATGTCTTGCAGGCAGATGATTTGCTGCTGGGCTGGAAATTGGCGACCGCTATGGGCAATAGCCAGGCAGCCTACGAATACGAAGCCCAGTTAAGGGCAAACTTCCCCTATTCGGAACAATTACAGGCAGTAACCACAGGTAAGTAACTACATGGAAAATCAAAAGAAAAACGAATACGACATTCAAGCTGCCAAATCATTGGGTGATGAGCTGGGACAACTCAGACACAAATCAGGTTGGGATATTGACGAAGTAGCACGACGGTTGAAACTGTCTGCCGAACAAATTGAAGCACTTGAAAAAGGAAACTATTCTTTCTTTTCAGGATTGGTCTTCGTTATGGGCTATCTGCGTTCTTATGCCCGTCTGTTGAAAATCGATGAAGCAACCATTACAGGTCGTCTGAAAGCCATTTCCGCGCCGGAAGAAGACCATGTCTATCTGGTTGATCGCAAACAAAATACCGGTTTGAACTACCAAGATGGTGAAAAAGTCGGTTTTCCCAAATGGGTTTTGGGCATGGCGGCACTCATCCTACTTGGCGGCGGTATTTATGTTTGGCAAAGCAAGTCCAATCATGAAAACGAACAACAAATCGCGCAAAACAGCGATGCCGTGCGCAACAGTATGCAGACGCCAGATTTGAAAAAAGAAAATGTTGCCGTTTCCAATATGGCAGAAAACGGCAAACAAGAAATATCCAATGCCGAAAAAGCAGCTTCAAGTGTCGCCGCATCCGAAGCAGCGGCATCCGCACCTGAAGTCAAAGTCGATTCAGACGAGCTTTGGATTAAAGTCCAATACCGAAGCAATCTGATTATCACCGACAAGAAAGGTACCATGATTTTCAGCCGGATCATTCCCGCAGGAAGCGAAAGGCGTTTTAAAGGCGGTGCGCCCTACAATGTCTGGATCGGTATTGCCACAGGTGCACAAGCCAATTATGGCGGGACAACCATCAATCTGGCAGAATACCGCGCCGCCGGTGAAAAATCCGCTTCATTTGTAGCAGGAAAAAAATAAAGATGAACACACCCAAACGCCGCCGAACCCATCAAGTACAAATCGATCATCTCATCGTCGGTTCAGACGCACCCGTTGTCGTTCAATCGATGACCAATACTGACACTGCAGATGCGGAAGCAACCGCCCTGCAAGTCAAAGAACTGAGCGATGCAGGCTCAGAAATGGTGCGCATTACCGTCAACAGCCCGGAAGCCGCCTCCAAAGTTGCCGAAATCCGCCAGCGTTTGGACGACATGGGTTACACCACCCCGCTGATTGGCGACTTCCATTTCAATGGCGAACGTCTGTTGGCAGAATTTCCCGAGTGCGGCAAAGCCTTGTCCAAATACCGTATTAACCCCGGCAATGTCGGCAAAGGCGCAAAAGGCGATGAAAAATTTGCTTATATGATTCGGACTGCCGCCGAAAACAATAAAGCTGTCCGCATCGGCGTTAATTGGGGTTCGCTTGACCAAAGTCTCGCCAAGCGCATGATGGATGCCAATCTGGCGTCCTCATCGCCCAAACCGCCTGAAGAAATCATGAAAGAAGCCTTGATTATTTCGGCGCTGGAATCTGCTGAAAAAGCCGTCCGATTAGGTTTGCCTGAAAACAAAATCATCTTGTCGTGCAAGGTCAGCTCCGTTCAAGATTTGATTCAGGTTTACCGCGAGCTGGGCAGCCGCTGCCGATATCCGCTCCACTTAGGCTTGACGGAAGCAGGCATGGGCAGCAAAGGCATTGTCGCTTCGACTGCCGCCTTGGCCGTACTGCTTCAAGAAGGCATCGGCGACACTATCCGCATTTCTCTGACTCCCGAACCCGGCAGTTCGCGCACGCAGGAAGTCATCGTTGGTCAGGAAATTCTACAAACCATGGGGCTGCGCTCGTTTACCCCTATGGTTACCGCCTGCCCGGGCTGCGGACGCACCACCAGTACAGTCTTCCAAGAGCTTGCCCAAGACGTACAAAATTACCTTCGCCAAAAAATGACCGTATGGCGCACCCTTTACCCTGGTGTAGAATCTTTAAACGTTGCCGTCATGGGCTGCGTCGTTAACGGACCGGGCGAAAGCAAACTGGCAGACATCGGCATCAGCCTGCCCGGAACTGGCGAAACCCCTGTTGCCCCGGTTTATGTTGACGGAGAACGCAAAGTGACTTTAAAAGGCGACAACATCGCAGCCGAATTCTTAGAGATTGTCGAAGAATACGTCAAAGTCAATTATTGCGAAGGCGGTGCAAAACGCAATCAAAACCGTATCATCCCGATACAGTCTGCTTGATAAACATAGATAAAAGGTCGTCTGAAAAACGTTCGGGCAAAAACTGAACTGCTCCTAAGGTCTGGGACATTCATAAAAGCCTATTCATCAGACACTCTATATGAGCCGGGTTCTATATGTGACAGGACCCGGCTTTTCAATTTCGAACTGCAACGTTCCTGATTATAGGAATCCATATAATCCTCTATCTGTTTCATCAATTCATCCATCGTCAATTCCCCTGCACGGCAAAGAACCCCGTCTTCATTACCGCAAAGAAGCCCCTGCATCGGCGCATTATTCCCAAAGTTCCCTTTGAGCAGCATCTCTTGGATAGAGGCTTAAGTACGAATCCCAATCAAGCATTAAGGTCGTCTGAAAACGTTTTTCAGACGACCTTAATGACGTAACCACACTGTAAAACTTACCGGAAGCTATCAATACAGGTAAGATTGGTCAGGCAAATTTAGAAGCGATTGTTCATATTAAATCATTTGTTCAATAAGGAGACATCATGAAACCTTCCTCAGATGAAAAGCTTAAATCAGCAGTCGAATTAGATTTGTTATTAGATGATTTTGTTTTAGAAAAAAAGAACGATTATTTAAAAAGATTATTTGAATTTCCTAGCGGAAAATGGGTTGAAATTAAATATTTTTTTGATTCTGATTATTACGACTCAAATTATCAGAATTCACATATTTCCGTATGCTGGTTGCCGGATACTGATGGAGATTATGATAACAATCGGATAATTGTATTTTTTGATAACAACGATTTGGTATCACAAGTAATATCTTTTAATATGAAAACCTTATGATACAAAACGTATAAATTGGACAATAACCTAATAAGGTCGTCTGAAATCAGTGGACTTCGCGCCAACAGTTTTCAGACGACCTTTTCATCACTTTATCTCAATCTACACTCAAATCAGGCAAACACCAGCTTGCCGCCCTCTTCTTTCACATGAATCGTGCTGTCGGGCGCGTATTTGCCTTCGAGCAGGGCTTTTGCCAGCGGGTTTTCGATTTCCGACTGGATGGCGCGTTTGAGCGGGCGGGCGCCGTACACGGGGTCGAAACCGGCTTTGGCAATCAAATCCAAGGCGGCATCGTCCACTTTCAGGTGCAGGTGCTGCGCTTCTAGGCGTTTTTCCAAGCCTTTGAGCTGAATTTTCGCAATGTTGCGGATATTCTCCTGATCCAGTCCGTGGAACACGACCACTTCGTCGATACGGTTGATCATTTCGGGACGGAAGTAGGCTTTCACCTCGTCCATCACCGCTTCTTTCACGGCTTCGTAATCCTGCGTGCCCATTTGTTGAATGTGCTGGCTGCCGATGTTGGAAGTCATGACGATAACAGTGTTTTTAAAGTCTACTGTGCGGCCTTGTCCGTCGGTCAGGCGACCGTCATCCAATACTTGCAGCAGGATGTTGAACACGTCGGGATGGGCTTTTTCCACTTCGTCCAAAAGAATCACGCTGTACGGTTTGCGGCGGACTTGTTCGGTCAGGTAGCCGCCTTCTTCGTAGCCGACATAGCCCGGAGGCGCGCCGATCAGGCGGGCAACGGCGTGTTTTTCCATGTATTCAGACATATCGATGCGGATGAGGTGGTCTTCGCTGTCAAACAGGAAGCCTGCCAAAGCTTTGCACAACTCGGTTTTACCCACGCCGGTCGGGCCTAGGAACAGGAAGCTGCCGTAAGGTTTATTCGGGTCGGCAAGGCCGGAGCGGCTGCGACGGATGGCGTCGGACACGGCGCGCACGGCTTCGTCTTGACCGACCACGCGGCGGTGCAATACTTCTTCCATTTTCAGCAGCTTGTCTCGTTCGCCTTCCATCATTTTGGACACGGGGATGCCGGTCATGCGCGATACGATTTCGGCCACTTCATCCGCTCCGACTTCGGTACGGAAGAGTTTGTTTTGTTTTTTGCCATCGGGGTTACTTTCCGCCGCCTGCAACTGCGCGCCTAATTTCGGCAACTCGCCGTATTCGAGTTCGGACGCACGGGCGAAGTCGCCTTGGCGTTTGGCCTGCTCGATTTTGACTTTGATGTCGTCCATCTGTTTCTTAATGTCGGCGGTACTCGAAGACGCAGCTTTTTCGGCTTTCCAGATTTCGTCCAAATCGGCGTATTCTTTTTGCAGGCCGTCGATTTCCTCGTCTATCAGCTCCAAACGTTTTTTGCTGGCGTCATCGCTCTCTTTGGCAACGTGCATTTTTTCCATTTTGAGCTGAATGATGCGACGGTCGAGTTTGTCCATCTGCTCGGGTTTGCTGTCCAGCTCCATTTTGATGCGGCTGGCGGCTTCGTCAATCAAATCAATCGCTTTGTCGGGCAGGAAGCGGTCGGTGATGTAGCGGTCGCTCAACTCTGCGGCGGCAACGATGGCGGGGTCGGTAATGTCGATGCCGTGGTGGATTTCGTAGCGTTCCTGCAAACCGCGCAGGATGGCAATGGTGTCTTCCACGCTGGGTTCGCCGACCAATACTTTTTGGAAGCGGCGTTCGAGTGCCGCATCTTTTTCGATGTATTGGCGGTATTCGTCCAAAGTGGTCGCGCCGATACAGTGCAGTTCGCCGCGCGCCAAAGCCGGTTTCAACATATTGCCCGCATCCATTGCGCCGTCGGTTTTGCCTGCGCCGACCAAAGTATGGATTTCATCAATGAAAATCAGAGTGTTGCCATCGTCTTTTGCCAAGTCGTTCAACACGCCTTTCAAGCGTTCCTCAAATTCGCCGCGGTATTTCGCGCCGGCAATCAATGCCGCCAAATCCAAAACCAGCAGGCGTTTGTTGCGTAGGGATTCAGGCACTTCGCCATTGACGATGCGTTGCGCCAAGCCTTCGACGATGGCGGTTTTACCCACACCCGGCTCGCCGATCAACACTGGGTTGTTTTTGGTTCGGCGTTGCAGCACCTGAATTGCGCGGCGGATTTCGTCGTCGCGGCCAATAACAGGGTCAAGTTTGCCGTCGCGGGCGCGCTGGGTCAGATCGAGCGTGTATTTTTTCAACGCATCGCGTTGGTCTTCGGCATTGGCATCATTCACGTTTTGTCCTCCTCGTACCGCGTCAATCGCGGCATTGATGTTTTGTTCGGTCGCACCGGCTTCTTTCAGGATTTTGCCGGTCGCATCGTTCTGCTGCACCAAGGCAAGCAGGAAAAGTTCGCTGGCGATATAGGCATCGCCACGTTTGGTTGCCGCTTTGTCCATCAGGTTCAACACCGCCTGCAATTCGCGGCTGGGCAGAATATCGCCGCCCTGACCGGACACTTTCGGCAGGCTGTTCAAATGCTGCTGCAAACGCTGTTTCACCTGCGGCACGTTCACGCCCGCATGAGCCAAGAGCGCGGCGGCTCCGCTGTTTTGGTCGTCAAGCAGGGCTTTCAGCACAAAGCCCGCTTCCAGATAGCTGCTGTCCGCAGCCAACGCCAAACTCTGAGCTTCTGCAAGGGCTTGTTGGAATTTGGCGGTTAATTTGTCGAATCTCATCTTTTTGGTTTCCTTTGGTTAGAATTTCGTTACACCCAATATAGGCCCAAATGTGGATAACTCAACACCAAAAATTTCATTAAAATAGAAAAATATGTTTATACTACTGTTTTATATAGATTTTAATTTTAAAATATATGTGTATAACTTTTATTGTTTGAGTTCAAAAGAGATTACCGATACAAAAATAAAGACTTCCACATTCGCAAAAAAGGTCGTCTGAAAACATTTTTCAGACGACCTTTTTGACAGTCGAATACTAATAAAATCAATCAGTTCCCACAGAATCAGAACTAAGACAATCCGCTCAATTCCAGCAAGACATCTTCCTTACCCCTCCATATACCCCTGTTCCCGCATCGAGCAGACTTCTTTCGCCGTAACAATGAAATGATCCAAAAGCGAGACATCAACCAATGCCAAAGCCTGTTTCAGACGACCTGTGAATGCAATGTCTGATTGCGAAGGCGTTGCCGAACCGCCGGGATGATTGTGCGCGATAATCAGGCTGTCGGCGTATTCGTCCAATGCGAGCTTGACGATTTCCCTGATATAGACGGTATTCTCTGCCACCGTTCCACGCGAGAGTTCACGCATGGCAATCAGCCTGTTTTGGCGGTTGAGCAAAAGCGCGGTGCTGACTTCTATCTTTTCATGCCCCAAATGCAGGCGCAAATAGTCGGCAACAGCTTTCGGACTGGAAAGCGTGATGTTTTCCTGCAAATCCTCGCCCAAAATTCGCCTGCCGATTTCTTTGACGACGGCAAATTGGGTAAAACTCGCCAAACCCATGCCCTTGTATGCGGAAAGTGTTTTAGCGTCGGCGCTCATCAGTTTGCCCAAGCTGCCAAACTCGTTCAGCAGATAACGTGCCAAATCCACCGCACTCATCCCGCGCGTACCGACCCGCAGCAAAATCGCCAGCAGCTCCGCATCGCTCAATGCGCCTGCACCGCGTGCCAATAATTTTTCACGCGGTCGCTCGCCTTCAGGCCACTGTTTGATACTCATGTTTTACCCCTTGCGTAAAAATTCACGGAAAAAATTTATTTGAAAATCTGTTTCTCATTGTGCTTGGGTAAAACCCCACGCCAAGAAACTACTTTTATTGTTAATATTTCAAATTTTATTATATTTTGAATAAATATTTAAGATAAAAGCATAATATCTATATAAATTAATTGCATAAAAACAACGCGCTTAAATTTCCCATATGAAGGCAACTGCTCCTTCCTATTTGCCCATATGGGTTTGATAGTAGATTCAATCCGACCGATAACAAGCCGCACTGTTTAAATCGAATCCGCGAAAAATCAGCCCCTTCGGGCAATTTCGTATTGCCCCTGCGTGCCATAGGCTAATATAATAGCGAGTTCTGCGGAGACGGTTTACCCTTGTATTTCCAGCCGTTTCCCATCCATGCTGCCCGTGCGCTTCACAAGAGTTTCAGACGACGTTTCGACGTTGCGACTCCCGCCAGCAATCAAACAGCTTTTTATCACCCTTTCGAAAATCCGTTTTGCCGGTACTCGTCATTTTTATTGGAGTATTGCCATTATGACCGCAACCACTGCGTCTTCAGCCAAACCTTATCTCAAAATCCAAGGCTTGGTGAAAAAGTTTGGTGACAATTACGCTGTCGATAACATCGACTTGGATATTTATCAACATGAAATCTTTGCCCTTTTGGGCAGCTCCGGCAGCGGTAAATCCACGCTGCTGCGTATGCTGGCGGGCATGGAAAGCCCTAATCAGGGCAAAATCATTCTGGACGGTCAGGACATTACCAAACTTGCCCCCTACGAGCGCCCCATCAATATGATGTTTCAAAGCTATGCCCTGTTCCCGCACATGACTGTGGAGCAGAACATTGCCTTCGGTCTGAAACAAGACAAAATGCCCAAAGATGAAATCGCTGCGCGCGTGGAAGAAATGCTGCGTCTGGTGCAGATGACCAAATACGCCAAGCGCAAACCGCATCAATTGTCCGGCGGTCAGCAACAACGTATCGCTTTGGCACGCAGCTTGGCAAAACGTCCGAAAATCCTGCTGCTTGACGAACCTTTGGGCGCGTTGGACAAAAAATTGCGCCAACAAACCCAGCTCGAATTGGTCAATACGCTGGAGCAAGTCGGCGTAACCTGCATCATGGTTACCCACGACCAAGAAGAAGCGATGACGATGGCGACCCGCATCGCCATTATGTCCGACGGTCAGTTGCAACAAGTCGGTACGCCTAGCGATGTGTACGACTATCCAAACAGCCGCTTTACTGCCGAATTTATCGGCGAAACCAATATTTTCAGCGGCGTCGTGATTGAAGACCATGCCGATTATGCCGTCATCGAATGCGAAGGCTTGGAAAACCACGTCCGCATCGACCACGGTCTGGGCGGCCCGAGCGAGCAAGACATTTGGGTCAGCATCCGTCCTGAAGACATTGATTTGTACAAAGAAAAACCCGACCACTTGGGCAGCTTCAACTGGGCAAAAGGCACAGTGGAAGAAATCGCCTACTTGGGCAGTTTCGCGATTTACCACATCAAACTCGCCAATGGTCGCGTCGTTAAAAGCCAAGTTCCTGCACCTTATTGGTATGTGCGCAACATCACGCCGCCGACTTGGGACGAAACCGTCTATATCAGCTGGCCGGAAAATCAACCGACTCCGTTGTTCCGTTAATTTAAGGGGAATGAGATGAACCTTAAAAAACTGAAAAACAAACTATTCCGCCGCCCGGGTCAGCGTGCGGTCATCGCCGTGCCGTATATTTGGCTTTTGGTGCTGTTTCTGATTCCGTTCGCCATCGTGCTGAAAATCAGCTTTGCCGAACAAGAAATCGCCATTCCGCCGTTTACGCCGCTAACCAGCGTCGATGAAGATTTAGGTCGTCTGAACATCGCCATCAGTTATCAAAACTATGCCGATATTTTCCAGAATTTTTGGAATACCCTGAATCCGTTCGGCGACAGCGAAAACAGCAATATCTATCTGATGACCTATTGGTCTTCGATTAAGACTGCGCTGACAACGACCATCATTTGTCTGCTGATCGGTTATCCGACCGCCTATGCGATTTCGCGCGCTAATCCCGCCATGCGCAACGGTCTGCTGCTTGCGATCATGCTGCCCTTCTGGACTTCCTTCCTGCTGCGCGTCTACGCATGGATGGGCCTGCTGGGACACAACGGCATCATCAACAATTTCCTGCTCAAAATGCAGATTATTGAAGAACCTTTAGACCTGTTTTACAACGCGTTCTCGCTGAACTTGGTTATGGTTTATGCTTATCTGCCGTTTATGATCCTGCCGCTTTACACGCAACTGGTGAAACTCGACAACCGCCTGCTCGAAGCTGCTTCTGATTTGGGTGCAGGACCAGTCAAATCGTTCTTCACCATTACCCTGCCCCTGTCCAAAACCGGCATCATCGCAGGCTCCATGCTGGTTTTCGTTCCCGCAGTCGGTGAATTCGTGATTCCCGAGTTGGTCGGCGGTTCGGAAAACCTGATGATCGGTAAAGTCTTGTGGCAAGCATTCTTCGATCAAAACAACTGGCCGTTGGCTTCTGCCGTCGCCGTCGTCATGGTCGCACTGCTGGTCGTGCCGATTGCGCTGTTCCAGCATTATGAAAACCGCGAATTGGAAGAAGGAGCCAAATAATGCAAAAATCCCGATTATCTTGGTTCCTGAAACTGATGCTGATGCTGTCGCTGGCATTCCTGTACATTCCGCTGGTCGTCTTGGTCATCTATTCGTTTAACGAATCCAAACTGGTTACCGTTTGGGGTGGCTTTTCGACCAAGTGGTACGGCGCATTGCTGGAAAACGACACCATCTTGGAAGCGGCTTGGCTGTCGCTGCGCATTGCCGCTGTTTCCTCGCTTGCTGCCGTTGTTTTAGGTACGTTGGCAGGCTACGCGATGGCGCGTATCAAACGCTTCCGCGGCAGCACCTTGTTCGCCGGTATGATTTCCGCGCCTATGGTTATGCCTGACGTGATTACCGGTCTGTCCATGCTGCTCCTGATTATTCAGGTGCAGATGTTCCTGCAAGGCAGCGAATTGCTACAAAGACTGTACTTCGACCGCGGTTTCTTCACCATTTTCCTCGGACATACGACGCTTTGTATGGCATACATTACCGTCGTCATCCGTTCGCGTCTTGTGGAGCTCGACCAATCGCTCGAAGAAGCCGCAATGGACTTGGGTGCTCGCCCGCTGAAAATCTTTTTCGTCATCACCCTACCCTTGATTGCCCCTGCCATCGCTTCAGGCTTCCTGCTCGGCATTACCCTGTCGCTGGATGATTTGGTGATTACCTCCTTCCTATCCGGCCCCGGTTCTTCCACATTGCCGCAGGTGATTTTCTCCAAAATCAAGCTGGGTCTCGACCCGCAGATGAATGTGTTGGCAACCATCCTTATCGGCATCATCGGTACGCTGGTCATCGTCATCAATTACTGGATGATGCGTCAAGCAACCAAACGTGACCGAGAAGCCGCCGAAGCCTACCGTCAGGAAAAGCTTGCCGCAGAAAAAACAAATTGACCCAATCAGACAGGCTGACCGCATCAATGCAAGGTCAGCCTGTTTTCTTCACACAACCCGTTTAACCCACTTTTCAGACGACCCTCAACTACCCTCCAAAGGTCGTCTGAAACCACCGTAAAGCATTACCCTATGATTCATCCCAATTTTAAAGAATACCTTCCCTCCTATTATTTCAGCACCATCAATCCCCACGCCGCTTATCCCAAACTTGAAGGTCGTCTGAAAACCGAAACCTGCGTCATCGGCGGAGGATTGACAGGAGTTTGCACCGCCCTCCCCCTTGCCGAAAACGGACACGAAGTGATCGTACTCGAAGCCGCACGCGTCGGCTTCGGCGCATCTGGACGCAGCGGCGGGCAAGTCATCAGCGATTACGCCTGCGGTATGGAAGAAATCGAAAAACAAGTCTGTTTGGAACAAGCCCGCTGGTTTTGGCAGCAATCCCTGCAAGCCGTCGAACTCGTTGACGAACGGGTTAAAAAACACCAAATCGCCTGCGATTGGCAGCGTGGCTATGCTACCGTCGCCATCCGCCCGCAGCATTGGGAAGAATTGCAACAATGGCATGAACACGCCCAAAAACATTACAACGCCACCCATTACGAACTTTGGGATAAAGACACGCTCAAACAACAGCTTAACAGTGATATGTACTTAGGCGCGCAATTCGACCCCCATTCCGGCCATCTCCATCCGCTCAACTATACCCTGGGCGTCGCCCGCGCCGCTGCCGAAGCAGGCGCGCAGATTTTCGAACAGTCCCCGATGACCCGTATCGAACCCTATCAAGGCGGCTGGCTCGTCCATACCCCGGACGGCAGCATCGAATGCCAAAACCTCGTGTACGCCGTCAACACCTACGCCGGTTTGCATCAAAAATTCAAGCCGTTGGAAAAAAAAGCCATCGCCGTCAGCACCTTCATCATCGCCACCGAACCGCTGGGCGAACGCGCCAAAGAACTCATCCGCAACAACATGGCCGTCTGCGACAACCGCCACGTCCTCGACTACTACCGCCTCAGTTCCGACGGCCGCCTGCTCTTCGGCGGCAAAGACAACGAGTTCATCGACGACCCCGACCGCATGACCGAGCTTGTCCGCCAAGACATGCTCAAAGTCTTCCCCCAGCTTGCCGATGTCAAAATCGAACATTCATGGGGTGGCGAATGCGACATCACCGCCAACCTTACCCCCCACTTCGGCAGACTCGCGCCTACTGTTTACTATGCCCAAGGCTACTCGGGACACGGCATGGCGATTACCGGCATAGCAGGCCTTGCCATCGCCGAAGCCATCATGGGCGACGATGGTCGTCTGAAACCGTTTGAAAAACTCAAACACCCGAACATCATTACCCAACCTTTCCTGCGCAAACTCGGCTCCTTCCTCGGCTCGAAATATTACCAATGGAAAGACAGCCGTTAAGTATTTGGTTAAGCTCGAACATATAGTGGATTAAATTTAAATCAGGACAAGGCGACGAAGCCACAGACATTACAAATAGTACGACAAGGCGAGGCAACGCCGTACTGGTTTAAATTTAATCCACTATACAAACAAAAGGTCGTCTGAAAACCCGATTCAGGTTTCAGACGATCTTTTTGATATTGAATAGAAGGCTTTCAATCGAACTGCTATCGCATCAAACTCACAACGAACACTCAATAAATCCAGATTCCCACCCTCTCCATTTGCGTCCCAAACCCATCACATCAAATGAATCTCGCTTGCCGGATTGGAAACATTTTCATATACGGTAATCGAAAAAATTTTCCCGCTTTCGTCAAACACAATTTCCAGATAAGGCTTATCAGGGCTGCGGTCGCGGTTGAACAGGCGGAATGCCCTTTGCGCCTCAAAAATCTTCCCGCGCGCTTTCAAATATTCGGGCAGCTGGCTGATGTTTTGAAAACTCCCACCAAACCCGCCGCCGTGTTTCTTGAGATATTCCGGCGTTGCTTCTATGCCGAAATTGCGCGTTATTCTCAGCGGCTGATTTGAACCTTGGCTCGTATGACTGCCTATTGATAAAACCAAAGTATTCTGCTGCCTGAGTGCCTTCATCTCTTGAACTAACGGTTCTATCACCTGCTCATTATAGCTTCGCTCCCCTTTTGTCATCTGATCAA
Source organism: Neisseria sp. CP9 (assembly GCF_047758525.1). Lineage (NCBI taxonomy): Bacteria > Pseudomonadati > Pseudomonadota > Betaproteobacteria > Neisseriales > Neisseriaceae > Neisseria > Neisseria sp. CP9. The sequence goes on along the minus strand of NZ_CP180502.1, from coordinate 2,658,639 downwards.
TAGCTTCTATCACTTTATTAACGTTTTCAGGGTCATTCGCATCGATATCAGGAAACATTGCCTGAGCCAGAGGATCATCTCCGCCGGGAATGCCCCAAATCGCCGCCAATTCTTTAGGGCTGCGTTCAAACAAACAACTGGAATCGATATTCTCGGCAACCTGACGGACAAAATCATCAATGCCGTCAATCTGATGCAGATTGGCACAATTTGAAGAAGGTGCGCTTTCTACTTGCTTGACGCTATTGGAGGTGGACACCATTGGAGTCAAATCAGTTTGGGAAGAAGCAGATGACGTGGAGGATGGAACAGCGGATGCGCCGACTTCTTTGGTTTTATCTTCTTTGTTCGGAGAACACGCGGTCAGCATGATTGCGGTAAGTAATAAGAGAAGTGATGACGTTTCGTTTTTCATTGTATTGTTTTCAACATATAGTGGATTAACTTTAAACCAGTACGGCGTTGCCTCTCCTTGCCGTACTATCTGTACTGTCTGCGGCTTCGTCGCCTTGTCCTGATTTAAATTTAATCCACTATAAAAAGGTCGTCTGAAAATCTGCCATTTCATTTTTCAGACGACCTATTATTAATAGAACCAAAGAACCTCGTTATTGCCAACAAGGTTCTCAAGCTATCTTACCCGACGCGGTAAAACGCCAAGCTGCCCAAAAGGTTGGGGAAGTGTTTGACCTGTTTGTTGCCCGTCATGACCGCGCGCTCGAGGACGCGGATTTTGTTTTTGGCACACAATAAATCAAAGTCTTTGAGCGTACACCAATGGATATTCGGCGTGTCGTACCAATGGTAGGGCATGCGTTCGGAAACCGGCATATGCCCGCCGATAGCGATTTGGAAGCGGTTGCGCCAGTAGCCGAAATTTGGGAAGCTGACAATCGCCTGTTTCGCCACGCGCATGAGGCAGCGCAGGATTTTTTCGGTGTTTTGCATGGCTTGGATGGTTTGGCTCAAGACGATAACGTCAAACGTCTGATCGCCAAATTCTGCCAAACCCTGCTCCAAATCGGCTTGAATGACGTTCACGCCGCGCGACATGGCGGCGATGACGCTGTCGGTATCGATTTCGATGCCGTAGCCGCTGCATTTTTTGTGTTCCACCAAGGCCGCCAGCAATTCGCCGTCGCCGCAGCCCAAGTCTAAGACGCGGCTGCCTTCAGGAATCCAGTCGTAAATCAACTGTAAATCGTCGCGCAAATTCATGATCGGCAATCCTTGTCAACATTGTTCATATAAACCGCTACGGCGCGCATATAGGCTTCGTCTTCCATCAAAAAGGCGTCATGGCCGTGGTTGGATTTGACTTCGATATACTGCACCGGCTTGTGCGCGGCAATAAGCGCTTTGACCAGCTCTTTGGAACGCGCGGGCGAGAAACGCCAGTCAGTGCTGAAGCTGGCGACAAAGAATTTCGCTTTCACATTTTGCAGGGCGCGGGTCAGGCTGTCTCCAAAATCCGCCGCCGGATCGAAATAGTCCAAAGCCTTGGTCATAAGCAGGTAAGTGTTGGCATCAAACCGTCCGACGAATTTGTCGCCCTGATAGCGCAGATAGGATTCCACTTCGAATTCAACGCCAAAGCCGTATTGATAGCCGTTTGAACGCAAATCGCGCCCGAATTTTTTACCCAAACCGTCTTCGGCAAGATAAGTAATGTGTCCCATCATGCGGGCAATCCGCAAGCCCCGTGCGGGAACGGTATTGTGGCTGCGGTAATGTCCTTCGTTGAAATCGGGATCGGTCAAAATCGCCTGACGCGCTACATCATTAAACGCGATATTTTGCGTCGAGAGTTTCGGCGCAGACGCAATCACTAAGGCATGGCGCACGCGCTCCGGATAGGAAATCGTCCACTGCAAAGCCTGCATGCCGCCCAAGCTGCCGCCGACAACCGCCGCCCATTGTTCGATGCCGAGATAGTCGGCAAGCGCGGCTTGGGATTTTACCCAGTCCTTCACCGTAACTACCGGAAAATCCGCGCCGTATTCCCTGCCCGTTTCAGGATTGATCGACAAAGGCCCGCTGCTGCCGTCGCAGCCGCCCAGATTGTTCAAACCGACCACGAAAAAACGTTCCGTATCAATCGGTTTGCCGGGTCCGACCATATTGTCCCACCAGCCTGTGTATTTATCCTCCGCCGAATGCCTGCCCGCAACATGATGGTTGCCCGACAGCGCATGGCAGATTAAAACCGCATTGTTTTTTTCGGCATTCAGCTCGCCGTAGGTTTCAATCATCAGATCGAAACGAGGCAAAGTTTTACCGTTTTCCAAAACCAGCGGCATCTCAAACGGAATTTTTTGGGGCGTTACAATGCCCACCGAGGCATTTTGACTCATATCCTGTTCCAACAAATGCGGCGAAAAGCGTTATTATATAGCAAACGGCATGACTTTTTGACACGGTCGGACAAGCAGCCTGACGCGCTCAAACATCCGTCCCCATGCCGCCGTGCCCGAACCATACTTTTTCAGACGACCTCCCCCGCTCCCCGACATGATAGGCAGACTTTTCCGTATTTTTTTCTTTTTCGCACTTGCCGCGCTGATTATCAACCGCCTCTTCAGCCACAAGCAAAAACGCGCCCTGCGTGATGTCGCAAAAATCAGCGCATGGGTGCTGCTTGGCGCAGCCGCAGCGACGCTATTTTGGTATCTGGTCATGCTGTATTTCAAACACATCCCGGATTCTTATTGACCGGATATTCATAGACAACAAAAGGTCGCCTGAAAACGCAAATCTGCATTTTCAGACGACCTTTTCCCGCATATTAAAAATACGGAAGATTGCTACATTACCAAAGCGGCTGTCTCAACTCAACGTTTAGAATCCGACTTCTGCTTAAACTCTATTCCGACGAACGTCCGTTTTGGATTGCCGCGCTCCACCTGATAAAGCTGGCTGTGTTGCGCGCGGGCGTAATCGTCGGTCTGTCCGGCATGATGTTCCGCCAACTTTTGTGCCAGCAGGGTCAAAGCCAATTTTTTGTTGGCATGTTGACTGCGTTCGCTCTCAACGCGCACGGAAATACCGCTTGCTTTATGAGTAGCACGCACAGCACTTTCAGTTTTATTGACGTGCTGCCCGCCTTTGCCGCCCGAACGGCAGGTTTGAAACTCAATCTCGCTTTCAGACGGCATTTCAGGCATATCAGGCATGCGGAAAACGCCGATATACCAGTTTTTACGCGGATGCTTTGGGCGGACGGGGCTGGCGCATATCCATTGGAGCGAACCTTGCCAACGCTGCGCCAGAGTTTCAGCAGGTTTGCCGTCCAATTTAAGCACCGCCGACATAATGCCGTGTTTATCGGCAGTTTCGGAGATGATTTCCACTTCGACACCTTCCGCCTGCGCCTCAGCGAGCAGCCTGCCCAATACGAAACGGGCAAAGATGCGGCATTCGGCGGGTCCTTGGGCGGTGGAAATTTGCAGATAAATCGTTTGTAAATTTTGCTTCATATTTATTCTCCGCATCCGCCGCTGGTTTTGTAAGTCAAAACGGGCTTGAACCGGGCGACCAATTCAATCAGACCTGCGTTTTTCATGGCTGAAATGACGCTGTCTATGCTTTTATAAGCCTGCGGAGCTTCTTCAAAAATCAGAGCCTTATCTTGACAAACGACCACGCTGCCGAATGCGGTTTGGCGCAGGCTGTCGGCGGAATATTTGTGCGACAGCCTTCCTTTGCATTCGCCGCGCTGCCATTTCCGTCCTGCGCCGTGTGCCAATGTGTTCAGCGAAATTTGACAATCTTGGGTCGGCAGAACCAGATAGCTGTAATCGCCGCGCGAGCCGGGTATCATGACCAGACCTTTATCAGCAGGTGTTGCGCCTTTGCGGTGCAGCCAGCCGGTTTGTCCTGAGATTTCGGTTTGCTCGAGGAAATTGTGATGCACGTCGAGCAGGCAATCTCCTTCCGTGCGCCAGCGGTCTAGCATTCTGGCGGCAATCAGGCGGCGGTTTAGACCGGCGAACTCAAGGGCTGCCTGATGTTCGGCAAGATAGTCCGCCGCAGCCTCGCTGCCTTCTGCCAAACCTCGATGTCCGTAGGCTTCGACGTGGCGTCGCAAAATTTGCTGACCCAAGCCGCGCGAACCGCTGTGTACCAACAATTGCAAACGGTCTGAATCAAAGTCAGCGGGAAGCAAATCAGCGCGGTAAACCGTTTCGACACTTTGCAATTCGGCAAAATGATTGCCACCACCGATGGTGCCGACAGCAAGGTCGTCTGAAAACGGAAAATCGGATGCAGCTTCTCCAAGTAAGACTTCTTGTTCGTCTTGGCTCAAAGGCGTATCAATGTTGCCGAGCTGCTTGGCAAGTTTGACGGGTTTGAGTTTGGCGGCGGACAAATCCGTTTGCCAAAACGCCATGCCGCAACCGATGTCGTTGCCGATGAGCGCGGGGTAAAAATGACGGTCGCTGAAAAAAGCTGCACCGACGGGATAACCGCGCCCCGCGTGCAAATCAGACATACCGGCTACGCGCAACATGTGCGGCAGCTTGGCGGTGGTTTCGAGTTGAGCGACGGCGTTGCCTTCAATCCAGGTTTCTGAATCAGCGATGATGTGAATATGATGGGGATATTGATAATTGCCCATGTGTATGCTTTCTTTAACACGGACAGATGGCAAAACGAGTCCAAACCGACAAAACGAAAAAGATGTCCGGTTTGAAAATATACCGACTGCCGTCTGACATTTTCAGACGACCTCTGTCCGATTGATGGGAAAGCAGCCCGAAGCGGGCGATATGGGAAATGCGGGAACGCGTTGTCCGAAAATCAGGCCGACGCTTGGGCTGCAAAGAATGTGATTGAGCGGATTGAAGTGTTGCGTGTCATGGCTGCTCCTTTCTTTGCATGTGAAAATTGAAAACAGGCGGATTATAGGGGAAATGTTTGAAACGTTACAATCAAACTGTGTTTTTTATGAAGAAATGTTGTATAACTGCCATAATGTAATGAAAACAAAAAAGCAGCCTGTTACACTACCCGCACCATCGTTCCACGTTGTCAGACCGCCGCTTGGTTTATCATCTGTTCAAACCTGTTCCAACAAGTTTTCAGACGACCCCAAAGGTCGTCTGAAAATCAAAAACACAAAAATCAAAACCTTACCGACCACCCATACGCATCAACCGCAGCACGCCCAACCGCTGGCGGTGAAACTTCCGAAAAGCCATTCAAAAAGCGGACTGCACGCCAAATTCATTTTGTAAACGGTTCCACACAGGGGTCATCTGAAACCACCAGAAAGGCAGAAACCATGAATCCTAAATCTCTCTACCGCGCCGCCCTGCTCGAATGCCTCAATTATGTCTGTTCTGACGAAGCCTACGCCGCCTACCGCAAACTCGCCAAAAAAGGCTGTCCCGACGGCTGGTTCGGTCTCGGCAATGCCCACCAATACGGCGAAGGTGCCAAGCCAAACCTCACCAAAGCCGAAAAATATTACCGCCGTGCCGCCAAACTCGGTCATCCCAAAGCAAAGGAATCCCTCGGCCGCCTGTACGAATTTGCAGAAAAGCCCGACTACCGCCGAGCCCGCAAATGGTATACACGTGCCTTTAAGCAACACAGTATTACAAACCCCGATATAGCCTATGCAGCCTACCGCCTCGGCTGGCTGAACGAGCGCGGCCTCGGCGGCAAAAAAGACATTAAGACAGCCTGCCTGCTTTACCGCAAAGCAGCCAAAGCGGGTTGCGCCGAAGCCCAACGCGCCTTCGGCTACCTATACGATGAAGGCCTCGGTCTGCCCCGAAACTACACCAAAGCCTACAAATGGTACGCCCGCGCCGCCTTACAAGCGGATGAAGCCGCCTGCAACAACATAGGCTTCCTCTACTACAAGGGCAACGGCGTGCGCCGCAGCAACAGCCAGGCGAAAAAATGGTACAAACTCGCCGCCCGCGCGGGCTGCATCATGGCATTATCCAACCTCGGTATCCTCTATGAAGATACAGGTCGTCTGAAAAAAGCCGCCCGCTATTACCGCCGTGCCGCCGAGGCAGGCAACAAATATGCCGCCAAGCAATTAAAGAGGCTAGAAAAGTAGAAGCCTGAACAATAAACCAAGGTCGTCTGAAAACGGCGTGTAGCGTTTTCAGACGACCTTTCACTTACTTCATTCCAAAACCTCCAACCATTTCTCCAGACCGTGTTCAAGCGATGTTTTGGTTTTTAAATCTAATTTTTTCATCAGCCGCTTTTCGTTCTCCACATGCGGAAACAAAGCTTTCTCAATCAATTCTTTGCCTTTGTCGGTCAGGCGTACCAGCATACTTCGCGCGTCGTCCGGATTGGGCAGGCGGTCAATTAAGCCTTGGTTTTCCAGATTTTTCAGGCGCGTGGTCATGGTGCCGGACGTTACCATCAGCGCTGAAAACAGCTCGGTCGGTGTCAGCGTATAAGGCGCGCCGCTGCGACGCAGGGTGGCAAGCACGTCGAACGAGCCTTCAGTCAAACCGTATTCTCCGTAAACTTTCTCCAGTTCGCGCACGATTAGTGCAGTAGCGCGTTTCAGACGACCTATCAAAAGCATATTTTCGGCTGCCAATTCAGGCAGTTCCTGTTTCCATTGGGCAACGGCGCGGGCAGGGGCATCGACATGGTCGGTCATTTTGTTACCTTTATTGTTCAGAACCCCTTTATTTTATCTTGACTTCAAGTTAATCTCTATTTATATTTAGCTTGACTTCAAGATAAACAAACCGGAGAAACTCATGTTTGCCGATAAACAAGCCGTTTTAAACGCCTTCCGTTTCCGCCACGCCTGCAAAAGCTATGACGCAGCGAAGAAAATCCCTGCCGATGATTTTGCCTATATTCTGGAAACCGCACGCCTGTCGCCCAGTTCGTTCGGGCTGGAACCTTGGCGGTTTTTGGTGATACAAAACCGTACTCTGCGCGAAGAGTTGCGCGGCATCGCATGGGGCGCGGCGGAAAAAATCATGGATTGCAGCCATTTTGTGATTCTACTGGCGCGGACGCAGGCTGCCATGCAGGCGGATTATCAAGAAAAAATCTGGGGCGGTGTGCATGGAATGCCGCCTGAAACCGTTGGAATGATGCAAAAATTTTTCAAGCAGTTTGCCGAAACCGATTTTGCCATTGCCGATAATCCGCGCTCGTTTAACGATTGGGCAGCCAAGCAAACCTATATCGCGTTGGCAAACATGATGACTGCCGCCGCTTTGATTGGTGTGGATTCCACGCCGATTGAGGGCTTTCAAAAGGAAAATGTGGAAAAGTTGCTGTCCGGCAAAGGCTTCATTAATCTTGACGAATACCGCGTCAGCGTCATGGCGGCGTTCGGCTATCGCGCAGGCGAACCCAAGCGTGCCAAAACGCGGCAGGCGGTAGATGATGTGGTTGATTGGATTGAATAAACGCCTGAAAATCAGCAACACAGACATTCACCAGTTGGTAAAATCAAGAGTTTTGACCGATGGTAGCCTGCACTTGAATGAAGAAGGTTTCCGATAGGCCAAATTTCCCACCCGCTTATTCATTTATTTGGAGGACTTATGCGCTTGCACTATTCCCAATATGCTCTTAATACCTATAAGGCACTGCTGGCCTTGGAAGCCAGCCTCACACTGGATAGTACCCTGAAAGATTTAGTGAAACTGCGTGTTTCGCAAATCAACGGCTGCATTTTTTGTGTCGATATGCACGTTAAAGAAGCCAAGCTGCACGGCGAGCGCGAACTGCGCCTGCATCATTTGGCCGTTTGGCACGAATCAACCCTGTTTACTGAAAAAGAACGGGCTGCGCTGCAATGGGCGGAAAACCTGACCCGCATCTCCAAACAGGGTATCCGCGATGCAGACTACGCAGCGGTACGCGCCCATTTTGATGAAGAAGAACTGGTGGCATTGACCCACGTCATCAACACTATCAACGTCTGGAACCGCCTGAACGTGGCTTTTGCCACCCCAGCAGGCAGCATGGACGGCCTGATGGGATTGGAGAAGGCAGGGCTGGTTTAGTCTGGCAAGACAATCTGAAATCGATCAAACAACAACAGGGGCTACCTAAAATATAAAAAGCAGTCTGCACATTCAAAACCAAAGTGCAGGCTGCTATTGCCCCATCACACCCCATTCCCTTTTTTTCAGACGACCTACTGCATAGTCAATCTGAAAAGCTGCATTCCTACGAGAATCAAAATGCCCAGCCGTACCGCCACCATCCTGACCACCGCGCTCGCCCCGCTGATTTGGGGCAGCACCTATCTCGTGACCACCGAATTCTTGCCGCCTGATCGCCCATTTACCGCTGCACTGATACGCGTGTTGCCCGCCGGGCTTTTGCTGTTGGTGTGGACGCGGCGCATACCCAAACGCGATGAATGGGCAACCGTTGTCTTGCTCGGTTTTTTGAACATCGGCTTTTTTCAGGCAATGTTGTTTGTGGCGGCGTATCGCTTACCGGGCGGACTGGCGGCGGTATTGAGTTCGACGCAGACGCTGATGGTGCTGGTGTTCACTTGGTTAATCGGCAAAACCATGCCGCCGAAAGCAGCTTGGGCTTGGTCGGCGGCAGGCGTTGTGGGGATTGCGCTCTTGGTTTTGTCGCCGCAGGCGCGCTATGACGGGACGGGGATTTTGGCGGCATTGGCGGGCGCGGCGGCGATGGCGCTGGGCGTTTATTTGTCGAAACACCGCCGTACTTCGTTGCCCGTGTTGGCGTTTACCGGCTGGCAGCTTTTTATCGGCGGCTTGTTTTTACTGCCCGTCGCCCTGCTTGCCGAACTGCCGCTCGAATCTTTAAGCCCCGCCAATATCGGCGGCTATCTGTATTTGTGCCTGTTTGGTGCTGTGTTGGCTTATGTGTTGTTTTTCAAAGGGATTGCTAAACTTTCGCCTGCTGCGGTTTCATCGCTGGGATTGCTCAGCCCCGTCTCGGCATTTGTCTTGGGCTGGCTGTTTTTAGGACAAAGCATGGACGCGAAATCGCTGGCAGGATTTGCGTTGGTATTGGTATCGATATTCGGGGTGCAACGTGCAGTCATGAAAAAGGTCGTCTGAAAACAGCCTTGAGCCTTCAAGCTGCTTTTCAGACGACCTCTTGCGCCGGCCAGTTTATTTCTTCAAGAATGCCCGTTTCAGAATAATCAGCCAATCTTTTTTATCCAAAACAGGGCGTTGCGTGAATACATCGTATTTGCTGCCGTCCAGTTTCTGCAAAATCAGTTGTCCGCCTACAATAATCATCCGCAATTCAAATCCCAAGCGGCCTTTCAGCGTTTTACCCAAGGGCGAGCCGCCCTTGAGCATTTGGAACGCGCGGTTGCATTCATACGCCATCAGTCTTTGGAACGCAAAATCCGCTTTGCCTTCGGCGATTTGCGCTTCGCTTACTTTGAATTTTTCCAAGTCGTCCTGCGGGATATAGACGCGGCCCTTCTGCCAATCGACGGCAACATCCTGCCAAAAGTTGATGAGTTGTAACGCGGTGCAGATGCCGTCGCTTTGGGCGATGCTGACTTCGTCGGTTTGTCCGTAAAGGTGCAGCATAATGCGCCCGATTGGATTGGCGGAACGGCGGCAGTAGTCGATCAGGTCGCCAAAATCCTGATAGCGGGTTTTGACAACATCCTGACTGAATGCGGACAAAAGATCGTAAAACGGCTGCAGCGGCAGCTTGAAAGGCGCAATGGCTTCGCGTTGCAGACGTTGAATTAACGGAGTCAACGGCACTTCGCCGCGCTGTATGCGGTCAAGTTCGGCTTTGAGTTCGTCCAAAGCGCGCAAGCGTTCAGCAGCTTCGGCATTGCCTTCATCGGCGAGGTCGTCGGCAGTGCGCGCAAAAGCGTAAACGGCATAGGTAGGCTTGCGCAGACGGCGTGGCATAACGAGCGAGCCGACGGGGAAATTTTCATAATGGTTGACGGACATAGCTATTTTAAATTCGGTATCTTGGGGTCGTCTGAAAGTACGGAGCCGCATTGCTCACATGATTGGCTTATGGCGGGCTGTACTTCCAAACCTGTATTAGCAACTCAGCATGATTTTAACACAACACATTATTTTATTAATGATTTAACTGTACGGCGCGCATAGAAATCCGAACGCCAAACACCCAATCATCTTGTTCTCCAAATTCAGACGACCTTTTTCACAAAACGGATTATTAGATACGAAAAAGACGCGAAGTCATCAAACCTTGATTCAACACCAAGCCTCCCTCATTCCCCAATATATCCGCAACCGATTGATTCGCTTATAATCCCCATACTGCCAAGCAAGCGGAGACGACGATGGACATGATGGCTTTCACGAATATTTTCTTAATCGTTCTATGTATTTTTACCATGCTGCTGGTGTGGTCGCGAAATTGGAAGCGCAAACAGGCGTATTTCGAAAAAATCAAAAACAATCCGGACAATCTGAAATGGCTTGAACACAATCTGACCGGAAAAGAAACAACAGACCTCAAAAACATCACCGAGCATTTCGAACTGCCTTTATTGCAAGCGAAGCAACTGCTGGAATACTACAAACAACAGTCAAAAAAATAATCTGCCTTTCCAAACAGGCGGACTGAATAGCGGGCAATATTCGGTCCGCCTGTTTTTTGCTATTTTCAAAAAATCTTTTATTTCTGTATTGACAGAAATAAAAGACAAAAATAAAATACCCTCACTATGAAACTGAATCCGACCACTGAAAAATTCATCCTCCACTGGGGCGAAATGGGCACCAAATGGGGCGTCAACCGTACCGTTGCGCAAATCCACGCCCTGCTCTACATTTTAGGCAGACCGATGAATGCCGAAGAAATCACCGAAACGCTCGGCGTAGCGCGCTCCAATGTCAGCAACAGCATCAAAGAGCTGCAAAACCTGAGACTGGTGCATACCGTGCATATTTTGGGCGACAGACGCGATCATTTTGAAACTTCAGACGACGTCTGGACTTTGTTCCGCACCATCGCAGAAATGCGTATGCAGCGTGAAATCGAACCGACGCGGCAATTTTTGCAAAGCCTGATCGACAGCCCTGAATTTAGTCAGGAAAACGAAACCGCCAAGCAGCGAATCCGACAAACCCATGATTTCATCAGTACGCTTACCACGTGGGCAAATGAAATGTTGAAGCTTTCTACTTCAACCATGGTGAAAATTTTAAAAATAGGCGCCGGAATACAAAAATTTTTCCGATGATGCCAATTAAATGGGTTTTTATAGTGGATTAACTTTAAATCAGGACAAGGCGACGAAGCCGCAGACAGTACAGATAGTACGGCAAGGCGAGGCAACGCCGTACTGGTTTAAAGTTAATCCACTATAATATACCCAACCCGGTTTCTCTTACGCAATCATAGGTGTGTTATGTCGCATTCAACAGAAGATTATTTCAACTATCCGAGAGGCAGAGTCATCATCGCTTATACTGCATCTACGATATTTTTTGCGTTTAGTATCGGTTACTATGCTTTATTCTTTACCGTACCAGCCCTAATTTGCGGTTTGATCTTAAGTTTGACGTCTACATATAGAGACTTACGCGGCCTTATACGGGCCATCATAACCGGATCATTATGCGGTTGCCTGTATCTTTTACTGTTTGGTGCAGATTTTGTCACCAGCCTCCTAGCCGGCATGGTAATAGGCCGTACTTATTCTTTGATTGTTGGCGTTTTGAGCTTGCCCAATCCTCCGGGGGAAGATGATATTCAAAAACCTGCCTAATTTTTTTACCCTTATATTTCTCTTTTGACAGAAATTTTAGAAATTACAGACTAATTATATAAACAACCTGAAATGAAATTAGGAAAGCAATATGTCTGACAATGCTACGCACTCTCCCCCTGCCTACCTGCCTTACTCGATGGGGCTGCTATGGCTATGGAGCGGTACCCAACCTCTGTTTTTCATGCCTGAAATGTCATTGGATTTGCTGCATTCGGTCGGTCTCCCCAATCCGTTGCAATGGCCGACATTGATCGCCGCTTCGCTACTGGACATCGGTTTTGCCTATTTATGCTTCAGCCGCTTTCGCTCCCGTTCAGCAATATGGCTGCTGCAATTGATAACCGTCGCGGCATACAGCCTGATCATTGCCTTCAGACTACCCGAAATGTGGGCGCATCCGTTTGCGCCTTTGGTAAAAAACCTGCCGATTATGGCTACTTTATTTTTCCTGTATCAATCCGTAGGAGATAAAAAATGAACACTTATTTAATCGTTAAAACCCTGCACATCATCTCGGCTACCTTAATGGTCGGCACCGGCTTTGGTACGGCGTTTTACCTCTTTTGGGCAAACCGCAGCGGTTCGGTTGCCGCGCAGTCGGTCGTATCGCATTGGGTCATCAAAGCAGACTGGTGGTTTACAACCCCTGCCGTCATTTTCCAACCTTTGTCCGGCTTATGGATGCTGTACGAACGCGGCTATACCGTGTCGACGATGTTAGAACAAGATTGGATATGGATGACGCTTGGCTTATACGTTCTTTCGGGTATTTGCTGGCTGCCCGTTGTCTGGCTGCAAATCCGCATGGCAAAGATTGCCGAAAAAGCGCATAAAGAAAACGCAGACACCATTCCGGAACCCTATTGGCGTTACGCCAGACGCTGGGAATTACTGGGCTATCCCGCCTTTTGCGCCACTATCGTGATTTACTTCCTGATGGTGATGAAACCGATTTAAAGATTTTCAGACGACCTCAGCAACACCATAAAGAAAAACCATGAACATCATCATTTTCGGAGGCAGCGGCTTCATCGGCAGCCGTACCGCTCAAATCCTCAAAGAACAAGGTCACCAAGTTTGTACGCCCGACCGCCGCGCCTTCGATTTTCTTCATCCCGACGAAACCGCCGCACGCCGTTTATTAGAGGGGCAAGACGTCCTCATCAACTGCATAGGCATCATGAGCCGTCATGCCGAAATACTCGAAACCGTACACCACCACACACCCAGACAGCTCGCTGCATGGGCAAAAGCAGCAGGCGTAACACGCTGGGTGCAACTATCCGCACTGGGTGCCGACCCATCTCAATCCATCAACTTTGTCGGCAGTAAAGGACGTGGGGATGATGCCGTCGTCCAAAGCGGCATCCCGATTGCCATAGCCAGACCATCCGTCGTTTACGGGCGAGGGGGAACCAGCTGCGAACTGTTCATCAAATTAGCCCGCCTCCCTTTACTTCCCCTGCCGGAAGGCGGCCGCTTTCATTTGCAGCCCGTCCATCTAGCCGATGTTGCCGAAGGTTTGGCAAAACTTGCCGTCCAAACCGGCACCGACCATAGCATCATCAATATGACCGGCAGCCAAACACTGACTTTGGCGGAATACCTGACCACCCTCCGCCAAACCCTGCACCACAAACCGCCGCAACATATCCTGCCTATTCCCCTACGCCTGCTTGACCCTGCGCTGCCGTTGGTAAACATCCTCAGCAACGGCATCATCAGCCGCAACAGTTTTGCCCTACTCGAGCAAGGTTCGTGCGCCGATTATTCTGATTTTGCAGCTTTACTGGGGAGAGAACCATTAGCCGCAGAAAACTTTTCCCATCAAAGTTGAATCAGAAATACACACGAAAAGGTCGTCTGAAACCGCCTCGTCATAAGCCGGTTTCAGACGACCTTTTGCCCTAACGCAAGAGACCGCTGATACAATAAAGCGCCCGCCTGAAGAATATTTTGCTACAATATGTAATTATATGTTATATAATCAGTATATTATCAATAAAATAATATTTTTATCACGACTCATATTATGGCTCAGAAACTTAAAACACATATTAAATACATCCTACTTGCTTCCGTCTTGCTCTCCGGCTGTCAGACAACCTTTGAAGAAGATCAAACCCGGCGCAGCAAAATCACCCAATTCGCCCTCAATCACCCCGTAGCGGCGCAAGCCATCGGTATGGAAGACACAGGCTCATTCAATATCAGCAGCAATGCCACGCGTTTTGCCTACCGCAGCGGCTTAGACGACACAGCCAACGGAGATGGCAAAGGCACGCAGGTCAATGCAGTGCGCCAAACATTGTGGCAAGCTGCCATTACCTCCCAATTCGACAACGTAATCGCCGAAGAAGCAGGTAATGCCTACCTTGCCGACATCAAAATCCGCGAAGGGAAAATCAACTATTTCAGCCGTTATCTCGCGGATCAGGCAGTTGACCAACGCAACAACCGTATCGGCCGCAGCATCGGCAGCGGCAGACCCAATACCGACATGAAAACCCTTGCCGAAAGTGTTTTGCTCTATTACCACAAAATCGGCTTGTGGACCGCATCGGAAACGCGCACCGGCGGACGCAAAGTATGGCGCATCACCCAAGAAAAACTCAGCCCTGCCGCCTACCGCGAAGCCATGAAAAATATCGAGCCGCTGGATGCCCAAGGCTTGCGTGAAGAAGAGCGCAATATGCCCAAACCCGACAAAATCGACTCGATTTCCAAAACGGTCAAAGCCATCAGAAAAGTAAAAGACTGATTTTTCGGCACTCTGAGCAAATTTTGAGTAATCCCCCAAAACGGCGTAAACTGTCGCAAACCCATTTTCAGACGACCCCTGCTTGCAAAGAGGTCGTCTGAAAACATTTCTCCTGCCGATTTAGCTGTTTCCAGAAGGACAAAGGACGATTATGAACTTCCCACCGCGTTACGTTTCCGCCACCCGTATGCGCCGAATGCGCAAAGACGACTTCTCCCGCCGCCTGATGCGCGAGCATACCCTGACCGCAGACGATTTGATTTACCCCGTCTTCGTACTCGAAGGCAGCAACCAAGAAGAAGCCGTCCCTTCCATGCCCGGCGTGAAACGGCAAAGTCTGGACAAATTATTGTTCACCGCCGAAGAAGCCCTCAAGCTCGGCATACCCATGTTGGCACTCTTCCCCGTTGTTACCCAAAATAAAACCGAATTGGCAGAAGAAGCCTACAACCCCGAAGGACTCGTTCCTACCGTCGTACGCACCCTGCGCGAAAAATTCCCCGAACTGGGCATCATGACCGACGTCGCACTCGACCCCTACACCATCCACGGGCAAGACGGGCTGACCGATGCAAACGGCTACGTCCTCAATGACGAAACCATAGAAGTTTTGGTGAAACAAGCCTTGTGCCATGCCGACGCTGGTGCACAAGTCGTCGCCCCGTCCGACATGATGGACGGCCGCATCCTCGCCATCCGCGAAGCCCTAGAAGACGCGGGACACATCCACACCCGCATCATGGCGTATTCCGCCAAATACGCTTCCGCATTTTACGGCCCGTTCCGCGATGCGGTCGGCAGTTCCGGCAACTTAGGCAAAGCCGACAAGAAAACCTACCAAATGGATCCTGCCAATACCGACGAAGCCTTGCATGAAGTCGCCCTCGACATTCAGGAAGGCGCGGATATGGTGATGGTCAAACCAGGCCTGCCCTATCTTGACGTTGTCCGCCGCGTCAAAGACGAGTTCGGCGTACCGACCTACGCCTACCAGGTTTCCGGCGAATACGCCATGCTTCAAGCCGCCATTCAAAACGGCTGGCTGGACGGCGAAAAAGTCATACTCGAAAGCCTGCTCGCCTTCAAACGCGCCGGCGCCGACGGCATCCTGACCTATTACGCCGTCGAAGCAGCAAGGATGTTGAAAAAATAAAACGACAACAAAATGCCGCCGGTTTGCACAGAATGCCCGGCGGCATTCATATTAAGGCATTTGCCCGACAAAATTTATTACAACGGAATGAATAATCAGGTAATTTCTGGTAAAATACCGCGACTTTCAAACAAACACTTACAGCGTCCGTTTTATAAAATTCAAAATATATACAATAAAATGAATACAACAACCGCAGATACACTATTTCGGGAAGCTCACTCATTCATGACCCAAATTCCGCCCGATTTTGCCGCCGCAGTTCCACTGTTGCAAAAAGCAGCAAACGAAGGTCATACGGAAGCAGAATTCCATCTTGCAGGCTGCCTGTTACAAGGGCAAGGCATACCTGCCAACCGTGAAGCCGGCATACGCCTGATGCAACAAGCAGCGCGTGACGGTCATCCCTACGCCAGCTACAACCTCCTGCAAATCCAAGAAGCACAAGGTATGCCGCTCAATACCCTGCTCCCCTCCTATCGAGAATTGGCAGAAGCAGGCATTATCGAAGCGCAGCTTAAACTGATGCGCGCTTATCATGACGCAGGTCAGCACGAAGAAGCCGTCGATTGGGCCGTACTTGCCGCCCGCCAGCAAAACCCTCAAGCCTTATATTTTTTGGGGCAGCATTGCCAATATACTTCGCCACCCGACTATCCCCAATCACACCAGCTCTACCAACTCGCCGCCAAACAAGGATTTACGCCGGCGAATTGGCAGCTTGGGTTGCAATACAAGCTCGGACAAGGCGTAGCACCTGACCTTGAACAAGCCGCCCAACACCTCTACATCGCGGCAAGCGACAACATTGCGCCTGCACAGGTCGCCCTTGCGGAAATCCTGCTTCCGACCCATCCCGACAAAGCCATCCGTTGGCTGGAAACCGCCGCCAGACAAAACAGCAGCGATGCTTACGCCAAGCTCGCAGAAATTCATCTGTTGGGCAAAGATGTTCCGAAAGACACGGATAAAGCACGCCGCTACGCCAAAGCAGCCGCCCGCCGCAACCATCCCGAAGCGCTGCGGTTGCTCGGCGATATCTATCGCTACGGACTGGGCATCCTTCCCGAACCCTCCAAAGCGCGCCATTACTATCAGCTTGCTGCTGATTTGGGCAATCTTGCCGCACACCAAAAACTGCTCGCCGACATTGCCCTGAACAATAAGCAAAACTACCCCCAAGCCAAAGAACACGCGTTGAAACGCCAACAGGCAGAGCAATTCTATCAGTTGGCTTTTGCCGCCCATTACGGTCTGAACCGCTCGCCCGACCATACCGAAGCGTTAACGCTCTATCAACAGGCCGCAGATTTGGGGCACAGCAAAGCGCAAACCAATCTCGGCATGATGTACTACAACGGTCATGGAACGGAGACCGACTATACCGAAGCCGCCAAATGGTTCGCGCAGGCGGCACAGCAAAAAGACACGATGGCGCAATACAACCTCGCCTGCCTCTATTTCCACGGAACAGGCGTCCGCCGCAACACAGCCTTAGCCTGCCGTTGGCTTGAAACTGCCATCAATGATGGTCACGAGCAGTCTGAAATCCTCAAGCAACTGCTGGCGCATTGGAAACAGCAACTCCCATAACATCCTACGCTCGGCAACATTTTTCCAAAGAAGCCGCCAACACTTGTGATATCCATACAAACCATTGCCTCCGCGTTGTGATTAATGGGGTATCGTTCTACGATAAGTCATATCACT
The DNA here is from genome assembly GCF_047758525.1 of Neisseria sp. CP9. Taxonomy (NCBI): domain Bacteria; kingdom Pseudomonadati; phylum Pseudomonadota; class Betaproteobacteria; order Neisseriales; family Neisseriaceae; genus Neisseria; species Neisseria sp. CP9. The sequence goes on along the minus strand of NZ_CP180502.1, from coordinate 2,641,293 downwards.
TGCCCATTTCAAAAAATATTGGAAAACAATAGAAAAGGTCGTCTGAAAACCCTGATTGGGGATTTTCAGACGACCTTTGTCTTTGCCGGTTGGTCTGTTCGGATATTAGAAATCCAATTCCGCTTTCAGCCAGTAAGTACGCGGCATGCCGACGACGGCGAAGCTGCGGTCGTATTGCCCGCGCTGTACCTGCCAGTAGTTTTTGTTGAACAGGTTTTCTACCGAGCTGCTGACGGTCAAGGTGTTTTTGCCCAGCTTGGTTTTGTAGCGTGCGCCTACGTCAACCAAGGTATAGGATGGGAAGGCGTATTGTTTTTGCGTATCTTGGTAAGACTTGCCGAAGTACGAAACGTTGCCGTTCAAGGTCAAGCCTTTGGCAAACGGTGTATCCCATTCCACGCCTGCTTTGGCAATCACGCGCGGGTTGGCGACTTGTACGCCGTTAACCAAATTGTCGGCGAAATTCGGATAATCTTTTACGGTTGATTGCAGATACATCAGACCGAAAGTCGGACGCAGGGTTTTGTTCAACAAGTTGGCATAGGTATTGAACTCGATACCGCGGCTGCGTTCTATGCCTTGCTCCGAACCGCTATAAGCCAAGCCTGCATTTTTGCGCGCTGCGAAATCAGTTCCTGAAGTCGTGTTGCCGCGCCAGTAGCCCGGGCGTTTGATTTGGAACGCGTTTAAAGTGGTGACAAAGTCGCCCCAGTTTTTGCGTACGCCGACTTCAAATTGGCGGCTGACGCGCGGATCTGCCATCGTTACATGACCGTCGTCATCAGTACGGATGTCGGACGGCTCCAAATCTTCCATATAGTTTCCGTAAACCACCAAATCGGGCTGCGGAACCCATGCTGCCATCAACATCGGGCTGAAACGGTTCGCATCCGCTTTGCGGCCGTTTAATTTGTTTTTCTGCTCGACGGCTTGGAAACGCCCGCCCAAAGTGAGTCGGTATTTGTTGTCGGCAAAACCAAGCGTGTCAGATACCGCCAAACTGTTCACTTTGATCACGGTATCCACTGAAGGCTTTGCACTCCAAGCCGTTCCTAAGTTGGAATCCAATTTTGCCAATTGGGTTGGAATATCAAGGCTCGGATCGATAACGCTGCTTCTTGTTTGACGTGCTCCTTGATAAGTAGTGCGTTTACGGTCGATGCGGTCAAATGCGGTACTCCAGTTGTGACTTACCGGACCGGTTTCAAATTCGCCGCGTGCAGTCAGATTCATACTGAGCGTTTTGAAACGCTGGTCGGTCAAACGCGCGCGACCCGAATTGTAGGTCAAACCGCTGCTCGTAACGGTAGGAGAGGCGAAACTACCGTAATAGCGTGCATTGTTGTAGCCGATACCGCCTGTAATTTGGGCATTTTCAAACGCATCCCATTCGAAGGTCAGCATATTCGTTTGACCGCGCGTGTTTTGAGCCTGCCAGCTCGGCGCCAAATTCACTTTGCCTTCAGGTGCGGCAAACAAGCGTCCGTTGGCGTTTTGAATGTCCTGCATACGTGCACGGCCGCCGTTGGTTTTGCGTTTGGCGTAGATGGAGTCGAACGCCACGCGCAGTGTTTCGCCGCGGTAGTCGGCATTTAAGGCAAATTCTTTATTGTCTTCGCTGTAACCGTGGCGCGGGGTGTCGCCGTGGCGCAGTTTGCCGTTGGCACGCACGCCGAATTCTTTGTTTTCGCCGAAACGTTGACCCAAGTCGAATGTGCCTTGGGCGCGGTTGTTGCTGAACCAGCCCAAGCCGATTTTGCGGTTGCCTTCATCGGCGGCTTTTTTGGTTTCGATATTGACGGAACCGGATACCGCTCCTTCAGGGTCCATGCCGTTTACGGCGGTGGACGCGCCTTTAATCAATTGCGCGGAGCCGACTTGCACGCTGGCTGTGCCTTGCGTGCCGTACATGCCCGCCAAACCGTTGACGCTGAATTGGCGCGCATCAAGCTGATAACCGCGGAAATACAGGCCGGTCAATGTGTTGCTTTCGCCGCCGAACTGCCAAACGGAAGCGTCTTTTTTCGCTACGGCATCCACCAAAGTACGCGCTTCGGTGTTGTTGAGGGCTTGTTCGTCGTAGTTGACGACGGTAATCGGCGCGGTAAAGGCGTTGGCTTTGCCCAATACGCCCAAGTTCACGCGGTCGCGCAAGTCGCCGTCGCTGGCGATGGAGTAGGAACGTGCGGCTTTGACGCGTTTGGCGTCGGCGCGGACATGGACTTCCTGCAACTGCTGTTGCATAGGGGCTTCGGGTGTCGCTTCATCGGCGGCATAAGAAAACGCGCTCATAATCAAAAGCGGCATCAGGGCTAATTTGCTGTTCATAGATTCCTTCTGTCTCTGAGGTGGGTTATTTTTATTGCAATAAGCGTTAAAAATCACAAAGTAATTTTGCTGCGGAATTATATTTGATAACATTCTGCTTTTCTATAAAAAGTGATGATAACTATTTGTAAAAACAAAAATACAACATCAATCAAAACTTTATCCATAGTAATTGTAAATTATTTTATTAAGCGGAGAATCAGGGTTTCAGACGACCCCTGCCCGCTGCCTGCCTCAAGAGACAATGCACATGCAAAAATGGCAAACCGAGCTTTATTCCACGCCGTCTTGGCTGTTACAGACCTTGTTGATGGTCGCCTCCGCCTCGGCGGTGATTCTGTTTTTGGCACGCGAAACGCGCTTCGGGCGCGAGTTCGCCTATATCCTGCGGCTGTGTCTGACGCCGAAAAGCGCGGTCAAAGTCTTGCTGCTGATTACGGCGATGATTGCGCTGCTGCTGACCGAAGTGCGGCTGAATGTATTGAGTACCTTCATGTCCAAAGGGCTTTACGACTCGATGCAGGATTTAAACGCCTCCGCGTTTTGGATGTTTGCAGCGATGAACGCGGGCGTGGTGCTGGTGAGGGCGTTTAACAACGTCGTCAACGACTTTCTCGATCAAGGCTTGGCGATTAAATGGTCGGAGCGGCTCAATGAAGTGCTGACAACGCGCTGGCTTGCCGACAAAAACTACTACCGCCTGCAAATGCGCCGCCATACACCGGACAACATCGACCAGCGTATCCAGCAGGACGCGCAGGATTTCATCGCCTCGACCATAGAATTTGTGCGCGGCATGGTCAATTCGGTCGTTACCTCGCTGGAATTTGCCGTTGTTTTGTGGGGCTTGGCGGGCATCCTGACCGTGTTCGGCTTCGACATTCCGCACGGCATCGTTTGGTTTGTCTATATGTTTGTGATTTTGGCGACCTTTATCGCCATGTGGATAGGCAACCCGTTGATTCGTTACAACTATGAAAACGAAAAACTCAACGGCGACTATCGTTATTCCCTCATCCGCGTGCGCGACCACGCCGAAAGCGTGGCGTTTTACAGCGGCGAACAACACGAACACGACCAGCTTGCCGACCGCTTCAAAGCCATCATCCGCAACCGTTGGCGCATCGCCCGCCAAAGCGTCTGCTTGAGCGGCTTTAACGATATGTTTACCAACGGAATCAAGCTCTTCCCCATTATTTTGCAAGCCCCGCGCCTGTTTGCCGGACAAATCAAAATCGGCGACATCCAGCAGACCGTCCAAGCCTTCGCCCGACTGCAAAACGCCCTCTCCTTCTTTCGGATGTTCTACAACAAATTCACCGCCTACCGCGCCCGACTGGAGCGTCTGTACGGATTCTTGCTGAGTACGGAAGAACAACACAGCGCACAACAACCCGACATTACCGAAGTTTCAGACGACCTCTCACTGGAAAACGTCGCCCTGTTCCGCCACAACGGCGAAATCCTGTTGAGCGGCATCAACGTCAACCTCAAAAGCGGCGATTCCCTGCTGATACGCGGCCCGAGCGGTTGCGGCAAAACCTCGCTGCTGCGCGCGCTGGCAGGGCTTTGGCCGTTCGGCAGCAGCGGCAAAGTCAGCCGTCCGCCGCATCAAGACATCCTCTTCCTGCCGCAACGCCCGTACACGGCACAAGGCAGCCTGCGCGACGCGATTTGTTACCCCGACATCGACAAACAGCATCCCGAACTAGCCGACGCCATGAATACCTGCCGCTTAGGTTATCTGATTGATAAATTGGACAAAACCGACGACTGGCAACACAAGCTCTCCCCCGGCGAACTGCAACGCGTCGCCTTCGTCCGCGCCCTGCTCTCGCAGCCCAAAGTCATCCTGCTCGACGAAGCCACCGCCGCCTTGGACGAACCGACTGAAGCCCTGCTCTACCGCGCCTTGAAGCACAAACTGCCGCAGAGCATCATCATCAGCATCGGCCACCGCAGCACGCTCAACGAGTTTCACGATTTCAGTCTTGATGTCGGCAACGTAGCTTGCGATTGAATTTATAGTGGATTTACTTTAAACCAGTACGGCGTTGCCTCGCCTTGCCGTACTATCTGTACTGTCTGCGGCTTCGTCGCCTTGTCCTGATTTAAATTTAATCCACTATAAAGCAACAGGGTCGTCTGAAAACCCGTAAGGGTTTCGCCAAAACGAGCGCAGCGAGTTTCGCTAAAACTTTTTCAGACGACCTTTCTGCTAAAATGACACGCTTCAAATACAAGGGAAACCCGCCATGCACGAAATCAAATGCCCGCACTGCCACACCGCGTTTACCGTCAACGAAGCCAGTTACGCCGACATCCTGAACCAAGTCCGCACCCAAGAATTTCAAACCGAAATCCACGAGCGCCTGCAACAGGCGCAGATGCAGTTTCAAAGCGATATGCAGCTTGCCCAAGCGCAGGCGCAAAATCAGTTCGACAAAATCCTAGCCGACAAAAACCACGAAATCGCCGCCCTATCCAACCAAATCAACGCCTACGAAAAAGACAGCAAACTCGCCGCCGCCGAAATCGAAGGTCGTCTGAAAGCGCAAATCGCCGAACAAGATAAATTGATTGCAGAACTGAAAGCGCAGGCAAAATCGCTGGAAACGGCGAAAAACATGGAAAAAGAGCTGGAAATCACCAAAGCCGTTGCCGAAAAAGAGCGCGAATTGGGCAATCTGAACACGCAGTTCATGCTGCAATCCAAAGAAAACCAGTTGGAAAAACAAAGCCTGCGCGAAAAATACGAAGCCGAACTCAAACAAAAAGACGAAACCATCGCCTTCTACAAAGACTTCAAAGCCAGACAGTCCACCAAAATGATAGGCGAAAGCCTCGAGCAGCACTGCGAAACCGAATTCAACCGCATCCGCACCACCGCCTTTCCCCAAGCCGTCTTCGGCAAGGACAACGATGCCAAAACCGGCAGCAAAGGCGACTACATCTACCGCGAAACCGACGAAGAAGGCAACGAAATCATCTCCATCATGTTCGAGATGAAAAACGAAAACGACGAAACCGCCACCAAAAAGAAAAACGAACAATTTTTCAAAGAGTTGGACAAAGACCGCAGAGAGAAAAACTGCGAATACGCCGTCCTCGTCTCACTCTTGGAAGCCGACAGCGACCTCTACAACAACGGCATCGTCGATGTGTCCTACGCCTACCCGAAAATGTACGTCGTGCGCCCGCAATTCTTCATCCCCATCGTCTCCCTGCTGCGCAACGCTGCGCTCAATTCATTGAAATACAAACAAGAATTGGCACAAATGCGCGCGCAAAACATCGACATCACGCATTTTGAAGAAGACTTGGACAAGTTCAAAACCGACTTCGCCCGCAATTACGAACTCGCCAGCCGCAAGTTCCAAACCGCCATCGACGAAATCGACAAAACCATCAGCCACCTGCAAAAAACCAAAGAAGCCCTGCTCTCTTCAGAAAACAACCTGCGCATCGCCAACAACAAAGCAACCGATTTGACCGTCAAAAAATTAGTACGCAAAAACCCGACCATGAGGGCCGCCTTTGCCGCGTTGGAGAAAAAAGAGGATTGAGATTTGCTTCGAGAATGCAAATAGAAATACCAGCTGACCGTTACGCCCGCGCAAGCAGGAGTAACGGAGAACAGGTGTCTCGTTTTCTATCAGTCCGTGAACAAACTCATTTATCCACATCTATAGTGGATTAACTTTAAACCAGTACGGCGTTACCTCGCCTTGCCGTACTATCTGTACTGTCTGCGGCTTCGTCGCCTTGTCCTGATTTAAATTTAATCCACTATACAAAAAGGTCGTCTGAAAAATGAACCACCACAAATCTTAGACAAATAAAAGACTATCCAGATACTCGGTGCAAGCACGGTTCTACATCAGGAGGAGCAAGAAATGAAGGGAAACAAGTTACATTCAAGCCATATGACCCTTAAAATCATTTTGCTAGGTATATTTTTGTTATCTTGCAACCACTCCTACGGCAAGGAGAGACGTATGCAATCTGATGCCAATATGTCATTAAATGACAGCGTGTATATTTCTAAAGCCGAGCTGGAAAAGTTAAAAATCGATGCCTCTTCCGGCAATGGTCAAGCAGCATCAAAATTAGCTCATTATTTTGCTTTTTATGAGTTTAACCAAGATAAATTTATATTTTGGTTAGTTCGGGCCGCTGAGTCGGGCAATACTCAAGCACAACATGATCTTGCCTATATATTCTTTGATCATTACCAAGACAGTAAAGATAAAAACAAATTATATGAAGCAGAAAAATGGGCTCTGCTTGCTCAAAAAAATGGAATGCCTATTACTGGCTTACTAACTGAAATACAAACTGAAAAACAGAATTTGACAAGATAAACATGTCGGCAAACGGTCAAGCCGAAACCTGACAAAGTGCGGGCATCTGAAACTGCTTGCCCCGATAGTCCGTGTCTTTATCCGAGCAGGCGCATTCAACGGTATACGGGCAGCAGTCAAGGACACATAAGAACTTGAAAGGTAATACGCCTTTTGAGGTCTTACAGAATTATTTTTCTCAACCCGTTGTGTAAACAACACGGTGTCTTCTTATATCCCCAACATCTCATCGCAATAAACCAGTTATCCTCATTATTTCACCCATTAAGATGATTTGGAATGCATCTTTTTACAGTTTAAGTGGAATAGAAATAGGCAAAGCAGTCAGCCTTCATCCCAAACCAACCTTCAATAAATCAATCTTTCAGACGACCTAACCCGAAAAAATATTTCTTAGTTAACAATACTTTTCAAATTTAATTTGCAAAAACTGTATTGATACTCTAATTTTTGTCCACATTTAGAGTATAATTACTAAAACTTGAGATATAAGCAGCCTGATATCATCAGGTTCAGTAAAAAAACAAACCTTATCCATTGATTAAAAATAAATTTTCAAACATCCAGCAAAGCCGGTCTGCCAATATCAGCCCGCTCCCGCAACCATCAAGGAACCCATACATGCAAAACAACTTCGACCCATTGCACATCCGAGGCAAATCATTGATTCCCGTCGTCCAAGGCGGGATGGGCGTGGGCGTTTCCGCATCGAAACTCTCCAGCGCGGTCGCCCGCGAAAACGGTGTCGGCACAATTGCCAGCGTTGATTTGCGCCACTTGCATGACGACCTGCTCGCCGAATCCAAAATCAACCCGAGCGAAGAAAAATACACCCGACTCAACTGTACCGCGCTTGACCGCGAAATCCAAAAAGCCAAAGCCGACGCAAACGGCAAAGGCATGATTGCCGTCAACGTCATGAAAGCCGTCAAAGACCACGCCGCCTACGTCCGCCAAGCCTGCGAATCGGGTGCGGACGCGATTGTGATGGGTGCGGGGTTGCCGCTGGATTTGCCTGAAATGACTGAGGGTTATCACAAAGATGTCGCTCTGTTCCCAATTTTGTCCGAATCGCGCGGTATCGGCATCGTATTGAAACGCTGGATGAAAAAAGGTGTTTTGCCCGACGCCATCGTTATCGAACATCCCGCACACGCTGCCGGACACTTGGGTGCAGCGAGCGTGGCAGGTGTGAACGATGCCAAGTTTGAATTCAAACGCGTCATCGAAGAAACTTTTGAAGTATTCAAGAACTTAGGCCTTGAAAGCGAAAAAATCCCACTCATCCTTGCTGGCGGCATGGCAAACTTTGAAAAAGTCAAAACGGCCCTGAAAAACTGGGGTGCGTCCGCCGTCCAAATCGGCACGGCGTTTGCGGTTACCGAAGAAGGCGATGCCCACATCAACTTCAAAAAAACGCTGGCAGGCGCGGAAACCGAGCATGTTGTCGAATTTATGTCCGTCGCCGGACTGCCCGCACGCGGGGTGCGCACCAAATTCCTAGACAGCTACATCAAACGCGAATCCAAGCTTCAAGCCAATGCCAAAGCCGACCCGCGCCGCTGTACGCAAGGCTTGAACTGTCTGACCAGCTGCGGACTGCGTGACGGTTTGGCAAAAGCCGGACAATTCTGCATCGACATCCAACTCTCCGCCGCCTTCCGTGGCGAAGTCGATAAAGGTCTGTTTTTCCGCGGTAAAGACCCGCTGCCATTTGGCAACGCCATCCGCACGGTGCAAGAAACCATCCAATATCTGCTTAACGGCGCTCTTCCCGCAGCAGCCAAATAATTCATACCCGCAGATGAACGCTAAAAAAGGGCATATTTCAATGTGCCCTTTTTTAGTGGGTTAAATTTAAATCAGGACAAGGCGAGGCAACGCCGTACTGGTGGTTTAAAGTTAATCCACTATATCCTGCCTGCAAATCGCGTGATGCTCAAAAAAGGTCGTCTGAAACCGATTTTCAGACGACCTTTTCCCAACGCTGCCTCCCTTTTCCTGCACACATTGTCAACAAAATCCGCATAAAAAATGCTAAGATGACCGTCTCGATAGACATTTGGAACACCCATGAACCCACTACTCGACCAACTCCAACCCTATCCATTCGCCCGCCTGCGCGAAGCCATGCAGGGCATTAATCCTCCCGAAGGCGTCGCCCCCGTCCACCTGCACATCGGCGAGCCGAAACACCCTACCCCCAAAGTCATCACCAATGCGCTGACCGCCTCGCTGCACGAACTGGAAAAATACCCTCTGACCGCAGGCCTGCCCGAACTGCGCCAAGCCTGCACCGACTGGCTGCAGCGCCGTTACGACGGGTTGACCGTCAATCCCGACACCGAAGTCCTGCCCGTGCTCGGCAGCCGCGAAGCCTTGTTTTCCTTCGTTCAAGCTGTCTTAAATCCCGTTTCAGACGACCTCAAACCCGTCGTCCTCAGTCCCAACCCGTTCTACCAAATCTACGAAGGTGCAGCCATTCTCGGCGGAGGCGAAATCCGTTTCGCCAACTGTCCCGCCCCATCCTTCAAGCCCGATTGGAAAAGCATCGCCGAAGACGTATGGCAACGCACCAAAGTCATGTTCGTCTGCTCGCCTAACAACCCCAGCGGCAGCGTCCTGCAACTAGAAGACTGGCAAGAAATCTTTGATCTGCAAGACAAATATGATTTCATCATCGCTTCCGACGAATGCTATTCCGAAATCTATTTCGACGGAAAAAAACCCATAGGCGGCTTACAGGCAGCAGCACAATTAGGGCGCAGCAACCGCAATATCGTCATGTTCACCAGCCTCTCCAAACGCTCCAACGTCCCCGGACTGCGCTCCGGCTTTGTCGCAGGCGATGCCGAATTGCTTAAAAACTTCCTGGTCTACCGCACCTACCACGGCAGCGCGATGAGCATTCCCGTCCAACGCGCCAGCATCGCCGCATGGAACGACGAAGAACACGTCATCGCCAACCGCCGCCTGTATCAAGAAAAATTCGACCGCGTCATCCCCATTTTGCAGCAGGCATTCGATGTCAAACTGCCCGACGCATCATTCTACATCTGGCTGAAAGTCCCCGATGGCGACGATTTGGCTTTTGCCAAAAACCTCTGGCAAAAAGCCGCCATCCAAGTCCTCCCCGGCCGCTTCCTTGCCCGCGATACCAAATGGGGCAACCCCGGTGAAGGCTACGTCCGCATCGCCTTGGTCGCCGATGTCGACAGCTGCGTCAAAGCCGCCGAAACCATCGTTTCTCTATATCACTGAACAAGGGTGCAGTTCAAACCTGAAACATGGTTTTCAGACGACCTTTTTATCATGTAGGAATGTGGCAGATTTTGTATAGTGGATTAACAAAAATCAGGACAAGGCGACGAAGCCGCAGACAGTACAAATAGTACAGCAAGGAGAGGCAACGCCGTACTGGTTTAAAGTTAATCCACTATAAAACCAGACGTTCTGCCCAACGCCCTGCCAAATTGCCCAAATACAGCACGAAGTCCGCTCTCGACAACTCCCGCATCATCCGTCTTGATACAAAATAAAAATTTCAAAACAAAACGTCGTCTGAAAACAAGGATTGCCCGTTTTCAAACGACGTTTCGACATTTTCAAACCGTCTCAAGCCTGACTAATCAAATGTTCGACCAATGCCGGCACGCCTTCCGCCGCGCGTTTCGGAATCACTTCGACATCCGCGCCCACGCCTTGCGGGTTCGGATCGACCAAATAGCGTTCCGCATCGGGCGGTGCGTAATGAATCAGCGAAGCCGCCGGATAAACCTGCATCGACGTGCCGACAATCATGACCACATCCGCATCGCGCATTTCCTCGACCGCCGCATCAAACATCGGTACTTGTTCGCCGAAAAACACGATATGCGGGCGCATCGGATTGCCTTGGCTGTCGCGCACGTCGTCAGTCTGCTCGCCGGTAAATTCGATGATTTCGTCTTCATCGACAGTGCTGCGCAGTTTGTTCAGCTCGCCGTGCAGGTGCAATACTTTGCTGCTGCCCGCCTTCTCGTGCAGCGCGTCCACATTCTGCGTGATGATGTGCACATCGTAATATTGCGCCAGCTTGACCAACGCCAGATGCGCGGCGTTCGGCTCGGCGGCGTTTGCCTGAAGCCTGCGCTGGTTGTAAAAATCAATTACAAGCTTGGGATTACGCGCCAAGGCTTCGGGCGTACAGACATCCGTCACCTTATGCCCTTCCCACAAACCGCCCGCGTCGCGGAAAGTCAGCAACCCGCTGTCGGCGCTAATCCCCGCGCCGGTCAGGACAACGCATTTTTTCATACCGTTGCCCTGCCTTATTGCCGGTAAGTCTGCAAGAAGCGCTCAAGTTTGCCCATGGCTTCTTCGATTTGGTGGGTGTACGGCAGGGTAACGATGCGGAAGTGGTCAGGGCGTATCCAGTTGAACCCTGTTCCTTGGACGAACAAAACTTTTTCGCGTACGAGCAGGTCGTAGATAAATTTCATGTCGTCATGAATGCCGTACATTTCGGTATCGATTTTGGGGAACATATAAAGCGCCCCCATCGGCTTGACGCAGGATATGCCGGGAATTTGGTTGACAAGTTCCCACGCCTTATTGCGTTGCTCCAACAGGCGGCCGCCGGGCAGGATAAATTCGTTGATGCTTTGATAGCCGCCCAAAGCGGTTTGGATGGCGTGTTGCATCGGCGTGTTGGCACACAGGCGCATGGAGGCAAGCATATCGAGACCTTCTATATAGCCTTTGGCATGTTCTTTCGGGCCGTTGAGCACCATCCAGCCTTGGCGGAATCCGGCAACGCGGTAGGCTTTGGAGAGACCGTTGAAGGTGATGGTCAGCAGGTCGGGCGCGAGCGCGGCGATGTGGTGGTGTACCGCGCCGTCGTAGAGGATTTTGTCGTAAATTTCGTCGGCGAAGATAATCAGACCGTGTTTGCGCGCCAACTCGGCGATTTCAAGCAGGATTTCTTTGCTGTATACCGCGCCGGTGGGGTTGTTGGGGTTGATGACGACGATGGCTTTGGTTTTGGGCGTGATTTTGGCTTCCATGTCGGCAAGGTTGGGAAACCAGTCGTTTTCTTCGTCACACAAATAATGGCGCACCGTACCGCCCGCCAAAGTGGCGGCAGCCGTCCATAGTGGATAATCGGGTGCGGGAATCAGAATTTCGTCGCCGTCGTTCAAAAGCGCCTGCATGGACATGGTAATCAGCTCGGACACGCCGTTGCCGATATAAACGTCGTTGACCGAAATATCGCGCAGACCTTTGGTTTGATAGTAATGAACGATAGCCTTGCGGGCGGAATACAGCCCTTTGGAATCGCAATAGCCTTGCGCGGTAGGCAGGTTGCGGATCACGTCCACCAAGATTTCATCGGGCGCTTCAAAGCCGAATGGCGCCGGATTGCCGATATTGAGCTTGAGGATTTTATGGCCTTCTTCTTCGAGTTGCAGGGCTTTTTTGTGTACGGGGCCGCGGATGTCGTAGCAAACATGGTCCAGCTTGGACGATTTGGGAAATTTCTCCATGATGTGTGTTCCGTAAAATTGTTAACAATGGGGGTAAATGTACTCCGTTTGCAGGCGGAAAGAAAGGGGCAAATGCGGGATTTTTGCCCGCCGCTTCAAGAATCAAGTGTCAAAAACAAATAAGGTCGTCTGAAAACTGAACTGGCCCCCAAATCTTGGACACTCATAAAAACCTATTCAGGCGCTCTGTGTAAGCTGGGTTCTGTATGCGACAGGACTCAGCTTTTTCAATTTCAAACTGCAACGCTCCCGGTTGTAGTAATCCATATAGTCATCTATCTGTTTCATCAATTCGTCCACCGTCAATTCACCTGCGTTATAGAAACACTCTGTCTTCAACACCGCAAAGAAGCTTTCCATCGGTGCATTGTCCCAACAATTCGCCTTTCGCGACATGCTTTGAACCATGGAATGTTGGGCAAGCAATTCCCTATACCCCGCCGTACGGTACAGCACGCCTTGGTCAGAATGAAGCATCGTTCCTTCGCCGGTCAGACGGGGGGCAGCTTTTTCGAGCATTTCCTTCACCATTTCACTGTCGGCTCTGCGGCTCATGGCGTAGGCGACGATCTCGCGGTTGAACAAGTCCAAGATCGGCGATAGGTACAGTTTGCCGTCCTTTCCTTTGAGTTCGGTCACGTCTGTCAGCCATTTTTCGTTGGGTTTTTTGGCTGTGAACCGACGTTTGAGGAGGTGTTCCGATATTTCGCCCATGGCGGGATGGCGGTAGGCTTTTTTCGCGCGTATGAGGGCTTTCAGCTCCATCTGTTTCATCAGCCACGCCACTTTTTTGCGGTTCCAATCCAATGCTGCGGCAATGCGCCTTTGCCCGTAGCGTCCTTTATGCCGCCGGTAGGTTTCGACGAGGAGGGCTTTGTCGGCTGCGTCGGGGTCGGGTCGGTCTTGGTGGTGGTAGTAAAAGCTGCTTTTGGGCAGGTTTGCGATATGCAGCAGGTATTTGAGCGGGTGTTGCGCCCTCAGTGCTTGGACGGTTTGGCTTTGTTCTTTTCGGTCCGCTTTTTGCTGAGGGCTTTTAACTCCTTTAGGTAGGCAACCTTTGCGCGCATATAGCACAACTCTTCGATAAGCTCTGCCTGTGTTTTTTCGTGGTCGGGTTTGTCGGCGATGAAGGGGGTTTTGCGGTGGTCGGTCATGGTTTTGGATTGGGGATGTTCGAGTGCGCCGATGCCGCCTTCCTGATAGGCGCGTATCCATCGTCGCAGGTGGGTTCGGGAGATGCCGTAGTGGTCTGCGGTACGCTGTTGGCTGCGTATATGCAGGTAGTAGAGTACGGCTTGGTATTTGAAGTGTAATGTATATTTGCTCATAAAAAAACTGCACCTTGTGAGTTGGAGGGGATGTGTCCAACTTTTGGGGTGCAGTTCAGGTTTTCAGACGACCTTTCCGTGTTACAAGATGCTTAAACGGGCAAGCCGGTTACGCGCCGTAAACGGGGTATTTGTCGCAAAGCGCGGTGATTTGCTTGCGGACGTTTGCCAGATTTGCTTCGTCTTCAGGATTTGCCAAAACGTCGGCAACGAGGTTGGCGAGGACACGGGCGTCGGCTTCGTTGAAGCCGCGCGTGGTCATGGCGGCGGAGCCGATGCGGATGCCGGAGGTAACGAACGGTTTTTCCGGGTCGTTCGGAATGGCGTTTTTGTTGACGGTGATGTTTGCTTTGCCCAATGCGGCTTCGGCGGCTTTGCCGGTGATTTTCATCGGTTGCAGGTCAACGAGGAAAACGTGGCTTTCGGTACGACCCGAAACGATGCGCAAGCCGCGTTTGACCAATTCTTCCGCCATGGCTGCGGCGTTGATTTTCACCTGTTTGGCGTATTCTTTGAATTCGGGTTGCAAGGCTTCTTTGAAGGCAACGGCTTTGGCGGCGATGACGTGCATCAGCGGGCCGCCTTGCAGGCTTGGGAAGATGGAAGAGTTCAACGCTTTTTCATGCGTGTTGTCGCGGCACAAAATCACGCCGCCGCGCGGACCGCGCAGGGTTTTGTGGGTGGTGGTGGTCACGAAGTCGCAGAATGGGACGGGGTTGGGATACTCGCCGCCGGCAATCAGGCCTGCGTAGTGCGCCATATCGACGAAAAGGTAGGCACCGACTTTGTCGGCGATTTCACGGAATTTCGCCCAGTCGATTTGCAGGGCGTAGGCAGATGCGCCGGCAACGATCATTTTGGGTTTGTGTTCGAGCGCGAGGCGTTCGACTTCGGCGTAATCGAGGACTTCGTTTTTATCCAAGCCGTAGGTAATGGCATTGTAGAGTTTGCCGGAAATGTTGACGCTGGCGCCGTGGGTCAGGTGTCCGCCGTGGGCGAGGCTCATGCCGAGGATGGTGTCGCCGGGTTTGAGGACGGAGGCGTACACGGCTTGATTGGCTTGGGAGCCGGAATGGGGTTGGACGTTGGCGTATTCAGCACCGAAGAGTTCTTTGACGCGGTCGATTGCCAACTGTTCGACGATATCGACGTATTCGCAACCGCCGTAGTAGCGTTTGCCGGGGTAGCCTTCGGCGTATTTGTTGGTCAATTGCGAACCTTGTGCCTCCATCACGGCGCAACTGACGTAGTTTTCGGAAGCAATCAGTTCGACGTGGTCTTGCTGGCGTTGGTCTTCTTGGGCAATGGCGGCTGCCAGCTCCGGATCATATTGGGCTAGGTTGACGCTTTTTGAAAACATCTTCTCGACTCCTTTGTCGGTTGGGAAACGGGGATTGATAAGCGTTGAACAATGTACCAAATCGGGTCGGATTGTCAACGATTTTGTAGTGGATTAACTAAATCAGGACAAGGCGACGAAGCCGCAGACAGTACAGATAGTACGGAACCGATTCACTTGGTGCTTCAGCACCTTAGAGAATCGTTCTCTTTGAGCTAAGGCGAGGCAACGCCGTACTGATTTAAAGTTAATCCACTATATCTTTCAGACGACCCCTTTGCTGCTTGGAGGGTCGTCTGAAAAGTTTTATTTGAACAGATTGTCCTGTTTTAAATGAAAGTCGATTTTTTCGAGCAGGGCTTCGAGGTCGGTCTCCGCTTGGGCGGCGGCAAGGTTTTTGCCCAACTCTTCCAAAGCCAGCGCATCGAGCCTGCGGCGTTCGAGTTTGCGCGCTTCTTCGTTGAAGATTTTGATGTTGTCGGGCAGGACGAGCGGCGGCACGCTGCCGTCAGTCGTATAGAACGCTTCGTCTGAAAACACAAATCCCTCCGGCAATGCGGGCGCATTGTCGTAGTCGGCATCGTTGACCGGCATCCACTCGGAATGCTGTTCTAACAGGACGAATTGCCCGTTCATGCCGTAAATATGGGCAAAACGGGATAGCTTGGGGCGTTTGGTGTTCATGCAAAGATTGTATGCCGATGATGCGGGAGCGTCTAGGGGCGGAATTTTGTGTCGGCGCAGTAGGAAGGTCGTCTGAAAGTAGTATAATTACAAATTCGATAAAATTTTGAAGACAAATATAAAAAGGGAAACCTCAATGTCAGCAAACACAAACAAACAATGGCTAAGCGTCATCGCTCTGGCAGTCGGCGCATTCATTTTCAACACCACCGAATATATCCCGATTGCCCTATTGAGCGACATCGGCGCGACCTTCAATATGTCGCCGACCGAAGTCGGTATCATGATTACCGTGTATGCGTGGATCGTCGCGCTGCTGTCGTTGCCGCTGATGCTGGCAACGAAAAATATCGAACGCCGAAAGCTGCTGCTCGTCCTCTTCGCGTTTTTTACCATTAGCCACATCGTTTCCTATTTCGCCCGAAGTTTCGAAATCCTGCTCGTCAGCCGCATCGGCATCGCCCTGACGCACGCCGTGTTTTGGTCGATTACCGCCTCGCTGGCAGTGCGCGTTGCGCCGCAAGGCAAAGGCAATCAGGCTTTGGGGCTGCTCAGTACGGGGACGGTTATGGCGATGGTGGCGGGCATCCCGCTGGGGCGCGTTATCGGGCAACACTCAAGCTGGCAATTCAGCTTTTTACTTATCGGACTTTGCGCGGCGGCGGTCATGGGCATATTGGCGAAAAACCTGCCGCTGCTGCCCAGCGTAAACACAGGTTCGCTCAAAAGCCTGCCCGGATTGCTCAAGCGCAAAAACCTCATGCTGCTCTACGCGCTGACCGTCCTCCTGATTACCGCCCACTTTACGGCATACAGCTATATCGAACCCTTCGTCCTGCAAGCCGGCGGCTTCGCGCCCGAACAAGTGACCATCGTCTTGAGCCTGTACGGACTGGCGGGATTTGCCGCGTCGTATTTGTTCGGCAAATGGTTTGCCAAACACCAGCGCGCATTCCTGCTGACTTCGGTATCCGTCATTCTGGTTTCGACGCTCTGCCTGCTGCCCCTTGCCGCTTACCCGATAGCCGTTTACGCGCTGGTGTTTGTCTGGGGTATCGCCATCGTCGTCTTGAGCCTCGGCATGGTATCCAAAGTATTGGACTTTGCCTCGGATGCGACGGATGTAGCCAACTCGATTTACTCCGGCCTCTACAACGTCGGCATCGGCGGCGGCGCGCTTTTGGGACATTACGTTACCGTGTGGGCAGGCATTTCCAACATCGGCTTTGCCGCCGCAATCTTAGCAGCGGCAGGATTGGTCGTGTGTCGGATGTTGGTCGGCATGCAACAATAAGAATGTTGTAAAAAAGGTCGTCTGAAATCGATAGCAGCGTTTCAGACGACCTTTACTTTTGTTGCAGCCCGTCAGTTCGTTGTTTAATTGGGTTAAATTGGCATACATTCGCCGAAATTTTGTTACACTCTAAGTTCTTTACACTTCACACTCACACATCACACAAGGAGGCTTTATGGCATTAATGGACAGTTTGTTGAACGTGGCAGCGCAAGCTTTGGGCGGCAAAGACGAAAACGGACAAAACTCGTTGACCGAAATGGCGATGAATTTGGTACAACAACAAGGCGGTGTGGGCAATCTGATTAATCAATTGCAACAAGGCGGGCTGGGCGACGTATTGAACAGCTGGGTTTCCAACCAACAAAGCAATCTGCCTGTATCCGGCAACGATTTGCAAAATGCTTTGGGCAGCGATGCCATCAGCCAAGTGGCGCAAAAGTTCGGTCTCGACAGCCAGCAAGCCGGCGATATGTTGGCGCAGATTCTGCCCAATCTGGTGGATAAAGCCACGCCGAACGGTTCTGCGCAGGATGCGGACGGATTCGGTTTGGACGATATTGCTTCGGCGATATTGAAGAACTTCACCAAATAAGCAGCACGAAAGATATAGTGGATTAACAAAAATCAGGACAAGCGACGAAGTCGCAGACAGTACAGATAGTACGGAACCGATTCACTTGGTGCTTCAGCACCTTAGAGAATCGTTCTCTTTGAGCTAAGGCGAGGCAACGCCGTACTGGTTTAAAGTTAATCCACTATACAAAAAGGTCGTCTGAAAAACGTTTTCAGACGACCTTTTCTTATGGTTCAAACAATTTTTATTTCTTCGCCGCCCTTTTCGCGCGGATGACTTCGACCACGCCCGGCAGGATGGAAATCACGATAATCGCCACCATCACTAAAGCCAGATTGTTTTTGACAACCGGAATATTAGCGAAGAAATAGCCGGCATAGGAAAACGACAAGACCCACAATACCGCGCCGATGATGTTGTAGCGGATGAAAGTGCCGTAGTGCATGCTGCCCATACCCGCGACAAACGGGGCGAATGTCCGCACAATCGGGACGAAGCGGGCGATGATGATGGTTTTACCGCCGTGTTTTTGGTAGAACGCGTGGGTTTTCTCCAAATACGACTGGCGGAAGATTTTGGAATCGGGGTTGGCAAAGAGTTTGCGCCCGAAAAACTTGCCGATCATGAAGTTGGCGGCATCGCCCAAAATCGCGGCGGCCAAAAGCAGCGCAACCATGACATGAATATTCATGCTACCGACCGCGGCAATCCCGCCCGCTGCAAACAGTAGCGAATCTCCCGGCAGAAACGGCGTAACCACCAAACCGGTTTCGCAGAAAATAATCAAAAACAACACCGCGTAAATCCATACGCCGTATTGCGCGGAAATCTCGACCAAATGCTGGTCGATGTGGAGGATAAAATCAATAAGGGTCGAAATCACGAAATCTTCCTGAAATAAAAAAGACAGGGGTCGTCTGAAAACAGACGCGTCGCCAAATGTCCGCCATTGTATATGAAACCCATGTCGCGCGCCCCTTTTTCAGACGACCCTGCGCCTTGATGCGCCCTGACAAAACAACGTACAATAAACCCGATTCCAACCCATCCGGTATGCCTTTGTGAACCAGCTTATTTTCGACTTCGCCGAACGCGGCTATCCCGGTTTCGACAAATTCCTCGGAACGGAAAATGCCGAACTGGTCTATGTGTTACAGCATAAACACGACCCGTTTATCTATGTCTGGGGCGAAGAAGGCGCGGGCAAAAGCCACCTGCTGCGCGCGTGGGTCGCCCAAGCGCTCGACGCGGGGAAAAAAGCCGTCTATATCGACGCCGCCGCCACACCACTGACCGAAGCTGCCTTTGAGGCCGAATACCTCGCCATCGACCAAATCGAAAAACTGGGCAACGAAGAACAAGCCCTCCTTTTTGCCGTATTCAACCGCTTCCGCAACAGCGGCAAAGGCTTTCTGCTGTTAAGCTCCGAACACACGCCCCAACAGCTCGTCATTCGCGAAGACTTGCGCACCCGCATGGCGTACTGCCTCGTTTACGAAGTCAAACCCCTGACCGATCAAGAAAAAATCGACGCGCTCGTCAGCATGGCGGCGGCTCGTCAAGTTACCATAGACCCCGAAATCTTCGAATACCTGCTCAACCACTGGCGGCGCGACATGGACAGCCTGATGCAGATGCTCGACACGCTGGACAACTACGCCGTTACTATGGGCAAACGCATCACCCTGCCGCTTTTGCGCCAGCTTTTGAAACAACAGGAAACCCAATGAAAAACCTCGCCATCTTCGACCTCGACAACACCCTCATCAACACCGATTCCGACCACTCTTGGCCGCAATACCTCATCAAAAAAGGGCTGGTTGATGCTGCCGAAACCGAAGCGCAAAACGAAAAATTCTACCGCGACTACCAAAACGGCTCCCTCGACATCGACGCCTTCCTCAAATTCCACCTCGCCCCGCTCGCCCGTTACAGCAAAGAAGAGCTGGCGGAATTTCACCGCGAATTTATGGCGGAGTTCATCACGCCCCACATCTCGCCCATGCAGCGTATGCTGGTGCAGAGCCACCAAATGGCCGGCGACGAAACCCTCGTCATCTCCTCGACCAACGAGTTCATCATCACCCCCATCTGCCACCTTTTCGGCATCACCAACATCATCGGCACCCAACTCGAAACCGGTGCCGACGGCCGCTACACCGGCAACTACATCGGCACGCCCAGTCTCAAAGAAGGCAAAATCACCCGCCTGAACCAATGGCTTGCCGAACGCGGCGAAACGCTCGAAAGCTACGGCAAAACCTATTTTTACAGCGACTCCAAAAACGACCTGCCGCTGCTGCGCCTCGTCAACGAACCCGTCGCCGTCAATCCCGATGCCGAGCTGGAACAAGAAGCCAAAGCAAAAGGTTGGCCGATATTGAACTTCAAATAAGCAAAACCGCACCCGCCGCCCAAACGGGCGCAATATCGTAGCGTGGGCTGTGCCCACGAAAAACAAAGGTCGTCTGAAAATAGCGCAATCCCGTAGCGTGGGCCTCGCCCACGAAAAACAAAGGTCGTCTGAAAATAGCACAACCCCGTAGCGTGGGCTTCGCCCGCGAAAAACAAAAGGTCGTCTGAAAACAAATCAAAAACAACCCCCTAAACCCGCTACAAATCTACAAATAAGGAAAACAATATGTCCATCCGCGCCATCATCCCCACCCTGCTGCTTGCCTTCGTCCTACCCGCAACCGCGCAAACCGTCAACCCGGCAGAATACGCCCCCGCATCCGAAGATCCCGCGCAACCCATCAAACCCGTCAAACTGTCCATCTTGGTTTCCCCCGAAGGCAAAGCCGTAGAAGTCAGCATCCTCGAATCCAGCGGATATGAAGGGCTCGACGAAACAGCCGTGGCAACCGCCAAAAAAGACAAATACAAAGCCGCCGGATACTGGGTGAAATATAAAGGAACCATCGAGTTTAAAAACCAATAGGTCGTCTGAAATGTCCGCATTCAAACCCGTCATTGTTACCACCACCGCCCCGACCCGCGAAGAAGCCGAAAAAATCGGCGGCCTGTTGCTGGAAAAGCAACTTGCCGCCTGCGTGCAATACGAAGCCATCACCAGCCAATATCTTTGGAACGGCGAAATCTGCCGCGACGACGAAATCCGCATCACCATCAAAACCTCGCGCCACTGCTACCGCGAAATCCAAAAAACCATCATCGCCAACCACAGCTACGAATGCCCGCAAATCCTGATGCAAAACGTATCGCGCGGATACGCCCCCTATTTGCGCTGGCTGAAGCGGAGTTTAGGTTGATAAAACAGCCGCGCCGTCTGAAAAACGCTCAAGCATCATTATGAATTTACAGGGAAGTCCACTATAATGACGGCTTTTGATTTTCAGACGACCTTATAGTGGATTAACTTTCAACCAGTACGGCGTTGCCTCGCCTTGCCGTACTATCTGTACTGTCTGCGGCTTCGTCGCCTTGTCCTGATTTAAATTTAATCCACTATACGTCTGCATCCGCAATCCCAAACCAAAAGGAAACCCATGTTCCGCACCATGCTCGGCGGCAAGATACACCGCGCCACCGTTACCGAAGCCGACCTTAACTACGTCGGCAGCATCACCATAGACCAAGACCTGCTCGACGCCGCAGGCATCCTCGTCAACGAAAAAGTCGCCATCGTCAACAACAACAACGGCGAACGCTTCGAAACCTACACCATTCCCGGCGAACGCGGCAGCGGCGTCGTCTGCCTCAACGGCGCCGCCGCACGGCTCGTCCAAAAAGGCGACATCGTCATCATCATGTCCTACGTCATGCTGTCCGAACCCGAAATCGCCGCGCACGAACCCAAAGTCGTCCTTGTGGACGAACACAACAAAATCCGCGACATCCTCTCCTACGAGCCGCCGCACACTGTCCTATAAAACACAAAGGTCGTCTGAAACCGTAAAATCCGCTTTCAGACGACCTTTCAGCCATTTTCAGACGACCTTCGAGAAAGCCCCATCATCATGAACATCCGCATCAACAACCTCACCGTCGGCAACGACCTCCCCTTTACCCTGTTCGGCGGCATCAACGTTTTAGAAGACCTCGACTCCACCCTCAAAGCCTGCGAACAATACGTCAAAGTGACCGACAAACTCGGCATCCCCTACGTCTTCAAAGCCTCCTTCGACAAAGCCAACCGCTCCTCCATCCACTCCTTCCGCGGCGTCGGCTTGGACGAAGGCATGAAAATCTTCCAAGCCGTCAAACGCGAATTTGACGTACCCGTCATCACCGACGTCCACGAACCCTACCAATGCGCCCCCGTCGCCGAAGTCTGCGACGTCATCCAACTGCCCGCCTTCCTCGCCCGCCAAACCGACCTCGTCGTCGCCATGGCAAAAACCGGCAACGTCATCAACATCAAAAAACCCCAGTTCCTCAGCCCCTCGCAGATGAAAAACATCGTCGAAAAATTCCAAGAAGCAGGCAACGAACAAATCATACTGTGCGAACGCGGCGCCAACTTCGGCTACGATAACCTCGTCGTCGATATGCTCGGCTTCGGCGTCATGAAAAAAACCTGCGGCGGCCTGCCCGTCATCTTCGACGTCACCCACTCCCTGCAAACCCGCGAATCTGGTGCAGCCGCATCCGGCGGACGGCGCGCGCAGGTGTTGGATCTGGCACTCGCCGGCATGGCAACCCGCCTCGCAGGCCTCTTCCTCGAATCACACCCCAACCCCGACCAAGCCAAATGCGACGGCCCCAGCGCCCTGCCGCTTGCCCAACTGGAAGACTTCCTGACCCGCGTCAAAGCCGTGGACGAAACCGTCAAATCCTTCGCGCCTATGGACATCCGTTAACGCGGCGTGGCAAACGAAAGGTCGTCTGAAAATTGAATCGTCGGTTTACCTTGTGTAAACTGACGGTCAGGCCATTTTGTATTTCAATCGATTTTTCGATATAAAATAGTCAATATGCAAACCATCAACATTGTGGGTAAAACGCGAAAACCCTGAAACCGGATTTGCCGCATACGCCCGATTCTTCAACTGCTCATTACATATAAGGAAAACAATATGAAAACATGGAAAACCCTACTTGGCGCCGCCGCGTTCACCTTAACCCTGACTTCTGCCGCCGTAGCAGAAACGGCTTATGTGCCGGGTCTGCATGTTACCGAACCCAACCAGCTCGTTGCCGCCAAAAAAGTCAAACGCAAAGACTTGTTCGGCATGTGGGGCAACACCAGTAAAAACGCTGACGGTTCCCTGCTCAACGCCAGCCTGATGCGCCCCGACGGTACCGGCCGCGACCTGATTCATTTCCAAGCAAATTCCGGCGATACGACTACCATCACCCAAGACTTCAAATGGAAATTCAGCCGCTGGAGACAAGAATTCCGCCAAACCGTCACCAACTACACCGTCAGCCGCAACAATGGCGCGCCCGAACAAAAACCTGACGAAATCGGCAAAACCGTCAGCTTCAAAGTCCCGCTTGTGTTGATGCTTGATGGCAAACCCAACGTATTGGAAATGACCAATAAAGAAGGTACGGACAGCGTCCGCTATTACCGGTACAACGAAGAAGCCATGCCTGATCTGCTGAAAAAACTGGAAGCGCAATAATCCATCTTCCCAATACAGAAAGGTCGTCTGAAAACCTAATTTCAAGGTTTTCAGACGACCTTTCTGTTTTCTGTTGTCTCCTTAAGAATTTATAGTTCTTTGTAACTATAAACAATCATCAATAATATTTACATTTCGAAATAAAAAGAGTAAGGTTGCCTTGCTTTTCGGGCTTTCCGTTGGCTTTTGAACCGTAAACAATCAAATTTGAGGAAGAAACATGAAAAAATTATGGATACTTGGCGCATTAGGCTTGAGCATGGCGGCGCAGGCGCATGATTTGTGGGTGTCGGCTCCGGTGCGTTTAGATTCGGGCAGTACGTTGAAAGCGGATTTGGGTTACAGCCATGATTTCCCGAATGTCGAAAAAATCGCCGACGACCGCGTGCACATTTTCAAACCGCTGCAATTGACGGACAAATCCGGAAAAACCGTTGATTTGACGAATAAAGGCGAAAATTACCAATATGTTTCCAAATCCCGCCTGAAAGACGGCTCTTATTGGGTCGGCGCGGTGTACAAACCGACGTTCTGGTCGCAAAACAGTGAAGGCTGGAAACAGAAAACCTTGAAAGACCTGCCCGGCGCGACTTATTGCGAACAGGCTCAGATGTTCGGCAAAGCGTTTTTGCAAGTGGGTGGCGCAGGCTTGGATGAAAGCGTATTGACCCGTCCGGTCGGTCATGAATTGGAACTGGTGCCGCTGAAAAATCCGAATGAAGTCAAGGTGGGCGGTCTGTTGCCGGTTAAAGTGCTTTATAAAGGCAAACCGTTGGCAAAAGCGACGGTAACGGCAAGCTCGGATACGCTGGCGGAAATGGACTTGGCGGCGACACACGACCACCGCGAGCCGCAAGGTTTTTCAGGGAAAACGGATAAAGACGGCGTCGTCAACGTGATTCCTTTGATTGAAGGTTTGTGGAAAATCAAAGCCGCCCATCAGGCGGATTATACCGATAGAAGTGTTTGCCAACAAGACAATGCCTATGCAACGCTGATTATGCCCGTCGGAACGAAACGCGCGGCTGAACGGCATGAACACCATCATCATCAACACTAATTGAGTGTAAAAGATCAAAAAGGTCGTCTGAAAAGGTTTTCAGACGACCTTTCTTTATATAGTGGATTAAATTTAAATCAGGACAAGGCGACGAAGCCGCAGACAGTACAGATAGTACGGAACCGATTCACTTGGTGCTTCAGCACCTTAGAGAATCGTTCTCTTTGAGCTAAGGCGAGGTAACGCCGTACTGGTTTAAAGTTAATCCACTATAAGTGGCGGATTTACAAGCCCAATGCCTCAGCGTGAAACTCGATATGCGAGTCGATAAAGCTGGCGATGAAGAAATAATCGTGTCCGTAGCCGGGGCGGACTTTATATTGCACGTTAAAGCCGTTGGCGCGGGCGGCATTGACGAAGGCTTCGGGTTGTAATTCGTCGGGGAACAGCGGATCAATGCTGCCTTGGTCGATGAGTATCGGCAGCTTGCGTGAGGTCGTCTGAACGAGCGATGCGCTGTCGTAAGCCTGCCAAGCCTCCGATTCCGCGCCCAGATAGGCGGCAAACGCCTGCTTCCCACCCCGGCTGGCGGTCGGATGGCACAAGGGTGCAAACGCGGAAACGGCGACATAGCGGCTGGGGTTTTTCAGGGCGATGGAAAGCGCGCCGTGTCCGCCCATGCTGAAACCTGCGATGCTGCGTTCTTGGGTGGCGGGGAAATGCCGTTCCACCCAATCGGGCAGTTCGCGGCTGATATGGCTGTACATCTGATAATGCGCCGCCCACGGCTGTTCGGCTGCATCGACGTAAAATCCCGCGCCCTGTCCGATAAATTCGTTCGCGCTGTCGCTAATATGGCTGTCGCGCGGCGAGGTGTCGGGGAAAACGACGATGATGTTCCATTGCGCGGCGAAACGCTGGATGCCGGTTTGGCGTATCAGTTCCGAGCCGTCGCCGTGCAGTCCCGACAAGAAATACAAAACCGGCGCGGGATAGCCTTTCAATACCTGCGGCGGAAGGTAGATGCCGAAGGTCATATCGGTTTGGCAGGTTTCGGAAAAGCAGCGGTATTGTTCTTGATGGCCGTTGAACATTTTGGCGCGTGAAAGCAGGTGTAATTCGTGTGCGGACATAGATAGTATGGCGTGAAAAAAGCGAAGGCATCATCTTAACAGAAAGACCGCGTTACGGGCTTTTAAAAACCTATCGAACGGTATGGTTTCAGACGACACTAATCTATACACAAACTCTGTGGATAAGTTTGTTGATAAGCTTTGGGTAATCGGAATTTTTGCTTTTGGAACAACCCAAGCCTTTCGGTGCTTAAAAAATAGTCAAATAAAATACAATAAAATCAATTGGTTATAAAAATAAAAAATTTCAAAGTCTTTATGGGAAAAATCTATAAGCAAAACAAGCCAATGCGAGATTGTGTATAAAAAGTGATTGACACGCCCGATAAATGTCAAATGAGTTGACTGAATAAGCAAGGCAGCGGCTGTCTCCCTATGGGGAAAAACTTCAATCCCCCTGCCTTTCGCGTTACAATATGCGCTTACTTTTTTACACAGAAAAACACACCATGAAAGCCAGCCAATTTTTCATTTCCACCCTGAAAGAAGCCCCTGCCGAAGCCGCGCTTGCCAGCCACAAGCTGATGATTCGCGCCGGTCTGATTAAAGCCAACGCGTCCGGCCTTTATACTTGGATGCCGATGGGGCTGCGCGTGTTGCGCAAAGTTGAAAACGTCGTGCGCGAAGAAATGGCGCGCGCGGGCAGCGTGGAGTTGCTGATGCCGGTGGTGCAGCCTGCCGAACTGTGGCAGGAATCCGGCCGCTGGGAATTTTACGGTAAAGAACTGCTGCGCCTGAAAGACCGCCACGACCGCGATTTCTGCATGGGCCCGACCTGCGAGGAAGTCATCGCCGACATCGTGCGCAAAGAAATCAACAGCTACAAACAGCTGCCGAAAAACTTTTACCACATCCAAACCAAATTCCGCGACGAAGTGCGCCCGCGCTTCGGCGTGATGCGCGCGCGCGAGTTCGTCATGAAAGACGCTTATTCCTTCCATGCCGACTACGCCTCGCTTCAGACGACCTATGATGCCATGTACGACGCTTACTGCCGCATTTTCACCCGTCTGGGCTTGGAATTCCGCCCCGTCGCCGCAGACACCGGCAGCATTGGCGGTACCGGTTCGCACGAGTTTCAAGTGTTGGCGGAAAGCGGCGAAGATGTCATTGCGTACAGCGACACTTCCGATTACGCCGCCAATATCGAGCTGGCACCGACCTTGCCGCTCAAAGGCGAACGTGCGGCTGCTCAGGTAGAGCTGGCCAAAGTACACACGCCGAACGTTAAAACCATTGATTCATTGGTTGATTTCCTCAGCATTCCGATTGAAAAAACACTGAAATCCATCGTGGTCGAAGGCGAAAACGAAGGCGAAATCGTCTTATTGCTGTTGCGCGGCGACCATGAGTTTAACGACATCAAAGCCGAAAAACTCGCAGGCGTGAAATCGCCGCTGACCATGGCAGACCCTGCCGCCATCCGTGCGCAGTTCGGCGCAAACGGCGGCTCGCTCGGCCCTGTTGGCTTCACTGGCAAAATCTATGCCGATTTCGCCACCGAAAAAGGCGCAGACTGGGTTATCGGTGCGAACGAAGACGACTACCACTATACCGGCTTCAACTTCGGCCGCGACGCTGCCGAGCCTGAGTTTGTCGATTTGCGCAACGTCGTCGAAGGCGACGAAAGCCCCGACGGACAAGGTCGTCTGAAACTGGCGCGCGGCATTGAAGTCGGACACGTCTTCCAGTTGCGCGACAAATACACCCAAGCCATGAACGTAAGCTTCCTCGACAACAACGGCAAATCGCAAATCATGGAAATGGGCTGCTACGGCATCGGCATCACCCGCGTCGTTGCCGCCGCCATCGAGCAGAACAACGACGAAAAAGGCATCATCTGGACCAAAGCGATGGCACCGTTTGAAGTCGTTATCGTACCGATGAACTACAAAAAATCAGACACCGTGCGCGAAGCCGCCGACAAAATCTACGCCGAACTGCTGGCAGTAGGCGCGGACGTCCTCCTCGACGACCGCGACGAACGCGCAGGTGTATTGTTGAACGACTCCGAGCTTCTCGGCATCCCGCACCGCATCGTCATCGGCGACCGCGCCTTGAAAGAAGGCAATGTCGAATACGCCGAACGCCGCGACAATCAGGCAGAAACCGTAAGCCTGAATGAAATCGCCGGCAAAGTATTGGCTGCATTGAAAGACTGATGACGGTTTAAAACGGATGCAGGTGAAAGAAGGTCGTCTGAAAACTGGAAACAGGTTTCAGACGACCTTCTTTATTTTGAAATCAAAATCAGCAGTAAAAATCAGGAAAACACATGATTATTTAGTCAAGTATGTTTTTACCACCTCTGCTATTTTTATGAAAAAGATGGGCGGCGCTACTAATGAATCTGAAAATTCAAGCTGGACGGCAGCTTTGGCTTCGCGTATGTTCAAAGTGTATTTAGATGTATACCTGCAATGATTCGAGATATTTTATAGTGGATTAACTTTAAACCAGTACGGCGTTGCCTCGCCTTGCCGTACTATCTGTACTGTCTGCGGCTTCGTCGCCTTGTTCTGATTTAAATTTAATCCACTATATTATTGTAACTTTCACGGATATCAACAACCATGCCTTTCATCCCCCTCCCTCTTTCAGTTTGTCCGGAAAATGTGGATGACCTTATCCGCAGTCTGCACATGTTTGCACCTGTATTGCAAGTGTTGCCCAGTACAGTGTTTTTTGTAAAAAACACGAAAGCAGAGTATGTCTATGCCAACGATACCCTACTGCATCGTTTGCAATTACCCGATATGGCGGCTTTGATCGGAAAAACATCTGAAAACTTGTTTCAGTCTGAATGGGGACAGAGTTATACGCAACAGGACAAGGAAGTGCTGAGTAATGGAAAAATCATCAGCAACAGGCTGGAGCTGCACACGTATGCTTCCGGCGAACTGGGCTGGTGTATCACGCATAAAATGCCGGTGCGCAATCCTTTAGGTGAAATTATTGCCATGCTCGGCGTGTCTGTCGATGTGGAAACCAATGACAGCAACCGTCCCGAGTTGAATAAAAAAATCGCGTTGCTTGAAAAATACATTGCCGGCCATTTCGACCAAAGCATCAAGATGAAAGACCTGGAAGCCGTTTCGCGCCTTTCTACCGCCCAAATCGAGCGTTATTTCAAAAAGATTTTCCACATCACACCTTCGCAATACATCCAAAAAGTGCGCATCGAAGCGGCGATGGCAATGCTGGAAACGGGCTTGTCGGTAACGGAAATTTCCGTCCGTTGCGGCTATTCCGATCACAGTGCATTCACTCGGCAGTTTAAGGCTTTGGTGGGCTTGGCGCCGTCTGAATTTAAGAAATCAAGATAACAGCGAAGTGTAGAAATGCCTGTCTGAAAATAGTGTTTCAGACAGGCATTTCTGTTTTGGCTTTGCTTGAGTATGCACATTTCTGCACAAAAAACGGGAAATTCATCAAGACGACGGCCGCGGCGGTTTTGTAAGGTTAACGAAAGTTTTTTAGCGATAGGATTTTGCTATGCCGAATACCGAATATACTTTTTCCGTGATTGATTCCCACACCGGCGGCGAGCCGACCCGTGTGGTTTACGGCGGATTCCCCGAGCTTTCCGGCAGCAGCCTGCAAGAGCAGTGTGCCAATTTTGCCAATCGTTTCGACCATCTGCGCCGCGCGTTGATTTTGGAGCCGCGCGGTTCGGAAGTTTTGGTTGGGGCGTTGTTGTGCAAGCCGCAAGACCCTGCTTCTGCCGCCGGCGTGATTTTCTTCAACAATAGCGGCTATTTAGGTATGTGCGGCCACGGCACCATCGGTTTGATTAAAACACTTCAACATCTTAAACGTATTGATGTAGGCACGCACACCATTGAAACGCCGGTAGGCAATGTACGCTGCACGCTGCATGAAGACGGCTCGGTGAGCGTGCGAAACGTGCCGTCTTACCGTTACCGTAAAGACGTGTCGCTTGACGTGGCAGGCATCGGCAGCATCACCGGCGATATTGCTTGGGGCGGCAACTGGTTTTTCTTGGTGAACAACCACGGCTGCACCATCGCGCCCGACAATCTGGAGCAACTGACCGATGTTTCATGGCGCATCCGCACCGCACTGAACGCTCAGGGCATCACAGGCAAAGACGGGCAGGAAATCGACCACATCGAGCTTTTCGGTAAAACTGATACTGCAGACAGCCGCAGCTTTGTGCTTTGCCCGGGCAAAGCCTACGACCGCTCGCCTTGCGGCACAGGCACCAGTGCGAAGATGGCCTGTTTGGCTGCAGACGGCGTGTGGTCACCTGAAAAAGAGTGGGTGCAGGAAAGCGTAATCGGCAGCCGCTTTGCTGCTTCTTATGAAACACTTTCAGACGACCTGCATTCGGAGCGTCTGATCATACCGACCATCAAAGGAGAAGCGCACATTCATGCGGCATCAGAGATTTTTGTAAACGCGGATGATCCGTTCCGCTACGGAATCGAAACATCATGAGCGGCCAAGTTTTTTCTGCGACCGTGATCGGCGGCGGCATCGTCGGCTTGAGTATCGCACTGGAATTGCAGCGCTGTGGCGAAAGCGTACTGTTGTTGGAACGCGATACTGTTTGCGGCGGCGCGTCTTACGGCAATGCCGGACATATCGCCACCGAGCAGGTATTCCCGATTGCATCACCCGAGGTGCTCAAGCAGCTGCCGAAAATGTTGCTCGACCCGCTCGGCCCGTTGAGACTGGACTGGAAATACCTGCCGAAAATCACACCGTGGTTGTTCAACCTGCTGCGCAATCTCACACCCGAACGTTTCCAACGTAGCCACCGCGCACTGATGGCGCTCAATAGTCGTGCTTTGCCTGCATGGCGCGCATTTGCACAGGAATGGGGTGTGGAGCGGCATATTTGCATCGACGGCTCGCTGCTGGTTTGCGAAACCAAAAGTGGGCAGGTGGCGTTGCAAAAGCACGGCAGGGCGTTAAATGAATTGGGCGTAGTCAACGAATGGCTCGACCAATCCAGCCTACACGAGCGCGAACCGGTTCTTGCCGATACGCAACTCGGCGCGCTGTTTTACCCCGATACCGGCCATGTGGTTGATTTGGCGGGCATGGCGGCGGATTTGCAGCACGCTTTCGTGCAGGCGGGCGGCACGATAAGTGAACATACCGACGTTTCCGACATCCAATTATTTTCAGACGACCTGTTCCGCATCAGCAGCGGCGGAAAAGCGTTTGAAGCCAAGCGCGTAGTGATTGCTGCGGGAGCGTTTTCCAAGCCGTGGCTGAAAAAGCTGTGCGGCAGCGACATTCCGCTTGATACGGAACGCGGTTACCACCTGATGCTGCCTCAGAGCCAAAATATTTTGAACGTGCCTGTAAGCAGCTTCGAGCGCAAATTCATCATGACGCCCATGAACGCAGGCTTGCGCCTGGCCGGTACGGTGGAGTTTGCCGGGCTGGATGCACCGCCGAATATGGAACGGGCGGAGCAGCTCTTTCGCTTGGCAGAACCTATGCTCAAAGGTCGTCTGAACCGGCAAGACGCCGTGCCGTGGATGGGGTTCCGCCCTTCGATTGCCGATTCTTTACCGGTAATCGACCGCAAAGAAAACATTTTGCTGGCGTTCGGGCACCAGCATTTGGGACTGACCCAAGCGCCGTTGACCGCAAAACTGGTGAAAGCCCTGTATTTCGGCGAACAGCCTGCAATCGATTTAAGTCCTTACCGTTTTAACCGTTTCTGAAGCGAACAAACCAAATCTGCATTTTTTTTGCAACAACGTTTTAATCAAACCAAATCACGATTAATTTCAAGAGGAGAAACATATGAATATCGAAGGTATTTTAGTTCCCATCGTTACCCCGTTTACCGCCGACAATCAAGTGGACACCGCGTTGCTTGCCGAGTTGGTGGACGCGTTTATTGCTAAAGGCGTGCGCGGCATCGTAGCCTGCGGTACCACAGGCGAGTATTACGCCTTGTCGGAAGCCGAGCGCGAAACCGTATTGAACACCATCGTAAAGGCCGCTGCCGGCCGCTGTACGCTGATTGCAGGTGTCAGCGATATGTCGAGCGAAGTGGCTGCGCAACGCGCCATCCGCGCTAAAGAATTAGGCTACGACGGCCTGATGCTGTCGGCACCGCCATACAGCCTGCCATCGCAACAAGGCATCATCGAACATTTTGAATATGTGGCGTCTAAAACCGACTTGCCGATTATTCTCTACAACTTCCCTGCGCGCATCGGTGTAGAACTCGAATTCGATACCGTAGCGCATTTGGCGAAGCATCCCAACATCGTCGGAATCAAAGAAAGCACCGGCAATTTCTCCAATGCGCTGCGTATGATTCAGGCGAAATTCGATAATTTCCAAGTGGTGTGCGGCTGCGACGACCAACCTTTGGATTTCTTCTTCTGGGGCGTAAAAAGCTGGATTGCTGGCGCGGCTAACGTTTTCCCCGGTGAGCAGGTTGCCCTGTTTAACGCAGCCCAAGCCCAAGATTGGGACAAAGCACGCCAGATTCTGACTGACCTCTATCCCGCCCTGCATTCGATGGAATCGGGCGACTACAACCAAAAAGCCAAAATCGGTTGCTTAAACGGCACCAAGCCCGCCGGCAAAGTGCGCCTGCCGCTGCATAACCTGACCGCGCAGGAAGCCGCTGAATTTACGGCTTTGTTGAAATGAAGGAGCTGCCGTATGAAAACCGTTGAACAAATCTTCGATGCCGCCAAAGCAGGCAACCTGTGAGCAGGACATTTGATTCCTAACCATGCCGATTCAGGCAGAAAGCTGGAAAACCGCACCCCCATCGATAATTCCCTAATCGGCTACATCGCCGACGGGAGCGAACAGGATATAGATGCCGCCGTGCGTGCCGCGCGTTCTGCGTTTTCAGACGACCTTTGGGCAGGCAAAAGCCCATCTGAAAAACGTGCCGTACTGCTGCGTTGGACGCAGTTGATTGAAGAACACGCCGAAGAGCTGGCAGCGTTGGACTGTATCGACGCGGGCAAGCCCATCAGCGAGTGCATCAACACCGATATGCCCGCCACCATTGAGACCTTTTATTTCTATGCTGAATATGTGGATAAAGCCTTTGGCCGCGTCGCCCCCACCGGCAACGACGCACTGGGTTTGATTGTACATGAGCCGGTCGGCGTGGTCGGCGTAGTGTTGCCGTGGAACTTCCCTGCGCAGATGTTTGCATGGAAAGTGGCACCTGCTTTGGCGGCGGGCAATTCGGTGATTGTGAAACCTGCCGAACTGACTTCGCTGAGTGCCTACCGCATGGTGCAGTTGGCTCATGAAGCTGGTATACCCGAAGCGGTGCTGACGCTGGTTTGCGGTTTGGGTGAAACAGTCGGCAAGGCTTTAGGCATGCATAAGGATGTGGACATGGTGGCCTTTACCGGCTCTACCGAAGTCGGCCGCTATTTCTTGGAATATTCGGCGCAAAGCAACCTGAAAGAAATCGTCTTGGAATGTGGCGGTAAAAGCCCGCAAATCGTGTTTGCCGATGCGGATATCGATAAAGCGGTGCCGTCGATTTTAGCCGCCGCCTTCTGGAATATGGGCGAAAACTGCAGCTGCGGTTCGCGCCTGATTGTAGAAGCAAGCATCAAAGATACCCTGCTGGCCAAACTTTCAGACGACCTCAAGCAGGGCTGGAAAGTCGGTGATCCACGCCTGCCTGAAACCAACCTCGGCCCGATGGTGGAAGAAGCTCATTTTGATAAGGTGTGCCGTTATTTCGATACTGCCCTGAAAGAGGGCGGCAAACTGATCACCGGCGGCAAAACCGGTGACGGCTGGTATTTCGAGCCGGCGATTATTGACGGTGTAACTGCGGATATGACTGTGTTTAAAGAAGAAATTTTCGGCCCGGTGCTTGCAGTAACCACATTCAGCAGCGAAGAAGAAGCCGTCCGTTTGGCGAACCAATCGGATTACGGACTGGCGGCTTCGTTCTACACATCCAATGTAAGCCGCGCCCACCGTGTTGCCCGCAAAATTCAGGTAGGTACGGTATCGGTAAACGGTTTTTCGGAAGGCAGTATTGCCACGCCGTTCGGCGGCTACAAACAATCCGGCTTCGGCGGTCGCGACAAAGGAGTGGAAGCGTTTGAGCAATACACGCAGGCAAAAACCATTTGGTTTATGGAATAACACAAAATAAAGCTCAGGTCGTCTGAAACTGGCAGCTCTTATCAAGCGTAAACCTTTTTTCAGACGACCTTAGATAACAACATATAGTCAATTAAAAATAAAATAGTACAATACTCAACTTTTAAGGTCTAACCATGGCATACTCTGCGGACTTAAGAAACAAAGCTTTAAACTATTACGAACAATGCAAAAACATCAGCCAAACCGCAGCGACGTTTAACTTGTCAAGAAACACGCTTTACCTGTGGATTCGCCTTAAAAAACAAACAGGCAGCCTAAAACATCAAGTTACCGGTCTAAATGCCGTCAAATTGGATAGGCAAAAACTGGCTCAATATGTTGGGCAACACCCGGATGCCTATCTGCATGAAATCGCCAAACATTTTGATTGTACGCCAGCCGCCGTTTGCTATGCACTCAAACAGATGGGGATGACGCGCAAAAAAAGACCACCACTTACAAAGAACAAGACCCGGCCAAAGTAACGCATTATTTGACACAGCTGGCCGAATTTTCCGACTACCAACGTGTTTATTTGGATGAAACAGGATTTGACCGCTACCTGTTCCGTCCCTATGCCCGCAGCCCGAAAGGGCAAATAGTGAAAGCGCAGATAAGTGGAAAAAGATACCGACGCTTATCTCTGGTGTCCGCACAAGTCGGCAACCGGCTGATTGCTCCGATGGTTTATCAAAATACGATGACCGGAGTCTTTTTTGAAGCGTGGTTTCAGCAATGCCTACTGCCCGCATTGACTCAAAAATCGGTGATTATTTTAGATAATGCGCGATTTCACCGTATGGGTGTCTTACGGGAAATGGCGGAAAAATGGGGACATAAGGTATTGCCTCTTGCACCTTATTCACCTGAGCTCAACCCGATTGAGAAGGTGTGGGCGAATATTAAGCGGTATCTGCGAACCGTATTGTCTGATTACGCCCGATTTGACGATGCGTTACTGTCCTATTTTAATTTTAATTGACTATAAAACCGCAAAGGAGAAGAGATGGAAAAGATTGTCAGTACGCTGGTGGATTATATCTGGGGCAACGGCTTGGTTTACCTGGCTTTGGCCGTCGGTCTGTATTTCACCGTTATTACTAAAGGAGTGCAATTTCGCTATTTGCCCGAAATGATCCGCCTGCTGAAAGAAAAGCAGGAATCAGGTGCGGGGATTTCTTCGTTTCAGGCATTCTGTATGTCGCTTTCGGGGCGTATTGGTGTCGGAAATATCGCCGGCGTAGCGACCGCCATTGCCGCGGGCGGTCCGGGTTCTGTATTTTGGATGATTGTGATGGCGCTGTTGGGCGGCGCCAGCGCGTTTGTAGAATCCACTTTGGCTCAGATTTATAAAACCAAAGTCGGTACGGAATACCGCGGCGGTTCACCTTACTACATTGAGCGCGGCTTAAAGATGAAAGCCTTTGCCGTGCTGGTGGCCGTAGTGATTTTTCTGAGCTACGGCGTGTTGGTGCCGGGCATTCAAGCCAATACCATTGCCACCTCGTTTGAAACCGCCTTCGCACTGCCTACATGGAGCACCGGTGCTGCAGTTTCCATGATATTGGCGTTTCTGATTTTCGGCGGCACCAAACGCATCGCCCGTGCCGCTGACCGCATTATCCCTCTGATGGCTGTGGGTTATGTCGGTCTGATGTTGATTGTATTGGTAAACCACGCCTCGAAAATTCCCGAAACTTTAAACCTGATTATAGGTAGCGCATTTGGCACAGACGCGGTATTTGGCGGAATTGTAGGCAGCGCGATTTCCTGGGGTGTACGACGTGCCGTGTTCTCTAATGTAGCCGGTGCGGGAGAAGCGACGTTCAGCTCAGCTGCCGCTGAAGTAAGCCATCCCGTGAAACAAGGTTTGGTGCAAGGCTTTTCGGTGTATATCGATACCGTGATTGTCTGTACCTCGACTGCTATCATGATTCTGATTACCGGTATGTATAACGTGCATCCGAACGGCATGGAAACGCCGCTTGTGGAAAATATTCCCGGCGTGGAAGCCGGCTCTGCTTACACGCAGGCTGCATTGGGTACTGTGTTCGGCGATTTCGGCGGCGCATTTGTGGCGGTCGGTATCTTCTTCTTCGCTTTCACCTGCCTGCTGGCTTATTACTACATCGCCGAAACTGCGCTGCTTTATCTCGACCAAAAGCTGAAATACCCGATACTCAGTATGATTCTGCGGGTGGTGTTTTTAGCGGTCGTATTTATCGGTAGCGTACAGTCCGCCAGCCTGATGTGGGGCTTGGGTGATATAGGCTTCGGCAGTATGTGTTATCTCAACCTTATTGCCATTGTATTTCTCAGTAAACCCGCCTTACGTGCGCTGCATGATTACGACTGCCAGAAACAAGCCGGCCTTGATCCGGTGTTCGACCCGCGTGTAGCAGGGATTGAGAATGCCGAATTCTGGATGGAACATATGCAACAACATGATAGGCACTAAGTTTGCTCCGTTACGATAGATGATCAAAGTAGAAGATCTGGATTTTAAGTGCAACATCTAATTTAATTGAGCAAACCCGTTTAAGAAGTACCTCATTTGGTGCCGGATAACACAACGTTTATGTGGGTGTGTTGTTCGGCACTACTGTATATGGTGTACCAGGACATGTATAAATTTGCCTGAAATCCTTCCCTTTCAAAAAATACTGTCAAAGCGGCTCATTGGTATTTTCATTTGATCCCTGCTCCCACTAATGTGCACTAGACTTTCTGCTTGGAAAATCTTTGCACTTCAAATCCAAATGTGAAACCCTGCGTTCAGTCGGACAACTGCCGCTTCAAAAACCAATCTCCGAACGGCCAGTCCACGCTGTCGAGCAGGTTTTTGGTAATCAGCCCAAGCTCGGTATCGCCTTCAATTTGCAGTTTGCGGTTGAAGAACAAAGTATCCGGGTCTTCCTCGCGCATCATCATGCGCATAAAGTCGATGCCGTTGGCGGCAAGGCGCAAATCGGGCGTACCGAAGAAATCCGCGTCGATGAATTTTTCGGCATTGGCAGTGAAACGCACCTTGATGCCCGCGTCCAATACGTCGATTTCAAAGGTGCGGCCGTCAAACAGGCTCATGTCGGCGGGCAGCAATCCGCGTTTGAGCATGGTGTTGAGGGCAAAAACCAAAGCGAAGCGCGGTGGCCTGCCCGGTAATTTTCCGCCGATTTTTCCCGCCCATTTGGGCAATACGATTTCAGGCAACGCCATAATATTCCTCCTTCACGGCTTCGATACCCGGCTGGCCGTGCCAATAGCCGTCCACCAGCGTGCCGGTGGTCAGTCTTTCCAATTCGGGCAGCGCATCCGCCAGGGCGGTTTTGCCGTCCAATACGTCGCGGTGGATACGGACGATTTCCACCATGCCGTACATTTGCGGCGACAGGCGTAGCATGTTCACGCCGATTTGCCGCAAATCCTCATGGTGCGGCAGCAGGTTTTGGCAGCCGTAAGACATGGTTTGGATGCCGTTGATGGTTAAAAACGGTTTGCCTTCGCGGGTATTCATGTCCATGCCTTGCTCGTAATCCAAGCAGCGGAATTCGCAGCCGTCTTTGTTCAGGTTGTAATGCCGCGCGGTAAAGCAGCGCGACGAATAAGCAAGCGGCATTTTGCCCCAAGCAAACAATTCCGTTTCGATGTCGTCTGAAGCCTTGATGATTTCAGCAACTTTGTCGCGGCTCAACTCAGACGGCGCAATCCAGCGGTATGCGCCCAGTTTTTGGAACAGTGCCAGCGTGCTTTCGTTGTAAATGTTCAGGCTGGCGCCGACGACAAACGGAATGCCGTGTTCGCGCGCCAATTTGACCGCGCCCATGTCGTTGGCTTCGACTTTGAATTTGTCCTGCCCAGTTATTTTGCGCAGGCGTTTCAAATCGGATTCGCTTTCCAGCAGCACCTGCGACGACAAAATAATCTCTTTGCCGCTTTCCGCCAAATCTTCCGCCAGGCTGACCCAGTCGGCAAAACGCATTTTCTGGCGGCGCGAACACACCACTTCGCCCAGATAAATGGTGTCCACCGGCGCATCCAGTATGCCAGCGTAAAATTCCAGCAAGGCTTCCTTCTGCCAGAAAAACAAAACCGGCCCCAACGATAATTTCATCGGATTCATTTTTCCTCCTCCCTTATTTCCACGGACGGCTGTATGCGCCCAAGGTCGTCTGATGCCCTTCCGAAATCTTGCTCAGCGCGTTGTTCCACACCGGATTGACTTTGAAATGCACCGGATCGGCAACGGCCGCGTCTAAAGCCTGCCGCAGCGATTTGGTAACCTGCGCCGTGTACATCGGGCTGCGCTGGCGGCCTTCGATTTTGATGGCGGATACACCGATTTTGATGAGTTCGGGCAACATTTCCAAAACATTCAGGCTGGTCGGCTCTTCCAGCGCGTAATAGGTTTCGTCATTGACTTCAAAACGGCCTTTGCACAAGGTCGGATAGCCTGCCGGTTCGTCCGGTTTGTACTGGTCGATTAACACCTGGTTCAGCCGCACGTTCATGCGGTCGGGCAACTGCTCCCAGCGCACCGCCTTCGCCGGCGAACACACGCCTTGCATATTCGGCGATTCGCCCGTCGCATAGCTCGACAAGATGCAGCGGCCTTCCACCATCACGCACAGGCTGCCGAAACCGAACACTTCGATTTCCACATCTGTATTGTCAATCACATGCTTGACCTGATCGACCGTCAAAACGCGCGGCAGCACGGCACGGCGGATGCCAAACAGCTCCTTCATTATATTGATGGCTTCATAATTGGTCGCCGAACCCTGCACCGACATGTGCAGCCTCAAATCAGGATGACGCTCGGCGGCATAAGCCATAATCGCAGGGTCGGCGACGATTATCGCGTCCGCCCCCAGCTGCACCGCCGTATCGACAGCCCGATGCCACCGCTCGATTTGCCCCGCCTGGGCAAAAGTATTGATTGCCATCAACACATTGCGGCCACGCGCATGTGCGTAAGCCACTCCTTCCTGCGCCGATTTCATATCGAAATTCAGCCCCGGAAAATTGCGCGCATTTGTCGCATCTTTCAGCCCCATATAAACCGTGTCCGCGCCATTGTCCACCGCCGTCTTCAAAGCAGGCAGATTACCGGCGGGACAAACCAACTCAGGGATTTTCGGCATTTTGCGTTCCTCGACTCTTGTAGTTTGTTATTCGAAAATCAATATCTAGTATGATTTCGGGTATTTTAGAGATTTGGACACAATATATTATGATTTAAATCAATTGTGAAATCAGGTTTGGATAGCGTATGTTTTAGTTAACATAATTTAACTATATTAAATATCAAGCTAATCAGCGGGTTATCTTTTCTAGCTTGATAATATGAGATTAGTTATTATCTATTAAATTTATAGATTTTTACAATAAAAGGTCGTCTGAAACAGGTTTCAGACGACCTTTTATGTACTCAAAGAAAATAAACGCACCTAAGGCTAAAATTATAGTGGATTAAATTTAAATCAGGATAAGGCGACGAAGCCGCAGACAGTACAGATAGTACGGAACCGATTCACTTGGTGCTTCAGCACCTTAGAGAATCGTTCTCTTTGAGCTAAGGCGAGGCAACGCCGTACTGGTTTAAAGTTAATCCACTATATTCATTTGCAGCCCCAAACTGCCTATCTCCTCCATTCACTCCAACAGTCCATAATGGTACGCGGATGATTTTGAACCAGTTGTTTATAAAAAATAGCGAATCCGCCGGCTTTGGGATAAAAATGATAAGCAACTTGACTTCCGTCCGCCCTAAACTCCAGCCTCCAAACATGAGTACCGAAAAGGGCCATCATCGTCCTACTCAAATAAATCAGATCTTGAAGAGGATGACGTGCTTTGATTTCACTGCCTTCACAAATAAAAATCTCGTTTTTGCCGAAGTAAATCCGTTCGTTATCCAATAAATTACCGAGACTGATGCAGGTGAGCGGTTCGTTTTCCCAAATGATTTCAGGCGCTGGCCGTACTCTGCGGGCAATCAGGATGAGACCTTTGCAAAATTCCCCAAAATCCCCTAAATTCCCACCAAGACATTTAGGGGATTTCTCATGAGCACTTTCTTCCAACAAACCGCACAAGCCATGATCGCCAAACACATCGACCGCTTCCCACTATTGAAGTTGGATCAGGTGATTGATTGGCAGCCGATCGAACAGTACCTGAATCGTCAAAGAACCCGTTACCTTAGAGACCACCGCGGCCGTCCCGCCTATCCCCTGTTGTCCATGTTCAAAGCCGTCCTACTCGGACAATGGCACAGCCTCTCCGATCCCGAACTCGAACACAGCCTCATCACCCGCATCGACTTCAACCTGTTTTGCCGTTTTGACGAACTGAGCATCCCCGATTACAGCACCTTATGCCGCTACCGCAACTGGCTGGCGCAAGACGACACCCTGTCCGAATTGCTGGAACTGATTAACCGCCAACTGACCGAAAAAAACCTAAAAGTAGAGAAAGCATCCGCCGCCGTCATTGATGCCACCATTATTCAGACCGCCGGCAGCAAACAGCGTCAGGCCATAGAAGTTGATGAAGAAGGACAAGTCAGCGGACAAACCACACCGAGTAAAGACAGCGATGCCCGCTGGACAAAGAAAAACGGCCTCTACAAACTCGGTTACAAACAACATACCCGCACCGATGAGGAAGGCTATATCGAGAAACTGCACATTACCCCCGCCAATACCCATGAGTGCAACCATCTGTTGCCTTTGCTGGAAGGAATAGCCAAAGACACAACCGTCTATGCCGATAAAGGCTACGACAGTGCGGAAAACCGACAACATCTGGAAGAGCATCAGTTGCTGGACGGCATTATGCGCAAAGCCCACCGCAACCGTCCGCTGACGGAAGCGCAAACCAAACGCAACCGATATTTGTCGAAGACCCGTTATGTGGTGGAACAAAGCTTCGGTACGCTGCACCGTAAATTCCGCTACGCCCGGGCAGCCTATTTTGGTCTGCTCA
The DNA here is from genome assembly GCF_047758525.1 of Neisseria sp. CP9. NCBI lineage: Bacteria > Pseudomonadati > Pseudomonadota > Betaproteobacteria > Neisseriales > Neisseriaceae > Neisseria > Neisseria sp. CP9. The sequence continues at coordinate 2,601,010 of NZ_CP180502.1, read as the reverse complement.
AAGTGAGTGCGCAAAGTCATCTGAAAGCGATGTGTTTGAACCTGTTGAAAGCGGCTAACAGGCTAAGTGTGCCTGTTGCCGCCTAAAAGGCGGCCCGGATGCCTGATTATGGGGCGTCCGGGGAGGATTAAGGGGGTATTTGGGTAGAATCAGGAGTGATTGGGGCGGAAACAGCCGAAAACCTGTGTTGGGGTTTCGGTTGCCGGTGGAAAGGGCTTTTTTGCAAAGGTCTCAGGATGAAAATGAAGCATCCGACTAAAAATATAAAAATGTATGCCATAGCTGATAAACTGAATAAATGATGATGAAACGCGGATAATCATATGGCAAATTTGCGTATTGGAAAACTCATTATCAATATCTTAATATTGTTTTGAGTGATCAGCCTGTCCGACAAATTTCTTTTAATGAGCCAAATAAATAAAAATAAGAATTGATTGCATTTGTATTTTGAACTAAGATAGCCCATATTTCACACCTCGTCTGAAACGACCATGCGCTACCATTTCCCGATTTCCGTCGATATGTACGACTTTCTGACCACAGGCCGATTTGATTATTTGGAAATCGGACAGACGGCGGAGATGATTCTGCAAATGTTCCCTGCGCCCGAATGCGTTCCTAAAGGGCTTTTGGTAAAAAGGGGCTGGAATATTTGGCTGTATGGCGATATCGAGCTGCATTTTTCAGACGACCGCCTGACTCAAATCCGTGCGGATTTCCAACCCGGCGCCTCGTTGAACGGTGGGCGTTGGTTAAGCTTAAATCCTTGGTTTTTCAGGCATGCGGACAAGCTTGATTTGTATTCCGCCATTGCCAAACTCGTGCAACACCATATCGACTTCATCAAAATAGATACGCCTTCCGCCCTGATTTTGCGTTTGCAAAGCGGCGTAGAGCTGATGTTTGAAAAGTGCAATGGGCAGCGTTTGTTCGCCTTTTGCAAACAAAAAACCACCCTGCCCCAATGGGCGCATGAAACGGCGTAAGTTCAAGCCATCGGGCAAATCTTTAAAACCCGCTTCTCTTCCCTGGTCAAAGGTCGTCTGAAAACCAAATGCCGTTTCAGACGACCTTCCCCTATCGTTTTCCGCTAAAATACCCGTTTCTTTTTTCTTCACAACCATCTTCAATGTCCCAGCGCAAAATCATCCATATCGACATGGACGCGTTCTACGCATCGGTAGAACTGCGCGAGCAGCCGCATTTGAAAGGGCTGCCCGTGGTCGTTGCGTGGGAGGGTGCGCGTTCGGTGATTTGCGCCGCATCGTATGAGGCGCGGCAGTTCGGGCTGCATTCTGCGATGTCGGTGGCGACGGCGAAAAGGCTGTGTCCGCAAGCGGTGTATGTGCCGCCGCATTTCGATTTGTACCGTCAGGTTTCCGCGCAGATTCACGCCGTATTCAGGCGCTATACTGATTTAATCGAACCCCTGTCGCTGGACGAAGCCTATCTTGATGTGACCCACAATTTCAAAAATATCCCCTACGCCAGCGAAGTAGCCAAAGAAATCCGCGCCGCCATTTTTGCGGAAACCGGTCTGACTGCTTCCGCAGGCATCGCGCCGAATAAATTTCTGGCGAAAATCGCTTCGGACTGGCGCAAGCCGAACGGGCAATTCGTCCTGCCGCCGCACAAAGTCATGGCATTTTTGGAAACCCTGCCCTTGGGCAAAATCCCCGGCGTGGGCAAGGTTACGCTGAAAAAAATGCAGTCGTTAGGTATGCAGACGGCGGGCGATTTGCGTCGTTTCGAGCGCGGCGAACTCTTAAACCATTTTGGTCGCTACGGCTACCGCCTCTATGATTTGGCGCGCGGTACGGACGAACGCCCCGTCAAAGCCGAACGAGAACGCCTCCAAATCTCCACCGAAATCACCCTGCCCGAAGACCTGTCGCTCGAACAGGCAGCCGGACACCTGCCCCACCTTGCCGAAGACCTGTGGCGGCAAATCACGCGCAAAAACGTCGAAGCCAAAGGCGTAACCCTCAAGCTGAAAACCCACGATTTCCGCATCATCACCCGCTCCCTAACCTACTCTTCCGTCCTGCCCGACACCGACGCCCTGCTTTGCGCCGCGCAGACCCTGATGCAGCGCGTGCCGCCCCAGCGCGAAGACGCTTTCCGCCTAATCGGCATAGGCGTGAACCACCTCGTGCCGAAAGACCAGCAGCAATCGCTTTGGTTATAAAGAAATAGAAAAGCATTCTTTCCCCTTCGCGCAAGACCGCCCGACAATAATGTTCCGTACAAACTTTCAGACGACCCCTTTGCCGCAAGAGAGGTCGTCTGAAAACAAAAAACAAGGAACAAGCCAACCATGTCCCTCTTCCGTCCCCAGCTTTGGCGCATCCCGATGACAGGCGAAGCCGAACGGCGCCGGCTGCCCGAGTTGACCGCCACGCTCGAAACCCGCCTCAAACACATCGCCCGCCGCTATCCGCAAGCCGTCTTCGCCTCCAGCCTTGCCGTCGAAGACATGATCATTACCGACGCCATCTGCCGCCTGAAACTCCCCCTGCGCATCATCACCCTCGACACCGGCAAACTCAATCCCGAAACCGCCGCCCTGATTACCGCCGTCAACGTCCGCTACCAAACCGAGCTGGAAGTTTTCCACCCCGACCCCGAAAGCGCGCGGCAGTTTGAGCAGGAATTCGGCGCAACCGCCATGTACGACAGCGTCGAGCTGCGCCGCCGTTGCTGCCACATCCGCAAAATCGAGCCGCTCAACCGCGCCCTGAAAAACGCCCCCGCCTGGCTGACCGGACAACGCCGCAGCCAATCGGCCACCCGCAGCGAATTGGATTTCGAAGAAACTGACCACAGCCGCAACATCGCCAAGTTCAACCCCATTTTCGACTGGGAAGAAAACGACGTCTGGGCATACGCGCAAGCCTACGACGTCCCGCTCAATGCCCTGTATTTCCAAGGCTACCCGAGCATAGGCTGCGAACCCTGCACCCGCCCCGTCAAAGCAGACGAAGACATCCGCGCCGGACGCTGGTGGTGGGAAAGCAAAGACAGCAAAGAATGCGGGCTGCACAAATAACCCTTGTCAGGCAAGGCAAAAGGTCGTCTGAAACCCAAATTCAGGTTTTCAGACGACCTTTTTCATAAGTCGGCTTTCCTTAAATTTTTAAGGGATGAAAAATAGGCATTTTCTATTTCAAATTATTATCAATTTTCAAAACGACAATATCGTTTTTTAAAAAATGAATTCGCCTTAACTTCATAGCCTTAACAGAATTAACCCAAGAAGGCTTGACCTAATGATTTAATATGGCTATGGTTAAATAAAAAATAACAATAATCTACATACGCACCGCAATGCTTTTTTCCCTCCTCCTTACAGAAAGGATATTGCAATGCCCTGCTTGAACCTCACTCTGCCTCGCCTGACTGTTTTCCTGCTGTCCACCTTCGCAGCATTCTCCGCTACCGCACATGGAAACCACACCCATTGGGGCTACACAGGACACGACTCCCCCGAAAGCTGGGGCAACCTGTCTGAAGAGTTCCGTTTGTGTTCCACAGGCAAAAACCAATCCCCCGTCAACATCACCGAAACCGTCTCCGGCAGACTGCCTGCCATCAAAGTCAATTACAAACCGAGCGCGGTTGATGTGGAAAACAACGGCCATACCATCCAGGTCAATTATCCCGAAGGCGGCAATACCCTGACCGTGAACGGCCGCACCTACACCCTGAAACAATTCCATTTCCACGTCCCCAGTGAAAACCAAATCAAAGGCCGCACCTTCCCGATGGAAGCCCACTTCGTCCACCTAGACGAAAACCGCCAGCCTTTGGTATTGGCAGTATTGTACGAAGCCGGCAAAACCAACGACCGCCTCGCGCCTATATGGAACGTGATGCCGATGAAAGAAGGAAAGGTAAACCTCGACAAAGCCTTCGACGCCGGCACCCTGCTGCCGAAACGGCTGAATTACTACCGCTTTGCCGGTTCGCTGACCACGCCGCCGTGCAGCGAAGGCGTATCGTGGCTGGTATTGAAAACCTACGACCACATCGACCAGGCGCAGGCAGAAAAATTCACCCGCGCCATCGGTTCGCACAACAGCCGCCCCGTCCAGCCGCTTAATGCGCGCGTTGTCATCGAATAAACGGTAAAGCCGTAAACAAAAAGGTCGTCTGAAAAACCAAATTTAGGTTTCAGACGACCTTTTTACATGATGGTCTAAGGTTTCAGAACACCGAGTCCGGCGTGTATCCGAAGGAAGAATCGCAATGCAGCATCAATCATCAGGATGAAACCTTGCCGCTTCGCGTTCTTTCATAGCAGTTTCCTTATCCTTCAATTTTGCCCCCAAGCCCAAGCGTTTTTCATATTCCGATTGCGGCGTGCCGTCCTCCTGCATACCAAATGCGCTGGCATTCACCCAAAGCGCAAGGACGGCAACTACGAAAGCAAAAAATCCTACGATATACCAAAACATTTCTTTTCCTATCATGGGTCAACAAACGGGAAGAAGACAGATTTCCCGTTTGACCGGCAGCTTGCTGCGGTTTGTGAAGGCAAAAATGTATCACAAATCCGGTCCGGTATAAATTACCGATTTGCCCTGCCATACTTCGTGCAAACCTTATCTCAATTGGCATTGCACACTAATGCTTTTACCAATCAGACGGTTATATAGTGGATTAACTTTAAATCAGGACAAGGCGACGAAGCCGCAGACAGTACAGATAGTACGGCAAGGCGAGGCAACGCCGTACTGGTTTAAAGTTAATCCACTATACAAACAAAAGCCGGTCTTTCCGCTCAAAGGTCGTCTGAAAACCCATATCTGCATTTCAGACGACCCAACGTCGGCATCCGAAAGCCTAACGGAACAAATCCAATGCCTTGACGAACACCATCACCACGCCGTAAGCCAGCGGGACACCGACCAAAGTCCAACGCCACCAAACCGAAAAACCGCCTGCCGCAACTTTTTCCTGCAACAAGTAGGCATCGGAAACAGCAGTTTCATCATCGGGATTGCCGCTGTGTGCCGCTGTTTTGATGTCGGTTTCGTGGTGTTTTTCATGAACCGATCTGACGGCAAGGTTGCACAGCAAACCGACAATCAACAATCCCGCCATGATGTACATGGTAACGCCGTATGCCTGCGCGGCGGGAACACCGCTGTCGATTTGGCTTTGGCGGATGTAGTTCACCAAAACCGGACCGATCACGGCAGCGGTTGACCACGCCAGCAAAATACGTCCGTGAATCGCGCCGACCTGATAAGTGCCGAACAAGTCTTTCAAATAAGCCGGAATCGCGGCAAAACCGCCGCCATACATGGAAATGATGATGCAGAATCCAATAATAAACAAAGCCTTGTTTCCACTCTCGCCAATGGACGGAACGGCAAAATACAGCAGCGAACCGAGTACGAAAAAGATGGTGTAGGTATTTTTACGTCCGAGTTTGTCGGAAACGCTGGACCATAAAAACCGCCCGCCCATATTGAACAAACTCAAAAGACTGACGAAACCTGCCGCCGCCCCCGCGCCGATTGCCGCTTGTTTGCCGACCGACGCCTCTGAAAACAGCTCCTGAATCATGACCGAAGCCTGCCCCAAAACGCCGATACCGGCAGTTACATTCAGGCACAACACCCAAAACAACAGCCAAAATTGCGGCGTTTTCATCGCTTGGGAAACATTAACATGATTAGTGCTGACCAGCTTGTTTTTAGTTTTAGGCGCGACATAGCCTTCAGGCTTCCAACCCTCCGTCGGCACGCGGATGGTGAATGCGCCGAACATCATCAACACGAGGTAAAACAGTCCCAACACAACAAAAGTCGGCGCGACACCGACCGAAACGTCGTCTGAAAACGCATTCATCAACGATACGGACAACGGCGAGGCAAGCATCGCACCGCCACCGAACCCCATAATCGCCAAACCCGTCGCCATGCCCGGCTTGTCCGGAAACCACTTCATCAAAGTGGACACAGGACCGATATAGCCCAGTCCCAAGCCGATGCCGCCGATCACGCCGTTGCCCAAATACAGAAGAAACAGATTATGCGTAGTGACGCCGAGTGCCGACACAAAAAATCCCAAGCTGAAACAGCACGCCGCGACAAACATCGCCTTGCGCGGTCCGACACGCTCCATCCAAGTCCCAAATAAAGCAGCAGACGCCCCCAACATAGCCAGCGCGATACTGAAAATCCAGCCCACAGTCGTCAGCTTCCAATCCCCGGCTGCGGATTCGGTAATGCCGATAAGCTTGGTCAGCGGCGCGTTAAACACGGAATACGCATAAATTTGCCCGATGGCAAGATGCACCGCCAAAGCGGCAGGCGGCACCAGCCAACGGTTAAAACCCGGTTCGGCAATCGTCGCCTCACGGTCTAAAAATTTCATAAAAGCCTCTTGATATTGAATGAAAAACAGCGTTCTCCGCGAGGAAAACGCCTTAAATTGTTGACAATATTGTACCACGCTTACGCATGGGCTTTACTCCGCTTAACATGAGTTTTTTGAGTAAGAAAGAGAAAAATCATTCATAAACGACGATGTTTGAAGATGGTTTGATGATATCCGTATCTCAGATAAAAGGTCGTCTGAAAATTGGTTTTCAGACGACCTAAAGAATTTGAAAATATATTCAAGCCTTATTACTTCTCAATATATTTTTCTATATCTCTACATTGTTCTTGAGTGCAGGAAACTGAAAAAAGCACTTTTCCACTTGTGGTACTTTGTGCAGAAAAGATGCTCTTTTCGTAATGAAATTTTATTTTATCCAATGGAATCAGCCCCTTTCCATTTTCTTTTCCGCAAAGCAGTTTATATTGCAGATTGGTTTTGCTTATATCGATATTTCCGCACACTTTTGTAGTATTGTTTTTAGATATGGATATTTTTAACCATTCATATTGCGAGTCGTAATAATAGTTTGAAATATAAGGAAAACTGGATGATGATACTGCTAGAGATATAACATAGTTAAAAAAGGTTTCCATAACTTACTCACTGTGTGTTTTTTTAATTTCAAGTAGAGGGCGATTTTGGAGTATAGCCTTATATTCCCTCTTCCCATGAAATAGAAAATTTAGAAATTTTTACCCTTTTCAAATCAAATGAAAAGACAGTAGAAACGCCACCTTCAGTTTTTATTTCACACTCATGTTCCCAATCGTCTCTATACACAAACTGCCATCCAATATCAGCAAGAAACAAATATTTTATAAATTTCTCAATAGTTAATTTTCTATTAATTTTATATTGCTTTGCAATGGTTACTCCTTTAAAACAAGGGTCTATTGACAATGAATAAACGATATCATCCTTAAAACCAACCTCCAATCCTTTCCAAAAAATGGAAAAACCACCTTCTACGTTACTGTCATCGTATAACCATTTAGTCAGCTTTTTAAACCGTTTATGCTTGTGAAAGTCACTATACGACATACCAACAAATAAACCTTTAAATCTACCCGTTTTTAAGAAAGATGTTATATCCATCATTATTACCTCATTGCGGTCTATAACTTAGTGTACAAATACGTTTCCGAAATAGCTAATGGTTTATCAATAACTTGGAATATCAATTCCCCATGTACTACCGACCTTTTACCGTTTACCAAATTTTATTGCTGGATTTCAAATATCGGTTGTCGTCAAAAGTATTAATCCATTGCGGTCTGAGTGCGATAAAAATGGCGGTAGTGATGCCGCTGAGGAAGGCCTCCGCCCAGGCGATCAGGATGAAAATAGGAAAGGCGGTGGTCCAAAGTACGGAGGTTGGGAAGGCATGACTGATATCCAAAACGCTGACCAGTACCAGTCCGGTCAGCATCATGCCTACGGCGGACGCAATGAAGCCGTTGACAAAAATGAAGATAAAAATATTCGCGGGAAGACGGTTGACCAAGCAGCAAGAGAGCTGATTAACAATGAGCGGTGGTAAGAGCAAAGCGAGGGCGTTGACGGGATAGGCGTATCCGTCGCCGCCGTTGAACAATAAAAGATAAGGAAGAAGCAAAGCCGAACCCAGCCATAATGCAGCGGGTGCGCCAATCATCAGGGCAACCAAATTCATGGCAAGCAGGTGGTAGCTCATTTGCGCGAGCTGCCCTTCGTCAGTCATTGCATTCAGGCACCATGCGGTCGTCAGTATCAGGGCGGAGAGGATGGAGGCGGAATGGTGCTTCTGCATGGATTGCCATGCCGGACGCGCGCAAGCGAGAAGCAGAATGGACAACAGCAGCCAAGCGGCGATTAAAATCGAACTGGAAAACCATGCGGCTTGAAAATTCATACGAAACCAGACCGAGGGTAAATATTCAGACGACCTGCATTATACCCCGCAGACGAAATTCGCTGCGGACTTGTTTTGTTTAGTGCTGAAACACGCTAAAATAACGACCTTTGCCGTTTATTTCAAGGGAAACAGCGAATGTTTTGGACAGTGCTGATTATCATTTTATTGTGTGCCATTTGCGGCGTATTTTGGCTGCACAGAAAACAAGAACGTGAGTGGCAGCACGAATTGGCGTGCTTAGAGCGCGGCATGCAAGAGGGCAAATATATTCCTAACGGTCAGGATGCTGATTCTCCACATCAATTTTCAGAAGATGCCAAAGCGGCATACGGAAAAACCATCGCACGCCTGCGCCTGATGGCGGCGCGTTACACTCCGCAGCAGGAGCAATTATCCGAGCAACCGGCAAACACTGAACACGAAGCATCTGAAACCGGTATGGAAGACATAGCGGATTTCTTCGAAAGCCAAGAAGCAAAACACGAATATCATCAAGATGCCGATATTGAAAGGTCGTCTGAAAATCCGTCGGCAGAACAAGTCCCCCAAGCCGAGCCGCCTCAACAACATGCAGCCGAAAGGAAAGATACGCCGTATATCGTTCCTTTTGTCGAAACCGAAGAGCCTGAATATATTCCCCGTATCGTTAAAGACGAAGGCTTTGAAGAAATTACTTTGGAAGAGGCAACCCGTTCGCTCAATGAAGCGGCGTTACAGGAATGGGAAGAGCAACAGACCGTCAACCATCCTGCAGGCGACCGGAATAACGATGACGGGGAAATCCAACCCATCCGCGCATCGGTAACACCGATGAAAGGTTTGCAGATTATCGATTTCAACGATCCCGTACTGCGCCGGACCCGCGAGCGCGTCATGGCGGGCGTCAATGGCATCCAAATCCCCAAAGCCAGTGCGCCGCATATCGAAACCGTGCAAACCGCATTGCGCACAGCCGAGCGCGAAGCCATTTTGCCTGTCGTTGACAACCTGGATAGCCGTGCAGAGATTGATGTGACGGACATTCGGAACACACTGGCTCGAAGTACGGCAGCACGCCAGCGCCTTGCCGCCGCTGTTGCGCCTGTGCGCGATTTCCAGCCGCAAATCATTCAAAACGACGAAATTTTGGCAAACCTGATTCCTGCAAGCCGCCGACGGACGGTTCGCCATGCTGAAGCGGCGGCGGAAAAACTGGCGCGCAAGCAGCAATCTGCTGCCGCGCAGGTGAAATTGTCGGAAGAAGCCGATCTGCGGCCTGAGCAAACGGTTGAGCGTTCCGTCACACGCAAACCGCTGTTCCCGCCTAAAACGCTTCGCACCGAACCTGTCGCTCCGCCAAAAGAAAAAGCAGTCTATATTTCAAGACAGCCCGCCCCTACCGCAACCGTAGTCGAGCCGCCCGAAGTACCGACCGTTACCCCGACGCCAATCGATATCCCGACGCCGCCGAGCTTTACGCCGCCAACTGTTGCGCCGGAAATCGTCGATCCTCCGGTAGCGCGCCCCGCTTGGGAAATCCCTGCTTTCCATTCTGAAGTCAATGCGCATGTCAGCGATAATCCTGTCCGCTCGATTCATGATTACTTAATCAGTGAATCCGAAACTGAGGATGAAGTCGCAAGCGGAAATGTACAGAGAAATGCTGAAACCGAATCCGCCCATACGGAAGATGCGGAAATTTCTGCCTTTGAACATCATCAGCCGATACATCATACCGATCTTGCGACGGGTTATGCTGCCGATGATGCTGATGCGGATTCAGAAGAAGAGACCGGGGCGTTTTACAAGTTTTCAGACGACCTGAAGTACCCACTGCCAACCACAGACTTGCTCCTTCCGCCCCAATTCGACCCGGCTGCCACGCAGACCGAAGAAGAATTGTTAAACAACAGCATCACCATCGAGGAAAAACTGGCGGAATTTAAGGTCAAAGTCAAAGTCGTGGATTCCTATTCCGGTCCGGTGATTACGCGTTACGAAATCGAACCTGATGTCGGCGTGCGCGGCAATTCGGTCATAAACCTTGAAAAAGACCTTGCCCGTTCGCTCGGTGTTGCCTCTATCCGCGTCGTCGAAACCATACCCGGCAAAACCTGCATGGGCTTGGAGCTGCCGAACCCGAAACGCCAAATGATACGCCTGAGCGAAATCTTCAATTCGCCCGCGTTTGCCGAATCCAAATCCAAGCTGACGCTCGCGCTTGGTCAAGATATTACCGGTCAGCCTGTCGTTACCGACTTGGGCAAAGCGCCGCATTTGCTGGTGGCAGGTACGACCGGTTCGGGTAAATCGGTCGGCGTTAACGCCATGATTCTGTCCATGCTCTTCAAAGCGACGCCTGAAGACGTACGCATGATTATGATTGACCCGAAAATGCTGGAATTGAGCATTTACGAAGGCATTCCGCACCTATTCGCGCCTGTCGTTACCGATATGAAGCTGGCGGCAAACGCGCTCAACTGGTGCGTCAACGAAATGGAAAAACGCTATCGTCTAATGAGTCATGTGGGCGTGCGCAACCTGGCTGGCTTCAACCAAAAAATCATGGAAGCTGCCGCACAAGGCATGAAAATTGCCAACCCGTTCAGCCTGACGCCTGATGATCCCGAACCTTTGGAAAAACTGCCGTTTATCGTCGTCGTGGTTGACGAATTTGCCGATTTGATGATGACCGCAGGCAAGAAAATTGAAGAACTGATTGCCCGTCTCGCCCAAAAAGCCCGTGCTGCCGGCATCCATTTGATTCTTGCCACACAACGCCCGAGCGTCGATGTCATCACAGGTCTGATTAAAGCCAACATCCCGACACGCATCGCATTCCAAGTATCCAGCAAAATCGACAGCCGCACAATTATCGATCAAATGGGCGCGGAAAACCTGCTCGGACAAGGCGATATGCTGTTCCTGCCGCCCGGTACAGGTTATCCGCAACGTGTCCACGGCGCATTCGCTTCAGACGACGAAGTACACCGCGTAGTCGAATATCTGAAACAATTCGGCGAGCCGGATTACATCGACGATATTCTGATGAGCGGCACAACCGACGATCTGCCTGGCATTAACCGTAGCAGCGACAGCGAAGTTGACCCGATGTATGACGAAGCCGTCTCCGTCGTTCTGAAAACGCGCAAAGCCAGCATTTCTGGCATCCAGCGTCAATTACGCATCGGCTACAACCGCGCCGCCCGCCTGATTGACCAAATGGAAGCAGACGGCATCGTTTCGCCTGCCGAAACCAACGGCAACCGTACCGTTTTGGCACAAAGCAGCGAACATTTGGACTAAAGCCACACCAAAGCAGGAGAAAAGCCGATTGCCATTGCAGTTTCCCCTGATTTTGGTACAATACCGCCATTCATTCTTACACAGACAAGCCGCCGAGATTTAGGCGGCTTGTATTTTTATTTTCATTTTGCGGATTATATTTACCGCGTATTTACCAGGCAAAAGCAGCCCAAACGCTTTTGCGGAGAAGACAAACCATGCAAAAAATTCCATTGACCGCACGCGGCGCAGAATTGCTCAAACAAGAATTGCAACGCCTCAAAAGCGTCGCCCGCCCTGAAATCATCGAAGCCATCGCCGAAGCCCGTTCGCACGGCGACTTGTCCGAAAACGCCGAATATGAAGCCGCCAAAGAAAAACAAGGCTTCATCGAAGGCCGTATTTCCGAGCTGGAACACAAATTATCCATGGCGCACATCATTAATCCCGCAGAAATCCACGCCGAAGGCAAAATCGTCTTCGGTACGACCGTAACGCTGGAAGATTTGGAAACCGAAGAACACGTTACCTATCAAATCGTCGGCGAAGACGAGGCAGACATCAAAGAAGGTAAAATCTACGTTGGCTCCCCCATTGCCCGCGCCCTAATCGGCAAAGAGGAAGGCGATGTCGCCGAAGTACAGGCCCCCGGCGGCGTACGCGAATACGACATTATTTCGGTTCAATATATCTGATTGCTCCGAATTGCCTTGATATAGTGGATGGCGTTGCCTCGCCTTGCCGTACTATCTGTACTGTCTGCGGCTTCGTCGCCTTGTCCTGATTTAAAGTTAATCCACTATATAAAGAGAACCGAGGTCGTCTGAAAACCAAGGAAAATGGTTTTCAGACGACCCTTCTTACAGTATTCTCCTTGAACTAAGCCATACAAGCAAAAACAGCCGATACTTTCCTGTATCGGCTGTTTCGTTTACTGCTTCATTCATATCAAACTAATTGGTGTTTAGGCAGCTCTTTCAAAGTCAGCGGCTGGATGTACCAAATATCGCGGCAGTAGTCGGCGATGGATCGGTCAGACGAGAAGAAGCCCATATTGGCGATGTTGATCAATGCGGATTTTCGCCATGCGGCAACATCGCGGTAGTGTTCGTCCGCTTTGTATTGCGTGTCGATGTAGCTGCGGAAATCCGCCATCAGTTGATAGAAATCGCCGTAAGGTTGCAGGACGTCATTGTAGCGGTTCGGCTCTTCGGGGGAGAACGTGCCGCTGCTGATTTGGTTGACGACACGGCGCAGGTCGTTGTCGCGCTCGATGTAGCCCAGCGGGTCGTAACCGTTGCGGCGGATTTCTTCCACTTGCTCGACGGTGTTACCGAAGATAAAGCAGTTGTCCGCGCCGACCTTTTCCAAAATTTCGACGTTCGCGCCGTCCAGCGTACCCATACAGAGCGCGCCGTTGAGAGCAAATTTCATGTTGCTGGTGCCCGATGCTTCCGTACCTGCCAGTGAGATTTGTTCGTGCAAATCGGCGGCGGGGATGATGATTTGGGCGAGGCTGACGCTGTAATTCGGAATATAGACAACTTTAATCAGGTCGCGGATGCGTTCGTCGTTGTTGATGGTTTTGGCTACGTCGTTAATCAGGCGGATGATTTTTTTCGCCATGTAGTAAGCGGATGCGGCTTTACCGGAGAAGATAAAGACGCGAGGCTGCCAGTCGAAATCAGGGTTTTCCAAGATTTTGTTGTAGCGGTCGACGATGTGCATCACATTCAACGCCTGGCGTTTGTATTCGTGGATGCGTTTGATTTGGATGTCAAACAGCGCGTCCGTGTTTACTTTGATGCCCAATTCGGTTTCGATGTATTTGGCGAGGCGTTCTTTGGCGGCTTTTTTCACGGCACCAAATTCTGCCTGTACTTCCGCATCGTCTACTTTTTCATTGAGCTTGGTCAGGTTGTCCAAATGCAGACGCCAGTCTTGTTCGCCCAAATGTTTGTCGAGGAAACGGGTCAACTCGGGGTTGGCAATGTTGATCCAGCGGCGCGGGGTTACGCCGTTGGTTACGTTGGTAAAGCGTTCGGGGAACACTTTGGCAAAGTCGACGAAAATGGAAGTAGTCATCAGGTCGGAGTGGATTTTCGCCACGCCGTTGACTTTGTGCGAACCGATGACCGCCAGCCATGCCATGCGGACGCGGCGGCCGTGGGTCTCATCAATGATGGATACGCGGCGGACGAAGTCGTCGTCGAAGTTGCCGATGGCGCGCAGGGCGTTCAGGAAGTAGGCGTTGATTTCAAAGATGATGTCCAAATGGCGCGGCAGCAGGCGGCCCATCAAATCGACCGGCCAAGTTTCCAAGGCTTCGCTCATCAGGGTATGGTTGGTGTAAGAGAAAATCTTGCAGCACATATTCCATGCTTCGGTCCACGCGATGCCTTCTTCGTCAATCAAGATGCGCATCAGCTCGGGAATCGCCAGCACGGGGTGGGTATCGTTCAAATGGATGGCGACTTTGTCGGCAAGGTTTTTGATGCTGGGGAAACGGCATTTGTGGCGCGCCACGATGTCTTGTACGGATGCGGAAACCAGGAAATATTCCTGTTTCAGGCGCAGTTCGCGTCCGCTGTCGGTGGAGTCGTTCGGATAGAGGACGCGCGAGATGTTTTCGTCGCTGTTTTGAGCGCGGACGGCGGATGCGTAATCGCCGCGGTTGAAGTCTGCCAAATCGAAGCGGTTACCGGCGTGTGCCGTCCACAGGCGCAACGGGTTGGCGACGTCGCCGCCGTAGCCGGGGATGATTTCATCGTATGCCATCGCGGAAATCTCTTCGCTCGGATGCCATTCTTTTTTATCACCCATATTGATGACTTGTCCGCCGAAGCTGACGGCGTATTGTTTGTTCGGACGGCCGATTTGCCATGCCAAATCTTGGTCGAGCCACAAATCGGGTTTTTCGACTTGCTGACCGTCCACGATTTCTTGTTTGAACATACCGTATTGATAGCGGATGCCGTAGCCCATGGCGGGAATACGCAAGGTGGCGAGCGAGTCGAGGAAGCAGGCGGCCAAGCGACCCAAACCGCCGTTGCCCAAGCCGGGATCTTGTTCTTGTTCGCAGACATCGGCGAACTCTTTGCCCAATTGTTTGAACGCCTCTTCAAATTCGGCATAAACACCTTCGTTAATCAAAGCGTTGACGAAGGCGCGTCCCAACAGGAATTCCATGGAAAGGTAGTAAACCATGCGTTTGCCGTTGTCGATGTGGGCGCGGCGGGTTTGCAGGAAATCTTCGGCAATCAGGTCGCGCGCGGCGAGCATGGCGGCGTTGAGCCATTGGTGTTCGGTCGCCTCTTTCGGATCGACGCCCAAAATGAAAATCAATTTATAGACGATGGACTTGCGGATGGTTTCGGCATCCGGTTTCGGCATGACGTAATCAAAACCTGAAATGGGTTGTTTTTTCTTAGCCATGATAGCCTTTCTCTGTTGAGGATTGGGTGATGAAGCGGGGAATTTATCGGTTTGTGTATTTATGACGGTCTGAGGTCGTCTGAAAAGCCGTTATGCCTTTATGTTCCGTTAAGCAAGTCAATCAGGTAAATTTATTACTCATCTTCGGCATTATAACTGAGGCAGTATGAATAACAGGGTTTTCATTTAAAAACATCTTGCTAACTAAAAAGCATTACTTATCCGGCGATACGTTTGTACGATGCAAAATCCAAATACCCATATGTTCGACTGTCAACTCACCGTCTTGATTGTAATTAAAATTCTCAGATGGTACGCAAGAAATCTGCCAACTTCCTTGAGGCAGGTTAAATATTTGTTGACTACGTTTGGCGTTGATCAACAGCAGCCATTCATCGTCCAAAACGATCTGCATGGCTTTTACGCTGCGATTGTGCCAACAAAGCTCGCTCATCGGTTTGCCTTCTGCATTGAGCCAGCCGACGCGCTCTTTTTCCCACCAGACGTCATCGCCCAATAATTTAATTTCTTGACGCAGGCGGATTAAGTCCCGCGTATAGCCTTGCAATGCTTCGTCCGCCTGATGCCAATCCAACCAAGTAATCGGGTTATCCTGACAGTAGCTGTTGTTGTTGCCCTGTTGGCTGTTGCCGAACTCGTCGCCCGCCAGCAACATCGGCGTGCCGTTGGCAAGGAACAGCGAGGCAAGCAAAGCTTTGGCGGTGTAGGAGCGGTCTTCCAAAATCGCCGCATCTTCGGTTTCGCCCTCGATGCCGTGGTTGTAGCTGATGTTTTCGTTATGCCCGTCGCGGTTGTCTTCGCCGTTGGCATGGTTGTGTTTTTCGTTGTAGCTGACCAAATCACGCAGCGTAAAACCGTCGTGTGCGGTGATGAAATTGATGCTGGCAGAAGGATGGCGGCCGCTGTGGTTGAAAATATCAGACGACCCCGCCAAACGTTCGGCAAACGCACCCAAATTGCCGCTTTCCCACACCCAAAACGCGCGCATATCGTCGCGGAAACGTCCGTTCCACTCGGCAAAAGGCTGCGGGAAATTGCCCAAGTGATAGCCGCCTTCGCCGATGTCCCATGCCTCGACAATCAGTTTGCAACGTGCTAAAACGGGGTCTTGGTACACCACCTGAAAAAAACGTCCGTAAGCCTGAAAATCCGGTTCGCGCCCCAATACCGTTCCCAAGTCGAAGCGGAAACCGTCCACATGAAACTCCTCCGCCCAATAGCGCAGGCTGTCCGCCGCCCAACGGGTTACGTCGCGGCGGACGATGTTCAACGTATTGCCGCAGCCCGACCAATTTTCATAGCTGCCGTCGGGCTTCAGCCAATACCACAAAGCATTGTCTATACCGCGCTGGCACAGTATTGGGCCTTTTTCATCCTGCTCGGCGGTATGGTTGTATACGACATCCAAAATCACCTCCAAACCTGCTTGGTGCAAGGTTTTGACGGCTTGTTTGAACTCCTCCGCCGCGCGTTCGGCATCTGCGGCGTAAGACGGCTCGACGGCAAAATGGGAATAAGTGTTGTAGCCCCAATAATTGCTCAAGCCTATTTTTTGCAGGTGGTATTCGTCCAAATGCTGGTGTATCGGCAGCAGCTCGACGGCGGTAACGCCCAAATTTTTCAAATAATCAATCACGCGCGGATCGGTCAGCGCTTGATACGTTCCTGCGTGTTCCAAATCGGGAAACTGCTTGGTAAACCCTTTCACATGGGCTTCATACACTACCGTCCTGCCCCACGGTTGGTTCGGACGGCGGTCGTCGCCCCAATCAAAATCATCGTCGCCCACTACCACGCTTTTGGGCGCCATCGCCGCATTGTCCCGCTCGTCTTCCGGACGAAACCACGCCATTTCCTCATCATCCCGATAACTCGGTTTGCCGTCGATTTTTTTTGAATACGGGTCGATTAACAGTTTGTTCGGATTGAAACACGAGCCGCCCGGCGCATCAGCGCGTCCGTAAACTCGAAAACCATACCGCT
The DNA here is from genome assembly GCF_047758525.1 of Neisseria sp. CP9. Taxonomy (NCBI): domain Bacteria; kingdom Pseudomonadati; phylum Pseudomonadota; class Betaproteobacteria; order Neisseriales; family Neisseriaceae; genus Neisseria; species Neisseria sp. CP9. The sequence continues at coordinate 2,584,014 of NZ_CP180502.1, read as the reverse complement.
GCCCTGCCCCGACCTCCGGCACAAAGCCGTAAAACACCGACCCGCACCGCGAAGGCATTTCCAAACGGGTTTCCTCTCCCTTGTCAAAGAGGCACAGCTCGACTTTTTCGGCATGGATGGAAAACAGCGCAAAATTCGCCCCTTCCTCGGTCAGCGACACGCCCATCGGATAAGGCGCACCTTCTTCAATGCGCCATGCTTTGGTTTTCATTTTGTTTGTCCTGATTTGATGGAAACGCGTTTGGCTGCGTTTCCGGATAGGTGTTCTTTTTATAGTGGTGATACTCAAGTTGAAAGAGGTCGTCTGAAAAACGAAATCCCGTTTTCAGACGACCTCTTTTAGCCATAAACCTTTGTTTTCATATCAAGGCCGTCCGAATCCGTCAGATGCTAATTCGGCAACCTCACCGCCAGCTCGGCGGGCCATACCCCTTTGTCGTCGGTTTTCACAAAACCGTTGCCCGTCAGCCCACCTTTCAGCAGACGGTTGTATTTCACCGCCGTCTCACGCGGCACTTGCAATTTCACTTTAAACATCAGCTTCGCGCGTTCATCGACCGTTTCCACCGACTTGGGCGTAAACTGCGCGTCCGTCGCGATGAATTTGATTTTGGCGGGGAACACCGCATCAATGCCGTCCAAACGGATACGCGCCTCATCATTGACTTTCAGACGACTTATGCTGTCGGTCGGCAGAAAAATATTCATCGAAACATCAGCAGGATCAAGCAGGCTGACCACTTTTGAACCTGCCGCGACCACGTTGCCCGCTTCCGCGATGGTGTATTCCACCCTGCCCGCTATCGGCGCTCGGATATTCATATCATCGTTGGCGGATGTAGCCGATTTGACCGCCGCCCTCGCCTGTTCCACACCGGCGCGCGCTTCCGCTTGTGCGGCAGCACTTTGCGCCACCGTCGCCCGCGCCTCGTCCCGCGCCGCTTCTGCCGCTTTGACCGCCGCAACAGCGCGTTCATAATCCGCCTGACGTTTGGTAACTTCCGACTGCGACACCAGCTGGTCGGCAAGCAATTTGCGCGCATTGTCCAGCTCCATTTTCGCCACGCGCAGCTGCTGCCTGTTCGCATCCACATTCGCCTGCGCGCGCGCAACCGTCTGTTTCATCTGCGCTTCAGCGGCTTTTGCCCGTCCGACAGCCTCCTCTTGCCGCAATTCCGCCGCCCTAGCCTCTTCCAAACGGCTGCTGCTGGTTTCAGACGACAGTTCCGCCAGAATATCGCCCTCTTTCACATCTGCGCCCTCTTCCACTAGTAACGCCTTCACCCGCCCCGGATACAGGCTGGCGACATCGATGCGGTTCAGTTCCAGCCGCCCGTTGGATTGCGCGATCCATGCAGGCAAGGTTTCTTTTTGGTTTTGAAGGATATACCACGCGCCGCCCGCAGCCAGCGCGACGGCAAGAGAAGCAATAACAGCTTTTTTCATGTTGCGTTACACCTTAATCGTCAAAACGGACGCGCCTTACAGCGGTATTGCGGAAACAGCGCGGCAAACGCCCAATCTATCCTTTGGTGGATGGACGAATCGGTCAGCAAATCCTCATGCCGCCCGTTCATCTCATCGGTCAGTATCCCCAGCATCCGATAGCGCGTGTTCATAATCATCGGCGAGATGACCGCGCCGTTGAGAAACTCAAACTGATTCAACAATTCCAATTCCGGCACATCTTCCCTGCCGTCGCACGCCTTAATATGCTGAATCATCCCGCAGGCAAGCATCTTATGCTGCTTTTTCAACGCCTTGGTAATCAAATCCACGCCTTCTTCGCTGTCCAGCAGCATCCTGTGTATCCACGCCAAATGCTCGCGTATCGTCACCGCCAGCCGCCAGACAATCTGATACAGCCGCTCCGTATCTTCGATATTTTGGGCAAAATCGAACGACACCCGCCCTAAAGCCCGATTGCTGTATTCGATCAACATCGCCTTCACAAATTCGTCTTTATCGGCAAACATCTTGTTAAACGTTTCCAAATTCGAATTTAAATGCTCCGCGATCGCCTGCTCCGACAGCCGCTTGTAGCCGCATCTAGGATAAAAACAAATGCCTGCGGAAATAAATTGCGCACTGGTCACACCGTTCATTATCTTCACCTCATCTGCCTGTATTGTTGTCATAGGACAAATATCCAAGACCCAAATGAAACAAAAATCTTCTGAAATATCAGACCGCCTGCGGACGCTGCCGTCGCAAACCACGCCTCATCCCAAGCCGAGCCGATACAAATGCCAACCAACCGTTATTTTATCAAGCACGCAAAACGCCCCGATTCCGTCATCCGGTCTGTTTTTTTATTTCACTATATAACAAACCGCCCCCGCCTTCAATGCAAGCCATCTTCCAATTATCATTAAAATCCGATAGTTAAATTTGTTTTACGAGGATATGGGTCGTCTGAAAAAACGGTTTCAGACGATTTGAAGAAAGCATCAACAATAAACCAATACCCTTAAAACCCTGCATCGTTGAACTGCAAGCCTGACGGTTTGCCGCCATTCTTGCCCGAGTAACAACGGCTGAGCAAACATAAATGAAAATATAGTGGATTAAATTTAAACCAATACGGCGTTGCCTCGCCTTGGCTCAAAGAGAACGATTCTCTAAGGTGCTGAAGCACCAAGTGAATCAGTTCCGTACTATCTGTACTGTCTGCAGCTTCGTCGCCTTGTCCTGATTTTTGTTAATCCACTATATCAGGACGAAACTTTATTCGTTCCCCCAAAAAAATTTCAGACGACCCCTTCATCTCAAAAGGTCGTCTGAAAAAGCAAAGCGGTTGGTTTGAACCTGTCTTTCTGCGTTCAAAAAAACAAGTTCAGTTCAAGATTACGCTTCGCCTTCTACTTTATCGGCGTCCTCTGTTCCACTGGCTTCAGCAGCTTTGTAGAGGTAAACCGTTGCCAGCGGCGGTACTTTGACGGCGAGCGAGTTGGGTTTGCCGTGCGACCAGATTTCTTCGGTTTGCAGGGCTTGTCCGGCGGATACGCCGCTGCCGTTGTAGCCGGGGTCGTCTGAATTGAGGATTTCGCGGTATTCGCCGGCTTCATTCACGCCGAAGCGGTAGCTGTCGTGGACGACGGGCGTGAAGTTGCTGATGACGATGACGCGGTTACCTTCACGGTCGCAGCGTTCGAACACGAAGACGGAATTGTTGCCGTCGTCGGCGACCAGCCATTCGAAGCCTTCCGGCCATTGGTCGAGTTGGTAAAGCGGCGCGGTGTCTTTATAGACGTGGTTCAAATCGCGTACGAAGTTTTGTACGCCTTTGTGCCAGCCACCTTCTTGGTCGAGCAGGAACCAATCCAATCCTTCGTTGTAGTTCCACTCTCTGCCTTGTGCGAACTCGTTACCCATAAACAAAAGTTTTTTGCCGGGGAAGCCGTACATGAAGCCGTAGTAGGCACGCAGGTTGGCGAATTGCTGCCAGCAGTCGCCGGGCATCCGTCCGAGCAGCGAGCGTTTGCCGTGTACGACTTCGTCGTGCGAGAGCGGCAGGACGAAGTTTTCGCTGTATTGGTACATCATGCCGAAGGTCATTTTGTTGTGGTGGTATTTGCGGTTGATGGGGTCTTCCATCATGTAGCGCAAGGTGTCGTTCATCCAACCCATGTTCCATTTGTAGCTGAAATTCAAGCCTTCTTGGCGGGTTACGTTGGCGAACGAGGTGGATTCTTCGGCGATTTCGGTGGCTGACGGGACGACCTCTTTCAGCATGGTGTTGGTATCGCGCAGGAAGGCGATGGCTTCGAGGTTTTCATGACCGCCGTATTGGTTGGGTATCCACTCGCCGTCTTTGCGCGAGTAGTTGCGGTAAATCATGGATGCGACGGCGTCCACGCGGATACCGTCAAAACCGAAACGCTCTATCCAATACAAGGCATTGCCTTGCAGGAAGTTTTTGACTTCGTTCCTGCCGAAGTTGTAAATCAAGGTGTTCCAGTCTTGGTGGTAGCCTTCGCGCGGGTCGGCGTGTTCGTACAGCGCGGTACCGTCAAACTTGGCAAGCCCGTGGTCGTCGGTCGGGAAGTGTCCGACCACCCAGTCGAGGATGACGCCGATGCCTTCGTCGTGTGCGGCTTTAATCAGGGCGCGCAATTCGTCGGGCGAACCGAAACGGCTGGTCGGCGCATACAATCCGGTCGCCTGATAGCCCCACGAGCCGTCAAACGGGTATTCGGACACGGGCAGGAATTCGATATGGGTGAAGCCCATGTCTTTGACGTATGCGACCAATTCTTTGGCGAGCTGTTCGTAAGTCAGCCAGAAGTTGTTTTCAGGATTGCGTTTCCACGAACCCAAATGCACTTCATAAATGCTGATGGGCGCGTCAATGGCGTTGGCACGGGCGCGGAAGTCGGGTGTGTCCACTTTTTCCGGCAAACCGCGCACGACAGATGCCGTATTCGGACGCAACTCTGCGCCGAAGGCATACGGGTCGGTTTTTTGCCGCACATCGCCGTTGGCATCGCGGATTTCAAATTTGTAGAGGGCGTTGAGTTTGACGGCGGGAATGAAGATGTCCCAAATGCCGTTGTCGCGGTGGAAACGCATGACGTGGCGGCGGCCGTCCCAGTGGTTGAATTCGCCGATGACGGACACGCGCTGCGCGTTCGGCGCCCATACGGCAAAGCTCACGCCTTTCACGCCGTCCACTTCGGCAAAATGCGCGCCTAAAGTTTCATAAGGACGCAGGTGTTTGCCTTCCGCCAGCAACCAAGAATCCATGTCTTTTAAGGCAGAGCCGAAGCGGTATGGGTCTTCTTCGCGCACAGGCTCGGCATCTTCGGTATAACGGACGTTCAAAGCATAGTCGGGCGCGCCTTCGGGCAGCACGGCAACGAAGAATCCGCGTTCATCGACTTTTTCAGACGACGTAATCACCTCGCCGCTCTCACGGTTGACAATATCCACGCCCGAAGCGTTCGGAATCAGGGTTCGCACGACCTCGTCGCCTTCGGCAAGGCGGTGTCGTCCCAAATAGGCGAACAAATCGCTGTGGGTGGCAAGAAACAGGCTTTCGACTGTGTCGCGTTCGACTTGGTCAAGCTCGTGATAAGGCTTCATCCGGCTGTTTTTCTTCATGCGTACCTCTCCAATCATGGCAAGTTGGCCGCCCATCAGGCGGTTGTGGGGAAAATCTTCAAGCGCAACGGGCATTTTGCGCGCCCAGTTGGGATAACCCTCGGCAACGCCCGGCACATTCAGGTTGTCGCTCATGCCCAGCAGGTTTTCCAGTTGCACCGCATACAGTTTGCTGCGACTCATGACGGCATACCGGTGCAAGGCGGTTAGCAGCGCTTCGTCAATTTCAGACGACATCTCGGCGTCGGCTGGCAGGCAGCCGGCGTGTTTCAACTTATCGAACAAATCCGACTTGTCGTGTTCGCGCGCTTCTAAGGTCGTCTGAAAAGTTTCCGCATCGGGAATCGTACCCAAGCGAAACATCAAATCCAAATCCTTGCCCGTCCAATAGCCTGCCAAGGGCGCGACATCGTGCGTGCTGACCACCGTAATCGCCTGTTCGGGATATTCTTCGGGCAACTCAAAGCCGTGCCAGCCTTTGCTGAAATACACGACCTTATAAGAAAACACCTGATAGCGGTTCAGCAAATACCGCGCTTGGTCGGGTACCGTTCCCAAATCCTCGCCGATAACGACGCATTGGTTCCGCCGGCTTTCCAAAGCCAGGATGGCAAACATCACATCCGCGTCGTAATGCACATACGCGCCAAAGTCCGCCGTCTTGCCCGCAACCCACCACAGACGGCACAAAGCCATCACATGATCGATGCGCAAGATGCCGTAAAGCCGCATATTTTCACGCAAAAGGCGGACGAACTTCTCATAGCCCGTGTGCTTCAACATCATCGGATTGAGCGGCGGCAAATCCCAGTTTTGCCCCGTCGGGCTGAATGGATCGGGCGGCGCACCGACCGCCATATCCATGCAGTAATCGGCGCGGTTAAGCCAAGTGTCCGCGCTGCCGCGTGCCACGCCGACCGCCAAATCGCCGTAAATTCCGAGCTTCACGCCGCGCGCCGCAGCCGCCTCGTTCACTTCGCGCAACTGCTCCGCGCAAAGCCATTGCAGCCACATATAAAAACGGATTTCGTGCCGATGACCCTGTGCAAATCTTTGAACTGCCTCGCCATGCGGATCATGAAACTCCGACGGCCAAGACAGCCAACCCACTTCGCCGGAGCGGTTGTAATACTGATCCAACGCCTCAAACAAACCGAAGCCTTCCAAAGCCCCGCCACGTTCTTCGACAAAGGCGTCAAATGCCGCCCGCTCTTGTTCGGCGGCTTCGCATCCGTCGTTTTCAAACGCGTCAAATGCCCTCTGCAAAGCATCGCGCTTGAACGCCCAAACCGCCGTATAAGCGACGGTTTCCGTAATCCGCAACGCCGCAATGCGCTGGCAGATATTCGGCTGCTTGAGCCAGTTTTTCAGCTTTTCGTTGTAGGAAAACGCGCCGACCTTCTCCACATCCAGATAAATCGGATTGAGCCATTCGCGCGAAGACGGGCTGTACGGGCTGGCAAAAGCAGGCTTGGCGCTGAAAAGCGCATGCAGCGGATTGATGCCGACGAAATCCAGTTGCTTATCTGCCGCAAACGCCATCAAATCCAGCAAATCGGTAAAATCCCCAATACCCCAGTTCCGTTGCGAACGCAGGCTGTACAAATGCGTCGTCAGCCCGTTCATCCGCAAACCGCGCTCCAGCATTTTCGGCTGATAAACCGATTGCGGCGCAACCACCAGCCGTACCTTGCGAACAATGCCTTCCACTTCCGCAGACAAAGTGTAATAGCCGCAAGCCAAAGCCGGCAGCGCAACCCAGAGCACGCCGTCTTCGCCATGGTTCAACGCCAAAACCTGCCGTCCGCCCGCTTCGTCTTCCAAGCAAATTTCAGCCGCGCCATAAAACTCAGCAGGAAGTTGTAAAGATTCCCGACCGTTTTCATGCGCAACCAAAGTATCCGTATAAAGGTCGTCTGAAAAACCGTCCTGCTGCAAAGCCTTAACAATCCCTTCCAAAACCTCGGGCTTGGTCGCATGATAAATTCCACCGATGTCGTGGAAACCCAAATCAATACCCAAGCTCGCAGCCTGCTCTTCCAAATGTTCGCTCATGACACAATTCGCCTATTTACAATAAACCGAATCTTAATATAAATAAGATTGAATGTTTCCCATAATTCAGAGAAAACAACCGTTCAGACCAGAATTTCCCTGCTTAGTTTGACTTATCCCAAAATTTTGATTGATGACTCTAAAGACATGCTGACAAAACGGCGGGAAAATTTCTATTATCATAATATTCTAAATAGCAGCCATCTTTTTCGTTGTTTCAGCAGCAAACCTAAGTATTTCTCATTTAATCTCTGAAATTCGTTTTTCGTAAGATTTAAATAAGTTTTCCAAGTAATAATTTATCGAGGAACTTCTATAAAACCCAATATTGTCATACAGTTTCATTGCAAAAAACGATTTGATTTGTTTCTTTCATATATGAAATAAATTCCAAAACATTCGTTAACATACTTTTTTGAATTACGACAGAAGTTTTAACTTGTAAATTCCATAAGATTAAAATAATATACAGAAAATTTTTCACCAGCCCTTCTTTTCATCTGAGATTATTACCTATGTTAAAACAAGCTATTTTACTGACTGCTCTGATTGGTGCGCTTACCGGCTGTACTTACGGCCATATGCACTACTCACCATCCTATGAACAAGAAGCCACCATGCGTGCCGACTCCCGCCGCGTTCAAGCTGACGAACGTGCAGAGCGTGCAGAGCGCCGCCGCGAACGCCGTCAAGAAATGATGGACGAAGCCGACGCTATCAACCGCGCCAACCGCAACAACCGCATCTACATCCTTCACTGATCACCGGTCCTTACGGATTATTGGATTCCTAATACTTATATTTCAAACAGGTAACATCATGAAAAATAAAATCGCAGCCCTGCTCCTGACTTCTTTCGTTATTACCGGTTGCTCTGCCCCCGGAGGCTCCGTAGGCGATTTGGCTATCGGTAGCGACTCTGCAGCCATCAAAGCAGGCCGCAACCGCGAATCTGCACAACTCTCCCGTGCCGAGCTGGAACAACACCGCCGTCAACGTACCAACGTTTCAGAAGAGCTGGCATTGGAACGTGAAAAACGCCAAGACAAACGTGACCAAGTCAACGGCGCGATGGGTACCGCAGCCAATGCAGTCGGCTTGATTGGCGGTATCGCAGGTACTGCCGCTTTGATCAAAGCTTGGTTCTAATTTAGCAGGTATTCGTAAAAACGACCGGTACGGCGTATCGGTCGTTTTTCTTATTCTCTGCTTCAAACTCGTTCATCCCGAATAAAGTCATAGACAAAACCCAAAAGGTCGTCTGAAACTTGAAACCCAAGTTTCAGACGACCTTTATCTATTGAATACCATCAAGCCGCTTTACGGTGGTAGTGCCGCAGCGCATGTTCTTTGCGACGACCGCTACTGAAGGCGGATACGCGTTTCAGATAACCAATAACGCGGGTGCCGTAGTCGATGTCGTGGCTGCCACAGGCGGAGCAGGCATGCAGGGTGCGTTTGTCGATATGACCGCATTCGTTGCAGATGGTGATGCGCACGTTCACGCAGAAGTAGTTGCAGCCGGTTTGTGCGGCGATGTCCAACAGCGAGCGGTAGCCGGTTTCGGGCAGGGCTTCGTCAAGGTTCAGGTGCAGCGCAGAGCCGCCGTCGAGCCAGTCCACCAGTTCTTTGCCGTGCAGCAGGAATTTGTCGAGCGCGTTGATTTCTTCGTCTTCGACGACGTAGAAATAGGAGTTGTAGCATTCGCGACTGACTTTGTAGCCGTCGGCTTTGTCCCATTTGGCGTTTTTCACGCCGAGGTTTTCGGCGGGAACAAACTCGGTGTTGAACTTCACGCCGTAGTGTTTGCTGGCGGCTTGGTTGGCTTCGAATATGGTTTTCAGACGACCTTGGACAAAGTTGATGTAATCGTCGTTGTAGCCGACTTTGATGCCTTGCGATTCGGCGGCTTCCGCCATACCGTTGATACCGATGGTGAGGAATTGTTTGTCCAGCGTGATGAAGCCTGCATCATAAACGGGCAGCATTCCGGCGGCTTGGTATTCTTCCATCAGTTTGCGGTAGGCGTATTGGTATTTGTGGATTTTGGCGACTTCGGCGGCAAGGTCGCGCCCGTCTTGTTCCAGCCGGTTCATGTTGATGGTGATGACGTTGATGGAACCGGTCGCCACGCCGCCCGCGCCGAGGGTATAGCTAAAAGTGCGGTCTTCGATGGCGTTACGCAGACGGCAGCAGGAAGCCAACGAGTCGGGATTATCGGAAAGATAAACGAAGAAGGAATTGCCTTCCGCCAACTCTTTCGCCATTTCGTCGGCAAACACGGTGTCTTTGCATTTGCCGCCGTCGGTCAGCATCGCGGCGGTCACGACGGGGAAAGTCAAAACGGCTTTGGTGCGTTCCTGATTGAACCATTTGAGGAAGAAGTTTTGCAGCTTCGCCACTCTCGCCCACACCGGTTTGCTGAAATCGGGGAAGACGAAATCGCCGAACATCGCATCGAAATAATATTGATCGTAAACGGAAATATTCCAAAATACGCTCTGATAGCCGCGCGCGGCAGCGGGCTGGTTGATGCTGTACACCACCTGCTGCATATGGTTGGCAATTTCTTTGCCGTGGGTTTCCAAATAATCGTCACCGTAGTCTTTGCGGGCGAAGTAGTCGAAATAAGTCAGAAATTCCACCGTCGCCACCGCGCCGGCAAACTGCGCACTGATGGCAAACACCAGGTTGATAAACGAACCGCAAAACGATGCCAGATGCTGCGGCGCCTTGGATTCGCCGCCGAGTTTGCTTAAGCCGTCGAGCAGGAAGGGATACAGCGTAACCGACACACAATAAGGCTTGAGGCTGGTTTCGTCGTGCACATAAATCTCATGCGCCTCAATCTGGCGGATGTATTCGTCGGCAACGGATTGGTCGAAAATTTCGGCGATTTTGCGCGACACTTGGGCGCGGTTAATCTGCACGAAAAAGTCTTTCATGATTTCCGCTTCCATCGTGGCGATGTTTTTCTGGGTAACGTTGGCGTTGGCGTCCATTTTCGAACCGTCCGCCGCGTTTTGCGCACTGATGTAGTCGTGCATGAATTGCAGTTTGCCGTTTAACTGTTCGGGATGCAGCCGAATCATGTTAAGTCCTCCTGTGTGGGTTGGATAAAAAGCCTCAGGCCGTCTGAAAAGCCGCTGCCTGCGGCTGAGTTGTAATCGGGATAATTTTGGGCGCGGGTTTGTCTTTGATAAACAAGCGGTTCAATACCTCGCCCGTGCGCAAATCGATAAATTTCTGATTGGTTGTCGGGCTGTCCAAGCCGCCCAGCTCCATCTGCCAGCGGCCGGTTTTCAGATACGTCAGATAAGGCAGGATGCCGTCTGAAACCGCTTCCAGCTCCTCACGCTCCAGACCGGTGTACAAACAGGCTTGCAAACCCGCCTGCGTCACGATGCCCAACATTTTCTGCAAGGCTTCCGGCTGCCATTCCCCGCCCATAAATAACACGCAGCTAATCAGCCCGCGATAGCGTTTCAGACGACCTCTCAAATAATCCTCAGTCAATTCCGTGCCGATACCTTCTTTCCACGCATCGGCACTGTGGCAGCCCTTGCAGCGCAGCGGGCAGCCTGAAAACAGAAACGCCAGCGACACTTCGCCCGGCACTTCCTGCCATACAATTTGCTCGACTGTGAATTTCAACGCTGTCATGACTTACTACTCATAAATACAATATATGGTGCAAATTAAATCATAAGAACACAAGATATGGTATTTTTATTTAACAATGCAACAAACCGATACGATAGTTTTTGATAATTCACTATATTAAAAATTCAAATCACAAAGCAGTTTAAATATAAAAAAGCCGTACTCGGGAAACACGCTTCACATTTCCCAATACGGCTGTTACGCCATCACGCTTTTATTAAAATTTACCTCCTTTTCTTACAGTACAGCCTTGCCCGGATAGCGAAAACCCAAAACGATAAGCAAACTCCGTAATAACAAAAGCCATTAACAATCCATTCCCTCCCAATGACCAAAGGTCGTCTGAAAATCCGCTCCCAAGCTTTTCAGACGACCTCCCGCAATCTGAAACCGAAGCGAAAAGTGTTACAATAGCCGTTTCATTTTAGCCGCTTAAGACAGTCCGACCATGTGCAACCACCATCATCAAAACGACAGCAAAACTCCCCGTTCAGAAGCCCGCGACAACGACACCATCCGCATCCGCGGCGCGCGCACGCATAATTTGAAAAACGTCGATTTGGACATTCCGCGCCACAAGCTGGTGGTGGTCACAGGGCTGTCGGGCAGCGGCAAGTCGTCGCTGGCGTTTGACACGCTGTATGCCGAAGGGCAGCGGCGTTATGTCGAGAGCCTGTCCGCCTATGCGCGGCAGTTTTTGCAGATGATGGACAAGCCCGATGTTGATTTGATTGAAGGCCTGTCGCCCGCGATTTCCATCGAGCAAAAATCCACCAGCCACAACCCGCGTTCCACCGTCGGCACGGTTACGGAAATCCATGATTACCTACGCCTTTTGTACGCCCGCGTCGGCACGCCGTATTGCCCCGAACACAATCTGCCTTTGTCGAGCCAGACCGTGTCGCAGATGGTCGATGCCGTCTTAAAACTGCCGGAAGACACGCGCGTGATGATTTTGGCGCCGGCGGTGCGAGAGCGTAAGGGCGAGTTTGTCGATTTCTTTGCCGACTTGCAGGCGCAGGGTTTTGCGCGCGTGCGCGTGGACGGCGAGGTCTATCAGTTGGACGAAGTGCCGAAGCTGGAAAAAAATATCAAGCACAATATCGACGTGGTCATCGACCGCGTGAAAGTGAAGGCGGACATCAAGCAGCGGCTGGCGGAAAGCTTTGAAACCGCCCTGCGCCACGGCAACGAACGCGCGTTGGCGATGGAGATGGACAGCGGCGAAGAACATTGGTTTTCCGCGCGTTTCGCCTGCCCCGTGTGTTCGTACAGCCTGCCCGAATTGGAGCCGCGCCTCTTTTCGTTCAACAACCCGATGGGTTCCTGCCCGACTTGCGACGGCTTGGGCAACACCAATTTCTTCGACCCCGAAAAAGTGGTCGCCCATCCCGAATTGTCGCTGGCAACGGGCGCGATTGACGGCTGGGACAAGCGCAACCAGTTCTATTTCCAAATGATTCAATCATTGGCGCGGCATTACGGTTTCGATGTGCAGGCTGCTTGGGAAACGCTGCCTGAAAAAGTCAAAAAAGTCGTGTTGCACGGTTCGGGCAAAGAAGTCATTGATTTCACCTACCTATCCGAACGCGGCACCACCTTCAACCGCAGCCACGCCTTCGAAGGCATCATCCCCAATCTCGAACGCCGCTACCGCGAAACCGACAGCGAAACCGTGCGCGAAAAACTGCGCGAATACCAAAACCACCGCGCCTGCCCAAGCTGCGGCGGTGCACGTTTGCGCAAAGAAGCGCGCTACGTTTACGTCAGTGGCGAACCTTTACACGAAGTCTCCGCCTGGCCGCTGACCAAAACCCACCAATTCTTTGAAACGCTGGATTTGGACGGCAACAAAAAACAAATCGCCGAAAAAATCCTCAAAGAAATTACCGAACGGCTCGGCTTTTTGATTAACGTCGGGCTGGATTACCTGAATCTCTCCCGCTCCGCCGAAACCCTCTCCGGCGGCGAAGCCCAGCGCATCCGCCTCGCCAGCCAAATCGGCAGCGGCCTGACCGGCGTGATGTATGTGTTGGACGAACCTTCCATCGGACTGCACCAGCGCGACAACGACCGCCTGCTCGCCACCCTCAAACGCCTGCGCGATTTGGGCAACAGCGTGATTGTGGTCGAACACGACGAAGACGCCATCCGCGAAGCCGATTTTGTCGTCGATATGGGCCCCGGCGCAGGCGAACACGGCGGCAATGTACTGATTGCCGACACGCCCGAAAACGTCGCCAAATGCGAAAAATCCGTTACCGGACAATACCTCAGCGGCAAAAAATCCATTGCCGTACCGTCTGAACGCACGCCCGTCAATCCCGAGCGGATGCTCGTCCTCAAAGGCGCGCGCGGCAACAACCTCAAAAACGTTACCCTCGAATTGCCGCTCGGTCTGATTACCTGCATCACCGGCGTATCCGGCAGCGGAAAATCCACCCTGATTAACGACACCCTCGCCAAAATCACCGCCCGCGAACTCAACCGCGCCCAAGAAGAACCCGCCCCATACGACGACATCCGCGGCCTCGAACACCTCGACAAAGTCATCAACGTCGACCAATCCCCCATCGGCCGCACCCCGCGCTCCAACCCCGCCACCTACACCGGCCTGTTCACCCCCATCCGCGAACTCTTCGCCGGCGTACCCCTCTCGCGCGAACGCGGCTACAACGTCGGTCGATTCTCCTTCAACGTCAAAGGCGGCCGCTGCGAAGCCTGCCAAGGCGACGGCGTGATTAAAGTCGAAATGCACTTCCTGCCCGACGTGTACGTCCCCTGCGAAGTCTGCCACGGCAAACGCTACAACCGCGAAACCCTCGAAATCCAATACAAAGGCAAAAACATCAGCCAAGTCCTCGACATGACCGTCGAAGAAGCCCGCGAATTTTTCGACGCCGTCCCCACCGTATCGCGCAAACTGCAAACCCTCATGGACGTAGGCCTAGGCTACATCCGCCTCGGCCAATCCGCCACTACCCTTTCCGGCGGCGAAGCCCAACGCGTCAAACTCGCTTTGGAACTCTCTAAACGCGACACTGGCAGAACGCTCTACATTCTCGACGAACCCACCACCGGCCTGCACTTCGCCGACATCGCCCTGCTGCTGGAAGTCATAGGTCGTCTGAAAGGCAAAGGCAACTCGATTGTGATTATCGAGCATAATCTTGACGTTATAAAAACGGCTGATTATATTGTGGATTTAGGACCGGAAGGGGGCGATGGTGGGGGAAGGATTATTGCTTCAGGTAGCCCTGAGGAAGTGGCGAAGGTTAAGGGGAGTTATACTGGGAAGTATTTGAAGTTGGTTTTGAAATAACAACCATAAGTTTATTTAATAAATCAAGGAAAATTTATGAAGACAATTAAAAATGAAGTTAAGCCAGGCAGGAATCCTAATTTAGTTACAAGTCATTTTGATAATGAAGAAAAAAATATCATTGATAGATTATCAGGATATTTTTATGTAACCAACGGGGGAAGAGATGTACAGCACTATAATGCTAATTATAGATATTGTTTGGTAAAACTTCCTTCTGACAAGAAGAATCTATTTGGTATTGATTTTGAAATTTTATTAGTGTTCAGCCCCTATGAGAAATTTGAACCGAGAACATTAGATATTATTGAAAAAATAGAAAAAGACTATATAAATAGTTCATTTAGATTAGATAAAATATGTACCATCATAATTAGTAAGTGCAACTCATTTGAGCATGAATTAAGTAAAGTCATAAAAAAAGGACAGGAAAGTAGGATTGTAATTCCATTTACTTATAATGAACTATTGAATAATGAATATAAAACTAATTTTTTTGATGAAAGAATTAGAAAATATTTTTTTGAGAGAGATTTATTTGATGTTCAAGCTCCATTGACAAAGGATTTATACTTTTTCGGTAGGGATGAGGTTGTTATTTCTCTAATTGATAAGCATGAACAAGGAGAGAATGCCGGAATATTCGGGCTAAGGAAAATCGGTAAAACATCGATTTTATATGCTGTAAATAGGATACTGAGTCAGAAGGGTGGATGTTCTGTTGTTATTGACTGTCAGAACTTATACCAAGGTAGGTGGAACTACGCATTATATGATGTTATTGATAATATCAATGCTAAGTTAGCACTGAAAATGAAATTTGACAGAGAAGAATATGAAAATGAGTCCTTAGCTGCTAAATGTTTTGATAATGATATTAAAAGAATATGCAATAAGTTAAAGAGTAAAAGTATATTACTGATTTTTGACGAAATAGAGCATCTATCTTATAAACTATCAGCTAATGAATATTGGAAAAATGGACATGACTACTTATATTTTTGGCATGCTGTTAGAGCATCATTTCAAACCAGTGGTGGAAAATTTACCTTTTTATTAGCAGGGACTAATGCAAATAGTATTGAATTATCTAAAATAGAAAATTCAGATAATCCGTTATTTGAACAGTTTAAACCTATCTATCTAAGTGGATTTAATGTTGAACAAACTAAACAAATGATTTCCACTTTGTCAAGATATATGGGAGTCAAATTCGATGATGAAATATTTACATATTTAACGGATAACTTTGGCGGCCATCCATTTCTTATCCGTAAAATCTGTTCTTTTCTATTAAAGAAGGCAAGAAAATTAGATATTCAACATATTGATAAAGATTTTTATCATAAATATTATAGTGAATTTGATTCTCACAGTTATTGTCAAATGGTTATTAACGTTTTACATGATTTTTACAAAGATGAATATACCATGTTAGAATATCTTGCACAAGGCGATATTAATAATTTCAATGAGTTAGCTAATGATGATGAGAGTTATGTAAGGCACCTTTTAGGATATAGGGTTATTAGAAAGTCAAATGACGGGAATTACCACTTTAATATTGATGTAATTAAACAATTTTTAATTAAGAAAAATAAATATCAATCTATGAATCTATCACAAGATGAGAAAAGATTAGAAATATCTTATAGAAGAAATAAGATTGAAGAGAATCTGAAAGAGCTTATTAGAAAATGTATCCGTGATAGATATGGCAGAACGCAGGCACTTGAAAAAGTGAATGCTATTCTCAAAACATCTATAAAAGATTATAATGATTTATTTGATTCAAATAAAAATAATAAGCTATATTTTTTAAGTTTACTGAATATAATTATAGATAATGACCTTTGGGATGATTGTTTTAAAACTATTTTTAGCAACAAAACTGAATTCGCATCTAAAATGAATTTAATCAATCGGATTAATATTGGAAGAGCAGATGCACATAATGCAAAGGTTTCAGATGAAGATTTTAATTTGTTTCGCTCGATTGCAAAATATTTAGAGAAAATTATTGAAGAAAATAAGGGGAAATTTGATTAGTAAGCCGTGTATACTCAACCGACCGCGTGCGTGGCTACGCCACACACCCTACCTGTGAATTACGCGGAACTTCAAAACCAACGTGTAGGGTGTGTGCGGTACGCACGCACGCGGTTGCTTGATTGACGGTTTTGTTGTTTCAACATTTCAGACGGCCTCCAATGTCGTCTGAAAGCGTCAGCTTCAACAAAGCCAAAACCTTAAACAACAGATTATTCTCCTTCTCCAACACCCAAACCACAAACAAAAATCCTATGGCGCGTTATCGCAGAAACTTCATTGCCGGCGGCACATTCTTTTTCACCGTCAAACTCGCCGATCCAAAATCGCGCCTGCTTGTCGAACATATCGACTTATTGCGTGCGGCTTATATGGATGTGCAAAAACAATATCCCTTTGAAACCGTCGCCGTATGCATACTGCCGAACCATATCCATGCCATTTGGACGCTGCCGCCCGACGATGCGGATTATTCCCTGCGCTGGCGGCTGATTAAAACCAAATTCTCCGCACATTTCCCTCGTGCCGAAAATCTGTCTGCCAGCAAACAGCGGCGGCACGAACGAGGTATTTGGCAACGGCGTTTTTACGAACACACCGTGCGCGACGAAACGGATTTGCAGCGTTGCGCGGACTACATTCATTTCAATCCCGTCAAACATGGATTGTGCGGCAATGTTCGCGATTGGGCGTTTTCATCGTTTCACCGTTATGTGCGGGACGTTCTTTAACATATCCACTGCTACCAGCACTTAAATTACAAGATACGCGAGCTATATTTACATCATCTAAGTTCCCGGTTTTCGTCAAAACCGTACACTTCTGTCCCAATGCGTCAGTAACGGCGGGATGGTCTTTGCGGTAGTCGAACGTCCATTCTTCGCCGAGGTTGTTGCTGCTTTTAAGCACTTTGCCGTCGGTGTCGTAACGGTCGTATTCGTAGCGGGACACCAGTCCGTCGGGCTGGCTGTGTTCGACCATGATGTGGTTGCGGTAGGCGAAACCGCGCAGTTTTTTGCCGTCACGTCCGTAAACGGCGGTCAAATCGCCGTAGCCGTTGTAGTCGTAGCGCACCAGTTCTTTGCCGTTGAAGATGACGGAGGTGAGGCGGTTGACGTAGAAACGTTCGTCTTCGGAAACGAGATTGTTAAAGAACAAATGGTTCAGACGACCTCAAAGAAGATTGTGAGGTCGTCTGAAAAACAGGAACTGTGTGCGTGTGTACCGCACACACATTACGTTGAGATTAGAGGCTTCATGCGGGATACGGCTTGCTAACACTCGCTGCGTAAGAATTTGAAGTCTCATACAGGCTACAGTTTGCTACTGAAGTCATCTATTAAATATATCAATTTTTGTATATCAGATTTATTCAAAAAATTAGAATTCTTAGATGATAAGTCAAGCATTAACTGTGCTATCCAAAAATCTTCTTCATTTCTAATTCTGTTTTTCTTGATGATACGTAAAAAATTTCTATAAAAAAAATTTTCAACTATTTCTTTTGTTTCATTATTACTTATTTCTTCATTATATATAGCCAAAGCCACCTCAAATTCCTTTTTCGTCAATAAGTTCTTAAGTATCAATGGTATTTCACACAGCCCTTGCAGTAATCCATTTTGTAACTTATACAATGGAGTATTTCCATCTTCAATAATTTGTTCATATTTAGAAACGCTAAAGTCGAAGCTATATTTTAATGGTTTAAGTTCAACAGGATAAATATTATACAATCTATTGATTATAAAGCTGTAAGTTTTAATTAGATTATAGATGCTTTGTTTAGTAATCTTTACTACCATAGTCTCATTCTCGCAGGGGAATTATCAGGCAAGGCTCCGAATTCTGCTGTAGAAGCCCAGTTATAATATGGTCCATTCGGGTTCCAAGCAGAAACCCCATTAATTTTATTTCTAGCAGTACCTCCAACACTTTGCGCACCTCCATGAAAATCAATCAACTGTTGCTCCCTGCCACGAATAGCTTGTGGACTAGTGGAATATTTATCCAACACGGGCGGTGAGAACCCTTCCGCATTTAAATGTTTTTGTTGTAACCCTCTTCTGTGTACTAAATAATTAGAATCTCCTATACCATGAGTTCTTCCGCAATAAACTTGTCCTGTAACAGGATGTGTTCTAGTGTAAGTAGCATAATAAAACGGTTCTTTATTAGGAGTATCTCCTGATAGTGATAAAACAACATCAAGAAGCCCCGCTCTACCAATTGGTTTAACTTTAGAAGTTGATAAAGTTACATTTTTAGGAGGACTTAATACTGCTTCCCCTGCAAGTCCTAATGGATCAATCCAGACTAAAGCATTATTACTAAAAGTATAAGAATTCGCCCCACCCAGCAACCCAATCGGGTCCTGATTCACAAACCGCCCGACCTCAGGCTCGTAATAACGCAACAAGTTATAATGCAGCCCTGTCTCTTCATCATAATACTGGTTTTGCAGTCTGAACGGCTGGTGCGCGTTCCGATAGACGCATTCGTCCTTTTTCAGATGACTCCAGGCGGTGTATTCGCCGTACCATAAGAGATTGCCGTAGATGTCAGTCATCTCGCGCGGTATGCCGACTTGGTCGTTATGGAAATAGGCGAGGTATTGTTTGCCGTCTTTGGCGTTGTCAAAGACTTGCGCCAGCGGTTCGTAGCTGTCTTGGTCGGTGTAGATATAGGTGTAGCTGCCTTTGTAGGTGTACTCCTGCAATAAGCGGCTGCCGTCCCAGACGAAATGGGTGCGTTTCGGTTCGGTACTTGTCCAGGCGAGTTTGTCTTTTCTTTCCTTACTCAGTCTTCGCCCGAACGGGTCGTAGGCGTATGTCCAGATCTCGGTATTGCCAGTAATGAGATTGTTAAAGAGCAAATGTTTCAGACGACCTCAAAGAAAATAGTGAGGCCGTCTGAAAAACAGAAACCGCGTGCTTTCGTTACAAACGTATCCTTCATCGACATTAGATGATTTCATGGATGCTGCGATTTACTTACTTCTTAAGTTCTGCTCTAAGCTTGGGAGATAACTTTTGAAAGATTAATTTCAAGTAATTTTTATAGTTTTTACCATCTAAATTTTGTATTGCATGTATAATTTTTTTATGAAAAGAATACGAATTATTATATTTCATACAATCCAAATTCATATCAAGACATTTTATTAAACTTGGTATTGATGAAGCATTCCCATGTTGGCTAATAACATCAACAATATCTTCATGTCTATCATGCCAAGTTTCAAATAATAATTTTTCATATATATCCAATAAAATCTTATCTTGCTTGAATATATCCGAAATAATTAGAGAGAATTCAACTCTATCTCCATTCTTATGCTCGATACCATCATTTATATAATTACGAAAAAATTTTGGAATATCAATATCTTTATCGTGAACATATTGATCAATAGTATATTGAATTTCTTGCACACTGGAGCCTCCTGCAAGAAACGAGTCCACTAGAGTGTCAATTTTTTCAAAAATCATATAGTGCTTTTCCTTATTCCTTTACATTTTACCTACGGTTTGATGCGGGCTGCGGCTTGCTGATTGTTACACTTACTAATGTGGCCTGTATTAGAAAATGCAAAATTATAAACAATGTTAACTTTTTGCACTAAAGTTTCCTAATCACTTTCTGATTCATACTCGAAAATATCTAAATTCAAACTTAGGAAAATAATCATCAATATGATATTCAGCAATTAAATTTAGATCGGAAGGCTCATCTTTAAGAAAAATATCAAATTCGACAATATATAATTTTTTCTCATCAACGAGTTGGATAAAGCACAAATCTTTATCGGGATCCTTAATATCCGATAGCGGAGGTAAATTCAATTCAGTTTTATTTGATGTAAAATCTTCAAGTATGATTTCATTCATTTCATTAAAAACTTCAATAGATATATCATATTTATCATTTAAAATATTCAAATTGTCTTCTTTAAAATAATTTAGAAATTCAGTAGCTTCTTTGTATATTTCGTTTTTTATATCAAACATGATATTTCCTTTCTATTTTCTAATGTGTTTTACCCTACTTCTGGGTATAGATGTTCTCGAATTATCGTTAGCACCTATTCCAAGTAGATATTCTTTTGCTTTAAGGACCAAACATCCTGCAACATGTGGAGCGTAACCAACGGCCCGAAGAGCACGATAAGCAACCATTGTTTCATTTTTTAACCTCCCTCCCGAAGGATATGTTCGTTGCACCTGCTGAGTCTTATAGTGCGGGGGTCCCCTAGTTGTTCTGTCAGTATTTCTTGCTCTCATGACAACAGCAATTGCATCACCCCTATCATAACCAGCTAAACCTTTCATAGCAGAATCTTGATAAATATGATGTGAATCCTTTCTTGTACCACTAGCAATATTAGCCATTTCCTTATGTTTTCCAAATATCACATTAAATTTTTTAAGCAATTTATCGCAATAACTCTCGCATTTTTCAAGACCAAGTGGATCAATCCATACTGTAATATTTGGCCCAAATTGGTAAAAATTATCCCCACCCAACAACCCAATCGGATCCTGATTCACAAACCGACCGACCTCAGGCTCGTAATACCGCATCAGGTTATAATGCAGTCCGGTCTCTTCATCATAATACTGGTTTTGCAATCTGAACGGCTGGTGCGCGTTCTTGTAAACCCGCTCATCTTTTTTCAGACGACCCCAGGCGGTGTATTCACCGTACCATAAGAGATTGCCGTGGATGTCGGTCATCTCTTTCGGAATGCCGACTTGGTCGTTGTGGAAATAGGCGAGGTATTGCGCTTCGTCTTGGTTGTTGTGGAAGACTTGGGCCAAAGGTTCGTAGCTGTCTTGGTCGGTGTAGATATAGGTGTAGCTGCCTTTGTAGGTGTACTCCTGAAGTAATCGCGTTCCGTCCCAGGCGAAGTGGGTGCGTTTTGGGTCGGTGCTCGTCCAGGCGAGTTTGTCTTGGCGTTCTTTGGAAAGCCTTCTGCCAAACGGGTCGTAGGCGTATGTCCAGATCTCGGTATTACCGGCGACTTTTTTGATCTCGACTCGGACGAGTTGGTTTTCTAAATCGTATTGGTAATATTGGTTTTCGCCGTCGGGCAGCTGGCGGTAGATCAGGTTGTCCAATGCGTCGTAGGTGTATTCGATGCCGTTGTATTCTTTGAGGCGGTTGCCGCTGACAGGGTTAGGGTTGGCAGGTGATTTCAGACGACCTTGGATTCGGATTTCAAGTGCAACACTAGTGTATCAGTGGTTTGAACAGATTCAAGAATAAAACACTTGGCGTTTCGTAGCCAAGTGTTTTTCTTGGCCGGTGGTTCAACTCATCTTGAACCCTGCGTATCTCCCGATTACTGATGTTTCGGAAATCGGTTTGTTTGGGGAAGTATTGCCGGATGAGTCCGTTGGTGTTTTCATTCAGACCTTTCTCCCACGAATGGTAAGGGCGGCAAAAATAGGTTTCCGCCTTCAATGCTTTGGCTATTTTGGTGTATTGGTAAAATTCTTTACCGTTGTCCATGGTGATGGTGTGCACTCTGGCTTTATGTGCCCTTAATACCCTAATGGCTGCCTGGGCAGTGTCTTCGGCTTTGAGGCTGTCCAATTTGCAGATGATGGTGTAGCGGGTAACGCGTTCGACCAAGGTCAGTAATGCGCTTTTCTGATCTTTGCCGATGATGGTGTCGGCTTCCCAATCGCCGATGCGGGCTTTTTGGTCGACGATGGCGGGTCGGTTTTCTATGCCGACACGGTTGGGCACTTTGCCTCTGGTCCATGTGCTGCCGTAGCGTTTGCGGTAGGGTTTGCTGCATATTCTGAGGTGTTGCCATAAAGTGCCGCCGTTGCTTTTGTCTTGGCGGAGGTGGCAGTAAACGGTGCTGTGATGGAGTGTGATCCCGTGGTGTTTGCGCAGGTAGGCGCATACCTGTTCGGGACTGAGTTTGCGGCGGATAAGGGTGTCGATGTGTTGAATCAGCTGCGAATCGAGCTTATAGGGTTTTCGTTTGCGCTGTTTGGTCAGCCGGCTTTGCCGCTGGGCTTTTTCGGCGCTGTATTGCTGCCCTTGGGTGCGGTGCCGTCTGATTTCGCGGTTGATGGTGCTTTTGTGGCGGTTGAGCTGTTTGGCGATTTCGGCGACGGTGCAGTGGCGGGACAGGTATTGGATATGGTATCGTTCGTCTTGGGTCAGTTGTATGTAGCTCATGGCAATCTTTCTTGCAGGAAAGGCCGTATGCTACCGCATACTGGCCTTTCCTGTTATGGAAAGTTGCACTTCAAATGCGAATCCGCCGTCGTCTGAAAAGCCGTTTACAGGTTTTCAGACGACCTTTTTTTGATTTCTCCGCGGATATAAACGTTGACAATGACAAAATATTAATACTATGCTGAAGTATTACTCACTAGCGGATATATTATGCAAACGACTCATCCGAACCCATCCCTCCGTCTCAACATCATCGGCACAGGCAAAGGACTGCCTTCGCGGCTGGTTCCTTCCACCGAAATCGACGCCCTGCTCGGTATCAAAGAAGGCCGCACCGAAAAACTCAGCGGCTTGGCGCAACGCTACTTTCTGGCAGAAGGCGAATCTGCCGATGCGATGCAGCTTCAAGCTGCGCAAAGTGCGTTGGCGGCGGCAGGCATCACAATTGACGATGTGGATTGCGTCATCAACGCTTCGGGTATCGACCGTCAATGCATTCCCTTCAACGCCGCGCATACCTTGCGTCTGCTGAAGCCCGCGCGACCGATTGCCGCATTCGACGTCAATATGACCTGTTTGTCGTTCTTACGCAGCTTGGATTTGGCGGATTCGCTGCTACACAAATATCCCACCATTTTATTGATCAGCTGCGATGTCGCCTCTGTCGGCTTGGACTGGAACGATTTTCACAGTTCGACCATTTTCGGCGACGGCGCGGCGGCGGCAGTCATCAGGTCGTCTGAAAACGGCGGCGTGTTGGCAAGCAAATTCGAGGTACATCCCGAAGGCTACGAATTCTGCACCATCCCCGCGGGCGGCTATGAAAACCATCCATCCAAACATCCCGAAAGCTATGTCTCCCAAGCCTATTTCCACATGAACGGCAAAAAGCTCTACAAACTTGCCGCCGAAGCCATACCCGGCTTTTTGGATGGAACTTTGGCGCAGGCAGATTTGACGTTGGCAGACATAGACTGGATCGTTCCGCATCAGGCAAGCCGCGGCGCTTTGCAACACATCATCAGTCGTCTGAAACTCGACCCTGCCAAAATCGTCGATATTTTCAACACCCACGGCAACCAAATCTCCGCTTCCATCCCCTCCGCGCTGCACCACCTGCTGACCGACTTCCCCGTCCGCTCGGGCGATAAAGTTTTGCTGTTCGGCACATCCGCAGGTGTAGGCTTAGGCGCACTGGTTTGGGAAAAACCATGAAAAAAGCCATAGTCACCGGCGCTACCGGCGGACTGGGGCGCAACCTTGTGCAGACGCTGCTTGCCCAAGGTTGGCAAGTAGCCGCCTGTGGGCGCAATGCCGAAATCGGCAAAATGCTGGGGACGGAATTTCACGCCTTCGATTTGTCCGACCGCAATCAGACTCTAAAGGCGTTTTCCGAAGCCGATATCGTGTTCCATTGCGCCGCCCTGTCTTCGCCGTGGGGGCGTTACGAAGATTTTTACCGCGCCAACGTGACCGCCACGCAAAACGTCTTAGCGGCGATGCGGCACCACCATATCGGCAAGCTGATACACGTTTCCACGCCCAGCATCTATTTCGATTACCTCGACCAGCATAAAGTCCCCGAAACCTTCGTCAGCCGCCACTTCGTCAACGACTACGCCTACACCAAATTCCTTGCCGAACAAGAAGTCATCGCCGTCACCGACATTTCCAGCGTCATCATCCGCCCTCGCGGCATTTTCGGTGAATACGACACCGCCGTCCTGCCGCGCCTGCTCAAAATCTCCGAAAAAGGCTTTCTGCCGCTGATTCGGCGCAGCAGCCGCGAAGCAGGCGGCGCATTAGTGGACGTGACCTACGTCGGCAATGTCGTCCATGCCCTTCTGTTGGCAGCTGAAGCCGATGTGCCCCGCGCCATGCCGTTCAACATCACCAACGGCGAGCCGCAGACCATCGCCGCACTCTACCGGCAAATCATCGATACCCTGCATCTCGGATGTCGTCTGAAACCTGTCTCCTACCGCCTGATTGACAGCGTTGCCCGCCTACTGGAAACGCAGGCACGGCTGACCCGTTCCTTTCGCGAACCCCTCGTCACCCGTTACAGCATAGGCACGATTTCCTTCGACCAAACCCTAGACATCAGCCGCGCCCGTTCGCTGCTCGGCTACGAACCCCAAATCAGCATTGCCGACGGACTGCGGCAATACGCCCGCTCCCTGAAAGGCTGAAGCTATGGATATCCGTTTCTACCACACCGGCTACTGCACCCATCCCGAATGTATGGTCGAACGGGGCGGCAGCCTGCGTAAAGCCGCCTTTCCCGCCATGACCGCCCACATCACCCACCAAGGCGGCAACCTGCTGTTCGATACCGGCTACGCGCCCCGCTTTTTCCAAGCCTGCCGCCGATTTCCCGAGAAATTTTACGCGCTGACCACGCCCGTCACCCTCAGCCAACCGACCATATGCGAGCGTTTGGGCGATGCCGCACACGACATCAACCAAATCTTCCTGTCCCACCTGCACGCCGACCATATTGCCGGCCTCAAAGACTTCCCCGACGCAGAAATCATCCTTTCCCGCGCCGCCTACGATTTTGTTTACCGTACCGACAAACCCGAAAGCCTGACCAACCGCATCATCGAAGTCAAACAAGGCTTCCTGCGCGAGCTGTTGCCCCAAGACCTGCCGCAGCGCGCCCGCTTTATCGAAGATATGCCCGAAGTCCGCCTTGACGAAGCGTTTTACCCGTTTGAACAAGGCTACCGCATCAGTGCCGATTTGATTGCCGTCGCCCTGCCCGGCCATGCCGCCGGACAATACGGGCTGATAGCCGGAGAATTTTTCCTGATTGCCGACGCCGTTTGGCGGTTCGCAACCATCAGCCACAACCGCCGCCCCAACCCCCTTACCGGCCTTATCGCACAAAACCGCACCGCCGTCCAAGCCACCATAGACCGCCTGCAACACCTCCACCGCCGCAACCGCGAAATCATCCTCGTTCCCAGCCATTGCGAACCCACCTTGCGGCGATTGGGCATGGAAGGTTTGGATTAAAGCAGGTCGTCTGAAAACCCGACGAGCAAAGCCCCTCAACTGCACAAAAGAACACACCATGAAACCTTCAAAATGGCAAATCCTCAAATCCTTTTTCCACACACGAAACTACACGGAACGCGCCGCCCTTGAAGCACACCAGCAAAAACAGCTCGACCGCCTTTTGACAAACCACAACAGCCGCTTCTACCCCCACAGCGCCAAGCTGCAAGACTACCCCGTTATCAACAAACGCATCTTCATGCAGCATTTTGCCGACATCAACGCCTACGGCATCAGCGAAAAAGACGCCCTCTCCGTCGCACTCAAAGCCGAAGAAAGCCGCGACTTCAGCCCCGTTTTTCAGACGACCTCGGGCAAAGAAATCACCGTCGGGCTTTCCTCCGGCACCAGCGGCAACAGGGGCATTTTCCTCGTTTCCCCCGAAGAGTCCGCCCTGTGGGCAGGCTATATGCTCAAACGCATGCTGCCCCGCCCCTACCTCGCCCGCCACAGCATCGCCTTCTTCCTGCGCGCCAACAGCAATCTCTACACCGCCGTTAAAAGCCCGCTGATACGCTTCGAGTTTTACGACCTGCTCGAAGCCTTGGACGCGCACATCCCAAGGCTCAACGCGCAAAAGCCCACCATCCTCATCGCCCCCGCCCAAGTATTGCAGCAGCTTGCCCGACACCCCGACCTCGCCATACACCCCAAAAAAATCATCTCCGTTGCCGAAGTTTTAGAGCCGCAAGTCAAAACCCGCATCGAACAACGCTTCGGCACGCCGGTTCACCAAATCTACCAATGCACCGAAGGCTTCCTCGCCCACACCTGCGCCCACGGCAACCTGCATCTGAACGAAGACATGGTCTATATCGAAAAAGACTGGATAGACCGCGAAAGCGGCCGCTTCGCCCCCATCATCACCGACTTCAACCGCAAAAGCCAACCCGTCATCCGCTACCGCCTCGACGACGTTTTGATTGCCAACGACACCCCCTGCCCCTGCGGCAGCGCATTCGCCCGCATCAGCGCCATCGAAGGACGCTGCGACGACATCCTCGACGCACGCACAGCAAACGGCGAACCTTACGCCCTCTACGCCGACTTCATCCGCCGCGCCATGATTTCAGACGACCTCATCCAAGAATACCGCGTCGAGCAACACGGCAAAGCCCTGCACATTTTCCTCACGCCCGACACAGAGCAAACCCGCGCTGCCGCCACACGCAACCTGGACCGCCTGTGGCAGACGCTGCAACTTCGCCCCTTCGATTACGTTTTCCAAACGGAACAAACCCGCCCCCTGCACCAAAAACGTCGGCGCGTGACGAAAATTTCCCCGTATGGCGAAAATCCGTAATCGTTTTAGAGCCTTACCTTTCAAAGCAAAGATAAAAGGGTCGTCTGAAAAATTTCAGACGACCCTTCCAGTAAAAAGAAAAATGCCATACCTGACCTTACCTTCCTACTTTCCGTAATACCTGCCATGTTAAACTTGCAGTAACACCCAACACTCTTTCAGACGACCTAAACCTTATGCGCTACCTTATCCCCCTCTTCTTCCTATCATTTCCGTTAGCAACCTATGCCGGCGGTGATTCTTCAAAAGCCCAAGTCCTCAGTATTGTAGGCAGCCACGGTTACTATCAAATTTCCGTCCGCCAAATAGAACACCTAATTTATGACGATGGATGTACGACATACAATATCCGTATTACTCCTCCTAGAAAAACCTTTTGGGATCTGCTTGGTCTGAGACAAGCTGGCGACCATCCCACCGCCGAACAAACACAAGCTGCTGCCGCAGTGTTGAAACAGTATGCTGCCAATCAGCACCCGCTAGAAATCGGCTATTTAGGTGGCGGACTGTATCCTGATCCTCGACAAAAATGCCTTTATCACGGCACTGGGATGAGGTTTTATGCACCGGACTATTTAGCCGTACGCCAAGACGCACGTATGGATCTATATCCTTATCTGACCAAACCATAAGTCCATCCCCGCCACAAAGCAAAAGGTCGTCTGAAAACGGGCGCAGTCAGTTTCTTCAGAGCTAAAACGAACTCAGTGAATCTTGAGAACAGGTTTTCAGACGACCTTTCCCTCGTTTGACCATACCAGCCAATCGAAATAGAAACCTCTCCCGCTCCAACCCGCTAGAACCAATCCCCATCTACTGCCCGATATCGCCCCACTCCAAACCAAATTTCTGCAAATATTTGCGCAGCCTGTCGCTGTCATTGGTTTTGGCACGGCTGTTTCGGGAAACATGAAACAATGCCCTTCCCGCCTGCGCCATGTTTTGGTGTTTGCGGCATTCGTCAATCACGTTCTGCAATTGCAAGCGGTCAAACAAATCCAAATTTTCCCAATCGATTTTGTCGGGGTAGTTATCCGCCTTTTCAGACGACCCCTTGTGTAAAAGGTCGTCTGAATCCGCCTCCTCAGCCCACAACCATTTGAGCCGCTCAATTTCTGCCGCTACTTGTTCCGTCTGTATCCTGCCCTGCGGGGCAAGTGTGGCAAGACGCATGATGCTGGCGGCAAGGTCGCGGAAATTGCCGCGCCATCGGGCTTCGTTTGAATGGGCGAAGGCAAGGTAGGCAGACAGGGCTTCTTTATTGAAACGGGTGGCGCGGCCGAGTTCCTGCGAGGCGAGCGCGAGCTGGTGTTCGATGTTCGGCTCGATGTCTTCGCGGCGGTCGGCGAGCGCGGGCAGCGGGTAGTTCCAGATATTGATGCGGGCAAACAGGTCTTCGCGGAAGCGTCCGGCGCGGATTTCCCGCCGCAGGTCGCGGTTGGTACCGGCGATAAGCTGGAAGCTGCTTTGCACTTCCTTGTCGCTGCCGACGGGATAAAAATGTTTTTCTTCAATGGCTTTAAGCAACATGGCCTGTTCGTCCAAGCCCAATTCGCCGATCTCGTCCAAAAACAGCACGCCGCCGTCGGCAGTTTTCAAGTAGCCTTCGCGCTTTTCCGCCGCGCCGGTGAACGCGCCTTTTTTGTGTCCGAACAGGGCGGAAGCCGCACCGTCGCCGCGCAAGGTGGCGCAGTTCACATCGACAAACTCACCTTTAATCAGGTGACGCGCTTTTTTCAATTCGAAAATCCTGCGCGCCAGCATCGATTTGCCCGCGCCGGTAGGGCCGGAGAGCAGAATCGGTGACGGGGAATGGAGAGCGACTTGTTCGATTTCCGCAATCATGCGGTTGAAGGCGGCGTTTTGGGTGGAGATGCCGCTTTTCAGGTAGCGCACCGCATCATCGCGCACAGCGGCAAGGCGTTCGGCAAGCACATCGTAACGCGCCAAATCCAAATCGATGATTTCATAACCGCCGATATCGCCTTTCCCCATGCTGCGCCTTTGGTTTTTCGGCGGCGCAGTCTGCAACAGCACGCCGGGGATTTGGCGCGATTCCACCAATAAAAACAGGCAGATTTGCGCGACGTGCGTACCCGTGGTGATGTGGGTGAGATAAGTTTCTTCTTCAGTATCAAATGTATAGCCCGCCGCCCAATGGTGCAGTTTGGTGTAAACCTCAGAAAAATCCCACGGGTTTTCCAGCTCCATAGGCACGAGATTGACGGCGGTGTGCGGCGACACCTGCTGAATATCGGCTTTTACATGATCCGCCAGATCGCGGTATTTCTCCGAATAAAACAGCTCTATACGGTCAAGATGAAAATCCTGACGCTGATTCATGGCGACATTCGGCCGCCACTTCTGCCAACGCCCTTGACCGAAACCGCTGTCCAATACCGTACCGAGAAAGCTGACGGCGACTTGTTTTTTGTTACTCATCTTTTATTCCGTTTATTCCGTTTGAGTCTCAGACAGCCTTGTATTCAAGCTGCCTTCTTCATGTTTGAGATAGCCTGAAAAACTCTTTTTACTCAGGCGGTATCACTAACATAGGAATAACAAGCGTCCATTTTTCCAGCTTTTTAGTGCCGATTTTTTCTGGGATACGTTGGCGAAATGATTCTCCGACTTCGTCTAAATAACGTACTCTGAAAGTGTTGGCATAGGCGGTAGTTTTTGTCGGCAACGGTGGTAATTTGACGGTACGGGCAACTTCAATATCATCAGAAAGGAAAATATATCTGCCATCCTCCGTCCGCTTCATTTCCAGTGGGTCGTCTTTTTTCAGCTTCGCAGCAGCAAACAGACGTTGTTTCACAGTTTCGACATTGTTGTGACAGACAATGAAGTCGATATCCAAATCACTTTTGCTATCGGTTTCTCCCTCGACTGCCGTGTTTCGATAAGCTGCCAAACGTCTGTATTCGGTATTCAACTCAGGTAATTCGGTAAAGATTTGAGCCACGTTTTCAATATCATCAGGTAGCTTTGTCATCCAAGGATGCTCTGGAGTAGTTTGCAGTAGGGTCAGTGTTTCTATGGCACGAGTCATAGCGACGTAATAAAGCCTCTGTTCGGCTTCGTCAACTCCCTGCCAACCGCCGTCTAAAATGAAGACGTGCTTAAACTCCAACCCTTTGACTGCGTGCGCCGTGCCTAGAAATATACCTTCCGAACGGGTTTCATGTTCATCACCTACATATTCGTAGAGCCAGCTTTTCAGAAAGGCAGACGAATATCGGTTAACAGTGCCACTACCGTTTTCAGACGACCCGTTGTCTTCTATGGGCGACGCTTGGATTTCTGCCTCACGACTCTCTGCAAAGTTATCCGACTTTTCAGGTAGCTTCTCATCTTGCAGTGGATATTCGTTTAAGAAATCAGTTTGTAATTGCCTAAACCAAACGCACCAACTGCCACCGCTTTTTTTCACTTGTTCACTAATAAGTTCTGCAAAAGCTTGTGATGTAAAGCCTTCGGTTTGTTTTTCCACGCCATCAATCAGGCGGACAAACTCACGGGTGTGGCGCAATTTGATTTTGCTGCTTTTGTCGGCACTCAAAAAATAAGGTATGCCGTTTTGTTCACACCATGCCTGCAGAGGTTTGAGACTGGCATTATGACGGGATAAAACTGCAATCTCATTCCATGCGACTTCGCTCAAGGTTTTCAGACGACCTATTTCGGTGATAACAGCTTGTGCCTGTATGTTGCTGCTGCTACCGAACGGCAGGCTGATGTGGCGCACACGCCCCTGCCTTTCGCTGTCTGTTGCAGCCCGTACACCACCGTTGGGCTGTGTTTGACGTTCAGGGTTGATAACAATCGGATGCAGCGTTTTCAGACGACCTGTCATGCCGTTTATTACGCTGTTAGCAGCGCTGATGATGTATTGTGTACTGCGGTAGTTGTAGGTCAAATAGTCGGGTTGGGCAACGTCGTAGTCTTTTTGGAAACGGTGTATGTACTCGTTGCTCGTGCCATTGAAGGCGTAGATGTTTTGGTCATCGTCACCGACCGCCAGAATCGTCAGCTTGTCTTCTTCAGCCCGCTTCCTACCCGCAAGCGCAGAAACGAGCCGGTAGTGTTCTTCGCTGATGTCTTGGTATTCATCTACCAGAATATAGCGGAAACCTGCCATGATACGTTCGCGTGTCTCGTCGCTACCATCATCGTTTTCAAGGTCGTCTGAAAGCATAGCGGCAGCCTGCCTGCACCATTCTTTAAACTGACTTTTGCCATATTCACGGTTATTGCCATCGAAACGCACCCCCAAAAGCCGCATTGCCATACCGTCATAAGTCATGACCGTAACGGCAGCAGCAAGAGGACCGACCAGTCCGAACAGGCGGCGCTTGACCTCCTGCGCCGCCAAACGGTTGAAAGTCAATACAATGATGGCGGATGCGGGAACATGTTGCACCCGTAAAAGATAAGCAACACGGTGCACAATAACTCGCGTTTTGCCTGAACCCGGTCCGGCAAGAATAAGACGGTTACTGCTGCTTTGGTCGGTAACAACGGCTTTCTGCATCTCATTCAGCCCATCTGTAATTTCGCGCAGAGTTTGTGGCGATGCAGGCTCGTCCAATTCTTTCAGACGACCTTTAAACCATTTATTTTTAAAATTCTTTTCTTCCAAGCCAAAGTAATCACGCACCAAATTCAATCCTTCGGCAAGGTTTTTCAATGCACGAAGGGCGTATTCCTGCATCACATGGATTTGAAAACGTTTTTCGCTGTAAAAAACAGAAAGTGGTTTATAGTCCTCCACAAGATATTGGCGTTTAGCTGAGAGTGCTTCAGGATTAGGGATAATAGTCATGGCATGTCTTAGAATGGTCATGCCGTGGTTGAGTTTGATCACACCTTGTTTGTGCATAAACAGCAAAGCCTGCTTGAGCAGAAGCTCACGACGGTCGGCGGGGATTTGCACCGACAATACCAAATCGTCGGCAATCTGTTGTACCAATTCACCCATGCGGGTTTCCACCATTACGTCTTTTTGACGCACTCCGTTGGTTTTTGCCATCAAGAATGGTAAGAGGCACAGGTTGATATTACGGCGCAGCTCTGCGTTGTTTTGCACGCTTTCCCAACTGTCGCTCTTAGAATTCTTGAAACGCACTTTCAAAAGGTTGTTGCCAACATCGCGGATTTGAAAACTTCCACTGCTGTTTGTCTGCTGTGCCGCCTTATCATCGGCGAGCGACTGCATCAAAAGTTTGATTTCAGCCGGATTGGTTTCTAAACCCGCTTCATGCATTTGGTGGCAGACAGCGCTCAACGAGAGATTTTGCCAAATACCTTGGTCTGCTTCCGGAATTTCGTTTTTTAAAATCTGCCAAAGTTTCTCTTCCCAAGCGATAACTTGCGCCAGACGTTTATCAGCAGGCTTTTTGTTATCAGTACGCAAAATAACGGTCATGTGTGTATCGTTGGTAAGAATGTCCAATTCTTCCAGTTTTTTTAGATGACCGCGCAATTCAGTGAAACTGCATGCTGTTGCCTGCATCAAATCGTCGGTACTCAAAGGCGCATCTTCTGGCGCTTGAAACACGATTTCGACAATAGTTTGGTAAATTTCCGAGATACGCTTGCTGAACTTGTTTTTTTCAATAATCGCCAGCGCCTCATCTAGATTCAGACGACCTGAACGTGCGGGGAAAATACGGGTTTGATTTTCCTTACGCTCCAATAAGTCTGCGCGTTCCAGCCATGCCAGCACGGTTTTGACTTTGGTATCTGCCTGTCTATCATCGCTGTCAAAACTCATGTGTTCCTCGGTGTCGCGCAAAATTTCGCCACCTGTTGCCACGATTTCACCGCAATGGTCTTTGCCGTATGCCGCCTGATTCAGCCAACCGACTTTCTTCCACACGGATTTCAAATCGCGCAATTCGATTTGCGACATTTTGCTGATGGAAAACTGCGTATCCACGTCTTTTCCGTCATAAAGCAACACGCATTTTGCATCTTCCTGATCCCTTCCTGCCCTACCTGCTTCCTGCAAATAATTCTCCAGCGAACCGGTAATCTCGGCATGAATCACTAGGCGCACATCAGATTTGTCCACCCCCATACCAAAGGCGTTGGTGGCGACAATAACGCGCAAACTACCGCCAATAAACTGGTTTTGAATATCGGCTTTTTCGTTGTTGCCTAAACCGGCGTGGAAATGCTCACATGCCCAGCCTTGTTCTTTCAGATAATTCGAATAGGTTTCCGCACTTTTACGCCGTCCGACAAATACCACGGCTCCACCGCTTTGATGATCAAGCTCACGATGCAACAGCTCGTTGATTTTTTGTTTTTTGAGGTCGTCTGAAATTTCCTGCACATCGTAAAACAGATTGTCGCGCGCGTTGTCACCGATAAATTGGCGAAACTCAATACCCATTTCCTCTCGAAAATGGTGGGTAATATCAGCAAGGACGTCGGGCTTGGCGGTAGCAGTGAAACAACTGACCGGCGCAACCGCACCACTATTTTTGCTGTATTCAGCAATAAATTTGACTGCATATAGATAATCTGGACGGAAATCGTGCCCCCATTTAGACAAGCAATGCGCCTCATCAAATACCCAGCCGTTGATTTGACGCTGTGCAATAGCAGTAATGAAACTTCTGTTGCGGAATTGCTCAGGTGCGACGAACAAGATGCCGATATCGCCCAACGCGGTTTTGTCTAAAATTTGGGCACGTTCAACCACCTCAACCAAGCCGTTAAGCATAGCAGCGCAGGTAGCACCTTTTTTCTCCAAACCGTCCAATTGATCTTTCATCAGCGATTGCAAAGGTGAAACAACTATTGTCAAGCCTCCGTTGCGGTAGTAGCGGTTGAGCGCTGGCAATTGGTAACACAAGGATTTGCCGCCGCCCGTAGGCAACACCGCCAGCGTGTGCAATCCCTTCATACTGGATTGCACCACCGCACGTTGTCCACCATCAAATCCCTTTACATCGCGGAAAGTAGGCAGTTTGAAATAACGCTGCAACTGTACATCTGGATTGAGCGTATCCTGACAATAACGACATTCCGTACTGCCACAATCATAATCACGCAACTCGGCAATCAACCGAGCCGTCTCGGGAAATTGATGCCGCACCCACGGTGCCAGTACAGAATTCCCACCAGAAACTTTTAACCACGACAAAGCGTAGCCGAGGGAGGGATATATATCAGGATTATGGATATCAGTTTTCATCAACTCCGTAAAACGAGTGCGGCAAACTTTCAGACGACCTTGGTCATCGTTGTCCTGCATCATCAGCCAAATGGTGCTGATCAGCCGCTTGACATCAGGGCATACGACGCGTTCGGGAATGGTAATGCAATCTAAAATCTGGTATGGCAGAGGCATGTCGGACAAGGTCGCCCACAACTCAAACTCTTCGGGACTTTCTGCCTTGATTTTGCCGAACGCCGTGCATTGGTCTTGGAAAAGTTGCCAGCATGCGTGGCAGTCGGCAAGCGGGGAATTAATTTCAGAAGAGATGATTTTATGGTTTTTGATCAAGCGATGATACGGATTTTTCGGAAATGCCAAAGGCGAGAGCCGCAGCGTATCGATAACAGGCAATTTAAGCCATGCAGCTTCAGGCATTGCAGCCTTCAAATATTTCAAATCGTGTTCGAGAAAGTTATGCCCCATCAGCCACTTCAATCCATCAGTCATATGCGCCATTTCAACCAAGGCAGCATGAAAACCCTTTTCTCCACGAAAAGCTTTTTCAAAAAATAAACCAGAGTCGGGGCGGAATGCACCGATTTTGAACGGTTTGTCGGTTTTCGGATCAACTTCCAAATCAATGATGAGAACAGCAGGGATGTGTACTTTTGTAGGAGTATTCATTTTCAGACGACCTCTAAACGATTCTTTCCAAGACAAATGCGCCGTAATCATCGCCTAAAGGCAGCTCGAAATCAGTATGTAAGATTTGGCGTTCCACCTGCACGTTTTCACCGGTTTGCGGGTTGAAGCCCTCTTTCAAGGCCGTCTGAAAATACACGCCGAAGCCGCGTTTCTGCCACGCGGACAGTTCGTTGAAATTGATATTGTTTTCAAACAGTAAATCATGTTTCTGCGCGCGCGTGAGACCGCTGACCGCTTCTGTGGCTCGGGATACGCTTTCGCCTTTCTTGCGCAGCATCCAATAACAGTGAGCATTGAGCGCGTTACGGTGTGCATCTTCATGCCGCCAGCGGAAGTAATCGACCACCAGTTTTTCGTTCGGCAAAACGCAAACTCTGGCATCAAAAGCGGCGGGCTGCCCGTGTGCCACCGAAAAGGCGGCGCTGGCTTCGCCCGCCAATACCGAAATGATTTTGCGCGTTTTGCGTTTGAACGTATCGTCGTCGCGGCGCAGCAGCAGCGAAATTTCATCGCTTTCGGAATAGCCGTACGCCACATTGAAACCACATTTCATCAAATGACGGACGGTGTGCGCCATCAAATCGCGAAAATGGATGTCAAACGGGGCTTCAAACTGCCAAATTTCCTTGGTCAACCGCGTAAAACCGCGTCCGTCCAAGCGCACTACAATGAAATTTTCCTGCGGCACGCAGAAATCATAAGCTGTTTCGTATTGCCGCAGGCGTTTGTCCAAATCGTCGAATCGCATCGCATCTCCTTAAATATCTTATTTTCTATAAATCTATCTATAAATATATTTTCCAGTATTCTACTCTTTTTGCCGTAAAAGACCACGTTAAAATATATTTTCTTTATATTCAATAAATTAAAAATTAATTTTGAAATTTTTTTATCGTTGGCACGCTGTTGGCTATGTTGTAAATGTAACGATGCAGCAGATGCTGCGGGAAATACAGTTCTATAGGAAAGAATTTTCCGTGAATTTTTAGCTGTTGTGTCGTTACAGGGCGAATGCCGACAAGACTACAGTGGTTCTGCAGGTTCGATTCCTGACTCGCCTAATAGGCGTTGACGTCTTGTTTTTCTAGTCGCCCACCTTTTCTGATTCAGCAGGCAAATGCCAGCCTTGTTCCCCTGAATGGTTGATGGCTTGCTGTATCGCTTGATCACTCAAGGTCGTCTGAAACTTTTCAGACGACCTACGATGAAAACCGTTTTAGGTGCATTCGGCAAATGCCGGAGGAATTACAGCCTGCCAACGCTCGAGGTCGCGGGTTCGAATCCCGCCTCTGCCGCCAACTATGGCAGAGTAGCTCAGAGGATAGAGCGCGTAAAAATTTCTCTACTTCTTGTTGCCAGATGTACCACCCCTTACGGGCGGATGCCGGCAGGATTACAGATCGGTTATTGCGGGTTCGATTCCCTCCGTCGGAAACGGCGTAAATCCTGCCAATCTAGCCGCCCACCTTTTTCGCAGTATGGCGGACAAATGCCTTGGAAACTACATCCGTCGCAGGTTCGAGTCCTGCCCCGCTTTCGGCGGGTAGCTCAGTCGGTTAGAGCAATAAGGCGTTTCCAAAAACTCGTTGTTTGCCGTGCTGCACCTTATCGATACTTTCAGACGACCTGAAGGAGGCATAGCCATGACCGAACCATTCCATATCGCTTATCAACTGCATGATGCAGGCTGGGCAAGCGTTACCGTGAAATATGGCGGAGAAAGCCATCAGCAAGCCGTTTCCTATCTGCATGATTCGCTGAAAGATTTATGTGATTTAGCAATTGCCCTGCAAAGCGGCGGCAGCATCACTGAGGCGAAAGTCCTGTTTTTAGACGAACCTGGCGAACTGGCCTTACTGGTATCTGCAGCCGAACAAAGCAACGAAGCCGAAGTGAGGCTGATTTATTCAGACGACTGGTTTTTCAGTTTCAACTTCAATCGCAGTCCACAACAAACCTTATGGCACGGCAAAGTAGGCCGGTATGAATTGGCTGAAAATATCCGTCTGATTTTAGAAGATATTTATCTGAATATCGGCGAAAAAGAATATTTGGAAAGATGGGTAGAACATCCTTTTCCGAAAGAAGGCTACCTAAAACTGAGCCGACTTTAAGGAATAGATATGAACACTTGGCTAATCATCGGCGTCATCGTTTTTTCAACTCTGGTTTGCGGGTCGTTCCAAACCTGCCGCAGCCGTAAACGCGAGCAGGCTTGGCGGAAACAGGCTTTTCCCGAAGCGGAATGCAGTTTGATAAAGGAAGGCTGCTGTTACGACATCGTGCTTTCAGACGGCCGTACCTTCCGCCAAGCCGAAATACTCGGCACGGCGCAGGGCAAAGAAGCAGATTTTCTGTTCGGCTATGGAAGCATGCTTGTGTTGCGTCTTTCAGACGACCGCAAAGCCTATGTGCGGCAGGCATGTATCCGCTGCATGATTGAAAGCGAAAGGTCGTCTGAAAGTACAGCTTCAATGAAGTTAAAACCAACATTTACAAGTTTTACGGGCGGATGCCGGCAGGATTACATTGGATAAACAATCGTCGT
The DNA here is from genome assembly GCF_047758525.1 of Neisseria sp. CP9. Taxonomy (NCBI): domain Bacteria; kingdom Pseudomonadati; phylum Pseudomonadota; class Betaproteobacteria; order Neisseriales; family Neisseriaceae; genus Neisseria; species Neisseria sp. CP9. Next base: position 2,546,831 of record NZ_CP180502.1, on the reverse strand, counting down.
ACTAATAATACGAAGCAGAAATCCTGCCACAGACTAGCCGTCCCCCACCCTTTTTACGGCGGCAGGCGGATGCCTGAAGGGATTACATTAACCTTCCACGTTAAAAAAACGTATCCCTTCAAATATTAGCCGCCACGCCGCCACCCATTCGAGGCCGTCTGAAACGCTGCTTTTATAAAGCTAAAACATCAGACCACCCAAAAACAACAACACAAAAGGAAATGAAAATGGCTAACACCACCTTGTTCCAATCCGTTAAAACCCGTTTGACTGCCGCCAATACCCGCAACGAAGCAGGCGGCATGGCCTACACGCTGACACCCAAACAACAGCTCGCCCAGCTTGCCGCCACCGGCTGCCTGAACAGCACCTACTACACCGATGCGCAAGACCAGCTTGAACAAGTATTGGAATTGGCGGAAAACCTGGATGCCGAATTTATCGCCAAAACCGCCGTGTACGCCCGTCAAAAAGGCTTCATGAAAGACATGCCCGCGCTGTTGCTTGCCGTGTTGGCGCAAAAAGACGTGAACATGCTTGCCCGCGTATTCGACCAAGTGGCGGACAACGGTAAAATGTTGCGCAACTTCGCACAAATCATCCGCAGCGGCGCAGTCGGCAGAAAATCCTTCGGCAACCGTCCGAAAAAACTGATGCAGACTTGGCTTTTGACCACCACTGAAAAACAATTGTTGAACGCAGCCATCGGCAACGCCCCGTCGCTGGCGGACGTGGTCAAAATGGTGCACCCCAAACCGCGTGAAGCATGGCGCGCCGCCTGGTTTGCGTGGCTTATCGGCAAACCGTACGACCGCGAAGCATTGCCGCCCATTACCCGCGCCTTTGAAGACTACAAGCAAAGCCGCCAAGGCGCATTGCCCGACGTTCCCTTCCAAATGCTCACTGCCTTGGAATTGAACAGCGGCGACTGGGCGCAAATCGCCCGCAACGGCTCATGGCAGCAGGTTCGCCAAAACCTGAACACTTTCCTGCGCCACGATGTGTTTGCGAAAAGCAAAAACATCAAAATGGTGGCAGAAAAACTGCGCGACAAAGCCGCCATCCGCCGCGCCCGCGTCCTGCCTTACCAATTGCTGACCGCGTATCAGGCGACATCCGAAAAGATGCCGTTTGAAATCTGCGAAGCGCTGCAAGACGCGATGGAAACCGCCGTACAAAACGTACCGGCCATCCGAGGCAAAGTCGTGGTTTGCCCGGATGTCTCCGGTTCCATGCACAGCCCGGCTACCGGCTATCGCGGCAGCGCGACCAGCAGAACCCGCTGCATCGACATCGCCGCGCTCGTATCCGCCGCCATGTTGCGCACCAACCCGAAAGCCCGCGTAATACCGTTTGAACGAATCACGGTAAACGTGCAGCTCAACCCGCGCGACAGCGTCATGACCAACGCCGAAAAACTCGCCAATATCGGCGGCGGCGGAACGGCATGTAGCGCACCGCTCGCCCTGTTGAACCGCGAAAAAGCCGATGTGGACTTGGTCGTCATCGTATCTGACAACGAAAGCTGGGCAGATTGCGGACCACATTGGAGCGGCAAAACCGGCCTGATGAAAGAATGGGACATCCTGAAACAACGCTGCCCCGAAGCCAAACTCGTCTGCTTGGACATCCAGCCCTACACCACCGCGCAAGCGCAAAACCGCCATGACATCTTGAACATCGGGGGCTTCTCCGACCAAGTGTTCACGCTCATCGGCTCGTTCGCCGAGCAAGGTATGGGCGCGGATTTCTGGGTGGAAGAGATTGAGAAAACCGAGCTGGTGGCGGTAAATTAGCCAAGGGGTCGTCTGAAGATAAGGTGGCAACGTTTTCAGACGACCTTACCGGTAAAAGATTGAGTGGCAAACATGAATGCTGACGAACTTGCTCTGTGCGAAACCTTTCCCGCAGCCTTGCGACATGAAGCGGAAATGCTGATTTTGCGGCAGCCCTACCGCAGCCGCTTGCCCGTCCGCCAAGGAGAAACCGTTGTTTCAGACGGACAGACAATCCGCCTCATCAGACGCCAATATGCAGCTTTCCATGCGAAAGGAGATGAGGTTCGGCAACTGATGGCACACTGTCTGAATACCCGCCATCACGACGATCATGTTCGCGAACGTCATTTCAAACCGCTGCTCGCCGCCGGACAGCCTGCGTTCGTCCTGCCTTTTGCCGCACAGTTACTCGGCGAATATGTTTTGCCGATACAATTTGACGTTGCCGTATTTTTCCAACACAACGCTGCAGCTTTGGCACGTTTTTTCGCTGACAACCCGCTTTATTGGCAAAAGCAGAAAGACCGTATCCGCAGCTATTGGCATTGTTATCACAGCCGCCGTTATCCCGATTGGCAAAGTTATCCCGTCCGTTTGCTGGCGGAAGAAATCAATAAGGAAATCGCCCGTATTGTTTTCAGACGGCCTCACACACCAAACCTCGTCTGAAAATCCAAATAAGGAAACCAAACACCATGCAAAAATTCATCTTAATCCGTGGACACCAAGGTTCGGGAAAATCGACTTTCGCCGAACAAAAAGCCGCCGAATTTAAAGCGAAGTACCGTGATGCCGAAATCGTCCGTATTGAAAACGACTTGTTCATGACCGATGAAAACGGTGTGTACCGCTGGTCGGGCGAGGCGGTGGATAAGGCGCAAAAACGCGGTAATGCCTTGATAACCGAAACCTTAAAAATCGGACGCCAAAATCCGAACCGCAACATTTTAATCATCCATTCCAACACCAACCAAAAGGCTTCGCGTTGCCGCCATTTGTTGGATTTGGCGAAAAAAAGCGGTTTCGAAACAGAAATCTACCGTATGCACAATTTCTATCCCAACCTGCACGGCGTGAAAGAGCATGACGTGTTGGCGGCGTATATCAAGCTGAACCAAAACCGCGTGGCAAACGAAATCCACGTCGAAGCCGTACAGCCCGCCAGCGCGGAACAGCTGGAAAAAATCAAGCAAATGCAGGCTTTCGAGCAGCAACCCTTGTCGTTTGACGAAGCGCAGCAAACCTTCGTCACCGAAAATTATCTGCAACACGGCAGCCGCAACTTTACCGCCAAAGCATCCAAGCGTTATCCCGAATTGCGCGTGTTGAAATACGCCCGCAGCGTGTTCTACGACAACCGTTTCGACGATGCGCTGCTGGAAATGCGCGGTTTGATTATCGACGCGCACAACCGCATCATCGTGCGCCCGTTTAAAAAAGTATTCAATTATTCGGAACGTATTGCCAAAGGCAGCCGTTACCCGATCCGCGTCGGCGACGAGCGATTGGTGGATGCGGTGGTAAAAGTGAACGGCTTCCTCGGCTGCTGCACTTTCGTCTCGCTTTCAGACGACCACCCGTCCCACGGCGCGGCGTTTGACGGCAAAGTGCTGTATTCGACCACCGGTTCGCTTGATAGCGCGTTCGCGGACATGACCGCCGCACACTGCGCGCAATACGAAACCCTGTTCCGCGCTTATCCAAACCATACTTTTTTGTTTGAAATCACAGACGCAAAAGACGTGCACATCATCCGAGAAGAATTGGGGGAAACCTTAATCGGCTGCATCGACGTGGCGACAGGCCGTCAGTTTACCGAAGCCGAATTGGACGAAATCGGCAAACAATACGCCATCCGCCGCCCTGAAACGTTGAAAAACATCACGTTCGGGGAGCTGAAAGGCCGTCTGAAAAACGTGGAACACGAAGGCTTTATGGTATTTGATGCGCAAACCGGCGAAATGCTGTTCAAACTCAAATCGCCGTATTACCTGATTTCCAAGTTTCTGGGACGAAGCAACGAAGGCAACATCGGACGCAAGCTCGACAAACGCCACGTCGATGAAGAGTTTTACCCCTTAATCGACCACATCCACGAGCATCGCGAAGCGTTCAACACCATGCCTGAATTAGATAAGATCGCGTTTATACAAGCATTCTTACGATAACTGTAAGGTCGTCTGAAAAACGCCGAACGCTTGTGATAATATGACGGCGGCGGATGCTTGTATCATCCGTCCCTCATTATTGCAAAAGGAAGAACGATGAAAAAAACCAATATCGTCAAAAAATTGATGCTTGCCGCCGTGATGTTCCCGTTGGTGGCACAGGCAGCGCAAGCTGCGGAGATGGCGTTCTTTGGTGAACTGCCCAAAGACTTCAAAATCGGCTATCGAACCAAACAAAACGGCATGGCAATGGTCAAGCTCGTACCGAAAAAGCAGACCGTCGACAACTGGACACAAATGATCACCCTGCAATCCATGGCAGGCGCAAACCTAGGTGCAGAGGAATTCCGGAACAATATGGCAAACTTATGGCAGAATGCCTGTCCAAAAAGCAGCTTCAATCCCATAACTGAAGGCGAAGCAAACGGCTATTCCGCCGCAGTGTGGCAGCTTACCTGCGAATACAACCCGCAAACCCGAATACACTTGGTTCAAGGCCATACAAGGCGATGACAGCCTGTATGTGACACAATATGCCTTCCGCTACGCGCCGAACAAGAAAGAAAAACACAACGCTTGGGATCAGCTGCGCAAATTTACCGTTTGCGACAGCAGCGAACAACATCTTTGCAGCGAAAGCGGAAAATAAGCGTTTAAACGTTTTCAGATGACCTTGATGGCAAGGATAACAAGGTCGTCTGTTTAAAACCAAAATAATAATGCGCTTACGCCCCGCACTCGAATGCCTTGATTTCGCAAACCTTAGGCGCATAACCGCTGCTTGTGTCGTGGCGTAAATCCAACCAAATATCCACCAACGCCCAAGCGGCAGGCGCGGCAATCACATTCTGCCCCATGCACAACACCTGCGCGTCGTAGTTTTCCACCGAACCGCGAAGGGTAAGCAAATCGTGCGCCGTCGCCGCCCGTATGCCGCGCACCTTATTGGCGGCAATCGCCGTACCCACGCCCGTACCGCAAATCAGCAGCGCACGATCGGCACGCCCCGCCGCCACTTCCTGCGCCGCCGCAAACGAAAGCTGCGGATACGTTCCTTCGGGTGAAGACAAATCAACCAAACTGCCGACACGCGGGTCGTTTTGCAAATGCGCTTTGAGCGCGTCTTTCAATATTGCGCCGTTGGCAGGCGCGGAAATAACCAAACGCATACATACTCCTTAACCACATAATAAACAAACCCAGCATACGCCTGCTTGCAATACGGTTCAAGCTAGTCAGCCACACGACCGCACCATAAACCGCATCGAAAAATCACAGGAAACGCAACATGAGCAAAATCTTTTTCACATCCGACCTACATTTTTCGCACAAAAACATTGCCAAATTCTGTCCGCAGTTCCGCCCGTTCGACAACATCGCCGACATGGACGAATACCTAATCGAAACATGGAACAACACTGTCTCCCCCGACGACGACGTATACAACTTGGGCGATTTGTCTTTCACCCACGACATCAAAAAAATCGCAGCCGTCCTATCGCGCCTCAACGGCAAGCACCACCTGATTTACGGCAACCACGACGACATCATCCGCCGCCACAACAAATACCTGTTTGAAACCGTCAAACACGACGGTCATCCGCTACTGTCATCCGCCCGAACCTACCGAAAACTGAAATTGGACGAAATAGACAACACGTTGATTTTATTCCACTACCCTATCAACGAATGGGACGGCTGCCACAGAGGCTGGTATCACCTGTACGGTCATTTGCACGACAGGCTGGCAAAAATCCCCGGCCGCGCCCTAAACGTCGGCTTCGACCTGCACGGCCGCTTCCTTACCCCGCAAGACATCGACAGCTTCCTCAGTCCGCTGCCGAAAATCTCATATTTCGGGGAAAACCCAACCGTTCCGTCCCAAGTAGAGGCTGCCAAGGATTTCGTAGCACACCAGTTGCGTTCACTCAACAATAAAGTCAATCAGAAGGCGCAAAAATAAAAATCAAACTGATGCGGGTAGCCATGTTCAAACACGGATAGCGTGACCCCATCCAATATCAAAAAGGTCGTCTGAAAAACATTTTCAGACGACCCCAAGCGTCAAACAAACCATGCCGCCTCCTTTTCAATCTTGTATTGTCAAAAACAAATTTACAGTCAGAATGTTATACAGTATCATCTCAAAACTCATTTACTTTCTTTCAGACGACCTATCCCTCTCTTAGAGCAGACCGATAATTCGGTAGCGCATTACTTTAGTTTCATAGCAAAATCAAAATTTGTTATATGCCGCCGATGTTCTTATCTGCTTGCGCCAACTCATCACCTTAAGGTCGTCTGAATGCTTTACGACTTATGAATTCCATTCTCTTAACCGGCCTATTCCAACGGCTGCTGATTGCCCTTCTTGCAATTGCAGCATTATGGGCAATATATTTTTGGGCAGTCGCATCATGAGCATCAAGGTAGAAAATCTGACGGTCAGCTACCAACGCCGCCCTGCCATCCACCATATCGATATTACTTTTGAAGACCACAGCATGTGGGCAATTTTCGGTCCCAACGGTGCGGGAAAATCCACGCTGCTCAAAGCCATTATGGGACTTCAAAACATCGATACGGGCAAAGTGTCCCTTGAAGGATTGCAACGTAAAGATATCGCCTATCTGCCCCAGCAGTCGGACATTGACCGCAGCCAGCCCATGACTGTCTTTGAGCTTGCCGCGATGGGTTTATGGTACGAAATAGGCTTTTTTGGCCGCGTGAACGCCCAACAACACCAACGGGTGATGGCTGCATTGGAGCGCGTCGGCGTTCAGGATCTTGCCGACCGTCAAATCGCCCACCTTTCCAACGGGCAATTCCAGCGCGTCCTATTTGCGCGGATGCTGGCTCAAAACGCTAACTTCTTGCTCTTGGACGAACCTTTTAACGCGGTAGATGCCCGGACAACTTACGCATTGCTAGACGTATTAAAACAATGCCATGAAGAAGGTCAAGCCATCATCGCCGTTTTGCATGATTACGAACAAGTCCGAACCTATTTCCCCCATACCATTTTGATTGCACGGGAAAAAGTTGCTGCTGGCGCAACTAACGCCGTACTGAGCGACTTGCATTTAAGCCAAGCCAACGCATTGATGCAAAGGCAAGAATCAGCAGATTGGTGCGAGGTATAACAAAAAAGCATTGCAACTCTCTATTGCAATGCTTTTTTTATTGAAGTTCAATCAAAAACTACCTTGCGACAACAAAACAAAAACTGCACTATCACTAGTGCAGTTTTTTCAAATCATCCTTGAAACGATGATTAGCGTTTTTTACCGGTAACGGTAGCAACAGCCAGGTTTTCGTTACGTTTCAGAGAAACGCTTTCTACACCTTCAGGCAATTGGATGTCAGACAAGTGCAAGATGTCGCCGGCGACAACTTTAGCGCAATCCAGATCCAAGTATGCAGGGATATTGGCAGGTAAAGCAACCACTTCAACAGTAGTGTTCAACAGAGATACGCGACCGCCTTGCAGTTTAACGGCTTGAGAGCTTTCAGCGTTAACAATGTGCAGAGGAACGCGGATGCGTACAGGTTGGTCAGCTTTAACAGCTTGGAAGTCGATATGTTGAACTTCGCGACGGAACGGGTGCATTTGGAAATCGCGGACGATAACGTCTTTGGTTTCACCGTTCAGAGACAGTTTGATCAGTGCAGTGTGGAAAGATTCTTTTTCCAATGCGTAGAATACGGTTTTGTGATCCACAGCAATTGCAACGGGCTCTTGACCTTCACCGTACAAAATGCCGGGGATTTGGCCTTCGCGACGCAGGCGGCGGCTCGCACCAGTGCCTTGTGCTTCACGAACAGAGGCTTGAATTTCATAAGTCATGTTAAATACTCCAAATTAAATAAAACTACCGTCATCGGCCGCGACCAGCTTAAGACGGCTTCGGGGTTATGGCAGCAACATGCTGCCTGTCATCACTTCTTCATTGAAAAGATATGAGACGGATTCTTCATTGCTGATGCGGCGGACCGTTTCAGCCAAAAGGCCGGCAATCGTCACTTGACGGATACGGTCGCATTGTTTGGCCGCTTCAGACAAAGGGATGGTGTCGGTAACGACAACTTGGTCGATTTCAGACGAGGCAATACGGCTGACTGCCTCTCCGGAGAATACGGCGTGGCTGGCATATGCCAAGACACGCTCCGCTCCGCGCTCTTTCAAAGCGACGGCGGCTTTACACAGAGTATTCGCGGTATCAATCATGTCATCTACAATCAGACAGGTACGACCTTGGATGTCACCGATGATGTTCATAACTTCAGCCACATTGGCTTTCGGGCGACGTTTGTCGATAATCGCCAAATCGGCATTTAATGATTTGGCCACAGCGCGGGCGCGGACTACGCCGCCAATATCCGGGCTGACTACGGTCAAGTTTTCAATCCGCTGCTGTTTGATGTCATTCAACAGAATAGGAGTGGCATAGATGTTGTCGACAGGGATATCAAAGAAACCCTGAATCTGGTCGGCATGCAAATCAACAGTCAAAACACGGTCGATACCTGCGGAATACAACATATTTGCCACCAGTTTGGCGGAAATCGGAACGCGCACAGAACGCGGGCGGCGATCTTGGCGGGCATAGCCGAAATAAGGGATTGCTGCAGTAATACGACCGGCAGAAGCGCGTTTTAGCGCATCAGCCATCGTCAGGATTTCCATCAGGTTGTCGTTGGTTGGAGCGCAAGTAGGCTGCAGAATGAAAACATCACGACCACGAACGTTTTCCATTAATTCGATGGCGATTTCGCCGTCTGAGAATTTGGATACGGAGGCTTCGCCTAACGAAATATCCAAGTGTTTGACAACGCGTTGCGCCAACTCCGGATTTGCGTTGCCGGTAAATACCATCAAACTGTCGTATGCAGCCATATTTTCACCTGATTTTATGTTTAACTTCCGCTCAGAAAACGTCATGCTTCCCTCTGCCTATGTCCAAGACATTACGAGCGGTATTATACGCATAATGAACGGCATAGTGAATTAAATTTGTAGCGTTACATCGCTGCTTTGCTCTATCCCAATCCAAATTTATCACTATCAAACAAAGCTTTTCAGCGTTATCACTGATTTTCAACATAAAAGAGCGTGTAAGGAAACTTACACGCTCTTATTTGGCTGGGGAGGAAGGATTCGAACCTTCGCATGCTGGAATCAAAATCCAGTGTCTTAACCGCTTGACGACTCCCCAATAAAGGGTGCTGGCTGGGGAGGAAGGATTCGAACCTTCGCATGCTGGAATCAAAATCCAGTGTCTTAACCGCTTGACGACTCCCCAACAAAGGGATTTGGCTGGGGAGGAAGGATTCGAACCTTCGCATGCTGGAATCAAAATCCAGTGTCTTAACCGCTTGACGACTCCCCAACTTTATCAAATCATTTGAAACAAAGGATGAGAGTCTAAACCTTCAACACAATATGCTTCATATGATTGTAAAACTTGTTGGTATATATTGTTTGCTTCTTGTTGACTATCCGTAGAGAGGTATATACATGCTCCAGACCCTGTCATTAATGTAGGACCATATTTAGATAATTCACAATAAGCTTTCCAAACTTCAGGATACTCCTGAAAAACAACAGCCTGCATATCATTCCTGAATGGCTGCAAAGATTGGAAAGTCGGCATTATGCTTGGTTTGGAATTTCGTGTCAAGTTCTCATGCGAGAAAATTTTAGCCGTAGAAACATGTACCGACGGTTTGACTATCACATACCATTGTTTAGGAATTTCTATTTTGACTAATTGTTCACCGATTCCTCGTGCAAAAGCACTTTGCCCAAAAACAAAAAACGGCACATCCGCACCCAAACCGACCGCCAAATCAATCAACTCCTGCCTTGTCAGCCGACATTGCCACCATTGATTTAATACGGTTAACACGGTTGCCGCATCGGAGCTACCTCCGCCCAATCCTCCCCCTGTCGGAATCTTTTTCTCCAACCAGATTTCCACACCACGACAGGAACCGGTATGTTGCTGCAAAGAAAGTGCGGCACGATAAGCCAAATCTTGTTCGCAGGGAATACCTTCGGTGGGATTATGCAGAATAATCTTTTTATCGTCTCGTGGTTTCAGGCAGACGGTATCATACAGCCCGATAAGGCAGAAAATACTTTCTAAATTATGGTATCCGTCATCCCTTCTGCCCGTAATACGCAAATCGAGATTCAACTTAGCAGGCGCGGGAAAGGCTTGAGCGTTGGCAGGAATATCCATATCAAGCTCTTTTTTTATTTTTTAAGGCGGGCTGCACATTGAGTCTGATCGCTGGCAGCAGGTTCGTGGTTGACTTCGTCAAATACCAGGCGGACATTTAATTTAGCATTTTCCAATTGAAGGATTTTCGGCTTGCCTTCGCTATTGGTGCTACGTGTAATAGTCCAATCAAATTGTTCCAAACGGCCATCAGGCAACAATCGATATGGTGCATTGGCAACGCGTTTGCCATCCGCCCAAATATGCAGATATTGAACAGGCAACTCATAGCCCAAAAGTTTGTTGCTGAGCTCTTCTGCCGTTTCCGCCTGATACACCCGACCTTTACTGTCTACAGCCAATACGCCTTGATTGTCTTGACATAACTGTCCGACCGTACTGCCCAAAGGCGTATTGACGCTAATGGTTTGGACTTGATTTTGATAGGACCAGTCAAAATTGGCGTAAGAGCCTTTTTCTTCGACTTTTACTGCCAATCTTCCGTCTGCAGTAAAATCATTGACATTCTCTGCCGGCTTCCAATCATTTTGTTGAGACAAATTAGGATGCACACAAGCGGCAAGCAAAGTCAGTGTTGCAATAGATACAATGGTTTGTAATTTCATAAATACTCCCAAAAGGTCGTCTGAAAACTGTCTATCATCCCAGCTTCTTCCAAAGCCTTGTTTTCAGACGACCCCTTTCATTATTTCGTTTTTACGGAACGTCCCGATTGGGCTTTTTTCGCTGGTTTAGGAGCCGCTTCCACGCCAAAACGCTTCATGGTTTCCCGCAATATTTTCATATCACCTTCACCCTTCAGGCTGTCCGTCCATATTTTTTTGGCTTTTTCCTGATCTCCAGATGCCCACAATGCTTCGCCCAAGTGTGCAGCAACTTCTGCATCAGGATATTTTTCAAACGCATATTGCAAATAAGGCAATGCGGTTTGCACATCATCTTTCAGGAAATACGCCCAGCCCAAACTGTCGTTGATGGCAGGGTTTTCCGGTTCGATTTGATAAGCAGCCTGAATCAATTTGAAGGCTTCGTCTAAATGCTCCTTGGTCGGAGAAAGCAAAATATAGCCTAAAGCATTCAAACCGTTGGCGTTATCCGGTGCCAATTCGACTACACGGCGCAAATCGGCAATGGCTTTGCCCTGATCGCCCATACGGTCATAAATCATAGCGCGTTGGTACAAAGCATCAGGCAACTGCTCCGCTGCATCCGGCTGTCGGCTGATTTTGGGCAACATTTTATTCAGTTCGGACAAAGCCTCTTGCAAATTATCGTGTTTGGACAAAGCAAACAGGGTAACCCGTTGCAATTCCTTACTGCCGAAATAACGCCCCTCCTGCTCGGGCAGGCTTTGCGCCCTACGCGCTTCCGCTAAGGCTGCCTTACCGTTTCCTTGTTCGGCTTCTAATGAGGCACTAAAAACTGCTTTATCAAAAACATAACTGGGGGCAACCACTTTGGCGAGCCATTGTTTGGCTTTGGGATAGTCCTTAACATCGGCATAAGCCATCGCACCAATCAGAGCGGCACGGCTTTGCTGCTCGCTTGTTCCGATGTTATACGCTTTATCTAAATAATTGATGATTGTCGAAATATCGTCTTTGCGATTGTTTGCCAACAACGCCGCCTGAATATACAGGTCTGGATTCGGATTGTTTTCCAACAGCGTACGCAGGCGCGCATAGGCTTTGTCGTTTTGCTTATTGGAAATCAGATTAACGATTTCCAACTCCTGCCATACGGGCGAAAGATTGCGCGTATCGGTTTGATCGAAGAAACCATTTAATATCTCGGGACTGCGTTGCGCCATCAGCCGCAAAGTCAGTAAAGTCGGCGGCAGCATCTCTGCATCAAGCCCTGCCAAACGTTGCAATGCCGCAATGGCATGTTTCTTTTTGCCGCCTTGCGCGCTGAAAATCACATCGGCAATCGCAGCTTCCGGCAAATCTTTATATTTCAAAGCTTCCTTATGGACTTGTGACGAAGCTTTCTCTGCCAGCCCCGGCTGCTGGATTGCCGCCTGAGCCAACAGCAGGAAAATACGCTGATTCTGTTCTTCGCTGGCATTGGCCAAAATATCATCCAAACCATTCAAGGTCTTATCGCCCTGCCCCAGCAAGATATTGCGCAACCAAGTCATACGTTTTTGCGCATTACCCGGAACAGGTTCGATTTCACGCCATTTTTGATAAATCATTTCCGCCTGTTGGAACGCATTGAGCGAAACCGCCATTTCTAAAGCGCGCTCCGCCACTTCAGGTGATTTGGTATTGTTCAACATCATCATATATGTTGCCAACGCCGTACCGGCATCGCCTTTTTGCAGCAGTATTTCACCGCTCAACAAGGTAAATATCTGATTCGCACGGTTTTGTATATTCACACGGCGAGCCTGCTCGATCTTGAATTCATCAGGCGTAAAGCGGTTTCTCTTTTGAATAATCTGTTTCACGTCTTTCGGTGTTTTCACCTCGACGGCATTATCCTGTCTGGCGGCGGAAACTTGCACCGCAAACAACATCATGACCGCAGCGACAATGGTGCGGGCGCGGGTTGGGGACAGCAACATAACAATCCTTTGTGTACAAAAAAGCCGCATCAGAATTCATACGGCCATAATCAAACGTAACTTTATCACAAGCAGCCAACTTTGTAGATTTAAGCAACCGTAAACCTAATGTAATAATCCTCCGTTTCAGACGACCCCTTCTTCTAAGTTTCTCTATACAGACTGGTCTTTTCAACCACGCAAACACCACTTTTCATGTATGCATACATAATACACTTACCCCTTTACAGATATCTGAACGCAAAAAAAAATCGCGCTCGATGCAGTTTAAAATAAAAAAAGCCGGGCTCTGTTATTTACAGAACCCGGCTTTTATAACTACGCCGAGAATTTCGGCAGTTTCAAATTTTCAGACGACCTTATATGCCATTACAACAGGTTGCTGACAAAAATCAGCAAAATCACCAACGGTACAAGGTATTTCACATAGGCAAACCAAATATTGACCGTCGTATGGTTGCCTTTATAAAGCAATTCGTCCTTCGCTTCGTCCTTCATCACGAAACCGACAAACAGCGCGGAGCCGAGCGCGGTCAGCATAAACAAGATGTTGCCGCTGATGTAGTCAAAGGCATCGAAAATATTTTTGCCGAACACGGAAACGTCTTTCCACGGGCCATAGCTCAAAATGGACGGGATGTTGCCGAAGATAAAGATAGCAGCCAATACAATCGTAATCGCGGCGGTACGGCGGATTTTGGTTTTTTCCTGAATGGTCGTAATCAACACTTCATAAATGGTCAGCGAAGTCGTCAGCGCGGCAATCAGGAGAAGCGAGAAGAAAATCACAGCGAACACAGGTCCCGCCCACATATTCGAGAACACAATCGGCAGGCTTTGGAACACCAAAGTCGGGCCGGAATTGGGCGCGACGCCGAAGCTGAAGAGCGACGGGAAAATCATAAAACCCGCCAGTACGGCGATGATGGTATTGGTAATTGCCGTAATGACTGCCGTTTGAACCAGATTTTCGTTTTTATCCAGATAGCTGGACAAGGTAATCATCACGCCGAAACCCAAGCTCAAAGCGAAAAATACCTGCCCCAAAACGAAGACGAACAGTTCGGCGGTAATCTTGCTGAAATCAGGCTTTAGATAGAAAGTAATCCCTTCCATCGCGCCCGGCAGGGTAACGTTGCGCACGACCATGGCAATCAGGAACAAAAACAGTAGCGGCATCAGGTATTTTGCCGCTTTTTCAATGCCGCCGATGACGCCTTTGACCAAAATCCATTGGTTCACCGCCACAAATAGCAGCGTATAAAACGCAATTTCCCAAGGGCTGTTTTCCATGTGTTCGGTGAAAAAGCTTTTCGTTATTTCGCCGCTGACAGGATTAGAAATATTCAGATTTCCACCAATAATATTAACGATATAGCTGATCACCCAGCCGCCGAGTACCATGTAATAAGCCATAATGCCGAACGCACCGAGCAAACCCATCCAGCCGACCAGTTTCCAAATTTTGGCGACAGGTTTGCCGTTCATCGATCCACCGAACGCATCCAGCGCGTTCACACCTTTGCGCCGTCCGATGACGTTTTCCACCAAAATCATCGGAATACCGATAACAAACATGGCGATACAGAATAAAAACACATACGCGCCGCCGCCGTTTTCACCGACCAAATACGGGAAACGCCACGTCGCGCCGAAACCGACAGTCGCGCCGGCAACAGTAAGGATATAAGTCAAACGGTTGGACCAAGTTTGACGGGGTTGGTTGGAAGACATAAAACACCAGCTGCCTTGTTGGGAAAACTCCAAATTATACGCGAACGGATTAACGGTTCTTAACTGAATATCAAAAAGCAGTATAGTGAATATATCTATTAAATTTATATTTTTCAGAGGATAACCACAAATATGAAGGTCGTCTGAAAATAAAACAGGGGATATAGCTGGATACACCGGCAATCCACTGTCATTTTCTACCTTGTTAAAATTGCAGTGTCCATACTCGAATCTACGATATGAAAAAACCTGCTTTGATCATGAAATCAAAGCAGGTTTTTATATTTGGTCGGAATGAGAGGATTCGAACCTCCGACCCCTTCGTCCCGAACGAAGTGCGCTACCGGGCTGCGCTACATTCCGAATGAGCAGGCATTATAGAGGAATTTTCGGCAGGATGCACGGATTTTGTTCACAATCTAAAATAAAAATAGATGAATTGCCTTCAATCTGCCCCTGTTTTCAATTAACATAACCTATCTTTAAAATTTATTTTATAAATAATCCTCAGACTTGATTTGAATCAAAGCTCCAAATTGAGTTTCATTTATAATCGCCGACATTGGAACTGAGACGACATTTCTCAAAGTCCTCAAGATTTTCTGATCAGTAGATGATACATCTGCTTTGATTTAATACTCTCTATCTCTTTCCTCTTGATGTGTGTGTGTTTGGGTGTGGCTGTTGCCACCCCTTTTTTTGGCTTTTATGTGAAGTAAAATCCGTAACAGCAAATTCTTAACTTTAACCATTTATCCGGAAACAAAATCATGAGCAATAAATTGACTCCGCCTGCCGAACTGCCTAATGAACAGGATTTACGGGCGGTATTGGCGTACAACATGCGGCTTTTCCGCGTGAATAAGGGTTGGTCTCAGGAAGAGCTGGCGCGGCAATGCGGTTTGGACAGGACTTATGTATCGGCTGTGGAGCGCAAACGCTGGAACATTGCGTTGTCGAATATTGAAAAGATGGCGACGGCTTTGGGCGTGGCGGCGTATCAGTTGCTGCTGCCGCCGCAGGAACTGCTAAACCTGATGACCAATCCCTCGGCTGTCCAGCAGAGGTCGTCTGAAAACGATATTTGACTGCCTAACCACCTTTAGCCTTACGCCATCCATAACTCGAAAGAATAAAAAATGTCTGCAAACCTGTCTTCAGCATTGGAAACCTTCAAACAGCAACGTGATGCCGCCGAAGCGCATTATTTAAAAGCCAACCGCGTGTCGGTGTTCTTCAAGGAATACACGGCGGCAGTCGAAACCTTGCTGGCGGCACTTTGGGACAAACATTTCCAAAACAGCGGTTTATGCCTGATGGCAACCGGTGGCTTCGGGCGCGGCGAGTTGTATCCTTATTCTGATTTGGATTTGGCGGTCGTGTCGTCTGAAACCGTTTCAGACGACCTTCAAGAAAAAATCGCGGCTTTTGTGCAGGATTTGTGGGACATGAAACTTGCGCCGTCGGTCAAAAGCGGTAGCGTTGACGAACTATGCGAAAGCGTGCGCGATGATATTACTGGGGACACGGCGTTTTTAGAGGCTCGTTTTTTGTTCGGCAACCGCCAGACAGCAGACGAGTTGACGGAAAAAATGAACGCGCAACGCAATGTAGCGGCGTTTATCGAAGCAAAACTGGTGGAGATGGAACACCGCCATGCCAAATCGCAAGGCTCAGGGGCGGTGTTGGAACCGAACATCAAAAGCTGTCCGGGCGGTCTGCGCGACATCCACACCCTGCTTTGGATAGCGAAAGCGCAAGGTTTGGCAACCAATCTTCCTGCGTTGGTACAACAAGGTATTCTGACGCGCACCGAAGCCGGTATGCTTTCGCACGGCTACCGCCGCCTCGCCCACATCCGCATCCATCTGCATTTAAACGCGAAGCGCGCCGAAGACCGCCTGCTGTTCGATTTGCAGCCGCAAGTCGCCGAAAGCATGGGTTATGAAGGCTTGAACCTCCGCCGTCAAAGCGAAGAACTGATGCGCGTGTTTTACCGCGCAATTAAAACCGTCAAACAACTGAGCGGCATCCTCACGCCCATGCTGCAAAGCCGCGTTTCCTCCACCCCGATGCGCGTTACCCTGCGGATTGACGACGACTACATCCAAGTCAACAACCAAATCGCCGCGCGGCACACCGATATTTTTTTCAGACGATCCGAACACATTTTCAAAATCGTCGAAATCATGCAGCAGCGCAACGACATTACCGCGCTCGAACCGCAAACCCTGCGCGCATGGTGGGGGGCGACGCGCAAAATCAACCGCAGCTTCTACCAAAATCCCGAAAACCGCCGCCGCTTCGCCGGTTTTTTCCGCCGCGGCAACGGGCTGACCCAAACCCTGCGCTTTCTCAACCTCTACGGCGTGTTGGGCCGCTATCTGCCCGCATGGGAAAAAATCGTCGGACTGCTTCAACATGACCTGTTCCACATTTATCCTGTGGACGACCACATCCTCGCCGTCGTCCGCAACGTCCGCCGCCTTGCCCTAGACATGCACAGCCACGAGCTGCCTTACGCCTCTGCACTGATGCAGTCCTTTGAAAAACAAGACATCCTTTATCTCGCCGCCTTCTTCCACGACATCGCCAAAGGACGCGGCGGCGACCATGCCATACAAGGCATCGCAGACGCGCGCCAATTTGCCGCCGACCACTTCCTGACCGAAGAAGAAAGCGACCTGCTCGCCTGGCTGGTCGAAAACCACCTGCTCATGTCCACCGTCGCCCAGAAAGAAGACATCCAAGACCCCGACGTACTCGATGCCTTCTGCAAACGCGTACAAACCCACGAACGCCTCAGCGCACTCTACCTCCTGACCATTTCCGACATACGCGGCACCAATCCCAAACTGTGGAACGCATGGCGCGCCAGCCTGCTGGAAAGCCTGTTTCACGCCGCCGGACGCTACCTCGCAGGCAACGGAGGCAATCCGCACGCCCTCTTCGGCCGCCGCCAGCAAGAAGCCGCCGAATTGCTTACCCGCGCCGCCGTCCCCGAAAAACAGCAGAAAAAACTATGGAACGCGCTCGGTTCCGCCTATTTCGCCCGCCATCAGTCCCGCGAAATCCTGTGGCACGCCGCCAACCTCGTACACGACTTTGAAACCCCCATCGTCCGCAGCCGCATCCTGCCCAAAAGCGACAGCTTTCAAGTCATGGTCTTCATGCCCAACGGCCCGCGCCTGTTCGCCCGCCTCTGCCGCATCTTCAGCCGCCACGGCTTCGACATCCTCGCCGCCCGCGCCTTCATTACCGAACACGACTACATCCTCGACACCTTCATCGTGCAAATCCCCTCGCAGCACGCCCCCGAAGACTACCCCGACATCCAAAGCGCGCTCGAAGCCGAACTCAACAGCTTTATCCACGGACACACCGTTGCAGAAACCCAAAGCCGCAGCCGCCGTATCAGCCGCCGCAGCCGCTACATGCCGATTGCGCCAAGCATCACCATCACCCCCGAAGAAGACTACCCCGACTGGTACTCCGTCGAAATCACCGCCGTCAACCGCCCCTTCCTGCTCGCCGACATGGCGGAAGTCTTCTTCGCCCACAACGTCAGCCTGCGCTACGCCAAAATTTCCACGCTGGACGAACGCATCGAAGACAGCTTCATCGTCTTCAGCCCCGATTTGAAAAATCCGAAAACGCAGTCATCGTTGAAACAGGCTTTATTGGAACAATTGTCGGTGTGATGGTTGGATTTAAAGGAAAAGCAAGAGGTCGTCTGAAAATCAGCTCAAATAATGTTGCCAGCCTTTTTGACATAAATTATCAGGGTCTTCCCAATATTGCTCGTCTAAGTCCTCAAGGAGATTTTCACTTTCCAAACTGAGATATTTCGGAATATCCCATGTTTCCTTTAAAACTTTTCCTTCTTTTTGCACTCTCTGTACCTCAGACGTAACTGTCTCGAGTGCCTGGCGTATCAAGGCTGCACTACGATTGGCCTTCATTTTTTCTAAAATATCGCAGGTCGTTTCGGCGGCAGAAAAGCCCCAATTACATAAAAACTGGAGCATGCCGCCGTTGTAAATATCGGCTTCCACGCGCCAAATGTAAACCAATTCTTGCTCTTGTTTATCCAAACGGTCGAAATTTCCATCGTATTTATCGAACAAACGGTCAACAGTTTGTTGCAACAGTGATTCAAAAATTTCTACTTGATCTTGTTCGTTCATCATTTTTCCCAATAGATACAGCCGGATTACAAAAGGTCGTCTGAAACCCTGTTTCCAGTTTGAACTGTACCCCAAAAGTTGGACACATCCCTTCCAACTCACAAGGTGCAGTTTTTTTATGAGCAAATATACATTACACTTCAAATACCAAGCCGTACTCCACTACCTGCACATACGCAGCCAACAGCGTACCGCAGACCACTACGGCATCTCCCGAACCCACCTGCGACGATGGATACGCGCCTATCAAGAAGGCGGCATCGGCGCACTCGAACATCCACAATCCAAAACCATGACCGAACACCGCAAAAACCCCTTCATCGCCGACAAACCCGACCAAGAAAAAACACAGGCAGAGCTTATCGAAGAGTTGTGCTATATGCGCGCAGAGGTCGCCTACCTAAAGGAGTTAAAAGCCCTCAGCCAAAAGCGGACCGAAAAGGACAAAGCCAAACCGTCCAAACACTGAGGGCGCAACACCCGCTCAAATACCTGCTGCACATCGCACACCTGCCCAAAAGCAGCTTTTACTACCATCACCAAGATCGACCCGATCCCGACGAGGCCGACAAAGCCCTCCTTGTCGAAACCTACAAACGGCATAAAGGACGCTACGGACAAAGGCGCATTGCCGCAGCATTGGATTGGAACCGCAAAAAAGCGGCGCGGTTGATGAAACAGATGGGGCTGAAAGCCAAAATACGGGCGAAAAAAGCCTACCGCCATCCCGCCATGGGCGAAATATCGGAACACCTCCTCAAACGCCGGTTCACAGCCAAAAAGCCCAACGAAAAATGGCTGACCGACGTGACCGAACTCAAAGGGAGCGACGGCAAACTGTACCTCTCGCCAATCTTGGACTTGTTCAACCGCGAGATCGTCGCCTACGCCATGAGCCGCAATGCTAACAGCGAAATGGTGAAGGAAATGCTTGAAAAAGCCGCGCCCCGGCTGACCGGCGAAGGAACGATGCTGCATTCCGACCAAGGCGTGCTGTACCGTACGGCGGGATATAGGGAATTGCTTGCCCAACATTCCATGGTTCAAAGCATGTCGCGAAAGGCGAACTGCTGGGACAATGCGCCGATGGAAAGCTTCTTTGCGGTGTTGAAGACGGAGTGTTTCTATAACGCAGGAGAATTGACGGTGGACGAATTGATGAAACAGATAGATGACTATATGGATTACTACAACCGGGAGCGTTGCAGTCTGAAATTGAAAAAGCTGAGTCCTGTCGCATACAGAACCCAGCTTGCACAGAGCGCCTGAAAAGGCTTTTATGAGTGTCCAAGATTTGGGGGCCAGTTCACCTTTTTCTGTTATGGAAAGTTGCACTTCAAATGCGAATCCGCCAGCATCAAAGCAGCCCCGCCCGAAAGAAAACCCCATGCGACCCCTAATCACAGCCCTTATCCTGCTCGCCGCCTGCACCGATTCCAATCCAAACATCCACGAGCTGCCCGCCATGACCGCCAGCCCCAGCCAAGCCCCCGACCAAACCGAACAGCCCAACGGCAAAACCCTGCTGCGACAAGCTCAACAGCAATACGACGGTTACTACAAATACCAAGCCGCTTATCTTGCCTACCAAGCCGCGCAGGCGGGCGAAACCCTGTCGCCGCATCTGGCCGAGCTGGCAAAAAACTACTAACCCGACGCCTCCCGCCACGCCGCAGTATTTTGACATTTTGCCGCAAGACCTTGCCGCCGTAACCACACAAGCCGAACAAGGCAGCCGCAAAGCCGCCGCGCGCCTTGCCGAATATTACCAATTTGCCGCCTACGGCTTACCCGACCCACCCGAAAACGAGCGCAAAGCCAAAGCCGAATACTGGCAAAAACGCGCCCAAGAAGCGCAGGCAAAATAGGCAGCCTGAAACCCCACCCTGTCCCAACCCAAAAGGCAATCCCATGAAAAAAAACCTCATCCTCCCTCTCCTACTCGCCCTATCCCTCCCCGCCCTCGCCGACCCCATCGACGACTTCGCCCAAGCCGAGCTTGAGCGGCAAAAAATCCCCGGCCTTGCCGTCGGCATCTACCGCAATGGCAGCATTGTCAAACAACAGGGCTACGGGCTGGCAAACGTAGAACACCAAATCCCCGTCTCCGCCGACACCGTGTTTCAGACGGCCTCCATCGGCAAAATGTTCGCCGCCGCCGCCGTGATGCTCCTCGTGGAAGACGGCAAAATCCGCCTTGACCAATCCGTGCGCACCTACCTGCCCGAAGCCCCCAAAAGCTGGCAACCCATCACCATCCGCCACCTGCTCAACCACACCGGCGGCATCGGCAACACCGAAACCGACTGGCAGCAAAACAGCAGCGAAAAACACATGCTGCGCCGCATCTACGCCGCCCCGCTGCAATTCAAACCCGGCAGCCGCTGGGCATACAGCAACAACGGCTACGCCCTACTCGGCGCCGTCATCACCCGCGTTTCCGGCAAACACTACGGCGAAATCCTGCAAGAGCGCGTGTTTGCCCCGCTGGGCATGACTTCCGCCCGCGTCATCAGCGAGCGCGACATCGTCCCCCACCGCGCCGCAGGTTATGAGCTTGACGACGCCGACGGCAGCCTGAAAAACCAAGAATGGGTCGCCCCCTATCACAACCAAACCGCCGACGGCTCGCTCTACCTCTCGCTCAACGACTACCGCCGCTGGCTCGCCGCCGTAGAAGCCCGCCAAATCCTCAAGCCCGAATCCTGGCGCGAAATCTTCACCCCCGCCCGCCTCAACAACGGCGACACCTACCCCTACGGCTTCGGCTGGTCGCTCGTGCCCGCCCCCGACGGCAACCCCATGAGCGGCCACCCCGGCGCATGGCAGGGCTTCAGCACCGAGCTGCGCCGCTACGAAGGCGACGGCACCGCCATCGTCGTCCTCACCAACCTTGCCGGCGTCGATACCGAAACCATCATCGAAGGCATCGCCGCGCGCACCAACCCGCGCTACCAAAAAACCCACGCCCCCATCGCCGACCAGCATCCCGCCCTCACCCGCGACTTCGAGCGCGTCCTGCTGCTCGTCAAACAAGGCAAACCGCACCCCGCCGTGCCCAAAGGTCGTCTGAAAGACCTGCACGCCAAATTCGCCGACGCAGGCAAGTGCCAAGCTCTGCCCACCCGCCACCAAAACAACGGCGACATCCAAGAGCGAGACTACCGCGTAGTCTGCGAAAAACGCATATTTGAAGGCAACGCCGATTTTGTCAAAGGCAAAACCGTGCGGCTGTGGCTGGAAGAAACGGTGGATGATGCGGGGACGAAACCGTAGGTCGGGCATAAATGCACGACCTACCAACTCATACGTTATTTTGATTGGGAATTTGAAGATTACACAGCCTGAAAAGAACACCCCAAGTCCGCCATCCATCTCTACCACCCGCTGAACACCCTCAAACCCTTCGATCAAAACATCTGGATTACCGACGGCGGCGAAATCTGCATGGCGTTTCCGCTCGGCGTCAAAATCCCGTTCAGCACCCGCATGGCCGTGGTGCGGCTCGCGGATGGCGGTTTGTGGTGCCACTCGCCCATCGACCCCGCGCCCGAGTTGTTCGCGCAAATCGACGCGCTGGGCGAAGTAAGGCATTTGGTCTCGCCCAACAAAATCCATTACGCTCACATTAGCGCATGGCAGGCGCGCTATCCGCAGGCACTGGTGTGGGCAAGTGCTGGCGTGCGCGAACGGGCGGCGGCGCAGGGCATCGCCATCGCGTTTGACGACGATATAAATAGCCCGATTTCGTCCAATATTGCAGGCATGTGCTTGCAGATGTTCCGCTGACAAATGAACTGGCCCCCAAATCTTGGACGCTCATAAAAGCCTATTCAGGCACTCTGTGCAAGCTGGGTTCTGTATGCGACAGGACTCAGCTTTTTCAATTTCAAACTGCAATGCTCCCGGTTGTAGTAATCCATATAGTCATCTATCTGTTTCATCAATTCGTCCACCGTCAATTCTCCTGCGTTATAGAAACACTCCGTCTTCAGTACCGCAAAGAAGCTTTCCATCGGCGCATTGTCCCAACAATTCGCCTTTCGCGACATGCTTTGAACCATGGAATGTTGTGCAAGCAATTCCCTATACCCCGCCGTACGGTACAGCACGCCTTGGTCCGAATGAAGCATCGTTCCCTTATCAGTCAGACGGGGTGAGGCTTTTTCGAGCATTTCCTTCACCATTTCGCTCTTAGCATTGCGGCTCATGGCGTAGGCGACGATCTCGCGGTTGAACAGGTCCAAGATCGGCGATAGGTACAGTTTGCCGTCCTTTCCTTTGAGTTCGGTCACGTCGGTCAGCCATTTTTTGTTGGGCTTTTGGGCTTTGAACCGGCGTTTGAGGAGGTGTTCCGATATTTCGCCCATGGCAGGATGGCGGTAGGCTTTTTTCGCCCGTATTTTGGCTTTCAGCCCCATCTGTTTCATCAACCGCGCTGCTTTTTTGCGGTTCCAATCCAATGCTGCGGCAATGCGCCTTTGTCCGTATCGCCCTTTATGCCGTTCGTAGATTTCGGCGATAAGGGCTTTGTCGGCTGCGTCGGGGTCGGGGCGGTCTTGGTGGTGGTAGTAAAAGCTGCTTTTGGGCAGGTTTGCGATGTGCAGCAGGTATTTGAGCGGATGTTGCGCCCTCAGTGTTTGGACGGTTTGGCTTTGTCCTTTTCGGTCCGCTTTTGGCTGAGGACTTTTAACTCCTTTAGGTAGGCAACCTTTGCGCGCATATAGCACAACTCTTCGATAAGCTCTGCCTGTGTTTTTTCGTTGTCGGGTTTGTCGGCGATGAAGGGGGTTTTGCGGTGGTCGGTCATGGTTTTGGATTGGGGATGTTCGAGTGCGCCGATGCCGCCTTCCTGATAGGCGCGTATCCATCGTCGCAGGTGGGTTCGGGAAATGCCGTAATGATCTGCGGTACGCTGTTGGCTGCGTATGTGCAGGTAGTGGAGTACGGCTTGGTATTTGAAGTGTAATGTATATTTGCTCATAAAAAAACTGCACCTTGTGAGTTGGAGGGGATGTCCAACTTTTGGGGTGCAGTTCAGTTTCAGACGGCCTTTGCGCGCTCGGGCTGCGTCATGAGGCCGTCTGAAAGCAAGGCTTCAAAGAAATGAAACCGCATGCCTGCGGGTTCGGCCGTTTTCACGCCGTTGACGCTTCGCTTTCAGACGGCCTCTGCGTGCTTCTGTAAAACAAATTCAAACAAAACTTATAAAAACAATGCGTAACAAGTATAATCGCTATCGTTTTCAACTTTAACCACCACCAAGGACATCCTTATGAAATACCCGAAAAGCCGTCCCACTCTGCTCGCGCTGGCGCTGATGCCGCTGTTTGCCTTTGCCGAAGACGAAGCCACCTTGGATACGGTCACCGTTACCGGCACAAAACCCGCCACGCTCAACCAAGGTTATTCCACCGACGGCACTTACGCGCCCTTGGGCATCGGCATGACCCTGCGCGAAACGCCGCAGAGCGTGAGCGTAACCACCTCCAAACAAATGGAAGACTGGAAACTCGACAGCCTGCGCAAAGTGATGGAGCAGACCAACGGCGTCACCGTGAAAAGCGGCAGCGGCGGCAGCGACCGCTATGCCGGGCTGCACTCGCGCGGCATGGAAGTGAAAAACTTCCAGATGGACGGCGTGCCCTACCGCAGCTCCGGTTTCAGCAAAGACTCGTGGACAGGCTGGGGCGGCGTGGATACCCGCGCGCTCGACCGCGTGGAAGTGTTGCGCGGCGCGTCCGCCCTCTTGGGCGGCACGGGCGATCCCTCCGCACAAGTGAGCCTCGTGCGCAAACGTCCCACCAAAGACTTCAAAGCCGAAATCGGCACCGAAATCGGCAACCACAGCCGTTGGGGCGTAAACGGCGACGTTTCAGGCAGCCTGAACACCGAAGGCAGCCTGCGCGGACGCATTGTGTCCGGACACGAGCGCAGCGGCTACATGATTGAAGACGCGAAAATGCGCAACAGCAGCCTGTATGCCGTTGCCGAATGGGATGCCGCCCCCGCCACCACCCTCTCCGTCGGCACGCAGCTGCAAAACCGCCGCGAAACCGACACCCCCGTCTTCCTGCCCACCGCCTACGACAGCGAAGGCTACCCGCTGAAAAACGAAATCAGCCGCCACGCCAACAATTCGCCCAAAGGCACATCCTACAAATACAGCAGCCGCAACGTGTTCGCCGAAGTACGCCACCGCTTTTCGCCCGACTGGAAAACCAAGCTCGAATACAACTGGACGCGCAACACCATACACGACCGGCAGGGCTACGCGGCGATGAAAACCGACCACGACACCCGCCAAATCGACCTGCTCGAAACCGATTCCGGCGAAAAAAGCACCACCCATAGCTTCGTCGCCTCGGTGGACGGCAAATACAACCTTCTCGGTCGCAAACACGACATCCTGTTCGGCATCAGCGGCTTCAACACCAAAAACCGCGCCCCCAGCCGCTTTGCCCGTTACGACAACGCCTTCGGCCTGCACGACTTTCTAAACAACCGCAGCCTGCGCTCGGCCAACCCCGTACCCGACGCGGAATATACCGCCGACGACGACATCCGTGCCCGCCAGTTCGGCGGCTACTTCGCCACTCGCTTCCGCCCCGTCGAACGCCTCGCCCTGATCGGCGGCGCGCGCTACAGCCGCATCACCATGCAAAAAGCCGAACACGTCGCAGGCACAAACGAAAAAGTAACCCGCAGCAAAGCCACCCCCTACATCGGCGCCGTGTTCGACCTGAGCGAAAACCTCTCCGCCTACATCAGCTACGGCACCTCGTTCGAGCCCGTGTTCGACAAAGGCCAAGACGGACGCTTCCTCAAACCCACCACCGGCCGCAACATCGAAATCGGCCTCAAAGGCGAATTTTTCGACCAACGCCTCAACGTCTCCGCCGCCCTCTTTGACACCCGCAAAAACGGCATGCCCAAATACGTGGAAAGCGGCGACTACTACGTTTCCGAAGACAACATCCGCACACGCGGCTTTGAAACCGAAGCCGCCGGCCGCATTAACGACAACTGGTTCGTCAGCGCAGGCTACACCGTGCAAAACCGCAAAGGCGGCGAAGACTCCTACGAAGCCGACCTGCCGCGCCACCAAATTAAACTCGCCACCACCTATGATTTGAACGAGCGTCTCACCCTCGGCGGCAGCCTGCGCTGGCAGAGTAAAACCAGCAACATCAACAAAAGCGCGCTGGCCGACGAAAACGACGCTCCCTCGCTCGAACGCGCCCGCAAGTCTGCCACCCAGAAAGCTTACACCCTGGTTGACCTGATGGCCGCCTACCGCATCGGCAAAAACTCCGAAGCCACCTTAAACGTCAACAACGTCTTCAACACCCGCTACCGTACGCTTTCCACCTTCCTCGCCTACGGCGAAGCGCGCAGCGCAGTGTTGGGCTTCAAATACCGCTTTTAAATGGGTACAGCCAACCAACCTGGCTTACGGCTGGAAAGAGTCGAATTTAGGCAACAGCTATGAGATGGTTCTAACTGACGAATCACTGAATCGCCCGACATTGGATTGGGCAGACGTACCGAACAACGAGAACCTGCTCGGACAACGGCATTACCGCCGCTGCCGCACCACTGTCTACAACATTGAGGTCGAGGATTACCACACCTATTGCGTCGATTATCAATGTATCCTGGCGCATAACCAGAATTTATGTCGCCCTGCGATGCACGCAGTTTCCGAACTCATTGCAGATGATGGCGTAGCGGGTAACGCGTCCAACCAAGGTCAATAATGCACTTTTCTGTCCTTTGCCGACGATGGTGTCGGCTTCCCAATCGCCGATGCGGGCTTTTTGGTCGACGACGGCGGGTCGGTTTTCTATACCGACGCGGTTGGGCACTTTGCCTCTGGTCTATGTGCTGCCGTAGCGTTTGCGGTAGGTTTTGCTGCATATTCTGAGGTGTTGCCACAAGGTGCCGCCGTTGCTTTTGTCTTGGCCGAAGGTAGCGGTAAACGGTGCTGTGATGGAGTGTGATCCGGTGGTGTTTATGCAGGTAGGCGCATACTTGTTCGGGACTGAGTTTGCGGCGGATAAGGGTGTCGATGTACTGAATCAGCTGCGAATCGAGCTTGTAAGGTTTTCGCCGGCGCTGTTTGGTCAGCCGGCTTTGCCGTTGTGATTTTTCGGCGCTGTATTGCTGCCCTTGGGTACGGTGCCGTTTGATTTCGCGGCTGATGGTGCTTTTGTGGCGATTAAGCTGTTTGGCGATTTCGGCGATGGTGCAGTGGCGGGACAGGTATTGGATGTGGTATCGTTCGTCTTGGGTCAGTTGCATGTAGCTCATGGCAATCTTTCTTGCAGGAAAGGCCGTATGCTACCGCATACTGGCCTTGAACTGCACCCCAAAAGTTGGACACATCCCCTCCAACTCACAAGGTGCAGTTTTTTTATGAGCAAATATACATTACACTTCAAATACCAAGCCGTACTCCACTACCTGCATATACGCAGCCAACAGCGTACTGCAGACCACTACGGCATCTCACGAACCCACCTGAGACGATGGATACGCGCCTATCAAGAAGGCGGTATCGGCGCACTCGAACATCCCCAATCCAAAACCATGACCGACCACCGCAAAAACCCCTTCATCGCCGACAAACCCGACCAAGAAAAAACACAGGCAGAACTTATCGAAGAGTTGTGCTATATGCGCGCAGAGGTCGCCTACCTAAAGGAGTTAAAAGCCCTCAGCCAAAAGCGGACCGAAAAGGACAAAGCCAAACCGTCCAAACACTGAGGGCGCAACACCCGCTCAAATACCTGCTGCACATCGCACACCTGCCCAAAAGCAGCTTTTACTACCATCACCAAGATCGACCCGATCCCGACGAGGCCGACAAAGCCCTCCTTGTCGAAACCTACAAACGGCATAAAGGACGCTACGGACAAAGGCGCATTGCCGCAGCATTGGATTGGAACCGCAAAAAAGCGGCGCGGTTGATGAAACAGATGGGGCTGAAAGCCAAAATACGGGCGAAAAAAGCCTACCGCCATCCCGCCATGGGCGAAATATCGGAACACCTCCTCAAACGCCGGTTCAAAGCCCGAAAGCCCAACGAAAAATGGCTGACCGACGTGACCGAACTCAAAGGGAGCGACGGCAAACTGTACCTCTCGCCAATCTTGGACTTGTTCAACCGCGAGATCGTCGCCTACGCCATGAGCCGCAATGCTAACAGCGAAATGGTGAAGGAAATGCTTGAAAAAGCCGCGCCCCGGCTGACCGGCGAAGGAACGATGCTGCATTCCGACCAAGGTGTGCTGTACCGTACGGCGGGATATAGGGAATTGCTTGCCCAACATTCCATGGTTCAAAGCATGTCGCGAAAGGCGAACTGCTGGGACAATGCGCCGATGGAAAGCTTCTTTGCGGTGTTGAAGACGGAGTGTTTCTATAACGCAGGTGAATTGACGGTGGACGAATTGATGAAACAGATAGATGACTATATGGATTACTACAACCGGGAGCATTGCAGTTTGAAATTGAAAAAGCTGAGTCCTGTCGCATACAGAACCCAGCTTATACAGAGCGCCTGAATAGGCTTTTATCGGGTGTCCAAGATTTGGGGGCCAGTTCAGTTTTCAGACGACCTCCTTACTTCATTTTCTTTAAGCCAACAATTCCCGCCAGCGTTTCACTTGAAAGCGCACTTGCTCCGGCGCGGTTCCGCCCAAGTGGTTGCGCGCGTTCAGGCTGCCTTCGGGTGTCAGTACGCCATACACGTCGTCTGAAATCAGCTTGCTGAAACCTTGCAGGACTTCGATTGGCAGTTCGCTCAAGTCAACGCCCGCTTGGTCGGCGTGGCGCACGGCTTGGGCAACGACTTCGTGGCTGTCGCGGAAAGGCATGCCTTTTTTCACCAAGTAATCCGCCAAATCGGTGGCGGTGGCGAAGCCCTGCATCACGGCGGCGCGCATATTGTCGGGTTTGACGGTCACGCCGCGCATCATGTCTGCGTAAATCCGCAGGGTGTCGATGAGCGTATCGGCGGTGTCAAACAGCGGTTCTTTGTCCTCCTGATTGTCTTTGTTGTATGCCAAAGGCTGAGATTTCATCAGGGTAATCAGGCCGATAAGGTGTCCGATGACACGGCCGGATTTGCCGCGCACGAGTTCGGGCACATCGGGATTTTTCTTCTGCGGCATGATAGACGAACCTGTGCAGAAACGGTCGGCAATGTCGATAAAGCCAAAACGCGGACTCATCCACAAAATCAATTCTTCGGACAAGCGACTCAGGTGAACCATAATCAGCGAGGCGGCGGCGGTGAACTCGACGGCAAAATCGCGGTCGGATACGGCATCGAGCGAGTTTTGGCAGATTTGTTCGAAACCTAGCAATTCGGCGGTGATTTCGCGCTGAATCGGATAAGTCGTACCGGCAAGGGCGGCAGCACCGAGCGGCATACGGTTGACGCGTTTGCGACAGTCGGTCATGCGTTCGAAATCGCGTCCGAGCATTTCGACGTAGGCGAGCATGTGGTGTCCGAAGCTGACGGGCTGGGCGACTTGCAGATGGGTGAAACCGGGCATGACGGTTTCGGCGTTTTGTTCCGCCAAATCGACCAAGGCCGTCTGAAGGCTCCGAATCAGGTCTTGAATAACGGTAATCTGGTCGCGCAGCCACAGGCGGATGTCGGTGGCAACTTGGTCGTTGCGGCTGCGGCCGGTATGCAGGCGTTTGCCGGCATCGCCGATTTTTTCGGTCAGGCGGCGTTCGATGTTCATGTGGACGTCTTCCAAATCCAGCGACCAAGAAATAGTACCGTCCTTGATTTCTGCTATAATCTCCGCCATTCCCTGACGAATCGCCGCCAAATCTTCTTCACTCAAAACACCTGATTGAACAAGCATTTGCGCGTGAGCCAGCGAACCCTGAATGTCCCACTCGGCAAGCCGTTTATCGAAATCGATCGAACCGGTGTATTTTTTCACCAGTTCGGAAACAGGCTCGTTAAAACGGCCCGACCAGGTTTTGTCCTTACTCATGGTTTCGTCCTTCAGATAAAATAACAGAGCCAATAAGGCTCGTATAAACGCATTAAAAGAAAACGGTTGGAAATTTTATGTCTATTATACGTCAAATCAACAATACATTCGCCGTCCCGGACTTGCGCAATTCGGCAACAGTCGTGCGCCTTTTGATTATTGTCTTGGGCAGTCTGTTCTTTCTACCCTTGATCAGCGATTCCTCGCTCCCCTATTCCGCAGAGATTTACCATCATTCCCAATGGGTGTTTCCCGTATTGCTGGGGATTTTGGTTAAAGCCTATTTCGTCAATATCTTCACCCCTGCCATCAAAACATCGCCCTACGGCGTCATTATTACCTACTTTTTAAATTTATCGATATTTGCAATCGTCGATTTTTTCATTCTGAAAACACACGGCAGAACGCTCTCGCAACATTTTTTCCTGTTCAACCTTTTCCTGCTCGGGCTGATGTATTACGAAGCCTCGCGCCGGAACGGCCTTGCGCCTTCGGTTTCCGAAGCCCGCCTCAGCGCGCTGACCGCCCGCATCCGCCCGCATTTCCTGTTCAACAGCCTTAATGCCGCCATCAGCCTGATCCGCCTGCGCCCGTATGACGCGGAAACCCTGTTGGAAAACCTCGCCAACCTCTTCCGCGCCCAACTGCGCGACGGCAGCCAAAGCAGTACTTTAGGACAGGAAATCGAGTGGGCGCAAGAATACATCGCCATCGAACAAATCCGCATGGGTCATATGCGCGTGCAGGTTATGTGGCAGCACCAAGCACCCGATGACGCGGAAACGCCGCACCTCCTGCTCCAACCCCTTTTGGAAAACGCGGTTTTCCACGGCGTCGAATCGACCCACCGCCCCGGCATGATTACCGTGTTTACCAAGCTCAACAAATCATCCATCTACATCCGCATCGAAAACCCATACACCCCGCCTGAAAGTAGCGAAAACGCCAAGCCGCACAAGGGCAACTCGATGGCGCTGCGCAACCTTAAAGAACGCCTGACGCTGATGTACGACAACGACGCCAAAATCCAAAGCCGCCAACTCGACGGCATTTTCCGCGTCGACATCCGCCTGCCTTACCGCAAAAAAGCGTCTGATGTGAACAGACTGTTCGGTTAATACAACCATTCCCCAAAGGTCGTCTGAAAAGTTTCAGACGACCTCAAACAAACCACCGTCAACCTTATGAAAACCAAAACAATCTTAAAATGGCTTCCCGTGGTTTTGTCCGTCTTGGGCGCATTGGGTTACAGCTCGCACGATACCGAAATCATCCGCTCCGGCGTGCAATTCGCTTCTGCGCTCACCGGCAACAGCCATTTCGGCATGGAAGCCTTCGGCGCATTATTATCGGAAACCGTCAAGACAGGGGCGTCTGAAAATAATGCACACCCAAGCCGTCCGCACACTCAAAAGCGCAATCCCACCGCTCCCCATACCTATCGCGGCAAAATCTCCAAAATCCACGACGGCGACACGCTCCACGTTATCGACGAAGACGGCGCGAAACACAAAATCCGCATGGCGTATATCGACGCACCCGAAATCAATCAAGCATACGGCACACGTTCGCGGGACAACTTGATGGACGCCGCCGACGGCAAAAAGGTGAAGGTGCGCGTATTTGAAACAGACCGCTACCAACGCGAAGTCGCGCAGGTTTCCGTCGGCACAACCGATTTGAACCTCATGCAACTGCGCGACGGAGCGGCATGGCATTACGACAGCTACGCCAAAAAACAACAAAGCAAAACCGCCTACACCGATTACGCCGCCGCCCAAAAACAAGCGAAACAAAAACGCAAAGGCTTGTGGAGCGGTAAAAATCCCCAAGCCCCGTGGGACTTCCGCCGCGAAGAACGCGAAGGGCAAAACGGCGGACACAACGAGCGCCGTGAAGCATCAGACGGACAATGGTTTGGGATTTGGTAACCAAGGGCTCTCGACATTTAATTTTCCAAGTGGATTTTTGTTCATAAAGCGGAAGATTCAAGGCGGAAACCGCAACAAGGTTGGACACCTTGCGAGGATTTCCAACGCAACGGAAACTATTGAATCTCGACAGCTCCCAGTATAAACAAAGGTCGTCTGAAAAATATTTTCAGACGACCTTTTAATGAATCCAACAAACTAACGGCATTGCAGCCAAGTCCGTTTGAGATGATCGACATCCGTCACTTTACAGACATTTCCGGAGCAGTTGACCGAATAATCCACCTTGACGGGACTGCCCCATTGTTTGAAGCTGGCACGAATTTTGCCGTTAGACAAGGCAGACACGCTGACCTTGACTTCGGTTTCAGGGTCCTGACTGCTCCATATCGGATCGGCCTCAATACACAAATCCGCCGACCG
Organism: Neisseria sp. CP9; assembly: GCF_047758525.1. NCBI lineage: Bacteria > Pseudomonadati > Pseudomonadota > Betaproteobacteria > Neisseriales > Neisseriaceae > Neisseria > Neisseria sp. CP9. The sequence continues at coordinate 2,514,775 of NZ_CP180502.1, read as the reverse complement.
AGAAGCGGTACGGATGGCTTTTTTCAAGGAATCATCGGCATATCGGTTCAAAATCTTCACGCCCGATTCATCATCGCGGCTTGCCTCTTGATAAATTTTCTTCACCAAACGGATCTTGGCGGCATTGTCTCCGCTTGCAAAAGAGACAGACGGCACCAGTAATGCAGCGAAAAGTATGGTCGCTATTTTGTTCATATTATGTTTTCCTAAAATCGAATCATGCCTAGCCTACCATCCAATGCTTTATTGAAACCATACTCAGTATTGACTTGGCAGGCATCAGCCGTAAAAATACAAAAAGAATTATATCTATTGGATATGCTTTTTCAAACCGATTTAAACGTCATCAACCCATTACCCATCCTATTTAAGAGGTCGTCTGAAATGCCTGTCATGCTGATTGTCCGTCCGTCCGCGCGTGCGGGAGATGATGTGCGCACCTGTTCTCAGGCAGGGTGGCGCGCGCGGGTGTTGAGTCCGGTTGAAATCGAGCCTGACGAAGCGGCGTTGCGCGGCTTGAAAGAGCAGTTTTCCCACGCGGATGCGGTGTTTTGGGTCAGTCCGACGGCGGTTGAAACCTCTGCGCCGTATGTCGATTTTTCAGACGACCTGAAAGTTCAGGTTGCAGTCGGTCAGGCAAGCGGTCGGGCTTTGGAACGCTGCAGCGCAAAAAATGTTTCTGTGCCGCAAGAAGGCAACGACAGCGAGGCGGTATTGCGGCTGCCGGTTTGGGGTACGCTGCCTCAGGGCGCGCGCGTATTGATTGTGCGCGGACGCGGCGGACGTGATTTTTTGGCAGAGTCGTTAAAGAAAAAAGGCTTTGCAGTGGAAATCGCGGAAGTGTATTTCAGACGACCTAATGAATTGAATTGGCAGGATTTTGATACAGAATCCATTGATTCCGCCTTTATTACTTCGGGCGAACTGGTACGCGGGCTGTTTGCGCAGGTTCCGCCGCAATTTTCCCGATTCTTCGAATCCTTGTTATACTTCACCCATCATCCGCGCATAGCCGACGCGCTTCGCGAGGCGGGTGCGCGCCACATACGGGTCGTCGCTTCTCTGAAAGCGGCACTTTCATCATTTCCTAAGGAGCAAACCGATGAGCCGGTCTGAAGACAATCCATCCGAAGCAAACGAAGCCGGTCGGCCGATTATCGTCGACAGTCAGGGCAACGCAGAGTCGTCTGAAACAGCGGCTCCGAAAAAGGCCAAGCAGCCTAAAACCTCCGAATACGCAGGAACACACATGTCTGAATCTAAAAATCTTCCCCAAAACCAACCCGCCCCCGTCATCATCAAACAATCCGGCGGCAGAGGGCTGGCAGTAGGCGCGCTGGTGCTGGCGCTGCTGGGTTTGGGCGCAAGCGGCTTTTTGTTTGTACAAGGGCAGAACGTTTTGAAAAACCAAGAGCTTTCGTTTAACCAAAAGCTCGATAAAGCTGCCTTGGGCGAATCTGAAAACGCTTTACTCCTGAAAGACCATTTAAACCGCCAAACCGCCATCCAAGCCGAAATCGACCGCTTGAGCAAAGCGCAAATGGCAAACAGCGAACAAATCCTGTTGACGCAAAAAGCTTATCAAGAGCTGACCAAAGGGCGCGTCAACTGGTTGGTTGACGAAGCGGAAACCATGTTGAACCTCGCCTCGCAGCAACTGCTGTTGTCAGGAAACGTACAAGGCGCGGCGGCGGTGTTGGAACACATCGACAGCCGCCTGAGCCGCTTCGACCAGTCCGAACTGCTGCCCATCAAACAAGCCGTCAGCCATGATTTGGCGGCATTGAAAAACCGTCCGTATGTCGATATTTCCGGCACGGCGTTGCGTCTCGACCGCTTGGAAACCGCTGTTTCCGGTCTGCCGCTGGTGTTGGACGGCGTATTGCAGCCGGGCGAGCAGGCACCAAGCAACGGCGCATCTTCAGGCTCTTGGTGGCAAAATGCTTGGGACAAATCTTTGGTTGCGCTGAAAGGGCTGGTTGAAGTCCGCCGACTCGACAATAAAGACGCCATGCTGCTGTCGCCCGAACAGGCGTATTTCGTCCGCGAGAACCTCCGCCTGCGCCTTTTGGACGCGCGTACCGCGTTGTTGCAGCATAACGGCGAGGTTTATCAAAGCGATTTGAACTACGTCGAAGCCGCGGTCAGACAATACTTTGACGGCAAATCACCCGCGACGCAGGCATGGTTGAAAGAATTGTCAGAATTGAAAGCACTGGAAGTGCGCATGATTTCAGACGACAGTTTGAAAGCCAGTCTCAGCGCAGTCCGCGCTTATCAAGACGGCACGCGCACTCCGGTCGCACTGCCCGAACCCGTAACGACCGCCGCGTCCGCGCCTCTGCCCTCCGCCGCTTCTGAAGCTGCCACTCCTCAAACCGCCGCGCCGGTAAATGAAACTGCTTCCGCACCAAAAACCGCATCGGCTCCGAAGGCTCCCCATCCTGCCAAAGCAAGACCCGCTCCTGCGCAGAAACCCGCCCCTGCCGCTCAAACAGACGCGAAACCTTTAGAAGCTCCGGCGCTGCCTTCCGAGGCCAAACCGCAAAACATTTCCGAGCCGGAAAAGAAAGCGGCCCCTGAAAAACAAAGCCGTCCTGCCGCCGATGTTGAGACCAAAGGAGGCCGCGCATGAAAGCTGTCGTCTGGATTGTCGTTTTATTCGCAGCCGCAGTCGGTATCGTCCTGACTTCCGGTGTTTACACGGGTAATGTCTATATCGTTGTCGGACAAGTCATGATGCGGGTCAACCTGCACGCCTTTATCTTAGGTTTGGTCCTTTTTGTCGTTGCCCTATATTTCCTGATCAAATTCATCGTCGGCCTGATGAACATCCCCGCCCGTATGCAGCGTTTCGGTACGGCGCGCAAAGGCCGTCAGGCAGCCGTCGCTTTGAACAGCGCAGGTTTGGCGTTTTTCGAAGGCCGCTTTGAAAAAGCCGAGCAAGAAGCCGCCAAAGTATTGGAAAACAAAGAAGCCGGCGACAACCGCAATCTTGCGCTGATGTTGGGTGCGCACGCTGCCGACCAAATGGAAAACTTCGAGCTGCGCGACCACTACCTGAAAGACATCGAAAAACTGCCGAACAAACAGCAGCTTTCCCGCTATCTGTTGTTGGCGGAATCCGCGCTCGGCCGCCGCGATTATCCGACCGCCCTGGAAAATCTGAACGCCGCCGCGCGCATCCATCCCAACCTGTCCCGCCTCGCCCGCCTGCAACTGCGTTATGCCTTTGACCACGGCGATGCGGAAGATGTGTTGGCGAAATCTGAAAAACTGATGAAAGCCGGCGCGATTAACGATTTTGAAGCGGAGCAATACCAAAGCTGGGCATACCGCCGCCTGTTGGCGGAAGCGTCAGACGCAGCTCGTCTGAAAGCCTGCCTGAAGCGTATTCCCGAAGCACTCAAAGCAGACGAATTGTGTGTCGCCATTGCCGAAAAATACGAGCGTCTCGGACTCTACACCGAAGCCGTCAAATGGGTACGCCACTACTATCCGCAAAACCGCCGTCCCGAACTTTTGGAAGCCTTTGTCGAAAGCGTCCGCTTCTTCAACGAACGCGGTCAGCAAAAAGCCATCGACCTTGCCGATTCTTGGCTGAAAGACAAACCTGACGACGCGCCGCTCTTGATGTACCTCGGACAGCTTGCCTACGGCCGCAGCCTGTGGGGCAAGGCACAAAGTTACCTCGAGGCCAGCATTGCCCTACAACCGAGCATCGCCGCCCGCCTCATGCTGGCACGCGTACTCGACGAAACCGGACAGCCGCAAAAAGCTCAGGAACAGCGGAAGTTAGTTTTGGAAGCCGTCTCCGAAGAAGAGCGCCACGCCGCGTTGGAACAGCATAGCTGAGTTTGAGAAACATCTTTATCTATCCCCTTTTCAGACGACCTTTCATTGCGGAAACCGCCGCAAAGGTCGTCTGAAAACCGTTTTCCTTCCCTGTTTTACAAACAAACCGAAAGCCCCACATGACCTCTTTGAAAAACAACACTTTCCTCCGCGCCCTGCTCAAACAGCCCGTCGAATACACGCCGATTTGGATGATGCGTCAGGCGGGGCGTTATCTGCCCGAATACAAAGCCACACGCGCGAAAGCGGGCAGCTTCCTCGATTTGTGTAAAAACACCGAATTGGCAACCGAAGTCACCATCCAGCCTTTAGAACGCTTCGATTTGGACGCGGCGATTTTGTTCTCCGACATCCTGACCGTCCCCGACGCAATGGGCTTGGGACTGTATTTTGCCGAAGGCGAAGGCCCGAAATTCGAACGCGCCTTGCAACACGAAGCCGATATCGCCAAGCTACAAGTTCCCGACATGGAAAAACTGCAATACGTTTTCGACGCGGTAACTTCCATCCGTAAAGCATTGGACGGTCGCGTGCCGCTTATCGGCTTCTCCGGCAGCCCGTTCACGCTCGCCTGCTACATGGTCGAAGGCGGCAGCAGCAAAGAATTCCGGACCATCAAAACCATGATGTACTCGCGCCCCGATTTGCTGCACAAAATCCTCGACACCAACGCCCAAGCCGTTACCGCCTACCTCAACGCCCAAATCGACGCGGGCGCGCAGGCGGTGCAGATTTTCGATACTTGGGGCGGCGTCCTGAGCGACGCGGCGTTTAAAGAGTTCAGCCTCAAATACATCCGCCAAATCGTTGCCGGATTGAAACGCGAAAGCGAAGGCAGACGCGTTCCCGTCATCGTGTTTGCCAAAGGCGGCGGGCTGTGGCTGGAGGGCATGGCGGAAATCGGCGCAGACGCATTAGGCTTGGACTGGACGTGCAACATCGGCGAAGCACGCCACCGCGTCGGCAACCAAGTCGCCCTGCAAGGTAACTTCGACCCGTTTGCCCTCTTCGGCACGCCCGAATCCATCCGCACCGAAGTCGCGCGCATCCTTGCCGACTTCGGACACGGCAGCGGTCATGTCTTCAACCTCGGACACGGCATCAACCAACACGCCGACCCCGAACACGCAAAAATCTTAGTCGATACCGTACACGAACTGTCGCGCCAATATCACGCCTGATTGAGCGCGTAACGTAAAAGGTCGTCTGAAACCAAGCTGCTTGGGCAGTTTTGGTTTTCAGACGACCTTTTGTTTTGCGTTGGGTTATAGTGGATTAACTTTAAATCAGGACAAGGCGACGAAGCCGCAGACAGTACAAATAGTGCGGAACCGATTCACTTGGTGCTTCAGCACCTTAGAGAATCGTTCTCTTTGAGCTAAGGCGAGGCAACGCCGTACTGGTTTAAAGTTAATCCACTAGACCTTTTGCGAAAGTATCCTGAAGATTTACAATTCCCAAATGAAATACGAAAACCTCATCCAAAGAAGCGACAGGGAATTCAAACGGCTCACAGGTGTAACGCCCGTCCTTTTTCACGAAATGCTGAAAGTCACCACAGAAGCAGAAAGCCGGAAGGTCAAGTCAGGCAGGCCGCATACGCTCAGCTTGGCAGACCAACTGCTGCTTACCCTGAGCTATCTGCGTCATTACCATACCCAACTCGAATTGGCCGCCATCTACGGCCTTTCTGAAAGTAATGTCTGCCGCACCATCCGTAAAACCGAGGACGCCCTCATCCGTTGCAAACGCTTTTCCCTGCCAAAACACAAGAATCCGGGCGATCAAACGGTCATCATTGACGTTACCGAAAGCCCGATTGAACGTCCCAAAAAAACAGCGGCAGTATTACAGCGGCAAGAAAAAGCGGCACACGGTTAAAATCCAGGTCATATACGGCAGAGAAACTGAAAAAATCATCAGCATCCGGACGGGGATGGGTGCTCAGCATGACATGCGTTTAGCCAAGAGGCACCTTGCAGAGCTTTATCCCTACAAAATAGTCATTGCGGATAAGGGTTATCAAGGATTGGCTAAAACCGGATTACAGACCCCGAAAAAGAAATCCAAACATCATCCGCTGAACAAACAGGATAAAGAGGCGAACAGGCGGTTAGGCAAACTCAGAACCGTCATCGAGCACATCAACAGGAAACTGAAGATATTCAAAATCTTGTCGCTGCCTTACCGCAACAGGCGGAAACGGTTCGGGTTAAGGGTAAATCTGATTGCAGGACTGGTTAATGCGATGGGATGAATATTTTCGCAAGAGGTCTACTATAAAAGTAAAAATCAGACATTTTCTATTTAATCGACTGCATATTTACCAAAATCAAATCAGATTGATTTCACATATTTCAAAAGGTGGGTATGATAACGTTCTTTCAAAACCAGCATTCCAATTTCAATAAAACCCACTTTTTTTAGGGGCTGTCAACAGCCCCTCTAGGAACACATACATGAATTTTCAAGACTATTTCGTCAATCTGATATTGAGCGGCGTGATGATTATCGGCGCTTATCAGTTTTACTTTTATACCCAGCGACACCCCTTGCGCAAAGAGATTGTTTGGAATTCCCCGATAGACGAAAAAATCCCTTTCCGCCCACGTTGGTCGTGGATATACAGCTTTCTTTACTACCCCGCCATCCTCTACCTCAACATCATCGCCACCGACCACCGCCATTTCAACATGATGGCGTTCAGCTTCCTGATGCTGCTGTTTATGCAAATGCTGTTCTTCTGGCTGCTTCCCGTTTCCACTCCGCCGCATTGGCGCAGCATCAATACCGGCAAAACACCGTCCGAATGGTTTTTACAATTTGTTCAAAAGTTCGACCAAGCCAGCAACTGCTTCCCCAGTATGCACGTTTCCGTCGCCATGCTGACCGCCCTGCACGCGCTGCCGACTTTGGGCGTTGCCGCGTTCCTCTTTCCCGTATTGATTGCCCTGTCCTGCATCTTTACCAAACAGCATTACCTGATTGACCTGCCCGCAGGCGCGGCATTGGGCGGCTTTGCCTACTGGCTGTATCTTTTAGTGGTTTAACACCCAAAATTCCGACAAAAAAAAGACTTAAAGGTCGTCTGAAAAAGAGCGTAGCGAATTTCGCTAAAACAAAACTCAAAAGGTCGTCTGAAAAAGAGCGTAGCGAGTTTCGCTAAAACGAAAAACACCCGCTTATCGGTGTCAACTCGTTTTTCAGACGACCTTTGTATATACTCATCATTTGAACCTTACCGCCTCAAACCAGTCAGACTTAAAAATACATCCGCTCCCGCCATCCCTCCACCACCTATCGAACATGACTTTTCTAAAAGACATCACCTGGACAGAAATCTTCATTTTCGCCCATACCTGCGCCGCACTCGGCTGCGTCTTGCGTGTGTTGTACAAACAAAAAAACATCGGCTCCACCTTCGCCTGGCTGATTATCCTTTTCCTTTTCCCCGTCTTCGGCACCATCGCCTACCTGCTTATCGGCGAACCGCGGCTTGGCACGGCGCGTGCGAAGCGTACGGGTGAGATGAACCGCTTCTACCAAAGCTTCGCCGAAAGCTACCTCTCCGAGATTTACCTCGGCGTTGGCGACAACGTCAAATCCCGTTATCACGGCATCAGCAGAGTCGCCGCCAAAGGTACAGGGCTGGGCGCGACGCGCAACAACGCCATGACGCTGCTGTCCACCACCGATGAAATCATCGACACCATGCTTGCCGACATCCGCGCCGCTCGCCATTCCTGCATGCTCGCCTTCTACATCATCGAACCTGAAGGCAGGATAGAAGAACTGTTAAACGAACTTCTCGCCGCCGCCGACAGAGGTTTGGATTGCGCCATCCTCGCCGACGCCGTCGGCAGCAGCCGCTTTTTCGATAGCGGCTGGGTAGAAACCCTGCGCGAAGCCGGCGTAGAAGTCCACGCCTCATTGCCCGTCGGCGTCTGGCGTACCTTCTTCACCCGCACCGACCTGCGCAACCACCGCAAAATCCTCGTCATCGACAGCAAAATCGGCTACACCGGCAGCTTTAACCTCGTCGATCCCCGCTTCTTCAAAAAAGATTCAGGCGTCGGCGAATGGGTGGACGTCATGATGCGCTGCACCGGCCCGCTGGTACTCGAACTCTCCGCCGTCTTCTTTGCCGACCTCGCCGTCGAAACCGACGAAAACCTCGAAGGCGTACAACAATACCTGACGCAGGCACAAGAGCGCATTCCCGAAATCCTTCCCGAAAAAATGCAGCAGGGCGACATCGTTGCCCAAGTCATCCCCTCCGCGCCAGAACAAGGCAGCCACGTCATTTACGAAACCATCATCAGTGCAATTTACGCCGCCACCAAACAAATCACCATCACCACCCCCTATTTCGTCCCCGACGAACCCCTGCTGATGGCATTGACCGTCGCCGCCAAACGCGGCGTCAAAGTTACCCTGATCCTGCCCGCCAAAGTCGATTCCTTCATGGTACGCTACGCCTCCCGCGCCTACTACCCCATGCTGCTCGACGCAGGCGTCAAAATCGCCATGTTCGAAGGCGGACTTCTACACGCCAAAACCATGACCATAGACGAAGATTACGCCCTCTTCGGCACGGTCAACATGGACATGCGCAGCTTCTTCCTCAACCTCGAAATCAGCCTCGCCATCTACGACCGCGACATCACCAAACAAATCTGCAACCTCCAACGCGACTACCTCAAAAACAGCAGCTACATCACCGTCAAAGCATGGCAGCAACGCTCCAAATTCCGCGGGCTGATAGAAAACACCGTCCGCCTGATGAGTCCGCTGTTATAGGCAGGCTTACCGTTCGTACAAGACCAAAGGTCGTCTGAAAAGCTTAGAAACCTTTTCAGACGACCCTTTTGTTTGGATATAGTGGATTAACAAAAATCAGGACAAGGCGACGAAGCCGCAGACAGTACAGATAGTACGGAACCGATTCACTTGGTGCTTCAGCACCTTAGAGAATCGTTCTCTTTGAGCTAAGGCGAGGCAACGCCGTACTGGTTTAAAGTTAATCCACTATAACAGTTGTCAGCCCAAAGACAGATAGATAATATAAACCGAATATTTTTCATCTCGCCCACGCCCTGTAAACAAATATTCCCTGGCTTGGTGCTTGTAAAATTTGAATTAAAAGGCAATCAACAATGAAAAAAACTTGGAATCAAATACTTGAATCAGCGCAACCCGTGGTTGATTTTTTGTCATCAGACAGTTTCTTTTCCCGTCCTTATGACGGAGATTGTGAAAGATTTATCGTTACCACCTCTCCGGAGGAAGCTAGATATCTGTTAGGCGATGAATGGGATGAGTGGGGGGAGATTATAGATGCTCAGCAATTCTCGGATTTGGAAGATTTCGATTGGCATCGTATTATTCGTAGTAAATTAAGTGAGACCAATTGTCTGGGGGCTCTAGATAAGAATTTACATGGGGCAGATAAAAAACTTACAATAGAGGGTGTAGTAAACTTTCTTGAAGAAACAATGCCTTATTATATGAAAATTTTATTGAATTGTTACGCCAATAATTATATGCCGGAGATTTGGAAAGATATTTTGTATGTTTTCCAGCATAACGGTTTCCCTTGCGGCTGGAAAGGAGATTATCCGGAAGGAAAAATGATCGTTTTTTCTAATGAATAAATGATGAGAAAACTGTACCCCGTTTGAAATTTTAATTCATGTGTATGGGTGGGTTTGAAAAGGTCGTCTGAAAAAACTTGAAACCTGTTTCAGACGACCTTTAGATTGGAAAATCTGTTATTCGTAACTAGGTGAGAAATAAACAACAATGAAAAAAACTTGGAATCAAATACTTGAATCAGCGCAACCCGTGGTTGATTTTTTGTCATCAGACAGTTTCTTTTCCCGTCCTTATGACGGCGATCGTGAAAAATTTATCGTTACCACCTCTCCTGAGGAGGCCAGATATCTGTTAGGCAAAAAATGGGATGAGTGGGAGGAAATTATAGATACTCAGCAATTCTCGGGTTTGGAGGATTTCGATTGGCACTACTTAATTGATAATAAATTAATTGAGACCAATTGCCTGGGCGCCCTAGATAAGAATTTTCATGGGGTAGATAAAAAGCTCACAATAGAAGGGGGTGCAAACTTACTAGAGGAAACAATGCCTGATAATATGAGTATTTTATTGGATTGTTACGCCAATAATTATGTGCCGGAGATTTGGAAAGATATTTTGTATGTTTTCCAACATAACGGTTTCCCTTGCGGCTGGAAAGGAGATTATCCGGAAGGGAAAATGATTGTTTTTTCCAACGAATGAATGATGAGAAAACTGTACCCTGTTTGAAATCTTAATTCATGTATATGGGTGGGTTTGAAAAGGTCGTCTGAAAAGCTGAAAACCTGTTTCAGACGACCTTTAGATTGGAAAATCTATTATTCGTAACTAGGTAAGAGATAAACAACAATGAAAAAGAATTGGAACCAAATACTTGAATCAGCGCAACCCGTAGTTGATTTTTTGTCATCAGACAGTTTCTTTTCCCGTCCTTATGACGGCGATCGTGAAAAATTTATCGTTACCACCTCTCCTGAGGAGGCCAGATATTTGTTAGGTCGCGAATGGGATGAGTGGGAGGAGATTATAGATACTCAGCAATTTTCGGATTTGGAGGATTTCGATTGGCACTACTTGATTGGTGCTAAATTAATTAATACCAATTGCCTGGGAGCCCTAGATAAGGATTTTCATGGGGTAGATAAAAAGCTCACGATAGAGGGTGTAGTAAACCTACTGGAGGAAACAATGCCTGATAATATGAGGATTTTATTGAATTGTTATGCCAATAACTATATACCGGAGATTTGGAAAGATATCTTATATGTTTACCAACATAACGGTCTCCCTTGCGGCTGGAAAGGAGATTATCCGGAAGGGAAAATGATTGTTTTTTCTAATGAATATCCAACGAATAAAGGATGAGAGAATTATTTAGAACTTGGGTGATTAAAGCAGTTCCTTCGGCATCATTTCGTTTAATTAATTAGAAATATCAAAATGAATTTTAATAATTTTGAAGAGTTTGAATCTAAGTTAGATAACCTATATGATAATGAACAATACGACATAGCCGATAGAATCATGGAAAATCAAATAGATAATATTTGCAAACTATCTTCCTTGGAAGAAATTGATCAGTATCTATGGTTTTATGCCTCTGTCGCCGGAGATTTCGAATCTTTCGGTAGATTTCAGAAATTATGTAGAAAATTAGTGTCTTTAAACAAGATAAAATCGAGTGATTTAGCCAAATATGAAGAAAAATGTCCTGCTAATAGATGGTTTTAGTTAAGGATAGATCGGCTCAAAACCCAACATTTAAAAAGGTCGTCTGAAAAGCTTGAAATCCGTTTCAGACGACCTCTTAAAACAAACCCTGCTTACAAAGGAAATAACCACATGAACCCTATCCGCCCCTTCTTAGACCATACTCCGCAAGTCCACGAGTCCTGTCTTATCGATGAAACTTCGGTCATCATCGGCGAAGTATCGCTTGCCGAAGACGTATCCGTCTGGCCGTATGCCGTTTTGCGCGGCGATGTGAACAGCATCAGCATCGGCGCGCGCAGCAATGTACAGGACGGCAGCGTTTTACACGTTTCACACAAAAACGCGGAAAAGCCTGAAGGCTCGCCCCTTGTCATCGGCGAAGACGTTACCGTCGGACACAAAGTCATGCTGCACGGCTGCCGTATCGGCGACCGCGTGTTAATCGGCATGGGTACGACTATTTTGGACGATACCGTCATCGAAAACGACGTGATGATAGGCGCGGGCAGCTTGGTACCGCCGCGCAAGCGTTTGGAAAGCGGCTATCTTTATATCGGCTCACCCGTCAAACAAGTCCGCCCGCTGACGGACAAGGAAAAAGAGTTTTTGAAATATTCGTCCGCGCATTATGTGCGGCTGGCAGGGCAACACAAGCAATCCAAATAAGCTCTCTGAGCGCCCTATCGCTATCATTGACGGAGCTTAGCTGCCTGCTCCTGATTTTCAGACGACCCGTCCCGATACCGAACATGAACCCAGAAACCCTGCAAGATTTTCTGCATACCCACATCCCTGCGACCGCCCTGCTCGGCTTAAGCGTCTTGGAAACCACGGCGGAGCAGACCGTACTTTTCGCTCCCCACTCTCCCAACCGCAACCATAAAAATACCGCCTTCGGCGGCAGTATCGCGTTGGCGGCAACCGTCGGCGGCTGGGCAACTGTCTATCTCCATTGCCCCGAATCGGATGGCAATATCGTCATTCAAGAAGGCAGCACCCGCTACCTGCGCCCCGCGCGCGGCGATTTGACCATCATCACGCGCAGCCCGTCGGCTGAAGAATGGCAAAACCTCAAAACCATGTTCGAGCGCCATAAAAAAGGAAAAATCGTCTTAAAAACCGAAATCTATTCGGAAAACGAATTGGCTGCCGTCTTTGAAGGACGGTTTGTCGTATTGGGATAAGGTATCGGCTGTTTCATAGACAAAGGTCGTCTGAAAAATTTCAGACGACCTATTTTATAGTGGACTAAATTTAAATCAGGACAAGGCGACGAAGCCGCAGACAGTACAGATAGTACGGAACCGATTCACTTGGTGCTTCAGCACCTTAGAGAATCGTTCTCTTTGAGCTAAGGCGAGGCAACGCCGTACTGGTTTAAATTTAATCCACTATATATGCACCGTATGCCCGTTCATACCCAAAGCCAAGCCCAAACGCTGCGTCCTTCGCCTTGCAGCAACACCAGCGTTCGGCAGGCGGAGGCTGTGTTCATACATTCCAACCCGATGCCGTGTGCGGCAAGTTCGGCGGCGATTTTGGGATGGAGGAACTGCTGCTTCTCTCCTGTGCCGATAATGATGACTTCGGGCAAACCGTCCGACTCGGAGGTCGTCTGAAACAGGTCGGCGGCAGTCAGTTCGGACGGCGTTTGCGCCTTCATTGCTTCGATTTTGCCGTTGCGCCAGATGATGGGCGCGGTGTAGGTTTTGCCGCCCGCTTCGATTGCGCCCGCCCGATAAGCGGTCAGGCTTAGGGTTTCATCGGTTTTGTTTTCTTCAATCAGCATTTTTCTTCCGTTTCTTTCTCGGCTTGATACATCCGTTTCCAACAGGCTTTGCACCCTTTCGCTGCGTTCCGTAAAAAAGGTGCAAAATCAGGCAATTTCAGGTAGGATGGGCGACTTTAGCCTGCGTCTTCCGTCCTTGCAAAATCAGCATTATATAGTGGATTAACTTTAAACCAGTACGGCGTTGCCTCGCCTTAGCTCAAAGAGAACGATTCTCTAAGGTGCTGAAGCACCAAGTGAATCGGTTCCGTACTATTTGTACTGTCTGCGGCTTCGTCGCTTTGTCCTGATTTAAAGTTAATCCACTATATCAATCCCCTGCGGCGGCGTCACGTTTCGGGCTTTCTGAATTTCTGTTTTTACTTTTTGATTTAAGAGAATCGGCTCACAAGGAGGCACAATGAAGCCAGTAAACATCGGTCTTTTAGGTTTAGGTACGGTCGGCGGCGGTACGGCTGCCGTGTTGCAGGACAATGCGGCGGAAATCAGCCGCCGTTTGGGACGCGAAGTGCGCATCAGTGCCGTATGTGACTTGAGCGAAGAAAAAGCCCGCCAAATCTGCCCGTCCGCAGCCTTCGTCAAAGACCCGTTCGAACTGGTCGCGCGTGAAGATGTTGATGTCGTCGTCGAATTGTTCGGCGGTACCGGCATCGCCAAAGATGCGGTGTTGAAAGCCATTGAAAACGGCAAACACATCGTTACCGCCAACAAAAAACTGCTCGCCGAATACGGCAACGAAATCTTCCCGCTGGCGGAAGAAAAAAACGTCATGGTGCAATTTGAAGCGGCAGTAGCGGGCGGCATCCCGATTATCAAAGCCTTGCGCGAAGGCCTCGCAGCCAACCGCATCCGCAGCATCGCCGGCATCATCAACGGCACCAGCAACTTCATCCTCTCCGAAATGCGCGAAAAAGGCAGCGCTTTTGCCGACGTATTGAAAGAAGCGCAAGCATTGGGCTATGCCGAAGCCGATCCGACCTTCGACATCGAAGGCAACGACGCAGGCCATAAAATCACCATCATGAGCGCGCTGGCATTCGGTACGCCGATGAACTTCTCCGCCTGCTACCTCGAAGGCATCAGCAAACTCGACAGCCGCGACATCAAATACGCCGAAGAACTCGGCTACCGCATCAAACTTCTGGGCATCACCCGCAAAACCGACAAAGGCATCGAATTGCGCGTCCACCCGACCCTGGTTCCCGAAAGCCGCCTCTTGGCAAACGTCAACGGCGTGATGAACGCCGTGCGCGTCAACGCCGATATGGTCGGCGAAACCTTATATTACGGCGCAGGTGCCGGCGCATTGCCGACCGCTTCCGCCGTCGTCGCCGACATCATCGACATCGCACGCCTGATTGAAGCCAACACCGACCACCGCGTACCGCATCTGGCGTTCCAACCCGCACAAGTCCAAGCGCAAACCATCCTGCCTATGGACGAAATCACCAGCAGCTACTACCTGCGCGTCCAAGCCAAAGACGAACCGGGTACGCTGGGACAAATCGCCGCGCTGTTGGCAAAAGAAAACGTGTCCATTGAAGCCTTAATCCAAAAAGGCGTAATCGATCAAACCACCGCCGAAATCGTGATTCTGACCCACAGCACAGTCGAGAAACACATCAAACGCGCCATTGCCGCCATCGAAGCATTAAGCTGCGTGGAAAAACCGATCACCATGATCCGCATGGAAAGCCTGCATGATTGAGCCGAAAAACGAAATGTCTGCCGAAGAGCAAGCCGCAGCGCGTAAAAAAGCAAAAGCCAAAATCCGCACCATCCGCATTTGGGCGTGGGTCATTTTGGCGTTGCTCGCCGCGACCGCCCTGCTCTCCCAATGCGCCATGTCTAAACCGCAGGCAAAGCAGAACATCTTTGAGTCTTGCGTGAAAAACATCCCCTTTGCCGAAAAATGGCAAAACGATTTGAAAGAAAGGGGTTTGGATTCAAACAACAGCAAACTCGCCGCCGATTACTGCACCTGTATGTGGGACAAGCCTTTGGACAAACTTTCCGAAGAGCAAATCCGTTCATTAGGCAAACTTAGCCCGCAAGAACAGCTCGACCTGCTCGGCGGTGCGCAAGCATTTGAAGATCGCGACAAGCAGTGTGTGGCAGGTTTGAAGGCTGAATAATCCGGTTTCAACCATAACAAAGGTCGTCTGAAAAACTCCGTTTGGGATTTTCAGACGACCTTTTTTATTGATAAGGGATTGACTTCAAATCAGGATGGAACAACAAACTATGCTCGGACGATCGGTTTTTTCCCTTCCAACCAAGCCGTCAGTTTTTCCTCATCCAAAAACCAATGGCAGATTTCTTTGTTCCCATCTAATAAGACGGGGACAAGCTCGTTATATTGTTCTTCTAAAACAGGGTCTTCATCGACATCGAAGATTTCCAACTCAAAACCGAATGCCTCTTGATACGGCTTGAGCTGTTCACGCATTTTGTGACAGAGACTGCAATATTCTCGGAACATCAGGGTCAGCTTCATGGCGGATGCTTTGCGGTGTGATAAACGAAAACGGATTGTAAGATAAAGGCGGCGATTAATGCAAAGGTCGTCTGAAACCTTGGATTTCGGTTTCAGACGACCTTTAAGAATGCTTTAGATAAGATTAGGATTGCACATTAATGCCGGCAGTAACGGTCGTTTGCGCATTGTTGGCATTCAGGAAAGAAGCCGCCAATTCGCCGCAGCAGCCGCAACAGGTAGCAACGCCCAATTGAGCCTGTAAATCGCTCATGGTACTGGCACCGGCTGCGATGGTTTCTTTAATGTCGTGGTCGGTAATGGCGTTGCAAATGCAGACAAACATAATGTGCTCCGTGTTTTCTTTCGCTCAGTATTGATAGTGTGTTTTATTCTTAAACGTGAATATAAATAAAAACAGTTTGCATTGCAAGACTGCTTTGAATGGTTTTATTTGGTAATTTTCTATTAATTTCCTTATTTTGATTTATTTAATAGATTAGCAAGAGTATTCTAGAAAACAGCAAAGTCGCGCACCTCATAACATTTCACAGCGAATAAAAAAATACAGGCTGCGCAACGGCAAGCCTGTATTTTTTATCTTTTCATTTTGCAATACCCGCTATTTCCCCTTCACATCAATCACCCAAACTTCCGACTGAGAACCCAAGCGCAGCGGAATCCCCCAGAAACCGTAGCCGGACGTAACAAAAAAGTGTCTTCCGCCGATTTCCTCGTAGCCGTAGGCAAGGCGGTAGAGCGTGCGGACAATCAGGTTCGCCGGCGCGATTTGACCGTTGTGTACATGGCCGGAAACTTGAACATCAATAGGCAGCGTGGCGTGCGCCTCGACTTCGGTCGGGCGGTGATCCATCAGCAAAACAGGCTGGTCGGTATTGTGGTTTTCCAGCAACTGCGCGACAGACGGACGGTCGTGATCCAAGTCATCATTGCGGCCGACGAGCAAGAAAGCATCTTGTTGCAACACTTGGTTGCCAAGTACGGTAATGCCCGCCGCTTCAAGGTCATGGCGGATGCGCGCGCTGTCGCCGAACATATCGTGATTGCCCAAAGTCGCGTAAACGCCCAGCGGCGCTTTCAGACGACCCAGATGCGGCTGCATATTCTCTTTGCGGTAGGCATCAACGTTGTCGTCCATCAAATCGCCCGGCAACAGGATTAAATCGACTTTTTCGCGGTTCATGATGTCCACCAGCTTATCCAGTTGCCGCGCGCCGAACAAAATTCCCAAGTGCAGGTCGCTTGCCACGCCGATGCGCAGCGGTTTGTCCATTTTCTTATCGATCACGACGGTCTGATGACGGACGACGGGCGTATAGGCGTTGTACAGCCCAAAGCCAACCAAACCGAACACAAACAACGGCGCGAACAACCGCAGGCTGCGCGACAGCGACCGGCTAGCCACGAATTTGCGCAGCAGAAGAAACAGGATAAACGTCGCCAATGCCGCATACATCACAAACAGCAGCAACACCATCCAAAACGCCATGATGCGGAACATAAAATGACCTAACTCCAACAAAAGCCCTGCCAGCAGGCCGTTGGTCACGAAATACGACACCCCCATGAGCCAACGCCTGCCCACCTTACCGACCACCGGCGCGAACAGCCATTGCAACGAACGCCCCAACCCGAACGTGAAAAGCTGGAGCAATAGAATCATAATCAAAAACATCGTACCAAACATAAAGCGAACCTGTTGAAAATCAGAACACAAACGGCGGATTCTATCATATCGGCCCTTTCAGACGAGGTCGTCTGAAAACCTTAAGTGCTATAATATTGTCCGAAAAACTCAATAAACTGAAAAGGAAACACAATGCCCCGCCCGCAAACTTCCATCATCCCCGACCACGCCCAAGCCGGCATATTCATCGAGGCCGACATCCGCGACCACCGTTACGACGACATCAAAACCGCCTGCCGAAGCTCGCTTGAAGCCTTGGCGAAGCTGAAAACCCACTTTCCCGAAGATATTTTAGGCATGACCATCGCCTTCGGCAGCGACGCATGGAAAGCGTTCGGACACGCAGAAGAAGGCAGCGAAATCAAGCCCTTCCCCGTGATGGGCAACGGTCTTGCACCCTCAACCCAACACGATATCTACATCCACATCCAAGCCTGCCGCCAAAAAGCCGCCTTCGCACTCGCCCAATCCGTCTTTGCCGCGTTCGGCGACAGCATCAGCATCGCCACCGAGGAACACGGCCTGCGCCTTTATGAAGACCGCGGACTGGACGGCTTTGTCGATGGCACTGAAAACCCGCAAGGTGATGAAAACGTCCGCAATGTCGCCATTATTCCCGAAGGCCGACCCGATGCCGGCGGCAGCTACGTCCTGCTGCAAAAATACCTGCACGACCTGAAAAAATGGGATGCCGTCCCCGTTGCCGAACAAGAAGCCAGCGTCGGCCGCAGCAAAGAAACCAACGAAGAATTCAGCAAAGACGTTCGCCTGCCTGATTCGCACTTGGGTCGCGTCAACCTGAAAGAAAACGGCGTGGGTCTGAAAATCGTGCGCCGCAGCCTGCCCTTCGGCAAAATCAGCGGCGAACACGGTCTGATGTTCACTGCCTACTGCCATACCTTGCACAACATCGAAGTACAGCTTTTGCACATGTTCGGCGATGCCGACGGCAAAACTGATCTGCTGCTCAAGCATCTTTCCACCGCCGTTTCCGGCGCATATTACTACGCCCCTTCGGTCGAGCGTTTGCAGGATTTGTAAACCGGCGTTGCCGATGTGAAATATTGAAATCCTAAAATAAAAGGTCGTCTGAAAACTTGAAATTCAGGTTTTCAGACGACCTTTTTCATGACGTTTGTAGGAAATTCAATTATTATCCCCACCTAATTTCAAAACTAATAATAAAAAGGGAAACAGTTTTGCTGAAATATTATGGATTGCCGTTTTGGGTAGTCGGCATCATCGCTTCGTTCGCTTTGCCGTTTGTACCGCATTGGGGCGTGTGGCTGGCGGCGGCATTGGTTTTGCTGGCGGCTTCGCGGCGGTTTGCAGCGGCGGGAATGATGCTGTGTGTCCTGCTTGGCGCGGCTTACGGCGTGTTTCGGACGGAAGCGGCTTTGTCGTCGCAATGGCCACTGAACGGGGCTTCGGAGTCGGTGTTGACGGTTGAAGTCGCGGATATGCCACGCGGTGACGGGCGGCGGGTGCAGTTTGCGGCGAAGGCGTGGACGGAGGATGGGCGGCAGTTTGATTTATTACTGTCGGATTATCAGAAACGCGATTGGGCGGTGGGCAGCCGCTGGAAGGTGTCGGCACGGCTCAAGCCGGTTATCGGCGAAGTGAACCTGCGCGGGTTGAACCGCGAGGCTTGGGCGTTGGCAAACGGTTTGGATGGCGCGGGTACGCTGGGCAAAGGCAGGAACTTGGTTCGCGAGGGCGGCGGTGTCGGCTTGGCGGTGTGGCGCGATGCGGTCAGCCGCCGTTGGCAGGCTGTCGAGGCGGACAGCCCGGATTTTTCGGACGGTATCGGATTGATGCGGGCTTTGAGCATAGGCGAACAATCGGCATTGAGGCCCGAGTTGTGGCAGGCGTTCCGACCTTTGGGCTTGACGCACTTGGTCAGCATTTCGGGGCTGCACGTTACGATGGTGGCGGTGTTGGTGGGTTGGCTGGTCAAACTGATTTTCAGACGACTGCCTTGGATACCGGCTAAACCGCGCGTGTGGATTTTGGCGGGCGGAGCGGCAGGAGCTTTGTTTTATGCGTTGCTGGCGGGCTTTTCCGTGCCGACGCAGCGCAGCGTTTTGATGTTAGCGGCGTTTGCCTGGGCTTGGTGGCGCAGCAGTCTGTCTTCGGGCTGGACGGCGTGGTGGCAGGCTTTGGCGGTGGTGTTGCTGCTCGATCCGTTGGCGGTTTTGGGCGTGGGCACTTGGCTGTCGTTCGGCTTGGTCGCCGCCTTGATTTGGGCTTCGGCAGGTCGTCTGAAAGAACGCAGCTGGCGTTTGGCTGTACGCGGACAATGGGCGGCGACGGTTTTGTCAGTGGTATTGTTGGGCTATATTTTTGCGTCCTTGCCCATCATCAGTCCTTTGGTCAATGCGGCGATGATTCCTTGGTTTTCTTGGGTTTTGACACCTTTGGCGTTGCTGGGGTCGGTGTTGCCGTTCGCGCCTTTGCAATGGGCGGCGGCAGGTTTGGCGGAATACACTTTGCGCGGCTTGGTTTGGCTGGCGGAGGTATCGCCTGAATTTGCCGTAGCCGCCGCGCCTGTGCCGCTCTTGGTTTTGGCTTTTGCGGCGGCTTTGCTGTGGCTGTTGCCGCGCGGACTGGGGCTGCGGTCTTGGGCGTGTTTGGTGTTGGCTGGATTTGTGTTTTACCGCCCCGAACGACTGGACGACGGGTTGGCGCGGATTACCGTGATGGACGCGGGACAGGGTTTGTCGGTATGGGTACAGACGCGCGACCGCAACCTGCTGTTTGACACAGGTACGGCGCAGGCGGCGCAAACAGGTATCGTGCCAAGCCTGAACGCCATGGGCGTGCGCCGTTTGGACAAGCTGATTCTGTCGCATCACGACAGCGACCACGACGGCGGTTTGGATGCCGTTTCCGATATTGAAATCGGCGAAACGTTGGCGGGGCAGCCTGAGTTTTATCCGAACGCAAAATTTTGTGCCGAAGCGCAATGGCAATGGGACGGTGTGGATTTCGAGTTATTGAGGTCGTCTGAAAACCCGGGCGGCGAAGACAATGACCGAAGCTGCGTCTTGCGCGTCGTTTCTGACGGACAGGCTTTGCTGGTTACGGGTGATTTGGGCGTGAAGGGCGAAGCAGAACTGGTAGAACGCTACGGCAGCTCGCTGTACAGCCAAGTTTTGATATTGGGACACCACGGCAGCAATACGGCTTCATCCGGCGGCTTCCTCAACACAGTCGCCCCCAAATACGCCGTCGCTTCCAGCGGCTATGCCAACGCTTACAAACACCCTACCCCCGCCGTGCAAACCCGCGTCCGCGCACACGGCGCGACTTTGTTGCGGACGGACTTGTCGGGTGCATTGGTATTTGAGCTGGGCGGCGATGAAATTTTTAAAGGTCGTCTGAAAAAGGATAAGTTTTATTGGCAGAAAAAGCCGTTTGAGTAAATGTGTTCGCTGTATGGAAGAAATGGATTTTCAGACGACCCCGAAGCATGATGCAGCAAAAATATAGTTATCCTTGCTTTATGTGAATCCAGTTGTGGATATATCGGATTACTTTTTGATACTAAAAGGAAAAATAATACTGCCCAAAAAACAGGCAATGGCAAAATAGCGTTTTCAGACGACCTGATTAGCGCGATTGCGATCATCCGATTTTATTTGCCGTCGCCCAAATGGCGGCGGTAAAACCGGTCGATATCCGCTATCGCCTTTTCATCATTCGGCCTCAAATCAATTTTCAAATCGGCAAGCCGTATCAGCATCAGGTCTTCTTGTTCCGCCACCGCGCAGCTGACTTCTCCGCTGCTGCGCAGATGCGTGATGAGTTCGTCCAACTGCCGCAGGGCGTTTTCGTAGGCGGCATTTTGTTTGTCTTCTGCCATATGGATTCCGTTTCTCATAGACAATAAAAAATGGCGGGGAATCAATCCCGCCATTATTCTACGGCATAAGCCGCACGTTTAATTAAGCAGCCTGAATGTTAGCAGCTTGTTTGCCTTTAGGGCCGGTGGTTACGTCGAAAGACACGCGTTGGCCTTCTTTCAGGGTTTTGAAACCTTCCATGTTGATCGCTGAGAAGTGAGCGAACAGATCTTCGCCACCTTCATCAGGAGTGATGAAACCAAAACCTTTAGCGTCGTTAAACCATTTTACGATACCGGTTGCCATTAGAAACTTCCTATACTTAAAAATTAACAAAATCAGCAAAATAAGGCATACAGCAAACTTAAACGTTCAGCGTTTCTCCCTAGCTTTATATACTTGGTCGAGTGCCGGCTTCTGCTTAACCGTCTTTTTACATTTGTTAAGCCAAAACGTCAAGCCATACAAGGGAAAAAATGCGAAAATGGCAGAAACCGACCAAAATACAACAGAAATCGAAATAAACCTTATAATCACTTTATTTATAGATTCATTTGGTATCAAACCCTCCACAAGGTCGTCTGAAAACAAATCCTCTTCCACAAAGCCAAAATATTTATGAACAACCCAAACACACATCACGAATCCGATACACTTTTAAGCGACCAAAAAACCGCCCCGCCGAAACGTTACGGCGTATTTTTGCTGAACGACGATTACACCACGATGGAATTTGTCGTCGAAATCCTGACCGAAATCTTCATGCTCGGACAGGAGCAGGCGGTGGCGGTGATGCTCTTGGTTCATCACGAAGGCAAAGGCTTGTGCGGCACTTACACACGGGACATCGCCCAAACCAAACAACAACAAGTCATGCAGCGGGCAAAAGCCGAAGGGCATCCGCTGCAATGTATTGTCGAGGAGATTTAATATGCTTTCACCCGAATTGGAACAGATTTTGCAGCAGCTTTACCGCGAGGCGCGTAAGGCTCATTATGAATTTATCAGCCTCGAGCATCTGCTTTTGGTGTTAATCGAAGAAGATGCCTCCGTCCCCAACGTCCTCAAGCTCTGCGGCGCGGATTTGAAAGTGGTGTCCGAACAACTCGCCGCCAGCGTTGCCGAAAATACCCCCCTGATTCCCGACCACCTTTTGGATACAGTCGAAACCCAGCCCACACTCGGCTTCCAACGCGTCATCCAGCGGGCGATGGTGCATACCCAATCCGCAGGCAAAGGCTTGGTCGAGCCTTTGGACGTTTTGGTGGCGCTGATGAGCGAAACCGACAGCCACGCCGTCTATTTCCTCAAGCTGCAATCGGTTACGCGTTTTGAAGTTTTGCGCTGCATTGCCCACGGCGCAACCGAAGATGATGAACACAAAAGCTTTTCAGACGACCCCGACAATGATTCAGACGACCCCGTCGAGTTAAAAAGCGGCTCGTTGTCGGACTACACAGTCAACCTCAACGCCGAAGTCAAAGCCGGCCGCATCGACCCCTTAATCGGCAGAAAGCACGAAATGGAACGGCTGGTGCAAATCCTGTGCCGCCGCCGCAAAAACAATCCGCTTTTGGTCGGCGAGGCTGGCGTTGGCAAAACCGCGCTGGCGGAAGGCTTGGCGCATCAAATCGTCAACGGCGACATTCCCGACGCGCTCAAAGATGCCGAAGTGTACGCGCTGGATATGGGTTCGCTTTTGGCGGGTACAAAATACCGCGGCGACTTTGAAGCGCGGGTCAAATCCGTCTTGAAACAGCTCGAAAAAATCCCGCACGCCATTTTGTTCATCGACGAAATTCACACCATTATCGGCGCGGGCAGCACGAGCGGCGGCACGATGGACGCGTCCAACCTGCTCAAACCCGCGCTGGCGAAAGGCTCGCTGCGCTGCATCGGCGCGACCACCTACGACGAATACCGCACCATTTTTGACAAAGACCACGCCTTAAGCCGCCGCTTTCAAAAAATCGACGTGGTCGAACCCACCGTCGCCGAAACCGTGCAAATCCTGCGCGGCTTGAAACCGATGTTCGAAGGCTTCCACCAAGTGCGCTACACGCAAGGCGCACTCGAAGCCGCCGCCGAACTCTCCGCGCGTTACATCAACGAGCGTTTCCTGCCCGACAAAGCCATCGACGTAATGGATGAAGCAGGCGCGGCGCAACGGATTCTGCCCAAATCCAAACAGAAAAAAGTCATCGGCAAAGCGCAAATCGAAACCGTCATCGCCAAAGTCGCGCGGATTCCCGAAAAAACCGTGTCGCACGACGACAAACAAGTGCTGCAATTCCTCGGCCGCGATTTGAAAAACATGGTTTACGGTCAGGAAAACGCCATCGACGCGCTGGTTGCCGCCGTCAAAATGTCGCGTTCCGGCCTCGCCCTGCCCGACAAACCCATAGGCTGCTTCCTCTTCTCCGGCCCGACCGGCGTCGGCAAAACCGAAGTCGCCAAACAGCTTGCCTACTCGATGGGTGTACCGCTGCAACGTTTCGACATGTCCGAATACATGGAGCCACACGCCGTATCGCGCCTCATCGGCGCGCCGCCGGGCTATGTCGGCTTTGACCAGGGCGGTCTTTTAACCGAAGCCGCCAACAAACATCCGCACTGCGTATTACTCTTGGACGAAATCGAAAAAGCCCACCCCGACATTTTCAACGTCCTCCTGCAAGTCATGGATGCAGGCAAACTGACCGACAACAACGGCAAGAGTGCCGATTTCCGCAACGTCATCCTGATTATGACCACCAACGCAGGCGCGGAAAGCCTCAGCCGACCCAGTCTCGGCTTTACCGCCAAGCGCGAACGCGGCGACGAAATGCAGGCGATCAACAAACTCTTCACACCCGAGTTCCGCAACCGCTTGGACGCGATTATCCCGTTTGCGCCCTTATCCGAACCCATCATCGCCAAAGTCGTGGACAAATTCCTGCTCCAGCTCGAACACCAGCTCCTCGACAAAAAAGTTGAAGCCGAATTCACACCGGCATTGCGCAAATATCTGGCAGAAAAAGGTTTTGACCCGCAAATGGGCGCGCGCCCGATGCACCGCCTGATTCAGGAAAAAATCCGCAAACCGCTCGCCGACGAACTCCTGTTCGGCAAACTCACCGACGGCGGCTTCGTGCGGATAGACTGGGATGCGGCAAAAGAAGAAGCCGTGTTGAAATTCAAGAAAAACAAAGCCAAACCTGAAGCAGCCGCGGTTTGACGCATAAAGGCAAAAGGTCGTCTGAAAACGAAATTTCCGTTTTCAGACGACCTTTTTCAATGGAATCGTTTAATTCCGCGAATGGTGTTCGTCAATGATGTTTTTTAGGCGGATGTTGGCGACGTGGGTGTAGATTTGGGTTGTGTTGATGTTGGCGTGTCCGAGCATGAGCTGTACGGCGCGCAAATCGACGCCGTGGTTGACGAGGTGGGTGGCGAAGGCGTGGCGAAGGCCGTGCGGGCTGAGGGAGGTGATGCCGGCGGAGTCCGCATAATTTTTGACAATCATCCATGCGAGTTGGCGGGAGATGCCGCTGCGTTTTTGGCTGACGAAGACTTCATCGCAGATTTTGTTTTTGAGCAGCAGCGGACGCGATTCGGCGCAATAGCGTTCGACCCAGTAAACGGCTTCTTCGCCCATAGGCACGATGCGCAGTTTGTCGCCTTTGCCTATGGTGCGGATGCAGCCGCGGTTGAGGTCGAGGTCGCCCAGTTGGAGCTTGACGGCTTCGGTTACGCGCAAACCTGTGGCGTACATGACTTCGAGCAGGGCTTTGTCGCGCAGGCCGTGCGGCGTATCGGTATCGGGCGCGGCAAGCAGGTTTTCGATTTGCGCTTCGGTAATCAGTGTAGGCAGTTTTTGCGTCTGTTTCGGGGCTTTGAGGAAACGGGTCGGGTTGTCCGTCCGACGCTCGGTTTCTTCCAGCCAGGCGTATAGGCGTTTGCAGGCGGACAAGGCGCGCGCCTGCGAGCTGTGTTTTTCGTCCGCCGCATAGACGACATCCGCCAAATCGGCAGCTTCGGCATCCAGCCAGTTATGCCCGCCCGCTTCCAAACGCGCGGCGATTTTTTCCAAATCGCGGCGGTAGCCTTGCAAGGTGTTGTGGCTGAGACGGTCTTGCAGCCACAGGGATTCGAGCAGTTTGTCTATGAGTTCGTCGGTCATGGGGTTTTACGGGCAGTCCGAAGATGGTGTATCGTGGATCGAATATGAATCAGGACTAGCAACCCTGCCCTGATTGACGTCCATTATAAAAGGTCGTCTGAAAATGAAAACCTGCTTGGACAGAACCCGCCAAGCTCGTTTTCAGACGACCTTTTGCTGCATTATCGGTTTATCGGGACAGCGTTTCCAACACTTCCTGCGCGTGTCCGGCGACTTTGACTTTGCGCCATTCGTGGATGATTTCGCCGTTTGCGTCCAATACGAAGGTGCTGCGTTCAATGCCCAAAGACTCTTTGCCGTACAGCTTTTTCAGCTTGATCACATCAAACATTTTGCACACGGTTTCGTCTTTGTCGCTCAACAATTCAAAATTAAAGCCTTGTTTGGCGCAGAAATTCTGATGCGATTTCACGCCGTCGCGCGAGATGCCGACGACGGTATAGCCGAGTTCTTTAAATTGCGGCAAACGGGCGTTGAAATCCAGACCTTCAGTGGTGCAGCCGGGCGTGCTGTCTTTGGGGTAGAAATAGACAATCAGCGGCAGATGTTCGGCGGAGTTGAAGTCGTTACCGCTGCTTGACGGCAAAGTGAATCGGTATTGGGTCATGATATCTCCTTTCAGACGACCTAAGACAGAAACGTAGAAGCGGGCAAGGAAATAAAATGAATCCCCAACATAACCGCTTTAGCGTTTCACCATAATCTTGCACACTGCGTCAGCGTTCGCTCAAATTCAGATAATTGCGCGTTCCCTGCAAATCGTTCAGCGCATTGAGCAACAGTTGGAAATGTTCGTCATTGCCCTGCAAGTCCAACTCATCGGCATTGACGGTCAGCAGTGGGGAATTTTGATAAAGGTGGAAAAACTGGCTGTATCCCTCGTGTATCCGCCCCAAATAGCCTTCGGGGAAAAGATTGATGATGCCGTCGCCGCGTTTTTGCAGGCGTTTGCGGTTGCCGTCCACTGCGGTTTGCAGGTAAATCACCAAATCGGGCGCGGGATACTGCGGCAGGATTTTTTGTTTCAAATCGGCGAAGAGCTGCTGCTCGTCTTCATTCAAAACGACCGGCGTGAAAATCCGGTCCTTTTCCAACAGAAAATCGGCGACGACCATGCCGCCTTGTGCGTATTCGTTTTTGATGATGTCCACGCTTTCGGCGCGGCGCATCAGGAAAAAAAGCTCGGTTGCCAAGCCGTGATGGGAGGCGTTGGCGTAAAACTTCATGAGAAAGGGGTTGTGTTCGGGGTTTTCCGCCAGCGACATCGCGCTGAAATGTTCTGCAAGGCGGCGGCTCAATGCGTTTTTCCCGCTGCCGATGGAGCCTTCGACGACAATATAACGGTAGTTCATGGTTTGATTAATGATATTGTTTTGATATTTTGGAAAGGGGCATTTTATCAGACCGACGGAATTTGCCCAAACCTGCCGCCGTCCTTCTTGAAAGGTCGTCTGAAAGGTGAGGCAACGCCGTACTGGTTTAAAGTTAATCCACTATATTTCACCGCCTTGCCTCAAACGGCTTCCAACAGGCGTATGCCTTCATCGCCCAAAGCAACCGCCAAATCCGCCGCCCGTCCGTGTCCGCCCAAAACAAAATCGGGCAGGATTTCAGCCAGCGGCTTCATCACAAAGCTGCGTTCGTGCGCGCGCGGATGCGGCAGGGTCAGATGCGGGTCGCTGCTGAAAATGCCGTCAAAGTCGATGATGTCCAAGTCTAACGTGCGCGGGGCGTTTCGGAACGTGCGTTCCCGCCCGAAATCCTCTTCGATACGGTTCAACACGGCAAGTAGCGAAACGCCGTCTAATGAAGTGCGGACGGAACAAACGGCGTTGACAAAATCAGGCTGATCGTCGTAGCCGACCGGCGCGGTTACGTACAGCGAGGAAGTTTTTTCGATTTGAATCTGCGGATGCGCCTCCAGCGCGGACAATGCGGCGCGGACTTGGCGGACGGGTTCGGCAAGGTTGCTGCCCAAGGCGATGACGGCAAAATGGGGGTGCGGCATTTTCAGACGACCTCTTTAAAACGGCAGCGTTTTGGTTTTGGCAAGATAGACGATACAACCGACGCAAGCCATCGACAAAACATAAATAGCGTAAAACTTCGGCGAACGCGGACGGGAACGCATCATGACCATACCCAGCCCGATGTAAACCAAGAGCAGCAGGATTTTGCTGCCGAGCCACGGCGAATTGAAGGGCGAAAAGTGGGTAATCTTCATCAGCCACAAGCCGGTAAAGAGCAGCATGGTGTCGTTGAGATGGGGAAGGGCTTTCCAGATACCTGCCAAAGGTTTATCGGGATGCCGCCAAAGCAGGAAGAAGCGGATATTGAACACCAAAATGGTGATGGTAACGAAAATCTGATGGCTGTATTTTACAAACAGATATTGCATAGCGGTCGCACGTTATTGTTTTTGAAAGAAGCGTCTATTCTACCGCAAACATTCATTCTTGACGTAACTTTTCAAACGCCAACAAATACGGCGGGCGGTTGCGGCGGTTGATAAAGCCATAACGCAAAACGGCAAATTCATCCTGTGGCAACTGCAGCGCCCAGTCTTCGATTGCCTGCGCTTCATACAGCCCCGCCTCATGCCCCGGATATAGGACGGCAACCGCCAAACCGCCCGTTTTCAGCAGCGATAAGGCGGATGACAACGCGCGGATACTGGTTGCCGCTTCTGTCGTACAGCTTTTATCGCCGCCAGGCAGCCAGCCGAAATTGAATACCGCCGCGTCTAGCGGTTCGCGGATATGGTTGGCAAGGTTTTCATGTCCGTCCCATATCAGTTCTACCCTATCCGCCATGCACGCTTCTTCCAAGCGCATTCGGGTGTTTGCCAATGCCTGCTCTTGCACGTCAAACGCCCACACTTTCCCGCCACTGCTGACCGACAGCGCCAGCATCAGCGTATCGTTGCCGTTTCCCGCCGTGCCGTCCAAAGCGCGGGCATCGGGTTTTAAGGCTTGTTTGAGAAGCGTGTGTGCAAAAGGGAGGATGTTTTCGAGCTGCATAAGATGAAACCGTACAGAGGTCGTCTGAAAATAAAAATACCTTACCGGCCAAGCGGTAAGGTATCAGAATCGATTAATGCGTTACATACATTATTCGGCAGGTTGTTGCACGGTCTCAACTTGAACCGGGGCAGCCGCAGCGGCTTGGGGTTTGTTCTCGTGTTGCAGGCTCACGGCACGGGCAGGAACGATAGTTGAAATCGCGTGTTTATAAACCATTTGGGTAACGGAAGTATTACGCAGCAGAACGACGTATTGGTCAAACGACTCGACTTGGCCTTGCAGTTTGATACCGTTGACCAGATAAATCGAAACCGGAACGTGCTCTTTACGCAACGCATTCAAAAAAGGATCTTGTAACATTTGTCCTTTAGCTGTCATATTCATAAGCTCCATTATTATGATTTTGAAATCGTTTTGAAAACGAACATGAGTCGGATTGTAGACCCGAACGAGAAAAATTACCAACTATTTTTCCGTAAGAATATGCAAACCTCTATCAAACAACGGGCTTTTCAACGATTTTTTTACCCAAATGTGCTATACAAATCATTTCAATACGAACGATTTTTGCAATTAGGCATAGGTTGGCAGATTTGGATTTTCAGACGACCTCGACATCAAATAAAATCCTGTTATTACAGAGCCTTAGCCAATCAATTTCAAGAAGGCTTCATCCCCAACCGCCCTACTCGCCCGGCTGCAATCTAAAAGAGGCACACCTCGCGCGCCCCTTGTTCCGTCAGATTTATTTGCTGTGCTGTTTTTTCACGCTGACTTTGGTTTTCTTTTTAAAACGGTTTTTCTCTTCCTTGCGACCCTCGCGTTTTTCGATGCGGTTGCTCAGGCTGACGCGGCGCAGCGGTTTTTTCTTCGGTTTGTCTTCCGCATTTTCATACGGGTTTTCGGAAACATTGTATTGAATCCGCAGCGGCGTACCTTGCAAATTGAAGGCTTTGCGGAACGTCTGGGTCAGGTAGCGCGTATAGCTGTCGGAAATCGCGTGCAGCGAATTGCCGTGTACCACAATCACGGGCGGGTTCATACCGCCTTGGTGGGCATAACGCATTTTCGGGCGCACCAAACCTGCGCGCGGCGGCTGTTGGCGTTCGATGGCGCTTTGCAGGACGCGGGTAATTTTCGGCGTCGGCATCTTAATCATGGCGGCGTTGTAGGCTGCCTGAATGCTGTCGAACAATCCGTCGATGCCGCGTTCTTTCAATGCGGAAATGAAGTGGAACTTGGCAAAATCGAGGAAATACAGTTTGCGGGAAATGTCGCGTTTGATCTGCTCGCGGCGCTCTTCGCTGATGCCGTCCCATTTATTGACGGCAACCACCAGCGCGCGCCCTGCTTCCAAGGCAAAACCGGCAATCGTGGCATCTTGGTCGGCGATGTCCTGCTGCGCGTCCAATACCAAAACGGCAACGTTTGCCGCCTCAACCGCCTGCATGGCTTTGATGACGGAGAACTTTTCCACCGCCTCGTCAACTTTGCCGCGACGGCGCACGCCTGCGGTATCGATGATGGTAAACGGTTTGCCTTCGCGTTCGAAATCGATGTGGATGCTGTCGCGCGTCGTACCTGCCATATCGAAGGCAATCACACGCTCTTCGCCGAGAATGGCGTTAACCAGTGTGGATTTGCCGACATTCGGACGACCGATGACGGCAAAAACAGGATGTTTTACATCGGCTTCTTCGGCTTCAGGCTCAGGGAAGTTTTCTAAAATTTCTTCAATCAGGTAATACACGCCGTCTCCGTGCGCGCCGGAAATAACGTGCGGTTCGCCCAATGCCAATTCATAAAACTCGGCGGCAAGCACGGCTCTGTTGCCGCCCTCGCCTTTGTTTACCGCCAGATAAACGGGGCGCGGGCTTTGGCGCAGACGGTCGGCAATAATTTTGTCTTGCGGAGTCAGCCCGGTGCGGCCGTCCACCAAAAACACGACGGCGTCGGCCTCATCGACAGCCTGCAAAGTCTGCTTCGCCATTTCGTGCAAAATGCCGCTGTCCACAACCGGCTCAAAGCCGCCGGTATCAATGACGAGATAAGGTTTGCTGCCGATTTTGCCGTGTCCGTAGTGGCGGTCGCGGGTCAAGCCGGG
The DNA here is from genome assembly GCF_047758525.1 of Neisseria sp. CP9. Lineage (NCBI taxonomy): Bacteria > Pseudomonadati > Pseudomonadota > Betaproteobacteria > Neisseriales > Neisseriaceae > Neisseria > Neisseria sp. CP9. The sequence goes on along the minus strand of NZ_CP180502.1, from coordinate 2,484,502 downwards.
CAGGTCGTGCACAAGCGCGTCTTTGGTGCGCGTCAGGCGGTTGAACAAAGTGGATTTGCCGACGTTCGGGCGGCCGACAAGGGCGATGGTGGGTTTCATGATGAGGTCTTTCTGTGTCAAGTGTCGGTTCGGAATCGAACCTGCAACACGAGCAGGTGTTTTTCAAAACACGGTAGGTTAAAAAGGATGAGGGGTCGTCTGAAAATAGATTCAACAGCAACAATGGCTTGAGCTGGAATTTCCGTCCCATACAGCCATCTTCGACTTGGGGAACTTGCCTGCGTTTATCAACTACAAATATGGTATGGCGAGTTTCATCCGGCCATAGTTAATGGATTTTACGCAATGAAAAAGATCATCTTAACATCACTATGCATTTTTCTCCCTATGAATTTCGGTATTGGCTTATTGTTCGGCGTTTATCAAACAGACCGACCACTCAAAATCATAGTCTCATTAATTATTAGCACGATCTTTTATATCGTACCTATGTATTTTCTACTCAAACGCAAAGCCAAATAATCTGCCTTTTCAGACGACCTGTTCGGCGAATCTTGTCCCCGCATAATACATATTCAAACAAAAGGTCGTCTGAAAATATAGTGGATGAAAATTGCAATGATACGGCGTTGCCAACGCCCTTATGTACAATCTGTACGGCGTGCGTTGCCGCCTTGTCTCATTTTTATTTTAATCCACTATATAAAGTGGAACACAATTAAAACAGACAAGGCTTGCCGGAAAGATTCCGACAAGCCACATAGTCTTTCAATTTTTCAGACGACCTTATTTTTGCGAATCCAGCTTCATTTGCAGCAATTCGCGTTCAATAGCTTCTTTAGGCAGCTTTTCCAAAGCCTGCTGATAGCTTTGCGCGGCTTCTTTGGTTTTGTTTTGCGCGGCATAAACATCGCCTTTCGCTTCCAAAAGCAGCGGCTCGAAATCGGCTTCAACTTTCGTATTCAAGGCTGCAATCGCGGCATCGTATTTTTTCTGCTGCAACAGGACGATACCCAAACGCTGCGCCGCCAATGCTTGAACCAGCGGGGCTTTTTGGTTTTTCAACACCAAGTTCAGATGACCTTCCGCCACATCGTAACGGCGGGCATCATACTCGGTCGCAGCCGCCATCAGCGTCGCTTGCGCGGCGGCAATGGAGTCCGGATAATTTTGCTGGAGGTTGGTCAAATCGGCATTCACTTCGGCTTGCGAGGCTTTTGCCTGCATTTTATCGACGATTTTCGCCAATACTTCGGCAGCTTCCTGACTTTGCGAGGCTTTATGGCTCTTATACATGGTATAGCCCAAATAGCCCAACGCCGCCGCAATCAGCAGGGCAAACAGCCATCGGCCGGTACTTTTCCAAAAGTATTTAAAATTGTCTAATTCTTGTTGTTCTTCGAGATGGGCTGCCATTTATGCGTTCTTCCATTGTTGTAAAGTGTGGATTAAATTGTCGGCGGCGACGGTTTGCTGACCGTGTGCGCCGTTCATGTCTTTAAGCGTAACCATACCGTTTGCCAATTCGTCTTGCGCGACAATCAGGGCAAAACGCGCGCCGCTGTTGTCGGCTTTTTTCATTTGCGCTTTCAGGCTTTGATAGCCGGAATGCTGCATCACGTTGAAACCTTGTGCGCGTAAGGCTTGCGCGTATTTCATCACTTGCAAATCCGCACCCTCGCCCTGATGCATGGCGTACACGTCAGGCGCGGCATTGACTTCCAGCGAACCGTATTCGCTAACCAGCAGCAGCAGCCGCTCGATACCCATCGCAAAACCGATGGACGGCGCAGGCTTGCCGCCAAGCTCTTCAATCAAACCGTCGTAACGTCCGCCGCCGCACACCGTCGCCTGCGCGCCGAGTTTGTCGGTCGTCCATTCAAAAACGGTTTGGTTGTAATAATCCAAACCGCGCACCAATCGCGGGTTTTCAACGTATTGAATGCCCAAGCCTTCCAGCATGGCTTTGAAACGGCTGTAATGATTGCGCGATTCCTCGCCCAGATAATCGGTCAGATGCGGCGCGGCATTGCAGATTTCCTGTAAATCGGGATTTTTGGAATCCAAAACGCGCAACGGATTGGTTTTCAGACGACGTTTGCTGTCTTCGTCCAATTTGTCTTCATAACGGGTCAGATATTCGACCAAAGCCGCACGGTGCGCCGCACGTTCTTCGCGGTTGCCCAAGCTGTTGATTTCCAAAGTCAGGTAATCGCGGATACCCAGTTTGTCCCACAAATCCGCCGACATGGCGATGATTTCCGCGTCGATGTCCGGACCTTCAAAACCCAACGCCTCGATGCCGACTTGATGAAACTGGCGGTAACGTCCTTTTTGCGGACGCTCGCGGCGGAACATCGGACCCATGTACCACAGCTTTTGCGGGCTGTTGTACAACAAATTGTGTTCGACCACCGCACGCAGGCAGGACGCCGTACCCTCCGGGCGCAGGCTCAGGCTCAAAGAATCGTTGGAATCGGAAAACGTGTACATTTCCTTGCCGACCACATCGGTTTCTTCACCAATGGAGCGGACAAACAAACCCGTCTGCTCGACAATCGGCGTACGGATTTGCTGATAACCATAAGCACGCGTCCAGCGGCCGACCACATCTTCAAACGCCTGCCAAAACGCGGCGGTCAGTTTGAAATCTTTCTGTTCGACGGGCAAAAGGTCGTTCATGCCTTTGACGGATTGGATTTTTTGTGCCATTTCAAATTAGGGATACCGGAATCAAAATAGTCGGCAATTATAGCTGATTTTTAAGGAGTTGTGAGGTTTCGGCGATGAAGGATTTGGACAAAAAGGTCGTCTGAAAACCGGAGCGGCGATTTTTCAGACGACCCCGTAGATTCAAAGCAGCCGCAATAAGGCAAGGATGGCATTGTAGCCTTTTTATTTTGTTTTACTATACAATCCCATCATCCTTACCAACCCACACCCCAAACCGTGAAAATCCTCATCCTCGGCAGCGGACAGGTCGGCTCGACCGTCGCGCAAAACCTCGCCTCCGTTTCCAGCAACGACGTTACCGTTATCGACATTGACGAAAAAGCCCTGCAACACATCGGCAGCCGCCTCGACGTCCAAACCATACTCGGCAACGGCGCATCCCCGTTCATCCTCGAACAGGCGGGTGCGGCGGATTCCGACCTCCTGCTCGCCCTGACCCGCAGCGACGAAACCAACATCGTCGCCTGTAAAATCGCCGCCGACCTCTTCAATATCCCCAGCCGCATCGCCCGCGTCCGCTCCAGTGAATATCTGGAATACTCCTACCCCGAAAACGGCGATACGGAAAACGGCAGCCTTACCGTCTTCGACATCACTGAAACCATCAGCCCCGAACAGCTCGTTACCGAACAGCTCGTTGGGCTGCTCAGCTACACCAGTGCATTGCAGGTATTGAGGTTCGCCGGCGACAAAGTCCGCATGGTCATCGTACAGGCGCGTAAAGGCGGGCTGCTCGTCAACCGCGAAATCGCCGACATCAACCAACACCTCCCCGAAGGCGCGGACTGCCAAATCTGCGCCATATACCGCAACAACCGCCTCATCGTCCCCACGCCGCAAACCGTCATCATCGAAGGCGACGAGGTACTTTTTGCCGCAGACATCAGCAGCGTCAACATCATCATGCGCGAACTGCGCCCCAAAGAAGCGCGCACCCGCCGCATCATGATTGCCGGCGGCGGCAACATCGGCTACCGCCTTGCCAAGCAGCTCGAATCCAAATACGACATCAAAATCGTCGAACACAACCCCCGCCGCGCCGAGTGGCTCGCCGAAAACCTCGACAACACCCTCGTCCTGCAAGGCAGCGCCACCGACGAAACGCTGCTGGACGAAGAATACATCGACGAAATCGACGTATTCTGCGCCCTGACCAACGACGACGAAAACAACATCATGTCCAGCCTGTTGGCGAAAAACCTCGGTGCCAAGCGCGTCGTCACCATCGTCAACCGCTCCAGCTACGTCGATTTGCTCGAAGGCAACAAAATCGACATCGTCGTGTCGCCGCACCTCATCACCATCGGCTCCATCCTCGCCCACATCCGCCGAGGCGACATCGTTGCCGTCCATCCCCTCCGACGCGGCACTGCCGAAGCCATTGAAGTTGTCGTCCACGGCGACAAAAACACCTCCGCCATCGTCGGCAGGCGCATCAGCGGCATCAAATGGCCGGGCGACTGCTACATCGCCGCCATCGTCCGCGCCGAAACGGGCGAAGTCATCATGGGGCACCACACCGACACCATTGTCCAAGACGGCGACCACATCATCTTCTTCGTCTCCCGCCGCCGCGTCCTGCCCGAACTCGAAAAACTCATCCAAGTCAAAATGGGCTTTTTCGGCTAACCGTCAGAGGTCGTCTGAAAACCTGTTGCAGCAAAGTCAGAACTTTTTCAACTTCGTTGAAGCCGCGCTTTCAGACGACCTGACACAAATTATCCAATATCATCCGTTTCCACACCCGATACCCAAAGGAAAATCCATGTTACGCCCGATTCTTGCCGCCCTCGTGCTCGCAACCGCCCTGCCCGCCGCAGCCGAAACCGATGCCCTTCATTACAACATGGTCGAGTTTGCCGAATCCGCCAATCTCGAAATAACCCGTGATACCATGACCGCCCACTTCAGCATCAATGCTGAAGGCAAAGACCGCGCCACGGTTAACAAAGCGTTTCAAAAAAAATTCAACGACTTCAACAAAGCCGTACAAAACAACAAACTCCAAGCCGAATTCCTCAACCGTAGCGCTAATCCGCGCCATGAATACAACAACAACGGCAAACGCATCCAAACAGGCTGGGAAGAAATTGCCTCGTTCAAAGTCGAAAGCAAAGACTTTGACGCAATCAACCGCCTGACTGACGAAACGCTGCAATCTGCCACCCTCAACCACATCAGCTTCAGCATATCCAAAGAAAAACGCGAAGCCGCCGTCGATCAAGTCAGCAAAGCCGCCATCCTGCGCTTTAAAGACCGCGCGCAAGATTTGGCGAAAACACTCGGCTTTTCCAACTACAAAATCGTCAAACTCAATTTAGGCCACATCGGCAACCGCTCCATCGACGACCGTTTAGGTTTCGCCCGTACCAAAATGATGAGTGCTGAATCCGCTGTTGCCAGAAGTGCGGTAAGCGACGAAAACAACACCATCCAAGCTCCTTCTCCCGGCTCAGAAGAAATCAGCATCACCGTCATCGGCTCAGTGCAGATGTAAAACGCTTCCCCAACAAAAAGGTCGTCTGAAAACACATTTGGTTTTCAGACGACCTTTTTCCATTCCAACAATCAAGCCAAGCTGACTTCCAAGTTGTCAATCAGACGCGTCGTTCCCAGTCGGGCGGCGGCGAGGACGACGAGGGCTTTGTCGCCGGTACGTGCGACGGCGAGGCTTTCGGCATGGCGGATTTCGACGTAATCGACCACCCAGCCTGCCTCGGTCAGACGGCGGACGGTTTGCGTTTCCAATCCAACGTAATCGAGATTGCCGTTTTTGAGTTCGGCGGCGACGCGCTGCAATTCGCGGTACAGACGCGGGGCTTCGGCGCGTTCGGCTTCGCTGAGGTATTGGTTGCGGCTGGAAAGCGCGAGTCCGTCGGCGGCGCGGCCGGTATCGACGGGGACGATGTCGATATTGAAATTCAGGTCTTCGACAAAGCCTTTGATAATCGCCAACTGCTGGTAGTCTTTTTTGCCGAAACAGGCGGTATTCGGTTGGACGATGTTGAACAGTTTGCTGACGACGGTAGCCACGCCGCGGAAATGCCCGGGGCGGAATTTGCCGCACAATTCGTTTTGAAGGTTGGGCGGTTCGACGTTGAAACGTTGCTCGACATGGGGATACAGCTCTTTTTCGTCGGGCGCGAACACGACGGCTACGCCTTCGTTGGCGAGTTTGTCGGCGTCTTGCTGCAAGGTGCGCGGGTATTTGTCGAAATCTTCGCCCTGTCCGAATTGCAGGCGGTTGACGAAAATGCTGACAACAACGTTGTCGGCGCGTTTTTTGGCTTCGCGAACGAGGGCGAGATGGCCTTCGTGCAGATTGCCCATGGTCGGAACAAAGGCAACGCTGCCTGCGTTTTTGCGCCATTCGCGTAATTCTTTAATGGTATGAATGATTTGCATGATGGAAAATGTCCTTTATCTTTTTCGGGATTACGGTACACAGCCGCCATGTTTTGTCAGCCCGAAAATCATGCGCCGATTATACGCTGGGAACACGGACAAACAAAGGTCGTCTGAAATTCGGTTTTCACGATGAAAACCTTTTCAGACGACCTTTTTTAGTTATAAGCATCAGGCAAACGAATGTTCCGCCGCGGGGAAGGTTTTGGCTTTGACTTCATGGACATAGGCTTCAACGGCGGCTTGAATGCTGTCTTTACCCTGCATGAAGTTTTTGACGAATTTGGCGGTTTTACCCGGGAAAATGCCGAGCATATCGTGCATGACCAAAACTTGTCCGTCGCAATCCACACCTGCACCGATTCCGATGGTCGGGCAAGAGACGGTTTCGGTTACTTTTTTCGCCAATTCCGCCGGTACGCATTCCATCAATACGATGGCGGCACCCGCTTGGTCGTGTGCTTTCGCATCTGCCAACAAGGCTTCCGCCTTATCGCCCCGCCCCTGCACTTTATATCCGCCAAACGCAAACACGGACTGCGGGGTCAAGCCGATATGGGCGCAGACGGGAATGCCGCGCATTTGCAGGAATTCGGTGGTTTCCGCCATCCAAACGCCGCCTTCGAGTTTGACCATATGTGCGCCTGCCGCCATCAGTTCGGCAGCGGCGGCAAACGCCTGTTCTTTACTCTGTTGATACGCACCAAAAGGCAAGTCGCTGACAATCATCGCGTTTTCCGTACCGCGTGCGACGTTTTCGGTGTGGTAACACATATCGCGCAGGCTGACGGGCAGCGTGGATTTGCGTCCCTGCACGGTCATGCCCAAGGAATCGCCTACCAGCAAAACATCGACGCCGGCATTCTCCATCAACGCGGCAAAGCTGGATTCATAGGCGGTCAGCATGGCGATTTTTTCGCCTTCTGCCTTCATCTTTTGCAGTGTGTTCACAGTAATCATTGGAATGTGTTCCGCCTTTTTTCAGACGACCTTTTAGATTAAAACGGGCTATTATAGTGAAATGCCCGCCGCCCTGCCACCCGAACGGCAGACGCAAAACAGCCCGACTGCTTTCACAATCGGGCTGTTTGATTGGTGCCGGCACCAAGAGTCGAACTCGGGACCCCCTGATTACAAGTCAGGTGCTCTACCAACTGAGCTATACCGGCTTACTGAAATACCTTGCGGCACCTTCAGCTATAAACTGGTGCCGGCACCAAGAGTCGAACTCGGGACCCCCTGATTACAAGTCAGGTGCTCTACCAACTGAGCTATACCGGCAAAGAAGCCGAATTATGCCGTTAACTGCCCCGCTTGGCAAGAGCTTGTTGCCAACAAAGTAAATTTTTATAAAAAATATCTGATTTAAAAAGAAATTTATTTCAGGCGTAATGATTACCCCATATATAAACCAAGCCGCTTAGGCATATCCGCACAAGGTCGTCTGAAAAACACAAGCACAAAAAGCATTTCAGACGACACTCTGATAAAATATACCCCTTTCCCCTCCATCCGTCCTACACCATGCCACGACACCCCTACCGCCGCCTGCGCCGCGCCAAGTCTGACCTGCCCGAAGTCGGCATTTCCGAAGAAGGCAACATCCGCTCGTTGCATCTGGGCAGCGACACCATCCAAAGCTCGATGAACCTCGACCATCCCGCCGAACTGGTTTTGTCGTACAGCCGCGCAATGATGGGCTGGCTTCTGTTTGCCGAAGAAACGCCGAAACACATCACCCAAATCGGCTTGGGCGGCGGCTCGTTCGCGCGCTGGATAGACAGCCACCTGCCCGACACCAAGCAAACCGCCGTGGACATCAACCCGCAGGTCATCGCCGTCGCCCGCAGCCTGTTCGAGCTGCCTTTTGAAGGGGAAAACTTCGAAATCGTCGAGGCGGACGGCGCGGAATACATCAAAGTGTTCCGCCACAATACCGACGTGATTTTGGTGGACGGCTTCGACGGCGAACAAATCATCGACGCACTGGTGGAAGAACCCTTCTTCCAAGACTGCCGCAACGCCCTCTCGCCCGACGGCGTATTCGTCACCAACTGGTGGAGCGGCGACAAACGCTACCAACGCTTCGTCGAACGCCTGCTCAACGTCTTCGAAGGCCGCGTGTTGGAAATGCCCGCTGAAAGCCACGGCAATATGGCGGTCATGGCGTTTCAAAGCAGCCCGAAAGAGCAAAACCTCGACAAACTGAAAAAACGCGCGGAAAAATTAAGCGAACAATACGGCTTGGATTTCAAACGGATGTTGACCGATTTGAAAGCAAGCAACCCGAACAACGGCAAACATTTTTATCTGTGAGACGGATAGGTCGTCTGAAAACCCAAATACAGATTGGACGATGACAACACCTGATAAAGCAATCAATCCCCCTCACAGCACACACAAAAAATAAAGGAAAACCCATGTTGAAACCTGACATCATCCAAATATCCGGTCCTGTCGGACTGCTTGAAACCATTTTCCTACCTGCCGCGCAAACGCCCGCACGCGGCGTGGCAGTCATCAACCATCCCAACCCGCTGCAAGGTGGCACGAACACCAACAAAGTCATCCAAACTGCCGCCAAAGCCTTATCGCAAATCGGTTTTCACTGCTACCTACCCAACCTGCGCGGCGTAGGCAACAGCGAAGGCACACACGATTACGGACGCGGCGAAACGCAAGACTGCATCGCCGTCATCGACTATGCCCGCGCGCAACATCCCGAAACCGAACTGTTCGCATTGGCAGGTTTCTCTTTCGGCGGCTATGTCGCCACTTTTGCCGCCCAAGAGCGCGAACCGGATTTGCTGTTGCTCATCGGCGCGGCAGTACACCACTACACCGACCGCCCCGAACCTTCAGCCGTCCCGGACGTTACCAAAACCCTGATGATTCATGGCGCGGAAGATGAAGTTGTTGAAATCAGCAAGGCTTGGACATGGGCGGAGCCGCAAGGTTTGCCCGTCATCACCATCGCCGGCTCATCCCACTTCTTCCACGGCAAACTCATCGTCCTGCGCGATACCATCGCCCGATTTGTGCCGTCGGTTTTACAACAAAAATAAACGGGGTATTCCATTAACAATATATGACCAAACATTGCTGCACAGCTTGTCAATATTGCAACAAACATGACAAACGATACAGCATGACCGCCGTTTTAATTGGTTTAACAATATTTTCAGACGACCCCGCTGACTATATAATTCCGCCTATTGCCTTTATTTTAACGATCCAGAACCCAATCATGCGTTACAAACCTCTTTTACTCGCCCTGCTCATCGGTTTCGCCTCGCCTTCTTTTGCTGCCAAAGACGCGCCCAAAGAGAAGGCTGCGCCTGTCAAAAAAAACGTCAAAGCCAAAAAGGACGCTGTCGAACCTGCTAAGAAAGAAGCAGCCAAAGACAAAGCAAAGCCTGCTGCCAAAAACGCTAGGGACAAGGCAGACGACAAGCCGGTAGCCCAAAGCAAAAAGGAAACTGCCGAAGCGGCGAAAAACGAGCGTGCCAAAGAACGCAAAAATGGCAACGAAGCCAAAAAACAAGATAAAGCTGATAAAACCAAAAAAGGCGAAGTCAAAGCGGAAGAGAAAACAGGCAAAGCCGTTCCCGCAAAAACCGAACCTGTAAAAGGCAAGGACAAAGTGGCAGACAAACCCGCAGCCAAAAACAATGTAAAGGCAAAAAAAGAAGCTGCCGAGTTGCCTAAAAAAGACGAAGCAGCGGCAAAACAGGACAGAAAAACCGTCGAGAAAAAAACGGACAAAGCCGATAAGAAAACCGCTGTCGCCGATTCAGACGACTTCAAAGCCGCAGTGACTGCTGCCGCCAATGATTTGGAAAGCAAAAAATCGCTGCGCAGCCGCAACGAAGGTTTCATCATCCACGTCAACACCACGTTGAAACAGTTGCAGCAAAGCCGTATCAACCTGTCCGCCATCAACCGCCAGCAGCGCGACGCATGGGACAAGTTTCAAAAGCTCAATGCTGATTTGAACCACCTGAAAACTCAGGTTTCCAACACGCGCGCGCAAATTTCCCGTTTTGTTTCAGGCAACTATAAAAACAGCCAACCCAACGCCGTTGCCCTATTCCTGAAAAATGCCGAGCCGGGTCAGAAAACCCGCTTCCTGCGTTACACCCGCTATATCAACACCGCTAACGATCAAGTCATCAAAGACCTTGAGAAGCAGCAAAAAGAGCTGGCAGCGCAAGAGCAGAAAATCAACAACGAACTGGCATACTTGAAAAAACTTCAGGTCAACATCCAGTCTTCGCTGCGCCGCCAAGGTGTAACCAACACTGCCGAACAAGCGGAAAGCCGCCGCCAAAATGCGCAAATGGCAAAAGATGCGCAGAAAAAAATCAACCACAAAGAAAACGAACAACGCCTGAACAACTTGTTGAAAGACTTGGACAAACACAAAGCCGAGCAACGCCGCCAGGAAGCCGAAGCGCGTAAAAAAGCCGCCGAAGCCCGTCTTGCCGCCGCTGAAAAAGCGCGCAAAGACCGCGCTGCCGCCGCGCAAAAAGCCGCCGACGAACGCGCCGCCATGTCCAACCTGACCGCCGAAGACATGAACATCCGCGCGCCTTCCTACGTCAGAATCAGCAATGCCAACAGCTTCAGCCGTATGCAGGGTCGTCTGAAAAAACCGGTCAGCGGCACGCTTGCCGGACTCTTCGGACAAGACCGCGGCGACGGTGAAGTGTGGAAAGGCGTGTTCTACCAAACGACTCCGTCAACCGTCAGCAGCATCGCCGGCGGTACGGTTACCTACGCCGATGAATTGGAAGGTTTCGGCAAAGTCATCGTCATCGATCACGGCGACGGCTATATCAGCATTTATTCAGGCTTGAGCGAAATCGAAGTCGCCAAAGGCTATGCCGTAGCCGCAGGCAACCGCCTAGGCATCAGCGGAACCCTGCCTTCGGGCATGGAAGGTCTGTATTTGGAAGTCCGCTACAACGGGCAGGCAATGAACCCGCTCTCCTGGATAAGCTGACCTGCAAACCAGTTTTATATTTTCAGACGACCTCTTTCCGCACCACAGGGTCGTCTGAAATTTAACAACTGCTCCCAACGACCCTATATTCAAAAGCTTTTACACCCGCGCAGATATTTTTTACGCTAACCCTGTTGTTTATCAAGCGTAAATCGCATACAGTTTTGCGGACGTAAATTCAGGTCGTCTGAAGCAATGTTTCCCTATCCCGTTTCACAGTCATTACGGTCTGAAATGAAATAAGACAAAAAGAAAGCTATTTATAATGTCAACATCCACTTTGAAAAAAGTCGCACTCTACACACTCGGCGCATTCAGCGGTGTCGCCCTCAGCTTGAGCGTTCAAAGCTTTGCCGCCGAAAAAGACAAAAAAGACAACGAAACCCTGCCCGTACAATCCATACGCAACATGGCGGAAGTTTACGGACAGATCAAAGCCAATTATTATCAAGACAAATCCGACGCCGACCTCTTTGAAGGCGCGATGAAAGGCATGGTATCCGACCTCGACCCGCATTCCGAGTATATGGATAAAAAAGGCTATGCCGACATGAAAGAATCCACCAGCGGCGAATTCGGCGGCTTGGGTATGGAAATCGGTCAGGAAGACGGCTTCATCAAAGTCATCGCCCCGATTGAAGATACGCCCGCCGAGCGTGCAGGCGTGAAAAGCGGCGACTTCATCGCCAAAATCGACAACGTCTCCACACGCGGCCTGACCACCAGCGAAGCCGTGAAAAAAATGCGCGGCAAACCGGGTACCAAAATCACCCTGACCCTTTCGCGCAAAAACGTGGACAAACCTATCGTCGTCAACCTGACCCGTGCTATCATTAAAGTCAAAAGCGTCCGCCACCACCTGCTTGAGCCGAACTACGGCTACATCCGCGTGTCCCAATTCCAAGAGCGCACCGTAGCGGGCATCAACGAAGCCGCCAAAGCCCTGATTAAGGCAAACAAAGGCGCACCGCTCAAAGGCGTCATCCTTGACCTGCGCGACGACCCGGGCGGCCTGCTTGACGGCGCGGTCGGCGTCTCTGCCGCCTTCCTGCCCGCAGACGCAAAAGTCGTCAGCACCAAAGGACGCGACGGCAAAGAGGGCATGGTATTGAAAGCCCGTCCTGAAGACTACATCCGCACGAGCGGCAGAGACCCGCTGGCAGATCTGCCCGCCGAGTTGAAAACCATTCCGATGACCGTGTTGATTAACTCAGGTTCCGCTTCCGCCTCCGAAATCGTCGCAGGCGCGCTGCAAGACCACAAACGCGCCGTCGTCGTCGGTACGCAAAGTTTCGGCAAAGGCTCGGTTCAAACCCTGATTCCGCTGTCCAACGGCAGCGCAGTCAAACTGACCACCGCGCTGTACTACACGCCGAACGACCGCTCGATTCAAGCGCAAGGCATCGTTCCCGACGTCGAAGTCAAAGACAAAGACCGCGCTTTTGAAAGCCGCGAAGCCGACCTCGCCGGACACATCGGCAACCCGCTCGGCGGCGAAGACGTCAACAGCAGCAACGAAATCAGCACGCCTGATTCAAACGAAGCTGCCAAAGCCGACGAAAACGCCAAGTCCAAAAAAGGCAAGGACAAAGATAAAGACGAAGACATCTCCAGCCGTCGCATTCCTAATCCTGCCAAAGACGACCAACTCCGCAAAGCCTTGGATTTAGTGAAAAATCCAGCCGAATGGCAGAAGTCTTTAGGTTTGGCGGCGAAAAAACCGGCTCCGAAAAAAGACAAGAAAGACGGTAAAGACGAAAGCAAATAAGCTCAGTCCGAATCCTTGAAAAAAGGTCGTCTGAAAACGATATCAGTTTTCAGACGACCTTTGTATTTTACTTCACACCCCAATACACTAATCCCTTATGTGGTAACTTTATATTTGGTAACCAAAAATCTTTACCCTGCCAACCTTTATCTTTACTTCCCACGACTTGATAAAGTGTAAGAAATAAATCATCGGGATATTTTTCTCCTAATTTACGGTCGTCTTCCGAAAGCATTGTGCCTGTCGCTCGAGAAAGATTACGCTCTGTTTTAACCAAAACATAGATTTTGAAAGCTGGATGTTGCGTTTTTAATGCTTCTATGCCGGCAATAAATTTTTCCTTGTCCCAATCATCAGATACATAATTACCAAGTTTATCTAAAATCAAGAATAGCTCTTCTATGTCTATTTTATACAAATCAGATTGCACCTTATTTGTCAAAACAGAGGGAAGAAGGTTATTGATAGTCAACAAGTTGTTTTCATTCGGATGAAGTGGGAAGTAATTTACTCCTCCGACCATTTGATTGATGCTGTCAGATTTTAATACATTTCTTCGTGTCGGGTTGATGCTTTTCGGGTAAATAACCTGAATATTGCCATCTGAATTTTTTGCCTGCTCAATAATCAGATTGTTTGCTTGATTGAGTTGAACAAAGAAATGATAGACATCAGCCGGAATATAAAGCCGTAATAATGATTTATCACGGTCATATCCAAAAATACGCGAATGTTGCCAGAAAGTATCTGCATTCGGTTTTTTGGCAGTGCGACTATAATAAACCGTTTGTAGTTTCGGAATAGTTAAGCCTCGTCCAATCACATTCCCACCAATAATAATGTTAAAGCCTCTTTCTAAATCAAAATCTGATTCTGTCTGCGAGTTAACGACGAGAGTATAAATTTGCTTATTTTCTAAAAGTTCTGTTATTTTTTCATAAATTTCCTCAAAATGATGAATGTCAGGTTTAGTCTTTTGTAAATCCAAATAGCCTTCTTTAAAGCTGTCTGCAAAATTCTCCCCGCTGTTAATCGCTTGTACCAAATCATTCAAAAGGGCTTGGATTTTTTGAGAAAAGGCTTGATGATCTTGGATTTTATAACTTGGATGTAAAGCAAAATTACAATTGGTTTTACCGCATAAAGCAAACTCTGCACAAGTAAGCAGAAAACTGTGCAATGCCTGTTTTACCCCTTCGGCAATTTCACCACTCGCATCTTTCATATCGTCCAATTCACTGTCAATAAAGCGAACGATATAGCTTGGAGGATCAGAGAAGACAAAGTTACCACCGATGTATTTTTCACCAGCTTCAAAGAAATGGATAAATTCAGGTTGCCAATCAGATTCTTCATGTTGCAATAAAAGCGATTGAGGTGTGGCGGTCAATTGAATAAATAGGTTTTGACAACAGGAATTCTTAATGTCATTTAGCAGTTTATTAATAGTACTAGCATCTTTATCCGGCTTATCAGCATTAGTATTTAGGCTGGCCGCATCGGCTTCATCGTCCACAATAACCAAAGGGTAGCCTTTCAGGCTACTTTGACTGGCAAACAAATTACGCCAACGTTTCAATACACGGTCATTCTTTTTAATCACGACCAAGATGGGATTATTTGCCTTCATTACCTGCATAAAACTTCGGTCATCATTTTCAGACAACACAATAAAATTTTTCAGATTAGCTTCGGCGCGCTTGACTGTTTGTTCCTGTAAATCTACGCTATCAGTAGTAAGATACAAAAAAACTTTGTGGTCGCCATCATCAGCCAGCGCACTTAATACACCCAAAACCTGTGCCGTTTTGCCACTTTGAACATTGCCTAGGAATAAAACGTTTTGAGCAATTTTCGGCTCGGTTTGTGATAATTTCTCCATAAAACCATTAACAGTATTTTCAACAGAATCAGCTAATTCGGGCGGGGTCAATTGATTCAAGTAGGTTCGCAACATTTAGTTTTTCCCCTTAAATGAGAGCAGCCAAACATCAGAATTGTCGGTTGAACGGAACTCAAAATGATCGTTACCATATTGGCGTAAGGTTTCATGCGTAATCTTCTCGTTATTTTTCAGACAACCACGATTTTCCAAGCGACCTTTAATCCATTTGCCAAGTGTTTTCAAATCATTTTCTGAACGGAAATTTTTGGAATAATCTCCCGATGTCTTACATTGAAATTGCCAACCATCATCAGTAATAACTGTAAAAGACTTCAGAATCGGATACCCTTCTTGTGAAGTGATGTCTTTGGATACAATCAACTCTACTTCATACCAGGGTCGTGGTTTGACAAACCCCCGTTTATCTCGTCGCCCTTCTCCAAAAAATACATTCAAATTACTTTTTTCTTCGGTTTTAGCCGGAATTGAGAAATGATATTCTGACGTTTGGGCAAATAGTTGCCGAATCTTTTCTGGTCCAACTTTTTGGACACCCAAACAATTTTCTAAATGACTGTTATGTTCAATAAATGTACTCGGCCTCTCAACTTCTTGGATATTTTTGCCTAGCTTATAAATGGTATTTTGAATATCTGCCTGCAACATCTGTGCAACCTTACCGTCCAAATGTAACATGGTTTCATAAGTACGTTCCGTACTATCCCAAAAACACGTTAAGTTAGCAGAACCAATTAATCCATTGATTTGTTGACAATTTTTAAAGGAATACATTTTTCCGTGAAATTTCACAAAGGGAGAAACATAGACAGCTCCTCTTTTCTCATGTTGCAAAAAATCATTTAATTTGCATAAACTGTCATATTGTAAATGGCTAAAACCTTCCAAATAATGCATTCCAACCAATAAATCTATTTTTTGAATGTGATCATTTAGCTCCAAGATTTTATGTAACTCAACCACTGCGTCATTAGATACATAACCAGTCGCCATCAACACTTCATCCGCTGATTTAAATAAATCCATCCAAACCGCATTAAGTGATTTTTCAGTGATTTTGGCATTGGCGATATTGGAAAAAACTGTATTCATTGTTTTCCCCCTCGAATTTTGCTTAGTCGGTCATGGAATAAAATTTCTTTTTCTGCGATCAATTTCTCATGCAAATCTATTTTTTCGTAGTTGTCTGAAAAAATCGGCAAAATGTTTTTTGCCAGTTCAACCACTCCTTGAGGCGGGACAGCATTACCAATTTGACGACGTACTTCGGTTGTTGAACCGACAAATTCAAAATCATCAGGAAAGCTTTGCAACCTTGCGCGTTCACGGTTAGTAAAGGCACGCGGTTCAGGAAAATGGTAGCCCCAAGTTCCACCGCCACCTGCTGCAATAATTGTTTTTGATGGCTCGCTCCGATGCATACGACGATAAACGTGGCTAATCATACCTTTCACATATAAAGGATGATCTTTAGGAATATCGGTAAAATTTCCACCTTCAGGAATTAATTCCAACATACGGCGTGTTTTATCACTAATTTTTAGTAACTCATTATTACTAACATTTTGTGGGATATTAGATATCGCTTGACCAGCAGTTACATATGGTTTTAAACCATTTTCGCCAGTTTCATTATGCGTCGGTTCTGGATGGCGAAAATCAAATCCTGTATCTAAACGTACTCCTACAATCAGCACACGTTCACGAAATTGAGGTACGCCAAATTCTGCAAAGTTATATAGCTTCGCCTGAACGTAATAACCGCAATTTTCAAAATCGGTAATAATTTGCTGGATGGCTTTTTTCTTGTTGGCAGTCAACAAACCTTTTACGTTCTCAGCAACAAAGACTTTTGGTTTTTTTGCATTTACAAAACGTAAAAAGCTTTTATAAAGATTGCCACGCTCACCCTCTAGGCCCGGCTGTTTCCAAATCATGGAAAAATCTTGGCAAGGGAATCCGCCTAAAATGATGTCGCAATCAGGAATAGTTGGATCGTTAGGATCTATTTGTTCAATATCGCCTTCTACGATGACATCGCCAATATTTTTACGGAAACTTTCGCAAGCCCAATGGGAAAAATCGTTCGCCCAAACAGTTTCATAACCAGCTTGGTGAAAACCCAAATCTAAACCTCCACATCCTGAAAATAGAGATAGAATTCTGGGTTTCTTGTCAGATGAATTAAACTTTGAGATTTTTTTAGATGACATAGGATTTCACTCCTATGTATAGATTTGATAAAAACCCTTGAAGGGATTTTAATAGAGAACTAGGCAAGGCAAGGCAAGGCAAGGCAAGGCAAGGCAAGGCAAGGCAAGGCAAGGCAAGGCAAGGCAAGGCAAGGCAAGGCAAGGCAAGGCAAGGCAAGCTTACCATCGTTATTTTTAAATAAAATCATTTTTCTAAAACTTCCATGTAAATTTTTCCTATTATGCCGCAAAAAAACAGCAAATGTCGCTGCATTAAACCAGTTATGAATACTTGAAATTATAAATAAAGTATTCATAATCCCAAGGTCGTCTGAAAACGCTATCAGTTTTCAGACGACCTTTTCACACTTCAAAAATCCCATAGGGAAAACATCATGGCAAAAGCCCCCAAAACCATCTACCAATGCACCGAATGCGGCGGCACTTCCCCGAAATGGCAGGGCAAATGCCCGCATTGCGGCGAGTGGAACACGCTTCAGGAAAGCCTTGCCGCGCCCGAGCCTAAAAACGCCCGCTTCCAATCTTGGGCTGCGGATACCTCGACCGTCCAATCCCTCTCAGCCGTGACCGCCACCGAAGTGCCGCGCAATCCGACCGCCATGGGCGAACTCGACCGCGTATTGGGCGGCGGTTTGGTAGACGGCGCGGTCATCCTGCTCGGCGGCGACCCCGGCATCGGCAAATCCACATTGCTGTTGCAAACCATCGCCAAAATGGCGCAAAGCCGCAAAGTGCTGTACGTTTCCGGTGAGGAATCCGCCCAACAGGTTGCCCTGCGTGCACAGCGTTTGGAACTGCCCACCGAAGGCGTGAACCTGCTTGCCGAAATCCGCATGGAAGCGATTCAAGCAGCGTTGAAACAGCATCAGCCCGAAGTCGTCGTTATCGACTCCATCCAAACCATGTATTCCGATCAAATCACTTCCGCCCCAGGTTCCGTGTCGCAGGTACGCGAATGTGCCGCCCAACTGACCCGTATGGCGAAACAAATGGGCATCGCCATGATACTGGTCGGACACGTTACCAAAGACGGCGCGATTGCCGGCCCGCGCGTGCTGGAACACATGGTCGATACCGTGCTGTATTTCGAGGGTGACCAACATTCCAACTACCGCATGATACGCGCCATCAAAAACCGCTTCGGCGCAGCAAACGAATTGGGCGTATTCGCCATGACTGAAAACGGTTTGAAAGGCGTGTCCAACCCGTCCGCCATCTTCCTTGCCAGCTACCGCGACGACACGCCCGGTTCGTGCGTTTTGGTCACGCAGGAAGGCAGCCGCCCGCTTCTGGTCGAAATTCAGGCATTGGTCGATGACGCTCACGGCTTCACCCCCAAACGCCTCACCGTCGGTCTCGAACAAAACCGCCTCGCCATGCTGCTCGCCGTCCTCAACCGCCACGGCGGCATCGCCTGCTTCGACCAAGACGTGTTCCTCAACGCCGTCGGCGGCGTCAAAATCGGCGAACCCGCCGCCGACCTCGCCGTCATCCTCGCCATGCTCTCCAGTTTCCGCAACCGCCCGCTGCCCGAAAAAATGGTTGCCTTCGGCGAAATCGGCCTCAGCGGCGAAGTCCGCCCCGTCGCACGCGGACAAGAGCGGCTCAAAGAAGCGGAAAAACTCGGCTTCAAACGCGCCATCGTCCCCAAAGCCAATATGCCGCGCAACGAAAAAGAGTTCCCAAATCTAAAAATCTTCGGCGTTTCCAGCCTTCAGGAAGCCATCGAAATCTGCCGCGATGCAGAAAATTGACAGACAGCAACATGAAAGGTCGTCTGAAAACCTATGCCAAGTTTCAGACGACCTTTTTATTCTCAACTACTCAATGCTGTTATAATTCGTAAATCAAGTAAAACAACGACTTCAAAAGGAAAAATATGACGCTTAAGCCCCCCGTCCGAATCGCCGTTACCGGCGCCGCAGGCCAAATTGCCTATGCGACCCTGTTCCGTATCGCCGGCGGCATTATGCTCGGACGCGACCAACCCGTTATTCTGCAACTGCTCGACCTGCCTCAGGCGCAGCAGGCATTGCGCGGCGTGATTATGGAAATGCAGGATTGCGCTTTCCCGCTCCTTGACGACATTTTCGCGACAGACGACCCCGAAGTCGCCTTTAAAGATGCCGACATCGCTTTGTTGATCGGTGCGCGTCCGCGTACCAAAGGCATGGAACGCGCCGACCTGCTGCACGCCAACGCCGAAATTTTCAAAGTACAAGGCGCGGCGTTGAACAAAGTTGCAAACCGCAACGTTAAAGTCCTCGTCGTCGGCAACCCCGCCAACACCAACGCCTACATCGCCATGAAATCCGCGCCCGACATCCCGCCGGAAAACTTCACCGCCCTGATGCGTCTCGACCACCACCGCGCCGTCAGCCAAGTCGCCGAGAAAATCAACCGCCCGATTCCTTCCATCGAGCAAATGTGCGTCTGGGGCAACCACAGCCCGACCATGTACGCCGACTACCGCTACGCCACCAGCAACGGCGAGTCCGTCCAAGACATGATTACCGAACCCGATTGGAACACCGAAGTCTTCATGCCGAAAATCGCCGGACGCGGTGCCGCCATCATCGCCGCGCGCGGTTCGTCGTCCGCCGCCTCCGCTGCGAACGCCGCCATCTACCACCTGCGCGACTGGCTGCTCGGCAGCAGCGGCAAATGGATCACGATGGGCGTCCCCTCCGACGGCTCTTACGGCATTCCCGAAGGCTTGGTTTTTGGCTTCCCCGTCATTTGCGACGAAGGCAGCTACCGCATCGTCCAAGGCTTGGATTTGTCGGACGAATTCAGCCGCAAGCGCATCGCCGCGACACTGGCGGAGCTGGAAGAAGAACGCGCCGCCATACAAGATATGCTCTAAAAATCGAGGTCGTCTGAAAACCGGTTTTCAGACGACCTCGACTGACATGAACACCACGGAGTCCCCATGACCACATTGGCCAACAAAAAACTCGCCGTCCTCATCGACGCCGACAACGCCCCCGCCGACATCATCGACCGCCTGCTCGAAGAAGTTGCCAAATACGGCATCGCCAGCGTCAAACGCATCTACGGCGACTGGAGCCACGGCCTTTCCAAATGGAAAGCCGCCCTCCTGCCCCACGCCATCATCCCCGTCCAACAATTCGCCTACACCAAAGGCAAAAACGCCACTGATATGGCTTTGGTCATCGACGCGATGGACTTACTGTACAGCGGCAATTTCGACGGCTTCTGCATCGTATCCAGCGATTCCGACTTCACCCGCCTGGCAAGCCGCCTGCGCGAAAGCGGGCTGACCGTGTACGGTTTTGGCGAGAAGAAAACGCCCGAAGCCTTCCGCAAAGCCTGCGACAAATTCATCTACACCGAAATCTTCCGTCCCGAAAAACAACGCCAAGAAAAAGAGAAAAACAACGGCAAAAACAACCCCGCCGCCGCCCCTGACGCGCTGTCCCTGCTCAAACGCGCCGTACGCGAAAACGCCGACGACCTCGGCTGGGCAAACCTCGGCCCCATCGGCAGCTATATCAGCAAAATCAATCCCGATTTCGACTCAAGGCTGTACGGCTACGGCAAACTTTCCGACCTCATCAAATCCTTCGACATCTTCGAACACCGCACCGACAACAACCAACTCCAAGTCCGCCGCCGCAAATCCGCCGACAAACCGGCAGAGAGGTCGTCTGAAAACCCGGTGGCAACCCATCAGGCAGAAGAAACCGTTTCAGACAACCCCAACACCGCGCAAAAACGCAAAACGCGCGGCAAAAAAACCAACCAAACCAAGAGCGAAAACACCGCGCCAAGCCCAACGGCAGACAGCGTGCAACCAACACCAGCCAAACCCGAACCCGTCGCCAAAAGCAGCAAACTGCCCGTAACCCGCGTTATCCCCGCCGTACAGCAGGCAGTCGACACCCACGCCGACGAACAAGGCTGGGCGCGTTTGAGCGACGTCTCCAAGCAGCTGACCGCAGAAGGCACCGACCCGCAACAATACGGCTTTGAAACCATACGCCACCTTATCCACGCCATCTTCGCCGACTGGCTGGAAATCAAAAAAGCCGGCCGCGGCGAACGCCTGCGCATCAACAAACGCTTTACCGCCAAAGGTTAAACCATAGGAGACCTTTGCAATAACATGAGTTATTAAAATTTTATGCCCAATACCATTTTCAAAATGAAGAACCTACCTGATTTCTTCCACTTTTTTTCAATATCAGTTTAGTCAATTGAAAATTTTTTTGGCGCATTTTTATGCGTCAAATTTCGGTAACGGACCATTTTTGCAAAGGTCGCAGATTGAGAACTTTGAGAATATATTAAAAAAGCCGGCAAACATTATGTTTGTCGGCTTTTTAGTCAGCACAGTATTAAGAATGCTGACGGTTAGGTTTAGAACTTATAACTGATGGTAAAGAGCAAAGTCCTGCCACGCGCATAGTTATTCAGAACGGAGCGTGTCGTGCCGCCATATTTGCCATTGCATAAACCGTTGGCATCACATTCGACTTCTTCGTCATCTAAACCGCCTTTTCTTTCAAATACGCTGAAATAGCGCTGAGTTGCGGCATCGTTTGCGGCATCCAAAGGATCGATATAGCGCTTATTGAACGCATTTTGAATGTCGAAACGAAGGATAAGGTTTTTCTTCGGTTCGTAATTGGCATAGAAATCAAAAATCAGCGGTTGTCTGTTGATGCCTTCTGTTTTTTTGATAGCCCTTCTGCCCATTTGGTGTGAAGAGTAGGTGTTGGCACCGGTTGTACCGTCAACAAATTCTTCCTCAGTCGTCGCCCGTGTACTTTTGCCGTAATAGCGCATAATGCCGCCGATGGTCAATTTGTTGCCCAACCAGCGGGAACCCAATTCAAACCGCCCGTAATCTCGGGGCAAGCGGGAAATTTTGCTTAAGCCGTAACCTTGTTTGATTTGGTCTTCTTTAGAAGAATTACGGGGCGATTCGCTGGCATCGCTATAATTGGTCGGCTGGTTGGTTTTTTGATATGCGTAAGACAGGGTTGAAAAAAAGCGGCCGAAATCATAGTTCATTTCCACTTCCAAACCATTTTTATGGACAGGTTTGGCATAGTTTCGATGCTGGATAGAGTATTGCAAGCCGGTACTGGTTACCCAGCTGGGTGCTTTATCCAAATCCCACCATTTGCCATAAACATTGTGAATATAGTTGTTTATCCTGCTGCGATAGGCGACCAGTTTGAAACCCAATACATCATCCGGCTTGAAAATCCCTTTTTTGAAGGTATTGAAGCCTATTTGGTAAGTATTGGCCTGTTCCGGCTTAAGGGCGGTATTGACGCCCGAGTCGCCGATTTGTGAAAAATACATTTCTTGAATATTTGGCATTCTATGCGTACGCGAATAGCTGATAAACGGCATAAAGTAGTCGTTGACATTGATGTTTAATGCCACCGAATGGTTTACCGCATGCTTTTTACCGGATTTGGTATAAACCGGTTCGTAAAGGTCGCAGCTTGGCGTGCAATGCTGTTTATAAATTTCAGAATCTTCTCCAAATGCTTTTTTAAAGTCTTCTTGGGTATTGAAGTAGTCGGTATATTCGCCTTTGTAGCGGTAGTTGACTATATTGGTGCTGTAATTCAGTTGATAAATGCCTTTTTTCAAGGAAGTATCAAAATAGAACGTATTGAATTTTTGCTGGCCTGAAGGTTGTAATATGGTTGATTTTTGAGGAAATATTCCTTTGTCGCCTTTGAAGCGGCCTAAAAAGCTGTACAGGCCGGCATCTTGATCGGGACCGTCGTAAAACAGGCTCAGCTCTTCCGGAAAGCGGTTTTTACTGTATTGGTTTTTAAAGAAATTGAAACCGACGGTGGCTTTTAAATCTGTTTTGTTGGGAAGGTTGAAAGAGAAGCGGTTGTTGATATCCAAAAGGTTGGCTGTGTTTTTGGTTTCCAAATAATCGAGCAGCCCCCATCCTGAAAAACGTGAGTTTTTCGGATATTTTTGTTTTCCCAGATTATGGGCGGCCAATACGTTTAAATCGACATAATCGCCAATGTTTAAATTGTAATTGGCTTGGTAGCTGCGATTTTCTACTTTACGGCTGCCGATACGGTTGTTCATGGTACGAAGCTGAAGATCCAGCTTGTTGTTGTCGTTTTCGTATTCCACTTTGACCAAATGACTGTTTGAGCGTTGTTGCAGGCTGGTAGGGTCGATAGGTGTCAGATCCCATTGCGGTGCCAAATTCTCTTTCCAGCTTCTTTCCAAATCATCGACATAATCTCTTTGCAAAACCTCAGGATCGTTATATTTTTTGGAGAAAGGGTAGTCCCAATAGCTTTTACCGACTGCGTTGCGTTTGGAAAAGTCGCGAACCCAACGATTTTGCCCTTGGTCGAATTTCAATAAGTTGCTTTCAAAATATTCTTGTTTTTTACGGTCCAAATATTCTTCGCCAAAATTGCCGATACGCTGACCGCCGCCGCCTACTTTATAGTTTTGCTCGACATTACGGTGGCTGTAGCCATATAACGCGCCAAGGCGTGCACCGCTTTCAAACCATTTTTGTACTGCTCCGGTTGCCATAAAATTGCTTTTGGTGCTGTTTGTGCCGGTCAATCCTTTGGTTAAAAGCCCAAAGGTATGGTTTCCGTGTACCACATCGTCTACCCGTAAAGTACGGAAATTGGCTGTACCGGATAAGGTATTGATGCCGTTGGCGCCCGAGAAACTGCCTTTGGTTACATCCACACCGGCAATAAAATTAGGATCCAGTGCTGTCCCGAATTGCGAAGAGCTGCCGCTGCGTCCAGCATCGGCAGAAGTGGAATAGAAGGTTTGGGTTACGCCGTCAACCATCGTATTGACGCGACCCAAACCGCTATCGCCACGGATATTGACCGCCAATACCCCCGATCCCTTGTCTTGTTGGGTGAAAACACCGGGCATACTCCGCACGATGGCGTCGATGTTTTCGCTGGATTGATAAACGCGTTCACGCGAACTTTTGGCTTGGCCTTCGGTAAAAACTTTTTTCTCTTTGGCAATGTATTTGCCTTTGACTTGAATTTCATCAAGCTCTTGAGTTGAAACCTCGTCTTCTGCGTGTGCGATACTTGTTATAGCCAGTAAAGATAATGTCAGTAGGTTTAATTTGAAATTCGGATTCATAATAGTTACCTCAGAAACGAAGTCCGTTACTTTATAACATATTATTAAACTTTACAAATATTTTAATAATGAATTTTATTTATTGAAAAATAAAATTTAGGAGATAACTCAAACGCATATGATGAATATGGCTGAAAAGATAAAGCGGGGCTGAATTTGAATTTTATTAGCAGGGAAGAGGGAAGATTTAATTGGATTTAAACAGACGAAAGAAGAAAATTTGATTGCAATATGTGAATTGGGCCGTCGGTTTAAAATGAAACCGGTAAAAAACGTGAAATGCAAAATATAAAGTCAATATAGAAAGTTTTGAATTCAGTTGAAGCAAAGGCCGATCTTTGCAAAACTCTTCATAGGTTTGAAGGCGAAAGACAATCTGCCGCCCAATCTAAAAAGGTCGTCTGAATTTTTCAGACGACCTTTAATGCTAAAATGTCTTCTGTTTGCCACACACACCATTTTTCATGAATATTCTCGAAGCCTTATTATTATTGTGCCTGCTGATTGTCATCAGCGCATTCGTTTCCTGTTCCGAACTCGCGCTTGCCTCGGCGCGCAAAATCAAATTGCAAGTGATGGCGAAAGACGGCGGCGACACGCGCGCGCTGGACGTACTTAATATGCAGCAGCAACCGGGCAGCTTCATCACCGTCGTCCAAATCGGTTTGAACGCCGTCGCCATTCTCGCCGGTATCGTCGGCGAAGCGGCGGTGCGCCCTTATTTCGGCGGTTTGTTGGCAAATGCGGGCAGTTGGGGCAGTACCGCCGCGTCTCTGCTGACGTTCGCGCTGGTAACGGGCAGCTTCATCTTGATTGCCGACCTGATGCCCAAGCGCATGGCGATGACCCATCCCGAAGCGGTGGCGTTGCGCATCGTACGTCCAATGATGTTCCTGATTTTTATCCTGAAACCCGTCGTCTGGATTTTCGACGGAATGGCGAACGCGATATTCAAACTCTTCAAAATTTCCACCGTCCGCCAAGAGCAGCTGACTTCGGAAGACATTTACGCCGTCGTCGATGCGGGCGCGCAGGCGGGTGTGTTGAAAGAGCAGGAACACTACCTGATTGAAAATATCTTCGACATGCAGGCGCGCACGGTAACTTCCACCATGAGCACGCGCGAATACATCGCCTATTTCGATAAAAACGACGACAGCGATACCGTGTTGGCAATCATGTCGGAAAAACCGCACAACAAATTCTTGGTGTGCGACGGCGATTTGGAGCGCGTCATCGGCTACATCGAATCGCACACGCTATTGACCTTGTTTTTAAAAGAAAAAGACGTGCGCCTGACCGACAAGCGCGTGTTGCGCAAAGCCTTGTTCATCCCCGACACGCTGTCGCTTTACGATGTATTGGAAACCTTCAAAACTTCCGGCGAAGACTTTGCCGTGGTGGTGAACGAATACGCGTTGGTGGTCGGCGTGGTGACGCTGAAAGACGTGATGAGCATCGTCATGGGCGAGCTGGTCAATACCGAAGAAGAGCCGCAAATCATCCGCCGCACCGAAGACACTTGGCTGGTGGACGGCGCGACCCCGCTCGCCGACGTCATGCGCGCGCTGGACATTGAGGAATTTCCCCATTCGGAAAACTACGAAACCATCGCCGGCTTTATGATGTATTCCCTGCGCAAAATCCCGAAACGCACCGATTTTTTGGTTTACGCGGGCTATAAATTTGAAATCATCGACACCGAAAATCTGAAAATCGACCAGCTTTTGGTGTCTAAACAAAGCGATACAGTAGAAAAAATATAGTGGATTAACTTTAAACCAGTACGGCGTTGCCTCGCGTTAGCTCAAAGAGAACGATTCTCTAAGGTGCTGAAGCACCAAGTGAATCGGTTCCGTACTATCTGTACTGTCTGCGGCTTCGTCGCCTTGTCCTGATTTTTGTTAATCCACTATATAATCAGCCGCAGCAACCATCAGAAAACTCAAAAAATAAATTTCAAGGACAAATCATGATAGCCAATACCGAACCACAGAAATACGCCCGCAGCCTGCACGCACCCATCAGCTTGGGCACGACTTCAGACGACCGCTTTATGCCTCGCGGCTACCTCACGCATTTCGCCTCCCTGCCGCAATTGGTATTGACCGAAAAGCTGGACGGGCAAAACAACTGCTTCGCCGCCCACGGTCTTTATGCCCGCAGCCATTCCGCCCCCACCCAACATCCGTGGGACAAACCGCTGCTGCAACGCTGGCAGCACATCAAAGACGACTTGGGCGACCTCGAACTTTTCGGCGAAAACATGTACGGCATCCACTCCATCGCCTATTCGCAGTTGGAAAGCTATTTTTACCTGTTTGCCGTCCGTCGCGGCGGACATTGGCTGTCGTGGGAAGAAGTCAAATTCTATGCCCAGCTGTTTGACTTCCCCACCGTCCCCGAACTTCCCATCGTGCAGCCGCTTGCCGACTTCACCCAAAAATACGCCGACGAAAACACCGCTTTGGCGCAATGGCTGCTCGCCAATTTAGGTGCAACATGGACAGACAGCGTGCAAACCGCAGGCAAACTCGGCGGCTACGACCCGAAAACAGGCGAAGCATGCAGCGAAGGCTTCGTCATCCGCAATGCCGCTGATTTTGCCACCAACAACGGCAACCTGCCCGTACAGTCCAACGAGTTTGACAACCTCTTTAAACTTGTTCGCGCCAAACACGTTAAAACCGATGTGCATTGGACAAAAACTTGGAAGCCCGCCCGTCTTATCGATTATGATAAATACCATTGGCAAAGCTGGCAGTTTCAGACGACCTGAAGTCAAACCATCCAATAATAAGAAAGACCACCATGTGGACATTCCCCCACTACACACCCGGCAAACTTCCCGACTGGCAAGCCTTGGAACGCCGTTTCAGCTGGTTTGCCGACATGAAAAACGTGCCGCAGGATCCTGAATGGCACGCAGAAGGCGATGTATTCGTCCATACTAAAATGGTATGCGAAGCCCTGCTGCAACTGCCCGAATTCCAAGCGCTCAGCGAGCAGGAGCAACATATCTTGTTTGCCGCCGCTATGCTGCATGATGTAGAAAAACACAGCACCACTAAACGTGAGATCCAAGACGGCAAAGAGCGGATTGTGTCGCCGAACCATGCCAAAAAAGGTGAATATACTGCCCGCGCCCTGCTTTACACCGAACTTGCCGCGCCGTTTGCCGTGCGTGAAGCAATAGCCAAACTCGTGCGCCTGCACGGGCTGCCGCTGTGGGCAATCGACAAACCGAATCCGGAACGCGCTGCCATTGCCGCTTCTTTGCAGGTCAATACCGCACACCTTGCCATGCTTGCCAAAGCCGACATTCTGGGCCGCACCTGCAACGATCAACAGGATATCCTGCTGCGCATCGACTTGTTCCGCGAGTTGTGCGAAGAAAACGGCTGCTGGGGCAAAGCACGCAATTTTGCCAGCGATTACGGCCGCTATCTCTACCTTAACGGCCGCAGCGAAATGCC
Organism: Neisseria sp. CP9; assembly: GCF_047758525.1. NCBI lineage: Bacteria > Pseudomonadati > Pseudomonadota > Betaproteobacteria > Neisseriales > Neisseriaceae > Neisseria > Neisseria sp. CP9. The sequence continues at coordinate 2,456,853 of NZ_CP180502.1, read as the reverse complement.
CGATTACCAACCGTTTGACGACCGAACCTTTGACATATACGCCATGTGCGCCATAGCGGGCAGCGGCAAAGACAGCTATATCCGGCGGCACCTCGCCCATCTGCCCATGCTGTCGCTGGACGACATCCGCCGCGAGCGTAAACTCGACCCCGCCGACCCGAAACACACCGCCGAAGCCGTGCGCTTGGGTAAAGAGCAGGCAAAAGAATACCTGCGCGCCCGCACGTCATTTGTCTTCAACGCCACCAACCTCAACCGCGACTTGCGCAGCAAGTGGCTGCCTATGTTCGCCGACTACGGCGCGCGGGTACACCTGATTTATTTGGAAGTGCCTTACATGCAATTGCTGTCGCAAAACCGTAACCGCGAATATTCCGTGCCGAACGATGTGATACACCGCATGATCAATAAGCTGGAAATTCCCGATTACAGCGAAGCGCATACGGTGGATTTTGTGGTTTCTGATTAAGCAGCCCTCATCCGAAGTACGGCTACCAACCATACAGCAAACGATTCTCGCGTCAATCGATTACCGTCTGCGACTTCATGGGCTTATCTAGGATTGAATATAAAAGGTCGTCTGAAAATCAGTTTTTCAGACGACCTTTTATGTTAAAACTTCAAACCAATGTCGATTATCCGACTTATCCGAGATTTGAGGTTTTCAGACGACCTTTATAGTGGATTAAAATAAAAATGAGACAAGGCGGCAACGCCCGCCGTGTACGGGTAGTACATAAGGGCGTTGGCAACGCTGTATCATTGCAATTTTAATCCACTATAGTTCTAAAAAGGTCGTCTGAAACGCTCGTGCTGCTTTGTTAATGCAGATTTCTAAACTGCTCGAGGAAGGCGGGAATGCCGGGCAGCATGCCGACTGCGCCCATTGCTGCGCAGAGGATGACAAAGCCGACGGTAGGTACGACGACGCGACCCATAAACCCGAGTTCCGCGCTGCGTTCTTTACATCCGATTAAGCCCAAGTTATCCAAAAGCATGGTCAGCGACCAGCCGAAAACGGGATTGACCAGTGCAGAGGAGAAGACAACGATGGCGGCGGATTGGGTGGTTTTTCCCTTGCGCGTCATTTCCATGCCTGCTTCCAAAAGTGGGACATAGACGCCGACAATCAGCGCAACGCTCAATACGGGCTGCCAAATCGCCAAATCCATAGGATAGCCCCAGACGGATGCAATGATACAGAACAAGGCAGTCAGTATCGCGCCTGCGGGAATCGGACGTTTGGCAATGGAGGCGGGAACGATGTAAGTTCCCCATGAAGAGGTAAAGTTCGCGCCGCCCAGTACCGAGCCTGCGACTTGGCGGACGGAACAGGTGAACATGGTGTCGTCGATGTTCATCAAGGCTTTTTCGGATCGCTCGGGATAGCTGATTTTTTGGAACACTTGATGCCCTAAGAAATCAGGCGACCACATGGCGACGGCGAGTACGGCAAAGGGGAACACGACCAAAAAGCTGTCCATCGTCGGCAGACCCATCATCCAGCCGGTATTTTCACCCCACCAGTAAGCAGGACTCATAGGCGGCAGGCCTGGAGCGGTTTGGAAGGAAAACGGTGCACCCAAAAGATACGCGGTAAAACCTGCCAGCACGCAGCCCAACGGGACGGCAAGCCAACGTTTGCGCCAATGTTCCAGCAGCGCATAGAGCAGGATGGTGCCGATGATCACGATGAAGGCAATGTAGCTTTTGTCAAAACTGCCTGCCCATTCAAAAAGTTTCTTGACCTGACTGGTCGTACCAACGAAGCCCAGATACAGCAGCAGCCCGCCGCATACGCCGTTGCTCGTCAGTTTCGCCATCAGGCTGCCGCCTTTGGTAATGCCCAACAAGAAACCGAACACACCAATCAACAAGCCGAAAGCCAGCGGATGCCCGCCTGCGGCAACGACGACGGGAATCAGCGGAATCAACGGCCCGTGCGTACCGGGTAAGTTGGAAGTGGGGAGAAAAAGGCCGGAGAGCAGAATGATAAAGATTGAAGCAATCAGCAGCTCGTAACGGACGTTTTGCGGCAGAAAGGTGTCGGGCAGACCCAACGGCACGGCAAACGCCGCCGCTACTGCGCTGACCATCACCACCTTGCCAATGGTTCCCGCCACCGCAGGAATCAGGTCTTCAGGTTCGAAGCGGTAATCTCGAAACGGCAGATTGAGCCGCCAGCGTTTAGGCTGCATGATTTGCAGCTCATGTTCCAAATACGCTTCACGGCTTTCAAAGTCCGACGGCGGCTTGTGCATGCCGGAATATGATGTGTCGTGGTTCATAATTTCTCCTTTGGTTGACTTGTTTTTGGTTCTGTCGGCAATCGCCGTCCGACTTTTTATATCCGCTCCGAAAGCGGCTATACACGGCAAAGCCGGTAGTCGAGATCGGGCTTATTGTCAACAATTTAGTGTTTGGATACTAACACACAAATTATCCGGCTTAGGTAAAAATTTTCGTTTTGGTATGAATAAGTTGGAAAAACAACAAAAGAGGTCGTCTGAAATCTTTCAGACGACCTTCGTTTTGTGATTTAAGCCTTATGTTTTTTCTTGAGCGCGGCGTTCAGGATGCACCCTAAAACGAAGCCGACGGTTGCGGGCAGCAGCCAACCCAGTCCGACGTTGTAAAGCGGCAGTGCGCCGTTGATGTCGGCGGCGACTTCTTCGCTGAAACCGAACGCGGCTTTATAGGCATCGAGCAAGCCGACTGCCAGCGTTGCCATCATAGTGCAGAAATAGACGATGCGGCTGCCGCCGAACAGTTTGTGCAGGAAGACCAGCAGGATGATGACGATGGTCAGCGGGTACAGCAGCATCAGCATCGGAATGGAGAAGGTCAGGATGGAGGACAGGCCTTTGTTCGCCAACGCCATAGACACGACCGTATTGATGATGACGAACATTTTGTAAGAAATGCCGGGACACAGGCGGTTGAAATATTCGGAACATGATGTAATCAGTCCGACGGCGGTACTTAAGCAGGCGAGCAGGACGATGACGCCCAAGAGGGTGTTGCCGGGTACGCCGAAGTAGAAATTCGCGGTTTTCGACAACACTTCCGTGCCGTTTTCCTGAAGTCCCAAGCCTGCCACGCTGGTCGCGCCCATATAGCCGATAAAGAGGTACACCAAAGCCAGACAAGATGCGGCGACGATGCCTGAAACGGCAGTCGTCCGCAGCAGCTCGGAGCGGTTGTCCACGCCCATCGCACGCACGGCGTCAATGACGATAATGGAGAACACCAGCGAAGCGAGTGCGTCCATTGTGCTGTAGCCTTCCAAAATGCCTTTTATGAACGGACGAAGGGTAAAATCGCCTTGTGCCGCTGCGGGAACGCCCATCGGATTCAACGCGGCGTAGCCGACCAAAACGGCAATCGTCAAAAGCAATACGGGCGTCAGAATTTTACCGATGCGGTCCACCAGTTTGCCCGGCGACATCGACAGCCAATACGCCACGCCGAAAAACGCCACGCTGAACGCCGCCAACCCGACTGTTTTTTGGCTTTCATTCAAAAACGGCGCAACGGCAATCTCAAACGACACCGTCGCCGTACGCGGCATGGCAAACAAAGGCCCGATGGACAAATACAGTGCGACGGCAAACGCCACGCCGTACCAAGGGGCAACCCTGGATGCCAGCGCCTGCACATCGCGCGAACCGGAATAGCCGATGGCAATCACGCCCAACAGCGGCAGACCCGCTCCGGTCAACAGGAAACCTGTCATCGCAGAGAACCAGCTTTCCCCCGCCTGTTGTCCGAGATAAGCAGGGAAAATCAGATTGCCCGCACCGAAAAACAAAGCGAACAACATCAAACCGACCGCCCACAGCGAGGCTTTACGGTTGAGCGGGGAAACTCTGTTCATAAATTCGTACCTGTTTGTTTATATTGGATTAACTTTAAACCAGTACGGCGTTGCCTTGCCTTGCCATACTATCTGTACTGTCTGCGGCTTCGTCGCCTTGTCCTGATTTAAATTTAATCCACTATATAAAGGGCAGTTGATGGAAATGAGTATGGGTTTGCCAAGCGTGAAATCATCATGCTGTTTCGTCTTCAACATCGGCGGAGGGGTCGTCTGAAACACCCTCTTCTGCTTCCGAGTGTTCTAAATTTTCCTGTTTCAGGCTGATTTCGATTTCGCCGTAGCTGTCCGGCTGGACGATGCGGACCAAGCCTTCTTTGGCAAGCTCCAAGAGCGCGATGAAATTGACGACCACATACGCCGCGCCCTGCTCCGGTTTGAACAAATCGCTGAATTTGCATATCCCGCTCTCGTTCAGACGACGTAAAACCGCCGTCATCTGCGCGCGCACGGAAATTGTTTCCTGAATCACTTCATGGCTGCGCGTATGTTTCGCCCGCGACAAAATGCCCAACCACGCCTGCGTCAAATCGGCGACATACACCTCCGGCAGCTTCGCCTCGACCGCGATTTCCAACGGCAGATACGCCCAAGCAAAATCCCTTCCCGCGCGCGGCAACGCATCCAAACCCTGCGCCGCCAGCTTCATCTGTTCGTAAGCCAAAAGGCGGCGCACCAGCTCGGCACGCGGATCCGCCTCTTCATCCTCGACCTCTTCGGGACGCGGCAAGAGCAGGCGCGATTTGATTTCAATCAGCATCGCCGCCATCAAAAGATATTCCGCCGCCAAATCAAAATGATACGCTTCCATTTGGGCGATATAGTGCAGATATTGCTCGGTAATCTTCACCATCGGAATATCGAGAACGTCGATATTCTGTTTGCGGATCAGGTAAAGCAGCAAATCCAAAGGCCCTTGGAAGCTGCTTAGGACAACCTTCAAAGCATCGGGCGGAATAAACAAATCCTGCGGCAAATCGGTAACGGGCTGACCGAATACCCACGCGACTGTGTGTTCAGACGACGTTGCCGCAGCGGGAGAGATAAGGTGTTCTGAAGGCATGATTAGAGGAGCTTTTTCTTATTAGGTTCGATGGGTGGTTAATCAATAACGGGGTCGTCTGAAAACACAGCGGGGTTCGCCAAAACGAGTGCGGCAAAACAAAAATCAGCCTTTTTTGCGTTGGCTTTTCAAAGAAGCGATGGCAATGGCAAGCGTTTGAGCCAACGCCATGCCCAGCAGCGGCAAAACGGCGAAAAACGAACCGATCAGCACAGTAACGGCATCGCGGGAAAACACAAAGCCATCGCGCGCAAGCATTGCGATTATCCAAGCCAACAATAGCAGCCACTCGCAGCCGACCAAAAACCAAATCATCCCGACCGAGCAGCGTTTGCGCCACTTCATGATGGCAGCGTGCAAAAAGCTGAATATCGGAACGGACAGGAAAGGATAAAGGAAATTGGTAAACGGCCGCGGAGAGCCGTCCTGAAAACACAAATAATCGCCCGACTGCATGTCGCATCCCATTGCGCCAAACATCGGATCGACGGCATACATCAACACGCCGAACCACACCGCATAAATCAGGCTGGCGATAAAATAGGCTTTAAAAAATCGGTTCATAGGCAAAAAAGGTCGTCTGAAAAAATAAATTTCAAAAGGCTTAAACCCACATCAAATTTTCTGATTGGCATTTGCAGAAGAGACCAACACACTCAGGGCTTGAACTGCTGCCATGCCATAAACAGGCAATCCGAAAAAAAGAAGTCCCGTTATTGCCGTCCAACTACTATCCAGACTACTCCACTCCCACAATAAAAAAACAAACCAAACAATCAACCATTCGACAATAGGCAAGGCAAGAGTCATCGAAGTTGTACAGCGTTTGGTCCACTTCATAATGCCGGCATTGAGTAGGGACAATAACATTACAGATAAAAACGGAAAGAAGAAAAACTTCAAAGACACTTTCTCAAAAGCCGACATTTCATGAGCTCGTGAACAATACTCTGCATACTGTTCATTGTCAGCGTCAATATCAAAACATTCGAATCCTGAAAACAGCAAACCGACACTGTACACCAGCAAACCGAAGACAACCGCATAAATCAGGCTACTGATAAAGTAGGCTTTAAAAAATCGATTCATCTCACTTCCGTCCCGCAATATGTTCTACCGCCGCCTGCGCACAATACAGCCCAAACGAAGCCGTTACCAACATACTCGCGCCATAGCCCGCGCAGGACAGTCCTTGCGGCGCGGCATCAGTCGAACACGCTTCGCCCGATTGCGGCGGCGTAATGTTTTCAGTCGAGAACACACACGGCACGCGCATTTTTTCTTTGGTATCGCGGCTAAAGCCGTAGCGTTTGCGCAAGGTGTAGCGCAGGTTGGCAAGCAGCGGGTCGTGGGTAACGCGGCTCAAATCGGCGGTTTGAATCAACGCCGGATTTTTCTGTCCGCCCGCGCCGCCGCTGAGAATAAACGGCTGTTTGTGTTTCACAAAATAAGCCGCCATCGCCGCCTTGACGCGTACTTGGTCTATCGCGTCGATCACAAAGTTGAAAGGTCGTCTGAAAAGCGTTTCCAGATTGTCTTCCGTCACAAAATCTTCGATTTCCTCCACTTCGCATTGCGGATTGATTTGGGCAATGCGTTCGCGCAACGCCATCACCTTCGCCTTGCCGAAATCGTCGGTCAGCGCATGAAGCTGGCGGTTGACATTGGACTCGGCGACGTTGTCCAAATCAATCAAGGTCAAACGACCGATGCCCGTCCGCGCCAAAGCCTCCACCGCCCAAGAGCCTACCCCGCCCACGCCGACCACGCAGACGTGCGCGCGCGAAAACCGCACCAGTGCTTCATCTCCGTAGAGTCTGGCAATACCGCCGAAACGGCGCGAAGGAAGAAAAACAGTGTCGTTCATACCCAACCTTGTGATATGTCAATAAATGAATGAAAATCAACGCAAAACGCTGCGGAGGAATCCGGCGCATATTATACTGGAAAGCAGCCGGACTGTTGCAGCAGCCCGAAAGGGTCTATAATCGTTTCATATCAGACCCTTCCCAACCGCATCCAACAAAGTGCCGCCTGCGGCGCAAAAAGGAGAATGAACTATGTACAAACATCTGGTTGTAGCCGTTGACGGCAGCGAAACTTCCCTCAACGCCCTGAAACACGCCGCCGAGTTGGCAAGCGTCAACAACGCCCGCCTGACTTTGGTGCACGTCGCCAACCCCGCCGAATACATGGCGCTCGCCCCCGAATTCCTGCAACACGAAAGCTACGAGGCCGCCGCCGTCGCCCAAGGCAACGAAGTCTTGGACTTCGCTGAAAAAACCGCCCGCGAAAACGGCGTGGAAAACATCGTCAAACACCTGCTCGTCGCCAACAAAGGCGCGCGCGAAATGGCGCAGGATTTGGTCGATTACGCCGATGAAAACGGCGCCGACCTGCTGGTACTCGGCACACACGGCCGCACCGGCCTGATGCACCTCCTGATGGGCAGCTTCGCCGAAACCGTTATGCGCCAAAGCCACCTGCCGCTTCTGATTATCCGCAGCAAAGCAGAAGAAGCGTAAGGGTTTGCCCTATTGAAGAAGGTCGTCTGAAACTGCTTCGACAAACGCAGTTTCGATAATGTCCTTATCCGTCAAATATAGTGGATTAAATTTAAATCAGGACAAGGCGACGAAGCCGCAGACAGTACAGATGTAACGCCGTCCTGGTTTAAAGTTAATCCACTATAAAAAGGTCGTCTGAAAACCTGAACCTTGGTTTTCAGACGACCTTTGTCTTGTAATCCGTTTTATCCGTCCGTTTTCAGCATCCGCAAGACGTTTCATCCGATGTCTGAAGGCTCAAGGCTTTGCGTTTTTGAGCTTTTTCGTAACGGCAGCGTTGACGCTCGGTAGTAATTTCCAGCGGCGGGACGGGAACGGGTTTGCCGTCTTCAACCGCGACCATGGTGAAGTAGCAGCTGTTGGTATGGCGCACTTCGCCGGTGCGGATGTTTTGCGCTTCGACACGGATACCGATTTCCATGGAAGTTCTGCCCGTGTAGTTGACGCTGGAGTAAAAAGTTACCAAGTCGCCGACGTGTATCGGCTCTTTAAACAAGACTTTATCGACAGACAGGGTAACGCAGTAGTTGCCGCTGTAACGGCTGGCGCAGGAGTAGGCGACTTGGTCGAGCAGGCGCAAAAGTTCGCCGCCGTGGACGTTGCCGCTGAAATTGGCGGTGTCCGGCATCATCAGCTCGGACATGATGAGTTCGTGTGAAGGGAGTTGGCGGGCTTGTTCCATGATGTTCCTCTTTTTGAAATAAATGTTTGTGTTGAAACGGGCGGTCTGCGAGTATTTTGAATGGTTTCAGACGACCTTAACGAGTGTATTTAATCTATGAATATACGGCAATTGGATTTTTTTATGGGTTTATAACCATTTCCTACGCGAGAAGAAAATCAGCAGCCCGACGATGATGCACAACATCAAACCCAAAACCATAAAATAGCCGTAATGCCAATGCAGCTCGGGCATATTGTCGAAGTTCATGCCGTAAATGCCGGTGATGACGGTCAGCGGCATGAAGATGATGGTGATGACGGTCAGGACGCGCATTTGTTGGTTCATGCGGTTGGACTGGAAGGAAAGGTAGATGTCCATCATGCTCAACACCATGTCGCGCGAGGCGTCGAGCGATTCGATAAGCTGCATGTTGTGGTCGTACACGTCGCGCAGATAGACGGTGGACTCGCCTTTGAAAATGGCAAAATCGCCGCGCACGGCAAGCTGATAGAACACGTCGCGCAAGGGCAAAAGCGTGCGGCGTAGGCGGACGGCGTCGCGCTTGAGGCGGTGGATTTTGCCGAGAATGTCGCTGTTTTCATTTTTAAACAGGGATTTGTCTATGGCTTCGACGCGGTTGTTGTACTCTTCCAAGACGATGAAATAGTCGTCCACGATGCGGTCGAGCAGGCAATAGGCGAGGAAGGCGGTGTTTTTACCGAGGATGCCGCGCGGGTTTTCGCTCATTTGGCGGCGCAGCTGGCTGAACAGCCCCAGCGGTTTTTGCTGGAACGACAACACGAAATCCTTGCCGATAATCAGATAAACTTGGTCGGAATTCAGTTTGCCGGCGGCGGTGTAGTGGTAGACCTGCGCGGCGATAAACAGATAATTGTCGTAGTCTTCGATTTTGGGGCGCTGTTTGCGGCTGAGGATGTCTTCAATGACCAGCTCGTGGATGCCGTAAGGCTCCAGCGCGTGTTTGAGCAGCGCGGCGTCGTTTATGCCGACGAAATGCAGCCAGTTGGTCTGCCCCGCTTGCGGGCGGGCAATGTCGGGCAGTTTTTTACCCGCGAGATAATCGTGTTGGGCAAACGTATTGGCGGAATAAAGCGTTTGGTGGATGGCGGAACGTGGAGCGTTGTCGGTATTGCTGCGCGGGACGGTTTGGTCTTGCGGGATTTCGACTGCGTCTGCGCTGTTGGGCTGTTTGCTCATAAAATGGGATAAGGCAGGATGGATAATATGTTTTTATATTGTGAAAAAGGTCGTCTGAAAGGTTCAGACGACCTTTATGCTTTAGAAAACCGTTTCGGATGTTTTACAAGCCTTGGCGGTCGAGCCAGCGTTCGGCATCAAGTGCGGCTTGGCAGCCTGAAGCCGCGCTGGTGATGGCTTGGCGGTAGGTGTGGTCTTTGACGTCGCCCGCTGCCCATACGCCTTCGATGTTGGTCGCGCCGACGTTGTCGCCAGTACCGCCTTTGGTTTTCAAATAGCCGGTTTCGTCCATATCGAGCTGACCTTTGAAAATGTCGGTGTTGGGTTTATGGCCGATGGCAATGAAAACGCCTTTGACGGCGATGTCTTCGGTAGTGCCGTCGTTGTGTTTCAGACGAGCGCCGGTAACGCCGCCTTCGTCGCCCAAGACTTCGTCCAGATTGCTGTTGAGCTTGAGGATGATTTTGCCTTCTTCAACGCGCTGCATGAGTTTGTCCACCATGATTTTTTCGGCGCGGAAACTGTCGCGGCGGTGGATCAGGGTAACGGTGTTGGCAATGTTGGCGAGGTAAAGGGCTTCCTCTACGGCAGTATTGCCGCCGCCGACGACGGCGACGTCTTGTTGTTTATAGAAGAAACCGTCGCAAGTCGCGCAGGCGGATACGCCTTTGCCCGCAAAGGTTTCTTCGCTGGGCAGCCCCAGATATTTGGCGGATGCGCCGGTGGCAACGATCAAGGCGTCGCAGGTGTATTCGCCCATGTCACCTTTGAGGGTAAAGGGACGGTTTTGCAAATCAACGGTGTGGATTTGGTCGAAAATCATTTCGGTGCCGAAGCGTTCGGCGTGGGCTTGAAAACGAGCCATCAGCTCCGGGCCTTGTACGCCTTCGGCATCGGCGGGCCAGTTGTCGACTTCGGTGGTGGTCATCAGTTGTCCGCCCTGTTCGACACCGGTAATGATGACGGGCTTGAGGTTGGCGCGGGCGGCATAGACGGCGGCAGTGTAGCCGGCAGGACCTGAGCCGAGGATGATGAGTTTGTGATGGTTGCTCATGATGTTTTCCTTACTGAGAGATTGAGTGTGTTTCAGACGAGGTAGATTTTACTTGAAACTCAGGTCGTCTGAAAATGTAGATGCATCCGCATTCCACTTTTCTTTTGATAAAGGGTAGTGGCTGAAGGCATCTTGTATAGTGGATTAACTTTAAACCAGTACGGCGTTGCCTCGCCTTGCCGTACTATCTGTACTGTCTGCGGCTTCGTCGCCTTGTCCTGATTTAAATTTAATCCACTATATGGCTATGGATAAACAAAGGTCGTCTGAATTTTCAGACGACCTTCATCTGTTTTAATCGGCAAATACGTTGTCTTTTCCTAATAACCATTCTTTGCCGAATCGGAAACCCGTTTTAAAAAACCAGATGGCTTTAGCGGCGACGGCCAAAACCGCGACTCATTGGACGGCGATGGTTGGACGGCTGCTGGGTGGTTTGGCGGTAACGTTGTTGTTGCGCCGCTTGTTGTTGTGCAGGCAGGCTGCGGGTATTGAGTTGCTGGCTGGTACGGCTGTTAGGACGGGCTGTTTGATAATAATTGGCGCGTGCGCGTTGGGCAATCGGGCTGTTTTGATTGCGTGCTTGTGTGAATTTGTTTGCCAGCGCGTTACCGATGAATGCGCCTGCCGCTGTACCAACCAAGCTTTGCAGCAGCCAGCTGCCAGTGGATTGGTCGTAAATATATTGTTGTCCGTCTGTTCCGGTCACAGGCTGACCATTGTTGCCGTTGGCTTGTGCTTCGGCAGGAATGGTATCTTTCACACCTTCCGGCGTGAGTTGGTAAATCGTATTGTCTTGTTGTTGGGCAAGTTGCTGCTGAAGCGCTTCGATTTGTTTTTGCTGCTGCTCAAGCTGGGCTTGGGTATTGTCTTTGCAGGCGGCAAGAGCAAGTGAGGAAAGTGCGGCTAAGGCAATGAGTTTTTTCATTTTTTTATCCTTTTTTGAAGTGGTATTGTCCAAGCCGAGCGTTATCGGCAAACTGCGCATCAATATACTGCGCCTTGCCGTGGTATATGGTGCAAATTTGATTTTTATCAAGCGCGTAAATGTTTTTTACAAAGGCAGACGGGGAAGTTTGGCTGCGAAAGCAAGGCTGTTGGCAATCAGGCTGCCATGATTTTCCATTTCATGTTCGGTTTCTACAATCAGCAAGTTATCAGGGCGACGGGCATGCAGGCTCATATGCATTTGGGCGGGGGTAAATGGAAGATGATGGCGTTTGGCAAAAGCTTGGGCGCGTTGGTTGGCGGTTTTCAACATCGGCAACAGCGTGATATCCAAATGAAAACGTTGTACACCCAATACTAAGATACGCGCGGCAAAAAAGTCGGCTTCCTCCGTAAAGACAGCAGGGCTGCCTGCTTCAAAATCGTGTCTTTCCACGGCAATCAAAGTGGCAACCATACGGATTTGCGGAATCAATGCCTCGCTGATCAGCGTATCTGCGCTGCCCGGCAAAGTTTGGGGATTTGATGTGTGGTGATGGCTGTTGCCGTCAACAATCATTTGGCAGCGGTGTAAAGGAAGCATTTTTGTTTGGGTGTTTATGGACGGGGTCATGGCTGTAATCCTGATTCAGTTGTGTTTTATTTCATATTTCAATTGATGCGGCCATGTATAGGTAACAAAAAAGCCGCTCAAACTGAGGCGGCTCTGATTTGCGTATCCTATCTCTAATCTGTTTCAGACAAGCGCAAAAAAGTACCGCACGTTTGTGTGGTACCAATAGAAGAAAGCAGATGAATGATGCGCTGTTTGCATGACAGAATACATAAATAATGGAATAGGTAACGTGTGCAGTTTAAAACAAAAATTCTAAATATTTCAAGAGCAGCAAGGGAAATAATACAAAAATATTTATAACTTATTAATATTCATATGATTTTATTTTGTTTTAAACCCATATACGCTCCATATTCAGCCATTAACAAGGCAGGAAAACCGGTCCTTTTACTCAAAAAACTTAAAAGAAAAACGGCATATCCGAAAAGATATGCCGTTTATGGGTGCAGGGACTGCTATATTTGGCAGTGGTTTGTGTTTTAGTCCTCTTGCGCCGCTGTTTGCAGGTAGTTCGGCAAACCGATTTTGCCGATCAGCTCCTGCTGGGTTTCGAGCCAGTCGATGTGTTCTTCGTTGATGTCTTTTTGTTTTTCCAACAAATCACGGCTGACATAGTCTTGCTGTTGTTCCGCGATGGCGATGGCAGCGACGAGGGCATCGTGTTTTTCCTGTTCTTTTGTCAAATCGCAGGTCAAGATTTCCTCGGTTGATTCGCCGATAAGCAGTTTGCCCAATTCTTGCAGATTAGGCAGACCTTCCAAGAACAAAATACGCTCGATTAAATCGTCTGCGGATTTCATTTCGCGGATGGATTGTTTGAAGAAATGTTCGCCCAATTCCTCAAAGCCCCAGTTTTTCAAAATGCGGGCATGCAGGAAATATTGGTTGATGGTAACCAAAAGCAAGCCCAAGTTTTTGTTCAATTCGCGGATAACTAAGCGATCGCCTTTCATTTTCAGCTCCTTATATACGCTTAATTACATTTGGCTTTGGTAGTAGTTGCCTTCGCCGACGAGTTCGATCAGGCGCAGTTGTTGTTCCAGCCAGTGCGCGTGATCTTCTTCAGTGTCTTTCAACTGGGCAATCATCAAATCACGGGTAACGTAGTCTTGTGCTTCTTCGCACAGTTTGATGCCTTTTTTCAACGCATCGCGTACTTCGTATTCGGTGTTCAAGTCCGCTTTCAGGCAGGAAACCACGTCGGTCCCGATGTTCAGTTCGGCACGGGTCATTTTAGGGGTACCGCCCAGCATCAGGATACGGCGGATGAAGTCTTCGGCGTGAGTGGTTTCTTCTTCCATCTCATGGTTCAGACGCTCGAACAGTTTGGTGTAGCCCCATTCGGAGTACAGGCGTGAGTGGATGAAGTATTGATCGCGTGCAGCCAGCTCGCCGGACAACAGTTCGTTCATATAATCGATAACAGCTTGATTGCCTTGCATAATTCTTTCTCTTTCTTTGAAATTGTAAAGTGTCTGTAAAAAACATTGCGTGTTGTTTTTTGATGACTGAATTGTATGAAAAAGCCTGACGCTTGACAAATTTTCTATTTAAAATACAAACAATTATCAAAAGAAACAGAAGCCTTAAAAGGTCGTCTGAAAATTCAATATCTTGTTTTATATAGATATTTGTTGCCATTGGTATTAAGAATCCATTTCAACATTCAAAAACATTTACACTCTTTAACCATAAACAAAAGCAAATAAATTACAAAATCCAATCAAATTTTATTATTAATTATTCTCAAATGCTTTTATAGTGGATTAAATTTAAATCAGGACAAGGCGACGAAGCCGCAGACAGTACAGATAGTACGGCAAGGCGAGGCAACGCCGTACTGGTTTAAAGTTAATCCACTATATCGTCAAACTGTGCTGCAGTACGCATTAGTGAATGACGGTTGAACCGGAACAAACGCCGTACCGATTCAAATTTAATCTACTCCCCCACCGTCCGATAAGATGAACCGTGATATAATTGCGAGTTACTTTTTGATAAAAATCATTTGAAATACATATCACCATGAAACAAATTCGCAACATCGCCATCATCGCCCACGTCGACCACGGCAAAACCACATTAGTTGACCAACTGCTGCGCCAATCCGGTACATTCCGCGCCAACCAGCAGGTTGACGAGCGCGTGATGGACAGCAACGACCTTGAAAAAGAACGCGGCATTACCATCCTCGCCAAAAACACCGCCATCGATTACGAAGGCTACCACATCAACATCGTCGACACTCCGGGACACGCCGACTTCGGCGGCGAAGTAGAGCGCGTTTTGGGTATGGTGGACTGCGTCGTATTGTTGGTAGATGCGCAGGAAGGCCCGATGCCGCAAACCCGTTTCGTTACCAAAAAAGCCTTGGCTTTGGGACTGAAACCGATCGTCGTCATCAATAAAATCGACAAACCGTCCGCCCGTCCGAGCTGGGTCATCGACCAAACTTTTGAACTCTTCGACAACTTGGGCGCAACCGACGAGCAGTTGGACTTCCCGATTGTCTACGCTTCCGGCCTGTCCGGTTTCGCCAAACTGGAGGAAACCGACGAGAGCAACGACATGCGTCCGCTGTTCGACACCATCTTAAAACACACGCCCGCACCAAGCGGCAGCGCGGACGAAACGCTGCAACTGCAAATCTCCCAGCTCGACTACGACAACTACACCGGCCGTCTCGGCATCGGCCGCATCCTGAATGGCCGTATCAAACCCGGTCAAGTCGTTGCCGTGATGAACCACGATCAACATATCGCCCAAGGCCGCATCAACCAGCTTTTGGGTTTCAAAGGTTTGGAACGCGTGCCGCTTGAAGAAGCCGAAGCCGGCGACATTGTGATTATTTCCGGTATCGAAGACATCGGTATCGGTGTGACCATCACCGACAAAGACAACCCTAAAGGTTTGCCGATGTTGAGCGTGGATGAACCGACGCTGACGATGGACTTTATGGTAAACACCAGCCCGCTGGCGGGTACCGAAGGCAAATTCGTGACCAGCCGCCAAATCCGCGACCGCCTGCAAAAAGAATTGCTGACCAACGTCGCCCTGCGCGTGGAAGATACCGCTGATGCCGACGTGTTCCGCGTATCCGGGCGCGGCGAACTGCACCTGACGATTTTGCTGGAAAACATGCGCCGCGAAGGCTATGAACTGGCAGTCGGCAAACCGCGCGTCGTTTACCGCGACATTGACGGTCAAAAATGCGAACCTTATGAAAACCTGACCGTGGACGTGCCCGACGACAACCAAGGCGCGGTAATGGAAGAACTCGGCCGCCGCCGTGGCGAACTGACCAATATGGAAAGCGACGGCAATGGCCGTACCCGCCTCGAATACCATATTCCCGCACGCGGCTTGATCGGTTTCCAAGGCGAATTCATGACCCTTACGCGCGGCGTCGGCCTGATGAGCCACGTATTCGACGACTACGCGCCCGTAAAACCGGATATGCCCGGCCGCCACAACGGCGTACTGGTGTCCCAAGAGCAAGGCGAAGCCGTCGCTTATGCCTTGTGGAACTTGGAAGACCGCGGCCGTATGTTCGTGTCGCCCAACGACAAAATCTACGAAGGCATGATTATCGGTATCCACAGCCGCGACAACGATTTGGTGGTCAACCCGCTCAAAGGTAAAAAACTCACCAACATCCGCGCCAGCGGCACCGACGAAGCCGTACGCCTGACCACGCCGATCAAGCTGACGCTGGAAGGTGCGGTCGAGTTTATCGACGATGACGAACTCGTTGAAATCACGCCGCAATCCATTCGCCTGCGTAAACGTTACCTGAGCGAACTGGAACGCCGCCGCCACTTTAAAAAGCTGGATTGATTCAACTAAGCTGTTGATGAAATGAAAAAAGGTCGTCTGAAAATTTTCAGACGACCTTTTTATTGCTTGCTATTCGTTCTTGCACAAAATTGCCGTTTTATAGTGGATTAACTTTAAACCAGTACGGCGTTGCCTCGCCTTAGCTCAAAGAGAACGATTCTCTAAGGTGCTGAAGCACCAAGTGAATCGGTTCCGTACTATCTGTACTGTCTGCGGCTTCGTCGCCTTGTCCTGATTTAAATTTAATCCACTATAAAAAACTGTCGGGTTTGATTTTCAGCCGCTCAAAGTCAGAAACACCTTTCAGTCAACCTGAATCAGTTGCGGCGGCTATTTGTTTTCGCCGTATTTATTATGCAGATTTCGGATTCCTTCTTTCAACCATTCATCCCAATCAGGGCGTAAACGGCAGAGTTCTTTATTCCAATACAGACAGTCCCAAGCCATGCTGCGCGAGGCCTCGGTATCGCGCTCGAACATTCGGGCGACAAAAGGTTCGAGCGTTTGCGCGCTTTTGAACATACCGCCGTATTCTCCGTAAGTGCGGCAGGTTTCGGGATGGAGTATTTCCATCAACGTTTCGATATCGCCCTGCAACGCAAGCCATGAACCGTTTGACTCGTCCAGCCCAAGCACATCGCGTAACCAATGTTTGATGTTTTCCAAACCTTGAAAATGCGGGTCATACCACAGCAGGCGTAGGGTAGCGAGCTGACTTTCTGCTTCCGTCTGACCTTGTGGGTTTTCATGATCAAAAAGGGAAACGAGTTCGTACAAGGCACGGTTGCGCTGTTTCTCCGGCAGCGCAAGTAAAATGTCGCAGACTTGTTCGGGAGTCTGCCAAAGAGGAAGTTTGGAGAGGGTCATGGGCTTGAGGTCGTCTGAAAATCAATGGACGTCAACCAGATGGCCGGTTCATATACTTTTCACGACGAAGCTGCTTTTGAATTATAGTTAATTAAAAACAAAATAGTACAATACTCAACTTTTAAGGTCTAACCATGGCATACTCTGCGGACTTAAGAAACAAAGCTTTAAACTATTACGAACAATGCAAAAACATCAGCCAAACCGCAGCGACGTTTAACTTGTCAAGAAACACGCTTTACCTGTGGATTCGCCTTAAAAAACAAACAGGCAGCCTAAAACATCAAGTTACCGGTCTAAATGCCGTCAAATTGGATAGGCAAAAACTGGCTCAATATGTTGGGCAACACCCGGATGCCTATCTGCATGAAATCGCCAAACATTTTGATTGTACGGCAGCCGCCGTTTGCTATGCACTCAAACAGATGGGGATGACGCGCAAAAAAAGACCACCACTTACAAAGAACAAGACCCGGCCAAAGTAACGCATTATTTGACACAGCTGGCCGAATTTTCCGACTACCAACGTGTTTATTTGGATGAAACAGGATTTGACCGCTACCTGTTCCGCCCCTATGCCCGCAGCCTGAAAGGGCAAATAGTGAAAGCGCAGATAAGTGGGAAAAGATACCGACGCTTATCTCTGGTGTCCGCACAAGTCGGCAACCGGCTGATTGCTCCGATGGTTTATCAAAATACGATGACCGGAGTCTTTTTTGAAGCGTGGTTTCAGCAATGCCTACTGCCCGCATTGACTCAAAAATCGGTGATTATTTTAGATAATGCGCGATTTCACCGTATGGGTGTCTTACGGGAAATGGCGGAAAAATGGGGACATAAGGTATTGCCTCTTGCACCTTATTCACCTGAGCTCAACCCGATTGAGAAGGTGTGGGCGAATATTAAGCGGTATCTGCGAACCGTATTGTCTGATTACGCCCGATTTGACGATGCGTTACTGTCCTATTTTGATTTTAATTGACTATAAAAATATGAAAATCGACGAAAGGTCATCTGAAAACCGATTTCAGACGACCTCTCTGCCTTAAACCATCAACCGCAATATCGGCAATCCAATATATCTTTGCGGATGTCGTTCAGCAGGAAAGCTACGGTGTCTTCATGTTCCGCCTGTACGAAGGCGAAGAGTCGGGCGATGATTTTGCCGATGAAGACTTTTTGCAAGGCGCAGGCGTCGGTCAGGGTGTGTTCCTGCAGGAAGCTGCGGATGTCTTCGGGCAAGGTGTAGTAGCGGGCAACGGCGGCAAAGCGGGCCTCGGTTTGCAGGCGGGCGAGCAGGGTTTGGTTTTTATCCAACTTAATGCCCGCTTCTTTTTCTTCGGCGGTAGCGCGGACGAACTGGTCGTAAATTTCGGCATAAAGCATATCGTTCGGACCTTCAAAAATCGTGAAGGGACGGATGTCGATAGCGATATTGCTGGCGGTGTGTCCGCGTTCAAAACCCTTCGCGCCCAAGAGTTTTTGCAACATTTGCGCGGCGGCGTATGTGTATTCCGTGGCGAGGGTTTTGATGATGTTTGCCTCCATCAGTTGATGGGCGACGGGTGCAACGGGCGAAACGCAATGGCAGACGTAGCGGTAAAGAATCTCGGAAACCTGATGGCGGCGTTGGATTTCGCGGCGTTCGTAATCGACGAATTTGATGTCGTTGCGGACGTATCGGTTCAGGTTTTCAAGGATGTATTCCATGATACCGTGCGTCATGCCGATCAGTTGCAGGCGGCTGCGGATAAAGATGTTTTGGAACGCGCGCAAACCGGCGGCGTCGCTCTGCGAGAGTTTCATGACGGCGGTAGCGGGCATTTCGGCATCAATGCGGTTGACGGCGTAACGGACGGCGCGCAGGCCTTCGGATGCGAGGGCTTCGTAGCGGATGTATTGCTTGGGAACGAGCAACAGATTGATGACTTTGGAAAGTTTGCCGTTTTTGCGCTCTTTGGCGGCAACGAGGAGGAAGTCGCTCTGCGAGTTGCCCTGCCAATATTTCGCGGCGTTGACGTAAATCGTTTGTTCGTCGATATATTCGTAGTAGGACTGCATTTCGCGGGCAATCGCCGCGCCGGAGGTTTCGGGTTCGGTAATGCCCAAACCGCCGCCCTCGCCTTTGAAAACCATGTCCAAACCTTGCGCGACTTGTGCTTCGCCGCCAAACTCTTGCAAAGGCTGCAACACCAGTGCGCCTTCGATGCCGGTACGCAGGGTAACGGGTACGCCGTAATGCCCCGCAATCCGCAGGACTTCTTGGATTTCAAACTGGCTGCCTTTGCGGCCGCCGTGTTTTTTGTCGAGGAAGGGCAACAGCAAACCTGCCTGCTTCAAGGCAAGCCATTTGTCTTCGGGCAGGTATTGCATGAGGTTGAGGTCGTCTGAAAAAATGCGGCGGAATGCGGTTTCGATATGCTTTAAAAAAGCAGCCGTGTCCATAGTTGACGGCTGCGCGCTTGATTCGGTGTGTGTCATCATGATTCTCAGTTAATCGGGCAGTTATTAGAGTTTAGAGCTAAATTTCTAGGATTTATACCACAAACCCGTTTAAGCGACAATGATTATCAAGTGTGGACAGATTTTCAGCGTGCAAACGCATGATTACGCCGCCCCGATAAACCGATACGGTGCTACCATAACGTAAAACACTATCGGAACACTGCCATGTACTCACAACACAGCGAACGCCATTTCAGCAACCGCAACAACTGGCTGCGCGCGAGCGTATTGGGCGCGAATGACGGACTGATTTCCACCGCCTCGCTACTGACGGGCGTCGCGGCCGCTGCACCCCATTTTCAAACCCTGCTGCTGACGGGCGTTTCCGCCCTTATCGGCGGCGCGGTTTCGATGGCGGCGGGAGAATACGTTTCCGTATCCAGCCAGTCGGACACGGAAAAAGCCGACTTGCACAAAGAACGCCACGAATTGGAAGCCAACCCCTCTGCCGAACTGGCAGAGCTGACCGAAATCTACCGCCGCCGCGGTTTGTCCGACGCGCTTGCCGCCGAAGTCGCACAAGCATTGATGGAACACGACGCTCTCTCCGCCCATGCACGTGACGAAATCGGCATCACCGAAACCTCCGCCGCCAAGCCCATGCAGGCCGCGCTTGCCTCCGCTGGTTCGTTCTGCGCCGGCGCCATACTGCCGCTGCTGGTCGCGCTGACCACACCCACCGCCCTTATCCCTACGCTGGCGGCAACCACTTTGTGCGGGCTGGCCGCGCTGGGTTACGCCTCAGCCAAACTCGGCGGCGCACCCGTCGCCCCCGCCGTATTGCGCGTGTGCCTGTGGGGCGTGG
Organism: Neisseria sp. CP9; assembly: GCF_047758525.1. Taxonomy (NCBI): domain Bacteria; kingdom Pseudomonadati; phylum Pseudomonadota; class Betaproteobacteria; order Neisseriales; family Neisseriaceae; genus Neisseria; species Neisseria sp. CP9. The sequence goes on along the minus strand of NZ_CP180502.1, from coordinate 2,436,832 downwards.
CGGCATTGGCGGTTACGGGCATGATCGGCAAACTGGCGGGCGTAGCGGTTTGAACGGAGGTCGTCTGAAAACTTGTAGTGAACCCGCCATACCGGTTTTCAGACGACCTCTTTGATCATTCGCGATTCACTACGTTTGTGCTGTTTGCTTGAACATTGCTGATAAAAAATCCTCTAAATTCTGTTGAAAAAATTTAGAGGATTTTTGGTTTTAAGATGGCGTTTTACAAAATTCGCCTACAAGGTTTATTCGTCTTCGAATTTTTCCAAAAACTCGTCGCTCACTTCATTGAACTTATCGGTACTGTCCAAGATTTTCTCGTTATTCTCGTCCAACTGTTCTTCGTCTTCCTCAGTGCCGTGTTTGCCGGAAGCGCGGATTTGGATCAGCTTTTTATAGCCGTCTTCCATCAAATCGCTAAAGAAACGCAGATGGGTTTTCAAAGCATTCAACAGGGATGCATCGCCTTTGTATGCGCCCAATTTATCGGCTTGCGCGATGTAATTGGGAATTGCGGCTATCCACTGCACGCGGACTTTTTCGGCTTGGGCGTAATCGCGTCTGTCCATTGCCTTGTTCATGTCTTCCATGTGGTAGAGCATAAAATTGGCAATACACATCAACTCATTGTTGTACTCTACTGCATTATCATAGCTGCCTTTGGCGTAATACACGCCCTCTTCCTCATTCCAGCCGCCGCGTTTTGACGAAGACGATGCGCCGCCAGTCGCGCCAAACAGTTTTTTAATGAATTCTAAGATCATAATTTTGCTGCCTTTCTCATAAGTAAAGTACACAGACGGGGAAAAGTATAACGCAAATCTGAAATGCCTGCTGCCAACACTTTTGCTGCGGCATACCCTTCCCCTCCGTTTTCAGACGACCTCGTTCCCAGAAATAGGAACGTTTTATACCTTATCACAAACCTTTGCAGGTCGTCTGAAAAAGCCGCCGCTGTCTTTGCCGGTTTGCATCCATTAGAATGACTTCCTACCGCCAAAGGTCGTCTGAAAACATCCCGACAAACCAGCCCTTCTTCGGTAGACACATGGAGTTGAACCATTGAACACACGCCCGCTGACAGCCGACGAAACCAATTTGCTGAATCTTCTTCTGTCCCACAAAAAACCTCAATATGCCGGATTGGAAACCCGCTTTTCCAACAGCGTAACCACGCTCGACGACGGCGGAATGGGCAGTTTTCTATTTTCCAACGATACAAACGAAACGCGCCCGCTACAAATTATTCCGATTGCCGAATACCTGTTTCACGACAAAGACGGCATTCCGGTTTTGGCAACCCTGTATTCTTACAGCGACGGTCAACTGCATGAACTGGATATTTGGAAAGCGGACTTCAGCCCGTTATTGGCTTATCCGGACAAACCTTAATATCCGCTCTATCCATTTCAAATCGCGGCATCTCCCTGCAATATCGGTTTTTATGGACAAACATTTTCAGACGACCCTCTGGCATAAAAAGGTCGTCTGAAAACCACCCAAACCATCCCGCTCCTTACATCCGCTTTTAATCTGCTAAAATCCCGCTTTTACAACCCATCTCGGCAGCCCGAAAAATTTTCCGGCTGCCACAAGCCATTGTTCCTACACCATGAACTACCCTATCCCCAAACCCCGTGAAAAATCCCGTTGGCTCAATCTTTCGCAAGGCTCGCTGCCGCTGGCTTTGGCGCGCTATCTGCCGCATAAGCGGCTCAAAGTCGTGCTGACCCAAGATGCGGAACAGGCGTTGCGCCTTCAGACGGCATGGCGGTTTTTCCGTCCGCACGATACGGCAGTGTTCCTGCCGGACTGGGAAACGCTGCCTTACGAGCGTTTTTCGCCGCATCAGGATTTGGTTTCGGAGCGGCTCTCGGCGTTGTGGCAGATTAAGAGCGGCGCGGCGGATGTGCTGTTCGTGCCGGTTGCCACGGCGATGCAGAAGCTGCCGCCCGTGCCGTTTCTGGCGGGGCGCACGTTTTGGCTGAAAACGGGGCAGACTTTGGATATAGGCCGTCTGAAAACCGATTTGGTGGATGCGGGCTACAACCATGTTTCCCATGTTGTCGCCGCGGGCGAATTTGCCGTACGCGGCGGCATTGTGGATTTGTTCCCGATGGGCAGCGAAATGCCCTACCGCATCGATTTGTTCGACGATGAAATCGACAGCATCAAAACCTTTGACACCGAGACGCAGCGCACCATCTCCCCCGTTTCCGAAATCCGCCTGCTGCCGGCGCACGAATTCCCCACCGACAGCGAGGCGCAAAAAATCTTCCGCAGCCGCTTCCGCGAGGAAGTCGATGGCAATCCGAACGATGCCGCCGTGTACAAAGCCGTCAGCAACGGCCACTTCGGCGCGGGCGTGGAATATTATCTGCCGCTGTTTTTTGAAAACGAACTGGAAACGCTGTTTGACTATATCGGCGAAGATGCGCTGTTTGTCTCTTTGGGCGATGTTCATGCCGAGGCAAACCGCTTTTGGAGCGACGTCAAATCGCGTTACGCCATGGCTCAGGGCGACGAAACCTATCCGCCTTTGCTTCCACAGTATTTGTATCTCTCTGCCGATGTATTCGCAGGTCGTCTGAAAAACTACGGACAAGTGCTGCCCGATGTTTCCGGCAAGGAACACACCCTGCCCGACCTTGCCGTCAACCGCCAGTCCGACGAGCCTTTGCAGGCATTGAAGGATTTTCAGACGACCTTTGAAGGACGGATTTTGCTGTGCGCCGAAAGCTTGGGACGGCGCGAAACCATGCTCGGCTTCTTGCAGCAAAACGGTTTGAAAGCCAAACCTGTATCCGACTGGCAGGGCTTTTTATCGGCGCACGAGCCGCTGATGATAACGGTTGCGCCGTTGGCATACGGGTTCAAACTGGGCGGGCTGCAATCTCCGAGCCAACAGCAACCCACTTCCGCCTCCGAGGGAGAAGGCAAAGCGGTTGCCGACCAAACCAAATTTTCCGCAGCCGCAACAAACCCTCTCCCTAGCCCTCTCCCGCAGGAGAGGGAACAAAGTGCCGCCGCCGTTTCAGACGACCTGAAAACCAAAAGCAGCCTGTACCCCATCGAAAATAGTCTGCACGGGCAAATCCGACAGCAACCTGCTCCCTCCCCCGTGGGGGAGGGTTGGGGAGAGGGCAAAGCGGTTGCCGACCAAACCGAATTTTCCGCAGTCGCAACAAACCCTCTCCCTAGCCCTCTCCCGCAGGAGAGGGAACAGAATGCAGCCGCCGTTTCAGACGACTTGAAAACCGAAAGCAGCCTTCACTCCGTCGAAAATACTCTGCACGGGCAAATCCAACAGCAACCTACCTCCTCCCCCGTGGGGGAGGGCTGGGGAGAGGGTAAAGCGGTTGTCGCTCAAAGTGCCATCGCCGTCATCACCGAATCTGAACTCTACCAATACGTCGCCCGTTCGCGCGTCCACAACCGCCGCAAGAAACACGCCGCCGTTTCAGACGGCCTGTTGCGTGACCTTGCCGAAATCAACATCGGCGACCCCGTCGTTCACGAGGAACACGGCATCGGGCGGTATATGGGCTTGGTAACGATGGATTTGGGCGGCGAAACCAACGAAATGATGTTGCTCGAATACGCGGGCGAAGCGCAGCTTTATGTACCTGTTTCGCAACTGCATTTAATCAGCCGCTACTCCGGTCAGGCGCATGAAAACGTCGCCCTGCACAAGCTCGGCAGCGGCGCGTGGAACAAGGCGAAACGCAAAGCCGCCGAAAAAGCGCGCGACACCGCCGCCGAGTTGCTCAACCTTTACGCCCAACGCGCCGCCCAATCGGGATACAAGTTTGAAATCAACGAGTTGGACTATCAGGCGTTTGCCGACGGCTTCGGCTACGAAGAAACTGAAGACCAGGCCGCCGCCATCGCCGCCGTGATTAAAGATTTGACGCAGGCGAAGCCGATGGACCGCCTTGTGTGCGGCGATGTCGGTTTCGGCAAAACGGAAGTCGCCCTGCGCGCCGCGTTTGTGGCGGTGATGGGCGGCAAACAGGTTGCCGTACTCGCCCCGACCACGCTTCTGGTCGAGCAGCACGCGCAAAATTTCGCCGACCGCTTCGCCGATTTCCCCGTGAAAGTCGCCAGCCTTTCGCGTTTCAACAACAGCAAAGCCACCAAAGCCGCGCTGGAAGGCATGGCGGACGGCACGGTCGACATCGTTATCGGCACGCACAAACTGGTTCAGGACGATATAAAATTCAAAAACTTAGGTTTAGTGATTATCGATGAAGAACACCGCTTCGGCGTGCGCCAGAAAGAGCAGCTCAAACGCCTGCGCGCCAATGTCGATATCCTCACCATGACCGCCACACCGATTCCGCGCACCCTCAGCATGGCGCTCGAAGGCCTGCGCGACTTCTCGCTGATTACCACCGCGCCCAGCCGCCGCCTTGCCGTCAAAACTTTTGTCAAACCCTTCAGCGAAGGCAGCGTGCGCGAAGCCGTGTTGCGCGAACTCAAACGCGGCGGGCAGGTATTTTTCCTGCACAATGAAGTGGATACCATCGAAAACATGCGCGAGCGGCTGGAAACCCTCCTGCCCGAAGCCCGCATCGGCGTGGCGCACGGACAACTGCGCGAGCGCGAGCTGGAACAAGTCATGCGCGACTTTTTGCAGCAACGATTCAACGTGTTGCTCTGTTCCACCATCATCGAAACCGGCATCGACATCCCCAACGCCAACACCATCATCATCAACCGCGCCGACAAATTCGGGCTGGCGCAACTGCACCAGCTTCGCGGGCGCGTCGGCCGCAGCCACCACCAAGCCTACGCCTACCTGCTCACGCCCGAATACATCACCAAAGACGCAGAAAAACGCCTCGACGCCATTGCGGCAGCAGACGAACTCGGCGCAGGTTTCACCCTCGCCATGCAGGATTTGGAAATCCGCGGCGCAGGCGAAATCCTCGGCGAAGGGCAATCCGGCGAAATGATACAGGTCGGCTTCACGCTCTACACCGAAATGCTCAAACAAGCCGTGCGCGACCTCAAAAAAGGCCGCCAGCCCGACCTCGACGCACCGTTGGGCATCACCACCGAAATCAAACTGCACAGCCCCGCCCTGCTGCCCGAAAGCTACTGCCCCGACATCCACGAACGGCTCGTCCTCTACAAACGCCTCGCCGTCTGCGAAACCGTGCAGCAAATCAACGCGATACACGAAGAACTCGTCGACCGCTTCGGCCTGCCCGAACAACCCGTCAAAACCCTTATCGAAAGCCACCACCTGCGGCTTGCTGCAAAGGAATTGGGCATAGACGCGATAGACGCCACCAGCGAAGCCGTTACCGTTACCTTCGGTAAACACCACCAAATCGACCCGACAGAAATCATCCTGCTGATTCAGACAGATAAAAAATATCGGCTGGCTGGAGCGGATAAGTTGAAGTTTACGGCTCAGATGGAGGATGTGGAGATAAGAATTAAGACGGTGAAAAGTGTGTTGAAGACTTTGAAAGAAAGAATGATAGCAAGGTAGAGGCTAGTGAAGAAAAGGTCGTCTGAAACGATTTTCAGACGACCCTATCTTGCACAACTGTTAGATACAAAATGACGGTTTCAGGGATCTGACCTACGATTATCGACGTAAAGTAAGTGAATGATTCAATAGCAAAATATGTAACTAACAGAGAATATACTATAAGAAAACAGTACAACCATAAGTTAATATTATGAATGCTTTGGAATATATCGACTCCCCTTTAGACTCAATATCAACTAACAATCCTTATGTAATAACTGAGGTAATCGAATTGACTGAGGAGAATCGAACAAAATTAATCCTGATAGATTATCTTCTAAATAATTTATTAAATTTAGATAATTACCCATATCTTTTAGGATATAACTTATATTTAAAAGCTAGTCTATCAGAAGATAAAAATAGAATTTCTCTTTTAGAACAAGCAAAAATTCCCCTTAAAAAGGCTACTTCTGATTCTGAAAATGCTATGTTTGCCAAAGCCTACCTAGCACATATTTATTATGACCTAAAGGAATTTAATCATTGCCTTGATATGATAGAGCAAATTCCAGATAATTACTTTTCAAAACTATCCAGTCATCAAAATTGGCGAGACTTAAAAATCCAAGAGTTAAAAATATGTTGCCTAATCAAATTAAAAATATTTTCTGATTTTGAATTTATTCTACATAGCTATTTGCTAAAAATTTCACGTTCAAGTGAACATGATATACCCATACCAATAGAACTTTCCAATGTAATGAAAAATATTAAACAATCAAAAAATTAATATCTTATAGAGGACGCTAATATGGGTAAATTCCATACCCCACTGGGCAACTTGACCCTTATTACTGAAGAAACAACAAACATATCTTTTCTTCAAGGTAAATTTGATGAAATGTATTTCTCTATTCAAGTCAGTCAACCATTTAATTTAGGGGAAATAGATTTTAACTTTATTCAAAACAAAATGAATAACTTTTCTCAGATCAAAGTAAAAACTGAACTATTCTTAAGAAATATTCTATATACCCAACCCAAACAACTTTGATTTAATCATTACAAAGATAAACTAGATGAAACTAAAGAATTGATTTCTTTTCCGGAGTTTATGTTTTATGAAAAAACAAAAGATTGGGATATTATATTTAGAGAAAGTCAGCTCCCCATTACCGAGCCATACGGCATTTTAATCAACTACCACGATAATGATGTTGTTGGATTTGAGGATATTTCAGATTCGAAAGAGTTATAAGAGTGTAGTACGCATGCAGGCTAATTATCAATTACAGACACCATATTAAACAAAGGTCGTCTGAAACGTTTTTCCGGCTTTCAGACGACCTTTTATCAAATGATGCGAAATATCACTTGTTGAACCTCGTGCGTGCCTCAGCCCCCACCTTCAGTTTTGGGCAGACTACGACTTGTATCGTTTGTTTATTTTTATAATTGCTGAAATTTCCAATAATCCCGTCCTTCAATTTTCCAATAACAAAATTCGTCCGGTATCAAATACCCAAAGTCCATTGCCTTAGAAAACCAACCATCATAGACATAATCTTCATGACATCTGTCCCAATCCATATGAAGGTAAACTTCCGTATCAAAATTAATATAAAACAACGGCAGTCTCGAAGAAATCTGATTGATTTTTAAGAAATCACTTTGTTGGCCAGAATCCGAGATAGGTTCATTGTACGACAACTTATTTTCGACAACGGAATATAACCTTACCGCTTCATCAGAAGTAAATCCCTGTAACATCAGTGCCATCAATTCATCTTTTTCCAGTACGACGACCGAATCTGATTGAAGATAGCTTTCGAAATTGTCCTTTGTTAACTGCCAGATACCATTACGGTAATTCTTATAATCATAATTATATTGTTCTTTGGTTATAATTCCTTCTCTTAGATAAATATCAAAAGATATTTTTGCGTTTAATTCAAAATTTTCCTTATAATCAATCAAATAATATATCTTTTTCTTATAGACAAAAATGGATATACACTGAATGTACTCAAAGATGTTATCCAATAATTCAGATTTAAATTTCTCAATCTTTTCCATATTTGCCAAATTCCTTGATAACTTTGTCTTTAGTTATTATATGTGTTTATTATATTTTATTGAACTGTATTAATAAGTTGCAATTCTTTTGAATAGCAAGCGTAGGTTGGGTTGGCAAACCCAACAAAAACCTGAATGTTGGGTCACGACCCAACCTACATCTGCTGATCCAACAGCTTGCTATAAACCATGAAACTTGGTTCCTTCGATTTTAAATCCTATCGAGTTAATGCTAAAAATGAATCTTAAAAAATATCTGATTACTTTACTCTTTATATTCTTTATACCGCAAAATACTATGGCTGATTCTTTTGAAATTTACAGATATTCGGGTAAAAAACTATTAATAGAAAAAGAATATTCCCAACCTCTATTTCTCTCCATGAAAGAAATAGAGGCTAAAGGATTAAATATCTCCGACTACAATATATCATGCAGCACTTACATTGATAAAACAGAAAACAAATATTATGTTTTACCTACTCTCCTCAAATATTAAATCCTCATCGCAGAGGGGGACATGGAATTATCGAGGTTCATATAAATGCCAAAACTCATGAAATCAAATCACATTTTTCAAGATAGCCCCCTGCATTAGACACAAGACAAGGCAAACTATATGAAAAATAACGATTCTATGAGTTTTGATGCTTATTTGGCATGTAAAGATTTATCATCTACTGAATTACTCAATATCCTGTTGAATTCTAATACTCAAACTCAATACGAAGCAGCTAGAAGATTGCAATTTTTCCGATATCGTGAAATCAAAGACATCGTTAAAAATGTTCTCTTAACAAGCCAGTATAGTCGGCATAGGGAACTTGCTGTTTTTATTCTCGGACAAATTCAAAATAAGCTTGATAAATCCGAACTTGAAGAGGTTTTATCTCTTTTAATTCATTTTATAAACAACGATAAAAGCATTAACGTAAAATCCTCAGCGATATCCTCTTTAGGGCATTTGTTTCACCATTATGATTTAGGAGAGGAAGAATTCTGCGCAATAGAAGAAAAAATTAAATTAATTTGGCAAATACATAGATATTCTATTGTTATTGCTACTGCGTTCAGCTCTGCATTTTTTCCCAAAAGGGATTATATTGAAGAATATCTAATAAAAAATTTAAATAGCAGACACCCCAAAGTTATCTCTTGGATTGTGTATGCATTAAAAGAAAAAAGCTATCACTCGAAATCGATTGAAACTTTGCTATTGAAGATTAGACCATTCTCGCATAGAATCATATATTTATATTGAAATAGCTGCCTACCTAATCTCAATCAACTGTGAACAAATTATTCCATATATTGAAGATATGGTATTAACACAAAACAAAATTGATGATGAAATTTATATAGCTCTTAAAAATAATTCATCAAAAAGTTTTTCAGACATAAGAAAAATAATGTTGGGAAAATTTCAATAAATTATTGGTATACCTTATAATATCCCATCTTTTATGCAGACAATTTTGTTTTATTCTTAAACTCTATTTAATAACAAGGATTTATAATGAAATCTCATTTTTTGATATTTTGCGCATTGCTTACATCTGTCAATATCGCCAAGGCTGATACGATGGAAACCATGCGTATGTACGATAAATCTTTGTCTAAGGTTTTGGTAGAAGCTGCCCGCGATGGCAGTTTTATTGACTTGGATAAAATCGGTCGCAGTATTGACATCCCCGAGTTGGCGCATGAAATCAATCGAACTGTTAACCATACGATAAAAAACGACAAGCAGTTCAACAGCACATACCATGTTAACCAACAACCCCATCAACAATACGGTATCCGCAGTATTTCGTTTGCTGAATGGTCGTCTGAAAAAGGCAAGATGAAGCAGCTTGAATTTGAACTTCACCATAATCGCTGTCCGTTACCACCTACAAACTATGAAGAGTTCGCAGGCAGCCCCAGCTTTATCGGCCATTTAGACGGTAAAGACATATCCATTCTTACGTTACCCGCTCCGGCAAAGGCAAAACTGCTTTTTATGAAAAAACGTAAAGACAACTGCACGGTCATGATTGTTCAAGAATTTATCATAGCCGATTTCGGACCTGAAATTCGTTAATAAAAAAGAACACTACAAACCACAGATAAAGCTTCGTCGCTATGTTCTGGTTTGAACTGAATCCACTATAACTTCCAACTCAAGCCAAAGGTCGTCTGAAATTCTCAATTCGTATAGTGGATTAAATTTAAACCAGTACGGCGTTGCCTCGCCTTGCCGTACTATTTGTACTGTCTGCAGCTTCGTCGCCTTGTCCTGATTTAAATTTAATCCACTATATTTCAGACGACCTTTCCTCTACCGGAATTTTTAATTTCTCAAAATCTCAACGTAACAAAAAACCTGCCCGAATCATCGGGCAGGTTTTCTTATGGCTGAATTGAATTAGTTTTTGTCCAAGTCAACCAGTTTGTTTTTGGCAATCCAAGGCATCATGGAACGCAGTTGCGCGCCGACTTTTTCGATTTGGTGGTCGGCAGTCAGGCGGCGGCGTGCGGTCATGCTGGCATAGTTGACGGCACCTTCTTGGATGAACATTTTGGCGTATTCGCCGGTTTGGATGCGTTTGAGGGCATTGCGCATGGCTTCGCGGGATTTGTCGTTGATGACTTCCACGCCGGTAACGTATTCGCCGTACTCCGCGTTGTTGGAAATGGAGTAGTTCATGTTGGCAATGCCGCCTTCGTAAATCAGGTCAACGATGAGCTTCATTTCATGCAGGCATTCGAAGTAGGCCATTTCGGGCGCGTAGCCTGCTTCGGTCAGGGTTTCGAAGCCGGTTTTGATCAGTTCGACCACACCGCCGCACAACACGGCTTGTTCGCCGAAGAGGTCGGTTTCGGTTTCTTCGCGGAAGTTGGTTTCAATCACGCCGCCTTTGGTGCCGCCGTTGGCTGCTGCGTAAGACAGGGCGATGTCGCGGGCTTTGCCGCTTTTATCTTGGTAAACGGCGATCAGGGAAGGTACGCCGCCGCCTTTCAAGAATTCGCTGCGTACGGTGTGGCCGGGACCTTTGGGAGCAACCATAATCACGTCCAAGTCGGCACGCGGTACGATTTGGTTGTAGTGTACGTTGAAGCCGTGTGCGAAAGCGAGTACCGCGCCTTGTTTCAGGTTAGGCTCGATTTCGTTTTTGTACACAACAGGCTGGTTTTCGTCGGGCAGCAGAATCATCACCACGTCTGCTTTTTTGGTGGCATCGGCTACGGACAATACTTCGAAGCCGGCCGCTTCTGCTTTTTTCCAAGAACCGCCTTGGCGCAGGCCGACTACTACGTTTACACCTGAATCTTTCAGGTTGGCCGCGTGGGCGTGGCCTTGCGAGCCGTAGCCGATGATGGCGACGGTTTTACCTTTGATCAGGGACAGGTCGGCGTCTTTATCGTAATAAACTTGCATTTGATTTCCTTTGGGTAAAATGGATTCCGGCTGTGTGTTGAGGATGCCGGACGGTTGGATTGAGGGTAAAGGGTTAAACGGAGAGTTCTTCCATCAAAACGATTTCGAGTGCGTCGGTTTTTCCGTCGATGGCTTTGACGAAGCCTTGGAAATGTTCGCTGGCGTTGTGTGCATCGATGGCCGCCTGAGATTTCCAATTTTCGACGAAGACGAAACGTTCGGGTTTGCCGATTTCCTGATGCAGATCGTAGCTGATGTTGCCTTCTTCCGCGCGGCTGGCTTTGACCAGGCTTTGGAACAAGGGTTTCAGCGTTTCCGTGTATTCGGGTTTGACGGTAACCAGCGCGACGATTTTAATGTTTGACATCAATCTCTCCTGCCGTTTCTGTTTTCAGACGACCTATCGGGTCGTCTGAAGACCTGACGGCGTTAAATTTTCAAAATACGCTCGCCGCGGCCGATACCGGCTGCGCCTGTGCGTACGGTTTCCAAAATCTGGGCGCGTCCGACGGTTTCGAGGAAGGAGTCGAGTTTGTCGGTCGAGCCTGTGATTTCGATGGTATAGCTGCGGTCGGTTACGTCGATGATGCTGCCACGGTAGATTTCGGTCAACCGTAAAAATTCGTCGCGGTCTTTACCGATGGCGCGGACTTTTACCAGCATCAATTCGCGTTCGACAAAACGGCTTTCGTTCAAATCGACCACTTTGACAACCTCAATCAATTTATTGAGTTGCTTGGTGATTTGTTCGATGACTTGCTCGTCGCCGTGGGTAACGATGGTCATGCGTGAAAGGGTTTTGTCTTCGGTCGGGGCTACTGCCAAAGAGTCGATGTTGTAGTCGCGAGCGGAGAAAAGACCGACCACGCGGCTCATCGCGCCTGATTCGTTTTCCATCAGAACAGATAAGATATGTCGCATTGTCGTTCTCCTTACGCTTTCGGGTTTTCGCGCATATGCGGCGGCAGGACCATTTCGTCCAAACCTTTGCCGTTGCCGACCATGGGCAGCACGTTTTGTTTTTTATCGGTCAAGAAGTCCATAAATACCAGACGGTCTTTTTGTTTGACCGCTTCCAAAAGCGCGCCTTCAACATCGGATTTTTTGTCCACGCGGATGCCGATGTGTCCGTATGCTTCCGCCAGTTTGACGAAATCGGGCAGGGAATCGAAATAGGTTTCCGATTCGCGGTTGCCGTAATACAGCTCCTGCCATTGGCGAACCATGCCGAGATAGCCGTTGTTGAGGGTAACTACGTTTACCGGAATGCGGTATTGGAAGCAGGTGGACAATTCTTGGATGTTCATCTGAATCGAACCTTCGCCGGTAATACAGAACACGTCTTGATCGGGAGCGGCGAGTTTCGCGCCCATCGCATACGGCAAACCTACACCCATCGTACCCAAGCCGCCGGAGTTAAGCCATTGGCGCGGGCGTTCGAACGGATAATATTGCGCTGCGAACATTTGGTGTTGCCCTACGTCCGAAGTGATGATGGCGGAGTTGTTGGTGATCTCGGCAAGTTTTTGCACGACGTATTGCGGTTTGATGATTTCGCTGTCGTTGTCAAACCACAGACAGTCTCGCGAACGCCATTCTTCGATGCTTTTCCACCATTTGTCTAAAGAATCGGACGCGGGAGTCGTATCTTGTTTACCCCACAAGCCGATCATTTCGGTCAACACGTTTTTCACGTCGCCGACAATCGGAATATCGACTTTGACGCGTTTGGCGATGCTGGACGGGTCAACATCAATATGAATAACTTTTTTGGCTTTTTCAAAGAATTTGGACGGAACGGATACGACACGGTCGTCAAAACGCGCGCCCACAGCCAACACGACATCTGCGTTTTGCATAGCGAGGTTGGCTTCGTAAGTACCGTGCATACCCAGCATACCCAAGAATTGGCGGTCGCTTGAAGGATATGCGCCCAAGCCCATCAGTGTGCCGGTACATGGTGCGCCCGTCATGCGGACAAACTTCGTCAGCTCTTCCGAAGCATTGCCCAATACCACGCCGCCGCCGAAATAAACGACCGGACGTTTGGCGGAAGCCAACATTTGGACGGCTTTTTTAATCTGCCCGATATGGCCTTGTACGACAGGTTGGTAAGAGCGGATAAAGATGTCTTCCTGCGGATAGCTGAATTTCGCCATCGCCTGCGTTACATCTTTAGGAACATCGACCACGACCGGGCCGGGACGGCCGCTGGCGGCGATTTGGAATGCTTTCTTGATGGTCTCGGCAAGCTCGTTGACATTGGTTACCAAGAAATTGTGTTTGACGCACGGCCGGGTAATGCCGACCGTATCCACCTCTTGAAACGCATCCGTACCGATGAGCGAATTGCCGACCTGTCCGCTGATGACCACCATCGGGATCGAATCGCTGTATGCGGTGGCAATGCCGGTCAACGCATTGGTCACGCCCGGTCCGGAGGTAACCAGCGCGACGCCGACTTTGCCGCTGACGCGCGAATACGCATCTGCCGCGTGTACCGCCGCCTGCTCGTGGCGTGCCAGGATGTGTTTGAATTTATTGAGTTGGAAAATAGCGTCGTAGATTTCGATGACTGCACCGCCCGGATAGCCGAAAACATACTCTACACCTTCGGCTTTGAGACTTTGCACTATGATTTGTGCACCTGATAATTGCATAATGACCTCTTTTATACGGCTTCAAACCAATAGGGGCAACCCGCCTCGCCACAGCACCTGTAATGCAAGCCCTCCAAGCAGCGGTTTAGGGTACGCGCATTGAAGAAACACGGCGACAGTCAAACTGTCCAATCAATTGGGATGAAACACAGAGTTTATGAATGAAAGAATGCAAACGATAACGCAAACCGCCTGTTCAATCAAGACAAAATCTTTCATCTTTTAACATTATCCGAATACCGAAAAGATTGAGTATTGATTTTTATAAGATAAATATGTAAGCGCTCAGAACATATTAATGAAAATTGTTGACAGTTTTCATAGAAAGGTCGTCTGAAACCATTTTTAAAGTGTTTTCAGACGACCCTCTGGCTGCCATTCTTCTCTTGTTTCACATTCCCTATAAACTCATTTCTCCCGTTTTGTCTATTCCTTCAGGCATATTTTCCAAGAAGAGATACAGCAAATGATCAATCACCAAGTCATTGGTGGTGCTGCAATAAGGCCTATTTGCATAATGTTCTTTGTGATGATGGTATTGGCTTTTGATAATGGCGGAATCCTGAACCATCAGCCGTTCAAGAAACGGGCGGAACAGATGGAATTTGATGTGCAACGGAAAGCGGCTTTTAGGGAAATGAACGCGGACATTCAAACTCATGCTGCCCTTGCTTTGAGGGATAAAGAAGGCGGAAATCCGATATTCATGACTGTTCGGTGTGAAGTAATCGATACGAACCAGCCCCGGGAATGTAAATGCCGCATTATTGACGGTAATGCCTTTGTCGAACAGCTTGTTAATCAATCCGTTTTGTTGTTGATTGAGGCGATACTGCGTTACGAAACCGCGTTCGTGGTGGCTCTGGCTGATTTGCATGCTTTGTTTGCCGTTGTTGCGCAGCAGTTTGGCATGAATATAGCGCGTATGGGTCGGATCAAGGAAGTTTTCGATGGCGTGGATAAAATCGCCTTCCATGTATCGGACGGCGTTGGCGGTTTCAAAACCTTCCGGTGCTTCAAAATCGGCATACGGTTCAAAAGGAATACCGGAAACCAGACAAACCCATACCCAATCGTCGTACTCTCGGCATGGAAACGTAGGAACACTCTCAGCTTCTTCACAAGCACACATCCCGCCGACAACAGTCAAAACTTTGCCTTGCGCATCAAACTCCCAGCCGTGATAACAACATTGGAGTTTGCCCGAAACGATTTTGCCCGCACTCAGCGGCACATGCCGATGCGGACAGCAATCATCCATACAGGCTGCCTGTCCGTTAAGCCGTACCAATACCAGCTGCTGTCCCAACAATTCGCGATGGACAGGTTTGTCTTTCAGCTGCTTGCTCGGTATCAACGGATACCAAGCGCGTTTCATTTTTTCTATGTTCATGGTTTGTGTCGTTTTATTTGATTGTGATGGCAAATCAACTTTTTTATGTTGATACACCTCTTTTGAAACTTACAGCATGGATTAACCTAGGCAGCTCTTGCGCTTATAGGGGCGGTAAGCTTTTCCATTAAAGCGGTAACGCGTTTCGGTGCAATATCCTGCATTGCCTTCTGTAACGGCGATATCGCGCAAGCCGTTATGTTGTTGCGGCAAGATATTGATTCCATAGCCTCCGTCTTCCAACAAGACCTTTGATTTGCCGTGTTTGCTGGCTAGGATTTGAAATTCTGTCGATGCGCTGCCGCCCATTGTGCAGACTGCGACGAAATATTTGGCATCCTTTTTCGGGGAAAGCGAAAGGGGCGCAACGGCAAAATCACCGCATTCGTTTTGTATGGATTTGAACGCAGGCCCTACCTTTGCATTGGCGGAATATTGACGGAATGCCGGATTGCCCGATACTTCCAACGATATCGTTTCGGCGGATGCGGCCGCAGTAGCGGTAAGGCAGATGAGTAAAAACGTTTTTTTCATGATGTACTCCGTGTTTTAAGTTCAATATTTATAGTGGATTAAATTTAAACCAGGACGGCGTTACCTCGCCTTAGCTCAAAGAGAACAATTCTCTAAGGTGCTGAAGCACCAAGTGAATCGGTTCCGTACTATCTGTACTGTCTGCGGCTTCGTCGTCTTGTCCTGATTTAGTTAATCCACTATATATTTACAGTTTGTATTTAATCAGGATTTTTTTGTAATACCCCTGGCTCAATGCGTGTAACAGCTTCCAAATAAGCCGGCGCGCAGGTCGGAGATGGGACGTATAGACCGCCATATATTCGATTTCAGGTACTGCGCCGCGTACCCTTTTGAAATCGGGCGCACCGGAACTGAAATTTAAAGGGACATCCGCTTCGATACAGGTTTGCATGGAACGCGTCATGCAGCGGCGGTATAAGGCATCACTTTGCGGTTTGGCATCATCGTAGCCGACGATGGGCGAAGTAGCGGCACCGCTGTCGATGACCACGCCTGATACTCCGGCGCTTTCACCGGTTTTGCCGTCACGCAGTAGAAATAAATTCAAGATATCGCGTGATACGGCTTCGCGCATAAATTCAACGGTAAATTGTACGTTTTCTTTGGAATATTTGTTCAGATACAGGCGGTTGTACCAATGCACCGACGCTTCAAAATCCACATCAGGGCTGTCGGCACTCAAGCGCTCGAAAACGTAACGCCCGTCATTAAATATCTTGCGGTCGCGTTTGGTATTGGTTTTTGCCATGACTGCCTGCCAATCGTCCATAATGTAAACCTGCCGCGTCACAACCATTTTCCAACCGAGCTGTTCCAGCCGTTCAATCAAATCCTTATGTTGGCGCGGATTCAGCGAACGGACGGACAAAGCATGTTTCGGCCATTTTGCGACGGCGGCTTGGGTCAGCTTCGACATTGGGATCGTCTGAAAAGCCTCAGAGAAGCTATTGGTAGAGAGGCAATAATTGTTCAGCGTCACCATACGGTCGATCTGATTCAGCCGCAGAATGCCGCTTAACGCCGACAACAAACCGGCCGCAAGCATACGCTGCCCGCCGGGTAGTTTGACCAACTCGTCCCTCGCATAATCCACGATTGCCGAATGCGGCGACGCGGTATAGCAATTAGGCGTGATCCGGTCGATGACGGTGCAGGGAATATCCAAACCGCCAATATTCAAAATCTCGGCGCGGGCGTTCATATTGGCAAACAGGCGTTGCAGCGGGATGTCTCGAAACAATGCCGCAAATTTGTGGGACAAATCAGTTTTCATCACCGTCAAACTCAATATCAAAAGTGCTGGCGCTGGTTAAAGGCTTATGGTGTCGGATTTTGCGCCACATCATTTCCCCCAATGCCAGCCATTGCGCATAGACAGGCAAATCGGCAATCACATCATCGGCGCGGCGGAAGTCCTGCCAAAGCGACGACCATTTCCCCTCTTTCCAAGCCTGATAACCGAAAAGCAGCGGCAAGGTTGTGCCGACCCGTAAAGGCTTGGAAGGCGCGTTGTGTTCCCGTTGCTGCAATCTCCCTGCTCCGTCAAATATCAAATCTTCGCGCAAAATATGCAAACCGCTGGTCGCGCGGGGGTTGCATTCCAACAGCCACAAATCGTTTCCGTCATCAATAAAGTCAAAAGCCGCCTGTCCGTGATACGCGTTTTGCTCGGCAAATTTCGTCACAAATTCGTCCAAACGCGGATCGGAAAGCGGCTCGAAATAGGTCGATGCCGAATCGTTGAGCAGGTAGCGCGGGCGGTAGGCGGCATGCGCCAACACGGTGCCGTGTTCACAAATCACATAATTGCACAGCCCCTGCCCCGTAATGAAATCCTGCTGCACCCAAGGATAATCCGCACTGATATGGATGTTTTTCAGACGACCTTCCGTTACGCCGCGTATCACGGAACGCCCGAAACGCGAATAAACAGGCTTCAATACCGTTTTCTTCACGCTGTCGCATTCGACTTCGCCGACCGACGTGATTCGGCGCGTAGCCGGAAAACGTACTGCCGCATCCTGCGGCATCCGCTCGAAAAAACGGAATTTGTCATGCAGGGTGAACAGCGTTTCATTATCCGGCATCCAACATTTGGCGCGCTCCGATTCCGGCAAATCCAGCCTCGCCAAATAAAAAATATCTTCACAAGTCGGAATCACACAATCCGCCTGCGCCACCAATTCCGTCATAGCTCGCGCATAGCCGGCGAAATCCAAACGCGGCGCAGGAATGCGGCGGTACTCGCCCAATCCGGCAAAAATACCGACGGGGAAACGCAGGCTGTCGCAAAACACGACCTGATGCCCGCCGCGCTTGGCGAACCGCGCCCATTCCAGCGCAACGGGCGCACGGGGAGAAGTGATGAGGATGTTCAATTTGTATTCCTGAAGCGTTTGGCTTTGCATCGATATAGTGGATTAACTTTAAACCAGTACGGCGTTGCCTCGCCTTGCCGTACTATCTGTACTGTCTGCGGCTTCGTCGCCTTGTCCTGATTGAAATTTAATCCACTATAATTTATGTCGTCAGAATGACAGTGTATCACATTGTCAAAAAAGGTCGTCTGAAAACGGGCTGAACCGTTTTCAGACGACCTGTATACCCTGCCTCCAAACTCTCTGCCGCCTTCCCGATATGCCCTACGGAAAATAGGACGAATCAGTAAACAGCTTGCAAGCCGTTTCTTTGCTTCTCCACTCAAACTTTGCGGATAGTCAACTATGGTACTTATAGCCACTTGCCAGCATGTATGTTTTAAAACATAATGACCCCGCTTATCTATACCAGATGCTTCACAACAACAATACCATCCCTCAGCAAATCGCGCCCACCCTACTCTTCCGACAACATCCCCTGCGCGTTTTTACTGATGACACGTTACTCAAAACCGTCTGAAAACAAATGTTTGAACGCTACGCTTTCTATCCGTGACAAGCGCGGAAAATGGTTTTATCCGACTGTTATCCAAGTAAGGACGCCTCCTCTTTAATTGAATTCCTTAAACAATTTCTTACCGTTTCGCAGCCGGATGTCCTCTCCCAAACCGACTTCATCATAACGATGATTATGGTTTAACCGCTGCCTGCGTTACCGAAATTGCACCGATGGGGCTGAATTGCCCGAACTGTTGATTAAAAAATAGCTTAGTGTGATGTGGACATCAGGTCGTCTGAAAACGTCTTCTGTCTTCGTTTTCAGACGACCCCTGACCCGCGCAACTCAACATCATGCGCTGTCACAACACGCCCCTTTTATCGGTATCCATCGATCGATGATGTTTACCGAAACCGGTTTTATTACAAAAAAACGAAAGGACTACCTCATGTCGGACAATACGCAACCTACGCGGCAGGGCTTGCCCTCGCTGCCGAAAAGCACGATTTGGATGCTCAGTTTCGGCTTTCTCGGCGTTCAGACGGCCTTTACCCTGCAAAGTTCGCAGATGAGCCGCATCTTCCAGACGCTCGGCGCCGACCCGCACAGCCTCGGCTGGTTCTTTATCCTGCCGCCGTTGGCGGGGATGCTGGTACAGCCGATTGTCGGTCATTACTCTGACCGCACTTGGAAGCCGCACTTGGGCGGCCGCCGTCTGCCGTATCTGCTTTACGGCACGCTGATTGCGGTCATCGTGATGATTTTGATGCCGAACTCGGGCAGCTTCGGCTTCGGCTATGCGTCTCTGGCGGCTTTGTCGTTTGGCGCGCTGATGATTGCGCTGTTGGACGTGTCGTCGAATATGGCGATGCAGCCGTTTAAGATGATGGTTGGCGACATGGTCAATGAGGAGCAGAAAAGCTACGCCTACGGGATTCAGAGCTTCTTGGCGAATACGGGCGCGGTTTTGGCGGCGATTCTGCCGTTTGTGTTTGCGTATATCGGTTTGGCGAACACTGCCGAGAAAGGCGTCGTGCCGCAGACCGTGGTCGTGGCGTTTTATGTGGGTGCGGCGTTGCTGGTGATTACCAGCGCGTTCACGATTTTCAAAGTGAAGGAATACGATCCGGAGACCTACGCCCGCTACCACGGCATAGATGTGGCGGCGAATCAGGAAAAGACCAACTGGATCGAACTCTTGAAAACCGCGCCTAAGGCGTTTTGGACGGTTACTTTGGTGCAGTTTTTCTGCTGGTTCGCCTTCCAATATATGTGGATTTATTCCACAGGCGCGATTGCGGAAAACGTCTGGCATGCGACCAATGCGTCTTCCGTAGGCTATCAGGAAGCGGGCAACTGGTATGGTGTATTGGCGGCGGTGCAGTCGGTTGCGGCAGTGATTTGTTCGTTTGTATTGGCAAAAATCCCCAACCGATACCATAAGGCGGGTTATTTCAGCTGTCTGGCTTTGGGCGCACTCGGCTTTTTCTCCGTTTGCTACATCAGTAACCAATACGCGCTGGTGTTGTCTTACACCTTAATCGGCATCGCTTGGGCGGGCATCATCACTTATCCGCTGACGATTGTGACCAACGCCTTGTCGGGCAAACACATGGGCACTTACTTGGGCTTGTTCAACGGCTCCATCTGTATGCCCCAAATCGTCGCTTCGCTGTCGACCGTCAAATTGTTCCCGATGCTGGGCGAGTTGCAGGCCAATATGTTCTTGGTAGGGGGCGTCGCCCTGCTGCTGGGCGCGTTTTCCGTGTTCCTGATTAAAGAAACACGCGGCGGCGCATAATTTTCTTCATTTATCGGCAGGAGGGTCGTCTGAAACTTCTGCCGACGCTTTATCCGATTGAATAAGACGAACCGTATTCCAAAACGGTTTGCCATAAAACCATCAAAACAGGAGCTTTACGATGTATACAAGAATCATGGAAATCAGCCCTTGGACGCTGCGTTCGGCAAAACTGGAAAAAGAACACAAACGGCTGCAAGAGAGCCTGACCAGCTTGGGCAACGGCTATATGGGTATGCGCGGCAGCTTTGAAGAAACCTATTCCGCCGACAGCCACTTGGGCACCTACATCGCCGGCGTGTGGTTCCCCGACAAAACCCGCGTCGGCTGGTGGAAAAACGGCTACCCCAAATATTTCGGCAAAGCCATCAACGCGCTCAATTTCAGCAAAGTCAGAATCTTTGTTGACGGGCAGGAAGTGGATTTGGCGAAAAATGACGTTACCGACTTCTCCGTCGAACTCGATATGCAGCACGGCGTGTTGCGCCGCTCGTTCACCGTATTCGGCGTGCGTTTCGATGTGTGCAAATTCCTGTCCGTCGCGCAAAAAGAACTGGCGGTTATCCGCTGGGAAGCCGTATCCGTTGACGGAAAAACCCACCAAGTCCGCATCGATTCCATCATCGACGCCGACGTGAAAAACGAAGACTCCAACTACGAAGAAAAATTCTGGCAGGTATTGGACAAAGGCGTTTCAGACGACCGCTCCTACATTGCCACCCAAACCGTCGCCAATCCCTTCGGCGTGGAACAATTCATCGTCAACGCCGAGCAAACCTTCGCCGGCAGCTTCAAATCCCTCGGCGGCAGCCAAACCGACTGGCAGGTCTCCAATTCTTTTGAAGCCGAAGTCGGCGGCACGCCCGAAACCTTTGAAAAACGCGTGATTGTTACTACCAGCCGCGATTATCAGGGCTTGGAAGCGGTGAAAGCCGCAGGCCGCGCCTTGTCGGAAAAAGTCGCAGGCGTTGCGTTCGAAACCTTGTTGGACGCGCACAAAGCGGGCTGGCTGCACCGTTGGGAAATCGCCGACGTGGTCATCGAAGGTAGCGACGAAGCGCAGCAGGGCATCCGCTTCAATCTGTTCCAACTGTTCTCCACCTACTACGGCGAAGACGCGCGCCTGAATATCGGCCCCAAAGGCTTTACCGGCGAAAAATACGGCGGCGCGACCTATTGGGACACCGAAGCCTACGCCGTGCCGCTCTACCTCGCACTGGCGGAACCCGAAGTTACCCGCAACCTGCTGCAATACCGCCGCAACCAACTGCCGCAGGCGCAGCACAACGCGCGCGAACAGGGCTTGGCGGGCGCACTCTATCCGATGGTGACGTTTACGGGCATCGAGTGCCACAACGAATGGGAAATCACCTTCGAGGAAATCCACCGCAACGGCGCGATTCCTTATGCCATCTACAACTACACCAACTACACCGGCAACGAAAGCTATCTTGCCAAAGAAGGCTTGGAAGTCTTGGTCGAAGTGTCCCGCTTCTGGGCGGACCGCGTCCACTTCTCCAAACGCAACGGCAAATACATGATTCACGGCGTAACCGGCCCGAACGAATACGAAAACAACATCAACAACAACTGGTACACCAACACCCTCGCCGCATGGGTATTGGACTACACCCGCGAAGCCCTGGCGAAATACCCGCGTCCTGATTTGAACGTGAGCGCCGCCGAGTTGGAAAAATGGGCGGACATCAGCGCCAATATGTACCGTCCTCATGATGAAGAACTCGGTGTATTCGTCCAACACGACGGCTTCCTCGACAAAGACATCCGCCCCGTGTCCGCGCTTTCGCCGGACGATTTGCCGCTCAACCAGAAATGGTCGTGGGACAAAATCCTGCGTTCGCCATTCATCAAACAGGCGGACGTATTGCAAGGCATCTACTTCTTCGGCGACCGTTTCAATATCGACGAAAAACGCCGCAACTTCGACTTCTACGAACCGATGACCGTGCACGAAAGCTCGTTGTCGCCTTGTATCCACGCAATCCTCGCCGCCGAACTGGGCAAAGAAGAAAAAGCCGTGGAAATGTACCAGCGCACCGCCCGCCTGGACTTGGACAACTACAACAACGACACCGAAGACGGTTTGCACATCACCTCCATGACCGGCTCGTGGCTCGCCATCGTCCAAGGTTTCGCCCAAATGAAAACCTGGGGCGGCAAACTCAGCTTCGCACCGTTCCTGCCGAGTGCGTGGACAGGCTACGCCTTCCACATCAACTACCGAGGCCGTCTGATTAAAGTCGCCGTTGGCAAAGAAAACGTGGTCTTCACCCTGCTCAAAGGCGAGCCACTCGATTTGCAGGTGTATGGCAAAGACATCACGCTCAGCGGCAGCCACACCGTTGCATTGGAAAAATAAGGAGGGCGCAAAATGACTTTTACCGCAGTGCTCTTTGACCTCGACGGCGTCATCACCGACACCGCCGAATACCACTACCGCGCATGGAAAAAGCTCGCCGAAGAACTGGGCATCAGTATCGACCGCAAGTTTAACGAGCAGCTCAAAGGCGTATCGCGCGACGATTCACTCAAACGCATCCTCGCGCACGGCGGCAAAACCGTCAGCGAAGCCGAGTTCGCCGAACTGACCCGCCGTAAAAACGACAACTACGTCGAGATGATTCAGGCGGTTAAACCCGAAGACGTGTACCCCGGCATTTTGCCGCTGCTGGAAGCATTGAGGGCAAACGGCAAAAAAATCGCCCTCGCGTCTGCCAGTAAAAACGGCCCGTTCCTGCTAGAACGCATGGGGCTGACCCACTTCTTCGACGCCGTCGCCGACCCTGCCGCTGTCGCGCATTCCAAACCCGCCCCCGACATCTTCCTCGCCGCCGCCGAGGGCGTGGGCGCGGACATCCGCCGCTGCATCGGCATCGAAGACGCCGCAGCAGGAGTAGCCGCCATCAAAGCCGCCGGCGCCCTGCCCATCGGCGTGGGTAAAGCCGAAGACTTAGGCAGCGACATCGCGCTGGTGTCCGGCACCGCCGAGCTGACCTACGCCTACCTGCAAAACGTGTGGGCACAGTCGGGCAGGTAAAGCGTGTCAGGTAAAGTGTTAATGAAGTAAAAAGGTCGTCTGAAAACAGGATTTTGGTTTTCAGACGACCTTTTGTTTCTCTTACACCCAGACAAAATTTGCCGCAACGGTTTCAGAATGTGCGACCTCTTAGCGGGACGACCTTTCAGAAGATTTTTTGCGAAACCTGAATGTAAGCCTGCGGCTTACCGCCCTCTCCCTAACCCTCTCCCACAGGGAGAGGGGACAAAATTGGCTGAAAATCCAAAAATGGCTGGGTTTCGGTATCCTCAATCCCTCTCCTGCGGGGAGAAGATACAAATTGGCTGGAAATCCCAAACACGGTTGGGTTTCGGCATCCTCAATCCCCTCCCCCGCGGGGAGAAGGGACAAATTGGCTGGAAATCCCAAACATGGTTGGATTTCGGTATCCTTAATCCCCTCTCCCCGTGGGAGAGGGCTAGGGAGAGGGTAGCGAACCGTCAGGTTTGCTTTTTACAATCCTTGGTTTTGCAGAAGCTCTATCCGAAAACTCCTAACTTGTTCAAGAACGGCAAAAGGTCGTCCCGCCAAGAGGCTGCGCACTCTGAAAACGAGCAAAACGAGTTTCGATAAAACAAATAGAGGTAATTTCTCTAAAAAATCACTCATCCGCCCTATTCCTCACCTCCCTTTTCCACTTCCGAATCTTAGTACGAAAATTGGTGAACGGGGCGACTGTGTTGATATGTATCCACTTCCACAACGGCCATTGCGCGGCAGTTTCCGCCCATTTTCTCTGCCCTGCAAGAAACAGCTCATCTTCGCTCAAACTCTTTATCCACTCACACAATTCGGCGGTTTTCCCGCGCAGCATCGCTTGTTGTTCCGCCAAAGTGTAAACGCTGTAAACTTGATAGAAACGTTGGTATAAACCGCCCAAGTTGTTCCATTTGAAGCCTTCGGCAGGCGTATGCACCTCTTCGCCCGCCTGTTCACGCCGTTCCCAATCCAGCAGGGAACTGACCCAGCCCAGTTGGTAGGACAAATGTTCCGAAGGGGTTTTGCCGCCGTCCGCCGTACGGATATTCCGCGCGCTTTCGGGTATATCGGCGAACTCGGCGAGATAATTATCCAAGGCCGTCTGAACGGCATCCAATAATGCTTGTTTGTTTGGGTAATTTCTCACGGAAGTTCCCTCTGCTTGTTTTAGCGAAACTCGCTTCGCTCATTTTCAGAGTGCGCAGCCTCTTGGCGGGAAGATCTCGTCAATTCTGCTTCTCCAACATCCCTTGAAACCGCAACAATGCCAACCATAAGAATCCTACGCCGATACAGCCCATGATCAGCATATGTCCCCACACGATTCCAATCCCCGCGCCGCGGAACAGGATGTCTTGTGAAAACTTCACAAACTGCGTCAGCGGCCAATATTCGCTGATCAGTTGTGCCGCGTGCGGCATGTTGCTGCGCGGGGATGCGCCGCCGGCAAACAGGTTCATCACGATATACACCGGCAGCATCAGCATACCGAACTGCCCCATCGTCGATGCGAACGTGGCAATCATGATGCCCAGCGACGCCACCGAAAACAGGAACAACGCCAGCCCCACCGCATAAAGCGGCACCGAGCCGATGAGCGGTACGCCTATGCCCAAATGTACGATAAACCACAGCGACGACAAGGCCGCCACCCAAATCACGGCGGCATTTGCCAGCACTTTGCCCATCATCAGCTCGAACGCATTGACCGGCATCACCAGCAAATGCTCGATTGTGCCGCGCTCGCGTTCGCGGATAACCGCCGCCCCCGTCAATAAAATCAGCAACATACACGACATCGAGCCGATTTGCGAAGTCGGCATGAACCACGCGCTTTCGCCGTTGGGATTGTAATAAGTATTGATGACGGGGTTGATTAACTCCGGCCGCGTCACGCCGGTGAATTCGTAAATTTCGCGGTTGATAATTTGCGAAAGATAAGACGCGCCCACCCCCGCCTGCGTCATTGACGTCGCATCAACCAAAAGCTGCAAATCAGGATTGCGCCCCGCCGCCATGTCGCGCTGAAAATTGGGCGGCACTTCCAAAATAAAGGTGAACTCGCCCTTATCCATCAATTCGTCCGAATCCTCGCGCCGCACGTCCTCTACCGGTTTGAAAAACGGATGCTGCACGGCATCGCGGATACGCATGGACAAAACCGAACGGTCTTGGTCGATGATGCCGACAGTGGCGTTTTTCAAATCCGCGCCCACCTGCGCCATCTGATAAATCGTGGCGGTAAAGATATACCCAATCAGCACCATCAGCACCGGATCAGTCAGCACGCTGCGGAACTCTTTGAGCATCAGGGTCAGAATGTTTTTCAGGGTACGCATGGGGATTCCTGTTGGTAGCTTGCCTTCTCAAAGGTCGTCTGAAAAATTGTCCGGCTGTTTTTCAGCTTTACAGCCTCGGTTTTCCCATTAAAAGTCCGGCAGCAGGTTCGCCGTGCACACACAATAGAGTCTGTTTTTTCCTAAAAAATCCGTCGAAACGCATCGGATAAAGTCAATGCTTATGGAATCGGCTACCACGCTGCTTGGTCAATCCAACTCGTTTAGTCAGACCGACGATGTATAATTATGTTTTTCAAATAAGGTCTTTGGGATCAGCTTTGATTTCAGACGACCTATTTTATCAATCCAATCTAAGGAACTATGATGTCCGTCAAACCTTTACTGCTCTGCCTGCTTCTCGCTTCCCCTGCCGCTTTTGCCGGCAATCTGTCCTGCCATGAAAGCCCGAAATCCACGGGCAACCCCGAACTCGATGCCATCGTGACCCGCTACGAATGCCGTTATACCGGTTCGCTGCAACAAGCCTACTCCGCCTTTATGAAGCAAGGTTACAACGGCGAAGCACCCTACCCTAAAACCGTTCCTTCCACCCTGCCGCGCAAAAACCTGACTCTGAACGGTAAAGAAAAAATGGACTGCGGCAACACGGAGAACGCACAACCCGAAACCTTTGAATGGTCCTTCAAACTGCGCCGTAAAAATCCCAACCATATCAATATGGAATACCAAAGTTTGGATTGCGCTTCAGGCGCTCATACCGATACGGAATTTAACCGCAACGGAAAAACCGTCAACATTATTCACAAAGTTTACTCCTCATAAGCGGATAACATCCATATCGTGAAATTTGACGTTTGCCGCATCATGGGTGGGACTACGGATAAACTGATACGAAATGGCAAACCCACTCCGTAGCAGTTTAATCAGGAGTCCCACTTATTCCGTCAGCGCTGCATCCACCGCCGCAAGCGCATGGATGGCGGTGCTGTCGAACACGGGCAGCGGGCTGTCGGTTTCGTTTACGAGCAGGCAGATTTCAGTGCAGCCAAGTATCACGCCCTGCGCGCCTTCCTTTTTCAGACGACCTATCACGTCGTAAAAGTAGCGGGCGGATTCGGGGCGGATGCGGTTCAAGCACAGTTCGTCAAAAATAATGCGGTGGATTTCGTCTTGTTCGGCGGCGGTCGGAGTTATGGTTTGTACGCCCTGCGAACCCATGCGCTCCGTATAAAAACCGTCGCTCATGGTAAAGCGCGTGCCGAGCAGGCCGACGGCGGACAAGCCCTGCCGTTTGATGGCGGCGGCGGTGGCATCGACGACGTGCAGCAAGGGGATGCCGGCCGCCTGTTCGATGGCGGGGGCGACTTTGTGCATGGTGTTGGTGGCGAGCAGCAAAAAATCCGCACCGCCCGCTTCGAGCTTCCGCGCGCTTTGCGCCAACACGTTTCCCGCCGCCGCCCAATCGCCGCTTTTCTGCAAACGGACGATTTCTTCAAAATCCACGCTGTCGAGCAGAATTTTGGCGCTGCGGTTGCCGCCCAAACGGCGGTTGGTTTCGCGGTTGATGATTTGGTAGTAGAGTACGGTGCTTTCGGGACTCATGCCGCCGATGATACCTATGGTTTTCATGTTTTTCCTTTCGTTTGATGTGTGGAGTTAATCAATCCTAGCGTGTCAGCACGAAGCTGTCGTCTATCAGCCGCCACACATTTTCTGCGGGCGTTTGCGCCAATACGATGCTCAACCAGTGTTCTTTGTTCATGTGGTAGGCGGGCAGGATGCCTGCCGTCGCGCGCCATGCGCCGATGTGTTCGGGGCGGCATTTGACGTTGACGATTTCCGTCAGACCGCCCTCGCCCCTGCCCAGTTTTTCAGACGGCACGGGCATATACAGGCAGAACCATTTGCGTTTGCCCGTGTGGCGGAACACGGCAAAGTCGGGGAATTTCGCCCACGGATATTCTGCCACCGCGCCGTAGCGTTCGACCAGTCCGTCAAACAGGGTTGTTCGGTTCATGGCGTTTCTTTCTTTAATAGTGGGTTAAGGTTCGGGGTGGACATCCATACGCGCCTGCTGAGTTTTCAGACGACCTCTCACTTCTCCTGCTTCTTCAACAACAAACACGCCAAAATCAGGCTGGTGGCGGCAAAGGCGGCGATGGCGGCATATTCATGCAGCAGGTCGGCGGTGTGCAGCCCTTTGGTGAAGCTGCCGACGCTGACGGTGTAGTACCACGACGACGGGAAGGTTTTGCCGATAATCAGCGCGCCGCCTTCCATGGTGGACAGCGGGTAGAGAAAGCCGGAATAGGTTTGCGCGGGGATCATAGTGATGATGGCGGTGGCGAAGATGGCGGCAAGCTGGGAGCGCACGAAGCAGGAAATCAAAAGCCCCAGCGCGGTGGTGGCGGACACCATCAAGAGCGTGCCGATGGCGAGTCCGGCAAACGAGCCTTTGAGCGGCACGCCGAACAGGTAAATAATCATCAGCATCATGGCGGCGAAGTTGACCATGCCGACGGCGATATAGGGAAGCTGTTTGCCGATCAGATATTGCGCCACGGCGGCAGGCGATGCGTAGAAATTGGCGATAGAGCCGATTTCGCGTTCGCGCACCACGCCGACCGCCGACATCATGGCGGGGATCATCATCAACACCAGCATCATCACGCCCGGAGCGATGGCGTTAATACTGTCGAAATCCTGATTGTACATAAAGCGCGGTTCGATGCCGGCGGGGGCTTTGAGCGAAACGGGCAGCCCGCTTTCGGCGATGCGGTCTTTAGTGTAGGCGGTAATCAGGCTGCCGATGTAGCCGCGGATGTTGGTGGCGTTAAACGGCATGGAGCCGTCCACATAAAAACCGACTTCGGGTTTGAGCCCGCGCGCCAAATCACGCCCGAAACCGCTCGGAATATCGATGACCAATATGGCGCCGGAGCTTTTGAGCACGGTGTCGATTTCGGCTTCGGACTGTATCGGCGGCTGTTGGAGGAAGTAGCGCGAACCGTCGAAATACTCAACCAGCTCGCGGCTGGCGGCGGTTTGGTCGCGGTCATAAACGGCGAATTTCAGATTCCGCACGTCAAACGAAATCCCCCAAGATACCGACGCCATAATAATCAGCGGACCGAACACGGCGAAAAACAGGCGGATTTTGTCGCGCAAAAGCTCTTTGGCTTCGCGGCGGGCGAAGGTCCAAATCATGGAAAAACGGTATTTGAAGGTGTCGGTGTTTGGGTTGTCTCGTAAGGTATGTGAACTTTGTTCACGCACGCTGTTTTGGGTTTCAGACGACCTCGTATCTTTTTGAAGGTCGTCTGAAAGTTCAGAATACCTGTCATCCGATTTCCTTTCCGCGTGCGTGGCTTGCGCCACACACCCTATGGTCGGAGTTTCTACTGGTAGGGCGTATGAACTTTGTTCACGCACGCCGTTTTGGGTTTCAGACGACCCTGTATCTTTTCCTTGAAGGTCGTCTGAAAGTTCAGAATGCCTGTCATCCGATTCCCCTTCCGCATGCGTGGCTTGCGCCACACACCCTACGGTCAAAGTTTCCGCCGATAGGGTGTGTGAACTTTGTTCACGCACGCCGTCTACGTCTTGGCGAAACTCGCGCTGTTCACTTCCAGAGTGCGCAGCCTCCTGGCGGGATGACCTTTCCTCACCTTCCCCGCCTTCCGCTTCAATCAGATACTGTACAAACGCTTCTTCCAAATCCGGCGCATTCTGCCTTGCCGCCAGTTCGGCGGGCGTGCCCACCGCCAGCACGCGGCCTTTGTGCATAAAGGAAATGCGGTCACAGCGGGCGGCTTCGTTCATAAAGTGGGTGGAAACGAAAATGGTGATTTTGTCTTCGCGGGAGAGTTTCAGAAGATGCCGCCAGAACATATCGCGTGCGGCGGGATCGACCCCCGAAGTCGGTTCGTCCAAAATCAATACTTCGGGATGGTGCAGACAGGCGGCGGCAAGTTGCAGGCGTTGGCGGATGCCCAACGGCAACGATGCGGGCGCAGTGTCGGCAACGTCCGCCAAATCAAACTGTTGCAGGGCTTCCTCCACCGCCGCCGCGCCTTTAGCGCCCATCTGGTAGAGTCTGGCGTGCAAATCCAGATTGCGGCGCACGCTCAGTTCTTCATACAGCGAAAACGCCTGCGACATATAGCCGACGCGCATTTTCGTATCCAAGCCGCCCGCGTCTATCGGCTTGCCCAACAGCGTGGCATCTCCTTCGGTCGCTTCCAGCAGGCCGGTCAGCATTTTCATGGTGGTGGACTTGCCGCAGCCGTTGCTGCCGAGAAAGCCGAAAATCTCGCCTTTTTGAATGGTGAAGCTGACGTGGTCCACAGCAGTAAAATCGCCGAAACGCTTGGTCAGCCCGTGCGCTTCCATCGCGGGCGGCGCAGCGGGATCGGGAACGAACGGCGTAATGTCCAAACCGCCCGAACCCTGCTGTTTTTCCGGCGGCAGCATTTTGACGTAGGCCTCTTCCAACACATCGGTGCCGTAATCCGCCAGCACGTCGGCAGTGGGCTTGTTTTCCAGCAGCCTGCCCGCGTCCATCGCCAGCAGCCGCTTGAAACGCTGCGCCTCTTCAATATAGGCGGTCGCCACAATCACGGTCATACCCGCGTGTTCCCGCCGCAAATCGTCCACCAACGCCCAAAACTGACGACGCGACAAAGGGTCCACGCCCGTGGTCGGTTCGTCCAAAATCAGCAAATCCGGACTATGTACCAGCGCGCAGCACAAACTCAGTTTCTGCTTCATCCCGCCCGATAGCTTGCCCGCCGCCCTGCCGGAAAACGGCGCAAGGCGGGTCGCCTCCATCAGCCGCGCAATCTGCCGCGTGCGTTCCTGCCCGTCCAAACCAAACAGCCGCGCATGGAAATCGATATTTTCATACACCGACAAGGTAGGATACAGGTTGCGCCCCAAACCCTGCGGCATAAAGGCGATGCGGTGCGACAAATCCCGCCGCACATCCTTGTCCGCCATATCACCGCCCAACACTTCCACCCGTCCGTCCTGAATCATCTTCACACCCGCCATCAGCGAGAGCAACGTCGATTTGCCCACGCCGTCCGGCCCGATCAAACCGACCGTCGCGCCTTTCGGAATGTCCAGCGACACATCGTCAAGCGCAAGGGTCTTGCCGTAGCGGTGGGAAAGGTTTTGGATGGAAACGGTGTTCATGATGCAGCCTTTTTTGCAGAAAACGGTATTTCAGACGACCTATTCGTAACGGCTGATTTCCAAAAGATTGCCGTCAGGGTCGCGCAAATAGACCGACCGTATCGCGCCGACCGCTCCCGTGCGCGGAACAATCCCGCTGATGGCGTCCACCCCATGCGAAGCCAATTCTTCCAAAACCTGCTCCAAAGGCGTCTCCGTCAACAAACACAAATCCGCCGTACCGCAGGCAGCATTTTCAGCATGAGGCACAACTTCCGCCCCGCGCATGTGCAGATTGATTTTCTGCCTGCCAAACAACAAAGCCTTGCGCCCCTCGCCAAACGTGATTTCTTCCATACCCAAAATACGGGTATAAAAATCAATGCTGCGGGAAATATCAGCAACGGTTAAAACCAAATGATCCAGCGAAGTAATCTTCATTTTTTGTATCTCCTTAGTTCCGTTTTGACTTGGTTGCAAGCAACGAATTAATCAGGCTTCCGACTTAAAACTTCTGCCAACGTTTTACCCACAGGCGTGTATTCGCCTTCTTTTTCTCCGTAGAAGCCCGAATCCGCCAACACAATCTGTAAATCGTCAGGCTGGCGGAAATCATAAGCATAAAATACACCGCCGCCGTCAAAGGCAACCGGCAGGAAATGCGGGGCGTAAAACCAAAATTCGTAACTAAAATAAAATTCCACCACGTCTTTCGGCGAAAAATAGCCGAATTCCCGCCCGTTTCCTTCGATTTCGCCGCTTACGGCATAACGCCAAAGATGCTCCATCTCTTCAGGAATATAAAAGTAATCAGGCAGCCGCAGACCAGTGGCGGCAAATTTTTCCGCCACGCCCGCTGCGGGAAAAGCCTGTGCCAAAGCACAAATACCTTCATCACCGATATGCTTGTCCGCCGTCTGAAAAAAACACGCCAAATCCTCATCAGATGCGGGAGCTTCGCGGCTGAGAAAGTCAAATTTCTCGTACCACATAATCATCCCCAAAACGCTTCTTCAAACCCTGCCGCACATTCGGGCGGCAGTTCCCGGTACAGCAAATCGTGCAATGCCGCACTCAATTCTGCAGCCGTACAACAGCCTTCTTCATCATAAACCGCCCTGCCCTCTGCCTGCCATTTCTGTTCAAAATCATAAATTGCCAATAAAGTCTGCATCAGGGCAGCCACAGACGGCGCGACAAGGCGGCGGTTTTCCACCGCACCATAACCGGTCATCAGCCAATAAACAAGGCTGTCGAGTGCGACGGTATCGGCAAAAAGAATCGAATCGTCAAACATTACGCCAAACACCGCCCATTCTTCGCGCCAACCTTCTATCGGCAGATATTGTTTGGCTTTTCCATTCCAGCCAAACGCCCAATCGTTCCAAATATCCGGCAGCCTTGCATAAGTCAGCCATTGCAAAAACAGGGTTTCCATTTCCAGCCGATAATCAGCAAGCGGGTTTTCGCCCTGCCACGTACCATCCATATGGCGGTAAAACCCGTCCAACGCGCCCAAATGCAGATGCCGCCCGCCTTCCAACGGCGGCAATTCTTGCAGCTCTTGTTTGTAAGGAAGACCAAAAGTTTTGGCAAAGGTTTGAATCAGTTTATCGTTCATAGCATTGACCGTCATGTTACGCAGATACAGCGTTAAATTGATTTTGGATGGTTTGGGTCTCTATACTACTTTTCTTCAGCGGAAAGTTTTACAATTTTTCAGACGACCTCTCCGCCTCCAGATAACGATGCTCCGGCATACCGACATCCCGCGTCACAGGATTATCCATCAACGGAAAAAAGCCCTCCTTCAGCTCATACAGCAGCCGTCCCCAAAAAGCATCTTCCACAGCCACTTCAGGATCGGCTTGCTCCAGCCAACGGGTCAAGTTTTCGGTTATTTCTCCATCTTTCGGCAACCTACCTTCTAGAACAAAGCCTGACTTGAGCAGGAACACTTCCGCCATCAAACGGCAATAAGTCTGCACAAACAAATCCAAACTGCTGCCGGCAAACACCAGTTCCTTCTCCCAAGCATTTTCCGCCTCGGGCGAATACAGCCACACCCGTCCGTCCGCACCAACGATAAAATAAGCTCCGCCGTAACCGTACTTACCGAAACAGCGTACCTCACCGAGCGGCGTATCAATAGACACCGTTTCATCGGAAAAGCGGACGAAGTAAAAACGGGCGGGCGGATAGTCGGTCAAAAGTGCAATCACATCACGGCAATAATCTTCAAGCAACGCCTTCTTACCCGAAACATAGTCGGCAGGACGGTATATCGCAATACCGTCAGCGGTTAAAGCACGGTGCAAATCAAACATACGGTTTCCTTGTTTTCAGACGACCTCAATAGCGTCATATGCAATGACAAATACCGCCTGATTTATCTAAAGGATACAACGAACAAAGGTCGTCTGAAAACCGTTCCTGAAATTGAGGAAACCGATATTTTCAGACGACCCTAACGATATTGGAACCGATACGCTTAACAACGACTTTTTTCAGTCAAATATCGGATACACGGCTTACCGCGCACTATTCCGCCAACCAAATCAGGCTGACCATGCGGCCGGTTTGTCCGTCGCGGCGGTAAGAGAAGAAAGTGTCGCGTTCCAAGACGGTGCAATGTGTGCCGCCGTAAATCATGTCTACCCCTTCGCGGCGCAGAACCAAACGTGCCAGTGCGTAGATGTCGGCAAGATATTTACCGCCGCCGATGTCTTCGAATGCGTCTGCCGCTTCGGGCATAGGCGTACAAAATGCGTCGAACACGTCTTGTCCGACTTCAAATGCGTCCGCGCCGATGGCAGGACCGAGATATGCCATGATTTCGACGGGCGCGACATTCATCGCGGCTATGGTGTTTTGCAATACGCCGCCCGCCAAACCGCGCCAGCCCGCGTGTGCGGCAGCGATGACCGTCCCGGCTTTATCGCAGAACAAGACAGGCAGGCAGTCGGCAGTCATCGCGGCGCAGGCGGCTTCGCCCGTGTTGTCCACCGAAGCGTCTGCGTCGGGCGTATTGCCCAATGCGTCGGCAGCGTTGACGACGATGGTGCTGTGGATTTGATTGAGGTAGGCAACGGGCAGCCCGACCTGTTCCTGCACGATTTCACGGTTGCGGCGCACGGCATCGGGATCATCGCCGACGTGCGAACCGAGGTTCAAACTTTGATACACCCCTTGGCTCACGCCGCCGTTGCGGGTGGTAATCAGGGTTTTGACGTTGGCAGGCGCAGGCCAGTCGGCAGTCAGGAAATTTTTGCCTTTCGGGGCGAGGTTTAAGGTTTCTGTGATGGTTTTCATGGTATGTCGGGAACGGGTTTTCAGTCAGCTGGAGTTAAAATTTATTCATTTGTTTCATATTTTTCCCGAATATTTAAATTAAGGAATATTAATGTGTAATAAATAGATAGAACTAATGTCATTCTAGGTTCAGATGTTTTTATTTTATTTAGAAATTTAAAGAGCCCACCTTCTTCAGAATAATCTGGGAGACTAAATTTATCCAAAAAATGCTTATGAAATGGAATAAGCGGTTCGACATCTGATTTAATAAAGCTCAAGATGCTTTCTAATCTTGTGTAATCAATTTGACCGTTAATCCGGTGAGCGAGCCGATTCCTGATAGTATTTACATTTGCGAATATATTGTATCCCCAGTCAGGCAGTTTTAAAGACTTAGCCATTTTTAATTTATGATCAAAACTGATAGTGATTTTTTGCTCTTCGCTATTCGCTTTTTCTTGAAACCAAAACATTTTTTCTTGGTTGCAAAAGCTGCATATGTAAATCTCTAAAAACTGCTCACAAATTAAATGTATTCTTAGGACTGCTCCAATTTCATCATTAGTTTCTCGGATCTGATCAAGTATTTCTTTATTTTCTTGAAATAATTGAAGATACAATCTGTAAAACATTTCTATATTCATATTCGATCTGCTATTTCGTTAACTTGAACAGAATATTGTTTTCAGACGACCTTCTGCATGAAGGTCGTCTGAAAACACCTACTTAATCCCTCACATAAACCACTTCGACATCGTAGTCGTCTTCGTTCCAATCATCGTCGTCATCCGTGCCAAGTTTGTCCTGCCATTCTTCTTCGTTGCTCAAAGACGAATCCAAGCCCGCTTCGAGACGCAGGACGGAGAGCAAATGGTAGATATCGTCAGGAATCGGGGCTTCGAAGGAAACGGTTTCACCGGCTTTCGGATGGACGAAACTCAAGCGGTAGGCGTGCAACGCCTGACGCGCGCCCAGACTTTTGACCGCTTCTTTTACCGGTTCGCTGCACGGATGGCGCAGGTTGCCGTAAACAGGGTCGGCGGCAAGCGGGTGGTTGGCTTCGCGCATATGGACGCGGATTTGGTGCGTCCTGCCTGTTTCGAGCGAGCATTCGATGTAGCTGTGGGCAAGATAGCGTTCCAACACTTTGACGTGTGTCACGGCAGGTTTGCCGCCGAATTTGACGACTGCCATTTTCAGGCGGTTGTGCGGATCGCGTCCGATTTGGGTTTCGATTTTGCCGTCAAAGGGAACGATGCCGTTGGCGACGGCGCGGTAGATGCGTTTGACCGTGCGTTCTTGAAGCTGTTGCACGAGGGAGTTTTGCGCAGGCAGGGTTTTGGCGACCACCATCAGGCCGCTGGTTTCTTTGTCTAGCCTGTGGACAATGCCCGCGCGCGGAATCTGGCTCAATTCGGGACAATGCGCCAGCAGGCCGTTGAGCAGCGTCCCCGTCCAGTTGCCTGCGGCGGGGTGGACAACCAGTCCGGCAGGTTTGTTGACGACAATGACGGTATCGTCTTCGTACACAATATCCAAATCCATCGCTTCGGGTTTGAACGCGAGATTCTCTTCGCTCGGACGTACCGTTACGCTGACGGATTCTCCGCCTATCATTTTGTCTTTGGGTTGGGCAGGCTTATCGTTTACAATAACCGCGCCTTCTTTAATCCACGATGTCAGGCGGCTGCGCGAATAATCAGGCATGAGCTTTGCCAACACAGCATCCAGTCGCCCGCCCGCAAGCTCCAGCGGAACAGTCAAATTAACACAACTTTCTGCTTCGGGGGCTGACGTAAAGTCTAAATCGTCGCTATAATCGGCTTCATTATCAAAGGAAGTATTCTGCATGAAAAAAATTCTTTTAGTAGTTTCGTTAAGTCTGGCACTCGGTGCCTGTGCAAGCAATAAAGGTACGGTCGATAAAGACGCGCAAATCACACAAGATTGGAACGTAGAAAAACTCTATGCCGAAGCGCATGACGAGTTGAACAGCAGCAATTATACGCGAGCCATCAAGTTATACGAAATTTTAGAATCCCGCTTCCCCAATGGCCGCTACGCGCAACAGGCGCAACTGGATACCGCATACGCCTATTACAAAGATGACGAGCCTGAAAAAGCCCTCGCCGCCATCGACCGCTTCCAGCGCCATCACCCGCAACATCCGAATATGGATTACGCGCTTTATCTCAAAGGCTTGGTTTTGTTCAACGAAGACCAATCCTTCCTCAACAAACTCGCCTCGCAAGACTGGTCCGACCGCGACCCTAAAGCCAACCGCAGCGCATACCAAGCATTCGCCGAATTGGTACAACGCTATCCGGAGAGCAAATACGCCGCCGACGCCACCGAGCGCATGGCGAAACTGGTGGACGCGTTGGGCGGTAACGAAATCTCCGTTGCCCGCTACTACATGAAACGCGGCGCCTACCTTGCCGCCGTCAACCGCGCTCAAAAAATCGTCGAGCGTTACCAAAACACCCGCTACGTCGAAGAAGCCCTTGCCATGATGGAGCTGGCTTACAAAAAACTGGACAAACCCCAACTCGCCGCCGACACCCGCCGCGTCTTGGAAACCAACTTCCCGCAAAGCCCGTTCCTGCAACACCAATGGCAGCCGAACGACATGCCTTGGTGGCGTTACTGGCGTTAAATTTTGAAGTCTAAAAGTATAGTGATACCGTATCACACTATGCTTTTCTGAAACCAAAGGTCGTCTGAAATTGAAAAATACAGTTTCAGACGACCTTTTTATGTTTCAAACAACTTCTTCGCAGGTAAAGTCCACTCTACCCTTTCCGCCTTACAAGGTGAACTGAATCTGGCATCCTTAATACATCTACTGGTTATG
The DNA here is from genome assembly GCF_047758525.1 of Neisseria sp. CP9. Taxonomy (NCBI): domain Bacteria; kingdom Pseudomonadati; phylum Pseudomonadota; class Betaproteobacteria; order Neisseriales; family Neisseriaceae; genus Neisseria; species Neisseria sp. CP9. Next base: position 2,399,898 of record NZ_CP180502.1, on the reverse strand, counting down.
ATGGTTTTTGAATATACGAAAACCAGTTTGCTTTTTGATATCAAAACAAAGCAAAGACGGAGTCCTTCATAGGAATATTGATAATATATACTTTGACATTTAAATGAAGAGAAAGACAACTATGGAAATCTCAATAGATACAAGCAATCTAGATCAGTTTAAATTTTTGCTCAATACCTTACTCTTGGGGGGGAGTAACATCTCTATTACAGAAGAAGGCAAATATTGACGATATAGAATATTTGATGTTTGGACCGAAGAGTATTGAACTTCTAAAATTGATTCCTATTGAATCCATATACTCAGATATTATTCACCAAGGTACGGAAATCGAGGATATAGCAAGTTTATTTCCTGAAAAATTAGATGATTATTTGGCATCTATACAAAAAACAATATTAAATAACTATCAATCTATATCTCTATCCAAACAAGACCCAATTAACATTACCTTGTTATTTGACAAGACTGAATATTTAATTAAATAAATCATAGTGATCGTATGGTAGATCAAACCACAACAGTTTAATCAGGCCGTCTGAAAAACGTTTTCAGACGACCTTTTCTCTCCATACCCAGATCAAACTACAATAAAACAGCCAGATTATTACCCCATACTAATGAAATATGAAATTACAAATACTTTAAATGAAAACAATCTATAACCTCAAACTGTTGAAATTAAGTATCAGGAGGGCGAGATGATCAATGCTGACAATACTGTTAATGTTCAAATTTTTTGGAAGTCCCGAGAAGACGGAGGTTGCAAGATAATTCCCCCTACTGGTCTCTTTTATCCTGTAAGCAAATTTGAAGATGGGATTTTTCAAGAAAATTTTCCTAGAAGTATCGTTTTAGATATTTACGAACATATAGCCAATAAAAACATCAGCTATGCGAAGGCTTGGTTTCTCATAAGGAAAAATGAAAAGATCCCGCAAGGAACAAAATTTAAAATTTTTGATGGGGCAAGATGCATTGCTGATGTTGTTTCAATTTCTTAAGAAAGAAATCGTAGATTAGACAAAACCCAACCAAATATTAAGGTCGTCTGAAAAACGTTTTCAGACGACCTTTCTTGTTACTTCAAACTTTTTTAGAACTTGGCTTCAAGCGTGAAGTTGTAGCTTCTGCCCGGAGAGGTGAAGCGTTCTATACCGGCATGGGTTTTGTTGTCAACGCGGTTGACTGTGCCGAATTCGCGGATGCTGCGCAGCGATTCCCAAGTATAGTATTTTTTGTTGCCGATGTTGTACGCACCGGCGCGCAGGGTGAAGTATTTGCCCAAGTTGACGTAGCCTGTCAGGTCGAAAAGCGTATAGGCTTTGCTGTGCTTGGCAAATGGCCATGGGTTGTTCAAATCATCACTGCTGTGAACGGTGTCAGACGGTTTTTTAGCTGCGGTGTGGGTCAGGTACGCATTGACGCCCCAGCGTTTGGACGGCGCATCGTAGCCCAAATTGTAAACAGCAGACCACGGGGAAAGAGCGTTAATCGGGGTTTCTTGTCCGTTGGTCTGTTTGGCTTTACCTTTGATATAACTAAGGTTGACACCTGCGTGCGTGCCTTGCGGCAAACCGATGCTGTCAAGGTTCCATGTGCCGTTAAATTCCAAACCTTTCACCCATGCGGAGGAACGGTTTTGGTTTTGCCAAACGGGTGAGCTGACCAATGCGGTACCGTCGGAAATCGGCGCATAATTAGGGCTGTTGGGGTTGTCTGAGGACACGCCCATGTAGGTCAGTTCGATAAAGTTGCGGTAGCGGGTTTGGAAGCCGGAGAGTTTAAAGTTTCCGGCTTTGCCGCTGCCGGCAAGTCCCAGTTCGAAGTTTTTGGCGGTTTCTGCCTTAAGGTTAGGGTTTGCTTTAAGGTAGAAGTCAGGATGCGGGAACAATAGCCAGGTTTCGTCTGAAGTCGGCGCGCGGAAGCCAGTGCTATATTTTGCCAAAAGATTCAGACGCGGCGTGAATTTCCAGTCTAATCCTAAACCGTAGCTGAAACCGCTGTGTTTACGTTCGCTGCCGAGATAAGGAATTTGACCGCGGATGGCAGGAGTGTAGTTGGGATTGTCTTTGGCTTTGCTGCTGCTGTTGTCGTAGCGAAGCCCGGCATTGAGGCGGTATTGGCTGCTGTCGCCGAATTGGAATGTGTTGTTCCAGTAGGCAAAACGGTTTTTGGAGGAGCTTTCGACCAGCATAGTCAATTCTTGGTTGTTGGACGTTTGATATTTCGGGTCGTATAGGCGTACCCAATAGCTATGATCTCTATTGTCGTTGTCGTTTTGGGAACCACCCAATCCGTATTGCATTGCCCATACCAATTTGGAAAAGTCGATTTGTTTTTCAGCATCGGCACCAAATTGGGTATTTTTTTGACGGATGTTGCGAAACATATGGTACACGTCGCTGTTCACACCGCTGCGATTATAATCCGTCGGCAAATCCCAGCTCCAGGTGCTCATGTCGATGGTTTGACGGTCGTAATGCAGGTTGAGGCTGTCCCATGGTCCTTTGTCAAGTTGGTTTTTGTATTCAAAACCGATGCGTTTACGGTAGGAGATGTCTTGGCGGGAACGGGTATCGCCCAGTGCCTCGCCTTTCCAGTTTGCCGCCCACATATTGGATAATTCGGTCGTTGTGCGGTCGGTACGAGAGTCTTCGTAAATCCAGCCGATACGGTTTTGATCGTTGAAGTTGTAACCCAGCTTGAACAGGGTGCTTATGTTTTCCCAATTTTGAGGGTCAGGTTTGCTGCGCGCTATGCCGCGGCTGCCGTAGTTGGTGCTGCCGGCATTCGGGTTCCAACTTTGTTTGTTGTCGGTGATGACGGTATCGGCAGCGTCGCTGTTGTTTTTGGTTTCTTTACCGAAACGGCGGGTATAAACCATCAATGCGTCCAGACCCAGCCAAGTTCCTGCGGCGGTTATGCTGCTGAATTTCTGGCTGTTGCGTCCGATATAGCCGCCTTTAATGCCCAAATGGTAGGGCTTTTCTTCGGAAACATAGTCGCTTGCGGATTTGGTTTTATAGTTGACGGCACCGCCCAATGCACCGCTGCCGGATTTGAGCGAGTCCGCGCCTTTGGTGAGGGTTACTTCCGAGAAATTTTCAGGTTCGGAAGTGTTGCGGTTTGCATTGAAGTTGCCGTATGCACCGAACAACTCTTGGAATGCTTCAGACGACCTGCTTTCTGCTTGTGCCAGTCCGTCCACATTGATGGCGACGCGGTCTTTGTCGACACCGCGTATGGTAAAACCGTTGGAACCGGAGCGCCCGCCTTCGACGACGCTGATGCCCGGATCGTAGCGCACCAAGTCGCTTTCGTCAGAGACCATTTGTTTATCCAATGCCTGACGGCGGACTTTCTCTTCACCGAGTTTTTGGACTTTGCGGCCGCCGATGACTTTGACTTCATTCAAGTCCTGATGGGCTTGTGGTACGGGGTCGGCAGCGAAGGCAGGGAAAGTTTGGCTGACAATGGCTGCCAGCAGTACGGGTTTAAAGGGGAAGGACATTTTTTGCCTCTTAAAGATGTACTGATTATCGGTTTATTGGGATGTTTGACGTACGGTTACTTGCTGACAGGTGTCAAGCTTGTATCCGTCGTATTGCGGTCGTCATCATTCTTCACGCCGCCGAACACGGTATCCAACGATTTATCGGCATCAAAGGTAACTTTACCGCCTATGCTGACTTCTGTTTTATCGCCGTTAAATTGACCAAAGAATTTCCCTTCGACTTTGCCGTTTTTACCATCGGATTCAGCAGTGCCTGAGAAATCAACGCCGTTGATGCCTACATCTTTCATCACAACGTCCGGACCGTAATCCGCATTACCTAAAATCGTGCCGCCGAGTTTGTTGGTGTTGAAATTGGCTGTTAACAGTGAAAGTTTGGGCGTGTTTTTTTCAGACGACCCAGAGGATTTGCCCGGATCGTAGGTTGAGGTAACGATATTGCCGTTGCGGACGCGGACAGCCCAAACTTCGTATGTAGTCTTGCCTTTTGCCACTGTACTGTCTGACGGAGTGTAATAAGACGGTTTCGCCGTTCCGACGGGTTTGCCGCCGACAAACAGGTCTGCCGTGCCGTCTGCATTTATCCATGCGCCGAATTTGAGGTGGTCATGTTTGGTTGCCGGTGCATAGGTGAATTGTCCCGAACTACTGCAACAGACAAACAGTTTGCCACCTTCAGATAAAGGTTGTCCTTCATGGCGGGTACGAAGGGCATAAGATGGGCTGGAGTAAGAGGGGACAATCGGGTCGGAATATGAGCTGATGTTGTAATAGTTGCCGGAAGGGGTTTGATAGACATATTGTTTATCGGTATAGCTGCCCCATGATGCTTTCACTTCGAGTTCCGCTTCATGCAGACTGCCGCCTTTACCGGAAAGGGTGTTGATGGTCTGTACCGCACTGCTTTCATCACTCAGCTTGATATTGGCGATAGGCTGCGCCGTTGGTATGGCAACGGGGACTTTAGGTTCGGATGCGCCTCCTCCAGCGCAGGCAGTCAGAATAAGGGTTGCTGCCGCAGAAATTGCGGGTACTTTGATTTTCATGATGAATTTCTCTTAATATTGATGTTTTATAAATTAATGATAAGGATTACCAATTTTGTTGTAATATTGTGTAATAATTATGCCGTTTTGGCAATATCCTTACGGGTTTTAAATGGTTTCCAAGATGAATATTAGCAAGTGAATTAATTGATGATGTAGAGTTGAAACTTTACTCCAAATATTTGATTTAATGCTGCTACTTGATTGCCGACAGAGAAAATTGAGTGATAGTGTGATCAAACTATTGCTTTGGATTCGCAAGATATATTGCAGGCGTGTTTAGTGGGTTGGCTTGATTAATCCTATGAATCTACTGATGAATAATATTTGAATAATTTATAAGACCATAAAAATAAATTAGTTATGTTTGTTTTGGAAATTTACCTCTATAATGCTGCATCTTAATGCGAATCTGTTGCTTTTACGCAAAAATAAGGTCGTCTGAAAAGTTTCAGACGACCTTTGATAGCTGTAAATCCATGACTGGGGATTGAATCAGTAGGGCATGGCGGTTTGCATTTAGCTACCCCTGTGATATACACACATATATTTCGGATGATTTTGAATGTTAAAAATAAAACAAAAAATGGTTTCGGCATCTTTATGTTGCCTGTTGCCTTCCGCAGTCTTGGCTCAATTGCCCGAAGGTGGTATCCGGCAGGATGCGCCTTCTCAGGATGCTGCCGTACAAGTGCAGCAAAAACAATGGCTGGATATTTTGTCCGAAGAAGAAAGGTCGTCTGAAAAGAATGAGAATGTCGGCGAACCGACTGTGGTCGGCGATGATTTTTTAACGGCAAACCCGCATATTCTTGAGGACGCACTGATTCAAGCGCTTAACGGCAATAGCGTAGATTTGGTTTCTTCGCTTGCCTCACTTTACCGCAAACAGCCCAACCACAATCCCAAGCTGATTGCACGTGCCGATGCTTTGCTGGCAAAGTTGAAAGGGCGGACTTCCGAAGCGGTCGAACGTTATCGTACCCTTTATGAATCTGACGTTTCAGACGACCGCATATTATTGGATTTGGCGGCGGCAGAGTTTCAGGATTATCGTTTGGGCGAGGCGGCGGCGCATTTCCGCCATGCCGCGCAACGCGATATACCTGCCCCCGTTTTGGAAAACGTCAAACGTTTTCAAGAAGCCGTCAAGCGGCAGACAGAATGGAAATGGTCCGGCGGAATCAGCCCCGTGCATAACGATAATGCCAACAACGCTGCCCCGCGTTATTGCATCGAAGCAAGAGGGCAAACCGCATGCAGTATCACTTTGCCTGTCAGTGCCAACGGCTTGAATTACGAATTGAACACCGAAAAACTCACCCCGTTTTACGGGCATCACGCCGTCAAATTCCGCGCCAACCTCAGCGGAACGAGCTATTTTTTTGACCGCCAATCGGCTTACGACGATGCGTTCGGCAGGGCTTATTTGGGCTGGCAGCGCAAGGACGGCAAACAAACCGTCAGCGTTTTACCGTTTTATCAGACGCAGTTGGCAGGCAGCAGCGAGTTTGACAGCAAAAAAGAAAACAACCGCCGCGCCGCGCCGTATATGCTGGCACACGGGGTCGGCGTACAGCTTTCGCATATGGTCAATCTCGGCAACGCGACACAACTTTATTACTCGCTGGAACGCTACCACCAAAACTATCGGGAAACTGATCGTGCGCTGCGTAACGACGGTTGGCACGACGGCACCTATCTCTCCCTGGCGCGCCGTTTCGGCAGAACGACCCTGTTCGGCGGTTGGCAATACAACCGCTTTGTTCCTGAAAACAAAAACATACGCAATGCCGTCAACAATGCCGCCTACCGCCGCAGCGGGTTCAACATAGGCTGGATACAGCAATGGCCGTTTTTGGGCGGGCTGAACAGCCACCTGACCGCCTCATTTGCCAACCGCCGCTATAAAGGCATTATGGCATTCGGCACGGAGCCGCAACGCAACCGCGAGCACTCCCTCTCCGTCAGCCTCAGCCATGATAAATTGTCCTACAAAGGCATCACGCCGACCTTGAATTACGGATACAGCCGCATCCGCAGCAATGCCCCTTATGCACGACGCAGCAGCCGTCAATGGTCGTTGGGAGCTGAATGGAATTTTTAAAAACAGCCGTAAATTCGAATTTGCAAACCTCCGCGTCTTAATCTAATTACTTCATCGCAGCTTTCAACGCAAACGCTGCCAGTAGTGCCCCTAAGCGGAATTTTCGGGGAATGGCGAGTCCTGCCGTTTTATACAGGAGGCGTGTGCGGTTCAGCTCGCTGCCTAAGTCCAGCAGTGTCATCAGCTTATCCGACTTGCGATCGTCCTGTTCTTTCCATTTTTGCTGTTTCATATGCGATGCTTCGATTCTCAGACGAACCAACTTGGCTTCCAGTTGCAGCAGTTCGCGTGCTTCATCGCGTTCCGTTTTATTCATCGTCCTCTCCTTCCTGCATATCTTGACCACGCAGGCAGGCGATGTCTGCCTTAATGTCCTGCAAGGTTGCGGCGATTTTGTTGTTTTGGCTGCGCCAGTCTTTTGCGACTTTGCCGAACAAGACCGCAATGACGATCAGGCTGACGGCAGTTATCCCGAAAAATACCCATATCGCTGCGATATCCGACAACACACTGTTTAGTCCGAAAAGCAGGCTGATGAATGCAATCAGCAGCAAGATGCCCGATACGACCAACCATATGATGATGCGGAACACGTTTTCCGCCTGTTCCGCCAAATCCAGATTCAAAATCTGCAAACGCAGCAAAAGCAAATCAACACCCTGATTCAGCAACGTTTTCGTATGTTCGATATTTTGTCTGATACCCATATTCCGATTTCCCTGATTGTTCCAAAACGGACAATCCGAAGGCTTTGGGGTCGTCTGAAACCTTTGCCGACCCGAATAAGCAAACGCCGCCAGAACAAGATTTCGGGAAATCGTGTCCGGACGGCATTCATGTTTGACCGATTATCGGCGGTTCAGCAATACGCCGACGACCAAGCCCGCCAGTGCGGCAAAGCCCATTGCGTAATAAGGTTTGTCGTGTACGGCTGCATCGGCTTGGCGTGCGCCGCGTTTGATGCGGTCGCCCGCTTCTTCTCCAAACTCGGCAAAGCGTTTTTTACCTTCTTTGAAACGCTCTTCTGCCAATTCTTCAAATTCGTCGTATTTTTCGCGCGCGCGGTCAGCGTGGTATTTGATTCGGTCACCGGCTTCTTCTTGGAAGTCATGCAAACGATCCTTAGCAGCTTCAAGTTTCTCCTGCAATTTGGCTTTGGCTTTTTTGCCTTCTTCCGAGCCGACTTCTACGCCTTTGCTGTACAGCTCTTCAACATCGCTCATCACGTCTTGGATGTCTTTCAACAAAGCTTCTTTGCGGGATTCAAAATCATGCTTTCTCATTACCTTCTCCTTGATGTCCATATGGGTGAAATAACAGATTATTCATCTGTTAACTGATTATAACCCCTTTACACTTCTTCTCAAGTCAATTCGGCTAAAGGTGGTTTGAAAACATGTAAAGATTAACGCGGGAGATAAAAGGTCGTCTGAAAACTTTCAGACGACCTTTGGGCCTCTTTAAAACTTTTCCGTCATGTAAACTGCTTCTTGGCGGAAGGGCTCCGTCCAAACAGCCTACCACTTTATTTTCAAGGCAACGGAGGCATTGCGCGGTTTGCCGTAAAAATTGCTGCGGGAGTTGGTGTAATAGCGTTTGTTGGTCAGGTTGCCGACGTTGACCGCCAGTGCGGCGTGTTTGTTGATTTTATAGCGCGCCATGACGTTCCATATCGAGTAGGAAGGCTGCCACAGTGCTTTGGGTTTGTCGGAAACGTAATATTGCCCGTTGGAAAGACCATGCCCCCAAGGCTTGGGCTTGGTGCCGCTAACCCAGCGCATCCCCACCCCCATCGTCAGCTTAGGCGTAAAGTCGTAGCTGGTGAAAAATTTGAAGGTTTTATCCGGCGCGGTATAGGTGCCGCCGTACTCCAGATTCATGTCGTCCCCCAAGTCGTTGGAGGAGTTGGGCGCGTCGTAAGGTTTGTCTATCTTCAGTTTGACAAAGCCTGCCTGCATCCGCCATTTCGGGGTAATCTGTCCGGCAAGGTTGATGTCGAAACCCCTGCTGGTATAGCCCTTGCCTGTGCCGTATTCCCAATCGCCTTGGAAGCACCACGGTTCGTTGCCGTTTTCCCCGCCGTATTTCCATTCGTAACAACGCGAGCCTGTAGGTTCGAGCGTGGGGTAATTTTTCTGGGTCATGGTGAAGTAAGACAGGGCGAAATTCAGCTTGTCGTTCCACAAGCCGCCTTTGATGCCGACTTCTTTGGAATTGCCGGTAATCGGCGGCAGCCATCCGCCGCCCTCGCCATAGGCCGGCCTGTTCCTTAAGACATTGTTAGTTTTCAGGATGCCGGTATAGCTGGCGTAGGCATTGATGGTCGGCGTCAGTTCTACAATCACGCCGCCGTACGGGACGAATTTGCGCACCGTATCGTGATACATACTGCTTTTATTGTGATCGGGGGCGTACCCTTCGTCGGGCATTTCAACCGTATCGTCTGTTATCACGTTGTTTTTGTTTTTGTAAAACGACCATTTCCCGCCCCCTTTGTCCCGCCATGTCAGCCAACGCCCGCCTACCACCGCCGTCAGCCACCTGGCCGGTTTGAGCTTCAGGGCAAAATAGGGTCCGTATTGCTCCGAAGCCAAATGATCGCGGGAAATCAATCCGTCCGGTCCCAATTTTTTCTCCCAAGCCCGGTTGTACCCCAGCATGGGATAGCTACCGTTATTCCAGTAATCAAGCGGAATCGCCTGCCATAAATAGAAGTTACGGTCTATCGGTTCTCCGGTCATGGCCGCAATACCTGTAGGTTTGGCATCATCGACATTCAATTCACCGCTACTGCTGAAATTATAATCGTCCCTCGTCTGGGTATGGCGGATGCCGCTAAAACCGACAATAAACTGCTGGTCCTGGTCAAAAAGTTTGAAACGGCTGTCCAGATGGATATCGAACGCCTTGTCGTCGTATTTGTCGCGTTCGCGGCCGAAATCATAAGTTGCCGCGTTAAATTGCGGCGCGTAGCCGTTTACCCCCATATCGCCGTAACGCAGATCGCTTTTGGCGCGGCTGCGGGTATAGGCAGTTTGCAGCTTGATATGGTCGTTGAAATGATGTTTGTATTCGGCAAACATATTGTCGCTGGTGGCTTTGTTAAACGCCCATTCCGCCCCGTTGTTGAAGCTCGGCGGAACGTCGCGGGCATCTATCCAATGCGTCGGGGAATCCCCCAATTCGAAATCATAATCCTGGGTAACTTTCGAATAACGCATCAACCCCTTAGTCGGCGCACCGGTGATGTTGCGGTGCTGACGGCTGAAGCCAAACGTAAAGCTGTCTTTGTCGGTTGGCGTCCAATCGAATACTGTGTAGAAGGCATGGGATTTGCGTTTGATTCTGTCCATAAAGCTGTCTCCGTCCTCCCATGTTCCGACGACGCGGCCGCGCAGGGTTTGGGATTTGTTCAACGCACCGCCGTAATCGAATTCGACACGTTTGTTGTTCCAAGAACCGTATTTCAGGTTCAATTCCCCCGCGCTTTTCGCCATCGGGCGTTTGCGTACAAAATTGACGCTGGCCGCTGGATCGCCTACTCCGGTGCTCAACCCGTTCGAACCACGGATGATTTCCACCCTGTCGTAAAGATAGCTGTCCTGCGCGGCAATAAAACGTGGCCCGCCAAGCAGGTATTTATTGGCCAGTACACCGTCAAGCTGGTAATTGTCGACGGGAAAGCCGCGTGAATAATACTGGGCTTCGCCCATGCCGGTAACGGAGTCCTGCAAGACGGTAATACCCGGCGTTTCTTCCAGTACCTGATCAAGGTTCTGCAAATTCTGATCCTGCATCTGCTGCTGGGTGAAAACGGTTACACTTTGCGGGGTTTCTTTGAGTTTTAAGTCAAGCTTGGTGGCCGAGGTGCTGCCTTTGACGGTGTAGTTGCTATTACTTTGGGCGGGTGTATTTCTTGCCCCCTTTACGGTAATTTCATTCAGATTGACTTTGTCGGTTACGGTTTGAGCATATGCGGATGAAAATGCAAAAGCGATGACGATACTCAAACGGCTGGGTTTCCATAGACTATTCATAGCTGCTCCTTGATGGGAAACGAATTCAGATATGAGTAAGGTCGTCTGAAAAAGCAAGATAGGAAGATGTTGATATAATTGATTTGTTTTTGAGAATGATTATATATTGAATAAAAATTAAAGATAATGATATAAAGTATAGAATATCCGACAATTTATGTAGCTTATGCGACAATCTGTACGATATAGTGGATTAACTTTAAACCAGTACGGCGTTGCCTCGCCTTAGCTCAAAGAGAACGATTCTCTAAGGTGCTGAAGCACCAAGTGAATCGGTTCCGTACTATCTGTACTGTCTGCGGCTTCGTCGCCTTGTCCTGATTTAAATTTAATCCACTATAACGCTGGAAACAAACGCCTAACGAAATTTGCAGATTATGGCAAACCAAGTAAAAAGGTCGTCTGAAAACCTGTTTCCAAGTTTTCAGACGACCTTTCAGCTCTTCAGTCAAAACGACCAAGCGTTATGCCAGGCCTTTTGCTTTCAACACTTCCAGCATGGTGCTGCCCAATTCGGCAGGGCTGCGGGTGTAGGCGATGCCGGCTTTTTCGAAAGCGGCGAATTTTTCTTCCGCAGTACCTTTGCCACCGGAGATAATCGCACCGGCGTGGCCCATGCGTTTGCCTTTAGGAGCGGTCACACCTGCGATGTAGCCGACAACGGGTTTGGTTACGTTGGATTGGATGTATTCGGCTGCTTCTTCTTCCGCAGTACCGCCGATTTCACCGATCATGATGATGGCGTCGGTATCGGGGTCTTCTTGGAAGAGTTTCAGCGCGTCGATTTGGTTCATGCCCGGAATCGGGTCGCCGCCGATACCGATACAGGTTGATTGGCCCAAGCCCAGTTTGGTGGTTTGTGCCACGGCTTCGTAAGTCAATGTACCGGAACGGGAAATGATGCCGATACGGCCGGGAGTGTGGATGTGGCCCGGCATAATGCCGATTTTACACTCACCCGGAGTAATCACGCCCGGGCAGTTAGGGCCGACCAAACGTGTGCCGTTGCCGTTGGTTTCCAAGTAGCGTTTGGCTTTGAGCATGTCCAGAGTCGGTACGCCTTCGGTAATCACAACCACCAAGCCTACGCCGGAATCAACCGCTTCAATGATAGAATCCAACACAAACGGAGCGGGAACGTAAATCACGGATGCGTCTGCGCCGGTTTCTTTAACGGCTTCTTTCATGGTGTTGAACACGGGCAGGTTCAGGTGGGTTTGACCGCCTTTGCCCGGGGTAACGCCGCCGACGACTTTAGTGCCGTAAGCCAGAGCTTGTTCGGAGTGGAAAGTACCGTTTTTACCGGTGAAACCTTGAACCAATACTTTGGTGTCTTTATTAATCAATACGCTCATTCTTTTCTCCTTAGGCGTTTACGGCTGCGACAATTTTTTCGGCTGCGTCATTCAGGCCGTCGGCGGAAGTCAGTTTCAGACCTGATTCGTTCAGGATTTTCGCACCGAGTTCGGCGTTGTTGCCTTCCAGACGGACAACGACAGGCACGTCAACGTTGATTTCTTTAACGGCTGCCACGATGGCTTCCGCAATCATGTCGCAACGGACGATACCGCCGAAGATGTTGATCAATACGCCTTTAACGGATTTGTCTTCGAGAATCAGTTTGAACGCTTCAACCACGCGCTCTTTGGTCGCGCCGCCGCCAACGTCCAAGAAGTTGGCAGGTTGGCCGCCTTTGAGTTTGATGATGTCCATGGTTGCCATCGCCAAACCTGCGCCGTTAACCATACAGCCGATGTTGCCTTCCAGCGCAACGTAGTTCAGGTCAAATTCGGAGGCTTTCAGCTCGCGTTCGTTTTCTTGGGATTTGTCGCGCAATTCGGCGATTTTCGGCAGGCGGTAAAGGGCGTTGCTGTCGATACCGATTTTGCCGTCCACGCAGGCCAGCGCGCCGTTTTCGCGGACTGCCAGCGGGTTCACTTCAAACAGAGCGAAGTCGTTTTCGACAAAAGCTTTGTACGCGCCGGTCATCAGTTTGACGAACTCGTTGATTTGTTTGTCTTTCAAGCCCAGTTGGAACGCCACTTCACGCGCTTGGCAAGGTTGCAGTCCGACCAGCGGGTCAACGGTTACTTTGAAGATTTTTTCAGGGGTTTCGGCGGCAACTTTTTCGATTTCCACACCGCCTTCGGTCGAAGCCATGAATGTGATGCGACGGGTAGAACGGTCAACCACCGCGCCCAAATACAGCTCGGTTTGCACCGGATACATATCTTCGCAAACCAAAACGCTGTTGACCGGCTGACCGTTGGCATCGGTTTGATAAGTAACCAGATTGGTGCCAATCAGGCTTTCTGCCACTTCTTTGGCTTCTTCACGGCTTTTGACGACTTTTACGCCGCCCGCTTTACCGCGGCCGCCTGCATGGACTTGGGCTTTGACAACAGCAAATTTGCCGCCCAGTTTGTCGTAAGCGGCTGCAGCTTCTTCGCCGTTGTGCGCCAAAATACCGCCTTGCACGGGCAAGCCGTAGCCTGCCAGCAGTTCTTTAGCCTGATACTCGTGTAGATTCATGGATTTCTCCTTTAGATTAGTGGAATGCCCTGAGACTGTCTCTGAATGACAATCCCATGCGTTTCAGACGACCTTTCGGCGGTCGGAAAATCATCGTTTCACTTGCTGAACGGCAACCACATCCGCGCAAGCAGATACATGATTGCACCGCCGCCCCCGAGAATAAAAAAGACGATGCCTTTTTTACGCGAATTCGGGCAGAGCAGGTAAACGGCAAGGCTGAAACTGATAAACAACAATGCTACGCGCCAAACCAATTCTTTGTCTTTGAAACGGTTGAGCGTATAAGTTTCGGTCATCATCACATACATCTGCCACAACGCGGCCATACACATGCTGATGATGCCCATCGGTATAAACAGGATACCGATTACTTCTTTATTCATAATCAAATGCTGTCTGTGAATGTGTCGCCGATTATATATAGTGGTTCAAGTTTAAACCAGTACTGCGTTGCCTCGCCTTGCCGTACTATCTGTACTGTCTGCGGCTTCTCCGCCTTGTCCTGAATTTAAACTTAACCCACTATCGCAGATTCAAATAGAAAATGCTTAAATCGTCATTCCGGTAAGGGAACAATGGCAACTCATATGCCCTATTTTCTCTCTATACCTATCGGAACATTGCTTCCGAACATTCATCTTTCCGAAAAGGTCGTCTGAAAAGTTTCAGACGACCTTTTATGCTCTACTTGACCTTATCAGCCATGCAAAGCGCGTTTGTCGGCGGCCAGTGCGGCTTCGTGAACCACTTCGGACAAGGTCGGGTGGGCATGGATGATGCGGGCGATGTCTTCGCTGCTGGCAAAGAATTCAAGCGCAGTTACGCCTTCGGTAACCAATTCGCTGACAACCGGGCCGATCATGTGTACGCCCAAGATGCGGTCGGTTTTGGCATCCGCCAACACTTTGACCGTACCTTTTGCCTTGCCCATTGCCAAAGCGCGGCCGTTTGCACCGAAGCCGGAAGTGCCTTTTTTGTATTCCACGCCTTCGGCTTTGAGCTGCTCTTCGGTTTTACCCACCCAAGCGATTTCAGGGTCGGTGTAAATAACAAACGGTACGTTGTTGAAGTCAATATGCGGTTTTTGACCGGCGATGCGCTCGGCAACCGCCACGCCCTCGTCGCTGGCTTTGTGCGCCAGCATCGGGCCGCGAACCACGTCGCCGATTGCCCAGACATTAGGCAGGTTGGTGCGGCATTCGCCGTCCACTTTGATAAAGCCGCGCTCGTCTTTTTCTAAGCCGACGGCTTCGGCGTTCAAGCCTTTGGTGTTCGGAATGCGGCCGATGGCGACGATGAGTTTGTCGAAAACTTCGGTTTTGGCTTCGCCTGCGGCGGTTTGGTAGGCAACGGAAACGCCTTTGCCTTCAGATTTGATGTCGCCGATTTTCACGCCCAACTCGATGTTCAAGCCCTGCTCTTTGGTGAAATATTTGAAGGCTTCTTTGGCGATTTGCTGGTCGGCAGCGGCAAGGAAGGTCGGCATGGCTTCGAGGATGGTAACTTGCGAACCGACGCGGTTCCACACCGAACCCATTTCCAAACCAATCACGCCCGAACCGATGACGCCGAGTTTGGCAGGCACTTCGGTCAGATTCAATGCGCCTTCGTTGTCCAATACGTTTACATTGTCGATGGCAACCTGCGGCAGCGGACGCGGCACGGAACCGGTCGCTACGATGACGTGTTTGGCTTCGATAACGGTTTTCTCGCCTTTGTTATCGACTTCGATTTGGTAGGCATCGCCGTTTTTGCCGGCAAATGACGCCGTACCGAACAGGCTGGTTACTTTGTTTTTTTGGAACAGGAATTTCACGCCGCCGGTGAGCTTGGTTACGATGGCGTCTTTGCGCGCAATCATTTTCGCTGCGTCGAATTTGATGTCGCCGACGCTGATGCCGTGTTCGGCAAAATCATGCTGCGCAGCATGGAAATGTTCGCTCGACTGCAACAGGGCTTTGGAAGGAATGCAGCCGACGTTCAGGCAGGTGCCGCCCAGCGCGGGCGCATCGCCTGCTTTGTTGACGCCCGCATCGACACAGGCGGTTTTGAAACCCAGTTGGGCGGCGCGGATGGCGGCAACATATCCGCCGGGGCCTGCGCCGATGACTACTACATCGTATTGAGACATGTGAAAAATCCTTTGTTTGACATTTTTGCCGCAGGAAAACCTTCGGCAGCGGTATAGTGGATTAACTTTAAACCAGTACAGCGTTGCCTCGCCTTGCCGTACTATCTGTACTGTCTGCGGCTTCGCCGCCTTCTCCTGATTTAAAGTTCATCCACTATATTTTGCATAAGAGGTCGTCTGAAAGCGCGGCTTCAACGCAGTTAAAACTCATTCTGCCCTTTTCAGAGTACGAAGCCTGCCCGCAGGCACGACCTTTGAAACTTCAGCCCGATTGGTTCGGCCACATCAGCGGCGGCAGGAATGCGGGCTGAATTCCCTGACTTCCTGTCCGGTGAAATTGTTGTAAACGCGGACGGTAGCGTGCGGATAACGTTTGCACAAAACGCTGCGGGCGACGGGAATACCTGCTTTGTTGCTGTCCATTTCAAAACGCTTGTTCAACATTCTGCCGCGCGCGTCATAGGCATTGACGGAATATTCCTTGCCTTCGAATGCGGCACACGCGCCAAGCAGGGAAACGACAGCCAAAAGCGGAAACAGGGAAATGGGTTTCATGGATATACTCCTATGGATTTTCAACCGTTTGCTTATGCACGGAAAATGGCAGCAACAAACTTTCTCCCTTAGATTTCAAACATCCCGCCGTTTTCAGACGACCTTTTTTCGTTTCAAGGTCGTCTGAAAACCAGTAAGCAGCCCGATTTCAAACTGCTTTGTTTTTATCCGCTTTATATCACTTTGGCGGCGTTTACAGATCCAACAACAGGCGTGCCGGATCTTCCAGCGCGTCTTTGATGGCAACCAAAGTCAACACGGCTTCGCGGCCGTCGATGATGCGGTGGTCGTAAGAGAGTGCCAGATACATCATCGGACGGACGACGACTTGACCGTTTTCTACGACTGCGCGCTCTTTGGTCGCGTGCATACCCAAAATGGCGGATTGCGGCGGATTGATAATCGGGGTGGACATCATAGAGCCGAATGTACCGCCGTTGGTAATGCTGAACGTACCGCCGGTCAAATCTTCCAGCGCGATTTTGCCGTCTTTGGCTTTTTTGGCGTAATCGACGATGGCTTGCTCGATGTCGGCAATGCTCATTTGGTCGGCATCGCGCAGAATCGGAACGACCAGACCGCGCGGGCTGCCGATGGCGATACCGATGTCGAAGTAACCGTGATAAACGATGTCGCTGCCGTCAACGGAGGCATTGATCACCGGATATTTTTTCAGCGCGGCAACGGCTGCTTTGACGAAGAAAGACATGAAGCCGAGTTTGGTACCGTGTTCTTTCTCGAATTTTTCTTTGTATTTCGCGCGCAAGTCCATGATGGGTTTCATGTTGACTTCGTTAAACGTAGTCAGAATCGCGTTTTCCTGTTGCGAAGCTAAGAGACGTTCGGCAACACGGGCGCGCAGGCGGCTCATCGGAACGCGTTGTTCCGGACGTGCGCCCGCCGGAACAGGTGCAGTCGCAGCAGCGGGTGCAGCGGCAGGTTTGGCGGCGGCGTTTTGCACGTCTTCTTTCAAGACGCGACCGTCGCGGCCGGAACCTTGCAGCGCGTTCACATCCACGCCGGTTTCCGCTGCCAGTTTGGCGGCGGCAGGCATGGCGGCATTGGTTTGCGCAGCGGCGGGAGCGGCTTCAGGCGCAGCGACTGGGGCTTCAGCAGAAGCGGTTGCAGCGGTGTCGATGCGTGCCAATACTTGCTCGGCGGCAACGGTTTCGCCGTTTTGGGCAATGATTTCAACCAATACGCCGGCTTGTGGGGAAGGTACTTCCAAAACCACTTTGTCGGTTTCGATGTCAATCAGGATTTCGTCGCGCGCTACGGCTTCGCCGACTTTTTTCTTCCATTCCAAGAGCGTGCCTTCGGATACGCTTTCGGACAGCATGGGTACTTTTACATCAATAATCATTTTGTGTCTCCGGATGGTCGTTGGTTTTCAGACGACCTGTTGTGTGTTATCTCTTTTGTTTGGCGGGCGTTCCGTCTGAAGTGTTTCATTCGGAACGCCGCACCGTATTGCGTTACAGCGTCATTGCGTCTTCAACCAGTTGTTTCAGCTGGGTGACGTGTTTGCTCATATAGCCGACGGCTGGCGATGCGCTGCTTGGACGACCGGCATAAGACAGTTTTTGGCTTTCGCCGATAACGTCTTCCAAGCGGTGGCGGATTTGGTAGAACGCGCCTTGGTTTTTCGGCTCTTCTTGTGCCCAAACCACGGATTTCGCGTTCGGATATTTCGCCAACTCTGCACGCACCTCGTCGTATGGGAACGGATAAAGCTGCTCGACACGGACGATGGCGACATCGTTTTCCAGTTTACGCTCGGCACGGCCTGCTTCCAAATCGTAGTAAACCTGTCCGGCGCACAGAATCACGCGTTTCACGCTTTCATTGTTGCCACGCTCGGCGGTATCGCCGATGACGGGACGGAAGCGTGAACCTTCGGTAAAGTTTTCCAACGGACTCATCGCGCCTTTGAAGCGCAACAGGCGTTTGGACATGAAAATCACCAGCGGTTTGCGGTACGAACCCAAGACTTGGCGTTGCAGCAGATGGAACATTTGCGACGCTTCGGACGGCATGATGATTTGCATATTGTGTTCGGAGCAAAGCTGCAACCAGCGTTCTACGCGGCCGGATGAGTGCTCCGGACCTTGTCCGTCATAGCCGTGCGGCAGGATGGTGGTCAGACCGCAGAGACGACCCCACTTGGTTTCGCCGGATGACAGGAATTGGTCGATGGTGACTTGAGCGCCGTTGGCAAAATCGCCGAACTGCGCTTCCCAAATGGTCAGTTTGTCGGGCGCAGAGCAGGCAAAACCATATTCGAACGCCATGACTGCTTCTTCGTTCAAGATGGAGTCGATAACGAGGAATTCGCCCGTACCTTCGCCCATATTGCGCAGCGGTACATAAGTGCCGTCATCCCATTTTTCGCGTTTTTGGTCGTGCAATACAGCATGGCGGTGTGAGAACGTACCGCGTCCGGAGTCTTCGCCGGAAATGCGCACGCCGTGTCCTTTGGTGACCAGGCTGGCGTATGCGAGGGTTTCCGCCATACCCCAGTCAATCGGCTGACTGCCCGCAGCCATGCCTTTACGCGCTTCGAGCACGCGTTTGGCAGTCGGATGCAGTGCAAAGCCTTCGGGAACGGCGGTAAATTTCTCGGCAAGACGCTCGATGTCGGCAGCGGGCAGGCCGGTTTCCACATCTTCGCGCCAGTCTTTGCCTTGGTATTTGCTCCAGTCAATTTGCGTGCGTTGGAAATTGCTCAACGTCGTTTGTTCGACATGTTCGCCTTTATCCAAAGCATCGCGGTAGGCTTGGATATAGCCGTCGGCTTCTGCCTGCGTCACCACGCCTTCTGCAATCAGTTGTTCGGTGTACAAAGCACGCGCACCGGGGTGTTGCGATACTTTTTTGTACATCATCGGCTGTGTCAGGGTCGGATCGTCGCCCTCGTTGTGACCCCATTTGCGGTAGCAGACGACATCGATCACGATGTCTTTATTGAATTTTTTACGGTAGTCCAAAGCTGCTTGAATGGCGAAGCAAACGCGTTCCGGATCGTCGCCGTTGACATGGATGACCGGAGCGGAAACCATTTTCGCCACGTCGGTACAATGCACGGTCGAACGGGTGTCGCGGGTATCGGAGGTGGTGAAGCCGATTTGGTTGTTGATGACGATGTGGACCGTACCACCGGTGGTGTAGCCGCGCGTTTTGGACAGGTTGAAGGTCGCTTGGTTGACGCCCAAACCGACAAATGCAGAGTCGCCGTGAATCAATACGGGCAATACTTTGTCGCGGCCGTTTTCGCCCAAACGTTTTTGTTTGGCGCGTGCAGAACCTTCAACGACAGGGTTGACGATTTCCAAGTGCGACGGGTTGAACGCCAAAGAAACGTGCATCGGACCGTTCGGCGTAGCGATGTCGGAGCTGAAACCCATGTGGTATTTCACGTCGCCGCTAGGCAGCTTGATTTCGGCGCGGCCTTCAAATTCGGCAAACAAATCGCCCGGTTTCTTACCCAAGATGTTGACCAAGACATTCAGACGACCTCGGTGTGCCATACCTATGATGACTTCTTCGACGCCGTCTTTACCTGCGTTTTGAATGAGGTAATTCAGACCGGCAATCACGCTCTCGCCGCCTTCTACGCCGAAGCGTTTCTGACCGACATATTTGGTATGCAGGTAACGCTCCAAAGTCTCGGCAGCGGTCATTTCTTTCAGGATGCGGCGTTTCTGTTCGGCACTGTAACTCGGGGTGGACAGCACATCCTCGAAATAATTGCGCAACCAGCGGCGTTCTTCTGTATTGGGAATGTAGATGTATTCCAATGCGAGGTGACCGCAGTAGGTTTGTTTGAGGTTGCTGATGATTTGGGACAGAGGCAGCTTGCTTTGGCCGGAAAAATCGCCCTCGCCCATATTGAACTGAACCGCCATATCGGCATCATTCAGTCCGTGGAATTTGGGATCGAGGGCTTCAATGTTGCGTGGCGGGATACGTTTGAGCGGGTCAAGCTGGGCAGCACCCACACCTTGAATACGGTAAGCAGAAATCAACCGCAATACACCGACCTGTTTCTTCATCATGGCTTCATCCATACCGCCGGCAATAGCCGCTGTCGATTTGGTTTTTGCCAAATTAGCGAAGGATTCACGAATCGGAGCATGGGCGACATCAACATCCGCCGCACCGGGCTGCTTGCTTAAGTCGGTGAAATATTGCTTCCATTTCTCATCGACAGAACTTGGGTTTTCCAAGAAATTCTCATACAACTCCTCGATGTAGGGAGCATTTGAACCGAACAGATAAGAAAAATTGAGTTTTTCATCCATCATGACGCGAGCTCTTTTCTTTAAAATATAAACAAAGGGTAGAATTCCATGTGTTTCAACGGAATCCATGCCGTTTGAAATGACACTTCATTCTACCCTATTTCCAGCCAAATTACTTGTATCTGTTTCGTTTATTGCGGACAAACTCATTTAAAAAAGCTATTCGGCTTTCTCAAATAAAACTCCGACAACATATTAATATACCGATTATCAGCGTTTATCCGCCGGTACATAATCACGACGTACGGCACCGGTATAAAGTTGGCGCGGACGGCCGATTTTCAGCGAAGGATCGCTAATCATTTCATGCCAGTGCGAAATCCAGCCTACGCTGCGCGACAGAGCGAAGATGACGGTAAACATTTCGGTCGGAATGCCAAGCGCGGACAAGACGATACCGGAGTAGAAGTCGACGTTGGGGTACAGTTTGCGCTCTACGAAGAACGGGTCTTTCAGGGCGATTTGTTCCAATTCCATCGCCAGTTTGAATTTCGGACTGTCTTCCAAGCCCAATTCTTTCAGCACTTCATAACAGGTCTCGCGCATGATGCTGGCGCGCGGATCCATGTTGCGGTACACACGGTGTCCGAAGCCCATCAGGCGGTATTTACGCTGTTTCACGCCTTCCATATATTCGGCAACACGGGACACATCACCAATTTCGTCCAACATTTTCAAGACGGCTTCGTTCGCACCGCCGTGGGACGCACCCCACAGACAGGCAATACCGGCAGCGATACAGGCAAACGGGTTCGCACCTGAAGAACCTGCCAAACGGACGGTCGAAGTCGATGCGTTTTGCTCGTGGTCGGCATGAAGGATAAAGATGCGGTCGAGCGCGCGTGCCAATACGGGATTGGGTTTGTAGTCTTCACATGGTGTAGCGAACATCATGTGCATGAAGTTTTCGGAATAAGAGAGGTTGTTTTTTGGATAATTGAACGGCAGACCGTTGGAATAACGGTAACACATTGCCGCAATCGTCGGAATTTTGGAAATCAGACGGTAAATCGCGATTTTGCGGTGTTCGGGGTTCGTGATGTCCAGGCTGTCTTGATAGAACGCAGACAATGCACCGACCACGCCGACCATCATCGCCATCGGATGCGCGTCTCGACGGAAGCCGCGGAAGAACCAAGTCAGCTGTTCATGCACCATCGTATGACGGCGGACGGTATTGTCAAATTCTGCCTTTTGCTCAGGCGTCGGCAGTTCGCCGTAAATCAGCAGGTAGCAGACTTCCAAATAATCGGATTTTTCGGCGAGTTGTTCGATGGGATAACCACGGTAATACAGCAGACCTTTGTCGCCGTCGATATAAGTGATTTTGGATTCGCAGCTTGCTGTTGAAACGAATCCAGGGTCGAATGAGAATAAGCCTGTGTTTTTCGTCAGTGCGCGGATATCAACCACGTCATGACCGATGCTCGCCTCCAATACGGGCAGTTCTAAATCCTCTTGATTGGGTACGTTGAGTTTAATTGATTTGGACATATTTATCGCTCCTTTGTAGGTTGGGGCTTTCGTTGCTGCCTATGCAGCACGGTCTTTATTTTCAGACGACCTCCGTATCCTAGAAATCCGCCGAAAGGCAGGCGGATTTCCAATACGTCAAGCTTGTCTGATTTTTTCAAGCATGGGGATAAGGTGTTCCTTGTCTGTCGCCGAATGTCCGTTGATCAGGGCAAGAAGCTCTTGATCTTGAAACTCAAGGATTTCGGAAAACTCGGACAGCTCTTTATCGCTCAAATGCTCGAATTCTTTTTCCATAAACCTGCCGAAAATCAGATCTAACTCCAATAATCCTCGGCGGGTTTGAAAACGGATTTTCCGTTTGGCAATATCGTCAAAAACCATCATTTCTTAAACGGCTCGTTTCAACATAATTTCTTTAATCTTACCGATGGCACGGGTCGGATTCAAGTGTTTAGGACATACGTCCACGCAGTTCATGATGGTATGGCAGCGGAACAGACGATACGGGTCGTTCAAATTGTCCAAACGCTCGTTGGTGATGGTATCTCGGCTGTCGGCGATGAAGCGGTAGGCGTTCAGCAAACCGGACGGACCAACGAATTTGTCGGGATTCCACCAGAACGACGGACAGGCAGTCGAACAGCAGGCGCACAAAATACATTCGTACAAACCGTCCAGCTCTTTACGCTCTTCCTGAGTTTGCAGGCGCTCTTTGTCTGCATCGATGGGATTATCATTGACGACGTAAGGTTTGATGGAGTGGTATTGCTTGAAGAACTGGGTCATGTCCACAATCAGGTCGCGGATGACAGGCAGACCGGGCAGCGGACGGATTTTGACGGGCTGTTTCAAGCCGCGTAAATCAGTCAAACATGCCAAGCCGTTTTTGCCGTTGATGTTCATACCGTCAGAACCGCAAATACCTTCGCGGCAAGAACGGCGGAAAGACAGGGTATCGTCTTGCGCTTTCAGGCGCACCAGCGCGTCCAAAAGTTTGACGTCGGTAGGTTCCAGTTCCAACTCGTAACGTTGCATATAAGGTTTGGCATCAACGTCCGGATTGTAACGGTAAATTTCAAAACTCATTTTTTCCATGAGAAGTGTTCCTTTTCTCATAAACCGCCTGATGGTTTTATGTTATGGGTTCAGGCTGTTCAGTGTGGTGGTGTATTTGATTTTCAGACGACCCCTTGTGATACGGAGGTCGTCTGAAAACGCATCAGTAAACGCGCTTGGCCGGTTTGATGTATTCCACGCTCAAAGGCTTGGTGTGTACCGGTTTGTAGGACAAGGTATTGGTATCCGAATGATACAGCGTGTGTTTCATCCAGTTTTCGTCATCGCGCTCAGGATGGTCGTCTGAAGCGTGCGCGCCGCGTGATTCT
Source organism: Neisseria sp. CP9 (assembly GCF_047758525.1). Classification (NCBI taxonomy): domain Bacteria; kingdom Pseudomonadati; phylum Pseudomonadota; class Betaproteobacteria; order Neisseriales; family Neisseriaceae; genus Neisseria; species Neisseria sp. CP9. The sequence goes on along the minus strand of NZ_CP180502.1, from coordinate 2,376,808 downwards.
TTCCGTGCTTCAGCAGACACCAAAGTCGCTTTTGCCACTTCAATCAGGTTATCCAATTCCAAAGCTTCGATACGCGCGGTATTCCACACTTTGCTCTTGTCTTTGATTTCAGTACGTTTCACGCGCTCGGCAATCGCCATGATTTCTCGAACGCCTTTGCTCAGAATCTCATCAGTACGGAACACGCCGGCGTGCAGTTGGACAGAGCGTTGCAGCTCGCGACGCAACGCATCAACGTTTTCACCATCAGTTTGATTATCCAAACGTTCGATACGTTGGCGGGTCAGCTCGCCCGCATCCGCAGGCAGAGGTTTCCAATCGCTTTGCTCTTTGATGAATTTAATCATGCTGTCGCCGGCAGCTTTACCGAATACCACCAAGTCAAGCAGGGAGTTGGTACCCAAACGGTTCGCACCGTGCACGGAAGCACAAGCGCACTCGCCCGCTGCGTACAGACCTTTCACCGGCACTTCATATTCATCGCCTTGCGGAACAACGACTTCACCATGATAGTTGGTCGGAATACCGCCCATCATGTAGTGGGTAGTCGGCACGACGGGAATCGGGTCTTTAATCGGATCGATACCGGCAAACTGAATGGAAATCTCACGGATGCCCGGCAGTTTTTCCATAATTTTTTCGGCACCGATATGGTCGATTTTCAGCAAAACATGGTCTTTGTTTTTGCCGCAACCGCGACCTTCGTAGATTTCCATCGCCATTGCGCGAGAAACCACGTCGCGCGAAGCCAAGTCTTTTACGGTCGGTGCATAGCGTTCCATAAAGCGCTCGCCGTCGGCATTCAACAGAATACCGCCCTCACCGCGCACGCCTTCGGTAATCAACACGCCTGCACCTGCCACACCGGTCGGGTGGAATTGCCAGAACTCCATGTCTTCCAACGGAATGCCTGCACGAGCGCAAATACCCAAACCGTCGCCGGTATTCATATAGGCATTGGTAGAAGACGCATAAATACGACCGCCACCGCCGGTAGCAAACATCACAGCCTTAGCATGGAAAATGTAAACTTCGCCGGTTTCCATTTCCATAGCGGTAACACCGACGACATCACCATTCTCATCACGAATCAAATCTTGCGCCGTCCATTCCACAAAGAATTGCGTATTGGCACGGACGTTTTGTTGATACAGCGTATGCAGCATCGCATGACCGGTACGGTCGGCAACCGCGCAAGCACGTTCTACCGCGCGCTTGCCGTGTTCGGCAGTATGCCCGCCAAAAGGACGCTGATAAATTTTGCCGCTTTCCACGCGGTCAAAAGGCATACCCATGTGTTCCAACTCAATCACCGCTTCAGGCGCGGCGCGACACATAAACTCAATCGCGTCTTGGTCGCCTAGCCAGTCAGAACCTTTCACGGTATCGTACATGTGCCAGTCCCAACGGTCTTCTTGCACATTACCCAGCGAAGCAGAAATACCGCCCTGCGCCGCTACAGTATGCGAACGGGTCGGGAACACTTTAGACAAAACGGCACAATTCAGACCGGATTTGGATAATTGGAGGGCTGCGCGTAAACCTGCACCACCACCGCCGACAATCACGGCATCAAACTTGCGAACAGGAAAACCCATACTTACCCCCAAATTACTTTAACTGAATACACCAAGCAGCCGACCAACCAAACGATGGTGGCAACCTGCAAAAACAAACGCACACCGAAGGGTTTGATATAGTCCATCCACAAATCGCGGATACCCACCCAAGCGTGCAAAAATACGGCGATAAAGCTGACCTGGGTGAACACTTTCACCCAAACTTGATCGAAAAATACCTGCCATGCCGAATATTCTTTAGGCAGGGTAAACAGAATCACTAAAAGTGCGACGGTATAAATCAACATGATAACCGCAGTCGCACGCTGCATCGCCCAATCGCGCAAACCGTAATGGGCACCGGTCAATTTACGCTCTACCATAACAACGCTCCCAAAACGACGGTCAACACCAAAGCGGCGGCAAACACCAATTTGGCAGTATTGCGCGCAGTATTCAGCTCAAGGCCTTTGTGTGCATCTAAAAATAAAAAACGGATACCGGCGAGAAAATGGTGCAGATAAGCCCACAACACGCCGATTAAAATCAACTTGACCAAAGGATTGGAAACGATGGCACGGTAAGTTTCAAACGCCGACTCGCGGCTCAACGTACCGGACAGGAGATACAGCAAAACGGGAAGCATTATAAATAATCCTACCCCGCTGATGCGGTGCAAGATGGAGACAATTCCCGGTATAGGCAACCGTATATTGGGAATCTCCAAAAAGACAGGACGCGGTTTGACGGACATAGCCAGTTCCTCTGTATTTTTTTATCAGCTCAAAACCAATAACTCAAATTACATCGAGTTACATAAACTATAATTTACCTGTTTTATCCGATTTTGAACAGTCTAATTTATAAACAATCTAATAAATTTTACCAAAAAACATCATAAACTGTACCAATAACAATAAACATCTCTATTAATACTTAAACCAACATTTTTTCCACTACCGCTTAATCAGTTTCGCACAATCTCACACCATCAAAATAGTATTAATATCCTGTTTCTTGTGATAAAAATATGAATTAATATCATTTACTAACGCATCCACAAGAAAAACAGCCATAACCTTATGGGATAAAACGTTGCATTCAAAACAAAATTTCAACAGGCAACTTTTCAGACGACCCTCTTATTTTTCTATTACAAAACTGCAATATTTTAGTGAATATAGATTTGCGTCATACTTCATATCGATGGTGTGATTTCTACTAATGCCTTCAAAAAGACAGCGCTGCAACCATAGCGGAATGATACGGGCTTCAGACAAACAGCTGATTGACGCTATTCATAAATTAAATGACATAGCTGAAGTGCTGAAGTAGATCTCATTGCAAATAAAAGTGCGGTTAAAACGTTCAACATTTTTAACCGCACTTTTTGTTTCTAACAATTAACCTATTTAATCACACCACACGCCATGCGTGCACCGCCACCACCAAGCGGAGCAGGATGATCGGAATGATTGTCGCCACCAACGTGGATCATAATAGAATGACCACGAACTTCATTAAGGTGTTTGATGCGTGGCGCAAGAACCGGATTGGTGGCTGTACCATCGTGTAATACGGTTAATGCAGGCAAATCGCCTAAGTGGGCATCATCTTGCCATGGGAAACCGTGTTTTTTGGTTTCTTTCGGATCCCAGTGGCCGCCGGCGCCCAAGCCTGCAGTCAGTTTACCGTCTTTTTCTTTCGGCTCACAGCTTGGGTTTTGATGAATGTGAAAGCCATGCAGTCCAGCTTCTAATCCGCTTAAGTTTGGAGTAAAGACCAAACCGTACTTGGATTCGGTAATCGTTACAGTGCCTACATCTTTATTACCATTAACCGGGTCAAGTTGTTGCACTTTCACTTTAATAGAAGCACCGGCAGGTGTCATGTGGTCATGTTTGTGTTCATGCGCATTAACCACTCCCGCAGCACAGATTGCACTGATACCAACAGCTACGAGTGTTTTAAATTTCATTTATATCTCCTTTTTATGTCAAATTTATGTCAAAGCCCCTTTGTATTCTAAACAAAATGGGGAGTAAATCGAGTATTTTTAAGATGTTATTAGCTATCAAAGCCATTTGATTTTTCTATCTTTTCCACTAATCGAAATAATATTTATTTATAATATGAAACAGCTACGATAAAGAAGTAGTCAACCATAATTTTTGCCTCGTTTAGGCAAAACTGACATTTCTTTGCCTTACTCCGTTTTATACTTTGCCCGCATTACGGCAAACCCTTCCCACTCAATTACTGTGAGGCTTGTTATGAAACATTCCGAAGAAAAACAATACACCCAGTCTTCCGATCCGGAAAACTTTATCCCCAAATTCAGAAGGCGCAATTTGGATAAAACAGGTTTCCTCAATAAACTCGCCCGTTTTGCAGGTCGGTTGGGCGAGCCCATCGTACGCCAGTTGTATGCGCTGTATTATCTTTGGGACTCCCCTCACACCCCCAGACGCGCCAAAATGATTATCGTCGGCGCATTGGTTTACTTCCTCAGCCCTATCGACAGCATTCCCGATTTGCTGGGTCCTTTGGGATTCAGCGATGACATTGCCGTCATTACTTTGGTGTACAGCCAGATGAAAACTTATCTGACGGAAGACATCAAAGAGCGAGCAAGACTGGCAACCGAGAAGCTGCTGCGTAAAACATCATAAATATCGACATCCAAAACAAAAGGTCGTCTGAAAATTTTCAGACGACCTTTTGTTTGAAATGAGAAACTTATTTCAACGGAGTCATATTCATCACTTCCATCAGGAAGTTGGTAAACGCCGGATTGGAAGGTTTGTTGCCCATATTTTTCCAGCGTTGCTGCCATCCGCGCAAAGCGTTTTGAATATACAGCTTAGATTGTTCGGTATTGATTTCGCCTCGTTGGCTGTCAACGGCAGAACGCAGATAAACCTCATATACGCTGTCATCCACGACATTGCGACCGACAAGCTGAATGCGGAACTTGTTCAGATATTGCGCAGCTTGAACTTTGGTCATTTTTCCTTGGCTGACTTGATAGCTCAAACGCGTTGCCTCGTCGCGGATTTTTGAAACATCACTCCAATGCGAAGAAGCCAAACTGAACGCTGTAGGTTTTTCAGCCTTAGTTGCTTTAACGTTAGGCTTAACATTAGTCGGACGGACAGGCACTTCTTGCAAACTTGGGACATAAATGGTCTCACAACCGGCAAGTGCCGCCAACGCAAATAAGATGGGGATATATTTTTTCATGTCTACCATTATAATCAGGATTATCCAGATAACCAAATTCTATATCAATCTGACTTTTTCTGTTGACTGAATTACAACAACTTTCGCCTTACATTCCAATCTTTACACGATATGGTGGTTTAAATCCATTTTTGCGCCACACCATGCCGCAAGACCGCAAAAAAGACCGCCGAAGCGGTCTTTTTTATCACTCATGTTCTCTCAACTCTACTATGCCAAATCGGCAAACAGAGGCGTAGAAAGATAGCGTTCGCCATAAGAAGGCAGCAGCACGACAATCAGTTTGCCTTCATTTTCAGGCTGTTTGGCAAGCTGCAGCGCGCTCCATACTGCCGCACCGGAAGAAATACCGACCAAAATACCTTCTTTTTCCGCCATCGCGCGGGCGGTTTCAAACGCCGCTTCGTTCGGAACTTGGGAAACGCTGTCATATACCTTGGTATTCAACACGGTAGGGATGAAACCGGCGCCAATACCTTGAATCGGGTGCGGACCTTTTTCACCACCGCTCAACACCGGAGAAGCTTCCGGCTCGACGGCAACGACTTTGACTTCGGGTTTGTATTTTTTCAACACTTCGCCCACGCCGGTAACCGTACCGCCCGTACCGACACCCGCCACAAAAATATCGACTTTACCGTCGGTATCGCGCCAAATTTCTTCGGCGGTCGTTTCGCGGTGGATTTGCGGGTTCGCCTCGTTATCGAATTGGCGCGGCATAAAATAAGTATCGGGATGCTCGTCCACCAAGGCTTGGGCTTTTGCAATCGCACCCGCCATACCTTCAGATGCTGGAGTCAAAATCAATTCCGCACCGAACGCACGCAACAGCATTTTGCGTTCTTTACTCATACTTTCAGGCATCGTGATTGCCAGCTTGTAGCCGCGCGCCGCGCACACCATTGCCAAACCGATACCCGTATTACCGCTGGTTGCTTCCACAATTACGGTATCTTTACCGATTTTGCCCGCTTTTTCAGCAGCTTCGACCATCGCTTCGGCAATGCGGTCTTTCACGCTGCTGCCGGGATTGAAAAATTCCAGTTTGACAGCGATTTCGGCTTTCAAACCTTCAGTCAGACGGTTTAATTTGACCAACGGGGTGTTGCCGATCAGCTCGGTGATGCTGTTTGCAATCTTCATTTTCTACTCCAGATTTTGATGTGATATGACCTGTATATTAAAGACAGGTCGTCTGAAAAACCAATATCGAATATTTCTTTCTTTATAACTTTTGGTTGTTTGGCTTGATTCGCAAAATTTTTTTCTTAATGAAGCCCAATTTCTCCGACCAAAGCTCCTGTTACCATAACCTGCATGACCAAAGCCATCAGCCAGCCCAGCCTGAGCTGCGCTTTACTGAACACCGCAGGCGACTGCTTGGCAATGCTTCTGCGGTGCAGATAAAAAACGGTCATGATAACAAACTGCAAAATAAACCAATAAACAGGCTTGAGCGCATACAATTTCAACAAAGCCGGAAACGTAAAAGCCAAAGAACGTCCCGGCAGCATAAAATACAATATCGCGGCAATCGACACAAAAGCCAAAGTCATCAACACATTGCTGACAGCAAACACACTCAAAAACGGATGCCGTAAGTCCGCCTGCCAAAAATCAGTATCCGCCTGCTTTTTCCAATGAAAAGCAAAGAAAAACACACTGGCAAAAGTCAGATAAAAATGCGGGACAAACAACGGACCGACATGTGTAATCCCCCACATTCCCGGCAAAAGCTGCGATCCCAAAATCGACACACTCAGCCACAAAACGACCGAAGCCCAAAACCACTGGAACATTTCAGCGCGGAAAATCAATCCAAAAAACACCAGTCCATAAGCAACAACGGCGAGAAAATCCAAATTCGTCCAAATCATGAATACTGCAACTCGCCTTCAAATACCGTTTGAACAGGCCCGGTCATCAAAACGTCCTCACCATGCGACCAAGTAATAAACAAATCCCCGCCCGGCAGCGAAACCTTCACAGGCACGCCTTCTGCCAGCAGTCCCAAACGAACGCCGGCAACCACGGCCGCACAAGCCCCCGTACCGCAAGCCTGAGTTTCACCCACGCCGCGTTCAAATACGCGCAGGCGGACAGATTCCCTATCGACAATCTGCATAAAGCCGACGTTGACACGTTCCGGAAACTGTTCGTGCGACTCAATGGCTTCGCCCCAATGAGCCACGGGTGCAGTCTGTACATCCTCAACCACAATCACAGCATGAGGATTGCCCATATTCACACAACTGACCTGTACCGTCTCCAATCCGACCATCACCATATGCGTCAAAGCATCATCTGCTTCGTCAGGAACCGGCACAAACGGGATTTCAGACGACGTAAAGCGCGGTTTGCCCATATTCACAGTAACCAAACCATTATCCAACAGCTTGGGAATAATCACACCCTTAGCCGTTTCAACCAAAATTTCCTTTTTATCGGTCAAGCCTTTATCCGCTACAAATCGGGCAAAACAGCGCGCGCCGTTGCCACACTGCTCCACCTCGCTGCCATCCGCATTAAATATACGATAACGGAAATCTACTGCATCAGAAGACGGCTTTTCCACCAGCAGCAACTGATCGAAGCCCACCCCTCTAAAACGGTCAGACCATTCGGCAAGCGGCGCAGTTAGCGGATCAAAATCCTGCCCGATACCGTTTACCACCATAAAATCATTGCCCAAACCGTGCATTTTGGTAAATTTCAAGGTTTTCATTGTTTTTCCAGAATTCGTTATTGATCAAATAGCGACCAAATACCCAAATCTTCTCAAACTTTGATAGCGTTACCCCATCATCGTAAGGTCAGTTTTACCGAAAACGCCCCTTTAATTTACAAAAAATCCGTCTAAAGGGTCGTCTGAACGGCATTCTACACTATATATATGCTATATCGCAGATTTTCCCGATTTCATACCGCTGCCCTCATTATCTATACAGCCTTAATTCCTCTTTCTTCCACCTTTATCAAAACTAACGTCCTTCACTGTATAAAAACGATATAATTCAATAAGAAAAGTCCCCAACCGTAAGCTGTCCGACGAAAACCACGCCTTCCCGTTACCGCCTGCAATCAGGTTCATTTTCACTCCTACCCATAGCGAGGAAATGCCATGAAACACTCAATCCCCCTCATTCTTCTCTCTTCCACACTCTGCGCCTGCACCGCCGGCACACCCGGCATGTCCATCGGTTTAGGCATAGGAACAGGCATCGGGCGCCATGTCGAACTAGGTACTTCCGTCAACATACCGATTGCCTTAGACAAAAATAAAACCGCCCCAAACAACACAGGCGGCATCAATATTATTGACGAACAAATCGTAACTTATTTCGATACACACGGCAATCCCAGCAACAGCGCTGTCAAAGGCGGCTACTACCGCCAGCTGAAAAACAAACGCGGCGATCAATATACCGTACAAGATTTTTACAGCGACAACAGCCGGAAGCGGACAGACCCCTTTATTTTAAGCCGCAACCAACTGATGCAATTCCGCGCTACACCAAACGACGGCTCACTCACTACATACGCCTATAACGGCGCCGTAATGCAACACCAAGAGTTCCGCAACGGCAAGCTCGTCAGTGCAAAATATTAGACAGAATAGTGCCCTGACAGACCAACCGCACCTGCTGCCATTTACGCCTATTGATTTCCGACACAACTATTCACAAAATAAATACTTTTAACATTCAAATATTTGTAACATTACTACCCTTCATCTGAAAAATACTATTGACACTTTTTTTTCAGACGATATAATGCACCCCTATTCCCCGATAGCTCAGTCGGTAGAGCGACGGACTGTTAATCCGCAGGTCCCTGGTTCGAGCCCAGGTCGGGGAGCCAAATTTTAAAAGCCTGAACACAATGTTCAGGCTTTTTTGTTTACTGACTCTACTTTAACTTCTTCAGCATTCTTCTTCGGTACTTCCCCAATCCAAACATCCTTGTACTTGTATTCCATACACACTAAACATGAATAGAAACTTGGATGCCCTCAATAGCCTAATAAATAGATATTAAATGAAGCACACCCTGAGCACTCACATGAATAAAAACATTATTTTTTCTAAATACATATATTGATGCATTCTTCCCACATTGCCAATCGTACTTTTCAGCAAAATTTAGCCAGTCATCAATACTTGAGAATTCTGAAAACAAATCATTTAAAACTACGGATTTGGCATCTCTGTTCTCGAAATTTATCTGCATACAGATTATTTTTTTATTTTCTAACAAGAACATTATATTTTCATAAGTATCTAAAAATATTTTTGACTTTTTAGAAGTCCTCATAGGGTTTAATACAAAACCCTTGATCTCTTGGCAAATATCTTCTTGATCATCCCCTACATGAAGCTTACCAACCCTTCCGCTTTCAACAATATCACTAACTAAATACAATTCACATCGATTCATCACCACTTCCTCACGCATAAATTTAGTCTGATACCCACTAAAACTTTTTAATCGACAACCTTATCTATATCGATATCAGAAATTTTCAATTCTTCTAATAAACCCAGGTCGTCTGAAATTTTTCAGACGACCTTTTTACAGTCTTTTGTGTGTATCAAACAATACATATAAAATTTATTAAACAGGGGTATATCTAGGCAAAGAATTTATCTCCGTAGCCATCCATTCCTTGGATGTGATTAACCTTGTCAATCCAACAGGCAGAAATTCCAAATACTCCAACTTCAAATCATTAGCCTTTTGTCGAAATTTTTCTGAAACGATCAAAGAACATTTAGTCTCATGTTTAATATCAAATAAATCGTAATCACAATTCTCCAAAATGCTCATTTTGATTAATTCATCAACTCCATAAATCTGCTCATATTCGCATTCTTTTAGGTTTACAACATCTTCTAGTTCTAACTTATCTGTTGTCATCGCATAATAAGCTCGATTTGATATGATATTTCTTGTTTTTCCGTTCATATATTTTACAGGCTTTATTTGTAAAATATTTGTCTTCATTCCATCCAAACACCGCATAAATTCTTCAGTAATGATATAAGTGTATTCAGATAAGCTACGTACTGGATAGTCATATTCCCTTAAATTAGAGACCAAAATAAGATTATCAGGAAGTATAATTTTTTTACGCTTCCGTGTTATCCCAGCATACCAAGGAAGAGAACCATATTCCACTTTAAAATCGTTCAGTTGGAAGGAGGGGAGCAACTCCTCTGGCAATAGATAATTGTTGTAAAAACCAACCCCGCAAGGGATGTTGTGACTAATAGTCAAATAATAAAATTTCATCATTGAAAATCCTAACCCAATCTTCCCAGATATTGATTTGGCAAAAATGGGGCAGACAGTCTGCTTTTCTCATTCATTTCTAAAAACCCCTTATATCGCTAACTCAATACAGTTCGCATTGATTCATCAGCACTTCCTTACACACAAATTGTTCTAATACCCACTAACCTTTTTAATCGGCACCTTATTTATACCTATATCAGGAATTTTCAATTTTTTTAATAAACCTAGGTCGTCTGAAAAATTTCAGACGACCTTTTTACCTCTTTACTTCGACCAACCGCCGCCCAATGCCTTATACAGCGACACCAGCATCTGCGCCCTTGCCAGCCGCGCCGCAATCAGGTTTTCCTGCATTTGTTCTTCGGCGATATGGGCTTTGAGGGCGACATCCAGCGTTTTGTAGCCGTTGCGGAACATTTTTCCCGTATCTGACGCGTGGTGAGCCGCCTGATTATGGGCGGTTTGCAGCAACTCAGTTTGACGGCTTAGCGATTCCACGCCTTGATACGCGCTGTCAACTTCGCCCAGCGCGGTCAGAAGCCGTTTGTCGTATTCCAGCAATGCCGTCTGAAGGCGTGCGTCGGCGGCTTTGATATTGGCCTTGATGCGGCCGTTGGTAAACAGCGGCGTCTGTATGCCTACCGACAACAAACTTGCCCAGCCGGTCAACGAACGGTCGCCGTCCACACCGATGCGTCCGCCCTGTCCCATAAAGCTGATGGTGAAGCGCGGCAGCAAATCGGCTTTGGCACTGGCGAATTTGGCGGCGTAAGCATTGACTTGCGCCGCCTGCGCGCGCAGATCGGGGCGGCGTTCCAGCAAGCCTTGCGGCGTCTGCCCGCCCGGCGCGGAGGGTTGGCGCGCCAACACATCGACAGACGATTCGGGCAGCGTAAACGTCTGCGGAACGTTACCGGTCAACACGGCGATACTGCGCACATAAGCGGCGTATTCCGCCCCTATCGTGGCGCGTTTGGCTTCCGCTGCGGTCAGTTGCACTTTCGCCTCGTTCACTTCATAGCCGCTGACATGTCCCGCCTTAAACCGACCTTCGATGTAGCGCACCATCCGCCGCAAAGTGGCAACGGTTTGGTCAGCGGTTTTCAGACGGCCTTGTGCCGCACGTGCTTTGAAATAATTGTCAGCAATATCGCCCGCCACCAGCATTTGCGCGCCATACGCCAGCTCTTGTTGTCCGAGCGCAGCATAACGGGCGGCATCGGCATCGCTTCGTTTCTTGCCGAAAATATCCGGCTCCCACGAAGCGGTCAGTCCGCCGTACATGCTGGTGCCTGTGGACTCGATGGTATCGCCGTTTAAAGACGAGGCCTGCGGATAACGCGAGAGCAACGCCCTGGCATTGCTGTCGAGCGGATTATCCATTTTGCTGTAATTCGCCCCCACCTTGCCACTCAGTCCGACGGTCGGCCCCAAATCGGCACGCGCCGCCCCCGCCACGGCACGGGCTTCGTTCAGACGGCTGACGGTGATTTTCACATCATGCCCCTGCGCCAAACCCTGCGCGATTAATCCGCTTAACACCGGATCGTTCCACTTCTGCCACCATGCCCCGATATCCGCATCGCCCTTCGCCGCCGTATCCTGCGTAAATGTTTCGGGCAATTCAACCTGACTGTTTAACGGAACTTCTGTGTTTTTGCAGGCAGCAAGCACCAAGACTGCGGCAATACACAATAAATGGATTTGATTGAATTTCATCGTATTTTCCTTTTTGAAAAGGTTTTAGCGTTCCGTTTTGGCAAAATTTGCTCCGCTCGTTTTCAGAGTGTGCAGCCTCTTGACCGGACAACCTTTCAGACGACCTTTCAAAATATTTTTTGTGAAACCTAGGAACCTGAATGTAAGCCTGCGGCTTACTGCCCTCTACCTAACCCTCTCCCACGGGGAGAGGGGACAAATTGGTCGAATCCCTAAAAATGGTTGGGTTTCAGCATCCTCAATCTCCTCTCCCATGAAGAGAGGAGACAAAATTGGCGGGAAACCCAAAGCATGGTTGGGTTAATGGGGCATTAGATTTTCTTTCGAAAAATATGGGTATCAAAAAAGCCTTGAGACTTGGTGGCTAGACAAACCGTACCCTATCGAAGCTAACGCCTATAATAAATAGTCCGTATCAAGCATGGCAAGTTCACAGGATTTGCGCCCGGTTTCACGATGTAAAGCCTATATTCATGATAAACAGCAGGACAAAACCCATCGACAAGGTCGTCTGAAATCCAATTTCACTTTTCAGACAACCTTGTACCGTAAATTAATTCTGCAAATACAATGTCGCTTACCGCACAACAGCTTTTCCTACCGTTACGCCTTCTATACATCTTTCTCATGACAAGAATGCTACAATTGGCATATTTTTACCTCTATCGGACAGGTGTTTTATGCAGTATTTCTGCCTACTCATCCCCATCCTCATTGGCTATTTTCTTGACGAAATGACCGTCGGCGTCATTTTCGGCTCTATTTTATGGTTGTTTGCGCGGGAACTCGGCAAACCACGTCAGGAAGAGCGTGATGCGAAACTGCAAAATCTGGAAAAAGAAATCGAGTTGCTGAAGCTGCGTTTGACGGCTTTGGAACACGAATCCGTTCATGATGAAGCAGAAGTCGGGCAAGCACGGAAACTGCGTGCTGTTTTGTCCGAACATGCCGACGATATTCAGACGACCCCTGCGTCGCTTCATGAGAAGGTTGAGCCTTTGGCAACGGCGGACAATGCGCCCGTCGAACCGCACATCGAACCGGTTGCTGCGCCCTCTTTTTCTACACCTGTTCCCCCTGTTTCCGCTGAACCTTCCGTACAGCCCGAACCTGCTTTGTACGCAGACAGCGTGGAAACGCCTATCCAAGTTTCTGCTATTCAAGAAGACGAACGCAAACAAAACGCGCCTGTCCTGCAAACGTCGTCTGAAAATGAAGCGCAGATGTCGTCTGAAAATATAGCTGAACACGCAGACGCAAAATCTAGTGAAATCGTTATCAACAAAGAAGAAGGTTTCGATTTCAAATTCTCCGAAAATCCGATTGTTGCTTGGTTCCTGCGTGGCAATCCGCTGCTGAAAACCGGTATCGTGGTGTTGTTCCTCGGCTTGGCGTTCCTCTTGCGCTATGCCTCCGAGCGGATTTATGTACCGGTGGAAATGCGTTACCTGACCGTGGCAGGCGCAGGTCTGGCAGCAGTCGTCGGCGGCTGGAAGCTGCAAAGCCGAAAACGCGAATACGGCTTGGTGTTGCAGGGCTTCGGCGTGGCGGTAATGTATCTGACTTCTTTGGCAGCGTTGAAACTGCATCCGCTCTTGCCCGCACCGATCGTGTTCGTGCTGATGGTGGCGATGGTCGTATTAATGGCGTTGCTGGCGATCAGGCAAAACGCGCAGATTATGGCGCAGGTCGCCTTGGTCGGCGGTCTGGCGGCGCCCATCCTAGTATCGGACGGCAGCGGCAATTATTTGGTGCTGTTTTCCTACCTTTCCCTGCTCAATGCCGGCGTAGCGGCGATTGCTTGGTTTAAGGCATGGCGGCCGCTGAATCTGACGGGTTTCGCCGGAACTTTCTCCATCGCCGCGTTGTGGGGCATGCAAAGCTATACGCCGCAGCATTTCGCCACCACCGAGCCTTTCCTGATTTACCACTGGCTGCTCTACACCTTCATCGCCTATCTGTTCGCCCGCCGCAAGCTGACGGAAAGCCGCGAAGACACGCTCGCGCCTGTTGCCGACAATGCGACGCTGGAAGAAATTTGGAACAGCCTCTGCTCCCACGGTCTGCGCGTCCATGTCCTCGACCATACTTTATTGTTCGGCACGATGGCGGCGGCGTTCGGGCTGCAATACCGCATGGTGGAACACTGGCCGTCTGCGGACGCCTTCTCCGCACTGGGCTTCGCCGCCGTTTACGGGCTTGCCGCGCTGATGCTGAAACGGCAACAGGGTTTATATATCCTGCGTCAGGCGTTTTTTACCCTGTCGCTGCTGTTCCTCACACTCGCCGTTCCGCTTTACTTTGAACGCGGCAACACCGTCATCCTGTGGACGGTAGAATCCGCGCTCGTGTATTTCTTCGGACTGCGCCAACAGCGTCCGCATATGCGTTTGGGTGCGCTCGTCGTGTATCTGTTGGCAGCGCTGATCCAGCTGAGCGGTTATCAGCCGGGAGAAAACACCATCCTGCACGGTCAATGGTTCACCACCCTGCTGACCCTGTTCGGCGGCGCGGCAATTTACCTGCAATGGCATCTCTACCGCCGTAAAAGCTCGGCGCAATGGGAACAGACGCTTCAAGACGCAGCCCTCTGCGCCGCCCTGTTCTACACATCCATCCTGCCTTTACTGTTTCTCGCAGAACGCGGCAGCATCATCGTTCTCTCTGCTTTGGTCGCAGCTTGGGCGTTCTGCCGGGGCAAAGGCAAGTCGGACGTGTTCAGCACATTCGCCTTGGGCAATGCAATCTTTATTCTGATCTTCCAAGCCTCGATTAATGATGAACCCTACGGCTTTTTGACACACTGGCATCTCTTTGCCGCCGCGCCGCTGCTGTTTGCCGCCGCCTATGCGCTGCAATATTCGCGTGTCCAAACCGAAGTCTCGGAAAGCCAAGACACACAAGACCAACCCCTCCCATTCTCACGGATTGCAGGCTGGGCTATCCTCGTTATCGCCCTGATGTTGGGCGGCTTTGCCACCTACACCCAATGGACGGGCGAAGAAACCCTGTTTATCGAGCTTTGGGCATTGCCGATATTCATCACCTTGCTGTTGCTTGCCAACCGTTTGAACTGGAAAGAACTTTTTCAGACGACCTTGGCATTCATGCCCCTGTTTGCCCTGCACTTCATCGGCTATCACCTCGAACACCTATGGATGGCCGCCGCAGCCCTCCCGCTTGCCGCCGCTACCGTGTTGAACTTCGTCATCCTGAATAACCACCGAATCAATGCGCCTATCGACTTGCACAAACTCAACATCATCATGCTCGGCATCCTTTGGTCGCTTTGGGCAGGAATGTACGTCGGCGAGCGTCTCGACGGCGTTTGGTCGCAGCTCTCGTGGCTTGCCGTACCGCTTATCATGTGGGTCGTCCTCCATACTCAGCGGCAGCGCGGCTTTTTCAGACGACATCAAGCCGCCTATCAGCATTTCGCCCTGCCGATAGCCGCCCTTGCGTCGGCAAGTTGGATGATATGGACGAACTTCTCCACTCCGTTCCAACCCGCGCCGTTGCCGTATATCCCGCTGCTTAACCCGCTGGAGCTCGCCTGCGCCGGAATGCTTTGGTTTGCCCTGAAGTCCCTGCCCGAAGCCCTGCCTTTGGAATACCGCCGCGTGAACGCGCCCGGCGTCGCCGCCCTCGCATTCATGGTTATCAGCGCGGGCGTGATGCGCCTGTGGCACTTCTACGACGGCATCACTTGGCGACTCGACATCATGCTCCAATCCTTCGGCCTGCAAGCCAGCCTCTCCGTCGTGTGGGCGGTTACCGCCATCATCCTCATGGTGTACGGCAACCGCCGCAAACTGCGCCCCTTCTGGATAACCGGCGCAGCGCTGATGGCGATTGTCGTCGTCAAACTCTTCCTCATCGAGCTTTCCAACAGCGGCGGCATTGCCCGCATCGCCTCCTTCATCATCGTCGGCGTACTGCTGCTTCTGGTCGGCTGGTTCGCGCCCGTTCCGCCCAAAGCGGTGGAAAATGAAGAGGACAAGGTATAGTCCAGTCCCAAAGCAAAGGTCGTCTGAAAACCGACAGCAAGTTTTGCTAAAATATTTTCAGACGACCTTCAGGCATCCCGAATCCAACCCGACATTGCAGAAAATCCGACCACTTTTGTCAGGCCTGCTTCAATCTAAGCATGCTTTACCGATTATTGATGGATTAAAATACACATACAAAATGAAACAGTCTAAAGAGGAGATTAAAAATGCCCAACCGCAGCGAACTTCCGTTGATTTATTCCTGTTCCGGATGTTCTGACGTAGCGCAACTTGCCAACAATACCGCCGTAGCACTTGATCACGCCGGTGAATTTGAAATGTCGTGCATTTCCGGCGTAGGAGGCAAAGTCGCACCTTTAGTACGCAAAGCGCAGTCCGGCCGGCCGATGCTGGTCATCGATGGTTGCCATCTGCATTGCGCCAAGTCGTGTTTGGAAAACGTAGGCGTCGAGATTTCAGAAGAACATCACGTCAAACTCTATGACTTGGGCTACAAAAAGCGTTTTGGCAAAAGCTATGACGAAGCGGCGGTAGAAGAAGTCTATCAATATGTCTTAACTAAAAAACACGATGTGTTAAGCAACTAGCCACCTTTCCCCCAAGCAATCCGTTTGCAAAACCTTCGACACAAACCCGAATGGATGACAACCGTTTCAAAACAAAGGTTGTCTGAAAACCGATAGCAAGTCTCGCTAAAGCGTTTTCAGACGACCTTTTTTGGCAGGGAGAACGTTACCGCCCGATTGCCAACTTGTTCAATATCTTGAAGGGGAAAACAATTGCTGCTTAGACGGTACAGCGGCCTACAGGTTTCAACTTCATGCTCAATATTATAAAATCCATCACCTTCCCAACATCCGCACCGCCCCATGAACTACGCCCTAGATGCCCTATGGTGGAAACTCGCCACCCCGTCCGTCCGCGACCTCGCCACCCTGTTGACTGCCCCGCCGCTTTGGCAAAGCGGTTGCGAATTGAGTGTGCGCGCTCTATTGGGCGAACGCGGCTTCCGCTATCTTTTGGATTTGGACGGTAATCCCGCCCCCTTAGACGACTATCTCGCCGAACATGCTCCCTTCGGCAACCGACTCGGCATCTACGCCGAGCGCCTGCTCGCATTTTGGTTCGCCCACGCGCCGCATACCGAATTGCACGCCTGCAACCTACCCGTGTTTTCAGACGACCTCACGCAAGGCGCCGCCGATTTCATCGCCTCCATCAACGGCAAACCCTACCATATCGAACTGACCTGCAAATATTACGGCAGCGACAGCGGCAAATCTACAGACCTGTGCGGACTCAATTCCAAAGACACCCTCGCCGCCAAAGTCGCCAAACTGCCCCGCCAACTCGCCCTGCTTCAATCCCTCGAAGGCAGCGAAACCCTGCGGCAAAACCGTCTCCCCGACGCGCCGCAACCCGCTTCCGTCATACGCGGCATCGGCTTTTTCCCCGCTGGCGCAAATTCCGCCGAAGCCCCGCTGAACCCATACTGCTGGTGTGGCGTCTTTATCCGAGACTGGTCGGCATATCCGACCCACGACGGCGCACGCTACCACTTCATCGACCGCATGGCATACCTCGCCCCCGCCCGCGTCGCCGAAGCGCAGACCCTGTCAGACCATGCTGTCCGCCAGATCGAAAGCGGCTTAATCGCCAAACTCGAATTGCGCCCCGACGGCTTTTGGCATGAAATCGAACGCATCATGAAGGTCGTCTGAAACCCGATTCAACGTTTTCAGACGACCTTTCCAGTATAATCCAAGCCTTTCCCCCGATTGCGAACCCACCATGACCCCGATCCAACTCGACCATACCGCCAAAGTCCTGGCTGACATGCTGACTTTCAAACAGCCTGCCGATGCCGTTTTGTCCGCCTACTTCCGCGAACACAAAAAACTCGGCCGCCAAGACCGCCACGAAATTGCCGAAACCGCCTTCGCCGCCCTGCGCCATTATCAAAAAATCAGTGCCGTCCTGCGCCGTCCGCACGCCCAGCCGCGCAAAGCCGCGCTTGCCGCACTCGTCCTCGGCAGAAGCACCAACATCAGCCAAATCAAAGACCTGCTCGACGAAGAAGAAACTGAGTTCCTCAGCAGCCTCAAAGCACGCAAAACCGAATTTTCAGACGACCTCCATACCGCCGCCGAATTGCCGCAATGGCTGGTGGAGCAACTGCAGAAACATTTCAGCGACGAAGAAATCCTCGCCTTCGGCCGCAGCATCAACCAAGCCGCGCCGCTGGACATCCGCGTCAACACGCTCAAAGGCAGACGCGACAAAGTGCTGCCGCTGCTTCAAGCCGAAAGCCCCGATGCGGAAGCCACGCCCTATTCCCCTTGGGGCATCCGCCTGAAAAACAAAATCGCCCTCAACAAACACGAATTGTTTTTAGACGGCACGCTTGAAGTCCAAGACGAAGGCAGCCAGCTCCTCGCCCTGCTTGTCGGTGCCAAACGCGGCGAAATCATCGTCGATTTCTGCGCCGGCGCAGGCGGCAAAACCCTCGCTGTCGGCGCGCAAATGGCAAATAAAGGCAGAATCTACGCCTTCGACATCGCCGAAAAACGCCTTGCCAACCTCAAGCCCCGCATGACCCGCGCCGGACTGACCAACATCCACCCCGAACGCATCAGCAGCGAACACGACAGCCGCATCGCCCGCCTGACCGGCAAAGCCGACCGCGTTCTGGTCGATGCCCCCTGCTCAGGTTTAGGCACACTGCGCCGTAATCCCGACCTCAAATACCGCCAGTCGCCCGAAACCGTCGCCAAACTTTTGGAGCAGCAACACAGCATCCTCGATGCCGCCGCCAAACTGGTCAAACCGCAAGGCAGGCTGGTTTACGCCACTTGCAGCGTATTGCCCGAAGAAAACGAAACGCAGGTCGAACGCTTTTTGGAAGAACACCCCGAATACGAACTCCTCGACTGCGCCGAACTGCTCGCCGGTTTAAAAATCGATTTGAACACTGGCAAATACCTGCGCCTCGATTCGGCAAAACACCAAACCGACGGATTCTTCGCCGCCGTTTTACAACGCAAGGAATAAATGTTCAAATAAGGCATAAACACACGGAAGGTCGTCTGAAAAACCTGATACTAGGTTTTCAGACGACCTTTTTAGTGCAGATTAAAGCGAATTTAATCGGGCAATGCCCGTTTGCCGAAATCCTCAAACGATAAAGAAGAGAACAGGCAAAACACCCCGTCTCCCTAAAATCCAAACATACAAAAAGGTCGTCTGAAAATTTTCAGACGACCTTTTGCGTTGTTGAAACTTAAGCCAAAGAAGCGTTTACAAATGCGGTCAACTGACCTTTTGCCAATGCACCAACTTTGGTAGCGACGTTTTCGCCGTTTTTGAACACCATCAGCGTCGGGATACCGCGTACGCCGAATTTGGCAGGGGTGACTTCGTTGTCGTCGATGTTGAGTTTGACGACTTTCAGACGACCTTCAAATTCGGCGGCGATGTCGTCCAAGATCGGAGCGATCATTTTGCAAGGGCCGCACCAAGGTGCCCAGAAGTCGAGCAATACGGGGACGTCAGATTTCAAAACGTCTTGTTCGAAATTTGCATCGGTGGTGTGGATAATCAGTTCGCTGCTCATGAGTTTTTCCTTTTTGTGTCAAATTGAATCAGATGTTGTGCAGGATAGGGCTTGGGGCTGAAAATTTCAAGTGTCGCCAAAGTGTAATAGTTTTTTTGTAAGGTCGCCATCGCGATTGGCTAATGTTTTTCAGACGACCTATCCGACGGTTCAGCCTGCCCTGAAGCTCATCAGATGGCACGTGTAATCGCTGGAAGGGTTGGCAAATACGGTTTCGCAGCCGCCCTCTTCGACGATTTTGCCGTCTTTCAACACCATCACGCGGTGCGACAGGGCGCGGATGACGGCGAGGTCGTGGCTGATGATGATGAGGCTGAGACCGTGTTTTTTCTGCAAATCGGCGAGTAGCTCCAGAATCTGTTGCTGCCATTGTACGTCGAGCGCGCTGGTGGGTTCGTCCAAAACGAGGATTTTCGGGCGGACGATGATGGCGCGGGCGATGGCGAGCCGCTGGCGTTGTCCGCCGGAAAAGGCGTGCGGATAGCGTTCGAGCGCGTCTTCGGGCAGGCCGACCTGCCGCAATACGTCTTGCACGCGCTGCCGCATTTCTGCATGGGACAAATCGGGTTCGTGGACGCGCAGGGCTTCGGAAACGATATTAAAGACGTTCATGCGCGGGTTGAATGCGCCGAAGGGGTCTTGGAACACCATTTGGATATCGCGTCTGGATTCGTGTTTCCAGTCTTCGCCGTTGATTTTCAGACGACCTTCCGCTTCGATAAGGTGCATCACGGCTTTTGCCAGCGTGGTTTTGCCGCAGCCGCTCTCGCCGATGATGCCCAGCGTTTCGCCCGCTTTCAAATCGAAGGAAACCGGCTCCAGCAGGGTTTTGCTGCGTTTTTTGAACCAGCCCGCCGTTTCTTTGACGGCAACGGAAAGCTGCTCCGCCTGCAAGACGGTGGCGGGATTGCCCGCCAAAGGTACGACCTTGCGCGCGGCACCGGCGTTCAACAGCATTTGCGTGTATTCGTGTCGCGGACGGGCAAACACTTCCGCCGCCGCGCCCGTTTCGACAATACGTCCGCCGCGCATCACGGCGACGTCGTCTGCAAAGCGGCGGACAAGGTTCAGGTCGTGAGTAATGTAGAGCATGGTCATGTTGTGCGCCTGTTGCAAGCGCGCCAACAAATCGAGAATCTGCGCCTGCACGGCGACATCCAAGGCGGTGGTCGGTTCGTCGGCAATCAAGAGCTTGGGTTCGGCGGCAACCGCCATCGCAATCATCGCCCGCTGCCGCTGCCCGCCGGAAAGCTGGAAGGGATAGGCAAAGGCTTTCTGCTCCGGCTCGCGGATGCCGGTTTCCGCCAAGAGTTCGACCGCCCTCGCCCATGCCTGTTTTTTGTCCAAACCCAGATGCAGGGTCAGCACTTCGGCAATCTGCGCGCCGACGCGCATCACGGGGTTGAGCGCGGTCATCGGCTCTTGAAACACCATGCCGATTTCCCGTCCGCGCAGCTTTTGCAGGGCGCGTTCGGATTGTGTCAGCAAATCGTTGCCGTCGAATTTCAGACGACCTTCAAACGACACCAGCGGATTCAGCCGCATAATGCCCTGCGCCAACACGGTTTTACCGCTGCCGCTCTCGCCGACCAATGCCAGTTTCCTGCCGGTCTGTACGGTCAGGCTGACATCGTGCAGGACTTGCTTGCCGGGGAAAAAGGCGTTTAGGTTTTCAATTTCAAGGATGGGTTTCGTCATGGTATCGAGGTCGTCTGAAAACGGTTGGAATCAAATCGGCAATACCCGCCGCACGGGCAGAAATCTTTACGAAGCAATAAGCCAATATCTAATGATGAACAAGAAACGCGCCCAGCAAACATCGGCTTTCTGCTTTTCAGACGACCTCTGATTCAAACCCGCAAACCGAGGTCGTCTGAACGCTTATTATTTCTGAAACTGCTCTTTCAACACCCGTTTCAACACTTTGCCAGTTGCGTTTTTCGGCAGTTCGTCTTTAAAGTAAATCTGTTTGGGGATTTTAAAATTCGCCAAATGTCCGCGCAAATGGGCGCGCACGTCGGCTTCATCCAACGTTTCGCCGTCTTTGAGTTGGATAAAGGCGATAATTTCTTCGTCGGCGTATTGGTCTTTCACACCGATGACGGCTGCGGCTTCGACGGCGTCGAGTTTGTAAATCGCCTCTTCGATTTCGCGCGGATAAACGTTTTGCCCTTTGGAAATAATCAGGTCTTTTTTGCGGTCGACGATAAAGATAAAGCCATCTTCGTCTATCGTGACAAAATCGCCTGTTTTCAGCCAGCCGTTGACGATGGCTTCGTCCGTGGCATCGCGCATATTCAGGTAGCCCTGCATGACCGAACCGCCTTTGACGATGAGTTCGCCCACTTCGCCCGTCGGCACTTCGACCAATTCGTCGTTGACGGCTTTGACTTCCAATCCGGGCAAGGCGATGCCGACGCTGCGGGCTTTTTGCCTTTCGGGCGTATTAACGGCGACGACGGGCGAGCATTCGCTCAAGCCGTAGCCTTCCAAAAGCTTGGCGCGCGGGAACTTCGCTTTAAAATCAAGGATGGTTTGTTCCGCCAAAGGCGCGCCGCCGCTGATAAACAGACGGACGCGGTTGAACCATCTGAAATACCAAGGGATTTTCGCTTTGCTCATGGCGGTGTAAATCGCGGGCACGCCCAAAAACACGGTCGCGCGTTTGAATAAAACCTGTTTCAAAACGTTGGAGAACGGGAAAACGGATTTCACCAAAATAATCGAACACGCCATATAAATCGGCAGCAACACCATAGCCGTCAGCGTAAAGCTGTGGAACATCGGCAGGAACACGACGAAACGGTCGCGTTTGGTAATCTTAAAGATGCGCTCTATGCCTTCGAGGTTGGAAAACAGGTTGCCATAGCTGATTAATGCGCCTTTTGGGTGACCTGTCGTGCCGGAAGTGTAAATAATATGCGCCAAATCATCGATTTTCGGCTGGCGGCTCAAATCGGGCGTGCCCGAGAAACGGCGCGCTTCTTCAAAACGAACATCGACTTCGTCCGCCGCTTTCGCCTCGCCTATCCAAATGATTTTCTCGACGCGGGTCTGTTTTTTCAGCCCCTTCAATTCTTTCTGCAAACCTGCCGAAGCAAACATAAACCGCGCTTTGCAGTCGTTCAAAATATACGCGTATTCGTTGTTTTTCAAAAACGTATTCATCGGTACGGCAACCGCGCCGATGGCGGAGACGGCAAAATAGGCGCTGATAAACTCCGGCGAATTGGACACCGCTAAAGCCACTTTGTCCCCGAATTTGACACCCATATTTTGCAGATATGCGGCTACGGCATCGACTTCTTGCCTGAGCGCGTGGTAGGTGGTTTTTTCTTTGTCATTGAACACCGCAGTACCTTTGCCGTTTTTACGGCAGGCAGCGGCCAGCATTTCGTAGAAATTTGTGTTGTGTGTTTGATTCATTGTAATTCTTCAAAAATTAAGTGAGTAAAATATTATAGAGGTCGTCTGAAACTTCCAAAGGCGCGGGTCGCGCATTGATGTACGCCCGCAAAGACTCCGTGCTTATACTATCCCCTAGCGCGCACGTCAAACGCCTGACGCAAACCCTCGCCTATCATCACCAGCAAAAGCAGCATAACCGTCAGCGTACCGACGGTGGACAAGCCTATCCACCAAGCGTCCAAGTTGTCCTTGCCCTGTGCCAAGAGTTCGCCCAAACTCGCCTGCGACGCGGGAACGCCCAAACCGAGAAAATCCAAGCTGGTCAGCGCAAGCACCGCGCCGGAGATACGGAAGGGCAGAAACGCCAATACGGGCGTCAGGCTGTTGGGCAGGATGTGCCGCCACATAATCGCGCGGTTGCCCACGCCCATCGAACGCGCCGCCAAAACGTAATCCGCCTGCCGGTTTTTCAAAAACTCGGCGCGGACATAGTCCGACAGCCCCATCCAGCCGAACAACGACAGCAACACCAGCAATATCAGCAGACTGGGATTGAAAAACGAAGACAGGATAATCAAGAGATAAAGCTCCGGCATCCCGCCCCAGATTTCGATAAAGCGTTGCATCAAGAGGTCGGTCTTACCGCCGAAATAACCCTGCACCGCGCCGGTAATCACGCCGATTACGGTCGTTACCAAAGTCAGCGCAAGGGCGAATAATAGAGAATCGCGGAATCCGTAAACCAAACGCGCCAATACGTCACGACCACGGTCGTCCGTGCCGAGCAAGTGCCTTTCAGACGGGCTTGCAGGGTCGGGCTGCGTGTCGAAATCATTGAGCGTATCGGCATCGTAGGGATTAGGCAGATAAACGGCGTAATTGCCGTTTGACGTGATGTTGCCGCGTATCAGCGGGTCGAGGTAATCGGCAGGCGTGTCGAAGTCGCCTCCAAACACGGTTTCGTTGTATTCGTTTACCAACGGAAAATAATATTCTCCCTGATAACGTATCCACAACGGCTTGTCGTTGCTCCACAAAGGCGCAAGCAGCGCAACGGCGAACAAAACGGCTAAAACCCGCAACGCGAACCAGCCGCGTTTGTGTTGCTTGAAGGCCTGCCAAGTGGGGTTTGAGGTGTGTGTTTTCATAATTGGGTTGCACAAAGGTCGTCTGAATATTCAACCATGGAGATTACTTATAAGCCAACTTTTCCAATTCTGACTTATGCGCGGCAATTACGCGCTTTGCGCTATGCATGACCAACCGTTTGGTTGCTTCATCATCCTGCAATTCCATACGGACTACTTTTGCACCATCGTTTTTATGTTCGCGGCTTTCTTCAGAAATAGCTTTTAAACGTTTAATCATATTTAACTCCAAAATTCTTTAAGTTTTCAGACGACCTATTTCTGTCCGCCGAAATGAATGCGCGGATCGACCCACGAATAAGAAATATCCGACACCAATTTCGCCAGCAAACCCATCAGCGTGAACACATACAGCGTTCCCATCACCACCGGATAATCGCGCTTCATCACCGCCTCGTAGGAAAGCAGCCCCAGCCCGTCGAGCGAGAACAAGGTTTCAATCAGCAGGCTGCCGGTGAAAAACGCGCCGATAAAGGCAGCGGGAAAGCCGGTAATCAGCGGAATCATCGCGTTGCGGAAAACGTGTTTCCACAAAATCTGTTTTTCCGGCAAGCCCTTGGCGCGGGCGGTATAGACATATTGGCGGCGGATTTCTTCAAGAAACACGTTTTTCGTCAACACCGTCGTTACCGCCAGACTGCCCGCCACCGAAGCCGTAATCGGCAGCGCCATGTGCCACAGATAATCCTTGATTTTGCCCGCCCACGACAACGTGTCGAAATCATCGCCGACCAAACCGCCCTGCGGGAACCACGCAAAAAAGCTGCCACCGCCGAACAACACCAGCAGCACCAAACCCAACACAAACGGCGGTATGGTATAACCGACCAGCACCACCATCCCCGTTACCGCATCAAAACGGCTGCCGTCGCGCACCGCCTTGGCAATGCCCAACGGGATACAAATCAGATAAGTCAGGAAAAACGTCCACAAGCCCAAACTCATCGACACCGGCATTTTCTGTTTGACCAGCTCGAACACGGTTTCATGATGGAAAAAACTCTTGCCCAAATCAAAACGGGCAAACCGCCACACCATATCCGCAAACCGCGTCAGCGGTGGCTTGTCGAAACCGTACAGCGCATTCAACGCCGCCAAATCTTCCGGGCTGATGCGGTTGCCGTTTTTCATGATATTGCCCGCCGTCGCATTCGCCGTCTCGCCGCTGACCGCACCATGCGTCAACTGCTGCACCATCTGCTCCACCGGCCCGCCCGGCACGAATTGGATAACGGCAAAAGTAATCGCCAAAATCCCCAACAGCGTGGGGATTAAGAGTAATAGGCGGTGGAGGATGTAACGGTACATGCTTGGGGTATTCCTCTATTTGGGTTTTAAGGTCGTCTGAAAAGTACGGATTGCTTTCAGACGACCTATACTTTGAATACTTGTAAAAAATTTAACTGATAAGCCAGCTAATAAACCTATCCAGCAAATCTTTCTGATTATTGCCAGCCGCTTCAACCATTTCCAATGTCAAACTATCCGGCCACACAATAAAATATCCGTAACGCCCTTTTTTGATAAGTGCACCGGCTTTCTTGCCTGTATCTGTCAAACGGTAGAACTTACCGTCTATTTCCTGCAAGCCTGCATGACACAGTTTCGCATTGCATTCTTCCGTCGTTACTCCCCATTTTTCTGCCAGCTTAGAGACAGTCAATGTATCGTATTTTTTAGCAATTTCTATATTCTGATTTTTCTGCAAAACTTGTTCTTTTTCTACTACGTCAACTGAAATTTTAACTTCATCGCTAATACGGATAATACGCTGCGCTTCGCTATAAGCATCTTGATAGACTTCTCCATCTTCACTACGCTTCAGCAAGATACCCATTTCATTATTATTTACTTGGCTGAATTCATATAAATTCAGGCTTGTAATAATGCAAGCATCTTCGCTGACGTAACATTTTGCATGAAGATTCGGACAATAGCTTGTACGAACATAATTTAAATTTTTCAACCAAGCTGCCTCTGATGGCTGCAATTCACTTTTACCATACTGAAAAATTGTGAGCTTTTCAGACGGCATTGAGCCGTAAATCATGGAACGCGTGTGTGCTGGAGCACACACCTTACGCATGGATTTTAGGTTTCATGCAGGCTACAGCTTGCTGCTGCGGCGGTATAAAAGTATTTTTAGTGATTTACCGTTTTTGGTATTTTTGCCCGACGGGGTTAAAAATACAGTTGCTACTCTTGCTGCATGATATTGGCAAGATTTAATTTAAATGTTTGTTGAATCTTGTTTACATCCTTAGCAAAAATATGATAGTCACTCGAAGAATAGATAGATTTTATTCTATCCAAATTAGTTTGTTGATAACATTTTTTCATTTCCGCGATGAAAAAATTATCTTTTCCTCTTTCATTGAGACAGTTATTTTCTAACAGATAGATTGCCCATGCTGTAAAAATAAATGTACTATCTTCCGGATATTCAGATAAATAAATTTCGAATTCAATTATAGAATATTCAGCTGCTTCAATTAATGTTATATCTAAATCTCTGACAAATTTTTCCGTTATATTTTTAAATAATTTCTTGAATTCTATATAATTTTTTATTTTTCCCATGATTCTATTTTCCTGTAAAAATATTTAATTGAATATTTGGATAGCGATTTCTAAACTCTAAAATAACATTGCTGCAAGATTGACAGGCCTTTAATTCTGTAAATAGATCAATTCTACCTGATACATTACGATTATTTCCGAGTTGCTGTGCTATAGTTTCAAGTAATTTATATTCTCCATTACAATCCGCACATCGATTTTCATGCGGTCTTTGTCTTCTAAAAGCTCTTTTACCCCATCGTTTAATTTTAGATAAGGGCTAATCAAATAAAGCCGTTCCTGTGCATTTTTAATTAACTCCTCCAAGTAATACGTTGTACCGCTGGTATTTAAAAATTTTGCCATTTTCTTCTTTCCTGCAATGTTTATTTGATTTATTCGCGGGCAGAGCCCACGCTACGCAGTTGCTTTATATTATTCTGACAGTTGAAACAATAGACTTCACTATCGTTTAGGTCGTCTGAAAATTGCTGCGACAAACTTTCAGACGACCTTCCTTATTTCTCCAAAGCCTCTTGCAGTTTCTTTTCAATCAAATCCGCGTCAAACGATTTGGCAATCAGCTCGAAGCGCGAGTCACGCCGCCATGAGACTTGGTTCGCGCCCCACTGCCCGTCCACCCAGTTGAGCCACACCCATGTGCCAAGCACTTGGAACACGCCTTTGGCGCGGACGAGGTCGTCTGTGAATTTGGGCAGGTCGTTGAAGAAGTTGGTCAGCTTTTCGCCGTCGAAATCGCGTCCGGCGGGGAAAGTGAAACCTTGCGACTGGAAGCCCATGGTGTTGTCCGGCAGGGCTTTGAGGCGGTAGCGTGATTTTTCGATGACGGGAATGTCGAGCCATTGGATGTCGAGTTGTGCGTTTTGGACTTCAACCACTTTGGCTTTGGGCGGGAACAGTTTTGCCGCTTTGTCGTGAAATTCGGCAAGCTGTTCGGGGGTACATAAATCGGTTTTGCTGGCGACCAATACGTCGCAGATGCCGATTTGGTCTTTATACAATGCCTGCTGCGCGTAATCGGGGTTGATGAACTGGCGCGGATCGACGACGGTAAAGACAGCGCCGATTTCCAAAAGGCTGTCCAGCGGTTTGGCTTTCAATTCGTCGATGACGCTGGCGGCGTGCGCCAGTCCGCTGGCCTCAATCATCAGGCGGTCGGGCTTGGCGTCGCGCAGCATTTTCTGCACGGTTACGCCCATTTGCGGGCCGGCGGTGCAACACAAACAGCCGCCGGCGATTTCTGCCACAGGGATGCCGTTGTCGCTCAATACGGCGCCGTCAATGCCGATTTCGCCGAACTCATTAACGATGATGACCCATTTTTCGTTCGGGTCTTTCTGTTCCATCAGGCTTTTAAGCGCGGTGGTTTTGCCTGTTCCCAGAAAACCTGAAATCAGGTGGACTTTGGTTTTTTTCACTTCTGACATTTTTTACAGATTCCAGTTAAAACAACGTGTTCTTCTTTCAGCGCAAAGCCGCTTTCGGCAACGCCTGCGCGCAGTGCCGCCCATTCGTGGCTCAGGGTTTGCTCGTCCGCCGTGCCGCATTCGGTGCAGACCAAAATAAACGCGCTATGGTGCGCTTCGGCTTCTTCGTGGTCGTGGCAATGGTCGTCGCACTCGTGCTGCGCATGGCTGCACAAAATATAGCCGTTGACCGCCGCCACTTTGTGCAAAACGCCCTGCTCCGCCCAAAAATCAAGGGCGCGGTAGGCCGTCGGCGGCGCAACCACGCCCTCGCTTTGCTGCTGCATCTGCGACAAGACGTTGTAGGCTTTAATCACGCCGCTTTGCTGCAAAACGATATCGAGCACCTGCTCGCGCAAAGCGGTTACCTGTACGCCGTCACGGCGTGCCTGTTCGAGGATTTTTTGTTTGATTGCGTGTTTCATAAAGGCTTTCAGACGACCTTAATATTCTGAACGGAAAGGATTACATTATAACGTGTTTATGTAAGATGCAGATATTCTGAGGTCGTCTGAAACCGAGTATCCCTGTTCAGACGACCCCATCCTATCCAATCTGCCTATTTAAACCACGACTTAATCTTTGCAAACAAAGACATACTTTGTTTCTCGAAATTCTCGGTTAACACAGGCACGGGCAGCGCATTGCGGATCACTTTCATACCGGCAAACGTTTGGGCAACAGGCATGATTTCGATGGAGTTGACATTCATGTGCGCCGGACGCTGATAGAGCCACAAAGCCGTATCCGCGATGTCTTGCGGCTGAATGGATTCAACATTTTCATAAACCTTTTCCGCCCGCTCGTCATCGCCCTTAAAGCGGACGTTGGAAAACTCAGTACCGCCGCACAAACCCGGCTCAATGTTGGTGACGCGGATGTTTTTATCCGCCAATTCCGCGCGCAGGTTCATGCTGAACTGGCGCACAAACGCTTTGGTCGCGCCGTACACATTACTACCCTCGTAGGCATAGCTGCCGGCAATCGAACCCAGATTCATGATATAGCCTTGTTTGCGCTCCGCCATTTGCGGCAGGATTTGACGCGTCAGGAAAGTCAAACCGACGATGTTCGTTTGAATCATGGTTTCCCAATCGCTGAAATCTGCTTTGTCTGCTGTTTCCAAACCCAAAGCCAACCCGGCGTTATTGATCAGGCAATCGATTTCAGCAAAATTTTCAGGCAAGCTGTCGAGCGCGTTGCGTATCGACTTGGTACGCGAAACGTCCATTTCCAAAGGATAAAACCGCTCGCCCAACTCAGCCGCCAATGCCTGCAGTTTCTCGCCGCGCCGCGCCGCACCGATAACAAAATAACCGGCCTGCGCAAACGTGCGGCACATCGCCTCACCGAAACCTGCCGAAGCGCCGGTAACCAAAATCGCCATAACTATTTCCTTTCTTTTCTCGTTTTGTAAACCCATTTCAGGTATGATTGCAACTTTTCAGACGACCTCTTCGGACGTCGTCTGAAAAATATGAATAACAAAATACTATCACAGGACACAAAAGCCATGAATACCAAACTCTTCTCAGCAGCCCTGCTCGCTGCCCTGACCCTTGCCGCCTGCGGTGGCGGCGCACCCGCGCAACCCAAAGGTCCGATCTCCGAAGACCGTACCACTGCGTTCAAAGCCATGATGCCCGAGTTCTCCAGCATGGGCAAAATGGTAAAAGGCGAAGAGCCTTACGACGTAGAGAAATTCAAGCAGGCTGCGGCAACCTTTGCCGAAACCAGCAAAAAACCTTTCACCTTCTTCCAATCTGACGACAAAGGCAACGGCCGCGCCCTGCCTGCGGTTTGGTCTGATGCGGCTAAATTCAAAGCCGAAGAAGACAAATTCGCCGCTGCCGTTGAGAAACTGAATGCCGCCGCACAAACCGGCAAGCTGGAAGAAATCAAAGCCGCTTACAGCGAAACCGGCGCAAGCTGCAAATCCTGCCACGACACCTTCCGCGCTCCGGAAGAATAAACCGCTGCGCAGAAACATAAAAAGGTCGTCTGAAATATGTGAACTGCACCCCAAAAGTTGGACATCCCCCCTCCAACTCACAAGGTGCAGTTTTTTTATGAGCAAATATACATTACACTTCAAATACCAAGCCGTACTCCACTACCTGCATATACGCAGCCAACAGCGTACCGCAGACCACTACGGCATTTCCCGAACCCACCTGAGACGATGGATACGCGCCTATCAAGAAGGCGGCATCGGCGCACTCGAACATCCACAATCCAAAACCATGACCGAACACCGCAAAAACCCCTTCATCGCCGACAAACCCGACCACGAAAAAACACAGGCGGAGCTTATCGAAGAGTTGTGCTATATGCGCGCAGAGGTTGCCTACCTAAAGGAGTTAAAAGCCCTCAGCCAAAAGCAGACCGAAAAGGACAAAGCCAAACCGTCCAAACACTGAGGGCGCAACACCCGCTCAAATACCTGCTGCACATCGCGAACCTGCCCAAAAGCAGCTTTTACTACCACCATCAAGACCGGCCCGACCCCGATGAAGCCGACAAAGCCCTCCTTGTCGAAACCTACAAACGGCATAAAGGACGCTACGGGCAAAGGCGCATTGCCGCAGCATTGGATTGGAACCGCAAAAAAGCGGCGCGGTTGATGACGCAGATGGGGCTGAAAGCCAAAATACGGGCGAAAAAAGCCTACCGCCATCCCGCCATGGGCGAAATATCGGAACACCTCCTCAAACGCCGGTTCAAAGCCCGAAAGCCCAACGAAAAATGGCTGACCGACGTGACCGAACTCAAAGGAAAGGACGGCAAACTGTACCTCTCGCCAATCTTGGACTTGTTCAACCGAGAAATCGTCGCCTACGCCATGAGCCGCAGAGCCGACAGCGAAATGGTGAAGGAAATGCTCGAAAAAGCCGCACCCCGTCTGACTGATAAAGGAACGATGCTTCATTCCGACCAAGGTGTGCTGTACCGTACGGCGGGGTATAGGGAATTGCTTGCACAACGTTCCATGGTTCAAAGCATGTCGCGTAAGGCGAACTGTTGGGACAATGCGCCGATGGAAAGCTTCTTTGCGGTATTGAAGACGGAGTGTTTCTACCGTGCAGGGGAATTGACGGTGGACGAATTGATGAAACAGATAGATGACTATATGGATTACTACAACCGGGAGCGTTGCAGTCTGAAATTGAAAAAGCTGAGTCCTGTCGCATACAGAACCCAGCTTGCACAGAGCGCCTGAAAAGGCTTTTATGAGTGTCCAAGATTTGGGGGCCAGTTCAATGGTTTCAGACGACCTTTTTGATTTTTGATGATTGCGACACTTAAATAACCGGTTTCAACGGCAATCCAGCCTTCGTGCAAACGCTTTCATGTTCCGTAAATGTCAAGTTTGACGGTTGCCTGTCCGTTATCCTTGTTTTCACAAAAACGATAAAAAGAAAACCCGTCGAATAATCGACGGGTTTTCGTATGGTGGCGGAGTAAGAGGGATTCGAACCCTCGATGCAGGTTGACCCCACATGCTTCCTTAGCAGGGAAGTGCCTTCAGCCTCTCAGCCATTACTCCTAAGGAAGTGCGTAATATACTGGTTTGGCTCGGACGTGTCAAGCCGAGCCTGAGTGTATTTTTTAACCGTATGAAATCATTTGTATAAAATATAAAGAAGCGTGAAATTGTAGCCCGTATGCGGCGGCTGGTACAATTTATGCTTGGTTTCAGGATGTGATGAAAATGAATGATTTGATTGTATTAAACAAGCCTTATGGCGTGATTTGCCAGTTTTCAGCGCATGAAAAGTATGGCTGTTTGAAAGATTATGTGGCGCTGCCGGACTTTTATCCGGCGGGGCGTTTGGATACGGACAGCGAGGGTTTGCTGCTGTTGACGAACGACGGGCGTTTGCAGGCGCGGATTGCGGATCCTAAGTTTAAGCTGGAGAAAACTTATTGGGCGCAGGTGGAAGGCGCGCCCGACGAAGCGAGGCTGGATATGCTGCGGCGCGGGGTGGATTTGGGGGATTTTGTCACGCGTCCGGCAAAGGTTCGCGTATTAGAGGCGGGCGAAGCGGATGTTTTGTGGCCGCGCGTGCCGCCTATCCGTGTGCGCAAATCCGTGCCTGATTTTTGGGTGGAGATTCGGATTTCGGAAGGGAAAAACCGACAAGTCAGGCGGATGACGGCTAAGGCTGGTTTTCCGTGCCTGCGTTTGGTCAGGGTGGCGATAGGTCGTCTGAACCTGTTTGATTTGGGCTTAGAGCTTGGTCAATGGACGTTTGCGCCGCATAAGCCTTGATGAATGGCTGCCCATTAAATTGATTGGCTGATAACAAGAAAGGTCGTCTGAAAACCTTGTGATACGGTTTTCAGACGACCTTTGTTATTGGATATTAATGATGCGTATGACCGATTTGGAAGGTCATGGTGGTGTAGTTCGCCTGTTTTTGGCACACGCTTTGATCGGGGAAATCGGCTTTGTGTTCTACGCTTGCTTTCCAGAAGCCTTGACGCAGGGGAATGATGCTGACTTCGCCTTTATCGTCCGTGGTGTCGGAGAAGGCTTGGGCTTCGGTTTTGTGGTTTTTGCTGCGGTCACTGGTGTCGAAACCGTCAAATGTAGCGGTCACGGTGGCGTTCGGCAGCGGCTCGCCGTTGAAAAGGACGCGGACTTTGAAACGTTCACCGACGTGGACGTTGGCGGGATTATCCAGCGGGACAATTTCTAAATGTTGTCCGACTTGCTTGGTGATGACGGCGGTGTCTGCGCTTTCGTGTCCGACATTGACGATGTTTTTACCGAACATTCGGGTTTGTTCGCAATAGCTGGCATCAGGCATTTCTTTGATGCTCGCCTGTTTCCAGCCTGCGCTGTTTTTGGACCAGAAGGTCGGCTGGTATTCGGCGATAACGAGATAGCTGCCGTCTTTAACCGGCTGTTTGCTACGGTATTGGTAGTTGAACGTCCCTTTTTGAATCAGATTTTCTTTGCCTTTTTCGGTAACGAGCTGCATGGGTTTGCTGAAAATGTGCAGGCGGTCTTTGGCGATGGGTTCGAGTTCGGGAAACTCGCCGTAGCCCAACTCGGCTTGAAGGTATTCGCCGCCGTGCGTATGGGCGGTTTCAACCCAGACGCGGTGTGCGTGGGCGGCTGTACTGAACAGAAGCGCGGATGCGATGAACAATGCGGTTTTTTTCATGGGTTCTCCAAATGTATCGGGTAGAAAATTTGATTGGTTATAATATAACAATTTTATTTATAACGAAACGGTTTCATGAAAAAAGGTCGTCTGAAACAGGATTTCTGTTTTCAGACGACCTTTCGCTTAACTGATGTTTAAGCGTTAACCGGCTTTAGAAGCAATCTGAGGTTTTCGTTTTTCACTTGCAACAGTAAATCGATATTGGGATGTTTGCCCGGATTGACTTGCGCGTCGGCAACGTGTTCGGCAAACTAATCCAAGCCCTGCGCAGCGGCGGCGGCATCAAGTTTGCCGCCGAAATTCAATGCCAAAGCGTTGTAGAGTTTCAGCGAGCCTTGTTTGCCGGGCGCGTTGGGGATGTGATGGACGGCTTTGCCTTGTGCGTCGAGGATGTCGAGTCCGCTCAAATGACCGATGTCGGGCATGGCGGCGAGGTTGTCTTGGAAGCTCATGGTTGTCCTTTCTAACATGGGATTTTCAACGAAAAATACCTTGTATAGTGGATTAACTTTAAACCAGTACGGCGTTGCCTCGCCTTAGCTCAAAGAGAACGATTCTCTAAGGTGCTGAAGCACCAAGTGAATCGGTTCCGTACTATCTGTACTGTCTGCGGCTTCGTCGCCTTGTCCTGATTTTTGTTAATCCACTATAAAAAGGTCGTCTGAAACCCATACATTCAGTTTCAGACGACCTCAAATCACGAATCAGCGCGTACCGAAAATCTTATCACCCGCATCGCCCAAGCCAGGGATGATGTAGCCGTTTTCGTTCAGATGGCTGTCGAGGGCGGCGGTGTAGATGGTAACGTCGGGATGCGCTTCATTGACGGCTTTGACGCCTTCGGGCGCGGCAACGAGTACCAACGCTTTGATATTTTTGCAGCCTTTCGCCTTCAACAGGTCAATGGTGGCCACCATAGAGCCGCCGGTAGCGAGCATGGGGTCGATAATCAGCGCGGGGCGTTCGTCCATGCTGTCCACGAATTTTTCAAAATAGGAAACGGGTTTGAGCGTTTCTTCGTCGCGCTGCAATCCGACCACGCTGATTTTGGCAGTCGGAATCAGGTCGAGCACGCCGTCGAGCATACCCAAACCGGCGCGCAAAATCGGCACGACGGTCAAGGTTTTGCCCTTGATGCGGTCGCCTTCGATTTGACCGCACCAGCCGTCGATAATGTATTTTTCAATTTCAAAATCACGGCTGGCTTCATAAGCCATCAGGCGCGCCAGCTCGGTAGTGAGGGTGCGGAATTTGTAAGTGCTGCAATCGGCCTCGCGCATGAGCGTGAGTTTGTGGCGGACAAGGGGGTGATTGATAACGGTTACGTTCATTTGGCAGGCCTCGGATTGTTTTTGAATGGGTGTGATTATACTTTTTTTTATAACGAAACAAAATAAAGGATACGCAACGGTGGCTTATTTTCTGCGATCTTCAGGCTTACGTTTCCCCAATGGTTTTGCCCGACCCTTCTATCCGGCGGTTTAAACCGCTCCCGACACCTTCACCCGCCTACCCGACTCTGCGCTTTCGTGCACTTTTTCTAACAAACCAATCACTTCTGCCACTTGGCGCGGCTGTACCGCTGCGGGAGATTTGCCTTGCAGCGCGTCATAAAGGTTTTCATAAAACGCTGCATAATTTCCGCTGACGCTTTCAATTTTCTTGCGGACGACCGCACCGTCTATTTCGATATGCAGGATGCCCCATTCGTCTTCCGGTTCACGGTTCCACACTCCGACGGGTTGCGCGCCGCCGAGCAGTAGGGCTTCTTGGTTGTCGGCATTTTGTTTGACGTATGAACCGCGTTTGCCGTGCAAGGTCATGAACGGCAAAGGTTCGCGGGCATATTTGCTTGCGGTCAGGGCGACTTTTTTGCCGTCGGCGTAATAAAGTGCGATATAGAAATTGTCGTCGCTAGCCGCTCCTTCATGTTGATAACGCACGTCGGCATAAAGCTCATCGGGCATCCCGAAAATATCGACCGCCATATCCATGAGGTGCGAACCCAAATCGTACACCAGCCCCACGCCCGCCTCGCCGGTTTCCTTCCAGCGTTTTTTGTTCAAGGCAGCCGCATAACGCTCGAAACGAAACTCCGCATCCACAATTTCGCCCAAAAGGTCGTCTGAAAGCAGCTTTTTGGCAGTCAGCGGCGCGCTGTCCCAGCGGCGGTTTTGGTAAACGGTCAGCAATACGCCCTGCCGCTCGGCGAGTTCCGCCAGTTCCAAGGCTTGCGCCGCCGTGGCGCACAATGGTTTTTCCACCACTACATTTTTACCTGCACGCAAAGCCTGAGCGGCAAAATCGAAATGCGTCTGGTTTGGCGTGGTAATGACCACCAAATCGACATCGTCGCTAAGCAACTCCTCAAACGAGCGCACGGTCTGCGCCTGAGGCAAGACTGCCTGAGCTTTGTTGCCGCTGCGTTCAAACACGCGCACGACTTCAAACCGCGAATCCGCACGACAAAACGGCAGATGGAACACCTGCGCTGACATGCCGAACCCCGCCAATCCGATTTTGATTTTCCGCATAGCCAAACTCCTTTTCAGACGACCTCAAATTGCCGTATATCCGTTATAATACCGCACTTATTTCACACAGGCGGTCTGAAAACAAAGTTGAAACGGCCGCCGCCGTTTAAGGAAAACCATGAGAAAACCGCAACGCGGCTATGCCCGCCAAGACCGTGTCAAAGAACAAATCATGCGCGAACTGGCCGAGCTGGTCCGCACCGGCCTGAAAGACCCGCGCGCAGGCTTCATCACCATCAACGAAGTCGAAGTCACCCGCGATTACAGCCACGCCACCGTGTTCTACACCGTCCTCGACGACAGCACCCGCGACATCACCGAAGAAGCCTTGGAACACGCCAAAGGTCATTTGCGCAGCGAGCTGGCGAAACGCATCAAACTCTTCAAAACGCCGGAACTGCACTTCAAATACGACGAATCGCTCGAACGCGGCATGAGCATTTCCAGCCTCATCGACCAAGTGGCGGCGGAAAAGCCGGTGGAAGATTAAAAATAAAGCTCTTCTGAACACCCGGTATTAAAACCGAAGATCTGTTTCAGACGGCCTCCTTGCTCTGCTTTAGGATATATCCATGACCTTTCCCGAATTTCTATTGTTTTTAGTCTTTTTCTCCTATTGTGCCTGCTACGCTTTCAGTTTGCGCAAAGGGACAACTGTCTTTAATACCGCATCGGGCAACGAAATCCACATAGGTAAAAACGGGCATTACTCGGTTTGGCATGATGGAGACGGACAAATCCCCTTCCGCATCACCGACCTAAACGGGCGGGAAGTACCTCTCTCCAAACCGCTGTTTCATGCCAGTTTCCGCCGTACCGGCGGCCGCATCACGCTTTTATAGTGGATTAACTTTAAACCAGTACGGCGTTGCCTCTCCTTGCCGTACTATCTGTACTGTCTGCGGCTTCGTCGCCTTGTCCTGATTTAAATTTAATCCACTATAAAGCAAGGCCGTCTGAAAAAAGGCAGCTACACAGTAGAAACACCAAATCCGCACAGCCACATCATCCTCAGAAAAACAATATCGGAAACGCCGATCATCCTACTCGGCACTTACATCTTATCCCTTTCCTTCCTTCTCCACTGACATGACCGCCAAACCCGCCAAACGCCCCGTCAACGGCGTCCTCCTGCTCGACAAGCCCGAAGGACTTTCCAGCAACACCGCCCTGCAAAAAGCCCGCCGCCTCTACAACGCCGAGAAAGCGGGGCATACCGGCGTGCTCGACCCTTTGGCAACCGGACTTTTGCCCGTCTGCTTCGGCGAAGCGACCAAGTTCGCCCAATACCTGCTGGATGCCGACAAAGCCTACACCGCCACGCTGAAACTCGGCGAAGCCAGCAGCACGGGCGATGCCGAAGGCGAAATCATCGCTACCGCCCGTGCCGATATTTCCTTAACCGAATTTCAGACGGCATGCCAAGCCCTGACGGGCGACATCCGCCAAGTGCCGCCGATGTTTTCCGCCCTCAAACACGAAGGCAAACCGCTGTACGAATACGCCCGCAAAGGCATCGTCATCGAACGCAAACCGCGCGACATCACCATTTACGCTATTGATATTACCGAGTTTGACGCGCCCAAAGCCGTTATCGACGTACGTTGCAGCAAAGGCACCTACATCCGCACCCTCAGCGAAGACATCGCCAAACACATCGGCACGTTCGCCCACCTGACCGCCCTGCGCCGCACCGAAACCGCCGGTTTCACCATCCGCGAAAGCTACACGCTCGACGCCTTGGCAGAATTAAACGAAACCGACCGCGATGCCCTGCTCCTGCCCTGCGACGCTTTAGTGCGGCACCTCCCCAAAATCGAACTGAACGACCGCGCCGTAGCCATGCTCAAATGCGGCCAACGCCCGCAATTTACCGAAAACATCTCCGCCGAACAGCCCATCCGCGTTTACGACAGAAGCGGAACATTTATCGGCTTGGTGGAATACCAAAAAGAAATCGGCCGCCTCAAAGCCCTGCGGCTGATGAACACGGCGAAAGACTGAATGGTTTGATTTTGAATTGAAAATATAGAAATAGGTCGTCTGAAAAAACGGGAAAACGGTTTTTCAGACGACCTTTTTTACAACCATATTTTGATTGCCAGCCGTTTCAGGAGAGATAATTCGATGTAGCGTGGGCTTTGCCCACGAAGATTATGAGTGAAAAGGCTGTTGAGATTTTCTCTATTATTCACAGGCAAAGCCCATGCTACGGGCTTTAACCAACCATAGCGCAATGAATGCAAAACAGGTCGTCTGAAAACGTACAATCACTATTTCAGACGACCTGTGGCATATAAAAAAACCGCAGGGATAAAACCTTCAAATTGCTGTTTTACAGTTGTAGCGTGGGCTTTGCCCACGAGGATTTATGAGCAAAAAAACTGCTGAAACTTTCTCTATTATCCTACAGGTTTTAAACAACCATAGTGTAATGAATGCAAAACAGGTCGTCTGAAAACGTACAACTTCTGTTTCAGACGACCTCTTACCCATAAAAAACCGCAGGGATAAACCTGCGGTTTGCTGTTTTACAGTTTGCTGTCTTCGCTGTCGAGGAAGCTTCTGAGGCGGTCACTGCGGGTCGGATGGCGCAGTTTGCGCAGGGCTTTGGCTTCGATTTGACGGATACGTTCGCGGGTTACGTCAAACTGTTTGCCGACTTCTTCGAGCGTGTGGTCGGTATTCATGTCGATACCGAAGCGCATACGCAGAACTTTGGCTTCGCGCGGGGTCAGGCTTTCGAGGATTTCTTTGGTGACTTCGTGCAGGCTGGTGTACATCGCGGCGTCTGCTGGAGCAACGTTGTTGGCATCCTCGATGAAGTCGCCCAAGTGCGAATCGTCGTCGTCGCCAATCGGGGTTTCCATCGAAATCGGCTCTTTGGCGATTTTCATGATTTTGCGGATTTTGTCTTCCGGCATTTCCATCAACTCGGCAAGTTTGGCGGAATCGGGCTCTTCGCCGGTTTCTTGCAGATACTGGCGGGAGATGCGGTTCATCTTGTTGATGGTTTCAATCATGTGCACCGGAATACGGATGGTGCGCGCCTGGTCGGCAATCGAGCGGGTAATTGCTTGGCGGATCCACCATGTTGCGTAGGTGGAGAATTTGTAGCCGCGGCGGTATTCGAATTTATCGACTGCCTTCATCAAGCCGATGTTGCCTTCCTGAATCAAATCAAGGAATTGCAAACCGCGGTTGGTGTATTTTTTAGCGATGGAAATCACCAGGCGCAAGTTTGCCTGAATCATTTCCTGCTTGGCGGCTGCGGTTTCTTTTTCGCTCGACACCATATTTTTGTTGATGTCTTTCAGCTCTTCGATGGAAATGCGGGTTTCTTTTTCCATGTTCGCCAACTCGGTTTGTTTTTCGAGGATGGCGTGGCGGAAGCGGTCGAGCGCGTCGCTCCAGACTCTGCCTTTGGCGACTTCTTCTTCCACCCATTTCAGATTGGTGATTTCGGGCAGGAAGTTTTGGATGAAGTAGTCGCGTTCCATATGGGCGCGGTCAAGGCAGATGTCGCGGATTTCGCGTTCGAGCTTGCGGATGTTTTCGACACGGCTGCGCAGGTTGCCGCTGAGGCTTTCGATTTGGCGGGTGGCGAAGCGGACTTCCAAGAGCTTGTTGGCGATGGCGTCGCGGTGTGCCAGATAATCGGGGTGACGGCTGTCGTGTTTTTCCAGCTTTTTGATCATCTTGCCGTATTCGCTTTCGATGAAGGCGAAATGATCCAGCACTTTTTGCTTCAATTCGGCAAGATGGGCGGCGGACATGGCTTCGGAATCGCTGCCGGAATCGTCGTCATCTTCGTCTTCATCCGCTTCATCTTCATCGCTGCTGCCGGAATCGTCGTCGTTTGACGCGCTTTCCAAGTGTCCCAAGCCCAATTCGTTGAGCAACACTTCGTTCGGGTCGATGATGGCTTCAACCACTTCGTCCACGCGGATTTCATCCTTGCGGATTTGCTCAATCAGCGCGAGGATTTCGGCAATGGAACCCGGACAGGCGGAAATCGCCTGCACCATGTTTTTCAGGGCGTTTTCGATTTTTTTGGCGATGATGATTTCGTCTTCGCGGGTCAGCAGGTCAACCTGCCCCATTTCGCGCATATACATACGCACGGGATCGGTGGTTCTGCCGAACTCGGAGTCCGCGCTGGACAAGGCGGCTTCGGCTTCGGCAACGGCATCGTCGTCGGTTACGGCGGCGGCGTTGTCGCTCAACAAAATGTCTTCCGCATCAGGCGCCTGCTCGGTCACTTGGATACCCAAGCCGGAAATCATGCTGACGATGTTGTCGATTTGATCCGCATCGGACATATCGTCGGGCAAGGCGTCGTTGATTTCGGAATAAGTGATGTAGCCGCGTTCCTTACCCATGATGATGAGCTGGCGCAGGCGGGCGCGCTGCTCTTCGAGAGTCAGCGGACGATTATCGTCCTGTTCTTGATAGTCTTCGTGATTTTGGTCTTTAGACATGGATTACTTTCTTGATCTGATGGTGTGCCGACGGTTTGCATGATGCACCTGAAGGCGGAACAGAGTTACAACCGATTTAAATTCAATCTGCCGGGTTGTAACGCTGAGGTCGTCTGAAAGCTCTTTGGAACGGGTGTTCTGCGGGATCATCATGTTCGCAGCTTGGGACAATGCTTTTCTGACGGCCTGAAGGTTGCTGGATTCGGCAGGGATTGCCGTTCGTTCAATTTTGCTTTGCGGTCAAAAGCGACAGCAAGAGTTTTTTTTCATTTTCATTCAAACCCGATTGCAGGCTTTTCTGCTTGAGGGTTTCGATTTGTTGGTATTTTAACTCGTTAAGGAGTTTCTTCATGCCGATTTGGAAGTTTTCGCGGTCTTCTTCGCCTCCGCCTTCCATTTCTTCAGAATAGAGTGTCGATTGGAAGATTTGGTTCACGGTTTCTTCGTAAGGAGAACCGCGCATATACTCTAAAACCTGCGCTGTAGCAGGCACGGCGGCATGGCTTTTAATGGTTTCGGCGAGATTGGCAAGGCAGGCGAAATCGCCGTCCAACGCCAAATAATCGGGCAGGTCTATATATGCAGCCCAATCCGGATTTATCAAGAGGCTGCGGATTTGCCGTTGCACCAGCGTCAGCATGACGGGTTGTTTGACGGAAATCGGAGGCAGTTTGTAGCTTTTTTGTTTGACGTGCCGCTTCGGTGCTTCCTGCCCCAGCAGTTGGGCGAGATTGTCGGGATCAATACCAACCAGCTCGCTAAGTCGTTGTTTCAACAAATAAGCCAATGCCGGCGCGGTAATTTGTGCCAAAAGCGGCGAACTGGTTTTCACCAATTCCGCCTTACCTTCCTGCGTATTGAGATTGAGGTCGTCTGAAAGATGTTCCCAGAAATATTCCGACAAAGGCTTGCTTTGATTCAACAGCGCATCTTCAAATTGCGCTTTGCCGTAAGCGCGGATGTAGCTGTCGGGGTCGTGTTCTTCGGGTAAGAATAAAAAATGCAGCGATTTGTCGTCTTTCAACTGCGGCAACGCATTTTCCAGCGCACGCCAAGCCGCTTTTCGCCCCGCGCTGTCACCGTCGAAACAGAAATAAATACTGTCCGCCTGTCGCATCAGGATTTTGACGTGTTCCGCCGTCGTCGCCGTGCCCAAAGCCGCCACGCCGTAGCCCACGCCGAACTGCGCCAGCGCGACCACGTCCATATAGCCTTCGACCACCAAAATCCGCCCTGCTTCCTTGACCGCAGCACGTCCTTCATACAATCCGTAAAGGTTTTTCCCCTTGTCAAACAAAGGCGTATCAGGCGAATTCAAATATTTCGGCTTCGAGTCGTCCAACACCCTGCCGCCGAAACCGATTACCTGCCCGCGCGGATTGCGGATGGGGAACATAATCCGATGACGGAATCGGTCATAATGCCGCCCCTCATTGTCAATCACCATACCCGTATCCACCAACGCGGTATTCGGGTACGGTTGGAACACTTGCGCCAAAGGCTGCCAGCCGTCGGGCGCGTAGCCCAAACCATAGTGCGCGATGACTTCCGCACTCAAACCGCGCTTGTCCAAATAAGCCTTCGCCGCCGGATTGAATTTCAACTGTTGCGCATAAAAATCCGCCGCCGCTGCCGTCGTTTCCTCCAGCGTCTGCTGCTTTTTCTTACGTTCGGCACGGACTTCAGGATTATCGTTCTGCCCGCGCACTTTAGGCACGACCATGCCCACGCGGTCGGCAAGAAACTGCACTGCCTCCGGAAACGACAACCCCTGATGCTCCATCACAAAACCAATCGCCGAACCATGCGCCCCGCAACTGAAACAATGATAAAACTGCTTGGTCGGACTGACCGAAAACGACGGTGTCTTTTCCTTGTGGAACGGACAACAAGCCATATAGTTCGCCCCGCCCTTCTTCAGCGGAACCTGCTCGTCGATAATATCGACAATATCGACTTTGGCCAGAAGCTCGTCAATGAAATCGGATGGAATCATAGTTCGGCGGATGCGTATGGACGGGACAAACGTTTTCAGACGACCTTTTATCTTAAAGGTCGTCTGAAAACAGAATCTCGAATAGGTTTGGGAATAAGGTTCGTATTATAACGTGTATTCAGGATAAAAATAGCACTCTTACAAAACCGACTCCTTAGCTGACAGCTTATACAACATAAACCTTCGAGGTCGTCTGAAAATTCGTTTTCAGACGACCTCGAGGGCTTAAAACCTGTATTCTGCTTTGACGGTAAATTCGTTGCGTTTGTAGCGGTTCAGCCAGGACGAGCTTTTGTTGTCGGTGTGTTTGATACTGAAAACGGGCGTGATGCCGTGGAAGGACGGACGGTCAAATTTGATGTCCAACTGATAGGTGCGTTCGAAATCATGGCGGCGGGTTTCCAGCCAGGCATGGTAGTCCTGATAGGCTGTTTTGCGCCAGATTGCCTGAAAGGTGGCGTCGATGCCGGATTCGAAACGTTTGTTGACGCCCGCGCGCAGGCCATGCCGGCGGTAGGAATCCACTTTTTCACGGCTGTTTTTGCGCAGGTAGTCGTAGCCGCCGAATACCAGCCAGTCTTTCGGCAGGGCGTAGATGGCGGTGGTGAACAGAAGCGTTTGCGGGCCGTTGAAATGTTTTAATTCGCCGCGGTAGCGGTCGTATTTGTGGTCGAGCTGCACGCCCAGCGAGGCTTGGTCGGAAAAGGTGCGGCTGTATGCCGTGCTGATGCCGGCGCTACTGTCGCGCAGTTTGCCGCCCGACCATTCGTATTGCACCTGCGGGCCGATACTGAAGGAATGGTCTTTGCTCTGAAAACTGTAAGCGGGGCTGACGTTGATATTGTGTTCGCCGTATTCCTTGTTGCCGGGATAGAGCCGGCCCCATGCGTAGCCGCCCAGTTGCAGGCCGTGGTGGCCGTTGAGCGAAATGCGTCTGCTCAAGTTGGCTTCATATACCCACATCCGGTTTTTCAACGCATCGGGCGCGTAGGCGTCAAGCTGTTCGTTGCGGCAGGACAGCATTCCGGCATCGTCCAGAATCGGTTGCCCGTTCGAATCGAAACCGCAGCTTGTCTGATTGCGGACGACCGTCGCGCCCGACGACTGGTTTAAGTTGGTATCGTAACCCGTGCCGAACGAAACCGAGCCGCTCCACGCATCGCGTTTCTT
The DNA here is from genome assembly GCF_047758525.1 of Neisseria sp. CP9. NCBI lineage: Bacteria > Pseudomonadati > Pseudomonadota > Betaproteobacteria > Neisseriales > Neisseriaceae > Neisseria > Neisseria sp. CP9. Next base: position 2,333,409 of record NZ_CP180502.1, on the reverse strand, counting down.
CAAAGCGTCGGCAAACACTTTGATTTTCTCATTGACGGCGGGTACTTCGGGAATATCGATGCCGTCGAACAATGCCGCCGATTCTTTGTTTTGTTTGTCTATAAACAGCAGCCGCGCCAAATCCAGGCGGCCGCGCAGAAATTCGGGATTCTTGCGGTAAAGCTCGCGGTATTTCGCCAGCGCGGTCTTCAAATCGTCGCGGAACACCGCCTGATTGGCCTCGGCAAACAGCACTATATCGGGGTCGTAATCATCCTGACTGCGGTAAATGTCCAACAGCCGCGCCGTTTCCTCTTCGTTTTGCGCATTGATCGCCTTCATCAGCGACAACGCCAAATCTTCGCCGTCCTGCATTTTCCCCGCGCCGAACTCAATCGCCGTATTGTCCGCTTCGTTCCTTTCCTGCTGCGCGCGGCGGAGTTCCGTCCCCTGTTTGAGCTGCATGAAGCGGTCTTCCCTGTCGTCGGCAAACGCGTAGGGCAGCAGGCTGATAAAAAAAGGAAGGAGCAAAAGGCGTTTCATAAAATTCTTTCCTGTGTGTCGGACGGCTTTGTTTTTCAGACGACCTTTTCAAAGAAAAACTTATATTTCATCTTTACCGGGCAAGAGCATTGTTTATTTGCATGGAAGCCCCAGCCGGGTCGTCTGAAAAATGAGTTTCTCAAGCCCATCGAAACAGCACGCCTTCAAACTCACGGGCCGTTCGGAAAATACCGGCTTAAACGCATTGCGAAGCCCGATATTTCCGAACGGCCCTGTACGATGTGCATTGTGTGTCGGATGATTTGTGTTTTATAGGCGGACGGAATGGTGAACGACAAAAACCGTCCGCCTTATCGCATTATGATTCATTATTTACCGGTTTTCGTACCGCCAAAGGCAGTGTTATAGGCATGGTTTCGGCCAAAATCAGCCACACCAGCAATCGCCGCGCCTTGGTTGCCGAAGAAATGACCGTGGGCCGTACCGGCCACTTTGTTTGCCGTAGCTTTACCTTTAAATGAAGCCTGAGCCGTATTGATGGCGGCATTGTTAACAGCAACTGTCAGACCCGTACGTTTCATTTCGCCGTTCAGCGTCCGTTTACCGAAATCGGCTTTCAGCGTACCGTTTAAGAGGGCTGTATTTTGCGTATGATATTGGTTGATACCCTTAACCGTATAAGTGGCAGTACCCGTAGTCGGCAGATTGGTGGTTCGACCCGTGCCGCTGTAGAAGGCGGTGTAATTCGTACCTTTGGTACCGACAGCCGCACCAGGTGCAACATTAGACCAATCACCGAAATAGACATCTAAATTGCCGACTTGTGCGTAAGACAGGCGGCCTAAATGGGAGTGATCAGGCATAGGAATGCGTTCCCATATACCGCCACTCATACGGTGTAGGTTTGCCACTGTTACGCCATTTCTATCCTTAGAAGCAATCGAAGAATAAAATAACTTCACTAACCGATTGTTACGAACTGCATTAACCTGTTCAAATGATACTGGTTTATTGTTCGCATATTCCTTCTTCGCTGTATCCTTAAGGGTATTATCGACAATATTGATAGCAGCCTTACCGACATATTTACCCGAATTTTCTACTGTTGTTTCCAGATGACGTACATTTGCCGCATTATTCGCAACAGTTTTACCACTTGCCGGATTAGCAGCATACGCAACAGAAACAGAAGACAATGCAAAGATAGCAATTGCAAATGAATTCATTTTCATTTTGAAATCCTTTGTCAAATAATTAAAAATTCACCTAAGAAATAATCACTAAATAAGCTATATGAAAGATTTCTTTTTCAGGCAAAACTATTATACCACAAATATTCGTAATGATAATAGTTTCTTTTTATATTAGAACTTACCCGTAATCCCTATCCTGATTGTCCTACCCGGCGCGGGCATATGGGTAGGATTGATTGGATCAAGATAATAGCGATTGCCCAAATTCGTTCCAACCAGTTCGGCGGTTAGGTTCTTGCCGATTTTGTAGCGCAGATAGGCATCCCATGTAGCGACAGGCTGCCATCTCATATAGTCGGGGTCTGCCTGTTTTCCATTACCTGCTTGGTCGTAATATGCCTGAAAAATCGCCCTGCGGTTTTGATAAACCCTACTGTGGAAATGGAAACGGACGCCGCTTTCCAGTTTGTTGCGAAAGAATCGCCCGCCCAGATCTGCATCGATAGACCAGCGGGGTTGAATCGCCGTAGCAAGATAACCGCCAGTGATGCTGCCATGATTACAGGTTGGATGTTTGATTAATTTTCCTTCTTGAAGATATCTTGATACAACATCAATATCCCTGTATGCATAAGAATCATCACACATCCAGTTTTTCAATGTCCTCAGCACGCCCAATCCGCCAAAAAATTTTCCAGTATCGAAACGCGTCTGCAATTCCACGCCTGTCCTCAATAATTTGTCGAACTGCTCAAACTCGAGATTGTAGTCGCGGTCGATGACGTTTTTTGTTTTGTTGTGGAAGTAGTTGATGCGGAAATCCGCACTTTTCATTTTCGGAAACAACCCTGTCAAATCATGAATATAGCCGATCTCCCAGTTTTTTGCGTGTTCGGGCTTCCAGCCGTAGCCGTAACGGGCGAATGAGCCTGCCGCTGTCGAGAAGCCGTATGTCCCCTCAAAAATGCTGGGAAAGCGCAGGGTTTCGGTATAGCGCAGATAGGCGCGGGCATAATCGGTAAAATTGACGGTCGCGGAAAAAGCTGGAGCCCACCCGCTACCGCCCTGTTTTCGGGCGCGCTGCAACTCCGCAGGTGTAATCGGAGTCAGATAATTATCCCTGTCTCTTGCAAGCACTTTATATGGCAACACCATACGGGGACTGTCAGGGTTATTTGGATCGTATGCGGGGTTGACCACAGGTGTAACCAAACTAGGTGTAGAGAAAATCGGATTTGTACTCGGATTCAAACGTCCTTTATCGTCCTTAAGCCAATAGTATTCCAGCTTGTCCAGCTTTGGTCTGTTTACATCATCATGGGCGGTGGGATTTAATATTGCCACCCCTCTTTCATCTATTTCGATACTGTCATTGAATTCGTCATTGTTAATCGCATTCAGATAATCACGATATTCCTGCTCGGTAGCCACACGTGTCAGCTTGTAAGCCATCCCACGATTCATCATCAAAGGCTGCCCCCAACTGTCTATTCCCGTTTTCAAACGCTCACTGTGATCTTGTATTTTGAAGTTGGTATAGCGCGCACCTGCCGTCAGTGTCAGCCAGTTCAGCGGCTGATACCGGAAATTGAAACCGAAATTCCATTCCCTACGCCTACCGTTGCGCGGTTCTCCGAAATTGGTCAACTCATAATTGGCTCGGATCTTGCCTTCTTCCACTTCTTCGGGGTATTTGTCCCTTCCCTCATTACGCAACTCTTCGGCAAACTCATTACGGGATCTCAATTTTTCATTTTGGAAATCACCCATTAAGGTCAGCGTCAGCTTATCGTGCAATTTCATACGGTTGGAAAAATTGAAACCGTTACGGGTATTGTTGGCATAGTAGGCATTGCCCTCTATGGTATTGAAGCGTCCGTTTGTATTCGGAAGCTGTTCGACAACATCCGGTTTTTTTGTGTAACCTGCTTCTTCAATTATTCTCTTGGTTTCTTCGTCATAGGTATGCCATCGATTCATAGCGGTTTTCCATGAAGACAGATTATCTACCCTGTCTTCATACAGGGCATCGCCGGGTGAACCGCCTGCTGTATTGGTTTTGGATTTGGTACGGGTTGTCCACAATGATGCGTTCAAATCTATCCAGCGGCTGCCCTCGGGCTTCCACGCATAATCGATATTGTAGGAACGCTGCTTGACCCATGCCCTCGGCCATTCTGCAATCTTATTCAAGTTTTCCGGCGTGGCATAAATCGGACCGATAACGCGGGAAGGCATAATTTCGCCAAAAATCGCATCAGTATGGCGTAGGCCAAATTTAAGAGTCTGATGGTTCGGCAGACGGAAGGTGGTTTTACCTACCCATGATTTGGTTTCGAGCGAAGTATTGGTTACCTCTCCGCCCGGATGATAAAAAAGTCCGATCTTGGCAATGTCAGGTGAACCTAACATATTTTCACTACCGTAAAATTTTTCGCCTCTTGCAGCGGCATCCGCAACCCGCCTGTTTAATTCATTGACCGTTTCCATCGTCCAAGGACCGATGTAACCGTAGCGCTCCGCACCTTTTTTACCGGAAAAATAATTGCCTTTACTGCGGTAGGCGTAGGCGAGCATGGCATCGAAATTGTCCTGCTTGGTGGCGGCGGCAATGCGGTAGGCTTTATCCTTCCCAAATTTATTGCGTCCGTTGAAACGCTGGTCGATTCGGTCGGTATCGTCCAACATCGCCCGCCAAATACCGCCAAGCGCGGCATCAGGCGCATCCAATGTCCGATAATCGACTGATTTTTCATAGACATTGGCACGTTGTTTGATGGAATTATTGGAAGCTTCCGCCTTCACTTCAAAGCCGTATTTCTGCCCTTCAGGGACAATATCGTCGGCATCGATGGTCTTCAGGGCGATGGAGCCGCCTATGCCGCTTTTCATATCGCGGCTGAACGAGGGGCCTTTTTCGATGGAAACGCTGCTGATGATGTTGGGGTCGACGTAGTTGCGGTTATTTGCGCCTGCGTAGCCGCGCCAGACGGTAATCGCCTGCTCAGTGCCGTCGATGGTAACGGGAATCCGTCCCTGCCCCTGTACGCCGCGTATATTGGGATCCAACGCGCCGCTGTTGCGCGCGTCGCCGCTGTACACGCCGGACATACCGCTTAAAAGGTCGGATACGGTGTTGCCCTTGAAGGTTTCGACTTCGTTTTTGCCTTTGTAAAGATTGACGATTTCGCGGGTATAGACGCGGTTTTTACCGATTTCGTCTTTATTGCGCGAGCCTTTGACGGTAACGGTATCGAGAATGACGGTCGGCGTATTATCGGCAGCATAAATGATGGGAGAAAAACCGATGGCTGCGATGCAGGCGGCAAGGGTGTTGACTTTGACTGGCTTCATAACGGATTCCTTGTGTGGCGGAATGTCAGACAGCGTCGTCTGAAAATTTTCAGACGACCTCGGGAAGGTTTTGCCGCAAATCAATTGAAGATAGGTTTAATGATTTTGATTATTATTTGTATAATTTTTGATGATTTTAACAAGCTTTTAATAATATGGAAACATTTATTCGATATATTCACATTCAACAGCTAAAATATTTTTAAAACCTATTCTATTGTTTCAACATAAAAATATTTAATTTCTATATAAATAATCCAAATAGACCTTTTGCGAAAGTATCCTGAAGATTTACAATTCCCAAATGAAATACGAAAACCTCATCCAAAGAAGCGACAGGGAATTCAAACGGCTCACAGGTGTAACGCCCGTCCTTTTTCACGAAATGCTGAAAGTCACCACAGAAGCAGAAAGCCGGAAGGTCAAGTCAGGCAGGCCGCATACGCTCAGCTTGGCAGACCAACTGCTGCTTACCCTGAGCTATCTGCGTCATTACCATACCCAACTCGAATTGGCCGCCATCTACGGCCTTTCTGAAAGTAATGTCTGCCGCACCATCCGTAAAACCGAGGACGCCCTCATCCGTTGCAAACGCTTTTCCCTGCCAAAACACAAGAATCCGGGCGATCAAACGGTCATCATTGACGTTACCGAAAGCCCGATTGAACGTCCCAAAAAAACAGCGGCAGTATTACAGCGGCAAGAAAAAGCGGCACACGGTTAAAATCCAGGTCATATACGGCAGAGAAACTGAAAAAATCATCAGCATCCGGACGGGGATGGGTGCTCAGCATGACATGCGTTTAGCCAAGAGGCACCTTGCAGAGCTTTATCCCTACAAAATAGTCATTGCGGATAAGGGTTATCAAGGATTGGCTAAAACCGGATTACAGACCCCGAAAAAGAAATCCAAACATCATCCGCTGAACAAACAGGATAAAGAGGCGAACAGGCGGTTAGGCAAACTCAGAACCGTCATCGAGCACATCAACAGGAAACTGAAGATATTCAAAATCTTGTCGCTGCCTTACCGCAACAGGCGGAAACGGTTCGGGTTAAGGGTAAATCTGATTGCAGGACTGGTTAATGCGATGGGATGAATATTTTCGCAAGAGGTCTAATAAAAAAAGTCGCCTGAATATGTCTTATCAGTCGGTTAAAACAATTTCTCACAATTCAAATGAGAAAGTCCTAACCAAGCCCATAAGGCATTTTCAGACGACCTTTTTAGCTACCTATTTTTGGTTCTTCTTCTCATGTGGCTCAAACTACCCAATCAGTTTGCGCTTTTCCCCTATGAAGAGAATAATGACCTCCATCCATCATCTATACACACGAGGGCAGGCATGAACTCTTTTGCATCATTGTTAAACCATCCCGATATTTCTTTTCTTCCGATTCCAGCCAGCATCAAAGTCGATAATCCGGCGACGGGCGAGACTTTGGCGTTTGTCCGCACGACTCGTTCAGACGACCTCAAACTACTGATTCAAAAGGCGGAGGCTGCACAAAAATTATGGGCGGCAAAAACCGCGTTGGAACGCGCCGATGTGTTGTGGCGTTGGTATTTTTTGATCAAGGAAAACAAAGAAGAACTGGCGCGCATCATGACGATGGAACAGGGCAAAAGCCTGACCGAGGCGCGCGGCGAGATTGATTATGCGGCTTCGTTTGTGCGCTGGTTTGCCGAAGAGGCGCGGCGGATTGACGGCGATGTGCTGACAAGCGTGAAAGCGTCGCAAAAACTGGTCGTGTTGAAACAGCCCGTCGGCGTTACCGCTGCGATTACGCCGTGGAACTTCCCGTCCGCGATGATTGCGCGCAAGGCCGCGCCTGCTTTGGCGGTGGGCTGCGCGATGATAGTCAAGCCCGCGTCGTTCACGCCCCTGAGCGCGTATGCGCTGGCCTTGCTGGCTTACGAAGCGGGCGTGCCGCAGGATTTGCTTCCCGTCGTCAGTGGTAGCGCTTCGGAAATCAGCCATGAATTTGCCACGAACCCGACCGTGCGCAAAATCAGCTTCACCGGTTCGACCGAAGTCGGCGCGAAAATTTTTGCCGACAGCGCGGCGGACATTAAAAAACTCAGTTTGGAACTGGGCGGCAACGCGCCGTTTATCGTGTTTGACGATGCCGATTTGGACAAAGCCGTCGAAGGCGCGCTGGCCAGCAAGTTCCGCAACAGCGGCCAGACCTGCGTCTGCACCAACCGCGTTTACGCTCAATCCGGCATTTACGACGAATTTTGCCGCAAATTAAGTGAAAAAGTAGCCGCGCTCAAATTGGGAAACGGCTTGGATGAAGGCGTGAACCAAGGGCCGCTGATTGAGGAAAAAGCGGTGGAGAAAGTCGAGCAACACATCGCCGACGCGCTCTCCAAAGGCGCGGTCTGCCTAACCGGTGGCAAACGCAGCGTATTGGGCGGAACGTTTTTCGAACCGACCGTCTTAAGCGGCGTAACGGCGCAAATGGCGGTGGCGCGCGAAGAAACCTTCGGGCCGTTGTGCCCCGTATTCCGCTTTGAAACCGAAGCCGAAGTCATCGCGGCCGCCAACGATACGGAATACGGTTTGGCGGCTTACCTCTTCACCTCCGACGCTGCCCGACAATGGCGCGTCGGCGAAGCTTTGGAATACGGCATGGTCGGCATCAATACCGGCTTAATCAGCAATGAAGCGGCACCGTTCGGCGGCGTGAAACGCAGCGGGCTGGGACGCGAAGGCAGCAAATACGGTGCGGACGAATATTTGGAATTGAAATATTTGTGTATCGATGTGGCGGATTGAGTTTGGTCTCAGGAGGTCGTCTGAAAACGTAACTTCAGCAAGATAATCTCCCCCTATCTTTGCAGCAGCACTCTGAAAAAATTGGCGGAAATCAACAAATACGCGATATAAGACTAACGTATCGTGCAACTGATAAGTTCGCCAAATATTTTGCTGGGGCAACGACACCAAACTTTAAGGTTCACTGGATAGTATGGGAAAGTCTTTTATGTAGCCCGCGAATGGGCAGGATAATTAACCAATACAACAAGTTAAAAGAAATAGTAAATTTAAAATCTGTTTACTTAGAGAAAATAAACGTAAATTGAAAACCTAACTTTCTCATAAGGTCGTCTGAAAAATTTCCCAAAGCCAGCTTTGGAGCAATCGATTTTAGAATTTTGTGAAATATCAGTAAATTATGGAGCTTATTTTAAGTATGATAAGGAAAGTATTTATCTTTTCGGCTGTAATAGCATTATCCGGTTGTTTTGCCGGTAAACATAAAGTTCAGGTATTACCGGACGCAGAATTAAATAAGCCATATTTCACAGAATTAAATGTAACTAAATATGCTGCTTATCCCGATAATTTCAGGGTGAAAATGGATCCTCTAAATTCAGGGTTGACTGTAAAACCCACCGATGAGTGGTATGATACGGTTCATATTTCTGGAACTCCAATAACCAAGCAGAATATTACGATTGAAATATCTTATTATGTAAGAGGTGAAGTAGGATGGTTTGAAAGTAAGGCTCAGAAGAAATTTTATCAGATAAAAGTTAAAGAATAAGTTAAGGTTATCTGAAAGTTTAGTTTAGACAGCTTTCCCCTAAGAAAGGATTGTTCATATTTCAAGAAAGTACTGTGTTGTTTACATAACAGACGTAGATTGAATTGAAAACCTAACTTTCTCAGAGGTCGTCTGAAAAATTTCCCAAAGCCAGCTTTGGAGCAATCGATTTTAGAATTTTTTGAAATATCAGTAAATTATGGAGCTTATTTTAAGTATGATAAGGAAAGTATTTATCTTTTCGGCTGTAATAGCATTATCCGGTTGTTTTGCCGGTAAACATAAAGTTCAGGTATTACCGGATGCAGAATTAAATAAGCCATATTTCATAGAATTTAATGTGGCTAACCAAGCTACTTATCCTGATTATTTCAAGGTAAAAATGAATCCTCTGAATTCGGGGTTGACTGTAAAGCCCATCGACGAGTGGTATGATACGGTTCATATTTCTGGAACTCCACAAACCAAACAGGATATTACGATTGAAATCTCTTATTATATAAGAGGGCCAGGAGGATTTTTGGGATTGTGAAAGAAGGATCATAAGAAATTTTATCAGATAAAAGTTAAAGAATAAGTCAAGGTTATCTGAAGGTTTAGTTTAGATAGCTTTTCTCTAAGAAAGGATTGTTCATATTCCAAGAAAACACCGCGTTGTTTACATAACAGGCGTAGGTTGAATTGGAAGCCTAACTTTCTCAAAGGTCGTCTGAAAAATTTCTAAAAGCCAGCTTTGGAGCAATCGATTTTAGAATTCTGTGAAATATCAGCAAATTATGGAGCATATTTTAAGTATGATAAGGAAAGTATTTATCTTTTCGGCTGCAATAGCATTATCCGGTTGTTTTGCCGGTAAACATAAAGTTCAGGCATTACCGGATGCAGAATTTAATAAGCCATATTTCGTAGAATTAAGAACTAAATATGCTGCTTATCCCAATCATTTCAATGTGGAAATGGATCCTCCGAATTCGGGGTTGACTGTAACACCTACCAATATGTGGTATAACAAATTGAATATTTCTGGAACTCCAATAACTAAGCAGGATATTAAGATTGAAATATCTTATTATGTAAGAGGAGCAGTAGGTTGGTTTGAAAGTATGGACCAGAAAGAATTTTATCAGATAAAAGTTAAAGAATGAGTTAAGGTTATCTGAAGGTTTAGTTTAGATGGCTTTTCTCAAAGAAAGGATTGTTCATATTTCAAGAAAGCACTGTGTTATTTACATAACAGGCGTAGTTTGAATTGGACACCTAACTTTCTCAAAGGTCGTCTGAAAGTTTTCAGACGACCTTTTTACTAATGGCAGTCGTCCCGTTCGATTGTTCATGCAACAGAAAAAACGGAAGATGATATAGTGGATTAACTTTAAACCAGTACGGCGTTGCCTCGCCTTAGCTCAAAGAGAACGATTCTCTAAGGTGCTGAAGCACCAAGTGAATCGGTTCCGTACTATCTGTACTGTCTGCGGCTTCGTCGCCTTGTCCTGATTTAAAGTTAATCCACTATATATCGAGTATAAACTCTGGAAAAACAATTTCCTGAAGCCGCGACCGGCTTCGTATCACTTGCGCCTTCTTCGGCTGACAAATTGGCATAAAAATGTATTGTTAATCTTTTCGTCATCAATAAAAAAACCGACCTTTCAAAGGTCGGTTTTTTTATTTTTCGTAGAAATACGAAATGGCGATTATGAATGCGCTTCCAAATCTGCCAAAATTTGATTCAGGCTATCCCTAACCTCTTCTGCCTTTGCAGCAGGATGACCGTTTGCATCCAAAGAATCACGGCTGAAGCGGTCGACATAAGGCGCAAAGGTATCTTTCAGCTTCAGCAGTTTCACCACATCGGAACGGGTGTAACGATCGCCGCCGTAACCGACAACGATACCGTTCTCATGTTGCCACTGGGCAAATTGTGACGGGCTGATTTGCACCAGTTCGCACATTTCATCCAGCGAAAAATAACGTTTTGCAGGAATAACGGGATTAGCGTTGTTTGTCATAGTAATGCTCCACCATGCCTTTAAGTTTTTGGCTGGCATGGAAAGTTACTACGCGGCGGGCGGTAATCGGTACTTCTTCGCCGGTTTTCGGATTACGGCCGGGACGTTGCGGTTTGTCGCGCAACTGGAAATTACCGAAACCGGAAATTTTGATTTCTTCGCCGCGTGCCAAAGTGCTGCGGATTTCTTCAAAAAAGAGTTCGACGATTTCTTTGGCATCGTTTTTGGTTACATTGCTGACTTTATCTACCAAAATATCGGCCAATTCGGCTTTAGTTAATGTCATATTATTACCTTCTGTTGTAACAGGTGCAGATTATTACCAATTTCTATTTAAAATTCAAGCGAATATTTATTTTTTAGCTGCGCAGTTGCGCTCCCGCAGCAGTTGCGGCGTCAATCAGTTTTCCGATAACCGGCTCGACTGTTTCATCCGTCAGCGTGTTTTCCATATCCTGCAAAATCACTTTGACCGCCATGCTCTTCATCCCTTCAGGCAGACCCGTACCACGATACACGTCAAATACGCTGATTTCCTGTACCAACTTATTTGCCGCGCCTTTCAAGGCGGCCAACAAATCATCATGGGTCATGGTTTCAGGCATCACAAACGCCAAATCCCTGCGCACCGGCTGGAATTTCGATACGGCCTGATAGCGCGTTTTTTCGCGTTCCAACACCGCTGCCATATCGATTTCAAATACCAGCGGCGCTTGCGGCAAGTCGTATTTTTGCAGCCATTTCGGGTGCAATTCGCCGACAAAGCCGATGACTTGGCCGTCTGAAACGATATTGGCGGCGCGGCCAGGATGTAAAGCGGGATGTTCGGTTTTGACGAACTCAGCCGCTTTGTTTTTCAACAGATTTTCTACATCGGCCTTGATGTCGTAAAAATCCGCGTTGCGCGTTTTCTCGCCCCATTGTTCGGGCATGACCGCGCCGTACCACAAGCCGCCGATGCGTTCGTTTTGTACAAACAGGCCGTCTGAACCTTTGCTGAACACGCGGGCGATTTCAAACACGCGCACGCGGTTTTGCTTGCGGTTCAGATTGTTTTGCAGAATTTCCACCAAGCCGCCGATGAGCGTGGAACGCATCACGGCATACTGCGCCGCCAGCGGGTTTTGCAGGCGGATCGGGTTCGCGTTGGCGGCAAAATCGAGTTCCCACTGCTCGTCAACGAAGGCATAGCTGACCACTTCGCGGTAGCCGCGCGCCGCCATTTCGTTATAAACGGCAAAACGCGGACGGCGGGTCTCAGGCAACGCCAGCATTTTCAGACGACCTGATGTGTAATCGTCGGGGATATTTTCATAGCCGTAAACGCGACCGATTTCTTCAATCAAATCGGCTTCGATTTCGATGTCGAAACGGAAACTCGGCGCGGTAACACGGAAACCTTCCGCCGTTTTTTCAGGCTGCAAGCCCAAGTGCTGCAAAATGGTTTCCACCTGTTCGGCAGGAATGTCCACGCCCAACACGGTTTTCAGACAACCCAAACGCAATTCGACCTGCTTCGCTTCAGGCAATTCGCCCTGCGCTTCCACCATTTCGCCTGCCTCACCGCCACAAATTTGCAAAACCAATTCGGTAGCGCGTTCGATGGCGTCAGCCTGCAAACGGTAATCCACGCCGCGCTCAAAGCGGAACGACGAATCCGAACCAAAACCATATTGGCGCGATTTGCCGGCGATGATTTCAGGCGCAAACCAAGCCGCTTCCAGCACGATATTTTGCGTGTCGTCTGAAACCGCGCTCGCTGCGCCGCCCATCAGCCCTGCCAAACTCAACGCGCCTTTTTCGTCGGCCACTACCAGCGTGTTTTCAGACAGAGAGACGGTTTTCTCGTTCAGGCATTCCAGCGTTTCACCTTCGCTCGCACGGCGGATGTGCAGGCTACCTGAAAGTTTGTCAGCATCGAAAACATGCATCGGCTGACCGATTTCCAGCATCACATAATTGCCAATGTCCACCAGTGCGGAAAGGCTGCGGATACCGCTGCGCTCCAAACGCTGCCTCATCCAATCCGGCGTAGCGGCGCGCGCGTTCACGTTTTCAATCACGCGGCTGATAAAGCGGCCGCAATCGGCAGGCGCATCAATCTGCACGGGCTGTTTGCGGCTGCCCGTGATTGGCGCGGCATGGATTGCAGGCTGCTTAAACGCGCAACCCGTCAGCGCGGACACTTCGCGCGCAATGCCTTTGATGCTCAGGCAGTCGGCACGGTTCGGCGTGATTTTCAGCGTGAACACCGTATCGTCCAAATCCAGATATTCGCGGATGTTTGCACCGACAGGAGCGTCTTGCGGCAGAATGTGCAGGCCGTTCACGCCGTCGTCAGGCAGACCGAGTTCATCGGTGGAACACAACATCCCATTCGACACCACCCCACGCATCTTGGTCGGCTTGATTTTGAAATTGCCCGGCAACACCGCACCCGGTAGCGAACACGGCACTTTGATGCCCGCTTTCACATTCGGCGCACCACACACAATCTGCACCAACTCGCCCGTACCCGCATCGACTTGGGTAACGTTCAAATGGTCGGCATCTGGATGTTTTTCAACGGATTTCACTTCGGCAATCACCACGCCCGTAAACGCAGGCGCGGCAGTCTCGGCTTCTTCCACTTCCAAGCCGGACATGGTTAACAGATGTTCCAGCTTATCGGCGGAAAGTTCGGTATCGGCTTGGGTTTTCAGCCATGAGTAGGAGAATTGCATGTTATGTTCTCAATCAACTAATTAACTTTTTTATCAGATTTTGTTTTCAGACGACCTGTTTGTTTAGGGCGCAGGCTGGTTTTTAACTTTGTTGGGGCTGTTGCTTTCAGGTAGCCTTTTCAAACCTTAAGCAATCAAAACAATAAATATTGTTACAAACTACGCTAGCAAGGCACAGCCTAAGGTGACACTCACTGTAAACGCTACACGTTCCCAGCTTTTAAACCACGGCATCAACCAACTACCGATCGCGGTGACAAAACAGGACACAGTAAATGCGGTAAATCCGTAATTCGACCACCTTATTGCACCTTCCACATCGTCGCCGGTCAGAGTTTTCAAATCGGCCAACGCCAAAGAGCGGTTTTCGCAATAGATAGACAGCAACCACAGTGCAACAGCAAACGCATAGCAAACGAATGGGGTAACATAGCGTTTCATGATTCAGCTTTCTGCGGTGCAGGCTGCTTTTCCATTCAAGCAGCCTGCACAATCATTTCGCAAACTGTTTCAAAAAGTTCAAATCGTTATCAAAAAACAGCCGCAAATCGTTCACGTTGTAACGCAACATAGCAAAACGGTCGAGGCCGATGCCGAAGGCGAAACCGGTGTATTTTTCAGGGTCGATATTCACGTTTTTCAACACGTTGGGATGCACCATACCGCAGCCGCCGACTTCTAGCCATTTGCCGTTTTCGCCCATGATGTCGATTTCGGCGGACGGTTCGGTGAACGGGAAGAAAGACGGACGGAAACGTACTTGCAAATCATTGCGTTCGAAAAAGCGGCGGATAAAATCGGTGAACACGGCTTTCAAATCGGCAAAAGTTACGCCCTCTTCTACCCACAAACCTTCAGCTTGGTGGAACATGGGTGAGTGCGTTGCATCACTGTCCACACGGTAAACGCGACCGGGGGCGATAATGCGGATGGGCGGCTCTTTTTTATCGAGCATGTAGCGGACTTGAATCGGGGAAGTGTGCGTGCGCAAAACATCGCCGTTTTCAACGTAGAACGTATCCTGCATAGCGCGGGCGGGATGATTTGCGGGGATATTCAGGGCTTGGAAGTTGTGGAAATCGTCTTCGATTTCCGGGCCGTCTGCCACTTCAAAACCCATGCCGTGAAAGAGTTCAACCACGCGCTGCAAAGTCAGGGTTACGGGATGCAGACCGCCATTTTCCTGCGCGCGTCCGGGCAGGGTAATATCGAGTGCTTCGGCGGCAAGCTGGGCTTGGAGTTTGGCTTCGTTGAGCACATCGCGTTTATTGTTAAAGGCCGTCTGAAACTGGATTTTGCATTCATTGATATGCGCACCTATGGTTTTGCGCTCCTCAGGCGACATTTGACCTAAGGTTTTCAGAAGTCCGGTCAACTCGCCGGTTTTACCAAGATAACGGGCTTTGATTTGTTCTAGAGCGTTGAAGTCTTGCGCGGCTTCTACTGCGGCAATGCCTTCTGCAACGATACGGTTTACATTTTCCATAGTGGTTTTATCATCTGTCGGTTGATGATGGGTCGTCTGAAACAATGAGGCCGCCTGTATGGTTTGGTGTTGCCAAACTTTTCAGACGACCTTTTATCGTTTACGGCCAATCCGTTTGATAGAATCGGCGTATTTTAGCGCAAATCAATTCAAAAAAATAGACTTTAAAGAAAGAAAATCAATTACATAGACTTTCTTCAGACAAAGAAAAAAGGAAGCCGTAGCTTCCTTTTCAAATTTTTTGGATTAAGCAGCCAAAGCAGCTTTAGCTTTCTCAACCAATTGTGCAAAAGCGGCTTTATCAAATACAGCCAGATCAGCCAATACTTTTCGGTCGATTTCGATAGAGGCGCGTTTCAGACCGTTCATGAATTTGCTGTAAGACAGACCATTTTCACGGGCACCTGCATTGATACGGACAATCCACAATTGACGGAATTGGCGTTTGCGTTGACGACGGTCGCGGTATGCGTACTGACCGGCTTTCATTACCGCTTGCTTGGCAACGCGGTATACGTTTTTACGACGACCGCGGTAGCCTTTGGCTAACGCGAAGATTTTTTGGTGACGGGCACGAGCGGTTACACCGCGTTTTACGCGTGGCATATTCTAAACTCCTTAAGCGTAGGGTAACATTTTAGCAACAGAAGCCAAATCGCGATCGTTTACCATAGAGGTACCGCGCAGTTGGCGTTTGTTTTTAGTGGTCTTTTTAGTCAAGATGTGGCGTTTGAACGCATGAGCGCGTTTTACACCGCCGTTACCCAGTACTTTGAAGCGTTTTTTCGCGCTAGACTTGGTTTTCATTTTAGGCATGGGAAAACTCCATTCGTTATTAGATAAGGCATTAGGGGGTTTTAAAACATCGATTTCAAACACTTGAACCCAAAATGCCACGGTTTTTGCCGCCAATCAAAAGCTTACCCCGAAGCGGCAATCGGAGTAAGCTGGAAATTATAACTTTATTTTTTCTTTGGTGCAATCATCATCACCATTTGACGGCCTTCCATTTTAGGGAAGGATTCGATTTGGGCTACTTCCGCCAAATCCTCTTTTACGCGCTCTAAAAGTTGCGCACCGAGTTGCTGGTGAGCCATTTCACGACCGCGGAAACGAAGCGTTACTTTGACTTTATCGCCGTCAGCCAAGAAGCGGTTGATGTTGCGCATTTTGATTTGATAATCGCCTTCATCGGTACCCGGACGGAATTTGATTTCCTTAATTTGCACCTGCTTCTGATTTTTCTTGGCTTCGTCGCGTTTCTTGGCTTGTTGGTATTTATATTTACCGTAATCCATCAGTTTGCATACAGGCGGTTTGGCAGTAGGGGAAATCTCTACCAAATCCACATCCTGCTCTTCGGCCATAGCCAAAGCTTCACGAACCGATACGACACCAAGCTGTTCGCCTGACTCACTGATTAAACGCACTTCTTTAGCGGTAATTTCGCCATTGATTCGTGCTTCGCGTTCTTGAGCGATGATGAATACTCCTATAAAAATTAATGGTTGACGAGGGCGTCTGCGATTTCTTGCTGCAGTTGTGCAATGAAATCATCCAAATCCAAAGAACCCAAGTCTTCTGCTTTGCGGCGCACGGCCACTTTGTTTTCCTGCTTCTCTTTATCGCCGACAACGATTTGATAAGGGAAGCGGTATTGGCTGTTATCGCGGATTTTGTAACCGATTTTTTCGTTACGCAAATCCAGCTCTACACGGAAGCCAGCGGCTTGCAATTTAGCAGCCACTTCACGGCAGTAATCCGCTTGATTTTCGGTGATATTCATAATCACCATTTGAACCGGAGCCAACCACAACGGGAAAGAACCTGCGTGGTTTTCAATCAGAATACCGATAAATCGCTCCAAAGAACCCAAAATGGCGCGGTGCAACATTACCGGACGGGCGCGGTCATTGTTTTCGGTTACATATTCTGCATCTAAGCGTTCCGGTAACACAAAATCCAGTTGCAGCGTACCACACTGCCAAGAACGTCCCAATGCGTCTTTGACGTGATATTCGATTTTAGGTCCGTAGAACGCGCCTTCACCCGGCAACTCGTCCCATTTCACGCCGCAAGCAGTCAATGCTTCGCGCAGACCTTGTTCTGCCTTATCCCACACGTCGTCTGAACCTGCGCGCTTTTCAGGACGCAGTGAAAGCTTGACGGATACATCGTGGAAACCGAATTGCTTGTAAATACGAACCAGCAATTCATTAAATGCCCGCGCTTCGCTGACAATTTGATCTTCGGTGCAGAAAATATGCGCATCGTCTTGTACAAAACCGCGAACACGCATCAGTCCATGCAATGCACCACTCGGCTCGTTGCGATGGCAAGAGCCAAACTCTGCCAAACGCATCGGCAAATCACGGTACGAGCGCAAGCCGTTATTGAAAATCTGAACATGTCCGGGGCAATTCATTGGTTTAACCGCATATTCGCGTTTTTCCGAACTGGTTACGAACATATTGTCTTTGTAGTTATCCCAGTGACCGGATTTTTCCCAAAAGGTTTTATCCATGATTTGGGGAGTTTTGACTTCTTTATAGCCGGCGGCATTCAGCTCTTTACGCATATGCTGCTCGATAGTCTGCCACAAAGCCCAACCTTTGGGATGCCAAAACACCATACCCGGCGCTTCGTCTTGCAAGTGGAACAAATCCAGTTGTTTGCCCAATTTGCGATGATCGCGTTTTTCTGCTTCTTCGATACGCTGGATATAGGCTTTTAATTCGTCTTTTGTCGCCCAAGCCGTACCGTAAATACGTTGCAGCATTTCATTATTACTGTCTCCACGCCAGTATGCACCTGCCAACTTGGTCAGCTTGAAGTTTTTCAGGAAACGGGTGTTCGGAACGTGCGGACCGCGGCACATATCGACATATTCCTGATGATGATACATACCCATTGCTTCAACTTCGGGCATATCGTCAATCAAGCGCAGCTTGTATTCTTCACCGCGATCTTGGAAAATTTTGATGGTTTCGGCGCGCGGAGTCATAATTTTGACTACATCATAATCCTGAGCAATCAATTCTTTCATGCGCGCTTCGATGGCAGCGACATCTTCAGGCGTAAACGGTTTTTCCGTTGCGATATCGTAATAAAAGCCCTCTTCAATGACGGGGCCGATAACCATTTTTGCGTTGGGATAGAGTTGCTTGACCGCATGACCGACAAGGTGGGCGCAAGAGTGGCGGATGATTTCGACGCCTTCTTGGTCTTTCGGGGTAATAATTTGGACGGTTGAATCTTCGGTAATCGGATCGCACGCATCGACCAATTTGCCGTTTACCTTACCCGCCACTGTCGCCTTCGCCAAACCTGCTCCGATAGACGCGGCAATCTGTGCCACGGTAACGGGCGATTCGTACTGGCGGACTGAGCCGTCCGGCAAGGTAATGTTTAACATCAAAAAGCTCCAAAACATTAAAAAATAACGGCATAAATGCCGTTTGGGAAATTTGGTAGGCACGATTGGATTCGAACCAACGACCCCCACCATGTCAAGGTGGTGCTCTAACCAACTGAGCTACGTGCCTGTTTAACAGGGTTCGGATTATAGACGATACTTTGACGCGATGGCAAGCATGAAAATGAGGTTTCAGACGACATTGTCGGAACATTGTGATTTTTTTGAAACATTTTCAACAGTGAACATCTCGATACGAATAAGGTCGTCTGAAATATTCAAACACCGCTATTGCGATGAAAATCCTTTATAATCGCGTTTTTACCTCAATCGTTTGACTGCACGGCGGCTTCACACGCCGTTTTCGACATTATAGATACAACCTATGCTCAAATTTACCTTACATAAAAAAGACGGCCATGCCCGACGCGGCACGTTGGAACTGAACCACGGCAAAATCGAAACGCCCGTATTTATGCCGGTCGGCACTTACGGCTCGGTCAAAGCGATGAATCCGCAAAACCTGCACGACATCAAGGCACAAATTATTTTGGGCAACACTTACCATTTATGGCTGCGCCCCGGTTTGGAAGTTATCGAACAATTCGGCGGCCTGCACGACTTTATCGGCTGGGACAAACCCATCTTGACCGACTCGGGCGGTTTTCAGGTTTTCTCGCTCTCCGATATGCGCAAACTTACCGAAGAAGGCTGCACCTTCCAAAGCCCGATTAACGGCGACAGACTCTTCCTCTCGCCCGAAATCTCCATGAAAATCCAAACCGTACTCAATTCCGACATCGTGATGCAGTTGGACGAATGCACACCCGGCGAAGCAACGCACGAACAGGCGCAAAAATCCCTGCAAATGAGCCTGCGTTGGGCAGAACGCAGCAAAAAAGCCTTTGAAGATTTGAAGAACCCGAATGCCCTGTTCGGCATCGTGCAAGGCGCGATGTATGAAGATTTGCGCGAAGAATCACTGCGCGGCTTGGAACAATTCGACTTTCCCGGCCTTGCCATCGGCGGACTGTCCGTCGGCGAACCCAAACCCGAAATGTACCGCATGTTGCGCGCCGTCGGACCGATGCTGCCCGAACATAAACCGCATTACCTGATGGGCGTCGGCACACCCGAAGACCTCGTTTACGGCGTGGCGCACGGCGTGGACATGTTCGACTGCGTCATGCCCACCCGCAATGCCCGCAACGGCTGGCTGTTCACCCGTTTCGGCGATTTGAAAATCAAAAACGCCAAACACAAGCTCGACAAACGCCCTATAGACAAAAGCTGTACCTGCTACGCCTGCCAAAACTTCAGCCGCGCCTACCTGCACCATCTGCACCGCGTCGGCGAAATCTTGGGCGCGCAACTCAACACCATCCACAACCTGCATTTCTACCAAGTCATCATGGCGGAAATGCGCGAAGCCATCGAGCAAGGAAAATTTGCCGATTGGCAGGCACAATTCCATGAAAACCGCGCCCGCGGGGTGGATTGAGATTGAACTATGCTTATCGAGGTCGTCTGAAAACGTTATATTCAAGCAAACACCGTTTTCAGACGACCTTGCTGTTATAATGCAAACATTAATTTACATTATTTGAGAGTGCGATATGTTTACCCAAGCAGCCCAAGAATTGACCACCGTCCGCGACATCCTGCGTTTTGCCGTCAGCCGTTTCAACGATGCCGGTTTGTTTTTCGGGCACGGCTCGGACAACGCGCACGACGAAGCCGCCTACCTAATCCTACATACCCTCAACCTGCCGCTGGACACGCTGGAGCCTTACCTCGACGCCAAGCTGTTGCAAAGCGAGAAAGAAGAAGTGTTGGCAGTGCTGGAACGCCGCGCAGTCGAACACATTCCCGCCGCCTACCTCACCCATCAGGCATGGCAAGGCGATTTCGATTTTTATGTTGACGAACGCGTCATCGTACCGCGTTCGTTTATTTACGAACTACTCGGCGACAACCTTACCCCTTGGATAGAACACCCCGAATTGGTTCACCGCGCATTGGATTTGTGTACCGGCAGCGGCTGCCTCGCCATTCAAATGGCACACCACTACCCCGCCGCTGAAATTGACGCCGTCGATTTGAGCTTGGATGCGCTGGAAGTAGCCGCCATCAACATCGAAGATTATGGATTGGAAGACCGTATCAACCTGATTCACACCGATTTGTTCGAAGGTTTGGAAGGCACATACGACCTGATCGTTTCCAACCCGCCTTATGTCGATGCCGAATCGGTCGATATGTTGCCCGACGAATACCTGCACGAACCCGAACTCGCCTTGGGCAGCGGCGAAGACGGTTTGGACGCCACCCGCCAAATCCTGCTGCACGCCGCCAAATACCTGAACCCCAAAGGCGTATTGCTGATCGAAATCGGACACAACCGCGACGTATTGGAAGCCGCCTATCCCGAATTGCCGTTCACTTGGCTGGAAACCAGCGGCGGCGACGGATTCGTATTCTTGCTGACCCGCGAGCAATTGTTGGGATTGGAATAATCCCTTGCTGATTTTGATACGGTCGAAAATCTTCTGCATATAGGTTTTCGGCCGTATTTTCATGATTGCGCTCGCCCCAAACCATTATAGTGGATTAACTTTAAATCAGGACAAGGCGACGAAGCCGCAGACAGTACAGATAGTACGGAACCGATTCACTTGGTGCTTCAGCACCTTAGAGAATCGTTCTCTTTGAGCTAAGGCAAGGCAACGCCGTACTGGTTTAAAGTTAATCCACTATATTATTAACGTTGAACATATCCGTTTAATCTGTTTTCAGACGACCTCCCTATACACAAATTCAATATTCCAATCGGAACCATTTCTTATATTTATTGTCTGTATTTCAATAAGCATTCATAAAAATATTATATTTAACCCGCATGACCTGATGGATTATAATGACGAATAACAGCCGGAATATGCTTTATTCAAATATTATCGACTTGACGACTCAACTAAATACCTATTATTTACACCTCCGCCACATCGGAACAATCAGACAATGAACCACTTTTGGACAAACAGCCTGACCGCCTGCATCCTGCTTGGCGCGTCGCTTCAAGCTTCGGCACAAACCCACTCCGTTTATTTCAATCAAAACGGCAAAATTACCGCCACAATGTCATCGGTAGCTTACGTCCGCCAATACACCGTCGAATCCGGCGTAGCGCAAGTGCAGGACTTTTACTATCCGTCCATGAAAAAATATTCCGACCCGTATGAAATACCGGCGGCGCAGATCAAAACCTTCGTTCCCGTCCTCAACAACGGTACTTTGACGCTCTGGCATTTCAACGGGCAAAAGAAAATGATCGGCAGCTACCGCAACGGCAAGCCGAACGGCGAATGGACCAACTGGTACCCCAACGGTAAAAAATCGGCGGTCATGCCCTATCTGAACGGCTTGAGCGAAGGCGTCGGCTCACGCTATTACCGCAACGGCACGAAAGAAAGCGAAATCCAGTTCAAACATGACAAGGCAAACGGCTACTGGAAGCAATGGTATCCCAACGGCAGCCCGAAAACCGAAATGACCATGGTCAACGACAAACCGACCGAAATCATGAGTTGGGACGAAAACGGCCGCGCCCTTTCTGAAATTACCATTACCAACGGCAAACGCAACGGCGTTGTTCTGGAATGGTATGACGACGGAGCCAAAAAGTCTGAAACAGTTTACGCCAATGATCAAATAGTGAAAAAGACAAATTGGGACAAAGAAGGTTACGTTATTGAATAACAGAAAAGGGAAACGATATGTTTCCTTTTTTTGTTTAAAACATCACTCTCCCCACCGAATCATGCCGGCCCGACAAAGGTCGTCTGAAACCTGCCGTTCCCAATGCCACAGAATTTACATTTAAATATCAACAGCTCCCCCTTGCTCCTTTGCAGATTTCGTTTAAAATACAACCCAAACAACAACTATTCAAATTACATAAAACTATGCGCTATTACGGTACGATTACACGCTGGAATGACACCCGCCAATTTGGAGCTATCCGCGAAGAAAGCATGGGTACAGAAGTATTCGCCCCACTTTCCGCCTTTACCACACTGACACGTCCGCCTGCCGAAGGCCAACGCGTCTCATTCGACATCGTCAAAGGCAGACGCGGACGCGACGAAGCCGAAAATATCTGCTTCTCCCTTGACTGTGTCGATGAATTCGACTTTTTCGACACCGAACCCGAACCGTATAAAAAAACCTTTTCCAAGCTCTTGCTGATTATCCCCATCATCGCCCTGCTTGCCGCCGGCGGATGGTTTGGCTGGGATTACTGGCAGAAATACCAGCAACAGGCGCAAGCGGCAGCGGCCGCACCGCCGAAGACGATGGTGGAAGAAGTTGCAGCCAAAATAAAAGCCGAACGCGAAGAGTGGTTGGATGCAGTAAACAGCCGTGGTCGTACAAATGCTAAACATAAATCTACGGACACCCAAAAATCTGATCACTCCTCTGTCTCTTCAACATCAAAAAACGAATTCAAATGCGATGGTCGTCAATATTGTTCCCAAATGACTTCCTTAAGTGAGGCAGAATTCTTCGTTAAATTCTGTCCGAATACCAAAATGGACGGCGATCATGACGGTATTCCATGTGAAAACGACAGCCGCTGGCATTAACCTATCTCTTTTCTGCGCAAAAGGTCGTCTGAAAACCCAAATCCAAGGTTTTCAGACGACCTTTCACCTTAGCCCTGTTTCAACACCCCAAATTCTTTTAAAATACCGCCTGATTTGAATTTAACCAAGAGACCGAACTTCATGAACCTACATCAAACCGTCGAACGCGAAGCCGCCGCCGCCTTTGCCGCCGCAGGTATCGCCGACAGCCCCGTTGTTTTGCAGCCGACCAAAAACGCCGAACACGGCGATTTCCAAATCAACGGCGTGATGGGTGCGGCGAAAAAAGCCAAACAAAATCCGCGCGAATTGGCGCAAAAGGTTGCCGAAACATTGGCGGACAACGCCGTGATTGAAAGCGCGGAAGTGGCCGGCCCCGGCTTTATCAACCTGCGCCTGCGTCCTGAATTTCTCGCCCAAAATATTCATGCGGCCTTGAATGACGCGCGTTTCGGCGTGGCAAAAACCGACAAACCGCAAACTGTCGTCATCGACTATTCCTCGCCCAATCTGGCGAAAGAGATGCACGTCGGTCATCTGCGTTCCAGCATCATCGGCGACAGCATTTCGCGCGTATTGGAATTCATGGGCAACACCGTCATCCGCCAAAACCACGTCGGCGACTGGGGTACGCAGTTCGGCATGTTGGTCGCTTATCTGGTCGAGCAGCAAAAAGACAACGCCGCGTTCGAGCTGGCGGACTTGGAGCAGTTTTACCGCGCAGCCAAAGTGCGCTTTGACGAAGACCCCGCCTTTGCCGACACCGCACGTGAATACGTTGTGAAGCTGCAAGGCGGCGATGAAACCGTGTTGGCGTTGTGGAAACAGTTTGTCGATATTTCGCTCTCGCACGCCCAAGCCGTTTATGACACGTTGGGCTTGAAGCTGCGTCCTGAGGACGTGGCGGGCGAATCGAAATACAACGACGATTTGCAGCCCGTTGTCGATGATTTGGTTCAAAAAGGTCTGGCTGTTGAAGACGACGGCGCGAAAGTCGTGTTCTTGGACGAGTTTAAAAATAAAGAAGGCGAACCCGCCGCATTTATCGTGCAAAAACAAGGCGGCGGCTTCCTCTACGCCTCCACTGATTTGGCGTGCCTGCGCTACCGCATAGGTCGTCTGAAAGCCGACCGCCTGCTGTACGTCGTCGACCACCGCCAAGCCTTGCACTTCGAACAACTTTTCACCACTTCCCGCAAAGCAGGCTATCTGCCGGAAGATGCAAAAGCCGAGTTTATCGGCTTCGGCACCATGATGGGCAAAGACGGCAAACCGTTCAAAACGCGCAGCGGCGACACTGTAAAACTGGTTGACCTGCTGACCGAAGCCGTCGAGCGCGCCACGGCTTTGGTGAAAGAGAAAAACCCCGAATTGGGCGCGGATGAAGCCGCTAAAATCGGCAAAACCGTCGGCATCGGCGCGGTCAAATACGCCGATTTGAGCAAAAACCGCACCAGCGATTATGTGTTCGACTGGGACGCCATGCTCTCGTTTGAAGGCAACACCGCCCCCTACCTGCAATACGCCTACACCCGCGTGCAAAGCGTGTTCCGCAAAGCAGGCGAATGGGACGTGGCCGCGCCAACCGTTTTGACCGAACCGCTGGAAAAACAGCTTGCCGCCGAGCTGCTGAAATTCGAAGACGTGCTGCAAAGCGTGGCAGATACCGCGTATCCGCACTACCTCGCCGCCTATCTCTACCAAACCGCCACCCTGTTCAGCCGCTTCTACGAAGCCTGCCCGATACTCAAAGCCGAAGGCGCAACCCGCAACAGCCGCCTGCAACTGGCGAAACTCACTGGCGACACGCTGAAACAAGGCTTGGGCTTGCTGGGCATTGATGTGTTGGATGTGATGTAAATCATTTCCCATAAGCAAAGGTCGTCTGAAAACGGATTTTCAGACGACCTCCGTTTATCGGCTTCCTTTCCGCCTGCAGGTTGTCTTTCCAAACTTTTTATCGGAGCGAAAAATCATGAAACGCCTACCGGCTCTCCTCGTCGCCTTATTACTCATTACCTCCTGCCGGGAAAATCCCACCATGCCCGATAACCGACCCGCTTCCCAAGAACATCCGCAAACGGCATCCGATACCGTGCCGACCAATGAAGAATTGTTGACCTATGCCGAAGAACACCTGGCCGCTTACCGTTATCACGATGCCGCCGCGTGGGCATATAAACTGAAACGGCAGGGTATCGCCCTCTCTCCCCGCCTACAACAAGTATTGGACGAAGAACGCTACAATCCCGATACCCCCGTATCTACCGGCAGCATCTACCATCTCCGGCCGCAGCAAATCAACCTGCTTCGGGAGAAAGCGAAAAACGGCGACACGGCTGCCGCCAAGCGGCTTTGGCAATATTACAGTCTCTCTGCGGAACAAACGCCCAAGAATAAACGGGAGGCCGACTATTGGGATGCCAAAGCCGGTGAAGGCCGTCAGCCAAATTAGGTTTGTGGGTAATGCAGGGAATGGCTGCAACAGTGTATGGAGCAAACCTATTCGACAACAGGAGTATGCCGTTTTATACGAACATACTGTCAGCCGTCGTCTTCCATTACCGTTTCGTTTGAATAAGAAAGGTCAAAAGCCCTCTTTACCTCCTATCAAGGTGTGCAGCCGATGAAAACCGAGTTTGCCGAACAGCATCCCGACATAGTCAACTCATTAGACAAACTGGCAGGCAAAATCAGCAAAATCGAAATGATTGAAATAAACTACCGTGAAAGTAGGCGGAGAAAAACCGACGGACGTAGCACGGGATTATTTAAGGAAAAACGACTAGATAACAGAGCGGGGAATAACATCTGAGGTCGTCTGAAAGCCCGTTTCAACAAAATGAAAACCGGTTTTCAGACGACCTTTTTATCTTCTTTGTCCTTTAGGCTATACTGTTGGAAATATTTTCAATTCCGACAATTCTTTATGCCTGATTTTCTTCCCGTCCCGCCAGCCGAACTTTGGCAGGCGACGCTTGAACACCTCCGCCTCTCCCTGATTGCCCTGCTTTGCGCCGTTGCGCTTGCCGTGCCGCTGGCCGTGTGGCTGGCAAATAAACGGCGTTGGGCGGAAGGTGTTTTGCAGGTAACCAATATCCTGCAAACTATCCCGTCCCTCGCGCTGCTCGGCTTGCTGATTCCCTTTGTCGGCATCGGTTCGCCGCCGGTTTTGATCGCGCTGACGCTCTACGCCCTATTACCGATTTTTCAGAACACCTATCTCGGTTTGAGCCAAATCGATCCTGCCATTAAAGAAGCGCACACCGCGTTCGGCTTGTCCCGTTGGCAGGCGTTGTGGCGCATTGAATTGCCGATGGCGTTGCCTGCCATGATTTCCGGCATCCGCACCGCGTCCGTATTGATTATCGGCACGGCAACACTCGCCGCGCTCATCGGTGCGGGCGGCTTGGGCAACCTGATTTTGCTCGGCATCGACCGCAACAACATGGCGATGACGTTTACCGGCGCGCTGCTGTCCGCCCTGCTCGCCGTATTGGTCAGCGGCGGCATCGGCATGCTGCAAAAGTCCAAGCACAAAATGCCGATTACCGCCGCCCTGCTTGCCATCCTTATCGCCATCGGTTTGACACCGATTTTTCAAACGAACCAATCCGCACAAAAAATCACCATCGCAGGCAAACTCGGCAGCGAACCCGACATCCTCATCAATATGTACAAACAGTTGATTGAAGAAAATAATCCGCGCGCGCAGGTGATGCTTAAACCCAATTTCGGCAAAACTTCATTCCTGTTCAACGCCTTAAACAGCGGCGAAATTGATATTTATCCCGAATTTACCGGTACCGTCCTCGAAAGTCTGGTCAAAGTCCCTGCCGCACAGCAAAACCGCCGCCTTTCGCCCGAACAGACCTACCAAACTGCCAAAGACCTGCTCGCTCGACAACACCGGCTGACCTTTCTGCCGCCGATGGCATACCAAAACACCTACGCCCTCGCCGTCAGCCAAGACTACGCCGCCGCGCACAACCTGCACAAAATCTCCGACCTCAAACGCGTGCAAAACCAAATCCGCGCCGGCTTTACCCTCGAATTTACCGACCGCGCCGACGGCTACAAAGGCCTGCAACAACACGGCATACAGTTTAGCCACCTCTCGACGCTCGAACCCGCCCTGCGCTACACCGCCCTCCTAAACGGCAAAATCGACCTCGTTGAAGCCTATTCCACTGACAGCGACCTCAAACAATACCGCCTCGCTGTCCTTTCAGACGACATCGCCCTTTTCCCTTCCTACCAAGGCGCACCGCTGATGAAAACCGAGTTTGCCGAACAGCATCCCGACATCGTGAACGCATTGAACAAACTGACAGGCAAAATCAGCGAAGCCGAAATGACCGAAATGAACTACCGCGTGAAAGTGGGCGGA
Source organism: Neisseria sp. CP9 (assembly GCF_047758525.1). Taxonomy (NCBI): domain Bacteria; kingdom Pseudomonadati; phylum Pseudomonadota; class Betaproteobacteria; order Neisseriales; family Neisseriaceae; genus Neisseria; species Neisseria sp. CP9. Next base: position 2,306,155 of record NZ_CP180502.1, on the reverse strand, counting down.
GAAAAACCGGCGGACGTAGCGCGGGATTATTTGCAGAAAAACGGTTTGATAAACGATAAGGGCAAATGATTCAGGTCGTCTGAAAAACGGTTTTCATTTTATTGAAGCGGGTTTTCAGACGACCTCCGAGTTGCAACAAGCTACCAATTAGACTATAGTGATTTCTCGATCAACATAAACATCAAGGAAATAAACCATGAGCGGTAAATTAGACCAAATCAGCGGTAATGTAAAAGAGAAAGCCGGAGAACTCTTAGACGATCCCAAACTCCAAGCAGAAGGCGTGATCCAACAAGGCATCGGCAAAGTCAAAGAAGTTGCCGCCGACATTGAGGAAAAAGCAAGCGACGTATTGAAAAAAGGCAAAGAAGAAGCAGGACATCTGGTTGACGAGGCAAAAGAAAAAGCCGAGCACCTGATTGACGACATCAAAAGCAAGTTCTAATCCATCCTTGTCTTAAACTATGTCAAAAGGCCGTTTGAAACACGATTTCAGACGGCCTTTATTTCAGGCAGCGCAGCCACCCAAAATCGCTTGTTCCCCATCATCAGACTTTCAGACGACCCCGCCGGATAAATTGGATGAATGAATCCAATGCTTTAACGCTTTTGCCGAAACCGACTCGAAATACGCATAGTTTAATCATCGACAGGAGAAGCACCATGCCTTCCGCCAAACTCATCCAAAAACTCAAACCCACCCTGCAAAATCAGCTTCCGCCCGAACAAGACGGCATCTTGTTGTGCCTCGATTCCGACAACGTAACGGGCGAAAACGCCAAATACATGAAAATGTACAACCGCCTCGCCCGTTGGTACGATTTCGGCGAACGCTGGATAGCGCGCCTCAGATACGGCAACAGCATCAACGAAATGCGGCGCAGCCTGATGGGCGAACTGGAATGGCGGCAGGATTGCACCGCGCTCTACGTCTCCATCGGCACAGGTACCGATTTAAACCACCTGCCCGCCGACATCGACCCCGCCGCGCTGGATTTAACCGGTGCCGACCTGTCGCTCGGCATGTTGGAACGCTGCCGCAACGTATGGCAGAAAAAAGCGGCAGGCTTGGACTTGGTACACTGCAACGCTGAAGATTTACCCTTTGCCGACAATATGTTCGACGTCGTATTCCATGTGGGCGGCATCAATTTTTTCAGCGACAAGCAAAAAGCCATCAACGAAATGCTGCGCGTCGCCAAGCCCGGCACCAAAATCATGATTGCAGACGAAACCACCGACTTCATCCAACAACAATACAAAAAAAGCCTATTCACGCGGAACTACTTCCAAGACACCGATTTCGATCTGACACAAATCGAAAACTGCATCCCCGAAACCGTGCAGGAAAAGAAAACGCGGCTGCTGTGGAACAACCGCTTTTACTGCATTACCTTCCGCAAACCTGTTTGATACAGCCGCCGCATTTGCTTTTTCAGACGACCTCGAAATCTGAAAAGGTCGTCTGAAAAATAAAAGGGGCTGACGTGGATTAGCCCTAAATTCACACCAATCCCGCAGGATTTTAAGCTGTTGGGACGGTGTGCCGAAGTTAAACCGACATTCGCATTTTAATTTTATAGGCAACTGTCAAGTGCCATAGAAAGCTGATATAGAAAATGGCTTAAATTTGTATAATATTAAATAAAATAGGAATGTAAGGAGGTATTTTTATGTCGACAATTAAAATTGAAAACCTCAGTTTCTCATATCATGGCTATGTAAAACCTATATTTGAAAATGTATCGTTTTCCTTTGAGACAAACTGGAAAATAGGATTGATAGGAAGAAATGGAATTGGCAAATCAACGCTATTTAAGTTACTTTTAAACCAAGAAACTCATCAGGGTAAGATAATCAAGGATATTGAATTCATTAAATTTCCACCAAATATAACTGATACTTTAAAATCAGGGATTGAGTTATATAAAGAACTCATACCAGATGGGGAAGAATGGAAATTATTTAGAGAACTTAGTTTGCTCAATGTAGATGAGAACCTTGTTTATAGGGAATTTGGAACACTTTCTAAAGGAGAACAAACAAAAATCCTTTTAGCTATTTTGTTTACAAGAGAAGATGGCTTTTTACTTATTGATGAACCGACAAACCATTTGGATATGCACGGCAGAAAAATTGTAAGTGAATATCTGAAAAGTAAAAAAGGGTTTTTGCTCATATCTCATGATAGGGATTTTTTAGACGGCTGCATCAATCATGTTATTTCTATTAACAGGAATTCTATTGATGTCCAATCAGGAAATTTTACATCATGGTATGAAAACAAATTGATGAAAGACCAATTTGAAATCAGTAAAAACGAGAAATTAAGAAAAGATATTAAACGATTAAAAGAAGCTGCAAGGCAATGTAAAATTTGGTCTGATAAAATTGAAAAGACTAAAAATGGTGTGAAAATATCAGGCGTAAAACCGGACAAAGGATATATAGGTCATAAAGCAGCCAAAATGATGAAAAGATCCAAGAATTTGGAGAATAGACAAAATCAGGCAATAGAAGAAAAACAGAATTTACTAAAAGATATTGAAATAAAGGAAAATCTATTATTGCATCCGTTACATCATCGCAAAAATCCTCTAATATCGGTTAGTGATTTATCATCATATTATGGGGAAAAACAGATATTAAGTAATGTGAGCTTTGAAATAAAACAAGGCGATATAGTAGCCATATATGGTAGTAACGGAAGTGGAAAATCGACCTTGATTAAAATTTTATTAGGTCTGAATCACGATTATACAGGTGAGATAAAATTAGCAAGTAATTTGGAAATATCGTACATCCCTCAAGATACATCTGATTTAACGGGTAGCCTAAATGAGTATATTCATAAGCAAGATGTTGATGAAACATTGTGTAAAACAATTCTTATAAAATTAGATTTTTCAAGAGAATTATTTGAAATGGATATGAAGAATTATAGTGATGGACAAAAAAAGAAAGTTTTAATTGCCGTAAGTTTGTCAAAGCCGGCTCATTTATTTGTTTGGGACGAACCATTAAATTATATAGATGTAATATCAAGAATACAGATTGAGGAAATCATAAGAGAAGCAAAGCCTACACTTATATTTGTGGAACACGATAAGCGATTTGTAGAAAATATAGTCAATAAAATCATACAATTATAAATAAAATAAGCAATTAAAGTTTAGGAAAAGACTAACACAGAAACAATAAATCAAAAAAGGTTTACTGTTTTTTCTTTGCTAAAAAACAGAAAGAAAGGAAAACAGAAAATGAAAAACATAGATGAAAAAATTTTAATGGCAGAAGAAGAAATCAAGCAGTTACAAAACAAAAAGCCATCAACGAAATGCTGCTCGTTGCCAAGCTCGACACCAAAATCATGATCGCAGACGAAACCACCGACTTTATCCAGAAACAATACAAAAAAAGCCTATTCACGCGGAGCTATTTCCAAGACACCGATTTCGATCTGACACAAATTGAAAACTGCATCCCCGAAACCGTACAGGAAAAGAAAACGCGGCTGCTGTGGAGCAACCGCTTTTACTGCATCACCTTCCGCAAACCTGTTTGAAATATTTTTCAGACGACCTCGAAATCTGAAAAGGTCGTCTGAAAACCACATTTATAAACTCAAACATCCGAATATCAATGCCCAATACGGCTCATGCTGAAATCCGATACTCCGGACAGATTTAGCGTCTTTATTATGATTCAACCCAAGCTGCATTTACCGATTTGAATCGGCTATACTACCGCCTTTCCTTAAAACACACATTGTCATGAGTACCCGAAAATTTCCCGTCCCCCTCAGCTATTTCAGCATGCCGTTGGGGCTTTTCGCGCTCGGTTTGTCTTGGCGTTACGGCGCGCGTATCGGGCTTTTGCCGCATTGGGCTGCGGAAACGCTGTTAGCCGCAGCATTTGTGCTTTGGCTGCTGCTGGTCATTGCCTACATCATCAAAATCCGTTTTTTCCGCCCCGAATTTTTGCAGGATTTGCAGGATTTGGTGCAATGCTGTTTCATCAGCGCGATTCCGATTACCACGATGCTGGCAGGTTTGGCAGCCTTACCCTATCAAACGCTACCGGCAAAAGGGTTGATTTTTCTGGGAACAGCGGGGCAGTTGGCATTTGCCATGTACCGCACAGGCGGCTTGTGGCGCGGTGTCCATACCCTTGATGCCACCACGCCGATTGTGTACCTGCCCACCGTTGCCACCAATTTTGTCAGCGCGACCGCAATGGCGGCATTGGGTTTATCGGATTACGCTTGGCTGTTTTTGGGCGCGGGACTGTTTTCATGGCTTAGCTTGGAAGCCGCCATATTGAGCCGTTTGCGCACCGGTACACCCGTCAACGCCCCTGTGCGCGGTATTGTCGGCATTCAACTTGCGCCCGCTTTTGTCGGCTGTGGCACCTATTTTGCCGTATCGGGCGGGCACATCGATACCTTCTCGCTGCTTTTAATCGGCTACGGCTGCCTGCAATTCCTGCTACTGCTGCGCCTTCTGCCTTGGATGCTGGAACAGGGATTCAGCCCCAGTTTTTGGGGTTTCTCATTCGGTTTGGCGGCAATGACGGGCTGCGGTTTCCATTTGATCGCCGAAGAGCGTTTACTGTTTTTAGGTTATTTCCTCGCCACCACAGGCTCCGGCTTGGTTATGTTGCTGTTGCTGGCTACTTTGAATTTGGCGAGACAGGGACGGTTGTTGGTGAAATAAAAAATCATGCGGCTTAAAGGCGTTATAAAACGGACATGGATACGAACATGGTTTTAGGTCGTCTGAAAACTACATTTGGAAATTCAAACCGATGAAGATAAACCCTGAAAACGGCAGCATCATCCTGCCAGACGGCAATATTATTGGCGCACGCACCACGCTTGATGACTGGATTGCATGCTTCCCAAAATCCAGCCCGAATCATCTGCAAGCGGGAATAACATTTTTCGGTTTGTCATTTACCAAACAGTCCGAACAATACACCCTTACCGCCCGGTTCGAGCAGCAACGGCTGGAGCGCTTATCCATATTCTTCTGCCCGATAGGCGAGGACAACAGCTGGGCAGCATGGTCGGAGGAGCGCGAATTGCAACGCAGAAAACAATTTGATCGATGGCTGGATAAGCAGCTGGGCGATGCCCCTTGCTCCATTGAAACATCGGCAGCAGGCAAATGCCGTCGATTTGCATGGGGCAATGCGAGCGCGTACTACCACAATAAAGACGGCAGTACGATGATCGTCATCAGTTATCGCTGAGCGCCTTTCAAAGGATGCCCCATGCACTACCAATCGCTAACCGCCGCGCTGGAACAATATAGCAGCAGCCTGACCCAGAATCCCGCCTCCCCCGACAGCCTCGCCCTGCATATCGACCGTCAAACGCAAGGCTGCCTGAAACTCCACACACCCGACGGTATCAGCCTCAGCCTGACTTGCCACGACGAACCCGTGTTCTGGTCGTTCTTCAGCCACGATTTATACGACGTTTACCTCGTCCGCAGCTACGCCGAAAGCTGGCAGGCATACCAGCCCGTCGGGTACATCGGCAGCCGCGTAAACGAACATATCGCCCGCCTGCCCGCCGCAGAGCAAGGCCTGTTGTGGAACAAATATTTCATCGAACAACTCGCCGCCCACGACACAGGGCTGCTCGGCATCGGCGAATGGCATTTCAACTACCGCCCTGCCCAAACCCTGCCGCAGCGATGGGGCGAATGCCGACACGACACCACCGTAGTACAACCCGAAACCGACAAAAACTACGCCCAATGGCTGTTTTCAGGTAGCCGTTTCGACGCGCTGGACAACAATTTCTACATCCAAGCCGAACGCTTCATCACCCTGAAAACCCACCACGCCGAAGACGGTCGTCTGAAATATTGGCGCAAACGCGCACGGCAAAACCAACTGCCGCCCGTCTTGGTGTACGAACTCCCTGCCCTATCCAACCGCCAGCTGATTTTAGACGGACACCTGCGCCTCGCCGCCGCGCTCACCGAAGGGCAACTACCGCCCATCATCGCCATTCAAGCCACCACCGCCCGACACAGCCGGCAAACCGCCGCCGAACGTGAAACCGCAAAAGCCGCCGCCCTGTCGCAATACGAAAAAATCGCCCAACAAACCAACAACAATCCCCAAGCCTTAAACGCCGTCAGCCAGCACATCGTCCACGCTTTCGATACCCGCCCCTACCTGCTGCACACCACCCGCGCCGCCGCCGACATCGCCCCGAAAACCTGGCTGCAACAACTGCAAACCTACGCCGCGCAACACGGTTTCGCCGAAGAATTTGAACGCGTTTGGACAACCGAATCATGGCCGATGAAACGGGTAGCCGCTTTTGGGGTCGTCTGAAAGCGCAGCTTCAACGAAGTTAAAACGAAGTTTCTGCACAGCCAAAAGGCTACCTGAAAGCCAAAAGCAGCCTGCACTTTGAAAACAAGGTGCAGGCTGCTTAGGGTAATGAGCCGTTTATCAATCCAGCTTAACGATTTCTCCGTCTTCCGGAACGTTCACACGGCTTTCAATGCCTTGACCGCGTATAAATTTACGCATATCGGCGCGGCTGACGGCGGTATGATTCACGGTATCCATGTGTACGGTGATGATTTTGGCTTTAGGCATGACTTGGCTGGCTTTTAATACATCAGCCGTCCCCATAATAATGCCGTCTGAAATGCCTGAAATCAGCGCGTAGCCCGTGTTCATAATCAGATAATCGGGTTTGTAGCGGTTCAATGCTTTGTTTACATCTGCCGTCCACACAGTATCACCCATAATATAAGCGGTTTTATGTCCGCTGCTTTGGAATACCACACCCATTGCATCACCTAAGATTTCGGCTAGCTGCGGGTTGGCATACATGGCTTCGGTACCGTGTACGCCGCCGGTTTTGCTGATGGTTACGCCGTTGAAGACAGTGCTGCCGTTCAACACGCGTACATCAGTAAAGCCTTGGCTGCGGATTTTTGCCGCGTCGGCTTGGTGCTGCACATATACGGGCAGGTTTTTCGGAATGGAACGTGCGGCGGTTTCGTCCCAATGGTCTTCGTGAGTATGGGTAACGATAACTGCATCCACACCGTCCAAAATTTTATTCACGCTCATCGGCAGCCCGACCAGCGGCATTTTGGCTTGGTTATTGAATGTGCCGGCAAAGCCGTTCATGGAATGCTTGGGGGCGAAAAACGGGTCAATTAAAAACGTCTGCCCCGCATATTCGACTTTGGCGGTAGCGTTACGGATATGTTGGTATGAATCGTCTGCCCAAGCGGAAAAGGCTGTCGCGCTCAAAACAGTGGCAAGAATAAATTGCTTGGATTTCATTATGTTGCTCCTTAAAAAATCATGGAGCGTATTTTAAGCAGCAGGTGTATCGGCTAAAATAGGCAATATTGCCAACAAACGCAAGGATAGTGCCAAAATGTCGTCTGAAAACGAGCGTAACGAGTTTCGCCAAAATCAAACTGTCCCCAAAATCGTGCTATATGCTCAATCGGGCATGAATGATTTTGTCTTCAACATTCCCTTTTCTGTTTTTCAGACGACCTATCGGAACAATCCGCTCTTTGACCTGAAAATCTGTTCCGATGACAGCAAAGACGTCATCACGGCACTGGGCGCAAGCATTCCCGTACACGGCGGCTTGGATTTGACGGAAGAAGCCGACATCATCGTCATCGCAGGCTGGCGCAATATTGAAGAAGCCCCGACACCTGAGTTGAGCGCACATTTACAGAAAGCAGTACAACGTGGCGCGCATATCACCGCCCTATGTTACGGCACTTACGCCCTTGCCTACACAGGACTTTTAGACGGCAGAACCGCCGCCACCCACTGGCTGGCCGAAGACGACTTTGTCCGCCGTTTCCCTAAAATTCATCTGGATACCAACCGCCTTTATGCGGAAGACGGCAACTTTTTAACATCGGCAGGTGCGGCGGGCGGGCTGGATTGCTGCCTGTACCTCATCCGCAAAATCCACGGTGCAACCGTTGCCAACGATCTTGCCCGTACCTTGGTTGCGGCACCACACCGCGAAGGCGGGCAGGCACAGTTTATCCACCGACCTGTCGAACGTCGTACCGCCGATGACAAAATCAATCACTTATTGGACGAACTGCGCCAAAACCTTGCGACCCCATACCGCTTGGACGATTTGGCAAAAAAATTAGCCGTTTCCCGCCGTACCTTTATCCGCCATTTTTCTCAAGCAACAGGCATGAATTTCGGTGAGTGGCTCACAGCAGAGCGGCTATGGCAGGCGCAGGATTTATTGGAAAATACGGATTTGCCGATAGAACGCATCGCCGAACAAAGCGGCTTCGGCAGCGCGTCAAACCTACGTTTGCAGTTCAAAGCCAAGTTTAAAATCAATCCGAATGCCTGGCGGAAAGTATTTGGCAGATAGCTCGCGTTAGTCAATCCAAAACACCTGAGTGCAGGCTGCTTTGAAGGTCGTCTGAAAGCAGCCTGCACTTGCCACTTGCCGTAAACGCATGATATTTCTAAACTACCCTTTCCCCCACTTTTAAAGAAACGCCCATGAAATCCAAACTATCCGCTCTTACCATCTCCGCCCTTCTTGCCGCATGCTCCTCCGTTCCGCATCATAACGAACAGGCGAAAGCCCTGCTGGACGAAGGCATCGCTCTGTATCAGAAGCACGATTACCAACACGCCAAACGCTATTTTGAGCAGGCGCAGCAGGCGGGGCATATGAAAGCGCCGCGCTATCTGGGCTTGATGTATCTGAACGGCGAAGGCGTCGCCCAAAATGCGCAAACCGCTTTCGCCTACTTCACGCAGGCAGCCGAAGCGGGCGACATCACGGGGCAATACTGGTTGGGCTATTGTTACGAAAACGGCATTGGCACGGCAAAAGACATGACCCAAGCCGTGCGCTGGTATCAGAAATCCGCCGCACGCGGCGACCATGTTTCCCAGCCCGCCATTGACGCGCTGAACCGCTTGGGCGTAAAAACAAATTAACTGTTTCCCTCAATCTTTCAAGGAGTTTCCATGAAAAAGACCGCCGCCGTCATCGCCGCCGGCCTGCTGCTGGCAGCCTGCACCGCCACGCAAAACACCGCTGAAAACAGCCCCGCCGCCCAAAGCGCGCAAAATCCCGCTTGGGACAAACAATACGGCGGCGCGGACAAATCCTACGACAGCCGCCTGCTCGCCCTGCGCGAGCAAATCGCCCCTCGTTTTGAAGTGCTGACCTTCAAAGATCCGCAAACGGGCAAAGAAATGCAGTACAACCTGTACACGCCCAAAAACCTCGAACCCGGCCGCCAATACCCGCTGGTGATGTTCATTGCCGACGCCAGCACCGCAGGCAAAGGCGTGAAAGCCCCGTTGATGCAAGGCTACGGCGGCATTATTTGGGCAACCGACGAAGCGCAGGCGAAACACCCCGCCTTCGTCCTCGTGCCGTCCTACACCGAAACGGCGGTCAATGACCAATGGCAAACTTCAGACGAAGTCGGCATGACCCTGCGTCTCGTCAAAAGCCTGATGACTCAAAAACCGATCGACCCCGACCGCGTTTACACCACAGGCCAATCCATGGGCGGCATGATTTCCTTCTATCTCAACAGCATCGAGCCGAATTTCTTTGCCGCTTCCATGTTCGTCGGCAGCCAATGGGACATCAATGTGTTGAAACCGCTGACGCAGGCGAAATTCATCTACACCGTTTCCGCCGCCGACCCGAAGGCATCGGCAGGTATGGCGCAAGTCGGCGAAATGCTGCAACAAAACAAAGTCGCCTACGCCGAAACCGAGTTTTCCGCCAAACTGCCGCAGGCGGAACAAGACGCAAAAGTCCAACAAATGCTCGCCCAAGGCAAACGCATCAACTTCATCCGCTTCACGCCGAATACGGTGATTCCCGCAAACACCACCCACAAAGGCGCGGAACATATGTATTCGTTTGACTACGCCTATTTGCTCGAACCCGCCCGCGATTGGCTGATGCAACAGAAACGGGGGAAATAAGTCTTTTGATTTGAAGGTCGTCTGAAAACCGTTCTCCCCTAAAGCCACTTTTCAGCTATCCTTAGCCTATTTCGACCCAGCAAGTAGGTCAGATTAAAAACCCAACTTCCACCAAAATCTCTGCCTAACCCGCCGCCGTTTCAGACGACCTACCAAAGTTTTCGGAACATGAACCACGCCGTTTTGTCGAAGTTGCAAAGGATATTTATGATGCAGCCTGAACATACTCCCTTAATCGAATTCAAAAACGTCAGCAAACGCTACGACAGCCACACCGCCGTAAACGAACTGAACCTCACCATTTACCAAGGCGAGTTTTTCGTGTTGGTGGGCGGTTCGGGCAGCGGTAAATCCACCACGCTGCGAATGATTAACGCGCTGACCGAGCCGACCGACGGCGATGTTTATTTCAACGGCAGACGTATCAAAGATTACGACATCCGCGGGCTGCGCCACCGCATCGGCTATGTGCTGCAACAAATCGCCCTGTTCCCCACCATGAGCGTGCGGCAAAACATCGAGCTGATGCCCGACATTTTAGGCTGGGACAAACCGAAGCGCACATCGCGCGTGAACGAACTGCTCGAGCTGGTCGGTATGCCGCCCGAAACCTACCTAAACCGCTATCCGCATGAACTCTCCGGCGGCGAACAGCAGCGCATCGGCATCCTGCGCGCCATCGCCGCCCAACCCGACATCTTATTGATGGATGAACCCTTCTCCGCCCTTGACCCGCTCGCCCGCGCTTCCCTTCAGGAAACTGTGTCCCTAATTCACAAAAAACTCGGCACCACCATCGTTTTCGTTACCCACGACATGAACGAAGCCGCCAAACTCGCCTGCCGCATCGGCGTGATGCACCAAGGCAGGCTGGTGCAGGTCGATACGCCGCAGGATATTCAAAACCATCCGGCGGATGATTATGTTCGCTCCCTGTTCGGCGCGGCGCAGCCGGAAAACACCGCCTCCGCCGACGAAGTCATCAACCTTTACCGCCGTTTGGACGCGGACGGCAAAGCGCGGGTAAGAGAGCATTGGGCAAAAGAAGAAAACAAAGAAGATTGAAAAGAGGTCGTCTGAAAACGTTAAAATGGTTTGAGCAGCCTGCAATATTTGTTTGAACGCTGCCGAAGCGTCGTTTTCAGACGACCTTTTCCCAATCCGTATCCCGATATTGTTATAATCCGAGCTGTCCGGACAACCACCGATTTATATCCATATGAACACCTTCATCCTCCACGACACACGCCCTTATCCACAAACTCCGGTTAAAAACCATTTACTGGTAAACGCCTCCCTGCTCGCACACGGCACGACCGCCGCAACCCGCAAGATCGCTGTGGGACAGTTGCAAACCGAAATCCGCAGCCAGCTCCATCAAAACTACTACGTCAACCTGTCCGTCGCCATGACCATGGCACCCGATGCGGAGACCTACAACGCGCTGATACAGAGCATCAATCAAGTCTTATCCGCCGAAAACGACGACGAAGCCCAATGGTTTGCCCTGCCCGTTGTCATCGTCGCCGGCTGCAAACAGGAGCGCACGCTGCCCCTGACGCTGCCTACCGAAGCACTGACCGCCTGTCTGTCCAACTATCCGCACTTGCGCGCCTTAACGCAAAACACCCAATGGCTGCCCTTCCTCGCCCATTCAGACGACCTGAGCGGCATCACGCCCGAACAATGGTGGAACGCGAAACAAAACAGCGAATCCGCCGCCGCATTCCTGCAAACCTTTGAAGACAAACCGCTGATTTGCCCCGAAGGGCAGTCCGTCCACGTCGTGTATGCGCTGGGCTACGGCGATAAAAACCTGCAAACCGCATTGGGCGTCAACCTGCAACAGGCAGGCCTGCCGCTGATGCAGGTTTGGCAGGAAAGCCTTGCCGCCGACGGGGTTACCCTTTTCACCAATCCGCTATCCCCGAACACCCCGCTCCAAGCCTTGACCGACGGCAGCCACACCCGTCAGCGCATGGCGATGGACGTATTCGCCACCAACGCCATCCGCGCCATCCGTATGCAGAGTCCGCGCGTCGGCATCGTCATCGCCGCAAGGGCGGGCGGGCAGATTTTGTTCGGCTTCAACGCGACCGACAGCGCGTTTGAAGTCGTCCCGCAAGTGTTCGTGTGGAACCTTTCATCTTCCGACAACATCGCCGTCATCCAACACAACTTCCTCGACCTGATGGCGGAATGCCGCGTCGAGCATATCCGCATCCTGCACGACGTTTTGCCGGAAAATGCCGACCTGCCGACCTACGCGCAATCCCTGTCCCTAGACGGACACAATCCATTCTTCTCCGAACACGCCTAAACCGCCTATGAAAAACCATTCCGTACTCTTCGTCTGTCTCGGCAACATCTGCCGCTCGCCCATGGCGGAATACGTCCTGCGCCACCGCGCCCGCGAAGCAGGCGTATCCCACCGCGTCCGCACCGACAGCGCAGGCACATCCGGCTGGCACGACGGCGAAAACATGCACCAAGGCACGCGCAAAACCCTCGCCGCCCACGGCATCGACCATCAAGGTTTTACCAGCAGCAAAGTGCGTTCCGAAGATTTTGATGAATTCGACGTCATCATCGCCATGGACGACAACAACCTCGCCGAATTGGAAAAAATGTTCGGCAAATACCCTGACAAAATCTTCAAACTCACCGACCTCATCCCCGAAAGCGGCTACCGCCACGTCCCCGACCCGTGGCACACCGGTGACTTTAACGAAACCTTCAGGCTTGTGGACGCAGGCAGCGTCGCGCTGCTGAAAAAGCTTGGCTTGGTTTGAATCGGTTGACACAACATTTAAAGTTGAACACAACTCAGTAAAAAAGGTCGTCTGAAACCTCAAATTTGAGTTTCAGACGACCTTTTTCTCTATCTTTATTTATGCAGGCTTATGAGGGCTGTCCGATTTTCTTGACCTTTTTAGCATTCAAACGCGCAATAATCATCAAACAGGAGACAACGAAATAGACACCAGCAGCAAACATAAACAGCATACTTATCAAGCCTTGCGCCATGTCTCCGCAACACGGCGGCGTCGAATTGCTCCAATACCAAAACAGATACAAGCCATTAAAGAGCGATGTTACCAAAAGAGAGGCAAGAAAATATCTCTTGAAATAAAGATAAGGCAGGCAGAGAAAAAATTGCACCAACAAAGCAAATCCGGCAACTTCGAGCGCGTCTTTCGGTTCATTCATCCCTAAATCAAAATATTGCGCCCAAGCATAAGACCATACGGTCATAGCGACTACAATCACAACCACCACGGTCAATAAAGAAAAAATCCGCTGTTGCGTGTCTTGAAATTGGAAAACCACGATTGTTCAAACCTCCTCAAAGCGGCATTTTCAAGCCCATTTATATTAAGGGTTCGATTTTTATTCAAAACCCTTATTCAGTCAACATGATGCCGCTGATTTCAACCCGCTTTTTCAGACGACCTCCCGCCCTTGAGACAACAACACCGTCAAACCGCACTCGCCAACCCCATGCGCCTTGGTTTCCTATACAATATCGCGCAATACAAACCTACCCTACCACCATGTCCCAAAAAATCCTCATCATCACCCCGAGCTGGATCGGCGACTGCGTCATGACCCAGCCGCTTTACCGCCGCCTGCATGAACTCCATCCCGGCTGCACCATAGACGCATTCGCGCCCAAATGGTCGATGGCGGTGTTCGAGCGTATGCCCGAAATCAGCCGCGTCATTGAAAACCCGTTCGGACACGGCGCGTTGGATCTGAAAAAACGCTGGCGCATCGGGCGCGAACTGGGCAAACAAGGTTACGACCAAGTCATCGTCCTGCCCGGCTCGCTGAAATCCGCCCTCATCGCCTTCGCCACCGGCATCAAACAGCGCACCGGCTACGTCGGAGAATCGCGCTATCTGCTGCTCAACGACATCCGCAAGCTCGACAAAGCCGCCCTGCCCCTGATGGTTGACCGCTACACCGCCCTCGCCCATCCGACGCAGGCGGACTTCAACGGACATTCCGACAACCCGCGTTTCACCATTTCCCCAGAAAGCCGCGCCGCCGCCCTTGCCAAATATGGCTTAAACACGGACAAACCCGTTCTCGCCTTCTGTCCGGGTGCGGAATACGGCCCTGCCAAACGCTGGCCCGCGCGCCATTTCGCCGAACTCGGCCACCGCTATCTGGCGCAAGGCTGGCAGGTTTGGCTGTTCGGCTCGCAAAAAGATTTCGACATCGCCGAAGAAATCAACCGACTTTCAGACGACCTCTGTACCAACCTTTGCGGCAAAACCAACCTTTCCGAAGCGATTGACCTGCTTTCCTGCGCCGACACCGTCGTCTGTAACGACAGCGGCCTGATGCACCTCGCCGCCGCCCTCGACCGCAAACTCGTCGCCGCCTACGGCTCGTCCAGCCCCGACCACACCCCGCCTTTGAGCCAAAAAGCCAAAATCATCAGCCTGCACCTCGAATGCTCGCCCTGCTTCAACCGCGAATGCCCGTTGGGACACACCGACTGCCTGAACAAACTGACGCCGGACATGGTTCAAAAAGCGGCGGAGGAATTGGCGGAAACGGAATCCGAATAAGTCATCAACCTATAAGCCCTGAATCGCAAACGATATAGTGGATTAAATTTAAATCAGGACAAGGCGACGAAGCCGCAGGCGGTACAAATAGTACGGCAAGGCGAGGCAACGCCGTACTGGTTTAAATTTAATCCACTATACAAAACCGCATTTATCGGTTTGCCACTTCACCGCCCTGCATTAAAAGAGCCGCCATACGACAAAAGGTCGTCTAAAACCTTACTCCGGTTTTCAGACGACCTTTTATAGTGGATTAAATTTAAACCAGTACGGCGTTGCCTCGCCTTGCCGTACTATTTGTACCGCCTGCGGCTTCGTCGCCTTGTCCTGATTTAAATTTAATCCACTATAGATTCGCTCAAAAGCTTTGTCTTCAATCTTGCAATGCGGCGGCAATTTCGTTGCGCAGTTTGTTTAAAAACCTGCCGTGGCGCACCCATTGTGCAGCGGCTTCATAGTCATTTCCTGCAAAGGCAGTCCGCAAATCTTGATACAGCTTGTCTTGTTCGCCGCTGATTTCTTGGTCCAACGCGCGCAGGGCTTCGTTGTTTTGCTCCATTTGCGCATCCATCAGCGTTTCGCGCCATTCCATTTGCTGCATGAGAAATTCGGGAGCGAAAGAGGTATGCTCCGGCGCATCGGCATCAATGCCCTGCGCTTTCAAAAGGTACGCGGCGCGGTCGATGGGATTTTTCAAAGTGCGGTAGGCATCGTTGATGGTGGAAGACATCATCACTGCCTGCTTTTGCTCGAAGGCGGAAGCGGACGCGAATTTGTCGGGATGAAAACGGGCAGCCAAGGCGCGGTAGGTTTGCTCCAAGCTTTCGGCATCGATATCGAAAGCGGGTTCAAGCTGGAAGAGTGTGAAATATTGGGACATGGCGGGATAATTAATGTGAAATTTTCGGCAGAAACCCGATTTTGCCTTATAATCCGCTGATTCTTAACCCAAAGGACTGAATATGAGCAGTAAAGTACAGCACAATAAAGGCAAAATACGCGACAATGCTTTAAAAGCCTTAGTGAAATCCGATTTGTTCCGACACAAGGTGGAACGGAAAAGAAAAGGCAAAGGCAGCTACAACAGACAGGAAGCGAAAAAATGGCGGGACGGTTTTGATACTGTCCCGCCATTTTTATGTCTTAAACGTGGAAGCTCTCGCCACAGCCGCAAGAGTCTTTGACATTCGGGTTTTCAAATTTGAAACCCTCCTGCAAGCCTTCTTTGGTGTAATCGACTTGCGTGCCGTCCAGATAAACCAAGCTTTTCGGGTCGATATAAACCCGCGCGCCGTGTTCTTCGAAAACCAAGTCGTCCTCGTTCGCTTCATCGACAAATTCGAGGTTGTATGCCATGCCCGAGCAGCCGCTGGTTTTCACACCCAAGCGCACGCCCAAGCCTTTGCCGCGTTTGGTCAGGTAGTTGTTGATGTATTTGGCTGCGTTTTCTGTGATGGTAATCAAAATATTTGTCCTTTTTATATAGATTGAAAATACTTGTTTTTAGGTCGTCTGAAACCCGAGTTAATTTTTCGGTAAACTGCGGCGCCGCTGACGATACAGCAAGACCGCCCAAATCAGCCAAATACCCAGCCAAACGGGGAAGAGTGCTAACAGACTGAGCCAGCCATAAATACTGCCTGTCCAATTGAGGTTGAACGGCGTACGGAATGCAGAATCCAACCCAGTCCGAGAGACTATATACACCCGTGCAGTTTTACCCCGTATCTCAGGACGCAAAGACAAGATTTCCACTTCGATATGATTTAACCCGACAGGCGTGTCCGTGCACTCAAAGCAACGGACATCTATCCATCGTCGCACATGTGCTGTACTTTTGCTTGTGCTTTGTGGCGTATAGACCTGATAAGTAATGTCGTCAGGCGAGGATTCCACACTCGCTTCATGCGATTTCGCCTGCCCAGATTCACGCTCAATCGTGATAAGGGGCGGTTGACTGTTTTGGAGCGCAACGTAGGATAATTTTACCCGTATACCTTCCTTTAAAACAATGTCTTGCGCAGGAGGATAGTAATTCACAACTGCAAATAAAACATATCCGACCAGCAGTATCAAACTATATGTGTAAAACAGTATTTTCGCGATACCGCATTTTCCCATTTATCTAACCTTGTTCAATTTTCCGTTGCCTGTTGCTGCTGCGCCCAAGTAACGGCAGCCTGTATGGCTGCACGGGCCTGCGGACTGTTTTTCCAACAGGTCGAGCCGGTCAATTTCGCGCCCTGTTCCAAAACATCGTCCAAATCCGCTGCCGCCAGCGTGGCGACATCATCCAAACCCATTTGCTGCAAACGCTGCAATACGGTTTTGCCTATGCCTTTGACGGCAAGCAGGGATTGGACTTCTTCATCGGTAAAAGGCATGTTGTCTCCTTTGATCTTGCAGGCATATCGACTAAATATAAGCCTGCGGCTCATTGCCCTCTCCCTAACCCTCTCCCGCGGGGAGAGGGGATAGATTGGCAGGCAGTCCCCAATTTGGGGACAACTTCAAAAGGATTAAGTTTCTGTGTCCTTGACTTCCCTCATCCAAGAGAGAAGGGAACAAGCCGTCGGGTTTGTTTTTCCGAAACCCCTAGGGCTTTCAGAAATCCTACAAACGTCCGCCGACAAAGCGCCCGCTGAATCAGGTTATTTGTTTTCCTGACGTTTGCGATAGTCGGCAACAGCCGCTTTCACCGCATCTTCAGCCAAGATGGAGCAGTGGATTTTTACCGGCGGCAGTTCCAGTTCTTCGGCGATTTCGCTGTTTTTGATTGCCAGCGCGTCATCCAAGCTTTTGCCTTTGACCCACTCGGTAATCAGGCTGGACGAAGCGATGGCCGAGCCGCAGCCGTAAGTTTTGAATTTTGCATCTTCGATGATGCCGTCGTCGTTTACTTTGATTTGCAGGCGCATGACATCGCCGCAGGCCGGCGCGCCGACCATGCCGGTGCCGACAGATTCGTCGTTTTTATCGAAAGTACCGACGTTACGGGGGTTTTCATAGTGATCGATTACTTTATCGCTGTATGCCATGATGTGGTTTCCTTAAAATATCGTAGTTTGTTGATGTTTTAGTCGTCTGAAAAAGACGATTGTTCTAAATTGTCTAAAATTAATCGTGCCAATAAACTGCTATCGGCATGGTATGCCTGAATACAGGCTTGAATCATTTGTTCGGCAGAGATATTTTGCCAATGTATCTGCAAACCGTTTTTCATTGCCAATTGCGTTATAAACAGACGCAATGTTCTGCCGTTTCCTTCGCGGAAAGGATGTAGGACGTTCAACTCGCCCAAATAATAGGCTGCACGCTCTGCAAACTTATCTTTATCCAAGCCCTGCAAATAGTTTTCGCTTCGCAGCTTCTCTAAAAGTTTACGGCTTTCGTTTTCGATAAAAGCAAAATTGGCAAAACGGGTATTACCTTTGGAAATATCAATCCGCCGGATTTCACCCGCCCAATCATAAAGATCGCCGAACAGTTCGCGATGAATGGTCTGTAAATGCGCCAAATCGAAATTACCCGTAATGGGTTGCAAAAGCAGATATTGGGCTCGAACGGCGGAAAATTCTTTTTCAGCGGTTTCCAGCAATTCACTATCTTGGATGGAGAGCTTGTTTTTAAATACGCCCCCATTCATATAAATAGCGTCTTCTCCGCCGTATTTGTTCATTTTTCCGCCATTCTTTGTTTGATGCCGTCCAAAGCGTCATCCAAGCTGATTTCGCCTTCTACCAAACGCTGCATATCATGTATGGTCTCCGGGCTAATGTTCAACTGCTCCATCCGCCATGAGCCGATAATGGAATGCGTTGTTTGCGGCAAATGATGCTGTTCCTGAATTTGTAGGGACATGGGATTCCTTATTTTGCTTACGAACAATATTTCAGACGACTCCTGCTGCCTTAGATTTTGCACGCGCCGCCTTCGCAGCCGTCGTCGTTTTCCGAATCGACGCCGCCTTCTACGGTAACGCCGTCAAAATCTTCAAGCAGGTTGTCGAGATTGTCCAAATCTAAATCTTGTTCGTTCATGTTTTTGTATCCTTGATTTTAATGTGGTGGCTTTTAGGTCGTCTGAAAAGGTCTCTTGGGATTTTCAGACGACCTTTTTATTTATAGGTAGGTTGGGTTGTTAAACCCAACATTTCGGGCAGATTGATAGGCTTGTTGGGTTTTCAACCCAACCTACGCTTGTTATTACAATTTTTTCATCAGCCATTTACAAAAGCACATTCCAAAATTGTTTGTGTTTTCCCGTTAACATTAATCGGTTTCAGTTTTGCTTGCAGGGTTTCGTATTCTTCTAAAATCAAACTGTATCTTCGAACAGGGCGGTATTTTCCTTTTAACACTTTGCGTGCCTGTTCCGGAGGTACATCCAACAACAAACGGGTGTAGCTGTAACCTGCAGTTTCTAATTGGAATGTCTGGCTGATATGAACCACAGGCAAGCCATAGTAAGTACCGCTGAGTTTCAAACGGGTTTGATCAAGAATGAACGGTTCTCCATCTTCACTAAACTCCGCGCGGTGCAAAGTCATCGGCGGATGCGCAAGACTGCGGTAAGTCTTTGGCAGATTGACTCTATTGGGATAATTCAACCGCAGGTTTTGATATTTAGAGTCCTTATCACTCCAGTCGTGGCTTACATCACTAAATGACTCCAACAGGTTTACCAAACGTTTATCGAATTGGCAGCCGTTTTCAAATGATTTAAATATAGTTGACCAATCGGGTTGTGTCTGTGCTGAAACCAGCGGGGCAGAACATAGCATCAGACAAGAAAGTAAGTAGCGTGTTTTATTTTTTATAGTCATTTTTAGTATTTTTCTGGAAGGAGGTCGTCTGAAAAGGTCTTTTAGGATTTTCAGACGACCTTTTCTCTTTGTTAATGCGCCGCCCATTCAATCGAGTTCAAATCAATTCCATCTTTGAACATTTCCCACAGCGGCGACAGTTCGCGCAGTTTGCCGATTTTGGATTTGATCAGTTCTGCTGCGAATTGCACTTCTTCTTCGGTGGTCATGCGACCGAAGGTGATGCGCAGGGATGAGTGTGCCAGTTCGTCGTTGCGTCCGAGCGCGCGCAGGACGTAGCTGGGTTCGAGCGAGGCGGAGGTACAGGCGGAGCCGCTGGATACGGCGAGTTCTTTTACCGCCATAATCAGGCTTTCACCTTCGACGAAGTTGAAGCTGACGTTCAGGTTGTTCGGGGCGCGGTGTTCGAGGTCGCCGTTGATATAGACTTCTTCGATGCCTTCGATGCCTTTGAGGAAAATGTCGCGCAGTTTGCGGTAGTGCGCCATGTCTTGCTCGAGTTCTTCTTTGGCGATGCGGAAGGCTTCGCCCATGCCGACGATTTGGTGGGTCGGCAGGGTGCCGCTGCGGAAGCCGCGTTCGTGGCCGCCGCCGTGCATTTGGGCTTCGAGGCGGACGCGGGGTTTGCGGCGGACGTACAGTGCGCCGATGCCTTTGGGTCCGTACACTTTATGACCTGACATGGACAGCAGGTCGATTTTGGCGGCTTCAACGTCCACAGGCACTTTGCCGCAGGCTTGGGCGGCATCGACGTGGAAGATGATTTTGCGTTCGCGGCAGATTTCGCCGATGGCGGGAATGTCTTGCACTACGCCGATTTCGTTGTT
This sequence comes from Neisseria sp. CP9, assembly GCF_047758525.1. Classification (NCBI taxonomy): domain Bacteria; kingdom Pseudomonadati; phylum Pseudomonadota; class Betaproteobacteria; order Neisseriales; family Neisseriaceae; genus Neisseria; species Neisseria sp. CP9. Next base: position 2,285,921 of record NZ_CP180502.1, on the reverse strand, counting down.
CACCCACATCACGGAAATCAGGATGGTGTCGTCGCGGATGGCGGCTTTGAGTTCTTCCAAATCAATCAAACCGTTTTCTTGTACGCCGAGGTAGGTTACTTCGAAACCTTGGCGTTCGAGTTCGCGCATGGTGTCGAGCACGGCTTTGTGTTCGGTTTTGACGGTGATGAGGTGTTTGCCTTTGGTTTTGTAGAAGTTTGCCGCGCCTTTGATGGCAAGGTTGTCGGACTCGGTCGCGCCGCTGGTGAAGACGATTTCTTTGGGATCGGCGTTAATCAGGGCGGCGATGTTGGCGCGGGCTTTTTCGACGGCTTCTTCTGCTTCCCAGCCGAATGCGTGGCTGTTGGATGCGGGGTTGCCGAAGGTTTCGGTCAGATAGGGAATCATTTTTTCGGCAACGCGTTTGTCAACGGGGGTGGTGGCGGCGTAGTCGAGGTAAACGGGGGTTTTGACGGTCATGGTTTGCTCTTTCTTTTTCTGTAATGTACTTAATGGATATGTGTAAATTGGATGACGTGGCTGCCGTCATCGCTGTTTTTCTGTTCGATGATGCTTTGCAGGGTAACGCTGCTGAGGTAATCGTTGATGGTTTTGTTCAGGTTTTCCCAAAGGTCGTGCGTCAGGCAGGGCGCGCCGTGGTGGCAGTTGGCTTTGCTGCTGCATTGGGTGGCGTCCAGCTTGTCTTCGGCGGCGGAAATGATTTGGGCGATATTGATTTGGGCGGGAGGGGCGGCGAGGATGTAGCCGCCGCCGGGGCCGCGCAGGCTTTCAACCAGCCCGGCACGCCGCAGTTTGCTGAATAGTTGTTCGAGATAGGAAAGCGAAATGCTTTGGCGTTCGCTGATGGCGCTGAGTTTGACAGCGCCGGTTTGCGCGTTCATCGCCAAATCGATCATGGCGGTAACGGCAAAACGCCCTTTTGTGGTCAGTCTCATGGTAGGTGCCTGTGTCGGCTTTTTTATAGTGGTGCGATTGTCTAATATCTGAGTGATTCAGTCAAGTATATTCGGGCATCTCCCGATTGTTTGTTTAAATGACTGTGCGAATTGATTTTTATCTCCCTAAAGATTTCTCTTTTTTTATCTGAAACTTGAATCCGAGGTCGTCTGAAAAGTGCTATTACCCCGCTTTTGGCGGGGTTAAAACCATTTGCTTTATAATTGCGATTGATATAGATTATCTAATTCATACTAAATCATTATGGTATTGTAAAAGGTCGTCTGAAAACGCCCTACCCGTTTCAGACGACCCAACCCATAAGCAACCCCTTAACAGAGGCAATCAACAATGAAACGCGATTTGAGCAAAATGACCTGTATCGAAGACCTGCGCCTTGTCGCCAAGCGCAAAATGCCGCGCATGTTTTACGATTACATCGATTCAGGTTCTTGGACGGAAACTACCTACCGCGAAAACACTTCGGATTTCAAAGACATCCGCTTCCGACAAAAGGTATTGGTCAATATGGAAGGTCGTAGTTTAGAGACCAAAATGATCGGTCAGGATGTGAAAATGCCGGTAGCGATTGCGCCGACGGGCTTTACCGGCATGGCGCACGCTGACGGCGAAATCTTGGCGGCGCGGGCGGCGGAGAAGTTCGGCATTCCGTTTACGCTCTCGACCATGTCCATCTGCTCGATTGAAGACGTTGCCGAGAACACCAGCGCGCCGTTTTGGTTTCAGCTTTATGTGATGCGCGACCGCGAGTTTATGGAAAACCTGATTAAGCGCGCGAAGGATGCCAAATGTTCGGCATTGGTATTGACCGCCGATTTGCAGGTTTTGGGCCAACGCCACAAAGACATCAAAAACGGCCTGTCCGCACCGCCGAAACCGACCATCGCCAATTTAATCAATCTGGCGACCAAGCCCGAATGGTGCATGAAAATGCTGAACACGGAACGCCGAACGTTCCGCAATATCGTCGGACACGCTAAAAACGTCGGCGATTTGTCTTCACTGTCTTCGTGGACGTCCGAACAATTCGACCCGCGCCTGAGCTGGGACGACGTCGCCCGCATTAAAGATTTGTGGGGCGGCAAGTTGATTATCAAAGGCATTATGGAACCTGAAGATGCGGAAAAAGCAGCGAAAAGCGGCGCGGACGCATTGGTCGTTTCTAACCACGGCGGCCGCCAGCTCGACGATACCGTATCCTCGATCAAAGCCTTGCCCGACATCGTCAGCGCAGTCGGCAGCGACATCGAAGTGTGGATGGACAGCGGCATCCGCAGCGGTCAGGACATCCTCAAAGCATGGGCTTTGGGCGCAAAAGGCACGATGATAGGCAGGGCGTTCCTCTACGGCTTGGGCGCATACGGCGAAGAAGGTGTTACCCGCGCGCTGGAAATCCTGTATAAAGAAATGGACGTCTCCATGGCGTTTACCGGCCATCGCAATATTCAAGACGTTGACGCCAGCATCCTGCAAAGCACGCGCTGGTCAAACGATAAGTTCTGATTGTTTTTAAACACCAAACCGGCGATTAAACAAATTAACTGCCGGTTTGCTTTTTCATATAAAAAGGTCGTCTGAAATACGGTTTCAGACGACCTCATCATTATCAGGCATTCATCTTGTCTTCAAATGCAGCCAAAATCCGCGCGACTTCTTCCGCGTCTTTGACCGCCCTTACCGCGTCAAACAATTCCTGAGCTTCTCCAAATTCTTTCTTCATCATGCCCAGCCATTGTTTCAGGCGGGCGACGGGGTATTTGTTGTTCGCTTCTTTGGCGAGACACAAATGGAAAAATTGGTTTATCCACACCGAAACTTCGGCGAAATCGGTATCGCGGACGGTTTCGCCGTTTTCGTATTGTTTGATTTGGCGCGCCAAATCGGGGCGGATGACGGCGCCGCGGCCGAGCATGACGCTGTTGCAGCCCGTCATCTCTTTAATATCGATATAGTCTTTGAGGCTGAACACGTCGCCGTTGGCGGTTACGGGGATGGCGACGTGTTCGCGGATTTTGCGTATCCATTCCCAATGCGCGGGTGGTTCGTAGCCTTCGACTTTGGTGCGGGCGTGTACGGTTAGGGCGCAGGCTCCGCCTTCGGCGATGGCGGCGGCACATTCGAGCGCAAGGCTTTTGTCTTCGTAACCGAGCCGCATTTTGCCGGTAAGCGGGATGTGTTCGGGCAGGCGTTGGCGCAGGGTTTTGACGATATAGTGGATGAGGTCGGGCTCTTTGAGCAGGACGGCTCCGCCTTTGTGTTTGTTGACTGTGGGGGCGGGACAGCCGAAATTGAGGTCGATTTTGTCCGCGCCGAAGCGGACGGCTTCCAAGGCGTTGACCGTCATATTGTCGGCATCGCTACCCAAAAGCTGGACGGTACAGGGCGTACCGGCGGGGGTCTTGTTGCCGTTGGCGATTTCGGGGGCGTATTTGAGCCAGGTGGAACGGGAATGGACGGTGTGGGTAATGCGGACGAACTCGCTGACGCATTCGTCGTAGCCGCCGATACGGGTCAGCAAATCGCGCATCACATCGTCCACCAGCCCCTGCATCGGAGCAAGCACGATTCTGCATTTTTCTTTAAATTCAGTCATTTGATTGTTTTCATTAGATTTTATTTAATTTTTAAAAGTGTTTATTTTGTATTATTCCGCCCTATTTCTGCACGTTTTAGCATTTTCAATGTACCATATATGCACCATTTTTATTTAATTTGGATATGGTGCAAATAATGGGAACGATAACAAAACGAACCAATCCGTCAGGTGCCATCGTATATCGGGCGCAGATACGGATTAAAAAGGCGGGCTACCCTGATTTCTCGGAAAGTCGTACCTTTTCTAAAAAGGCTATGGCGGTCGAATGGCTGAAATTAAGAGAGGCAGAGCTTGAAATGCACCCTGAACTGCTTTTCCGCGAGAAACGGCAAACATTATGCCCTACCCTTCGGGAGGCCGCCAAGCGGTATGCGGACGAGGTGCGAACAGAGTATAGTGATTCGAAGTTCAGGACACTGAATTTCGTGATGAATTTTGAGATTGCCGACAAGCGCATCGATCGGTTGCGGCGCGAGGATTTCACGTCTTATGCCTTTATCCGCCAACGCGGATCGGATGAATTGGGTCTGCTTCCGGTCAAGCCATCCACCATCAATTCAGACCTGCAATATTTGCGCTCGATTTTGAAGCATGCCCATTTTGTTTGGGGCTATCCAGTTACTTGGTCTGAAATCGATATTGCGATTGAAGGCCTACGGCGCGCGCGGGTCATTGGCAAAGCGGAAAAGCGCGACAGACTGCCGACATCAGAAGAATTGCAGAAGCTGACAGATTACTTTTATTTTTCGTGGAACCGCAGAAGCTCGAACGATATGCGCGTGCCTATGCACCTGATTATGTGGTTTGCCATATATTCCTGTCGCAGGCAGGCAGAAATCGGACGGCTGGCATGGGCGGATTTGGATTTGGAAACGCGTCAATGGCTGGTAAAAGATGTAAAACACCCGCGCGGAAGCAAGGGAAATCATAAGAAATTTGAAGTCAGGGACGAGTTAATACCGCTGATAGAGGCTTTGCAGAGCGAGAAAATCAGAAGACAGATGCAGGGAAATCCCGATTTGCTTTTGGGCGGGTATCAATCGAAAACAATCAGCGCACTATTTACCAACGCCTGCCGCGCCTTGCATATTGAAGATTTAAGGTTTCACGATTTACGGCACGAAGGAGCGACGCGCCTTGCCGAAGACGGGCTGTCCATCCCGCTGATGCAGCAGGTTACGCTACACGGGGATTGGGAAAGCATGCGGGTTTATACCAATATACGCCGCCGCCCGCGCCGGCTCGATTTTGCCGAAGCAATGTCCAAAGCGTCTGAAAATTCCTCTTGATGGCGCATCGGCGCCGTCTTATTCGATTAAATGCTGAAACCGCCCGAACCTGTAATCTTTTCTTACAGGTTCGGGCGGTTGCTTATTCGGCACGCTGGCTGCTTACTGCATGACCATATGCCTGCCATTCCCTTAAATCGGCTGCATGTCCGTCGGCTGTTTCTGCCAGTCCTGCATATTTTTCAGCGCACTGTCCGAATAATAGCCAGCCTTGGGAATCTGACGCGCCATGAGATGCGGGGGCGGCGGTAGTGGTTGCGGGCAGGTTTCTGCTGCGATTTTGGGCGGCGGCGTAGTGGCGCAGGCGGTTAAGCTCAAGACGCATAGCGGCAACAGTTTTTTCAGCATTTTGTTTTTCCTCTTCTAATTTGGTTTGTTGTTCGGCAAACGCGGCGGCAGCCTTCTGCTCGGCAGAACGCGCCTGCTTTGCCTGCTCGATATAGCCGTCTTTCAGACGATTGGAAATTTCGGCAGCGGCGGCCTCCCGTCCCATGCGGTATTTTTCGGCACGGTCGAAATGCCATGCGGTAAAAATCAGGACTATCAGCAGCAACACGCCTACCTGCTTCCAGTATTTCAATAAAATATCCATTTCAGACGACCTCAAGGATGCAGCCCGGGCAGATACACGGTTTTGCCGTTTTTCTTGGTTGCGGTCAGTATCTGGTTGCGTTGTGGGCTGCTGCGTCGGAAACCGATGTGTACCCATGCGCCGTCCCCGCGCTCGGGAAATTCGAGTATCAACTGGTCGAATTTCAGCGCGCCTTCATCACGCATTTTGATTAATAGTTTGGCAAATGCCAGCGAGGTCATGCCCGATGCGTCGCAATCGGCGGCAAGTCCGTGTCGGTGCGCCGATGTCGGGCTGCCACCGACCAATTTGTTCACCCGCTCGCTGCGGAAGCAGCTTGTTACGATAATCGGGCGACCGACGTATTCGCGGATTTTTTCAAGCTGCTGTGCGGTGTAATAAATGTTGTCCATTTCGGCGGGCGACGGTTCGTTCGGCACTCCTGCGCGACGAGCGGTTTCACTGCGTGTCAACTCGCGCAGACTGAAATTTTTGGTAACTTGCATTTCGGTTCTCCATGTTCTTTTCAAATAAAAAGCCGCCTAAACAACAGGCGGCTATCTCAATAATTCTGCATACAAAGTTTTGATACAAAAACGCCGCAAAGCTGTATGCTCCACGGCGTTTTACTTTTTTCAGGCAAACTATTTCAAACCATGCCGATGCTGCCATTTGACAACCCGTACCGAACGGCTGCCGAAATATACACAGGCGGCAATATCCATCATAAATTTGCCTAAGCTCGGCGTCAGTCCGTAAGCAAAGACTATGTAAAAGGTATAGATCGCTCCACCTAAAAAGGCGAGATACGCCCACGCCTCCGGCGACAATGCACTCCATTTGCGCCCATTCAGACGACAAATCATCAAGTACGCCGAAATCAGTGATGGGGCGGCAGAAAGAATCAAAAGTAATTTCATTTTTTCGGTCTCCACGGCAGAAGGTTCAGCAGCCACTCCACAATATCGTCTGCATGCTTTTCGAACGATGGCCAGACGGCGCGGGCAAATCTCAACAATACCTGCCACAACAAGCCGACAACGACGGGGGCAAAGGCATGTGCAAACTGTATGCGCTGCTCACCCAGCGACGGATGGCTGCCAACTACTTCGCCGATTAAGAAATGCGTCAGCGGTGGGGCAAAAGCGCCACCCAAAAGCCCGCCGATAACGATATAGGCCACCACCATCCAGCGGCTTTTCGGCTCGCTTATCATCGTTACCGCCGCCGAAGCCACCGCGCCCAGCACGACTGCATCGACAGGCATCCCCAACAGATGACCTGCGCCGACCACGCCGCCAAAAGTATAAACGGCGGCAGGGGTAATAATCGGTTCAGACATTTTCTTTTCCCTTATGCGAAGGTCGTCTGAAACTGTTTTTCAGACGACCTTCCGTGTTATGAATCAGATGGCTGCTTCAGGCAAATCGGCATAGACCAACTCCGCGCCGGTCAGGCTGTTGGCGGAAATAGGCTGACCGTAGGCATCGACCGCACCCTCTTCAACCGCCGCCACAACAGCCTGGTATGCCCAGTCCAATACATCCGTACCGCGCGGCGGCACGCCCGGAATATTCAACTGCATCGAACCGACCGAACGCCCGCGACGTTCAAATGTCGATTTGCGTACATAGCTGTCTAACGACACCACATTAAAGCCGGTTGCATAATCCAGCGATATATGTCGGATGACGTGAAACTCGGCAGAACTGTCGGTTTCGGTATCGATGATTTCACGGTTGATTCCGACGATGATTTGATTTTTGTCTTTTGACATGATGGTTTCCTTTGGATAAAAAAAGACCGTCTGAACCATTCAGACGGTTTCGGTTTTGCAGCCGTATCTATTTCCGTTTCCGAAAATGACGGTAGAAAAGGATACAGGCTAAAAATAAAGGCAGCAGAAAGCGCGCATAGGGATACCACGGATGGTCTGCATGCCAGTATCCGTGCCGTCCCTGTGGAACGGTATCATAGCGGTAACGGTCGGGGAAAAAGTTGATCCAAACCGTTACTGCCAGCCATAAGGCTATATCCCTGACTGCTTTCATTTACTTCTGCTCCTGTTTAAATTCCCAGCAATTCGATTTCAAAGCGCGAACGCCAACGGGATTGCGCGGTTACGATGCAGACTTTCAGACGGCGGTCTTTTACAGTGTACTTTAACCAGCTTTCGTAAAATGCCTCAAGGACTTTAACGGCATTATTAACCTTGCTTTGCTTCAACACTTTAAACACTTCATCACGGGTTTTACTTTTCAGATAGCTTCCAAACGACGAATTCCCAAAAATAAGCGGAATTTCGTTTGGCGCAAGTTTGACAATACTTCCTGCAATACCGTCTGCCAACACCGCCATCGGCTTGATGCGCTCATGGCAGGTCGCAATTTCGTCAAACATCTTGTCCGCCATATCAACGACGGTTTCGGTAATTTGACCGGGTTGCACCTTGACGGCTCCGTCGAATAAAGCGTTAATGATTTTAACATAGGCTGTACGTTTTGCCTGATCCATAATAAACCTCCATAAAAAAAGCCCACCCTCAGGCAGGCAGAAAAAAGCCGCCCTTTCGGACGGCTAAAATTTAAACAATAAGACAGACGATACCCGATAAATCGCCCAGGGGCGAATAATCAAAATTGCCGCTAATGCGGCAGAGGATATGCAACGAATGCGCTGCACCATCGATACCCTTCTGGAAAGATATACTGCCTATCTTTGGCAGATGGAATGGGACGGAAAAACTAAGAGGCACATCTTGCGGAGTCCTCATATACAACGGCGGTCCACCCGGAACCCATACGGAAAATTTTTCGTTACGCTCTATCCTCTTTTCAGGCGACTGAATCGTAACCTCCCGCTGAATCACACCATCCATGTACAGTTGCAGGCTGACAACCGCACCGTTTTCTGCAACAGCAAAAACAGGCGGTACGATGACCGTCCGACGTGCTTTTCGGCTATCAGGGATTTGGCATATCAATTCCTGATAGCCTAATGGCGACTGCTTCAGCTCAAACGTCCTGACCGCCACGACATCTCCGATGATATTAGCGGCCTCCAAATCCACAGCTTCGATTCTCGCACCACGTATCGTACCGCCGTTGATCAGACCTGCATTGACGGTTGCACCATTCAACGTCGGTGCCTCGACGGTTAGGTTGGCGGCAAGATGCTTCGCCAAGACGGAACCTGAAGCAAACAAATCACCGTTCAACGCCTGCTTCGCCCTGCCGTTTTCGATAACGGTAACGAAAGCGGGCGTAACCGTCTTATCTTTCGGATCGACATAAGCAACTTTATCTGCCATCAGGAGGATTTCGCCGCTTCCCGTCTTTCCATCGGCTCCCAATGCAACCCCTGCAACTGCACGACGGCCGCCTGCTATTGCCTCAGTCTTCAGCGTGTACAAAGACTGTATTTTCCCTCCTATCTCTGCAACAGCAGAACTGGCCTGCTGAACTTTAGCCGATAACGCCGATAAAGCAGACGTATCGGCGTTACTGTCCTCCGGCGCGGGACTCCAGTCAGTTGCTACCGTTCCGCGCTCCAGCTTCACATTAGAAACCTTGATGGATTCCGATGTTTGGTATCGTGCCTGCACAATCAACCCGCGGACGGCCTTCACATCTTTCGCCACCGTATGTTTTGCAACCAGACGACGCTTCAGCGTCTTCGGTGCATCTTTGACTGCTTCGTCATACCATGCACTAAAATAGCCTATCGTGTTGTCCGAATAAGTGACAGAAAGCTCAACACCGATGCGCGGATACGGTTTGCCGTACATGGACGTCGCATTAACAATATCGAGATCACAAGCAATAATCAGCGCGTCCCCTTGTTTTAAATCCAAACTTGAAGACACATCCAATGTAACGGATTTGGTCTGATTGTTGCCGCTTACCGTAAGAACCTTATCCGCCGCAGCCGTCGATAAGGCATAGTTCCGTCCGCCGACCTCAACATTCTCCAGCTTTGCCGTCAACGTGTTGATTTCAGACGACCGGGCAGCATCATTTCGACTGACGGTTTCTGCAAGACGGTCAATTTTTGCCGATGCCGTATCCGAGTAGGACTTGGCATCCGCCAAGGCTTTATCTGCTTTGGCTTTGGCATCTGCCGCCGCTTCGCGCTTGATTTGTGCATCTTTGGCTGCCGCATCGGCAATTGCCGCCGCCTTGGCCGCATCAGACTTGTTCTTGGCATCCGCCGCCGCTGCCGCCTGTGCTGCATCTGCTTTGGCCTGTGCCGCTCTTTCTGCCGCCGCCTGTGCTGCATCTGCCTTAACTTTGGCATCTGCCACTGCCGCTGCAACCGCCGCCGTTTTGGCATTATCAGCATCACGCTTCCATTCTGCCGACAATGCGCTGCGGGCGATAGTGGCAACTTCGTCCTTCTCTGCCTTGGCAGTCTGCAAGCGTGTGATCTCTGCCTGATTTCCGGATGCTACTGCCTTAGCTGCACGAATTTCTTCGGTTTGCGCCTTATCGGTTTCAACCTGTGCTGCTTTATAGGCAGTCAATTCAGCCGATAAAGCCGATAACGCAGACGCATCGGCGTTACTGTCCTCCGGCGCGGGACTCCAGTCAGTTGCTACCGTTCCGCGCTCCAGCTTCACATTAGAAACCTTGATGGATTCCGATGTTTGGTATCGTGCCTGCACAATCAACCCGCGGACGGCCTTCACATCTTTCGCCACCGTATGTTTTGCAACCAGACGACGCTTCAGCGTCTTCGGTGCATCTTTGACTGCTTCGTCATACCATGCACTAAAATAGCCTATCGTGTTGTCCGAATAAGTGACAGAAAGCTCAACACCGATGCGCGGATACGGTTTGCCGTACATGGACGTCGCATTAACAATATCGAGATCACAAGCAATAATCAGCGCGTCCCCTTGTTTTAAATCCAAACTTGAAGACACATCCAATGTAACGGATTTGGTCTGATTGTTGCCGCTTACCGTAAGAACCTTATCCGCCGCAGCCGTCGATAAGGCATAGTTCCGTCCGCCGACCTCAACATTCTCCAGCTTCGCCGTCAACGTGTTGATTTCAGACGCCCGGGCGGCATCCTGACGTGTTACGGTTTCCCGCAATGCCGAAATACCGCTTTCTGCATTACCAAGTCTGACAGCCAGTGTTTCACGCGCCTGCGCCTCGGCTCTGTCGCCATCGGTACGGGCTTTTTTTTCGGCTTCCAGCCCGGCGGCGGTATTGCCTTGCGCAGACGTAACAGTTTGGATTTGCTGCGCCTGCTGCTCATTGACAGCTTCTGTTGCGGCAATACGCGTACCGATTTCGGATGACTTTCTGGCAAGCTCGGCAGTGCGGGCAGACGATTCTGCCTGTATTGCCGCCGTCCGCGCCCGTGCTTCCTCCTGTAAGGCTTTAGCACGTTCCGCTGCCTCTGCTGACACTTTCAATCCCGCTGCCGCAGCCATATCCCGATTCAGCGTATCTATCAGCTCCCTGCTTAATGCAGACTTCCCGATTGCCCCCTGAATCTGCTGCACTATCGGCGCAGGATTGTTGTCTGCCCTACCCTGTACGGCAGCGGTAAATTCCCCCGTATTTCCTGCAATATCACGAATGCGCACCCAGAAATAATAAACGTCGGCAACGCCGACGCCGGTTAAGGTATAGCTGTTTTGCGGATACGCCAGCGACGCGAGTTTCGTTGCCGTCTGAAGATTGTTGGTCTTGCTATACCACAGCTCGGAAACCAACTCGGAAACAACGGTTTGCGGCAACACCCAATCCACGGCCACAGACAGTGTTTTCGGCGTCGTCCTCAATCCGGTAACTGCATAGTCGATACTCCAAGCCTTAACCAACGGTGCAGACAGTACACCCCGTGCATTACGGCCGCGTATTTCCGCCCGATAATTTCCGTTCGGCAGATTTTCCAGACGAATTTCCGCTGTCTGTGCATCAGGGATATGGCGGTATAGGCTGTTGTTACGGTAAATCTTAATATCGTAAGTTAAAACCTGACCGTTTGCGGCCAGGTTGTCCCATGTCATCACAACTGTCCCACCGTCGGTATTGACAGCCGCATCGGTCAACACAGGGGCGGTGTTGTGCAGCGTGGTAATTTCATGGTCAAAATGCGCAAAACTATCCACAGCAGCATATTTTTTCGGGTCATGCAGCAACGCGGTAACGGTATAAGTACCCGCATCCGTATTCTCTTTGATGCCGATGGCACGGTAGAGGCGCGGCTTGACTTTGCCGGATAAAACCCACGTATCGCCAGCCTGCAACGGCACCTCACGCTCCAAAGTAACCTTATTGCCTGCTGCCGCAGTTATCTTCGCTGATTTCAGACTACCGCCTTCAGAATAAAACACCAAGGCTCCGACCGCATCGGATACAGGTCGATCCAGCGTCAGCACATTGCCCGAAATGGCGGCAACACGTCCAGACAACTCTGCACCCGCGTATTGATTGTCCATAATCTGCACGATGTCGTAAGGTAGATGCTTCAACCCCTCACGCCCGATTTCAAACGTTACAGCGTTCTGCTGCCGCAACTCAGTTTGCAGCGTCCATGCGCCGAAACGTGCCGCCTGCCCGCGCGAATCGCAGCCAAACGCAGTAATCTGCTTGATATTCAAACCATAGCGGGCGATGGCTTCGTTGTCGGCTACATATTCTGTTTTAGCGCGATAGCCATCGTATTTGTCTATATACTGCACATGAACAGCAGTATGAATGGACTTCAACGCTGCACCCGCATAATTAAACAGGCCGTCTTTAACATTGGCATTGGTATATTGCGCCACCGGATCGGCGTCGGCATCCATGACGACGGATACTTGCTGTCCGTTCCAAACCGGTAAACCGGTAAAGACGCTGGCAAGATTGTTCAAAAATTCACCTGCCTGCATCAGGTCGGTAATATAGGCATTGCAGACGAAACGCGGCTCTTTGCCGCCGAAGCCGTCATCGACCGGCTCGTCGCAATATTTCCCGATTTGGTACAGACTCCATTTGTCTATGTCTGCCACATTCAGACGACGTGCCAGCGTGGAAAATCTCGGCTGGGTCAGCACATCGTAAAAAACCCATGCCGGGTTGTTTGTCCATGCGGTTTTGAAACTGCCATCCCATGTTCCACCCGTATATTGGCGGGTTTCAGGATTGTAATTGGACGGCACTTTGACCAAGCGGCCTTTCATCAAATAATTGCGACGCGGAATCTGATTCCCGAATTGCGCCGAATCAATCGACAATGCCGCAAACGCGGTATGCGGATAGCTCAATTTCGCATCAACGATTTCAACGTAGGACGAAAAATAGGTATTGTTGCTGACCTTATCGGTCTTGGAATCAGGCGAAATTCGGAAAACACGGATATTGAACGGCACTTGCGGCACTACATCAAATTCGACATCCTGATAATATGTCCCGCTGGATTTTTCATTGAAACGCACCTGATTTGATGCCTGCACACCATTGCTGTTTATCAACTCAACACGCATTAAGGTATCTGCAGGCACGGTGTCGCCATTGTCTTCAACCTGCGCATTCCGCTCGACAGCGACCGTAATCCGCAAACGGCTGACCAATTCGTCGGTGACGGCGCGAACAATCGGCTGATTCTGCTTCACCGCAGCCGAAACGGCTACGGTGCGCTCGGAAGCATCGAAACCCGGAACATAGGACTGGTCTTGCTCGCCACGCTGGAAATAACCCGTAACTCCATTAAAATTGTAGCTGCCGTCGGAGTTTTGGACAGGAGTGTCATCAAAATACACGCTTTTGAACGGTGCATCATCGCCGTTGGCAAACCCCGAAACCACACCTTCGGATACCGCATCAATAATCCGCAGCGACTGGGCGCTGGATAAACTGTTTGGGGCTTCATAAGGTGTCCGTTGTCCTCCGCCCGATTTGCCGCCCATACTATTTCCTTTCCTGATTCAAAACCTTACTTCACGGTATTCAGAATACCGATCAAACCCCAAAAATACACAAACAAAAACAGACACGCCGCGAAGTTTGCCCCTTCGCGGCGTTTCGCTTTTTCAGACGACGTTTCAGCCCGAAAACGCCGCCTTATAATTGCGCGCCCGCACGCTGTCGTCTGAAAAGTCGGTACGGTATTTCTGCCCGTTCGGCGCGGTTGCTGCTACACCTTGAACGAATGTCTTGGACAAACCCAAATTCAACACCGCACCTGACGAAGCCGCCGTCGATGACGGTTCGATACGGCGGGACTGCACACCCTGCGATACAACACGGCTGCCGCAGTAGCAAAGCCCGTAAGCCAACGGCACAGGGCGACCCTGTGCCGCTGTATTGGCAAGGTTGGAAAAAGCAGAATTCTTACTCTCTTCCACCCCCTTGCCGCCGGCATTCAATTTGGGCTGCTTGGTCAACATTTGGGCTACACCGCCCGCCACCATGCCGATACCGACGGCGATAAGCTGCGTACCACCGGCCCAACTCGTAAACGCGCCGACTACAATCAAAACCGCTCCAATAACGGTTTGAATCAACCCACCATTTTTACCTGCACCCTGTACGTGCGGAACAATGTGCAATACACCGTCAGCAGGCCGTCTGAACACGCTACCTATCGTTTCTTCCGACTGGTCTTTACCGTCAAACCGCACCTGATACACCCCGTCCCGAATCCGCCGACGCAAGCCTTTGATTTGGGTAAACAGAGCGTGCAGGGCTTCGGCTGGCGTCTCGACGTGCAAAACAAAACGGCGGCCGTATTCGCGAAGGCCGCCGTACAGACAAACAGTAATCATGCTTGCTCCATATGGATAAAATCGTTCTCAAGTGCCTGCATCATGGCCGGCTCGAAATCGGGATGCCGCCAAACGCTGTGCGTAACATCCGCCCAATAGCGGGTATAAGGTACACGGCAGCTCAATTGATTGTAGGCATGGTGCAACATCCAGTCGTTGCCCAAATACAGGACGGCATGGGACGCATGCCCGCCCGTTGCCGTCAAGACCACATCACCGGCGCAAAGGCTGTCTGAAATACGGGAAAACCCGCAATTTTCCAAATGCTTTTCCAAAAAGTCCGCCGCCGCGTCCTCATCTATATCGCCACGCGGATGGTCGGGGAAAACCAGCCCCATCAACATGAAGGCATCACGCACCAGCGTGCCGCAATCCGTCTTGCCGTATTCGAAGACACGCCCGCGCAAATGCGGAACGGGGCGGAACAGTTTCAGACGACCTTGTGTAACCAATATCCAAGGCAAGCCCGTTTCGACCTGCATCTGTCTGTCCGCACCCGATAAAAACGGTTCGCCGCGCGGATGGGAATGCACGACTGCCACAATCTCGCCGACGTGTTCCGCCGCCATCCAGTCGTCAGCGGAAATCTCAAAGGTTTCATGCTGATTTTCGGCGCAATTGGACAAAGGCAGAAACTCATAGCCTTCATAACTGAAAACCAAAACCCCGCACATTTCAGACGGTACGGCTTCTTCAGCACATGCCAGCATTTCGCGCCGTACTTCTTCACTTAACAAATCCAAATCCATCATGTCGTTACCTTGTCGCTAGACGGGAAACCGCCGAACGGCAAAACTGCCGTCGCGCCAAACCGCGCCCTACATCCTGTCAGTGTTTTGCTGCATACGTCTTTGGACGCATCGTCCGTGGGCATATCGAAACGGTCGGCAACCGCACGCCCCGTATAACCGCACCCTTCGCCGCGATACTGCCAGCAGCAGGTATTTGCCAGCATAATACGGGCGGGAATGACCGAACCATCCGATTCGGACGGCGCGGCAAGTTCGAAGGTTGCCGTTTCTGCATTCAATGCCGTCATCCGTTCAACCAAATATTTGCCGACGACTTCCTGCATCGGGTCTGCGGTCGGATTGCGCCCGGACTGGAAATTGACCGCATCTAAAAACTTGGCATAGGTTTGGCGGCGCACAACCAGCACGCCGACGAGCTGACCGAACTGATCCGCCGCGCCCGTAATCAAACCCAAGAGATTCGATACCGTCAGCGTCGGACGGTTGCCCGCGCCTTGCGAAGTTGATTCAAAGCCGTCAGCCTTAATCGGATAAGGCTCATATGCCTGTCCCTGCCAGACAACCGCCGTACCCCGCTCATTGACCTGATTGCAGAAATAGAAAACCCGACCGCCCAGCGGCCGCAAGTCCACTTGCCACAAATCGACCAAAACATCCTGCTGCGCGGCAGACAAGGCTTGCAGCATCACGCCCGACATGGCCTTTATACGCGGATTCATGAAAACACCTCCTCAAACGTACAGCTCAATTCGTAGGCTTTGCCACCCTTCGCCGTTTCCTGATATTCCGATACCTTGACCAATACAGGCACGCCGTCGGGCGGTCTCCAATTAAACGGCTCAACACCGCGCCGGGCATCAAAAAAGGCTTTGATTTCTGCCATCAAAGCCTTTTGTCCGACTATCTTGATCTCCCAGCTTCGCAGCTTCGGTTTCAAAGATTTAGGCTGCCGTTGCTCGTAGCCGTCGCCAAAGCGGACGGAACGGACATCGAATTTATGTACAGCCTTATTGTCCGAAGCAACGCGCCATCGGAATGTTTCAGTCATGATCGGTTCCTTTCAGACGACCTATTTATGGTAAGTACCGTTTTCACGGTACACATTCTTGACATACCACTGTTCCACCATGCCCGGTATGGCGGCGGCAAGATGCTTCGCCATCTCCGTATCGGCACTGCTATCCGATTCGGTGCTACCGTCCCGATTTATAGTGATGTTGACCTGCATGCCTCCAGCCCCGGCCGGACGGACTCCGGTCAAAACAGACGGCAGTCCTACTGCGCCGCCGCCGGCATAACCATTCAACCGCAGCCGCTCAACAGCCGCAACGCCGCCGTGATTACGTACATCCCGCTGGGAAAATACGACTTCGCCCTTGTGGACAATGCCGGCAGGCTCATACTTCCCGCCGTAGCCAGTATAACCACCGCCGGAAAACAACGCGTCAAACTGCGTACTCCCGCCGCCGACAATACCGCCGTCGGCATAACCCAACGCCGACTTCATTGCATTGACAATCGCCATTTTAATCAGCATTTTTGACAAATCCTGCAAAATGGAAACAGTCAGGCTTCGAAAATCAAGTTTGCCTGTGGCAACAAAGTCTGCCAGCGCATCCCCCATTTTGTCGAAGGTTTGTACGGTGGCATTTTCCATCGCCTGCCTCATTGTTCCGAATGAATCGATGTAGCTTTTCAAGCCGGACTCGATACCGCCGCGCCAATCATTGTCGCTGTCTGCACGCGCCTTCTGCATTTGAGAAAGATTGCTCATCCCTTCCGCCTTGCCGCGCTCCAATAAATCGATACTTTCCAACGGCGCACCTTCTTCACGGGCTTTCGCTATCTGTCTGTCCCACAGTCTCGCCAGCGTCAGTTTCTCGATTTCTTCACGGGTTTTGCCGATAAGCGAAATTTCAAACAGCCTGTCATCCAATTTTTCTTTCGAATCGTCGGTCATTTGCTTCACTATGTCGGAATATTTTTTGGAAGCAGCCGTCAAACTATCCTGCGCATCGACCTGTTCGGCAAGCGCCCGCGCAGCAGCCTGCTGCTCCTTCGTCCAATCGCCGAAAGTTGGGTCGGCAAGCAGCTTCAACTGCTCCCCTACGGCACGGTTGGCATTCAAGATTTGCAAAGCCTTCTTCGCCTCGGCCTCGGCATGACGGCGGTTAAAATCCTCCCTCCATTTTTCGTAGCCGGAAGACGGTATATCGACGAAATCACGGCGAGGATCATGACTTATTTCACCTTTACCGCCACTAAGCCAATTCATGCGTGCCATTACTTCAGGAGCGTATTTTCTGCCGATAGGGCCGATACGGCCTTTATCTACATTCCCTTCGCCGCTATGATAAGCAGTCAACGCTTTGACAATATTGTTGTCATACCGTTTCAGCAAATCCCGCAAATAACGAGCCGCCCCATCAGCAGAAGATGCAACACTACGAACATCAACACCGTACTGCTTCGCCGTACCAGGCATAAACTGCATCGTACCGCGCGCGCCAACTGGTGAAATCGCATTCACATTTCCGCGCGACTCCTGCATCGACACTGCAGCCAGCAGGTTTCTAGGTAATCCGTAGCGTTTTTCTAGACCTCCATAATCAAACCGTGCTGCCTGACTAAGTACGGTTTGATTAACAGTAAACTTCTCTTTCTCAATTTTGTTTTTTTTAGGCCCGCCGTGTTTTTTCTCGGCAAAACTTTCATTAATCAGCTTGGCATTTGCCGCGTGCTTATTAATGATTTCTTGCCGCTTTTTCGCGTCAGTGATGCCGTCTAACGCCTTTTTCCGTGCTTCGTCGTTTTTCAGCAGCTCGCGTTGCCGTTGCTGCTCTCGAGTGGCATAACGTTCCGAAACAGCCTCCAACTCTGCTATACCTTCGGTTCGGTTTTGGTTCTGCTCCTGTTTCTGCCGCAAAGCTTCAGCAGCGGCTGCCTCCTTGTCGATTTCGGCACGCAACCGAGCACGCCGCGCATAGGCTTCCTGCAACTTACGCTCGCCCTCTTCACCCCAAAACAATTGCGTAACCGGATGTTTCTTGTTGGTTTCGATTTGGGAAATAAACGAATCCAGCGCGGCGATTTCATCCAGCTTGGTCTTGTCCCGGCCTATGGATTTAACAGCATCCCATGCCTCCGACGCACTTTCTTTAATATCTTTCCACGCCCGCTCAATCAATCCAAGATTGCCCAGTACGCGTTTTGCCATATCTTCCGACTCTTCGGAAAATTTCCGTTGCACCAATGCAACCGCGTCCTGCTCCCGACCTTGTGCCTGCAAAGCCTTGACCTGCTCGTAAACATCGGCAGTCATTGTTCGGTAGGTGGCTGATAGGGACACCACGGCTTTCAGCGGGTCTTTGGCGATTTCAGTATATTTATCAACCAAATCGTCAATACTTTGTCCCGTTGCCTGCGACTGGAGGGTAATACTACGGGCGAACTGTTCGTAATTGTCCGCTGCAACCTTGCCGCTTGAGACCAAGGCCGTAATTGCAGCACGCGCATCAGCATAGCCGCCCGTCGCTGCCCCGACCGAAACAGCGATTTCCTGCATCCTGTCTGCAGTAATCCCTGCTGCATCTCCGGCAAGTATCAAGGCTTTACGGTATTCGCGCGATTCCTCTGCACCCTGATACATCGCATAACCCAATGCCGCAATGCCGCCGCCCAACCCCGCAACAGCAAGGCGCATAGGGGAAATGACCGTGGCCAGCCCCTTAAGCATACCGCCGAAGCCGCCATACATATCACGCAACTGCCCACCCTGTTGCATCATGATCAGAAACGGGCTTTGCCCGCCTGCAAGCTGGGTAACGATGTCGGTAATTTGTGCCGGGGTTTGCCGCAATGCGTTATTGAACTGCTTGACAGACTGTGTAGCGCGATTGGTCTGCGTATTATGCCTGTCCAATTGGGACAGTAGCGGATTAAGCCGTGCAATATCGATACCGCGCTGGCGCGCAAGCTCTTCGTAATACTCTCGGTTTGCCTTACCGCCTGCAATCTTAACGGCTATATCGCGGCGGATGGCATTCTCCAGAGAAGCCAAAGACCGTTCCGTCCGCTTCGATGCCGCCGACACTACCGTCGACGATTTCTCTGCGCCGTCGCCACTATGTACCAATCCGTCAGAAATACGCCGCCCCTGGGAAGATGCCACGTCCCCCAAAGACTTAATGGACTGTTTTGCCTTTTCTACGCCGCTGACGACACCGCCTGTTTCGGCGGTAATATAAATCTTGGTTTCGTTATTCATGTTCGCCTGCCCACATTGACAACACTTCAAGCTCCATCATGCGGACTTTCTCCAACAGTGTTTTCCGTTTCTTCGGCTTGATATTGCCGCATTCCATAACCGCTGCGACGGCGGAATAATCCAACCCCGTCGCACCCGACATTCCGATACGCCACTGCGTCGATACTGCAATAAACAGTTGCACCGCCTGCCAGTTGCACGGCCATACGCCAAAAGTGGTCTCCTCTTCTGAAAAATCGTCCGCCGAAAATCCGAATACATTCAATTCCGCCGCGTCAGGCTGCTTCTCATAAAGCGCACGCGCGGCGGCAATCAGTTTCCCTCGCGGGCATTGAAGACTTCCTCAACATAGCCGTTGACGACGGCAAACACCGCCATCGGATAGCTATCCAGCAGGATTTCGACATTCTGCCGGTCGAATGCTTCTTCCAAATCCCAGCCTTGAACACAATCCAAGACGGTATCTGCCGTCCAGCCGTCTTTATGCTTTTCGGTAAATTCTTTCATCGCCTTGCGGCCGCGCGCCTTAAATTCAAATTCGACGTCCGCAGGCTCTGCACCGGGAACAGGGATTTTCACGGTATGTCGGAAAGTTGCATCAGGCTTCAAAGTAAGTTTTGCCATTTCAATACTCCAAATAAATAAGGTTGCCCGAGCAACTCGGACAACCTTGATATGCCGATAAAATCAATAACGGTTTACTTCGCCGGAAATGGCGTAGGACAACGTTACAGCCATTACTTGGTTACGAACCAATTCGGGGGTTTTATTCATGCTGGGATAACCGTTATAGCAAATCAGCCCACCACCTTTCAAAACCACTTTCAAAGGCCACTTGCCGCCTTTATCGCTGCATTTTGCAGCCGCCTTGTAGCCGGGCAACGAAGTATCGTCAGCGATCTTAATCGACATTGACATAGCTGATTTCGTGGACGGGATTTGCTGGTCAAAATCGTCCTCCAGAAAACCAAAATCTACATATTGCTGCTCGCCGCCACTGGTCGAAAATTCTACAATTTGCGAAACTTGCACCCAATCGGTAATTTTCTGAACAGCACCAATACCGCTGCCTGCCGGAAACTCATCTGCATTGGAAGTATCAATGCCGGTCAGCTTGAATGTATCGGTTTTGACATCGCCAATCTGGAAAACGCGTTCATTCAACTTTCCCCAGCCGCTTTTAAACAAAACCAAATCGCCGTTGGCAAACCCGTGTCCTGCTACCGTCAGGACGCATTCGGCAGCATTAGTTGCCACCGTAGCTTTTTTCTCCGCCGCCAAAGCGGTCGCAATGTGAACGGTCGCACCGTTCGGTAATTTCACTGCCATACTTTAACTCCAAATTAAAGGCAATCTGAAATCAGACTGCCGTATCAAAATAAATTGCCTGCCATCCTTGCTGATAATAGACGGTAACGGCTTCGCCGCTTTCGTCGGAATCGATATTCAGCAAATCAGGCACCAGATTTTCCAAATCACCAACACCCAAATCGGAATGTTCGGCAAACAACTGCCCAATCAAAGACAGCATCTCTTCCGCCAGTTCGTCCGCACCGGAAGCAGCCTGCACGCAAACCAACGTAACCAGCCGCACCGTATGCCGGTAGGTAGGCGGAAAATCAAACGTTTCCTGTTCTGTTCGGCGACTGTCAACGTACACCACAACACACGGCAACTGCGATTGCGCAGGCGCGAAACCACGCCCGGAATACACGCGCTGGAACTTCGTTTTCAGCACATCTGTCGCCGCATTGCGGATTTCAGTAAGTCGGCTTGTCATGTATCGCCCTCAATTGCACAACAACCATTCCGCAACCGTCAAAATCGGTTTCCGCCACCGCATAACGTTTGCCGCGCACGGTAACAACCACCGACTTCACGTCTTCCGGCAGGTCGTCTTCAGTAACGATGATTTGCGGGTCGGCATTGGCAACGGCAACACCAAACCCGCTATCCGTCATAAATTCACGGTCAAATATCGCGTTTACCTCTTTACCGCCAATCATCACGGTTTCACCGAAATCAGCAGGATTGGTAAACACGTTCAGCGGCTCGTTAAACACTGCCGTCCTCACCGCCCTCACCGGATGCGTTACCGCTATCTTCAGCTTCGCCGCCATCGGCAACAGGGGATTCGGCCTCTTTGGCAGGCGCTTCTACCGCCCAACCTTCGCGGATATAGACAGCCGCCGCAGATTCGTCCACCGAATATTTTTTCCCTGCGGCAAACGTCTGTTCACCATCGAAAAAACTACGGGTCGGGATAATTTTGATTTTTGCCATTTTTAATACCTCAATCAATAAGGTCGTCTGAAATGCAGACGACCTTGGGTTTCACAATCAAGCAGCCACGATGTCTTTAATGGCTGCAAAGGATTCGACATGACGGACGGCAATATCCACATCTTGCAACGTGGTGATGCGTACCGCGCCCGCAGTAGACTTGGTGTACGGATCAACAATCACATCCAAAACGCCCCAGTGCGCAATCATCAGATCAGACCAGTTACCAAAAATCAGCGGGCTGCATTTGTTGGCCGCCGTGCCTTTGGTCAGGTTGGACGGAATTTGGTTTGATACCGCGCAACGGTAGCCGTTCAACGGCGTTGCGCCGTCCTGCCAGATGTAGCCGGACACGCCGTCGGCCTTCAGCTTGGTTTTCAGCAAACCGCGCACGCGGGCATTGGTGATGTAGGCCAAATCGCCGATGTCGGCATTGGCGGCGGCAATGGCACTTTCCAAAGCGACGATATGCTTCCATTCGGGCGCACCGCCGTTCGCACCGATTTCCACCGCGCCGATGCCGGCAGTGTTCAGGATGCCGGTCGGTTCGTTGCCGGTACCTTTGCCGTTGATGGCCGCCAAGTCGATACCCAGCATCATCGCTTTCAACAATTCGCTGCGGGCGAACTGTTCGGCAGACAGCGAGGATTGCAAAATGAATTTGCGGCTCAATTCGGTATTGGCGGTAACGGTTTTCGGTTTCAGGCTCATTTGTCCGAAAGTGGCGTTCGATTCGGTCGCACTGCCGTTTTCATCCACCCATTGAACGGTGTTTCCGGTCAGGTGTTTCGGAATGGTGATGTCGCCGACCAAGCCGTCCAGTACGGTGGCGCCCAACTGGGCAACGGCAAGTCGGTTGCG
The DNA here is from genome assembly GCF_047758525.1 of Neisseria sp. CP9. Classification (NCBI taxonomy): domain Bacteria; kingdom Pseudomonadati; phylum Pseudomonadota; class Betaproteobacteria; order Neisseriales; family Neisseriaceae; genus Neisseria; species Neisseria sp. CP9. The sequence goes on along the minus strand of NZ_CP180502.1, from coordinate 2,263,578 downwards.
CAGCAGTTCGATGAACAAGTCTTCGCGGAAGTCGTTTTCGATGACGTTGCCGCCGTTTGCCGCATTGCCTTTGCTGTAAGCGCGGGCAATCAAATCAGTCGGTACAAAGAAGCCTGCCGCTGCGCGACCATGTCGTTTTTCCAACTCTTCCGACACTTCGCGTTCCAAGCCCGCTTTGTCCCATTTGCCGGTTGCGGCGGCAGACATGGCGCGCAGAAGGGAAAATTCACGCTGTTCCTTATCCGTCATGCCGATTTCACCGGCGGTAACGGTCGGCTTCGTCTGCATGTTTGCCATGATAGCGGCGCGTAATTGGGCTTCACTGCCACCCTCTTTAATAACCTTTTCGACGGCTTCGATACCGCCGTGGGCGGCGTAACTGCGACCAATGGCCAACAGTTCGGAAACGCGGGCGCGTTCATTCTGCATACCGCGTTCGGCAGTGTTGTTGGTATCGGTTGCTGCGATGGCAGGGATTGCAGCAGCGGGAGTTTCCACCGCAGCGGGAATTTGATTTTTATCCATGTTTCGATTTCCTTTTTCAGGGGTTGGGTTTACAGGGTTTTCAATAAATGGTTCCGCCGATCTGCCGACACCAACTGTCGGGTCGGCCGGAACGGTTACAAAGCTGATTTCATACGGCATCCAGCGGGTAACGATGTAACGGTAGTCCTCATCGTCTGCATCGGGATTGTCCAATACCATGTCTTCCACGCGGTAGCCGACGCTGATATGGCGTAGGATGCCGTCTTGCACGTCTTGGAATTTTTCCGCCGCTTTCGCACCGTTGCCAAAACGTACCAAGGCACGGCCGCGCTTGTCGGCATCAATCCAAGCACGTTCGATGACGCCGATTTGGTCGCTCCAGCCATGATTGAACAGCACCGCGCCACCGTCGTTCAGACGGCTCAAGTCAACGGCACCCGCCGCATGACTTAATACTTCTTCGCCGAACCAGCGTTCTACCGGCTCTTCGCTGGAAAACGCCACTTCGACCGTCCGTTTTTCAACATCAACACTTTCGCGCTGAAATACGGCAAAGCGGCTCATTTGCTGCATTTGCGCCTTATCAGGCTTCATTTTCTTCATTCGGGCTATCCTCCGATTCCGGTTCTGCCGCCGATGCGGCCGGTTTTACGTCGACAATGATTCCTTTTCCTGCCAACATCTGGTTTTCCTGTTCGATTTGGGTAATAACATCTTCAAAATCCAAACCCATTTCCGCGCAAATATCGCGGCGGGATTTGACCGTCAGCGCCACCGCCTCTTTATGCGCATTAATATCTTTCAGCGGGTCAACCCACGACCAGCGGCGCCCCTGCCAGTTGCAGGCCTTGAACTTGTCCAGCTTGCCGGCAGGCAGCGATTTGCCGGACGGCATCTTGATTGCGCCCATTAGCAACGCCGCCTCAATCCAGCGGTCGAATACGTCATACAAGAACGCTTCGGCAAACCAGTTTTGCAACGTCATCCATGTGTCGCGTTCCTCCAGCGTCCCGCTGCGGATACTGGAAAAGTTCACGCCCTCAAGGTCGTTCGCCAAACTGTGATAAGCCACGTTCAAACCGCTGGCGATACCGCGCAGGCTGGCTTTAACGAATGCGTCGTAATTGGCGTGCGGGTAATCCGGGTCGAACGGCGTAAAGTCGTAACCCTGCGGCAGTTCGTGAAATGTGCCCGGCTCGACCGAATCGATTAAATCGATGCTGCCGCGCCCGTTATCGACCTCTTGCCCGTCAATCGGCGGCATGAAGTTGTCGGCGTCTTCCGTCTGTTTGAAAAAGCCCATTTTCGATGCGCCGACACGGGCGGCGATAATGGCCGCTTCCTGATAGCCCGACAGGTTTTGCAGACCGATGATGGCCGAAGCCACCCACGGAAAGCCGCGCCGCTGCTCTGGGCGGTCGTGCAGGAAAATATGGCTGATTTGCTCCGCCGGCACCCGTTCGCGTAAATTGCCCGTATTCGTCTGTCCGTATGATTCGCCCGGATGCGCCGTACGCAACCAGTACGCCACAGGACGGGAATAGCTGTTTAACTCGACACCCATGCGCACGGCGGTGCGCCCGTTTTGCTGCGGAACGTTGTATCCCGTATCCAAACGGTCAATATCCAGCATCTGCAACGCATAGCCGTAATCATTATCAAACCCTGAAATATGACGAATCAGCACTTCGCCGTCCCGCGCCACGCTGCGAATCAGCAGCCGTTGCAGGTCGGTAAAAGACATCTGGCCGGTAACGTCGCACACCCCGCGCCGCGCCCAGCGGGAAAACGCTGCTTCGATGGCTTTGTTCGCCAAGGCATCGGGCTTGTCGGCGTTATCCAGCAAAACACGCATTTGCAGGGCAAAACCGTCGCGCCCGATAACGTTACTTTCGACCATGTTCAAAAACTTGCGCATGTAGTCGTTGTCGCGAGCAAGGCTGCGGGCGCGGGCGCGCAGGCGGTCAAGGTCTGACCGCGCCAAAGCGTCCGCCGACCAGTTTTGCGGCTGCCACGAAGCCAGCGACCCGACCGGACGCGCTCCGGCAAAGTTGCGGCGGGCTGTTTTCGGTGCGGCTTCCCGCCCGCCGAACAAACGCGCAAAAAAACCGCGCTTTTGCGGCGCGGCATTTGATTGTTTTGCCATAGCTCATCCTAAAATCGCGTGATGATACGGCCTGAACGGCGCGGAGAAATACCCGCCGCCGCTTCCAGCCGCTTGATTTCCTGCTGCCAGAACCGTATCTGCTTCAACAAATCGGCAAGGCTGGAAAATTCCATTTCGCGGTCTTTGATTTTGTACCGCTTGGTCATGCCCCTGCCTGCCGCATGTTCCTTGTAGGCTTTTCGAAGGCTGTTCAGAATTTCTCGCGCTTCTTCAAGCTCTACCGCATACTCATTACCGTTCATTTTCAGACGGCCTCTTTTGCATAAAATTTACTGACGCCTTGCTCAAAACGCTCTTCCACCAAGCCTTCCTCAATCAGCGTATCAATATCGCGGCGGGCAAAAATCCAGCCGCTCCACTTCTGCTTTCCATACACCTCATTGGCAACACCGGTCGATGTGCAACCCGGATGCGTCCGAATGTGTGATAGAACCTGTTCTTTTTCATTCATGGTTATAGCCGTATAAAGGCCGTCTGAAATCTGCTGTTCAGACGGCCTTTTTCTTGGTTTGCACTTAAAAGGCGGCCGCAAACCTTGGCCGCACCCTCTAACTTCGGGCAACGTCGTATCAAGCCCTAATCTGAAATGTAGCAGAAAAGCGTTTTCTGACGTCCGGTTGACGCTTAACCGGCTGGACAGCCATCTATTCAGACGGCCTGAATCAATAATTGGTAACAAAGTTACCGCCCTTACGGCGTCTGGTTGCCGCAAAACCGCTGCCGCTGTCCGCCTTCGTTTTTTCCTGCACCTTTTCGACGGGTTTTGGTTCGGCAAACAATTCCGACTGCAACAGCGCGTTTTCGTATAACGCCCATTTTGCCGCCGACATGGTATGCGTGCCGACCGAGCGGGCGGCATGCAGGGCATAGACTTCGCAGTCCAACGCCTCGTTTCGTACGCCGACTTTCTTCTGCCAAACCTTTTTGTGCTTGTTCATGCGGCTGGGTACTTTGACTTCGCTCAACAACTGGCCGCAGTAATCGGCGCGGACATCTTTGTAAAAGTGCATCCGCCCTGCCCCGCTTCCTTCCAGATTGATTCGAGCGTGCTCGTCTATCAGCAAGTCTTTCGCCCGCGATACGCCGACGCTGTACACCTGCACGCCGAATTTGTCGGCCTTGGTGTTTTTGTGCTTCAAGTCAATCGCCCGCGCCCGACTGAAAATCTCTTTATCGGGGTTGGTGCTGCCCTTGACCGCCATCACATTCACCGCTTTCACGCCGCGGCAGCCGCGCACAAAGTGATACACCGCGTCGGAGGTATTGCCGTCCGAACTGTCTATCGATACCGCCGCGATTTTCATTCCCGCGCCGGTTTCGTGTTTGTAGGCCGTCTGAAAAATCATCTCGGCCAGTTTGCGCCACACGTCGGATTTGACGTCCACCGTGTTGCCGTGGATTTCGCCCCACCAAACCAGCCAGCTTTCCTCGCCGCGCCCCCATGCGCGGATGATGACGGCCAGCCGGTCATGTTGCACGTCCACGCCCATAGTCAGAATCAGACCGCCGCGCGGAACGGTGTTTTCGGCGTAGTCTTCGCCGCGTTCTGCCAGGTCGTCTTCCTTCACGCCGTCATTGGTCATTTCGAACGGGATTCCGATGGACGAATTGACGAAGGCAATCATCGGCGATATATCGCCGTTGTCCGCTTCGTATTGCGCGGTCAACCATTTTTTCATCAGTTCGGAAAACACACTGCCGGGGAACGGGCTGTATAGCTCGTTCAGGTAAAAACCTGCCGTGCCGTGAAAAGGCGCGGTCGCCTGCCACCAACCGCGACGCACATTACGGTTTTTCTGCATGTCGTTCCACACCGCGCCGCAGTTCGGACAGGTGTAATGCGCCGTTTCCGGCAGCTTTTTGCCGAAAACGGGATGGTTGCCGTTCGGGTCTTCGTCGCAGGAAAGGTAATCGAAGCTCAACACATGGGCTTCGCCGCATTCGTGGCACGGCACCATGCCGACACGCTTATCCGACAACTCCATTTCGGCGGCGATTGTCGAGACGCCCGCAATAGTCGGCGTGCCGCCTAATACGATTTTCGGGCGGCGGTAGGTTTTGGTTCGCTCCTTCGCCAGCTTGATACTGTCGCCCTGACCCCGCAGGTTCAGGTTACAGTCGTCCGGCTCTTCCACACACACAATCGGCACCGGCGACGATTTCACACTGGCGGGGCTGTTACTGCCCACCAGCTTCAGAAAACCGCCGGGGAATTTTTTGAATAACTGCCGCTGCCCTTGTGCGCGGATACGGGTATCGACTTTCTCGCGCAAGGCGGGCGTCGCTTCGACCATCGGAACGAATTTTTCGTCCATGTACTCTTTAGCCGCCCCCTCTTTCGGGAACAGAACCAATATCGGACTGGGTTCGGCATCGATGGATTTGCCCAAAAAGTTACCCAGCACACCCGAAGTCCACGCCACTTGCGCCGATTTCTGGCAAACAACCACTTGCACGGACGGGTCGTCCAGCGCATCAAGCGGGCTGTTTTCCCATGCCAGATACGGTGTTACGTCCAAAACGTATTTGCCCGGTCGGGCGGCCTCTATGCTGGAAAGATAGCGGTACTTGTTCGCCCAGTCGCGGGTTTTAATCTTGCGCGGCGGTGCCCATTTCCGGCACGCCTGCCGCAACACCCGCGCCACTGTTTCAGCCATCCGCGCCTGCATGGTTGCGGCTGTCATCTCCATCGTTTTCTGCTCCGTAATTCGATAATTTTTCCAACGCCCTGTTGATGTACGCCGCAATGGTATCAGGGTCTATTTCCACGCCCGACGTCGCCGTCAGTTCAGCCGCCAACTGCTCGGGCATCGTTAAAAATTCCGTCCGCGCCGCTAAAACATGGTCGCCCCATGCGCGCTCAAACATCTCGGCCGGCGCAAGCTGTCCTAATTTTTCGTCCCGCTCTAGTTCAGCCAATTCAGCCTTCACCCTATCCAGCCGATCGCGCGGCTTTTCCTTGTTCAGCCGTTCCAGCTCCCGCTGAAACATCCAGCGGATAACCGCAACGGTATCGTATTCATTTGCCTGACCACGGTTGTCGGCATAACTGGCAACAGGCAATCCTTCTTTTTGCCATTCAGTCAGCGACCGTTCGGATATGCCGATAATTTCGGCAAGTTCTTTTTTATTTACTATCACAATACATGACTCCAAAGGAAGGAAGCTAAGACAACCTGTCGCTTAACAGAAATCGCGGCTCGAATTACCCGCGTGGCTGAAAGTCCAGGAAGTACCTTATCGGGCTGTGGCGAATGCTTTTTCAAGTTCTTCGGCAAAGACTGCTTGCTGATTACTGACGACAGCTTGTTCAGCAACCTCAAAATACCGGAGACGTTTTTCATACTGTGCCGCTGACACATACACAACCAAGGCTTTTACTTTTCTTTTTTGTCGTTTATAAATTCCCGGAGACAGTTTGCCGCGTCGTTTAAGCAGGGCGAAATGCGTACCGTCGTTCAATCCGCGCACCATTGCCCGAAACGCAGCCAGCGTGATATTGCCGAAACGGTCAAGCCTTACCGCATCTGACGGCACAATCCGATACCCCGCGGGCATCAATCCCCGCGAAACCAGAAACGCCTCGATACCTTTCGCCCGACGGCTTCCACCATAAATTTGCGCCGTCAGATATTTGCCTGCGCTTCTATCCTTTGCACCGTCCTTGAAATCGACCACGGCGGTCAATTCCTCCTTGGTCGCATACTGTCTGACAAACAGACTGTTCAACGTCCACGGCTTCGGGTTGAAGAACGAATCCCTCATTTCATCTTGCAGATTGCCGATTGCCTGTGCAGCAAGTTTATTCACCGCATTTTTAGCGGCAAACGGGACTTGTCGGCGTTGGACATCATCCAAGCGTGCGACCATTTTGCTGACATCGACACGAATTGCCGGCATGACATCTCCAAAAAGAAAGGTCGTCTGAAATTCAGACGACCTTTAATAACAGATAAGGATTCAACGTTTCAACACACAGGACGACACATAAAGCGTCGCCCTGAAAAAAAACGCGGCATCGCACCTGAACGCACGAAACCGCAGTTTTCCATAATTTAAACATTCCAGTCTCAAGATTGCAAGCCTTTTTTAACGGCCGTTTAACAGCCTGCCCACCTCACCGTCCCTCAAACGCACAGCCAGCATAGCTTCAGCGTCCGAAAGATAGCGGTAGAACGAAGCCCCGCTGCACCCGCACTCCTTGACTTTCGCACTACGGGTAGCGAATCCGCCCGAATACTGTACCTTAAGCACCTCTTGATGGAAGCGCGGCAAACCCATCACCACCCTGTCCACCGCAGAAAACACCGAATCCGCGTCCACCCCATAAGGCAGCAACGGACGCGTTCCGCCCGTATTCGCATCGCCTGCCATTGCACGGTTTGCCGCACTGGATGCATAACCCAGTCCGTTATCATCCCGAACCGAACGCCAAAAGCCCCAACGGGCAAGCAAATCATCAATAGTCATTTATCAGTCGATTTCTTCGCGCACCGACCATCCCTAGCCCCGTCGGAGTCCGCAGGGCTTTAATTTTTAAGCGCATATTATAACAAAAAATGCTGTCTGAAACCCATCAGACGGCATAATCAGACAGCAAAAATCAGCAGCAGGACAGCTCCATCACCGTATTTTTCAGGCGCGCCAATTCAAGCATCGCACATTTGAAATCCTCGTCCGTCAAATTTTGGTTTTCATTGGAGAACATAAAGTTTTCGTAGGCGTCGCTGACTACCCTGGACAGGTTGATGATTTCGTTTGCCGCCGCGCATTCCGCCAGCCCGATTTCCGACGTATCGCCGTCGTATGTCAGCAGGCGGGCGATAGCGGATTTGTGGCTTTCCGCAATCTCGCGTTTTCTGCATTGGGCATCGCTTGAATCGGCAGGCTTCTTAGGAGCAGCAGACTGATTTTCTTCCGGCGCGGGCAGTGCATCGCAGTTCAAATCATATCGCGCCTCATCAATCAGGCGGCGCACTTCAGGGCTGCGGTCGATAACCATTTTCGGAATATCCTCAATGATACGGCGGATGACCAACGACATTTTCCAGAAGTTCAGACTGATGACCCGCTTGCCCGTTTTCCCGTGGCTGTAATCGCGGAACGTATCCGGGTGCATCACACCGTTATCATGCAGCGCAGACTCGATGGTGAAGAATATTTTCTGCATCTCATGGCGCGCATCCTCCTCTTTGATGCGGAACGGATCGGGAATCGCGGGGACGGTAAGCTGTTCGCGCGGGCGGTTGAAATGCGCGTTCAGGACATCGAAGCATTCACGCTGATAAGTCAGCAGCCGTTCGCGGATTTCCGGTTTCACACGGTTCGCGTCCACACCAAACAGCCAGCCGTTGAGATAGCTGATAGGCAGGCAGTTGGTTTCATATGGTTTGCCGTCGGCGGCAGGTACCGTCATCATGACGGTGGCTGATTTCAAAATTTCGTTGCGTTGGATTTTTTTCCGTTGAGATTCCCAATCTAAGCCGATGTTCTCGACAATCGGTTTCATCGCGACATAGTGGGTGTTGTTTTGGGTAAAAACGGGAACGGTTTGACCGTGAAATTGAATGTTTTGAACTTGGTTCATGATGATTTCCTTGTTGAAGTTTCTTAAATGCCCGAATTGGGCGGACGCGCGGTTAAGAACCCTCAACAAGATGGGCGGACTTATTCCCCGAAAACGGGTCTTGTATTCGTCGCCCACGCGTCCATAAGAAACATTGGTTATTTGGGGTATCGAAACAAACAACCAGAATAGAAACCTATGAAACAAAATATCGCCTTAACGGTGCGATAGCCGCTTGTTGGTGGTTCTTACGCCACGAACCGAACTTTAACTAAAAGCCGCCGCGCAGTCAAGGGGAATTTTCAGACGGCATGAAAAAAGCCCGACGAATCGGGCTTCAGACGACCCGTTTATTTGCCCCGCCCCTGCGTATATTTACACAAAAATGTTTAAAAAAATACTTGCTATTTAAACATTTTTGTTTATAATACACCTATCCGAACAACAGGAGCAGGCGATGAGATGAAGCAGAGCGAATTTTTAAAATGGCTGATGGCACAAGGCGTTGAAACCAAAGACGGCACCCGGCACATCAAGCTGTATTACAAGGGCAAGCAGTCGCATCTGCCCCGCCACCCGTCCAAAGAGCTGAAAACGGGCTTGGTCGAAGGAATCAAAAAACAGCTCGGTTTGAAATAAGGGCAAGCCCGCAAGGGCTTGCAGAAAGGTGAAGTATGTACTATCCCGCAAAATTTACCCCCGCCGAAGAAGGCGGCTATGTCGTTACCTTCCGCGATATTCCCGAAGCCATTACGCAGGGCGACGACATGACCGAAGCGGTCGAAATGGCGGAAGACGTGTTGCAGTCCGCAATGGATTTCTATTTTGAAGACCAACGCCCCGCACCCTTGCCGTCCACCCCCGAAGAAGGCGAACGCTTGGTCGCACTGCCCTTGTCCGTCTACTCGAAAGTATTGCTGCTCAATGAAATGCTGGCGCAGGATGTCAGCAAATCTGAACTGGCAAGACGTCTGGAAACCACGCCGCAAGAGGTTCAGCGGATTACCGGCTTGCACCATGCAACCAAAATCGATACAGTCGTCCGCGCTTTGGCGCAACTGGGCAAACAGCTTGAAATCCGCCTTGCCTGACCCACGCAACGCCTGCCCATGCCGTCTGAACAATGTTCCAGACGGCTTTTTTATCGGCAATTAAGCAGGAAATTTAAAAAAACCTTAAAAATCAAAGTTTAGACAGGGCTGGACGGGGTAGGACAACTTTTAAAACACCTTTTTTCCCTTTAAAATCATCGTTTAGACCGTTTGGACATACTTTTTTATAAAAATCCGCGTATAAGAAGAAAAAAATAAAAACAAAATATGACAAGGTGTATAAAAAAGAAAAAATAAAAGCGCGAAGATAATGTATATCTTCGCGCGTATGGGATAACTACCCTGTCCAAACCGTCCAAACGGTCTAAACGATGTTTTTAAAGGGATTTTTTCCGACTCTTACCCCGTCCAAACGGTGTCCAACCCCGTCCAAACGCCTAAAACCGGTCAGAATCCGAGGCAAGGGCAAATGCTTCTATCTGCCTGCCGTAATAATCTGCCTTGGAAACCGACCCGTCAGAACCACGTTCTGTCTTGTCGGTATTCGGCGGCGGAAACTTCTCCTGATTGTCGGGCGACAGCCACGAATGCGGTATGGCGAAAAACCGTACTTTTTTCGGCTGTCCGTGGATTGTAACCGTGCTTCGCAAATCCGCCAAGCGTTTTGCCATATTTGCATAAAAATTCTTCTGCTGCATATGGAAAGTCTTGGTATCTATGCACCATTTCTTGTATGCCGACCACAAATCGCCTGCCGCGCAGGAGATGAAAGGCAAGCCCAAATCGCCGCGCCACCAGTCGTCCAGAAACGCTTCCCAAGAAGGCTTGTTCAGGTTGATCATCCGCCGTTTGATTTCTGTCGTCAGCGGTTTGGTATGCGGCGTAAACACCCGCCGCGTATCACCGTCCGAATACATCAGCGGCAGTGCATAGAGAAACCGCGCGAATTCGTCCACTCCGCCGTTGTCGATTTCCGTCTGCAATGCCTCGTATTGCGCGTCCGAATACTTGCGGTTGCACGACAAGACCATAAACCGCCTGTCGTTGCTTTCGATGGGGATAGACCGCTCGTCGTTCGAAAAAATGATAAAAGAATTGAAGTCGTTGTGTTTTTCCGCATCGCGCCCTTTGCGCTCCACCATAATCACATCCGACGTAATCATGTTTTTCAGTTTGCCGATGACATTCAGCCGCTCGTCCGACGGACTGATTTCCTCGAATATCGTAACCAGTGCAAACAACAGCGACGCATTGAAGCGTGATTCCAGCGCGTTTTGGTCGAGTTGGCGCAGATACTCGCCGAAAAGCTCTTTGACGACCTTCTCGCCAAACGTCGATTTGCCCACTCCCTGCGTTTCGGAGATAAACACCAATGCCGTAGCAGGCTTTTCGGCTGGTCGTCTGAAACGGCAGGCAAGCCAGTTTAGAACCCATTCCGTGCAAGCCTCGCTCAAATTGCCGTTGCCCGAACACAAATGCCGTACCAGCCCGATAATGTTTGCACATTTCGGAAAATGTTTTTCCAATTCAGCCAGCGGCGTTTCCGGCGCGAACGGCTTTTCAGGCGCTTCGGCCTTTTTCGGCAAGCCCTTGAACGCATTGATATGGCTTAATTTCTCGTTTTTATACACCACACCTTGCGGCATATCCGGCTCAAACACATAATTACTCATCGGACAGACGAGGCGAGCGGGCGACTTGCTCCAGTCGTCAAATTCTTCAGGCACGGCAGCCTTGACCGCCGCCAGCGACACGATGGCTTCCAACTGCCTGTCGTAGGCGTCCGTCGTCCCGTCCAGGTAGATATAGCGGGCAAGCGCGTTTTTAAAAACGGGGCTGACATCCGCCATCGCCTCCAATTTTTTCTGTTTGATTAAAATCCCCGCCTCAAGCTCCGATAGCTTGTTTCTATCGTGCAGATGAAACCAAGTCAGCACGGCAGGACGCGAAAACACTTTTTCCAACTGGCTTCGGCTGAAAGATTCCCCTGTTTCCAAGTTCAAAACCTTCTCTTTCAACCCGATTTGCGCGTAATTTTTCAACAATTCCGCCAAACGCGGATTTTCTCCGTCGTATTCCGCATCATCACCGTCCCCGCCGCCCCCTTTCGTTGCCGTGGGCGCATTTTGCGCCGCACGCTCCTTATCGGATAGGCGCGGGAAAGGCTGCCCGTCAATGTCGTCTGAAAACGGGAAAACCAGCGTATCCGCCATCATTTCACGCACCGTCGTCAGCGGCTCGGTATCCGAAATCACGTCTGCAATATCGTAGCCCGACGGCCACACGCCCGGATTCGGAATATTCACGATTTTGACCGTACAGCCCGACTCCTTGAGAACTTTGGCAATCCCCAGCGCCGCCTTCATGCCGGGCTGTCCGCGCCACGGCAGATACGGCATATCCGACGGCTTCACACCCGCCGCCTCATCCTTCTTCGACAGCTTTTCCCGCTGGGAATCGCAGTCAGGCCAAATCAGCACATTGCGCCCGGCAAGCGGCGACCAATCAGCCTTTTTCCAGCCGTTGCAACCGCCCAGCCAAGACACGGCAACCCAGCCCTTCAAATCAAAATACGCCTCTGCCGCCAGCTTGCACTTTTCGCCCTCGACAATCAAAACAGGCGTATCAGGTCTTTCCGCCAAAGCATCCAGCCCGAACAGCGGCTGTGGATCCTTAAGGCGGCGGCTTGTCCACTTCTCTACACCCTCGCTGTTTTTCGCCCACGCAAACGGCAAATCGGATTTCCCGCCGTCCTGGTCGATAAAGCGCTGCACAACGCAAAGCGGCTTGCCGTCCGTATCGCGGTACACTGCCCGCAAGCCTTCCGCCCGCTCATTTTTACAAAGACGGTAAACCTGACTGCCTTCCAGATATTTCAGACGGCCTTCATCAAACGGCGCAATAGGCTGCCAGCTTTCTCGTTTCGACTTGCCCGTTTTCGGCTCGCCGTCCCATTCCTTCCTTTCGACCGCTCCGAAATTGCCGATGCGCAGACGCTCGGCGACCGCTTTTAGCGCGTCCCCCTGCCGTCCGTTGCAGAAAAGATAGGCATAGAGGCTGACCAAATCGCCGCCTGCATCGTTCGTCGCATAATCCGCCCACGCGCCCGAATGCGTATTGACCGCAAAACTGCCAAGATGCTTATCCGCCCGCGTCGGATTCAGAGCGAAGAACTCATGCCCTTTATATTTGCCTGACGGAAGCCATTCCGCAAGCAGGTTGTCCACCGCATTCAAAGCCGCATCGGCAACCGTTTTAAAATCCAGTTTGTTTTCCATATCCGTTGTCCTGCACATTTTTTAGGCGTAAAAAAGGCCTGCCCCCCCTTGAGAGGGCAGGCTGAATCACTGATTGCGCGTTAATCAGTAATGGGGGGAAAAATGAGAAATCCGTACCAAGGCTATGATCTCGTTTCGGAAATCAGGTCGGATACAGAAACCCGACCATTAGTAAGCAAAATTACATTTTCGTAGCACCGCTTCGGTGTTACCGCCCTTCGGTTTTCGATTTGCCACAAAAACGACAGAGACAAACCCAACTTTTGGGCATATTCCGACCTTGCTCCACGCTTAGTCGAAAGCGTTTTAATAAATTCAGCGTGAGTCATATCTGCTCCATTTCCAAACATTAAACAAGTTTAGCAGTCATTAAACACAAAAGCAAATATATTTATTATTTGTTTGTTTAGTAGAAACTAAATAGAATATGAATATTACTGCTGGGAGATAGCTATGAATAAGTCAGAATTGAAAGAAATACGGATTGAGAATTTAAAAAAATTCTTTGAAGACAAAACCCTACCGACAAAAGACAAAAGCCTTTTGTCCCAATTGATGAGCGGCAAAGCATCTTTTGGCGAAAAAGTCAGCAGGCGACTGGAAGAAGACTACGGCATGGGACCATATTATTTGGATTCCACGCCAAACAGTACGATTGGTTCAGATGACGATCAACAAATCCGCTTTGAACGCCTCAACATCGAAGCGGCATGCGGCAATGGTATCGAAAACTTGCCCGCGGAAGTCGTCGATTACGTCAACGTATCGCGCCTGTGGGCAAAAGACAAATTCGGCGGAAACCTGTCCCACATCAAAATCATCACCGCACGCGGCGACAGCATGGCAGGAACTATTGATGAAGGCGACGTTATATTTGTCGACACCGCCGTTACTGAAATGATGGAAGACGGCGTATACCTGATTCATGTTTCCGACGGCCTGCGCGCCAAACGCCTGCAACGTACCGTTACCGGCGGCGTCAAAATTCTAAGCGATAACAAACGCTACGAAACCGAAACTGTAGAGAAACACGACCTTGAACAGCTTAAAATCTGCGGCAAAATCAAAGGCGCGTGGAAGCTCGAAGAGATGTAGCAGAAAAGGCCGCCCGAATCTAGGGCGGCTAACCTAATCTAAGAATCTTAAATCTACGGATTTATAGATTTACACTAAGTGTAAATTTGATATAATAGAGATATTGACATGCAGTTGAAGTTCGAAACAGATTACTTATACCTGCTATTCACTGATCCGTTCTTTCAAGACGGGCAGATAGGCACAAAGGCGACTGCCACATACAGGCTGATTGTGAATTATCTGCTGTCTGCCCAAAACGTATCTGATCTTCATCAAGCCCGCTTTTTGGACTTACTGCCGTGTAACGATGGTTCGGACTTCCATTCCATAACCGTCAATCAAAAATATAAATTAATTATCAGTATTGAAAACAAGCAGATTGTATTGCACAAACTTGATTCACAAGACCCAAAATGAACACTCAAATTCTACCCGCCCAACCGATACACGCAGGACAAGTCCTGAAGGCTGAACTGGCAGCTCGCAACCTGACGCAGGCGGACTTGGCGGAAATTATTCAGCGGCCGGCAAAAACCATCAATCAGATTATTACCGGAAAGCTGGGTATTACCCCCGATACCGCCATGCAGCTCTCTCAAGCACTGGGTATTTCGGCTGAAACATGGCTTAATCTTCAATCACGCTTCCAACTCTCGATGCTAGAAGCAGACAAGTATCAAGATATTCCGCTAAGGGCAGCACTTTATCAAAACTATCCGGTTAAAGAGATGGTCAGACGCGGGTGGATTACTGCCGGTAAAACGTTTGAAGAGTTAGAAAGTGCTGTAAAAAACTTCTTCAATCTCGAGACAATCAACCAAACACCGCAATTCCAATTTTGCGCCAAGCAAAATGTCGCGGCTTACCAACAAACAATCAGCACTACCAACTTGGCATGGCTGTTTAAAGTCAGACAGTTGGCAGCCGAACAACTGACAACGGGAAAATTCAGCAATGCGGCTGTAAAAAAAGCCATTGACGAATTGTCCGGTCTGCTCCGTTCGGCAGAAGAAGTCCGCCACGTTCCCAAAATACTGTCTGCATGCGGCGTCCGATTAATCTTTGTCGAAAGCTTGCCCAACAGCAAACTGGATGCCGCCTGTTTTTGGCTGGACAATCAAAAGCCGGTTATCGGCATGACCTTGCGCTACGACCGCATAGACAATTTCTGGTTTACCCTCCGGCATGAATTGGAACACATCCTAAACGGAGACGGCAAAAACCAGGCTGTCATTGATGAAGACATCGGCATTCAGATCGACGGGCTACCCGAATCGGAACATTTGGCAAACAAAGCAGCGGCAGATTTTTGCGTCCCCGCCGCCAAACTTGACAGCTATATTGTCCGCGTAGGTGCCTATATTTTTTCCGAAAGGAAAATTATTGCCTTTGCAGGTGTCAATGAAATACACCCGGGCTTGGTAGTCGGGCAACTTCACAACCGCACAGGAAAATATCAGCAATTGCGCAAACATCTTGTTCCGGTACGGAATTTCATTTTAAACGGCTCAACCTATGACGGCTGGGGTTTTGCAAATAGGAGTAATGATGAGTAACGCCACAAAAAAACGAATCGCAGAAATCGTAGAACAATACAAACAGGCCAAAGGCATTGAAGACGGAAGAGTAGATGTGCATGATTTGGCAGGATGGGCATTGGACAACAAACTTTACCAACCCAATATGCGCGATGAAATCCAGCTTGCCGCCAATACATTTTCACGCCACTTCAGAGAAGAGCTGCGTGCAGACCCTAAAGGACGCAGCTATCGTGCCAAACACGCGGTAAGAGAAAGCATTAACGGCAAACAGCTCACATTGTGGGCAGATTTGGACGACCCCAATGTCCCCGTAGAACATTTTCATAAAGCATTTTCGCAGCGGCGTCAGCAAATCGTCGGCGACTGCTTCCAGCTAAAAACCGATGTCGATGTATGCAACGACAAAAAAGGCAGCGCAATTCCTCTATCGTTGAATTTCGAGGATGACGTAGCAGAAGCTGAATACTTACGGGACAACCCCGAAACCGCCGCCTAATCCCTCCCCTTGAAAAACCGCCCACTGGGCGGTTTTCTTTCACCTGGACATCCAAAACCGCCTACCGCCAGTCCCGTTAGGCATTTTTTTTTGCAAATTAAATTCCCTTAAAAATCAGATAATTTAATATTTATTGAACAAACAATAAACTTTTTACTTGACTATGAATTAAGTGTTTACTAAACTACATCCATCGAAACAAACAACAGCCACATGGAGTAACGACATGGAAACCATCACCATCCCTAAAGAAAATTTCGACGCTTTGCTAAATCTCGCAAGAACCGCCGTCGCCCTGGACGAAAATTTTATTCCAAAGATCAATTACGGAGCATCCGCCATACCAGCCGAAGGCTTTGCCGCACTTAACGAATTTGGAATAGCCCGCGCCGCCGTGGAATCTTTGGAAATTCTCAAAATTAAATAACCTCCTCGGTATTGTCATTCCGCGATACCGGCAACCTAACCACCCCCTCTTTAATAAAAAAGGTCGTCTGAAAGCGTGAATCTTCAGACGACCTCCACAAAAACCTAACCCCGAAAGACCCCAAAATGACCATCACAGAAGAATACTCCATCGACATCCGCGTAACCGCCGAAACTACCCGCACTGCCCACGGCCACCCCGTAGAGCACTACGGTTGCGACATCATCAACACCGACGGCGAACTCATTGTCGGACTTGTTCCCGAGTACAAAACCCCCATGGCGGCAGTCAAACAAGCATTGACAGCCCTAACTCAAAACGATCTGCAAAAAGCCTGCTGACGGAGTATGAAATGAAAGCCCCAATCGGAGCAGTTGTGCTTGCCATACTTGCAGCCTGCACCACACCTCAACCTTCTCAAGAAACCGAAGCCCAACGCCTCATCCGCCAACAACAGGACGCTGCCGACTTCGCAACCCTGCAACTTGAAAAAACCTACGAACGCATGACCACAGAAGAACGTATGCGCGGCATCGTTTACGGAGAGTAAATATGGAAAACATCATCAACATCGCCACCGCCATTATTATTATTGCCGTACTGATGGCTGCACTCATCATGTTGACAGTAGAAATAATGGTACAGAACCGAATTACAAAAATACTAGAAATCCTCTTCCAAGAAGAAGAATAATGCCACCCATCATTGCCCTGATACTAATCATCCTTCAAATCATCACCGAGCGCACCACCGGCATTAAATTCAAACGGTGGGCGGACGGCACCACGAAAGACACAAAATGACCCTGACAGACCGCATACAGCATACCCAAATTAACACCCAACCCAATATAGGCTTCCGGCATCACGACGGCAAATGGCAGGTAATCGAATACCAACCTCCCCAATATAACAAAAAACACTGGACAAAGAATAACGCAGGCAGACGACGAAGCACCAAAGTTCTGAAAGAATTCACCACCCGAACAGATGCGGAAGACTACGCAGAAAGAATAAGACAACAACACAAGGCACACTAAAAATGGAAAACCTACCTACCCGCCAACGGCTCATGCTCATCTACGGCAAAACCCACATCACCCTCGAACAGGCCACTGCCGACTGGTTACCGCACATAAACGAAAAAACCGCGCGCCGCCGCGCCAAAACCCAAACCCTCCCATGGCCGGTCATCAATACGGACAACAGTCAAAAAAGCAGCCAATTCGTCAGTCTTTCCGCCATCGCCGACTGGCTAGACCAACGCGAACAGCAGGCAAAAACCGAATGGCGGAAAATACATGGATAACAAAAAGGCCGTCTGAATTTCAGACGGCCTCAATTTTATTCAGAGTAACCTCAAGCAATCTTTCTAAAAATAACTAGCGGCGTGATACCGTATTCATTAAACCGACGCCCCATAACCGTACGCAGATGCAGAAACGCTGTAAAGTAACTAGTATCCATATCTGTCATATACTCAAAAACCTTCTTGTCCAAATCATTATTATCATTTGGCAAAGCATCCAAAACCGCTACCACATGCCACTCACCCGGAATGGTAACGTCATGTTTCAAAGCAAGAGCCGAAGTATTGGGCAGCATATCATCATGTCTGACCGCACACCACACTGACTTTTCATCATCGAAAACACGTATTTGCAGCAATTTCGGCAACGACTCCATCATAGCGGCCGTACTTTTTATTTCAGCCTCTTTTTCACGCCGCTTGCGCCGGTGTGCTTCGGTAGAATTGGGCATAGACGCCAATTGCATTTCCATCGATGGCTTGACCATACTATTCATTAAAGCCAAATCAACAATCTGCATCCTACCCGAAAACAAAACAACCTGTCCCGGCTTCGCCTGCTCAATATTATCTCGTATCAACCCGCGCGCATTCAATTCACGAATAACACTTAATGGCATATTCTTAGATGTATCAAAGCTGTTTTGGCGGGAAGACTTAATATTGCTGCTATTTTCGACCCCTCCGCTAAAGACAGCCAGACCGCCCTTAAGATTTTGCTTGTTCTGGTCTTCCGAACTATGCGTAACCACACTCTGCGTCAGCAAACCGTCCTTATCCAACTGCGCATTGTAAAATGCCAATACATCATGATTGATGTAGATAAAATCATACAGGCAGTTTTCCTCTGCTTCTTGCCGTTCCATCACGGATTTCCTTTTCAATCAAAGCCTTTTTCCGTTCAAATTCAGCACTATTGCGGGCAGCAGCAGCAATGCCTTCTGCAATCGCTTTTTTTTCCTGACTCCCCACCTTATCGCCGAAATACGCCAAAGCAGCCTTATAAAGTGATTTTTTGAACATAATTTCCTCCTTGCGGAGCATTTTCCAATCAAACAGTTTTAGTTTACTTGGTTTTATGCACCCAAACAACCGAAACCTGACTGTATGCAATTTCAGATTCACAACTTTTGCAATCACACATCCACAAAACATGCTCATTCGATATGATTTGATAATGGCGTATTTTTTGAACCATATTTACACCATAACCTTCAACAAAATTACAATTAATTGATTTTATTGAAACATAAAACCCATATTCAAAGCCCCTGCATGGGCGCAAGGATAAGCTGCATATCGGAGGAGGTCGTCTGAAAAAAGGAAATGCGTATTGTAGCGGTATATCGGTTAAAATACACGCTTTCCACGAAGAACTGACCGCCGCCATTGCCGAACTGCCTTGATCTCCCGATTTTGATTTTTCAGACGACCCCTTTTCAGACGACCTCATCATGAACCCGAAAATTCCCGCCACAGCAGCCATGTTGGTCAAAAACTCGGAACGCTATCTGACCGAAGTCTTGACCGCGCTTCAAGACTTCGACGAAGTTTTGCTGCTCGACAACGGCTCGACCGACCGCACCTTTGAAATCGCCGAACGTTTCACCAACGTCAGTTATTACAAATACGACTTCATCGGCTTCGGCCCGATGAAAAACCTTGCCGCCCGCCTCGCGCAAAACAATTGGATATTCAGCATAGACAGCGACGAAGTGGCGGATAGCGAATTGGTTGCCGCCATCCGCAAAGCCGTGGCGGAAAACAAAGAACAAAACATCTTCTCGCTCTCGCGCCTGAACCACTACAACGGCCGCCTGATCAAAGCCTGCGGCTGGTATCCCGACATTATCCCGCGCCTTTACCACCGACGCTTTACCCGTTTTTCCGACCGTCAGGTGCATGAATCGCTGATCTTGCCGCCCGATTCAAACGTCCGTCCGCTCGAAGGTCGTCTGAAACACTATTCCTTTGAAAACGCCGAAGGGCTGATTCAAAAAATGCAGCAATACAGCTCGCTCTACGCCGAAGAAAACCGCTACAAAAAAGACAGCTCACCCTTCAAAGCCCTGTTGCACGGCAGCGTATCGTTTGTCAAAAACTACCTGCTCAAACGCGGTTTCGCCTACGGCGCGGACGGCTTGACCATTTCCATCGCCAATGCGCAAGGTTCGTACTACAAATATGTCAAACTTTACGAGCGCAACCGCAATATCAGCGTCGCCTTGATTATTACCACCTACAACCGTCCCGACGCGCTGGAGCTGGTTTTGAAATCCGCACTCGCGCAAACCCGCCTGCCCGACGAAATCATCGTCGCGGACGACGGTTCGCGCCAAGACACCGCCGAAGTCGTCGAGTTCATCCGCAGCCATACCGACATCCCCGTCAAACATTCTTGGCGGCCGGACGACGGCTTCCGTGCCGCCGAATCACGCAACCGCGCGCTAGCGCAGGCAAAAAGCGACTACATCATCCTTATCGACGGCGACATGATACTCGACCCGTCCTTCATCGCCGACCATCTCAAGCTCGCACGCAAAGGCAGGCTGATACAGGGTTCGCGCGTCATCCTGACCCAAAGCCGCACCCAGGAAATTTTAGATTCCGGCGAATTGCCCGATTTGTCCGCGTTCAGCCAAGGCATAGAAAAACGCCTCTCCGCCCTGCGCTGCCGCAGCCTGTCCGCCCTGATCGGCAGACAAAGCAGCCGCAAACACAAAGGCATCAAAACCTGCAATATGGGCTTTTTCCGCAGCGATGCGCTGGCCGTCAACGGCTTCGACAACCGCTTTGTCGGCTGGGGACGCGAAGACAGCGAGTTCGTCGCCCGCCTCTTCCATAACGGCATGAAACGCCATAACCTCAAATTTGCCGGCATCGCCTACCACCTCTGGCACCACGAAGCCGAACGCGACGCCCTGCCGCAAAACGACGCCCTGCTCAAAGCCACGCTGTCCGAACAAAAAATCCGCTGCGAAGACGGCATGGACGAGTTCATAAAATAAACCGTTTTGCGCTTGTCCCCCCTCAAACGTCGTCTGAAACCTTTCAGACGACGTTTTACCTTCAAGCAGCCGTTCAACCATCAAATCTTTACTGAAACCAAACACTTGCAGTGTTATACTATTAATACAACGACAAACTACTCACACACTACGGTTACACATCATGTCCCCCCGCCCGATTACCATCACCTCATACAACATGCACAAAGGCATGTCCGCGCTCAACCGCAAAGTCCAAGTGGACAGCATGGCGGAAGAGCTTCGCGGCATAGGCTCGGATGTCCTGTTTTTACAGGAAGTGCAAGGTCAACACCTGACCCGCAGCAGCAGGCTGCCCGATTTTCCCGAAAAACCGCATTACGATATCCTCGGCGACCGCCTTTCCTACAACCGCAGCTACGGCAAAAACGCCGTATACCCGCAGCGCCACCACGGCAACGCCATCCTCAGCCGCCTGCCGCTGGAAACCCGCCACAACCTCAACATCAGCGTCAACAAACTCGAACAGCGCGGCGTACTCCATTGCGAAGTCCTGCCCGAAGGCTGGGAAACCCCGCTCGTCTGCCTCTGCGCCCACCTCAACCTGCGAGAACCCGACCGCGCCAAACAATATCGCGCCATCTTCGAATACGTCGTGCATCACATCGACCCGCAAAGCCCGCTGATTCTCGCCGGCGATTTCAACGACTGGCGGCAAAAATCCGCCCTGTCCTTAGGCAACGCCTTGAACCTGAACGAAGTATTCGTGGACAGCAACGGCAAACGCCCCAAAACCTTCCCCGCCCGCCTGCCCGTCCTCAGCCTCGACCGCGTCTATACCCGCAACTTGGAAGTCCTAGACTCCCAAATCCACAACGGCAAAAACTGGCAACGCCTCTCCGACCACTTGCCCTTGAGCGTCAAAGTCAGACCCAAACTGCCTTGACCGCACCAATGCCAAAGGTCGTCTGAAAATCTGAAATCGGGATTTTCAGACGACCTTTTTATGTCGGCAAATCAAATTCAAGCCATTATTCAATCAACTTCAAACTCAGCAAACTTTTTACGAAATCCAATACAACCCCGGCTCGCCCGAATTCAAAAATATATAGTGGATTAAATTTAAATCAGGACAAGGCGACGAAGCCGCAGACAGTACAGACAGTACGGCAAGGCGAGGCAACGCCGTACTGGTTTAAAGTTAATCCACTATAATTTTCCGAGATACCAAAATGCCAAAGTTATATTGCTTGGCGTCTGTTTACACATTATCGGGTTTTAGTTAAAATTATTATATAAATAATAATCATAATCAATTTATGTTATTTTGCAGCTCTTAAAGAAACAAAGCATTTTGTCCGCCATTCCTTTCCACACAATCGGTAAACTATGGATATTTTCCTTTGTTTTATCAAAATGCCATTCCCTTTCGTGAAGCAAGCGCATCCATATCAACGGTTCGAACAAACCATTTAATCAATTGGCTGCAATCCCATTACATTCGGTTCACGTTTTATTTTCCGATGCTATCTGGAAGCATTTCAGATTTCGCCTATTTTCAAGCTGTTGCGAACAAAGGAAAATCCATCATGAAACCTGTCAAATCCATCGAATTCCCCTCTACACCCAAAATATTGGTTTTATTCTTGAGTATGCTGTGGCATACACCGTTATGGGCGGAAAATACTACCCCCACCCAAAGCGTGCAGATGGATACCATTACCGTCAAAGCACAGCGCAACCGGGATAAAAGCGGCTACACCCAAGTCTATAGCCGCGATATCAGCAATATGTACAAAGGCAAGCAGGAAATCGAAACCTACCGCGGCAGCAGCGTGGCCGATTTAATCGGCGGTATGGCAGGCGTGTTCAGCGGCGATGCGCGCAACAGCGGTGCGCTCGACCCCAACATACGCGGCATTCAAGGCGAAGGCAAAGTACCGGTAACGTTAGACGGTACGGAACAAGCCATCAGTGTATGGCGCGGTTTTGAAGGCGTATCCAACCGCAACTACATCGACCCGAATCTCGTCAGCAGCGTCTATGTGGAAAAAGGCGCATCAACAAACCGTGACATCCGCACCGGCATAGGCGGCTCGGTCAGCATGAAAACGCTGGAAATTGATGACGTTGTGCCGAAAGACCAAAAATTCGGCATGGAAGTCAAAATGGAAACCGGCAACAACAGCATCAAACAGCGCGAATACGCCCATGCTGCATCATGGAACAAAGACTACCGCCGCTACCCGAGTCCCTACTCCTTCGACCGTATGGACTGGGCGATTATGCTGGACGACAGCGACCGCCAGAAACAGCGTTTTGGCGGGCGTGGCAAATTGTTTAAAGACAACGCATTCCGTCTTTCTGCCGGTATGCGCGGCGAAGTGTTTGACGGCTTGATTGCCTACGCCTGGCGGGACAAAGGCAATTATTTTACCGGCAGCAAGGGGGCAGAACGCTACGGCTACCTCCCCAATGCCAGCTCTATGACCGAGGAAGAATTTACCAAAAAAGTTACGGATATTCAGGAATATACCGCCAATGTCGGTACGTATTACCATCCGTCCGGCGAAGTGGCCAACACCTCCCTGAATATGCGTTCGTGGCTGGGCAAAGGCACGTTCAAACTGCCCGACAACCAAAAAATACAGCTCGGCATACGCCGCACCCATGCCCGTTTCGGCGAAGTTATGCCGTACAGCATCCTGTTCGGCAACATCGGCGGAAGCAAACTCAAACCCGACGGTTCGGCCGAAACCGACATGAGCAAGCTCACCAAAGGCACGCTGATGGCTGAATGGCCGCAGGCATGGGTGAAGCAGACCGCCGTCAACCTCGACTACACATGGAAACCCGAAAACAACCGCTGGATAGATTTGAAGGCGGGGATTTGGGGGACGTTTAACAATTCGCAAACCAATTCCACCGGCGGCTATCCCGCATCCACCCTGTTCCTCGACAAAATATTCAACGAAAAATACGCCGAAGACTGGTATTACAAAGGCAAAGAACCCGAATGGGACAAACTGCCGCCCAATACCAACAACCGTTTCAACGTTTTTAATGCCGCCGCCTACCGCGCCAAAAACAACCGCCTGGGCATCAACCTGTCCAATAAAATGAAATTATCCGACAAATTGGAACTGACACTGACGGGCGACTACCAACGCGAAAAACTCAAAGGCGGCAGCGATACCAGCTGGATACTCGCATTGCCCGAAGAAGAATCCCAAAAACTGTTCTGGGAAGACCCTGAGACTACCTTAAATTCCAACTTCGCCCTGACCATGCCGCGCAAAGGCAAGCGCGATGAATGGAATCTCGGCTTCAACTTCAAATATCAGCCCACTTCCTGGCTGACACTGAACGCGGGCGGCCGCTATACCGACTACCACCAAACCGACAACTTTCTCCGCAGCTACATCGACAAAAACCGCGCATGGTTGGAACAAGGAAACAAACTCGACGTCTTGTCAGACAACAGCAGGGATTTCGTATACCTGCAATATCGGCTTGCCACGCCGGAAGAATACCGTGCCTATCGGGAATTATCCGACCAATATCATGCCGAGCAAAAGGCCTACGATCAAGACCCGGCAACCATACGGGCAAAAGCCGAATGGGATGCCTACGACAAGCGTTTTTGGAATTGGATAAACAGCCTGCCCGTTCCAGACCTTGCCTGGGCATTGGAAAACCGGGCCAAAGAAACTCAGCGCTGGCAAGATAACCGGCCCCAATTTCCGGAAGAATCCGAAAAACTAACAGAGCTGCGCAACCGTTTTATGGAAGCGGACGATCTAAGCAGCGGCTGGAAATCAATACCCAACTGCACCGCAAACGAAGCAAATGGAAACTGTATCTACTGGCGGCGTTCGCATCCCGAAGAAAACCCCGTCCGAACAGGCGCGCTTAATTTCTTAAACGAAACCGGCGTCAACCCTGCCACAGGCAAAGTCGAAAAGCGTTATAAGGCAGACGTAACAACCGATATCAACAATCCCGCTATCGAATACCGGCACCTGACCGAAGAAGAGCTGCACAAAATGTGGGACAAACGCGGCCATGCCTTCGCTCCCATGTTCTCCGCCACCGTCCAGCTTGGCGACAACACCCGCCTGTTCGCCCGTTATACCGAATTCAAACGCTTCCCCAGCATGTATGAAGGTACATTCGGCTTCGGCAACCACAGCATCGCCAAAGGTTTCAGCGTCCCGTTTGGCAGACTCCTGATCCCGCTCAAACCCGAACACGCCAAAAATTGGGAAATCTCCCTCAGCCACGACTTCACCCGCCTGCTGCCCAAAATGCGCTATGCGGACGTTCGCCTGACCTACTTCCACAACAAAACCCGCAACGTCATCGACCGCAACTACGCCACCTGGCAAATCAGCAATTACGACAAACAAGTCATCAGCGGACTGGAGCTGCAAACCCGCTTCGACAACGGCAGAGTATTCGGCGACTTGGGCGTGGTGCGGAACATGAAAAACGAAGTCTGCGACCGCCGCGCCGTCGAAGAACAATACGATGTGGAACAATACATCTACCACGGCCGCACCTTCCCCGTGCCTTACTGCCAAAACGGCGGCCTCTCCGGCGGCTGGCTGATCAACCGCATCCAGCCGCGCTGGTCGGTCGTTGCCAACCTCGGCGGCAGGTTTCTAAACGAAAAACTCGAAATCGGTTCGCGCCTGACCTTCCACAGCCGCGTCGAAGACAAACAACAGCCCTCCGCCCGCTGGCACGACTACTACCTGCAGCGCGACGGCGCAAACAGTGAAGTCTTCCGCAGCGACAACGGCAACGCCAACTGGCAGCCCGTTACTGTCGTGGATGCCTATGTGCGCTACAAATTCAACAAACATTTCAGCGCGGAACTCACCGGCAGCAACCTGACCGACCGCTATTACCTCGACCCCATGAGCCGTTCCTACATGCCCGCCCCGGGCCGTACCCTGCGCATCGGTTTGACGGGGAAATGGTAATTTCATCTAACAGAAAACAGCCTCTTTGCGTACTGGCAAAACATTAAGGTCGTCTGAAAAACAATTTTCAGACGACCTTTGGACCAGCTTTATTTTTAAGAAGCCAATACGCGTGGGAACAGGATTTCATTTTCCAAATGGATATGATTGGTCAAATCATCCACCATTTCGCGTGCCAATGTATACAGGCGCGTCCAGCTTCCGCAAGCGTTTTCGGGAACAGTCAGATTATTGGTCAATTCAAGCAGCTTGGCTACGGCTTGGTCGTGTTCCTCATGCTCGTGCATCATCACATTAATCGGCATTGCCGCTCCACGACCGATGCCTTGTTTGATCATCGGAAACAGCATGCGCTCTTCCTTCATCATGTGCATCAACAGTTCGTTTTGCATATAGGCAAGCAACTCCGGCACTTCAGCCGGAAAACTGTCGGCGTGTACCTCTGCGACTTTTTGAGCCAACGGAACCAGCTCTTCAAATTGCCCGCGGTGTACATCGTGGTAACGTTGCAGGATATGGTCGATGGTTGCACCAAACGGCGCAGTTTCCCATACGGTAAAATCAGTCATGGCAGTGTCCTTGGGTTTGTATCAGGTCGGCAAATTCAGACGACCTTTTTAAAGATGGATTTTTTATGAATGTATGAAACGAGTGAAGGATACACCTGCAAAACTGATTTGTATAGATGGAACCGGAACGTATAACAAATTGAGAATAAAAGTAATTTCTTTTTCAAAGAGAGACTGAAGCAGCTTGTCACCTGAATTGAAGGCAAGAAAAAAGCCCGTCTTGATTAAGCAAGACGGGCTGTTTGGAATCTGGCAGAGAGGAAGGGATTCGAACCCTCGATACGCTATTCACGTATACACGCTTTCCAGGCGTGCGACTTAAACCACTCATCCACCTCTCTGTGGAATTAAACATATTTTACTGTCTGATATTGTATCTTAATCAGACAAATAAATCTATTCAATAAAAAATCCGGATAAGCCGGATAATTGATTTGGTGCCCAGGAGAAGACTCGAACTTCCACACCCGTGAGGATACTAGCACCTGAAGCTAGCGCGTCTACCAATTCCGCCACCTGGGCAATTAGAATGGAGATAAGCAAAGCGGCGCGACCAAAAATTTTGGTGCCCAGGAGAAGACTCGAACTTCCACGCCCGTGAGGACACTAGCACCTGAAGCTAGCGCGTCTACCAATTCCGCCACCTGGGCTTTGCTTTATTTCCTATTTTGCGTTACAGTGATTGACTATTTCGCAAAGAAGCGGTCATTATATATTTTAGAAAAAGAATGTCAACAAATAAAATGAACAAAAATATTAAATCTTTAAATTTACGAGAAAAAGACCCGTTTTTGAAACGGGAGAAACAACGTTACGAACATCCGCTGCCAAGCAGGGAGTGGATCATTGAATTATTGGAACAAAAAGGCGTGCCGTCCAAAATCGAAGTCTTGGCACGCGAGTTGTCGATTACGGAAGAAGAGTACGAATTTTTCGAACGTCGTCTGAAAGCGATGGCGCGGGACGGTCAGGTTTTAATCAACCGTCGCGGCGCGGTTTGCGCGGCGGACAAATTGGATTTAGTTAAATGCCGTGTCGAAGCGCACAAAGATGGCTTCGGCTTCGCCGTACCGCTCACGCCCACCAAAGACGGCGACTTTGTTTTATACGAACGCCAAATGCGCGGCATCATGCACGGCGACATCGTTACCGTCCGCCCTGCCGGCATCGACCGCAAAGGCCGCCGCGAAGGAACGGTTTTAGATATTGTCGAACGCGCGCAAAGCAAAGTGGTCGGGCGTTTCTATATGGATCGCGGCGTGGCGATTTTGGAAGCGGAAGACAAACGCTTGAATCAAAGCATCGTCTTGGAACCTGACAGCGTCGCGCATTTCAAACCCGAATCCGGTCAGGTCATCGTTGG
This sequence comes from Neisseria sp. CP9, assembly GCF_047758525.1. Classification (NCBI taxonomy): domain Bacteria; kingdom Pseudomonadati; phylum Pseudomonadota; class Betaproteobacteria; order Neisseriales; family Neisseriaceae; genus Neisseria; species Neisseria sp. CP9. Next base: position 2,236,273 of record NZ_CP180502.1, on the reverse strand, counting down.
CGAAATCGAGACTTATCCCGAACAAAACCGCCCTGCCGTGGCGAAAATCATTGAAGTATTGGGCGATTATGCCGACAGCGGCATGGAAATCGAAATCGCTGTGCGCAAACACCATTTGCCGCACCAATTCAGCGAAGCGTGTGCCAAAGCCGCGAAAAAAATCCCCGACCATGTTCGTAAAAGCGATTTGAAAGGCCGCGTCGATTTGCGCGATTTGCCTTTGGTAACGATTGACGGCGAAACGGCGCGCGATTTCGACGATGCCGTGTTTGCTGAGAAAATCGGACGCAATTACCGTTTGGTCGTGGCGATCGCCGATGTCAGCCATTATGTCCGCCCCGATGACGCTATCGATACGGATGCGCAGGAACGCAGCACCAGCGTCTACTTCCCGCGCCGCGTGATTCCCATGTTGCCGGAAAACCTGTCGAACGGCATCTGCTCGCTCAATCCCGATGTCGAGCGTTTGTGCATGGTGTGCGACATGGTCATCACTTACGCGGGCAATATTAAAGAATACCGCTTCTACCCTGCGGTTATGCGTTCCCATGCCCGCCTGACTTACAACCAAGTCTGGGATTGGATTTCAGACGACCTCGACCATCCGCACAAAGCCCAAATCGACACTCTCTACAAACTCTTCAAAATCCTTCAGAAAAAACGCTTCGAACGCGGCGCGATGGAGTTTGAAAGCGTCGAAACCCAAATGCTTTTCGACGACAACGGCAAAATCGAAAAAATCGTGCCCGTTGTCCGCAACGACGCCCATAAATTGATTGAAGAGTGCATGTTGGCGGCGAACGTCTGCGCGGCAGAGTTCCTGATGAAGAACAAGCACACCGCCCTCTTCCGCAACCATTTAGGTCCGACACCCGAAAAACTCGCCACCCTGCGCGAGCAGCTCGGCTTATTGGGTTTGCAACTGGGCGGCGGCGACAACCCGACACCGAAAGACTATGCCGCACTTGCCGAACAATTCAAAGGCAGACCCGATGCCGAATTACTGCAAGTCATGATGCTGCGCTCCATGCAGCAGGCAGTTTACGAACCGCATTGCGACGGACACTTCGGCCTTGCCTACGAAGCATACGCCCACTTCACCTCCCCCATCCGCCGCTATCCCGACCTGACCGTCCACCGCGCCATCAAAGCCGTGTTGAACCAACAAACCTACACGCCAAACAAAAGCTGGCAGGCTTTGGGCGTACACACCTCGTTCTGCGAACGCCGCGCCGACGATGCCAGCCGCGACGTGGAAAACTGGCTGAAAACCTATTACATGCGCGATAAAGTCGGCGAAATATTCGAAGGCAAAATCTCCGGCATGACCAACTTCGGCCTCTTCGTTACCTTAGACGGCATCCACATCGACGGCTTGGTACACATCAGCGATTTGGGCGAAGACTATTTCAACTTCCGCCCCGAAATCATGGCGATAGAAGGCGAACGCAGCGGCGTCCGTTTCAACATGGGCGACAAAGTCAGCGTCCGAGTAGCGCGCGCCGATTTGGACACCAGCAAAATCGACCTGACCTTGATCAGCGGCGGAAGCAGCGGCAAGAAACGCCGCGCCAAAACCACCGCCCAAACCGGCTCGAAAACCAAGCGCAAACTGACGGCGAAAGAAATCGACGACGCGATGAAAACGCCTGTAAAACAGGAAAAACCCGCCGCCAAACGCCGCAGCAAAGCCCAACCGGCCAGCGCAGCAACGTCGTCTGAAAACGGCAAAAAGAAAACCGCCAAAGCCAAAACGGCAACGGAAAAAGCCAAACGCAAAGACAAGAAGCCAAGCAAAAGCGTGAAAATCAAGGTGAAAAATCCGGATACCGCGCCAACCAAGCGCAAAGGCAGAAGCAAGGCTAAATAGTCTGTCTTTGGGCCAACTTCAAAAGCTGTTTAACGAACAGGTGCGATAAAAAACGGCGGTTGTTCATCATCTACATTTCTACATAACCACCGTTCCATTTCTCCTTAATTCAAGACCAAAAGGTCGTCTGAAAACCTGTTTCCAAGTTTTCAGACGACCTTGCTTCATTTGTTCTTCAAGTAAATTGTTATTTCACCTTAGTCGCCATCAACGTATGCAACCGGCGGTTGTCGGCGCGGGCGACAGTGAACTGCAAACCGCCGATAACGACTTTTTCTCCGCGCACGGGCAGGTGTCCCAATTCCTGAATGACCAGTCCGCCGATGCTGTCGGCTTCTTCGCTGCTGTAATCCGTACCGAAAAAGGCATTGATGTCTTCAATTTCGGTTACGGCGTTGATACGCCAGCGTTCGGTGGAAACGGCGTGGATATTGTCCGCGCTTTCGTCTTCGTCAAACTCGTCTTCGATGTCGCCGACGATTTGTTCGATAATGTCTTCAAAAGTTACCAGACCCGACGTGCCGCCGTATTCGTCGATAACGATTGCCATGTGGTTGCGCTGCTCGCGGAATTCTTTCAAAAGCGCGTTCAGCGATTTGCCTTCGGGTACAAAGACGGCGGGACGAAGGATGGATTTGAGGTTGAACTGCTCGGGATTGAACATGTATTTGAGCAGGTCTTTGGCATGCAGGATGCCGAGGACTTCGTCTTTGTCTTCGCCGATGACGGGGAAACGGGAATGGGCGGTCTCGATGACGTAGGCAGTGATGCGCTCGATGCTGTCGTTTTCTTTCAAAACGTTCATGTGGCTGCGGGTAATCATGGCATCGCGCACTTCCAAGTCGGCAAAGTCGAGGACTTTTTCCAGCCGCAAAAGTGTATCCGCGTCAAACACTTCCTGCTCGTGCGCCTGCCGCAGCAGGCTGAGTACGTCTTCGGCGGAATCGGGTTCGCCGGCAAGTCGGGAAATCAAACGTTCGAAAAATGTCGGTTTCGACCGGGTGTCGTCCATTTCAGTATTCGTCCTCTTGGTAAGGGTTGGGATAACCTGCCGCCTGCATCAGGCGGATTTCGAGCGCCTCCATTTCTTCGGCCTCGTTCTCTTCTATGTGGTCGTAACCCATCAGGTGCAGCGTGCCGTGCATGGTCAGGTGGGCAAAGTGCTGCTCGGCGGTTTTGCCCTGCTCGGCAGCTTCTTTCAATACGACTTGCGGGCAGATGATCAAATCGCCGCAAAGCTCGTCTGAAAACTGATCGGGCAGGATTTCGCCTTCGTTCAAGGCAAAACTCAACACATTGGTGGCGTAGTCTTTGCCGCGGTAATCGCGGTTGTAGGCGCGGGCTTCTTCTTCGTCCAGCAGAATCAGGCTGATGTCGGCGCGGCGGTATTCGTTTTTCAACGCTGCCCATGCCCAGCGGTAAAAATCGCGTTCGCTCGGAAGGTCAGCAGCGGTTGAGGCGTTTTCAAAATTCAGGCAGAAACGTTGCCGCTGCAACGATAAGAAGGGATATTTTTTGGCGCGTTTCATGCTGTAAGGCTGTTGGGGTTAAAATGTTTTTAGAGAATAAGTTTTATTTTACGGCAGTATGGACTACCATCATGCCGGTACACATTATAGTTTATTTCGTTGCAACAGATATAGTGCAACGGCTTCTCCGACAGCTTCGCAGCGAAATACCTTTATCAACCACGGTAATTGCAAATGAACAAATTTCTTTTCTCCATACTGATTGCCCTGACAGCCTGCTCCCCGCAAAACAAAATCGAAACGTCGGCTGCCAAACCGACAGAAACGACGGCAGAAAAAAACAGCGGCGATACGGTCAAAATGACAGGGACAGTCCATTATTCGCTCGAACAGGCTGAATTTACCGCCGACGGGAAGACCTATTTCATCAACGGCGGCGACAGCCTGATGGATCAAGTAGAAAAGAATCGCCTGAGTTCCGGCTCATACAACGTTACCCTGAACAATATCTGCATTCAGGGAAAAGTGCTGACCAAAGAGCAAAACCAAGGCAACGGATTCGGCCCCTTGGGCAAGTACAGTCAGGCGGTTACCGTAGAAAGTTTGTGTTAGACTGTCGAACTTCCCGCCTCATGAATTAGAAAATCAGAAACTGCAAATGAACCCGAAAAAACTCGTTATCGCCAGCCGCGAAAGCCTGCTTGCCATGTGGCAGGCAAAACATATCCAAGGTCGTCTGAAAACCCTGTATCCCGACTGCGAAGTCGAAATCTTGGGCATGACCACGCGCGGCGACCAGATTTTGGACAAAACCCTGTCGAAAATCGGCGGCAAAGGCCTGTTTATCAAAGAGTTGGAACAAGCCTTGCAGGACGGTCGCGCCGATTTGGCCGTGCATTCGATTAAAGACGTGCCGATGGATTTGCCCGAAGGCTTCGCCCTTGCCGCCATCGGCGAGCGCGCCAATCCGTTTGACGCGTTCGTATCCAACCAATACGCGCGTTTGGAAGAAATGCCCAAAGGCGCCGTCGTCGGCACATCCAGCCTGCGCCGCGAAGCCCAGTTGCGCGCCCGCTATCCGCACTTAATCATCAAGCCCCTGCGTGGCAACGTACAAACCCGCCTGTCCAAACTCGACAACGGCGAATACGATGCCATCATCCTCGCCGCCGCCGGATTGCAGCGTTTGGAACTGGACGAACGCATCCGCCTGATCCTCTCCGAAGCCGACAGCCTGCCCGCCGCAGGACAAGGCGCGTTGGGCATCGAAATCGCCGCACACCGCACTGACCTTCTCGACGTCTTGAAACCCTTAAACCACGATGTCACACACGCCTGCGTTACCGCCGAACGCGCCCTCGCCCGCGCTTTGGGTGGAAGCTGCCAAGTGCCGCTTGCCGCGTATTGCACTGAAGAAAACGGCCTGCTCACCCTGCGCGGGCTGGTCGGACACCCCGACGGCTCGATAATCTTGCAGGCAGACGCGCAAGCCCCCGCCGCCTACGCCGATGCGCTCGGACGCGCGGTCGCCAAAAAGCTGGCGGACGACGGCGCGCAGGAATTGATTGAAACCGTTTTGAAAGAACAAGCCGAATAAATCGGTTCGCAAGAAAAGGTCGTCTGAAAACTGTATTTTGGTTTTCAGACGACCTTTCTTTTGATTTCTGATTTCCTTCCATTTACATCTATATTTGAAAACTATCGATGTAATTAAATAATTATATAAATCTAATCAATTTCTTGGACGTTTATAACTATTGGTTTTATCAAAATAATTATCAGGTCTTTCAACTTTGGGATTTGTTTCCCTACTATGCCCTCCATCTTTTGACAAATCGCAAATAAAAAGGAAACCAATATGGCACGCTTAACCGTACACACCGTCGAAACCGCTCCCGAAGCAGCAAAAACCCGCGTCGAAGCCGCGTTGAAAAACAACGGCTTTATCCCCAACCTCATCGGCGTATTGGCAAACGCGCCTGAAGCGTTGGCGTTTTATCAAGAAGTCGGCAAATTGAACGCCGCCAACAGCCTGACTCCCGGTGAAGTCGAAGTCATCCAAATCATCGCCGCCCGCACCAACGAATGCGGTTTCTGCGTGGCAGGCCACACCAAACTGGCAACCCTGAAAAAACTCCTGTCCGAACAATCCATCAAAGCCTCGCGCGCGTTGGCGGCAGGCGAATTTGACGATGCCAAACTGGGCGCGCTCGCCGCGTTTACCCAAGCCGTGATGGCGAAAAAAGGCGCGGTATCCGATGCCGAACTCAAAGCCTTCTTCGACGCCGGCTACAACCAGCAGCAGGCTGTCGAAGTCGTGATGGGCGTTGCCCTGGCTACTTTGTGCAACTACGTCAACAACGTCGCGCAAACAGAAATCAACCCTGAATTGCAGGCGTTCGCCTGATTCTGACCCAAGGTCGTCTGAAAAGCGGCGGCAAAACCGTTTGCCCGTTTTCAGACGACCTTTTTCAAAAACGCCGTCCCTGTAACGGACTGCTTCCCCTTTCCAACGGAACGCCCCCGCGCCGTCCGCACACATTTTCAAGGATAAGACCATGAACCGTGAAACCTTATTGTCTCAAGTTGCCGAACTCGTCAAAACCAAACTCAAACCCTTAGTGGACGAAATCGACCGCAATGGTTTGTATCCCGAAGATTTTATGCGCGAACTCGGCGCCATCGGCGGATTCGGCGCAGTCGGTACAGAAGCGGAAGGCGGCAACGGCTTGGGTTTGGCGACACAAACCGCAGTCCTGCGCGAAGTCGGCAAAGAATGCGGCGCGACCTCGTTCAGCGCATGGTGTCAGGCGGCTTGCGCGTGGTATCTGCACCAAACGCCCAACCAAGCCGTCAAAGACAAATACCTCGCCGACATCCTGCAAGGCAAAGTATTGGCGGGTACGGGCATGTCCAATACCGTCAAACACCTCGCCGGCATTGAAAAACACAACCTTCAAGCCGAGCGCGTGGACGGCGGCTACAAAGTCAACGGTGCGCTGCCGTGGGTATCCAACATCGGCGAAGACCACATCTGGGTGAATACCGCCCAAATCGGCGACAGCTACGTCATGTTCATCACTGGCGGACAATGGGAAGGCGTAACCCTGCAAGCCTGCCCCGAATTCTGCGCCCTCGAAGGCACGCGCACGTTCAGCCTGAACTTCAAAGACGTATTCATCCCTGACGAAGATGTGATCGCCGCGCCCGAACAGTTCTCCGACTACATCGCCACCATCAAGTCCGGCTTTATCCTGCTGCAAATCGGCATCGGCGCGGGTGTGATCGACGGCAGCCTCGGCATCATCCGCATCGCCAACGTCGTCAACGCCGAGGTCAACAGCTATCTCGACGACAGCTACGACAGCCTCAAGGCCGCCTTGGACGAGGCATGGCAAACCACCGAACGACTGGCAGACTTGGCTTGGAACAACACGCCCGATAACCTCGCCACGCTGAAACTGCGCGCCGCCGCCGCTGAGCTGACGCTTGCCGCCGCCCAATCCGCCGCCTTACACGCCGGTGCCAAAGGCTACCTCATGCGCAGCCCCGCCCAACGCCGCGTCCGCGAAGCCATGTTTGTCGCCATCGTTACCCCCGCGTTGAAACACTTGCGCAAAGAAATCGCGGCGCTGGAAGCGGCATAAGGGCTGAAACAGACCAACAAGGGGTCGTCTGAAAACCTTTTGCCGACCGTTTTCAGACGACCTCAACCATTAGAAGGAACACACCATGGCACAATACATGTGCGGCCCCTGCGGCTGGATTTACGACGAAGACCTCGGCGACCCCGAACACGGCATCGCCCCCGGCACCAAATTTGATGACATCCCCGACGATTGGAAATGCCCCGAATGCGGTGTGGGCAAAGAAGACTTTTATCTGCTGGACTTCGTGATATAGCTTTATACAAACTAAAAAGGTCGTCTGAAAACGTTGAGTCAAACGTTTTCAGACGACCTTTTTGATTTTGTGATGACGCGGCTGCGATCAAGCGTTTTCATCCCGCCATCGTTTGAACACCAGCGAAGTATTCACACCGCCGAAAGCGAAATTGTTGCTGACCACATAATCCGTTTCGATTTCGCGGCCGCCGCTCAAAATATAGTCCACCTTGCCGCAGCGCGGGTCGATGTCGTTCAGATTGACGGTCGGGGCAAACCAGCCGCTGTTCATCATTTCAATGGTGAACCACGCTTCCAGCGCACCGCACGCGCCGAGCGTATGGCCGAGATAGCTTTTTTGCGAACTCATAGGAATGAATCCGAACACGGCTTCGGTCGCCAGCGTTTCGGCGATGTCGCCTTTTTCGGTCGCCGTACCGTGGCCGCTGACGTAGCCGACTTTGTCGGGCGTAATGCCCGCGTCTTGCAGCGCGAGTTCCATACATTTCTGCATGGTTTCTTTTTGCGGCTGGGTAACGTGGCTGCCGTCACTGTTGGCGCCGTAGCCGACGAGTTCAGCATAGATTTTCGCACCGCGCCGTTTGGCGTGTTCCAATTCTTCCAACACAAAAATCCCTGCGCCTTCGCCGATGACCAAGCCGTCACGTCCGCTGTCGTAAGGACGCGGGGTCAGTTCGGGTTCGCCGTTGCGGCGGCTGGCGGCGTAGAGCGAGTCGAAAACATACACTTCGGACGGACAAAATTCTTCGCCGCCGCCCGCCAGCATCATGTCTATCATGCCGTATTTAATCGCCTCATAGGCATAGCCTATGCCTTGGCTGCCGGACGAACACGCGCTCGATGTCGGGATAATACGTCCTTTCAATCCGAAAAAGATGCCGATATTGGCGGCGGTCGTATGCGGCATCATGCGCACATAAGTATTGGCGTTGAAATTGCGCGATGTACCCGTAGTCAGCAGTTCGCCCATGTCGCCGATGTCTTTGGTACTGCCGACAGACGAACCGCACGCCACGCCCATGCGTCCGTCGGTGATGCTTTTGTCTCCAAGCAAACCTGCGTCCGTCAAGGCCTGCTCCGCCGCATCGACACACAGGTGCGACACGCGCCCCATGCTTCTGAGCTGCTTGCGCGTCCAATGTTCGGGCGGGGTGTAGCCTTCAATCGGCGCACCCAGTTGCGCTTCCAATTCAGGGAAACGTCCGCGCCAATCCATATATTTGACGGCATTTTTTTCGGCTTTAAACGCCGCCTGTATGCTTTGCCAATCGCGGCCGAAGGCGGTAATGCCGCCTATGCCCGTTACTACGACTCTTCTGGTATTCAACACAAACCTCCGTTCACCGCAATCACTTGACGCGTGATGTACGCCGCTTTTTCATCCATCAGGAAGCGCACCGCATGCGCCACTTCTTCCGGCAGCCCCATACGCGCGGCGGGGACGGCTTTCAAAATTTCTTCGACAGGTACATTTTCATCGACAATCTCCGTATCGATTAAACCCGGCGCTACACAGTTGACGGTGATTTTGCGTTTCGCCAGTTCGACCGCCAAGGCTTTTGCCGCGCCGATTAAGCCCGCCTTGGACGCGCTGTAATTGACCTGCCCGCGGTTGCCCGTCAAGCCGGACACCGACGCCATGCACACAATCCGTCCGGCTTTGCGGCGGCGTATCATCGGCATGGTCAACGGGTGCAACACATTATAAAAACCGTCCAAATTGGTTCGCAGCACCAAATCCCAATCGTCGTCTGAAAACGCGGGGAAAGCATTGTCGCGCGTCAGTCCGGCGTTCAACACCACACCGTAATACGCGCCGTTTGCTTCGATGTCGGCAGTCAAAATATCGCGGCAGGCTGCGCGGTCGGACACGTCAAACTGCAACACCCTCGCCTGTCTGCCCAAAGCGCGGATTTCTTCCGCTACGGCTTCGGCTTCATCACGGCGGCTGCGGCAATGGACGACTATATCAAAGCCGTCCTCAGCCAAACCGAGTGCGACGGCTTTGCCTATGCCCCGGTTGGAGCCGGTAATCAAGATGGTTTCGCTCATAATGTTTCCTATTGGTTGGCGCGGTCTGCTTATTGGTCATCATCTGGACAGAGAAGGCTGTTTTCAGACGACCTTTCCGTCTTTCGGACTGTACACGTTCAACGAGGCTTTTGCCACCAGTCCGTCCGCAGGCAGCTTGGCGCGGGCATCTTCAGGCGCATCTGTCCAATGCAGTTCGCAATCGAATACGCCCATGCCGCCCGGGTCCTGTATCGACAGATTGGCGACCACCTTCATCTGCGTTCCGACGGGCAGGCTATCGGCAAACAATTCCAGCTTGCGCGTTCCCAATAAAAAGCCAAGCCGCACCGGCTCACCCGCTTCCAAAGCCTGTATACCTGCAAACGCGCCTATGCCCTGCGCCATGATTTCCATCAGCGATGTCACCGGCAATGCCCCGTCAACCAACAAAATGTGTTTTTCCCCCACAGCGGCTTGGGCGCAAACGTGTTTCGGACTGTATTCCGTCACACAATCGAGCAACACCATATGGCCGCTGTGTGGCAATAAAGAAGCAACATCGTGAATGGGGCAAATTAAATTTACAGTCATAAAGGTCGTCTGAAAACAGAATACGTTAGAATAGCGCGATTATATCAGACCCTAGAATGTGTTAAGCTATTTCGTTAAAATACATCACAATGTAAACTTTTGAAAACCATCATGTCATCCAACATTTGCCGTTTTTCTTTCAATATCGCCGCTTGGCACGCCTCAAGCAGTAAAATCGCCACGCCCGAACAATGGCGGCAATGGGCATCAGGCGCATTAGACGCCGACGGGCTGCCCGACCACAAACCCGCGCTTGCCTTCCTGCCCGCCCTGCAGCGCCGCCGTTTGGGCAAAGCCGCGCGCCTGATTTGCGACGCCTCGTGGGAATTGGCGGAACAATACCCCGGCAGCCCGTTGGTTTACGCCTCGCATGACGGAGAAATCAACCGCAGTTTCGAATTATGGCTGGGACTGTTGCAAACCGACAGCGTTTCACCGACCTCCTTCGGACTGTCCGTCCACAACGCTCCCGCCGGACAATGGTCCATGCTGCGCGGCGACATGAGCGAACACACCGCCCTCGCCGCCGGCAGCGACAATTTCGAAACCACTTTGGCAGAAGCCTATGCCCTGCTGCAAGACGGCGCACCATCCGTATTGGTCTTAATCGCCGACGACCCTTTGTCCGACGACTACCCCGTCCACGCCACACGCGCCCCGTTTGCCTACGCCCTGTCGCTTGTATTGACGCAGGGAGACGGCTACACGCTCAGTCTCGATGTCGACGACACGTCGTCTGAAAACCCGTCCGACCTGCTGTCAGCCGATTACTGGGGCGCGCTCGACTGGGTCCGTTTCTTACTTTCAGACGACCTTTCGGCAGAGTGGCAACATGAAAAACGCCGATGGACATGGTGCAAAAAACCATGAAAACCCTAGACTACTGCCGCCGTTTCTTTGCCACCCTGTTCGGCTTCATCCTCTTCGGCGTTGCAGGCGTATTGTTCAAAATCGCGCTTTTGCCCTACACGCTCAAATCCACCAAAGGCGACATCAAACGCCAGCTTGAAGCGCGGCGCATGATAGGGAAAGTCTGGCGCTTTTTCGTCGGCTATCTGCAATGGTCGGGCGTATTGAGCGTCCACTTCAACGGCTTGGAAAAACTCGGCAGGCCGGGGCAGCTCGTCCTCGCCAACCATCCCTCGCTGCTGGATGTCGTCTTGATGGTCAGCCACTTTCCCGACCCGAACGTGCTGGTCAAAAAAGACCTGTTGAACAACCCCAGCATGAAAAGCCAGATTATCGCTTCCGGCTACATCCCCAACGACGAAAGCATGGAAATGTTGGAAGAAATCGACGCCGTGTTCAAAAGCGGGCAAAGTATGCTGATTTTCCCCGAAGGCACGCGCACAGGCTGGGACGGACAGGTTAAAATGCACCGTGGCGCGGTATCGCTCGGTTTGCGCAGCGCATCGGTCATCACCCCCGTGTGCATCAAAATGACGCCGCCCAATTTCAAAAAAGACCAGCCTTGGTACAAAATACCGCCGCACAAAATCCACTATGAAATCACCGTCGGCGACGACATCCTGCCCGAAGAATGGCTGGCGGAAAAACCCCTACCCATCGCCGCAAGGCGTTTAAACGAATACCTTCAAGACTATTTCACAAGGAAAACCACATGAATAACTTAGAAAACCAAATCAAAGAATTAATCATCGACAGCTTGGGGCTGGAAGACATCACCGCCGCCGACATCGGCAGCGAAGACCCGCTCTTCGGCGACGAAGGCTTGGGGCTGGATTCCGTCGACGCGCTGGAACTCGGTTTGGCAGTGCAAAAAACCTTCGGCTTCCAGCTCGACGGCGAAAACGACAACCTGCGCGAAAACTTCGCCAACGTCAAAACACTGGCAGAATTCGTCAAAAGCCGTCAAGCATAAAGGAGAAGCGATATGACCGAACAAGAAGTACGCACCCTTCTGACCGATGCACTGGTTAATCTGTTTGAAATCGAACCCGAACGCATCAAACCCGAGACCAACCTCTACGAAGATTTGGAAATCGACAGCATCGACGCCATCGACCTCATCGACCACATCAAACGCGAAACCGGCCGCAAACTGCAAGCCGAAGACTTCCGCAACGTGCGCACCGTAGAAGATGTGGTTCAGGCGGTTTTGAAAGTACAGGCGCAAGATTCCTGATTCTGATTTAAACCGGCATATTTTCAGACGGCCTTGTCAATCGGCAAGGTCGTCTGAACATCAATAACAACCATGAAAATATTAGGAAAACTCCTACTGACCCTCGCCAGCATCGCCTACCCGCTCCTATGGTATTACGGCAGGGAAAACGGCGCATTTTTTTGGCTTGCCGCCGCCATGTGCGTCCTGTGGCTGATACGCGCCGCCATGCCGCAAACCACAGCCCAACGCATTACGGCGATTATCCTTGCCGCCTTTTTCGCCGCCGTACTGATTTTCAGACGACCCGACTCGATGTATTGGTATCCCGTCGCCGTCAACGCGCTGATGCTTGCCGTTTTCGGCAGCAGCCTGTTTGCCAAACAAACCGTCATCGAACGCCTCGCCCGACTGCAACACCCCGACCTGCCGCCCGAAGGCGTGCGCCACACCCGCCGCGTTACGCAAATCTGGTGCGGCTTCTTCATCTTCAACGGCGCAACCGCCGCCATTCTGGCAGGCTTGCAATATTATGACTGGTGGGCGGCTTATACCGGCATCGTGTCGTATGTGTTGATGGGACTTTTGTTTGCCGGAGAGTGGGTGTATCGGAAAGCCGTATTGAAAGTATAGGACATACCAACTGATGAAACCGCCGTTTCAAATGACCAACCGCATCTTGAACAATATGGTCGAAATCTCACGGCTTGCAGGCAGCCTGCAATGGCAATACGAACGCAATCTGCACCTGCGTAAGGAAAACCGTATCCGTTTGATCCAATCTTCTCTGGCAATTGAAAACAACTCTATTGACTGTAGAGCAAGTAACCGACTTGGTTAACGGCAAACGCGTTTTGGGCGACCCGAAAGAAATCCGCGAAGTACAAAACGCTTACGAAGCTTACGAAGAAATTATGGGCTACAACCCATATGCCGTCCGCGATTTTCTCAAAGCGCACAAACTGCTGACAAAAGGCTTGGTTCGCCTGTCGGGACGCTTCCGCAGCAAAGATGTCGGCGTTTTCGCATCAGACGGTTTGCTGCTCCACATGGGAGTGCGTCCCGAACTGATACCCGACCTGATGAAAGCATTGTTCAGGTGGGCAAAAACCGACGATACCCCGCTTTTGGTCAAAAGCATGGTCGTCCATTATGAAATCGAAATCATCCACCCTTTTGAAGACGGCAACGGGCGCATGGGCAGATTGTGGCAAAGCGTACTGCTCAGCCGCTGGAATCCGCTGTTTGCATGGCTGCCGGTCGAAACCATCGTTTACCGCAACCAGCCCGGCTATTACCGCGTACTTGCAGAAGCAGACCGCGCCAACAACTCCACCGTCTTTATCGAATTTATGCTGGACATGATTTTAGAAACGCTGCAAACCTACCGCACCGATGGAATAAGCGATAAAATCAGCGGTAAAACAAGCGGTAAAAAACAGGCAATCTACGACCTCATCCTCCACCACCTGCAAACCCATGCCCATATTTCCAACAGTCAGCTTCAAATGCTGACCGGCAAATCTCCTGCTACCGTACGCAAATATCTTGCGGATTTGGTATCCGAAGGGTTGCTGGAAGCCGAAGGGGAAAACAAGCAGCGTGTTTACAGGTTGAGTGGAAAGAAAAAAACGCAGGATTGAATATTTTTTAATTTGTAGTTATCAGAAATAGATTTTTATTATTCATATACTAAGTACTTTCAAAATGAACTCTAATAAAAACTCTCCCGCTTATTTTGATTATATTGCTAATTCCTTATCTATTATTTTTAAGTTAAGCCTTTTAATTGGAGGAACTTCTTCTATTTTATATTTCATTAAAATTGGACATATACCATCTAATCTATCGCTAGGAGATGGCTTATTATTTCTTCTTGTTTCAGCCTGTATTACTATAATTTATGTCGTTTTTGCCGTATTGAGCACTTCATTTGGAATAGTATTGACACAGTTAATTAATTATTTTTTTGGAAGTTATACTAAAAAAATAATTAAGATTTATAATATTCATCGAATAAAAAAAGGAAAAAAGGGGTATAAATCATATTACAAACTAGCCAAAATTGAATCTCCTGTATTACCTTTCTCCATAATTTATTTAATTATACTCATAATAACTTACGAAGTTAGCCAAGACATTTATATAATTATAACACTTGTTTTAATGTCCATTGCTCAATGCATATTTTACTCTATGTGGAACGATTCCCAGAGACAATTCAGTTATATAGAAAATAACATTTTGATTAAAAATTACAAAGCAGATGGAATTAAATATCCACTTCTACAAAAAAATTCATCCAAACAAAATATACAGAAATTACATATGTTTATTCCAGTATTTATTATTATATTGCCTATCTTGATAGGGAATTTTCCAATGTCTGGATTCTTACTGGATTCATCCATGAGATTAGCTAAAATTAGGTTAGAGAAACCTTCAGCTATATATATTAAAAAACCATATTCCAACATTCTGCCCAAATCACTTATACTAAAAAAAGAAAATCAACTTAATGATTTTACTGCATTTACCAATATCAAAATTCTTTTCAGAGGCTTTGGCACAACAACTATTATTTCTTTTCAAGAAGGAGAGTCGGAAAAAAGAATCGGGATTCCGAACGAAGATTTAATCATCGAGACTGAAGAAAAAAATAAGTAGTTGAAATCTTTAAAATCAATACAAAATTACGATGAGATTATTATGCTACCTCTGATAAGTATCCTCTCCCCCACTCTACCCCAACAAGACCTTATCGCTACCCATCCAAATTGGACGCGCGCTGATTTCAACCGTGCGGTTTTCCGGCTGTCAGGTCGTCTGAAAACGGCAAACGTGCAAACTGCCGCGTTGTGGTTTGACGATGCTGCGCTGTTTGCCTGCGCCGTGCTGGCGGTGTGGCATTCGGGCGGGCGGGTGTTGCTGCTGCCGAATCTGGCGCGGGACAATTTGGACTGGGTGCGGACGGCGGATGTGTTTTTGACGGATTCCGAAGATTTGCAAAGCAAGTTGGGCAGTCAAACCGAACAACGCGATGAATCCGGACAGCCGTTGGATGTGCAATCCAACCCACCCGTATGGCACCTGCCCGATTTGCTTGCACACACGTCGCCTGAAAACCCGATGCCCGCCCCTGAAAACCATCTGATTCCCGACTTTGCCGAGGCGTGGCTGAAAACGTCGGGTTCCAGCGGCGAGGCGCAGGTGATTGTGAAAACCGCCGCACAGATGCAGGCGGAAGCCTTGATGTTGGCGGACGCGCTGCCATTCGGACGCGGCGAGGAAACGGTTATCGGCAGCGTCATTCCGCAACACCTTTACGGCTTCACTTTCCGTTTCGCGCTTGCGCTGACAATGGGCTGGCCTATGGAACGGCGGCAGGCGGTTTATCCGGAAAACCTGCTCGCCAGTACGGCGGCGCATGAAAAAGTGGTGTGGATTGCCAGTCCGGCGGTGCTCAACCGCTTGGGCGAAAACCGCAACTGGCAGAGCATCGGCCATAAAATCGCGGGCATCGTGTCGGCGGGCGGCGCGCTGCCCGAAGCCACGGCGGATTTGCTGCAACAGGCTGCCGTCCGCCCGTTTGAAGTGTACGGCAGCACCGAAACCGGCGTGATTGCGTCGCGTCGGAAAAGCCGCGCATGGCGGCCGTTTGCCGGTGTGGAAATCGGGCAGAACGAAGAAGGCGCATTGTGGGCATCTTCGCCGTGGTCGCCCGAACGCCGCCAGACCGCCGATTTAATCGAGCCGCAATACGACGGTTTCCTGCTGCTCGGCCGCCAAGACCGCATCATCAAATTCGAGGACAAACGCGTGTCGCTGACCCAAATCGAACACGAACTTTTACGGCATCCGTGGATCGCCGACGCCCATTGCGGCCGCCATCCGCAACATCAGCGCATCGCCATATGGGCGGCGTTGAACGCGGACGGTATCGCCGCCCTGCGCGACCAAGGCCGAGCCGCCGTCGCTGACGCGCTCAAACGCCACCTTGCCGCCACGCAAGACACCATCGCCCTGCCCCGTTACTGGCGTTTCGCCGACAGCCTGCCGCGCAACGCTCAGGCAAAAATCGCCGCCGCCGATTTTCAGACGGCCTTTACCGTCGCCCAAACATCGCCCGTTTGGTCAAAAACATCAGCTGAAGAAGAAACCGCCGCCGAAAGCTTCATCGGCCGCGTGCCGCTTGATTTGGTCTATTTCGGCGGCCATTTCGCCACCTTCCCGCTCGTACCCGGCGTCGTCGAGCTGCAATGGGTGCGCGATCTGGCGGCGCGTCATCCGTGGGGCAGGCAGCGCGTCGTCCGTGTGGAAAACCTGAAATACCAGCAGTTCGTCCGTCCGCATGACGAAGTGTCGGTGGAGCTGAAATACGATGAAGCCAAAAACAAATTGAGCTTTAAAGTCAGCAACGGCGACAATCCGTGCGCATCGGGGCGGATTGTGTTCGAGGTCGTCTGAAAATGCTTTTTTAGGTTCCGCCCTCTCCTGCGGGAAGAGGAAAACCTGCAAATCAGGGATAATCCCGCTCAAAAATATGCGGCCTCGGCATGACCCGTTTTTTAAATAGCCGCAAACCTAATAACAACCCATAATCAAATGAAAAGATAGAAAATATGCACCTTTTTCCAGCACTAGAACAACGTTATTCCGAAGAACACCAGTCCGCAGGCGAAGCGCAGCGTTTGGCGCAGGAAATCGCCTTTGCGCCGATTGTGTTCCAAGTATCCCGCCTGATGGTGAAATTCGGCATTTTGGATTTGCTGAACGACCATTCAGACGGCCTTACTCAAGCCGAAATCGCCGAGAAAGCCCAAATCAGCGGTTACGCCGCGCAAGTGCTGCTGGAAGCCTCGCTCTCCATCGGCACGGTACATACCCGCGACAACCGCTATTTCATCAGCAAAGCAGGCTGGTTTTTACTAAAAGACAAAATGGCGCGTGTGAACATGGATTTCACGCAGGAAATCTGTTACCAAGGTATGTTTGACTTGGAAAAAACCCTGCAAACGGGCAAACCCGAAGGGCTGAAAGTTTTCGGCAGCTGGCCGACGATTTACGAAGGCTTGTCGTCGCTGCCGAGCGTCGCGCAGGAAAAATGGTTTGCCTTCGACCACTATTATTCCGACAATTCCTTTGCCGAAGCCTTGAAAACCGTGTTCGCCAAACCGGTTAAAAAACTGCTCGACGTCGGCGGCAACACCGGCCGCTGGGCGGAACAATGCGTCGGCTACAACGCCGAAGTCGAAGTCACCATCATGGATTTGCCGCAACAAATCGCCCTGATGCGCGAAGCGACTAAAGGCAAAACCGGCGCGGAACGCATCCATGCCCACCCTGCCAACCTGCTCGACCCCGAAGTCCCCTTCCCGACAGGTTTCGACGCGATTTGGATGAGCCAGTTTTTAGACTGCTTCAGCGAAGAACAAGTCACCTGCATCCTGCGCCGCGCCGCCGCTTCCATGGGCAGCCACACCAGCCTCTACATCATGGAACCCTGCTGGGACAGGCAGCAATACGAAACCGCCGCCTACTGCCTGACCATGACCAGCCTGTATTTCACCGCCATGGCAAACGGCAACAGCAAAATCTTCTATTCCGAAGACCTGATACGCTGCGTTGAAAACGCCGGATTGAAAGTGGCGGAAATTTCAGACGGCATCGGACGCGGACACAGCATCTTGCGCTGCGAGAAGGTCGTCTGAAAAACGGTATTCCCATGAAAACCCTAGTGTTAATCCCCCACTACAACCACCCCGCCGCCATCGCCCGCGTCGCACAGACCATGCACGGCTTCGGTTTGGACGTATTGATTGTGGACGACGGTTCGCGCGAAGAATGCAAACCCGTATTGCAGGCATTGGTTTCAGACGGCATCCGCGTCCTTTACCGTCCCATCA
Source organism: Neisseria sp. CP9 (assembly GCF_047758525.1). Classification (NCBI taxonomy): domain Bacteria; kingdom Pseudomonadati; phylum Pseudomonadota; class Betaproteobacteria; order Neisseriales; family Neisseriaceae; genus Neisseria; species Neisseria sp. CP9. Next base: position 2,218,394 of record NZ_CP180502.1, on the reverse strand, counting down.
ACGGCGGCAAAGGCGCGGCAGTCAAAACCGGTTTGAAATACGCTGAAGAAAACGGCTTCAGCCATGTTTTGCAGGTTGATGCCGACGGGCAGCACCATCTGGACGACACGCCCAAACTCTTGGCGGCGGCGGAACAAAACCCCGAAGCCGTCGTCTGCGGCTGGCCGCAATACGGCGGCGACGCGCCTAAAGCGCGGCTGTACGGGCGCAAGATTACCGACTTCTGGAACATGCTGCACACTTGGTCTTGCGACATCAAAGACGGCATGTGCGGCTTCCGCCTGTACCCGCTCGCCCCCGCGCTTTCGGTCGTCCGCGAAGAAACCGTGGGCGACCGCATGGATTTCGACACGGAAATCCTCATCCGCCTGTACTGGCGCGGCGTCAAGCTGGTTTGGATTAAAACGCCCGTGCAATACGCCGCCGACGGCGTGTCCCATTTCAACGCCTTCGCCGACAACGTGCGCATCAGCAAAATGCACACGCGGCTGTTTTTAGGAATGTTGCGGCGGCGTGTGGACGCTCTATTTGGGAAAGGTCGTCTGAAACCATGACCGACAACACGCAAAACCATTGGGCGGCGCAGCCCGAACGCGGCAGCCGCCTGTTTCTCGCCCTGACCACGCTGATGGTGCGCTATCTGCCTGCCTTCCTGATGAGACCGTGCATCTGGTTTGTGGTACTGTATTTCTACGCCACCGCACCCAAACCGCGCCGCCATATCCTGCGGTATCAAACCCGTCTTCAGACGACCTTTCCCGATACCGTTTTGCCGAAACACAGCGTATTCAAACAATTTATCGCATTCGGTGAGGCAATATGTGACCGTTTTGCCGTGTGGCAGCGCAAAATCCGTTATGAAGATTTGGTACTCGAAGACCCGGACGGCGTTTATACGCAAGTGAGCAATTCGGTACGCGGGCAGATTTTCGCCTGCTCCCACTTGGGCAACACCGAAGTCTGCCGCGCGCTGGTGTCGCACCATAAAGGCTTCAGGCTCAATGTGTTGGTACACAGCAAACACGCGCAGGCGTTCAACGAAGCCTTGCAAAAAGCGGGCGCGGAACACATCCGCCTGATTCAGGTTACGGATTTGGATCCCACTCTGATGATGGAACTGAACCGCCGCATCGAAGACGGCGAATGGATAGCCATTGCCGCCGACCGCGTACCCGTTCGCGGCGAGAAAACCGCCGACATCAACTTTCTAGGCCATACCGCCCCCATGCCGCAAGGCGCATGGCTCTTGGCGGCGCTCTTAAAAACACAGGTGAACACGCTGTTTTGCGTCAAACAAAACGGCCGCTACCATTTGAAACTACGCCGCTTCACCGACACTTCCGAGTGGAAACGCGGCAACCGCGAAGCCGCCGTTACCGCCGCCATGCAGGGCTTCGCCGATATCTTGGCGCAAGAATGCGCGCAAAATCCGCTGCAATGGTTTAATTTCTATGATTTTTGGAACGAGGAAGAAGAAAAGGTCGTCTGAATCCTGAACCTCCCCTAAATCTCGGGCATTCAATAAGAGCCTATTCAGGCGCTCCGTGTAGGCCGGGTTCTGCGAACAACGCGGTTATTCTCTACACAACTCAAATTCAGACGACCTTTGTATGTGAACAGGCGGTTTACGCCTTGCCCGTGCTGCCGAAGCCGCCTTCACCGCGTTCGCTGGCGGCAAATTCGTCCACGACTTTAAACGATGCTTGGACGACGGGGACAATCACCATTTGCGCGATGCGTTCCATCGGTTCGATGGTGAACGCTTCTTTACCCCTGTTCCACACGGAGACTTTGAGTTCGCCCTGATAGTCCGAGTCGATCAGTCCGACCAAGTTGCCCAAGACGATGCCGTGTTTGTGTCCCAGACCGGAACGCGGCAGCAAAACGGCGGCGTAGTCGGGATTGGCAAGATGCACCGCCAGACCGGTCGGAACGAGATAGGTGTCGCCCGGTTGCAGGGTCACGGCTTCGTCCAAATAGGCGTGCAGGTCGAGTCCGGCGGAACCGGGCGTGGCGTAGGCGGGCAGTTTGTCCGCCATTTTCGGATTGAGGATTTTCAGTTCGACTTCGGTTTGCATGATTTTTTTCCGTTTTATTTGATTTGACGCGGATTATACACATATTCCCCCGCCCTATCGTTGGAGTCGTCTGAAAAAACGGGGTATGATTCATTCAAATAAACGTGAATATCGGAGGACATCATGGATTTGCACAATATCCGCGAAGATTACAGCAAGCGCGAACTGTCGGAATCGGAATGCCGTGCCGACCCGATTGTCCAGTTCGAGCAATGGCTGAACGAGGCAATTCATTCGCAAGTCAACGAGCCGACCGCCGTCAACGTCGCCTCTGTGGGCGAAGACGGCAGGCCGAACAGCCGTATGGTGCTGCTGAAAGAAGTCAATCCGCAGGGATTTGTGTTTTTCAGCAATTACTTAAGCCGCAAAGGACGCTCGTTTGACGCGCATCCGTTTGCCGCCATGACGTTTTTCTGGCCGGAGCTGGAGCGTCAGGTGCGCGTTGAAGGGCGCATCGAAAAACTGGATGCCGCCGCATCGGACGAATATTTCGACAGCCGCCCCTACACCAGCCGCATCGGCGCATGGGCAAGCGCGCAGAGCGAAGTATTGTCGAGCAAGGCGGCATTGGTCGCCAAAGCTGCTGCCGTAGGTGTAAAACACCCGCTGCACGTCCCCCGTCCGCCGCATTGGGGCGGCTATCTCGTCATCCCAGACCGCATCGAATTCTGGCAGGGCCGCCCCAGCCGCCTGCACGACCGCATCCAATACCGCTTGGTTGACGGCAACTGGATACGCGAGCGGCTGTCGCCTTAAACTTTCCACAGCTTCAAGCCGATAGGGTAAAATCCCGACTCCAGCAAAAGGTCGTCTGAAATATAAAAACGTTTTAGCAAAACTCGTTTCATTCGTTTTCAGGCGGCCTTTTATCCGTAACTTATCCTGCCGCCACCGCCGCAGAAGAACCGTTTTCCGCAGCGGGTTGAATTTGACTTGCCTTGTCCTGCTTCAAATTCAACCCGCTGCCATCAAACGCGTTAGGAGAACCCCATGTCCAAGCAACCCACCAGCAAACGCCAATGGCGCGACGGCGCAGCCCCGTCTGCCAAGAAAACCGCCAAACCTTTCAAAAGCAAAGCCCGTCCCAAAGACGAAACGCGCAAAACCGCTTCCAAACCTTACGGACAAAAAGTTTCAGACGACCTCAAGCCGCAAAACGCCCCCAAACAGCGCGCCGCCAAAGCCAGAAAACTCGTCGTCCGCAATCCCAACCAAAAAATCATGGAACACGCGCGCGATTTGAAAGAACGCCGCAGCGACTTGTCGCGCATGGAACCCGAACGCCTGCAAAAAGTGCTTGCCGCGTCCGGCGTCGGCTCACGCCGCGAAATGGAAGAATGGATTAACAACGGCTGGGTAACGGTCAACGGCAAAACCGCGCAACTGGGCGACAAAGTCACCCCCGACGACCACGTTACCGTCAAAGGCAGCATCATCAAACTCAAATGGGCGGACCGCCTGCCGCGTATCATCCTGTATTATAAACAAGAAGGCGAAATCGTTTCCCGCGACGACCCGCAAGGCCGCGTCAGCATCTTCGACCGCCTGCCGCAGGCCGCCAGCAGCCGCTGGGTCGCCATCGGACGCTTGGACATCAACACCAGCGGCCTGCTCATCCTGACCACCTCCGGCGAACTCGTCCAACGTTTCGCCCACCCCAGCTTCGAAGTCGAACGCGAATACGCCGTGCGCGTACTGGGCGGGCTGACCACCGAACAAATGCGCAGCCTCACCGAAGAAGGCGTGATGCTCGAAGACGGCTTGGCAAAAGTCGAACGCATCTACGAACAAGGCGGCGAAGGCGCGAACAAATGGTACAACGTCGTGATTAAAGAAGGCCGCAACCGCGAAGTGCGCCGCATATTCGAAAGCCAAGGCCTCACCGTCAGCCGCCTCGTGCGCGTCGGCTTCGGCCCCATCGGCCTGCCCAACCGCCTCAAACGCGGACAGTTCTACGAACTCAACCCCGCCGAAGTCGCCAACATCATCAAATGGGCGGACATGCTGCTGCCGGGCGAACGTCGCCGGAAGAAAAGTTAATGTAAGATAAATCAGGGCTGAGACCTTTACAAAATCGTCTCAGCCCGACAAAATCTTGCCCAAGTCATAAACATAGTGGGTTAAGTTTAGACCAGTACCGCGTTGCTCCGCCTTGTCCTGATTTAAACTTAACCCACTCTTCACACATTATAGTGGATTAAATTTAAATCAGGACAAGGCGACGAAGCCGCAGACAGTACAAATAGTACGGAACCGATTCACTTGGTGCTTCAGCACCTTAGAGAATCGTTCTCTTTGAGCTAAGGCGAGGTAACGCCGTACTGGTTTAAATTTAATCCACTATAAAATCCAAATAAAAAGTGACCCTGCGCTATCGTTGAATCTGCCAATACACTGCTATCAATACTTTTAACAATCAGCATGTGATATTTCTATGGAGCTTAAATCATGTCGCGTTTTTTTCTAAAAACCGTTTCCATACTCACGTTAGCAGCGTTGGCAGCGTGTTCCGGTTCACACGAACACTCAAGTTCTTCACCTGACAGTCTTCAGAGTCCACACAACGCAGCATTGTCTACTGCCGCCGTTGCTGAAGAAAATCTGTCTCTTGCAGAAAACACCGAACGCTACCAAGACCAACCCGACCAACCGGTCAAATCCGTTGCCCAAGAGCCTGTATCCACATTCAGCATCGATGTCGATACCGGAAGCTACGCCAACGTCCGCCGTTTCCTGACCAACGGCGAACAGCCGCCCAAAGACGCCGTGCGGATTGAAGAAATCGTCAATTATTTCCCCTACAACTACCCGCTTCCTACCGACGAGCATCCTTTCGCCGTTCACACTGAAACCATTGATTCTCCATGGCAACCGGAAGCCAAGTTGATCAAAATCGGTATCCAAGCACAAGACACCGCAAAGAAAGACCTGCCTCCTGCCAACCTCGTTTTCCTTGTGGACGTATCCGGCAGTATGGATGCAGAAAACAAACTTCCGCTGGTTCAAGAAACCCTGCGCATCCTAACCCGACAACTGCGCCCGCAAGACAAAGTGACCCTGATTACCTATGCGTCTGGCGAAGATCTGGTACTCCCGCCCACATCAGGTGCAGATAAAGAAACCATCCTAAACGCCATTGACAAACTGCGTGCGGGCGGCGCGACAGACGGCGAATCCGCACTGCAAATGGCTTACGAGCAAGCACAAAAAGCCTTCGTACCCAACGGCATCAACCGCATCCTACTGGCAACCGACGGCGACTTTAACGTCGGCGTATCCGACACCGAAACCCTCAAATCCATGGTTGCCGAAAAACGCAAAAGCGGCGTTTCACTCAGCACTTTAGGCTTCGGCATGGGCAACTACAACGAAGACATGATGGAACAAATCGCCGATGCGGGCGACGGCAATTACAGCTACATCGACAACGAAAAAGAAGCGAAAAAAGTCCTGCAACAGCAGCTGACCTCCACACTCGCAACCGTAGCGCAGGATGTCAAAATCCAAGTCGAATTCAACCCCGCCACCGTCAAAGAATACCGCCTGGTCGGCTATACAAACCGCACCCTGCGCAATGAAGACTTCAACAATGACAAAGTCGATGCAGGCGACATCGGCTCGGGCCACAGCGTGACCGCCATCTATGAAATCATTCCGCAGGGCAAACAAGGCTGGCTTGAAGAATCACGCTATCAAAAAACCCCTGCCGCCAAAGGCAGCAAAAACGAATACGCCTTTGTTAAAGTGCGCTACAAACTGCCCGGACAAAAAGACAGCCAGCTGATGCAGCAAGCCGTCCCCGTCGGCAGCAAACCGCTTGACCAAGCCGACAAAGACACCCTGCTCGCCCTTGCCGCCGCCTCCTACGCCCAAGCCCTGCGCGGCGGCGAATACAACGGCAAACTCAACTGGAACGACATCGAAAACATGGTACAAAAAGTCCAAGGCGATGATCCATTCGGTCTGAAATCAGAGTTTCTCCAACTGGTGCGCACCGCCGCAGGACAAGGAGGAACATCAGGTCCTTTAGTTAAAGAGTAAAATCTCAAAAAGGTCGTCTGAAACGGCTGCATCAATCGAATACTGAACGCTCAGAAGAACTTGTTCAGGCAGTCCGCATAAGCTGGGTTCTGTACACCACAGGACTCAGCTTATTCATTTTCAGAATACATCGTTCATGGCGACAAAATTTATATAGATAACAGGATGAAATCGGTTTGTTGAATGCATCAGCTATGTTTTCATTCCTCAGATAATTTGGCATAAATTTGTGATTTCCAGGATAATGCCATACGTTTTCATATCAATAAAAAGGGAAAATTATGTTTGGTTTCATAAAACGGAAATTTCGGGAAGCCTTTATTGATCCCATTTCTAACAGCATTCAGGAAAAACAAGAACAATTGGCAAAAACCGCCTCGGAATACGCAGCGCCAAGTGCGTTTTATCTGCTTGCAGCGATTACAGGAGGAGCAGCAACCGTTTTAATTTTACTCAGCCTTTCTCTATATATCGGGCAGCTTTTAGGCAGCTATCTATACGGTCTGTTTATCTTTACCTCATTTTTTATCTTATTATTTTTATTTATATGGGCGATGCGTTCCCGCATTGAAACAGCAGTAAAGAACACCGTATTCGATCTTTTGAAACCGTCAACCGCAGCAGATATCGAGATTCCCGTGGTAGAAGTGGAAGTTTTGGAAGAATCGGAAGTCAAGCTTTTAGAAAAGCGTTAAAATCTAAAAAGGTCGTCTGAAAACTTTTCAGACGACCTTTTATACACCCTGCCCCAACCCCAATCAGGAGCTGCTTCATGTTCACACTCAAAACCGACAACGACCGCCTGCTGCTCGCCTCCCCCGATTTGCGCGCGGAAATTTATCTTTACGGCGGGCTGCTCAACCGCTACGAAATCCGCCGCCCCGACGGCACATGGTTCAACATCGTCAAAGCCTACGACACCCCGCAACACGCCCGCGAGAGCCTGACCGAATGGTTCCGCAGCGGCAAACTCAACCCGTACGCCTGCCGCCTGCGCCACGGCAAATACAGCTTTGACGGCAAAGCCTATCAGTGCGGCAAATTCAAACTCGCCGAACACGCGGCACACGGTTTGATGTATGACCGCGAGTTTGCCCTCATCAACAGCCATGCCGACGACCAATCCGCCGAAGTCGAAATCCGCGCAGATTACGCACAAGACGACAGCGGCTACCCCTTCCCCTTCAGCCTGACCGTCCGCTACCGCCTCAGTGCAGACGGCTTAAGCATCCGCTCCACCGTACACAACCAAGGCACAACCGCCATGCCGCTCGCAGACGGCTGGCACCCCTATTTCACGCTCGGCGGCAAAGCCGACGATTGGTCGCTGGAAATCGACAGCAGCAAACGCTTGGGCTTCGATGCCGATTTGGTTCCTGACGGCAGCATCATCGACGATACCCGTTTTCAGACGACCTCAAGCCTGACAGGCATCGAATTGGACAACAGCTTTGTCTTGGCACGCAGCAAACCCGCCGCCTGCACACTTTCAGGCAACGGACTGACCCTGAGCATTTACCCTGACACATCCTATCCCTACCTGCAAATCTTCACCCCGCCGACCCGCGACTCCATCGCCATCGAAAACCTCAGCGGCGCACCCGACTGTTTCAACAACGGCTTAGGGTTAATCAAGCTGGACACGGGAGAAGAAGCCGCATTTGAAACGCGCTACCATATAGCAGCCAACCGTCCGTAAACAACCCGAATCTTCACCGGCAAAGCAAAGGTCGTCTGAAAACTGAACTGGCCCCCAAATCTTGGACACTCATAAAAGCCTATTCAGGCGCTCTGTGTAAGCTGGGTTCTGTATGCGACAGGACTCAGCTTTTTCAATTTCAAACTGCAACGCTCGCGGTTGTAGTAATCCATATAGTCATCTATCTGTTTCATCAATTCGTCCACCGTCAATTTACCTGCGTTATAGAAACACTCCGTCTTCAACACCGCAAAGAAACTCTCCATCGGCGCATTGTCCCAACAGTTCGCCTTACGCGACATGCTTTGAACCATGGAATGCTCCGCAAGCAATTCCCTATATCCCGCCGTACGGTACAGCACGCCTTGGTCCGAATGAAGCATCGTTCCTTCGCCGGTCAGCCGGGGTGCGGCTTTTTCGAGCATTTCCTTCACCATTTCGCTGTTAGCATTGCGGCTCATGGCGTAGGCGACGATTTCTCGGTTGAACAGGTCCAAGATTGGCGAGAGGTACAGTTTGCCGTCCTTTCCTTTGAGTTCGGTCACGTCGGTCAGCCATTTCTCGTTGGGCTTTTCGGCTGTGAATAGGCGTTTGAGGAGGTGTTCCGATATCTCGCCCATGGCGGGATGGCGGTAGGCTTTTTTCGCCCGTATGAGGGCTTTCAGTTCCAACTGCTTCATCAACCGCGCTGCTTTTTTGCGGTTCCAATCCAATGCTGCGGCAATGCGCCTTTGTCCGTAGCGTCCTTTATGCCGTTTGTAGGTTTCGACAAGGAGGGCTTTGTCGGCCTCGTCGGGATCGGGTCGATCTTGGTGATGGTAGTAAAAGCTGCTTTTGGGCAGGTGTGCGATGTGCAGCAGGTATTTGAGCGGGTGTTGCGCCCTCAGTGTTTGGACGGTTTGGCTTTGTCCTTTTCGGTCCGCTTTTGGCTGAGGGCTTTTAACTCCTTTAGGTAGGCGACCTCTGCGCGCATATAGCACAACTCTTCGATAAGTTCTGCCTGTGTTTTTTCTTGGTCGGGTTTGTCGGCGATGAAGGGGTTTTTGCGGTGGTCGGTCATGGTTTTGGATTGGGGATGTTCGAGTGCGCCGATGCCGCCTTCTTGATAGGCACGTATCCATCGTCGCAGGTGGGTTCGGGAGATGCCGTAATGATCTGCAGTACGCTGTTGGCTGCGTATGTGCAGGTAGTGGAGTACGGCTTGGTATTTGAAGTGTAATGTATATTTGGTCATAAAAAAACTGCACCTTGTGAGTTGGAGGGGATGTGTCCAACTTTTGGGGTGCAGTTCAAACGCCCAATCAGGTTTTCAGACGACCTTTTAATCAATTGATGCACTGGTTTCTTTGACTGAAAACAAAAAATAACCCGAGTCAGTAAACCTAGCATTTTCAATCAAATATGCTGTATTGAATCATAACCTGACCGAAATAGCGTTGCCATATTTTTCTTTTACCCCACTAAAAGCGAAGTCATACTAAGCGAACCGGCGACAAGGTTGTCGTTGAAAAATGTAATGGAATCATCCGGTTCGCGTAATGCCATAATGCAAAGAAAAGGTAAATAGTGATCCGGCGTCGGTACGGAGAGCATTGCCTTTTCGTCCAGTCTTTCGTAATGGATCAACGTGTCGTCATCCTGTTCGACAATCGCCTGATTGACCGCTTCGCGGAAAGCAAACACCCAATCATAGCCCGCGCCGATTTGATTGATATGCGCCCTGCTCATCACGCTCAAATTATGGATAATATTGCCGCTGCCGATAATCAACACGCCCTGTTCGCGCAAAGCGGATAATTTTTTTGCCAAATTGAAATGCCATTCCGCCGACTGCAAACGGTTGAGACTGAGCTGAACCACGGGAATATCGGCATCGGGATACAGAAATTTCAATACCGCCCAAGTGCCATGATCAAAACCGCGCGTCGGGTTCAGCTCCACATTTTCCGGCTGCAATAACGACCGCACTTGTTCCGCCAACTCAGGCGAACCAGGCGCCGGATACTGCACCTGACTGAGTGCTTCAGGAAATCCGTAAAAATCATAAATCATTTCAGGCTGTTCGCCCGATGAAACCTGCAAACCGCTGCTGTACCAATGCGCCGAAATCATCAAAATCGCTTTCGGTTTGGCAAATTTTTGCGTAATCAGGCTGAGATTTTGGTTGAAAGGATTTTCCTTATCCAACACATTCATCGGACTACCATGCCCGACAAACAATACAGGCATTTTTTTCATCACTGCCTCCTTAAAATATTTGATGAGGCAGATTGTACGGATAAATGATTAAGCAATAAATCTCAATTTATGAACAACATATTTTCCCAGTAGAAAATGATGAAGTATTTTTTAGCTTTGCTGCAAAGTTAAAAAGAGGTCCGAAGATTCCGATTTCAACGGCAATACCTAAATCAATCGAACAAATCTGCCTAAGAGCACTGCATTCTATGACGGATAACTCAACGTCAGAATATCATTTGTTAATAGCAAATTATAAAAAAATGTCGTCTGAAAAATAAACTTGGTTTTCAGACGACATTTTTATCTTAGAAAGATTAGAAGAATTTTCAATATAGAGATGGTAGAGCAATATTATTGGCCATCTTTAAACTATACATTCAGACGATTTTTATCTATTAGATTGAAAATGTGCAACAACACATTTTGCACTCGGACAGTTTGGATGCGTGGCAGCATTTTCGATTGAAAATTCCCAATATTTAATCATCTTCTGAGCAAAGCCAACTTTGTTTCCCGGTCCTCTGGCAGAACCAGTTTCTTTGACAATTTTGCTGATTCTGTCCCAAGGCAATTCGGGCGTCTCTTCCGGAAACTGTTCTCCCGCAAAATCTTCAATTTCTAAAAATTTTTTCATGGCTTGAGTATCTGCTAGAAACCATGCTTCTATCGCTTTAACCGCAATAAAATAGGCAGTAATTTTCGCGTGATTGATTCTTTCCTTAACATCTTCAACAGGGAGTCCGTCCGAATCCGTCAAAATATACAGTCTTTCTGCTCCCTTTGCTTCCAAAACACCAATAAAGGGCTCAATATTACGAGGCAATAAATTACCTGCGCCCTTGGCATCAACAACAGGTTCAACCAACTCAAAACCATTCCTGTGTAAAAAGTTCTTGAATGCCTCTGATTCGATAATAATCTTTTCGCATGACCCTTCAACAATAAATCCAACTTTTACCATGGCAATCCTCCCCCCAGCAGATTAGTCAGCCAAGCTGTATCTAATGGAATTTTGTTTTTATCGACACCCGACTTCCGAACATCTTTAATTTGGGTTTTGCCTTGAGATTTACTGACAAAATATAATTCTTCCAATTCTAGGCTGCGCACTACCGATTCACTATGAGTTGTAAGAATAATGGGGTGGTGAGGGCTTGCATATTCACGAATAAAACCAATCAGTTCACTAATAGCTTTCGGGTGTAAGCCCCGTTCGGGTTCTTCAATGATGGTAATGCCGGGCTGTTTCACACGCGTTAAAACGGCAACTAACAAACATAAGGCATAAATTGTGCCGTCCGAAACCATATGGGCGGGGAAACGATTACCGCTGTCTTCCTCGAAAAATAGCCCTTTTGAACTGTCTATATTTTGTGTTCTAACAGAAACTTTCTTCATTTCGGGCACAATCACGCTCATCCATTCAATGATTTGCTCGCGTAATTCATTGTCTTTTTCAAGTTTTTCCAGAACTGCAGCAATATTGCTACCGTCACGATTAAGCTCCCCCGGATTGTTGCCGGTACTGCGGCGATTTTTGATGGTAAAAGGGTCAATACGGAATATTTTGACGTTTTTTAAACCTTGAAATTCTTTATTTTGTCGGAGAAAACTGTCGTCAGATGAATATTTTTCATCGGTTAATAATTTTAATCCGATACCTGTCGCCACACCATTGATTATATCCTGACCGATTTGATCGCTATCTTTCATCGCGCCCCAGATAAGCCCCCCCAATGCACCTAGTAACCCTGCACCAATTAAATCATCTGATGTATTACTTTCTTTCTTTGCTTCTAGTTCTTTGCGGATTTTATCACTGTCAAAGATTATTTCCCCACTTTTAAGAATCTTTAGCGACTCTTCTTTGACTCTAGAAGCGATATTTTTCAAAGCAATCATTATTTCATATTGATAAATTTGTTTTTCAATTTCAAATTCTATCTTATAGCTAATGTCTCCAGCCTTATGTTTAGGACTAATTAAATTTTCTATACTACCAAACTCAGATATCGCCTTGCTCACTCCCATATCAATCACTTTTGATAAAAATGCCAAGGCATCGACAAAATTGCTTTTACCCGTACCGTTTGCCCCCGCTAAAACCATAAAAGGAGAAACATCTTTTAGCTCTACATTTTGGATACTTTTGAATCCTTTAATTTCCAAATAGTTAATTTTCATTTTTAATTCTCTTGAATTTATCAACAAAACGTGTTTGAAAGCATACAGAGCATTTCATAGGACGGCAACCTTTTTCTTGTGCAAAAATCAAGTTATACTATTGTTTTAAAGAACATTATTCTTACATGAATTCTCAGATAAGTATCGACTTTGCTAGAAAGCAGTTTTTAAAATATTGGTATAAAAATTTTTCCGAAACTCTTTTCAGACGACCTCGGCATCTCGTGGGTAGCACAGTATGAGCTTGGCAGATGCACTCAATTCCGGGCAACTGGTCGAGCTGTTGCCTGAATACGCCATCACTTACGATCCGCTTTATCTCTATTACCCCAGCCGTCGCGGGCATTCGAATGTGTTTAAGCTGATTGTGGATGCGCTGCGGGTGGAGGTCGTCTGAAATTTGACGGCACCTTGTCCAAGTGTTATTAATAATTCCTATTCACAAACAAACAGGAATAAATATGAAAAAAGTTGGTAATAAAGTGGTTGTTGTGGGCTTGGGCGCGGTTGGGGTCAGCTATGCCTATTCCATGCTCAACCAAGCCTTGTGCGACGACATGGTTTTAATCGACATCAACCGTACGCGCGCGGAAGGCGAGGCGCGCGACTTCCGCCACGGAATGCCTTATGCCGCTTCGCCCGCGCGTATTTACGTCGGCGATTACGATGATTGCTCGGATGCAGATATCGTGTGTATTTGTGCGGGCGCGGCGCAGGCTCCCGGCGAAACCCGTTTGGACTTAATCGACAAAAACCTGCGCATCTTTCGCGACATCGTTTCGAAAGTCATGGCTTCCGGCTTTGACGGTATCTTCTTGGTTGCCTCCAATCCTGTGGACGTACTGTCTTATGCTGTTTTGCGCTTTTCAGGACTGCCCAAAGAGCGCGTTATCGGCTCGGGCACCATCCTTGACTCCGCACGTTTCCGCGTCTGTCTGGGCAACGAGTTCGACGTCGCGCCTTGGAGCGTCGATGCCATGATGATCGGCGAACACGGCGACAGCATCATTGCGCTTTGGAGCACCGCCAACATCGCCGGTATGTCGGTTCAGAAGATGTTGGAACAATCAGAAGACGGGCAGGCGCGTATGGACAAAATCTATAACACCGTGCGCAATGCCGCCTACGAAGTCATCGCCGCCAAAGGCTCGACCAGCCACGGCATCGGCATGGGCTTGAGCCGTATCTCCAACGCCATCCTGCACAATCAAGGCGTCGTGCTGCCTGTTTCCACTCTGCTTGAAGGCGAGTTCGGACAAAACGGCGTGTATATCGGCGTACCGACCGTCGTCAACCGCCAAGGCGCAGTCCGCATCATCGACCTGCAACTTTCAGACGACGAAGCCGAACGCTTTGCCCGCTCGGCGGAGCTGTTAAAAAGCTATCAACACAAAGTCGATAAAATGGTCGGGTAAATAGAATCGCCTCTAAGTAAAACGTCGTCTGAAAACTGGAAATCCAGTTTTCAGACGACGTTTGCTATGTAGGGGGAAGTTAATCCGTCAATATTGTAAATTCAAATTAAAAATACCTATATCTAAGTTACTTTATTTTCGATACGCAATTTACCGGTTGTCGTCATTCCCGCCCCCGCCTACGCGAAGACAGGCTACGGCGGAAATCCATTTTTGAAATTCGGAAACTGTTTTTCAAATAAAGGTTTCTTAGGTCTTACGATGGATTCCCGCCTGCGCGGGAATGACGGTGCTAATCCGCCTATAACAAACGTCGTCTGAAAACCAAATTTCCAGTTTTCAGACGACGTTTTCTGTTCACAAACCTAAGCGTTATTTCTCTGCTTTCAACACCCGCTGACGGCGCGTTTCGCTCAACACCATGCCCGCGCTGACGGAGACGTTCATGCTTTCGACCGTACCGAACATGGGTATCGACACCAGCATGTCGCAATGCTCGCGTGTCAGGCGGCGCATGCCTTCGCCTTCGTTGCCCATCACCCATGCCGCGCTGTCGGGCAGGTCGCAATGGTAGAGGTCGGCGTCGCCGCCCATGTCGGTGCCGATAATCCAGATACCGTATTCTTTCAGCTCGCGCAGAGTTCGGGCGAGGTTGGTTACGGTGATGTAGGGGACGGTTTCCGCCGCGCCGCAGGCGACTTTGCTGACGGTAGCGTTCAGTCCCACGCTTTTGTCTTTCGGTGCAATGACGGCGTGTACACCCATTGCGTCGGCGGTACGCAGGCACGCGCCGAGGTTGTGCGGGTCGGTGATGCCGTCGAGTATCAGCAATAACGGCGGTTCGCTCAGGTTTTCCAATACGTCTTCGAGGTGGACGTGGTTTTTGGAAGCGTCGATAAATCCGACCACGCCCTGATGCCGCGCGCCTTTGCTAATGGCGTTGAGGCGGTCGGCATCGGCGAAGTGTACGCGCACGTTTTCGTTTGCCGCTTTCTCCAACACGTCGCGCGTGCGGGCATCGTTTTTGCCTTCTTGGACGTAGAGTTCGGTAATCGATTTCGGGTTTTGCCACAGGCGGGCGTTGACGGCGTGGAAGCCGTAGATGAGTCTTTGGTTTGCCATGATTTTGCTTTATAAAAAATTTCAGACGACATTATAACAAGATAAGGTCGTCTGAAAGGGGAAGGTCGTCCCGTCAGGAGGCTGCGCACCCTGAAAACAGATAACCGGTTTCACTCAAACTCAACTGCCTAGCGCATCAAATACCCCAACAACCCAGAACTGCCCACGCCGATCAACACGGTAACCAACATGGAAAACCTACTTGCGGCAAGCACGGTCAGCGCAATGGCAATCAACTCGTGCGGCTTGTCGGAAACGAAATAAGGCGCGATGACGGAAATCAACACGCAACCCGGCGCGGCTTCCATCACGATTTGCGCGCGGCGGCTTAAAGTGCGGTTGCGCAAGGCGAAAAAACCGATAAGGCGGGTGGAGTACGTTACCGCCAGCATACCGGCAAACAGCAGGAACGACTGCCAAGAGAGCAAATCCTTCATTCCTTCTCTCCCCAAAGATAGGCGGCAAGCAGGCCGGACATCGCGCCCATCGGCACATACCAATGCCCATCCACCGACAAATAAGTCCCGCACGCCACAATCAGGCTGACAAACCAAGGGCGTGCCGCCTTAAAGCTTTTCCACATTCCGCGCAGCAGCACCAAAAACACGGCGGGAAACGCCATGCCGAAGCCCCACGCCGCGACATCGCCGAACATCGGACCGACCGCCGCACCAAACGCTGCAAAACCCGTCCAAGTGGTATAAAGGATAAAGCACACGCCCGCATAAAACGGCATATTGAATGCCGGCAGCCCCATCGCCTTGCGTTTTTGGATTTCCGCAAACGCCATTGCCCAACTTTCGTCGCACATAAAAAACAACGCAGGCATGGCTTTTCTCAACGGCATATCCCGCATATAAGGCGCGATTGCCGCCCCCATCAGGATATGACGCGAATTAATCATGAAGGTAACGGTGGCAATCAGCAAAATCGGCAACGGATTTGCCCACAGATTGACTGCCGCAAATTCCGAGCCGCCAGCGAAATTCATGCCCGTCATCATCAGCATTTCCAGCCAACTCATGCCCTTCTGACCGCCCTGCATACCCAATATCAACGCCCACGGCAAAAGCCCGATGAGCATGGGCGAACATTCTTTGATGCCGCGTAAAAATTCGGATTGCGGGGAATTTGGGTGTGTCATTTTGGTGAGAAATTTAAATAGAGTGTGAAGATGAAAAATGAGGGAAGGTATTATAGTGGATTAACTTTAAACCAGTACGGCGTTACCTCGCCTTGCCGTACTATCTGTACTGTCTGCGGCTTCGTCGCTTTGTCCTGATTTGAATTTAATCCACTATATAAGTGAAATCGTCAACAATCAGGAGGGCAAGACAAAATCGCAAACAAGGAAACGCCGTATTGCTTTCAGGTCCATTTACAGGAACACCCAAAATACAGTTTGAAATGAAAACAGCCGGATTCTGCAATATGACAGAATCCGGCTGATACAAACCGAATGAACAGGTTTTCAAGAATATCCGAAGTTGGTTGGGCGATTCACATTTTCAGACGACCTTCGATCATCCGATCATCTTTCCATTATGTGAATCCCTGCCCTGATTATAAAGCTTTAAGACGGGCAATCCGGTTTTCCAAAGAGGGGTGGGTGCTGAGCAAAGAATCTTTGGCGTCGCTGGCGATACCCATCGCATTCATTTGCTGCGGCAAATCGCTCGGATTACCTTTCAAGCGTTGCAACGCGGCAATCATTTTAGGCGCGCCGACCAGTTTAGCGGCTCCCGCATCCGCACGGTATTCACGCTGACGGCTGAACCACATGACAATGATGCTTGCCAAAAAGCCGAACACAACCTGCAATACCATGCTGACTAAAAAATATGTGCCTTGCGAAGTGCTGCCGTCGTTATTGCGGGCAACCATGCCGGAAACGATGCGGGCAAGGAAAACCACAAACGTATTGACCACACCTTGTATCAGCGTCAACGTTACCATATCGCCGTTGCCGACGTGCGCCATTTCATGCGCCAAAACGGCTTCGACTTCGTCCCGCGTCATGCGCTCAAGCAAACCCGTACTCACCGCAATCAGCGAACTGTTGCGCGTGGCACCGGTTGCGAAAGCATTGGGTTCGGGGGAATGGTAGATCGCCACTTCCGGCGTTTTCAGGCTCCACTGCCTCGCCTGTGCTTCCACAGTCGCCAACAACCACGCTTCCACTTGATTGCGCGGCTGTACGATGACTTCCGCACCGACAGAGTTTTTCGCGATGGATTTGGACATCAATAATGAAATGATCGAACCGGCAAAGCCGACGACGGCCGAGTACACCAGCAGGCTGCCGACCTGATCCGTACTGTGTATGCCAAGTACGGCCAAAACAACGCGGATGACGACCAAAACGGCAATATTGGTTGCGAGAAACAAGAAGATTCGTTTCACCGGGGAGATTCCTTTTTTGGGTATGGTTGGTTTATGTTTTTGATTGATATAAAAGAACAACAAAATTAAACAATATCGGAATATTGAAGTTTACTTTGCACGCTACGCTTTATATCGAAACCGGTTGGAATTCAAATTATCGGTTTGCCCTAAAATTTTCGAGCGAATTCACAATCAGGTTGTAAGACTTATACCGCATTACTGCTAATGCTGCGGTATTTTCTCAAAAAGAGGCGGATTCTAAAATGCCGTACTTGGAAAAGGTATGCAAAACCAAAGTATCATTTTGACTAAACAGGAGATTTAGCGTTAACAAAATGCCATTTCCCCCTCAAAAACGTATTGATTACCCGTCCGAATATACCTAATAAAGACCGTTACTCCTCTTTTGATTGCCACCCCACCCCGAAATCTGATAAATAACGCATATAACATTTACATTAAATCCGTGCGCAAATCATGAAACGCAAAACCTCCCTCAATCTCGTTCTTGCCAGCATTGCGGTTGCCATTGCCTTGATTACGGCTGCGGCTTTTTGGTTTTATCACAGCCCTTACGGTCCGACCATCCCACTTATCCGTACCGGCTCTTCACAATCCATTACCCAACCCGACCGACCATCCCCGAAAATCGTTCAATCTGCGCGCAACCAAATCGGCAAGACCCTGCGTTATGACTCTGCCTACACCAAACTCAAATATCCGATGGGTGACGTACCGATGAAAAAAGGTGTATGCACCGACGTCATCATCCGCGCCCTGCGCGACCAAAATATGGATTTGCAAGAACTTGTCCATCAAGACATGAGCCGGAACTTCTCCGCCTACCCCAACCGTTGGGGCTTGAAACAACCCGATGCCAACATCGACCACCGCCGGGTGCCCAACCTCATGACTTATTTCACACGCCAAGGCTGGGCGGTACAGGATACGAATTATCAGGCAGGCGACATTGTGACTTGGGAGCTTAAAGGCAACCGCCCCCACATCGGCATCGTCTCCGACCGCAAAATCGGAGACAGACCCTTGATTATTCACAATATCGGTTTAGGAACCCGCGAAGACGACATCCTCTACCGCTATACCATTACCGGACATTTCAGACTTCCTGTTAAGTAAACTTTCTGTCGCACTATCAACGCTAATCCCCAAAGGTCGTCTGAAAACCCGATATTCTTTGACAAGGCATCCTGACAAGCGTCCGGATGCCTGAATATTCTGACGCAGGCAGGAGACGGCTGATCAATACGTTTAATAACCAAGCCGGTAAGGCAGCCCTACCATAGCCCTTTCACAACGTTTTCACTATAATCCCCCATTTCCTCCCCTGCCCCGTGCATCATGCCTAAAGCCACTTTCTACACCCACGCCGCCGACCCCGCCGCCTTCGCCTGCCGCCTGATTGCGCGCGCCATACGCGACGGCGGGCAGATATTGGTCTGGTCGGATTCCGATGAAACCATCCGCCGCCTCGACCGCGACCTTTGGCAGCAAATTCCCGAAAGCTTCATTCCGCATGAAATTTGGCAACCCGACCAACCCATGTCGTC
Organism: Neisseria sp. CP9; assembly: GCF_047758525.1. Lineage (NCBI taxonomy): Bacteria > Pseudomonadati > Pseudomonadota > Betaproteobacteria > Neisseriales > Neisseriaceae > Neisseria > Neisseria sp. CP9. The sequence goes on along the minus strand of NZ_CP180502.1, from coordinate 2,199,661 downwards.
TGAAACACCCGTATGGCTCGCGTTCGGCGACACCCTGCCCGCCGTCCCTGAAAATGCTACCATCCTCAATCTCTCTCCCGACTTTTGGAACGAAGCCCCTGTCATTCCCGCCCGCGTGCTTGAAATCGTAGGCAGCAGTCTGGAAGAACTCGCCGACGCCCGCGAACGCTTCAGCGCATACAAAAAAAGCGGCTTTTCTATCGAACACCACAATATGACAGGTAAAGCCTAAAATCCAAGGTCGTCTGAAAACGGCTTTACACGATAAGCCGAAAATTTAAACAGCCTTGATTCCTTTTGATTCAAACTGGGCTATAATCCCGACTTTCCTTTACTGACCCCTTTTAAAAGACGAAAACATCATGAACAAAACTTTCAAATTCAGCGCATTGGCAATCGCCGCCGCATTGGCACTGACCGCCTGCGACAAAAAAGACGCCAATACACCTGCTTCAGCCTCCGCGCCCGCATCTGCATCCGCAGCTTCCGGCGCATCTGCCGCAAAAGACGCATCCTCTATCGGCACACCGGTCCAACAAGCCAGCTACGCAATAGGTATGGACACCGGCAACTTATTGAAACAAATGAAGGATCAGGGCACGGAAATCGACATGAAGGTCTTCATCGAAGCCTTACAGGCTTCTTACGAAGGCAAAGAAAGCAAAATGACTGAGGCCCAAGCACAAGAAATCATGGTGAAATTCATGAAAGAACAACAAACCAAAGCGGTGGAAAAACTTCAGGCTGACGCCAAAGCCAACCTGGAAAAAGGAGAAGCGTTCCTCAAAGAAAACGCCACTAAAGAAGGTGTGAAAACCACTGCTTCCGGCCTGCAATACAAAATCACCAAAGAAGGTGACGGCAAACAGCCTAAAAAAGACGACATCGTTGTTGTCGAATACGAAGGCCGCCTGATTGACGGTACCGTCTTCGACAGCAGCAAAGCCGGCGGTCCTGTCACCTTCCCCGTCAGCCAAGTTATCCCCGGCTGGGCCGAAGGCATCCAACTCTTGAAAGAAGGCAGCGAAGCCACCTTCTACATCCCATCCAAACTCGCTTACCGCGACCAAGTCATGCCGGGCGGAAAAATCGGTCCGAATTCCACTTTAGTATTTGACGTGAAGCTGGTTAAAATCGGCAAACCCGAAGATTTCCAACCCGCTCCCGGTCAAGTTGACATTCAAAAAGTCCAATAAGCCTGCGCTTTAACCCGATGCCCGAACCGAATTCGTTTCGGGCATTTCTGTTCTGTATGGTGGATTAACTTTAAACCAGTACGGCGTTGCCTCGTCTTGCCGTACTATCTGTACTGTCTGCGGCTTCGTCGCCTTGTCCTGATTTAAATTTAATCCACTATATATTCGAAAAACATGGTTTACCCCGTTTCAGACGACCTCCTATCCCATCAAACCCCCAATAAACCCGCGCCATAGCATTCCGATTTTGTTTTGCTATACAATAAAACGTACCAACCTAATACAACCGACCCCATGAAAAACATCGTTATCCTTATCTCCGGCCGCGGCAGCAATATGCAGGCCATCGTCAATGCCGCCATTCCCGACGCCCGCATCGCCGCCGTCCTCAGCAACAGCGAAACCGCTGCCGGTCTGGCTTGGGCAGCCGAGCGCGGCATCGTTACCGACAGCCTCAACCACAAAGACTTCCCCAGCCGCCTTGCTTTCGACCAAGCCATGATGGAGAAAATCGATGCCTATCAACCTGATTTGGTCGTCCTCGCAGGCTTTATGCGCATCCTCACGCCCGAATTCTGCGCCCATTACCAAAACCGCCTGATCAACATCCACCCGTCCATCCTCCCCGCCTTCACCGGCCTGCATACCCACGAACGCGCCCTTGAAGCCGGCTGCCGTGTTGCTGGCTGCACCATCCATTTTGTTACACCCGAGCTGGACTGCGGCCCGATTATTTCGCAAGGCATCGTGCCGATACTTGACGGCGACACGCCCGACGACGTTGCCGCCCGCGTCCTTACCGTCGAACACCGCCTATTCCCGCAAGCCGTTGCCGATTTCGTCGCAGGTCGTCTGAAAATCGAAGGCAACCGCGTGTTCAATTCAGAACGCAACGCCGAAGGACAAACCCTGCTCGCGTAATCCCCGCCTAAGCAGCAGTACCACATAAGGAAAAACCATGAGCCAAAACCAGTTGACCCTTTTGGATATCATTTCCGAATCCGACTACCGTCAACGCCAAAGCAAAGCTATCGATTTATTCAACCAAAGCCTCAAAAACAACCCTGAAACAACGTTGGCATTGTGCAATTTTGTTGTCGGCGACGTACTCAGCAACCATTCCTTTTCACCCGGTTTCAAGCTGCACTGCCTAAACTGGCTGATCGACCATCACTTGGACCGCTGTGACGAAAGCTACGAGCAGCATCCTGAAGACAACGGCTTTCCCGAAGGCTTCTACGATTTAATCGATTGCCAGTGGAAATTCAAATGGATCATTCCCACTCTTGCCCGCGACCTCTTTCTCGACAAAAAGGAAATCGAGGAAGCGAACGAAACAATGCGCTACCACTATGAAAACATGCGGTTCAGTCTTTCATCATTTTATAAAACCCTGATGCTGCAAAACATCCTGACCGGAGACCACGCCGCCGCCAAAGAAAATTTCCAAAAATGGCAGCAAACCGCCGCAGATGAATTTTCCGACTGCCCCGCGTGCGAACAGTCCGAGCAGGTCAATTTCTACCATTTTATCGGACAGTACCAAAAAGCCATCGACGCCGCCCAGCCCATCTTAACGGGCGAAATGACCTGCGCCGAAGTGCCGCACCTCACCTACTACCCCGTCATCGACAGCATGATAAGGCTGGGCAAATACGAGGAGGCGGAACGCCTTTTGGACGAAGCCATAGACAAAATCAACGTCGAAGAAGACGAAGAGTTCGTCCGCCTGATCCCCCTCTTTTCCCAACTGGCGTACAAACTCGGACAGTCGCAACGCGCCCTCGATTTGATGAACCGGCACGGCGACACCATCATTCGATATGCCCCAAACGACAATATGCTCTATTTAGACTACCTCATCGCACTCTACCCCTTTGACGAAGATGCGGCGCAACATGCCCGCGAACTTGCCGCCGACTTCGACAAACGCAACGGCAACAGCCATTACCAAAGCCAGATAGAATTTATGTTCGGTTCGGGCAATCTCCAATAAACCAAGCTCGTCTGAAACCCTTTCAGACGACCCAAACAGGAGGAAATATCATGAAAACACCAGCCTTGCTTATCGCCGCCGGTCTCGTCCTGAGCGCCACAAGCGTCTATGCCGCAGAGCTGCCAAAATCAGCCACCCTGAAATATTCCGGCAGCTACGGCATCCCCGCCACCATGACCTTCACCCGCAGCGGCAATCAATACACCATCGTTTCCAGAATCAAAGTCCCGATGTACAGCATCCGCTTCGAATCCGGCGGCACCATCAGCGGCAACACCCTCCGTCCCAAATACTATAAAGACGTCCGCGGCGGCAAACTCTATGCCGAAGCCAAATTCAGCGGCAACAGCATCACTTACGGCAAAGTCGGCTCCAGCGAAACCGCCAAAACCGGCGGCACGACACTCGACCTCTTTACGCTGGCTTGGCAGCTTGCCGCCAACGATGCCCGCCTGCCTTCCGGCCTGAGCATCACCAACGGCAAAAAACTCTACCCCGTCAGCGGCATGAACAAAGTCGGCAGCGAAAACTACAAAATCGGCGGCGGCACCACCACAGTCAACAAATACCGTGTCAAGCGCGGCGACGACACCGTCACCTATTCGTTCGCCCCCGCCTTCAACAACATCCCTGCCGAAATCAAATACACCGACGACGGCAAAACTTACGACCTCAAACTCACATCCGTCACCATCGACGGCAAAGCCGTCAAACCATAACGGCGACACACCATCCCAAATGACCGACCGTTTCCCAAAGGTCGTCTGAAAACTGAACTGCACCTAAAAAGTTGGATATTCCTTCCAACCCGTTAAGGTGCAGTTTTTTATTGCCGCACACATGACTTTTCAACCCTCACGCCATAGCGATTCGCCTATGGCGTATTTTTCTCAAAAAGCGACCGCCATTTTTCAGACAACCTGCGATTTTTTAGTTGAAAGATATGCGTTTACAGACTGGCAGGCTTAAGCTGTATTCACATTATTTTTCAGATTGTAAACAATATGTTCTAACTGATTTAGCCGCCGTTTAAGGTATGACATCGAAAATCTTTTCAAAAAGAGAGATATTGTATTCTTGAACATTCTGTGCTGAAATTACATGACACTACAAAAAATAGTAGTGCGTAAAAAATATAAAACAGACAAAGGAGAAACTCATGCAATGGTTTTTAGACAATCTCAAAGCCTTTTTTGAAACCATCAGCGGCTGGGTCTGGGGGCCTGTCATGCTGGTGCTGCTGGTCGGCACGGGCATTTTGCTGACCGTCATGCTGAAAGGCTTGCAATTCACCATGTTGGGCTATGCGCTGAAGCAGGCTTTCGTTCCGTCAAAGAAGCATGAAGACGGCGAAGACCACGAAGGCGATATTTCCCATTTCGCCGCTTTGATGACCGCCCTGTCCGCCACCATCGGTACGGGTAATATTGCCGGTGTGGCGACTGCCGTAGTAACTGGCGGTCCGGGCGCGGTATTTTGGATGTGGATGACCGCCATTTTCGGCATGGCAACCAAATACGGTGAGGGCGTATTGGCGGTGAAATACCGCGTGACCAACTCCAAAGGCGAAATGTCCGGCGGACCTATGTATTACATCGAAAACGGTTTGGGTAAAAACTGGAAATGGATGGCGTTGGCGTTCGCTTTATTCGGCACATTCGCTTCGTTCGGCATCGGCAGCTCCGTACAGTCCAACTCGGTCGCTCAAGCGGTTCAGACGAGCTTTGGTATTAATCCTGTCTATACCGGCATTACGTTGACGGTTCTGACTGCCATCGTCGTTTTGGGCGGAATTAAAGGCATCGCCAAAGCCGCTTCTTTCATCGTACCTGCCATGGCAGTGTTTTATGTGGTGGGCGGTATCTCCATTATCGTGATTAATTCTGATGCACTGATGCCTGCCGTCAACCTGATTTTCTCCGACGCGTTCAGCGCGAAAGCAGTCGCCGGCGGTGCTATCGGTACCGTTATCCGCTACGGCGTGGCGCGCGGCGTGTTCTCCAATGAGGCGGGGATGGGTTCTGCACCAATTGCCGCCGCAGCCGCTAAAACCGACCACCCCGTCCGTCAAGCCTTGGTTTCCATGACCGGCACGTTTTTGGACACCATCGTCGTTTGTTCGATTACCGGTATCATTTTGGTGATGGGCCTGCTCGGCGCAGGCGGCGAGTTTGTCAAACCTGAATTGAGCGGCGCGGCACTGACCACCGTCACCTTCCAAAAAATGCTGCCCGGTATCGGCGGTTGGATTGTCACCATCGGTCTGATTTTCTTCGCCTACTCAACCATTCTGGGCTGGTGCTATTACGGCGAGAAATGCGCGGTTTATGTATTCGGCGAGAAATTTGCCGGTCTGTACCGCATCGGTTATGTTTCTTCCGTTATGCTGGGTACAGTCTTGAGCCTTGATTTGGTATGGCTGGCTTCAGATACCTTCAACGGTCTGATGGCGCTGCCCAACCTGATCGCACTCCTTTTAATGGCTAAAGTAATCGTCAATGAAACGCGTGACTTCAAACAGAAAGTCAGAAACGGAGAGTTGCCGCATTGATGCCTGAGGTCGTCTGAAAAATGTGTTTCAGACGACCTGATATCTGTATTTTTGAAAAAAGTCAGAGGAGGAACAAGATGAAAGTGCTTGTTTTAGGTGCTGGTGTTGCCGGTGTGTCCTGCGCGTGGTATTTGGCGGAAGCCGGACATGAGGTAACCGTAATCGACCGCGCCGAAGGCGTGGCAATGGAAACCAGTTTCGCCAATGCCGGACAGCTCTCTTACGGCTATACCACGCCTTGGGCGGCACCCGGCATTCCGACCAAAGCACTGAAATGGCTGTTTAAAAGCCATCCTCCCCTGCTGTTCCGCCCCGACGGCAGCCTGTATCAAATCGAATGGCTCTGGCAAATGCTGCAAAACTGCAACGCCGCCAGCTATCAAACCAACAAAGAGCGCATGGTCAGGATTTCCGAATACAGCCGCGAGATGTTCCGCCGTTTTGAAGCTCAAACCGGCATGAATTTTGAAGGACGCAAAAAAGGGACTTTGCAGATTTTCCGCCAAGCCAAAGAAGTCGAAGCGGCAGAACAAGACATTACCGTTTTGGAACGATACGGTGTGCCCTACCGTCGTCTGAAATCTGAAGAATGCGCAGAATTCGAGCCCGCACTTGCACGCGTTACTGCCAAAATTGCCGGCGGACTGCACCTGCCTGCGGATGCGACCGGCGACTGCCACCTCTTCACCCAAAACCTGTACCAACTGTGTCTGGAAAAAGGCGTACAGTTCCAATTCAACCAAACCATCCGCCGCATCGAACACAACGGACAGCGCATCAGCGCAGTCGAAACCGAAAAAGAACGGTTTGAAGCAGATGCCTTCGTCTGCGCGCTCGGCTGCTTCAGCAGGACGGTTTTGGCGCAGTTGGATCTCAATCTGCCCATTTACCCCGTCAAAGGCTATTCCTTGACCCTGCCGGTTACAAATTCCGACGGCGCGCCGGTTTCCACCGTTTTGGACGAAAGCTACAAAGTCGCCATCACGCGATTCGACAACAGAATCCGCGTCGGTGGCATGGCGGAATTGTCCGGCTACGAAATCAAACTGTCCGAAAAACGCCGCGAAACGCTGGCTTTGGTCGTCAACGATTTGTTCCCCGAAGGCGGCGACTTGAATCAGGCATTGTTCTGGAGCGGCCTCAGACCGATGACGCCCGACAGCACGCCGCTAATCGGCCGCACCCGCTTTGACAACCTGTTCCTGAATACGGGTCACGGCACTTTGGGCTGGACCATGTCGCTAGGCTCGGCAAAATTAACTGCCGATATCGTGTGCGGCAAAGACACCGAAATCCGCAGCGACGACTTGAGCCTGTCGCGCTATCAGTCTTGAGCTTTAAACCGACAAGGTTTGAGCGGCACTACAAACTTAAAGGTCGTCTGAAAACCCAATATGGTTTTTCAGACGACCTTTCTCACATCCCCACGAAACCCGACATCCCCAAAAGCAAACTTGACTTTCAGCCTTTGGAAACATTTAAGGTTTCGCAAGAAATCTGTCTCGTTTAAAACTTAAAGTTCACGCCGCCGGTGAAGCTGCGTCCCATTTGCGGGGTGTCGGACAGGAAGCTGCTGTGGGCGTAAACGGATTGGTTGAACAGGTTGTCTGCTTTGACATACCAATTCCACTCGCCGTAGCCGGTGCGGCGGCGGTAGTTTGCACCGAGGTTAAGCATATGGTGTCCGGGCGTACGCGTTTCGTAGCGGGCGAGTTTGTTTTGGGCAAACACGCGGTAGTAGTCGAGATGGGCATCGATGCGGTCGGTCAGCGCGGCATTCAGGTGGAGGCCGAGCCGTGCGGCGGGAACGCGCGGGGCGTTTTGGTCGGCTTGGGCAATGAGTGGGCGGTTGCCGTAGGCGTCTTCCCTGCCGGGCAGCGACGGAAGGTTTTTCAGACGACCTCTGACGTAGTCGCCGGACAGTCCGATGCGGTAGCGCGGCGTGGGTTTGAAGAAGATTTCTCCTTCCGCGCCGTAGAAGTCTGCGCCGGATTGGTTGTAGCGCACGAGCTTCATTTCACTGTCGTCTTCGATAGATTTGGGACCGCGTCCGTCGTTTAAGGTTTGGGCGTAGATGTAGTTGCCGAAGCGGTTGCGGTAGAGTGCCAGATTGTATTGCCAGCGGTCGCCTTCATAGCCCAGCGCAAGTTCGATATTGTTGGAACGCTCTTTGTTGAGGTGTTTGTTGCCGACTTCAAAGGTGTTGGTGGCGACGTGTTTGCCGTGTGCGTACAGCTCTTGCGTTGACGGCAGGCGTTCCTGATGGGAGGCGGTCAGGCTGAGTTTGTGTTGGGGCGAGAAATACCAGTTGCCGGAAAGCGCGAACGAGCGGGCGGTTTGGCGGTGCGCGCCGAGGTCGGGCAAGGGTTGGTTGTAGTAGTTTTCCCGATCAATCAGGGCTTTGTCGTACTGGATGGCGGCTTTTTGTTTTTCCACGCGCACGCCGCCTTCAAGCGAGAAATTGTCCCAATTTGCCTGTTCTACGCCGAAAAAGCTGTAATGATGCACATCGTTGTCGATCAGCATCGGTTGTTGGACGGTTTCGGGAATGGCGGAAAGCGCGCTGGATTTTTGGGTCAGGTATTGCACGCCCCAACTGCCTTTCAGACGACCTATGGGCAGGTGGCGCAATTCGATGCGGGCGTTTTGCGTTTTGTTTTTGAAGAAGTTTTCCACCGCATCGCCCGCTTTTTCATCGTGGCGGTAGTCGTTGCGGTTCAGATGCACGCGCAGGGCTTCGAAACCGGGGAGCGGCTGCTTCCATTCGGCGCGGATTTCGTAGCGTTTGTTGCGCAGGTCTATCCACGGTCTGCCGCTGTGGGTATGCGCGTGTGCATTATCGTCGTCGTGGAAGCCGCAGCTTAAGCCCGGATTGTCGTAATCGACGTCTTCTTCGGTCAACAGGTGCGGATAAAGCTGCAAATAGCGTTTGTTAATCAAGCTCTTCTGCCAGATGATGTCGGCGTGGCAGTCGTCGTAGAGATGGCTGTGGGCAGGCAGACCGTAGCGGTCGCGACGGTCGCTGTACGCCGCGCCGATAAAGCCTTTCTCGCCAACCCAAGACAGCCCGATGCTGCCCGTTTGCGAATCGGCGTGGCTGTCGGGCAGGCGTTTCAGACGACCTTCTTCCTTGCGGTAACGCGGTACGGCATAGTCGCCCGACTTGCGGTACAGCCCTTCCGTGTGCAACACGAAGTTTTTGCCCAGTCCGACATTGATGCCGCCTGACGTGAGTTTTTCCAGATTGCCGCTGCTCAAGCGCAGCCCCAGTTCGCCCGATACGCCGTTTTCAGGCATTTTTTCGGGGATTTTTCCGTCGGCAACATCCACCAAACCCGCCACATTGCCCGAGCTGTACAACAGCGTTACCGGTCCGCGCAGGATTTCGACCTGTTGCGACAAGGCGGTGTCCACCATCAGGGCATGGTCGGGCGAGAAATTTGCCATGTCGCCGGTTTCGCCGTGATGGTTCAATACTTTAATCCGCCTGCCCGTCTGCCCGCGTATCACAGGCGCAGACGCGCCGCCGCCGTATTGCGAAGCATGGACGCCCGGCACGCCGTTGAGCGCGTCGCCGAGATTGACGGCTTTTTGCCGCAACGTATCGCCGCTGATGATTTTGTCGGAGGCAGTCGAACTGTGCAGCAGCCCCGAAGTGGCGCGCGGACGGTTTTTGCCGACGACGTTGACCGTTTCCAAGTCCACCGTCTGCTCGGTTTCATGCGCTTGTGCGACGGCTGGAAGATTGATGATCAGTAATGCTAAAACAATGGGTTTGAGTGTGGTATGTGTCATTTTTGGTTTCCCGTCATATTTCAAATAGATTGTTATTATATAACATCACATCATTAATATGACAAGAATTTGAAAAACGACTTGGATTTGACGCAGCAAAACAGCCAAGCCAAAGCCTATACAAACAGCGAAAAACCAAAGGTCGTCTGAAACCCAAAATATTGAAAATGATAAGAAAGGCGAAAGCAGCGGCGACTCGCCACCCCACCTGTTTGCTTGGAAGGAATCATGTTGCTTAAACAACAAAAAGGTCGTCTGAAAACCAGATTCCGTTTTCAGACGACCTTGTCGGTTTGATGACTGCTATTTGGCAGCTTTGACTGCGGCGGTTTCGGCAATCAAGTCAAGGAAGACCAGCGGCTCTTTGCCGATATTTTTCAGCGCATGGGACTGACCGGGGCGGGCGATGGTAATGTCGCCGGCGCCGACTGGTGTCTGTTTGCCCGTGCTGTCGGTGAACACGCCTTTGCCCGATACGATGATGTAAACGTCTTCGTTGTCGGTGTGTTTGTGTTCGCCGATGGATGCGCCCGGCGGCAGGGTCAGCCAGCCAATTTCTCTAAACGCGTCTTGGGCGGCGGTTTGGTGGCGGTTGAAGGCGAAACGGCCGAGCAGCGGGCCTTTGCCTCCGGCTGCATTTTCGCGGTTCCACTCCGCCAAGTCGGCTTTTTTGTACACTTGGACGCTGCGGTCGGTAGGTTTTGTCTGTTCCGCAGCGTGGACGCTGACGGTCGTGCCGAGCAGAAAGGCGACGGACAATGCGGCAAATAGCGGTTTCATCATGGTTCTCCGTTTGTTGGGTTGTGTCGGATAAATCGTAGGCTGCATTCAGGTAGATTCTGATATTGACGATAGGTAATATTACATAGCATCATTTCCTAGCTTTTCAGCACAGGATGTTCCCTATTACCCAACATCATTAAGAGACAAAAGCATGACCGAAACACAAAAAATCTATACTGCATGGACACAGATGTGGAATGGCGATCTCAACATTGCTGATGAACTGCTGTCAAACAACTTCAAAGCACATCTGACCGCTGATTCCACTCCACCACCAACGCCCGTAACTGACATAGCCAGCGCAAAGGCTTGGATAACCACCATTCGTGCTAAAGCAGATCTGCATTATGAAATTGTGCTTGGTCCGTTCCGCGACGGCGACATAATTTCCGCCTATTGGCGTGTAACCGCTACGTTCGGCAACCAAACCGCCGTCAAAGTCGGTACGGATTTCTTGAAAATCAAAGACGGTAAGATTACCGACTGCTGGACGATGAACAACAACGCTGCATAATTGAATTACCAAACTCTATTTGTTTTCGGACAGCCTGCATTAGTTGATACAGTCCCGTTTTCAGACGACCTGCGGGGTAGGTTGCTTCGCCCCGCAGGCGTCAAGGCTTATTTCACATTGCGCAGATAGTTCAGCAACAAGGGAACGGGGCGGCCGGTCGCGCCTTTTTCGCTGCCGGATTTCCATGCCGTACCCGCGATGTCGAGGTGCGCCCACGGGTAGTCTTCGGTGAAGTAAGACAGGAAGGTGGCGGCGGTAATCGTCCCTGCGCCGGGCGTGCCGATGTTGGGGATGTCGGCGAAATTGGATTTGAGCTGGTCTTTGTAGGTTTCAAAGAGCGGCAGTTGCCATGCTTTGTCGTCCACGTTGCGGGAGGCGGCGAGCAAGCTGTCGACCAAATCCTGATTGTTGCCCATCACGCCGCTGACGTCATGACCCAAGGCGATGATGCACGCGCCGGTCAGGGTGGCGACGTCGATGACGGCTTTGGGTTTGAACTGCTCGGCGTAAGTGAGCGCGTCGCACAAAATCAGACGACCTTCGGCATCGGTGTTCAACACTTCAATCGTCAGACCTTTCATGCTTTTCACGACGTCGCCCGGTTTGTTTGCCGCGCCGGAAGGCATGTTTTCGCAGGTGGCGACGACGGCGATGAGGTTGATCGGTAGTTGCAGTTTGACGGCGGCGCAGAAGGTGCTGATGACGGTTGCCGCGCCGCACATGTCAAACTTCATTTCGTCCATGTTCAGACCGGGCTTGAGGGAGATGCCGCCGGTGTCAAAGGTAATGCCTTTGCCGACCAAGACGACGGGTGCGGCTTCTTTGTCGGCAGCGCCGAAATAGCTCAATTCAATCAGATAGGGGTCTTCCACGCTGCCTTTGGCGACCGACCAAAACGAACCCATGTTTTCTTTGATGTAGTCTTTTTCGATGATTTTGGCGTGTGCGCCCAGTTTTTCGGCTTCGGCTTTGGCGGTGCGCGCTAAAAATTCGGGCGTGCATTCGTTGGGCGCGGCGTTGCCCAAATCGCGGCAGAGGCTTTGTCCGTAAACCTGCGCTTCGGCGACGCGCAGGGCTTCTTTGACGGCGGCTTCGTGTGCGGTGTGGAACACGGCTTGCGAGAATTTGGCGGGCTTGGCTTCTTTTTTGTAGCGGTCGAAACGGTAGGCAGCGTTGCCGAACGCGATGGCGAAGGCTTCGGCTACGGCGGCGGCTTGCGCTTCATCGAAGGCATGGATGTCCGCATTGACCGTTTCCTGATTTTGCGCCCATTTGGCGGCTTCGGCAGCGGCTTTGTTCAGCGCGGCGCAGTCGGTTTTGTCTAGGCGGACGACGGCGACTGCCTGCAAACCGTTGTCCGTCGGGATTTTGGTGTCGGCAAAAGTTTGACCTTCTTCAAGCGAAGACAAAAGAGCAAGGGCGGTCGGGTGGTTTAATTGTGCGGTTTCGGTGCAGACAAATAACTGTGCGCCTGCCTGTTGCGGCTGCAAGGTTCCGGCTTTTGTGCTAAATTCCACGTTTATTCTCCTGATTGAGATGGTTTCGGGTAGTTTCAGACGACCCTTTGCATTTAAGAGGTCGTCTGAAAACGGTTGGAAAGATTGTACTCCATTTGAGAGGTCGTCTGAAACCTTGCGCAGACAATCCGCCTGCGCCGAACCGCTTACCGCTCCTAGCCGCGATTCTATGATTTATCAAAGAAACTTCATCAAAGAACTCTCTTTTACCGCCGTCGGCATTTTCGTCGTCCTCTTGGCGGTGTTGGTCTCCACGCAGGCAATCAACCTGCTCGGACGTGCTGCCGACGGTCGCGTCGCCATCGATGCCGTGTTGGCATTGGTCGGCTTCTGGGTCATCGGCATGACGCCGCTTTTGCTGGTGTTGACCGCTTTCATCAGTACGCTGACCGTGTTGACCCGCTACTGGCGCGACAGCGAAATGTCAGTCTGGCTCTCCTGCGGATTGGCGTTGAAACAATGGATACGCCCCGTCATGCAGTTTGCCGTGCCCTTTGCCATCCTGATTGCCGTCATGCAGCTTTGGGTGATGCCGTGGGCGGAACTGCGCAGCCGCGAATACGCCGAAATCCTCAAGCAGAAACAAGAATTGTCCATGGTGGAAGCGGGCGAGTTCAACAGCCTAGGCAAGCGCAACGGCAGGGTTTACTTCGTCGAAACCTTCGACACCGAATCGGGCATCATGAAAAACCTGTTCCTGCGCGAACAAGACAAAAACGGCAACGACAACATTATCTTTGCCAAAGAAGGCAATTTCTCGTTGAACGACAACAAGCGCACGCTCGACCTGCGCAACGGCTACCGTTACAGCGGCACGCCCGGCAAAGCCGACTACAACCGCGTTTCCTTCCAAAACCTCAGCCTGATTATCAGCACCACGCCCAAACTCATCGACCCCGTTTCCCACCGCCGCACCATCCCGACATCCCAGCTCATCGGCAGCAGCAACCCGCAACATCAGGCGGAATTGATGTGGCGTATCTCGCTGACCGTCAGCGTCCTCCTGCTCTGCCTGCTTGCCGTGCCGCTTTCCTATTTCAACCCGCGCAGCGGCCACACCTACAATATCCTCGTCGCCATCGGGCTTTTCCTGATTTACCAAAACGGGCTGACCTTCCTGCGCAACGCCGTGGAAGACGGCAAAATCCATTTCTGGCTCGGACTGCTGCCCATGCACATCATCATGTTCGCCATCGCAATCGTACTTCTGCGTGTCCGTAGTATGCCTAGCCAACCCTTCTGGCAGGCGGTTGGCAAAAGTCTGACATTGAAAGGCGGAAAATGAACCTGATTTCACGTTACATCATCCGCCAAATGGCGGTTATGGCGGTTTACGCCCTCCTCGCTTTCCTTGCCCTGTACAGCTTTTTTGAAATCATCAACGAAGTCGGCGACTTAGGCAAAGGCAGCTATAACGGCGCAACCATGGCGCAATACGTCCTCATGCAGATGCCCGCGCGCGCCTACGAACTCATGCCCCTCGCCGTCCTCATCGGCGGACTCGTGTCCCTCAGCCAGCTTGCCGCCGGCAGCGAACTGACCGTCATCAAAGCAAGCGGCATGAGTACCAAAAAGCTGCTGCTGATCCTGTCGCAGTTCGGACTGATTTTCGCCCTCGTCACCGCTGCGCTCGGCGAATGGATTGCCCCCGTCCTCAGCCAAAAAGCCGAAAACATCAAATCCGCCGCCATCAACGGCAAAATCAGCACCGGCAATACTGGGCTTTGGCTCAAAGAAAAAAACAGCATCATTAACGTGCGCGAAATGCTGCCCGACCATACCCTGCTGGGCATTAAAATTTGGGCGCGCAACGACAAAAACGAGCTGACGCAGGCAACGGAAGCCGAATCCGCCGTCTTAAACAACGACGGCAGTTGGCAGTTGAAAAACATCCGCCGCAGCACACTTGGCGAAGACAAAGTCGAAGTCTCCACCGCCGCCGAAGAAAACTGGCCGATTGCCGTCAAGCGCAACCTGATGGACGTATTACTCGTCAAACCCGACCAAATGTCCGTCGGCGAACTGACCACCTACATCAGCCACCTCGAAAACAACAACCAAAACACCCAAATCTACGCCATCGCATGGTGGCGCAAATTGGTTTACCCCGTCGCCGCCTGGGTGATGGCGCTCGTCGCCTTCGCCTTCACCCCGCAAACCACCCGCCACGGCAATATGGGCTTGAAACTCTTCGGCGGCATCTGCCTCGGCTTGCTGTTCCACTTCGCCGGACGGCTCTTCGGCTTTACCAGCCAACTCTACGGCGTCCCGCCCTTCCTCGCCGGCGCACTGCCCACCATAGCCTTCGCCCTGCTCGCTGTGTGGCTGATACGCAGGCAGGAGCGGCGTTAAGCCCAAGAATACGAGGAAAGTTTGCAAATTTAAGCTTCCAATTCGACACCAGAATCAATCAGACCAATCCGCCTAAAAAGCATTATTTTTAGGCGGATTTTTTCCAAACTGTCGGCATTGAGATTGCAGAATATTGTCGACTCAAACCGTATCGTTTCATGCGCCCTCTTCCACCCAAAAGAGAATAACGGCGGTTTAAAACAAAAAAACAGAACAGCGAAAACTGTTCTGTTTTTTTGTTTTCAGACGACCTCATGGGTTTAGCCTCTAAAGGGGTCGTCTAAAACTGCTTTACCTACTTGTTAAACATTCACGGTCTCGGCTACTTCGTTGTAGCTGTCAATTTCGTTGAAGTTCATGTAGCGGTAGATTTGGTCGCCCTGTTCGTTGATGATGCCGATGTTGGCTTGGTATTCTTCAACGGTCGGGATTTTACCCAGTTTGGAGCAAATCGCCGCCAACTCTGCCGAGCCGAGGTAAACGAAGGTGTTTTTACCCAAGCGGTTCGGGAAGTTGCGGGTAGAGGTGGACATGACGGTCGCGCCTTCGTGTACTTGGGCTTGGTTACCCATACACAGCGAACAGCCCGGCATTTCCATACGCGCGCCGGCGCGGCCGAGTACACCGTAGTGGCCTTCGTCAGACAACTCTTTCGCATCCATTTTGGTTGGCGGCGCCATCCACAGGCGGACGGGGATGTCGGACTTGCCTTCCAAGAGTTTGGAGGCGGCGCGAAAGTGGCCGATGTTGGTCATGCACGAACCGATGAACACTTCGTCGATTTTGGTGCCGGAACGTTCGGACATGAAGCATACGTCGTCCGGGTCGTTCGGGCAGGCGATGATCGGCTCTTTAATGTCGTCCATGTTGATTTCAATCACAGCGGCGTATTCGGCATCTTTATCTGCTTCGAGCAGCTCTGGATTCGCCAGCCATTTTTCCATGGCTTTGATGCGGCGTTCCAAAGTGCGCGGGTCTTGATAGCCGTCGGCAATCATGTTTTTCATCAACACGACGTTGGATTTCATGTACTCGATAATCGGCTCTTTGTTGAGCTTCACGGTACAGCCGGCGGCGGAGCGTTCGGCGGATGCGTCGGTCAATTCAAAGGCTTGTTCCACTTTCAAATCAGGCAGACCTTCGATTTCGAGGATGCGGCCGGAGAAGATGTTTTTCTTACCGGCTTTGGCCACGGTCAGCAAACCTTGTTTAATCGCGTAAAGCGGAATGGCGTTTACCAAATCGCGCAGGGTTACGCCCGGTTGCAGCTTGCCGCTGAAACGTACCAGTACGGACTCAGGCATATCGAGCGGCATGACGCCGGTCGCTGCTGCGAAAGCAACCAAGCCGGAGCCGGCGGGGAAGGAAATACCGATAGGGAAACGGGTGTGGCTGTCGCCGCCGGTGCCGACGGTATCGGGCAGCAACAGGCGGTTGAGCCATGAGTGGATCACACCGTCGCCCGGACGCAGAGCCACGCCGCCACGAGTAGAAATAAAGGCAGGCAGTTCTTTATGGGTTTTCACATCGACAGGTTTCGGATAAGCAGCGGTGTGACAGAAAGACTGCATCACCATATCAGCGGAGAAGCCCAGGCAGGCGAGGTCTTTCAACTCGTCGCGGGTCATCGGGCCGGTAGTGTCTTGCGAGCCGACAGTCGTCATACGCGGTTCGCAATAAGTACCCGGGCGCACGCCTTGTCCTTCGGGCAGACCGCAGGCGCGACCGACCATTTTTTGTGCCAACGTGAAACCGGCTTTGCTTTCGGCAGGCGCTTGAGGCAGACGGAATTCGGTGGAAGCAGGCAGTTTCAGGGCTTCGCGCGCTTTGGCAGTCAAACCGCGGCCGATAATCAGGTTGATACGGCCACCGGCTTGCACTTCGTCCAACAATACTTGGGATTTCAGGCTGAACTCGGCAACGGTTTCGCCGTTTTTCACGATTTTGCCTTCATAAGGCAGAATATCGACGACATCACCCATTTTCAGCGCGGAAACATCGACTTCAATCGGCAACGCGCCGGAGTCTTCTTGAGTATTGAAGAAAATCGGCGCGATTTTGCCGCCCAAGCATACGCCGCCGAAACGTTTGTTCGGTACGAACGGGATGTCTTCGCCGGTATGCCAAATCACAGAGTTGGTCGCGGATTTGCGTGAAGAACCGGTACCGACCACGTCGCCGACATAGGCAACGGGGTGGCCTTTGGCTTTGAGTTCTTCCAACAATTTAATCGGACCGACTTCGCCCGGTTTGTCGGGCGTGATGCCGTCGCGCGGGTTTTTCAGCATCGCCAGCGCGTGCAGCGGAATATCGGGACGGCTCCATGCGTCGGGCGCGGGAGAAAGGTCGTCCGTATTGGTTTCGCCGTCAACTTTGAAGACGGTAACGGTGATTTTTTCGGGAACTTTAGCGCGTGAAGTGAACCATTCGGCATCTGCCCAAGATTGCAAAACTTCCTGCGCGTATTTATTGCCTTTTTCGGCTTTTTCCTGAACGTCGTGGAAAGAATCGAACATCAGAAGCGTATGTTTCAAACCTTTGGCAGCGATGGGCGCGAGTTTGTCGTTGTCCAAGAGTTCGATTAAGGCGTGAATGTTGTAACCGCCGAGCATCGTACCTAAAAGTTCGGTCGCATATTCGGGGGAAATCAGCGGGCTGGATGCGCTGCCTTCGGCAACGGCAGCCAGGAATGAGGCTTTGACTTTGGCGGCATCGTCCACACCGGGCGGAACACGGTGGGCAAGCAGTTCGACCAAGAATTCACCTTCGCCTGCGGGCGGGTTTTTCAGCAGCTCAACCAAATCGGCGGTTTGCTGCGCGTTCAAAGGGAGGGGCGGGATACCGAGGGCGGCACGCTCGGCGGCGGCTTTGCGATAGGCTTCTAACATCTCTTTGTTCCTTTTTTCTGTTTTTTCTTCTGACCGTTGCAAATGATTTGCAATCAAAGAATTGTAAACAATTCTTTTGGGTATCATAGACCAGTTTGGCAAAAATTGGAATATTTATGTTATCGGATGTAATAGGTGTTTGCTATTGAAACGAATTATCTTGAAAAATACGAAAAGGTCGTCTGAAAACAGGGTTTCAGACGACCTTTTATGTTTTATCGGAATGACCGGTTCGTTCTTTTACCGGGCGTTTGCCTGATATTCGCTTCCGTCTTCGCGCAAGAGCTTGGGCTGTTCGCCTTTCTCTATGACGTTTTTACCGATGACAACTTTGGTTACGCCTTTCAAATCAGGCAGTTGATACATGGTATCCAACAGGCAGCGTTCAACGATGGAGCGCAGACCGCGCGCCCCGGTTTTACGTTCCATTGCCTGACGGGCGATGCTGCGCAAGGCTTCTTCTTCAAATTCCAATTCGACATTTTCCATGCCGAACAAGGTTTGATATTGTTTCACCAAAGCATTTTTCGGCTCGGTCAAAATGTTGACCAATGCGTCTTCGTCCAATTCCGCCAACGTGGCGATAACGGGCAAACGACCGATCAACTCGGGAATCAGACCGAATTTAATCAAGTCTTCAGGCTCAACGATTTCAAACAATCCGGTAATGTCGGCATTTTCGTCTTTGCTGTGAACGGACGCACCGAAACCGATACCGCCTTTTTCTGTACGCTGACGGATCACTTTTTCCAAACCTGCAAACGCGCCGCCGCAGATAAACAGGATATTGGTCGTATCGACGTTGATAAATTCCTGATTCGGATGTTTGCGGCCGCCTTGGGGCGGAACGCTGGCAACCGTACCTTCAATCAGTTTCAGCAAGGCTTGTTGCACGCCTTCGCCGGATACGTCGCGGGTAATCGACGGGTTGTCGCTTTTGCGCGAGATTTTATCGATTTCGTCGATATAGACGATACCGCGTTGGGCTTTTTCGACATCAAAATCACATTTACCCAAAAGCTTGGTAATAATTTGCTCAACGTCTTCACCGACATAACCCGCCTCGGTCAGCGTAGTCGCATCCGCCATGACGAACGGCACGTCCAGTTTGCGCGCCAAAGACTGCGCCAACAGCGTTTTACCCGAACCAGTCGGACCGATAAGCAGGATGTTGGATTTCGACAACTCGACATTGCCGTTGGCTTTGGGGTGGCGCAGGCGTTTGTAATGGTTGTACACCGACACCGCCAATGCTTTCTTGGCTTGTTCCTGACCGATAACGTGGTCGTTGAGGTTGGCGACGATTTCGGCAGGCGTAGGCAGCTTGTTGTTCGGATGGGACGCATCCGTTGCAGATTTCTCTGCGGAGAGGTCGTCTGAACTTTGCAGCATCACGCCGCAAGTTTCTACACATTCGTTACAGATAAAAGCGTTTTCGCCTTCAATCAGGTTTTTGACTTCATGCTCGGATTTTCCGCAAAACGAGCAGGAGCGTTTTTCTTCAGTCATAATTTATCTTCTGTTTTCAAGCAATATCGGCAAACCGTTATCCGAATGTTGCGGGAACGGTTTTCGGCAAAGTCGGTAAGTATAATCAGTATCTTAAGGTTTATCAAATACCGTATGGCAAGCTGTTTGGCGTAAGGTTTTCAGACGACCCTCCGACGCATGGCAACACGTCACAATTTCCCATCCTTAAGATTGTTTCCAATTTGGGAAAAAGATGCAAACAAACGCAAAAAAGCCATATTAAACTTTACATTTTGTTGTATTTTAAGCAAAATATCTCCTTTAATAATTCAATTGTCTTAAATTCTACTGGTTGAAGTATGTCGGTTATGAAATTTTATAAAACACTGAGTGCAGCCTGTTTGGGTATGGCTTTGACGGTTGTCGCCGCCCCTGCCGCTGCAGACGATATGGACGTTTTGGGTCAATTTTTGGAACAAAATTTTCCAACCCAAAATGACCCGATGGAAGCTTTCGCATTAAGCCATGCACAAAAAATCGAGGCTCAGGCAATGATGGCGGGGCCGCTTTTGACATCTCAGTCCGCCCTGATTTTTAACAACAAAACAGGCGAAATCCTGTATCAGAAAAACGCAGACCGCGTGATGCCGATTGCGTCTATTTCCAAACTGATGAGCGCGATGGTCGTCTTGGATGCGCGTTTGGATATGAACGAGCGCATTACCATTACTGCCGATGAAATCGACCGCCTGAAAGGTACAGGCAGCCGCCTTGCCGTCGGTACGACGCTGACGCGCGGCGAATTGCTGCACCTGAGCCTGATGAGCAGTGAAAACCGCGCAACGCACGCGCTGGGCCGCACCTATCCGGGCGGTATGTCGGCATTTGTTGCTGCCATGAATGCCAAAGCGCAAAGCTTGGGCATGCACAACAGCCGTTTCTACGAACCTACCGGTCTGAATTTCCAAAACGTATCAACCGCCAACGATTTGAACCGAATGGTCGCCGCGGCAAGCAAATATCCGCTTATCCGGAAAAACTCAACCTCCAACTACGGCTCGGTTTGGACGGCAAATGGTCGCCAAAACTATAAAAACTCCAACGCCCTCGTCCGCGAAGGCAGCTGGAATATCGAGCTTCAGAAAACCGGTTATATCCGCGAAGCAGGACGCTCGATGGTGGTTAAGGCAAATGTTCAAAACCAACCGATTACCATCGTATTGTTGAACTCGCCAACTTCGACAACACGCGTAAACGACGCGCGTAAGATCGAATCTTGGATGTCGCAGCGCCGCTCTTAAAAACACTTATTATGCCGTCTGAAAATCAGGCGGCATTTTTTATATGATAAGCAGAAAAACTTCATGCAATTCGGTTGAAGAATCTTGATTTTAACAATATTAGGAGATGCAAATGCCGAACAAAAAACAATTGATACAGTTGGTAGCCATTTTAGCCTTGACCGGCTGTACTTCCGTTGCCGATATGGTGGGATACGATACGGCATCACTCAACGAAACTGCCGCCAAAAACTATTCGCAAGTAGTACAACAAGCGCAATCGCAACGCGTTTTGGACAACACTTCCCAGACTTCGCGCCGTATCAAAACCGTATTTGAGCGTCTGAAACCCCATGCCAATCAAGCCAACCAAACCGGCGTACCTTTCAACTGGCAGATGAATGTTTTCCGTGGCAATGAATTGAACGCTTGGGCAATGCCGGGCGGCAAAATGGCGATGTATACCGGCATGGTCGATCGTTTGAAATTGACGGATGACGAAATCGCCGCCGTTATCGGCCACGAAATGACCCATGCCCTGCTTGAGCATGGCAAAAAAGCCATCGGCGGCCAAGTATTGACCGGATTGGGCGGTTCTATTTTGGCGGGCGCGTCCGGAGTTGATGCCAATATTGTCGGCTTGGGTACGGATTTACTTGCTTCCAAACCATTTTCGCGCCATCAGGAGAGCGAAGCGGACGCAGGCGGCGTACGTTTGATGGCTCAGGCAGGTTACAATCCCGAAGCAGCCATCAGCGTTTGGGAAAAGATGAGCAAACTCGAAGGCAGCTCGTCCATCGCGATTTTGTCCACCCATCCGACCAATCAGACACGCATCAATGCCATTCGCAGAATGCTGCCTGAACTCATGCCGATTTATCAAAAGAATAAACGATAAATTTTTTGGAGAAACTTTCCGTAAACCAATATCGGAATTTTCCAAACCAAGCTGCAATTCCTTGCTTTAAATTCACTTTAAATTAATTTAAATCAAATTATTGCACAAACTTCAATCAAAATTTTTCAGACGACCCTTCCTCCCCTCGTGACAAAGGTCGTCTGAAAAATTGTCAACATTTTAACCCAAATTACCAAGCAACCCAGACCCATTCGGCGTATAATACAGCCTTTCCCAACCGCATTTGTGAGCTGAATCATGTCTGTTGTTTTGCCCTTGCGCGGCGTTACCGCCCTTTCCGATTTCCGTGTTGAAAAACTCTTGCAAAAAGCGGCCGCACTCGGCCTGCCCGAAGTGAAACTGAAAAGTGAATTTTGGTATTTTGTCGGCAGCGAGAAAGCACTGGATGCCGCGACTGTCGAAAAACTGCAAGCCTTGTTGGCGGCGCAAAGCGTTAAAGAAACGCCCGAAGCGCGCGAGGGCTTGCATTTATTTTTGGTAACGCCCCGTTTGGGTACGATTTCGCCGTGGGCTTCCAAAGCGACCAATATCGCGGAAAACTGCGGTTTGGAAGGAATAGAGCGCATCGAACGCGGCATGGCGGTGTGGCTGGAAGGTCGTCTGAATGATGAACAGAAACAGCAATGGGCGGCGTTGCTGCACGATCGCATGACCGAATCCGTGCTGCCCGATTTTCAGACGGCCTCCAAATTATTCCACCATCTCGAATCCGAAACCTTCTCCACCGTCGATGTTTTGGGCGGCGGTAAAGAGGCTTTGGTCAAAGCCAATACCGAAATGGGTTTGGCACTCTCCGCCGACGAAATCGATTATCTGGTTGAAAACTATCAGGCTTTGCAGCGCAATCCGTCCGACGTTGAACTGATGATGTTCGCGCAGGCAAACAGCGAACACTGCCGCCACAAAATCTTCAACGCCGATTTCATCCTCAATGGCGAAAAACAACCGAAATCCCTCTTCGGCATGATACGCGATACGCACAACGCGCATCCCGAAGGCACGGTCGTCGCCTATAAAGACAATTCGTCCGTGATTGAAGGCGCGAAAATCGAGCGTTTCTATCCGAATGCGGCGGAAAACCAAGGTTACCGTTTCCACGAGGAAGACACGCACATCATCATGAAAGTGGAAACGCACAACCACCCGACCGCCATCGCGCCGTTTGCGGGCGCGGCGACGGGTGCGGGCGGCGAAATCCGCGACGAAGGCGCAACGGGCAAAGGTTCGCGCCCGAAAGCGGGCTTGACCGGCTTTACCGTCTCCAACCTCAACATCCCCGACCTCAAACAGCCGTGGGAACAAGATTACGGCAAGCCGGAACACATTTCCTCGCCGCTGGACATCATGATTGAAGGTCCCATTGGCGGCGCGGCGTTCAACAACGAATTCGGCCGCCCGAACCTCTTGGGCTACTTCCGCACTTTTGAAGAGAAGTTCGACGGTCAGGTTCGCGGCTACCACAAACCGATTATGATTGCCGGCGGCTTGGGCAGCATTCAGGCGCAGCAGACGCATAAAGACGCAATCCCCGAAGGCGCGTTGCTGATCCAACTGGGCGGCCCGGGTATGCTTATCGGCTTGGGCGGCGGTGCAGCTTCTTCAATGAACACCGGCACGAACGACGCGTCTTTGGACTTCAACTCCGTACAACGCGGCAACCCCGAAATCGAACGCCGCGCGCAGGAAGTGATCGACCGTTGCTGGCAGCTTGGCGACCAAAACCCGATTATCTCCATCCACGACGTTGGCGCGGGCGGCCTGTCCAACGCCTTCCCCGAACTCGTTAACGATGCCGGACGCGGCGCGGTATTCAAGCTGCGCGAAGTGCCGCTGGAAGAACACGGACTCAACCCGCTGCAAATCTGGTGCAACGAATCGCAAGAGCGTTATGTGTTGTCGATTTTAGAAAAAGATTTGGACACCTTCCGCGCCATCTGCGAACGCGAACGCTGCCCGTTTGCCGTGGTCGGCACGGCGACTGACGACGGCCATTTGAAAGTGCGCGACGATTTGTTCTCCAACAATCCCGTCGATTTGCCGCTGAACGTCTTGCTCGGCAAACCGCCCAAAACCACACGCAGCGACCAAACCGTGAGGTCGTCTGAAAAACCGTTTAACGCCGGCGATATCGACATTACCGAAGCCGCCTACCGCGTTTTGCGCCTGCCTACCGTAGCCGCCAAAAACTTCCTGATTACCATCGGCGACCGCAGCGTCGGCGGCATGACCCACCGCGACCAAATGGTCGGCAAATACCAAACCCCCGTAGCCGACTGCGCCGTTACCATGATGGGCTTCAACACCTATCGCGGCGAAGCGATGAGCATGGGCGAAAAACCGACCGTAGCCCTGTTTGACGCGCCTGCTTCGGGCAGAATGTGCGTCGGCGAAGCCATCACCAACATCGCGGCGGTCAACATCGGCGACATCGGCAATATCAAACTCTCCGCCAACTGGATGGCGGCGTGCGGCAACGAGGGCGAAGACGAAAAACTCTACCGCACCGTCGAAGCGGTTTCCAAAGCCTGTCAGGCATTGGATTTGAGCATCCCCGTGGGCAAAGACAGCCTGTCGATGAAAACCGTTTGGCAGGACGGCGAAGAGAAAAAATCTGTCGTTTCGCCGTTGAGCCTGATTATTTCCGCGTTCGCACCTGTCAAAGACGTTCGTAAAACCGTTACGCCCGAGTTGAAAAACGTCGAAGACAGCGTATTGTTGTTTGTCGATTTGGGCTTCGGCAAAGCGCGTATGGGCGGCTCGGCGTTCGGTCAGGTTTACAACAATATGAGCGGCGATGCGCCCGATTTGGACGATACAGGTCGTCTGAAAGACTTTTACGGTGTGATTCAGCAGCTTGTTGCCGAAGACAAACTCTTGGCATATCACAACCGCAGCGACGGTGGTTTGTTTGCGACGCTGGTGGAAATGGCGTTTGCGGGGCGCTGCGGGCTGAATGTGGATTTGACTTCACTGGTTGCCAACCAAGCCGACGTCAACGAAGCCAGCATCCGCGCATTGTTCAATGAAGAACTGGGCGCAGTGATTCAAATTGCCAAACAAGATGTTGCGGCAGCAGAAGCCTTGTTCAAAGCGGCAGCGCTGCCCTTGCATACCGTTGCCACCATCGGTTCTGACGAAAAAATCGTTATCCGCAATCAGGCAGGCATCGTGTTGGAACAAACCCGCGCCGACCTGCAACGCGCATGGCAGGAAACCAGCCACGCCATCCAACGCCTGCGCGACAACCCCGCCTGCGCCGACAGCGAGTTCGCCCTGATTGGCGACAACGAACGCAGCGCATTGTTTGCCGACGTGAAGTTTGATGTGAACGAAGACATCGCCGCGCCTTTCGTCAACAGCGGCGCGAAACCCAAAATCGCCGTCCTGCGTGAACAGGGTGTGAACGGACAAATCGAAATGGCCGCCGCCTTCACCCGCGCCGGATTCGATGCCTACGACGTGCATATGTCCGACCTGATGGCAGGCCGCGTCCACCTTGCCGACTTCAAAATGCTGGCGGCGTGCGGCGGCTTCAGCTACGGCGACGTACTCGGCGCGGGCGAAGGCTGGGCGAAATCCATCCTGTTCCACCCCGCCTTACGCGACCAGTTCGCCGCCTTCTTCACCGACCCGAACACGCTGACATTGGGCGTGTGCAACGGCTGCCAAATGGTCAGCAACCTCGCCGAAATCATCCCCGGCACGGCAGGCTGGCCGAAGTTCAAGCGCAACCTGAGCGAACAGTTCGAAGCGCGCCTGAGCATGGTTCACGTCCCCAAATCAGCTTCCCTGATCCTGAACGAAATGCAAGGCTCCAGCCTGCCCGTCGTCGTCAGCCACGGCGAAGGCCGCGCCGACTTCGCGCTTCACGGCGGCAAAATTTCAGACGGCCTCGGCATCGCGCTGCAATACGTCGACGGACAAAACCAAGTTACCCAAACCTACCCGCTCAACCCCAACGGCTCGCCGCAAGGCATTGCCGGCGTGACCAATGCCGACGGCCGCGTTACCATCATGATGCCCCACCCCGAACGCGTGTACCGCGCCGCGCAAATGAGCTGGAAACCGGAAGACTGGACGGAACTGTCCGGCTGGTACCGCCTCTTCGCCGGAGCAAGGAAGGCGTTGGGTTAACCGGCAGGCTGATTTGATTCGGCTTTAAAGAAAAGGTCGTCTGAAAATAGGTATATCGGACTTCGCTCCAACCTGTTTCAGACGACCTTTATGCCTTCTTACTACTCTTTTCCGCATTGATTACCGCACAACATTTCATTTATGAATAAAAAATAAATAGAAAATTAAAATGGGCACCTTAGGCAAGATATTAATAAAAATTTCCGTTTCAGTAGTTCTGATTTATCAAATAGCTTATATTTTAAATATTTATTTAACAATTAAATATAAGATAGAAATGATGAATACCGCCGAAGACATACTAATCACAACCTATGATATAACTCAAATATTATCTATTTTTATTATTTTTGATATTCTAATTATATTAATTTTGCTGACCTATATAAAATTTATTAAAAAACATAAGCTAGATAAACTATAAAAATACCTAAAATTAATAAAGAATAATTGAGACAATACCTATTATATTTTAAAGCCATCTAAAGACGATATGTCTGAACTTGTTGAAAGCCGCTAACAGGCTAAGTGTGTCTGTTGTTGCCTAAAAGGCAGCTCGAATGCCTGATTATTGGGTATCTGGGGAGGGTTAAGGCTATATTTGAGTAGAATTAGGGGAGATTGGGGATGGAAACAGTCAAAAACCTGTGTGTGGATTTCGGCTACTGAGGGAAAGTCTTTTTTGCAAAGGTCTCATTTGTTTTCAGACGACCTTTTTGCATCCTTTTGCGTATAAAGACCAAACTCGCCGCCATCATTCCGTATAATCCCCCTTAATTCCCTATCCACTATAATCGGCACATTCAGACGGCCTCTCACGACACTATGACCCGACAAGCCTTTATCCTCAGTGATTGCGAATTTTCCGAATGCGGCGAAAAGCCTTATGCGCTGTTGACGGCGAATCCGACCAAGGAACATCACTATATCGCCCAGACCGAGCAGCGGCAGCACGCGCATAATCCGCAGGTCAGCCCGCAGAATCAGAATGTCTATAAGCTGCCTTTGTCCATGTTCCGCGAACCGGCTGCCGCCCTACGCTCCCGTTCCGGCGACAAGGTTCGCGGCGGGAACGAAAATCGCGGTGCGGCGGCGAGTGTCAACATTATCGGCAATCTGGCGGCGAAAAACCTCTACACGCTGACTTTCGTCGAAAACACCGCCAACCAGTACAATTTGGAAAGCTGGTTCAACCGCCACGAAAGCGGCTACGAAGAAGCCTGCAACCATCTGCGCACGCTGCCCGAAGGTCGTCTGAAAACGGGCGAAACCGATACGGTCAAAGTTCCCGAAGCATTGTGGCGGATATTGCGGCTGAAATTCCTCGGCATCCTGCGCAATCCGCACAACCATAAAAACCTGTTTGCCCACCGTCTGCATGAGGCGGTTCGGGCGCGACTGCCGGAGGTCGGGTTTGAGTTTGTGCGCCTGATCAGCAAGCGCGATCCGAGCCGCATCGAAGCCATTATGCAGAACTACCGTTTTTCGTTTCTCGGCTATGTCGATTGGCTGGCAGGGCTTTACGGCATGTTGAGCGAAGGCGTGGCGCAGCCGTCGCTGTTTGAGCGGCTGTTTTGCACCATATTCGCCGAACCCGATGCGGTGAAAATCGAGCTGTTCCGCTATGCTGAAAACGAGGGGCTGTGCCTCTTTGGCGACAGCAGTTTCTGCCTTCAGGCTTCACCGAAACTCATCAGCGTCGGCGTGAATATTTCGCACGATATGTTTGCCGTCGTCCACCTGCAAACCGACCGCTGGCTTGCGTTTAAAAATACTTTCCACCACGACGCGCCGAAATTGGAAGGCAGGGTAAGGATTATCGACGGTGACCAAACCCAGCGGCTGATGTTCAACCGGCTGACCATCAGTCAGGCGCATGAAGCCGTGTTCGGCAGAAGCCCGAATATCGATGACTATCTTTAACACTTGGATGAGGTAAACGCGTGCTTGATGTAAAGCATATCGACGCTAAACAAAAGGTCGTCTGAAAACGATTTGGCGAACCCGCTACTTTCGTTTTCAGACGACCTTGTTTGTACTCGGCTCTTAAGCCTTGTTTTGCGCTGCCGCTATTTACACTGCCCCACAGCCGCCGGATAAACCGATACCTGCGTCTGCGTCAAGGCAAACAGGTTTTCAAGCTGCGTTTGTGCTTGGCGGTTGGCGTGATCCAAAATTTGGGCTTTGCACGCGCTGGCGAGAACTTGTTTTTTAGCTTCGTCCTGCACGGTTTTGAACACTGCCTTATCCACCGGTAAAAGGTTAAACGAGCCGGTTTGGATGTCGTACACCTCGATATTTTCCAAATCGACGCTGAGGATTTCTACGGGCGGCAGGCTGATGAGGACTTTTCCGTCCACGATATTGACGTTGTCGGCGTGAAGTTTGTCCAAATCCAAACCCGCCAACACTTTGCCGCGCACGATAAACAGGCCGCTTTGCGAATCCTGCCACAATCTGCGCCAGTCGCCTTTTTTCTCCGTGCGGATGATGGTGTCGATGTAAAAAGCCGTACTTTCCAAGCGGTTCATCTGCTTAATCTGCATCAAAACGCCTTCGCGCGAAATCGCTTCATGGGCGTTGTCGTTGCGGTGTTGGGCATAGAACCAACCGCCCGCCGCTGCGACTGCACAAAAAATAGATATTAAAATCAGTCGGTAAACCATTTTCATCAGGTTAAACCCTTTTCTATTGCGTTAAACTTAACGCCCATATTCTTTCAAATGTTCAGATTTCAAGCAAAGGTCGTCTGAAAAACCAATTTTTGTTTTTCAGACGACCTTCTGTCGAAACATTACCAAAAAGTAATAAAAAACCACCATCACACATAGTTTGCCTTTTGGTAAAGACAAGACTACAATCGCCTACATTCTTTCAGCCACACAACACATCATGAACACCACCGACCTGCGCCGCCGCAATCTGCGGCAATGGATAGCGGACAAATACGGCGGCCAGCAAACCCGTTTTGCCGAAGCCATCGCCATCAACCAAGGCGAATTGTCCGCCCTTCTGAAAAACAAATCCTTCGGCGAGAAAAAAGCCCGCAAAATCGAACAGGCGGCGCAAATGCCCGCCATGTGGCTGGATCAAGAACACGCATCAGCCCAACCCGACCATCAAGAAAGACGCACCATGCCCCACATTTCCTCCATCCCCGAAATCCTCGCCGACATCAAAGCCGGCAAAATGGTCATCATCACCGACGCGGAAGACCGCGAAAACGAAGGCGATTTACTGATGGCGGCGCAGTTCGTTACCCCCGAAGCCATCAACTTCATGATCAAACACGCACGCGGACTGGTTTGCCTGCCGATGGAAGGCAGCATGGTCGAGCGGCTCGGCCTGCCCATGATGACCCAGAAAAACGGCGCACAATACGGCACCAACTTCACCGTTTCCATCGAAGCGGCGCAAGGCATCACTACCGGCATCTCCGCCGCCGACCGCGCCCTGACCATCCAAACCGCCGTATCACCAACCGCCAAACCCGAAGACATCGTCCAACCCGGCCATATCTTCCCCCTGCGCGCGCAAAAAGGCGGCGTCCTAGTACGCGCCGGACACACCGAAGCCGGCGTCGATTTGGCGCAAATGAACGGACTCATCCCCGCCGCCGTCATCTGCGAAATCATCAACGACGACGGCACCATGGCGCGTATGCCCGAACTAATGAAGTTCGCCGAAGAACACGACCTCAAAATCGGTACGATTACCGACCTCATCGAATACCGCAGCCGCACCGAAAGCCTGCTCGAAGACATGGGCGATTCGCCTGTGCAAACCCCGTGGGGCGAGTTCCAGCAACACGTTTACGTTGACAAGCTTTCCGGCGAAACCCACCTTGCCCTCGTCAAAGGCAAACCCTCCGCCGACACCGAAACCCTCGTCCGCGTTCACGAACCCTTCAGTGTCATGGATTTCATCCAAGCCAATCCGCGCCATTCCTGGTCGCTGCCCAAAGCCCTTGAGCGCATCCAGCAAGCCGACAGCGGCGTCGTCATCCTCCTGCACCGCACCGAAGACGGCGCCACCCTGCTCGACCGCACCCTCCCCAAAGGCGCAAACCAAGCCTACAAATGGGACAGCAAAAGCTACGGCATCGGCGCGCAAATCCTCGCCGGCCTCAACGTCGGCAAACTGCGTGTGTTAGGCCAGCCTTCCGCCTTCACCGGCCTGACCGGCTTCGGCTTGGAAGTCGTCGGTTTTGAAGAAGCAGAAAACAAATAAACCGCCCGTCTGATCAAAAGGTCGTCTGAAATCCCGATTCCGGTTTTCAGACGACCTTTTGCTATAATACCCGCCAGTTTGAAAACGGAAGAAACCCATGTCCCGAATCGCCGCCCTGCCCGACCACCTCGTCAACCAAATCGCCGCCGGTGAAGTGGTCGAACGCCCCGCCAACGCCTTGAAAGAAATCGTCGAAAACAGCATAGATGCAGGCGCGACGGCGATTGAAGTCGAGCTGGCGGGCGGCGGCATCCGCCTCATTCGCGTCAGCGACAACGGCGGCGGTATCCACCCCGACGACATCGAGCTTGCGCTCCACCGCCATGCCACCAGCAAAATCAAAACCTTAAACGATTTGGAACACGTCGCCAGCATGGGCTTTCGCGGCGAAGGCTTGGCAAGCATCGCCTCCGTCAGCCGCCTGACCCTGACCAGCCGCCAAGACGGCAGCACGCATGCGACCCAAGTCAAAGCCGAAGACGGCAAACTCAGCAGCCCCACCGCCGCCGCCCACCCCGTCGGCACCACCATCGAAGCCGCCGAACTCTTCTTCAACACTCCCGCGCGGCGCAAGTTCCTCAAATCCGAAAACACCGAATACGCCCACTGCGCCACCATGCTCGAACGC
The DNA here is from genome assembly GCF_047758525.1 of Neisseria sp. CP9. Taxonomy (NCBI): domain Bacteria; kingdom Pseudomonadati; phylum Pseudomonadota; class Betaproteobacteria; order Neisseriales; family Neisseriaceae; genus Neisseria; species Neisseria sp. CP9. The sequence continues at coordinate 2,169,408 of NZ_CP180502.1, read as the reverse complement.
CTCGCACTGGCGCATCCGCACATCGCCTTCTCGCTCAAACGCGACGGCAAACAAGTGTTCAAATTCCCCGCCCAAAGCCTGCACGAACGCATAGCCGCCATCGTCGGCGAAGACTTTCAGGCGGCATCCTTAGAAATCGACAGCGGCAACGGCGCGCTGCGGCTCTACGGCGCCATCGCCAAACCCACCTTCGCCAAAGGCAAAACCGACAAACAATACTGCTTCGTCAACCACCGCTTCGTGCGCGACAAAGTCATGCTCCACGCCGTCAAACAGGCATACCGCGACGTATTGCACAACGCCCTCACCCCCGCCTTCGTCCTCTTCCTCGACTTGCCGCCCGAAGCCGTGGACGTCAACGTCCACCCCACCAAAACCGAAATCCGCTTCCGCGACAGCCAGCAGGTGCACCAACTCGTGTTCCACACCCTCAACAAAGCCCTCGCCGACACCCGCGCCGACTTGACCGAAAGCGTCGGCAACGCAGGCGAAGTGTTGCACGAAATCACAGGCATCCGTCCCTCAGCAACGTCGTCTGAAAACGAGCATAGCGAGTTTCGCCCTACCCCGACCGCGTCGTCTGAGAACATTTTCGCCGCCGCACCAAACACACACGCCTCCGAACCGCGCAACGCCTTCAGTTCAGGCAAAACCGCCCCCATGCCCTATCAGGCAGCACGCGCGCCGCAGCAACGCAGCCTGTCCCTGCGCGAAAGCCGCGCCGCCCTCAACACCTACGCCGAACTCTTCAAAAACACCGCAGCCGATGAAGCAGACATAGAGTTGGCACAATTCGAACAAGCCCGCTTCGGCAGCACATCCGCCACGTCGTCTGAAAACCCCGCACGCAGCTTTTCAGACGACCCCAAACCCGAACTGCCACCGCTCGGCTTCGCCATCGCCCAATTATTAGGCATCTACATCCTCGCCCAAGCCGAAGACAGCCTGCTGCTCATTGACATGCACGCCGCCGCCGAACGCGTCAACTACGAAAAAATGAAACGCCAGCGGCAGGAAAACGGCAACCTGCAAAGCCAACGCCTGCTCATTCCCGTTACCTTCGCCGCGTCCCACGAAGAATGCGCCGCCCTCGCCGACCACGCCGACGCACTGGCAGGCTTCGGGCTGGAATTGTCCGACATGGGCGGCAACACCCTCGCCGTCCGCGCCGTCCCCGCCATGCTCGGCAAAGCCGATGTCGTCTCGCTCGCCAAGGACGTATTGGGCGAACTCGCCCAAGTCGGCAGCAGCCAAACCATAGAAGAACACGAAAACCACATCCTCGCCACCATGTCCTGCCACGGCTCCGTCCGCGCCGGCCGCCAGCTCACCCTGCCCGAAATGAACGCCCTCCTGCGCGACATGGAAAACACCCCGCGCAGCAACCAATGCAACCACGGCCGCCCGACCTGGGTAAAACTGACGCTGAAAGAACTGGACGCACTGTTTTTACGCGGACAATAAAGCCGATGGAAAACAAAAGGTCGTCTGAAAACGGATTCAGGTTTTCAGACGACCTTTTAAGTAAACTAGGTTACAAAACCCAACAACATTTTGGAAAATTTGGCAGCAAGCGTAGGTTGGGTCAAGACCCAACAAAGGCTCTGATCTTTCTGTAATGTTCGATTTTCAATCTAGCCTACTACCAACAATGGGAATATTTTAAATGAATTGTTTAGATTTATTGGCATATGTCGAAAAAAGACCATTTATGTATTTGAGCGAAAAAAATATAAAAATTTTAGAAAGTTTTATAACAGGATATTATCTATGTGAAGGACTAAATGCTATACCCAGTGAAAAAGATGATATTTTTAGAGAAAAATTTTATTACTGGCTAATTGAGCAGTTTGATTTTCTTCAAACCACCCATACATGGCGTGGTCTGATTGAACAGATTGCCAAATTTGAAAATCGGGATGAGTTTGACTGTTTCTTTCATTATTTGAGACTGTTCAAAGAAAATCATGGGATTGAGTCTGCAGAACCTGAGCAAACGTAAATTATATCAAGCCCCAGAAAAATCTCTGAATATTCTACAATATTTAATTTTCAACTCTACATATCGCTCAAAAACTACCTTCATCATTAATTTATATAATTGTATTCAAAAATTCAATATAACTTGTTTCTTATACTGAGTTTTTTGCCAATATTCTTGATACATAACAAGGCAGTCATATATTATATTGTATAAAGATTCATTATTTCTTTTCAGCCTTTCTATAAATTTGAAATTTATAATTATTTTTTCTTCGGGCAACCAACTTAAATCCTGCATACATTCATCTAGCGCATCGTAATTAAATCCAAAATAATCTGGAAAGTATAACTTCTCACTCATAATTTTTAAAAAACTGCTTGATGTTCCTAAGCTTCCCAAATTAATATCTACAACAAGAGTATTATTCATTGCAATATTACCTCTAAAAATGCTTCATATTCATAATACCCTGTTGAGTTATGCGAATGGTTAATGCACATGTTACAAATTATGATATCAATCATTATCACAATCATAAACACTTATTGGTAGGCTAACTTTGTATTTTGCTAACTCTGCTAATAATTCGCTATTGAAAATTTCAAAATTGCATTGATCTGAATAGAAAGCTTCAATAAAAATTCTAAAATCATCAGCATTATTTAATCTTAGTAATTGATAATTTTTGCTAAAAAAATCTACGAATTCCTGTTCATATTCACTATCCCAATATTCTTTTGAAAATTCATTTTTGTGGTTTAATTCCAGACATCCATAATCATTTATTTCCCCAATGTCATCTTCTTCTCCAGCATCAAAATAACTAGTAACTTCAAGAGAAGTCTCAAGTTTATTAATCATTTTACTAGGCTTAAAATTATCACCAAAAATCGTAATCGTAAACCTTAAATACATAAAAACACTCCTTTTATTTCATAAATTTATCATCTATTCGAAACATCTCGCCGCTCAAATTCCCTTACCATCAATATTTCCACTTTTAGCAAGCGTAGGCTGAGTTAAGCATCAACAAGAACCTTGAACATTCTACAATATTCAATTTTCACCCCAATCTGCTATTAAATCAAAGGTTTCAGACGACCTCTCCCCTGAATTCAATCAACAGTAAAATGGTCTCATGGGTTAAAACTCGACCTACTGCTGCTTATCAAATAAATTCCAGCACTCGGGAGCATCATTTTCAAAAAAAGTAAAATTATTTAATTCTTCATTATTTATATTTTTGAAAAATACCCCTGTATAAAAAATTTCTAGTATTTCTTTATAGGTAATACTATTACTAGGCATCAAAAAAACTGACCCACTATAAAAATTTAGAATATTTTCCAATTTTATTTCATCATAATTTTCAATACAATACAACATGCTTATTCGTATTTTCTCTTGATTTCCTATGGAAAAATTAAGCATCTCCGGCTTTAATAATTCATTAATAATAACCTTCTGCCCTTTTTCTGTAGATATGTCTAAACCGACATATTTGGATATATCTACATGTGCGCTTTCAAGGATTTCACCATCGATAATACTTAATAAATTAAGCACGTAAAATGTATTGATTTCTTGCTTCATTGTTACATCCTAGGAGCTAATTTACTTTAGGCGTGGGCTTTGCCCACGAAAAAACTACCACTCAATCCATCTTTTAAAAAACCAAATGAAAACGTCGTCTGAAAACCCAAAATCCGTTTTTTCAGACGACCCTGCCCTTCTGAAACCACCTATTTCCTTTTCTTCAACAGCCTCAACGCATTGCCCACGACAAACAGGGAGCTGAGGCTCATGCCCAATGCGGCGATCCAGGGTTTGACGTAACCCAAGACAGCGAGCGGGACTGCGATGATGTTGTATGCGCTTGCCCAGGCGAGGTTTTGGCGGATGATTTCGCGTGTGCGGCGGGCTTGGGCGATGGTGGCGGGTAGGATGTTCAAATCGTCGTTGAGCAAGACCAGATCGGCGCCGTCGCGTGCGACATCGGCGCCTGCTGCGACGGCGGCGGATACGTCGGCTTGGGCGAGGACGGGGGCGTCGTTGATGCCGTCGCCGACCATCAAAACTTTTCTGCCCTGTTTCTGCAAGTCTTCAACGTAGGCGAGTTTGTCTTCGGGCGTGGCTTCGGCGCGGTAGGTGTCCAAACCGAGTGCCTGCGCAACTTGTGCGACGGCATTTGTACGGTCGCCGCTGAGTAGGTGCGTGCGGATGCCTTGTTGTTTGAGGATGTCGAGCATGGCGGCGGCGCTATCTTTGATTTGGTCTTCGAGCAGAAAGACGGCTTGGAAACCGCTTTGGTTACCGAGAAACACCATGCTGCCTGCGTGTTGGATGCCGGCGGCTTCGTCAGGCAACACTCCGGCTATTCCGGCGACGAAATCGGCGCGTCCCAATGCCCAAACTTGGGTTTCGTCTTTGTAGGTCATTTGCGCGCTGACGCCTTGTCCGATGCGGTTGACACGTTGGGAAACTGTGTATGCGGGCGCATGATTAGGGTCGTCTGAAAGCGTGTGGTTCAGGATGGCGCGGGCGATGGGGTGTTCGGATTGATGTTCTAGGGCTTGTGCAGCGGCGAGCGCTTCTTCTGTTTTCAGACGACCTAAGTTGATGATGCGGCTGACGGAAAGTTGTCCTTTGGTCAGCGTGCCGGTTTTGTCGAACACGACATCGTCGATTTGGGCGAGCGTTTCGAGGCTTTGTTTGCCGCTGATTAACACGCCTTCGTCGGCAAGCGCGCCTGTGGAGGCGGCAAGCGCAGTCGGCGTGGCAAGCGAAAGTGCGCACGGACAAGTGATAACGAGCAGTGCGACGGTAATCCACAGGGCAGTTTGCGCGTCGGCATACCATGCCCAGCCGATGAAAACGGGGATGGCAAGCAGCAGCTCGCCAAACACGAAGCTGGAGGCGTATTTCTCGGCAAGCTCGGCGGCGCGCGGTTTTTGGGCGAGCGCGCGGTCGAGCAGTTTGACGATGTGCGACAAGCGCGTGTTGTTGCCGGTGCGGTCGGTGCGGATAACAAGCGGGCTGCCCGTATTGAGCGTGCCTGCGGTAACGTTTTCAGACAACCTTTTGACGACGGGCAGGCTCTCGCCCGTCAACATGGCTTCGTCCACTTCGCTCTCGCCGGACAACACCGTGCCGTCCACAGGAATGACTTCGCCGGGTTTGACGACGATCACGTCGCCCGCCTGAAGCTGTACAACCGCCGCTTCTTCAATTTCCTCGCTGTCGGGATAAGACGGAAGGCGGTGGCAGAACGCGGGAACGAGTTTCACCAGCCGCTCCGCCGCATCCCCTGCCCTGCGCCTTGCGATTTGTTCCATAAACCGCCCACCCAACAGGAAAAACAGTAACATAGCGATGGATTCGAAATACATCCCCTGCCCCGCATTGACGGCAAGGCTGTAAATGCCCGCGACAAAGGTCATCACAACCGCAATCGCAATCGGCGTATCCATGCCGACGCGGCGGTTTTTCCAATCGCGCCACGCGCCGCGGTAAAACGGCAACGCGCTGTAAAACACGACGGGCAGCACCATCAAAAAGCCGCCCCAGTGCAGGATTTCCAAAAACAGCGGCTCAATGTCGCCGCCGTAAAGATAAGTCGGCACGGCAAACATCATCGTCTGCATCATGCCCAAACCCGCCACCGCCAGCCTGACGATAAACTGTTTGCGCTCTTTCTGCGCCTGCGCCTCGACTTTTTGCGCATCGTAAGGCGCGGCGGTATAACCTGTTTTGCGGATTTTCAAAAGAATGTCCGACAGCGCGATTTTGCCCTCGTCCCAGACCACGCGGCAGCGGTGCGTACTGTAATTCAAATCCACACGCACCACGCCCGCCGTCCGTAAAAGCTGCTGCTCAATCAACCATACGCACGCCGCACATGTAATGCCGCCCAGCATCAACACCGCCTCGCGTTCATCCCCTTCCCCGACCTCGACAAAATCCGCCTGCACTTCGGGCAAATCGTACAATTTCAGTTGCGACAACATTTCCGGCGGCGGCAATTCGGATTTTTCCGCGTCGGCGGTACGCTGTTTGTAATAATTGCCCAAACCTGCATCAATAATGCTCTGCGCTACCGCCTGACAACCCGCGCAACAGGTTTCATGGTCTTCATTTTCGTAGCGGACGGTCAAATGGAGGTGTTCGGGGACTTCCAGACCGCAATGGAAACAGGTTCTTTCCGTTTGATTCATAATATGTGCCTGATGGTGTGCCGGCAGGTGGTTTGCCGTTTGAAACTTGGATTTGAAATGTTTAAAAATGTAAACTTTGTTAAAGTGTCGTTTTTTAGCATATTTTTAAAAATATTTTACAAAACGTTTATTTTAAAACAGTTTGCATATTTTTATTACTTTTATTTATATTTTTCAATAAACTATCCACTTATCAACAGACGAACGGTTACGCTCTGGTACCGCATATCGTGCGAATTTACCGATTATTTTAATGTAAAAACGGAACTTTTTTAAAAAAACGCACTACATTTTTGTTGACCTACCCGACTGGAAGTTGCATACTATGCGCATATTCCGTACAAACAGTGCGATAAAAAATACAAAACATTACGCTTTTACACAAAAATTTCCATTAACTTCTTACTCGGGAAAACATCATGATTGACCGCCTGCTACCTATTTTTGCCGTTATCGGCATCCTGTCCAGCGTCGCCTACCTGAGCTTGGCGGCATGGATGATTTACGAAAACGTTTTGAAAAAACGCCGCCTCATCCCCCTCTAAGCGGGAAACCTTTTAAACGGCCGTTTGGAAATAAAGATAAACCCTCCCTGATTTATCTTTGTTTTCCAAACGGCCTTTATTTTTCAGACGACCTTTTGAAACACGCGGCAGCAAACGATAATCGAAATCGAAATTTGACCCGCCGCCCTTCCCATTGAGAAACAACGGCAGTCAAAACGCCTTGTTTTTATTCGGATTCGCAGTTTTCAGACGACCTCTTGCCGCCGTTTTCCAACACCCGCTCAATCATCGCTTCGCGCAAAGCGTCCAAACCCAGACTTTTCGTCACCGAAATATTTACGCCGACGGCGCGTCCCGAATTATCCCGCAACACGCCCGCCTCGCGCACGCCTTCCGGCAGCAGGTCGATTTTGTTGTACACGACAAGCTGAGGCACTTCATGCGCGCCGATTTCTTCCAAAACCACATTCACATCGTCCATCTGCCGCTCGAAATCGGGATTGGACGCATCGACGACGTGCAGCAACACATCCGCCAAAGCCGTTTCCTCCAGCGTCGCCGAAAACGCCGACACCAGCTTGTGCGGCAAATCGCGGACGAACCCGACCGTATCCGTCAGAATCACACCCGCCTCGTGCGACAGGAACAAACGCCGCGCCGTCGTATCCAGCGTGGCGAAAAGCTGATCTTTCGCCAACACGTCCGCCTTGGTCAGACGGTTGAACAGGCTGGATTTGCCCGCGTTGGTATAGCCGACGATGGCAAACGTTTTCAGACGACCTTCCATCCGCGATTTGCGGCGCGTGGCACGTTGTTTTTTCACTTGCGCCAACTGCTTTTTCAACGCCGTGATTTTCTGCCCGATTAAGCGACGGTCTGTTTCCAACTGCGTCTCGCCCGGCCCTTTCAGGCCGATACCGCCCTTCTGGCTCTGCAAATGCCCGTAGCCGCGCACCAGCCGCCCGCTCAAATGGTTCAACTGCGCCAACTCCACCTGCAATTTACCCTCTTGCGATTGGGCGCGTTTGGCAAAAATCGCCAAAATCAGACCCACACGGTCGAGGACGCGGCATTGCAGGATTTTTTCTAAATTGCGCTCCTGCGTCGGCGTCAATTCATGGTTGAACACCGCCAAGCCGATATCGTGCAGCTTCACCGCCGCCGCCAGCTCCTCCGCCTTGCCCGTGCCGACGAAATAAGCCGTATGCGCCTTGTCGCGCTTGGCGGTTTCCCGCAACACCAACTCGCCGCCCGCCGCCGCGACCAATTCCGCCGCCTCGTCCAAGGTCGTCTGAAAAGTCCGCTCGCGCACTTCGTTCGCGCCCGAATAATCCGCGCTCAACATCACCCCGACCAGCATCACGCGTTCGGGTTGCTCCAAAGATTTGTCGACGGGGAAAATGTTGCGTTTGGACAAGGAAAATCCTTTCGTTTTATAGTGGATTAAATTTAAATCAGGACAAGGCGACGAAGCCGCAGACAGTACAGATAGTACGGCAAGGCGAGGCAACGCCGTACTGGTTTAAAGTTAATCCACTATAGAAAAACTGAAAAGCGGCATCCATCAATCTGATGACTCGGCCGCTCTCTGCGCTGTTTTATTCGGCGTGCCGCACGCTCTGTTTGAAGCGTTTGTGAACGCGATTGCGTGCTGCGTCAGCATCTTACACCATCCGACCGTGAAAGCATAATCAAGAAAGGTCGTCTGAAACCGGATTTCGGTTTTCAGACGACCTTTTGTTTATTTAAATAATTTGAACCAACGCTTCAGGCGGCTTGTTCGTGCATCGTGTGGAGGCGACTTTGCGCGGGGTTTTCTTGAAACCATTTCAATTCGTCGCGCAGGGAGACTACTTCGCCGATGACGATCAGCGCGGGACGCGGGGCGTTTTCTGCCAGCTCGGACAGGTTTTTCAGACGACCCGTCACGACGCTTTGGTGCGGAAGCGTGCCGTTGGAGACGATGGCGACGGGTGTGTCGCCGCTGCGTCCGTGCGCCATCAGTTTTTCGGCGGTTTCGGCGGCTTTGAGCGTGCCCATATAGACGACCAGGGTTTGGTTGTCGAGGGCGAGCGTGCGCCAGTCGGGTTGGTGGCCGTCGTGTTTGCTGTGTCCGGTCACGAAGAGCGCGCTTTGGGCGCAGTCGCGGTGCGTCAGGGGAATGCCTGCGTAGGCGGTCGCACCCAGTGCGGCGGTGATGCCGGGGATGATGCGGTAGGGGATGTGTGCCTCTCGCAAAACTTGGGCTTCTTCGCCGCCGCGCCCGAAAACGAAGGGGTCGCCGCCTTTGAGCCGGACGACGCGCAAACCGCGTCGGGCGTATTCGACCAGGAGGCGGTTGGTTTCTTCTTGTTGGACGTGGTGCGAACCTGCGCGTTTGCCGACGCTGATTTTGTCCGCGTCTTTGCGCACCATGCTTAAGACGTCGTCTGAAACTAAGGCATCGTGGAACACAACATCTGCCGCCTGTATCGCCTGCAAGGCGTGCAAGGTGAGCAGCCCTGCGTCGCCGGGGCCTGCGCCGACAAGGACGACTTCGCCTTTTGCCGCGCCGAAGCCATCCAGCTGCGCGGCAAGCTCTGCTTCGGCGGCGTCGAGGTTGCCTTGGGCAGCGAGCGCGTTAAAACGGCTGTCGAACAGGTTTTCCCAAAAACGGCGGCGGTTTGCCGTACCTTTGATTTTGGCTTTGACCGCACTGCGCCATTTACCTGCGAGTGCCGCCATTTGACCGGTATGCAGCGGGATGAGCGTTTCGATGATTTGCCGCCACTTGCGCGCCAAAACGGGGGCGGTCACGCCGCTGGAGACGGCGATTTTGAGCGGGCTGCGGTCGATGACGGCGGGGACGGTGAAGGAACACAAATCCGCGGTATCGACGGTGTTGCAGAGCTTCGCCCGCTGCTCCGCCGCTTGGAAAATGCGGCGGTTGAAGGCGTAATCGTCGGTGGCGGCAACGGCAAAAAACACGTCGTCCAAATCGTCCTCGTGAAATTCGCTGCCCAGCCATTCGATTTTGCCTTCATCCGCCCATTTTTGGAAAACGGGATTGAGTTCGCGGGCGACAACCCTGACCGCAGCCCCCGCCTGCAACAGGCTTTCGGCTTTGCGCTCCGCCACTTTGCCCGCACCCGCCAGCAGGACGGGGCGGCCGTTCAAATCGGCAAACAGGGGATAATGGTTCATGGCGTGTTCTCTTATTAAACTATCGTGCCGCCCATCTTAGAATCCCGCTGGCTTCGGCGGAAAGAATGGTTTTTGCTTATCTTATCGAGTTTGGTTATATGCGCCGTTTCCGTTGCCGCGCGGCAAAAAGGTCGTCTGAAAACGATAATCCCTTTTCAGACGATCCCACCAATATAACGAAATCATCTTTGCTTCAAACAAACCATTCTTTCCGTTTTTCAGACGACCACTTTAGAGTACCGCCTATCCGAGTTTTGCTAAAGAGAACAATATGTCTATTCAAAACCACCACTTAGACTGGCTCGAAGCCGAATCTATCTACATCATCCGCGAAGTCGTCGCCGAGGCGAAAAATCCCGCGCTGCTGTTTTCCGGCGGCAAGGATTCCGTCGTTTTGCTGGCGCTGGCGGTCAAAGCGTTCAAACTCGAAGGCCGCCCGCTCAAGCTGCCGTTCAAGCTGTTGCACGTCGATACGGGACACAATTACCCCGAAGTGATTCAGTTCCGCGATGAAACCGTGGCGCGCACGGGCGTACAACTGGTGGTCGGCAGCGTCGAAGATTCCATCAAAAAAGGCACGGTCGTCCTACGCCGCGAAACCGATTCGCGCAACGCCGCGCAGGCGGTTACGCTGGTGGAAACCATTGAAGAACAAGGCTTTGACGCGCTGATGGGCGGCGCGCGGCGCGATGAGGAAAAAGCGCGGGCGAAAGAGCGGATTTTCTCGTTCCGCGACGAATTCGGACAATGGGACCCGAAAAGCCAGCGTCCCGAACTCTGGTCGCTCTACAATACGCGGCTCTTTAGCGGTGAAAACATGCGCGTGTTCCCCATTTCAAACTGGACGGAACTCGACATCTGGCAATACATCGCCCGCGAAAACCTCGCGCTGCCGCCGATTTATTACAGCCACAAACGCGAAGTCGTCGAACGCGGCGGACTGCTCGTCCCCGTTACCCCGCTGACGCCGAAACGCGAAGGCGAAGTTTCCCAAATCCGCGACGTGCGCTTCCGCACCGTCGGCGACATTTCCTGCACCTGCCCCGTAGCCAGCACCGCCGCCACGCCCGAAGACATCATCTCCGAAACCGCGGCGGCAACCATTTCCGAACGCAGCGCCACGCGCATGGATGACCGCGTGTCCGAAGCGGCGATGGAAGAGCGCAAAAAAGCGGGGTATTTTTAAACCAATCATCCGAAGGACACGCAGCAACATTTATATCTGAATGTTTCCATATAAAAGGTCGTCTGAAACCGATTTCAGACGACCTTTTATAAATACAAATCTAAAAAAACTATTTTTATAGTGGATTAACTTTAAACCAGTACGGCGTTGCCTCGCCTTAGCTCAAAGAGAACGATTCTCTAAGGTGCTAAAGCACCAAGTGAATCGGTTCCGTACTATCTGTACTGTCTGCGGCTTCGTCGCCTTGTCCTGATTTAAATTTAATCCACTATATCACACATGAACTTTAACCAAACCGCGCCGCGTTCCCTCGCACAAAGCGAGCGTTTTACCCGATGCCGAATCCGCGCCCTTCCCCTTTACGCCTTAAGCTTCACTGCCCCGTCCTGATTCTCGTTTATTTCCCGTATAAAGGATAACGATAAAACTTAAACAAACAATGAGTGTTATAATAAGTAAATCGACACACCCGACAGGTCGTCTGAAAAGGAGTAATCGACATGCCCCGACGCGTCTTTATCGTGCACGGTTTTGAAGGCAATCCGCACGGCAACTGGTTTGACTGGCTCGCAGCACAAGTCCGCGCCGCAGGTTTCCAAGCCGACTCGCTGGCGATGCCCAATCCCGAACGTCCGACGGTTTCTTCGTGGCAGTTTGCCCTTGATCAATTCATCGGCAAACCCGACGAAAACACCTTTCTAGTCGGACACAGCCTCGGCTGCATCACCCTTCTGCACTTCCTCAGCCGCCAACAGCCCGAAAAAATCGGCGGTTTGGTACTGGCGGCAGGATTCGCCGAACCTCTGCCCCCGCTGCCCGCCCTCGACGGCTACATCAAAGGCGCCGCGCCCGAATTCGACCTCCTGCGCAAAATCCAAATGCCCAAACACTGCATCGTCTCCGACGACGACACCCACGTCCCGCCCGAACTGACCCTGGACATGGCGGACAAACTCAAAAGCCCCGTCACCCACATCGCCCAAGGTGGACACCTGATGGCATCCGACGGCTTCACAGAACTGCCGCAGGCTTGGGAAGCCCTAAAACCGATGTTGGAAGCCAAAATCTGACCAAACGCATCAAACAGCCCGTCCGTACAAATCACACATCCTTGCTCCCAAACACAAACCCAATAAAATCAAACCCATAAAACCAAATACAATCCATCTCCTGATTCAAACCCAGTATGTGATTGGTCAAAAAGTTTTCCAAAAACCGCCCTGCAACCGCCTTCGGTCAAAACACCTTAAACACATTACACTACCTATCAAAAAGGTCGTCTGAAAACACTTGATACCTGTTTTCAGACGACCTTTGGTTTGGCGTTTTGCTTGGCTATTACATGTAGCTAACCCAGCTTACTTTCACCGCTTTCCTGTGTACCGCTTGGTTCATATACAAAAATTCTAACATTTTCAATATGATTCAACGCAGTTTCAATGCGCAACCGCACTTCATTCCAATCCAATCCCCCCAACCCTGCTCCGAGCGAAGGAATGGCAATGGACCGAATATTGTTTTCTTGTATGACCTTTACCAAATCAATCAACCCGCTTTCAATATCTTCAATACGGCTTTTTCCCCGCCAATGACGTTTGGTAGGAAAATTGATAATCCACCTTGGCAATACCAGTTGTCCTGTTTCAAAAGCAAACATTTTCCCCGGTTGTACGATTTCTTGTTTACACGCTTGCTGATACGCCTTGAAATTCTCCGGATATTTATTTTTAAATTGCAACGCGATACCACGCCCCATAACACCAACACAATTTACGGCATTCACCAAGGCTTCGGCATCACTCTCAAAAATATCGCCAGTTTTAAATTCAATCATGATCAATCTCTGCAATACAAAGCAAGCTTTGCTTGGAATTTTAACATTTTATCGGGCTATACCCGAGATTCATTCAACCCCGCGCTTATTTACCCAGCCGTTTCAACCTTTTAGCAGCATATTGATTACCTGCCATTGCGACACAGCAGCAGTAGCGAACGATTTTTTTCAGACGACCTGCTTGACTTTGCCTCTCGAGGGTTTACAGTACGGTCTCGGATATTTTCTACAATCTAGATGAAATCCTACAAGCATTTGTGTTTCGACATTTGGGCGTATCGTTTGCGTTGAAGTGTTGCGGCGGTTTGTCGGATTTCACGATATTTGCCCACAGAAAGGAAACCCTATGGAAACCCTCTCGCTTCATATCGACGGGATGACTTGCGGCGGTTGCGTCAAAAGTGTTACCCGCATTTTGACCGGCATCGACGGCGTAGCCAAAGCCGAAGTCAGTTTGGAAAACAAAAATGCCGTTATTGAATTCGACCCGGCTAAAACCAATGCGGCGGCGTTGATTGACGCTTTGGAAGACGGCGGATACGACGCGGCTTTGTGATTGTTGGCGAAAAGGTCGTCTGAAAACGGATTCCAGTTCATCTAGAACCGAACCGCCCGTTTTCAGACGACCTTTTTTACATTTGCGTTAACGCGGTATTCCGCCCCTTTCCCCTCTTCCTCTGCCTCATGAAAACAAGGCTTTGGGGTCGTCTGAAAATGAAGCCTGCTTTTCAGACGACCTTATAACCAAAACTGATATCTGCCGAAGCAAACATTATTTCCGCTTTTTATTCTTTCAAGATAAAGTGCTTTTCAATCGCTGCCTGTTCATGTTTTGTATTTCCCGTCCTTATCGGCAATGAATCGGGCGAATTATTTTCCGAATTTTTCAGGAGTATCGAATGAATATCCGCATACTGTCGCTGGCTGCCGCCATTGCCCTTTCCGCCTGCTCGCCCAAGTCCGAACAGGCTGCCGACAAGGCGGCTGCGCCGGCGGCAAACGGCAAGGGCATTACGCTTTTAAATGTGTCTTATGATGTGGCTCGAGATTTTTATAAAGAATATAACCCGCTGTTTGTGAGGGAATATCAATCGAAACATAATGGCGAGACAATTGAAATCCAGCAGTCTCACGGCGGCTCCAGCAAGCAGGCTTTATCTGTGGCGAACGGTTTGGCGGCAGACGTGGTGACCATGAATCAGACTTCCGACATCGAGCTGCTCGAACAAAAAGGTTTGGTCAAATCCGACTGGGCAAAACGCCTGCCCGACCAAGCCGTGCCTTACACCAGCACGACGGTTTTCCTCGTCCGCAAAGGTAATCCGAAGCAAATCAAGAATTGGAACGATTTGACCAAAGACGGGGTAAAAATCGTACTCGCCAACCCGAAAACCACGGGCAACGGCCGCTATGCCTTTTTGGGTGCATACGGCTACGGTTTGAAGGCGTTTGGCGGAGATGAAGGCAAAACCAAGGAATTTGTCGCTGCCCTGCTGAAAAATACGCCGGTATTTGAAAGCGGCGGCAGAGCAGCAACGACGACGTTCAGCCAGCGCAATATTGGCGATGTTTTGATTACTTTTGAAAACGAGGCAAACCATGTCAGCAAAAAACTGACTCAAGATCAATTTGAGATTGTTTACCCAAGCTACACGATTTTGTCGGAAACGCCGGTTGCCGTCGTAGACAGCGTGGCGGATAAAAAAGGCACGCAACAGGCAGCGCAGGAATATCTGTCCTACCTCTGGAGCAAACCTGCCCAAGAGCTTGCCGCCAAACTTTATCTGCGTCCGCGCGACAGCGAAGTCCTCGCCGCACACAAAGCTGATTTCCCGGATATCGAAACGTTCAATCCGAATGAAAAATTCGGCACATGGCCGGAAATCATGAAGAAATATTTTGCCGACGGCGGCTTGGTGGATCAGCTTTCACCCAAACGCTAAGATGTGTAATACGCCAAACTGACCTGTCCCGCTTCGGCTTACCAATCAGGCGCAAACAGCCCGAAACCTTTTGTCAATCAGGTTTCGGGCTGTTTTATTTTTGAATGGGCAGCATCTTTTCAGACGACCTTGTCCATCAAATTTGGCACATTATTTCACACACGGATTGTCCAAAACGACCGAGACATCTCGTTCGGCTTTGTTCATATAGGTCATGCGGACTTTTTTGCCTTTGAATTCTGCTTCGACGACGGATTCCAGCGTGGCGACATCTTGGATGAAGCCGAACTTTTTGTCTTTTGCGGAAATGAATTTAACCGGTTTTTCGCGGAAGATTGAGTAGAAAGACACGCCTTTATTATCTGCGGTCACGGCGCATTGCGTTTTGCTGTCGGTGGCGATAACGGAAGAAAGCGTATGAGGCTTGTGGGTACGGTCGGCGAAGGTGGTGTAGGAATCATACGATCCAAGACTGACTTTCAATGCAAGGGTATTGCCAAGCCATTTATAGCTTGTCCTGTCTTCGGGAAGATTTTTTTCGATGGCTTTTTTGCCTGCAAAGAAAGAGCATTCTTGAGTTTTATGGTTGCAGACTTTTCTGACGCTGAACTGTTTGTCCGGAGAAGTGATGACGGTTTCGGCGGCAAGGCTGTTTGCGCTTGCTGCGGCGAGCATACAGCTTAGAAGAAGTGAGCGGATGGGAAGGGACGGTTTCATTTTGTTTGGTGTGTCGGTTGGTTTTTATAGTCAATTAAAATCAAAATAGGACAGTAACGCATCGTCAAATCGGGCGTAATCAGACAATACGGTTCGCAGATACCGCTTAATATTCGCCCACACCTTCTCAATCGGGTTGAGCTCAGGTGAATAAGGTGCAAGAGGCAATACCTTATGTCCCCATTTTTCCGCCATTTCCCGTAAGACACCCATACGGTGAAATCGTGCATTATCTAAAATAATCACCGATTTTTGAGTCAATGCGGGCAGTAGGCATTGCTGAAACCACGCTTCAAAAAAGACCCCGGTCATCGTATTTTGATAAACCATCGGAGCAATCAGCCGGTTGCCGACTTGTGCGGACACCAGAGATAAGCGTCGGTATCTTTTTCCACTTATCTGCGCTTTCACTATTTGCCCTTTCGGGCTGCGGGCATAGGGACGGAACAGGTAGCGGTCAAATCCTGTTTCATCCAAATAAACACGTTGGTAGTCAGAAAATTCGGCCAGCTGTGTTAAATAATGCGTTACTTTGGCCGGATCTTGTTCTTTGTAAGTGGTGGTCTTTTTTTGCGCGTCATCCCCATCTGTTTGAGTGCATAGCAAACGGCGGCTGGCGTACAATCAAAATGTTTGGCGATTTCATGCAGATAGGCATCCGGGTGTTGCCCAACATATTGAGCCAGTTTTTGCCTATCCAATTTGACGGCATTTAGACCGGTAACTTGATGTTTTAGGCTGCCTGTTTGTTTTTTAAGGCGAATCCACAGGTAAAGCGTGTTTCTTGACAAGTTAAACGTTGCTGCGGTTTGGCTGATGTTTTTGCATTGTTCGTAATAGTTTAAAGCTTTGTTTCTTAAGTCCGCAGAGTATGCCATGGTTAGACCTTAAAAGTTGAGTATTGTACTATTTTGTTTTTAATTGACTATAATATTGATTGAGCGGGTTTGAATGCAATGACGCATTCAATATGCCTGCCGGTTTGTTTATTTCAATCCGCCCAACAAATAATCCGAAGGTCGTCTGAACTGCTTTTCGGCGTTTCAGACGACCTTTTTTGCTTTGCGGCGCGGGTTTAGCGGAAGAAATCGCCCATGCCTGCGGGCAGGCCTTGGGTGAATGCACCCATGGTTTTATTGGTGGTTTCTTCGGCTTTTTCAGAAGCGGCGTTGATGGCGGCAAGCACCAAATCTTCGAGCATTTCTTTGTCGTCTGCGGCTTCTTGAATCAGGTCGGGGCTGATTTCGAGTTTGCGGACAACGTGGGAACAGGTCATCACGACTTTAACCAAGCCGTTGCCTGCTTCGCCTTCTACTTCGGTCTCGGCAAGTTTCGCTTGCGCTTTTTTCATGTTTTCCTGCATTTGCTGCGCCTGTTTCATCAGGCCGCCTAATCCGGCTTTTCCGAACATATTTAAAACTCCTGTGGTTGAATCGTTAAGGTGATGGGGTTATACCGTTTTGGTGTCTAAGGGTCGTCTGAAAGCGGTTTGATGGTTTTCAGACGACCTGAATGTTTATGTATCCGAATGGAAACGGAAATCCTTGATTACTGTTATTCCGCCTGCTCCGCCAGTTCTAAAGAATCAGGCTGCCATTGGGCTTCGAAAACTTTTAAAACCTGACGCGCGGTTTCGTCGGCTTCGAGCAAATCCTGTGCCTGCTGTCTGCCTTCAAGTTGGAGACGCTGGCGGCGCATGGTCGGAGTTTCCCAGCCCGCATCGTCGCGCCACGGTTCGGTTTGCAATTTCAATGGCAGACCGTAGGCTTTGGCAAGCGTGTTTTTGATTTTGTCGAGCCGCTCTTTGTTGGCGGTCGCGCGGGCTTCGTCGGTCATCGACAGCATCATCAGATGGCTGCCTGCGTCGTAGTTCGTCCATGCGGCGTGTTGCGCCAGCATTTGCGCGGCGCCGAGCTTGCGGGCGAAATGTCGGACGATTGCCGCCCAATTTTCGGTGGAAAACTCGGGCAACGGGGCGAACTGCGTGCCTTCTTCGTCGTCGTGGTCTTCTTCGGCTTCCGATTCTGCCGTATCGGCAGGGACGGCGTGTTCCCAATCCGGCGGCGGGGGCATTTCCGCGCTGTCTTCTACGGGGTAGTCATGATCGGGCGCACCGTAATCGTAGAAAGGCGCTACGGGGGCTTCATGCGCAAATGCTTCTGCGTCCACGGCTTCTTCAATCGGGGTCATCTGAATGGGGTTTTCAGACGACGTCTCAGACAAGGAAACGTCGGTTTCGTTGTTTGCTGCCTCGTTATCGGAAACTTGATTTTCAGACGACGTTTCGTCTTGAGGGGTCGTCTGAGACGGCGTTTCTGCTTCGTTTGCGGACTGTTTGTCTGTCTCTACTGCTTCGGAGGTCGTCTGAATGCTCTCTGCCTCCGCTTGCGCAGGCGTGTCCGTTACGGTTTCCACATCGCTCGGCGCGTCTTCCCAAGGTGGAACGTCGTTGTTTCCTTGAGTCGGAACCGTTTCGGCAACTTTGTTTTCAGACGACGTTGCAGGCGCGGAGGTCGTCTGAACGGGTGGTTTGGCGGCTTCAGACTGGGGAAGTTGCAAAGGCTTTTTTGCGGTATGGACACCCGTTTCAGCAGAATGCAGCTCGATATTTTCAATATGTCCACCAACGTCATGCGCATCCGCCGCCAACGGCGCGAACGCAAGCATACGCAACAGGGTCATGACGAAGCCGGCGTATTCGTCGGGCGCAAGGCTCAAATCCTGTTTGCCGTGAATCGCGCATTGATAATAAAGCTGAATTTGTTCGCCGCTGAGTGCCTGGCTCAGTTGCAACAGAGTTTCGCGCTCAGGGTCGTCGTGCGCCAAGGCGGAAGGGACTGCCTGTATCAAGGCGAGGCGTTGCAACAGCATGGCAAGTTCGCTCAACGCGCTGTCAAAGCCGATGGCGCGCGCCGCCATTTCCTGCGCTTTCGCCAGCAGGGCTTCACCGTCTTGGTTGACGATGCCCGCCAGCAGTTCGTACAGATATTGTTTGTCGACCGCGCCAATCATTTGGCGGACGTCTTGTTCGGCAACGCTGCCCGAACCCATGGCGATGGCTTGGTCAAGCAGACTTAAGGCATCGCGCATCGAGCCTGCGGCGGCACGGCCTAAAAGTTGCAGGGCGGCAGGTTCGTAGGCGATGTTTTCGTTGTTTAAAACGTGAGCAAGGTGATCGGCAACCTGCTGCGAAGTCATGTTGCGCAAGACAAATTGCAGGCAGCGGCTCAAAACGGTAATGGGGACTTTGTGCGGATCGGTGGTCGCGAGAATGAATTTGACGTGTTCGGGCGGCTCTTCCAGCGTTTTCAGCATCGCGTTGAACGCGCTTTTGGAGAGCATATGCACTTCGTCGATGATATAGACTTTGTATTTGCCGGCGGTCGGCGCGTATTGGGCGTTTTCCAATACTTCGCGGATGTTGTCGATGCCGGTATTGGAGGCGGCGTCGATTTCCAGCAGGTCGACGTAGCGTCCGGTGTCGATTTGTGTACAGCTTTGGCACACGCCGCAAGGTTCGCCGTGTTGCGCGTTTTCGCAGTTCAGGCTTTTCGCCAGAATACGGGCGATGGTGGTTTTCCCGACCCCGCGCGTGCCGGTCAGCAGGTAGGCATGGTGCAGGCGACCTTCGTCCAGCGCGTTGCGCAAGGCTTTGACGACGTGTTCCTGACCGACTAAATCGGCAAAGGTTTTCGGACGCCATTTGCGGGCAAGAACTTGATAAGCCATAAGGTTTTCTCTGCTGGAAATAAATCGGAAGGTCGTCTGAAAAGTGGTTGAACGCCTTTCAGACGACCTTGAAAGATGACGGGTATTTTAGCATTTTTTTGATTTTTATTAAGGATTTTCTGTCTGCATATCGGGAAAGGCGCGTGTATAATCGTTAGAATATTACAAAATCTAAAATATCTTGAAGAACAAATCACCATGTCTGAAATCATCTTACGCAACCATTCCGCATCCATGCAGATAAACACCCTGGGCGCATATGTGGACAATTTGGTTCTACAAGGCCAGGAAGTGTTATTTCCGAAAACCAGCGTCCAAGTCGGTGCTGATACAAAATTACGCGGCGGGATGCACGTCTGCCTGCCGCAGTTCGGACCGGACGGTAAAAACCATTTGGCGCAACACGGTTTCGGCAGAACCTCTACTTGGAAAATCCGTTATCAAAACGAATCGGATGTCGGCTTGAGATTGATCAGCACGGCAAAGGGCTACGAAAACGTCGAATGGCTGCTGGATTACAGCCTGCCGAACGAAAACGAAGCAGTCGCCACGTTGACCGTCTGCAATTACGGCGACGCGCCCGTGCGCACTTCGCCCGGTTTCCATCCCTATTTCCCCGCCGTCGGCACCCAATTCGATTTCAACGGCGCGCCCTACGATGCCGACTATATCGCACACACGGAATTTGTCTCCTCGCCGTCGGATACACATGTTGCGTTTGACGGACTGAAACTCGACATCCGAACGCAAAACTTGCCCGTTTACGCGCTTTGGAGCGACCGAAACGGACAATACACCTGCGCCGAGCCTACCGCCGAAGGCAACGCCTTTTTATCGCCTGCGCGCGGCGGGCAGTTTGTGTCGGGGCATGGCAAAAAGCATTACGGCATGAAAATCCGTTTGATTGCTTGAGTTTGGAGTGAATTGATTTCAAGCTCTCAAATAAAAAACCACCTTGAAAAAGGTGGTTTTTAAACATTACAAACCGTTATTGTTGATTGCATTGGCGATATCACGCACGGCAGTAACATACATTCGGCTGTTGTTATACTGCCAAACCGTATAGAAATTATTCAGACCGAGATAATATTCAAATACGCCCGGACTGGTTTCCAGGCTGAACAAAACGGCTTTCTCATTGTCGGCAACTGCTTGTTGCGGCACCACGCCCATCGCTTTGAAATCCGCAACGGTACGGTTCAATGCGGTTTTTTCATCAATGATGGCTTTCAAGTCAGGCGTAATCGTCAGATTGACGGGAACAATCATTTTGCCACCTGTTTTCCAGCCATGTTGCTTCATATAATTGGCAACAGAGGCGGCAACGTCACCGATATTGTTCCAAATATCGCGGTGTCCGTCGCCATCATAATCAACCGCCCATTTGCGATAGCTCGAAGGCATGAATTGCGGCATACCCATCGCGCCCGCATAGCTGCCTTTGAAGTCAAAAACGTTCTCTTTTTCTTCTTTCGCCATCAGCAAAAGCTCAATCAGCTCGTTTTGGAAAAACTCGGCGCGGCGCGGATAATCAAAACCCAAGGTACTCAAAGCATCGGCAACGCGGAAACTGCCCGTGTTTTTACCGTAGTTGGTCTCAATCCCGATAATCGCCACAATCAGCTCGGCAGGTACACCATATTTGCGCGCCACATCATCGATAACGGCACGGTTAGCAGCGTAAAATTGTTTGCCGCCGTTGAATTTCGTCGCACCGGAGTTGCCCGTGCGGAATTCATACCAAGGGCGAGAAGTTGACGGGCGGTACATAATATTGATGATATTGCCTTTGTAAACCACGCCATTGAAGAAGTTTTGCAATTCAGCTTCCGTAAATTGCTTTTTCGCTGCTTCATAACGGATAAACTGGCGGACATTGGTGTTGGCATTAAAGCCGCTGCTGGCAACCGATTCCGCAGCAGAATCAAAAGCAGGACGCTGGTTTTTGCTTTGATTAATCGGCTCAACCGTTTTAGCGGACTCAACGTTTGTTTTGGTTGTATTGCAAGCAACGAGCAGCAACGCGGTTGATATTGCAAGAGAAGGAATAAGTTTTTTCATATCTGGATTTATAGTCACTAAAGAAGCAGTCTTAATTATGCAAAAAGGTCGTCTGAAAGATGGTAGGAATATACATTCCATTCCCTTTCAGACGACCTTTTAAGACTGTCTATTACTCGGCAGCTGCAACAACAGCAACGGTAATCGCAGCAACAGCGTCAGTGTGCAGAGCCACTTCAACTTCGTACTCGCCTACGGCTTTCAGAGGACCGTTAGGCAGGCGTACGTTGGATTTTGCAGCTTCAACACCTGAAGCAACAATCGCAGCAGCGATGTCGGCATTGGTAACAGAACCGAACAGACGACCGTCCACACCTGCTTTTTGAGCGATAGTGATGGTTTGACCGTCCAGTTTTTCTTGACGTGCTTTAGCATCGGCCAAGATTTCGGCTTGTTTGGCTTCCAATTCGGCACGGCGTGCTTCGAATTCTTTCATATTGGCTTCAGTAGCGCGTTTGGCTTTGCCGGCAGGAATCAGGAAGTTGCGGGCGTAACCATTTTTTACGGTAACGATGTCGCCCAGGTTGCCCAAACCGCCGATTTTCTCTAACAGAATAATTTGCATGATTTAAACTCCAAAATTATTTGTGTTGATCGGTGTAAGGCAACAGAGCCAGGAAGCGTGCGCGTTTGACTGCAGTAGCCAATTGGCGTTGGTAATGCGCTTTGGTGCCGGTGATGCGGGCAGGGATGATTTTGCCGTTTTCAGAAATGAAGTCTTTCAGCAGATCAACTTGTTTGTAATCGACTTCTTGGATTTTTTCAGCCGTAAAGCGGCAGAATTTTCTACGTTTGAATGATTGACGAGCCATTGTCGTTTAACCTTTATATTCTTTAATGTTCTGTATGCGGAGTATCGGCCTTGGGAAGCGTTTGCTTCGCTGTGCGAGAAAGCCTTCTGCTTCAACCATCGTATCTTGCCGATACTGCCATTCTTCAGCCTGCTTACCTAAAATACGCGCGGGAATTTCAAAACTGACCAGGCATTTTTGCCCGTTTTCTTCCTGCCAAGATTCATGTTTTAACATAATATCCAAAACAGGGACTCCTGCCGGCGTATATCTCAAGGGTTCAACCTTGTAAATCAGGGCGGTAAGCTTTGTAAGATTATCCAATCTTATTCGGCTGCTGCAACTTCTTCAGCCGCACCGTTCAGCAAGTTTTTTGCTTTTTCGCCGCCCAACATAGGAGAAGCTTCGGTTACAGCATGTTTTGTTTTGATGGTCAGATGGCGCAGTACGGCATCGTTAAAGCGGAAAGCGGTTTCCAGCTCTTCAACTACTTCAGGAGTAGTTTCGATGTTCATCAAAACATAGTGTGCTTTGTGGATTTTGTTAATCGGGTAAGCCAGTTGACGGCGGCCCCAGTCTTCCAAGCGGTGGATTTTGCCGCCGGCTTCGGCAATCATGGTTTTGTAACGTTCAACCATAGCAGGCACTTGCTCGCTTTGATCAGGATGAACGATAAACACGATCTCATAATGACGCATGTTATCTCCTTATGGATGATTAAATACAGCCTTTTGCCATGCGAAAGCAAAAGGCAAGGTTGAAAGCGTCGAATTATAACTGAAATCCAAGTCTGCTACAAGCACACAATGCTTTCCGAAAACATTCTGTTTTCAGACGACCTCTGCTTCCACCCAATCGTCCTTATCTATACCGCCGTAACATTGCAGACAAAGTTCAACATCATCCCCCTGCCAAACACAGGCAACAGCGCATCCATTAGACAACAGAGCCGTCACCCCATGCCAATCCGAGCATCCGCATACCTGTATTTCCTTTTTTCCATCCGTCACAAATCGATAGCCAACCTTGCGCATATCCTCAGGAAAATTTAAATCTGCCGCCTTCAACAGCGCTTCTTTAATACACCATAGCCGATAAAATTCTTCCCCATCCCAATCGATGGATGCCAAGTATTCCTGCTCCCTCTCGGTACATACCCATTCCGCCAATGCCTGAAAATCTCGGGGACGGATTTTCTCAACGTCCACACCGGCAGACAGACTATTTGATGTACACAACACCGCAGCAATGCCGTGACTATGACTAAGGGAAACGATTGGATGTTTTGCTTTTTGTTTCAGAGCGCGACTGACTTTCCAATCTATTCGTTCTGACAATCGTGGTGATTGGGCTATTCTCTGCCTATCATGCCGGCTTAAAGCGTCATCACAATAAGTTTCAGCAAATAGCTCATCCCCAAGCAGGCAATACAGATGCTTCTTCATCAAACACCCAAACAAAATTTTCTAAAACCAAAACGAGCCGGCAGATATACCCACCGGCTCATTTCAACACATTGCAAGCATTAAGTTGCCATTCAAATATAGACAGTTCAACCAAATTACCGCTAAGCCATAACTTGGTCGTTACACTTTTAATGCAAGCTTCCTTTCAAAACCACTCGACTGTTCCAAGTGGCAACATGGCACTCATACTCATCGCCGCCGACGGTTTTCTTGTCAAAGTAGCTGACTAAGTGTACGGATTTCGCGTTTTTCTGTACCGCAGTACTTTGGAAACGCTTAACAGTGCTCAAGAAAGCGCGTTGGCAGGACTCTTCCGGACTTTTACCGACCATATTGGCGATTTGACGGGATACCAAAGTTTTATTACCTGTGCTGCCATAAGAAACTTTAATATTAGGATTCAGAACAGATTTGGCTTCAGCGGAATTCAATGCAACACTTGCTTTACACATATAAATGTCATTTTTTCCTTTGCCATTCACTTTACGCCCTTCACCGGCGCTACGGCATGCTCCTGAAGCTTTAGCATGTTGCTCATGAGACGAAGCAGAGTCTGAAGCTCCGGCAGAAGATTGTGATTGGTTATTGGCACATGCGGAAATGGCCAATACTGAAGACAAGGCAATTAGATAAGAAAAACGGCGCATTTCAATTACTCCCGAAAGTAGTTTGTAAACAAAGATTACGATTTGTTATTGTAATGCATTGCTGATTTTCTGATAAGAGATAAATCATCCCTCTTTTACAAAAAAACATCCATGTTACGCCACTTCAATTTTCACAAATCAAGTTGCATAAATTCCTCTTTCAGACGACCCCATAATCCTCAATACACATAAAATCATCTGAAAAATAGACAAACTTTATCATCAACCGTTAGACTGCCCAGATTATGTTACGGATACGCTTATGAATATCTTAATTTCCAACGACGACGGCTACCTAGCCCCCGGCATTGCTATTTTGGCACGCGTTGCAGCAGAATTTGCCAATGTCCGCGTAGTTGCACCCGAACGCGACCGCAGCGGCGTCAGCAATTCTTTAACACTTGACCGCCCGCTGCAAATAAAAGAAGCCTCAAACGGTTTTTACTATGTCAGCGGAACGCCAACCGACTGTATCCATGTCGGACAACACGCCCTGCCCGATTTCAAACCCGATTTGGTTTTATCCGGAATAAACAATGGCGCCAACATGGGGGACGACACCCTCTACTCAGGTACAGTCGCCGCAGCAACCGAAGCCTATCTGATGGGCATTCCCGCCATCGCTTTTTCATTGAATGATTCACGCGGCCGCTACTGGAAAACCGCTGAAAAATCCGTTTGGATGTTGCTAGAATATTTGTTAAAAAATCCTCCTAAAGAGCCTATCTTGTGGAATATCAATATCCCCGCAGTCATGCCTGAAGACATACAGGGCATTAAAATTACACGACTGGGCAGAAGACACCACGAGCAAAGTATCGTCCCCATGCACAATCCGCGCGGAGAACCGATTTACTGGATAGGGCCGGTCGGCAACATTTCCGACCAGGAGGAAGGCACCGACTTTGGAGAGTGCGAAGCAGGATTCATCACCATCACCCCCCTGCAAATCGACCTGACAGCCTACAACCAACTCCAAAGCATCAGCGAGTTTTGGCAAGGCATAAAACCCTCAAACACATAACCTTTTCAGACGACCTGCTTCTGATATAGTGGATTAACTTTAAATCAGGACAAGGCGACGAAGCCGCAGACAGTACAGATAGTACGGAACCGATTCACTTGGTGCTTCAGCACCTTAGAGAATCGTTCTCTTTGAGCTAAGGCGAGGTAACGCCGTCCTGGTTTAAAGTTAATCCACTATAAACAGTTATTTTGAAATGAAACCCTACATTAAGCCCATAACCGCTGTCCGTCAGATTTTCAAACAGGCAAACCAGTCAAAATCAGGCACTTTAACAGTTACTAACGGCTGCAATACTTGAGAACAGGGCATATTTTTATTATGATATGTCCCAATAAAACAACAACCCGATATAAAGGTCATCCAATCATGTTGAAAAAAACCGCATTTTACGCAGGGTCGGCAGCCCTCGCCCTCATACTCAGCGCATGCGCCAGCCAACAACCTGCGCCCGTCGTCGTAGGAAATTCCGGCAGCAATTCCGGTTCTGCAAACACAGCCTCCAACAATCCATATGGTGCAGCGCCTTACGAAACCAATGCGGCCAACAACGACGCCCCTTATACCCCTCCCGCCTCTACTCCTCCTGCCAACAGCAGCTACCCTTCCGGCCCTACCGGCTCTTACACACCTTCTTACGCGCCGGTGGACATCAATGCTGCAACACACACCGTAGTGCGCGGCGATACCGTCTATAACATTTCCAAACGTTACCAAATTACCCAAGACAACCTCCGCGCATGGAACGGCTTGGCAGACAACACCATCAGCGTCGGACAAACCCTCCGCGTCAAACCGAACGGTTACAGCGCCCCAGCCGCTACTGCGTCTGTTCCGACACCTCCTCCGACACACACCGCCTCTCCCAAACCTACTCCTGCACCGCTTAACACCCCGACCGTTTCCACAGGCGGTACCCGCACAGTCAGCGGCATCACATGGCAACGTCCGACCGTCGGCAACGTCATCAGCAACTTCGGCGGCAGCAACAAAGGTGTAGATATCGGCGGTACAGCCGGTCAACCCGTCGTTGCCGCTGCTGACGGCAAAGTTGTCTATGCCGGCTCAGGTTTGCGCGGTTACGGCAACCTGGTCATCATCCAACACAACTCATCTTATCTAAGCGCATACGGTCACAACCAACGCTTGCTGGTCAATGAAGGACAACAAGTCAAACGCGGTCAAACCATCGCAAACATGGGTAATACAGACGCCAGCCGCACGCAACTGCATTTTGAAGTGCGCCAAAACGGCAAACCGGTCAACCCTGCAAACTACGTTGCATTTTAAAATCAATGCCATACAAAACCGCCCAAATTGGGCGGTTTTTATTTTCAAAGACAAAAGCCAACCCGCCCAATTCACAACAATATTGACTTATATTGAATTTCTCCCGTCAATACACCCGTACAATCAAACTTATTGCCGTCTCCAGTATTTTTCAGACGACCCTCAAGACATTTCCGTCTTTTGAAATCTTTCTCAAAGCTTTTCTTCTCAAGGAGTCATCATGCAACAATACACCCTAGATCCCAAAGCCTTGCTCGGCGGCGTTATCCATAGTGATATCGACCAAGAAATCGTTCAACTCTCCCTGCAAAAGGATAATGAAATCCCCGACTATCAAGCCGATGCCATTATTCTCCTGCTGGTACTCAACGGCAGCGCCAAAATCATCACCCAAACCGAAACCCTCTCCACACAAGGACTTCAAGTCGTCCGCCTTGAACCCAACGAAACCCACAGCATACGCGCCCTACAAGACCACACCAATATACTGGTCATCAAGCAGCTTACTTACGCTTCCGGCCTGAATAAAAAACTGCGTTTCGGCAAATGTTGCCTATAAAGAAAGAGGTCGTCTGAAAACCAAGGAAAATGGTTTTCAGACGACCTCTTCAACATTCAATCTAATTGCTGTTCAAAAAGAAAGAACGATAAATCAAAGTTCCGATCCAAGACAACTTATAGTGGATTAACTTTAAATCAGGACAAGGCGACGAAGCCGCAGACAGTACAGATAGTACGGAACCGATTCACTTGGTGCTTCAGCACCTTAGAGAATCGTTCTCTTTGAGCTAAGGCGAGGCAATGCCGTACTGGTTTAAAGTTAATCCACTATAATTCCACATTCCTGCCCCCCTACTTTGTTTATCCGCATTCAGTAAAAAAGGTCGTCTGAAATCTTTCAGACGACCTTTTTTATCAATCAAAATCGGCCCAACGATTATTCAGGCGCTTTTTCTTCGCGCGCAGGAGCTTCGGTCAATGCTTTGATAGACAGACGCACACGACCGCGGTCGTCCACTTCCAATGCTTTCACATTCACAACCTGACCGACTTGCAGATAGTCGCTGACGTTGCGTACGCGCTCGTGGGCGATCTGGCTGATGTGTACCAAACCGTCTTTGCCCGGCATCACGCTGACGATGGCACCAACGTTGTTGTCGAGGATTTTAACCACAGTACCTTCGTACACTTTGCCCACTTCCACTTCGGCAGTGATTTCTTCGATGCGTTTTTTCGCAGCGTCGCCGGCTTCTTGAGTGGTTGCGGCAATAGTGATGGTACCGTCTTCCGCGATATTGATTTCAGTACCGGTTTCAGCGGTAATCGCACGGATGGTTTCACCGCCTTTGCCAATGACTTCACGGATTTTGTCTTGGTTGATTTTCATGGTAAACAGGCGCGGAGCGTGAGCGGACAGCTCTTGCGGACCTGCCACGGCGGCTTTCATCTGTTCCAAGATGTGCAGACGCGCATCTTTGGCTTGCGCCAAAGCAATCTGCATGATTTCTTTGGTAATGCCTTGGATTTTGATGTCCATTTGCAGCGCGGTTACGCCTTCGGTCGTACCGGCAACTTTAAAGTCCATATCGCCCAAGTGATCCTCATCACCCAAGATGTCGGTCAACACGGCGAATTTGTTGTTGTCCAAAATCAGACCCATTGCGATACCGGCAACGTGTGCTTTCAAAGGCACGCCGGCAGACAGCAAGCTCAAACAGCCACCGCAGACGGAAGCCATAGAAGACGAACCGTTGGACTCGGTAATCTCGGAAACAACACGCATGGTGTAGCTGAATTCTTCAGGGGACGGCAATACGGCAACCAGTGCGCGTTTTGCCAAGCGGCCATGTCCGATTTCGCGGCGTTTCGGCGCGCCGACGCGGCCCACTTCACCGGTAGAATACGGCGGGAAGTTGTAATGCAACATGAAGCGGTCGGTGTATTCACCGGAAAGCGCATCAATAATTTGCTCGTCGCGCGAAGTACCCAAAGTCGCTACGGCAAGTGCTTGGGTTTCGCCACGGGTAAACAGGGCAGAACCGTGTGTACGCGGCAGTACGCCGGTTTGGATGTTCAGCGGACGGACGGTGCGGGTATCGCGACCGTCGATACGCGGCTGACCTTCCAAAATTTGGGTGCGGACAACGTCGGCTTCCAAATGTTTGAAAATACCTTTGATTTCGTTGGCAGCCAAAGTATCGGTTTCTTCGGTAATCAGCGCATCTTTTACTGCATTCCAAGCCTCGTCCAATTTAGCGGAACGCGCTTGTTTTTGACGGATTTTGAACGCTTCTTTAATGGCTTCGCCTGCGATTTCGCGCACTTTGGCAACCAATTCTTCATTGGTTTCAGGTGCTTTCCAATCCCATACTTCAGGATTTACTTCATCGGCGAACTCGTTGATGGCGTTAATCGCTACCTGCATTTGGTCGTGGCCGTAAACTACGGCACCCAACATCACGTCTTCAGGCAGGATTTTAGCTTCGGATTCCACCATCAAAACGGCTTTGGATGTACCCGCAACCACCAAGTCCAGCTTAGATTTAGCCAATTCGGCTTTGGTCGGGTTCAATACGTACACACCGTTTACATAACCTACGCGTGTGGCACCAATCGGACCGGCAAACGGTACGCCGCTCAACACCAGCGCAGCGGATGCGCCGAGCATGGCAGGAATGTCGGAATCAATTTCAGGGTCAACGGAAACTACCATCGCAACGATTTGGATGTCGTGGTAGAAACCTTCTGGGAACAGCGGGCGGATAGGACGGTCGATCAAACGGCTGGTTAGGATTTCTTTTTCGCTTTGTTTGCCTTCGCGCTTAAAGAAACCGCCAGGGATTTTACCTGCGGCGTAAGTACGTTCAAGGTAATCAACAGTCAGAGGGAAGAAGTCTTGACCTTCTTTGACTTCTTTATTGGTGGTAACAGCAACCAAAACAACGGTGTCGCCCATCGATACTTTAACAGCCGCTGCCGCTTGGCGCGCGATTTCGCCGGTTTCCAAAGTAACGGTTTGATTGCCATATTGGAAGGTTTTAACGTGTTTATTGAACATTTCGTTCCTTTCAGAATGCCGCACGCTAAAACACTAATAATGCACACTAAAAGTGAGAATGTGCATAGTTAGGGTTTCAGGTGTGCGGCGGTTGGTAAAAACTATATTTTCAGACGACCTCAAACGGTCAATCCAAACGCGCATTATAATAGCAAATGTAAGTAAATCCAAGCATTCATGACAGCAAAAGGTCGTATGAAACATGAACTGGCCCCCAAATCTTGGACACTCATAAAAGCCTATTATTCAGGCGCTCTGTGTAAGCTGGGTTCTGTATGCGACAGGACTCAGCTTTTTCAATTTCAAACTGCAACGCTCGCGGTTGTAGTAATCCATATAGTCATCTATCTGTTTCATCAATTCGTCCACCGTCAATTCACCTGCGTTATAGAAACACTCCGTCTTCAACACCGCAAAGAAAC
Source organism: Neisseria sp. CP9 (assembly GCF_047758525.1). Lineage (NCBI taxonomy): Bacteria > Pseudomonadati > Pseudomonadota > Betaproteobacteria > Neisseriales > Neisseriaceae > Neisseria > Neisseria sp. CP9. The sequence continues at coordinate 2,139,353 of NZ_CP180502.1, read as the reverse complement.
TCTCCATCGGCGCATTGTCCCAACAGTTCGCCTTACGCGACATGCTTTGAACCATGGAATGCTCCGCAAGCAATTCCCTATATCCCGCCGTACGGTACAGCACGCCTTGGTCCGAATGAAGCATCGTTCCTTCGCCGGTCAGCCGGGGTGCGGCTTTTTCGAGCATTTCCTTCACCATTTCGCTGTTAGCATTGCGGCTCATGGCGTAGGCGACGATTTCTCGGTTGAACAGGTCCAAGATTGGCGAGAGGTACAGTTTGCCGTCCTTTCCTTTGAGTTCGGTCACGTCGGTCAGCCATTTCTCGTTGGGCTTTTCGGCTGTGAATAGGCGTTTGAGGAGGTGTTCCGATATCTCGCCCATGGCGGGATGGCGGTAGGCTTTTTTCGCCCGTATGAGGGCTTTCAGTTCCAACTGCTTCATCAACCGCGCTGCTTTTTTGCGGTTCCAATCCAATGCTGCGGCAATGCGCCTTTGTCCGTAGCGTCCTTTATGCCGTTTGTAGGTTTCGACAAGGAGGGCTTTGTCGGCCTCGTCGGGATCGGGTCGATCTTGGTGATGGTAGTAAAAGCTGCTTTTGGGCAGGTTTGCGATGTGCAGCAGGTATTTGAGCGGGTGTTGCGCCCTCAGTGTTTGGACGGTTTGGCTTTGTCCTTTTCGGTCCGCTTTTGGCTGAGGGCTTTTAACTCCTTTAGGTAGGCGACCTCTGCGCGCATATAGCACAACTCTTCGATAAGCTCCGCCTGTGTTTTTTCGTGGTCGGGTTTGTCGGCGATGAAGGGGTTTTTGCGGTGTTGGGGCATGGTTTTGGATTGGGGATGTTCGAGTGCGCCGATGCCGCCTTCTTGATAGGCGCGTATCCATCGTCGCAGGTGGGTTCGGGAGATGCCGTAGTGGTCTGCGGTACGCTGTTGGCTGCGTATATGCAGGTAGTGGAGTACGGCTTGGTATTTAAAGTGTAATGTATATTTGCTCATAAAAAAACTGCACCTTGGTGGTTGGAGGGTATGTGTCCAACTTTTGGGGTGCAGTTCAACATACTTCTGTGTTTCAGACGACCTTTCATTAATAGTCAGGATGTTACGCCTCAAAAACGCCGTTTCAATTTGCAGGCTTGAAGGATATGGACGGCAAGCTCTTCCACCGATTTATCCGTCGTATTGGTAAATGGAACGCCGTGGCGTTTGAACATATTTTGCGCATCGGCAATCTCACTGCGACAGGTATCGATTTTGGCATAAGTCGAATTCGGACGGCGCTCTTGACGGATGGCCTGCAGGCGTTCGGGTTGAATGGTCAGGCCGAACAGCTTGTCTTTATAAGGCTTAACCATGCGCGGTAAGTCGGTAGATTCCAAATCATCGGGAATCAACGGGTAATTGGCGGCGCGGATACCGTATTGCAGGGCAAGGTAAAGACAGGTCGGTGTTTTGCCCGAACGCGATACGCCCATCAAAATCACATCGGCTTCTTTCAGGTTTTTATCGCTGACGCCGTCATCGTGGTTGAGCGAGAAATTGACCGCCTCCATACGCGCATCGTAGCGTTGCGTATTGCCGATACTGTGGTGCCCTTGCGTAGCGGCGACCGCCTCAGTATTGAGTTCTTTTTCCAAAAGCCCGAGGAAGGTTTCGAAAAAATTGATATGGAAAGCGCCCGCTTTTTTGATGATTTCACGGATTTCGTCATTGACGACGCTGACGAAGGCAATCGGGCGCAAACCGTTTTCCTGAGCGTTGCGGTTGACTATTTCGACGACGGTACGCGCTTTTTCAGGCGTATCGATGAAGGGATAGGTGTGGCGTTTGAATTCGATTCTGCCAAACTGATTCAGCAGTGCCTCACCGATATTTTCAGCAGTCAGGCCGGTACGGTCAGAAATATAAAACACATGGCGCGGGGCGGTCATTCGGTTATCCTCTAAAATTTAAAATGTTTGCAGGCAGTCATCATAGCAGCTGCAACCTTCTAAATAAAGGGAATACATTCAAATTACACTCAACTACATCCCAACAAAAACATCCGTTAAACGCATTTTTATTTTAATAATTTAATTATTTTAAAATTTTATACCCGAATAAAACCTTACCACCCTCTACCACTCAGTCATTAATCTATTTCAAACCTTATGTTTTACAAAGAAATAGATACTCGGAATATCAACTTCCCCATCGAATTTCATTTGACTACACGGCTGAAGACCGCAATTTTTCAGACGACCTGCAAATCACTAGGGACAGAAAAAGCATGACAGCAGCCGTTTGAATCGCTTAAAATAACAAAGCGTATTCGTTTCTTTTTTAACATATCTTGGATTGGACACACAAATGGCTGACAACTACGTAATTTGGTTTGAAAACCTGCGTATGACTGATGTTGAAAGCGTGGGCGGCAAAAACGCCTCCCTGGGTGAAATGATCAGTCAGCTGACTGAAAAAGGCGTCCGCGTCCCCGGCGGTTTTGCCACTACCGCCGAAGCCTACCGCGCATTTTTGGCGCACAACGGACTGAGCGAGCGTATTTCCGCCGCACTGGCACAACTGGATGTGGAAGATGTCGCCGAACTGGCGCGCGTCGGTAAAGAAATCCGCCAATGGATTTTGGATACGCCCTTCCCCGAACAACTGGATGCCGAAATCGAAACGGCATGGAACAAAATGGTTGCAGACGCAGGCGGTGCGGACATTTCCGTTGCCGTCCGTTCTTCTGCAACCGCCGAAGACCTGCCCGACGCATCGTTTGCAGGTCAACAAGAAACCTTTTTGAATATCAACGGCTTGGAAAACGTCAAAGCGGCTATGCACCATGTATTTGCTTCTTTGTACAACGACCGTGCCATCTCCTACCGCGTACATAAAGGCTTCGAGCACGACATCGTCGCCCTCTCCGCAGGCGTACAACGCATGGTGCGTTCCGACAGCGGCGCGTCCGGCGTCATGTTCACCCTCGACACCGAGTCCGGCTTCGACCAAGTCGTTTTCGTGACTTCATCTTACGGTTTGGGTGAAAACGTCGTACAAGGCGCGGTCAACCCTGACGAATTCTATGTTTTCAAACCCACGCTGAAAGCAGGCAAACCTGCCATCCTGCGCAAAACCATGGGTTCGAAACAAATCAAAATGATCTTTACCGACAAAGCAGAAGCCGGTAAATCCGTAATGAACGTCGATGTTCCCGAAGAAGACCGCAACCGCTTCTCCATTACCGACGAAGAAATCACCGAGTTGGCACACTACGCGCTGACAATCGAAAAACACTACGGCCGCCCGATGGATATCGAATGGGGCCGTGACGGCTTGGACGGCAAACTCTACATCCTGCAAGCCCGTCCTGAAACCGTGAAATCCCAAGAAGAAGGCAGCCGCAACCTGCGCCGCTTCGACATCAACGGCGACAAAACCATCTTGTGCGAAGGTCGTGCCATCGGTCAAAAAGTCGGTCAAGGCAAAGTCCGCTTAGTAAAAGACGCATCCGAAATGGATTCCGTTGAAGCTGGCGACGTACTCGTTACCGACATGACCGACCCGGATTGGGAACCGGTAATGAAACGCGCTTCCGCCATCGTCACCAACCGCGGCGGCCGTACCTGCCACGCCGCCATCATCGCGCGCGAACTGGGTATTCCTGCCGTAGTCGGCTGCGGCGACGCAACCGAATTGCTGAGCAACGGTCAAGAAGTTACCGTATCCTGTGCCGAAGGCGATACAGGCTTTATCTACTCCGACCTGCTGGACGTACAAATCACCGACGTTGCCTTGGACAATATGCCCAAAGCGCCGGTTAAAGTCATGATGAACGTCGGCAACCCCGAACTCGCATTCAGCTTCGCCAACCTGCCGAGCGAAGGCATCGGCTTGGCACGCATGGAATTCATCATCAACCGCCAAATCGGCATCCACCCGAAAGCCTTGTTGGAATTTGACAAACAAGACGATGAATTGAAAGCGGAAATTACCCGCCGCATCGCCGGCTACGCCTCCCCTGTCGACTTCTACGTCGATAAAATCGCCGAAGGCGTGGCAACATTGGCCGCATCGGTTTATCCGCGTAAAACCATCGTCCGTATGTCCGACTTCAAATCCAACGAATACGCCAACTTGGTCGGCGGCAGCATTTACGAACCGCACGAAGAAAACCCGATGCTAGGCTTCCGCGGTGCGGCGCGTTACGTTGCTGAAAGCTTCAAAGACTGCTTCGCGCTCGAATGCAAAGCCCTCAAACGCGTCCGAGACGAAATGGGGCTGACCAACGTCGAAATCATGATTCCGTTCGTCCGCACTTTGGGCGAAGCCGAAGCCGTCGTCAAAGCCTTGAAAGAAAACGGTTTGGAACGCGGTAAAAACGGCCTGCGCCTGATCATGATGTGCGAACTGCCGAGCAACGCGGTATTGGCAGAACAATTCCTGCAATACTTCGACGGTTTCTCTATCGGTTCCAACGACATGACCCAGCTGACCCTCGGCCTCGACCGCGACAGCGGCTTGGTGTCCGAATCGTTTGACGAACGCAACCCTGCCGTCAAAGTGATGCTGCATTTGGCAATCTCTGCCTGCCGCAAGCAAAACAAATACGTCGGTATTTGCGGTCAAGGTCCGTCAGACCATCCGGACTTCGCCAAATGGCTGGTTCAAGAAGGCATCGAAAGCGTTTCCCTGAATCCGGATACCGTCATCGAAACTTGGCTGTATTTGGCTAATGAGTTGAATAAATAAGCTTTCTAGCAATTCCAAAAAATCCCCCGATTGGAAACATTCGGGGGATTTTATGTAATGAGTGCCTCATCCAGCACAACATTGACGCATTTCTCAAATTGCTCGTCAAACCATGCGAGGTCTCGTCTGAAACACATGATTTCAGACGACCTTTTTAAAGGCTGTCTTTCTAACCCAACCTACCTTACTGTTTTTAGAGTATTATACTTTCGAGACCTCACTAAAAATTATTAGGTCGCTGCAACAAGTTACAGGATAAATACATATGATTATTAATGAGGTTGATTTAAAAGGAACGGAATATAGAATTTTGAAAAAGTTTAATAGAAAAATTTTTTCATTTTCTGAATTATTAAATGACATGGCAAATAATGAATATTCAAAATTGGAAAATTATTACAAAGACAAATTTGAATTCATAAAATTTAAAGATGAGGAAGTCCTTGTTGAGAACGATAAAAAAGATGAATTTATTGTTTTCGGGAGAAATAATAATGGTTTCTTCGCAATAAATAAAAACAAAGAAATATGGCTGATTCCATTTTATATTTCAGATATTAAAGAACCAATTTTTATTAATTCATCTTTGCATCAATTTAGATGCTGTTATTGTTTGTTATTGTCAATTTTATTTTTCTTCCTTGGGAAAAATGTTGATGAGAAAGAATGCGCAACAATTGCTCAAAAATTTAAAAGAGATATTCTAGAAATAGACATTCATTCCATAAATAGTTTATTTTATAAGAATTACATTTTTTCTATTAGGAATGCAGAATTGCCCATACATTTCACACCTATAGACTATGTGAATAATGGTAGACATGTGATTTCTGAATAGAAATAGCAAGTCAATTGAGGGAAAATTAAATCACACTAGGATTTCCTTCAACCATGATCTAACCTTGTCCACCATAGCCAAAAGGTCGTCTGAAAAATTTTCAGACGACCTTTTCTCAAGCTAAATCTTCAAATCTGGATTAGTACCAACCCCGCAGCTTCATCGCTTTTTCAACGCGGCGGATACTCATCATGTAAGACGCGGTGCGCAAGTCCACATCATACTCTTGCGCCAGATTCCAAATATCTCGGAATGCTCGGCGCAGGACGACGGTTTCTTTTTCCTGAACTTCATCAAATTCCCAGTAATAGCCTTGCAGGTTTTGCACCCATTCAAAATAGGAAACGACTACGCCGCCGCAGTTTGCCAGAATATCGGGCACGACCAATACGCCGTTTTGACGCAGGATGGCATCGGCTTCGGGCGTAGTCGGACCGTTTGCGCCTTCGACCACGATTTTGGCGCGCACTTTGCCGGCATTTTCGGAAGTCAGTTGGTTTTCCAGCGCGCAAGGGGCGAGTACGTCCACATCCAATGCCAAGAGTTCGGCGTTGCTGATTTCTTTGCCGTAACCCGCTTCGTTGGTAATGAAGCCTTTTTCTTGGAACTCTTTGAACAAGGCTTCCATATCCAAGCCGTTTTCGTTGTAGATGGCGACATCGACGGTGGAAACGGCAACGACTTTCGCGCCGGATTGATGCGCGTAATAGCCTGTGTGATAGCCCACATTGCCGAAGCCCTGAATGGCGTAGGTTGCGCCTTTAACGTCTTTGCCGAGTTTTTCCAAGGCTTGGACGGCGGCAAAGTTCACGCCGTAACCTGTCGCTTCGGTACGCGCCAAAGAACCGCCGAATTCGACCGGTTTGCCGGTGAACACGCCCGGCGCGGATTTTTTAACAACGTTTTCATAAGCATCAACCATCCACGACATGATTTTACCGTTGGTGTTCACATCGGGAGCGGGAATATCGATTTTCTCGCCGATCAGCGGGGAAATGGCTTCGGAATAAGCGCGTGCAATGCGTTCCAACTCTGCTTCGGAATAATCGCGCGGATCCAAAGTAATGCCGCCTTTGCCGCCGCCGTAAGGAATGCCCGCAACACAGCATTTGATGGTCATCCAAATCGACAGGGCTTTGACTTCGTCCAAATTCACATTGGGATGGAAGCGCACGCCGCCTTTGTAGGGGCCGACGGCATTGTTGTGTTGCGAACGGTAGCCGGTGAAGGTTTTGACTGTACCGTTGTCGAGTTTGACGGGGAAGGTAACTTCCAAAACGCGTTGCGGGCTTTTCAGGATTTCATACACCGCGGGGTCGGCATTGAGCCGGTCGCAGGCGGTTTTGACCTGTTTGCGGGCGATTTCGAAAGGGTTAAGGGTTTCTTTTGCGGCGGATTGGGACATTTCTCTTCCTTCTTATGTCTGGTTGAAATTTAAGGGCTTCACAGTTGTAACTATAACCAATTTCCAAATGAAATGTAATAGCATGTAGTCGGTATTTTCAAAGTTGATTAATTTATATATGGATTTATTTTCAGACGACCTCTGAAACCTGACACCCCGTTACCCGATATCGCCGCCAAAATCGGCTACTAAAACTAAAGCCTTTGTTTTAAAAAAAATCGTCTGAAATTTTATATCATCAGGCTGATGCTTTAAAAACAGCAACGACCGCATTTCAGACTCGATAATATTGTTAACAATATCCAATTTTCGGCAGCACAAAATAAGGCATGACAAGATAGGCTGCTTCATCCATTTTGACTTTATATAGTGGATTAACTTTAAACCAGTACGGCGTTACCTCACCTTGCCGTACTATCTGTACTGTCTGCGGCTTCGTCGCCTTGTCCTGATTTAAAGTTAATCCACTATAAAATATGAAAAAGGTCATCTGAAAACCCATGTTTCAGGTTTTCAGACGACCTTTTTTAAGCCTCATTGTTTACCGTTCGGCGGCGCTGCTTCTTTCGGCTTGCTCTTCTGCCGCCTCATACGCTTCCACAATTTTCTGTACCAGCGGATGGCGGACGACATCTTCGCTGGTGAAGGTGTGGAAATACAGCCCTTCCACGTCGCGCAGTTTTTCGCGGGCATCTTTCAGGCCGGATTTGACGTTGCGCGGGAGGTCGATTTGGCTGATGTCGCCGGTGATGACGGCTTTCGCGCCGAAGCCGATGCGGGTCAGGAACATTTTCATCTGTTCGGGCGTGGTGTTTTGCGCTTCGTCCAGAATCACATACGCGCCGTTGAGCGTGCGCCCGCGCATGTAGGCGAGCGGGGCGATTTCAATCAAGCCTTTTTCCATCAGTTTGGTCACGCGGTCGAAGCCCATCAGATCGTAGAGCGCGTCGTAGAGCGGGCGCAGGTAGGGGTCGACTTTTTGCGCCAAATCGCCGGGCAGGAAGCCGAGTTTTTCGCCTGCTTCGACAGCGGGGCGGACGAGGACGATGCGCTCGATTTGGTGTTTTTCCATGGCATCGACGGCTGCGGCGACGGCGAGATAGGTTTTGCCCGTACCCGCGGGGCCCAACCCGAAGACGACGTCGTGGTTTAACAAGGCGCGGATGTAGCCGTTTTGGCGCGGGGTGCGCCCACCTATACTGCCGCGTTTGGTGCGGAAATAATATTGTTGGTCGTGATGCTTTTCTTCGTGTTTGTTGTCAGCGGTTTTGGCTTCGACGGCGGCGAGGCGGATGGCGTTGTCGTCCAGATCACCTTGTTCGGCGGCTTCGGCGAGCGCGAGCAAGGCGCGGCGGCCGGCATGGGCGAGTTCGCCCATGAAGGTGAAGTGTTCGAAGCGGCGGCTGATTTTGATATCGAGGGCTTTGCCCAAGGCTTCGAGGTTGCCGTCAAGCGCGCCGCAGAGGCGTTGGAGGACGGTGTTGTCGATGTCTTCGAATTGAAGATGGACGGTATGGGTCATGTGCTGGTTTCCATGATGATTAAAGGTCGTCTGAAAGGTGCGGGATGCTTTTCAGACGACCTTTCGGTGTTATTTGTTTTGCGCTTGTTCGCGAAGCTCGCGGCGCAGGATTTTGCCGACGTTGGACTTGGGCAGTTCGTCACGGAACTCGATGTCTTTCGGCACTTTATAAGCAGTCAGCTCGGTACGGCAGAATTCGATGAGTTCTTCTTTGGTCAGGCTCGGGTCTTTTTTGACGACGAAGACTTTGAGGGCTTCGCCTGTTTTTTCGTTGGGCACGCCGATACAGGCGACTTCCATGACTTTATCATTGTGCGAAATAACTTCTTCGATTTCGTTCGGATAAACGTTGAAGCCGGAAACGACGATGAGGTCTTTTTTGCGGTCAACCAGTTTCAGCCAGCCTTTTTCGTCCATCACGGCGATGTCGCCGGTTTCCAAAAAGCCGCGCGCGTCTATGGTTTTGGCGGTTTCTTCGGGGCGGTTCCAATAGCCTTTCATCACTTGCGGGCCGCGCACCCAAAGCTCGCCCGGCTGTCCGACGGAGACTTCTTTGCCGTCCGCATCGCGCAATTCGACTTCGGTGGAGGGAACGGGCAATCCGATGCCGCCGCTGTATGCTTCGATATTGAGCGGGTTGCAGCACACGCCGGGACTGGCTTCGGTCAGGCCGTAAGCTTCGACGATGGGTGTGCCGGTGATTTTTTTCCATTTTTCTGCGACGGCTTTTTGAGTCGCCATGCCGCCGCCCAAAGTCAGGCGCAGGTTGGAGAAATCGACGGTGGCGAAATCGGGTTGGTTAACCATGCCGTTAAACAAGGTATTCACGCCGATGAAGACGCTGATGCTTTCTTTTTTAAGCTCGCCGATAAAGCCCTTCATATCGCGCGGGTTGGTAATCAGGATGATTTTGGAACCGGTATTGGCGAAAATCATCAGGTTCACCGTCAGGGCAAAGATGTGGTAAAGCGGCAGCGCGGCGATGACGGTTTCTTTGCCTTCGCGCAGTTGGAATTTAATCCATTCTTTCGCCTGAAGCATATTGGCGCAGATGTTGCCGTGGCTGAGGATTGCGCCTTTTGCCACGCCGGTCGTGCCGCCCGTGTATTGCAGCAGCGCGGTGTCTTCGCGGGTTAGGGTAACGGGGCGGAAGGTATGTGCCGCACCTTCTTTCAGGGTCGTCTGAAAAGGGATAGCACCGGAAATGCGGTATTCGGGCACCATTTTTTTGATTTTACGCAGCACGAAATTCATCAGCGTGCCTTTGAAGAAGCCGAACATTTCTCCGACAGAGGCGACGATGACGTGTTTGATTTGCGTGCGCGGCAACACCAGCTCCAGCGTGTTGGCAAAATTTTCCAAAACAATGATGGTGGTCGCGCCGCTGTCTTTCAACTGATGCTCCAGCTCGCGCGGGGTGTAGAGCGGATTGGTGTTCACCGCCACCAGCCCCGCCTGCAGGATGCCGAAAAGCGCAATCGGGTATTGCAGCAGGTTGGGCAGCATAATCGCCACGCGCTCGCCGCGCGGCAGCTTCAGAACGTTTTGCAGATAGGAGGCAAAATCTTCCGCCAGCTTGCCGACTTCGGCGTAAGTGAGCGTTTTGCCCATGTTTTGAAACGCGGGTTGGTGCGCAAATTTTTCAACGCTTTGACGGAATACGTCGCTGATGGAGCTGTATTGCGTGATGTCGATTTCGGCATTGACGCCTTGTTCATAGCTGTTGAGCCAGAGTTTTTCCATATAAATAATCTTGTTTCGTTGGTTTTATGGTTGTCTTGAGGTCGTCTGAAAAAGCAGGAGCAAACCTGCCGCAGTAGTTTTCAGACGACCTTTTGTGTTTTTTAATCAAGCGGTAATAATGACGGGTTTGTCGGTGGACATGATAATGCCGCCGCCCAAGCAGACATCGCCGTCGTACAGCACGGCGGATTGACCGGGCGTTACCGCCCATTGCGGTTCATCGAACACCAGCTCGACCGTGTCATCATCGAGATAACGCAATTCACACGGCGCGTCCGCCATGCGGTAGCGGGTTTTGCAGGTGTAGCGCCCTTCTTTCGGGCGTTCGGGCAGCGTGAAACTCAAATCGTTCATAACAAGGCTGCGGGTATAGAGCAGCGGATGGTCATGACCTTGTACGACGATGAGTTCGTTTTTCATCAAATCCTTCGCGGCGACAAACCACGGTTCGCCCGCGCCGCCGATGCCCAATCCTTTGCGCTGCCCGAGCGTGTAGAACATCAGCCCGACGTGTTCGCCGACGGTTTTCCCTTCGGGCGTGACCATTTTGCCGTTGTTGGTCGGCAGGTATTTTTGCAGGAACTCGCGGAACGGACGTTCGCCGATGAAACAGATGCCGGTACTGTCTTTTTTGGCGGCAGTCGGCAAATTGAATTCGGCGGCAAGGCGGCGGACTTCAGGTTTTTCCAAATCGCCCAACGGAAAAATCGCGCGCTCGAGTTGGAAAGGTTTGAGGCGGTAGAGGAAATAGCTTTGGTCTTTGTTTTGATCCAAACCTTTGAGCAGGTAATGCACGCCGTTACGGACTTCTTTGCGCGCATAGTGTCCGGTGGCAATGGTATCCGCGCCCTGCTCTATGGCGTAGTCCAAAAAGCATTTGAATTTGATTTCGGCGTTGCACAACACATCCGGATTCGGCGTGCGCCCCGCGCTGTATTCTTTGAGGAAATAAGCGAATACGTTGTCTTTGTATTGGGCGGCAAAATTGACGATGTCGATGTCGATACCGATGATGTCGGCGACGGCAATGGCATCGAAAGAGTCTTGCTTGATGCTGCAATATTCGTCATTGTCGTCGTCCTCCCAGTTTTGCATAAACACACCGCGCACTTGATAACCCTGCTGTTTGAGCAAGGCGGCGGTTACGGAGGAATCGACACCGCCGGAGAGCCCGACGATGATGTTTGAAGGTTGTTGAGTAATGTCCATGAAGGGGATATGGGTAGGAAACAGCAGTTTTTAAAGGCGGATTTTAGCACATTTTGATGAAGGGATAAGGAAGCCCGCCCAATAAGGCTGATGGGGCTTGAAAGATGTTTTATTGTATAGTGGATTAAATTTAAACCAGTACGGCGTTGCCTCGCCTTAGCTCAAAGAGAACGATTCTCTAAGGTGCTGAAGCACCAAGTGAATCGGTTCCGTACTATTTGTACTGTCTGCGGCTTCGTCGCCTTGTCCTGATTTAAATTTAATCCACTATAAATTCAAGAAATTAAATGATATTTAATAGAAAAAAGCCGTCTGAAACCGCTACCGTCGGTTTTCAGACGGCCTTTTGCTTATTCGGATGCGTCGGCTGCTTTTTCTTTTTGTCGGGTGAATACATCGCCCTTCCTATAAGCATTGCGCTTTCCGTGCAAACTGTAATACTCGACAAGCTGTCCGTTTCTCCGCACGAAATATCCGCGGTCTTTTTCATATTTCGGACAATGCGTGTACCAAGAATCGTCGCCTTCGCTGCAATAGCTCAAATACAGTTTGCCGCGTTTGACATAGCCTTTTACCTTGCCGCTGCCGCCCGGGCCGTTCGAACGGCCTTCATTCCACTCTCCGGAAATAATGTATTTTGGTGATTGCTTAATATTAAAATATTTACCGTAGATACCATCTTCCAGTTCTTGCTCATACCCCCAATTTCCAGAAAAATCAGCGGCTAATGCTTGACCTGCAAACCATAATGCACACGCTGCAAGAATATATTTCTTCATTTTAGCCTCATCGTTCAATCAATAATAAACAGATGGCATTTTATGACGAAGCAGAATATGTGTCTATCACAAAAGGTCGTCTGAAATGACAGTTTCAGACGACCTTTTTTTATCTCATTACAATAATTTGCATTATCGTTTCAGACGGCCTCAATCCAAAATCTTGCCGACAATTTCGCCCACATCTTTCGACAAGCCTTCCTGCGCCCGAATTCGCTGCAATTCTTGTTTCACCAAGTTTTTGCGGTGCGGTTCGAGCTTGTCGCAGAGATTGAACGCCTGCACTAAGCGGGCGGCGACCTGCGGGTTAAAGCGGTCGATTTCGATGACTTTGTCGGCGATGAAGCGGTAGCCGCTGCCGTCTTGCGCGTAGAAATGCGGGACGTTGCGGCTGAAGCTGCCGATGAGCGAGCGGGCTTTGTTGGGGTTTTCGAGGCTGAATTTCGGATGCTGCAAGGCGGTTTGAACCTGTTGCAGGGTGTCGCTGCGGCGGCTTGAGCCGACGAGGGCGAAATATTTGTCCATCACCAGCGCGTCGTCTGAAAACTTGTCGGCAAACTGCGTCAGCAGGCGGTTGCGCGTATCGCTTTCGTTGCCGTTGACGGCGGACAGGATGCCCCATTCGTGGGTCATGTTTTGCGCCATTTCGCCGTATTTTTCGGCAACGGTTTCGATGTGTGCGGGGTCGGCGCGCAGGACGAAGGCGCGGCAGACGTTGCGCAACGTGCGCCAGCCGGCGGCTTCTGGGCTGTATTCATAGCTTTGATTTTCCTGCTTCGCCGCCTGACGGTTCAATTCGTGCCATTTCGGCAGGAAGTGGGCGGCAAGCGTGTCCAACAAGGCTTCGCGCGCCTGATGGTAGCGCAGCGGGTCGATGTTTTCCGCGCCGTCCCACAGTTCGGCCTCGGACGGCACACCCAAAAGCAGGGCTTTGAAGGCGTTGTCCAAGAGGTCGTCTGAAATGACTTTTTCAACGGCGGCAAGCAGTTTTTCGTGTTTCGGCAACTCGACGCCGTCTGAAAGCGCGGCAAGGTTGGCGGCGACGGCGCGGCGGTAGAGCGTTTGGGCGGCTTCCCAGCGCGTGAAGGCGTCGCTGTCGTGGGCGAGCAGGAGCAGCAGGTCGTCGTCGCTGTACGGATAGTTCAGATGCACCGGCGCGCTGAACCCGCGCAGCAGCGAGGGAACAACAGCTTCGGTTACGCCTTCGAGCGGGAAGGTCTGTTCGGCTTCGGTCAGCAGCAACACGGCTTCGGTTGCGCGTTTGCCCTGATAATCGAATGCCACCGCTTCGCCGTTGCGGTTCAGCAGTCCGATTTTGACCGGAATCATCATCGGCTGCTTGTCCGCCATATCGGGCGTAGGCGGCACGGTTTGTTTGATGGTCAACTCGAAAATATTGTTTTTCAGACGACCTTCCGCTTCCAAAACGGGCGTTCCCGCCTGGCTGTACCACAAGGCGAACTGGTCGAGATTGATGCCGTTCGCGTCCGCCATCGCCGCACGGAAATCGTCGCAGGTAACGGCCTGCCCGTCGTGGCGTTGGAAATAGAGCTTCATGCCTTTCTGGAAACCCTCTTCGCCGAGCAGGGTGTGATACATCCGCACCACTTCCGCGCCTTTTTCATAAACGGTCATGGTGTAAAAATTGTTCATCTCCTCATAGCTGGCGGGGCGCACCGGATGCGCGGTCGGGCCTGCGTCTTCGGGAAACTGGTGCTGGCGCAGCAGGCGGATGTTTTCGATGCGGCGCACGGCGCGGCTGGCGCGGTCGCCGGAAAATTCTTGGTCGCGGAACACGGTCAGCCCTTCTTTCAGCGAAAGCTGGAACCAGTCGCGGCAGGTTACGCGGTTGCCCGTCCAGTTGTGGAAATATTCGTGTCCGACCACGGATTCGATACCTTCGAAATCGGTATCGGTGGCGGTGCGGCTGTCGGCAAGGACAAACTTGGTGTTAAAAATGTTCAAACCCTTGTTTTCCATCGCGCCCATATTGAAATCGCCCACGGCGACGACCATGAAAATATCCAAGTCGTATTCCAGACCGAAGCGCGTTTCGTCCCACTTCATCGCGTTTTTCAAGGATTCCACGGCAAAGCCGACCTTGGGCTTGTCCGCATCGGTGGTGTAAAACTCGATTTTGACGTTTCTGCCGCTCATGGTGGTGAAACGGTCTTCCGTTACCGCCAAATCGCCCGCGACCAAAGCAAACAGATAGCTCGGTTTGGCAAACGGGTCTTCCCATTTCACCCAATGGCGGCCGTCTGAAAACTCGCCGCCGTCGATTTTGTTGCCGTTGGAAAGCAAAACGGGATAGCGTTTTTTGTCGGCGACGATGGTGGTGGTGAACTTGGACATCACATCCGGACGGTCGATGTAAAATGTGATTTTGCGGAAGCCCTCCGGCTCGCACTGGGTAAACAAATTGCCGCCGGAAGCATACAGCCCCATCAGCGATTTGTTTTCCGCCGGCAGGATTTCGGTTTCCACTTCGACGGTGAAGCGTTCGGACGGCACGCCCGCAATCGTCAGCGTCTCTCCTTCCAACACATAATCCGCCGCCGCCCCGTTGATTTTGACGGACAAAAGTTTCGCCGAACCGTCCAACACCAGCGGCTCCCCCACCCTCTGCGGCTCGACCGTCAAACGGGATTTCACGACGGTTTGCGGTTCGGCAATGTCGAAATGCAGGTCGGTTTCGAGAATGCGGTAGGCAGGCGTTTGGTAATCTTTCAGATAATGGACGGTTTTGCTCATGGTTTTGCTTTCGGATAAGGAATCAATTAAAGAATTTAAAAAGAGATAGAGTGGATAACCTTCATCGGACAGCGTCGCTGCGCCTTGTCCTGATTGCCGTCATCCACTATTGGGTCGTCTGAAAATGCAATATTAACAAAATAACAAACTTCGCACCCATCATCCCACAAAAATACCTTTTATCCAATATTTCATGCCACAAAGTCAGGTGCCGCCCCGTCTTTCATTTACGCTGTTAGAATACCCCCTTCGACAATGAACGGCTGAACCTTTACCGACATTCCCGTTCCAATCCGTCAGGTTTTGATTATCTTTGAGGTGTGATAAATATGTCTTCCAAACCTTTGCTCCTTTTGTGTTCCACATTGACTGCCTTGTTATGCGCCTGCAGCGCGGGTGACAAAACGGCAGAAGCAAGCGCATCCGGAGCTTCCAATGCGTCGGCAGCCGCAGCTTCCCAAGCCCCGGCACAAGCCGCCGCTTCCGAGGCTGCATCAGCCTCCGCGCCTTCCGCCACACAAAATCTGACCGGCTTGGAACAGGCAAAATGGCAAACCTACCGCTGCAAAGACAACGGCAGCGTGACCGTCCGCTATTTCAAAACAGAGGACGGTGCCGCGGCGCAAGTGCGCTTTAAAGGCGCTGAATTTGTCGCGCCTTTCAGCCCCGAAATGAGCAACGAAGACTTGAACGCATTTAGCGACGGTCAATACACATGGACAATCGGCAACTTTACGGAAACCGATTTCTACAAGGAAGACGGCGGTTTTCTGGTTCATCACGAATCCTCGGAAGAAATGCCTGACAACATGACGGACAACCTGCTGCTGCAAGAATGCGCCCCGTCCCAATAGCATTGCTGCTTTGGCAAAAGCCTACAACTATAGTGGATTAAATTTAAATCAGGACAAGGCGAGGCAACGCCGTACTGGTTTAAAGTTAATCCACTATATCTCCTCGCAATACACGCCATACACACTAAAAGGTCGTCTGAAAACCTCAAATCGAGATTTTCAGACGACCTTTTCTTTTGCCTATTTAGAACGTGTGTTTCAACGTAGCGGTCAGGCTGCGCGGCGTGCCGTAAACGTGGATATCGGGCATGGTGCGGTAGCGTTTGTTGAACACGTTTTCAAAGTCCAAACCGATTTGGGTGGATTTGCCGATTTTGTAATGCGCGGTCAAGTCCAGCGTAGCGTATGGGCGTTGGGTTAAGGCTGCGGCGGCAGCCGGGTTGATATCAGCGGGATATTCGTCCAGCGTATGGCTGCGGCTTTGCCAGTTGACGTTTGCGCCCAAGTTCAAACGGTCGGTTACGTCGTACGCCGTGAAGAGTTTGAACAAATGAACGGGATAAGACGGATGCAGTTGCTTGCCTTCGCTGTCTTTGATTTTGGAACGCGCATAGGAAGCATTAAGCAGCCATCTGTCGCTCAAGCGTCCACCGACGGCGAGCTCCCAGCCCTTAGTCGTCGTTTTATCAGCAGAGCGGTAGTATTCTTCACCGTTTGGCAATCTACCCGCATAAACGCCCAAATGGTCGCGTTTGTTCATAAACACAGACGCAGAAGCATTCAGACGACCGTCAAACCATGAGCCTTTCAAACCGGTCTCGTAAGTTTTACCGCGTTGCGGCTCGAGCGATGCGCCGTCTTTAGTCAGGTAACGCACTTGCGGACGGAAGATGGTGGTGTACGACGCGTAGGCAGTTAAGTTTTCACCAATATCGAGGGTTGCACCCAGATAAGGAATGAAAACTTTTTGTTTGTGGCTGCTGTAAGCGAATTTGTTGCGGTTGGTGCTGTAACGGTACCGCCAATCCACAAAACGTGCGCCACCGATCAGGGCGAATCGGTCAGTCAGTTTGAAACGGGTTGAGCCGTAAACCGACAGGTTTTTCATATTGGTAAAACCGTCGCGCAAATACGGCATATCGGGCTGTGCAACATTGCCGTCAAATTGGCGCAAATCAGGAATAATCGATTCGCCTTCCTGATAGAAAGACAGGTTTTCTCGGTTGCCCTGATAGCTGATACCTGCATTAAATTCATGCGAACGACCCAACGCCGGATAGTCGCCGTCCAAAGTCAACGAGAAATCTTGATCGCGGTATTTGCTGCGGTCGCGGTCTGAAGTGAAAAGCGCAGAGTAGTCGGGATTGATTTCGTATGTACCGGCAATGCCTGAAACAATATCGCTTTTACCTGTCAGATAGCTGTAATCGCCCGTCAGCTTCCAGCCGTTGGCAAATTCATGACTGAGAGAAGTGAATACTTCGGCACTGTTGTCTTTGCCGTATGCCCAGCGTGCGGATGAATTGTTGCGCGGTGAAGATTCAAACGGCTTGAATCCGTCTTTGCGATTTCCCGCTACGGTCAGATAGCTGAAACGCGAGCTGCCCTTATTGCGGAAACGATGTAGCTCCGTACCGACGCGCCATTGGGTTTGCGGCGTGAGATCGTAAGACAGAATGCCGTAGAAAGTGTGATTGTGACGCGATGTGTTCGGCAGGTAATCGCCGCCGTGATCGCTGACCAAAATGGAGCGTCCGCGCAAGGTATTGTCTGCATTTAAAGGATGATTGGCATCAAGGACGAAGCGGTAGTGGTTCCAAGAACCGACACCGGCTTCCACGCTGACGGCAGGTTTGGCAGTCGGTTTTTTGCGTTCCAAAGCGACCGTACCGCCCGGTTCGCCCATACCGCCGTTAGACAAGCCGCTTGCGCCGCGCACGACGACGACTTGTTCGTACAACGTGCTGTCCAGATTGTTGGTGCCGCGGCGTATGGCTTTACCGTCGTAAAGGAACTTGGGCGCACCGTCCACGGAGATGCTGTCAATCGCCTGACTGCGCGAAATAAACTGGCTGTGACCGGATACGTTGTTGCCCATTTTGCTGTGGAACACGCCCGGCGTTTGTTTCAACACGTCCTGCAAGGTATCCAAACCTTGGTCGTCCATTTGTTTTTCGGTAACGACAGACAAAGACTGCGGCGTTTCGCGCTGAGTCAGGCGGATGCCTGTCGCAGCGGAGGAAGCCGGAATGGTGTAGTTGTTGGTCGTCTGTTTGCCGATGCCCTTTACTTGTACGGTAGGCAAATCAACCTGCTCAACCCCATCCCCTGCCCCGAAGGAATAGGCGGATAAAAGTGCCGCAGCAACGGCAACCGGCAAACGTGCCGGACGAAATTTAGATAATGGCATGGTGTCTCCTAATTATTCAGCCGTCCGAATGGCGGCGGAGCTCAAAGCCTCCTTACGCAAATCGGCAGTAAAAGGCTTTTTTTATGTCGTAAAATGAGAATTTTTATCAAATTTCCGTAATAAGATGAAATAAAGCGGTCGGAGTATATTGAACAGTCGAAAAAGAATCAAATAATTTACATCTTATCCAATACGTCATTTCCATCTGTATTGATTTCTGCCTTTCATTTTTTATCAAACGAACCCGACAGCCGCAAAAAAGGTCGTCTGAAAATTTTCAGACGACCTTTGGCTGATTTATGCGAAAAATAAAACCGTTGTATCAATTTTCTAAATTCAATTTAAGTGGCAGCGGTCGGATATTCGGTCGGATATTCGGTTCGTAAATTTCAAAATCGACAGTTTCCTATCATCCATATCCTAACTTGCATCCACATGAAGTCTATATTTGCCACAATGACGACATTGAAAAAGATAACCTGCCATGTCGCCATCTCGACTGAGACATTCCTCCAAAATATCACGGTCAAATCCATCCGAAAGCTCATAATCTGCCAAAATAGCTTCTTTTTCGGGCATCTTATTCAGTTCATCCATTCCCACATGATCAATAAAATTACAGAAATCATCACAACAAGCTAACCAATATTCTCCCTGCCAACTGCTATAACCCGGCGTGGTACGGAAAAAGTTTTTAACCCGTTCCGGATCACTGACCATTTCAGATTCCGCATCTTGAATATAATCACCATCAAACTTATCTGCCGCAGCGCCACTGGCTACACAATCCAAACAAAGACAATCAACCTCCTCTGTCGTATACATACTATCCAAATAAAGATCAGGAACACAGCCGCAAACCTGACAAACAAGACCGTCTTGATTGCGCTCAATTGGACCAAATTCCAGTTGATAAATATTCGGATGATAAGGAAATTTAACGTGGCTCATGATTTCAGATCTTTAATTTTAGGTTAAAACAGCCTAACTTGAAGCTTTTCCCCAAGTTTTCTTGGCAAATACGGTACTGTAAGCAAAGTGTGCAACTCTCTACATAATTTGGATTTTACACTGTTTCAGATAACAGGCGATCCAACATGGCGTCTTCTGATTACTCAATCAATTTTAAAAAACCCGACAGCCGCAAAAAAGGTCGTCTGAAAAGTTTCAGACGACCTTTGGATTAGCTATTTGAAAGACAAATCTGTTGAATCAATTTTCCAAATTCAATTTAACTGCCTGCGGTCGGTTATTCGGTTCGTAAATTTCAAAATCGACAACCTTCTGCTGCTCATCCCAACGCAATTGACGGGAAGGGCTGGAATGTTTTGCCAAAACGCTTTCTAAAGCAGCGCGGCGTTTACCGGCGGGCAGTCGGTATAACTCTAAAGCGGCTTGGAATGCGCGTTGCTGCATGGCGGTATCTTGTAGGCGAAGGACGTAGGGGTCGTAGCTAGGAAGAGCAATAGCGTAAAGGATACAGCCGACACTATTACCCATACACGCCCATTTTTTAGCGAATGTCTGGTTTATCTCTTGCGAAGGCATCCATTGCACCTTAGTGTCATTTTTCAAAATAGCCATTTTTTCCGGTTTGCAGTAGGCAGCGAGGTAAGGCGAGTTGTGGGCTAATGTATGTTCTGCATCCACATTAGGACGCAATAAAAAAGAAAGCATTATGTCGGCATCCCACATTTCACCATTACCCAATGCCATCGACTCCTGTAACTCACCGAATGCCAGCATCCCCTGTAAAAAAAATAAACCTTGATTTGTAGACTCCAATTTCCGTAGTAAATTGCCGTTTAACCGAAACTCTTCTTGAACTGCCAAGCAAATATTTTGTTCCTCTACTGTCAGAACATCAAACATCCCGTCACATTCGGCAGGCAGACGGTTTGCCCACTCGGGTTTTTCGTACAGCATTTGCGCGGCAAGGTCGGTATTCCTTCGGATGACGGCATTCCCTATCATGGCGTAAATCAACTCCGGGTCATTATTCAGCATACCGCGACCCGTCTTGATGTTTCGGCAAACGTGCTTCCATGCCTCAGCTTCCCGACCTTCCACCCAATCAAGTGCGGCAGGTTTTCTACCGTATGTCACGAATTGCAGATTTGGAAGCGGTTTATTAGCAATATCATAATCATCATTAGGCCAGTCTCTTGAAACAAAAATATCGTAGTCAGCAAGCCTGTCTACATTGGCTAACAGTTCGGCGTATTTTTCCACCACGGCTTTCGCTTTCGGCAAGTCGGCACGCACTTCAGCCAAGCACTCTGCCGCCGTTGTGCCGCATGCCAATGATTCGTCACCGTACTCAGGGACAATAAGCCGCCTGCCTTGCAATTCTTGATTCTGTTTGAGGATATCTTGGTTTTTATTACCTTGAATGTCGCTCCCGAAACGCTTCATCAAGTCGGCGCGGTCGGCATCATTTTTCGTGCGGAATTCCAGCAGCCACAAGGCATCTATGCCGTTTTTCAAAGATGGCGACGGGGTGGACTGAATGGAAAGCAGCGCCAAATCCGCTTGCGCGGCTTGGATTTCGCGCTGTTTCAAATAATAGGGAACGATGTAGAAGATGACCGCTACGACAAGCAGCAGGATGACCAGCGTCCAAAGCAAGTATTTCCAGAAACATTTCATGATGTTTTTATAGAGTCAGGCAAAATAAGGCGATTATACTGTGTATCGGCTTTATTTTTTGCATTTGCCATATAAAAAGGGTCGGATATCAATACCCGACCCTTTTATCTTTTCAGACGACCTTTTAACTCCCCAACCTTACATCAATATGTTGTCTGAAACCTACTCTATCCCCGCCCATTTGTGCGTCTGCACGCTCAACTGCCAATGTACGGGCGCGTCGGGGCGGCTGTTTAAGATACCGATTTGGCGGATGGTGTCGTAGATGTTCATCGCGCCGTCTTGTTCGCAGGGCGAAAGGTAGTAATGGCGTGCGCAGATTTTGCGTTCCATGTTTTCGCAGAACGCAACGACATCACCGTCCGCCACAATGCGCACTTCGTCGGCTTCGGCGATGCAGTTCGTTTCGTATTTGTCGGCGTAGCAGGCTTTGGGGCTGGTAGCGACGTAGTCGATTTGCGGCGGCGCAGGCTTGAGTCCGTTGGTTTCGATACAGAGGAAATAGCCTTCCACCTTGAGCGCGTCCAGCAGCGTATCGAGATGCGGCTGTATGGTCGGCTCGCCGCCGGTGATGATGATATTGCGGGCAGTATAGGTTTTCAGACGACCTAAGATGTCGGACAGGCTCATCATACCGAATTTTAAATAATCGGTATCACACCAGCCGCACGCCAGATTGCATTTGCCCAAACGGACGAAAACGGCAGACATACCCGTATTCCAGCCCTCGCCTTGCAGGCTCTCGAAAATTTCAACGATGCGGTATTGCGGATTTTCGGGGGCGACGCTGATTTTTTTCATACCGCCAACACCGCTGCCGCCGCCAGCATCGCGGGCAAACCTTGTTTGACGAGTATGCCTTTGTTGCCGGAAGAGAACGCGCCCCATGCGGCGGCAATCAAGACGAAGCCGAGAAACAGAATCGTCGCGCTGTAAACGGCATTGTCCGGCGCGGCAAACCGAGACCACACCAGCCCGATGCCGAGAAAGCCGTTATACAGCCCTTGGTTGCTGAACAGGGTCTGCACGCGCTTTTGTTCCATAAATTCATAAGGCAGTTTGAACATTTCCGCCACCTTTTCGCTGGGAATCTGCGTCATTTCAAGCCAGGCGATGTAGAAATGTTCGGCGGCGACGAGGAGGACTAAGAGGGTGGAGAGGAGTTTCATGGGTATTCCTTTAAAGAATCTAGGTTATTGAAATTTTTTTGAAAACCAAAGTGCGGTTTATTTAGCAGACCGCTTCAATACAAACAAAATAAGCAAAAACGGCAGCAAAACAATGGCACCCATCATAAAGAATTCCGGATATATCCGCTTGCTGTCTGCAAACTCTTTTGACAAGGCGGCTTCATCCGTTCCGCTTCCAATCGTCAATTCATTACCGCCATAATGAAGCGTTCCGCCGGCAACGGCATAATATCTGTCATTCAAAACCAATATCTTGAGATTCTCCGCATACAGCGTTTCACCATGATATTCCGCACAGACTCTACTCATACCCATGCGGCAGTCTGCGTTAATAACCTCTTTGCCGCCGACAATGCGCACACTCGGGTCATAAGCCTTGCCTGTAATTTTGACTTCGGCAGCGTTTAACCGTATTTCCCGACTGCGGATATTACCGACGGTCAGGTCGAATCCGATAAATATCGAGGACACTGTTGCCAATATGCAAAGCGAGCAGAAAACCGCCAACACACCGTCAAACCATTTTCCAAACAGCAAGCCGCTTATCCGCATCTCCCCTACTCCCCTTCATACTCCGCACACGATGTCGGCGTTTCCCACAATTTCACGCTGCACACTTTCAGCCCCGCGTTTTGCAAACGGTCATACATTTCGACCGCCATATTTTCGGCAGTGGTGCGGCAGGGCAGGCACAGGGTTTTCATGTTCCAGCCTTCCAAGAGCGCGGCGATTTGGCATTCGCGCTCGTTCCCGCCGTTGTAGATAAACGCGTGGTCGAAAGGGTCGGTAATGTGTTTTTTCACAATGGCTTTGAGGTCGGTGAAATCCATCACCATGCCGTCTTTCGCGCCACCCCGTATGGGGTCGTCTGAAACGGTGATTTCGAGTTTGTAGGTATGCCCGTGCAGGTTTTGGCATTTGCCGTCATGCCCGTCGAGCATGTGTGAAGAGTCAAAGGTGAATATCTTGGTAATTTTCATGGTGGGTACTTTAAATCGGTAAATAGCCCTGAAAGCCCATTTCGGCAGGCTTGCCGTGCGGATTCGGGGTCAGGCGGATGGTGTGATTGCCGATGCGGTCGAGCCGGAGCAGGTTGTCCACGTCTTTTAAGTTATCTTTATGCCGCTGGACATGGTCGGTCAACAGGGTTTGCAGGGCTTTTTGTTTAGCTTCGGCAGGCGTGGCGGCAACGAACAGTCCGAAAGCGTGCTCCTCGGCAAGCTGCCCCGCGCGATAACCGCCGACATTGACGAAATACAGGTGCGGAGCGTTTTCAGACGACCTCTTTGGTTCGGCGGTATCGGGTACGTCGACATCGTAACCGTCCGCCCATTCGACAATCTGCCAGCCGTCGATGTGGATTTTGTCCGTGTCGCCGAACCATGCGGCTTTGAGCGCGGGGATGGCTTCGCGGTAATCGTCGCACACGGCAAATTGGATGTCGTGCACTTCGATATTGGAACGGCCTGCGTTACCGCCGAGATAGAACATATAAAGTTTGGGCATCTTCGTCCTGATGAATTTTTGAAATTTGGGAACCTGCCGTCCTCCGCCTGCTTACCCGCCCAATTTCCGGCTCAAACTTTCCGTATATTCCTCGCGTTCGGCGCGGCTGGTTTCGGGGAGGTGGGTGTTGAGGGACGACCATTTCCACCTGCTGCGCGCTTTGTTGAGTTCGGACGGAAGTTTGTCCGGCGTCCAGGGCGCTTTGCGGCTGTGCAACTCGACTTGCGATTGCGCCGCGTGGCCGCGCGTTTGCAGGATGTGGAGCAAATCGAGGGCGCGGGCGGCGAGCAGGGTCAGGGTTTCGGGATCGGTGTGCAGGGTTTGGCGGCCGGTGAGCTTGTCGGAAATAGTACGGGTATTGGGCAGGATGCCGCCCAAAAAGCCGCCGATTGCCGTCCCCAATCCGAGCGAACCGCCGAGCGTGGCGATGTCCAGCCCCAAGCCGATGAGCGCACCGGTTGCCGCGCCCGTGCCGGTACGGATGCCGTATTCTTTGAGTAACTCGCTGTCGAACGGATCTTGATGAAAGGCTTTGGGCACCCAGTCGCCGCTGTCGATTTCGCTGTGGTAGAAGCGGTAGAGGCCAAACAGCCGCTGCTGCATCTGCCGTTCGAGCTGGCGTATTTCTGCCTGCATGGTTTGCAGAACGGGCGCGGGGTCGTCGTTTTCGTCAATTTCCTGCGTGAAGGCGGCAACGTCGAGCAGGAAACCTGCGATTTCGTGTCGCGCTTCTTTATCCAAACGCGTCCATTCTCGGCGGCGGGAGGCGGTCAGGCGGTCGATGATGTCGTGTTGCGGCAGCATGGTGGCGAGCTTGTTCCAAAGGTTCAATTCGCCTTCAAAATCGAATGCGACGGTGTCGAACCCTGCGAAAACGTGCAGGTTGCGGCGCGCCAGCATGGTCGTCCACGCTTCGGGAAGCTGTCCGCCGGTAAAGTTGAACACGGGCATGACCGGTTTGGCGCACCATGAAAGAATGGTCAATTCATCCCGATATTTGTCGAGGACGGGTTCGCGCGCGTCGATGACGTACAACGCCATATCGCTTTGCAAAAGCTGCCGCAGCACTTTGGCTTCTTGGTTGAAATCGTGATGCGCTCCATCGCTGTCGAGAAACTGTTGCAGCCGCTCGATGCCGTCGGCGCGTGCGTCCGTATGGGTTTCAAGCCAGTCCAAAACACCGCCCGCGTCTTCGAGTCCGGGCGTGTCGTACAGATACAGCAGCGTATCGACGCCGTCGGTAATCGCGGCTTCTTCGACATGGCGCGTAGTGGACGGGGCGTTTTTGACTTCGCCAAAGCCGCTGTCGCGCAACAGGGTACGCAGGAGCGAGGTTTTGCCGGTATTGGTATGCCCGACGACGGCGAGGGAAAGGGGGTGTTTATTCATGATGTTTTTGAAGAATGGATTTTCAGACGACCTTTTTCAGGATGGCGGCTTTATGGGGCGTTTCAAGTGCGGTCATTGCTTTTCAGACGACCTTCCTGCGCCGCCTTGTCAGGTTCCAGCCATGCCACGTCGCACTCTGCCAGCGCATTGCGCCAGTGGTTCAATGTTTCGGACAGGTCGTCTGAAAGCGTCCGCTCCGTCAAAAGCTGTACCACCGCGCCGCCCTGCGCCGCTTCGGAGAGTCGGACAATCTGCCGCAACACGCCGCGGTCGGGGACGGTTTCCGCGCGTACGCCGATGAGGAGCTGGGCAGGTTTCTGTTTCAATTCAGCCTCCAAAGCGGCAACCTCTTCCCGATTCGCCGCCACGCCTTTATCCAGCCATTCCTGCGCCAGCCTGCCCGTAAACCATGTACCTTCGTGCCATTCGGTTTCCAGCATGACTGCCCACTTGGGCGCGTCGTTTAAGGTAATTTTCGGGGAAACGGCGGACACGGTTTCCCGACGCGTATCTGCATCGACGATTTTATTCTGCCAACGGCGGATGACTGCCTGATAATAAGGCTTCTCCAAATCCAGCTTGCTTTGGCTTGTTTTTAAAAAGATTTTACATACCGCCCAAGCCAGCAGGCGCGGCAGGATGCCGTAGCAGGCAATGCTGCCGACCAACAAGCCCGACCACGCGCGCGCATCGGCGATGTTGCCGTTCAGACGACCTTCGATCACCGCCCGCGCATCGGGGGCAGGGAAACCGAGTTTCGACGGCAGCCACGCCAACATTTCCACCGCGCGTACCGAAGCGGTATTGCTCAACAGCGTGCTTTCCCAGTTGAACGTATATTGGCGAACCAAAAGCAGCAGCAATACCGACACCAGCATCCCGCTCAGGGTGCAGAGCCATAGACTGTGTGAAGTCGCACCGGCGATCCAACGCGCCGAAGGCTGCCGCCATTCGTCCGCATACAGCCGAAACACCGCCTGATTAACGGGATCTTTACCCCGAAACCACGTCGCCGGACTGCTGAAAAACCGTCCTACTTTTACGCGCAGGAACAGCGATGCCAGCCATACCGCCAACATCAGCGTATTCATACCCAACACGCCCGCCAAAATCAGGAAGAAATTCAGCCCTTGGCTGTCCATCAGAAGGTAAGTACCTGAAAAGCCGGTGCTGAACATCGCCGCAGCCGCCACGATCCACAACCAAAACGACCCGGTACGCACTTGCTCCAAGGTATGCCGAAGACGGAGGTCTCTGTCTATCATCTCCGCGCGGCGGATGATTTTACCTTCCGCGCCGCCCTCAACATGACGCAACGCCTCCGTCGCCTGCACGGGATCGCCGGCAAAAATATAGCCGCCCTCTTCCAAAATACGGACAAGTTCGGCGAGTTTTCGGGATGGGTTCAACATAAAAAGGTCGTCTGAAAGGGATAGTGAAAACGCAAAGATTTTATCACAGCCCTTTTCAGACGACCTTTGTATTTTAAATATGCGGCTCAGGCAAACCGTTTATCTTAAGGTTGCCGCTATTCCCCGTCTTGGAAAATCACGTCGTTTTCAAACCGCGCCATATTGTGCAGCCCGTCGGTCAGGGCAATACCTTTCAGTTCGTGGCGGCGAACCAAGTCCAACACGGCTTCCTTACCGGAAACGGGATGGCAGCCGGCAGGCCCCATGTGTTGGAAACGGTCGGTGTAAAAGACATATAAATAACCGTCCCGCGCGTAAAGCCCGCCGTCTTTGCGGTTTATCCCGACAAAAAGCGGCTGCTCCGCCAATTGGTTCCAAACAATATATTTCACGGATTTCGCCAAATCCGCCGAATATTTTTCCACCAGCCCGATCAGCAACACATTCTCCTGCGGCGTGTTGCCGGCAAAAAAGTCCAGCAATTCGTCATCTTCGACATTCGTGAACTGCTTGAACAATTCTTCCGCACGCGCGGGTGCAACCTTATAGGGATTGGAAAAACCGATGATGGCAATTGGGTGAAATTGCAGCGGCAGCTTGGCATCGCTACCGATGGACAAAGCATCCATCTTCTCTCTGGAAGCCGCCATGCTGCCCGCGCCGTTCACGCGCATCAGCCAAGAAAGCGCGCATTCAAAATGCTCGCCATCCTGCCCTCTGTATTCCATCAGTTGAATGCCCAGCGAGTGTGCGACACGCAAGACATTGTTCAGATTGTTGAACTGGTCCGCCTTATCCAACGCACCGACCAAACCGATACCGTCTAAAGCGCCGTCCTGCCCGTCTGAAAAAGCACGCGCGGCTTCATAGGTTTCAAACAGATATAAAACCGTCCGCCCGTCTTTCAGACGACCTATGTAAGGGGTGCCCGTCCCTTCCGACACATCCGCCTGCATGGCAGACAGCGGCACATACACTTTATCTTTCGCATAAATCGCCCGCGCCGCGCCCTCGCTTTTTTCCTGCGCGGAAAGTTTGCGCGGCTCTTGTGCCGTTTCGTCGGACGGCTTGTTCCCAAAAATTTTCGACAAAATACTCATTCGGTTTTCCTTAATGTATTGGTATGCGCCCGCCTGACTGCGTTTCTGCGCAATAGAACGGCGCGCAAGATTTTATCACAGCCTTTTTCAGACGACTTGCATTATCCCTAAGATACCGTCCATAATAGCTTTATGCATTAAGCAAGGAAAAACAATGATTATCCGAACCACAACGTTATCCCTACTCACCCTGCTCACCCTCTTCCCGACCGTTGCCGCCGCGAACGACGAACCGCCCGCCGACGGTGACACTTGGGTGGACCACCGCCACAAAGTCGTTTCCAAACGCTTGG
The DNA here is from genome assembly GCF_047758525.1 of Neisseria sp. CP9. Taxonomy (NCBI): domain Bacteria; kingdom Pseudomonadati; phylum Pseudomonadota; class Betaproteobacteria; order Neisseriales; family Neisseriaceae; genus Neisseria; species Neisseria sp. CP9. The sequence goes on along the minus strand of NZ_CP180502.1, from coordinate 2,111,650 downwards.
ACAAATGGTCCAACCGCATCGACGACTGGTTTGGCGAACCCGATCCCGACCACCCTGCCGACGCCAACCTGCGCGTCATGCTCGATACCGAATGGAACCCTGACGACAAGTTTACCGTGACGCCCCGCGTACGGGGTCGTCTGAAACTGCCGACTTTGGAGAAAAAAGTCCATGTAATTTTCGGTGACGACTCTTTGGACGACGAGTTGAAACACGAGGCCAATGCCTACCGCAACCGTACCAATACCAACGGCAGGATATTCGACGCATCCCAAAGCCGCGACAACAACGCCTCCCTTGCCGTCCGCTGGACCGAAGCATTCGCGAAACAGCGCACCGATACCGACTTCGATATCGGTATCCGCTCCGGCAGCGACCTCTTCGCCCGCGCCAAAAGCTCGAGCAATTGGCAACTGACCGACCACATCGACACCAGCTTGGAACAAATCTACCGTTACGGCATCAAGAGCAAACACCATGTCCGTACCAACTGGGAAACGCGTTACATCCCCGACGAAAAAAGCTTTATCGCCAATCAGGCGCACCTGCAATACGAACACGATAAAACCGAAGACTGGACATGGGGCAACAGCCTCTTCCGCCAACACAATCTTGGCAAACACCGCCACGTCAACTACGGCGTGTACACCGGTGGCGATATTGAAAAACGCAAAGCCGCCCTCAATACCTACGGTCCGTTTACCACCTACCGCCAGCCGATTTGGCGCAACTGGCTGTTTACCCAAACCGAGGTCAACTACTACAACAACCGCAAGGAAAACCAAAAACACCGCGTCGGCGCGCTGTTAAGGATTGAAGCCTTGTTCTGATGCAAAAAGGTCGTCTGAAAGCCTGTTAACGGATCCAACCCCGTCAATACAGCTTTCAGACGACCTTTTTTCTCAAAATTTTTTCAAACTTTCTCAATCGGATGATTCTTTCGAACCTTCTTCCCTGCCATTGAAATACTCCGCCGCACCGCCATCGAAAAAGCCCTGCAAAATCGCTTGCGCCGCCACTTGGTCGAGCACCGCCTTCTGTTTGCGCCCGAACACCTGCGCTTCGGCAAGCAGGCTTTCGGCGTATAGCGAAGACATCCGTTCATCCACCCAATATATGGGCAGGTTAAAACGCCCGTGTAGGCGGCGGCCGAATTTGCGGCTGAGGCGGGTCAACTCGTGTTCCGTGCCATCAGCGTGAGTCGGCAGTCCGACGACCAGATGCTTGGGCTGCCATTCCCGTATCAGCTTGGCGATGGCGTTGAATTTCTCGTCGTTGCTGTTGCCGGTAACCGTCGCCAAAGGATGCGACAAGCCAAGCTCCGCATCGCCCTGCGCCACGCCGATACGCGCCTCGCCGAAATCAAACGCCAAAACCGTCCCTGCCGGCACCTTATGCATGACCGGCTCCACATACGAGCGCATCGGGTTGGATACCCAGTTTGGCAAACGCGGCGGCGTAGCGGTGTTCATAAGGCATATCGAACAAAATATGTTCGTCCGCCTTCACTGTCAGCCAGACATTGTCCGCCAGCTCGCGTTCAAGCTGCCCTTTGCTCCAGCTCGAATAGCCTATGCTGATTAAAATCTTATCCACCGCGCCCTGACGCGATAAGTTTTCAATCACATCGCGCGAAGAAGTCAGGGCAATGTCGTCTGAAACAATCATACTGTTTTGCCAGTTGCCCACGGGCGTATGCACGACATAACCGCGGTCAATCTGTACCGGCCCGCCCATCATGACGTGTTCGTGCTGCATCCGCAAAGGGATATTGCGGTCAGACGCCGCAAAAATCATATCCATCGTAATCGGCGACGGTTTATTGATGATGATGCCCAACGCGCCCTCTTCGTTGTGTTCGCACACATAAATCACCGAATTTTCAAAAAACGGATCATCCATATCGGGCATGGCAATCAAGAAATGGTCGGTTAGGTTCATATCGCTCGTCTTTTATTTGGTCGGCACAGGCGCATCCACGACGCACGCACCGTAAATCTGTTTGCCTTCCGCACCGGCAATTTGCTGCACATCCGCTTTAGCACCGCCAAAACACGACACCGCGCTCAAAGAGTTCTTCGGCGAACCCTGAACAATTTTGTCGCTGTAAATCAGATACGCAAACGCCTTACGCTTAGGATCGTAATAACGGATAATCTGCTGGCTCTTAAACGCCAAACTCGCACTGCGTTTAAACACTTCCCGCGGCTTGGCGACGGCTTGCTCGTTATAACGGATGACATCCGCCGTCTGCACGCACGACACGGAAGCATCGCTCGCATCCTCCTCCAAATTCACTGTCTCTTTCAAACCGCCTTTCTTCGCATAAGAAATATAACAGGCAACCCCTTGCACATCAGGATCGTCAAAACCCTCAACTTCAATACGGTCATTTTTCCCCAGCATATGAAAAACAGTGCTGGCACGTCCGATTTTGTCGGTATCGTTACCGCAGGAAGCAAGAAGCAGGGCGCAAAGCGCAGGCAGAATGATTTTGTTCATGTAAATAAGAAACCTTTGAGGGTTGAAAATAAAGAAGCTAACACCGTAGCTCCTACTATATAAGACCGCTTGTTCAGATTGCAAGCATCGGAAAGACCCAAATACCCAATTGAATCCCATCACCGACTGCAAGCCTTCTCAAAACAAACCCTATCCCCTTCATTCCTTAGTACATTCAAGGTTCACAAAGAGAATCCGTATCGATCGCCAAGATCGTCAAGTTTACGGACTGAGCTTTGGCTGCAAACAAAAAAGGTCGTCTGAAAACATATCTTCAGACGACCTTCTAATCTTCAAACTCTTCCAAACTAATCAGCTTTACCTTTGCATTCGCGCTTGCGCTTCTGCTCCCTCGCCCAATCAACCATATCTTTTGGATAATAAGGGGATTTACGCAATTCGGTATCGTCCAAGTCGTCAAGATAAGCGATGGCGGCGACTTCAAAAGCCCAGTAGCCGCAATAACCGTTTTGCTCGGGATCGAGGTGGGATTGGTACTCAAGGTCGCTCATGCCGACCATTTCGCGATACCAGTCTTTGAGATAGGCATTGAGTTCTTCCAATTGTTCTTCTTTAGTTTCGCCGCGCATAGCTTCGCCGAATAAAATGGCGTGTTTACCCATTTGGACGTAATCCGGATCGGGACGATTTTTAAAATGGTAGTCCAAAAAGTCTTCAATAGTAGTATCAGGTTCTAAATCATCTTCAGCATTGGCAAGAATGACTTCGAGCAGGCGCGGAAGCAGGTCTTCGCGTTGCAGGAGGTAGCAAAGCGCGATAAGGTGCAGCGTTGTAAGATAGTATTCAACATAAAACCACGGCATCGGGCTGGTGTAGTAGCCGATTTCGTTTAATTCAGCTTTGTTTTGCTGCCAGAATTTGGTGGAAATTTCTAATGTAGAGACAATCCTGTCCAGCATAGGAGACAAAAGGGAAATCGACTCGCCTGCTGTATAACATATTCTCAAATAATCAAATATTTCGGAAAATTTATAGCGAAATAGATGTTTTGACTCTAAAATACTTTTCTGCCAATTATTATCCCAAAATTTTAAATTGGATAAATATCCGTTTTTCTCTTTCTGATATTTTTCCTCCGTCAAAAAATGCTGCCTGCGCTTTTCATTAAAACAAACTTGCTCGGTTTCGTTCATGTTTACTCCCGTAAAATTTGGTCGGTTTAGTACTATCTTAATTGTGCTGCTCGATTTCAGACGACCTTCTAATCTTCAAACTCTTCCAAACTAATCAGCTTTACCTTTGCATTCGCGCTTGCGCTTCTGCTCCCTCGCCCAATCAACCATATCTTTTGGATAATAAGGGGATTTACGCAATTCGGTATCGTCCAAGTCGTCAAGATAAGCGATGGCGGCGACTTCAAAAGCCCAGTAGCCGCAATAACCGTTTTGCTCGGGATCGAGGTGGGATTGGTACTCAAGGTCGCTCATACCGACCATTTCGCGATACCAGTCTTTGAGGTAGGCGTTGAGTTCTTCCAATTGTTCTTCTTTGGTTTCGCCACGCATCGCTTCGCCGAATAAAATGGCGTGTTTGCCCATTTGGACATAATCCGGATCGGGACGATTTTTAAAATGGTAGTCCAAAAAGTCTTCGATAGTGGAGTCAGGTTCTAAATCATCTTCTGCATTGGCAAGGATGACTTCGAGCAGGCGCGGGAGCAAGTCTTCGCGTTGCAGGAGGTAGCAAAGCGCGATAAGGTGTAGCGTTGTAAGATAGTATTCAACATAAAACCACGGCATCGGGCTGCTGTAGTAGCCGATTTCGTTTAATTTGGCTTTGTTTTGATGCCAGAATTTGGTGGAAACTTCCAATATTTCAATAATTTCATCAAGCATACCAGGAAGTTCGCCGATAGATTCTCCAGCGGTATAACTAGACTTTACATAATCCATTTTTGTAAATGCTGCCAAACCGTAGGAGTTTCTCAGTTCTAAATTATTTGAATTGGAATTATCTTTAAGAATTTTCATTGATTCCGGTGTTTTCTCAACAATGAATTTCCATCTTTCCTCCGTCAAAAAATGCTGCCTGCGCTTTTCATGAAAAGGAATTTTCTCAGTTTCGTTCATGTTTACTCTCATAAAATTTGGTCGGTTTCTATCTGAATCTTTATATCTCGACTATATTTAAAGACCCAAGCATTAGCAGCTTGGTATATGAATCCAACACCTTATTTCAATTCACGGAAAGGTCGTCTGAAACCTAATTTGGTTTTTCAGACGACCTTTCCGTATCAAGCTTAATAAACAATCTCTCACTTCATCACGGCTCCGCCATTTCCAACGCCTGTTTAATGTCCACGGCGACGACGCGCGAGACGCCTTTTTCCTGCATGGTTACGCCTACGAGCTGCTCTGCCATTTCCATGGTCAGGCGGTTGTGGGAGATGTAGAGGAACTGGGTTTGCGCCGACATTTCTTTGACCAGGTTGCAGAAACGCGAGGTGTTGGCGTCGTCCAGCGGGGCGTCGACTTCGTCCAGAAGGCAGAAGGGGGCGGGGTTGAGGCTGAACAGGGCGAACACGAGGCTCATGGCGGTGAGGGCTTTTTCGCCGCCGGAGAGGAGGTGGATGGTGCTGTTTTTCTTGCCGGGCGGGCGCGCCATGATGGACACGCCGGCGGTCAGGAGGTCGTCACCTATCATTTTGAGGGTAGCTTCGCCGCCGCCGAACAGGGTGGGGAAGAAGGTTTGGACTTTGCCGTTGACGGCGTCGAAGGTTTCTTTGAAACGCGCTTTGGTTTTGTCGTCGATTTGGGCGATGGCTTCTTCCAAAAGGGTAATGGCTGCCTGCACGTCTTCGCTTTGGCTGCGGTAGTAGCCGTCGCGTTCGCGCGCTTCTTCGAGTTCTTGCAGGGCGGCGAGGTTGACGGCGCCGAGGGCTTCGATTTGCTGGGTGAGGCTGCCGATGCTGCTGTTCAATACTTTCGGCGATTCTTTCGCCAACGCTTCGAGCGCGTCCAAATCGGCGGCGCGTTCGGTCAGGTTTTGATGGTAGCGTTTGGCGTTAATCAGGGCTTCCTGCTGCTGCAACAGGGCGGTTTGGGTGGCTGCCTGAAGCTGCGGAAGCTTGGTTTGCAGGGTTTGTACGCGGGCGTATTGCTCCCTGCCCTGCTCCTGAATCTGCGCGAGTTTGTCCTGCACGGCGATGTATTCTTCATCCAAAGTTTGTACGGCTTCGGTCAGCTCGTCGAGTTTGATGTGCTGCTCGTCGTTTTGGAACTCGGTTTCATAGGCGAGGGCAAGCTCTTGCTGGCGTTCCTGCCAGTCTAGGGTTTGCTGTTCGAGTCGGGCGATTTGCTGTTGGTAGTTTTGTTTTTGCTGGTTGAGTTTGTGGACGGCAACTTCGGCCAGCCCGTATTGGCGGTTGGCTTCCAACAGGGCAAGCTGCGCCTGTTTCAGACGGCCTTGCTGTTCTTGGCGGCTGTGTGCGGTGGTTTGCTGCTGGTGTTCGAGTTCGGCGGCGGCTTCCTGCAAAGTAACGATGTCGTCTGAAAGTCCGTCGGACGTGTGTTGCAATACAGTCTGTTCTTCCGCCAACTGCGCCAGTTCGCGCTCGATGTGTTCGCGGCGGATTTGCCCTTGGTTGGTGCGCGCCAAGAGTTCGGCGGCGCGTTGCTGCGCCTGGCTGTATTGGCGCGTGTGCTGCTGTTGCTGCTGCATCAGGTTTTTATGTTGCACTTCGGACGAGCGCACAGCGGCCTCCGCCTGTTTGAACGCGGCTTCGGCGGCAGAAAGTTCGGGGGCGAGGTTTTCCAGTTCGGACGCGATGCCGTCGAGGCGCGCTTTTTGGGCAATCAGGCTTTCCTGCACGGGTTTGGCATAGAGCAGGACGCTGACTTTGTCGACCTGATGGCCTTCGGGCGTAAGCCAGATTTGGTGTGCGCCCAAATCGCTTTGATGCGCGAGGGCGTAGCTCAAATCGGGCGCGCACAATACGCCGTCGAGCCAGTGGTGCAATGCCGTCTGAAAAGGCGGCTGCGCTTGGATTTGGTTCAGCAATGCCTGTACGGGCAGGGATTTTTTGATTCCGCCGGAGAGGTCGTCTGAAAGCCATGCCGCCTGCCCTTGGGGCAAAGGTTTGGGCGGGACAAAGCCAGAAGGCACGGCGCGGGCGTGCAGGCGTTCGGCAAGAATGACGGACAAGGCGTGTTGCCACTCGGCGGGCGCGGTGATGTGTTGCCACAGTTGCGGCGCAGCAGCATGGTCGGTTGCCTGCCAGAAGTCGGCGGCTTCCTGCTGTTGCGACAGGATTTGCGACAACGCCTGCTGCTGCGCCTGCAAGGTGATGTGTTGCTGCTTCAGGCTTTGGAAGCGGCTCGAGGTCGTCTGAAACGCCTCGCGGGCGGCGTGTAAGGCTTCTTCGGCGGCAATGATTTGTTCTTCGTAATGCTCTTGCTGGCTTTGCAACAAGACGGCGGCTTCCTGCGCGGCGGCGGTTTCGGCCTCGTCGGGCAGGTTTAAGGCTTGGTTTTCCTGTTTCAGACGACCTTTGCGCTCTTCGTGTTTGGCAACGGTTTGTTCGGCATGGGCAAGCTGCTGCTGTTTCAACGCCAGTTCGCGGCGGATACGGTTTGCCTCGTCTTGCTGGGTTTGGAAGGCGGCGTTGAGTGTGGCTTGGGCTTCTTCCAATTCGGGCAGACGCTCTTCGTGTTCGGCAACCTGCATCGCCCATTCTGCCAACTCGGTTTGCTTTTCTTCGGCCTGCAACTCGTTTTCTTCAAGCTGCACGCGGATTTGCTGCTGCTCCTGATGGATGCGCTGCATCTGCGCCTGCGCCGCCTGCTTGTCGCGTTCGATGCGTTGGTGCAGGTTTTGCTGATGGCGGATTTGTTCTTCCAAACGGGCAATCTGCTCGCGCAACACGCCGCGTTTGTTGCTCAATTCGTGTACCGCCTGCTGCTGCGACTGCTCGGCAGTCTGCAAGGCGTGTACTTCGTCGTTTAACGCCTGAACCTGCGCGGCGGTTTCGTCCTGCTGCGCCTGCAAAGACTGATGCTGCGCGGTCGCCTTGTCGGCGGCGGCAAGCGATTGCTGCCATTGGGCGTAATCGAGCAAATCCTGCTGTTGGTTCAACTGCGCGGTCAGGGATTTGTAGCGTTCGGCGGTTTCGGCCTGTTTCTCCAGCTTTTCCACCTGACGCGCCAACTCGTTCTGCAAATCGCCCAAACGCTGCAAATGCTCGCGCGTGTCTTTCAGACGGCCTTCCGTCTCCTTGCGGCGTTCCTTATATTTGGACACGCCCGCCGCCTCCTCGATATAGGCGCGTAACTCCTCCGGCCGCGCTTCGATGATGCGCGAAATCATCCCCTGCTCAATAACGGCATAACCGCGCGCGCCCACGCCTGTACCCAAAAATAAATCGGTAATGTCGCGGCGGCGCACGGTCTGATTGTTGATGAAATACGTCGATTCGCCCTGACGCGTCAGCTGCCGCTTGATGCTCACCTCGGCATACTGCCCCCACGCCCCCTGCAAACTGTGGTCGCTGTTGTCAAACACCAGCTCCACCGAAGCCCTCGGCGCAGGACGGCGCGTCGCCGCACCATTAAAAATCACGTCCTGCATACTCTCGCCGCGAAGCTGCTTAGCCGAAGCCTCGCCCAACACCCAGCGCACCGCGTCAATCACATTCGACTTGCCGCAGCCGTTCGGCCCGATAACCGCAACAAGCTGCCCCGGAACATGAATCGTGGTCGGGTCGGTAAAAGATTTGAAGCCGGAGAGTTTGATGTGGGTCAGGCGCATGGGATAAGGACGGGGAGAAAAAAATAAAGTGGGATTTTATACTAGTCTTCCCGCGAAAAACCAAATTCTTGAAAACAAATCCGACGGTCTGCCATCCTCGCCTGAAAATCAGGTTAGACGGGCAGTACGCAAACTGAAAATAAGCAGTTTGCAGCGAGCTGTTTCTTCAAATGCATCAGCAGGCAAACCGATAATTCAATGCCCCGCTCGAAACAGGCATATAATATGCACCTTATCAAAAACAGATTAGAAGGAACCGACGATGGATGAACAAATGGCGCTTTTTTGCTATCAGGAAATGCCGGCTTGGCAGGCAGACGAGATTCCCGACGCGCTGCGGGCGGGTCATGCGTTTGACGAAGGGGAATGGGCTTGCCTGAACGTATTGCAAGGTCGTCTGAAATTGACGGAAGCTGATAATGCTTCTGTCGAGCTGACTGCCGAAGACGGCGACCACATGATCGCGCCGCAGCAACAGTTTACGGTCGAGCCTTTGACGGACGACACGGAAATCAAGCTCTCGCTTTATTGCGCGGCAAAGGATTATTTCAATAAGAAATACGGCATGAGCGCGACCCATTCGGCGGTAGTGGCGGCTGAAAATATCGTTCCTGTGGGCAAGGCTTTGGATATGGGCTGCGGTCAGGGGCGTAATGCGCTGTTTTTAGGTTTGAAAGGATTTGACGTAACCGCCGTGGACAACAATCCGCAGGCGGTGCAAAACGTCAACGAGTTGGCGCGCATCGAAGACCTGGACGTGCGGGCGGTGGAATATGATTTGAATGCCGCCAACCTTCAAGATCATTTCGACTATATCGTGGCGACCGTTGTGTTTATGTTCTTGTATCCGCGTTTCGTGCCGCAAGTGATTGCCGATATGCAGGCGCACACCAACCCGGGCGGCTACAACCTGATCGTTTCGGCGATGGACACTGAAGACTTCCCCTGCCCTATGCCTTTCCCGTTTAAATTTAAAGAAGGCGAGTTGCGCGAATACTACCGCGACTGGGAGATTGCCGAATACAAAGAGGAACTCGGCGCCATGCATGCGAAAGATGCGGCGGGCAATCCGATACAGTTTAAGTTTGTTACCATGTTGGCGAAAAAGCCTGAAGTATAAACGAATGGGGTCGTCTGAAATATTTTCAGACGACCTTTTGGTATCCGCTTTGTTACGGCGCTTTGAACTTTTCCTACTGCCATCCGACCGGCAACCTCAAATCCGGATTGTGTCGGCTAGAGGCGTTTTCCACTCAAACACGCATCACCGACAACTTCAAAAACATAAAGGTCGTCTGAAATCTGAACTGCACCCCAAAAGTTGGACATCCCCTCCAACTCACAAGGTGCAGTTTTTTTATGAGCAAATATACATTACACTTCAAATACCAAGCCGTACTCCACTACCTGCATATACGCAGCCAACAGCGTACCGCAGACCACTACGGCATTTCCCGAACCCACCTGAGACGATGGATACGCGCCTATCAAGAAGGCGGTATCGGCGCACTCGAACATCCCCAATCCAAAACCATGCCCCAACACCGCAAAAACCCCTTCATCGCAGATAAACCCGACCAAGAAAAAACGCAGGCAGAGCTTATTGAAGAACTGTGCTATATGCGCGCAGAGGTCGCCTACCTAAAGGAGTTAAAAGCCCTCAGCCAAAAGCGGACCGCAAAGGACAAAGCCAAACCGTCCAAACACTGAGGGCGCAACACCCGCTCAAATACCTGCTGCACATCGCAAACCTGCCCAAAAGCAGCTTTTACTACCACCACCAAGACCGACCCGACCCCGACACAGCCGACAAAGCCCTCCTCGTCGAAACCTACCGGCGGCATAAAGGACGCTACGGGCAAAGGCGCATTGCCGCAGCATTGGATTGGAACCGCAAAAAAGCAGCTCGGTTAATGAAACAGATGGGGCTGAAAGCCAAAATACGGGCGAAAAAAGCCTACCGCCATCCCGCCATGGGCGAAATATCGGAACACCTCCTCAAACGCCGGTTCACAGCCCGAAAGCCCAACGAAAAATGGCTGACCGACGTGACCGAACTCAAAGGAAAGGACGGCAAACTGTACCTCTCGCCAATCTTGGACTTGTTCAACCGAGAAATCGTCGCCTACGCCATGAGCCGCAATGCTAACAGCGAAATGGTGAAGGAAATGCTCGAAAAAGCCGCACCCCGTCTGACTGCTAAAGGAACGATGCTTCATTCGGACCAAGGTGTGCTGTACCGTACGGCGGAATATAGGAAATTGATTGCAAAACATTCCATGGTTCAAAGCATGTCGCGTAAGGCGAACTGTTGGGACAATGCGCCGATGGAAAGCTTCTTTGCGGTGTTGAAGACAGAGTGTTTCTATAACGCAGGTGAATTGACGGTAGATGAATTGATGAAGCAGATAGATGACTATATGGATTACTACAACCGGGAGCGTTGCAGTTTGAAATTGAAAAAGCTGAGTCCTGTCGCATACAGAACCCAGCTTGCACAGAGCGCCTGAATAGGCTTTTATGAGTGTCCAAGATTTGGGGGCCAGTTCAATCTTTCAGACGACCTTTTTATGATCAAACCATCAGTTGCTCAACACATCCACGCCTTTGGGCGGGGTGAACTTGAATGCGCCGCGCGAGAGGTTGGGCTTGGTGTTCAAGCCGCCGAAGGTAATGGAGGTTTGGTTGCCGAAGCTGTCTTTCAACTGCATGGCAGCGAGGTTGTCGCCTTTGAAGCCGATGCGGATGTATTGGTAGCCGGCGTTGTTTTTCTTAGGCGTTGCCAAGACGTAGTCGATGCCGTTGGACGAGCCGTCTTCTTTGAGCGAGTAACTGCTGTCAAGGGCGTTTTTGTTGGAGAGGATGGCAGCGGGGCTGTCGCCGATGGTTTGGTCTTGGGCGGACTTGGTCACTTGCGCCAAATCAACGTCGTAGAGCCAAATGGTTTGACCGTCGCCTACGATGGTTTGTTTGTAGGGTTTGGTGTATTCCCATTTGAAGAGGCCCGGACGCAGGATTTTGAAAGTGCCGTGTGCGGTTTGGGTTTTCTTTTTGCCTTGGACGGTTTGGGTGAAGCTGCCGCTGATACCGTCGGCGTCGTTGTTGAATTTCTTGAGTGCATCCACTGCGCCTGCCTGCGCGAAACCGATGGTTGCGGTCAGGGCGGAAGCGGCGAGGAATTTGAACAGGTTGTGTTGTTTCATCATTATTTTTCCTTGTTGGAAGGGGTGTGGCGCCCAGTATCGATGTTACAAAATAACAATGCAAGCCGCTTATGGGCGGTTTACATTTTGCAAACAGTGTTTCCCGAGGGCTAATTTTTTGAAGCTGCGGGATTTTTTCCTGCGGAAAAGACAATCGGGTTTCACAATTCTTTAATGTATGCCGACTGCGCAAACTGTGGTATTTAATGGTTTTTGACGCGCAACGCCAAATTGTAAAGATTATATTCCTTATATTGTTTTTTTTAAACGCTATAATGTTTGTTTTCCGAAAAACGGCGGACTTGGAATGAAACCTGATATCTATGCTTTGCTGGAACTTGCCCTGCTTTCAGACGACCCCGATGAAAAAGGACGGCTGACGGACGAGGCGTTTGCCGCCGTTCAGAACATGGACGGTGCTGAAACAAACGCTGCGCCGCTGGACTTCCGCCACGCGGGACGGCCGCCGAAGCCTGTTTTGGTCGCACCGTCGCAACTGACGCCGCGCAAGATGAACACGACCGAAGGCTATGCGGCGATGCTGCACGCGATTGCGCATATCGAGTTCAACGCCATCAATCTGGCTTTGGACGCGGCATACCGTTTCCGCACGCTGCCGTTTCAGTTTGTGCGCGACTGGGTGCGTGTGGCGAAGGAAGAGGTGTACCACTTCCGCCTGATGCGCGAAAGGCTGCGCGCTTTCAGCTTCGATTACGGCGATTTCGAGGCGCACAACCATTTGTGGGACATGGCGTATAAAACCGCCTACGACCCGCTATTACGCATGGCGTTGGTGCCGCGCGTATTGGAGGCGCGCGGGCTGGACGTTACGCCGGGGATACGCGCGAAGGTGGAACAGCGCGGCGATTCGGAAACCTGCGGCGTGTTGGACATCATTTACCGCGACGAAGTGGGCCATGTCGCCATCGGCAACCATTGGTATCAACACCTCTGCCGCGAACGCGGTTTGGAACCTGTCGCCTTGTTCCGCAGTCTGATTGCCCGTTACGATATGTTTATCTTCCGCGGCTATGTGAACATCGAAGCGCGGGAAAAAGCGGGTTTCAGCCGCTTTGAATTGGATATGTTGGAAGATTTCGAACAGGGTTTGAAACAAGGCAAAAAGGCCGTCTGAAAACCCTGAATCCGGATTTTCAGACGACCTCTGTTGAGGAACGTTATGTCGACTCACCATCACGAACACCATCATCACGCACACGCCCACACGCATACCGCCAACAAAAAAGTATTGCGCGTGTCGTTCATCATCATCGCCGCCTTTATGCTGCTGGAGGCTGTCGGCGGCTGGCTGACCCACTCGCTCGCGCTGCTTTCCGACGCGGGGCATATGTTCAGCGACGCATTTTCCTTAGGCGTGGCGTTGTGGGCGTTCAAACTCGGCGAAAAAGAAACCACGCTGCAAAAGACCTTCGGCTACAAACGTTTTGAAATCCTCACCGCCATGTTCAACGGCTTGTCGCTGGTGGTCATCGCCGTGCTGATTTTCTACGAAGCCGTCAAACGCCTGCTTTATCCGCCCGAAATCGCCACGCTGGGGATGCTCGTTATCAGCGTCATCGGGCTGCTGGTCAACATTGGCGTAGCGGTTTATATGCTGAAAAACAGCGACACCGAAGCCAACGTCAACATGCGCGGCGCGTATCTGCACGTTTTAAGCGACCTTGTCGGCTCGGTCGGCGCGATTGCCGCCGCCGTGCTCATGATGGCGTTCGGCTGGAAATGGGCGGACCCGCTCGCCAGCGTGTTTGTTGCCGCGCTGGTCGGACGCAGCGGCTGGAGCCTGCTCAAACAAACGCTGCATATCCTCATGGAAGGCGCGCCCGAAAACATCCACACCGACGACCTGCTCGCCGTCATCCGCAACACCGACGGCGTCAAATCCGTCCACGACTTACACGTCTGGACGATTACCAGCAATATCAACGCCTTATCCTGCCACATCGTCGTAGACGGCAGCATGACCGTTGCCGAATCCGAACAAATCGCCTACTGCATCGAACACGAGTTGTCCCACAAAAACATCGGACACTGCACTATCCAAATCGAAAGCGAACACCACCCGCATCCCGACAGCGTCTTGTGTTCAAACGAGACCGACGGCGCACACCATCACCACCACTAAACCCAAAGGTCGTCTGAAACCCTTTTCAGACGACCCCATCGAAAAACCAAAGGAAAACACATGATACAAGCCGTATTGTTCGACCTCGACGGCACGCTCGCCGACACCGCCCTAGACCTCGGCGGCGCACTCAACACCCTGCTCGCCCGCCACAATCTGCCCGCAAAAAGCATGGACGAAATCCGCACCCAAGCCAGCCACGGCGCAGCAGGTCTGCTCAAACTCGGCGCAGGCATCACCCCCGATCATCCCGACTACGCCCAATGGCGCACCGAATACCTCGACGAATACGACAGCCGCTACGCCCAAGACACCGCCCTCTTCGACGGCGTGAACAAACTCATCGCCGAACTCGACAAACGCGGCATCAAATGGGGCATCATCACCAACAAACCCATGCGCTTCACCGACAAACTCGTCCCCAAACTCGGCTTCGTCATCCCGCCCGCCGTCGTCGTCAGCGGCGACACCTGCGGCGAATCCAAGCCCAGCGTCAAACCCATGTTCCACGCGTGCGAACAAATCCAAATCAATCCGCAACACACACTTTACGTCGGCGACGCCGAACGCGACATCCAAGCAGGCCGCAACGCCGGCATGAAAACCATCCTTGCTGAATGGGGCTACATCGCCCCCGAAGACCGTACCGAAACTTGGCAACCCGACTACCGCATCTCATCGCCTTTGGATTTGCTGAAGCTTCTGTAAAACAAAAAAAGGTCGTCTGAAAATTTTCAGACGACCTTTTTTAAATCTGCTTCTTTATTTCTTCTTCAAATAAACGCCGCTTTCGATATGGTGCGTAAACGGGAACTGATCAAACAACGCGGCGCGTTCGATAGTATGGGTTTGGCAAAGGGTGTCGAGGTTCGTGCGCAGTGTTTCAGGATTGCAGGAAATATAGATAATGTTGTCAAACTGGGAAACCAGCTTCAGCGTTTCATCATCAACGCCAGCGCGGGGGGGATCGACAAAAATAGTCGAAAAATCATACTCTTTCAGCGAGATACCCTGCTCTTGCAGGCGACGGAATTCGCGGCTTTGCGTATAGGCTTCGGTAAATTCTTCCGCAGAGAGACGGGCGATTTTGATGTTGTCTCTTTGGTTCGCTTCGATGTTCCATTGCGCGGCGTAAACGGAAGTTTTGGACACTTCAGTCGCCAACACCTGACGGAAATGCTGCGAGAGCGGCAGGGTAAAATTGCCGTTGCCGCAGTAGAGTTCGAGCAGGTCGCCGCCGAGGTTTTGCGCAACATCACACGCCCAGCCGAGCATTTTTTCGCACACGCGGGCATTGGGCTGAGTAAAGCTGCCTTCGACTTGGCGGTAGCGGAAGGTTTTGCCGTTTACGTTCAGCTCTTCCGTTATATAGTCTTGAGTCAAAACGATTTTCTGCCCCCTACTCCGACCGATAATATGAATGCCCAATTCACGCGCCAAGGTTTCGGCGGCACGTTGCCACGCTTCGTCCAGCTTTTTGTGGTAAATCATGGTAACGAGCATCTCGCCGCTCAGTGCAGACAAAAATTCTACGGCGTACCAGCGGTTTTTGAGTTCGGGATTTTGCACGGCGGCTTTGATGAGCTTGGGCATTAATGCGTTGATGGACTCGGAGGCGGCGGGAAATTGGTCGCAACGTATCAGGCTTGCGCCGCTTGCTTTCTGTCCGCGCTCGAACATGGCGTAAAACATTTCGCCGCCTTCGTGCCAGATGCGGAATTCGGCGCGCATCCGGTAATGCTGTTCGGGAGATTCGAAAACTTGAATTTCAGGAAAATCCAAACCTTGGAAAAGCTGTTGCAAGTATTGGATTTTTTGGTCAAGCTGTTGCGTATAAGCAGTCATGTCAGATTAATCTAATAAAAACAATCAGCGCATTATAATATAGTTCAAAGAGCAGATTACGGCACTGCGCCAAAAACAGCAAACCCACCGCCCCCAATACCCCTTAAATGCCTTCTTAAGCAGTTTCAAAAAATTTTGGAAGCCACTCGGGCAGCCGTTATAGTGGATTAAATTTAAATCAGGACAAGGCGACGAAGCCGCAGACAGTACAGATAGTACGGAACCGATTCACTTGGTGCTTCAGCACCTTAGAGAATCGTTCTCTTTGAGCTAAGGCGAGGCAACGCCATACCGGTTTAAAGTTAATCCACTATATTTTTTCTGATCTACAAGCAAAAAGGCATGCCTAAATTTCAGCGAAACTTCCGGCCCGGCATTCCATCGATTTACCCATTCAATCTATATTGATTAAGTAAAAATAACATTATAGAATATTCACTCTTTTTAACATTTCATCTTGGGTACCCATCATGTCCGCCAAACGCTTCCTCATTGCCGCCTTCTTGTCCGCTTCCGCATTCGCCGGTGCCGATGTTCACATTGACGAAAACATCCACTATCGCGATAAAGAAGAGATTGATAACCGCATCGTATCCGAGTGTTTAGAAGTCGGCAGCATTATGTCCGAATCCTTGCAGGAAAGCGCGGCAAAAAGCGGGGTGACCGTCGTTCGCGATGGTCTGAAACAAGACACTTACGCAGACATCGCCATCACTTCCGCCATGAGCGCAGGCAATGCCTTTGTAGGACACGCCAAGGGCATGGCTGTTTCTGTGACTTTGTATATTGACGGCAAACAAGTCAAAAAAACCACATTCTCCCGCAATTCTATGGGCGGCATGTTTGGCGGTTTTAAAGGTTCTTGTTCCGTCCTGAACCGGACGGCCAAAGTTTTGGGTACGGATTTGGCCAAATGGATTATCCAAGAACAGAAAAACGCTCAGGCTAAATAAAGCGTTTAATCAAAAGATTGGTTTGCAAACTCCGCTTCTGCCGTCAAAACCAGTGATAGCGGGGTATCGGTCACACGCTGTACCAATCTTCCCATGACGAGTCAGTGCGAATACAAACGCGCCCCTAAATATAGACAAAAAGGTCGTCTGAAAACATCCGCACCCATGCGAAACGTTTTCAGACGACCTGTTGCTTATCTTAACCGGGATAGAACCTTATTTCTTTTAACGCCCGAAGCCGATATAAGTCTCTCCGCTGCCTTGGTTGCGGCTGCGCCAAGTGTCTTTGGCACCGGTTTTCGAACCCAAGGGCGTATCTTGTTCGACCTGCCACAATACATCATTGCTGCCGCCGATAGGATGCGAACCGCGCATACCGACATAGCTGCCCATGTCGCTTACGCCGTTATTGGAAATTCTGTGGCTGCCGTATTGGGTGTTGGAAGCTTCCACTCCAGCTTTCAAATCGCCGTAAAAATGAACTTCCGCCGTCGCCAAGACTGGCAGTGCGAGTAAAGACAAAATCAGAATTTTCTTCATTATGAAATGCTCCTTATGTGACATCCCTTCTGCACAAGCAGGCGGGAAGGGTTAGTGCAAGGCGAATTCTACCGTCCTAAGCGTTTGTGTTTGAACGAAGAAAGAAAATTCATGCAAAGGGTCGTCTGAAAAGCGTCAAATCAGATTCAAACTTCCCATGCCGACCGTATACGTTTTGAACGGCAGATACGCTTCAAACCGAAGCCGCACCTCGCCATCCTGGGCTTTACCATCCGGCGACAAATGGAAACGCGACCATCAAAGCCGCAGCCATTACAGACACACCGGCTTTCGCTATAATGGAATACACCCTCCACTTGGCGCGAAAGGAATATTTATGAATCCCGAAAACACCCTGTGTCTGATTATCGACATCCAAGAACGCCTCCTCCCCGCCCTGCACGACAAAGACGATATGCTGCACCACAGCCGTATCCTGATACAGGGGCTTCACGCCTTAGGCGTCCCGTTTGCCGTGACCGAGCAATATCCGAAAGGCTTGGGCAAAACGGTTCCTGCCGTCTCGCTGCTGCTGCCCGAAACTACGCCTTTTATCGAAAAAACCCGTTTCTCCGCCCTCTCCCCCGAAACGCACGCGATTTTGACGCAGGCAGCCGTCCAAAACATCATCTTAATCGGCGCAGAAACCCATATCTGCATGCTGCAAACCGTATTGGATTTGCGCTTGGAAGGTTTCAATGTTTACGTCCCCTTTGAATGCACGACATCCCGTTCCCCCGCAAACAAAGAAAACGGGCTGGCGCAAATGCGCGAAGCCCGCGCCACCGTTTCCAATGTGGAAAGCATTTTGTTCCAACTGTTGGGCGACGCCCGCCACCCCGCCTTCAAAACCGTTTCCAAACTGATTCAATAGCCTGTTAAGGTCGTCTGAATGCAATACACCATCACCGAAGCCGCCAAAACCGACCTGCCCGACATTGTCGAGATTTACAACAGCACCATAGCCGCCCGCCAATCCACCGCCGACCTGACGCCCGTCAGTATTGCCGAACGCGAACCTTGGTTTGACGCGCACGGCGGCAAGCGGCCTCTGTATGTATTGAAAAATCACGAAGGCACGGTTTTGGCTTGGTGCAGCCTCAGCGACTACTACCCGCGCCATGCCTATCACATCAGCTCTGAAATCAGCCTCTATGTCCGTCATGACGCGCGCGGTATCAGCGTGGGCAAAATCCTGCTGCAAAATGTGCTCGAGCGCGCACCGTCCTTGGGCATTAAAAACATTATTGGCAGTCATCTTCGGACACAGCTACCCCAGCCTGCACCTGTTTCACCAGTTCGGCTTTACGGAATGGGGGCGATTGCCCGCCGTATGCGACTTAGGAACGCAGCAAGCCGATGTTGTCATCTTAGGCAAAAAATTAGTCGATTGAATCCCCGACAGCCAAACCGCAAACCTTTCCAAACACTACCCGCTCCAAACCAAAATGACCGCTCCCCAAACCTGCCCCTGCTCTTCAGGACAAGCCTACAACGACTGTTGTGCCCCATTCCACCGCCACGAAAACCTGCCGCAAACCGCCGAACAGCTGATGCGTTCCAGATACAGCGCCTATGTTTTGCACAATATCGCCTATATCGTTGAAACGACTGTCCCTTCCCAGCAACACCTACTCGATCAAGCCGATATGCTGGCATGGAGTCAGACGACCCATTGGCTGGGTTTGGAAGTCATACAACACGCCAATGTCGGCAAACAACATGCCCAAGTCGAATTCAAAGCCTATTTTCAAGACGGTCAGGAAACAGCGTGCCATCATGAATTATCCGCCTTCGTCAAAATCGGCAACCGCTGGTATTTCATCGACCCGACCACGCCCTTACCCGGCATGAAACAAGACTGCATCTGCGGTTCGCACAAAAAATTCAAAGCCTGCTGCGGCCGTTTTTTCAAATAACAAACCCTGCGCATCCGCAGGCAAATTTGAAACCATGCCCGCAGACAGGCCGCGTCTCCTGAAAACACCGGTTTCAAAAATACCGCCAATCCCTCCCTCTTCCCCACCTCAATCCGCCTGAAAAACAGCCCTTTCCGTTATAATTCCCTTTTTCCCGCCCCATTCCTCAACAGACGACATGAAAGCCGCCTTTTTCCTCCTCTACCTCATCCAGCTCCTGCCCTTCAAAGTTATACACAAAATCGCCGACGCAGTGGGCATCCTTGCCTATTACGCCGTCAAACCGCGCCGCAAAGTCGGCGAGACCAACCTCAAAAAATGCTTTCCCGAATGGAGCGAAGACAAACGCAAAGCCGTGCTCAAACGCCATTTTCAGCACATGGCAAAGCTGATGCTCGAATACGGCCTGTATTGGTACGCGCCTGCCGAAAGGCTGCGCAAATTTGTGCATTATCAAGACAAACACCATCTTGACAACGCGCTCGCGGCAGGCGAAAAAGTCATCCTGCTTTATCCGCATTTCACCGCATTTGAAATGGCGGTTTACACCCTCAATCAGGACGTGCCGCTGACCAGCATGTATTCGCACCAAAAAAACAAAGCGTTGGACGAACAAATCCTCAAAGGCCGCCACCGCTACAACAACGTTTTCCTTATCGGACGCACCGAAGGCCTGCGCGCGATTATCAAGCAACTGCGCAAAAGCGACGCCCCCTTCCTTTACCTGCCCGACCAAGATTTTGGCCGCAACGACTCCATCTTCGTCAACTTCTTCGGCATCCCCACCGCCACGATTACAGGCTTAAGCCGCATCGCCGGTATGACGAAAGCCAAAGTCATTCCTGCCATCCCTACGCGCAATGCCGACAACACCGTTACGCTACGTTTCTATCCGGCATGGGAAAACTTCCCTTCAGACGACGTTGTAGCCGACACCCAACGCATGAACGACTTTATCGAAGCGCGGGCAAGGGAAAATCCCGAGCAATATTTCTGGCTGCACAAACGCTTCAAAACCCGTCCCGAAGGCGAACAGGGATTTTATTGAATTACATACAGTTACAACAAAAAGCAAAGCCCGTCATATTCGGGCTTTTATCATTTCTATTAAATCGAAAATTAACAACGATAGTAACAAATCTTCAATTGAGAATTTTTCACATTAACTCTTTGGATAAAATGGATATTCAACCCCATTAAACGGGAAACAGAGGAAGAAACCGGCGTATTTCCCGTAAAACATAAATATGATGCAAAAATTTGATTAACATATTAAATTTAATTTAATTTAAAATCAAAGCGTTATAAAATAACATTTTTAAAAAATCAATTGCATCAGCCATCCATTAAAGAATATAATGCCAAATTTATAAAAATATAATTTTAATATTTATATAAATTTAAAATTAATAGAATTATATTCTAGATTTTTTATAAATATTGGAATATTATAAATATATATTTTACATAAAAAAATAATGTAAACCACTTGGCAAACCCAAAATTTTCGCGTAAATTTCGTTACATAAAATTACAGCCGTACTGGTAAGATTTGATACTCCGGTTTCCTACTGCAAGCTTCCAGCTTGCAAGTGGATGTTTCGAGACTCACTCCCTCGGAACAAAAGTTTACCCGCACGGAGTTGAGCCGTGCAGGTAAAGCCGCAGGCGAAAGCCTGTATTGTTTGTGAAGCGTAAATCTCTGATTTGAGGTATTGGGGCAATCCTGTGGGGGATTGCCTCCTTTTTTTGTTCATCCGCTTCATTACACCCACAAGGGTTTACGGTGAACAAAACAGAACCGCCCCACACCGCCTCAAACGCGAATATAGTGGATTAACTTTAAATCAGGACAAGGCGACGAAGCCGCAGACAGTACAGATAGTACGGAACCGATTCACTTGGTGCTTCAGCACCTTAGAGAATCGTTCTCTTTGAGCTAAGGCGAGGCAACGCCGTACTGGTTTAAAGTCAATCCGCTATAACGGGCAAACAAAGCATCACGTTATTGAAATCCACCATACAAAAAGGTCGTCTGAAACATTTTTCAGACGACCTTTTGACATACAGGGAGCGCGGATTATGCGTTGCCTTCTTGTTGTTGCTGGTACATGGCTTCGAAGTTGATCGGAGCGAGCAGTACGGGCGGGAAGCCGGCGCGGGTTACGCTGGTGGAAATGGCTTCGCGTGCGTAAGGGAAGAGGATGTTCGGGCAGGCTACGCCTAAGAGCAGTTGAACGTCTTCTTCAGGGATGTTTTCCAGACGGAAGATGCCGCTTTGGGTCACTTCGTTGAGGAACATGGTACGCTCGGCGTTGAGTTTGGCGGTTACGGTAACGGTTACGTCAACGTTGTAGTAGCCGTCTTCCAGCTTCTCGCTGTTGGTGGAAACGCGCATATCGACTTCAGGCTCGCCTTGTTCCAAGAAGATTTGGGGGGCGTTGGGCACTTCCAAAGACAGGTCTTTGACGAACAGGCGTTCGATGCTGAATACGGGTTGCAATTCTTCGCTCATTTTGTTTTCCTAGTTGGGTTTAAAGTTACGGGTTTAATAAAGAATCCAGCCTGCCTTCGCGGTGCAGACCGTACAAATCGGTGAAACCGCCGACGTGGGTATCGCCGATGAAAATTTGGGGTATGCTGCGCTGCCCTGAAAGCTGCTGCATTTCGGCAAAGGCTTCGGGGCTGCGGTCGACGCGGATTTCGTTGATTTCGGCGACGCCCAGCGAATGCAGCAGCTTTTTAGCCATGGTGCAGTAGGGGCAGAACGCGCCTGTGTACATCGTAACGGTTTGCATGATTGTTTTTTAAAGTTCTAATGGGGTTCACTATATGGGCATATGGTTTATTTTACAATACTTGAAATCGGCTATTTTGCCTGAATCTTTGTTTTCGGGGCGTAAGGGCTGCCTGCCGCCCATGTGCCAAAACGCCGTTTTTAAAGTATGATAAACGGCAATCCGAACCGCTTTTGCCATTTATAGTGGATTAACTTTAAATCAGGACAAGGCGACGAAGCCGCAGACAGTACAGATAGTACGGAACCGATTCACTTGGTGCTTCAGCACCTTAGAGAATCGTTCTCTTTGAGCTAAGGCGAGACAACGCCGTACTGGTTTAAATCCACTATATTTTCCACGAAACCGACGGCAAGCGGGTGGTAGATTAAATTTGAGTCAGAACAGCAACACAATCAGCCGATTATTTCCGGGTTTGGGCAACATCAGTCTGGTTCAAATTTAATCTACTATATTTCTTATTAAAAATCAGGAACTAAAACCATGCTTTCAGGAATTCCTATCCCGAAGGACGCTATCCGTCCGCCCGAAACCGTGCTCGTCAACATTACGCCGCAGGAAACGCGCGTGGCGGTGTTGGAAGAAAACAATATCTGCGAGCTGCACATCGAACGCAACAGCGGCCATAGTCTGGTTGGCAATATTTATCTGGGCGTGGTGCGCCGCGTGTTGCCGGGAATGCAGAGCGCGTTCATCGACATCGGTTTGGAACGCGCCGCGTTTCTGCACATTGTCGATGTTCTCGAACAACGCCGCAATCCCGAAGAAACGCAGCGTATCGAACACATGCTGTTTGAAGGACAGTCGGTTTTGGTGCAGGTCATCAAAGACCCGATTAACACCAAAGGCGCGCGCCTTTCCACTCAAATTTCGCTGGCCGGGCGTTTCCTCGTCCACCTTCCGCAGGAAGACCACATCGGTATTTCCCAGCGCATCGAAGACGATGCCGAACGTAACAGCCTGCGCGAACGTCTGACCAACCTGCTGCCCGAAGACGCATGCCACGGCTACATCATCCGCACCAACGCCGAAAACGCCACCGACGAGCAGCTTCAGTCCGACATTCACTACCTGACCAAAGTGTGGGAACACATTCAAGAACAAGCAAAAATCCAGCCGCCGGAAACGCTGCTGTATCAGGATTTGCCTTTGAGCCTGCGCGTGTTGCGCGATATGTTCAGCCTCGACACGCAAAAAATTCTGGTCGATTCAACCGAAAACCACCGCCGCATGACCCGTTTTGCCGAGCAATACGTCCACGGCGCATTGGGTAAGATAGAGCTGTTCAAAGGCGAACGCCCGCTGTTTGAAACCCACAACGTCGAACAGGAAATCAGCCGCGCCCTGCAACCGCGCGTCAACCTCAACTTCGGCAGCTACCTGATTATCGAGTCCACCGAAGCCATGACCACGATAGACGTAAACACCGGCGGCTTCGTGGGCGCGCGCAATTTCGACGAAACCATCTTCCGCACCAACCTTGAAGCCTGCCACACCATTGCCCGCGAATTAAGGCTGCGCAACCTCGGCGGCATCATCATCATCGACTTCATCGACATGGCACAGGAAGCCCACCGCGAAGCCGTGCTGCAAGAGCTTGCCAAAGCCCTCGCCTTCGACCGTACCCGCGTTACCCTCAACGGTTTCACCAGCTTGGGTTTGGTCGAGCTGACGCGCAAACGTTCGCGCGAAAACCTCAGCCAAATCCTCTGCGAACCCTGCCCGTCCTGCCAAGGCAGGGGTCGTCTGAAAACGCCGCAGACCATTTGCTACGAAATCCAGCGAGAAATCGTCCGCGAAGCCCGCCGTTACGACGTGCAATCCTTCCGCATCCTCGCCGCGCCCAACGTCATCGACCTTTTCCTCGACGAAGAATCGCAATCGCTGGCGATGCTCATCGACTTTATCGGCAAACCGATTTCGTTGGCAGTCGAAACCGCTTACACGCAGGAACAGTACGATATTGTGTTGCTGTAAAGACAAAAGGTCGTCTGAAAACGGAATCGGGTTTTCAGACGACCTTTTGGCAAGATTGGCAAACCATTCAAGCGCAGTATTCCTTTAGAAAAAAATATCCAACATACCAAGCATAACCGACGCCCAAGGAACCCGATAAAGTACGGAAAAAACAACAAAAAGGTCGTCTGAAAACCAGCTGCCCCTTTCAGACGACCTCCCGCTAAACCCTTCCTAATTTTCCCCTGCTATCCTCGCATTAATTAAGGAGAACACCATGCGCGTATTGCTTGCAGAAGACGACAACATGATTGCCCAAGCCGTAGCCGCCAACCTCAAAGACAGCGGCTACGCGGTCGATTGGGTCAAAAACGGCAGCCAAGTTTCCACTGCCCTTCAGGCGCAGAACTACGACTTGCTGCTGCTCGACCTCGGACTGCCCGGCAAAGACGGGTTGGATGTTCTCACCCAAATCCGACACGAAGGCAGCAAAACCCCCGTCCTCATCGTAACCGCCCGCGACGACCTCCACAGCCGCCTCAACGGACTGGACGGCGGCGCCGACGACTACATCGTCAAACCTTTCGACATGGCGGAGCTGCAAGCCCGTATGCGCGCCGTCCTGCGCCGCCACAGCGGCCACAGTCAAACCCTGCTGACCAACGGCGCGCTCACCCTCAACCCCGCCACCTACCAAGTCGAAGTCAAAGGACAAGACAAACCCGTCCTCCTGAGCAACAAAGAATTTGCCGTCCTCCAAGCCCTGATGATGCGCCCCGGCATCATCCTTTCCCGCAGCGACCTTGAAGACAAAATCTACGGCTGGGGCGAAGAAGTCGAGAGCAACGCCGTCGATTTCCTCATCCACGCCCTGCGTAAAAAGCTCGGCAAAGAACACATCCAAAACGTACGCGGCGTAGGCTGGCTGGTCGCAAAAGAGGTCGTCTGAAATCTCAAACCGCGTATCCGCCCGCCTATGCCATAATCCACTATAACAAAACCTAAAACAGCCTCGCCAAACACACTATGCATCACTTCATCCAGACCCTCAAACAATCCCTGCAAGTCCGTATCAGCATCGCCCTGATACTGATGTTCCTGCCTTTGTCCATCATCGCAGGCGCGTTCTCCTATTACCAAACCTACCATGAAGCCGAAGAGCTTCAGGACGACCTGTTGCGCCAAACCGCCGCTTACATCAACCCCAAAACCACCGACTACACACAAATAGGCAGCGAAAACCACATCCTCATCCAAACCTTCGGACAAGAAGACACCATCCCCCTGTCCAACACACTCGGCGAAGGATTCCACACCATCAAAGGCGGCGTTGATGACGACGATGACGATGATGACGACGAATACCGCGCCTACGTCCACCAAACTCCGCAAGGCAAAATCGCCGTACTCCAAGAAACCGAATACCGCGACGACCTCGCAGCCACCGCCGCCTACCAAAGCGTCCTTCCGCTGCTTATCGCCCTGCCCCTCATGATCCTGCTGACCGTGTGGATCACCTACCGCGCCATGCGTCCCGTTAAGACCCTTTCCGCCTCCCTCGGACAACGCCGTTCAGACGACCTCTCGCCGCTGGACGGAGAAGGCGTGCCCAGCGAAATACAAGGCTTCGTTACCGCCATCAACCAACTGCTGCAACGCACGGGCGAAAACATCCGCCGCCAGCAACGCTTCATCGCCGATGCCGCCCACGAACTGCGCAGCCCCCTGACCGCCCTCTCCCTTCAGGCAGAACGGCTCACCAAGCTGCCCCAATCGGACGAAGCCCGTGAACAGACCGGACTCATCCTCCAAAGCATACAGCGCAACCGCCACCTGCTCGAGCAGCTCCTGACCCACGCCCGCGCCCAAGGCTCCGAAACCCAACGCAACCTGACCGACATCAGCCTGCAAGCCCAGTTCCGCCGCGTGTTGCAAGAACTCATGCCCCTCGCCCTCGACAAACAGCAAGACATCGGCGTCGCCGTC
Source organism: Neisseria sp. CP9 (assembly GCF_047758525.1). Classification (NCBI taxonomy): domain Bacteria; kingdom Pseudomonadati; phylum Pseudomonadota; class Betaproteobacteria; order Neisseriales; family Neisseriaceae; genus Neisseria; species Neisseria sp. CP9. Next base: position 2,086,039 of record NZ_CP180502.1, on the reverse strand, counting down.
GAAAACGACCTGCGCATCCGAGCCGACGACACCGAAATCTACACCCTCATCAAAACCTTCACCGACAACGCCATCCGCTACACCCCTGCAGGCGGCCGCATCGACATAGGTTTCAGCGAGACCCCGACCACCCTCACCATCTGGGTGGAAGACGACGGCCCCGGCATCCCCGCCGCCGAACGCAGCCGCGTAACCGACGCGTTCTACCGCATACTCGGCACGGAACAACAAGGCACCGGACTCGGACTCTCTATCGCCGACGCCATCGCCAAACGCTACGGCGGCAAACTCATCCTCGCCGACAGCCGCAACTTCGCCCACGGCCTGCTGATACAGGCAGAACTCAACAAACAGCTTCTCCGGGCAGACTAAGCAAAACAAAGAAGGTCGTCTGAAATCCGAGTTTCAAGGTTTTCAGACGACCTTTTTTCATGCTCCTCCCCCTTCATCACATCATCCGCATCATATAGTGGATTAAATTTAAATCAGGACAAGGCGACGAAGCCGCAGACAGTACAGATAGTACGGAACCAATTCACTTGGTGCTTCAGCACCTTAGAGAATCGTTCTCTTTGAGCTAAGGCGAGGCAACGCCGTACTGGTTTAAAGTTAATCCACTATATTTCCTAAAACGCGTTTCCAACATCCGCAAACCAGCCGCCCTCATCAAACACGCACGCCGCACCAAACATCAAAAATATCGCCCCCCTTCAAAAATCCGATTTCCATCCGGTTCGGTCATAGAGCTTCAATCCATACCATCCGTCAAAATTATGATTAATATTCTTTTTATAAATTATATTTTGCAAATCATTATCAATTAATATTAGAATACGCACTCTCAAATTAACGTAACCCGTCAAAACCCATCGAGAGGAAGAATATGAAATCCCCCCAGTCCCCCGCTTTCCGTTTCAGCATCATGGTGCTGGCACTGTCTTCAGGCTTTGCCCACGCTGAAAATATCAAGCCCGAAGCGACAGCCGAATTGAAAGAAGTCGTCGTTACCGGTACTGCCGTACCGACCCGCGTCACCCGCAACCAGCTTGACCGCGAAACTTCGACCGATTTGAAACAAGTGATGAAAGACCAAATCGGCATGGATGTCGGCGGCGGCAACGGCGTGGCGCAGTTTTACAGCATCCGCGGCGTTGGCGAAGACAAGATTAATTTGGAAGTGGACGGTACCAGCCAATCCACCAAAATCTTCCACCACCAAAGCCGCTTCCAGCTTGACCCTGCTTTGGTGAAAAGCATCAACGTCGAAAAAGGCACAGGCGCGGCGAGCGCGGGCTTGGGCGCGGTTGGCGGTACCATCCGCGTAACGACGGTTGACGCGAAAGACCTGCTGACGGACGGCAAACCTTTCGGTTTCAAACTCGGCGCGGGCTTGAGCAGCAATAAAGGCTCAACCGGCAACGCGGCGGTTTACGGCTATCAAAACGGCTTCGATGCCCTGTTTGCAGGCAACTTCCTCAACAACCGCGACTACAAAGACGGCAACGGCAATGTCAACCGCGGCAGTCGTCTGAAACAGCACAGCTACCTCGCCAAACTCGGCTACGACTTCAACGACGACCACGGCATCCGCCTGACCTACCGTCAGGAATACCAAAAAGGCAACCGCACCGACAAAGCCGAGTTCCAAAACGTTGACAGCTACATCGGCGTGGACGGCACTTATCAAAAAGAGCAATCCTACAATCTGGAATACCGCGGCCGCAACGTCGGCTTCCTCGACAAAATCGACGCCAACGTCTTCCAAATCAACACCGACGACACCAAGCCGCCTAAAGGCGCACCTTCCCCGAAAGCCCAAGCTTCCGGCACGGCGCAAGGCGGCGTTCCTATCGGCAAACTTGAGTTAAGCAAAATCAAAGCGACCGGCGCCAACCTGAACCTCGCCAGCTCCTTCGGCGACGGACACATGGTGAAATACGGCGTCAACTACCGCCACGAAACCTCCGAGCCGTCCGACAAAGGCGCATGGCTGAAGATTCTCGGACTGTATGACCGCGACAAAGAGAAAAAGGCCGAATACGGCGTGTACGCGGAAGGTATTTGGAACTTGAACCCCGTTACCCTGACCACCGGACTGCGTTACGACCACTTCAAATACAACGCCGCCAGCAAACAAAGCGCGTCGCACGGACAGCTCAACCCCAGCATCGGCGCGATTTGGGACATCAACGACAACTTCTCCCTCTTGGCAAACCTCAATCAGGCAAGCCGCGCGCCCCGCCTGAACGAAGCCCTGTTGGCTAACGAACGCGCAGGCGCTGCCGCCGATTTGGACAGCAACCTCAAAGCCGAAACCGCCCGCCGCGCCGAATTGGGCTTCAAATGGCGCAACGATAATTTCAACGTCAGCGGCAGCGTGTTCCACCAACGCATTAAAGACCTCATCGTCTATCGTTGGGCAAAAATCAACAACAACACCGCCTCCATCACCGAACGCGGCAAGATTTACAACGGCGGCACGCTCAAAACCTACGGCTACGAACTTGACGCGTCCTACCGCTGGGGCGGTCTGACCGCACGCGCCGGCGTGTCCTACGTCAAACCCCGTCTGAACGGCGAAATGTACTACGGCGAAAGCCCGATTCAAGCAGAAGACCACGAAAGCTCGTTCACCTTCTGGAACACCGGCCGCCAATGGCTGACCGGCCTGTCTTATCAGTTTGAAAACCCCAAACTCGAAATCGGCTGGCGCGGCCGCTACGCCCAAAGCGTGAAATACACCGACGTCGCCCGCGGACAAGGCACGATACACGGCAAGAAATCAGGCTACGGTGTACACGACATCTACGCCAACTGGCAGCCGCTGAAAAAAGACAACCTGAACGTCAACTTCGCCGTCAACAACATCGGCAACAAGCAATACCGTTCGCACAGCCAACGCTTCCCCGACGGCAACGGACGCACTCCCTTCTACGAACGCGGCCGCGAGTTCGCCTTGGGCGTGAATTACCGCTTCTGATAGAAACGTTGACAAAAGGTCGTCTGAAACCTGATTTTTGGGTTTCAGACGACCTTTTCGTTATGGAGAACAAGCAATGGACTGCGAACACTGCCCGAAATCCGTTAAAATACCGCATCCTTATTTTCAGACGACCTCAAACCATGTTGGTACTCGGAATCGAATCATCCTGTGATGAAACGGGCGTTGCGCTTTACGACACCGAACGCGGCCTGTTGGCGCACCATCTTCACACCCAAATGGCGATGCACGCCGAATACGGCGGCGTTGTCCCCGAACTTGCCAGCCGCGACCACATCCGCCGCGTCGTGCCGCTGACGCAGGGCTGTTTGCAGGAAGCGGGCGTTTCCTATGACGACATCGATGCCGTCGCCTACACCCAAGGGCCGGGTTTGGGCGGCGCGCTTCTGGCGGGTTCGGGCTATGCCAACGCCTTGGCGTTTGCCTTGAACAAACCCGTCATTCCCGTCCACCATCTCGAAGGTCATTTGCTCTCCCCGCTTTTGGCGGACGACAAACCCGAATTTCCGTTCGTCGCCCTGCTGGTTTCGGGCGGACATACGCAGTTTATGGCGGTACGCGGCATTGGTGACTACACGCTGCTGGGCGAAAGCGTCGATGACGCGGCGGGCGAGGCGTTCGACAAAACCGCCAAACTCTTAGGGCTGCCCTACCCCGGCGGCGCGAAGCTGTCCGAACTCGCAAAGCTGGGCAAACCCGATGCCTTTGCGTTCCCGCGCCCCATGCTCCATTCGCACGATTTGCAGATGAGCTTCTCCGGTTTGAAAACCGCCGTGCTGACCGCCGTCGAAAAAGTCCGTGCCGAAAACAGCGGCGAAATCCCCGAGCAAACGCGCAACGACATCTGCCGCGCGTTTCAGGACGCGGTGATTGACGTCCTCGCCGCCAAAGCCAAAAAAGCCTTGTTGGATACCGGTTTCAGAACTTTGGTCGTCGCGGGCGGCGTCGGTGCAAACTGGAAGTTGCGCGACGAATTTTCCCGCCTGAGCGTCAAAAAGCCGTCTGAAAAAGGCAAACCCAAACCTAAGGAAGAAAAAATCAAAGTCTGCTTCCCGCCCATGGAATACTGCACCGACAACGGCGCGATGATTGCCTTCGCCGGCGCGATGAGGTTGCAGGAGCGGCAGCCCGTAGGCGCGTTCAACGTCAAACCGCGCTGGCCGCTGTCGGATATTGTGAAATAGTGTGCAACAAAGACAAAAGGTCGTCTGAAAACGGTTTTCAGACGACCTTTTTGCATGGCTTTAAGCAGAACGATCAACAGCAGATTCAACCGTTCCAATAATACCGGACAATGTGGAAAAACACGGGTGCGGCGAAGCAGATGGAATCCACGCGGTCGAGCATACCGCCGTGGCCGCGTATCATGTTGCCCCAGTCTTTGACGCCGTAGTCGCGTTTGATGGCAGACATCACCAGCCCGCCGAAGAAACCCATCAGGCAGATGACGAAACCGATGGCGGCGGCTTGTCCGTAGCTAAACGGCGTTATCGGCGACAGCAGCGCGGCGAGTACGGTAGCGGACAAAATACCGCCAACCGTGCCGGATACGGTTTTAGACGGAGAAAGCGACGGCATGATTTTGGCACCGCCGACCAGTTTGCCCCAAACGTATTGCAACACATCCGAAGCCTGCACCACGAAAATCAGGAACATCAGCAGCAGGATATTGCCGCTGCTGTCAAAATCGTCCAAGTTCAGGAACATCAGGGCGGGAACGTGTGAAAGGCAGAAGATACAGATCATCGACATCCACTGCGTTTTGGCGGCGCGCTCGAGGAAATGGGCAGTTTGCCCGCTCAAGCTGGCGATAATCGGCAACACCAGAAACCCGTATACGGGGATGAAAATGCTGAACATGCCGTACCAGCCGTCATAGACGAAATAATATTGCACCGGCAGCAGCAGGTAGAAACACACTACCATGCTGTAATAATCGCTGCGGCGGCGATAAACGAGGGTCATGAATTCGCGCAGGGCGGCAAACGAAATCAGAAAAAACAGCACCACCGTCCCCGTTTTGCCGAACCAAAATGCGACCAGCAGCACCAGCGTCATCAGCCACCAAGCGTAGATGCGGGCGTTGAGATTGGAGATGGTGGCATTGTCTGCGCCGTTTTTGCGTTTCAGCCATTGCCCGATGACGCTGGCGAAAATCAATATGGCAAATACGCCGGTAAAGATATAGCCTGCCTGCGGAGTCAGATGGGCGGCGGTTTGTTCGGTAATGATTTGGCCGGACGTGTTAACAAAGCTCACGATGCAGCTCCTTTGTTTTGTTGAGACTCGTTGCACTCGTTTTCAGACGACCTCAATGCCAGCAAGGCTTCGCGGGTGCGTGTCAGGAAGGTGTCTTTGTCTTCATCTTCGCGCAGGATCAGCGGTTCGCCGATGTGGACTTCGCACAACAACGGCACGGGCAACACTTTACCTTTGGGCAGGACGCGGTTGATGTTGTCTATCCATATCGGCACAAACTCGGTGTCGGGCTTGCTTTTTGCCAGATGGTAAATGCCTGGTTTGAAAGGGAGCAGGATTTCGTTTTCATCCGTATTGCGTGTGCCTTCGGGGAAAATAATCAGCGAATCGCCCGCTTGGAGCACGTGGTTCATCTGTTCGGTAATCGACTGCGGATTGTCGCTGTGGCGCGGAATCAAGAGCGCGTTGAAGACGTTTTGGATGATGAAGCGTTTGAGTTTGTTGGTCAGCCAGTAATCCGAACCCGCAACGGGACGCGTCGAAAGCCGCCAGCGGCGCGGCAGAGAAATCCACACCAGCAAAAAATCGCCGTGGCTGCCGTGATTGGCGTAATACACTTTCTGCTGCGGATTGAACGCCAGCTCGCGCGGGCTTTTGGGGCGGACGCCGGTGAGGAAGGATACCGACAGGCACAATGCTTGGTCTGTCAGCCATGCAAGTTGTTTTTTAAGAAAATTTTTCATGACATCAGAGGATTTGGATAAGGAAAACTGCCGATTGTGCAGCGGTCAGGTAAAGGCTTTTGCGCCACAAGGCAATCGCGCCTGTCACACGTTGCGGCAGGGAGGGGTCGTCTGAAACGCGGCGCAAGCCGGTTTGCCGCAGGGTTTGGTCAAAGGCTTCAGGCGTATAGCGGCCGTCGGCAAAATCTTGGAACACGCGGCGGTCGAATTCGATGCGGATGTGGTAGTACAACAGCGCCGCCGCCAAGACAAGCTGCACCGCCGACCACGTGCCGCCGCGTTGCGCGGACAAAGCGAATAGCAAGACGTTGAGCACGGCGGTATAGCGGGCGGTGGCAAGCAGGCGGGCGGTAATCAGGCTGTCAGTGGAATTGTCCATTCACATTCCTTTTTAGTATGGAAACCGTCATTCGGGGCATATCCTGTCCAAGGGTCGTCTGAATTTGTTATCGGGATGGAACAGGTTTATCTAAAAACAAATTCTTTTCTGCAATCAAAATATAAATGGTTACTGCCGACAAAATGGCCGTCTGAATAACCTTGCTGTCGGGGTGTGTGGCGAAAATCTCGTTACCCAGATTGGCGCACAGGTGGAATATCGTCGCCACCGCGATGCTGCGTCCGCTTTTGGCGTACAACCAGTTCATCAATAGGACGAAGACAAACATGCTGACCACGAAATTAACCGTGTAGAGTGCGCCTTCGGAAACGATTTGGCTGTGGTAATAGCCTTTGACGAAGGCAAGCGGCATGTGCCAAAACGCCCAATACACGGTAAATAGCAAGGATGCAACAAACAGGCTTCTGCGTGCCGTGAGCGCGTCGGTGCCATAGCTGTGCCACGCCAATTCTTCGGCAACAGGCGCAATAAGGAGCATGAACCATGGCGACAGCAAGGCGGACGTAAATGACGGATGTCCCGAAATGTGAAACTGCGCCCAGCTGTGTCCGAAAGCGATGGAGATGAGTTGCGCCAGCACCAAGGTAACCGGGCTGAGCAGTGCGGCAGCGAACAGGTATCGCTTGGGAAAACCTGTCAGGCGGAACAGGCGGTGTTTCGCGTCCGTCCACAATTTGGGCTGTTTGTACAACAGAAACGCCGCCACGAGCATGGGGGCGAATAGCCCGGCTAACCCTAACGCAGCCTGTGCCCACTGGTACTCAACAGCATCAGGGCGGTGGCTGATGTAGGCGGCAGCAAACCATAATGTCCACGGAATCAGCAGGGATAAAGTGTAAAACGTAACGGGGCGGTAGCTTTTAGTCATAAGTTTCCCTCCTTACTTTGGTTCGGCACAGATGAGTCGTCGTATCGTGAATTTACTTTAAACTAGGACTGCATTGCCTTGCACAAGCTCAATAGAAAATGATTTGCTCAGCTTGGGCTTTTCATCTACTTATCTTAGCTATCTCGATTAGCGTCGCAAAAACTCGCTTCGCTCGTTTTGGCGAAACTCACTGCGTTCATTTTAGCTTCGCAGAAACTCGCTTCGCTCGTTTTCAGACGACCTGCCGCCGCTTCTACCGCCTTTGCCGTTTCCGGCGGCAGCACCATCTGCGGGCGAGCCTGTTTCAGTTCCGCCGTTGCCTGCGCCAAATCCCAGCAGCCGCCGTAAACCAGCAGCCAAGTAAGCACCACCGCCGCGCTGCGTCCGTAGCCCAGCGCGCAACAGGTCAGGACCTTACCGTGTTGCCGCCGCAATGTTTCCAGCAGCAAAGCCGCCTGCACCAAATCGTTTTCAGACGGCGCAACCATGTCCAATAGCGGCAGAACGCGGTACGAGCCGCGATAACGGGGGCGGGGATATTCGGCGCATACGTCCAATACGGCAGGGAGGTCGTCTGAAATTGCCAGGGGTTGCGGAGATTTAGCTTGTGAAGCGGATTTTTGTGGCAAAAAATGGTAGATGCAAGGCAAAAAGCGCAGCAAGGTTGAACACCTTGCGAGCATTTTTAACGCAGCAGATGCCGTTTTTTTCCCAAAAACTCCGCCACAATGCTGAATCTCCGCAACCCCTGAGATACTGCCAATCCACACACCATCGCGCACCTGCGCCGTCTTCGCCTTTCTGCACAGCCAATACGCCATGTTCAGCCGCACGCCCACCAGATAAGGCAGCAGTAAAACCGTTGCCGCCGCCGACAGCCTGCCGTCTGCCTGTTTTTGGAACACCGCCGCATTGCCGGTCAGATAGGCGAAAGCGACCACTGACAGCGACACGCTGACCCACAACATCCACAACCACGCGTCGCCGAAAAAGGATGGCAGTGCCGACAATACCGCGCCCGCCAGATACAGCATGGCGATTTTGATTTCGCGGGAACGTGTTGCGGGGGAGGTTTTGGCTTCGCGAAAACCTGCTGCGTTCGTTTTAGCTTCGCAGAAACTCGCTTCGCTCGTTTTCAGACGGCCTTGAGTACCAAAAGGCCGTCTGAAAGGCGATACGCCATGTTGCGGCATTACCCACAACACCAGCCAGCCCAGCAGCGCGCCGGTCGGTACATCGATAAAATGGTGTTGGTAAGTCGTCAGCACCGACAAGGCAATCAGGCTTTGCCACAACAAAATCGGCAAACGGATTTTGGGAAACCGCGTCCAATAAAACGCACCGACAATGATAGACAGCGCGATATGCAGTGACGGAGATTGGTTGTACGGCAAATCAAATGCGACCAATGAATCAAACATCACGCCCCACAGCCCATCGGTAGGCGGCTTCGGCCAGCCGAAATACAACGGGAACAACATAAAGCAAGTAGTGGCGACAATTTGCGCCGATACCAACCGTGCGACATAGCGGTTTTGTTCCCGCGTATCTCGACAAAGGAAAAATGCTGCCGCATACATGAGGTTCAGCGACCAATAAGGCAAAATCGTCCATTCCCAAAACGGAATGTTGCGCTCCCACGCAAAAGCGACTTCCGGCACATAAGCTAACGATGCCGCGTAATAGTTGGACAAAGTGTAGCTGGCATAAAAAAGCATGCCGACCAAAGCGAGTTTGAGTAGAGAAGTTTTCAGCGTAGGTTTCATGTTTTATCTAGTGCATTCCACTTCATCGCCATAATGGTCGGAACTCAGGCAGGATAAAGCGCGTTCTTTTGGATGGTAGCGGAATTCCTGCCACGGACCATCAGACGAAACAGTGCGCCAGTGATGTTGTGAAGACTGGTATTGTTTCAACGTCCCGTTTGCGCCTTTGACACAAAAATTCTGCGCCCTACCGGCTGCCAACATACCGTGCCGTTTATCGGTTGGTGTTGTAAATAAGGGAATAAGCTTAGACACATCGGCATTTCGGGCAAACTTCATTTTGACATAGCCGTATCCTTCATTAGTTTCAATAACTAAGGCTGACAACGGCTGTCCAAAAGCAACAGAATTCTTCAATTCGATGGTTAATACTTCACCATCTGACGCCGTCTGCCTGCTATGGCTGCGGGCGACGGAGGCGCGGTATTGGGCAGGCAGTTTGCCGATATCGGACTTCCCATAAGGCAAGGCTTCAGAATCAACAGAGCAGCCTTTCTTCATAGATTCCAGCAACGGAGTCCAGTCAGCCGCATCGGCATAACAGACGGATGAAAATGCGGAAATAATTAGTAATATAAGTGACTTTTTCATTATAAAACTTCACCTTATTAAAATTTGTACAAGCGTAATAACTTTTCCCGAAAATTTCTTTGTATAGCTTTGCATATCGACATGTTGCATGTTTTTTCGGAACGGATAAAATATGTTCAGCTTTCAAAGCAAAGCAAGGATGGCGCCGGATCGTCCACGCCACACATCACTCTTTTTTACTTTATGGAGTAATACCAGATGAAATTCTTATCTGCCGCTATCGTAGCTGTTCTGACCGCCGGTGTTTCCATGACTGCCGCTGCCGCTCCTGCAGGCTACGTTACTTACAAATGTGACAACGGTAAAAAACTGAATGTCGTTTATGAATTTGACCGTCGCGGCAATGCAGTAGGCGCTTCTGCAAATGCAGCCGGCAAACAAATCAGCCTGCGCACCGACAAACGTCGTTCTGACAGCACTGGCACTACCTTCACCAACAAACGCGGCTTCTCTATGTCTGCCGGTTACATCGACCGCAACACCCACACCACTTCCGAAGTCGTGGGCGTCAGCGATGCACAAAACCGCTTCATCGTGAAAAACTGCGAACCTGTTAACATCGACCGTTAATTTTAAACGAACGATTTAAGCTTTTTTGAGGTCGTCTGAAAACCGAAACAAGGTTTCAGACGACCTTTCGTTTTGTCTATTGGCAAACAAAATGAAGGATTGTTGCACATCTGCAACCGCCATTTCGCACACATAGCAAACTGAAAATTTTTCCCTACGCGCGAAACGGCGGTCTTTTGTAAACTCCTCTTTTTATTTCTTCACAGCCAGACTTACGGTAAAGATGCCGTCTTCGTCTATCCACTGATGGATTTTTTCAAAACCGGCTTTTTCTACAAGTTGATCCATTTCTTGCTGGCTGCGGCGGCGCATTACCCAGTTGGGGCTGCCCGCTTTGTGGCTGGTCAGCGCGCGCGCAATCATCTCGAGCTGCGGATGCCACGGCTGTCCGGTGTAAATCAGGTAGCCGCCTGTTTCAATCGCATCGCCGAAGCCGTAGAGCGAGTTCAAAATCAAATCGTTATCGGCAAACAATTCATGCAGGCCGGAAACGATGCCCAGCGTAGGACGGGGCTGCAAATCCTGATAATTGGCGCGGTCGTAGGCATTGACTTCGTCGAAGGTAACCGTGTCTTGCAGACCGCGTTCGGCAATCAGCTTACGTCCGGCTTCGACGTTAATCGGGCTGTAATCGCGCAGGCGCACGGAATCGGGCAGCGTGTCAGCAGTCAACGCATCAAGTACATAGCGGCCGTGCCCCGAGGCAATATCGAGAACGTGTACCGGTTTGCCCGCTTCGCGCAGCTTGGCAGAGGCCGTCTGAATCGCTTTGCCGATATTGGTTTTGCGTTGGCGGATGCCGCGCCAGCCGATGGCGTTGAGATAGTGTTTGTCCACCGCCACACCAAAGGCGTTACTGCCCTGTGGCTGGTTGCGGTACACATAATCCAGCGTGCTGCCTGAGTCGTAGCCGGTTTCCTTGCCGATTTTCAAACCTTCGCTCCAACGTGCGCCGAGGTCGAGGGAGGCACGGTAAACCGCCCAAAATGCGCCGCGCGGCGAACAAATAGGCAAAGGCGTGGCCAGTTCGTCGGCTTCGCGGCGGCTTTCGCCGTGTAAGTGGGCTTGGGTCAAATCGACTTGATATAAAGGCTGATTGAAACGTTCGCGGATAAAGCGGCGCATTTCGACAAAGGCGATTTCTCGGTTTTGCTCGCCTAATGTGTCGTGATAGAAGCCGGGCAGAATATGGCGTTCTTTGATGCGGCTGCCCAAGCGGTTGTAGAAATCGTGTTGCGGTTTGTGGTGAACAACCCAGTCGCTGCCGGAAATCAAAAGCTGCAAGGGCGTGGTAATCGCCTGCGCGTCGGCGACAACGCGTTCGGCGGCTTCATACAAACCGAGCAGGATGCGCACGGAAATGGCGCGGGTAATCAGCGAATCGTTGTCGTAGCTGGTTTGGCGTTCTTGGTTGTGCGTCAGGTAATGGGCTTTGACGTAGCTGTTGACAAAGAAATTGCCGCGCCATTTCTGCATGATTTTCAGACCGGTGCGGGCAAAAGGGACGTAGAGTTTGACTTTGAATGCGGGTGATGCCAATACGGCGCAGCGGATTTTCGGCGCGTAGTCGTGCAGCCAAGTGGACACCAATACCGCGCCGACGCTTTGCGCGATCACGCAGATGTTTTCGGGCTTGATACCGTATTCGTTTTGGATGTGGCGGATGAAGTCGTCCACATCGGCAACGGAGGTACCGATACTGGGGCTGTCGCCGCGTTCGCCGGGGCTGTGGCCATGACCGCGCGCGTCCCATGCGAAATAGGCAAAATCGTCGAAACCAAGTTCGTCGGCAACAAACATCATCCGGCCGGAATGCTCGTGGCCGCGGTGGAATAGTACGATGGCTTTATCGGAAGAGCCGTCGGCGGCGGGGCGATAGCGGTAGAAAAGTGACGTGCCGTCTTGTGTGGAAAAATATTTTTGCTGTTCGGGCATAAAAACTCCTGATAGTCATATTTTCGAACGGTATCATGACATATTAAATTTATGCAATCGTTATCTGATAAACGGACAAATGAGATGACGGAAAGAAACAACAAAAGGTCGTCTGAAATGTTTCAGACGACCTTTACTACGTTTAACGAAGTGCTAAATGACTGCTAATTTTGCCGTGTTTAAATACACCCATCAAAACCCCAATGACACATTTCGAAAGGAAGTCGAACATGAAAAAATTATTATTGACCGCCATCGTCGCCTTATCCGCTGCTGTCGCAGGTGCCAACGATTACATCGAACACCAAATTTACAGCGACAGAAATTTTGAACAAAACCGTACTAAAGCCATCAGAATGCTTGAGCAACGCGGCTATCGCGTTCACGACATCGACGCCGACGACTATCGCGGCAGACCTGTATTGGACGTAGAAGCCTACAAAGGCGGACGCGAATACGACATCAAATTGTCTTACCCCGACTTGAGAATCATCAAAGAGCGTATCGACTACTGATAAACGATGCGTTACAACTGCCGCAAACTGCCCGTTTGGCGGCAGTTTTTGTTGAAGGGAAACTTGGATTGCCGACTTTATCATTACAAACATGATTATCCCAAGAAGTGTAATGTTTTTATCGATAATGTATGACGTTGTGTAAATTCTCCGAATCAGAGGAACTAAAAAACGCTTTTCCCTTTCCATTTAAATTGATTTACTCAAACGGAGGATAAACATGGATTTCCACGATAAAAATAAAAAAGGGCAAGAGCCGCAAAATATGGTTTCTAACTGGGAGAAACCTTTCGAACGCCCCGACCCCGATGCGCCGCAGCCTGTTTCCGAAGTTTGGGAAGATTCAGAAGAAGCGTTTGATAAAGCTAAAGAAACCTTAAAAACTGAAGAAGCTGTAAACATTGAAGAAGCCGTGAAAGCTGAAGAAACTTTAAAAGTTGAAGAAGCTTCGGAGTCTGAAACGGCAGACCATCAACAAAACAGCAATGCCGAAGAGGCCGTGACGGATAACATCATCTTTGAAGACATTGAGACGTCGTCTGAAAAGCCCAAAAAGAAAAAGAAAGACAAAAAGGACAAGGCGAAGAAGAAAAAACAAGCCGCCGATGTGCCGCCTTCCGATCTTTTGGGTACAAACAAAGGCGTGGAAACCATGTTCCGCAACGCCGTGCGTTCGGAGATGGAGCTGCTCGCGCTGGCGGCGACCAAGGCGAACATTATGATTTCACTCAACGGTTTTATCGTGTCTGCGCTGATGATTTCGGGCGCATTTATTTTCTCATCGTCGCCTGAATTTCTGATTCCGGCGAGTACGTTTATGATTACTGCCGCCGCGTCCATCGTGTTCGCGCTGCTGTCCGCTTCGCCCGAACGTATCGGCAAAATGCAGGCGGCGCGTACTTGGGTTAAGGATTTCTTCCGCGGGCGCGCCAAACTGCGTGATTTGAAAACCCGCCTCAGCAGCACCCAAACGCGCTTTTTCAGCGGCAGCCAGCCCAATATCCTGATTTACGAAGACCGTGTGAAGGTGCAAAAAGAGCAATATTGGGAAATGATGCAAGAGATTATGGGCGACCGCAAACAAGTCTATCAAAAGATGAGCGATCATCTTTACTGGCTGGGCCTGCTGGCGGACAAACAGTTCAAATACATCAACTTGTCTTATGCCGTATTCCGTTGGGGGCTTTTGGCTTCGCTGGCGGCGTTTATCGGCGTGAAGACGCTGCCTTCGCTGCTGACCCAACCTGCCAACAATGCGGCAGAGCTGCGCTCTTTGGGTATTAATATGTTCAACGGCGTGTACGAACCTTCTGCCGTACAACAGCTTCCAGACGGTAAACTGCTGATTGCCGAAGACGAACCGAACCACGCGTTCAGCATCGTCAGCATCGACCCGTCCGGCAGATTTATCGAAGACGAAGCCTTGGATACACGCGTGATAACCGGCTTCAAACGCCGTCTAAGCGACTTGGAAGCATTGGCACGTGACGATGAAGGCTTTATCTACGCGCTCACTTCGCACTCGCGCACCCGCAAAGGCAACCGCTCGCCCGACCGCGAACACTTGATGCGCTTTAAAATCCAAGACGGCAATGTATTGGGGCTGACCAGCTACGACAATCTGACGCAGGTCTTGGAAACTGATAAGAAACTGCACGACCTTATCCGCGAACGCACCAAAGCCGAAGTTGCCTTTGAAGAAATCAATATCGAAGGTATGGCGTTCGACCCTGTGAAGAAACGCCTCGTCTTGGGCTTCCGCGATCCTGAGTTCAACAATATGGCGTTGGTGGCATTCATCAGCAACCCGAAAGACGTGTTCGAGCGCAACGCCAAGCCTGAGTTTGACGAAGTCGCCATCCTCGACATCGACGGCGGCGGTATCCGTTCTATCAACTACGACCCCGTGTTGAAAAACTACGTTATCGCCAACGAAGTGAAGGACGAAAACGGTCAGAAATTCTCGCAACTGTGGACTTGGAGCGGCAACCCGACTGAAGAGCCGCAAAAAATCTCGCTGCCCAACCTGCAACACATCACCAACGTCGAAGCCGTCGATTCGATTACGGTCAACGGCAAGCCGCAGATGATTCTGATGGGCGACGAAGGCAACGCCTCGCAGAAAATTACTGCCAAGTATATGGTGGTGGATTACAGTCAGTTCGGTAAACAGTAATTTTAAAGCTGATTAAAGGTCGTCTGAAACTGAGGGTTAAGGTTTCGGACGACCTTTTTGCCGACGAATGACTGCCCCATCCAAACCGATACGGTATTGCCTCGTTTTGATTGGTATCCTTCCGCGAAAGGACAAATCGAAAGCCGCGGACTGGGAAGCAGCTGCAAAAGAAAGGTCGTCTGAAACCGAATCTCATGGTTTCAGACGACCTTGGATTCGGATTTCAAGTGCAACACTAGTGTATCAGTGGTTTGAACAGCTTCAAGAATAAAACACT
Organism: Neisseria sp. CP9; assembly: GCF_047758525.1. NCBI lineage: Bacteria > Pseudomonadati > Pseudomonadota > Betaproteobacteria > Neisseriales > Neisseriaceae > Neisseria > Neisseria sp. CP9. Next base: position 2,070,998 of record NZ_CP180502.1, on the reverse strand, counting down.
TGGCGTTTCGTAGCCAAGTGTTTTTCTTGGCCGGTGGTTCAACTCATCTTGAACCCTGCGTATCTCCCGATCGCTGATGTTGCGGAAATCGGTTTGTTTGGGGAAATATTGCCGGATGAGTCCGTTGGTGTTCTCATTCAGCCCTTTTTCCCAAGAATGGTAGGGTCGGCAAAAATAAGTCTTCGCTTTCAATGATTTAGCTATTTTGGTGTGTTGGTAGAACTCTTTGCCGTTGTCCATGGTGATGGTGTGCACTCTGGCTTTATGTGCCTTTAATACTCTAATGGCCGCTAGGGCAGTGTCTTCGGCTTTGAGGCTATCCAATTTGCAGATGATGGTGTAGCGGGTAACGCGTTCGACCAAGGTCAGTAATGCGCTTTTCTGATCTTTGCCGACGATGGTGTCGGCCTCCCAATCGCCGATGCGGGCTTTTTGGTCGACGATGGCGGGTTGGTTTTCTATGCCGACACGGTTGGGTACTTTGCCTCTGGTCCATGTGCTGCCGTAGCGTTTGCGGTAGGGTTTGCTGCATATTCTGAGATGTTGCCACAAAGTGCCGCCGTTGCTTTTGTCTTGGCGAAGGTAGCGGTAAATGGTGCTGTGGTGGAGCGTGATTCAGTGGTGTTTGCGCAGGTAGGCGCATACTTGTTCGGGACTGAGTTTGCGGCGGATAAGGGTGTCGATGTGTTGAATCAGCTGCGAATCGAGCTTATAGGGTTTTCGCGGGTGCTGTTTGGTAAGCCGGTTTTGCCGTTGCGCTTTTTCGGCACTGTATTGCTGCCCTTGGGTATGGTGCCGTCTGATTTCTCGGCTGACGGTGCTTTTGTGTCGGTTAAGCTGTTTGGCGATTTCGGCGACGGTGCAGTGGCGGGACAGGTATTGGATATGGTATCGTTCGTCTTGGGTCAGTTGTGTGTAGCTCATGGCAATCTTTCTTGCAGGAAAGGCCGTATGCTACCGCATACTGGCCTTTTTCTGTTATGGAAAGTTGCACTTCAAATGCGAATCCGCCGACCTTTTTGCTATTGCCCAAGGGCTATCGGCTTGAGTTCAACCGCTTGTCCGGTCGTGTAAACATAAACACCACCAGCGAAGTCACCGCGCCCAGCGTATCGGCGAGCATGTCTTTTTGTGCATCCCAAATATCGCCTTGCGAACCGAGTACTTCCAGCCCCGCCTCGCCGCCGTCAATCACCGCATACTGCCATTCGATGATTTCGTAAGCCGCCGCCACGCTCATGATGAAGAACAAAGAGAAAAACAGGGCAAGCGCGGGACGGCAGAGTTTTCGGCGCAACAACCATTCCGCCATCGGATAGGCGTAGAAGCCGATGATGTAGTGTCCGACGCGGTCGAAATGGTTGCGCCCTTCGCCTAAAAACGGCGCAAGCAGGCGGTTTGCCCAATCGAAGGGCACATCGGCGAAGGTGTAGTGCGAGCCGATGGTGTGCATAATCAGCCAGAAGCTCATGAATACATAAGCCAGATTGCTGAAACGGAAGAGGCGGTAGGTGGCAACGAGCGCGATAAATACGATCGAAACAGGAATAATTTCGGCGTACCAAACGGCGCGGTCGGAGGGGTTAATGCCCGACCAAACAATGAGTGCGGCAATGAAAACCGCGAGCAGTAAAGGGATGGTGTGCGAAGTTTTTTGCATGATATTTTCGTTTTATAAAGTGAGTAAAAGATGGGGAAATACGTTTCAGACGACCTTTAAGCCGTTGACGACGCGTTTATAGCAGGTGTAAACCAATGCCGCGCAAGCCAGCCACATGAGGACGTAGAAAACCGTATGGAAGCTGCCTGCCACCGCATACCACACCGCCAGTACGCCGATGAAGAACGCGCGGTCGCTCTTGCCGAACGGCCCGTCATAACGCCGACCGTTGCCGTGTACCTGACCCAACACGCCGCAAAATTCGGTCATTGCCGCAAGCCAGACAAACAGGCCGATTTGTGCGCCGTCAAACGGGGCGATAAAGGCGAAAGGCAGATACAGCGCGGCATCGGCGGCAACATCGGTGATTTCGTTCAGATAACCGCCCAATGCCGACTGCTGACCGAACTCGCGCGCCAGCATACCGTCCACCGCGTTCAACGCCATGCGGACAAACAGCCACACGGGCAACAGCCAAAACAAGGCAGGAACCTGCGCGCCGAGCGACAGCAGCAGCCCGACCGCGACCGACACCGCGCAAGCCGCCAGCGTAACCTGATTGGCGGTTACCCCCTTCTGATAAAGCCGGCGCACCAGCGGGCGCAGCAGGTTTTGGAATTTGGGTTTAAGGGCGTAGATGCTCATGATTATGCCGTATGAAAAAACGAAGTGCCGCGATTATAGACGAAATCCGTTATAATCCGTCAACTTTCCCACCACGCGGTTCGCAAACCTCCCGCGTTACCAAAACTAGGATTCACCATGCAAAACCAACAAGCCTTGGTCATCTTCTCCGGCGGTCAGGATTCCACCACCTGCCTGATTCAGGCGATTCAAACCTACGGGCGCGAAAACGTCCAAGCCATCACTTTCCAATACGGGCAACGCCACGCCGTCGAGCTGGAACGCGCCCGCTGGATCGCGCAGGATTTGGGCGTCAAACAAACCGTACTCGACTTGAGCCTGATGCAGCAGATTACGCACAACGCCCTGATGGACGACACCGCCGCCATCGAAACCGCTTCAGACGGCCTGCCCAATACCTTCGTGGACGGACGCAACGCCCTGTTCCTGCTCTACGCCGCCATCTACGCCAAAGGACAAGGCATCAGGCATATCATCGCGGGCGTGTGCGAAACCGACTTCTCCGGCTATCCCGACTGCCGCGACGTGTTCCTCAAATCCATGAACGTCACCCTCAATCTGGCGATGGACTACGCCTTCCAAATCCACACCCCGCTGATGTACCTGACCAAAGCGCAAACTTGGGCGCTGGCGGACGAAATGGGCGCGCTGGACTACATCCGCGAGCAGACCCACACCTGCTACAACGGCATCGTTGGCGGCTGCCACGAATGCCCAAGCTGCGTGTTGCGCGAGCGCGGGCTGACGGAATATTTGGAAAGTAAAAAGGCCGTCTGAAAAAAAGTGTTCCGTCCGGAGTGGGAACGTCTGCGGTAAGAGGGCAGTCGAATAATCAGCCAAAAATATAGTGGATTAACTTTAAACCAGTACGGCGTTGCCTCGCCTTGCCGTACTATCTGTACTGTCTGCGGCTTCGTCGCCTTGTCCTGATTTAAAGTTAATCCACTATAACAGCGAGGGTGCATCATGACCGACAAAATCCATCTCTACCACCCGCTCCATACCCTGAAACCTTTTTCAGACGGCATCTGGATTGCCGACGGAAAAGTCATACACATGAATTTTCCGCTGGGCGTCAAAGTACCGTTCAGCACCCGCATGACCGTCGTGCGCCTGAACGACGGCGGGCTGTGGTGTCATTCGCCGGTTGAACCCGTGCCCGAACTGCTGCGGCAAATTGATGCGCTCGGCGAAGTCCGCCATCTGGTTTCGCCCAACAAAATCCACTACGCCCACATCGCCGCGTGGAAACGGCATTACCCGCAGGCGCTTGCGTGGGCAAGTTCCGGCGTGCGCGAACGGGCGGCATCGCAGCATATTGCCGTTTGTTTCGATGCAGACCTCGGTGCCGCCGCGCCGCCACAATGGGCGGAAGATTTGGCGCAAATGCCGTTTGCGGGCAGCGCAGCAATGGAGGAAACCGTGTTTTTCCACCGCGCGAGCCGAACCCTGATACTGGCCGATTTGATTGAAAACTTCGAAACCGCCAAATTTCCCAGCCGCTTTTGGGCGGGCGTGATGAAACTGACGGGTATCGCCGACCCCGACGGCAAAGCCCCCGCCGACTGGCGCGCCACCTTCAAAGACAAAACCGCCGCCCGCGCCTGCCTGAAGCAGATGCTGGACTGGCAGCCGGAAAAAATCATACTGGCGCACGGCCGCTGCTACGAAACCGGCGGCACGGACGAACTGCGCCGCGCGTTCAGATGGCTGGATTAGCCAAGCTGCGGCTATTTTGTTGAAAAATATAGTGGATTAACTTTAAACCAGTACGGCAAGGCGAGGGAACGCCGTCGTGGTTTAAAGTTAATCCACTATAAAAAGCCACAGCGGTACGCAAAACCACTATGGCTTCCCATACGACCAAAGGTCGTCTGAAAACATGATTCCGATAAGACGGAACGTTTTCAGACGACCTTTTCTGCTGCCAGCAACATTTCCACATTCCGCTCGGTCGCTTCGGCTATCTCTTCAACGGCAACGCCGCGAATTTCAGCGGCGATGGCGGCGATTTGGCGGATGTTGGCGGGCGTGTTGATTTCGTTTTTCAGCATAAACGGGCTGTCGGTTTCCAAGACGAAATCGGTGTCATTCAAGGTTTTGAGGGTTTCGCGTATTTTTCGTGCGTTCGGGTTGAGCAACAGCGAACCGATGCCGATTTTGAAACCTAATTTCGTCAACACGCGCGCTTCTTCCGCGCTGCCGGAGAAGGCATGAACGATGCCGCCTTGGGCAAAGCCTGTCTGTTTGACGGCGGCGGCGATGTCGGCGGCGGCTTTGAGATTATGGATAATCACGCGGCGGCGCAGGTTTTTTGCGATTTCAAGTTGGCGGCTGAAGACTTGGATTTGCCGCTCGCGCTGCGGCGGCGTTTGGGTTTTGTCGTAAAAATCCAAGCCGATTTCGCCGACCCATGCCGTCGGACGCGCTTGCAATGCTTGTTCCAAATGCTGGAAATCCGGTTCGGAAACGTCGTCTGAAAACCAAGGATGGATGCCGAGCGCGATATGGATGTTGTCCCAAAGCGGGTTTTCAGACGACCTTTGCACCAAATCCGCCACGTCCTGCCAATCCTGCAGCCGGGTCGCGGGAACGATAAACCGCCCTACCCCTGCCTCCCGCGCGGCGGTCAGGATATGCGTCAGGTTTTCGCGCAGGGCGGGATCGGCGAGGTGGCAATGGGTGTCGGTGAGGTTCATCGATTTCACACTAATTTTAGTCTTACCAATTCTTTGTGAACATCTTCCACCCCCCAGCCTTGCGATACGGCAAGGGTCATGAGCGTGGTGGCGGTTTCGAGGTTACATTTGCCGCCGTTGATGATGCCCGAGTTGCGGAACGCGTTGCCTTGCGCGTAAACGGCGGCGGTTCTGCCTTGTCGGACTTGACTGATGTTGAGCAGCAGTTTTCCTTGCTGCGTAAAGTCTCGGACGGCGCGGATGAAGCCTTCGTCTGCGGGGGTGTTGCCGTGTCCGTAGCTTTGCAGGATAAGGGCGTGGGCGGGAAGCTGTCCGAGTTCGTCCGCAAGTTCTTGGACGGCAAAGCCGGGGATAAGCGTGCGGACGGCGATTTTTGCCTGCGGGTCGGGATAGCGGATTTTGAGGTCGTCTGAAACATCTGCCGCATCTTGGGACGGGATGCGGATATGGTGCCAGCTTTGGGTTTCGTCCCATTCAGCGATGGCGCCGAAATGCGGATTGTCGAAGCCTGCGGCGGTTTCGGTACTGACTTTGCTGCTGCCGACGGCGGGATAAAGTTTGCCGTCAAAGGCGATAACGGTTTGTTTGAGCTTGAGGCTGAAGGTGGCGACGGCGGTGGAGAGGTTGCGCGGGGCATCGCTGTTTTCGGCGGCGTAAGGCCATTGGGAGCCGGTCAGGACGATGGGTTTGTCCAAGCCTTGCAGGGCGAGCGCGAGGAGGTTGGCGGTGTACGCCATGCTGTCCGTGCCGTGCAGTATCAGGATGCCGTCGCAGGAAGGCAGTTTGGCGGCGATGATGTCCAGCCAGTCGCGCCAGTGTTGCAGGGTGACGGAGGAGGAATCAATCAACGGATTGCAGACGTGCCACTCGAAGTCGAGGTCGTCTGAAAAAGGGGAAAGGGCTTGGCTGACCAGCGCGGTATCGGGGCGCAGACCTTCGCTGCTTTGGGTCATGCCTATGGTGCCGCCTGTGTAGAGGACGAAGATTTTTTGTTTCATGGACATCATCGGGTCGTCTGAAAATAATGATGCGGCTTATTTAACTATATTTCAGGCTAGCTGGCAATTTGACGGCGCGGACGGTTTTCAGACGACCTTGAAATAAAAAAGCACCCAAGGGCTGTCGATATTTAATTTCCCAAGTGGATTTTTATAGTGGATTAAATTTAAACCAGTACGGCGTTGCCTCGCCTTGCCGTACTATTTGTACTGTCTGAGGCTTCGTCGCCTTGTCCTGATTTAAATTTAATCCACTATATTCACGAAGCGTGAGACTCAGGACGGAAACCGCAACAAGGTCAGAGACCTTGCGAGAATTTCTAACGCATGAGATACCGCTTTGGGAATAAAAAACACGGAAACTATTGAATATCGGCAGACTTTTCAGGGTGCTTGATTTTATTGTTCGCTTTGCGCGGCTTTTTTGGCTGCCTTGGCGGCTTTGCGCTCCGCCCGCTTTTCGCTCAATTTGGTACGGTAAAACAGCAGGCGTTGGCGTTTTTTCCACCAGAACCAAGCGAGGATGACTGCGCCTACGCCCAAAACAACGAAGATGCCGGATTGCAGGCTGTGCATTTTTGCCATCAGCCAATCGATGTTGTTCGCGCCGTATTCACCCAAATAAATCCACACCGGTACGGAAATCAATGCGGCAAGTCCGTCCATCAGAATGAAACGGGTATAGGAAACTTTGCGGCTGATACCTGCGGTCACGAAAACGGCGGTACGCAAGCCGGGCAGAAAACGGGCGACGAACAATACCCAGTTGCCGTATTTGTCGAATTTTTCCTGCACCTGCGCGTAACGCTTCGGCGTCATCACGCGGGCAATCGGTTTGAACTTGAGGATTTTCTGCCCCCACACACGTCCGGCGACAAACATAAATCCGTCGCCTGCCAACACGCCGAGCATACCGACGACAACCATCCAATGCGAATTGGTGTAACCCAAGCCGGAAATCACGCCGCCTGTCACCAGCGTCAAATCTTCGGGAATCGGTACGCCAAAGCCGCAAATGACCAAAACGAAAAACACGGCCGCATAGCCGTAATGGGAAAAAAGGGCTTCTAAAAAGGCAAACATGGCGTATCCGTCGGTTGTAATGTGGAGGGGAAATTCATTTGAACTGAATGTTGTATTTTACCAAAGATAGGGTCGTCTGAAAGAAATAACAAGGCAGGTTATGAAAATAGGCGTCAGCAATATTGTTTGATGCTTTTCAGACGACCTCGAATCCTAAAAAACACAGTGGATTAACCTTAAACCGGCATGGCGTTCCCCCACCTTGCCCTGATTCAAAATTAATCCACTGTACCACCGTTCCCGCTTGCGTGGAAACGACGGCAGTTCCAAGGTTTGCTAAAAACCTATTGATTTTTCGACGGTATTACTGCTTACCGGTGATGGCTGCTGCGATGCGTTCCGCGCCTTTTTTCGCCCAGTCCGCCTGACGCGCTTCTACCATGACGCGCACGACCGGTTCGGTACCCGATGCGCGCAACACGACTCGGCCTTTGCCTTCGAGTTCTTTTTCCACTTCTGCCAACACGTCTTTCGAGGCTTCCTGCCATTTCTGACCTTTTTGGATGCGCACGTTGATCATGGTTTGCGGATACGGCTGCCAATCGGCGCAAACGGTGGCGAGGTCTTGGTTCAGGATTTGCAGTGCCGCCAAAACTTGCAGCGCGGAGATGATGCCGTCGCCGGTATTGTGTTTGTCCATACACAAAATATGGCCGCTGGCTTCGCCGCCGATGAGCCAGCCGCGTTGGTTCAGCTGTTCCAATACATAGCGGTCGCCGACTTTGGCGCGGCAGAAATCGACGCCCTGCTCTTTCAGGGCAATTTCCATCGCCATATTGGTCATGACCGTACCGACCACGCCGCCGATGTTGATACCTTCTCGGGCGCGGGCTTTGGCGATGACGTAAATCAGGCTGTCGCCGTCGTACACTTTACCGTTGCGGTCGACCATCATCAGGCGGTCGCCATCCCCGTCCAACGCGATGCCGTAGTCGGCTTCGTTTTGCAATACGGCAGCCTGCAAGGCTTTGGGATGGGTTGCGCCGCATTTTTCGTTGATATTGTAGCCGTTGGGTTCGTCGCCGATGCTGACAACTTGTGCGCCAAGTTCGTGGAACACTTTGGGCGCAACGTCATAGCCTGCGCCATGCGCGGTATCGACCACCAATTTCAGGCCGCGCAAATCCAAATGGCTGGGGAAGGTGGATTTGCAGAATTCGATGTAGCGGTCGTCCGCGCCGTTGATACGGCGCGCGCGTCCGAGACGGGCGGACGGCTGGGTTTTCATTTCCTCGTCGATTTTGGCTTCGATTTCCAACTCGATTTCATCGCTCAGTTTCACGCCGCCTTCGGCAAAGAATTTGATGCCGTTGTCAGAATAGACGTTGTGCGATGCGGAAATCATCACACCAGCGGACAAACGCAGCGCACGGGTCAGATAAGCCACACCCGGCGTAGGCAGCGGGCCGGTTTGGATGACGTTGACACCTGCGGCGGTAAAACCCGCCACCAGCGCGGCTTCGAGCATATAGCCGGAAATACGCGTGTCTTTGCCGATCAGGACGGTCGGCTTCTGCCCGCCGTCATGCTGCACCAATACCTGCCCCGCCGCATAACCGAGTTTCAATACGAAATCGGGAGTAATCGGAAATTGACCGACTTCGCCGCGCACGCCGTCCGTGCCGAAATATTTTTTTGCCATGAGTTTGCTCCGTGAGGATGTTTTTTAGAATGGGGTTACCCGTAAATGTCATAACGGGCAGTATAAGGGGTTTTATGCAAAACTATTGGGATTTATGTTTAGCGTCATTAGATTGCGCCTGAGCGGTATAGTTTCTTATTTTATCAAAATACGGAACAAGTTAACCGGATTAAACAAACAGGTCGTCTGAAACCGTCCAACTCGTTTTCAGACGACCTCTTTATCACCACTTCAGGGGCTGCCGAAATTTTATTTTCCAAGTGGTTTTTTGCTTCCAAAACGAAAACTATCGGACGTCAGCAGGCCCTAAGGCGTTCCACACCTTCAACGCATCCGCTGTCGCCTTCACATCATGCACACGCATGATTTGCGCGCCGCGCGCTACGGAAGCCAAAGCAGCCGCCACGCTGCCGTGTACGCGTTCCGCCGCATTTGCCTGGCCAGTCAGCTCGCCTATCATGCGTTTGCGCGACACGCCGATGAGCAGCGGAAAGCCTGTTTCTGCCATCAATTCGGGCAAATGCCGCATCAGCGCGATATTGTGTTGCAAGGTTTTGCCGAAGCCGAAACCTGGATCGAGCGCGATGCGTTGCGGGGCGATACCTGCTGCGATACATTCCGCTGAGCGCGCTTTCAAATACCGCGCCACCTCACCGACAACATCCTGATATTTCGGATTAATCTGCATGTTTTCGGGCAAACCCTGCATGTGCATCAGGCAAATGCCCGTGTCCGACTGACGCGCCAGCAATTCGACCGCGCCCTCGTCAGTCAACGCCGCCACGTCATTAATAATATCGACAACGCCGAGCGCCAACGCTTCTTCCATAATCACCGTACGGCGCGTGTCCAAACTGATGGGAACGCCCCACCCCGCCACTTCCGCCAAAACAGGCTCAACCCGCGCCCATTCTTCTTCAGGCGAAACATAATCCGCACCCGGCCGCGTCGATTCGCCGCCGATGTCGAGAATGTCCGCGCCTTCTTTTAAAAGCTGTTCGGCGTGTGCCAAGGCTGTTTGGGTGTTTTGCGAATACACGCCGCCGTCGGAAAACGAATCGGGCGTCAAGTTGACGATACCCATGATTTTCGGCTTGTCCAAACCGATTTCAAACCTGCCTGCCTGCCAGATGCGCGTAGTCATGATGGTGTTCCGTAAAATAATGAAGACGAAATTATAGGTCGTCTGAAAACATCATGCAGCTTTCAGACGACCCCGTTTTACAAATCCTGCCGTTTAATGCCAAAATCAGGTTTACCGTCCTAATCCGCCTGACAAAGGAAGCATCATGTACCGACACGTCGAATACTATCCCGGCGACCCGATTTTGAGTTTGGTCGAAACCTTCAAAAACGACCCGCGTCCTGAAAAAGTCAATTTAAGCATAGGCATTTATTTCGACGACGAAGGCAAAATGCCCGTATTGGAATCCGTGAGCCGCGCCGAAACCGCCCGCGCCGCTACGCCCGCGCCGTCGCCCTACCTGCCGATGGAAGGCTTGAACACTTACCGCAGCGCCGTGCAGCATTTGTTGTTCGGCAAAGACAACCCCGCGCTTGCGCAAGGACGCATCGTTATCGTACAGACCTTGGGCGGTTCGGGCGCACTCAAAGTCGGAGCGGACTTCCTGCACCGCTGGTTTCCCGAAGCGCGCGCCTACGTCAGCGACCCGACTTGGGACAACCACCGCGGCATTTTTGAAGGCGCAGGTTTCGAGGTCGGCACTTATCCTTATTACGATCCTGCCACTGTCGGCGTCAAATTCGACGAAATGACCGCGTTTTTCAATACCTTACCCAAAAACAGCGTCTTAATCCTGCACCCCTGCTGCCACAACCCGACCGGCGTGGATATGTCGGAACAGCAATGGGACGAAGTGTTGCAAATCATCAAAACGCGCAAGCTGATTCCGTTTATGGACATTGCCTACCAAGGCTTCGGCGGCGATTTGGACAGCGATGCCTACGCCATCCGCAAAGCGGTGGAAATGGAATTGCCGCTGTTCGTCAGCAATTCATTCTCGAAAAACCTATCGCTCTACGGCGAGCGCGTCGGCGGTTTGAGCGTGGTTTGCCCGAATAAAGAAGAAGCGGAATTGGTGTTCGGACAACTCAAATTCACCGTCCGCCGCATCTATTCCAGCCCGCCCGCACACGGTGCCTATATCGCCGCCGACGTAATGAACAATCCCGAACTTTACGCCTTGTGGCAAAACGAAGTTTATGTCATGCGCGACCGTATCCGAGCCATGCGGCAGAAACTTTACGACGTATTGACCGTCCAAATTCCTGACCGCGATTTCACTTATTTCATCAAACAGCGCGGCATGTTCAGTTACACAGGATTGAGCGTGGAACAAGTCCGCAGGTTGCGCGACGAATTTGCCGTTTACCTGCTGGATTCGGGCAGGATGTGCGTCGCCGGGCTGAATGCTTCGAATATCGCCTATGTTGCCGATGCGTTTGCCGAAGTGCTGAAATAAAGCGCAAAATGCAAAAGGTCGTCTGAAACCTGATGTAGTTTTATTTGAAGTAAGTCAAAAGGCCGCCCGAAAAATTTTCATCTTTCAGACGGCCTCTCTATAATTGGCGCACCCAACAGGGATCGAACCTGTGACCTCCAGCTTCGGAAACTGACACTCTTCCAACTGAGCTATGGGTGCAGGGAAGGCGTAAGATTAACGCAAATCCCGCCTGTTGGCAAAGCCTATTATGCAGGATGGTGCAAACAAGACAAATTTGTAGAAAATTACCCGCAAATAATCAACGACATAACTAACCAACCCCTTAACAGGCGACAAAAAACTGCCGCCTTTGCGTATATTTTCCACAAGAGCGATTGGAAAGCCCCTGTGAATTCAGTATAATCCAGCAAAATATTGTTAACTGCGTTTAACACACCAAACTATAACTCAAAGCACAACCTAACCTAACGGCGAGGCCTACCAAATGAAACAACTCCGCGACTCCAAAGCCCAAGGCTCTGCATTGTTTACCCTTGTGAGCGGTATCGTTATTGCCATTGCAGTCATTTACTTCCTCATCAAATTGGCGGGCAGCGGCTCGTATGCAGACGTTGCCCAATCTTCCGAAACCGCCACCCAAACCCGCATCCAGCCCGTAGGACAGCTTACCTTGGGAGACGGCATTCCGGTAGGCGAACGCAAAGGCGATCAGATTTTCAACAAAATCTGTATCCAGTGTCACGGCGCAGACAAATCCGTCCCCAACGCGCCGAAAATCGAAAACAACGGCGAATGGGCTCCCCGTATCGCGCAAGGCTTCGATACCCTTTTCCAACACGCTCTGAACGGCTTTAACGCCATGCCTGCAAAAGGCGGCGCAGCCGATTTGACCGACCAAGAACTCAAACGCGTCATCACTTACATGGCGAACAAGAGCGGCGGTACCTTCCCTGATCCGGATGCCGCAGCACCTGCCGATCAAGCCGCTTCAGGCAATGCAGCCGCCTCCGCACCGGCCGCTGCCGGCTCTGCCCCCGCAGCCGATGCACCTAAAGCCGAAGACAAAGGCGCAGCCGCTCCTGCAGCTTCCGGCGCAGACGGTAAAAAAGTTTTCGAAGCAACCTGTCAGGCATGTCACGGCGGCGCAGTCCCCGGCATTCCCGGCATAGGTAAAAAAGACGAATGGGCTTCGCGCATCAAACAAGGTAAAGAAACCCTGCACAAACACGCTCTCGAAGGCTTCAACGCCATGCCTGCAAAAGGCGGCAACGCCGGCCTGAGCGACGATGAAGTCAAAGCAGCGGTCGACTACATGGCCAACCAATCAGGCGCTAAATTCTGATTTGTTCAAGAACGCTATTGATATCCCGTCAAAAACGCACCCTTAAACAAGGTGCGTTTTTTTTGCAGCCGTTCGCCATCCTAAAAGATATAGTGGATTAACAAAAATCAGGACAAGGCTACGAAGCCGCAGACAGTACAGATAGTACGGAACCGATTCACTTGGTGCTTCAGCACCTTAGAGAATCGTTCTCTTTGAGCTAAGGCGAGGCAACGCCGTACCGGTTTAAAGTGAATCCACTATACAAATCGACCAGACCCATCGATTGATTTTGCCTTACCCTTTCCCTCTTGATATTCAAAGCATTCTAAACAACAAAAATATTTTCAGACGACCTCCTACCCGCTTTGGTAAAATGCACCACACCATAACCCACCCCTTCCACACTCCCGACCAACTGCCCATGACCAACCAGCGCATCAACCACGAACCCGTCTTCCTGCTTGCTTCCGCCCCTTGGCGCGAGAGCAGTTTGTGGGTGGAAGTGTTCAGCCGCCGTTACGGGCGCGTGGCTTTGCTGGCGAGAAGTGCGCGCAAGCGGCAGAGCGAGTTGCGCGGCGTGTTGGTGCCGTTTGTACCGGTCAGCGCATCGTGGTACGGTTCACAAGAGTTGAAAACGCTGCACCGCGCGGAGTGGATAGGCGGCTGGCCGCAACCGCAAGGCAGGGCTTTGTTCAGCGGCTTATATATCAACGAACTGATGCTCAAGCTGACAACCCGCGAAGACCCGATACCCGAGCTTTACGATGCGCTGGAAGCGGTAATGCGGGCGGTATGCGGTGAAAACAGTCATACCGCTGCGTTGAGACGCTTTGAATGGACTTTACTCAACCGCTTAGGATTCGCGCCCGATTTGTTCCACGATGGCAACGGCGAAACAATCCGCGCCGAAGAAACCTATTGGCTGACGCCTGAAAACGCGGTCGTTCCCATCGAAGAAGCCGAACGCTTCAATCCGCGCAATCATGGCGTGGCAGTCGGCGGCAACATCTTGATCCAGCTGCGCGAGGGCGATTTCACCCATCCCGAAAGCCTTGGACAATCTTTAAAAATCACGCGCCTGCTGATTGACAACCTCCTGCCCGAAGGCATTAAATCCAGACAGGTTTTGCAACAACTCCAGCAATTCAGTTTCGGCGTTTAACTTTTTCAGACGACCTTTTCCAACGGCAGGTCGTCTGAAAATCCAAAGAAAGGACACATCATGCTCTTAGGTGTAAACATCGACCACATCGCCACCGTCCGCAACGCCCGCGGTACGACCTATCCCAGCCCCGTGGAAGCGGCATTGGTCGCGGAAACGCACGGTGCGGATTTGATTACCATGCACCTGCGCGAAGACCGCCGCCACATCAAAGACGCGGACGTGTTCGCAGTTAAAAACGCCATCCGCACGCGCCTGAACCTTGAAATGGCACTGACCGAAGAAATGTTGGAAAACGCTCTCAAAGTCATGCCGCAAGACGTGTGCCTCGTGCCTGAAAAACGTCAGGAAATCACGACCGAAGGCGGTTTGGACGTATTGGCGCAACAAGAAAAAATCGCCGGGTTCACCAAAATCCTGACCGACGCAGGCATCCGCGTCTCGCTCTTCATCGATGCCGACAACGAGCAAATCCAAGCCGCCTATGATGTCGGCGCACCCGTTATCGAGCTGCACACCGGCGCATACGCCGACGCACACAGCCACGCCGAACAAATCAAACAATTCGAGCGTCTGCAAAACGGCGCGCATTTTGCCAGCGATTTGGGCTTGGTCGTCAACGCCGGACACGGCCTGACCATACACAACGTTACCCCCATCGCCCAAATCCTCGCCATCCGCGAGCTGAACATCGGGCATTCACTGATTGCACAAGCCCTCTTCCTCGGCCTGCCCGAAGCCGTCCGCCAGATGAAGGAAACCATGTTCAGGGCAAGACTGCTGCCTTGATACGGCGACCCCCACTTTTTCAGACGACCTTCTCTCAACAAGGAGACCACCGCATGATTTACGGCATAGGCACAGACATCGTTTCACTCAAACGCATTATCCGCCTGAGCAAAAAGTTCGGACAAGCGTTTGCCGAGCGCATCCTCACACCCGAAGAACTGCTCGAATTTCCGCAAGCAGGCAAACCCGTCAACTACCTTGCCAAACGTTTTGCCGCCAAAGAAGCCTTCGCCAAAGCCGTCGGTACGGGCATACGCGGCGCGGTTTCCTTTCGCAATATCGGCATCGGGCATGACGCATTGGGCAAACCCGAATTTTTCTACGCCCCCGCCCTGTCCAAATGGCTGGAAGAACAAGGCATCAGCCACGTCAGCCTCAGCATGAGCGACGAAGAAGACACCGTGTTGGCATTCGTCATTGCCGAAAAATAAGACAATATCCATCGGCAGGTCGGATTCCCGAATCCGACCTTTCCGAATTTTCAGACGACCTTTCTCCCCATTCCCATGACCCAAGACACCCGCCCCCTTATCCGCGTCGTTGCCGGCATCCTGCTCAACCAAGACGGCGACTACCTGCTCAGTTCCCGTCCCGAAGGCAAACCCTATGCCGGATATTGGGAATTTGCCGGCGGCAAAGTCGAAGCGGGCGAAACCGACTTCCAAGCCCTGCAACGCGAGTTTGAAGAAGAACTCGGCATCCGCATCCTCGCCGCCACGCCTTGGCTGACCAAAATCCATTCCTACGAACACGCCCGCGTCTGCCTGAAATTCCTATGGGTAAACCCCGACCAATGGACGGGCGAACCCCAATCCCGCGAAGGACAGGCATGGTCGTGGCAAAAAGCGGGCGATTTCAACGTCGCCCCCATGCTGCCTGCCAACGGTCCGCTACTGCGCGCCCTTTCCGTCCCACGCCGGCTTCAAGGTCGTCTGAAAACCGGTTTGTACGGACAAAACAGCACCGGCGAATACCGCGTCGCCCCCTACTCCCTAGCCGAACCGCACCACGCCAACATCCTCATCTCAGAAACCGAACTGTGCAAGCTCGGCAAGCTACCCCAAGCCCAAAGCGTTTGGGTATTGGTACACACCCGCGAACAATGGCAGCGCGTGCAAGATGCCGACGTCGTCGTTTGGCAAGTCAACGACGACGCAAGCGCACGACAAGTGCTTGAAATATTGGAACAAGGCGTATCCGTTCCACTGGTTGTCGCCACGCCCGAAACACTGGTTTCAAGCTATCGCGACCGCTGGCTTTCAACAGGCGCACACGCCGTCCTGACCGACAACGACACCGAGGTCGTCTGAAATGGACAAAAACCGCAAACTCCTCATCGCAGGCGTCCTCCTCATTCTCTTCGCCGCCGCCAAACTCCTGCTGCTGGACTGGTGGCAGAAACAACAACCCCAAGCCCGCGCCGCCGAGTGCGACCTCATCAAAGGCTGCACCCTACCCGACGGCTCACACATCCTCTCCACTCCCATCAGTACCCGTTCCGCCTTTGACATCACCGTCGAAAACGCCCCTGCCGAAACACAACAAGTCAGCATCAGCTTCAGCATGAAAGACATGGACATGGGCTTCAACCGCTACATGCTCCAACAACAATCCCCGCGCACCTGGCAAGCACGCCAAATCCGTCTGCCCGTCTGCGTCGAAGGCAGACGCGACTACATCGCCGACATCACCATAGGCGGACAGACTTTTCAGACGACCTTTACCGCCCAGTAAGCGTTCTACGCGTATTCCTATGAAAAACTTTTGTCGGATGAGTCATCACGGGTTCAATTTCAATCAGAAATCTAAAAAGAGTCCATATATTATGAAAGCGATTGTTTAGATGTTTTTCACACTAAACAATCGCTTTCTTCAGGTTTGTACAACATAAAACCATGCCTGTTTATATAGTGGATTAACTTTAAGAGACCTTTGCAAAAAAGCCCTTCCCCCGACAGCCGAAACCCAAACACAGGTTTTCGTCTATTTCTCTCCCCCAAATCACTCCTAATTTTACCCAAATATCCCCTTAATCCCCCCCGGATACCCGATAATCAGGCATCTGGGCCACCTTTTAGGCAGCAACAGACACACTTAGCCTGTTAGCCGCTTTCAACAGGTTCAAACACATCGCCTTCAGATGGCTTTGCGCACTCACTTTGAGCAGACCAAAATAGGCTGCCCGGGCATAGCGGAATTTACGGTGCAGCGTACCAAAGCTTTGTTCCACCACATAACGGGTCTTCGACAAATATCGGTTGCGTTTGGTTTGTGCTTCCGTCAGCGGACGGTTGCGGTGGGCTTTGCGCATAATGCCGTCCAGCAACTGATGTTCTTTCAGATGTTGCCGGTTTTCCGTACTGTCGTAGCCTTTGTCGGCATAGACGGTCGTGCCTTCGGCTATACCTTCCAGCAAAGGCGACAGGTGGTTGCACTTATGGGTATTGGCGGGGGTGATGTGCAGTTTCTCGATATAGCCTTCCTCATCGGTACGGGTATGTTGTTTGTAACCGAGTCTGTATAAACCGTTTTTCTTTGTCCAGCGGGCATCTTTATCTTTGCTCGGTGTGGTTTGGCCGCTGACTTGCCCTTCTTCATCGACTTCTATGGCTTGACGCTGTTTGCTGCCGGCGGTCTGAATAATGGTGGCGTCAATGACGGCGGCGGATGCTTTCTCTACTTTTAGGTCTTTTTCGGTCAGTTGGCGGTTAATCAGTTCCAGCAATTCGGACAGGGTGTCGTCTTGCGCCGGCCAGTTGCGGTAGCGGCATAAGGTGCTGTAATCGGGGATGCTCAGTTCGTCAAAACGGCAAAACAGGTTGAAGTCGATGCGGGTGATGAGGCTGTGTTCGAGTTCGGGATCGGAGAGGCTGTGCCATTGTCCAAGCAGGACGGCTTTGAACATGGACAACAGGGGATAGGCGGGACGGCCGCGGTGGTCTCTAAGGTAACGGGTTCTTTGACGATTCAGGTACTGTTCGATCGGTTGCCAATTAATCACCTGATCCAACTTCAATAATGGGAAGCGGTCGATGTGTTTGGCGATCATGGCTTGGGCGGTTTGCTGGAAGAAGGTGCTCATGAGAAATCCCCTAAATGTCTTTGTGGGAATTTAGGGGATTTTGGGGAATTTTGCAAAGGTCTCTTTAAACCAGTACGGCGTTGCCTCGCCTTGCCGTACTATCTGTACTGTCTGCGGCTTCGTCGCCTTGTCCTGATTTAAAGTTAATCCACTATATTGAATTCCCCATCAAGCCGATAAGCTAAAAATCCCATTAAAATCAAAATATCAATTCCATATTCAATATATTGGGATTTCGCCATCAAGCTGTTTCCAATCCGCTTCCCTCATTCTTTATCCCCAATCCATTCCCCGCGCCGACAAACGTAAAAGAAACAGATGCGGCACATTATCCAACCATGTCCCAGCCCCTTAAAAACAAATGAAAATATTAAAAACCCACCCACATCGCAATCTAATGCTTCCAAATCTCCCTATTTAAGTTTGCTTATCAATAAAAACAGACAACGCATCCCAAGAATATTCAAAAAATATCTTCGGGTTCAATATTTATATCAAAGCTTCATTATAAAAATAATATAAATATCCCATTTATTAATTATATTACTGTCAATACTCTGATTTTGTGCTATATTGTGACGAAATAACCATTATTCAGAAATGGAGAAGAAAACTTATGAAAACCGCCTCCAATTTCATCCGCGACGACATCAAAGCCATGTCCGCCTACCGAATTGCCGACTTACCTGAAGGCTTCATCAAGCTGGATGCAATGGAAAGTCCGTATCATCCGTTTGCCCGTTTTCCCGAGCTGTCAAACGAATGGCTGCGGCTGATTGCCCAAGCGCCGATTCAGCTTTACCCTAATCCTGCCGCCAGCGGGCTGCAGGATACTTTAAGAAAAGCCTTCGATATTCCTGAAGCCGCCGCCATCGCTTTAGGAAACGGCTCGGACGAGTTAATCCAATTCTTGACCCTGCTCGTTGCACAATCAGGCGCGACCATGCTTGCGGTAGAGCCGAGTTTCGTGATGTATCGGCACAATGCCGAGCTGTACGGCATGAATTACGTCGGCGTGCCGCTTAATGAAGATTTCACGCTTGATTTGCCCGCCGTTTTATCCGCCATTAAAAAACATCAGCCCGCGTTGATTTTCATTGCCTATCCGAACAATCCGACAGGCGTTTGTTTCCGCCGCGAAGAAGTCGAAGCCATTATCCGCGCGACGCAGGGTATCGTGGTTGTCGATGAAGCATACGGCGCATTCAGCTACGACAGTTTTCTGCCACAGGCGGGCAGCATCGAAAATCTGGTCGTGATGCGCACCATCAGCAAAATCGGTTTTGCCGGTTTGCGCATCGGCTATGCGGCAGGAAGCCCTACCGTAATGGGCGAGCTGGCGAAAATCCTGCCGCCCTACAATATGAACCAATTAAGCTTGGCGACCGCCAAATTCGCCCTGCAACACCACGACGCGATTCAGACGACCATCGATATTTTAAAAGCCGAGCGCGAACGCGTTTTCAGCGAATTGTCCGCCATAGGTCGTCTGAAAGCCTTCACCAGCGAAGCGAATTTCATTACCGTGCGCGTTCCCGATGCAGACGCATTGTTTAACACGCTTAAAGAAAACCGCATCCTGATTAAGAAACTCCACGGCACGCATCCGCTTTTGGCGCAGTGCGTCCGCATTACCGTCGGCAGTCCCGAGCAAAACGATGCCGTACTGGATATTATCCGCAAGCTTTATGCCTGACTTTTTTAAAACCCCATAGAGAGTAAAATTATGACCATCACTCAACTCCACCTTGCCAATTTCCTGCAGCTTGTCGAAGAAGCAGGCTCGCTGACCAAACTTGCCCGCAAATGCGGTTACGACAACGCGGCATCCCTGTCCCAACTGAAACGCCGCCTTGAAGAGCAGGCAGAAGACGAAAAAGCGCGCGGCATCCGCCCCAGCCTTGCCGCCAAACTCGAAGCCGGAATGCACAAACGCAAAGGCTGGTTAAACCGCGACCACAGCAAAGATAAAGAAAAAGCCGCAGCCGCTGAAGCCGCCCGCCAAGAGCGTGCCGCCCAAGCTGCCGCAGTCGCCGCACCGGCATTCCATATGCCCGCAGAAGGCCGCGCAGTCAGCATCACCCGCAACACCAGCGAAACCCAAATCACCCTCAACCTCAATCTTGACGGCACCGGACAATACCGCCTCGACACCGGCGTCCCCTTCCTTGAGCATATGCTTGCCCAAGTCGCCCGCCACGGCATGATCGACCTCGACATCACCTGCAAAGGCGATTTGCACATCGACGACCACCACACCGTAGAAGACATCGGTATCGTACTCGGTCAAGCCCTGAAACAAGCCTTGGGCAGCAAAGCCGGTATCCGCCGCTACGGTCATGCCTACGTTCCGCTCGACGAAGCCTTGAGCCGCGTTGTCATCGATCTCTCCGGCCGCCCAGGACTCGTCTACAACATCGACTTCACCCGCGCCCTCATCGGACGTTTTGACGTTGACCTGTTTGAAGAATTCTTCCACGGCGTCGTCAACCACAGCATGATGACCCTGCACATCGACAACCTCAGCGGCTGCAACGCCCACCACCAAGCCGAAACCGTATTCAAAGCCTTCGGCCGCGCCCTGCGCATGGCGGCAGAATACGACCCGCGCATGGCAGGACAAACCCCGTCCACCAAAGGCACTTTGAGCGACGAATCCGTTGCCGTTGAAAAAGAAGAAGCGCAAAGCGAAGAGTAATCCGCTTTAATGAAAAAAAGGTCGTCTGAAAACCGAGAAACAGGTTTTCAGACGACCTTTGCATTTGCAGCAGGCATTGTTCAAAACGTAAGTCGGTAAAACATCGCAAATGAAAGCAGAAAGCATCTGCCCCGCCTCTTTCCCGCATTGATGTAAATCCATCTTAAATCGCAGACAACCCAAAATAAAAATCCATAGCCCAAATCTCATCCACAGATTCCGCTCTTCAAAAGCATCTCGTCAAACCACACACCTTGTTTACCTATCATTACCCACAAACCCCAAAAAGGTCGTCTGAAAACAGGCACGACAGGTTTTCAGACGACCTCAGATTTGTCAAACCCGCCCGATTTATGGGAAAATCGCACGATTGAATTTAACGAAGGGCGACACCGTGTTAGACAGAGAAGGCTATCGCCCCAATGTCGGTATCATCTTAATCAACAACCGCAACGAAGTCTTTTGGGGCAAGCGTGTGCGCGAACATTCTTGGCAGTTCCCGCAAGGCGGCATTAAGCCGGGCGAAAGTCCCGAAACCGCCATGTACCGCGAGCTGTACGAAGAAGTCGGGCTGCTGCCGCAACACATCAAAATCGTCGGCCGTACGCGCGACTGGCTGCGTTACGACGTGCCGAGCCACTGGGTACGCCGCGAATGGCGCGGTTCGTATCGCGGGCAGAAGCAGATTTGGTATCTTTTGCGGCTGGTCGGGCGCGACAGCGACATCAATCTGCGCGCCTGCCACCATCCCGAATTTGACGGCTGGCGTTGGCACCAATATTGGGCTCCCGTTGACGAAGTGATTGATTTCAAACGCGACGTTTACTTGGGGGCATTAAAAGAACTCTCCTCCCGCTTCCTGCGCGGCATGGAAAGCTACGAAGACTTTACCGCGCGCCTGCCTTTTGACAACCGATAAAACAACGAAACACAACGCTTTCAGGCCGTCTGAAAGCGTTGTTCTTCCTTTCAGACGACCTCTTCCCCTATGACTAAAAACAACCAATACAGCGAATCCAGCATCACCGTCCTCAAAGGCTTGGAGCCGGTCAAAGAACGTCCCGGCATGTACACCCGCACCGACAGCCCGACCCACATCTGCCAAGAAGTCATCGACAACGCGGCGGACGAGGCGTTGGGCGGTTTCGCCACCGAAATCGACGTGCGCATCCACGACGACGGTTCGCTTTCCGTGCACGACAACGGGCGCGGCATTCCCGTCGGGCTGCACCCTGTCGAGGGCGTGCCCGTGGTCGAACTCGTGTTTACCCGTCTGCACGCGGGCGGCAAGTTCAACAAAAAAGACGGCGGCAGCGCGTATGCCTTTTCAGGCGGCCTGCACGGCGTGGGCGTGTCCGTGACCAACGCCCTCTCCACCCGCCTTGAGGTAACCGTCAAACGCGAAGGCAAAATCCACCGCATCGTGTTTGCCGGAGGCGATGTGGTCGAACCGTTGGCACAAGTGGGCAAATGCGCCGTCAAAGACAGCGGCACCGAAGTGCGCGTTTGGCCGGACGGCAAATATTTTGAAAGCCCGAATTACAGCATCCCCGAACTCGAACGCCTGCTGCGCGCCAAAGCCGTGCTGTTGCCGGGCATGCGCGTTTCCCTGACCCGCCCGGTCAAAGGCGAAAACGAAGCGCACACCCAAACCTGGCACTACCCCGACGGCCTGAAAAGCTATCTGACCGACCTGATTGCCGACGCGCAAGAAGCCGTACCGCTGTTCTCCTGCGAAAACTACATTTCAGACGACCACAACGGCGATTTCAGCATCGGCGAAGGCGCCGCGTTTGCCCTGACCTGGCTGGAAGAAGGTTCGTGCGCCAACGAAAGCTATGTCAACCTGATTCCTACCCCTTTGGGTGGCACGCACGAAGCAGGCTTGAAACAAGCCGTGTTCAACGCCGTCAACAATTTCATCAATCTGCACAACCTCCTACCGCGCGGCGTGAAAGTACAAAGCGACGACGTGTTCGGCAAAACCGCCTTCGTCCTCTCCGCCCGTGTCCTCGACCCGCAATTCCAAGGTCAGACCAAAGACAAACTGACCAACCGGGACGCGCTGAAACTCGTTGCCGCCGTATCGGGCGACCCTTTGGAATTGTGGCTGAACCAAAACGTGGATTACGGCAAAAAAATCGCCGAACTCGCCATCCGTCAGGCACAAGCGCGGATGCGTTCGGTTAAAAAAATCGAAAAGAAAAAAGGCAGCGGCGTCGCCGTCCTGCCCGGCAAACTGACCGACTGCGAGAGCGAAGACATCCGCGAAAACGAACTCTTCCTCGTCGAAGGCGATTCCGCCGGCGGCTCCGCCAAACTCGCCCGCGACAAAGCCACCCAAGCCATCCTGCCCCTGCGCGGCAAAGTGCTCAACAGCTTTGAAGTCCATCCTGACCAACTCTTCGGCAACGCCGAAATCCACGATATTTCCGTCGCCATCGGCGTCGATCCGCACGGCATCAACGACAACCCCGACTTAAGCGGCCTGCGCTACGGCAAAATCGCCATCCTGTCCGATGCCGACGTGGACGGCTCGCATATTCAAGTTTTGCTGTTGACCCTGTTCTACCGCCACTTCCCGAAACTGGTCGCCGACGGACACATCTACGTCGCCCAGCCGCCGCTGTTCCGCGTCGATGTCAACGCACAAGGCAAAAGCAAACCCGCCCGCAAATTCTACGCCCTCGACCAAAACGAACTCGACAGCATTTTGGAGCGGCTGCAAAAAGAAGGTGTCAAAGAAACCGCCTATTCCATCAGCCGTTTCAAAGGTTTGGGCGAGATGAACCCCGACCAGCTCAAAGACACCACCATGCACCCCGACACCCGCCGCCTGTTGCAGGTACAAATCCCCGAAGGCGCGGATGACGAAACACGCGACATTTTCGTCAAACTGATGGGCAAAGGCGAAGCCGCCGCCCGCCGCGCATGGATGGAACGGGAAGGCGATACGGCGGAATTGGATATTTGATGCTATTCGTTTGAAAAGCGAAAGGTCGTCTGAAAATTTCAGACGACCTCTGTTGCAAATAGCGGCGTTATGGTTGCCCGCCATCGCGGATTTCCAGACTGTCCACCCGGCTGCGCCGCTCTGCGCCGCAATTCTGGTTGCGCACCAGGATGCCCGGATAATCGACACAGTAGGTATGGTAATCCTCGACCTCGATGTTGTAGACCGTGGTGCGGTAGCGGCGGTAATGCCGTTGCCCGTTCTCGTCCACATACAGCAGGTTCTTGTCGTTCGGCACGTCCGCCCAATCCAATGTCGGACGGTTCCGCGATTCTTCATTCAGCACCATCTCATAGGTGTTGCCTAAATCCGACTCTTTCCAGCCGTAGGCCAGATTGGTCGGCTGTATCCATGCCTGGTCGGTATCGCGGTAGGCATACAGCGGGCGGTAATCCTCTACTACATAGTAATCCTTATAATCATTTTCATACCCCAACACCACATCGCCGCGCTCAAGCTGGTCGGCGCGCTTCCACACCGGCTGTTCGTACAGCCGCATTTCATAGGGCGTGTGCTTAAATGCCCACAGGGCTTCGTATCTCGCCCTACCTTCATCCCCGGCAAACATGTCTTCGCCGTCGTCGTAATCGCAGCCCTTCCAATAGGCGCCGAGCTTACCGAATTTAGGATGCTCAAGAATCAGGTTGGTGACCACGCCGTACACGCAGAACGGGTGGTTCGGAGTAACGACCAGGGCTCCCGCTCCCCCCCCGTTCCTTTCGGGGAATTGGGAGAAATTCAACATCACCACTTCCTTGTCTTCATAGCTGAAGGTGTTCACCACCCGCTTGGGCACGGCCTCACCGATGCCGTTTTCCGGTCGCGACATCACCAAATCACCCACCTTCAGTTCGTCTATCGGCGTCCAGCCTTCCGGCCTTTTTACCAATGTGCCCTTCATAAAGCAGCCCATGCTGAAGGATAGGGCGTTTTCTACGGCGTGTTGTCCATTCAATTTGTTCATATTGTTTCCCGAAATTGTGTTTTTAAAAGTTTCTGATTGGAAAAAATAGCTATGATAAATACCCCATTCATTGCCGCTCATTAGGTCGTCTGAAAGTTTCAGACGACCTTTGTTGCAAACAGCGGCGTTACGGTTGCCCGCCGTCGCAAATTTCCAAGCTGTCCACCCTGCTGCGCCGCTCTGCGCCGCAATTCTGGTTGTGTACCAAAATACCTCCCATACTTACACAATAAGTGTGATAATCCTCGACCTCAATGTTATAAACCGTGGTACGGTAAGGGCGGTAATGCCGTTGTCCGTCCTCATCCACATACAGCAGGTTCTCATCATTCGGCACGTCCAACCAATCCGTTGTTGGGTTATATAGTGATTCGGTAGTAAGTGTCATCTCATAGCTGTTGCCCCGATCCGACTGCTCCCAACCGTAAGCCAGGTTGGTCGGCTGTACCCAGGCTCGATCGGTATCGCGGTAGGCATACAACGGGCGGTAATCCTCTACTACATAATAATCACGAACACCCAACACCACGTCTCCGCGCTCGAGCTGGTCGGCGCGCTTCCACACCGGCTGTTCGTACAGCCGCATTTCATAGGGCGTGTGCTTAAATGCCCACAGGGCTTCGTATCTCGCCCTGCCTTCATCTCCGGCAAACACATATTCGCCATCGTCGTAATCGCAGCCCTTCCAATAGGCACCGAGCTTACCGAATTGGGGATGCTCAAGAATCAGGTTGGTAACCACGCCATACACGCAGAACGGGTGGTTTGGGGTAGCTATTAAAATTCGACCTCCTCCACTTCTTTCAGGAAATTGAGAAAATTTCAGCATCACCACTGCCCTGTCTTCATAGCTGAAGGTATTCACCACCCGCTTGGGTACGGCCTCGCCGATGCCGTTTTCCGGCCGCGACATCACCAAATCGCCCACTTTCAGTTCGTCTATCGGCGTCCAGCCTTCTTCCGTTTCTACCAAGGTGCCCTTCATAAAGCAGCCCATGCCGGAGGATAGGCCGTTTTCTACGCTGCACTGTTCATTCGATTTGTTCATATTGTTTCCCGAAATTGTGTTTTTAAAAGTTTCTGATTAAAGGAGGTGGCTATATAGACACCTCGTATCACTTGTAAGGTCGTCTGAAAACAGATTTAGGTTTTTCAGACGACCTTTTTATAGTGGATTAACTTTAAACCAGTACGGCGTTGCCTCGCCTTAGTTCAAAGAGAACGATTCTCTAAGGTGCTGAAGCACCAAGTGAATCGGTTCCGTACTATCTGTACTGTCTGCGGCTTCGTTGCCTTGTCCTGATTTAAATTTAATCCACTATACATTTTGTCGCCAAACATGGTTAAAAAATCATGTGGTAATCTTCAAAAAGCCGAATAGAAGGCATTTCCATATTGTTTTCTTAACGGTTGGTCAATATGCATATTTTAAATGAGAAAATATATTTATGGCTGACAAAGACCGTTTTCTTGATAATAATATTGACCCTGACTCAGAATGAATCGAAAACATAAAAGGTCGTCTGAAAGCCAATCGCCTCAAACCATCATCTAAGGACATTTATAAATGGTACGCCTTACCTCATCTCTATTATTGCTCATCACCGGTCTTTCACTTACCGCCTGCGGCTCTAGCATTGATTACGACCGTCAAGGATTGGCGCGCAGCAAACAAATGTGGCAGCAGCGGCTGGACAGCCTTCCAATCGGCGCAACTGAAGCGCAACTGCGCGACTGGCAAACCAAATACGGATTAAAACTGGCGTTTCAAGAACCTAACCATTATTACAGTTCCAACCTACCCGAAGGCCATTTCCCCGTAAAAAAACATTGGTCCAAATTCAGTCCTTGCGATGCTTATTTCTTATCTTTAACCATCCAAACCAATGAGCAAAAGCAAGTGGTTAAAAAAGAACTGAAAGCCTTGGGCAGCTGCATATAAACTGTTTGAGACCTTTGCAAAATTCCCCAAAATCCCCTAAATTCCCACCAAGACATTTAGGGGATTTCTCATGAGCACTTTCTTCCAACAAACCGCACAAGCCATGATCGCCAAACACATCGACCGCTTCCCGCTATTGAAGTTGGATCAGGTGATTGATTGGCAGCCGATCGAACAATACCTGAATCGTCAAAGAACCCGTTACCTTAGAGACCACCGCGGCCGTCCCGCCTATCCCCTGTTGTCCATGTTCAAAGCCGTCCTGCTCGGACAATGGCACAGCCTCTCCGATCCCGAACTCGAACACAGCCTCATCACCCGCATCGATTTCAACCTGTTTTGCCGTTTTGACGAATTGAGCATCCCCGATTACAGCACCTTATGCCGCTACCGCAACTGGCTGGCGCAAGACGACACCCTGTCCGAATTGCTGGAACTGATTAACCGCCAACTGACCGAAAAAAACCTAAAAATAGAGAAAGCATCCGCCGCCGTCATTGACGCCACCATTATTCAGACCGCCGGCAGCAAACAGCGTCAGGCCATAGAAGTCGATGAAGAAGGACAAGTCAGCGGACAAACCACACCGAGTAAAGACAGCGATGCCCGCTGGACAAAGAAAAACGGCCTCTACAAACTCGGTTACAAACAACATACCCGCACCGATGAGGAAGGCTATATCGAGAAACTGCACATTACCCCCGCCAATACCCATGAGTGCAACCATCTGTCCCCTTTGTTGGAGGGTATTGCCGAAGGCACGACCGTCTATGCCGACAAAGGCTACGACAGTACGGAAAACCGGCAACACCTGAAAGAGCATCGGTTGTTGGACGGCATTATGCGAAAAGCCCACCGCAACCGTCCGCTGACGGAAGCGCAAACCAAACGTAACCGCTATTTATCGAAGACCCGTTATGTGGTGGAACAAAGCTTCGGTACGCTGCACCGTAAATTCCGCTATGCGCGGGCAGCCTATTTTGGTCTGCTCAAAGTGAGTGCGCAAAGCCATCTGAAGGCGATGTGTTTGAACCTGTTGAAAGCGGCTAACAGGCTAAGTGTGCCTGTTGCCGCCTAAAAGGCGGCCCGGATGCCTGATTATGGGGCGTCCGGGGAGGATTAAGGGGGTATTTGGGTAGAATCAGGAGTGATTGGGGCGGAAACAGCCGAAAACCTGTGTTGGGGTTTCGGTTGCCGGTGGAAAGGGCTTTTTTGCAAAGGTCTCTGTTTATGATTCAGGTCGTCTGAAATCCAAAATCTGTTTTTCAGACGACCTGGACTTCGGATTGAAACTTTATCCATCATCAATATAAACCAACCCTCATCAATAAAGGTTACAACATGAATTATCGCGAAATCATTAACGAACTAAATGAAAACCTACATGCATTTCCTGAAGCCGAAACTGTATTTTCCGAAAAGCAGCCATGGTTGAAAGAACATTTTCTACCTTGTATCAGTATCGACTTAGTGGAAATCAATCCCGAATGGAAAGGCATAACGCTGCATTTGATCAATCCGCAGGAACCGGGCGACGGCTTAATCGGCGAGCTGACGCAGTTCGCCCATAATGAATTTATCGGAATTAACTGGCTTTCATTCCGCTTGACTGAAGACAACCGTTACGAATTTTTGGGTGACGAGCGTTATTTTCTCCGCAGTCAGGTCAACAAACATTTGCTGACCGATCCGTATTTGGAAAAATATTTTGCCGAAAACCTGAAAAACTATGCCGAACAGAAAAAAGCATTTCAGGAAAAAACAGGGGATTACAACGGAGAGCCCTATTTCAGCAAGTATGACGGATTATTTCTGAACAGCTTGGGTGGAGAACGCATTGAAAGCAGCAACTGGTCAACCTCAGACGACATCCCGTCTGCTTACAAAATGACGCAAGATGAAGACGGGAACGTTACCATTACCCACAATGGCAATCGTTTTTACCATATCGCCTCAGCGTGCGGTTATTCCTATTCCCATGGCGCAGACAATATTGTCATGCTGTACGAGCCAATCAGCAGACTTGTTCTATTTACTTACGATTGGACATAAACCATGAGCGAATTAAACGACCAAACCTACGACACCATTTGCCGGCTTTGCGAACAAGGCGACACGTTGGCGGACGACGGGCAATACACCAAAGCACTCGACCTTTATTGGCAGGCATGGGATTTGTTGCCCGAACCGAAAACCGACTGGGAAGCGGCAACATGGATTCTGGCAGCCATCGGCGATGCGGATTTTTTGAGTGGCGATTTTGCCGCCGCGCACGAGCATTTAAGCCACGCCATGTATTGCCCGGACGCAATCGGCAACCCGTTTTTGCATTTGCGTTTGGGACAGACGCAGTTTGAATTGGGCAATATGGAACGCGCCGCTGACGAGTTGATGCGTGCCTACATGGGTTTGGACGACGAAGCGTGGCTGGACGAAGACCCGAAATATCTGGATTTCTTAGCCACCGTGGCAGAAGGCATTGAAAACCACAGCCGAAAAAACAATTAGTTCGATATAGATTGCACTCTGTTTTTCAGACGACCCGAACTTCAAACCAGTTATATAGTGGATTAAATTTAAATCATGACAAGGCGACGAAGCCGCAGACAGTACGGCAAGGCGAGGCAACGCCGTACTGGTTTAAAGTTAATCCACTATAAAAGGTCGTCTGAAAACCAACCCCGCCTAAAACTCGAAAGGAATCCACCATGTACACTTGCGCTTCCTGCGGCGAAAAACATGAAGACATGCCGGCGCTCTGCTTTGCCACTCCCGCTCCCTATGACCAACTCAGTGAAGAAGAACGCATTGCTTATCAAGCGGAATGCGATTCTGATTTCTGTATCATCCGCTATTCTGACCAAACCGACCGTTTTATCCGCGCGGTGCTGCTTATTCCGATTATCGGGCATGAGGAAACGCTGGAATACGGCGTGTGGGTATCCGTCAGTGAAAAGAGTTTTAACGACTATCAAAGCGACTTTCACGACAATCCGGAAAACGTCGTTTATTTCGGCAGGATATGCAACTGGCTGCCCCCTTACGAATCCGACACCTTCGGTCTGCACTGCAATGTCGTTACCCAGTCCGACAACCGACGTCCCCTGCTGCAACTCCATCAAAGCAGTGAACATCCGCTGGTACACGACTTTTATCACGGCATAGAATATGCCGAAGCACAGGCAAGGATAGAGGCGGCATTCGGTGCAGACTATTAAGGACCAAATGACAAACCGCCCTCTATTGAACGAAACCATGTCCGACGGCTCCCGCCTGTTCCTGCAACTGCCGCAAACCTGCCTGCCGTCGAGCCTGCTACGGCAAATTGTCCGCTTAGGCGGAATGCCTACCGACTTCGTATCGGATTGGGTTACGGGCGAGACGTGGATAGATTTCGGTTACAAGGGCTGGAAGTTCAGTATTCACAACCCATATGGTGAATATTGGTTTTTTGCCGAAAACAGCGAATGCCCCGAAGCTATATTGCAATCTATGATTCAGGTCGTCTGAAATCCAAAGTCCGGTTTTCAGACGACCTCAAATAAGGATCAACATGAAATACAAAGACCTACGCAACTTCATCGCCATGCTCGAGCAGCAAGGCAAACTCAAGCGCGTCGCTCATCCCGTTTCCCCGCATTTGGAAATGACCGAAATCGCCGACCGCGTGCTGCGTGCCGAAGGGCCGGCGTTGTTGTTTGAACACCCGATTAAGCCCGACGGTACGCGTTACGATTATCCTGTGTTGGCGAACCTGTTCGGCACGCCCGAACGCGTGGCGATGGGCATGGGTGCGGACAGCGTATCCAAACTGCGCGAAATCGGGCAGACGCTGGCGTATTTGAAAGAACCCGAACCGCCCAAAGGCATTAAAGACGCGTTTTCCAAACTGCCGTTGTTGAAAGACATTTGGAGCATGGCGCCGAACGTGGTGAAAAAGGCGCCGTGTCAAGAAATTGTGTGGGAAGGCGAAGACGTTGATTTGTATAAACTGCCGATTCAACATTGCTGGCCGGAAGACGTTGCGCCGCTGGTAACGTGGGGCTTGACCGTAACGCGCGGCCCGCACAAAAAACGCCAGAACTTGGGCATTTACCGTCAGCAACTGATTGCGAAAAACAAGCTGATCATGCGCTGGCTGTCGCATCGCGGCGGCGCGTTGGATTATCAGGAATTCCGCAAACTCAATCCCGATACGCCATATCCCGTCGCCGTCGTGCTCGGTTGCGACCCCGCCACCATTTTGGGTGCGGTAACGCCCGTTCCAGATACCTTGAGCGAATACCAGTTTGCCGGACTGCTGCGCGGCTCACGGACGGAACTGGTGAAATGTATCGGCAGCGATTTGCAAGTGCCCGCCCGTGCCGAAATCGTGTTGGAAGGTGTCATCCATCCGAACGAAACCGCGTTGGAAGGCCCATACGGCGACCACACGGGCTATTACAACGAACAGGACCATTTCCCTGTGTTCACGGTCGAGCGCATCACCATGCGCGAAAACCCGATTTACCATTCCACCTACACAGGCAAACCGCCTGATGAACCCGCCGTTTTGGGCGTGGCGTTGAACGAAGTGTTCGTACCGCTTCTGCAAAAGCAGTTCCCCGAAATCACCGATTTCTACCTGCCGCCCGAAGGCTGCTCCTACCGCATGGCGGTGGTCAGCATGAAAAAACAGTACGCCGGCCACGCCAAGCGCGTGATGATGGGCTGCTGGTCATTCTTGCGCCAGTTTATGTACACCAAATTCATTATCATGGTTGATGACGATGTGAACGTGCGCGACTGGAAAGAAGTCATCTGGGCGGTAACCACACGCATGGACCCCGTGCGCGACACCGTTTTGGTGGAAAACACGCCCATCGACTACCTCGACTTCGCCAGCCCCGTCAGCGGGCTCGGCGGCAAAATGGGCTTGGACGCAACCAACAAATGGCCGGGCGAAACCGACCGCGAATGGGGACGTGTGATCAAAAAAGACCCTGCGGTTACGGCTAAGATTGATGAGATTTGGGGGGAGTTGGGGTTGTAAATTCAAGTGCAGGCTGCTTTTTGCGCTTTCCAAACACCAAAAAGCAGCCTGCACATTGCAAAGGTCGTCTGAAAGCAGCGTTTCAACAAAATTTCCAAACAATATTAGGCATTTTGAGCATGGAAACACGAAAAACAGTCCGCCTAATCCTCCGCCCTTGGGCGCTGACCGATGCCGAAGCGGTTTATGAACAGGCGCGCAACCCTAAAATCGGGGCGATGTGCGGCTGGCATCCTCATGCCAGCGTGTCGGAAAGCCGTGAGATTATTGAACACATCCTCCACAAGCCGCATAGTTTTGCCATTTGCTTGGAAGATAATCAAGCGATAGGCAGCATTGGCCTGCTTTTTCAAGACGATAGCAATCTGCCTCTGAGCGACCATGAAGCGGAAATAGGCTATTGGCTGGGCGAGGTTTTTTGGGGAAAGGGCTATGCAACCGAAGCGGTGCAATCAATTGTCGCTTATGCTTTTGAGGAATTGTCTCTAGTGCGGCTTTGGGCTGGGGCTTATCAGAAAAATATCCCTTCGCAACGCGTGCTGGAGAAATGCGGATTTTATCCTCATCACACTGAAGAACGCTTCTTTTCCAAGCCGACGGGCGAGACGCATAGGGCGGTAATATATGTGTTGGAGAAAGCGTAGTAGTCGGAATGTACTTGTAAAACAACATATCTTGCTTATTTGAGACCATACTAAGCATTAAAAGGGTCGTCTGAAATCAAGTGAACTGGCCCCCAAATCTTGGACACTCATAAAAGCCTTTTCAGGCGCTCTGTGCAAGCTGGGTTCTGTATGCGACAGGACTCAGCTTTTTCAATTTCAGACTGCAACGCTCCCGGTTGTAGTAATCCATATAGTCATCTATCTGTTTCATCAATTCGTCCACCGTCAATTCTCCTGCGTTATAGAAACACTCCGTCTTCAACACCGCAAAGAAGCTTTCCATCGGCGCATTGTCCCAGCAGTTCGCCTTTCGCGACATGCTTTGAACCATGGAATGTTGGGCAAGCAATTCCCTATATCCCGCCGTACGGTACAGCACGCCTTGGTCGGAATGCAGCATCGTTCCTTCGCCGGTCAGCCGGGGCGCGGCTTTTTCAAGCATTTCCTTCACCATTTCGCTGTTAGCATTGCGGCTCATGGCGTAGGCGACGATCTCGCGGTTGAACAAGTCCAAGATTGGCGAGAGGTACAGTTTGCCGTCGCTCCCTTTGAGTTCGGTCACGTCGGTCAGCCATTTTTCGTTGGGCTTTTTGGCTGTGAACCGGCGTTTGAGGAGGTGTTCCGATATTTCGCCCATGGCGGGATGGCGGTAGGCTTTTTTCGCCCGTATTTTGGCTTTCAGCCCCATCTGTTTCATCAACCGCGCCGCTTTTTTGCGGTTCCAATCCAATGCTGCGGCAATGCGCCTTTGTCCGTAGCGTCCTTTATGCCGTTTGTAGGTTTCGACAAGGAGGGCTTTGTCGGCCTCGTCGGGATCGGGTCGATCTTGGTGATGGTAGTAAAAGCTGCTTTTGGGCAGGTGTGCGATGTGCAGCAGGTATTTGAGCGGGTGTTGCGCCCTCAGTGTTTGGACGGTTTGGCTTTGTCCTTTTCGGTCCGCTTTTGGCTGAGGGCTTTTAACTCCTTTAGGTAGGCGACCTCTGCGCGCATATAGCACAACTCTTCGATAAGTTCTGCCTGTGTTTTTTCTTGGTCGGGTTTGTCGGCGATGAAGGGGTTTTTGCGGTGGTCGGTCATGGTTTTGGATTGGGGATGTTCGAGTGCGCCGATGCCGCCTTCCTGATAGGCGCGTATCCATCGTCGCAGATGGGTTCGGGAGATGCCGTAGTGGTCTGCGGTACGCTGTTGGCTGCGTATGTGCAGGTAGTGGAGTACGGCTTGGTATTTGAAGTGTAATGTATATTTGCTCATAAAAAAACTGCACCTTGTGAGTTGGAGGGGATGTGTCCAACTTTTGGGGTGCAGTTCACAAGTTTTCAGACGACCCTTTTAACCAATAAAACTTTACAATAACTTATCTAATTATCGCATATTGCCGATACACCCCTGATTTAAAACTCATTCACTCTGAAGCAATCGCCCCGCCACCAGATACCCAAACCCGCTGCCGATATTTCGAACAGCATTTTTTTGGCTATATAAAGCATTACTTTACAGATTTTTTGATATAATTTTGACCATCCGTTTAGATAAACCGTTGATACTATTCTCCGCGTGTTTTCAGACGGCCTGTCAAAAATACAACTCGCTTTCCAAATAAAAGGCCGCCCGCTCTATGCACGAAACTTTTTCCCTCGCACCCATCGTTATCGTCCTCCTCGTTTCCGTCATTACGGTGATTTATTGCCGTAAATTCAACATTCCTTCCATGCTCGGTTATCTTTTGGTCGGTTTTATCGCCGGTCCGGGTATGTTGAAGCTGATTCCGCAAGGTCATGCCACTGATTATTTGGGTGAAATCGGTATCGTATTCCTGATGTTCAGCATCGGTCTCGAATTCTCCCTACCCAAGCTTAAAGCCATGCGCCGTTTGGTGTTCGGGCTGGGCGGTTTGCAGGTCATTGTAACCATGTTGTCGATTATCGGCATTTTGATGCTGATGGGCGTCAGCTTTAATTGGGCGTTTGCCGCAGCCGGGGCGATGACCATGTCGTCCACGGCAATCGTTAGCCGCATCCTGTCGGAAAAAACCGAATTGGGACAGCCGCACGGTCAAATGGCGATGGGTGTCTTGTTGATGCAGGATATTGCCGTCGTGCCGCTGATGATCCTGATTCCTGCGTTGGGGGGAAATGGCGAAGAAGGTAGCCTGTGGGCGGCGCTCGGTCTTGCCGGATTGAAAATGCTGGTCACGCTGGGCGTATTATTCGTCGTCGGCAGCAAAGTAATGTCGCGCTGGTTCAGAATGGTCGCCAAACGCAAGTCGTCTGAATTGTTTATGATCAACGTCCTGCTGGTAACCTTGGGCGTAGCTTATCTGACCGAACTGGAAGGCTTGTCGATGGCATTGGGCGCATTCGTTGCCGGTATGCTGCTTTCGGAAACGGAATACCGTTTTCAGGTGGAAGATGACATCCGCCCATTCCGCGATATTTTGCTCGGCTTCTTCTTCATCACGGTCGGCATGAAACTGGACATCCAAGCTTTAATCGGCGGCTGGCAGCAGATTCTGATTTTGCTGGCAATTCTGCTGGTATTGAAAGCATTGGTCGTCTTTTTTATCGCCTTGCATATGAAGCATCCGATTGCAGACAGCTTGAAAACAGCCCTCTATTTGGCACAAGGCGGCGAATTTGGCTTTGTGATGTTAAACATCTCCAGCAAAATCAATATGGTGTCGCCCGAGCTGGAGCAGGCAGCTACGGCAGCGATTCTGTTGTCTATGATTATTGCCCCATTTATCTTGGGCAGCAGTGATGCCATCGTCAGCCGTTTTGTCAAATCAAGCTGGGACATGAAGGCATTGGATTTGCACAGCATGTTGGTGGAAACCATGAGCAAATCCGACCACGTCCTGATCATCGGTTTCGGACGCGGCGGTCAGACCGTCGGGCGCGTATTGGCTCAGGAAAACATCCCCTTCTTCGCCCTCGACCTCGATATCGGCAGGGTTCAGGTGGCACGCAATGCAGGCGAACCAGTCTCATTCGGCGATGCCAAACGGCGCGAAGTCTTGGAAGCGGCAGGTTTGGAACGCGCCAAAATGGTGGTCATTACCCTGAACAATATGCACGAAACCCAACATGTTCTCGACAATATTATGTCCCTGCATCCGAGCATGCCCGTGTATGTTCGGGCAACCAATGACGATTACGTTAAAACCTTTACAGACATGGGCGCGGAAGAAGCTGTATCCGATACCAAAGAAACCAGCCTGGTACTGGCAAGCTACGCCATGCTGGGCAATGGCGCGACCTTCAACCATGTTTATCAAACCATTGCCAACATCCGACACAGCCGCTACGCCTCTTTGGAAGGCTTGTTTGTCGGCAGTGATGATGAAAATGGATTTGACGACGGAGGCAAATCAGTCTGCCGCCACGCCTTCCCTCTGACAGGCGAAGCCCACGCCATCGGCAAGACTATTCGTGATTTGCCTTTGGATCACGCAGGTATCAAACTGCTATTCATCCGCCGCAATACAAGCAGAATAGAAAATCCTGACTTGGATTTGCAGTTGCAACCGAATGATATTTTAGTCGTCGCAGGCAAACAAGAGGAAATTATTTCTTTTGAAAACTGGAGTTTGCAAGGAAATACTTAATACACTAAAAAATAAAGCTTGCACAGCGGATGCTTTTTTGATTTAATAGCGTCTTCGCAAACGCAGCGACAAGGGTGATTAGCTCAGTTGGTAGAGCGTCTGCCTTACAAGCAGAATGTCGGCGGTTCGACTCCGTCATCACCCACCAAGTTTCCTTTCATTGTTGCAAAACAATGATGCGCGGTGGTAGCTCAGTTGGTTAGAGTACCGGCCTGTCACGCCGGGGGTCGCGGGTTCGAGCCCCGTCCGCCGCGCCAAATTTCAAAATACTGACATTGTCGGTATTTTTTATTTTCGGGTGATTAGCTCAGTTGGTAGAGCGTCTGCCTTACAAGCAGAATGTCGGCGGTTCGACTCCGTCATCACCCACCAAGTTTCCTTTCATTGTTGCAAAACAATGATGCGCGGTGGTAGCTCAGTTGGTTAGAGTACCGGCCTGTCACGCCGGGGGTCGCGGGTTCGAGCCCCGTCCGCCGCGCCAAATTTGAAAAATACCGGCTTTTGCCGGTATTTTTTTGTGCGTAAGAAACGAATGTAGAAAAAGAGCGGTATTTAGTTTTTCAGACGACCTGTATTAGGAAGGTCGTCTGAAAATCTTCAATCAGCATTCTCATCGCGTTCATCATACTTTCTCAGAAAAATCACTGTCCAAATTAAGCTGATTAAAATACTGCCAAAAAAGGCAATCTCAAAAAAAACAACCAAATCCCCGAGACAACCGACCCCGCAATTTCCGCTATTGTCGCTCAGAAAAGCATTAATATAAGCGACGACATAAAGAATTGCCACAAACTCAGGAATAGCCATCAACCAAATACCTAAAACATTCAACCATTTCATCAGCGTTTTTCAACCTCGTTTTTTAGCGTTTAGGCAGTATATATGACGGTATGACAGAAGACAATGCATCAGCGATGACCGCATACAGACTGAACAGCCCGAATGCCGAAAAAGAAAAGATTCTGCACCTCTTCTACTCCATCATCTGAAGGAGAATCAAAGAGGAAAAAATCCAATAATAAAATGCCGCAAAACCTGCCGCTTTCAGACGACCTTATCAGACTGTTGAGACTTAACCCAATCTGCAGTTACTGCTTCGATAACTACATGAAGGCAGGTCTCAAATTACTGATTTTTTTTCTTGAAGGAATTGATTAAAGTTTAAAAAAAAGCTATTCAATGCCATTTCTTCATCGTAATAGAGGGAAAATAGCAATAGACCTTTTGCGAAAGTATCCTGAAGATTTACAATTCCCAAATGAAATACGAAAACCTCATCCAAAGAAGCGACAGGGAATTCAAACGGCTCACAGGTGTAACGCCCGTCCTTTTTCACGAAATGCTGAAAGTCACCACAGAAGCAGAAAGCCGGAAGGTCAAGTCAGGCAGGCCGCATACGCTCAGCTTGGCAGACCAACTGCTGCTTACCCTGAGCTATCTGCGTCATTACCATACCCAACTCGAATTGGCCGCCATCTACGGCCTTTCTGAAAGTAATGTCTGCCGCACCATCCGTAAAACCGAGGACGCCCTCATCCGTTGCAAACGCTTTTCCCTGCCAAAACACAAGAATCCGGGCGATCAAACGGTCATCATTGACGTTACCGAAAGCCCGATTGAACGTCCCAAAAAAACAGCGGCAGTATTACAGCGGCAAGAAAAAGCGGCACACGGTTAAAATCCAGGTCATATACGGCAGAGAAACTGAAAAAATCATCAGCATCCGGACGGGGATGGGTGCTCAGCATGACATGCGTTTAGCCAAGAGGCACCTTGCAGAGCTTTATCCCTACAAAATAGTCATTGCGGATAAGGGTTATCAAGGATTGGCTAAAACCGGATTACAGACCCCGAAAAAGAAATCCAAACATCATCCGCTGAACAAACAGGATAAAGAGGCGAACAGGCGGTTAGGCAAACTCAGAACCGTCATCGAGCACATCAACAGGAAACTGAAGATATTCAAAATCTTGTCGCTGCCTTACCGCAACAGGCGGAAACGGTTCGGGTTAAGGGTAAATCTGATTGCAGGACTGGTTAATGCGATGGGATGAATATTTTCGCAAGAGGTCTAATTTATCCCATGAAACGCTATATCGATCAATGTTGAACTTTGCTTGAATCCAGTCTGTAAATTCTATCAGTATTTCTGAATTATCTGTTTGTTTAGGATTTCTAAAATGCCAACCATCTAGAAAGGCTTTTAAGCAAAAAATACTATTGCGTCCAATATACATTGCCGGCCTTTTTTCTATTTCTAAAATAAGCTTTACAATGTTATTTTGCATTTTTAGTCTTTCTTAAAAAACCACCGAATGCTTCATAATCTTTCTTCGTAAACTCTGCGAACAGCATTTACTCTGCCCCGCCGCACTACAAGATTCATATCCCATTTCTTTTTGAAAGGTCGTCTGAAAACGAAATTCACGAAGTAAATTACCGTTTACCCCTAAAAAAACCCCTCTTCCCGCAAAAATTTCTCCAACTTCTCCGCAAATATCCTATACCCCGCCGCGTTGGCGTGTATTTGGTCGGATTTCAACTTTTCATCACTCAAAATCTCAGACCATGCGCCGCCGAACAACGGAATTTTGTATTGTTCGGCAAGCTCTTGATAAAGCGGATGATCGCTCAAATGGCCGAACAATGCGCCGACGCTCAAGTGCGGTACGCCCACCAAGACGGCGGGAATATTTTCTTTCTGCACGGTTTCGATGATTTCGGCAATATTGGCGCGGGTTTCGGCTTCGGGCAATTTGCGCAGGAAATCGTTACCGCCTATGCTGATAATCACAAGCTTGGTTTTGCGTTGCAACAGCGCAGGCAGGCGCGACAGGGCTTGTGCGGAGGTATCGCCGGAAATGCCGCCATTGATGATTTCCCAACCGGTCAGTTTTTGCAATTGCGCAGGATAGGATTCGGCAGGACTCGCGCCGTAGCCGTAGGTCAACGAGTCACCCAAAGCGAGTACGGTATTGCCTGCGGCAATTTTCGTCTGCTTCTTGCCGGATTTACCGCCGCAAGCTGCAAGCAGCAAAACGCTTGTGTAAGTAAGAAATTTTCTTCGTGTGAGCATATTTTGTTTCTGATTTTCTAAAGTATTACGGAAGCTGCTACGTTAATTTTGCACATCTTCATCTTCAAACCGAAAGCTGATTGGAATGTTAACCTGTGACCAAACAGGTTTTCCGTTTTCTACGCTAGGCAGAAAAATATTTCCCATTACACCTTTCCTTGCCGCATTATCCAACCTGCGGAAACGCGAACTTTCCACCACCTTAACGCTGTCCAATTTACCCTCCGGCGAAACTACGGCCCCCAATATAACTGTACCCTCTTCCCCTTTTTCCTCCGACAACGGAGGATAGGGTATGGAGGTCATCTGACGGTACATACCGCCTTTATAGTTGTCATTTTCACCATAGAGCAAGTAAATATGTTCCGCATAAGACGGAACGTTTTGACACACACTCTGCACCTCGCCGTTTGCATCGGTTTGATTAGAGCAAGTTTTAGCAGGTTCATATCGCTTCGGACGATTCTGCGCCAATGCAGCTTTGCACAATGCGCTTCCTGCCGACTGATCTCGGCACACTGCGCCATCAACCCTGCCTTTTTCATTAATGACGGACAACACCGGCAACACGCCGCCCCTACGCCCGTCAGGTGTCGGAACAACCGCAACCTGTGGCTTTACCGCCTGCGGACGTTTCAAGATTTCTTCGACAGGCGGCAGTTTTTTGTCCGACATGGTGGAACATGCAGTCAGAAGAGTGGATAGCATCAAAAGTGTTAAAGCGGATGGTTTGAACATGTTCATTTTTTGTTTTCTTTATGTTTGATAATTTATCTTGTGGCGTGATTAAAAAGATTATGACATAGAAAATATGAAAAAGCTGAATTTCAAAGCACAAAGTCTGCCTTAAGGTCGTCTGAAAACAGTTATAGTGGATTAACTTTAAACCAGTACGGCGTTGCCTCGCCTTGCCGTACTATCTGTACTGTCTGCAGCTTCGTCGCCTTGTCCTGATTTAAATTTAATCCACTATATTTCTGAAACCAGCAAAGTAAGTTGCCTCAAAACCCGTTTTCAGACGACGGCGGATTCGCATTTGAAGTGCAACTTTCCATAACAGAAAAAGGCCAGCATGCGGTAGCATACGGCCTTTCCTGCAAGAAAGATTGCCATGAGCTACACACAACTGACCCAAGACGAACGATACCATATCCAATACCTGTCCCGCCACTGCACCGTCACCGAAATCGCCAAACAGCTTAACCGCCACAAAAGCACCATCAGTCGCGAAATCAGACGGCACCGCACCCAAGGGCAGCAATACAGCGCCGAAAAAGCCCAACGGCAAAGCCGGACTATCAAACAGCGTAAGCGAAAGCCCTATAAGCTCGATTCGCAGCTGATTCAACACATCGACACCCTTATCCGCCGCAAACTCAGTCCCGAACAAGTATGCGCCTACCTGCGCAAACACCACGGGATCACACTCCATCACAGCACCATTTACCGCTACCTCCGCCAAGACAAAAGCAACGGCGGCACCTTGTGGCAACATCTCAGAATATGCAGCAAACCCTACCGCAAACGCTACGGCAGCACATGGACCAGAGGCAAAGTGCCCAACCGCGTCGGCATAGAAAACCGACCCGCCATCGTCGACCAGAAAACCCGCATCGGTGATTGGGAAGCCGACACCATTGTCGGCAAAGGACAGAAAAGCGCATTACTGACCTTGGTCGAACGCGTTACCCGCTACACCATCATCTGCAAATTGGATAGCCTCAAAGCCGAAGACACTGCCCAGGCAGCCATTAGGGTATTAGTATTAAAGGCACATAAAGCCAGAGTCCACACCATCACCATGGATAACGGCAAAGAGTTCCACCAGCACACCAAAATAGCCAAAGCATTGAAGGCGGAAACCTATTTTTGCCGCCCTTACCATTCGTGGGAGAAAGGGCTGAATGAGAACATCAACGGACTCATCCGACAATATTTCCCCAAACAAACCGATTTCCGAAACATCAGTGATCGGGAGATACGCAGGGTTCAAGATGAGTTGAACCACCGGCCAAGAAAAACACTTGGCTACGAAACGCCAAGTGTTTTATTCTTGAATCTGTTCAAACCACTGATACACTAGTGTTGCACTTGAAATCCGAATCCAAGCCTGCCTGAAATCAACAAAAGGTCGTCTGAAAACTGATTTTCAGACGACCTTTTTGCTTGTTGGAGAGAGTCAGTTGTAAGGCAAGGCTGGATATTCAACCCGCTATTGGCTGCCCAACCAGTCATCGCGGGTTTGTTTGGCTTCTTCAAAATAACGGTATAACGCGTCGCGGTTTTCTTGTTCGAGGATACGCTCCAGCTCGGAAAGCTGGTCGTGCAGTCCGGCAATCAGCTTGATCAGGCTGTTTTTATTGTCCAGGCAGATGTCCGTCCAAATGGCGGGATGGCTGGAAGCGATGCGGGTAAAGTCTCGGAAACCGCTGGCGGCAAATTTCAAATATTCCTGTCCGTCCGGATGGTCGGCGATTTGATGGACATAGGCAAAAGCGGTCAAATGCGGC
This sequence comes from Neisseria sp. CP9, assembly GCF_047758525.1. Lineage (NCBI taxonomy): Bacteria > Pseudomonadati > Pseudomonadota > Betaproteobacteria > Neisseriales > Neisseriaceae > Neisseria > Neisseria sp. CP9. The sequence goes on along the minus strand of NZ_CP180502.1, from coordinate 2,029,945 downwards.
ATATGGGAAACCGCGGCAAACACGGCATCGTGTTCTTCCGCGCTCATTTCAAACGTCTGCGCGCCGACCGCCTGCCACAGGCTTTTTATCAGGGCGATGCCTTCAGGGCGCTCTTGTCCGTGTGTGGTAATAATCAGTTTTTTATCTTGATACAACCCGAATTGCGCCGCCAACGCGCCGCTGCGGTCAGAGCCTGCGATGGGGTGCGCGGCGATACAGTGTGAAATCCGCTCGGACAGATATTGGCGGAAAGCGGCGATGGCTGTCCGCTTGGTGCTGCCCACATCGGACACATAAGCCCTGGGCGCAAGCAGCGGCGCAATGGCTTGGCAGATGGTCGGCAGCGTGGAAACCGGCGTGGCAATCAACACCAAATCGGCATGGCTGATGCTTTCGGTGTTGATTTCCGTAAACGCTTTATCAATCACCCGACGCTCAAGCGCACGGTCGAGATTGTCGCGGTCGAGATCAATGCCGGTCACGGTTTGCACCCGTCCCAATCGTTTGAGGTCCAGAACGAAAGAGCCGCCTATCAGTCCGACGCCGATAAGGGTAATGTGTTGGAGCGGGGCGTTTAGTGTCATGGCGGATGTGTAAGGCGGTAGATAAAGGAAAGGTCGTCTGAAAACGTGCCGAAGACTATGATTTGCTTCCAAACCTGTAAAACCTTATTGGAACACCAATCCTGCCTGCGGCTTGGGCTATTATAGTGAATCGGTCTCGTTCCAGCCACAACCCTGTCAGGCAGCCGATCAGCCCGCAGGCGTTTTCAGGATGGAACAATCTTCCGCGATATCAAAATATTTTGCATACACCGCCCATCCTAAATCAATATTTTTTAAGAAAATCAAAGCAAACCGGTTGCGCTCATTCACCCTCGAAACCGTTTGTACAGAAACAGTTTTCCAAACCTTGCGTTCCGTTTTACAATTGAGAGCCATTCTTGAACCAGGTCGTCTGAAAGTACCGTATGTCACTTGCACAACCCAAACGTATCCTCGTCATCAAACTGCGCCATCATGGTGACGTATTGCTCAGTACGCCGGTCGTCGATGCAATCAAACAACATTTTCCCGAGTGCGAAGTCGATATGCTGGTTTATCAGGAAACCGCCGACATCATCCGCGACAATCCCCAAATCGCCCAAATTTTCACCATTGACCGCCAATGGAAAAAGCAAGGCATGGGCAAACAATTCAAACACGAAAAAGACCTCTTCCGCCAACTGAAAGCGCGTCAATACGATTGGGCATTCAACCTCTCCGACCAATGGCGTGCCGCCATCATTGCCAAATTCTGCTCAAAATGCAGCGTCGGCTTCAACTGCATCAAACGCGACAACGCCGCATGGCGCTGGTGTCACGACTTTCTCAACCCCGATATGGGCACGACCAAACATATCGTCGAAACCCATCTGGGCATACTGCCGCCGCTTATCCGTCCGGAAGATCTTTCATACGCCAAAGTCCGCATGAGCATCGCCCCTGATGTCCGCAACAGTATGGAACAAAAATTGCGCGAACAAGGCTGGCAAGGCGAAGACTACGTCTTACTGCATCCGGGCGCGCGTTGGCTGTTCAAATGCTGGGAAGACGGCAAAAACGCCGCTCTCGTCCAGCTTCTGTTGAACCACGGACACAACGTCGTCCTGACCGCCTCCCCCAGTCCCGTCGAACACGACATGATCGAAGCCATCTTAGGTCGTCTGAAAATACCGGAAGGCAGCAAAGTGTGGGTATTGTCCGGCTCCCTGACCTTGCGCGAACTTGCCGCCGCGATAGACCGCGCCAAACTGTTTATCGGCGTCGATTCCGTTCCCATGCACATCGCCGCCGCGCTCGACAAACCGCAAATCGCCCTATTCGGCGCGACTTGGTTGGGCATATGGCATCCTTACTCGCTCAATGCCGAAGTGATATGGGCGGGCGATTATACCGAGCTTCCCCACCCCGACAGCATCAATACCGACAGTCCCGAACGCCTCCTGAAAGCCATTCCTCTGGAAGAAGTATGGAACCGCGTTTCCGCCAAACTCGAAAAAATTGACCAAGCGAAAACACACGCAGCAATAGAATAATCCCTGCTTCGGTATCAATAAGCGGTTGCCTATAAATAAGGTAGAGGTCTTTGCAAAATTAACTCCAACAGAATTTCACCCTATTCCTACATCTCAAGAGAACACCTAAGATTTATCCAAACATCCTGAAACCTTAACGGACGTGAACGCGCTATTTGGCGGGGACGTAGTCGGCATAGTGCGCCAGCAATGCAGTCGTTTCCAATAAAGAGCGTTCTCACAACGCATACTAAGACAGTATTGCAGCCCGCAACCTTTTCAGACGACCTTGGATTCGGATTTCAAGTGCAACACTAGTGTATCAGTGGTTTGAACAGCTTCAAGAATAAAACACTTGGCGTTTCGTAGCCAAGTGTTTTTCTTGGCCGGTGGTTCAACTCATCTTGAACCCTGCGTATCTCCCGATCACTGATGTTTCGGAAATCGGTTTGCTTGGGGAAATATTGTCGGATGAGTCCGTTGGTGTTTTCATTCAGACCTTTCTCCCACGAATGGTAAGGGCGGCAAAAATAGGTTTCCGCCTTCAATGCTTTGGCTATTTTGGTGTGCTGGTAGAACTCTTTGCCGTTATCCATGGTGATGGTGTGGACTCTGGCTTTATGTGCCTTTAATACTAATACCCTAATGGCTGCCTGGGCAGTGTCTTCGGCTTTGAGGCTATCCAATTTGCAGATGATGGTGTAGCGGGTAACGCGTTCGACCAAGGTCAGTAATGCGCTTTTCTGTCCTTTGCCGACAATGGTGTCGGCTTCCCAATCACCGATGCGGGTTTTCTGGTCGACGATGGCGGGTCGGTTTTCTATGCCGACGCGGTTGGGTACTTTGCCTCTGGTCCATGTGCTGCCGTAGCGTTTGCGGTAGGGTTTGCTGCATATTCTGAGGTGTTGCCACAAAGTGCCGCCGTTGCTTTTGTCTTGGCGGAGGTAGCGGTAAATGGTGCTGTGATGGAGTGTGATCCCGTGGTGTTTGCGCAGGTAGGCGCATACTTGTTCGGGACTGAGTTTGCGGCGGATAAGGGTGTCGATGTGTTGAATCAGCTGCGAATCGAGCTTATAGGGCTTTCGCTTACGCTGTTTGATAGTCCGGCTTTGCCGTTGGGCTTTCTCGGCGTTGTATTGCTGCCCTTGGTTGCAGTGCCGCTTGATTTCGCGGCTGATGGTGCTTTTGTGGCGGTTAGAGACCTTTGCAAAATTCCCCAAAATCCCCTAAATTCCCATCAAGACATTTAGGGGATTTTCCATGAGCACCTTCTTCCAGCAAACCGCACAAGCCATGATTGCCAAACACATCGACCGCTTCCCGCTATTGAAGTTGGATCAGGTGATTGATTGGCAGCCGATCAAACAATACCTGAATCGTCAAAGAACCCGTTACCTTAGAGACCACCGCGGCCGTCCCGCCTATCCCCTGTTGTCCATGTTCAAAGCCGTCCTGCTCGGACAATGGCACAGCCTCTCCGATCCCGAACTCGAACACAGCCTCATCACCCGCATCGATTTCAACCTGTTTTGCCGTTTTGACGAACTGAGCATCCCCGATTACAGCACCTTATGCCGCTACCGTAACTGGCTGGCGCAAGACGACACCCTGTCCGAATTGCTGGAACTGATTAACCGACAACTGACCGAAAAAGGCCTAAAAGTAGAGAAAGCATCCGCCGCCGTCATTGATGCCACCATTATTCAGACTGCCGGCAGCAAACAGCGTCAGGCCATAGAAGTCGACGAGGAAGGACAAGTCAGCGGACAAACCACACCGAGTAAGGACAAAGATGCCCGTTGGACAAAGAAAAACGGCCTCTACAAACTCGGTTACAAACAACATACCCGTACCGATGAGGAAGGCTATATCGAGAAACTGCACATCACTCCTGCCAATACCCATGAGTGCAACCATCTGTCCCCTTTGTTGGAAGGCATTGCCGAAGGTACGACCGTCTATGCCGACAAAGGCTACGACAGTGAGGAAAACCGGCAACATCTGAAAGAGCATCAGTTGTTAGACGGCATTATGCGCAAAGCCCACCGCAACCGTCCGCTGACGGAAGCGCAAACCAAACGTAACCGGTATTTGTCGAAGACCCGTTATGTGGTGGAACAAAGCTTCGGTACGCTGCACCGTAAATTCCGCTATGCGCGGGCAGCCTATTTCGGACTGCTCAAAGTGAGTGCGCAAAGCCATCTGAAGGCGATGTGTTTGAACCTGTTGAAAGCGGCTAACAGGCTAAGTGTGCCTGTTGCTGCCTAAAAGGTGGCCCGGATGCCTGAATTATCGGGTATCCGGGGGGGATTAAGGGGATATTTGGGTAAAATTAGGAGTGATTTGGGGGGGCGGAAATAGACGAAAACCTGTGTTTGGGTTTCGGCTGTCGGGGGAAGGGCTTTTTTGCAAAGATCTCGGTTAAGCTGTTTCGCGATTTCGGCGATGGTGCAGTGGCGTGACAGGTATTGGATGTGGTATCGCTCGTCTTGGGTCAGTTGTGTGTAGCTCATGGCAATCTTTCTTGCAGGAAAGGCCGTATGCTACCGCATACTGGCCTTTTTCTGTTATGGAAAGTTGCACTTCAAATGCGAATCCGCCGACCTATTCTTCCTCCCCAATCCATCCGTATGCCTCCGTCTATCCCGTTCTGACGGTGAATGAAACAAGAACAGTCACGACGTCATACCTGCCCGACACGAAGGCCGCCCGAATCCCCGAGGGTTTCGGACGGCCTTTTATCACGCGGTCTGTTGCGCACATTCCCGTTTGGGAGGGTGTTCAGGTTTATTTTTTAGCGGCAGGCACGGCGGCTTTGTTTTTAGCGGCCGGGGCGACGGTTGCCTCCGCCTTCAGTTTGGAGAAGATGCCCTCACCGATACCTTTGACGTTTTTCAACTCCTCGACCGATTTGAAGGCACCATGTTGCTGACGGTAGTCCACAATGGCTTTGGCTTTGGCAGGGCCGATACCGGGCAGGGCTTCCAACTCGGACGGGGAAGCGGTATTGATGTTGACGGCGGCCAGAGACAGCGAAGCGGTCAGCAGGGAGAGGGCGGCAAAGAGGAATTTTTTCATAAGAAGGTACTCCATAGTTTGTGAATGCGGATGATGCCTGTGTGTGCGGCACCGTAAAATAGTTGGCTATCATATCCGTCTTACCGTTTCCGTTCAAACGATACCTGAAGATTTCTTAGTTTACTATCTCTTTATGTATTGATTCTGCAACATCCCTATTCTACCCGCACCCTCCCAATCCGTCACATTTACCCGCTGCGCCATCGTCGCACCCGCCTATCTCCACTCGTGAGCAAGTAAGCCATAGCAAGAAGGCAAGAAACAGCAATGACGAGTTTCAAGTAAAGGTATGAATAAAATATGAGGTAAAAGTAAAAGCCCCCGACATCTGTCGGGGGCTTAGAATAGGTGTTTGGCAGTGACCTACTTTCGCATGGAAGAACCACACTATCATCGGCGCTGAGTCGTTTCACGGTCCTGTTCGGGATGGGAAGGCGTGGGACCAACTCGCTATGGCCGCCAAACTTAAACTGTACAAATCGGTAAAGCCTTAATCAATATATTCGGTGATGACTGAATCAGTCAGTAAGCTTTTTATTTGAAGTTCTTCAAATGATAGAGTCAAGCCTCACGAGCAATTAGTATGGGTTAGCTTCACGCGTTACCGCGCTTCCACACCCCACCTATCAACGTCCTGGTCTCGAACGACTCTTTAGTGCGGTTAAACCGCAAGGGAAGTCTCATCTTCAGGCGAGTTTCGCGCTTAGATGCTTTCAGCGCTTATCTCTTCCGAACTTAGCTACCCGGCTATGCAACTGGCGTTACAACCGGTACACCAGAGGTTCGTCCACTCCGGTCCTCTCGTACTAGGAGCAGCCCCCGTCAAACTTCCAACGCCCACTGCAGATAGGGACCAAACTGTCTCACGACGTTTTAAACCCAGCTCACGTACCACTTTAAATGGCGAACAGCCATACCCTTGGGACCGACTACAGCCCCAGGATGTGATGAGCCGACATCGAGGTGCCAAACTCCGCCGTCGATATGAACTCTTGGGCGGAATCAGCCTGTTATCCCCGGAGTACCTTTTATCCGTTGAGCGATGGCCCTTCCATACAGAACCACCGGATCACTATGTCCTGCTTTCGCACCTGCTCGACTTGTCGGTCTCGCAGTTAAGCTACCTTTTGCCATTGCACTATCAGTCCGATTTCCGACCGGACCTAGGTAACCTTCGAACTCCTCCGTTACTCTTTGGGAGGAGACCGCCCCAGTCAAACTGCCTACCATGCACGGTCCCCGACCCGGATTACGGGTCTGGGTTAGAACCTCAAAGACACCAGGGTGGTATTTCAAGGACGGCTCCACAGAGACTGGCGTCTCTGCTTCAAAGCCTCCCACCTATCCTACACAAGTGACTTCAAAGTCCAATGCAAAGCTACAGTAAAGGTTCACGGGGTCTTTCCGTCTAGCAGCGGGTAGATTGCATCTTCACAACCACTTCAACTTCGCTGAGTCTCGGGAGGAGACAGTGTGGCCATCGTTACGCCATTCGTGCGGGTCGGAACTTACCCGACAAGGAATTTCGCTACCTTAGGACCGTTATAGTTACGGCCGCCGTTTACTGGGGCTTCGATCCGATGCTCTCACATCTTCAATTAACCTTCCAGCACCGGGCAGGCGTCACACCCTATACGTCCACTTTCGTGTTAGCAGAGTGCTGTGTTTTTAATAAACAGTCGCAGCCACCTATTCTCTGCGACCCTCCGAGGCTTACGGAGCAAGTCCTTAACCTTAGAGGGCATACCTTCTCCCGAAGTTACGGTATCAATTTGCCGAGTTCCTTCTCCCGAGTTCTCTCAAGCGCCTTAGAATTCTCATCCTGCCCACCTGTGTCGGTTTGCGGTACGGTTCGATTCAAACTGAAGCTTAGTGGCTTTTCCTGGAAGCGTGGTATCGGTTACTTCATGTCCGTAGACACTCGTCGTCACTTCTCGGTGTTAAGAAGACCCGGATTTGCCTAAGTCTTCCACCTACCGGCTTAAACAAGCTATTCCAACAGCTTGCTAACCTAACCTTCTCCGTCCCCACATCGCATTTGAATCAAGTACAGGAATATTAACCTGTTTCCCATCGACTACGCATTTCTGCCTCGCCTTAGGGGCCGACTCACCCTACGCCGATGAACGTTGCGTAGGAAACCTTGGGCTTTCGGCGAGCGGGCTTTTCACCCGCTTTATCGCTACTCATGTCAACATTCGCACTTCTGATACCTCCAGCACACTTTACAATGCACCTTCATCGGCCTACAGAACGCTCCCCTACCATACCAGTAAACTGGCATCCGCAGCTTCGGTTATAGATTTGAGCCCCGTTACATCTTCCGCGCAGGACGACTCGACCAGTGAGCTATTACGCTTTCTTTAAATGATGGCTGCTTCTAAGCCAACATCCTGGCTGTCTGGGCCTTCCCACTTCGTTTACCACTTAATCTATCATTGGGGACCTTAGCTGGCGGTCTGGGTTGTTTCCCTCTTGACAACGGACGTTAGCACCCGCTGTCTGTCTCCCGAGGAACCACTTGATGGTATTCTTAGTTTGCCATGGGTTGGTAAGTTGCAATAACCCCCTAGCCATAACAGTGCTTTACCCCCATCAGTGTCTTGCTCGAGGCACTACCTAAATAGTTTTCGGGGAGAACCAGCTATCTCCGAGTTTGTTTAGCCTTTCACCCCTATCCACAGCTCATCCCCGCATTTTGCAACATGCGTGGGTTCGGTCCTCCAGTACCTGTTACGGCACCTTCAACCTGGCCATGGATAGATCACTCGGTTTCGGGTCTACACCCAGCAACTGTTCGCCCTATTAAGACTCGGTTTCCCTACGCCTCCCCTATTCGGTTAAGCTCGCTACTGAATGTAAGTCGTTGACCCATTATACAAAAGGTACGCAGTCACACCACAAGGGTGCTCCCACTGTTTGTATGCATCAGGTTTCAGGTTCTATTTCACTCCCCTCCCGGGGTTCTTTTCGCCTTTCCCTCACGGTACTGGTTCACTATCGGTCGATGATGAGTATTTAGCCTTGGAGGATGGTCCCCCCATATTCAGACAGGATTTCACGTGTCCCGCCCTACTTTTCGTACGCTTAGTACCACCATTGAGATTTCGAATACGGGACTATCACCCACTATGGTCAAGCTTCCCAGCTTGTTCTTCTATCTCGACAGTTATTACGTACAGGCTCCTCCGCGTTCGCTCGCCACTACTTGCGGAATCTCGGTTGATTTCTTTTCCTCCGGGTACTTAGATGGTTCAGTTCTCCGGGTTCGCTTCTCTAAGTCTATGTATTCAACTTAGGATACTGCACAGAATGCAGTGGGTTTCCCCATTCGGACATCGCGGGATCATAGCTTTATTGCCAGCTCCCCCACGCTTTTCGCAGGCTTACACGTCCTTCGTCGCCTATCATCGCCAAGGCATCCACCTGATGCACTTATTCACTTGACTCTATCATTTCAAGAACTTCTCTGACTTTGCCTGACATTCCGTTGACGAGAACATCAAACTTGAATTTCCTACTCTGATAAAGCTTACTGCTTGTTGTGTCTTAATCCCGCCTTTTGTCTTTCGGGATTAAGTCGATACAATCATCACCCAAATACTGTACCTGTTTTTCTTTTCCTATCCAGGAGACAACTGACCGTTTGCAATCGGTCAATCATCAAAAACAGATACATTGTCTTTGTTTGTTGATTTCGGCTTTCCAATTTGTTAAAGATCGATGCGTTCAATATTGCTATTTACTTCGCAAATCAAAATGAGCTGATTATTATAGCAGCCTTTCTTTTTCCGTCAAACTGATTCACAATCAGACTTCTCTTTAGAAAAAAAGAAAGCAGTTACACTGCCTTTTTAACTCGCTTTGATTTGGAAAGTATTGGTGGAGGCAAACGGGATCGAACCGATGACCCCCTGCTTGCAAAGCAGGTGCTCTACCAACTGAGCTATGCCCCCGTTCTTGGTGGGTCTGGGAGGACTTGAACCTCCGACCCCACGCTTATCAAGCGTGTGCTCTAACCAGCTGAGCTACAAACCCGGATTCTCTTCTTAAGCGAATCTTGTCTTCACTCAAGCATTTTTCCGCATCTTCTACAGTTTACCGATAAGTGTGAATACGACAGCCTCTTCTTTCTCTAGAAAGGAGGTGATCCAGCCGCAGGTTCCCCTACGGCTACCTTGTTACGACTTCACCCCAGTCATGAAGCATACCGTGGTAAGCGGGCTCCTTGCGGTTACCCTACCTACTTCTGGTATCCCCCACTCCCATGGTGTGACGGGCGGTGTGTACAAGACCCGGGAACGTATTCACCGCAGTATGCTGACCTGCGATTACTAGCGATTCCGACTTCATGCACTCGAGTTGCAGAGTGCAATCCGGACTACGATCGGTTTTGTGAGATTGGCTCCACCTCGCGGCTTGGCTACCCTCTGTACCGACCATTGTATGACGTGTGAAGCCCTGGTCATAAGGGCCATGAGGACTTGACGTCATCCCCACCTTCCTCCGGCTTGTCACCGGCAGTCTCATTAGAGTGCCCAACTTAATGATGGCAACTAATGACAAGGGTTGCGCTCGTTGCGGGACTTAACCCAACATCTCACGACACGAGCTGACGACAGCCATGCAGCACCTGTGTTACGGCTCCCGAAGGCACCCCTCCGTCTCTGGAGGGTTCCGTACATGTCAAGACCAGGTAAGGTTCTTCGCGTTGCATCGAATTAATCCACATCATCCACCGCTTGTGCGGGTCCCCGTCAATTCCTTTGAGTTTTAATCTTGCGACCGTACTCCCCAGGCGGTCGATTTCACGCGTTAGCTTCGCTACTAAGCAGTCAAGCTGCCCAACAGCTAATCGACATCGTTTAGGGCGTGGACTACCAGGGTATCTAATCCTGTTTGCTACCCACGCTTTCGGGCATGAACGTCAGTGTTATCCCAGGAGGCTGCCTTCGCCATCGGTATTCCTCCACATCTCTACGCATTTCACTGCTACACGTGGAATTCTACCTCCCTCTGACACACTCTAGTCACCCAGTTCAGAACGCAGTTCCCAGGTTGAGCCCGGGGATTTCACATCCTGCTTAAGTAACCGTCTGCGCCCGCTTTACGCCCAGTAATTCCGATTAACGCTCGCACCCTACGTATTACCGCGGCTGCTGGCACGTAGTTAGCCGGTGCTTATTCTTCAGGTACCGTCATCAGACAGGGGTATTAACCCCGCCCTTTTCTTCCCTGACAAAAGTCCTTTACAACCCGAAGGCCTTCTTCAGACACGCGGCATGGCTGGATCAGGCTTGCGCCCATTGTCCAAAATTCCCCACTGCTGCCTCCCGTAGGAGTCTGGGCCGTGTCTCAGTCCCAGTGTGGCGGATCATCCTCTCAGACCCGCTACTGATCGTCGCCTTGGTAGGCCTTTACCCCACCAACTAGCTAATCAGATATCGGCCGCTCAAACAGCGCAAGGCCAAATGGTCCCCTGCTTTCTTCCTCAGAAAATATGCGGTATTAGCTAATCTTTCGATTAGTTATCCCCCACTGCTCGGTACGTTCCGATATATTACTCACCCGTTCGCCACTCGCCACCCAAGAAGCAAGCTTCTCTGTGCTGCCGTCCGACTTGCATGTGTAAAGCATGCCGCCAGCGTTCAATCTGAGCCAGGATCAAACTCTTATGTTCAATCTCTAACTTTTTTAACTTCTGGTCTGCTTCAAAGAAACCGACAGGACAATGTCTAAAACATCATCTTGTCTGTCTTTCAAACAGTGTGAGGCTGTCGCACTCACACTTATCGGTAATCTGTTTTGTTAAAGAGCAAAAACGAATTATAAAGCATTTCAAATCATTGTCAATCAAAACTTTTCACAAAACCTCGAAAAATCAGACCAACTGTGATATACTTACCTGTTCGTTCAACCACCGCCGAAGCAGCGAAGAACCGAACTATACCCCTCCCCTCAAAACCCGTCAACTCCTAAACAACAAAAAATTCCGCAAAACCTAACAACAACCTGAAATACAAAGACTTTTACTTCAAAATATTCTCAAACCAAACTCAATCAACATCAAAGGTCGTCTGAAATCCCTTTCAGACGACCTTTTTCACTATTTACCACGCATCAATTCAAAAAACTCATCATTGTTTTTGGAATCTTTGAGTTTGCCCACCAAAAATTCGGTGGCCTCGATTTCGTCCATCGGATGCAGGAATTTGCGCAAGAGCCACATGCGCTGCAACTGGTCGTTCGGCACCAGCAACTCTTCACGACGCGTGCCGGATTTGTTGATATTGATGGCGGGGAACAGGCGTTTTTCTGCCATGCGGCGGTCGAGGTGCAGTTCCATATTGCCCGTGCCTTTAAATTCTTCGTAAATCACGTCGTCCATGCGACTGCCGGTTTCCACCAGAGCGGTGGCGATGATGGTAAGCGAACCGCCTTCTTCTACATTGCGCGCTGCGCCGAAGAAGCGTTTGGGGCGATGGAGGGCATTGGCATCTACGCCGCCGGTCAGGATTTTGCCGGAAGTGGGTACAACGGTATTGTAAGCGCGGGCGAGACGGGTAATCGAGTCAAGTAGGATGACCACGTCTTTTTTGTGTTCCACCATACGCTTGGCTTTTTCAATCACCATTTCCGCCACTTGGACATGGCGTTGCGCCGGTTCGTCGAAGGTGGAGGAAACCACTTCGCCGCGCACGGAACGGCTCATTTCGGTAACCTCTTCCGGACGCTCGTCAATCAACAAGACAATGAGTTCGACATCGGGATAGTTGGCGGTAATCGCGTGGGCGATGTTTTGCAGCATCACGGTCTTACCGGTTTTCGGCGGCGCAACCAAAAGGGCACGTTGTCCGCGACCGATAGGGGAAACTAAATCAATGGCGCGGCCGGTAAGGTTTTCTTCGGCTTTAATGTCGCGCTCAAGTTTGAATTGCTTGGTGGGGAAAAGCGGGGTGAGGTTTTCGAAGAGGATTTTGTGTTTGCAGACTTCGGGATGATCGCCGTTGATGCTGTCGAGGCGGACGAGGGCGAAATAGCGTTCGTTGTCTTTGGGTACGCGTACGCTGCCTTCGATGGTGTCGCCCGTATGCAGGTTGAAGCGGCGGATTTGCGTGGGCGAGACGTAGATGTCGTCAGGACCCGCGAGGTAGGAAGTATCTGCGCTGCGTAAAAAGCCGAAGCCGTCGGGTAGGATTTCGAGCGTGCCGGAGCAGGTAAAGCTTTCACCCTGCTTCATCTTTTGGCGGACGATGGCGAATACGAGGTCTTGTTTGCGGAAACGGTTGGCGTTTTCAATGCCGTGTTCTTCTGCCATTTCCAAAAGTTTGGAAATGTGTAGAGTTTGTAGTTCTGAAACGTGCATGATTTTTGACAGTTGTATTGAAAAAGAATGGGATTCGGAAGACAGAGGTCGTCTGAAAAGAATGCTGTACGGAATGTACGGTGATTTTTGAGAAACCTGAATTGTAGGCAGTCGGAGGACAGGTGTCAAATTTAGGCGGAGAAAGGTTTGTATGGCATAGGTTTTGTTGCATGGTTGACAACAAAAATTATAACAGGTCGTCTGAAAAATACATTTCAGACGACCTGTTATAAAGCAATAATAATTTTTCTACTATTTAGCGTTTATTCAGATAACCCTCGGGGAAGATGCTGCGATATGAGGTGTATAGACCGATTGCCATTATAGAATAAGGAACTGTGAAGACAGAACCAAATAAAATCGTAAGAAGGGTGAAAACTTCCCATATTTGCTGCTCTCCTCCTGCGCCTAACAGTTGTCCTCCCGCACCCAATACAAAAATAATTGGTATAGCAAATAATGTCATTACCAAAGAAAATGCCATAATAACGCCAAACCAAATCAAGCTATATACCAGAAACGCAGGGATATTGCAAAAACAGGCATTTAAGCTAACCTTAATGGCGGCAACCGGTCTGACGTCCTCCAACATGACCAAAGCAGGAGTCAACCAAAACATCATAGAACCAATGCTAATGACCATCAGCATTATAATGGACACAAGCGACTCTCCCATCGGCAACATCTCTAGAGCGGAGAGATTTCCTTTCGTAAGCAACATGATAGGAATAACAGCAACCAACGCAAGAAACAGTATCGCAACTATACTCATCAGCATAAGAACTAGGAACGAACCGATCTTTTTAGTTGAAAAACCTGCAAACAAACTACCGAAGTTAAAATTCGTACCTTGTGCGGTTTGATGTGCCAGCAGCACAACACCACCTAGGAAACAATAGCTTCCCCAATATACAAACAGATTGATGATCACTTCGCGTATGACTATACCTAAGGACAATTGATTGAAGGTCATAGGCTGGCTGCCTTCTGCTGCATAACTGGACAACAAACCCAAAGCAATTGGGATAAGGAAGAACAAAACCATTGCCCCTATCCATTTCAATTTGTATTTATTAAAAATACGCCATGATTCGGCAAACCAATTTACCCCTTCACTTGCACGCAAACGTTTGGGTTGATTAACAGGGCTATTGGATACAGCAATATGTTGCGGAGGCTGCAAAGTTTCCATAAAAATAATTTCCAAATTTACGAATGAGAAAAATTATCATTATATCATAAACCATAGGTTTATTTATTGAGCTTTTTTGACAATAGGTCGTCTGAAATCTTTTCAGACGACCCCGTTTATAACCACACAACCCTTTCTTCTTTGGAAGTTTGATAAATGACCACACCCGCAACCAAAGACCCTCTCGGTTCTACATGGATGATTGTTGCCGCACTCGGCTTTACCGTCATGAACGTGTGCATCAAAGCAGCGGCGGCGAAATTCGGCTTCAACAGTGGCGAACTGGTATTTTGGCGTATGAGTTTTGCCGCCATCGTCTTAGGCATAATGGCAAAAGCACGGGGTGACACCTTTGCTACGCCACACTGGAAAACCCACCTCAACCGCAGCGTTGTCGGCACAGCCGCTATGTTTTGTCTGTTTTATGCCGTCATGCACCTACCGCTGGCAACGGGGGTAACCTTAAGCTACACCTCTTCGATTTTTCTGGCGGTATTTTCATTTTTCATCCTGAAAGAACGGATTGCACTTTATACGCAGACAATATTGGTCTTTGGTTTTCTCGGTGTCGTCCTATTGCTGAACCCTTCGTTCAAAGGCGGACAGGAAATTGCCGCACTAGCAGGCTTGGCGGGAGGAGCTATGTCAGGTTGGGCGTATTTGCAAGTGCGCGAACTGTCGTTGCTCGGCGAGCCGGGTTGGCGGGTGGTGTTTTATTTTTCGATAACCGGTGTCGTCATGGCGTCGGTTTGGGCAACTTTGACCGGCTGGCACAGCATCCCTCTCTCCGCCCTGCCCTATCTTTTCTGCATCGGGCTTGCAGCCATGCTTGCCCAACTTTCAATGACCCGCGCCTATAAAGTCGGCAACAAATTCACCGTCGCCTCTCTTTCTTATCTGACCGTCGTCTTTTCCGCCCTGTCGGGCATGATATTTTTGGGCGATACCGTCACTTGGCAGGAAACCTTTGGTATGATTATTATTGTCACAAGCGGCATATTGAGCAGCATCCGGCCGGTTTCGATTAAAAAGTGGTTTACCAAAACAAGCTGACCATTAACCTCTAAAAAGGAGAGCATGATGATTTCCATCCGCGAACAGTCTTACGGTTTGAATGTGGCGCTGTACAACGAATTTACACTGGACGATTTCCGCCAACTTGAAGCCGCTTTATTGGAAAGCAAGCAAAAAATCCATCTGCCCGACATCCTTTTGGATTTGTCCATGTTGAAAGATTTCACGATCGATATGGCGATGGAGCAAATCAAATTCCTTAATCAACACGAAAACGACTTCGGCCGCGTCGCCGTCATTACAGACGACATTTGGATCAAACTCGGCGCCCGTCTCTCCAGCCTGTTGACCAACCAACATCCGAAATATTTTGACGATACTACCAAGGCGCAAGAATGGCTGTTGGCAAGCAATTTCAAGCAATAGAAATGAAACACTGAATCAGATGAAACATCTTTCTACCCTTTTCACCTTCTGAAACACTTTAGGTAAGGGTCGTCTGAAACATGCAAAATACACACACAAAAATCCTGTTTTAGTGTTACCAATGACGTTTTTTCATTTAAATATGCTAAAACTCGATAATTTGTGTAAAATACGTTCCGCATAAAGGTAAGTCCCATGCTGCTAATTCCCGCAATCGATTTAAAAGAAGGCCGCTGCGTGCGCCTGAAACAAGGTTTGATGGAGCAGGTGACGGTGTTTTCCGATTCGCCCGCCGAAACTGCGCTGCATTGGTTCAAACAAGGCGCGCGCCGTTTGCATTTGGTGGACTTGAACGGCGCATTTGCCGGCATTCCGCAAAACTTTCCCGCCATCAAGGACATCCTAGCCGCCGTTGCCAAAGACATTCCCGTGCAACTGGGTGGTGGAATACGCGACTTACAAACCATTGAAAAATATTTGGATTTGGGACTAAACGACGTCATTATCGGCACGGCGGCGGTGAAAAATCCCGACTTCGTGCGCGAGGCGTGCAAAACGTTTCCCGGGCAGATTATCGTCGGGTTGGATGCCAAAGACGGCATGGTGGCGATAGACGGCTGGGCGACTGTAACCGAGCATCATGTGATTGATTTGGCGAAACGTTTTGAAGACGACGGCGTCAACAGCATTATTTACACCGACATCGGCCGCGACGGCATGATGAGCGGCGTGAACATCGACGCGACCGTCAAATTGGCGCAAGCCGTCGCCATTCCGGTTATCGCGTCGGGCGGATTGACCAATTTGGACGACATCCGCGCTTTGTGTGCCGTTGAGAAACACGGCGTGACGGGTGCGATTACCGGCCGCGCGATTTACGAGGGCAGTATTGATTTTGCCCAAGCGCAGCAGTTGGCGGATTCGCTGGCGTAAGTTGTATTGACGAAACCTGCTGCGCTCGTTTTGGCGAAACTCGTTGCATTCGTTTTCAGACGACCTTATTTAAAACAACCATCAAGGTCGTCTGAAATGATCAAACGTTTACTTACTCACTTGTCCCGCTGTTTTAAAACAATATAGCGGGGAGAAGATACAAAATAATCGGTTGAACCCGTTTGCTTTCATTGTTGCCCTATCTGTATAGACAGGGCAAAAGACGGGTTCGTCTATTTTTCTTCACGATAAAAGGCGGCTGACCGCCGAATATTGCTTTGGGATTCACCATCCCACATTTAATTGTTTTATTTACTTTTTAAGGGGTATTTCATGTTTGAAGCATTTATTTTGGGCTTTTGGATTATCTGGTCGTCCGGTCGCAATGTGCGTCCTCTCAGCGAAGGCTTGGGATTTACCATCATCGCCATTCTCGTCCGTCAGCTTTCCGCGTTCGATATGCCGATGATCGACACCTATTGGATGGTGTTTAACGGCGCGTTGTGGGCATTTGCCAGCGCAGTGTTTTATATCGTCGGGCGCTTCAGCGGCAACTTTATGACTTCCTGCGTATTCGCCGCCATTGCGGGCGTCGGCTATTTCCAACTGCTCCAACACCTGCCCAAATGGGTTCACAACTGGCTGGCGTAACACCTGCCTTGCCGGTATCAATGATTTGAAAGGTCGTCTGAAACGGATTGTCCGTTTGGGTAAAATCCGTTGTATAGGTTTTAGCGAAACCCGCTGCGCTCTTTTTCAGACGACCTCATTCCTAGGTTTGGAAAGGCATTCAAAATGGCACTGGCAAAACGCATCATCCCCTGTCTCGACGTCAAAAACGGCCGCGTCGTCAAAGGCGTGAACTTTCTAGGTTTGCGTGATGCGGGCAAACCCGTCGATGTCGCCAAACGCTACAACGACGAAGGCGCGGACGAGCTGACCTTCCTCGACATCACAGCCTCCTCCGACAACCGCGACACCATTTTGCACGTCATCGAAGACGTTGCCTCACAAGTTTTCATTCCGCTGACCGTCGGCGGCGGTGTGCGCACCGTAGCCGACATCCGCCGCCTGCTCAATGCCGGTGCGGACAAAGCCAGCATCAACACCGCCGCCGTCACCAATCCCGATTTAGTCAACGAAGCCGCCGGATTTTTCGGCTCGCAAGCCATCGTCGTCGCTGTCGATGCCAAAGCCGTCAATCCCGAAAACACCCGCTGGGAAATTTTCACCCACGGCGGGCGCACACCGACGGGCTTGGACGCAGTCGAATGGGCGGTTGAAATGCAACGTCGCGGCGCGGGCGAAATCCTGCTCACCAGCATGGACAGAGACGGCACGAAACGAGGCTTCAACCTGCCGCTGACCCGCGCCGTCAGCGAAGCGGTCGATATTCCCGTCATCGCTTCCGGCGGCGTCGGCAATGTGCAGCATCTGATTGACGGCATCAAAGAAGGCAAAGCGGATGCCGTGCTTGCCGCCAGTATTTTCCACTTCGGCGAAGTCAGTATCCGTGATGCGAAGCTCGCCATGCGCGAAGCCGGAATCGAAGTGCGCCTGTAAGTTGAACTTGATTGACTCAAGGTCGTCTGAAAACGAGTGCAACGAGTTTCGCCAAAACAAATAAGGATGCCGAACATGGATAACAGCTTGCTTGAAGCCGTCAAATTTGATGAAAAAGGCTTGGTCTGCGCCATCGCCCAAGACCGGCAGACCCGCCGCGTATTGATGGTCGCATGGATGAACGCCGAAGCGCTGCAAAAAACCGTAGAAACCGGTTTCGCCCACTATTACAGCCGTTCGCGCCAAAAACAATGGATGAAGGGCGAAGCATCAGGGCACACGCAAAAAGTGTACGAATTGCGCCTCGACTGCGACGGCGACGCCATCGTGATGCTGATAGACCAAAACGGCGGCATCGCCTGCCATACGGGGCGAGAAAGCTGTTTCTACAAAGTTTGGAAAGACGGCGAATGGCAGACGGTTGATGCCGTGTTGAAAGACGAAGAAGCCATTTATGGGCATACGCATCCTTTAGAGGTCGTCTGAAAACGAGCGCAGCGAGTTTCGCTAAAAAATCGGGTTGATGATTGACTGTTGTCAGAACACTCGCCCAAAACCCGGCAAGCCTATGCCTTATCCGAATAATCCTTATCCTTCAAAGCCGAAAATCCCATGACCGACACCATCCTCTCCCAAATCCAAAACACCATCGACTCCCGCAAAGGCGGTGATCCCGAAGCTTCCTACGTCGCCCAACTTCTGCACAAAGGCGAAGATAAAATCCTCAAAAAAGTCATCGAAGAAGCGGGCGAAGTGCTTATGGCGTCGAAAGACGGTGGCGGCGAACACCTCATTTACGAAGTTGCCGACTTATGGTTTCACACCATGGTTCTCTTGGCGCACCACGGTTTGCGCGCCGAAGATGTCGTCAACGAGCTTGCGCGCCGTCAAGGTTTATCGGGCTTGGCGGAAAAAGCCTCTCGCAAAGAGCCTTGAATTTATATTACAATCCGACCTTATTCGTTTTTCTGCCGTCTGTTTGACGAAACGCGCTGCACTCGTTTTAGCGAAACTCGCTGTGCTCGTTTTCAGACGACCTCGGAGCCATTATGGACAACTGTATTTTCTGTAAAATCGCCGCCAAAGATATTCCGGCGCAAACCGTGTACGAAGACGACGAGATGTTGTGCTTCAAAGACATCCGCCCCGCCGCGCCGGTTCATCTGCTGCTGATTCCGAAAGTCCATTTCGACTCGCTGGCACACGCCGCGCCCGAACATCAAACCCTCTTGGGCAAAATGATGTTGAAAGTCCCTCAAATTGCTGAAGCGGCAGATTTGACCGACGGCTTCAAAACCCTGATCAACACAGGCAAAGGCGGCGGGCAGGAAGTGTTCCACCTGCATATCCACATCATGGGTACGCCTGCGTAAACCAACATTTCAAATATCCATTCTCAACTATATCAAGGATTTACCATGTTCTCTCTGTGGCACTGGATTATCGTATTAATTATCGTCGTTTTGGTTTTCGGTACCAAAAAACTGCGCAACGTCGGCAAAGACCTCGGCGGTGCCGTGCATGACTTCAAACAAGGTCTGAACGAAGGTACTGACGGTAAAAAAGACGAAGTCATCGAACACAAAAAAGACGAAGACAAAGCATAATCTATGTTTGATTTCGGTTTGGGCGAGCTGCTGTTAGTCGGCATTGTCGCCCTGATTGTACTTGGTCCCGAGCGTCTGCCCGAAGCCGCCCGTACTGCCGGACGGCTTATCGGCAAGCTGCAACGCCTCGTCAGCAGCGTCAAGCAGGAATTCAACACCCAAGTCGAATTGGAAGAGCTGCGCAAAGCCAAACAGGAATTTGAAGCCGCCGCCGCACAAGTGCGCGACAGCATCAAGGAAGTCGGTACGGATATGCAGGACAACCTGCGCGACATTTCCGACGGACTCAAACCTTGGGAACGCCTGCCGGCGCAACGCACGCCTGCCGATTTCGGTTTGGATGAACACGGCAACCCGCTTCCTTCGTTAAGCGCGGAAGTTTCAGACGACCCGGCTGTTTCCACGTCGTCTGAAACCGCTATGGCGCAAGCAGACACTACGACGGATGCCGTCGAAACCGACACGCCTGCGGAATCCGAGCAAGATCGCGCATGGCGCGAATATCTGACCGGCAGCGCCGCTCCGGTGTCCAATGCCGTAGAAGTCAGCTATATCGACACTTCCGCATACGCGCCCGTGCTGCATATCACCTCCCTCAAAAAACAAGCGATGAACCGCAAGCGCGACCTGCGTCCGAAATTTCATGCCAAACCCAAACTTCGCGTCCGTAAAAAGTGAGTAAACCGGTGTCCGAACCTCAAAACGAACAACCCGTCCAACCTCTTATCGAACACCTTATCGAGCTGCGCCGCCGCCTGATGTGGATCGTCATCGGCATCGTCGTCTGCTTTTTCAGCATGATGCCGTTTGCCCAGCAGCTTTATACCTTCGTGGCCGACCCCCTGATGGCAAACTTGCCCAAAGACACCAGCATGATTGCCACCGACGTCATCGCGCCGTTTTTTGTACCGGTGAAAGTGACGCTGATGGCAGCATTCCTCGTTTCCCTGCCGCATACGCTCTACCAAATCTGGGCATTCGTCGCGCCCGCCCTCTACCAAAACGAAAAACGCCTGATTACCCCGCTTGTGCTATCCAGCGTCAGTCTGTTTTTTATCGGCATGGCGTTTGCCTACTACCTCGTTTTCCCCGTCATCTTTAAATTCCTCGCGGGTATTACCCCCGTCGGCGTCAACATGGCGACCGACATCGACAAATATCTGTCCTTTATTTTGGGCATGTTCGTCGCATTCGGCACGACTTTCGAAGTCCCTGTCGTTGTCGTCCTGCTCGCCAAAATCGGCATCGTAACCACCGAACAACTCAAAAACGCACGCCCCTACGTCATTGTCGGCGCATTCATCATTGCCGCCATCATTACCCCGCCGGACGTGATTTCCCAAACCCTGCTTGCCGTCCCGCTTATCTTGCTTTACGAAGCAGGCATCTGGTGCAGCCGCTTTATCAAACCCAAATCGGACAAAACCGACGAACACCCGCCCCTTCCGCCCGCAGAAACTTAAATCTAGCCTGCGGATATAGCCTGCAAAGGGCAAAGGTCGTCTGAAACGAAACATCCCGTTTCAGACGACCTTTTTCATACGCCAGCGTTTGCGTGTTTTACCGACCTTATATCGAAATCCCCACCAATTTCCTGCATTGCCCCTTTCAGACGACCTCTCTATAATCCCCGTTTCCATCCTAAAAACAGGAAACATTTCATGAACATCACAGAAATCGTCCGCCAGCGATACAGCACCAAATCTTTCGACCTGTCCAAAAAAATCGCTGCCGAAGACTTCGCCCATATCGAAGCCGCCCTGCGCAACAGCCCTTCCAGCGTCAATATGCAGCCGTGGCACTTTATCATCGCCGATGACGAAGCGGGCAAAGCGCGCATTGCCAAATCCACCGAAAAACTCCCTTACAATACCCCGAAAATTACTCATGCGTCCCATGTCGTCGTTTTCGCCGCCCGCGTTTGCGCCGACGATGATTATGTCGCCGCCGTATTGGCGCAAGAAGACAAAGACGGACGTTTCGCCACGGAAGAAGCCAAGCAGGCAGGCGATTCCACCCGCCGCCTGTTCTTAGGCATCCACCGCAACCAAATCCAAGATGAAGAGCAATGGCTTGCCAAACAAGTCTATCTCAACATGGGCTTCACCCTGCTCGCCGCTGCCGCAGCAGGTATCGACGCCGTGCCGATGGAAGGCGTCGATTTGCAGGTTTTGAATGAGGAATTCGGCTTGACTGAAAAAGGCTACAAAGCCGTCGCCGTCGTCTCCTTCGGCTACCGTGCCGCAGACGATTTCAACGCCGCCCTGCCCAAATCGCGTTTTGAAAACGAAGTCATCTTCACCAAAATCTAAACCCGATAGAAACAAAAACAAGGTCGTCTGAAACCGGACAATGCAGGATTGAACTGGCCCCCAAATCTTGGACACTCATAAAAGCCTATTCAGGCGCTCTGTGCAAGCTGGGTTCTGTATGCGACAGGACTCAGCTTTTTCAATTTCAAACTGCAACGCTCCCGGTTGTAGTAATCCATATAGTCATCTATCTGCTTCATCAATTCATCTACCGTCAATTCACCTGCGTTATAGAAACACTCTGTCTTCAACACCGCAAAGAAGCTTTCCATCGGCGCATTGTCCCAACAGTTCGCCTTACGCGACATGCTTTGAACCATGGAATGTTTTGCAATCAATTTCCTATATTCCGCCGTACGGTACAGCACACCTTGGTCCGAATGAAGCATCGTTCCTTTAGCAGTCAGACGGGGTGCGGCTTTTTCGAGCATTTCCTTCACCATTTCGCTGTTAGCATTGCGGCTCATGGCGTAGGCGACGATTTCTCGGTTGAACAAGTCCAAGATTGGCGAGAGGTACAGTTTGCCGTCCTTTCCTTTGAGTTCGGTCACGTCGGTCAGCCATTTTTCGTTGGGCTTTCGGGCTGTGAACCGGCGTTTGAGGAGGTGTTCCGATATTTCGCCCATGGCGGGATGGCGGTAGGCTTTTTTCGCCCGTATTTTGGCTTTCAGCCCCATCTGTTTCATTAACCGAGCTGCTTTTTTGCGGTTCCAATCCAATGCTGCGGCAATGCGCCTTTGCCCGTAGCGTCCTTTATGCCGCCGGTAGGTTTCGACGAGGAGGGCTTTGTCGGCTGTGTCGGGGTCGGGTCGGTCTTGGTGGTGGTAGTAAAAGCTGCTTTTGGGCAGGTTTGCGATGTGCAGCAGGTATTTGAGCGGGTGTTGCGCCCTCAGTGTTTGGACGGTTTGGCTTTGTCCTTTGCGGTCCGCTTTTGGCTGAGGGCTTTTAACTCCTTTAGGTAGGCGACCTCTGCGCGCATATAGCACAGTTCTTCAATAAGCTCTGCCTGCGTTTTTTCTTGGTCGGGTTTATCTGCGATGAAGGGGTTTTTGCGGTGTTGGGGCATGGTTTTGGATTGGGGATGTTCGAGTGCGCCGATACCGCCTTCTTGATAGGCGCGTATCCATCGTCTCAGGTGGGTTCGGGAAATGCCGTAGTGGTCTGCGGTACGCTGTTGGCTGCGTATATGCAGGTAGTGGAGTACGGCTTGGTATTTGAAGTGTAATGTATATTTGCTCATAAAAAAACTGCACCTTGTGAGTTGGAGGGGATGTCCAACTTTTGGGGTGCAGTTCAGGATTTCAGACGACCTTATTTGTATCAGCCAATCGCGGCAACGATAGGATTAAATCGCCGCTTCCGCGCGTTCACCCGTCCGTATCCGAATCACTTCTTCAACCGGCAACACAAAAATCTTGCCGTCGCCAATTTTTCCTGACCGCGCAGTCTCGACAATGATATCGATGGCGCGTTCCACATCTTCATCAGCCAACACCAGCTCGACTTTGACTTTCGGCAGAAAATCAACCGCATACTCTGCGCCGCGGTAAATTTCGGTATGCCCTTTCTGACGGCCAAAACCTTTCACTTCGCTGACCGTCATGCCGCTGATCCCGATTTCGGTCAATGCTTCGCGGACATCGTCCAATTTAAACGGCTTAATCACAGCTTCGATTTTTTTCATGATATTTTTCCTTAAATTTCAGGATGGCGCGGCATTCAACCCTCAACCGATTTTGTTTGGGCAAAAGCGCCGAATCAAATCAAACACACAGCCTCACGTTTATTTTTTACACAAGATACTGCGGCCGAATTGCCCGCCACCCCTAAGCGTAGAACAGATTGAATATTATAGTGAAACCCTGACAAAACCGCTATGGCGCGCTTTCCATCGGTTTTCACCCATTTTCCAACACACTCCATTTATAGTGGATTAACAAAAATCAGGACAAGGCGACGAAGCCGCAGACAGTACAGATAGTACGGAACCGATTCACTTGGTGCTTCAGCACCTTAGAGAATCGTTCTCTTTGAGCTAAGGCGAGGCAATGCCGTACTGGTTTAAAGTTAATCCACCATAACACGGACAAACAGGAATAAAAAGCGATACAAGGTCGTCTGAAAAAGATTTTTAGGCATAAAATTTCCTGAATATTCTATTTTTTTATTTAATCAGTATTTTTCATCCAAAATTCAGCATAATGTTTTTTTGATATTTACCATTCAGGATTTTGATTTACGTTAAAATATGCCTTTTTTTGTGAAGGTCGTCTGAAAAAGACGGAGAGAATAGATGTCTGAACAACATACACACGCTTCGACTTGGAAAAGCAAAATCAATGCGCTGGGTCCCGGAATCATGATGGCTTCGGCGGCGGTCGGCGGTTCGCACCTGATTGCCTCGACACAGGCGGGCGCGCTTTACGGCTGGCAGCTTGCATTGATTATTATTTTGACTAACCTCTTCAAATACCCGTTTTTCCGCTTCAGCGCGCATTACACGCTGGATACGGGCAAAAGCCTGATTGAAGGCTATGCCGAGAAAAGCCGCGTTTATTTGTGGGTATTCCTGATTTTGTGCGTTATCTCGGCAACGATTAACGCGGGTGCGGTCGCCATCGTGACCGCCGCCATCGTCAAAATGGCGATTCCCTCGCTGACGCTGAATGTCGGCGCAATCTCCGCGCTGATTATGGCTTCCTGTCTGATTATTTTGGCGAGCGGACGCTACAAGGCTTTGGACAACGTTTCCAAAATCATCATCGTCAGCCTGACGATTGCCACAGTCGCCGCCGCCGCCATCGCCATGTCGCGCGGCATGCAGATGAAACCCGACTTTATCGAGCCTACCCCATGGACACTGGCAGGCTTGGGCTTCTTAATCGCGCTGATGGGCTGGATGCCGGCGCCAATTGAAATTTCCGCCATCAACTCGCTGTGGGTTACTGAAAAACAACGCATCAACCCTTCCAGCTACCGCGACGGTATTTTCGACTTCAACGTCGGCTACATCACCAGCGCAGTGTTGGCGGTTGTCTTCCTCGCCTTGGGCGCGTATGTGCAGTACGGCAACGGTGAGGCAGTGCAAATGGCTGGCGGCAAATACGTCGGTCAACTGATCAATATGTACGCCGTCACCATCGGCGATTGGTCGCGTCCGATGGTGGCGTTTATCGCCTTCGCCTGTATGTACGGCACGACGATTACCGTAGTGGACGGCTACGCGCGTGCGATTGCCGAGCCGGTGCGCCTGCTGCGCGGCAAAGACAAAACGGGCAACGTCGAACTCTTTGCCTGGAACGTTTGGGTCGCGGGTACGGGCTTGGCAGTGATTTTCTGGTTCAACAGTGCGATGGCGGAGCTGCTCAAATTCGCCATGATTACCGCCTTCGTTTCTGCCCCCGTGTTCGCTTGGCTGAACTACCGCCTCGTTAAAGGCGACAAACGCCACAAGCTGACGGCAGGTATGGACCTCCTCGCCATCCTCGGCTTGATTTACCTGACCGGGTTTACGGTTTTGTTCCTGCTGAACCTGACAGGCATCTTGGCTGCACCTAAGTAAGCCCAATCAAAACAAAGGTCGTCTGAAAACCGGATTTTGGTTTTCAGACGACCTTTTGTTATGTATGGCAAAATGTTCAAACGAAGGGATGAACTTCAAACCGATACAGCAAAGCAAACCAACATTGCGTCTGTCCATCAGAAACCCTGCCATATCCTTTTGAATTTCCAACCAAACCCATTATAATAAAGCCTCCTCGCGCCGTCGCGGACGACTCCCGACGGCATTTATTATGGAAAAATTATGAAGCCGTCTATCTTAGAAAAACTACAACAACTCAGCGACCGACTGGAAGAAGTCACCCACCTTCTCGGACAGCCCGAAGCCACGTCCGATATGGACAACTACCGCAAGCTCACGCGCGAACACGCCGAATTGACACCCGTGGTCGAAGTGTTCCAAAACTATCAGCTGGCGCAAAGCGACTTGGCGGATGCTGAAGAAATGCTGTCCGACCCCGAAATGAAAGACTTTGCCGCCGAAGAAATCGAAGCGGCAAAAGTCAAAATCGACACGCTCGATACCGAACTGCAAAAACTGCTGCTGCCCAAAGATGCCGACGACGACAAAAACATCTTCATCGAAGTGCGCGCCGGAACAGGCGGCGACGAAGCCGCGCTGTTTGCAGGCGATTTACTGCGTATGTACAGCCGCTACGCCGAGCGCAACCGCTGGCAGGTCGAAATCGTTTCCGCCAACGAAAGCGAGTTGGGCGGCTATAAAGAAGTCATCGCCCGCATTGTCGGTTTGGGCGCCTACAGTCGTCTGAAATTCGAATCGGGCGGCCACCGCGTGCAACGCGTCCCCGCCACCGAAAGCCAAGGCCGTATCCATACCTCCGCCTGTACCGTCGCCGTCATGCCCGAAGCGGACGAACTTGAAGACATCGAGCTGAACCCCGCCGACCTGCGCATCGACACCTTCCGCGCATCCGGCGCGGGCGGTCAGCACATCAACAAAACCGACTCCGCCGTCCGCATCACCCACCTGCCCACAGGCATGGTGGTCGAGTGCCAAGACGGCCGCAGCCAACACGCCAACAAGGCGCAGGCAATGAAAGTCCTTGCCGCCCGCCTGAACGACGCGCAAAAACGCGAAGCCCAGGCCAAAGAAGCCGCCGAGCGCAAATCCCTCATCGGCAGCGGCGACCGCAGCGAGCGCATCCGCACCTACAACTACCCGCAAGGCCGCGTAACCGACCACCGCATCAACCTCACCCTGCACAAGCTGGATTTTGTGATGGACGGCGACTTGGAAGAAATTACCAACGCCCTGATTGCCGAACATCAGGCAGAGCTTCTAGCGGCAATGGGCGATTGATGAGACGATTGACGCTTGGTGCCAAAGCGTGAAGGCAGGCTTGATGGCGGGAAAACAAGTTCTGCCGCAACGTAAATCAAGCCCCAGCCGTCGCCCGCCGTCCTTTCCGTAACCATAAAAATCCTGTGCGGAAATGGCGGCGCTTCTAAAACACTTTCCCAACGCCTTCAAACGCAAACCCAGATAAGCCGACTTCCGCCCGTTCCTCCAACACTGCCGCTTTTTCAGACGACCCATCCCAACCCATGAACACCCCGCTCACCCGCCGCCGCTTTTTCGCCATCGCCGCCCTGACTGCCGCCGGAGCGACCGCGCCCTTTCTCCTGAACCGCACCCGCTCCGCCCCGCTACCGACTGCTGGCGAACCTATCATCTGGAAAGGCATTGCGCTGGGTTCCGGCGCCGAGCTCCGCCTCTTCGGCGTTGACCGCAAAGAAGCTGAAATCCTTGTCAACAAAGTTCTCGCCGAAGTCGCCCGCCTCGAAAAAATCTTCAGCCTCTACCGCGAAGACAGCCTGATCAACCGACTGAACAAAGAAGGTCGTCTGAACAACCCGCCACCCGACTTCCTCGCCCTTTTGAGCATCTGCCGCGACATCCACGCCCTGACAGACGGCGCGTTCGACCCCACCGTCCAAGTGTTGTGGAACCTTTACGCAGACCATTTCCGCCGCAACCCGCGTGCCGAAACCCCGCCGTCCGAACCAGACATCCGGCGCACCCTCAAACTCGTCGGCTTCAAACACGTCGTCTTCGACCAAAAAGCCATCCTCTTCGAACAAAAAGGCATGGGCTTATCCCTCAACGGCATCGCCCAAGGCTACATCACCGACAAAATCACCGCCCTGCTGCAACAACACGGCATCCGCCAAGCCCTCGTCGATATGGGCGAAATCCGCGGCTTCGACACCGACAACCAACGCACATGGAACGTCGGCATCCGCAATCCCCAAAACGAAGAAGCCACCCTCCTGACTATCCCCATGCAAAACCAAGCCTTCGCCACATCAGGCGGCTACGGTACCGTGATGGACGAAGCCGGCAAGTTCACCCACCTCTTCGACCCGCGCACCGGCACTGCCACCCCGCGCTACCGCAGCGTCAGCGTCATGGCGCCGACCGCCGCCGTTGCCGATGCCTTCTCCACCGCGTTCTCCATCATGGACGAAGCCGCCATCCGAACCGCCGCCCGCGCCAAACAGGCAAAAGTCTGGCTGGTCATGCCCGACAACCGCATCGAAACCCCAGCCTGAACGACTTATAGTGGATTAACTTTAAATCAGGACAAGGCGACGAAGCCGCAGACAGTACAGATAGTACGGCAAGGCGAGGCAACGCCGTACTGGTTTAAAGTTAATCCACTATATTCTCCAAAATGGTGTAGGCTCTGCCTACAAAGAAACGCAGCTACAAGGTCGTCTGAATGCCCAAACTCCACCAAATCATCGAACGCCATTGGCAACGCCCCAATCCGTTTTTATCTTTACTGCTCAAACCCTTATCCATGCTATTTGCCAAAATTGCGGCGAAACGGCGCGATGATTTCGTTTCAGGTCGTCTGAAAAGCGAAAAGCTGCCCGTGCCTGTGGTCGTGGTCGGCAATATCCACGCGGGCGGGACGGGGAAAACGCCGATTGTCGCCGCGCTGGTGTCAGGTTTGCAGGAAAAAGGCGTCAAGGTCGGCATCATCAGCCGGGGCTACGGGCGCAAAAGTAAGGCGGTTCATGTATTGGATGCCGCGAGCCGTGCAGAAGATGCGGGCGACGAGCCTTTGCTGCTGTTCCGTAAAACCGGCGCGCCGACGGCGGTGGGCAGCAGCCGTGCGGAGGCAGGCAGGGCGTTGCTGGCGGCGCATCCCGACATCAGGCTGATTGTGGCGGACGACGGCTTGCAGCATTACGCCCTGCGGCGGGATGTGGAAATCGCCGTGTTTCCGGCGGTGGATACGGGGCGGACGGATTTGGATTTGCTGCCCAACGGCAGTTTGCGCGAACCTTTGCCGCGTCTGGATTCGGTGGATGCGGTCGTGGTCAGCGGCGGTCAAGCGGATGCGTCGTTTGCGCCGTCTAAAAATATGTTCCACAGCCGTATTGAAACGGGACAAATTTACCGTTTGAACCAGCCGTCTGAAATACTGGATACAGGTCGTCTGAAAAACCAAACAGTCGCCGCCGTGGCGGGTATCGCCAAACCGGAGCGTTTTTTTGATTCGCTGCGGAACATGGGCATCACATTGAACCAAACCGTCGCGCTGCCCGATCATGCCGACATCGCAGCGGCAGATTTGCCCAATGCGGACGCGGTCATTATTACGGAGAAAGATGCGGTCAAGTTTTCAGACGACCTCAATCTGAATCATGTATGGGTGTTGCCTGTTTGTGCGATAATCGAACCTGATTTGGCGGCGTTTGTGTTGGAACGGCTGAAAGATTCCCGACAGGTCGTCTGAAATCAATTGAATCTTTGTTGCTGTTTGTCTTAAATAATAAGGAAATTTATAAACATGAAAAAACTGCTGCTCACTTTCATTGCCATTGCCGCCTGTTCCGCCGCAACAGCCGCACCCCCAAGCGATAAGTCTTTAAATAGATGGATGGAAGTCCAGCATATCGAACGCGACTTTATCAAAAATCTGACCAACATGGCAGAAGCACAAAACCGACTGCTCATGCAACCGGTCATCGCCTCATATCCACCGGAACTGCAGCCGCAATTACAAGCCGCGTCAGACCGTTATGCAAACAAAGTGTTTACAGCCTATTTAACACCGCAACGTAGAGACAAATTAATGAAAGAAATAAAAAAAGTTGCCAAGGACGAGTTCACTCAACAAGAGATTGATGCCATGATTGCGTTTTATGAGACTCCCGTAGGACAATCTATCATGGAGAAAAATTCGGCATTCATAAAAAAACTCGCCAATATAGGGGCAAGCGAAGCGGATATGAAAGAAATAGAAACAATTAGCGAACGCTACCTAATTGAATTTGAAAAAGAAGTCGAAAAAATCATGCCTGAAGAATGTACCCCCTAAACCTTAAACTTAAAAAAGGAGAAAAAGATGAAACTGAAAACCTTATTATTGCCCTTCGCCGCGCTGGCATTTTGTGCCAACGCATTTGCCGCTACACCCAGCGATGCGTCGCTGGAGCGTCTGTTTGAAGTGCAGAAGATGGATGCCCTGTTGGACCAGTCTTTCCAAAGCATGGAGGGCATTGTGCTTTCCGATCCGAATGTACAGAAATTTTTGAAAGATGCGCCGGAAGACAAACGTCCGCAGTTGGAAGCAGTCTTGAAAAAGTATGCAAACCAATCGATTGCCGAAATCAACACGCCGCAAGTGCGCGCCCAATTGCGTAAAGCGACTTTAGACGGCATGAAGACGGTTTATACGCAAGAAGAAGTCAACGCATTGATTGGCTTTTACAGCACGGCGGTAGGTCAATCGATAATGGACAAAACGCCGCGCTATCTTGAGGCAACGATGAAACCTATGATGAACATTCTTGCCGGTAAATACACCCAATCCAACCAAAGCGCAAACCTGAGACGTGAAATCCGCCAAATCATGTGCGACGGCAAAAATCCTGCCCAAGCCTGCGCCAAACAGCCGAACAAACCGGCACGGAAGAAATAATGCCGCTTGAGGTCGTCTGAAAACGAGCGAAGCGAGTTTCGCCAAAACGAGCGAAGCGAGCTTCGCTAAAACCATCAAACCCGAAAGAAACCCCATGGAAAAAAAATTCTTAGACATCCTCGTCTGCCCCGTTACCAAAGGCAGACTGGAATATCATCAGGACAAACAGGAATTGTGGAGCCGTCAGGCGAAGCTGGCTTATCCGATTAAAGACGGCATTCCCTATATGCTGGAAAACGAAGCGCGTCCGTTGAGCGAAGAGGAACTCAAAGCATGACCGAATTCGTCGTATTGATTCCGGCGCGGCTGGATTCATCGCGCCTGCCCAGAAAAGCCTTGGCGGATATTCACGGCAAACCGATGGTCGTGCGCGTTGCCGAACAGGCGGCAAAAAGCAAAACCGCGCGCGTCGTCGTTGCCACCGACCATCCCGATATTCAGATGGCCTGTCAGGCGCACGGCGTCGAAGTCGTCATGACTTCAAACCGGCACGAAAGCGGCACGACGCGCCTTGCCGAAGCCGCCGCTGCGCTGAAGCTGCCGCAACATCTGGTGGTCGTCAACGTACAGGGCGACGAGCCACTGATTGCCCCCGAACTCATCGACCGCACCGCCGAAGTCTTGGTGGAAAACAACGTGCAAATGGCGACCGCGGCGCACGAATTGCACGATTTCGACGAATTTATGAATCCCAACGTCGTCAAAGTCGTCCTTGACAAAAACCGCAACGCCATCTACTTCAGCCGCGCCCCGATTCCCTATCCGCGCGATACCATGCGCGCCGAAAAACGCGAATTGCCCGCCGAAACCGCCGTCCTGCGCCATATCGGCATCTACGCCTACCGCGCCGGTTTCCTGCAACGCTACGCCGAAATGAGCGTCTCGCCGCTGGAAACCATCGAATCGTTGGAACAACTGCGCGTCCTGTGGCACGGCTACCCGATTGCCGTCGAAACCGCCAAAGAAGCCCCCGCCGCCGGTGTAGATACGCAAGAGGATTTGGACAGGGTCAGGGCTGCGTTCGAGGTCGTCTGAAAACGAGCGAAGCTTCAATAATTCAATCCCTCTTTCTTTGGAAGAGGGTAACCGTAGCGAGGGTTCAGCCCTCGCTACGGACTATGGAAAACGAATTCAATCTTTCAGAAAATGTGAAAATAAAAAGGGAAGAAAAATGGAAAATAATGAATATTCTAAATTTAGAGAATTAAATTACACAAAAGATTATGATTTTGAAGAGTTTTGGGAGGCGAATGAATATACAAAAGATATTTTTGAAGAGTTTTGGGAGAAGAATGAACATACAAAAGATATTTTTGAAAATTCACGGCTCTTTGCTCAGAGTTATAAAAAGTTTAACGATATAGATGAGTGTGTTTATTTGGTTGACAAGTCTATTAGCGAATACTTAATAAATAAAATCTATAACGAAAAACAAGAAAAGGTTATTTGTTGTTTTTCCTCACGTAAAATTATAGGTACTGATGGAGAAGAATTAATGTGGGCTCATTATGCTAATGGCTCAAAAGGTATAAGGATTGACTTTTCCATTGATTATGAGAAATTTGCGGAAGTTGAAGGATATGTCAAAGAAGTTGAGTATAGGCAAAAAAATCAATTTAATAATAGTAATGATTTAGAAAAAGAATTAAATGAAAATAAGTTACAAAACATAATATGTCGCAAAAGCGAAGCTTGGAAATATGAACAAGAGCATAGGGCAATTTTTACAAAAGGAGATAATAATTATTTATCTATAAAAATTGAAAGAATCACTTTTGGTCGTGGTTGTGGTTTTTTCCCTAACAAAAAACTAAATAATCCTGAATCGGAACAGGAAAATGCTTGGAAGCATATCTTAAAAATTGCAAGCTTTATTTATAAAGTTATGAAAGAAAGTAACAAAAATAAAGGTGTTATGCCAAAATTTTATTATTACCAAGATAAATATTCGTTAGAACCAGTTGAAATACCAAAAGAAAAATTAGATTCAGAATTAGAAAGAGTAACCAAATTACAAGATGAAATACAACTCTTAGAACAAAAAATAGTTGATTTGAAAAAAGAAATCAACAACCCGACAATCCGTTCTAAACAAACACCAACAGAAAGCCTGTTATGACCGATTTACGCCATTTGAGCCGCGAGGAGCAAAAACTGCTTGCCGACGTTGCCCTGCTGGTTCAAAACGACGATCAAGAGTTTAACTATGAAATGTTGAAAGCCGCCGCGCCGGACGAAGCCAGCGGCGAGTTTTGGTTCCGTATGGCGGAAACGCTCAGCACGCTGCCGCCCAACCGTTCGCTGGATTTACGCCTGAACGGCGGCAGGCTGACGGTTGCCGTATTGATTTTGTCGGTATTGTTGCAAGACAGCCCCGAGATTCCGCAGCTTTGGGCGCAAAAGGTGATTGCGCTCAACTACTTGGCACACGGGCATCAGACCCGCGCGCGCGGTTTGGTGCAGCAGGCGGACAAGGCGGCGGAAGCCAACGAGGAAGAGTATTTGGCGAAGACTTTATCGCAAAACCTGCTTTCCACTTTGAAAGACGCATTGGAGCGGTTTCCCGAAGACACATGGTTTGCCGAAATGCGCGATGACGCATGGAAACATTTCGGCGCGGAACAGGCCGTCTGAAGTTTTGAACGATAAACGCAAGCCGTGTAAAATCATTTGAATCACGTTTCAAATCCATATCACTTAACAAGAAGGAACACCCATGAAAGTATTATTGTTAGGCGCGCCGGGCGCGGGTAAAGGCACTCAGGCACAATTCATCACCGCTGCGTTCGGCATTCCGCAAATTTCCACCGGCGATATGCTCCGCGCTGCGATTAAAGCAGGCACGCCGCTGGGTTTGGAAGCGAAAAAAATCATTGACGAAGGCGGCTTGGTGCGCGACGACATCATCATCGGCATGGTGAAAGAACGCATCGCGCAAGACGACTGCAAAAACGGTTTCCTGTTCGACGGTTTCCCGCGCACGCTGGCACAAGCCGAAGCAATGGTTGAAGCGGGCGTGGATTTGGACGCGGTCGTTGAAATCGACGTACCCGACAGCGTGATTGTCGACCGCATGAGCGGCCGCCGCGTCCACTTGGCTTCCGGCCGCACCTACCACGTTACCTATAATCCGCCCAAAGTCGAAGGCAAAGACGACGTAACCGGCGAAGATTTGATTCAGCGCGACGACGACAAAGAAGAAACCGTCAAAAAACGCCTTGCCGTGTACCACGAGCAAACCGAAGTGCTGGTCGATTTTTACAGCAAGCTTGAAGGTGAACATGCGCCGAAATACATCAAAGTTGACGGCACTCAGCCGGTAGAAGCCGTAAAAGCCGAAATATTAGGCGCATTGGGCAAATAAATCGAAAAGGTCGTACCCACGGGCAGGCTTCGCACTCTGAAAACAGGAAATCAGGTTTTCAGACGACCTCTTTTTGATAAACAGCGTGATAGACAATAACGGCTGTGCCTACAGGCAAAACCCAAAACGAAAACACCATGAATCCTTTAATCACCGACTTCCAAACTCCGCAACAACGCACCCCTGTCATCGTTGCCCTTGATTTTGCCAACGAAAAAGACACGCTCGGATTCGTCCGCAACCTTGATCCGACCTTGTGCCAAATCAAAATCGGCAAAGAGCTGTTTACCGCTACGGGGCCCAGTTTGGCGGAAAGCCTGATTCATCAGGGTTTCAAACTCTTTCTCGATTTGAAATACCACGACATTCCCCACACCGTCGCGCAAGCCTGCAAAGTCGCCGCCGACATGGGCGTGTGGATGGTCGATATGCACGCATCGGGCGGCCGCCGCATGATGGAAGCCGCCTCCGAAGCCGTTGCCGGATACGGCACGAAACCGCTCTTAATCGGCGTAACCGTATTGACCAGCATGGAACAAAGCGATTTGGCGGAAATCGGTTTGAACATCGCCCCTGAAGAACAAGTCATCCGCTTGGCGAAACTGGCGCAAAGTTCGGGCTTGGACGGCGTGGTCTGCTCCGCCCAAGAAGCCGCGCCGCTGCGCCGCGAATTAGGGCAGGATTTTGTCTTGGTCACGCCCGGCATCCGTTTGGACGTTGCCGGCAACAACGACGATCAACGCCGCATCATGACGCCCGCCGAAGCATTGGCGGCAGGTTCGACTTATCTGGTGATGGGCCGCCCCGTTGCCCAAGCCGCCGATCCGGTAGCCGTATTGCGCGAAGTGAACCGCGTGGCGAACGCTTAAGGTCGTCTGAAATATGAGAGCCATCGTCATCGGGGCAACCGGCGCAACAGGCAAATCCCTGTTGCCCTTGCTGACAGCACATTCGGAAATCGAGCATATAGATTGCTTCGGACGCAGAAATCCCGATTTTTCCCATCCCAAGCTGTACGCTCATCAGATTGATTTTGCCCGGATTGAAACATGGCGTGATGAAGTGCAGGGAGATGTGTTGTTTGCCTGCTTGGGCACGACTTTGAAAGCGGCAGGCAGCAAAGAGGCGCAATGGGCTGTCGATTACAAAGCGAATCTTGAGTTTGCCAAAGCCGCACGAGAAAACGGCGTGAATACCTTGGTTTTGGTTTCTGCTTCCGGCGCTAATGCCGCTTCACGCCTGTTTTATCAAAGGATGAAAGGCGAATTGGAGCAGGCATTAATTGCTTTGAACTTTCCGCGCCTTATCATTTTCCGTCCGCCATTGCTGATTCGTCCGAATAGCGACCGCTTGGGCGAAAAAATCGCCAAACGGATTTTGTACGGACTCAACCGCATCGGCCTGCTGAAAAACCAACGCCCGCTTGCCGTTGAAGCATTGGCGCAAGCCATGTTGAAGGCAGCTTTGAGGTCGTCTGAACATTCAGTGCAGGTGTATGAACCTCAGGACATTTTCAGACTTTCGGACGGATAATCCGAATACGCAGTTTTGCAGAAAATTTTAACAACGGAGCCAGTATGGTTACCAAGTTCCAACAAGAAACCCTCAAATCCCGTTTCGCACAAGCCAAAGTCCTTGTTGTCGGCGACGTGATGCTCGACCGCTATTGGTTTGGCGACGTGTCCCGTATTTCGCCCGAAGCCCCCGTGCCGGTGGCGAAAATCGGACGAATCGACCAACGCGCGGGCGGTGCGGCGAACGTTGCGCGCAACATCGCTTCGTTGGGCGGTAAAGCAGGGCTATTGTCCGTAACCGGCGACGACGAAGCCGCCGACGCGCTCGACGCGCTGATGGCGCAAGACGGCGTCGCCTCCTATCTGATGCGCGACAAACAAATCGCCACCACCGTCAAACTGCGCGTCGTCGCCCGCAACCAGCAGCTTATCCGCCTTGATTTTGAAGAGCATCCTAACCGCGAAGTGTTGGAGCAAATCAAGCAGAAATACAGCGAAGTATTGTCCGAATACGACGCAATCATTTTTTCAGACTATGGCAAAGGCGGCCTGTCACACATCTCCGATATGATAGATTGGGCAAAGCACGCAGGTAAAACCGTATTAATCGACCCCAAAGGCGACGATTACGAAAAATACGCCGGCGCCACCTTGATTACACCCAACCGCGCCGAATTGAAAGAAGTGGTCGGCAGTTGGAAAAATGAAAGCGAGCTGACCGAAAAAGCGCAAAACCTGCGCCGCCATCTCGACCTGACCGCCGTTTTACTGACCCGAAGCGAAGAAGGCATGACCCTGTTCAGCGAAGGCGAACCCATTTACCAGCCCACCCGCGCCCAAGAAGTTTACGACGTATCCGGCGCAGGCGACACCGTCATTGCCGGAGTAGGCTTGGGGCTGGCGGCAGGCTACACCATGCCCGAAGCCATGCACCTCGCCAATACCGCCGCCGGCGTCGTCGTCGCCAAACTCGGCACAGCGGTTTGCTCGTTTGCAGAGTTGAACAAAGCATTGGAAGAGCAGTAATTTCTTTTTCAGACGACCCCGTCTTTCCAAGGTCGTCTGAAACGAGTGCAACGAGTTTCGCCAAAACCAAAAAACAAAGGAAACCCAATATGACCATCATCGTAACAGGCGCGGCCGGCTTTATCGGCAGCAACATCGTCAAAGCCCTCAACCAACGCGGCATTACCGACATCGTCGCCGTCGACAACCTGACCCGTGGCGAAAAATTCAAAAACCTTGCCGAGTGCGAAATCGCCCACTACCTCGACAAACACGAATTCATCCGCCAAGTGCGCGGTCATCTTCTGCCCTACGAAAACATCGAAGCCGTCTTCCACCAAGGCGCATGTTCCGACACCATGAACCACGACGGCCTCTACATGATGGACAACAACTACCAGTACACGCTTGACCTTTTGGACTGGTGTCAGGACGAACGCATTCCCTTCCTCTACGCCTCCAGCGCCGCCGTGTACGGCAAAGGCGAAATCTTCCGCGAAGAGCGCGAACTTGAAAAACCGCTCAACGTCTATGGCTACTCCAAATTCCTATTCGACCAAGTATTGCGCCGCCGCATGAAAGAAGGCCTGACCGCCCAAGTCGTCGGCTTCCGCTACTTCAACGTTTACGGACAACACGAACAACACAAAGACCGCATGGCATCCGTCGCCTTCCACCATTTCAACCAATACCGCGAACACGGTTACGTCAACCTGTTCGGTGCCAACGACGGCTACGGCAACGGCGAACAAACCCGCGACTTCGTCAGCGTCGAAGACGTCGCCAAAGTCAACCTCTACTTCTTCGACCATCCCAACCTCTCCGGCATCTACAACCTAGGCACCGGCCGCAGCCAACAGTTCAACGAACTCGCCGCCGCCACCGTCAACGCCTGCCGCGCCGCCGAAGGCAAACCTGAACTGAGCTTAAAAGAACTGATAGAAGAAGAACTTATCCGCTACATCCCCTTCCCTGACGCGCTCAAAGGCAAATACCAAAGCTTCACCCAAGCCGACATCACCAAACTGCGCGAAGCCGGATACAAGGAAGAATTTTTGGATGTCAAAGCAGGCGTAGGGCGCTACGTCAAATGGATGCTGGAAAATTTGGCTTAATTTGAAATGCGTATAAAAGAGGTCGTCTGAAAACTCGGATTTGAGGTTTTCAGACGACCTTTCCCATACAAACCTCGTCTGAAACCCCTTATAATCCGACCTTTCCCTATTCTTCCCGCTCCCAATGTCCGAACTCTTCGCGCCCTCTTCCATTTCCGTATCCGAACTCAACGCCCTCGCCAAAGCCTTGCTGGAAGATCATCTTGCCGGCTTGTGGATTGCGGGCGAAGTGTCCAATCTGACCCGTGCCGCCAGCGGGCATTATTATTTCTCGCTCAAAGACAGCCGCGCGCAGGTGCGTTGCGCCATGTTCAAGGGTGCGGCGGCGCGTTTGGCGAAACCTTTGAAAGAAGGTGACCATATCGAAGTGGCGGGCAAAATCAGTATTTACGAGGCGCGGGGCGAATTTCAGATTACCGTGAACGAGGTGCGGCTCAAGGGTTTGGGGCAGCTTTACGAAGCCTACGAGCGTCTGAAGGCGCAGTTGCAGGCGGAAGGCGCGTTTGCGGCGGAACGCAAAAAACCTTTGCCCGCCCGAGCGCAATGTATCGGCATCGTCACCAGTCTGGCAGCGGCGGCATTGCGCGATGTCGTGACCACCTTAAAACGCCGCGCGCCCGAAATTCCCGTCATCGTGTATCCGACCGCCGTTCAAGGCGCGGGCAGCGAGTTTCAGATTGCCCAAGCGATTAAAACCGCCTCGCAACGCGCCGAATGCGATGTGTTGATTGTCTGCCGCGGCGGCGGCAGCATTGAAGACTTGTGGGCGTTTAACGAAGAGCCGGTCGTGCGCGCCATCGAAGCCTGCGCGATTCCGGTCGTCAGCGGCGTGGGACACGAAACCGATTTCACGCTTGCCGATTTCGTCGCCGATGTGCGTGCGCCCACGCCGACCGGCGCGGCGGAACTGGTCAGCCCCAACCGCCAAGAATCGTTACACCGCCTCGCCCAAGCCAAAGGTCGTCTGAAAACCGTTTTGGAACAACGCTATTTCGATGCCAGCCAAAAGCTCGACTGGCTCGCGCGGCAAATCCGCCACCCGCGCCAAAAACTCGACGAACAGCGCACCTACATCCACAAACTGGCGCAAACCCTGTCCTACTCGATGACGCAAAACGTCCGCGCCCACACCGCCCGTTTCGAACGCCAAACCCAAGCCCTGCAACATTACCGCCCCGATATTTCCGTTTACCGGCAAGACATCAACCGCTTTCAGACGACCTTGTCGCACGCCTTCCGCCAACTGCTCGCCCAGCGCCGCCAAAGCCTGACCGCACAAACCACCCTGCTCGAAGCCGTATCGCCGCAGCAGATTCTGGAGCGCGGCTTCTCTGTCGTTAAAAACACACGCGGACAAGTCATCCGCAACGCCAACGCGTTGAAACAAGGGCAGAAACTGCACATCACTTTTGCCGACGGCGAAACCGACGTGCGCGTGACCAAAGAGCTGGCGCAACGAGAATTATTTGATTAATCATCGGCTTGACTGAAGAAGGTCGTCTGAAAACGAGCGCGGCGGGTTTTCGGACGACCTTTTGACTTTGATGGCAAGCGTTTTCCTTCTGTTGCCTAATATAGTGGATTAACTTTAAACCAGTACGGCGTTGCTTCGCCTTGCCGTACTATCTGTACTGTCTGCGGCTTCGTCGCCTTGTCCTGATTTAAATTTAATCCACTATATTGCACTGACTCAAATTTAATCCAAACAAAAAGGTCGTCTGAAAATATTCAGACGACCTTTTGAGTTCAAACTATGAACGATTAATGTTGATGCGCGCCACCGTGACCATGACCGTGACCGTGATCCATGCCGGATTGCGGTGCGGTTTTCACTTCCAGTTGTACGGTTTGAGGTTTGGCATTTTTGAATTTCAGGGTAACAGGTACTTTTTCGCCTTCTTTCAGCGGTTTTTTCAGACCCATGAACATAACGTGGTAACTGCCTGGTTTCAGCTCGGTTACGCCTTTTGCTTCCAGCGGGATGCCGCCTTTAACTTCGCGCATGCGCATTACGCCGTTGTCGTTGACATGGGTATGCACTTCAACGCGGTCGGCTACCGGGCTGCTGCCGCCGACCAAGAAGTCTTGTTTGGCTTCATCGTTGTGGATCTTCATGAACGCGCCGCCCATTTTCATGCCTTCGACAGTAGAACGCGCCCAGCCGTCTTCAACGTGAACACCGGCTGCGGAAGCGGTGGATACCAAACCTGCTGCGATCAGGGTTGCCAATAATTTTTTCATGTATTGCTCCTTTATGATGAAATGGGTGGTTTTGTTGCGGCAAAAGCTTTCCGCGCGACATTGCATGTCGGTAATACTGTTCTCATCCTACATGCAATGGTCGTCTGAATGCTTTGACTCAGATTAAACAAAATGATTCAAATTAATTCATGAGAATTAATACTTAGTAAGTATAAATCATCTCAAAGTAAATTTAAACATACCCGCGCCACAATGCGATCGCCCACACGATACCCAGCATCGTCAAAGCGAGCAATTGCGCGGCGGAGCCGGCATCTTTGGCGCGTTTTGCCAACTCGTGTTTTTCGGTGGACGTGTGATCGACGGCGGCTTCGACGGCGGTGTTGAACAATTCGGTAATCAGTGAAACAAACGACGCAATAATCAGCAGCATTTTGGTCGCGGAGTCAAAATTGAGGATGAAGGCTAACACAATCAAAATCAGGTTCAGCCACAATACTTGGCGGAACGCGCTTTCATAGCGGTAGGCGGCAGCAAGTCCGTCTTTGGAATAGCCGAATGCGTTGATGATGCGTTTGATACCGCTTTTGCCTTTTTTATCGGCAGCGTAAGAAGATGGTTTCATAAGTAATGTTTGTGTAAATGTTTATATAAATAAAAGGAGGTCGTCTGAAAACGAGCGAAGCGAGTTTCGCTAAAACAGATTCGGATTTCAGACGACCTTTTGGGATTATTGTTTAGACCAAGCTTCGACAGCGTCGGCAAACATCGCGGCGACGTCGAAGTTTTTTTGTTTCATGATTTCTTGGAAACCGGTCGGGCTGGTCACGTTGACTTCGGTCAGATTGCTGCCGATGACGTCCAAACCTGCCAGCAAGATGCCGCGGCGTTTGAGTTCGGGGGCGAGGGTTTCGGCGATTTCTCGGTCGCGTTCGCTCAATTCCTGCGCCACGCCGCGTCCGCCTGCTGCAAGGTTGCCGCGTGTTTCGCCGTTTTGCGGAATACGCGCCAAAGCATAGGGGACGACTTCGCCGCCGATAATCAGGATGCGTTTGTCGCCGTGGACGATTTCGGGAATGTAGCGTTGCGCCATGATGGTGCGGGAATCAAGCTGCATCAGCGTTTCGAGGATGCTGCCGATATTGGGGTCTTTTTCGGTCAGGCGAAAAATGCCCATGCCGCCCATGCCGTCCAGCGGTTTGATGATGATGTCGCCGTGTTCTTTCAAAAATGCGCGGACATCGGCGGAACGGGTCGTAACCAGCGTAGGCGCGGTGAACTGGCTGAAATTCAAAATCGCCAGTTTTTCATTGAAGTCGCGCATCGCCTGTCCGCTGTTAAAGACCTTCGCGCCCTGCTGTTCCGCCAGCGTCAGGAATTGAGTGGCGTAGAGATATTGCATATCAAACGGCGGGTCGGTGCGCATAATAACGGCATCGAAGTCTTTCAAGGTAGTCTGAATTTTGTCTGCTGCTTTAAACCATTCATGGTCATCATCGTTTTTCGCGCCGAGAAATTCAAACGACGCAGCTTGAGCGGTCACCAATCCCTGCTGCACAGACAATTCTCCGCTCAAGGTATGGAAAAGCTGCCAGCCGCGTTTTGCCATTTCGCGCATCATGGCGTAGGTGGTGTCTTTGTAGGTTTTGAAACTTGCCATCGGATCGGCAATAAACAGGACTTTCATGGGAACTTCCTTATAAACAAACGACGTAATCATACCTTGTATTGAGGTCGTCTGAAAGGGCGCGGGCAGTTTGGCAAAGAGGTCGTCTGAAAAGCGGTTTGTGAATTGGATTAGACACAAACTCCCTTTTCAGATGACCTCTCTCTATTTTGCCTTTAAGCGGCGGCGAGGCTGATTAACTCTGCCGCATGGCTGCGGGTCGTGTCGGTAATGATTTCGCCGCCAAGCATACGGGCGATTTCTTCGATACGCTGCTGATGGTCCAAAACGCTGATTTCGCTGACAGTTTGTTCGCCTTCGCTGTGTTTGCGCACCTGCCAATGGTTTTCACCGCAGGAAGCGACTTGCGGCAGGTGGGTCACGGCGAGCACCTGATGTTTTTTACCCAAAGCACGCAGGGCTTTGCCGACCATTTCTGCCACGCCGCCGCCGATACCGGTATCGACTTCGTCAAAAATCAGCGTGGGGACTTGCGTGTATTGGCTGGTGACCACCTGCAAGGCAAGGCTGATACGGGCAAGTTCGCCGCCGGAGGCGACTTTGTTCAGCGGACGGGACGGATTGCCTTTGTTGGCGGCAACTTGGAACTGCACTTGCTCCAAACCGTGCGCCGTCGGGGAAGACGGCAGTAGGACGATGTCGAAACGCGCGCCTTTCATGGCGAGATGCTGCATATGTCCGGTCGTTTCCTCGCCCAACCTGCCCGCCGCCTGATGGCGCATGGCGGAAAGAACGTGGGCTGCCTCCTGATATTCGGCAAGGTTGCGGGCAACGGTTTGCGTCAACGCTTCCAAATCGGCAGCGGCTTGCAGGCTTTGCAGGCGCTCGTCGATTTCAGCCAGCTTTTGCGGCAGGGCTTCAGGCTCAATGCGGTATTTCCGCGCCATCCCCATCAGCTCGCCCATGCGCTGCTCCTGCGCCGCCAACTCGTTGGGATCGATGTCGCTTCGGCCTGCGACGTCGCGCATATTGGCACTGATTTCGCCCAATTCGGCTTCAATGCTCGCCAGCATATTCAGGCTTTCGGCAAAGCGCGGCTCGATGTTTTGCAGATTGGTCAATAATTTTTGGCATTGATAAATTTGACGTTGGATGCCGTTGTCGCCATCGATGTAGTCGCCGACTTCTTCGGCAGCCTGCAACAGCTCGGCAGAATGGGCAAGGCTGTCGTGGCTTTGGCTGAGGGCTTCCCATTCGCCTTGTTTGACGTCCAACTGGTTCAATTCGTTGAACTGCCATTCTAAACGCTCACGCTCGATAATGATGGTCTCAGCGTGTTCTTGCGCCTCTTGGAGGGCTTTTTTCGCATTGACCCAGTTTTGATAAAGCTGTCCGACGGTTTCCGCCTGCGCTTTGCTGCCTGCAAATGCGTCCAGCAATTCGCGCTGGGCGGATTCTTGATTGAGGGAATGGTGGGCGTTTTGCCCGTGAATGTCGATAAGCTGCCCGCCGACGGCTTTGAGCTGCGCCAGCGTGGCTGCCTGATTGTTGATAAAGCTGCGGCTTTTCCCTTTGGCATCGATGATGCGGCGGATGCTGAGTTCTTCCGCGTCTTCGTCTAGAAAACCCTGCTCCTGCAATTGGGCTTTGAGATCGGGCAAAAGGCTGATGTCAAACAATGCCGACAACTGCGCTTCCTTTGCGCCGCTGCGGACTTGGCTGTAATCAGCCTTATCGCCCAACAAAAGCCCGATTGCATCCAACGTAATCGATTTGCCCGCGCCTGTCTCGCCGGTCAAGACGGTAAAACCGCTTTGGAAATCCAGATTGAGGTTTTCAACAATGACAAAATCGCGCAGGGAAAGTGCCAACAGCATGGTAGTATTCCTTAGTAAATCGACCGCACATCGGCGGCTAACTTTAGATATGCTGATTATAACTAAGATTTTTTATAGTTTGAATAAGGTTTTTCTTATTTTATATCTAACAAGCTGAATACAATGATATTATTTTTTGAAAAAAGGTCGTCTGAAAACCCGTTTCAAATTTTCAGACGACCTTTTCACATCTCCAGCCTTGTTTTAATTAATCAGCCGCTCCGGTGCTTCTTCCTGATCCTCTTCCTCGCCCGTCGGTGGCATTTCGACCAAATCAGGCAAGACCAATTCGCCCAATTCCGTCAGCGGCGGCAAATCTTCCAAACTGTCCAGGCGCAAATCGCTCAAAAACGTCGGCGTCGTCGCCCACAACGCAGGCCGACCGACAGAATCTCGATGCCCGATCACTTCAATCCAGCCCCTGTCCTGCAAGGTCTGCATCACGTTCTGCGACACCGCCACGCCGCGTATGCCCTCAATGTCGCCGCGCGTCACCGGCTGCTGGTAGGCTATAATCGCCAGCGTTTCCATTACGGCGCGGGAATAGCGCGGCGCACGCTGCTCCTGAAGGCTGCCCAGCCGCTCGAATGCCGCCTGCGCAATCTGAAACCGCCAGCCCTCGTGCGTATGCACCAGTTGCAACGCCCTGCCCTGCCAACGCGTTTTCAACTGCGCCAACACGTCGATTAATTTGTCCTGCGACAGCGGCGGCACACACAATTCGCGCATGGATTTTTCGTTTAAGGGTTCGGTTTGGGTCAAAAGCGCAGCTTCGATCAGCGCGTCGGGAGGGAGTTTTTCAGTCATAACGTTAAAATTTAATTGTTTTGATGTTTTCAGACGACCTTAGACAAGGACTCTTTTCAGTTTTATATGTT
This sequence comes from Neisseria sp. CP9, assembly GCF_047758525.1. Taxonomy (NCBI): domain Bacteria; kingdom Pseudomonadati; phylum Pseudomonadota; class Betaproteobacteria; order Neisseriales; family Neisseriaceae; genus Neisseria; species Neisseria sp. CP9. The sequence continues at coordinate 1,986,297 of NZ_CP180502.1, read as the reverse complement.
GGTTTTAAATGTTACAAACAGGTCGTCTGAAAAATTTATTCTGAGGTTTCAGACGACCTGTTTGAAGATAGTGAAACCTCTTTTGGCATTCCACTATACCGCCCTACTCGTCCGCAGGCTTCTGCCCTTTGCGTTCTGCTTTTCTGGCTTCGCGCACGGCTTTGAGTTCGGCTTCTTTTTGTCGGGCTTTTTTAAGCCATGTTTCCCATTGGTTCGGCGTTTCGAGGGTAATTCTGCCGATTTTGCCTTCGCGGAAGTCGGTGAGGATGTTTTCGGCGGCTTTTTGGTAGTTGACCCGTCCGCCGCTCAAGACTGCGCCGCGTTTTTTGGCTATCCATTCGAGCCATGAGTTGTCGTCCCAGTGGCTGCTGGGGTCTTTGTCGGCTTGGTAGCGTTCTTGCAGCATGGGGAGGTAGTGGCGTCGGAGGTAATCTAGGAGCTCGAGGGCGACTTCTTCTTCGTCCAGCGCGTTGCGTCCGACTGCGCCACCAGCGGCGAGGTTGTAGCCGCTTTCTTCGACGATGATTTTCGGCCACAGCATTCCGGGTGTATCGTAGAGCCAGAAGTCGTCGGCGAGGAAAAGGCGTTGTTCGGCTTTGGTGATGCCGGGTTCGTTGCCGGTTTTGGCGGATTTTTTGCCTATCATGCCGTTGATGAGGGTGGATTTGCCGACGTTGGGGATGCCGCAGATGAGGACGCGCAGGGGTTTGTCTATGCCTTGGCGGTGGGGAATCATGGCGCGGCAGGCTTGGGTGATTTTGCCGTGTGCGCCGGTTTCGGACGAATCGAGGGCGATGGCGCGGGTGTCGGGGCGGCTGTTGTAGTGTTCGAGCCAGATTTTGGTTCGCTCGGGGTCGGCAAGGTCTTGTTTGTTGAGGATTTTGAGTTTGGGTTTGCCTTTGGAAAGCTGGGCAAGCAGGGGGTTTTCGCTGGAGGCGGGCATTCGTGCGTCCAGCATTTCAATCACCATATCGACGCTTTTGGCGCGCTCGGCGATGGCTTTTTTTGCTTTGTTCATGTGGCCGGGAAACCATTGGATTGCCATGTTTTGTTCTTTCTGTCTGATTTGCGGTGGGGTCGTCTGAAAAGCGGTTCGGCGGTGTTTTCAGACGACCTGAGGTTTGTCCGTTTTCTGTGCAAAGGTCGTCTGAAAGCCTACGCGGTTTTTCAGACGACCTTTTGGTTTGGGGCGCTCAAGGTTTAGAGGTTGCCGCGTTCGTAGCGGTAGTAGCCGGCTTCGTCCATACATTGTTCGAGGGATTTGGATTCGCGTCCGTGTTTGGCGTCGTGTTGCGCTTGTGATTTGCAGATATTGATTTGACGGGAAACTTCGGCTTCGCTTGCGCCGGTGCGGTGCCAACGGTAGGCGGGGACTTCGGTGGCGCAGGCGGCGAGTGTGCAGGCGAGTGCGAGGGTGAGGATGTGTTTCATGGGTTTCTCCTTTTATAGTGGATTAAATTTAAACCAGTACGGCGTTGCCTCGCCTTGCCGTACTATTTGTACTGTCTGCGGCTTCGCCGCCTTGTCCTGATTTAAATTTAATCCACTATATATCGAAAAGGTCGTCTGAAAAGGGGAATCAGCGTCCGGACAGGTTGTGCGCCTGTCTGTGGCGGACCAGCAGTTCGTAATGCCCTTGCAGGCGCTGGGCGAGTTTTTCAACGACATAGACGGAACGGTGCTGCCCGCCGGTACAGCCGATGGCGATGGTTACGTAGCTGCGGCTTTCTTTTTGCAGGCGCGGGAGCCAGTGGTTCATAAAGTGGTCGATGTCATCGACCATTTCCTGCACCAAGGGCTGCTGGTCGAGATACTCTTGAATGGGGGCGTCCATGCCGGTGTAGGGGCGCAGCTCGGGATCGTAATAGGGATTGGGCAGGCTGCGCATATCGAACATGAAATCGGCGTTGTTCGGCACGCCGTATTTGAAACCGAAAGACTCGAGGATCACCAAAAGCCCTCTGCGCTCGATGTTGAGCCATTGTTGGACGGCGTAACGCAGTTGCTGCGCGTTCATTTTGGATGTGTCGATGCAGTAGGCGATGTCTTTGAGCGGGAACAGCCATTCGCGCTCTTTTTGCAGGCTTTCCAGCAGGGTAAGGTTCAGTCCCGACAGCGGATGGCCTCGCCGAGTTTCGGAAAAACGGCGCACCAGTACGCTTTCTTCTGCTTCAACAAACAATACTTCGACCTGATGGCCTTCATCGCGCAAGTATTGGATTTGCTCTTGCGCTTCCTGAATGTTGATGCCGGAACGGACATCGACGCTCACGCCGAGTTTGGTTTCATCGGCGCGTTCAATGTGGTGCAGTACCAGCGAAGGCAGCATTTCCAGCGGCAGGTTGTCCACGCAGAAATAGCCGAGGTCTTCAAGCTGTTTGAGGGCAACGGACTTACCCGAGCCGGACAATCCGCTAATCAGGACGATTTTCATGGTTTTGTTCGTTTTCTTTGAGTTGTGTTTGATGGCGTTCGAGGAATTCTTTGGTGCTGTCTTTGCCGCGCAACTGGAGGATGTAGTTGCGCACCGCCGCTTCAACCAATACCGCAAGGTTTCGACCGACGGCGACTGGCAGGGTGACGGAACGGACGTTCACATTGAGGATGGACTCGGTTTCCGTGCGTATGCTCAAGCGGTCGAGCTGCTTCATGTAATCGTCGTCGGCAGCGACAAGGTTGATAATCAACTGGAGGATTTTTTTCGGGCGGATAGAAGTTTCGCCGAAAATGTGGCGGATATTGAGTATACCCAAACCGCGCACTTCAAGGAAATCGCGCAGCATTGGCGGGCAGCGGCCTTCGAGTGTTTCGGGGCCGGTGCGGAAAAGCTCGACCGCATCATCGGCGATCAGGCTGTGTCCGCGCGAAATCAATTCCAACGCCAGCTCGCTTTTACCCAAGCCGGAATGACCGGTAATCAGCACGCCGACTTCAAATACATCGAGGAATACGCCGTGTTTGACGATGGAGGTCGCCAACGTGCGCTGCAGATAAATCCGCAACACGTCCATCAAATACGGGCTTTCGAGCTTGGAAGTCAGCAGCGGGATGTCGTTTTTATGGCAGTAGTCGCGCAATTTGGGCGAAACCGCCAGACCGTTGGCAACGATGACCAGCGACATGGGGATATCGAAGAGTTCGCCGAAGTCGTAATTCAACTCGCCCGATTCGAGGCGTTTGAGATATTCGGCTTCGGCAACACCGACGACTTGGATTTGATTGGGGTGGATAAAATTCAAATGGCCGACCAACGCCAAAACGGGTTTGTCGGCCTCTACTCCGATGCGGTTGTCCGCACCCGAATTGCCTGCCGCCCAAGCAAGTTGGAGCTTGTGCTGATTATCGGAAAACAGGCGGCGGACGGATATACTGGGCATTCTTTACTCTTCTGCCAGAAGTTTGCGCACCTCCTCGGCGGAGGTTGCGGACATCAAGGCTTCACGGACGGCTTTTTGCGAGAACCTGCCCGCCAGTTTGGACAAGACTTCCAAATGCTCGCCGGTCGCATTTTCCGGCACCAACAAAGTGAAAATCAGGGATACGGGTTTGCCGTCGGGCGCATCGAAAGCGACCGGTTCTTTCGTGCGGATAAACGCGCCGGTGGCTTTTTTCACGCAGGCATGACGGCCGTGCGGGATGGCGACGCCCTGCCCCAATCCGGTCGAACCCAGCTTTTCGCGGGCAAACAGGCAGTCGAAGACATCGCCGTGAGGTAATTCTGCTTCATGTTCAAGCAGCAGGCCCGCTTCTTCAAACAAGCGTTTTTTGCTGCCGACTTCCAAGTCCAAAACGATATGGGACAAAGGCAAAATTTCGCCGATAAGGCTCATAGAAATCTCTTTTGATGTGGCAAAATGAAATGGAATTGTACCGACTGTCTGTACAAACCTCAATCCTGAACACGCAATTTACACTCAGATTGCTAACAAGAAACGCTGCTTCTTTGATATTTCTTAACCCATACAAAAGGTCGTCTGAAAACGGCGGCAAATGGCTTGCAGCAGGTTCGGACACCGGATGAAACCCTGCCGCCATCCATCAATCCGCCCTTCCCCAAAAAGCAAAACGTCGTCTGAAACCCTTTTCAGACGACGTGTTATCCATTCTATAGTGGATTAAATTTAAATCAGGACAAGGCGACGAAGCCGCAGACAGTACAGATAGTACGGAACCGATTCACTTGGTGCTTCAGCACCTTAGAGAATCGTTCTCTTTGAGCTAAGGCGAGGCAACGCCGTACTGGTTTATAGTTAATCCACTATATTGCCTTACAACCGCGTAGCAGCCACAGTCCACAAATAATGCCCCGACAGACCCAAAAACCACAGCAGACCGATATGATTGTTATCCAAAAACACTTTAAAACAAGTCTGGCGGTCGCGGGTTTTGATGGCATGGTATTGACCGATTTGCAGCCACGCCACCGCAGGCAGCATAATCCAATACGGCCATGTCGCGCCGATTTTCACGCCCAATACCGCCATCAGCGCGGTAAACCAAAAATGACAGAGCATGGAAGCGGAAATATCGTGATCGCCGAACGTGATTGCCGAAGTTTTGATCCCGATTTTCAAATCGTCTTCCTTGTCCGCCATCGCATAAATCGTGTCGTAGGCAAGCGTCCACAAAGCATTGGCGGTAAACATCAGCCACGCCGTAGAAGGCACGCCGCTGCGGACGGCGGCAAACGCCATCGGAATCCCAAAAGAAAACGCCAGCCCCAAATAAAACTGCGGCAGCGGGAAAAAACGTTTGGTAAAGGGGTAAGTCATCGCCAGAAACAGCGCGGGAACGCTCATCACCCAAGTCAACAGGTTCAGCGGCGTCATGCAGAGGGCGGCGAGCAGGCAGAGGATGACGGTCAGCAGAATCGCTTCCGTTTTAGAAACCAACCCGCGGGCAAAGGGGCGGTTTTTCGTGCGCTCGACCGAGCCGTCAAAATTGCGGTCGGCAAAGTCATTGATCACGCAGCCTGCGCTGCGCATAAAGAATGTACCGGCAGTAAACGCCCAAAAAATATCCGCTTGCGGAAGACCTTCCGAAGCGACCCATAACGCCCAATAGGTCGGCCAAAGCAGCAGCAACGTGCCGATAGGCTTGTCGATGCGCATCAATTTACCGTATATGACCATCCGTCCGACGGCATAGCGCGGGAAAAAATGTAGGAGAACACGTCTTATCTTCATGCGAATGTGAAAAATATGTTATTGGTATAATAAATCAATTTGTAATTATTGCTTAGCGTATTATGTTCATTATAAATCAATTTTTAGATTTTACTATTTTATTTAGACCCTTATCCCCAACTTTTACAGAAAGATACAAAAACGGCATATCCGAGCCCTACACAAACTGCGCCAACCCCGCCAAAAAATATTCCGTCAGTTCCAACACCTCGCCATCCCAATCAAAATAAGACCTGCGGGCAGCGACAGGTCGTCTGAAATCATCCTGACCGCCAACGTTTTCCATCAGGCAAAACTCGAATGCCGAACGCTTCAAGGGCAGCGTACCGTCAAACAGCCGCTCGCCCAAAGGCTGCGTGCCGCAATCCAACACGCCGCGCCAGGCTTGCGATTGCGGGCTGCACGCGCTGCGCGCCTGTACGACGGGAACGCCGTCCAGATGCAGCAAAACGTCGCGGACGAATTGCGGGGCGGCGGTTTCGGCATGGTTTTCGCCAAACGAATTGCCCTGCCCGTCCAGTTCGCCCATATACAGCACTTTTACCGTAAAACTGCCGCCCAAGGCGCGTAAAGCGGCTGTCAGCGATTGTGCTTGACACAAAACGGCGGCGCGTTTGCCCCAGCCCTGCGGCAGTTCGTCGGGAAGTTTGTCTTGCCAATTCAAGGGGGGATTCATGGGGTTTAGATTGATGTGTTTCATGGCAAAATGAATAAATTTTCAGACGACCTCTAAATTTTAAAAGGTCGTCTGAAAACTTATTTAATAATCGGGGTGGCGAGAACAGCCAGAGTAAAGAATTTTACAATCATTTGAATACTGACTACACCCGTCAAAAGCTTTTTGTTCTGCTTTCTCTAGATAATCATCACTTTTTGCACTAGCGCTTTTACTGCCCACAGCAATCGCACTGCAAGCATTGCGAACTTCCGTCATCTTACGACAACCCTTTCCATCTCTATGCAATGGATTTTGACCGCCTCCTGCTTTAATGCAGTTTGCCAATGCCTCTTTATTGGCGGAACGATAGCCTTCAGTATTATTTTCTGCATAGCCAACGGCATCATTGGCAGGATTATAATAAATGACACCCCAGCGGTTCGGAATCTTGACGACTCGGTTTGTTTGCCCTATAGGTCGGTTATTGCCACTACAACCAGGTAGGTCAGGATGGTAAACGCAAGGATTACTCATCTCATTAGCTAGAATCAGTTGACTTAAGGTTACCATTATGAACGTTAAAAATAACTTTTTCATTATTAATCCTTTATTTTATTCCAGTGCTACCGTCATCTTTTTTTACTTCTATCCTTATTCACTCTAGGCGACCCATCCGAATTGGTCGGGCTGTTTCCACCTTGCAGAATGTTATAAGTATTGAACCCCAACGACGACCCGATCAGATTCCCCACCAGCAACGGCGCGGTGATCATCAGCGTACCCATCATCAGCCCCAAACCGCCCTGCATGATCGTAATCTGCACAATACCCAGTCACGATGGAATATTGCTTGTTTACTGCATAAAATTTTCAGACGACCTCAAATCTTAAAAAGACCGTCTGAAAAATCAAATCAATTAATAACGGTACTGAGGATGGCGCGAACAGCCTGAATAAAATATTTTGCAGCCATTTGAATATTTTCCGCAGCCTTCAAGAGCTTTCTGCTCCGCCTTCTCTAGATAAACATCATTTTTTGCAGCATAACTTTCATTACTAACTGCTATAGCACCACATTGATTACGATATTCGGTTACTGAACGACACCCTTGCCCATCTCTATGAGATGGATTTTTACCACCTCCCGATCTAATGCACATTTCTAGTGCCTCACGTCGAGCAGATTTATAACCTTCAGTATTGTTTTCTGCATAGCCCACCGCATCGTTGGCAGGATTATAATAAATGACACCCCAACGATTGGGAATATTAATTACCCGTCGTGACGCAGAAGAACCATTTGCCCCGCACCCTGCCAAATCAGGACGTTGAATACAGGGATTCATCACCGGATCATTGATGGCATTCAGCCCTTCGGCAGAGATAAATCCACTTAATACCATAGAAAATACTAAAAATATTCTTTTTACCATTTCATCCTCCATTTCTTACTACCAAAGACATTGTGTTACTCCCTTTATCCTTAATCCCAAGGCACATTAACAACGAACCCAAAAAACTTCAGTCCCTTGGAAATACTGCTTGGACGAATCATACAGCAAGCACAAGCTGAACCCCAGTTCCGTCAGTATCTCCAGCGACAGCGCAGTTTCGTTTAGCAGCAATGCTCCGCCACTTTTAATCGTTTTCAGACGACCTTTCGTCCGTCTCCACCTTATCCAACTCCATCCACTCCGCATCGGGAAAATCTGTTTTCAGACGACCCTTTAGATATGCCAAGCTGTCTTGGGCGATGTGTTTGTCGCGGCTGTCGTGGATGTGGTTGAAAATCAGGCTGTGCAAGCTGATGCCGTATTGTTTGAGCGCGGCGAAACTGAGCAGGGTGTGGTTGATGCTGCCGAGCCGTCCGCTGGTAACGAGAATGACGGGATAAGCCTGTTGCTGAACATAATCAATGGTTAACAGGTTTTCCGTCAGCGGAACCATCAATCCGCCCGCGCCTTCGACCAATACGATTTCGTATTGTGCCGCCAGCTGCTGCGTAGCGGCGCGGATTTTGTTCAAGTCCAAAGCCCTGCCGTCCAGACGGGCGGCGAGGTGGGGCGAAGCGGGATAGCTGAAGATTTCGGGCATGGTCAGCCGCTGTTTGTCGGCTTCCTGCATGGGTATGCCCATGATTTTGCGGTGGACGGCAATGTCGTCGGCGATGTTTTGGCAACCGGTTTGCACGGGCTTTTGCGTGATCACGCTTTTGCCCTGCTGCAACAATTGTTTTGCCAACATGCCGGTGGCGACGGTTTTGCCTATGTCCGTGTCTATGCCGCTAACGAAGTAAACGCCTTTCATTTGCTGTGTTCCTTCAAAATTTGCACGGTTTTGTCGGCAAGTTCGGTCAAGAGGTCGTCTGAAATGATGTAAGGCGGCATGAGGTACACCAGCCTGCCGAACGGGCGCACCCAAATGCCCTGCGCCACGCAATCCGCTTGAAAACGCGCCATATCCACGCCTTTTTCCAACTCGATCACGCCGATGGCACCCAAAACGCGCACGTCTTTCACGCCGCGAATGTCCCATGCGGTTTTCAGACGACCTTTCAGGATGCTTTCGATGCGGCGGATATTTGCCTGCCAATCTTGGGACAAAAGCAGCTTGACCGAAGCGCAGGCAACGGCACACGCCAGCGGGTTCGCCATAAATGTCGGGCCGTGCATAAACACGCCCGCTTCGCCGCGCGAAATCGTTTCGGTGACTTTTTGCGAAGTGATTGCCGCCGCCAACGTCATATAGCCGCCGCTCAAGCCCTTGCCGATACACATAATATCCGGCACGACCTGCGCGTGTTCGCAGGCAAACATCTTACCCGTGCGCCCGAATCCGGTGGCGATTTCGTCAAAAATCAACACGATATCAAATTCGTCGCACAAATCGCGCAAACCGCGAAGATACTGCGGATGATAAAAATACATGCCGCCCGCGCCCTGCACGACCGGTTCCAAAATAAAGGCGGCGATATCCGCATGATGCGCTTCAAACAAGGCGCGGACAGGCTGCAAATCCGCCTCGTCCCACTCATCATCGAAACGGCTTTTCGGATTATCGACAAAATAACGCTGCGGCAGAGCGCTGCCGAAAATATGGTGCATCCCCGTTTCCGGATCGCAGACGGACATCGCGTTCCAAGTATCGCCGTGATACCCGCGCCGCACCGTCGCAATATTCTGCTTCGCGGTCAAACCCCGCGCCTGCTGGTATTGCACCGCCATTTTCAACGCAACTTCCACCGAAACCGAACCCGAATCCGCATAAAAAATACGGTTCAGCCCCTGCGGCAAAATCCCGACCAACAACTTGCCCAGTTCCACCGCCGGCCCGTGCGTCAAACCGCCGAACATCACATGCGACATTTGCTTAATCTGCGCCTCAACCGCCTGATTCAAAACAGGATGATTGTAGCCATGTATCGCACACCACCAAGACGACATCCCGTCAATCAGCCGCGTGCCGTCCGCCAATTCGATATGCACGCCCTCCGCTCGGCGCACCGGATAAACAGGCAAAGGGTCGGTCATAGACGTATAGGGATGAAGCAGATGGGCGCGGTCGAAATCGAGCAGGGAGGAAGTGTGTTCGGGCAACATATTTTCTGAGAAGGGTTTATATCAAATTCCGCTATTTTAACCCACTCTGATTAGATGAAAACCTGAAAAGTCTCTATCGGATAAGGGAAAGGTCGTCTGAAAACCTGTTTTCGGTGATGTGGTTCATATCCGGCATAGCATGCAGAAAATTTTCAGACAGCCTAAAAATAACGCCGTTTGAAAGGCGGACTTTCAAACGGCTTGTTTTGAGAATTTCAAGTGAGATAGCTAATCACGGTATGAACATGAATACGCCCTATATCCTGTCAATATCCAAAACTAAGGACTTTAAAAGACAAATTCAGGTCAATGAAGGCAGATTAATGCAGCGTACCGTTTTGTCCTTCATCAGAGTCGCAGAAATTGCAGTAATGATAGACGTCGACGTCTATTTCCGTACCCGTCAGATAACAAAATTCTATGATTTCCCGACTAAATCCTATATAGGGATTTTGTTCTGCATCCACAACATATTCAGGGACAATTTCCAACCAAAATTTTGCTTGGTATTGCCGACGGAATTGGGCAAGTGCATCAATGTTCCCGTGCAATTGGCGGACAATCCGCAGGCACTGTCCTTCTGCATCATTGACCGGCTGATCTTGGCGGCAGCCATTCCATGCGCTCCAATCAGCCGGCTGTGGTCGTGGCATTCCATTAGCTAAATGCGTCTCTCCACATCGGGTAACAGAAAACGGCTGGATACCGAGCAATTGCGTCAATTCATCGGCGCAATTGTGGTCGGATACCATACGGAAATAGCTGTAACAATTGGGGAGAATCATCATATTTTTGTTTTCAGACGACCTTCACATCATCCCTACAACTCAATCCCTTTCAACTTCGCCACGGTGTTGATGTCTTTATCGCCGCGGCCGGACAGGTTGACCAGAATCACTTGGTCTTTGCCCATTTTCGGCGCGTTGGCGACTGCCCATGCGAGGGCGTGGCTGGATTCGAGCGCGGGGATGATGCCTTCGAAGCGGCACAACAAATCAAAGGCTTCGAGTGCTTCGTCGTCTTTGGCGACGGTGTATTCGACGCGTTTGATGTCGTTCAGGTGGCTGTGTTCCGGGCCGATGCCGGGATAGTCGAGGCCTGCGGACACGGAGTGCGTCCCCAAAACTTGGCCGTTTTCGTCCTGCATCAGGTAGCTGCGGAAGCCGTGCAATACGCCGATGGGGGCTTTGCTGGTAATCGGCGCGGCGTGGTCGGGGGTGTCCACACCCAAACCGCCGGCTTCCACGCCGACGAGGCGCACGTTTTCTTCGCCGATATACGGGTGGAACAGGCCGATGGCGTTCGAGCCGCCGCCGACGCAGGCAACGGCGACGTCGGGTTGTCTGCCGATGGCTTCCTGCATCTGCGCTTTGGCTTCGTTGCCGATAACGCATTGGAAATCGCGCACCATTTCGGGATACGGCGCGGGGCCGGCGGCGGTGCCGATGATGTAGAACGTGTCGTCCACGCGGGCGACCCATTCGCGCATGGCTTCGTTCATCGCGTCTTTCAGCGTGCGGCTGCCGCTGTCGACGCTGACCACGTTCGCGCCCAATAATTTCATGCGGAACACGTTGGGCATTTGGCGCTGGATGTCGTCCGCGCCCATGTACACGTCGCAAGTCATGCCGAAGCGGGCGGCAACAGTGGCGGAGGCCACGCCGTGCTGACCCGCGCCGGTTTCGGCGATGACGCGTTTTTTGCCCATACGGCGGGCAAGCAGTGCCTGACCGATGGTGTTGTTTACCTTGTGCGCGCCGGTGTGGTTCAAGTCTTCGCGCTTCAACCAGATTTGCGCGCCGCCCAGATGCTCGGACAATCGCGCGGCATGGTAAACGGGGCTGGGGCGGCCGACGTAGTGTTTCAAATCGTGGTGGAACTCTTCCCAAAACGACGGGTCGTTTTTCGCTGCTTGATAGGCATCTGCCAACTCTTGCAAGGCGGGAATCAGGGTTTCGGCAACATAAAGTCCGCCGTGTTCGCCGAAAAAGCCCTTCTCATCGGGCGCTTGGTAGTTTTTCATCGGATTTCTTCCTTGTCTGTTTTTTCAGACGGCCTCAGTCTGTTAAAGGCCGTCTGAAAGGGGAAACTGTCGGCAATTATAACTGTTTTTCACACAAACCCGCCATTTCGAAAAACGCCCGATACGCCGCCGCCTTTTTCGCCAAACTCAAAGGATAAGCGCGCGAAGTGGACGGCAGGCGGGTCAGGGTCAAATCCCGTCCGGCAAACGGAAACGGCACGGTTTCGCCCGTTTTCGGCATTTTGATGCCGCCGCCCTGAATATCGAGCAGGATTTCCGTCGCTTTGCCGCCGGTGGTGCAGATATGGCGGCAGTCGGGCATCTGCGCCAACACCGCCGCCAAATCGACTGTTTCGACCACTTGCAAAAACTTGTCGGACGCATTGCCGTGTTCCCGCACCGCCTTTAACACGGTCGGGCAGGACGCAATCCCCCGTTCGCGCAAAAACGCCTTGATTTTCTCCGCATCAAACGCTTTTTCAGCCGGCATCTGGAAATGCGCCGCATCATTAAAAAACACCAGCCCGTAGACGCGCCACATATCGTTTTGGAAATTCGGATAATGAAACTGCATCGCGCGTTTGTCTTCCTTGGGCGGAAACGTCCCCATCATCATCACCGTCGCCTGCGGCGGCAGCAAGGCAGGAAAAGGGTGGGTTTCGATTTCGAGCGGAGCGGACATCATGATTTCCTTGATAAAAAATATTGAACACGAGGCAGTCGGTTGCTGCCTTTTCAGACGACCTGCCGATTAATACTGATAGACAAGTTTTCTCCCCCAGCAAGTTTCCGGCTGTTTCACATTATTCTCTTCCACCAATTCATTTTCTGCTTTTTGGCGGGCCGATACCGTCCAAATATCGGGCTGGCCAAGCTTCCAAGTCAGCAGGGAAACATTGTTGAATACACAGCCCAAAATATCGGTTTGTTTGGGTTCAATCTCTATTTCCACAATATTCTTTTTATCGTCCAGCGTTATCAAGCCTGTAAAAGGTATATTTTCAGAAGCCAACCATGCCAGCCAAACTTTACCGGATTCATCGGATTCAATATATTTCACTTCACGCAAACCAAGCTTCACATTTTCGCCCAATTGCGGCACCGGCAGCGCGAAAGAGTCATCCAACTGACATCCTGTCAGTTGGTAATCTTCAGGAACAGACGTTCGCTTATCGTACGCACCGATATACTTCCACCCAAAATCCCCAGCATCCACACGGCACAACCAACCTTCCGACCAAACCGGTTTGTGTTCGGCTACTTCCGCTGGCTCCAGAAAGACGCCTTCGCCCATATGTTGATCATAAAACTTCCGTTCCACCGCCTTAATCATCATGCCCTTCCATTCGACAGGCTTGGGAAAGACGGCATACTCGTAAGATTCGATATCCTTTTTCCACCGAAAATGCAACTTCGTTCCGGCAGGCAATGGAAAACCGTCTACCACCGTATCCTCCCGAAGCACATACTCCTCCGGCTCTTGCTGCCCCACCCAAATGCTCCATGCCTGAACGCCCAAACAGCACAGCAAAAACACATTGAACCTGACAGCCATTGCTTTAAACAACGGTCTTTCAGCTCTCAACGTCATATCGGCAAGCATCAAGCTCAGTATGGCGACCACCGTCAGCCAAATAAAGTTATAAAACAGCAGCATTTATTCTTTCTTTGTTCGTTATATTGAAATTTCTCTCGTTATCAAAGCCATATTGCTTCAACTTACCTATTATAAATAAAGGGTCGTCTGAAACCCAATTTCAATAAAGTAAAAATACCCGAACAAAAATTTCAGACGACCCCTGCCTTGTCCTGAAACAAGTTTACAAGCCGACAGACAACGTTATCGCAAACGGAACAGCCGCTTTAGCGATATGTTAGAATAAAACCACGAAACATAGAAAAGAAAGGTCTCAATGCAAAAAATTCCTATTGAATACTACAACCTCAATTTATTCGAACGACTGGACAGGCCTGTCATTGCTTTCGTAAAAAAAAGGCCGTTCAGGAAAGTGGAGAACCTTCATGTCTTTGCTTCAACAGAGGCATATGAAAAAGAAAGGAGAAAGTTTGAAATCACCGGCTACAAAGCGCAAACCATCCCTTTAGGCATGTCTCTTGATGCGGTTATCTGGCAACCCTATTATGTAAACCTTGTTATATCCGGACTTGATACATCGGACATTATCTTTTCCAAAGACGATTTGCAGCCCCTGAAAGACCTTATCGACAGCTTTTGCATTATGTTTGCAGCAACAAATGCCGAAATAGAAAATGCGAAAGCCTACGAGTTGATGAAAAACAAAACCGTTTATTTTCTCGGACGACTCATTACCAAAGAGTTTAAGGTGGGAGACAGAATCGGTTTCGAAGGCATTCAAAGAGAATCAGACGGTAAACATTATGTATCCGTCAAATGTTTCCTGACTAGGGAAAGTGCTGAAAAATTCAATATGAACAACCGCCCCGTAACGCCCGCCAATTTGGGATACCTCAAATATTTCTGGTGCAAACCGGTCATTATCGAACCACACCGAGACTACTGGATTGAGTTTCTATAACACTGACAGAGCATCCATCGTTTGATAAGGAACTTATCCTCTCTTGAATCTTTCAGACGACCTTCTGCCCGTACCGCATCAGTGTCATGCCGCCGACCGCTGCCGCGCAGCCCGCAATCAGCGAAATATGCAAAGGTTCGCCCAAAACCCACGCCGAGCTGAGCATACCGAAAATCGGCACCAACGTAATATACGCCGCCGCGCTGCCTGCACCCAAAGTCTTCACGCCTTCGAAATACCACGCGTAGGCCAATACCGTCGCGCCGATGACCAGCCACGCCAATGCCGTCCAACCGCGTGCATCCATCGCCGCCATTGCCTCAAACGGCAGTCCGTCCGTCCACAACGCCACCACCGACAACATCAGCGCGCCGATGAACGACGTTGCCGCCGTTACCGTCAACGCGTCTATCCCGCGCAAAACCGCACGCCCGATTAAGGTATAAGCCGCCCAGCAGACCACGCAGCCGAAAATCAGCCACTCCCCCGCCTTGATGCCGCCCGACAATACCGTCAACGGCTGCCCTTGCGTTACCGCCGTTATCGCACCACAGACCGCCAGCAGCATACCCGCCAAAATCTTCGCGTTTAACCGTTCGCCGAAAAGCCAAGCCGCCAGCAGAAGCGTCAGCACGGGATTCATCGCCACGACTACCGCCGCCTTACCCGCCGGCATTGCCTGCAAACCCAGCATGAAAAACACCGCATAGCCGCACACCCCGACGGAAGCAGCCACCGTCAATCCCAGCCATTGCCGCGCCGACAAAGCCGCCAAAGTCGCAAACCTGCTGCGCGCAAACAACCAGCCCAGCAACAAAACCGAAGCCAATACAAACCGAACCGCCCCGCCCGTCAGCGGCGGCAGCGACTGACCCAGCATCCGCCCCATCGGCCAAGACGCACCCCACAATACTGCCATCCCCAGCAGTTTCAAATGTACAGAATAACGTTCCATCTCATTCCTTTATCAACAAAGGTCGTCTGAAAACCAGATTCCAAGTTTTCAGACGACCTTCCAATATGGCTGTTGCCAACAGATTACTTGGGCTGCCAAGAGTCTTTCAGCGTGACCGTGCGGTTGAACACGGGCTGCTCGGGGCGGTGGTCTTTGCGGTCGGTCACGAAATAGCCCAGTCGCTCAAACTGCCAACGGCTTTCGGCGGGCAGGTTTTTGGCTGCGGGTTCGGCGTAGGCGGTGATTTCTTTGACGGACTCGGGGTTGAGGAAATCGGTAAACGGCAGATAGTTGCCGTCTTCGCCGTGCACGGCATCGGGACGCTCAACGGTAAAGAGGCGGTCGTACAGGCGGACTTTGATTTCGGCAGCGTGTTTGGCGGAAACCCAGTGAATCACGCCTTTGACTTTTCTGCCTTCGGGATTTTTGCCCAAGGTGTCGTGGTCGATGCTGCATTTGAGTTCAACCACATTGCCTGCCGCATCTTTTACTACTTCATCGCATTTGATCACATAGCCGTGGCGCAGGCGTACTTCGCCGCCGAGTGTCAGGCGTTTGAAGCCTTTGGGCGGATTTTCGGCAAAGTCGTCTGCTTCGATGTAAATGGTTTGGGACACAGGGATTTCGCGCTCGCCCATTTCTTCGTGATTGGGGTGGAACGCGGCGCGGCGGCTTTGGGTTTTGCCGGCTTCAAAGTTGGTCAGGGTCACTTTGAGCGGGTTCAAGACCGCCATCAGGCGCGGAGCGGAGTTTTCCAGCTCTTCGCGAATCGCGCCTTCCAACACGCTCATATCGACGATGTTTTCAGATTTGGAAATACCGGCGCGTTTGGCAAACAGGCGCAGGCCTTCGGGCGTGTAGCCGCGGCGGCGCATACCGGAAATGGTGGGCATACGCGGGTCGTCCCAGCCGGAAACGTGGCCTTCTGAAACCAGTTGGTTCAGCTTGCGCTTGGAGGTGATGGAATACAGAAGCTCCAAACGGGAAAACTCGTATTGGCGCGGGCGGGTAGCGTGCGGCGCAGGGATGTTGTCCAACACCCAGTCGTAAAGCGGGCGGTGGGCTTCAAATTCGAGCGTACACAAGGAATGCGTGATGCCTTCGATGGCGTCGGAAATGCAATGCGTGTAGTCGTACATCGGGTAGATGCACCATTTGTCGCCGGTGTTGTGGTGATGGGCGCGGCGGATGCGGTAGATGACCGGATCGCGCATATTGATGTTGCCCGAAGCCATGTCGATTTTCAGGCGCAGGGTTTTGCTGCCGTCGGGGAATTCGCCGTTTTTCATGCGTGTGAACAGGTCGAGGTTTTCTTCGACGCTGCGGTCGCGGTAAGGGCTGTTTTTGCCCGCTTCGGTCAGCGTACCGCGATATTCGCGCATTTCTTCGGGCGTCAAATCATCGACATACGCTTTGCCGTCTTTGATTAAACCGACGGCGTAGTCGTAAAGCTGGTCGAAATAGTTGGAAGCGAAACGCGGCTCGCCCGCCCAATGGAAACCGAGCCACTCGACGTCTTCTTTGATGGCGTTGACGTATTCGTCGTTTTCTTTTTCGGGGTTGGTATCGTCGAAACGCAGGTTGCACAAGCCGTCGTAAATATACGCCAAACCGAAGTTCAGGCAGATGGATTTGGCGTGGCCGATGTGCAGGTAGCCGTTGGGTTCGGGCGGGAAGCGGGTTTGGATGGCTTCGTGTTTGCCGCTTTTGAGGTCTTCTTCGATGATGGTGCGGATGAAATGGTTGTCCGCGAATTGGTCTTTGTTGAGCATGGTCGAGAGCTATCTGAAAATATGATGTCGTGCCGATTTTACCTGAAAACAGGACGGCTTTACAGTCAATACGGGGTACAGAGGTCGTCTGAAAACCGTTTCAGACGACCTCTGTATGGACAATTACGAATCGGATGAAAGATTGGAATGGTCGGAAGCATTGTCTTCCGGACGTTTGAATGCGGTTGAGGAATCGATCAAATTGACCAGCAGGTTAATCAACAGAACAATACCCAAAATAACCAAAATTGCGATTGGGTAAAAAATCCAAAGCAAACCGGTAGTGCCGATAAAAGACCAGCGCATGGACGCCCAAAATGCTTGAAGCGAGGATTTTTCCAAAGAGAGCAGCTTGGGGCGGGCTGCGGTGGCGATAATGGAAGCAATCAGCGAACCAACATAAAATACAGGCAATCCTAGCCACAAAAAAGCTGATCCGTGATGATCGTAATTAGGGGAGTAAGGGTCATTATGACTGTCAGCACTGTCTACCGCCATCATAAACAACAACCAAAGTATGGTTGTTATCCACACGCTGCCCGCCACAGTAGCAGGTCGCAAACGATGGGAAAACAAGACATAAACCAGATTCGCCGAGCCAAGCATCAACATACCGGCAATCAATGTAAGCTCGAAGCGATCGGGTATTGCCTGACTGAACCATATCGAGGTCGTGATGATAATAATGATACTGCCAGCCAATGATAGGCCGGCAAATGTTCTTTCGCTAATACGGGGGAAATTCATCTTGATGACTTTTCAAAACTGTTCTTCTAAATAAAAAAACATTCATGGATGGATGCTTAGTTTTCAGACGACCTACCCATCCAATAGCAGCCATCTGAAAACGCTTCCCCATTGTACCCGAATTTCATTAACCTTTTGTAACTCCCGAAATCAAAGCGGCACAGGCTCGGCAACCAGCCATTCTACGCCCGCATCGCCCAAAACCTTCTGCATGGCGGCTTCCGGTACGCGGTCGGTAAATACTTTGTCAAACGAACCGATGTCGCCCAGCCTGACCAAGGCATTGCTGTTGAATTTGCTGTGGTCCACGCCCAAATACCTGACCCGCGCATTGGTCATCATCGCCTGCATGACGCTGACTTCTTTATAGTCATAGTCCAAAAGCGAGCCGTCGCTTTCCACGCCGTGCGTACTCATGACGGCATAATCGACTTTAAACTGATTGATAAAATCAACCGTCGCCACGCCCGTAATCCCGCCGTCCAATGGGCGCACGACGCCGGAGGTGATGATGACGGTGTAGTCGGTGCGCGCGGACGTGATGGAGGCAACGTAAATATTGTTGGTGATAATCCGCAAGTTTTTGCGCTGCTTGACCAACTCTGCGGCAACGGCTTCCATCGTCGTGCCTATGCTGATAAACAGCGACGAATTGTCGGGAATGTGGGCGGCAATCAGGCGGGCGATGGCGTTTTTTTCATTTTGGCAATGATTGCGCTTGCCTTGCGCCGCGCTGCCGGAAATATCGCCGACCGACGCGCCGCCGTGGTAACGCTTCAACTGACCGCTTTCGCTCAATTCCTGTATGTCGCGGCGTATGGTCTGCGGGGTAACATCCAAGGCTTCCGCAAGCTGCTCGACCGTCATGAAATGTTGCTCGCGCACGAGCGTGAGGATATGTTCGTGTCTCTGTATTTTCGGTTTCATCTGGATTCGTTTCCATTCGTTCCGGTTCGTTTGAATTCGGATTGTACGCCTTTTGCCCGAAGCAGGAAAAGGCAGCCGTCGATTTGGCTTTTACCAAAACCAAAGGTCGTCTGAAAACCTGAATCCGGTTTTCAGACGACCTTTTTGCTGGATTTGGATTATTCCGCTTCGTATTTACGTTCCAAACGCTCCACGCACGCGCTTAAGTGTTTACGCATGACTTTGACGACGCGGTTGCGTTTGCCGTTGACCAGCAAGTCGAGGATTTCGCGGTGTTCGGAATGGGTGTGGGGATTGATGGCGCGTTTTTCATTACGCTGCGCATCGAAGACGGCGACGATGAGCGAAGAGCGGGCGCACAGGGTATTCATGATGTCGAACAAGACGTGGTTATCGATCAGGCGCGCGAGTTCGACGTGGAAGGCGTTGGACAGGCGGTTCCAACCCACGCGGTCGCCGCTGTCGGACGCCTGTTCTTCACGCTCGATCATGGCGTAGAGCGGCTGGAGGCGGGTTTCCAAATCGGGCATATCGGACAGGAGGTTCAAAATCATGCTTTCCATTTCGATACGTGCGTTGAACACGTCCTGCATTTCCTTCAAATCGGGAACATGGACGAACGCGCCGCGATTGGGCTGTAAATCGACAATTTTGTCGTGTGCCAACAGGGACAGCGCGCCGCGCACGGTATTGCGCGAGCAAACCATCTGGCGGCAAAGCTCGGATTCGGTCAATTTTTTGCCGGGCAGCAAAACATGATCGGTGATGCCGTCCAAAATCAGGGCGTAAACGCGGAACAGCTCCGAATCGTGCCTGCCTGCCGGCATCATGGAAGAAGGGGTGGGCGCATGAAGGGTTTCGTTATCGGTATTCATTATTTAAGCTCTCCTCATAGTCTGGCGTGTCATATCGTTTGAAATAACAGAAATTTTGCAACGGCAGCAACCCGCCCCTTATCGCTTTTTGCTTGATTCCATTTCGATATAGCACAAAATCTGATTAAGATATAATTAAAAATTGTTGACAATCTTTAGTGAAGCTTGCACAATATCCTCACAAGGCCAAGTTATGAAGGCTGATAGAGAGAGAATCCACAATAAGCAAGCAGATATATTCATGGTGTAGCGTGAATATATCTGCTTTTTTGTCGGGCGGCCTTTATTCACGCTTTAACAGTATTCCGCCTCTAAACGCTTTTCAGACGACCCCTGAAAGATACGGGAGGTCGTCTGAAAAATTACTCTGCTTCGACGGTTTCAAAACTGTGGGTGATTTTCGCCGCCTTGCCCAGCATAATCGAGGCGGAACAATATTTCTCGGCAGACATCTGCACGGCGCGCTCGATGGCGGATTCGGTCAAATTGTGTCCGATGACTTTAAAATGGATATGGATTTCGGTAAACACGCGCGGGGCATCGTCGGCGCGCTTCGCGGTAACCGTCGCTTGGCAGTCCACCACCTTTTGACGCTGCTTCTCGGCAATCATCACGACATCGATGCTGGAACAGCCCGCCACGCCCAAAAGCAGCATTTCCATCGGGCTGGGACCGCGTTTCGCCTGCCCTTCCGCCGCCGCGCCTTCCATGACGACGCTGTGTCCGTTTTCGGTCGTGCCGACAAAGCACATTCCGTCTATCCATTTTGATGTAACTTGCATGATTTCTCTTCCGCGAAGTTGAAGTTGGTTTGCCCAATATTGTAAACAAATTTGACTGATAAATATAGCAAGAGGTCGTCTGAAATTTCCGTTTCAGACGACCTTATTCAATCCCGATACGCCCAATGATTGACCGGACCGTGTCCCGCTCCAATGTTCAAAGGGTTGCGAATCGCTTCGGTAATGTATTTTTTGGCGGTTTGCACGGCTTCGAGTGTTTCGAAACCTTTTGCCAGCTCGGCGGCGATACAGGCGGAGAACGTACAGCCCGTACCGTGCGTATGCGCCGTCGGGAAGCGGCGGTCGGTAAATTCAAACACTTCATCCGGCGTAAACAGCCAGTCGGTGCAGTATTCGCTGCGGCTGTCGCCCAAATGCCCGCCTTTAATCACCACGTTTTTCACGCCGCAATCTTGCAGGATTTTGGCGGCGCGTTCCGCATCTTGGCGGCTTTCAATGCGCACGCCCGTCAAGGCTTCCGCTTCGGGCAGGTTCGGCGTCAGAATGTCCGTATCGGGCAGAAGCAGGCGTTTCATCGCTTCGACGGCGGAATCCTGCAACAGCGGTGCGCCACCTTTAGCAATCATCACCGGATCGAGGACGCGCTTGCCGAAACGGCATTTTTTCAGATTTTCGGCAACACATTCAATCACTTGAACCGTACCCAGCATCCCGATTTTATAGGCGCGGATTTCAAAATCGGTGCGGACGGCTTCGATTTGAGCAGTGATGATGTCGGTTGGAACCAGATGCACCGCCGATACGCCGAGCGTATTTTGCGCGGTCACGGCAGTCAGCACACTGGTGCCGAACACGCCGCGCATCTGAAACGTCTTCAAATCCGCCTGTATCCCCGCCCCGCCGCCGGAATCCGAGCCGGCGATGGTCAGCGTTTGGACGAATGTTTCTTCCATTTGGCTTCTCCTATTGTTTGGTTTGATGAAACGGTTCGGATAGCGGTTTGAAGTTATTTTCGTTTGTTTGGACCTGTCAGCCCAATTTTTTTAATTCTCGGCTCAAGATGCCGTGTATTTCCAGCGCCGTTTCGTAGCGGTCTTCTTTGGCAGGAACCGGCTCCAGAAAATGCAGCTCCACCTTGCTGGAAGGCTGGCTGATAATCATGCAGATGGATTGCCACAGGCTGGTATCGTCCACATAAGCCGCCTGAAGGTTCGGACTGGTGCCGTCAGGATTGGGGTAGCGGCAGAGCATGGGAATAATGGGAACACCTGCATCGTAGGCAGTTTGGAAAAAGCTGGGTTTGAACGGGAGGATTTCATAACCTTCCGTACTCGTCCCTTCAGGAAAAATAGTCACGGTATCGCCGTTTTTGAGGGCTTCGGTTACGGTAGCGATTTTGGCGGTATTGCCTTTAGTGCCTTTATTGCGTGAAACGTACACGGTTTGCGCCTGTGTGGCGAGATAGCCAACCACCGGCCATTTGGCAACATCGTCTTTAGCCACAAATCTGCCCGGGAATGCGCCGTTGACCGCCATGATGTCCAACCAAGAGATATGGTTGCTGATTAACAACTGTGCCTGCCCTTCCTGAGGCAACGTACCGAAGGTTTCCAGCTTCATGCCGCATGAAGCGAGGACGCGCAGCGACCAAATTTGGATGGCACGCAATTTGCGCCGTTTGCTGTAAAAGGGAAACAGGAAGAACATTTCCGCCATACCGTAAAGCAGGCAGATGCCGATACAGAGCAGGCGGAAGGTAAAACGCAGTTTGGCAATCATAAGGTTGTGGTGTGTGTATATTGGTATAGGGTGGAATTGCTAAAAATCGTTGATTTCACAATAGTTGAGGTCGTCTGAAAAGGTTTTCAGACGACCTTTTAGTCTTTATAGTCTGGGGGCAAAACGCTGAAGGTAACGATCTGCCAGACGGGTAATGTCCATCATGATAAGCACGTCGGCGCAGTTGAACGCTTCATCGACACAAGGCTCGCCGCAAAACCATGCGCCTGCGTTGAGGTAACCTTTAATCAGCGGCGGAACATCCGGTTTGTCCGACGGGGTGATTTCGTCCCACTTGAGCGGATTGAGCGGTTTGACGCACCATTTTTCAGGCGCGAGGTATTTGGATTTCAGGGCATGATACAGACCTGCCGCATCGCTGCCGCCGTCGTGCATATCAATGCTGCCGCAGCCTATCATAAAGCGCAGGTTTTCATCTTTCATGAATTTGACCAAACCCGACCACAAAAGCATGACCAAACCGCCGTTGCGGTAGTCGGGGTGGGTGCAGGCGCGGCCGAGTTCGACGGTTTGCGGCAAGATGTCTTTCAAAGGGGACAAGTCAAATTCGTGTTCACTATACCAGCCGCCGACTTTTTTGGCGGTTTCTTCGGTAATCAGGCGGTAGCAGCCGATGACGTCTCCGGTTGCGTCGTCAAAAGCCAAAAGGTGGTGGCAATGTTCGTCGTAAGGATCGACATCGCGACCGTCTTCGCTTTCGATTTCCGCCCCCAGTTCTTGGGCAAATACCTGATAACGCAAGCGTTGTGCTGCTTCAATTTCCGCCTGCGTTTCCGCAAGGCGCACGCTCAGACCGATTTTGGGGCCGGTTTGGTTGAAACGGCTTTGGGACATGAATTTTCCTGTCTTATACATTGGATAATCGATTTGCGATTATAGCGGATATAGGACGGAATTTATATTGAGTTCGGACAAGTGAAGCAAATTAGGGATGAAATGTCTATGCAGAAAGAATTTTTTACAACAGAATGGGTATGGCTGTTTTCAGACGACCTCTCCCTTGTTTTGAAAACATCCTGCATCCCTTTTTCTCCAAACTTACTCTAAAAGTTTCAGGTCATCTGAAAATTCTATCTGATCAAAAACAAACCGCCCTTTCAGGCGGTTTGTTTTCAGCTTAAACAGACGGTTATTGTTTTTTACCGCCAAATACACCAAAGGCATTGTCACTCAAAGAACCGTTGTTGCCTGGTGTCTTATTGTAACTGTAACGCCCCGCCATTTCGGCTGCTTTGTCGCCATAGAATCCGCCGGATATAGAACCTTCGACACCGGAATTCCACTTGCCGTTAAAGCTGCTGCCTGAAATACCTGCTGTAAAGGCTTGTTCACCCATATATCGGTTATCGCCACTATTGATTTTACCTGCGATGGTTTTTGCATCAAAATCAACATCGGCGGTAAATGAACCGGTGGTACGATAGGTGTTGCCGGCACCCACCCAGTTTTCCTTATCATCCAAGTTGCGGGCACGGAAATTCAACACATCGCCGGCGTATTTGGCTGTACCGGACGGCAAAGAGGCACTCATTTCACCCTGAACAAACAAGGAGTAAGCATTATCGGCAAGTTTTGCCGCACCGAAGACAACGTTGCTCAAATTGCCTGAAGCAACAAACGACTTATAGTCTGAGCCCAATTCAGTTTGATGGAGCTTGTTGGTAACAGGTGCCAAAGCGATTGCCGTACCGTTGATAATGACTTTGGTCAAGTCCGCGATATTCGATAAGAAGTATTGCTCGCCTGTTTCGCCTTTTTTCAATTCGGCTGCAGCGGCATCAACTTTAGGCTGAGTTACAGGCGCATCAGGTTTGGCAACCGGCGCATCAGGCTGTCCGCCTGCTTGAGCTGCTGTCTCTTGGCGTTTTGCACCGAACACACCGCGCGCCACTACATCTTCATCACGTTGGTTTTTGCCTGCCGCACTATATGTACCGGCAAGTTGGTCTGCCTTCGCGCCAAAGAATCCGCCTTGCATCGTACCTTGCTTGTTGGAGAAGGTGTTGCCGTGCAAATCGCCATTGAAAGACAAATTTTCCGCCATATCGCGCGCATTGGATTTGACGACACCTGCAATCCTATTGCCACCGCTACCACCGCCAACCGTTTGATCGGAATAGCGGTTGATGCCGACATTGATGGTTTTTTGGTCGAAATTGACTTTTGCGGTAACATCAGTTGCTCTGGCGGCAGGATACAGGTTTTCCAATTTAGATGCAGAGCTTGTATCAGGAAGCTCGTTTAACAAGCTGGTATTGACCGGCAATCCGTTTGCAAAATGCAAACCGATACCTTTATAAGTAGCTTCACCCTTTAGAGCGGCAACGGTTTCGCTACCAGACGGCGCACCTTGTACAAATAAAGCTTGTTTGAAATCACGCAGATTGGTTACATCGGCAACACCGCCATAACGAACATCAGGCAGCAGGTCGCCGCTGTGTATCGCATATTGTGCTGCATCGGCTTTACCGCCGTTCGTACTTCTTTCGCCCAACGTGAACTCACCTGCTTTAACGTCTTTGGTATTAATGGCGACACCATCAAGTACGACGCTGTTTTTATCCGATGCAATCGGGGCTTCGGTTTTGGCATATTCCAAATCGCCGGTTTCACGTTTTTTCGCTACCAAGACACCGCCATCCAAAGCTTTACCCATTACTTTGCCTTCGCCGCCAAAACCTTGACCTGAATTGGCCTCATTGGCTTTCTTGGCTTCTTCAGCTTTCTTGGCTTCTTCAGCTTTTTTGGCTTCTTCAGCTTTTTTGGCTTCTTCAGCTTTCTTGGCTTCTTCAGCTTTCTTGGCTTCTTCGGCTTTCCTGGCTTCTTCAGCTTTCTTGGCTTCTTCGGCTTTCTTGGCTTCTTCAGCTTTCTTGGCTTCTTCAGCTTTCTTAGCTTCTTCGGCTTTCTTAGCGTCTTCAGTTTGTTTTGAATCACCTCCTCCGCCCGAGCCAGAATTATTGCCCGGCTGTTGCGGGGTCGGTGCAGGCTGTGCAGACGGCGTACCACCACCGCTTGAGCCGCATGCACTCAATGCGATGCTGCAAGCAATCGCCAACATACTTAATTTAAATGATTCCTTCATGGTAAAACTCCTGAATGTGATAATGGTATTTTGGAATGATGATGATAAAATATTTGATAATTATTTACAACAAACCAATTAAAATATACCGCAAATGCGGATAACCAAACGGTAGTAAACTTACATCAGCATGAAGGTCGTCTGAAAACAGAATTTATGAATCCGCGTATACAGATGTGTTTCAGACGACCTCTACTTATATCGTCAAACCATTAATGACGGTGTGGAACAAAGCCTTCCGGAGCTTCCGCACCTTCAGGCAGGCCGAAGGTTTCACGCAGAACAACTTTGTAGAACGCAAACGCATCTTTTGCGCCCTGAATCGCCTCGGCTTCGGCTTCGGGGCTTAAACCCAAAGTATTCAAATGCTCGACAAAAGCACGCCAATGTTTGCCGCGGCCGTTCGGATGAGGGGCGAGGTGGCGCGCGCCGTGTTCTCCGTTGTAATCCAGCTTTTGCGCGTGTTTAAACAAAAATGCTGCGCCCAAATTGGAACCTTCGGCGCAATACAGCCAACCGATGGCTTTGTTGCCGGTTTCATGCGGCAGCGGTTTGCCGTATTCGTAGGGTTTGTCGCCCAAATCCGCCAGGTCTTGCGTTACCGCATCATAACGCGCCATATATTCCAGCTCAGGAATGGCTTTGTTCAACTCGGGGTCTTTATAGATATGATCGACCGCTTTGTGGAACACGGATTGCAGTTTCAAAAATTTGATGTAGTTCTCTTTGTTGGTAAACGGCTCGACAGACATCACCAAGTTGTCCACGCTGTCGTGAACGGTGGTGGTTTGCTCTTTCAGACGTTTGGCAAAAGTCAGCTCTTGTGTTTCGCTCATGTGAATATCCTTTGATAATCTACAAAATTCAATGAATGTTTTGATGAAACCCGCTCAGCGGTTTTTCAGACGACCTCAAATGAAGACCGCCCTGAATCAATAAAAAATTAACTGATGAAAAATCTGTGTTTGGAAATAGAGATTAAGATACTTCGACATTGACTCGTACAGACGAACAAACGAAGATTGTCATATTATAAAACAATTTAGGAATATATATCATTTCTATTACATTAGCAAGAATTTAACTTGCTATTATTTACATAAACCTGTTGTTTCTACATATTTGCAACAAATATGACAAAAGGTCGTCTGAAAGCGTTTCAGACGACCTCAATTTGATTACAAACAATACTATTTATATAGTCATAATTCGTTTTCCAGACACTATCTCCCTCATATGTAAGCAATTTGGGCTATCCCTATGTTTTCCTTTATAATACCTGCCTCTTTGACCTCTTCCCTCCTCCATGAAACCGATTCCTAGCTATACGCGCTGGTGGCGTTATAAATCCTACCTGCCCGACGCATCGCTGCCGGCGCATACGGTGGATTGCCCGGACTGCGGCAACCGCATGGATATTCCGCGCCTGCGGCAGGGGCAGGAGGCGCATTGTCCGGTGTGCAATCATGAAGTGGTCGAGGTGGAAAACAATCCTTATGTTGCACCGCTGGCTTACGCGACCACTTCGCTGATTTTGATGGCGTTTGCGTACAGCATGGTTTATATCCGCGTGCAACTCTTCGGCGTAACATCCGTCCTGTCGCTGCCGGAAATGATGCGGCTTTTGATTTATCAGGATTACGGCTTTCTGGCGGAAGTGATGTTCGTCCTGACTTTTGGCGCGCCGGTATTGTTTTTACTGCTTTGCCTCTATGTTTATACGGCGCTGGTGCGCGAGCGGGCGTATCCTGCGCTGCGGTTTGCGACGCGGGTTTTGGTCAGGCTGCGCCATGCGATTATGGTGGATGTGTTTTTTATTTCCACTTTGGTGGCGTATATCAAGCTCTCGTCCGTGGCGGCGGTAGAATTCGGCTCGGCGTTTTATTTGATGTTTGCGCTGTCAGTCATGCTGATTCGGACTTCAGTCTCGATTCCGCAGCATTGGGTTTATTATAAAATCCACAGACTGATGGGTGGGGATGCGGTGCAAACGGCATCCGACGACAAAACCTGTTGCAGCCGCTGCCTGTATTTCCGCGATAAAGACGAGCAGCCTTGTGAGGTTTGTGGTGCGGATTTATACCGCCGCCGCCAGAAAAGCCTGAGCATTTCGCTGGCGTTTTTGATTGCGGCGTTTATCCTGTATTTCCCTGCAAATATTCTGCCGATTATGATTTCGTCGAACCCTACCGCGCTGGAAGTCAATACGATTTTCAACGGCATTGTGTATATGTGGAACGACGGCGACAGGCTGATTGCGGTGATTATTTTCAGCGCGAGTATTTTGGTGCCGGTATTGAAGATTATCGCGATGGCGGTTTTGATTGCGTCTGCTTATTTCAAACCGCCGATGAGCGCGCCTAA
Organism: Neisseria sp. CP9; assembly: GCF_047758525.1. Lineage (NCBI taxonomy): Bacteria > Pseudomonadati > Pseudomonadota > Betaproteobacteria > Neisseriales > Neisseriaceae > Neisseria > Neisseria sp. CP9. Next base: position 1,959,008 of record NZ_CP180502.1, on the reverse strand, counting down.
AATGTCGGTGCTTTATCGGATTACCGAATCCATCGGCCGCTGGTCGATGATTGATATTTTTGTGATTATTATTTTGATGAGTTCGTTCCACACCAACATGGCACGCGTCGTCCCCGGCGGGGCGGCGGTTTATTTCTGCCTGGTGGTGGTATTGACCATGCTGTCTGCCTATTATTTCGACCCCCGCCTGATTTGGGACAGGCAGCAGCAGCTTTCAGACGACCCCGATTCCGACGATAACCAGAAACAATGAAAAAACACGATTCTTCTCAAACACATCGCGCACCCGCGCGTGTCAAAAAAACCAACGTCTTCACGTCCATCGTGTGGCTGATTCCGCTGATTGCGCTGATTGCAGGCGGCTGGCTGCTGGTGAAAGATATCCGCAACCGAGGTCCGGTCGTCACGCTTTTGATGGACAGCGCGGAAGGCATTGAAGTCAACAACACGGTAATTAAAGTGCTGAACGTCGATGTCGGACACGTTACCCGCATCAAGCTGCGCGACGATCAAAAAGGCGTGGAAGTCACCGCCCAACTTAACGCCGATGCGAAAGACCTCATCCGCAGCGATACGCAGTTTTGGGTGGTCAAGCCCCGTATCGACCAAAGCGGCGTAACCGGTTTGAGCACGCTCCTGTCTGGTTCGTATATCGCGTTTACGCCCGGCAAAAGCAATGAAACGAAAGACGTATTTGAAGTTCAGGACATTCCGCCGATTGCAGCCATCGGACAAAGCGGCCTGCGCCTGAAGCTGGTCGGTCAAAACGACAAAATCCTCAACGTCAGCAGCCCCGTGCTTTATGAAAACTTTATGGTCGGACAGGTAGAAAGCGCGCATTTCGAGCCTGCCGACCAAACCGTGCATTACACCATCTTCATCCAAAGCCCGAACGACAAACTGATTAATTCGGAAAGCCGCTTCTGGCTGGAGAGCGGCATCAATATCGAAACCACAGGCAGCGGCGTGAAACTCAATTCCGCTCCCCTACCCGCGTTGCTTTCCGGCGCGATTTCGTTTGATTCTCCGAAAAACAAAAACAGCAAAAATGTGAAAAGCGAAGACAGTTTTACGCTTTACGACAGCCGCAGCGAAGTGGCAAACCTGCCCGATAACCGTTCGTTGTATTACACCGCGTTTTTCAAACAGTCCGTGCGCGGTCTGACCGCCGGTTCGCCCGTCGAATATAAAGGGCTTAATGTAGGTGTGGTTTCCGATGTTCCCTATTTCGACCGCAACGACAGCCTGCATTTGTTTGAAAACGGCTGGATTCCCGTGCGCATCCGCATTGAGCCGTCGCGCATGGAAATCAATGCCGACGAACAAAGCAAAGAGCATTGGAAACAACAATTCCAAGCGGCTTTGGGCAAAGGTCTGACCGCCACTATTTCCAGCAACAACCTGCTGACCGGCAGCAAAATGATTGAATTGAACGATCAGCCTTCGTCTTCCCCCAAGCTGCGACCGCACACCGTTTACGCAGGCGATACCGTTATTGCCACACAAGGCGGCGGTTTGGACGATTTGCAGGCAAAAGTGGCGGATTTGTTAGAGAAATTCAACAACCTGCCGTTGGATAAAACCGTTGCAGGCTTGAACGGCTCGCTTGCCGAGCTCAAATCCACCCTCAAATCTGCCAATGCCGCCCTGAGCTCCATCGACAAACTGGTCAGCAAACCGCAAACGCAAAACATTCCCAACGAGCTGAACCAAACCCTGAAAGAATTGCGCCAGACCCTGCAAGGTGTATCGCCGCAATCGCCCATCTACAGCGACGTGCAAAATACCCTGCAAAGTTTGGACAAAACCCTCAGAGACGTACAGCCCGTCATTAATACTTTGAAAGAAAAACCCAACGCGCTGATTTTCAACAGCAGCAGCAAAGACCCCATCCCGAAAGGAAGCCGATAATGCGCCTCTTCCCGATTGCCGCCGCCCTGACGCTTGCCGCCTGCGGCACCGCGCAAAGCCCGCAATATTTCGTCCTGCCCGACAGCCAATACATCCGGCCGACGGCGCAAGGCAGCGAAATCGCGGTTAAAGTGAACCTTGCCGAACCGCTTGCCAGCGGCGGCCTCGTTTATCAAACCGACGCGTATCACGTGAATTTGGCGAAAAACCACCTTTGGGCGGCACCGCTCGACGGTGCGCTGGCGGCAAACCTCAGCAACAAACTCAACCGCCTCAATCCGCGCCATACTTTCGTTCCCGCCTCGCGCAGCCAAAGCAGCCAAACCCTTAAAATCTATATTGAAGCCTTCCAAGGCAGCTATCAAGGGCAGACTACCGTTAGCGGCTATGCCCTGTGGCCGGACGGACGCAACAAACCGTTTGACGTTACCACCCCGCAACAAGGCGACGGCTATACCGCCATGCTGGAATCTTTGGAAAACGGTTTGAACGAAGCGGCAAAAAGCATCGCCTATTGATGAGGTCGTCTGAAAACCCACTGTGGGTTTCGCCAAAACCATTCATCGTGCAAAAGGAAGAAACATGCACAACATCACGCTCTATACCCATCCCTTTTCACGCGGCAGATACGTCGTATGGATGCTGAAAGAATGCGGCGCGGAATACACCGTCGTACCCGTCCAGTTCGGCACGCAAATGAAATCCGCCGAATATCTCGCCATCAATCCCCAAGGGCAAGTCCCCGCGCTCAAATTCGGTGATGCCGTACTGACCGAATCGACCGCCATCATTACCTTTTTGGCGGAACAGTTCCCCGACAAACACCTCATCCCCGCCGCAGGTACGTTGGAGCGCGGCGAATACTACCGCTGGATGTGCATATTGATGCACCTCGAATACGCAGCCTTCAACAAACTGCACAACCTGCCTGTCGATACGCCCGAATGCCGCCGCCAAATCGGTTACGGCGATTTTGATACCGCATGGAACACATTGCGCGAACACTTGAAAAACCGCGACTATATCGTCGGTAACAGCTTTACCGCGATGGATTTGTACTGCTCCGCTCTGATTCTGCACTTAACGCAAAATTGGAAAGTGCTGCCCGCCGATGAAACCGACGTATTGCAACGCTACGCCGCCAAACATCTCGCCCGCCCCGCTTTCGCCGAAACCACGGCATGGATGCTGGAAACCGCCGCCCAAATGCCGCCAGTGGCATAAATCAAGATTATTAGAACCAAAAGGTCGTCTGAAACCTACTGTGCAGGTTTCGCCAAAAACATTCACAACGCAAAAGGAAAAGACATGCAAAACATCACGCTCTACACCCATCCCTTTTCACGCGGCACATACGTCGTATGGATGCTGAAAGAATGCGGCGCGGAATACACCGTCGTCCCCATCCAATTCGGCGCACAGATTCAGTCCGCCGAATATCTTGCCATCAATCCCCAAGGGCGGGTTCCCGCGCTCAAATTCGGCGATACCGTATTGACCGAATCACTTGCCATCATTACCTTTTTAGCAGAACAGTTCCCCGACAAACACCTCATCCCTGCCGCAGACACGTTGGAACGCGGCGAATACTACCGCTGGATGTGCCTGTCTCTGCACCTCGAATACGCGGCCTTCAACAAATTGCACAACCTGCCTGTCGATACGCCCGAGCGCCGCCGCCAAATCGGTTACGGCGATTTTGATACCGCATGGAACACCTTGCGCGAATACTTGAAAAACCGCGACTACATTATCGGCAACAGCTTTACCGCGCTGGATTTGTACTATTCCGGGCTGATTCTGCTCTTAACGCAAAACTTTAAAGTATTGCCTGCCGATGAAACCGATGTATTGCAACGCTACGCCGCCAAACATCTCGCCCGCCCCGCCTTTGCCAAAACCATGGCATGGGCGCAGGAAACCGTTGCCCAAATGCCGCCTGCGGAATAAATTAAGGCTATTAAAATAAAAAGGTCGTCTGAAAACCCGATTGAGAAGGGTTTTCAGACGACCTTTTATCAGACGATTGGAAAATCAGTATTTTACCGAATCATTGCCGCTGTTTTTTTGGATAAATTCAATTTTATAACCGTCAGGATCTTCCACAAAAGCAATAACGGTCGTGCCGTGCATCATCGGTCCTGCCTCGCGCACGACTTTGCCGCCTTTTTGTCTGACCCGTTCGCAAGCCTCATACGCATCATCCACTTCCACTGCGATATGACCGTAAGCATTGCCGATATCGTAGCTTTCCGTATCCCAGTTGTGCGTCAATTCCAGTACAGTATTTTCGGCTTCATTACCATAACCGACAAACGCCAAAGTAAAACGTCCTTCGGGATAATCATGGCGGCGCAGCAAAGACATGCCTAAAACATTTTGATAGAAGTCCAAAGATTTTTCGAGGTTGCCAACGCGCAACATCGTATGGAGCAGTCGCATAATGTATTCCTTTTATATTGTTTTAAAAACAGATTTTATCATAGTTCGCCCTAAGCGCCGATTGTCTGCACGGAACGAAATAGCGACACATTTTATCCATAAGAAACAACTTTTTCATCCGTCAGGCAGCCATCCTCGTTTTTCAGACGACCTTGCTTTATAATTATGCTTTATGTGTTTTTCAGAACTATCATGAAGTTAAGACAAACAGCCGCTCTTTTATGGCTGTCCATCCTCTCTTTGCCGGCATTTGCCATCGATTTCGGCCGCATCCCTCAAGACGAAATTTCCGTGTATGTTCAAGAATTGGACAGTGGAAACGTCTTAGTCGACCACCGTTCGAATGTGCCGGTCAACCCCGCATCAACCATGAAGCTGGTTACAGCGTTTGCCGCATTTAAAGCCTTGGGCGGCGATTACCGCTGGACAACCCAATTTAAAAGCGACGGCACGATTCAAGGCGATACCTTGCAAGGCGATATTTACTGGGTCGGCAGCGGAGACCCTGTTTTCGACCAAGAAGGCTTGGTCGGGATGCAGCAGCAATTGCGCGATAAAGGCATACGCAAAATCACCGGCGGCTTGGTACTCGACCGCCATTTATGGGGAGATATTCAAAATCCGAGCGATTTCGAATCCGATGTCGGCTCTCTATTTATGACGCCGCCCGACCCGCATATGCTGGCTTACAAAGTCGTATCGGTCAAACCGGAACGCAATGACATGGGCGGTGTGGATCTTGTGACCAACCCGCCCCTCCCCGACATTAAAATCGACAACAAAATCAACGTCACACCATCAAACGCATCCTGCAAAGCCTTGCAAAACCATATGCGCGCAAACTACAAAGGCGGCGTATTGCATGTTTCCGGCAAAGTTCCGGAATCGTGTTTGGGCAATGAAATGTACGTCAACATGTTGAACATGCGTGAATTTGTACAAAAGAGCTTTATCAACCAATGGCGTTACTCAGGCGGAGAAATTACCGACGGCATCAGGGCAGCATCCGTGCCGCCTCATGCCAAAACGCTGGCGGTACACCAATCCAAACCCATGTCTGCCATTTTGACGGACATGAACAAATATTCGAATAATCTGATTGCGCGCTCCGTATTCCTGAAATTGGGAGGCGAGCATTCCGGCAACTCCGCCTTGCAGCAAGCCTCTTCAGCCGTAAAGCGTGAATTGGCTACCGCGGGCGTGAATACGGAAAACTTGGTCTTGGAAAACGGTTCGGGCCTATCCCGCCGTGAACGTGTCAGCGCCAATATGTTGGCGCAAATGCTGGAAAAAGCCTATTTCAGCCCGTTCAAACAAGACTTCATCGATACCTTACCCATTGCCGGCAAAGACGGTACGCTGAAATACCGCCTCAAACAGGCAGGCCCTGCCCTGCGCCTGAAAACGGGCACGCTCAAAGATGTACGCGCCCTCGCCGGATATTGGCTGGGAGACAAACCCATGATCGTGGTGGTGGTGATTAACAGCCCGAATGCAACCAACTATCTAAATGATTTGGATAAACTGGTTTCAAAAATCGTACAGCCCGGCGGTGACGCTTGGATTGATGCGAAAATGAAGTGCGCAGAACGGATGGAAGCTTAAAAAGCATCAAAACACTTCAGGCAGCCGGAGAAATGACTTTCCGGCTGCCTGAAGTGTTTTTCAGAGGTCGCAAATCCTACTGTTCCGTTTTACTGAACGAAGCGGGTCACGAATCAGCTTTACCTTTATTTTTCTTATCAGGGAAAATGAAGGAAGCGGCAACCCCGCAGGTCAGCACAACCAATACAACCAGCAAAGACGTATTGGGCGAAATGTCCCATCCGTGATGGAACATATGATTGCTAGCCGACAATCCCAGCTTGGCAGCGATGAAAAACAGCAACACGACCACTGCTTTTTCCAAATGAACCAAATAGCCTTTCAATGCTTCCAATACGAAATAAAGCGTACGCAAGCCCAAAATGGCAAACATCATGGCACTGTAAACAATCAACGGTTCTTTAGATACGGCAATCACCGCAGGTACGCTGTCAAACGCGAACATCACGTCCGACAACTCAATCACTGCCAAACATAAAAACAGCGGCGTTGCGACCAACTGCCCTTTACGCATTTTCTGAGGATGGTTATTTTCAGGATGCTTGAGGTCTTCACCCGCCAGCTCAAGCCGCACCTCGGGATATTGCTCATGCGCTTTTTTCAACTCCTCGCCTTTTAAGAAAAAATGGCTGCCGTAAAGACGGGGAAACACAGGGAAAAAGCGATGGACTGCACGATATGCCAAATGTTCGGAATAATCGGCATCTTCTTCGCCCTCCTCTTCATCCCGACGCAGCATCATAACGGCGGTATAGCCGACAATGACGGCGAAAACCACCTCCACAATCGGTCCCAATGCCAACAGTCCGGCGCCGATGGCGACAAAAATCATGCGGAAAATAATCGCACCGATAATCCCCCAGTATAAAACGCGGTGGCGCAGGCCTTCAGGCACTTTAAACCAAGCAAAAACCGCCATCATTAAAAACAGATTATCTACGGACAATACTTTTTCCAAAGCATAGCCGGTAAAGAACAGGCTGGCGGCTTCACTGCCGTGATGAACCCATAAAAATGTGCCGAACAAAATCGATATCAATACCCAAAACAGCGACCATATCGCGGCACTTTTCAGCGACATCGGTTTGTTGTCCCTATGGGCGAATAAATCGATGGCAATCGCACCCACAGACAAAATCACGAAAACGGCGACGGTTTCAATGGGGAAACCCAAATGGTTCATAAAAAGCCTTTGTTATCAAAGTTATCAAAATAAAGCGTAAGTATAGTGAAACAACGCGGAATAATATAGAGAAATCCAATAAAGATAATGTAATATTCTCAAGAGCCAAGATAAAAGCGATTCCGCTCTTTATCCATACCCAACAGTTTGCCAAGAGGTCGTCTGAAATTTTCAGACGACCTTTTGCCTTGCATCCCCGACTACCAAACCATATCCCATCTATTCAAATTGTTGTCTGACTACATGCAATCTGCGACTGCTTCCAAACGTTTCAGAAAGATAGTTTCAAGCCTATTTAAATGCAATATTTTCAAGATAATTTGTAAACTAATGTTTTTAATATGGTTTGAAAAATATTTGAGTAAAACCGGCGAGCAACGGTCATCACAAGCTTTGCAAGCCTTCTGTTTTCAGGTATGCTCGAACAGATTATTTACAATTTCATATGTCTTAATTACATATCCATTTGAATTAATAAATAATTTATTTTCAATAAGCCACAAAAAAATAGAAATTTCCGCTGTATTTTAATTAGAAAAATGTTTGGGCGTGGATTGCCTGCAATTTCATCAGCCCGTGATTTTGAAGTTTTAGATGAGGAATAGTACATGAATCCCATGTATATCACTTTTGCAATCTATCTGGTTGCTGTTCTCTTGATTGGTCTGGCCGCGTATTTCTCCACGCGCAATTTCGATGATTATATTTTGGGCGGCCGAAGCTTGGGCCCGTTTGTTACGGCGATGTCGGCGGGCGCGTCCGATATGTCGGGCTGGCTTTTGATGGGTCTGCCCGGCGCGATTTATTTGAGCGGTCTGAATGAGGCTTGGATTGCCATCGGTTTGGTCGTCGGCGCGTATTTCAACTGGCTTTTGGTGGCGGGCCGTCTGCGCGTGCATACTGAATATGCCAATAATGCGCTGACGCTGCCGGATTATTTCTTCCACCGCTTCGGCGCGGGCGGACACTTGATGAAAGTGGTTTCCGCGCTGATTATCTTGTTTTTCTTCACGATTTATTGTGCTTCGGGCATTGTGGCGGGTGCAACTTTGTTCCAAAGCTTGTTTGAAGGCATGACTTACAATCAGGCGATGTGGCTAGGTGCGGGTGCAACCATTGCCTATACCTTCTTGGGCGGATTCTTGGCGGTCAGTTGGACGGATACGCTGCAAGCTTCTTTGATGATTTTTGCGCTGATTTTGACGCCGGTAATGGTGTATCTGGGTCTGGGCGGTGCAGAACAAATGTCTGCCGCAATTCAAAGCGTTGCCGCAAGTACAGGCAAGGAATATAACAGCCTGCTTGCTGGTACGACCGTCATCGGCATTATTTCCACTGCCGCATGGGGCTTAGGCTATTTCGGTCAGCCGCACATTTTGGCGCGCTTTATGGCGGCTGAGAGCGCGAAATCGCTGGTGTCCGCACGCCGCATCGGTATGACTTGGATGGTGTTGTGTCTGGCAGGCGCAGTAGCGGTCGGTTATTTCGGCATTGCGTATTTTGGTGCCAATCCTGACCAAACCGCTTCCATGCACGGCAACCACGAACGTATCTTCATCGCGCTTTCTACTTTATTGTTCAACCCTTGGATTGCAGGCATTATTTTGAGCGCGATTTTGGCGGCGGTCATGTCCACTTTGTCTTGCCAGCTTTTGGTTTGCTCCAGCGCGATTACGGAAGACTTCTACAAAGGCTTTTTGCGCAAAAATGCGCCGCAGTCAGAATTGGTGTGGATTGGTCGTCTGATGGTATTGGCGATTGCCATTATCTCGATTCTGATTGCGTCCGACCCTAAGAGCAAAGTTTTGGGCTTGGTGTCTTATGCGTGGGCAGGTTTCGGCGCGGCGTTCGGTCCGATTGTGATTCTGTCGGTATTGTGGAAACGCATTACGGCATACGGCGCTTTGTCGGGCATGATTGCCGGCGCGCTGACTGTGGTGGCGTGGGTGGAGTGGGTCAAAAAACCTGCTTTGGCTGCACATGAAACCGGTATTTGGACTATGTACGAAATCGTCCCCGGCTTCATCGCCTGCTTGATTATCGCTGTTCTGGTTTCACTGACCGACAAAGAGCCGTCTCGTGAAATCCAAGAACGTTTTGAAAAAGCGGACACAGAATACCGCGAGGCGAAATAAGTGTTTTCAGACGACCTGCCGTTGACCGTAGGTCGTCTGAATTTTTATACGGGAAGGCAGGTTTTATTTTTATATTGATGCTCATGCGGATAATGCACTCTTTGGACTTTATCTGCTTTTTATCAAAGCAAAAAATCCTGTTTTTGAGATAAATTGCTTGTCCGACCCTTATAAATTTATTAAGATATTATCTATATGCTTTAAATCTTTTCAGACGACCTCGAAAAGGGATGGGGTCGTCTGAAAATCATCATAAAAACTTTGGAGAACCTTAAAATGTTTGACTTTGCTTTTCCGACACAAACGCCACTGCGCCAAGCGATTACCGATGCTTACCGCCGCGACGAAATCGAAGCCGTTCAGGATATGCTGCAACGCGCCCAGATGAGCGATGAGGAGCGTCGGGCGGCGTCCGAACTCGCGCGCCGTTTGGTTACGCAGGTTCGTGCCAGCCGCACCAAAGCCAGCGGGGTGGATGCGCTGATGCACGAGTTTTCGCTCTCCAGCGAAGAAGGCATTGCGCTGATGTGTCTGGCGGAAGCTTTGCTGCGCATTCCCGACAATGCGACACGCGACCGCCTGATTGCCGACAAAATTTCCGAAGGCAACTGGAAAAGCCATTTGAACAACAGCCCGTCCCTGTTCGTCAACGCCGCCGCATGGGGCTTGCTGATTACCGGCAAACTGACCGCGCCGAGCGACAAGCAGATGGGTTCGGCTCTGAACCGCCTCGTCAGCAAAGGCGGCGCGCCCCTGATCCGCCAAGGCGTGAACTACGCCATGCGCCTGTTGGGCAAGCAGTTTGTTACTGGACAAACCATTGAAGAAGCGCTGCAAAACGGCAAAGAGCGCGAAAAAATGGGCTACCGCTTCTCCTTCGATATGTTGGGCGAAGCCGCCTACACCCAAGAAGATGCCGACCGCTATTACAACGACTACGTTCAAGCCATTCACGCCATCGGCAAAGATGCTGCCGGACAAGGCGTTTACGAAGGCAACGGCATTTCCGTCAAACTTTCCGCCATCCATCCGCGCTATTCCCGCGCCCAACACGAACGCGTGATGAGCGAACTCCTACCTCGTCTGAAAGAGCTGTTCCTTTTGGGTAAAAAATACGATATCGGTATCAACATCGACGCCGAAGAAGCCAACCGTTTGGAGCTGTCTTTGGATTTGATGGAAGCACTCGTTTCCGACCCCGATTTAGCCGGTTACAAAGGCATCGGCTTTGTCGTTCAGGCATATCAAAAACGCTGCCCCTTCGTCATTGACTATCTGATTGACCTTGCCCGCCGCAACAATCAAAAACTGATGATCCGCCTCGTTAAAGGCGCGTACTGGGACAGCGAAATCAAATGGGCGCAAGTGGACGGCCTGGACGGCTATCCGACTTACACCCGCAAAGTCCATACCGACATCTCCTACCTCGCCTGCGCGCGCAAACTGCTGGACGCGCAAGACGCCGTGTTCCCGCAATTCGCCACCCACAACGCCTACACTTTGGGCGCGATTTACCAAATGGGCAAAGGCAAAGACTTTGAACACCAATGCCTGCACGGCATGGGCGAAACCTTGTACGACCAAGTGGTCGGCCCGCAAAACTTAGGCCGCCGCGTGCGCGTGTACGCCCCGGTCGGTACGCACGAAACCCTGCTCGCCTATTTGGTGCGCCGCCTGTTGGAAAACGGCGCGAACTCGTCGTTCGTCAACCAAATCGTCGATGAAAACATCAGCATCGACACGCTGATCCGCAGCCCGTTCGACACCATCGCTGAACAAGGCATCCACCTGCACAACGCCTTGCCGCTGCCGCGCGATTTGTACGGCAGGGGTCGTCTGAACTCTCAAGGCGTCGATTTCAGCAACGAAACCGTGTTGCAACAGCTTCAAGAAAAACTCAACCGCGCCGCCGCGCAAGACTTCCATGCCGCATCCATTATCAACGGCAAAGCCCGCGATGTCGGCGAAGCGCAACCGATTAAAAACCCCGCCGACCACGACGACATCGTCGGCACAGTCAGCTTTGCCGATGCCGCGCTTGCCCAAGAAGCGATTGGTGCAGCCGTTGCCGCGTTTCCTGAATGGAGCGCGACGCCAGCCGCCGAGCGCGCTAATTGCTTGCGCCGTTTCGCCGACTTGCTGGAACAACACACCCCCGCACTGATGATGCTTGCCGTGCGCGAAGCGGGTAAAACGCTGAACAACGCCGTCGCCGAAGTGCGCGAAGCCGTCGATTTCTGCCGCTACTACGCAAACGAAGCTGAAAACACCCTGCCCAAAGATGCCAAAGCCGTCGGTGCCATCGTCGCCATCAGCCCGTGGAACTTCCCGCTCGCCATCTTTACCGGCGAAGTCGTTTCCGCATTGGCAGCCGGCAACACCGTCATCGCCAAACCTGCCGAACAAACCAGCCTGATTGCCAGCTATGCCGTTTCCCTGATGCACGAAGCAGGCATCCCGACTTCCGCCTTGCAACTTGTCCTCGGCGCAGGCGATGTCGGCGCAGCGCTGACAGGCGACCCGCGTATTGGCGGCGTAATTTTCACCGGTTCGACCGAAGTGGCACAACTGATTAACAAAGCCCTTGCCAAACGCGACGACAGCCCCGTCTTGATTGCCGAAACCGGCGGTCAAAACGCCATGATTGTCGATTCCACCGCGCTGCCCGAACAGGTTTGCTTGGATGTACTCAACTCCGCCTTCGACAGCGCCGGACAACGCTGCTCTGCCCTGCGTATCCTGTGCGTCCAAGAAGATGTCGCCGACAAGATGCTCGCCATCATCAAAGGCGCGATGGACGAATTGGTCGTCGGCAAACCCGTTCAGCTCACCACCGACGTAGGTCCCGTCATCGATGCCGAAGCACAGCAAAACCTGCAATCGCATATCAACAAAATGAAAGGCGTTGCCAAGTCTTACCACGAAGTCAAAGCCGCCTCCGATGTTGACCCTGCGAAATCCACCTTCGTGCTGCCGATTTTGTTCGAACTCAACAACTTGAACGAACTCACCCGCGAAGTCTTCGGTCCCGTGCTGCACGTTGTCCGCTACCGCGCTGACGAGCTTGACCAAATCATCGACCAAATCAACAGCAAAGGCTACGCGCTCACCAGCGGCGTACACAGCCGAATCGAAGGCACGGTCAAACGCATCCGCGAACGCATCGAAGCGGGCAACGTTTACGTCAACCGCAACATCGTCGGCGCCGTCGTCGGCGTACAACCGTTCGGCGGACACGGTATGTCCGGTACAGGTCCGAAAGCAGGCGGTTCGTTCTACCTGCAAAAACTGACCCGCATCCCTGAATGGGTTGCCCCACCGCTGAGCCGCATCGGACAAGCGGACGAAGCCGCGCTCAAACGCCTCGAAGCCCTGATTCACAAGCTGCCGTTTAATGCAGAAGAGAAAAAATCAGCGGCATCGGCATTGGGACACGCCCGCATCCGCACCCTGCGCCAAGCAGAATCCGTCTTGGTCGGTCCGACCGGCGAACGCAACGCCATGAGCTGGCGCGCGCCCAAACGCGTCTGGGTACACGGCGGCAGCCTCCTGCAAGCCTTCTGCGCCCTGACCGAACTTGCCGCCGCAGGCATCGTAACCGTCGTCGAACCCGACAGCCCGCTTGCCTCCTACACCGCCGACCTCGAAGGCCTGCTGCAAGTCAACAGCAAACCTGAAAGCACAGGCGTGCACCACGTCGCTGCCCTAAGCCCGCTGGACAGCAGCCGCAAGCAAGAGCTGGCAAACCGCGACGGCGCACTCATCCGCATCCTCCCGTCCGAACAAGGCTTGGACATCCTGCAAGTGTTTGAAGAAATCTCTTGCAGCGTCAACACCACAGCCGCCGGCGGGAACGCCAGCCTGATGGCAGTTGCCGACTAAAAGGATTGAATAAACGCAAGAGCGTTTGAAACAAAAGTCGTCTGAAAACGTTAGCGAAACCCGCTAAGTCCGTTTTCAGACGACCTTTTTCTATTTTGATAAAAGAGCCATCCTCTCAAGTCCAATGTATTCGGCAATGAAGCAGGAGACTGAAATATATAGTGGGCACAATGGGGAAACCGCCACCCCCATAATACTTAATGGCAACAAAATCCCCAGCTTCTATTTCAATTCACATCCAGAGACCTTTGCAATAACATAGGTTACTAAAATTTTATGCTCAATCTCATTTTCAAAATGCAAAACTTTTCTGATTTTTCCTACTTTTTGCTCAATATTAGGAAGGTTTTAGGCAATTGAAAATTTTTTGGCGCATTTTTATGCGTCAAATTTCGTTAACAGACTATTTTTGCAAAGGTCTCAGCCACAAAAAAGGAAGAAACTGAAGTTTCTTCCTTTTGTATTTGAAGCCGAATATTAACCGCCGAAGTCATCCAAGAGGATGTTTTCATCTTCTACGCCCAAGTCTTTGAGCATTTTGATGACGGATTGGTTCATGATCGGAGGGCCGCACATATAGAATTCGCAGTCTTCGGGTGCTTCGTGGTTTTTCAGGTGGTTTTCGTAAACCACGTTGTGGATGAAGCCTGTGTAGCCATCCCAGTTGTCTTCCGGCAGTGGGTCAGACAAAGCGACGTGCCATGTGAAGTTCGGGAATTCCGCTGCGAGTTGGTCGAAGTCTTCAACATAGAACATTTCGCGTTTGGAACGTGCGCCGTACCAGAAAGTGATTTTGCGTTTGGAGTTCAAACGTTTCAACTGGTCGAAAATGTGGGAACGCATCGGCGCCATACCTGCGCCGCCGCCGATAAATACCATTTCCGCATCGGTGTCTTTGGCGAAGAATTCGCCGAACGGACCGGAGATGGTTACTTTGTCGCCGGGTTTGAGCGACCAGATGTAAGACGACATTTGTCCAGGAGGCACATCGGGTACGCGCGGAGGCGGTGTCGCGATACGCACGTTCAGCATGATGATGCCTTTTTCTTCTGGATATGAAGCCATGGAGTAAGCGCGCAAAATCGGCTCGTCCACTTTGGAAACGTATTGCCACAGATTGTATTTATCCCAGTCTTCGTGATATTCCTTAGGAATGTCGAAGTCTTTGTAGGCAACGGTGTGCGGCGGGGCTTCGATTTGAATGTAGCCGCCGGCTCGGAAGGGAACTTCTTCGCCTTCGGGAATAGCGAGCTTGAGTTCTTTAATGAACGTGGCTTTGTTGTCATTGGAGATGACGGTGCATTCCCATTTTTTCACGCCGAACACTTCTTCCGGCACTTCGATGTCCATGTCGGTTTTGACGTTGACCTGACAAGACAGACGGCAGCCTTCGCGTGCTTCGCGTTTGCTGATGTGGGACAACTCGGTCGGCAGAATGTCGCCACCACCGCTTTTCACGACAACGCGGCATTGTCCGCACGAACCGCCGCCACCGCAGGCGGAGGGTACGAAGATGCCTTGGCTGGCAAGCGCGCCCAACAGTTTTCCGCCGGCGGGCATAGTCAGTTCTTTTTCATCATTGACTTTGATGGTGATGTCGCCCTCGCTCACCAGCTTGGATTTGGCAAACAGAATCATCAGTGCCAAAGCCAAGACGATGACGGTGAACATCACGATACCTAAAATAATTTCCATGCCGAATCCTTTCTTATAACTGGATGCCGGAGAACGACATAAACGCCATCGCCATCAGGCCGGCGGAGATGAAGGTGATACCCAGTCCTTTGAGGCCTTTGGGTGCGTCCGAATATTTCATTTTTTCGGTAATGCCCGCCAAAGCGACAATCGCCAACATCCAGCCCAAGCCTGCGCCGAAGCCGTACACGACGGATTCGCCGAAGTTGTATTCACGTTGCGCCATAAACGAAACGGCACCGAAAATCGCGCAGTTTACGGTAATCAGCGGCAGGTAAATACCCAGCGCGTTATAAAGGGCGGGGAAGAATTTGTCCAAGAACATTTCCAAAATCTGCACCAAAGCCGCAATCACGCCGATAAAGGTGATGAATTTCAGGAAGGTCAAATCCACGCCTTCAACAATCGCGCCGTCTTTGAGCAGCGAGTAAACGAGCTGGTTGGCAGGGACGGACAGACCGAGTACGAAGGTAACGGCAACGCCCAAGCCGAATGCGGTGGATACTTTTTTCGATACCGCCAGAAAAGTACACATGCCCAAGAAGAAAGACAGCGCCATGTTTTCAATGAAGACGGATTTCACAAAAAGGCTTAAATAGTGTTCCATGTCTTATTTCTCCGCCTGTTCGGGTTTCCATGTGCGCAAACCCCAAATCAAAAAGCCGATGATGAAGAACGCGCTCGGTGCCAGCAAGAAGAGGCCGTTGGTTTGATACCAACCACCGTCCTGCACGGTTTGGAAAACGGTGTAGCCCAAGAGTTTGCCTGAACCGATAAGCTCACGGATGGTTGCGATGATAATCAGCATCATGCCGTAACCTGCGCCATTACCGATACCGTCCACCAAACTTTCCAGCGGCGGCTCTTTCATGGCGAAGGCTTCGGCACGACCCATCACGATACAGTTGGTAATAATCAGGCCGACGAATACGGAGAGCTGTTTGGACAATTCGTAGGCATAGGCCTGCAATAATTGGTCAACCAGCGTAACCAGCGACGCGACAATCGCCATCTGCACGATAATGCGGATGCTGTTTGGAATGTAATTGCGCACCAGCGAGATGAAGAAGCTGGAAAAACCGGTTACCAAACTGACGGAAATACCCATCACGATGGCCGTCTGAAGTTTGGTGGTAACCGCCAGCGCCGAACAAATACCCAAAACCTGCAAGGCAATCGGGTTATTGTCGATAAAGGGTGAAAACATTAAATGTTTCAAGCGTTTCATATCAGCCATTATTGTGCTCCTGCTGATTTCAATTTGTTCAGGTAGGGGATATAGCCGTTTTCGCCGAACCAGTAGTCGAACGAGCCTTGTACGCCTTTGGAAGTCAGCGATGCGCCGGAGAGTGCATCTACGCCGTGTTCTTTATCTGAACCTGCGCCTTTGCCGACGTGCAGGGCAAGTTTGCCTTGTTCGTCAAAGAGTTTTTTGCCGACGAATTTTTGTTGCCACAACGGATTGCCGATTTCGCCGCCCAAGCCCGGAGTTTCGCCTTGGTCGTAGTAGGTAATGCCGTTAATGGTGTTGCCGTCAGGTTGGATGGCGACGAAGCCGTACATGACCGACCACAAACCGTTGCCGTGCATAGGCAGGATGATTTGGCTGACTTTGCCGTCATCGCCTTTTACCAAATAAACTTCGGTGTATTTGGCGCGGCTTTTGATACCTGCCAAATCGTCTTCAGGTTTGATTTGGATGCTTTGCGCAGGGTCTTTGGCGGCAACACGCGCGCTGAAGTCTTTCGGCGCGTCTTTCACATATTCGCCGGTCGCCAAATCGACCACGCGTTGTTCGATGCGGTCGGCAAAGGTTTTGCTGATGTCGGTATTTTTATCGAGCAAACCGGCAACGCTCAGGATGTAGCTTTGCTTGTCCTGAACCTTTTGTTTTTCCTGCACCGGTTTCAAGCCGACAACCGCGCCCGCCACGATGACCGAGCAAATCAGGCTGACCGCCAACACCACAATCAGCGTGCCGCTGAAGCTGTCTTTATCGAATTTCTTAGCCATTGCTGCGCGCCTTTCTGCGTTTGATGTTCGCTTGTGCGACGAAATAGTCGAAAATCGGGGCAAACAGGTTGGCAAACAGAATCGCCAACATCATGCCTTCGGGGTAAGCCGGATTGACCACGCGGATTAACACGCACATCACGCCGATTAGAGCGCCGTACCACCATTTGCCGACATTGGTAAAGGAAGCGGAAACAGGGTCGGTCGCCATAAACAGCATACCGATGGCGAAGCCGCCGACGACCAGATGCCAGTACCAAGGCATGCTGAACATCGGGTTAGTGTCCGAACCGATAACATTAAACAGCGAAGACATCGCAATCATACCGATCATCACGCCGGCAATAATGCGCCAAGAAGCGATGCGGGCAAACACGATAAACGCGCCGCCGATTAAAAGTGCCAAAGTGGATACTTCGCCGATAGAACCGGGCAAGTTGCCGATAAACGCATCCATCCAAGTGATCGGTTGATTGGTAACGGCATTTTTCAGACCTTCCGAACCGTGTGCCGCCCATTGCGCCAACGCAGTTGCGCCGGAATAGCCGTCAACCGCTGTCCAAACGGTGTCGCCGGTAATATTAGCGGGATATGCGAAGAACAAGAAGGCACGGCCTGCTAACGCAGGGTTCATAAAGTTTTTACCCGTGCCGCCGAACACCTCTTTCGCAACCACCACGCCGAAGGTAATACCCAAGGCAGCCTGCCACAGCGGCAGCGTAGGCGGAACGATTAAGGCAAACAGAATCGAAGTAACGAAGAAACCTTCGTTGATTTCGTGTTTACGCACGGTGGCGAACAAGACTTCCCAGAAACCGCCGACGGCAAATACGGTCGCGTAAATCGGCAGGAAGTAAATCGCGCCGAACAGCATTTTGCCCAACAGGCTGGCTTCAGACGACATATTGATGCCTAAAGCGTTGGCAAGGGCGTAATGCCAGTCATTGGCGATATTTTGTTGCAGCAAATCGGGTGTTAAGGCACCGAATGCCTGCGCGCCGACGTTGTACATGCCGAAGAACATGGCAGGGAACAAAGCCAGCCACACCAAAATCATCATGCGTTTGGAGTCGAGCGCGTCGCGGACGTGTGCCGCTTTGCGTGTTACCGCGCCGGATGTGTAGAAAATCGTCGCCGCAGCTTCATAGAGGGCATACCATTTTTCATGCTTGCCGCCTGGCAGGAAGTGCGGTTCGATTTTTTCCAGAAAATGTTTCAAGCCCATAATCAGCCTTCCTTCTCAATGGTTTCCAGCACCTTGCGCAACAGCGGGCCGTATTCGTATTTACCCGGGCAGACGAAGCTGCACAAAGCGAGGTCTTCTTCGTCCAATTCCAAGCAACCCAAAGCCTGAGCGCTGTCGGTATCGCCGACGATTAAATCGCGCAAAAGTAAGGTAGGCAGGATGTCTAGCGGCATTACGCGCTCGTAAGTACCAATCGGCACCATGGCGCGGTCGCCACCGTTGACGGCTGTCGTGAACTTGAAGAGTTTGTTTTTCAGGAAATGACCGAGGGTCGTACGCGTAATCGAGTATTTGTCCGGCTGCGGCGCAACCCAGCCGAACAGCTCTTTGCTGCGGCCTTCTTCGATAACGGAAATCTGATTGTGGTAGCGTCCCAAATAATCATGCGCGCCTTGCGCAATCGCGCCGTTCAATACCGAACCGGAAATCACGCGGTTGTCCGCATCAACCAATTCGCCGGCGGTAATTTGCGACACCTTCGCACCCAAAACGGTACGCAAGAGGCGCGGTTTGTTGACTTGCGGGCCACCCAAGGCAACCACGCGTTCGGCGTTCAGACGACCTGTTACGAACAAACGTCCGATGGCAATCACGTCTTGATAATTGATTGTCCACACGGTTTTATTCGCGCCGACAGGCTCGATGAAATGAATGTGCGTGCCGCTCAAACCAGCGGGATGCGGGCCGCCGAATTCGTGTGTTTCAATGTTGGCGGCGTTTTCAGACGGCACGTCCGCACCGGCTGCTTTACAAACATGGATTTTACGTTCGGTCAGACGGCTCAACACCAGCAAACCTCGTCTGAAATCCTCGGCTGCTTCTTTGATCACGACCACAGGGTCTGCCGCCAGCGGATTGGTGTCCATCGCATTGACGAAAATGGCGAACGGCTCGGCATCGACGGCAGGGATTTTGCTGAACGGACGGGTACGCAGCACAGTCCACAAACCGGATTGAATCAGATTGCGGCGCACTTCTTCGCCGCTTAAGTTTGCCAACGCATCGGGCGCGTAGCGTTCGAACTCGATTTCGTCATCGCCTTCAACGGCAATCACGACAGACTGAAGCACACGCTTTTCGCCGCGGTGAATCGCAGCGATTTTGCCGGAAGCCGGCGCAGTAAACACCACGCCCGGATTTTTCTTGTCTTCAAACAGCACTTGGCCTTTTTTGACGGAATCGCCTTCCTTGACTTTCATCGAGGGGCGCATACCGGCATATTCTTCGCCAAGCAACGCGACTTCGGTAATGGCCGGACCGTCGTAAACGGCTTGCTCCGGTCTGCCCGCGATGGGCAGGTCTAGGCCTTTTTTGATTTTAATCATAGATTTGCATTACTTGTGATGAGTTAAACAGAATAAAATGTTCCAACTTTTCAGACAACGTTTGAAATGGCAAAGCATGGGGAGGTCGTCTGAAAGTAAAGCCTTACTTACGGAAAACAACAATTAAATGAAAACTGTAAAACGTTTGATTTTAGCAGGAACAGCCCGCCTTATGTCAGATTTACGAAGATTTTTTCCAGCTTCCTGCCCCGAATCCCGCGCAAATCAGCCCTCCAATAAAATTATAGTGGATTAACTTTAAACCAGTACGGCGTTGCCTCGCCTTGCCGTACTATCTGTACTGTCTGCAGCTTCGTCGCCTTGTCCTGATTTAAATTTAATCCACTATACAATATTGATGCCCAAAATTAATCCTTTCGAAACAAGCGGCAGAATACAAAAAGGTCGTCTGAAAACCGAATCACAAGAATCAGGTTTTCAGACGACCTTTTGAGGACAAGCAAGTATCAGAACAACTGCCAAACAAAGAAAATCAGCGTATGCAGTATAAACAGCGGAATCAATACCCCCACCGACCACATCATATAACCGAAGAAAGTCGGCATCGGGATACCGCGCTGCTCTGCAATCGCCTTAACCATAAAGTTCGGCGCATTACCGATATAAGTGAGCGCACCCATAAACACCGAACCCATGGATATAGCCAGCAGCGAATGGAACAAATGCCCCGTCATCAGAGCCTGAGCATCGCCGCCCGCCATATTGAAGAACACCAAATAAGTCGGCGCATTATCCAAAAAGGCGGACAACAAACCGCTCATCCAGAAATACATCGTATTAATCGGATTGCCCGAAACATCATGCACCAACGATACCACCGAACCCAGCGCCCCCGCTTCGCCCGCCTTCAAAATCGCCAAGACAGGGGAAATCGTGATGAAAATACCCAAAAATAGTTTGCCCACTTCGGCAATCGGGTCGAAATTGAATTCATTACCCGCCCTAACCTGCTTGGGTGTAATCAGCAGCGAAACAATGGTCAGCGCCAGCAAAATCACATCGCGCACTAAATTTTGCAACGCATAGTGGCTGCCTAAAATCTCAAATCCCGGATGATCGGGCTTCCACAAGCCGGACAGCAAAACCGCACCGACCACGCCCGCCAACAGCAGGAAGTTCCATTTACCGGAAATCCGCAAATCTTCATCGGCTTCCTCTTCCTGCCGAATCTGTTCCACATTGGCTTCACGCGCGTGATAGCGGCTGTCGATAATATAAAACACCAACAACAGCACCACCGTACTGATCAATACGGGCATCAACATGTGTTTCACCGTCCACATGAAATCCACGCCCTTCAAGAAACCCAAAAACAGCGGAGGATCGCCCAACGGCGTCAGACCGCCGCCGATATTCGCCACCAAAAAGATAAAGAATACAACGATATGCACCTTTTTCTTACGGTAATGATTTGCCTTCAGCAGCGGACGAATCATCAGCATCGCCGCACCGGTCGTCCCCATAAAAGACGCCATCACCGTCCCCGCCGCCAGCAGCCCGGTATTCAGCGCAGGCGTACCATTGAGCTTACCCCAAACCAAAATCCCGCCCGAAATCGTGTATAAAGCCAAAAGCAGCAGGATAAACGGGATATATTCCTCAACCAACGCATGGGCAACCGTATGTACACCCGCCCCAAAACCAAACACAACGGCGAACGGAACCAAAAACAGCAGCGTCCAAAACGCCGTAATCTTGCCGAAATGGTGATGCCAGGTATGCGCGAAAAAGAGCGGACCCAACGCGATAGACAAAAGAATCAACGCAAACGGTGCACCCCAAAACAAACTGAGCGACGCGCCGTCAAAATCAGCAGCGTGCGACAAGGTGGGAAATAAGATGAGGGATAAAATTGGTAAGCGGCGCATTGTTTTTCCTTGTTTTTCTTAGTTTTCCTTATGGACGAAAAGCCTAAACAAACACATCCGCACAATGCCGTGAAATCAAACAAAAACGTCTGCAACCAACCTTGGCATCAAGCGGCGGAGTGTTGCCATATGTAAACCTTGTTTGATTGTAAGTGAAAACCCCGCCCCAAACCAGTCAAAATAACCAACCACCCTACCTTGTTTCTCAATATTCAATCCCCTATTCCACCATGTCTGCCGAATCAGATTTTCAAAATCCTTTTGAAAATAAAATGCTAGGTCAAAACAATGTAAACTATCAAAATATAACTTTAGATTTACTTTTCCAAACATTTACACTCAGTCCATTGAACAGGAAATCATCGGTCGCCGAAATCTGCTTTCCACCCAAAGCAGCAAACCACAGGCAAGACAAGTCTACTGCGGCAGTGCAACCCAAATAATCAATATAAAGCCGGTCGGCAATAGCAGACACATTATCTTTTTCAGACGACCTTGTAAGCGGAATAATTTATGATACAATACGCCCCTACTCTTGAACGGGTCTGTAGCTCAGGGGTTAGAGCAGGGGACTCATAATCCCTTGGTCGTGGGTTCGAACCCCACCGGACCCACCAATCAAATCAATGCCTTGCGTAAGCAAGGTATTTTTTCATGTCGCAACTGTGTCCAAGTTGTGTCTTTAGTAAATAGCCCGATTCCGTCCAATACCGCGGCATGGACCTGCAGATGTTCCGCCGACAAATTCACTAAATCCGTTCCCTGTCTGATCTACTTACATCAGGGTAAACCCATGCAGTTCCCCACCCAATCCACTTGCTGCTATTCCAAATCCCAAGCAACCGACAAAGAATCGTGTGGCATTTAGTGCAAATCTAGTGCCACCTAATTAAAACGTCGTCTGAAAATCAACAATTCGTTTTCAGACGACGTTTTATAGGAAATGCAGCGAATCCCTTTCACCCTCCCTCAAACTCAATCTCCTCCCTCGTTCCTTCCCTCTTCTCCCGCCAAACCGTGCAGCAACAACCCCAATACGTCCTGCGGCAGCTTTTGCGGCGTAGCGGCATAAAGCGCGGCCAGTTGCGGATGGCGCATCAATATATCTGACTGACGGATGAACAGGTCGATGAGTTCCACCGGCAAATCGGGCTGAATCAGGCGGCGTTGTTGCAGGGTATGGAAGAAACCGCGCATAAAGGCGTATTTTTCTTCGTTCAACTCATGGAAAAACCGCTCCAGCTCCAAATCGGTGTTCTCTTCAATGTCGCGCAGGAAGGCGGCGGAATAGAGTTCTTCAAACGATTGTTTTTGTAGGGCAAAAACGGCTTCGGCGGCTTCCCGCAGGTTGCATTGCCGTGCAAGCAGATTTTCAAATTCGGCACGGACGCGGTTTTTCTGCTCGGTAACGATTTCCTGCAAGAGCGCGTTTTTGCCGCTGTAATATTTGTAAAAAGTAACGCGGCTGACGGCGGCCTCGGTACAGATTCCTCCTACGGATACGGCGGAAAAGCCGTGTTCGCGGAACAGGCGGCGGGCGGTGTCGGCGATGGTTTGTTGTTTGCTGGCGGTCATGACGGTAGGAAGGTTTTGATTTTGTTCATAAAGGGTTTTCATTAAAGTTATCCGAAAGTCGGATACTCATCATATAGTCAATTAAAAATAAAATAGTACAATACTCAACTTTTAAGGTCTAACCATGGCATACTCTGCGGACTTAAGAAACAAAGCTTTAAACTATTACGAACAATGCAAAAACATCAGCCAAACCGCAGCGACGTTTAACTTGTCAAGAAACACGCTTTACCTGTGGATTCGCCTTAAAAAACAAACAGGCAGCCTAAAACATCAAGTTACCGGTCTAAATGCCGTCAAATTGGATAGGCAAAAACTGGCTCAATATGTTGGGCAACACCCGGATGCCTATCTGCATGAAATCGCCAAACATTTTGATTGTACGGCAGCCGCCGTTTGCTATGCACTCAAACAGATGGGGATGACGCGCAAAAAAAGACCACCACTTACAAAGAACAAGACCCGGCCAAAGTAACGCATTATTTGACACAGCTGGCCGAATTTTCCGACTACCAACGTGTTTATTTGGATGAAACAGGATTTGACCGCTACCTGTTCCGCCCCTATGCCCGCAGCCTGAAAGGGCAAATAGTGAAAGCGCAGATAAGTGGGAAAAGATACCGACGCTTATCTCTGGTGTCCGCACAAGTCGGCAACCGGCTGATTGCTCCGATGGTTTATCAAAATACGATGACCGGAGTCTTTTTTGAAGCGTGGTTTCAGCAATGCCTACTGCCCGCATTGACTCAAAAATCGGTGATTATTTTAGATAATGCGCGATTTCACCGTATGGGTGTCTTACGGGAAATGGCGGAAAAATGGGGACATAAGGTATTGCCTCTTGCACCTTATTCACCTGAGCTCAACCCGATTGAGAAGGTGTGGGCGAATATTAAGCGGTATCTGCGAACCGTATTGTCTGATTACGCCCGATTTGACGATGCGTTACTGTCCTATTTTGATTTTAATTGACTATATTTCCCCACGACGGCAATGGCAATACGGCGGCGTTTCAGACGACCTCTTTCCTTATCCCGCCGCTCCGCCCTGCGGACAGGGGGCTGTCGGATGCTTAGCAGGCCAAAATCATAAAGGTTACAGAATCGCCCTCCCCCAACCTTCTCCCGCCGAACGGGAGAGGGATTTGTTTTTTAGATGGTTCACTATAAAAGATGAAGTAGAGTGAATGATAAACACTTGCATTCCTGTTTTTTGTTTCTTATACTTTACATTAATAGTTTGTTTTATGTAAATGTGTAAACAACAAATATTTGCATACTGATGGAGCGGTTGGATTGTCTGATGTTCAATCCGCTCCGACGTATGTCGTCTGAAAGGATAAGGAAATGCAGAAACCTACCCTCCGCCGCCTGCCGCTGCTGCTTGCTGCCGCTTTCGCCTCCGAATGGATTTATGCCGCCGATGCGGCGCAAGATGCGGAACAAGTGCAGTTGGAAGAAGTCGTCGTCACCGGCGAACGCACCAACCGCAGCGGCTTTGAAACCGCCACGTCCAACCGCGTCTTTACCACGCCGAACATCGACCGCAGCGGCCACAATCTTTCCGCCACCGACCTGCTCAAACAGAGCGTGAACACGGTGGACTTGGGCAGCGGCAACGATTTGCCGACCGTGCGCGGCGTGGATGGCTCGGGCCCCGCCGTCGGTGCGGTGGCGTTTTTCGCGGGCACTCGGCCGCGCCTGAACCTGTCCATAGACGGCCGCTCCGCCACTTACAATGAATTCGCCTTCGGCACGCAGTCGCTGTGGGACATGCAGCAAGTGGAAGTCTTGCGCGGGCCGCAAAGCCATGTACGCGGGCAGAACGCGGTGGCGGGCGCGGTGGTGATGCGTTCCAAAGACCCGACCGACGAATGGGAAGGCGCGCTGCGCTTGGGTTTGGGCAACCAGAAAACGCGCAACATCGCCGGCGTAGTGTCCGGCCCGATTGTGAAAAACAACCTTGCCTTCAGATTGAGCGCGGAGCGGCAGCAACGCGAAAGCTACGAGCCGTTCGTGTCCTATGAGCCGACCGGCAACCCGCGCCGCGTGGAAAACACCAACGTGCGCTTCAAACTCCTGCTCACGCCCGAAAACCATCCCGATTTTTACAGCCGCCTGACGCTGAACCACATCCGTTCGCGCGCGCCGCAAAACGAAATCATGGGCAATACCGCCAGCCGCCGTTTTTTAAAAGAAAAGCCCGTGTTCGTAACCGGCTCGACATCGGGCATCTGGGACGTATCGTGGCAGCTTAACGACTATCTGAAACTGGAAAACAAACTGGTTTACGGCCGCTACCACAACGAGCGGCTGCACCTACCGATGACCGTCAGCCCGCAAGGCGTGCCCGCCGAACTCAAAGGCCGCGAACTGCAATGGGAGCCGGTATTGCATTTTTCCAACAAAGGCCGTCTGAAAGGCCTTGCCGGACTGCACTACTTCCGCAGCAAACAAGACGAATGGGTGGATATCCGCAGCGTCGGCGGCCGCAACACCTTTGACGACCGCAACAGCGTGCGCGCCCTGTTTGCCGAAACCACATACAGCCCCAGCGAAAAATGGGACATCACGGCCGCCGCCCGCATTGAAAAAGAAACGCACAAACGAAGCGGCGGCAGCGGCGCACTGCACCTCGATTTAGACAAAGGCCAGACCGTGTTCCTGCCCAAAATCGATATCGCCTTCAAACCCACCGACCAATGGGTCAGCGGCATCAAAGCCGCGCGCGGCTACAACCCCGGCGGCGCGGGCATCACCTTCGGCCGCCCCGTCGTAACCTACACCTATGAGCCCGAATATGTGAACAACTACGAGTGGTACACCCGCTGGCGCAGCGCAGACCGCCGCCTGCAACTCTCCGGCAACCTGTTCCTGAACCACTACCGCGACATGCAGCTCCCCTTCTATCTCGGCACCAACTCCGTCGTCATCCGCAATGCCAAAAAAGTCCACACCTACGGCGCGGAACTCGCCGCCGACTGGCAGGCGACCGACAGCCTGAAACTCACCACCGGACTGGGGCTGCTCAACACCAAAATCAAAAGCTATCCCGACAGCGGCATCGAAGGCAACAAACTCGGCCGCGCACCCAAATACACCGCCAACATCGGCGTGAAATACCTGAACGACAAAGGCTGGGAAGCCGGCGGTGACGTGCGCTTCTACGGCGGCTACTACTCCGCCGCCGACAATGCCGAATCAGGCAAAATCGGCGCATACAACCAAGTCAATCTCTACACCGCCTACAACTTCAAACAAGGCCGCATCTCGCTCTACGCCGACAACGTGTTCAACCGCCGCCGCCCCATATTTATTTCCAGCGCCGACCGCCAAGACGCGCTCTACCAACGCCCTAGAAGCGTGGGCGTGAGCGCGGAATGGAAGTTTTAGGCGGAGCTGAAATGATGGAGGTCGTCTGAAACGGCCGTAACAACCGATTATCGTCATTCCCGCGCAGGCGGGAATCCAGACTCATCCGTACAGAAACTTATCAGATAAAGAAAGTACCTTCGAGTCTCCATTCTGGATTCCCGCCTACGCGGAGGTAGCAAAGCGGACTTGCGTAACTAATGACGGCACAAGAAGTCTAATCATCAATGTCCAACCTACCCTGCTCCCCAAAAACACCCAAAGGAACCCCATGCACTACTTCACCCCCGCCAAAACCCTGCCCGAAGGCACCATCTACCTGACCGACCTGACCCACGTCGCCGACTTCGCCGACTGGCTGGCCGAATTCGAAACCCTGTTAAACCAAAACCGCCGCTTTGCCACCGTCTGCACCCCCATGCGGCGGCAGGTGAGCGACGAACAGCGCATTGCCGACCGCAAAACCTACATCGAATGGATAAAGGCACACCAGCCGCAACTCGCCGAACGCTGCGCCGCCATGCTCCTCATCGAACCTGACGCGGCGCAACTGGCGTTCTTCCGCGAACAATCGTCCAAACTCGCTCCCGCTCTGGGCGTGAACTACATCGTCGAAGCCGACGAGCAAACCGCCCTGCAAAAGGCGGAAGAAGCATTGAAGGTCGTCTGAAAACAGAATCCATGCTCCGGCAGCAGCTTTATAGTGGATTAAATTTAAATCAGGACAAGGCGACGAAGCCGCAGACAGTACAGATAGTACGGAACCGATTCACTTGGTGCTTCAGCACCTTAGAGAATCGTTCTCTTTGAGCTAAGGCGAGACAACGCCGTACTGGTTTAAAGTTAATCCACTATATCATCCAGCCTTGTCTGCCTGATACGGATTTGAGCAAACCGACATTCTTTTGATAGCATGGGAAAACTCGGCAACTGACTTTTAGGAGTACAAAAATGTCATTTACCACAATCATTTATGCCCATCCCTACGATCAAAGCTTCAATCACGGCATTTTGCGGCGCGTGCAGCAACTGTTAGACGAAAAAGGCGAAAAATACCGACTGATCGACTTATACGCAGACGGCTTCAATACCGCCTACACCAAAGAAGAGCTTGCCCTGTTCAACCAAGGCAAAGCCCTTGACCCGCTGGTTCTACATTATCAAGAACTCTTGAAAACCACCAACCGCCTGATTTTCATCTTTCCGGTCTGGTGGGCGGATATGCCCGCCATCGTAAAAGGATTTGAAGACAAAGTTTTCCTAAAGACACTCGCTTACGTCCCGACCGCCACAGGCTTGAAAGGCAACCTATCCCACATTAAAGAAGCACTGGTCATCAGCACGTCCACCGCCCCCACATGGTATCTGAAATGGTTTGGCGGCAACGGCATCGGCAAAGCGATGGTGGGGCACACACTCAAAGGCATCGGTATCGCCAAACGCCGTTGGCTCAACTTCGACAATATGGACAAATCCACCACCGAACAGCGGCAGGCGTTTTTGGCAGATTTGAGCCGAAGCGTGTAATCTTCAGGCGGTCTCTTACTTCACCGCCGAATTTCCGCCGTCCGCAAACAACGCCGTACCCGTTACAAAGCTGCCCATCGGGCTAATAAGGAACAAAATCGCGGCGGCAATTTCTTCGGGTCGAGCGATGCGTTTGACCGCATGCAACCCTTCCGCCCATGCCCGCTGCTGGGGGTCGGTAGTCATCATTTCCGTATCCGTACCGCCGGGAAGCAGGGCATTGGCGCGGATACCTTGGGCTGCATAGTCGGCGGTAATGCCTTTTGCCAGCGCGGAAAGTGCGGCTTTGGCGCAGCCGTAGGCGGTTTTGTTAGGCAGGGCACAACTGGTGCCGACAAAGCTGGACGTGAACACAATCGTGCCACCACCGCGTGCGAGCATAAGGGGAATTTGGCTGCGCGCGCCGAGAAAGGCAGCGGTTAGGTTACCGTCCAACGTATCGCGCCATTCGTCGGGCGAGATGTCGGCCAAAGGTTTGTATGCACCGATAATGCCTGCATTGTTGACGGCAATATCTAGGCCACCGAACTCTCGTTCTGCCGTGCGGACGACGGCTTCATGCGTTTCAGGCAGCACCGCGTCGCCTGCAACAGCAACAGCCCGTCCGCCGCGCGAGCGAATCAGGGCTGCGGTTTCCTCCAGTTTGTCGGCACGGCGGGCGCATAAGACAACGTTTGCGCCGTGCTCCGCCAACAGCAGTGCAACCGCGCGACCGATACCCGACGACGCGCCGATAACGGCGGCGGTTTTGTTGTTCAAATTCAACAGGTTTGACATGATTTTTCCTTACATGTGCGGTTAAAGACGATGCAAGTTTAAGGAAGCCGCGATATAAAGACGACCCGATTATTGATGAATTTCAGACAGACAAACAATCTTTCCATCAACAATCGGGTCGTTTCTTGTCGGCTTTCAGGCTATCCTATCCCATACAACGACAGGATAATTTATGAACTTAAATCAAACCCGCCAATTCCTCCGCATTGCCCGCGCCATAGAATACCTTTACGACCATGCCGCCGAGCATCCCGATTTGGCGCAGGTGGCGGCGGCAGTGCACGTCAGTCCCGAACATTTGCAGCGCGAATTTTCCGCATGGGCGGGCATCAGCCCGAAAAAAATGCTGCAACACATCAGTATCAGCCGTGCCAAAGAAGCCCTGAAAAACAGCGAAAGCGTGGCGGAAGCGGCGCATTGCGGCGGACTGAGCGGCACGGGGCGGCTGCACGACTTATTTGTCGGCATCGAAAAAATGACTCCGGGTGAATACAAAAACGGTGGCGCAGGCCTGCAAATCCATTACAGCCTGATTCCCGGCCCCTTTGGCGACCTGTTGGCAGCAGCAACAGACAAAGGCATCTGCTTCATGCGTTTTTCAGACGCCCCTTCCGCCGCACTGGACGAATTGCGCGCCGAATATCCGAACGCCCGCCTAATCGGGCAGGAAACGGCATTCCACCGCCAAGCCGCCGACATCTTCCGCACCCGGTGCGGCCGCATTACCCTGCACATCAAAGGCACACCCTTCCAGCTCAAAGTCTGGCAGGCACTGCTCGATATTCCCGCAGGCAGCCTGCAAAGCTACGGCACAGTGGCGCAGGCCGTCGGCTCGCCCAACGCCGCGCGAGCCGTTGGGACGGCCATCGGGCAGAATCCCGTTGCATTACTCATCCCCTGCCATCGCGTCATCCGCGAAAGCGGCATCATCGGCGGCTACCGCTGGCAACGCGGGCGCAAAATGGCGATATTGGCGCACGAATTGGGAGACACTGATGACGTTTGACCTCTTCCCCGAAACCGCCAACCCGCACGCCAACCTGCTTCCCTACGACGGCATCGTCAGCAATTTCGGACGGATTCTCACCGTTGCCGAAGCTGACCGTTATTTTGAAATTTTGCAGCGTGATATTCCCTGGCGGCACGACGAAGCCGTGATATACGGCAAGCACATCATCACTGCCCGCGAAGTCGCGTGGTACGGAGACACGTCCTACAACTACGGCTATTCCGGCGCAAACCGCATCGCCCTGCCGTGGGATGGCGTCTTGCCCGAACTCAAAAACCGCGTGGAAGCCGCCATCGCCGACATCTGCCCCACCCGCTTCAACTCCTGCCTGCTCAACCGCTACAACAACGGCAACGAAGGCATGGCGTGGCACAGCGACGAAGGGCAGGGGCTGGTCAAAGACAGTGCCATCGCCTCCCTCAGCCTCGGCGCAACGCGCAAATTCGCCTTCAAACACAAAGAAAGTAAGGAAAAACGCGAAATGTGGCTGGAACACGGCCAGCTCATCGTCATGCACGGCGAAACGCAAAAACACTGGCTGCACACCATCCTGAAAAGCACCCGCATCCAAGAGCCGCGGATTAATCTGACGTTTCGGGTGATGAAAGGATAAAAAGGGGCTGCTTTTTTCCATTTCAGACAGCCCCCGAAAGTCGTCTGAAAAACTACTTGAAAATGTAAAACAGAAAAGCCGTAGGTCGTCTGAACCGTTTTTCAGACGACCTACCGCACCCACATCATTCCCGTACACTCGCAATAGGGAGCCATCCATGTCCCAACAAACCCCGACACCCCCCGCCCCGCGCGACTGGCTGCTGCTTATCGGCGGCAGCACCTACAAATTCACGCTGACCGGTTTTTATCTGGTCGCGCTGGTCGCCATTTTGAAAAACCACGGTTACAGCCTGAACCAACTGAGCTGGATACATTTAATCGGCGGTATCGAAGCGGCGAAGGTGTTGTTTGCCGCGCTGATGGAGCGGCGGCCGGCGGGGCGGTTCGGGCGGTTTCGCGGCTGGCTGCTGGCGGCGACGCTGGGGCTTTCGGCAGTGTTCGGGCTGATGGCCTGTACCGACATCACGCAGAACTTCCCGCTGCTTTTGACCTGCTGCGTACTGCTCTCGGCAATGTCGGCGGTGTACGGCTGCGCAATGTTAGGCTTGTCGTGCATCGTCCTGCCGCACCGCGAACGCGGTTTCGGCGGCGTGATTCAGACGATGGCGGCGCGCGGCGGCAAGATGATCGGCGGCGCGCTGGTGTTGTGGCTGTATCAGGAATACGGGCAGACGGCGGCGGCGGGCTTTATGCTGGCGTTCACCCTGCTGATGCTGCTGCAACTCTTGTGCTACCGCGAGCCGGAAAGCCCAACGGCGCAAGGCGGTTTGACGGCGTTGGCGGCGCGGCTGGTCTCCTTTTGGCGGCGGCCTGAAACGGGCTGGCGGTGGCTGGTTTTGCTGTTTGCCGTTGCCGCGCCGTATGCGTTTGCGGCGGCGACTTTTGTGCCCAAGCTGGCGGATTTGGGCTTTACCCCGAAGCAGACGGGCGGGATTCTGGCGGTGGGTATTCCTGTTGCCTGCCTGATTGTAACGCCGCTGTCGGGCTGGTTTTCGCGCAATTATCCGCGCCGCAAACTCGTGTTCCTGCTCTACGCGCTGCAACTGCCGCTTTTGGCGTCCATGACCGCCATCGACGCGCTCGCCCGCGTCCACCCTTGGCTGCCGCCCGCGCAAATCATCGCCCTGAGCCTGAGCTACACGCTGCTGCTGCCGGTGATACTGGCGTTGGTGATGGACAAATCCGACCGTGCCACCGCCGCACTCGACAGCAGCCTGCAATTTTCCGTGGTTCTGCTCGGCAGTTACGCGGCCGGTTTCGCCGCCCTGCGGCTGGCAAAGGCAGTCGGCTATGCCGATGCGTACTGGGCGGCGGTGGGCCTGGCCGTATTGGCGGGCGGGCTGCTGTATGCGTGCCGAAGCCTGTTTGATTCAGACGAGCCCTCATAAAAGACCCGTACCTTCGTATTTGAAATGCAACAATTTCCCGAATAAAAACAAGACACATCATCTGCAATCCTTCGGAACGATACAGTCATTCAGACGACGTTTCCTTTTAAATCGAAATAAAACTTTTCAGCGGTTGCATTGCCTATTATGTTTTACCGTTCAAAATGACAGATCATTTCAAAAGGAACATATTAATGCCAGAAACTGTTACCTACGATTCGTCCCGCTACGGTGCCAAAGCCGCATACACGACTTATGAAGCCGACCAAGGCACACTCTCAGCAGGTGCAACAGTCAAAAAAGCCTCTTCCCCCCACTCCACCGCCTACGAAGCAAGTAAACAGTCTTACGTTGACCTGCCGGCCAATGCCGCCGTTTCGTTTACAGCAAAGGCGGATGCGGATGCCGCCACCCTCCGCTATACCGTTCCCGACGGGGCAACCGGCAAAGTTGAAATCCAAGTAAACGGTAAACCCGTAGCCAACCTTGATTTATCATCAAAACACAACTGGCAGTATTTGGAAAATTATGAACACCACAAAGGCGAAGACATCAAAATCCACGATACGCCTGCTGCCGACCGTGTCGCCCGCTTCCAGTTCGACGAAGTGGGTACGCTGTTGAAAAATGCACCCATCCAAAGCGGCGACACCGTTACCATCGTCAACCAATCAGGCAACACCCCGGTCGGTATCGACTTCGTTGAATTGGAAAAAGCCCCTGCCGCGATCAAACAGCCCGCAAACAGCGTCAGCATTACCGATTTCGGCGCAAAAGCAAACGACGGAATCGATGATTCAAAAGCCCTGACGGCGGCAATCGAATCGGCAAAAACCTCCGGAAAATCCGTTTACATTCCCGAAGGGCAGTTTGATTTCGACCACCAGCTCCACATCTATGCCCCTAAAGGAATCAGCATCAGCGGTGCCGGCAGGTGGCATACCAAACTGCATTTCACGAGCGCGGAACCGCCCGTTTTTGAAAACGGCACAGTGAAAAAAGGCGGCGGTATCGTGTTTGAACACGGCAGCAACAATATTGATTTCGGCAATCTGTCGATGGATTCAAATTTGGCATCCCGTTACCACCAACAAGCCAACTACAAGGGCATTTCCGGCACTTTGGGCAAAGGTTCGTCCATCCACGACATCGCCATTGAACATTTTGAAGTAGGCATCTGGACCGGCGATTACGCCAAAGTGGACAATGAACGCCCACTGCACTACACAGACGGACTGACCGTCTCCAACGCCCTCATCCGGAACAATCTCGCAGACGGCATTAATTTTGCACAGGGAACCAGCCATTCGACCGTCATCAATTCCAACATCCGAGGCAACGGCGACGACGGTCTGGCGACATGGTCGAGCATTGCAGACCAAACAGAATCCAAAGTAGCCGAAAACAACCGTTTCCTGAACAATACCGTCGAACTCGGCTGGCGCGCGGCAGGCATCGGCATCTTCGGCGGCGCTGGACATGAAGTAGCCAGCAACCTGATTCGCGACAACACCGCATGGTCGGGCATACGCCTCAACACCGTTTTCCAAGGACACAATTTTGACCTGAACAAAAAAGGTATTTCGGTTCGGGACAATCTGTTAATCGGCAATGGCACCCGAACCGACACATACGGACGCGAAAAAGGCTCTATCGACTTCGAAGAAGAGCATGGCGCAATCAAAAACGTCAAAGTCGAAAACAACATCATCGCCGACAACCTGTCCGACACAGCCATCACTAAAACATTGCCGATTTCAAACGGCAAAGGCATCGCCCTATCCGGCAACAACATCATCGGAAATGCGGCGGTTTCTGCCCCGTCCGCCGTTGATCATCCGGAAAAAGTTACCTCCATTACCCGTCAGGAACTCAGCAATATTCCCGATCAAAATTATTATTACGCCAACGAAACCGCCGGCTTCAAATCCGTCAGCGTGACCTATATTACAGGTACAGCAGGCAGCAACAGCATCAAAGGCACTGACAGCATAGACCATATTGACGGCAAAAGCGGCGATGACAGCATTTATGCCGGCGGCGGCAACGATACCGTATTCGTCAGCGGTGGAACCAACTTCATCAGTGGCGGCGATGGCGACGATATCGTCAGAGGCGGCGACGGCAGAGATACCGTCAATGGAGATTCGGGAAACGATGTGATTTTCGGCAACGGCGGAGACGACCATCTCAATGGCGGGGCGGGCAACGATACGTTGTTCGGCGGCGAAAACAACGATGTCTTATATGGCGAATCGGGCAAAGACGTATTGTATGGCGGCTCTGGCGACGACCTACTGTTTGGCGGCTTGGATGACGATCTCCTGTATGGCGGCGCAGGGAATGATACCTATGTCTTCTGCTTCGGAGAGGGACACGACACCATTTCCGACAATCACGGCAACAACGCCCTCCAATTCGGACAAGGCATCGCCGTCAAGGATTTACATATCAATGCAAGCACAGACGCAAACGGTGCAATCGATTGGGAAATCACCATTGCCAACTCAGGCGGCAAAATTACCATCAACAACCAATATCTCAAAGGCAGCAACGCCGCTTCTGTCGGAGAATTCCGATTTGACGAAGGGACATTTACCGTAGAAACCCTGCTGGACAAACTGTCGGCAAGCGGTCAAACCAGCGGGTTTGAAACGGTCAACAACGGAGTCGGCAGCTTTAGCTACACTGCGGATACAGCAAACGTGCAGCACTACGATGCCGTAACGCAGCCGGCAATTTTATAGCGGCCTGTGGAGATTCAGGACCAGCGTGGTTTGATCCTGCCTTCCACGCCAACCCCGCAGGATATTAGACTGCTGTAACGGTATGCCGAAGTCAGGCTGAAATGGTCACGTTGTCCGTATAAACAAGAGGTCGCCTGAACCGGTTTTCAGACGACCTCTCTCATTTTTTGGCACAAAATATCTTTTTTTACACATTTTAATTTGAATCATTTCTCAAAATATATCTATTTAGAAGATTCGCACCAAAAGCTTATCGTTCCACGCACCATCCATGCGTTATTTTTTCCTGCACCCGTCATCCAGTATTATCCCCGACTACGCTTTGTTACAATTCAGCCAATTTTATTTTTCGACATATTCCGCTATGAGTCATTCATCCTCTTGGTCTTCCAAAATCGGTTTTGTTCTTGCTGCGGCAGGTTCTGCCATCGGTTTGGGCGCGATTTGGAAATTCCCTTATACCGCCGGTACAAACGGCGGGGCAGTCTTTGTTCTTCTGTTTGTCATTTTCACGATTATCGTGGCGTTGCCGGTTCAGCTTGCCGAGTTTTATATCGGGCGTACGGGCGGTAAAAACGCCATCGATTCGTTCAAAACCCTGCGCCCCGGTTCGCTTTGGCCTTGGATTGGTCGGATTGGTGTGGCTGCATGTTTCATTTTGTTATCGTTTTACAGCGTAGTCGGCGGTTGGGTTTTGAATTATGTCGTACACAGTTTCACCGGCGAAATTGCTCAAAACGTTGATTTTGAAGTTCTATTCCAAAACACCATTTCCAATTCGACAGGTTCGGTTTTTTATCAGGGACTGTTCATGCTGATTACCATTTGGGTAGTCAAAGGCGGAGTTTCTGACGGCATTGAAAAAGCAAACCGCTATCTGATGCCCGCTTTGTTTATCCTGTTTATTATTTTGGCAATCCGCTCACTGACCTTGCCTGGTGCGATGAAAGGCGTCAGTTTTTTATTGAAGCCGGATTGGTCATACATCAAATCGGAAACAATGCTGACCGCGCTGGGTCAGGCATTCTTTGCATTGAGCATCGGCGTATCGGCGATGATTACCTATGCTTCGTATTTGGGTAAAGATCAGGATATGTTCCGCTCGGGCAATATCATTATGTGGATGAACTTGTTGGTATCGCTGTTGGCAGGCTTGGTCATCTTCCCGGCGGTATTTGCATTGGGCGCTACACCCAGCCAAGGTCCCGGTCTGATTTTCGTAGTATTACCTGCCGTGTTCATGAAAATTCCGTCCGGCAACTATCTCTTTGCCGTATTCATGATGTTGGTCGTCTTTGCAACGCTGACTTCAGCATTTTCCATGTTGGAAACCGTCATTGCGGCAACCATCCGCCAAGACGAACGCAAACGCAGCCGACATACTTGGATGATCGGGATTGCCATCTTTATTGTCGGCATCCCTTCTGCCCTATCTTTTGGTACATGGAGCGATGTGCTGATTTTCAATAAATCTATTTTTGATTTATGGGACTACATTATTACTGCCATTATTATGCCGCTATGCGCATTAAGCATCTCCATCTTTACCGGCTGGATTCAAGACAGGCAGTCCGTTTTGACCCATGCCGGCATGGGCAGTACCGTACCGAAAACGCTTCTATATCTGTGGCTGGGCGCGTTGCGCTACATCGCTCCGATTGCCATTATCGTGGTCTTCATCAATTCTCTTCAAATCATTTGATTTGCCACTATAGTGGATTAAATTTAAATCAGGACAAGGCGACGAAGCCGCAGACAGTGCAGATAGTACGGAACCGATTCACTTGGTGCTTCAGCACCTTAGAGAATCGTTCTCTTTGAGCTAAGGCGAGACAACGCCGTCCTGGTTTAAAGTTAATCCACTATATTTTCGACAAATAAAAAAGGACGGAAGCAAACCGTCCTTTTTTATGTTTCTTTATTTTATTCCTCATCATCAAACAAAAAACCGCTTTGCACCTCTCCACCAATTTCAGGCGCAGCCATGGCATCAAGCTGACGGTTGCGGATTTTGGTTTTCCTCATACCGAGAAGACGCATAACCTGATGCTTTTGATCATCGGTCATTTTTTGCCAATACAGCCTTTCTTCACGGCTGCGCAGACAGCCTTTGCAATAGCCTTTGGCATTGGCTTCACAGACGCCTATACAGGGGCTGGGGATGGGGAAAAAATCAGGTTGTTCCATATTTTTAAAGCGTTTGAGACAAAAGACCGGACAGACCAAAATTGCAGACTGCTTTCGCATTTGTCTAAACACGATCAGTGCATCCGGCAGGATTCCTACCAATATCCAATTGAGTTGGTCATTTCAATAAGTTTATATCTGCCACCCTAGGCATAAAAACCCTAAGAGAAACCATAAATATATCGCAGAAGAAATCAGTATCTTCCCTATCCTCAGATTTTTCCAATACAACCCAAGTGAAAGCACCGCAAAAATCAAAGGAAGTCCAATATAAATATAATATTTCAGCCAACCTAATTCACTGAATACGTTTATAACAGAGTAGAGACCGACAAATCCACCTGACCAAAAAACAATTATTGCCGGTCCTAAGAAAATGGTCGTTATTAAATGAGGGAGGAGTAAGATTTTTATCCATTCTTTATGTTTAATGTTCATTTTATATCCTGATACTGCGATGGTATCGTGTCGCTTCAAATAAGGGGGAGCCATGTTTTATAGTGGATTAAAATTGCAATGATACGGCGTTGCCAACGCCCTTATGTACTACCCGTACACGGCGGGTGTTGCCGCCTTGTCTCATTTTTATTTTAATCCACTATACTAAATAACTAAAATTCCTCTATATTTTGATTTTCAGACGACCTATGCCCTACCCCAACCGTCTGGATTTTATGACTCAAGCAGTTTACGCAAAGACTGATTGTTGTATTTGATGTCGGCAATCATTCGGTCGTATTGGTGCATTCTACGGAGCGAACGGGTTATCAGATAGACCGAGAAAAAAATCAAACTGATGTTCATCAGGCTGACTAGCGCGAGCAAGGGCCAGACATCGACAACCTCATACCATTTCGATGTCGCAATCAATGCACTGAAAATAGACAAAGGCAGCGCGAACACGGCAATACCCGTACGCATGACGGCAAGTGCCGTGCGTTTTTCAGCAAGGAGAAGCTGCACTTGATTGATGCTGAGGATATCGTTTTGCTGTTCGGTAATCATAGGGAGCGTATCTAGAGCAAATTAACTTGAATCATGACAACACGGCAAATATGGTTTTATGTTACCCGAAAGTATTGAAAATAAAAACAAAGGTCGTCTGAAAATTTTCAGACGACCTTTTCCATGCCTGTTTACACCGTTTGCGAATATTGGGCTTTAGTTTCCCTGTGGCGCAGGTGGTAGTCAAACACCATGGCGATGTTGCGTATCAGGAAGCGGCCTTTGGGGGTAACAGTCAGTCCGTGCGGTTTCAGGCGGACGAGTCCGAGGGAGGCGAGTTGTTCCAAGTCGGCAAGTTCGTCTTTGAAATAGCGGTCGAACGGGATACCGAACACGCTTTCGTAGATTTGGTAATCCAAGGCGAAGCGGCACATCAAATCTTGGATGATATTGCGGCGCAAAAGGTCGTCCTGATTGAGCTGGTAGCCGCGCATGATCGGCAGGTGTCCTGCATCGAGTGCGGCGTAGTAGGCGTCGATGTCGCGTTCGTTTTGGGAATAAGTGCTGCCGATTTTGCCGATGGAAGACACGCCGATGGCGACCAAATCGCAGTCCGCATAGGTTGAGTAACCTTGGAAGTTGCGCTGGAGGAAGCCTTCTTTAAGGGCGATGGAGAGTTCGTCATCGGGTTTGGCGAAGTGGTCCATACCGATGAAGACATAGCCGCGTTCGGTCAGGGTTTGGACGCAGTATTGCAGCATATCGAGTTTTTCTTCGCTGCCGGGTACGGCTTCGGTATCGATGCGGCGTTGCGGCTTGAAGATATGCGGCAGGTGGGCGTAGTGATAAAGGGCAAGGCGGTCGGGATCGAGCGACAATACCGTATCAATGGTGGTTTTGATGCTTTCGGCGGTTTGGTGCGGCAGTCCGTAAATCAAATCGACGCTGACGGATTTGAATCCCGCTTCGCGTGCAGCATCGATGACTTCTTTTGTTTCATCGTAGCTTTGGATGCGGTTGACCGCTTCCTGCACTTTGGGATCAAAGTCCTGAATACCGACACTCATGCGGTTGAAACCGAGCTTGCCGAGCATAAGGACGGTTTCGCGGCTGACTTTGCGCGGGTCGATTTCGATGGAGTATTCACCGCCGGGGATAAGTTGGAAATGTTTGCGTATCATGCGGAATACGCGTTCGATTTGGTCGTCGCTCAAGAAAGTCGGCGTACCGCCGCCGAAGTGCAGTTGCGCGAGCTGATGCCGTCCGCCCAGATGCGGGGCGAGCAGCTCCATTTCTTTTTCAAGGTATTCGATGTAGGCATCGGCACGGCTTTTGTCTTTGGTGATGATTTTATTGCAGCCGCAGTAGTAACAGATGGTGTTGCAGAAGGGGATGTGGATATAAAGCGAAAGGGGCTTGTTCAAAGCCCCCATACCGCGCTGATTCAAGGCATTGATATATTCGGCTTCGCGAAATCCGTCATGAAAACGGTCGGCTGTCGGGTAGGAAGTGTAGCGCGGACCGCTGGAAGGAAGGCTAGCAATGAGTTCGCGGTCGAACTCAGGTTTGTCATTGTTTCTATTGTGATTATTTTGTATCGGTATTACTTTCATGGCGTGTGTGTGATTAGAGTAATGATGTTAGGCAATTTTCGGATAGTTTGGTAGAATGCCACAGTATGATAAACCTGTCTTGATATGTGTCAATAACTTACGTAATCATGACAGGATAAAAACCTTAATTTTAAGGGTGTTTTATGACCACACACAATGCTATGCATCAGATGAAAACCCTGTGTTCTTCCTGTTCGCTGCGTGAACTCTGCCTGCCTGTCGGGCTTTTGCCCAATGAGTTTGCCCAATTGGACGCGGTCATCCGACAGAGCCGCCGCTTGAAGAAGGGTGAATATCTGTTCCGCACCGGTGAGCCTTTCGCGTCGCTGTTTGCCATCCGTGCCGGTTTTTTCAAAACCACGGTTGCCAGTCAGGACGGTCGCGATCAGGTTACCGGTTTTTTTATGTC
Organism: Neisseria sp. CP9; assembly: GCF_047758525.1. Lineage (NCBI taxonomy): Bacteria > Pseudomonadati > Pseudomonadota > Betaproteobacteria > Neisseriales > Neisseriaceae > Neisseria > Neisseria sp. CP9. Next base: position 1,919,519 of record NZ_CP180502.1, on the reverse strand, counting down.
CGGCGAACTCATCGGCATGGACGGCATTTGTTCCCATGTCCACAGCTGCGACGCGGTGGCTTTGGAAGACAGCGAAGTGTGTGAGCTGCCCTTCACCCACATCGAAGAGCTGGGGCACAACATCCCCAGCCTGAGAAGCCATTTTTTCCGGTTGATGAGCCGCGAAATAGTGCGCGACCAAGGCGTGATGCTGCTTTTGGGCAATATGCGCGCCGAAGAACGCCTGGCGGCGTTTTTGCTTAACTTGTCCCAACGCCTTTATTCGCGCGGATTTGCCGCCAACGATTTCATCCTGAGAATGTCGCGCGAAGAAATCGGCAGCTATTTAGGGCTGAAGCTCGAAACCGTCAGCCGCACGCTGTCCAAGTTCCATCATGAAGGTTTGATTTCGGTCGAACACAAACACATTAAAATCCTCGACTCGCAAAACCTCAAAAAAATGGTGTCCGGCTGTTCGCACGCCATCTGATGGATACCGAGACCATTTTCAAACAGAACCCAAGGTCGTCTGAAAAATTTTCAGACGACCTTCTTCATAAAACCCAATTATGAAACACAAGAAAAAACTCATTGCCTTGACCACTGCCTGCGCCCTGCTCGCCTACTGGCTCTATCCCGACCAACATCCCGTTTACCCCGCAAGTGACCATTACGACCCGAAAACGCAAACCTTCTTCAACCCCGAACCGCAGCAGAAACCGACCGGCCTCGTCAGCGCATTTTGGAAGATCCTGACCGACCCGCAGGCAACGCGCCCGCCCAAACCTCTGCCTACCGTCAAACCCGATTGGCAAACCTTCCTCGCCGCACCCGAAGGGAAAAGCCGCTTCGTCTGGTTCGGGCATTCTACCCTATTGATGCGGATCGGCGGACAAACCGTCATTACCGATCCCGTTTTCGGCAATTCCGTCTCCCCCATCCCCATCACCATGAAACGCTTCCAGCCTGCGCCCGCAGAAATCGACGAACTGCCGCCCGTCGATGTCATCCTGATTTCCCACAGTCACTACGACCACCTCGAAAAAGACAGCGTGCAAGCACTCAATTCAAAAGGCAACAGCCATTTCATCGTCTCACTCGGCATGGGCGTATTGCTGAAAAAATGGGGCGTGCCGCAAGAGCGCATTACCGAACTCGATTGGTGGCAAAGTACCGAACGCAACGGCATCCGCTACACCGCACTACCTGCCCGTCACGATTCATCCCGAACCCTGACCGACCACAACCAAGCCCTGTGGTCCAGCTTCGTCATCGAACACGGCGGCGAAAAATTCTATTTTCACGGCGACTCGGCACAAGGCAGCCATTTCGACAAAATCGCCGAAAAATTCAACGGATTCGACATCGCGTTCATCGAAAACGGGCAATACAGCGAACATTGGCCCAACAACCACCTCTTCCCCGAACAAACGGCCCGCTACGCCGCGAAACTCGCGCCCAAGCGCTTCATGCCCATCCACTGGGGCGCCTACGCCATGGCATTGCACGCTTGGAACGAACCCCTGCTTCAAAGCATCCCGCTGGCACGCAACTTGGGTGTCAATCCGTTGACTCCGCTAATGGGACAAGTCTTTGATGCCAATACCGCCACGCAAGACTGGTTCGCAGAGCCTTTAGAATAAAGCTGCCAAGGGGTCGGCTGAAAACAAATACAGCAAGTTCCATCAAGTCATAAATATAGTGGATTAACTTTAAACCAGTACGGCGTTGCCTCGCCTTAGCTCAAAGAGAACGATTCTCTAAGGTGCTGAAGCACCAAGTGAATCGGTTCCGTACTATCTGTACTGTCTGCGGCTTCGTCGCCTTGTCCTGATTTAAAGTTAATCCACTATACCGACGAAGCGGAAGCTGTTTTCAGACGACCTCTTTTTGAATTTACCTGTTGCAGCATTTCCAACACTTCTCTCCTTCTCCCGTTTATCCGTTTTGCAATATTCTGATAATAAAAAACTAATTTCCCCTCAACCGAAAACCTTATTTTGCAACGCGCGGTTCGCGTATAAATCACTTGACCGATTACATCGTATTACGTAAAGTATGCGGCATTCTTTTGAATTGGTATTACCAATTTATTTGGTAATTACTCTCAGATTAAGGTTCGGTATCTCTCCCGCATCCGACATCATGATAAAAATTGATAAACAACGCCGATTTAAGGATTCACCATGGCACTATTCCTCAGTATTTTTCCCATCATCCTGCTGATTTGGCTGATGGTTAAGAAAAACAGTATGCCTTCCTACATTGCGCTGCCGATTACCGCCGCGCTGATTTACGCCATCAAACTGTTTTATTTCAACGACGACGCTATGCTGCTCAACGCAACCGCAGCGTCCGGCCTGGTTTCCACACTGACGCCGATTACCGTGATTTTCGGTGCGATTATGTTCAACCGCATGATGGAAACCACCGGCTGTATCGACATTATCCGCAAATGGCTGGCGACCATCAGCCCGAACCCTGTGGCGCAGCTGATGATCATCGGCTGGGCGTTCGCCTTTATGATTGAGGGTGCATCCGGCTTCGGTACGCCTGCTGCGATTGCCGCTCCGATTCTGATGAGTTTGGGTTTCAATCCGTTGAAAGTGGCGATTTTTACGCTGGTCATGAACTCCGTACCCGTATCATTCGGCGCAGTGGGTACACCGACTTGGTTCGGTTTCGCACCCTTAAACCTGAGTCCCGAAAACATCTTAGCTATCGGCAGACAAACTGGCGTGATGCACTTCTTCGCAGGTTTCGTCATCCCCGTCATCGGCTTGAGCTTCATCGTGCCTTGGTCTGAAATCCGTAAAAACTTGGGCTTCATCGGTATTGCCGTCTTCTCTTGTACCATTCCTTATGTTGCCTTGGCGATGGTTAACGAAGAATTCCCATCACTCGTTGCCGGCGCAATCGGTCTGATGGTATCTGTATTCGCAGCCAACCACGGTTGGGGTTTGAGCAAAGACCATCCGAAAGACCCGAATGCCGAAAAAGTACCTTTTGCCCAAGTCGCCAAAGCACTTGCCCCTCTGGGTATGCTTATCGGTATGCTGGTGGTTACCCGCATCAAACAGCTCGGCATTAAAGGCCTGCTGACCAGCAAAGAAGAATGGTTCAGCTTCCAACTGCCGTTTGATTTGAGCAAAATCACCGTCAGCGACTCTTTGACCATTACCTTCGGCAACATTTTCGGACAAGGCGTTAGCGCGTCTTACCAAACTCTTTACGTTCCTGCATGGATTCCGTTTGTCTTTACCGTTTGGATTTGTATCCTGCTTTATAAAACCAAATTCAAAGACGCCTGGGCCTTCTACGCTGCAACTTTCAACCAAACCAAAAAACCGCTGCTTGCCTTGATGGGCGCGCTGATTATGGTTCAACTGATGATGGTCGGCGGCGACGACTCCATGGTGAAAATCATCGGTAAAGAGTTTGCCGCGATGGCAGGTGAACACTGGGTTTACTTTTCCCCTTACCTTGGCGCTATCGGTGCATTCTTCTCCGGTTCGAACACTGTATCCAACCTGACATTCGGCCCGATTCAGCAACAAATCGCTATTGATACCGGCCTGTCCGTTACCCTCATCCTTGCTCTGCAATCCGTTGGCGGTGCAATGGGCAACATGGTCTGCATCAACAACATCATCGCCGTATGTACCGTACTGGACGTGAAAAACGCCGAAGGTGCGATTATCAAGAAAACCGTCATCCCGATGGCGATTTACGGTGTGATTGCTGTCGCCATAGCAATTATTTTCTTCCCCCTAAGGTAAGAACCTTGTAACCCAAAAGGTCGTCTGAAAAATATTCAGACGACCTTTTTTTATGAAGCAAACAGTTAGTCAATACTCCCCTTCCCTACCATCATACTTGCGTATAGAAACCTATCTTCAGTCGCAAACATATCCATAATAAAAACCAACAAACCAAATCTTCTTCATGGACATCTATCCGTTTGCTTGAAAGTGGGCGCATATGGAATGTCCCATTCCTATCGAGTCTGCTATCAAAGACGGATATAAAACAAGACAATGAGCCGTGAAAATCTGTCACCACAACAAGCACATGCCCTCCCCTCTATACATCCAAAGACAGCAGGTCGTCTGAATTCTTCTTTTAAAGATAAAAAAATGCAGATAAAAAAACGGGCCGCCAAAAGGCGACCCTAAGAAACTCTTGCAGCTGGGAGTAATAGCAAGAGATTACGACACTTTAACCTGGTTTATGCCGGAGAAACGACGCATCAGCTCTGGAATGGCTTCGGCATTCGAAGCAACAGTGATACCCATTCTCCGCATTTCATAGATAGTCTCGATGGTGCTTTCAGGCGCGTAGCCGTGGCAGGCACCGAGATTGACAATAATATGAAGATTATCGCTGTACCAAGACAATTGCTTGGCCGTATTGGCGACAGTTTCTTCGATGGCCAATCCGCCAATAATGACAGTATCGGCTTTTTGTTCGTGCAGCCATTCCAACAGTTCTGTGCTGTTTGCCTCATTGGCTTCATGAAAACAAGCACCGTGAACATGTTTACCGCTTAATTCGAGCGCATGATCGTAATCTGCCGGAGAGGGCAAACCTTGGAGCAAATGCGTCCCACGACAACCTCCGGCGCATTGGCTAAAAAAACCGGACGGTCGGCCGAACATAACACCGTTGCGATTGACGACGGTCGCACAAATGCTCTCCGGATCGATGTTCACATTCTCAATTAAAACCCTTTTATCTGCCAACGCTGCCTGGCGGTTAAGTTCATTAACCATATTTTCCGGACGCAACAAAAAATGGGTTGCATTAGCAGCCATACAGGTAAAGCGAAATTGCGGTTGGACGTCGATTGCAACGGTAGTCATATGGTATGGCTCTCTTTATTTAATTCTATTCTGCAAACAGAATCAGGATTGCTCCGCTCAATCACTGACACCAGACGAATGGTTTAATTTGAAGATAATCGGTATATTTATGATGAGCGGTATAATATCAGGATAATCGTTATATGGCTAGTAAATAATTTAAGATTTGTAACAATACTTGCAGTAAATATAATTTTTGTGGTATTTAAGGCTAATACTCTAATCAAATATCATTTTTAAACAATTCTTTTCATTCATTAATTTCTTATTTATTTTATGGTTTCTCTGCATTCGTGAAATATGATACATATTGAATAAAACTGTTGTTTAAAAGGAAATTTCACCCCAAAAAGCGAAAAATTGTTGGCAATATCCGCGTTACAAGCTGATTTTTCTCCACCAAGGGCAAAAATAAACGGTGCAAAAACCTTGCCATACCAACCGCCACAGCCCCAAACAAATAAAACGCGCAACACGGTTTCTACCCGTGTTGCGCGTTTTATAGCGGATATTGAGCGGTTCGCTTAACTGCAAACCGAATCATTTCAGAAAAATTCAAGTCAGAAAAAGTACAAAACCTGTTTCAGACGACCCTTGCTTATGAAACAGAGCCATAATGAAGTAATTGATAAAACCGACATCATCGATCTTTGCGGCTTTTCCACTTCAATATTATCGTCCCCGCTCATCGCGAACGGGACAAATCAACAAATCTCCACTTCCAAATCCAAGCGTCGTGCCGTTGCCTGTACTGCTTCGATATCATCCAGCCAAAAAATCGCAAACAGGTAACCATCATCACCGGTCGGTACGTCACACAACACCAAACCATCCCTCTCCAATGCCTCTTGTACATAAGGAAACAGTTCTTCACTATAAGTCTCTTCGGGATATTCCCATTCCCATTCATCCCAACCTAATAGATTCCGGACGATCGCTTCCATCTCTTCCGGTTCGAATTTCCAATCTGAATACCATGTTGCGCCATATCTGCGCAAGACGCAGAAGATATCCGCCCACTCTTCCCCATACCCCAATTCTTCCATTGACTCTTCATTTTCATCTACACGGATATAAAAATTCTTAACCTGTTCCAGCTCCGCACCGGAACCATCGCCATTTTCCCCTGAAGGCCATCCCCTCTTCCGTAACGTAGCCCAAAGGCTTTCTTGAATCTGATAAACCCATTCACCCCGCTGCAAAACAGCCAAATCTTCTTCCGAGACTTCAAACCATTTAAACAACGCCCACAAATCTGCTTTTTGTTCAGGTGTAGCAGGATAAAAAATTTCTTCGCTCATGTAGTGTTCCTAATATAAAGATACAAAAACAGGTCGTCTGAAAATGGTCAAAGATTTTCAGACGACCTTTGCTTCAATCAAACTTGAATCAATGCCTAAAATGGCGAACACCCGTTACTACCATCGCAATGCCGTGTTCGTCCGCTGCGTCGAAAACTTCCTGATCGCGCATCGAGCCTGCGGGGTGGATGATGGCTTTGATGCCCTGCTCGGCAATCACGTCCACGCCGTCGCGGAAGGGGAAGAAAGCGTCAGAGGCGGCGCATGCGCCGTTTAAGTCCAAACCTGCGTCCTGCGCTTTGCGGGCGGCGATGCGGGTGCTGTCCACGCGGCTCATTTGGCCTGCGCCGATGCCGTAGGTTTGACCGCCTTTGCCGAACACGATGGCGTTGGATTTGACGTATTTTGCGACGTTCCAAACGAACAGCAAATCGTTCCATTCCTGCTCGGTCGGCTGGCGTTTGGAGACGACTTTCAAATCGGCGCGGCTGATGCGGTGGATGTCGGGCGTTTGTACCAACAGTCCGCCGCCGACGCGTTTGAGTTCGAAGCGGTTCGCACCTGCCTCAAGCGGCACTTCCAACACACGCACGTTTTTCTTGGCAGCGGCGATTTCGAGAGCTTCGGCGGTGAACTTGGGCGCCATGAGGACTTCCATAAATTGATTGTCGGTAATCTGTTTCACGGTTGCGCCGTCTACTTCGCGGTTGAAGGCGATGATGCCGCCGAACGCGCTGGTAGTGTCGGTGGCGTAGGCGAGTTGGTAGGCGGTCAATGTATCGGCTGCAACAGCGACGCCGCACGGGTTGGCGTGCTTCACAATCACGCAGGCGGGCGCGTCGAAGGATTTGACGGCTTCCCAAGCGGCATCGGCATCGGCGATGTTGTTGTACGACAATTCTTTGCCTTGGAGCTGTTGGTATGCGGCGAGGCTGCCTGCGGCGGGATACACATCGCGGTAGAACGCGGCGTGTTGGTGCGGGTTTTCGCCGTAGCGCATGTCTTGCACTTTAATCCAGCTTTGGTTGAACTGGCTGGGGAACTCGCCGATTTGGGGCGTGCCGCTCAATACGTCGTCTGAAAGCGAGGTGAGGTAGTTGGAAATCATGCCGTCGTATTGGGCGGTGTGGCTGAATGCTTTGCGCGACAGGTTGAAGCGGGTTTTGTCGCTCAATGCGCCGCCGTTGGCTTCCATTTCGGCGGCGATGGCGGGGAAGTCGGCGGTGTCGGTAACAATGGCGACGTGTTTCCAGTTTTTCGCGGCGGAGCGCACCATGGTCGGGCCGCCGATGTCGATGTTTTCAATCGCGTCTTCCAGCGTGCAGCCGGGCTTGGCGATGGTGGCGGCGAAGGGGTAAAGATTGACGCATACGAGGTCGATGTTGCCGATGCCGTGCTCTTCCATCTTAGCGACGTGTTCGCCCAAATCGCGCCGACCCAAAATACCGCCGTGGATTTTCGGATGCAGCGTTTTCACGCGGCCGTCGAGCATTTCGGGAAAACCGGTGTAGTCGGCGACTTCAATCACGGGAACGCCCGCATCGGCAAGCAGCTTCGCCGTGCCGCCGGTGGAGAGAATTTCGACACCGAGTTTGTGCAGGGTTTGGGCAAATTCGACTGCGCCGTTTTTGTCGGACAGGCTGATCAGGGCGCGTTTGATGGAAGGCATGAGGATTCCTTTTAAACAGAGATTTATAACTGGAAACAAACACTTTCAGGGGCGGTATTATCCCCCAGTTTCGAAGTTTTAGCAGCTGTTTTCTGGAAAAATTGTTGACAATTTTTTCGATAAAAAAGGTCGTCTGAAAACCGGGTTGACCCGTTTTCAGACGACCTTTACTGCTTGAAACCCCATTTCCTTGCCGTTTTCAATCAGTCTTTCACAAGGATTCCGTTTTCGATACGGAATGCGCGGTTTTAAGCGTTTTCGATGAACATCAAACAGCCTCAATGGTTAATATTGAGCGGATAGCTTTTCGGTGCAACATGTGTTTTACCGTCATAAGGAATCACATATTTCTGATTTTTATAACGTTTTTTACCATCCTCCCCCTTCACCGTTGCGCTTAATGCCCACACGCCTGAGGCTGAAGGGCGGCTTTTGTCAAAAGCAATTTTTGCATCGATGCTGGTATAGCGGTCTTCACAATTACGTTTTGCCCGCCCTTTCAATTCATCGCAATTGCCATAATATGCGCCATTATCTTTACCATTCACAATGAAGCTGCGACGGATACGGTTGCTATTATCGGTAAACAGAAAGTTTCTTCCAGTTGTCGTTTCGCCTTGACCCGTATAGCCTGATTCGACAGTGTAGCCCCAGTTTTGCTCACCCATCTGGACAAACCGCCAATCCTTATTCTCCGGCACATCCCCCCATGCGCCGATTTCATCGCTTCCATGTTGTTTGATTGCCCACTTTCCGTCTGTTTTTTCCAAAACAAACAATTCCGCCAGACCCGAAGAAGCATGCGCGTCCTGTTTGACTTTGCGCTTCATATCGTAGGCAAAACCCGTGTACAACACATAGCGCGTGGGCGTACCGTTGCGGGTAACGGCATGGTCGGCAACGGGTTTCATGCAATACATAATATTGTCAGATGTTGTCTCACTGTCTTTCGGCGGCTCGGTAAGCTGGCAGTTGTGCGCCTCAAGCGGACGGTTGTAATACTGGGCAATAGCTGCTTGGACGGCAGCTTTGTCGTTATTGGGCGCAGCCGATGCCAAAACGGGGCTAGCGGCAAGCAGCAGGGCAATCATATATTTCATCGAGAATTTCCTGATATTTTTAAAACGACATCAAAACAAGATACTTGCGTACCTTCTCAGGTCGTCTAAAAACCCGATTTACACGTTTTCAGACAACCCCTTACGTATTCTTTCCCCTGTTCGACAGCCATCCTGCGACAAACGTCGCGGCGATGACGATGAACACGCCCGAAGCTGACACGGCGGATAAATGTTCGCCCAGAATCAATACCGCCATGATGACGCCGATAACAGGTTCGAGCGAAATCAAGAGTCCGGAGACATTGGCAGGGACTTTGTTCATGCCCTTATTCCATAAAAGATAGGCAAGCCAACTGCATCCCACTCCCAAATACAAAACCGACAACACGCCGCCCCACGACCAGCGGACTTCATAACTTTCAGCCAACACCAGCGAAAACGGCAGACACAACACCGCCGCCGCCGCCATGGAAGCAGAAGTAAATGCAGGCGCGCCGATGCGGGCAATCATCTCTCGGCTCGGGCGCATCACACCGGCAAAACCGATTCCGGCAAGCAAAATCAGCAAACAGCCGAACCAATCGACCGCGCCGCCCTCTTCAGCGCCGCCCAACACCATCATCCCGATCCCGACAAACGCCGCCGCACCGCAAATCCAGTGGTAAATTTTCGCTTTGTCGTTGAAAAAGAAATGCCCGACAAACACCACCAGCAAGGGTTCAAGCCCGACCATGGTAATCGCGCTGGCGGCGGACGTGTATTTCAAACCGATAAACTGAAGCAGCAAAACCACGACGTAATTGATAAAGGCAATCCACAACAAGGGCTTCCACTCGCGGCGCGGAATCTTGCCGAAATGACGGTAACAGGAAGGCAGCACCATCAACGCAGCAATCAACAGCCGCGCCTCGACCATCAGCGCGGCATCAAGCATCTCGTAAGAATATTTGGCGGCGATAAACGAGCTGCCCCAAATCAATAAGGAGAGTATTTGGTAAATCATGGCTCAAGTCGTCGGATAAAAGGATGCACTGATGAAAGGCAGGACATCACGACCCACCCTGCCCCGATTCGGTCAGCGAATCCAAAAAGGCAAAGAGTTTCGCGTTCATCTGCGTAAAATTGAAACGCTCGATTTCATCAGGATGCTGCACATAAGCCTGCGTCCTACTTTGCGCCGCCAAGTTTTCGCGCCCGTCGGCGGCAATCAAGAGGCCGACGGCAGCGCGGTCGAATTCCAAATGCGCCTGAAACGCATAATGCTTGGGAGAGAAGCGGACAATCTGGCGAGGACAGCCTTTGCTCGCCGCCAATACTGCCGCCCCATCCGTCAGTCCGGGCATATCCCCGTGCCAATGCCCCGCAAGGAAAGACGCGCCCAACAAGGCGGTATGCGGGTCGTTCAAACCTTCCTGCGTCAACTCGACCGGATACACGCCGATTTCGCGGTGCGGGCTGCGCCCGTGCCGTGCGCCGTAGGCGACGGATAAAAGCTGCGCGCCCAAGCACACACCGACAATGTACTTGTCCTCCGCCATCGCCTGACGTATCAGGCGCAGCTCGGCTTCAGGGTCGTAATACGGAAAAGCCTGCCTGTCTTCATCGGGCGACTGCGGTCCGCCCATGACAATCAGGAAATCGATACCGTCCGCGTTTTCGGGCAACGCTTCCGACTCATAAACCTTAGTCAACGCCGTACGATGCCCGCGCGACCGCGCCCAATTCCAATACGCGCCCGGCACTTCAAATGCCTCGTGCAGGATGAAATGGACGTTCAACGTTTTCCCCCACGTACCGCTGTCATGGCGAAGTTCCTGCTTCATCAGTTTTCTCCCTTTGCAACAAGCCTGATATTTACAGCAAACCGTGCTGCAACAGTTTCTTACGCAGCGTATTGCGGTTCAGCCCCAAAATCACCGCCGCTTTAGACTGATTGCCGCCGCATTGTTCCATTACACACGCGAGCATCGGTTTTTCCACTTGGTGCAACACCATATCGTACACGCCGCAAGGCTCCGTACCGTTCAAGTCTTTGAAATATTGTTGCAAATTCTGTTCAACGCATTGCGCAATATCGGGGATGGGTTGTTTCATAACATATCCTCCTTCGTTATTTTTAAAAAATGACAGGTCGTCTGAAACGGGGTTCAGACGACGTTTGTTGAGTTTGTATAGATAAATTGTTTTTTATTTCGATGAAACTGTGTTTTCAGACGACCTGATATTGCCGCCATTCCCGGATAAAAATCATCCTGTTGGCCCGACAACCCAAGCTACCCGCTGATAACCTTAATCCCCAGCAAAGCCAACGCCCCGCCGCAAAATCGGTCTATCCAATGGCCGAAACGCTGAAAACGTTTGCTCACGGCAGGGGCGGACAACATCAGCGCGACAAGGCTGAACCAAACGAACAGCATCAGCGCCATCCATACGCCATAAACCCCCATCTGCCACATCGGCGTATCCGGCGACAATACGACGGTAAACAGCGACAGCATATACACGACCGCCTTCGGGTTCAGCACATTGCACAACACCCCGCGCCATATCGTTTTCCGTGTCGGTTCATCCGCCATATGGTCCTTACGGATTTCGACCGTCCCGCCCGCAGCTTTCGCGCGCAAACCTTTATAGCCGATATACAGCAGATACAGGCGGCCGACGATTTTGACCGCGGTCAGAAGCGGGGGTGGACTGAGCCACCAGCGTGACCAAGCCGAGTACGGAATAAATAATGTGGATACCGAATCCCAACGCAATGCCCAGCGCGGTCAACATTCCGGCAGCCCGCCCCCGGCTCAACACCTGCTGCGAAACGAGTACAAAATCGGGACCGGGCGACATGCACGCCAAAAAATATACGCCGGTGATAATCCAAAAGCCATGCCCAAAAGTCATACTGAAGCCTTTTGTATTAAAGAGGAGGTTGTAGAAAGGCACATCAGCCTTTAAAAATGAATGAAGATTAACCATCAAGCCTTCACCATGCCGGATTACAGTCCACGCAACCTACTCCCCCAAGCAGGTAATCTTGCCAACCTTTTCTCCGTCAGGTTCGATTTCTGCTACATGATCTCCATATTTATTACTCCAAAAGAACCGCCCGTTTTCCTCATGCCAAGGCTTACCCAGCACATACCAAGCTTTATCCAAGCTGTCGCCAGGGCGGATGGTTTCGCATGTTGCTTTATCCTCCCCTGCACTCAGCATACACGCATCATGTTGACGACAATTGGGATTAATGCACCTGCCCTTGTCGTCATTCCAAGAGCGATCCATTAATTTACAGGCTATCAAATTATAGTCATAAGCATAAAAACCGTATCCTGTCATCAACAGCGCAGCAATACCCAAGCTTTGTAAACGCGGCGTTAATTTCATATTTACTTCTCCCAAGATAAAAAGGTCGTCTGAAACGCCTTACCTCCACGATACTCACACACCCAGCGGTCAGTTTTTTCTGAAAGCGTCTCAAGATAGGCAGCAAGGGTGTCGTATTGTGCCGCGGCGCTGTCCAAGCGGTTGATGTCCCTGCGTATCTGCTCGCCGTCGGGCATTTCGTTGATGTACCAGCCTATGTGTTTGCGGGCAATGCGTACACCGGCGACTTCGCCATAAAACGCGTGCATGGCGCGGATGTGGTTCAAAATGGTGGCGTTGCATTCTGCCAAGCTCAAGGCAGGCGGCAAAACGCCGTGTTCGGCGTAATGTTTCAAATCGCGGAAGAGCCACGGTCTGCCTTGTGCGCCGCGCCCTATCATGATGCCGTCGGCGGCGGTTTGTTTGAGGACGGAGGCGGCTTTTTGCGGCGAAGTGATGTCGCCGTTGACCCAGACGGGGATTTTCAGATGACCTTTGGTTTCGGCAATCAGGTCGTAAGTTGCTTTGCCTTTGTACATTTGCGTGCGTGTGCGTCCATGGACGGCAAGGGCGGAAATGCCGCAATCTTCGGCGATGCGGGCGATGGCGGGCAGGTTTTTGTGGTCGTCATGCCAGCCCAAACGGGTTTTGAGGGTCACGGGAACGTCCACCGCGCGGACGACGGCTTCGAGAATGGCGGCAACCAGCGGTTCGTTCTGCATCAGCGCGCTGCCGGCTTGAACGTTGCAGACTTTTTTGGCGGGACAGCCCATGTTGATGTCGATAACCTGCGCCCCGAGGCTGACGTTGTAACGCGCGGCATCCGCCATCTGCTGCGGATCGCTGCCGGCAATCTGGACGGAAACGATACCGCCTTCATCGGCAAAATCGCTGCGGCGCAGGGTCTTTTTGGTATTTCTAAGCGTCGGGTCGCTGGTCAGCATTTCGCACACCGCCCAACCCGCGCCAAAATCTCGGCAAAGTCGGCGGAACGGTTTGTCCGTAATGCCCGCCATCGGGGCGAGTGCAATGGGATTGTCGATAATGTAGCCGCCGATGCGCATGGTCAAACCGCCGTATGGAAAGGGCTGCCATTGTACAATTTTTAAGCAGGGTTTCCAATGGGATTTACTTTGACGGATAGGAAAAAAGGTCGTCTGAAAAAGTTCAGACGACCTTTGTTTTCCATTTACCTTGCTATTTTACTAAGTCGGCTATACCTGCCAAAATCAATGCGGTAAAGATAGAGACTGAACTCCCTATCATCAGAGAAAATAAGTTAATCAAACCCGACAACGCGCCCGTAAGAAGCAAAGCCAAAACAATCCATGTTCCATAAGGTTCGATTTGACGAAACTTCATAGACCATTTTGCATTGAGGAAAGAGTCAAGAATGACGCCACCATCGAGCGGCAAAATCGGAAGCAGGTTAATGACGATCAAAACTATATTAATTGTCATACCAAACTGGGTCATGATCATTAATGGGTCAACATACGCCTCTGGGACAGCGCCACCTAAAAACGAGAGCATCGCCCAGAAATACACCAGAATCAGATTGGTTACCGGACCGGCAACGGCAATCCATCTCCGCGCGCTGCGTACATTCTTAAAATTGCGGGCATTGATCGGTATGGGGCGTACCCAGCCGTAAACAAACGGTGTTAACGCCAGGCTCAACGCAGGTACGATGATTGTTCCTATCAAATCGATATGCGCCATCGGATTTAATGTCAACCGTCCGAATTGTAATGCGGTGGGGTCGCCACAGCGATATGCAACATAACCGCGTGCAATCTCACGCATGACCAAGGAAAGCATCACCGGTGGGATAGCAAGCAGCACATAACTGAAATCAAAGTTTCCAAACATAGTTTTCCTTAAAAAGGTCGTCTGAAAAACTCAGACGAAATGCACCAAGGGCTCATCGTAGGTAAACACTGTCAAATTTGCAATAAGCAGGCCGCTCGAAAATCTCGGCGGCCTGTCGGCAGATGATTATTCTTCAGTTGCTGAATGTTCTTCAGTATTTTCTTCGGAATCAGTTTCTGCCTCTGGGTCATAACCCGATGGCAACAATAATCTAGATATGATAGGTACTGTCAACTCTTTTATGTCGATGACTTTTTCGCTTGCAGGCTTAAACTTGAATACGGGTTTGCCGTAATTGTGGTAAATACTTTCCATAACGATGTTCAACGCCTGAGTGTTGCTTTTGCTGTTGACCTGCGTATAAATACGCGTTGCCAACAATCTGCCTTTTCCATTCAGATAGTAGTCATAATAGAGAGGCATGCCGACCATCTTTTCAAAGCCGGAGTGCATTGAGAGGCCTTTCTCTTTTGTACTATCTATAAACTCGCCAAAGAATTTTTCAACTTTCTCGTAGCCTTCAGCCGTAGAGCCTTCCTCCGGTTTTTTCTTCAGAGCATCAAATTCTTTTTTGAATTCTTTAGCGAAAGCATTGATAAAGAGCGGGTCATATTCGTCTTTATGGGTGTAATGGATGCGATATTTTGCTTTGTTTTGCTTACCGAATTCATCCATATTTTCAAGGCGGTATGCTTCAGCAGGAGCAGCTTTGCTGGCTTCAATAAAGGCTTTAAATGCCGCCTTTGTTGCATGGCGCAAAGGAATACCTTTTACCATCTCTTCATCTTTAAGCTGGATGCTGATGGGTTGCTCTTCAGCCAAACGCTTACGGATCTCTTCGCTCGTAAAGAAGCTCATAATCATCGAGTTGAGCAAAGGCTGATCAATAGTCAGGCTGAGATTTTCACCATCAATCAGCATGGGAGATTGGATATTCAATTGCTCATTGCGATGGTTAACTGTAATAGCGGGAATCCATTCGGCTTTTTTGGCAGGTAGGTCAATAGCTATATGCGATTTCAAACGCACGCCTTCCAAATAACGTCCGGCAACCGGATATTCCTGCCATTTGTCGAGCATCTCAGTGAACCATTTATCATTGTCGGTGTCCAGCAAGGCTTCTTTCAGCTTGGTCTGATCTTCTTCCGAAAGTTCGATTCCGTCTTCGTTCAATTCTTTGACTTGTTTGTCAAGTTCGGCTTGATCCTTCTTTGTTTCTTCCAAACGGGCTTTCTTCTCGCTTTCCGGCGCCACACCTGCTTCGGCAGTAGAAGTATGAAACTTCACTTCGCTATCAATGTTATAGCTGTAATCATCCGTATAGACGCGATCAAGGGAAATTGCCATCATTTCATGGGCAGATTTGTTTTCAAGGCTGCTGCATGCGCTCAAACCAAATGCCGCCGCCAATACTAGACAAAACGTCTTTTTCATTTACTGTTCCTTAAAAAAAACAATCCAATGGGAATGTAAATGACTTTTAACACAAATAATTTAATGTGACAACATCATTGTATTGTTCGGTTTCTAAAAACGCCGAAAGGTCGTCTGAAACGGCAATTTACCGTTTCAGACGACCTTTTAAACACCATTACAAAATGCCGTTATGGTAAGTCTGATCATCAATCATGGTTGGATATTTCGGGTGATTGGCATAAACAGTATCGTGGATTGCTTCAACTTTGTTATGCACATGACCCAATACATCAGAAAGCGCGATGTCCTTACCGGTTGTATTCACATCTTTCAATTGGTCGCCATTATGGGTATTGCTGCCGGCAAAGGTATCGATATCTGCCTCATGTTTCAACCAAGTCGCATACAGTTTGCCTTTGATGTCGGTATGCAGGGTATTGTTGGCAACATTCAACGTGGCTTTTCCTACGCCGTCACCGGTACTGTTGACATCCACAATGGCATCGTTCAGTTTGCCGTGGAGGGACAACGTATTGTTGGTCACGTTGTACTCTTTGGCATTGGTACGCATATAGGCGAATTCACGATAACCGGCCGACTCTTCGCGAACGGTAATATTGTTGTTGTTTAACGTTATCGAACCATGCAGAGGGACATCCGAGCGGTGTTCTTCAAAATAGAACGGCACGGCTCCCGGTGCAATTTTTCCGATATTGGCAGTATTGTCGCTGATATTGATGGTGCCCGTACCGATACCGTCGTGTTTGCTGACATGATCGTATGTGTTGTTAATCACTGCCATCAGGTATTTGGTGGACTCACCGTCGATTTTGTTGTCGGTAATATTCAGCGTGTAATCCATTTTGTTTTCATGGTTACGGAATTCGATGCCATAAGTTTGGATGTGGTTTTGATACACTGCCAAATTTTTAATGGTATTGCCGCTGATGTCGTAATAACCTTTATCCGCCGTATGCAAATCGCGCAATTGGGTATTGGTTTGCACTTGGATGCCGGAATACATGTGGTAATGCTTGCCTAAATCATCATCCATATAAAGACGGAAATTCGGGTCTTGCGTAATAACGTTGTCTTTAATTTTCACGTTATCCATGGAAAATTGGCGGTTGTAGGCAGCGATACCATACAGACGGTCGCCGTTTAAGACGTTGTTTTCGATAACGATACCGGTACCATCATGTACATCCAAACCTTTACGGTAGTTATGGTCGGTCGTATTGTTGCGGAAAGTAATGCCGTAGTTGTAGCTGCCTGCCATCGCAGTCATGCCATAACCTGTACCGCCATCAGCTTCGTGGCCGTTCCACTCTAATCTATTGCCTTCGCCGACAAAGTTCTTTTGATATCCGACCATCGCGCCGGCAACACGGTTGTGGTGCAGATAGGAGTCGACAATACGGTTGTTCTCACCCAAAGGCAGATGGTCATATTGTTCGTTGATCTCACCGCTTTGGACGCGTGCTTTGTAAGTTTGGCTTTTACCTGCTTCCCGAACCAATGCATCAGTCGATGTAAACATCACACCGGCACGGTTGACTCCGGATACCTCGACTTTGCTGATTAAAGTATGGTCGGCATCGTTGACCAAAATACCGCTGACCTTACCAAAGTAGCTCAAGCCCTTCCGGTAAAAGTCCGGATTGGTATATTTAACAGAAAGATTCGCAATCGTTTTATGGCTTTGTCCATCCACCAAAATACCGGCAAATGCGCGAATATCATCGTGATTGGTATTGGGGTTGAACACACCGACCTGCGCTTTATCAAAGGTGATCAGCGTTTTGCCCATGCCCGAACCAAAAATACCTTTGACACCCGAATTATTGCCATTGATGACAATTTGGTCGGAAATATAGTAAGTACCGTCCATGAACAGCATGGCTTTTTCTTTGTGTGCCGCAGTCAATGCCGCTTTGATGGCTGCCAAGCTGTCTTTTTTCCCGGTCGGATCTGCGCCAAAATCATTGACGTCGATGTATCTGCCAAATTCTTTCGATTGATGAACGGTGTAGTTGGAAACCTCCCCTTCTTTTACTTCATCTTGATGATTGGCTTGATGTTCAGCCTGTCTAGCAGTATGGGCTTCATTGGATTTTGAAGTATTGTGTCGAGCCGTTTCTTTATTGTCACCGGCCTGATTGTCTTCATGTTTGTGGGCAACCGTTACCGCTGGTGCTGAATGCGCCGCTTTACCGTTGGTTTGATGATGGTGTGCAACATCATTTTCAGTATGTTGCGCTTTCTCGGCAGCCTGTTTTTCAGCCAGGATTGCTTTGGTTTTAGCGGCAATTTCCGCTTGTTTGGCTGCATGTGCGGCTTTTGATTTTTCTAACGCTTCAGCCTGTCTTGCAGCCGATGCTGCTTTGGCTTTTTCCAAGGCTTCGGCTTGACGTACTGCAGCAGCAGCTTTTGCTTTTTCCATAGCTTCTGCATGTCTTGCAGCGGCGGCGGCAACAGCGGCCTGTCTGGCAGCTTGATATTTTGCCATGACCTGCTCTTTGGCTGCTTGGGCTTCTGCCTGTTTGCGTGCAACGACATCAGCACGGAGAACCTGAGACATAATGGCCATTTCTTTGCTGGTTAATTTACTGCGGTCGGCAACCAGCGCCGGTTTGGTATTTTTTGAAGTATTGACTGCGGCAGTATCGGTAGAGGGCGTATGTTGCAGACCAAAAATTTTATCCTGCCCCCTCAATTGTTTAGGGAGGGCTGCTGCCAGATTCAGACCGCCAAAAGAATGGTCGTAAATCAATTTGTTCAATGCAGAAGGAGCATGGCCGGCATGATCTTGGCTTGCGGCTACTGCATGATTAGATTGAGAAGTTTGACTTTTAGTGTGAACTCTTGTTTGTCCGAGATTGAAGAAAGAGTACGTGGTTTTAGTTGACATAATATATTTTCCCTAGTTTAAAAGCCGCAGACTTGCGTCTGAGGCAACGAAAGCAATGCTTTCCTACCCTTTTTCAGCGATCTTTATATGTCGTTTGAATGATTTGAAATCATTTCCATCGTCATTTAAATAGCTGTAACGATTATTACTCATTCTAAAACCTCAAAACCTGACGCTCTTTTTTTAATCCTTCCGCCTTTTAAACATAAAACCCACTTAAATATCCCTATAACATTCAGACGACTTTTCATGATCTTGTAAAAGCCATTCCAAAGCTCTCTCTTTGGAACAGTCATCTTGTAATGTCACATTAATATATTAAACACTGCTTTACATTAAAAAACGAAAACCTAAGTCTATCAGAGTTCTAGAGTATCTATTTAGTTCACTGCAATGTCGATTTAAGTCCCTTTTTCGACATTTTTCAGCAACTAAATATACCAAACGAGTAATGAAATGATTTTAGCATATTGAATTGGTATAATCACATTTTCATAACTTAGCAAATATTAAAATTTTTTAATTATTTGAAAAATAGAAAAATTTTTTTATTTTTTAGTTCAAATAGTGACTGTTTTTCACAACAACACACCAACCATCGGGATATTTTTTTACAAATGGCACGACAAAATCTGTTTACAAAATAAAAAGGTCGTCTGAAAAGAAATTTTCTTTCAGACGACCTTTGGATCTGTTCTATTAATACGAAATCAAATCAGCACACTTCAACCAACCAGCCATGTTTGTCTTCCGCCAAACCGTATTGGATGTCGGTCAAGGCTTTGCGCAAAGCGTAGCCGCGTTCTTGGCTCTTCACTTCGATTTCTTTGCCATCGATGACAAAAGAGGTTACGGGCGAGATAACGGCGGCGGTACCGGTCAGAATCGCTTCCGCACCCTCTTCGACTGCGGCTTTGAGTTCATCCACGGTGAAATTGCGTTCGCTGACGGTGTAGCTCAAGTCTTTGGCGACGGTCAGCACAGAATCACGGGTTACGCCGTGGAGGAATTCGTCGGTCAACGGTTTGGTGATGATTTCGTTGCCTTTAATCAGGATAAAGTTGGACGCGCCGGTTTCCTGTACGTCGCCGTTCGGGCAGAACAGGACTTGATTTGCACCATGTTCGACTTTTGCCTTCAGCACCCAAGGCATGGCGGAGGCGTAGTTGCCGCCGCATTTGACGCGGCCCATATGCGGTGCGCAGCGAATGTGCTCGGTTTCAACCAAAATTTTCACGGGCGAACCGGCTTTGAAATAGTCGCCGACCGGAGACGCGAGGATATAGAGCAGCGCGGTTTCGGACGGCGAACCGGCTTTGCCGATAACGGGGTCGGTACCGATGAGCGTCGGGCGCAGATACAGCGCGGCAGGCGCATCGGGAATTTCATCGGCGGCGCGTTTGACCAATTCGATCAGGGCATTTAAATAGGCTTCGGTTTCGGGGCGCGGCAGGTGCAAAATGTCTGCACTTTGCTGCATACGGGCGATGTTTGCCGTCGGGCGGAACAAGACGATTTTGCCGTTTGCCTGACGGAAGGCTTTTAAGCCTTCAAAACATTCGCTGCCGTAATGCAGGGCGTGCGCGCCGGGCGCGAGGGTGAGGTCTGAGGAAGTTTGCCATTCGGTCGGCTGCCATTTGCCGTCCTTGTGGGCGATAACGGGCATTTGGGCGTGGAAGACGCTGCCGAACACGGCGGGTACGGGTCTGCTCATGGTGATTGCCTTTCTTATTCTGTTTGGTTCTGTTTAGATATTAAAAGTTGAAAGATACGCCTGTACGGATGGTTTTGACAAGTCCGAATACTTGTTTCGCAAACAGCTTTCGCCCAACCCTTTGCCTGATAACGAAATACGGAAAACTACCCATTCCAATATGGATACAAATTGTCAGCAATCATGCCTACTGTTTACTAGATATATATAATGAAGCCCGAGGTCGTCTGAAAACTGCCGCACATCCTATCCGAAACAATCCAAATCGTTTAAACTAAGCCGCATCTGCGGTAAACGGATTCAGAAACAGAATCCACATCGACCGCCCTACTGAATTTTTCAGACGACCTTTTCAAAACTTTCCGACAGGCATACCGCCGGAGACATCCATGAAACTGATTTACACCATTATCAAAGTCATCATTTTATTATTGTTTTTACTGCTCGCCGTCATCAATACCGACAGCGTCGCCTTCCACTATCTGCCTGGTCAAAAAGCCGACTTACCGCTGATTGTCGTCCTCTTCGGCGCGTTTGTCATCGGCATCGTGTTCGGGATGTTTGCCCTGTTCGGCAGACTTTTGGCGCTGCGCAGCGAAAACAACCGCCTGCGTGCCGAAGTCAAAAAACACGCGCATTTGAGCGAAAAAGACCTCGTCGCCCCCGTACCGCAACAACCTGCACCGCAAACCACCGTCCCTGCCAACCAACCCGTACAAACGCCCAAGCCTTAAAGAAGGAATCACATGGACAACGAATTGTGGGTTATCCTGCTGCCCATTACCCTTTTGCCCGTCTTCTTTGCCATGGGCTGGTTTGCCGCACGTATCGACATGAAAACCGTGTTGAAACAGGCGAAAAGCGTTCCTGCCGGCTTTTACAAAAGTCTGGACGCATTGGTTGACCGCAACAGCGGACGTGCCGCCCGCGAGTTGGCGGAAGTCATCGACCAGCAGCCGCAGTCTTACGACCTCAACCTGACCTTGGGCAAACTCTACCGTCAGCGCGGCGAAAACGACAAAGCCATCAATATGCACCAAGCCCTGCTCGACTCGCCCGATACCGTCAACGAAAAACGCGCGCGGGTATTGTTCGAACTCGCGCAAAACTACCAAAGCGCAGGCTTGGTTGACCGCGCCGAACAAATCTTCATCGGCTTGCAGGAAGGTAACATGGCGCGCGAAGCCCGTCAGCATCTGCTCAGCATCTACCAGCAAGACCGCGACTGGGAAAAAGCCATCGAAACCGCGCAACTCCTCAGCCACGACGAGCAAACCTACCAATTTGAAATTGCACAGTTTTATTGCGAACTTGCCCAAACCGCGCTGTTCAAATCCAATCTCGACGCCGCCCGTTACAACGTCCAAAAAGCCTTGGACGCCAACAAAAAATGCGCCCGCGCCAACATGATTTTGGGCGACATCGAAACCAAACAGGGCAATTTCCCCGCCGCTGTCGAAGCATACGGCGCCATCGAGCAGCAAAACCATGCCTACCTGAGCATGGTCGGCGAAAAACTCTACGAAGCCTACGCCGCCCAAGGCAAACACGAAGAAGGGCTGAACCGGCTCATCGGTTATATGCAGACTTTCCCCGATTTAGACCTCATCAACGTCATTTACGAAAAAGCCCTGCTGCTCAAAGGCGAAAGCGAAGCCGCCCAACTTGCCATCGACCTCGTACGTCAAAAACCCGACCTCAACGGCGTATACCGCCTGCTCGGTTTGAAAATCAGCGACATGAATCCCGCATGGAAAGCCGACGCCGACATGATGCGTTCCGTCATCGGCCGCCAACTCCAACGCAGCGTCATGTACCGCTGCCGCAACTGCCACTTCAAATCCCAAGTCTTCTTCTGGCACTGCCCTGCCTGCAACAAATGGGAAACCTTCACGCCCAATAAAATCGAAGTGTGAAGCAAACCAACAAAAAAGGTCGTCTGAAAAAAGTTTCAGACGACCTTTTAGCCATTTCCCATCCTACACTGCCACGGCGGCCTTGATGTGCGGATGCGGGTCGTAGCCTTCCAACTCGAAATCTTCAAACTTAAATGCAAACAAATCTTTGACTTCCGGATTGATTTTCATCACCGGCAGCGTGCGGGTATCGCGGCTCAATTGCAGTTTTGCCTGTTCGAAATGGTTGCTGTACAGATGCGCATCGCCCAAAGTATGGATAAATTCACCCGCCCCCAACCCGCAGACTTGGGCAATCATCATGGTCAACAGCGCGTAACTGGCAATGTTGAACGGTACGCCGAGGAAAATGTCTGCGCTGCGTTGGTAAAGCTGGCAGGACAATTTGCCGTTGGCAACGTAAAACTGAAACAGCGCATGGCAGGGCGGCAATGCCATTTCATCCACCAGCGCGGGATTCCATGCCGACACAATCAGACGGCGGGAATCGGGGTTTTTCTTGATTTGCTCCACGACGTTGGCAATTTGGTCGATTTGACGGCCGTCGGGGGCAGGCCAACTGCGCCATTGGTAGCCGTACACAGGCCCCAAGTCGCCGTTTTCGTCCGCCCATTCGTCCCAAATGGAAACATTATTATCTTTCAAGTATTTGATGTTGGTATCGCCTTTGAGGAACCAAAGCAGCTCGTAAATAATCGAGCGCAGGTGCAGCTTTTTGGTGGTCAGCAGCGGAAAGCCTTGACTCAAATCGAAGCGCATTTGATAGCCGAACACCGAACGAGTGCCTGTACCGGTACGGTCGGATTTATCGGTACCGTTTTCGAGAACGTGACGCATTAAATCGAGGTAGGCTTTCATTGGTGTCCTTTAAGGGTGTATGTTGTTGGAGATGATTTGGGGCGTATTGTATAGCAATTTGTCGATTAACAGCATAATCAAGGTCGTCTGAAAACTGGAAACGGGGTTCAGACGACCTTTGCATTATCCGTTATGGATTGTCCTGAAACACGTTTTTCTATCTGAAACAAAATTCGTTTTTTAAGGTGTTATTTTCTTTCCTAATCCTGTTTTCCAAGGGTAATTTTCGTAAAATTGTTGACAATATTGGCCGTTTTCACATGAAAATTTGTGTCGGATTGAATTTTTTACACTCTTTCATTTCAAATTTCTAGTTAAATTACTTAGAATATATAACCAATTTATTTTAAAACAATGGAATTTTCAAAAATATTTTTATATTTTATTGGTTAAACATACCAAATAATAAAATTCTCAAAAAAATAATGTCAACAATTTTCATCAAAACCGCTTGGCAGGCAAAAAAATTAGGTTTATATTTCTTTCCATAAATTCATTATCTCTTTCAAATCTTATTCTCAAGGAGCACCAAATGACTGACCTAAATGCCTTGTTTGCCAATCTAAAACAACGCAACCCCAATCAAGAGCCGTTTCACCAAGCAGTTGAAGAAGTATTCATGAGCTTGGGCCCGTTTTTGGCAAAAAATCCGAAATACACCCAACAAAACCTGCTTGAACGCATCGTCGAACCTGAGCGCGTCATTATGTTCCGCGTCACTTGGGTGGACGACAAAGGACAAGTCCAAGTCAACCGCGGCTACCGCATTCAGATGAACTCCGCCATCGGCCCTTACAAAGGCGGCTTGCGCTTCCACCCGACCGTCGATTTGGGCGTATTAAAATTCCTCGCCTTTGAACAAGTGTTCAAAAACGCCCTAACTACCCTGCCTATGGGCGGCGGCAAAGGCGGTTCCGACTTCGACCCCAAAGGCAAATCCGACGCCGAAGTGATGCGTTTCTGCCAAGCCTTTATGAACGAACTCTACCGCCACATCGGTCCGAACACCGACGTACCTGCGGGCGACATCGGCGTAGGCGGCCGCGAAATCGGCTTCCTGTTCGGACAATACAAAAAAATCCGCAACGAATTTGCCTCCGTCCTGACCGGCAAAGGCCTCGAATGGGGTGGCAGCCTTATCCGTCCTGAAGCGACCGGCTACGGTACCGTGTACTTCGCCCAATCCATGCTGCAAACGCGCGGCGATTCGATTGAAGGCAAACGCGTGCTGATTTCCGGCTCCGGCAACGTCGCACAATACGCCGCCGAAAAAGCCATCCAACTGGGCGCGAAAGTGCTGACCATTTCCGACTCCAACGGTTTCGTCCTCTTCCCCGACAGCGGCATGACCGAAGACCAACTCGCCGCGCTTATCGAGCTGAAAGAAGTCCGCCGCGAACGTGTTTCCACCTACGCCCAAGAACAAGGTTTGAAATACTTTGAAAACCAAAAACCGTGGAGCGTTGCCGCCGAAGTCGCCCTGCCTTGCGCGACCCAAAACGAATTGGACGAAGAAGCTGCCAAAACCCTGTTGGCAAACGGCTGCTACGTCGTTGCCGAAGGTGCGAACATGCCTTCTACTTTAGGCGCAGTCGAGCAGTTCGTCAAAGCGGGCATCCTGTATGCACCAGGCAAAGCCTCCAACGCCGGCGGCGTGGCAACTTCAGGCTTGGAAATGAGCCAAAACGCCGTCCGTCTGGCTTGGAGCCGCGAAGAAGTCGACCAACGCCTGTTCGACATCATGCACAGCATCCACGAGTCCTGCTTGAAATACGGCACTGAAAACGGCAAAACCAACTACGTCAACGGCGCAAACATCGCCGGTTTCGTCAAAGTCGCCGATGCGATGCTGGCGCAAGGCATTGTATAAGCCTGTATTTTCCTGACTTTAGGATGTGGAAAGGTCGTCTGAAAAAGCCCAATTCAGCTTTTCAGACGACCTTCTTTCATGTTTTCCAAATCAGACGCCTTTAAAACGCTTCGCCGACTTTCACGCCGCCGACGGTGTCTTTAGGCGTGGCAAGTTGCGCGGTCATGGCTTGGGCGGCTTTGAAAACAGGGGTTTGCATCATGGCTTGGGCGGCTTCCTTGCCCAATGTGTTCGCCATGTATTGCCAGCGGTTTGCCAAATCGGGATTGGCGGGGATTTGGAAGCCGTCGCGCAGTTCGTCCACGAGGTCGGGGCGGTTGCAGACGAGGACGATATCGCAGCCTGCCGTGAAAGAGGCGTTTGCGCGTTCTTTGATGCCGCCCGCTGCGCCCGCGCCTTCCATGGTGAGGTCGTCTGAAAAGATAACGCCTTTAAATCCAATGTCTTGACGCAGGATTTGTTTCAGCCATTTTTCGGAAAAACCGGCAGGCTTGCCGTCAATTTGCGGATAAACGACGTGTGCGGGCATGACTGCCGCCATGCCTTCATCGCTTAAGGTGCGGAACGGGATGATGTCGGCGGCTTCGAGTTCGGCAAGGCTGCGCGTGTCTTCGGGTTGAACCAAATGGCTGTCGCCTTCAACGAATCCATGTCCGGGAAAGTGTTTGCCGCAGGATTTCATGCCGCCTCGGTTCAGACCTTTTTGCAGGGCAAGGGCAAGTTGGGTTACGGTATCGGCGTTGCGGTGGAAGCTGCGGTTGCCGATGACGGGGCATGTTCCCCAATCGAGGTCGAGGACGGGCGTGAAGGAGAGGTCTATGCCGCAGGCGGTCAGTTCCGTCGCCAATACCCAGCCGACCTGCTCGGCTTTTTCTTTGGCGGCGGCTTCGCCTTCGGCATCCCAAATCTGCCCTAAGGTATTCATGGCGGGCAGGCGGGTAAAGCCTTCGATGAAACGTTGCACCCTGCCGCCTTCGTGATCGACGGCGATGATGAGTTCAGGCGTGCGCAGTGCTTTGATTTCTTGAACCAGGGCTTTGAGCTGCTCGACGTTTTGAAAATTGCGGCGGAACAGGATGACGCCGCCGACAGACGGATCGAGCAGGCGTTGTTTTTCTTCTTCGGTCAGACAGTAGGCGGCAACGTCTGCCATGACGGGACCGCGCGGGATGTAATGGGGAGCGTTCATTTTTGGGTTCCTTAAAATGTTTTAGACGACCTTAAAGTATCAAAGGTCGTCTGAAAACGGGAAAACACATCAGGCAACTTTGCCTTTTTTGTCTTTCAGTATGAAGATGAGGGCGGTCATGACGACACCGGTTGTGAAAAAGCCCAGCCAAGCCGATTGAGTCATGCCCAACACAAGATAACCTGCTGCTGCCGCGCCTGCGACGGTCAGGGCGTAAGGCAGTTGCGATGTAACGTGGTCGATGTGGTTGCAATGCGCGCCGGTAGAAGACAGGATGGTGGTGTCGGAGATGGGCGAACAGTGGTCGCCGCACACCGCGCCAGCCATGACGGCGGACATACACGGGATAACCAACGAAGCATCGACTTTAACCGCCATCGCAGCGGCAATCGGCAACATAATGCCGAACGTCCCCCAGCTTGTACCAGTAGCGAACGCCATCACGCTGGCGAGCAGGAAGAGGATGACGGGCAGGAAGCCGGGATGGATGTTGTCTGCAACCAGCGTGGAGAGGTAGTCGCCGGTGTGCATTTCGCTGACGACGGTGCTGATGAGCCAGGCAAGAATCAGGATGGTAATCGCGCCGAACATCGAAGATATACCCTGACGGACGGCTTTTGGATAGTCGGCGGCCTTGATGGTGCCGAGCGTGCAGAGGACGACGGCGAGTACGCCGCAAGTACCGCCGAACACCAGCGAAGTGTTTACATCGGTATTTTCAAACGCGCCCAAAATGGTGAAGGTTTCGCTTGCCTGCGCGCCTGTGTAAATCATGGCGGAAACGGTGGATGCGATCAACACCAAAACAGGGATAATCAGCGCGTAAACCCTGCCTTTAGGGCCGTCAGAGCCAGCGGATTCGTCATGGGTTTCCTGCAATGCCGCTTTTTCAAGGCGCGCCATCGAGCCGATGTCGAAAGAAAACCATGCGACGACAAACACCATGATCAGGGCGAACAGGGCGTAATAATTCATCAGGCTCATGGCGACGAACGTACCCATCGGCGTGTATCCGGTGATGTGGTAAGTAACGAGCAGACCTGCCAGCGTGGCGATAATCGATGCACCCCAGCTTGAAACCGGCATCAGTACGCACATCGGCGCGGCGGTAGAATCAAGGATATACGCCAGTTTGGCGCGGGAGACTTTGAATTTGTCGGTAACGGGGCGGGCAATCGCGCCGACGGCGAGACTGTGGAAATAGTCGTCGATAAAGGTAACGAATACGAGGCAGGCAGTCAGCATTTTTGCGCCGCGCCTCCCTTTGATGTGTTGCTTCGCCCAATCGGCAAACGCCTGATTGCTGCCGGAAAAGGTCAGCAGCGAAGTAAAAATACCGAGCAACAATAAGAAAATCAGGATTTTAGGTTTTCCCAAAGACCAATCGCCGTCTGCCCAGGTCAGCCCGACCACCATGTCTTTCAGGTGTGTCAGTCCGTCAATCGGGCTGCCGCCGACCAAAAAGGCCACCCCGACCAAAATACCGATGCCCAAAGACAACAGTACGCGGCGGGTAATGACGGCAAGTGCCAGCGCCAAAAACGGCGGCACGACGGATAAAAACGAATGTGAATAATCAATCAGGTGCATAATATTTTTATTAATAGGAAGTCAATCGGAGCGGAACGTTTTCAGACGACCTTTGAATGCGATTGTTGACAAAGCCAAAAGAGCAAAACCATCAAAAAACAAACAAATCAATCAGTTGCTAAAATTACAAAATACCCGCCACCTTAGGATGGCGGGTATTCTATCATTGAATGGCGCTTGCGTTGCACCTTATTGCAGAGTCAGGGCGAGGAAAAGCGTATTGCCGTCGCGCTGAACCAGCAGCGGCACATTTTTGCCCGCACCTGCCAACGCGCTGCGGAAGCTCGATTCGTCGTTGACGCTGATTTGGCTGACGGCGAGGATTTCGTCGCCGCGTTTGAGTCCAGCACGTTCCGCCGCGCCGCTGACGCGGGAAACAATCAGGCGGCTTTTGCCTGCACCTTCATCGACGCGCAGGGTCAGACCTGTATTATCGACGGTAAAGCCGTCTGCCGGATTTGCCTGCTGCGGCTGCTCGGTAGCGCGAGAAGACGTTTCGTTCTGCTCCGCCATGCTGCCGAGTTTGACTTTCACATTAATCTTCTCGCCTTTGCGCCACACTTCCAGCGTGACCTCCTTACCCGGCAGCATCGAGCCGACCATGACCGGCAAATCGCTGGACACGCGCACTTCTTCGCCGTTGACGCTGCGGACGATGTCGCCCACTTGCAATCCTGCCTGCATTGCAGGGCTGTTCGGCATCACTTTGGCAATCAACGCGCCGCTGGCTTTGTCCAAGCCGAACGATTTCGCCAAATCGTAAGACACTTCCTGAATAATCACGCCCAACTGACCACGCTGAACCTTACCGTTGGTTTTCAACTGCTCGGCAACGTTCATCGCCACATCAATCGGAATCGCGAAAGAAATGCCCATAAATCCGCCGCTGCGGCTGTAAATTTGGGAGTTGATGCCGACCACCTGACCTTTCAGGTTAAACAGCGGACCGCCGGAGTTACCCGGATTGATGGCAACGTCGGTTTGGATGAAAGGCGTGTAGCTTTCGTTCGGCAGGCTGCGTCCTTTGGCGGACACGATGCCCGAAGTAACGCTGTTGTCAAAGCCGAACGGCGCACCGATGGCGGCAACCCATTCTCCCGGTTTCAAATCTTTCGGATTGCCGATTTTGACGACGGGCAACTCTTCCGAAGCATCAATCTTCAACAGCGCAACATCAGATTGCGTATCTGAACCGATCAGCTTGGCAGTGTATTCGCGCTTGTCGTTGAGCAGGACTTTGATATTGCCCATACCGGCAACAACGTGGGTATTGGTCAGGATATAGCCGTCTTTACTGATGATAAAGCCGGAGCCGAAATTCAAATCATCGTCGGCAGATTGGTCTTCCGGCATATCGGGCATATTTGGAACAAGGCGTTTGAAAAACTCGTAAAACGGGTCGTTGTCCGGAAACTGGCTCAAGTCCATGCCCTGCTCTTCAGACTGCCCGCTGCCTGCGGCACGTCCGGCGGGGGACGCTTGGATATTGACCACCGCCTGACCTTCGTTTTGCACCAATTGTGCGAAATCAGGCAGCAGCATACCGACGCTGCCGTCATTTTTCGAGGGTTCGATTCTCTGTACGAATTCTTCGCTTTTACTGTCACCGCCGAAGAAGCTGCTGATTTTGTCGCAGCCGCCCAAAGCCAGCGCAGAAGCTGTTACTAAAGCAAAGTAATTGTATTTTTTCATTTTTTCGCGCACCGCGTTTCCTTTTCCGAATAACGGATTGTGTTCTTGCATCTTAAAAACCGGGGTCGTCTGAAACTTTTATCGTTTTCCAACCCGATAAGGTCGAATTTTACCTTTTGCCCATATTTTTTCAAGCATTTCATTTTAAATAAAAAAATGCCGTCAGAAATTTTAACCTAATGGAAAGGTTGTTTTGTTGATTGTTTACAATTTATCAACGTTTACATCAACTTCGCGCCATACTCGCATAAATCATTAATCATACATTTCCCACATTGCGGCTTCTGCGCCTTGCAGGTGTAGCGCCCGTGCAGGATCAGCCAATGATGCGCATCCATCAAAAACTCTTTCGGCACAAAGCGCATCAGCTTGTCTTCCACCTCGCGCACATCCTTGCCCGGCGCGATTTTGGTTCGGTTGGACACCCTGAAGATATGCGTATCGACCGCCATAACAGGATGACCGAACGCCGTGTTCAATACTACGTTTGCCGTCTTGCGCCCTACGCCCGGCAACGATTCCAAAGCCTCGCGGTCTTCCGGCACTTCGCCGTTGTATTTTTCCAGCAGGATGCGGCAAGTCTGCATGATGTGTTTGGACTTGGTTTTATAAAGCCCGATGGTTTTCGTGTATTCCATCACACCGTCCAACCCCAAATCCAGCATCGCCTGTGGCGTATTGGCAACCGGAAACAGCTTTGCCGTCGCCTTGTTCACGCCCACATCAGTCGCCTGCGCCGACAGCAAAACGGCAATCAAAAGCTCGAAGGGGGAATTGAAATGAAGCTCGGTGGTCGGATGGGGATTGGCAGCGCGGAAACGCTCGAAAATTTCTTGGCGGATCTGTTTGTTCATGGGGGTACGGGTAGGATTTGTGTGTGTGTCTTTATCGTTTGCCCGATTATAGCGCAAAAGGTCGTCTAAAAACCGATGCCGAAGGTTTTCAGACGACCCGTCTATCCCGCTGCGTTAAGCGGTTTCTTTCTTGCTCAACGTCAGACCTGTCCAGCCGAACAGCAGCGTCAAAATCAGACTCAAATAACAGAAGAAGGCATAAGGCAGGTATTCCCAGACGGGTACGCCGAGCGCATGACTGATAAATACGCCGCAGACGCTCCACGGAACGAGCGGATTAATGACCGTACCTGCGTCTTCGAGCGTGCGCGAAAGGTTGCGCGAATGCAGTCCGAGCTTGTCGTACACGGGTTTGAAGGTTTCGCCGGAAAGCAAAATACTCAAATATTGTTCGCCGATAAGGAAATTGACGCCGACCGACGTAGCGGCAACGCTAAATGTGGCGCGTCCCGCAGTGGTCAGGAACGCGCGGATGGCGTCCAGCAGCGACGGAATCACACCGAGCGTAAACAGCAGCCCGCCCAAGCTCATGCCGAGAATCACGATGGTTTGCGTAAAGAACATGCTTTCCAAACCGCCGCGTGAAATGAGTTTGGCGATGTCTTGAAACGCTTCGCCTTCGAGTTTGTAGCCGCCGTAAAACCATGTGCCGAGCTGGTTCAAGTCGGGCGTGCTGTGGAAATAAGTAACGCCAAGCGCGGCGATGATGGTGAAGAGCATGGCGACGACGGCGTTAACGCGCAACAGCGCCAGCACGACCAACAGTGCAAACGGAACCAGCGAATAACCGTGCACCAAACCCGTCGCTTCAAGCTGGCTGCGGAAGGATTCGACACTGTTCATATCGTGTGCGGCGACATTGGGCAAAAGCCACAGCATCAATGCCGCGCTGATGAGCCACGCGGGAATGGTGGTGTACATCATGTTTTTGATGTGTTCGAACAAATCAATGCCGACGATAGAAGCCGAAATGCCCGTAGTATCGGAGAGCGGGGACATTTTGTCGCCGAAGAACGCGCCGGAAACAATCGCGCCCGCCGTCATCGCAAAATCTGCATGAAACGCCGCCGCCATGCCCATAAAGGCAACGCCGACGGTGGCGCAAGTGGTCAAACTGCTGCCGATGGATACGCCGATAATGGAACACAGCGCGAAAGCAGAAAAATAGAAATAAGTAGGGGAAATCAGCCCGAAACCGTAATACATCAGCGTCGGAATCGCGCCGCTCATCATCAGCGCGCTGACCATTAGCCCGATGAAGAAAAACAGGTAAATCGCACCCATACCCTGCCCCACCGCGCCGACCATGCCTTTTTGCATGTCGTTGTATTTCACCCCGCGCGCGAGACCGTAGAGGATGAGGACGGTAATGGCGGCAATGATGGACATATGGGGCAGCCAACCGAGCGAAATGATGGTGTAACCCATCGCCCCGATTAACGCCGCAACGACGGCAAGAGCTTCTCCGCGCGGCATATTGAGCAGTGATTTGAATGCAAACATATTGCTTTGCCTGTTTTGTGTCTATTTAACGAAGTTTAGCACACGGGGTCGTCTGAAAACCCGCTTTTCAGACGACCCCGTGATTTTTTATGAATGTAATAACAGATTTCAGTTGATGCGATATGATTTTAATTTTGATTTTTTGAAATAAAATATCATTATTTCAAATAAAAAAATATTTTATATCTTTTTAACCATGATTAAACCGTACTTCACGCAAAAATGTTGCGGTTTGCTCGGCGGTAATGTGTTTAAACAGCATCCCGCTATGGCTGACAGGCAAGATAACGTGGTCGCGCATATTCGGGCAGCGGGTTTCGCTGACCAAAACCGTACCGTCGTGTTCGCCGTGCAAACCCAATACGCGCCCCAGTCCGAGCGGCTTATTGCCGGCGATGCTGCCCAGTTCGATATGTTCGGGCAAATCGGGCGTGCCGCCGTCGAGCGCATCGCGATACGCACCGCCGAGTACGGGGGTTTTCAATCCGAGCCGGAACACCCTTTGCGCAGCCCTGCTGCCTTGGTGGGGCGTGCCGAAGGTAACGATGCGTCCGGTAATTTTTTCGGGATGGGCGGCGGCAAAATGGCGCAACACCAACCCGCCCAGACTGTGTCCGGCAAAATGCAGAGGCTCGCCCGTATTGTGTTTTTCAACAAATTCCGCCAATGCCTGCGTGTGCTGCTGCATGGTGTGCCAAACGCTGTAATAACCGAACAGGGCAACGTCAAAGCCTTGCTTTTCCAGCATATCCGCTAAAGGTTTCATCACCCAAGAATGCATATGCAGTCCGTGTAATAAGATGATTTTCGACATGAAGACCTCCTGTATTTTTGCCGCTAGCATTATGCCATAAGTCAGTCAGACCGTATTGCGGACGCGTTCTGCCTTTTGAAAACGGGCTTAAGGTCCGGTTAAAATCTGTTGCCGTATTTTCAGACGACCTCGGTTTGGACGGATCAGGTTTACAAGTCCGCCGCAAAGCAAAAAGGTCGTCTGAAAACCTGATTTCCAAGTTTTCAGACGACCTTCAGTTCAAACCATGCTTACTCGTCGGCTTTATAACCTTTAAGCGCAAAGAAGACGATGTAGAGGTAGCACACGGCAGGTGCAACATAAGAAATCATCATACCGAAATCATCAGCAATCTTACCTTGCAAAACAGGAATCAGCGCGCCGCCAACGATGGCGGTACAAAGAATACCTGAAGCAGAATTGGTAAATTTGCCGAGGTTTTTGGTTGCCAGCGAGAAGATGGTCGGGAACATAATGGAGTTGAAAAAACCGATGGCAATCAACGCCCACATGGCGATGTCGGCATTACCTTTACCAACCATGATGGCAATGACGAGCAAGGCAGTGGCAACTGAGGCATTAAAGGCAAGGTAGCGGTTTGGTGCGACTCGAGCCATGACTGCCGAACCGAGGAAGCGTCCGACCATGGCACCGCCCCAGTATAACGCCAGCATGTCTGCAGCTTTGGCATGATTCAATCCTTTCAGAAAGCCCAAAACATTGACCATGAAAGAGCCGATGGATACTTCCGCGCCAACGTAGCAGAAAATGCCGACCACACCGAGAATAAGGTGTTTGTATTGCCACACGCTGCTTTTGCCGTCGTGGTTGTGTTCGCTTTCCTCAACGGCAATTTTGCGCGCATCGGGCAGGCGGATCATTTTCACGAAGACGGCGAGGAGGATCAAAAATCCCGCCAAACCCAAATAAGGGATTTGGACGGATGCGATTTGCTCGGTTTTGCTGGCTTTCTGAGCCGCATCGGCAAAAATGAGATATGAACCGATTTTCGGAGCAATAGTCGTACCCAATGAATTGAATGCCTGCACCAAAGTCAATGTCACTGATTCTTTGCCCGGTTTCGCCAGCAGGGTCACATACGGATTACCCGCAACCTGCAACAGGGTGACGCCCGAAGCAAGAATGAAAAGCGCGCCCAAGAAAGTCGGGTAAGATAGGCTTTCTGCGGCGGGATAAAACAACAAGCATCCGACGGCGGTCAGCAAAAAGCCGCCGATAACGCCGTTTTTATAGCCGATTTTACCGACGAGATGCCCCATCGGAATTGACATGATGGCATAGGCGGTAAAGAAGCAGAACTGAATCAGCATCGCCTGAACGTTGGTCAGCTTGAAAATGTCTTTCAGATGCGGAATCAAGATGTCGTTCATGCAGGTGATGAAACCCATCATGAAGAAGAGCGTAGTCAGGACGACCAGCGCGGGGTTATGGTTTTGTTGTGATGGCGTAGACATGATTTGCCTTTCGATTTATTGGAATTGACCGTATAAACAGTTAATATCCGTTAATAACGGGCTGAATCATACTGGCTTTTGCCATTATTGCAAATACTGGAAATACGCCGACTACATAGAGTTTCAGCAAGATTCTGTCCGATAACGCATTTTTGTAGACAGAATCCGTCTGAATTTTACAATTAACCTGCCCGCAAACGACTTAAAATCTTATTTCAGACGACCTTTGACCTGACGCAAACTTATCCGCCATGCCCCTCATTTACGCCTACCTCGGACTCGCCGCTTCCGCCTTCACCTCCGCCACCATCCTGCCCGGCACGTCCGAAGCTGCCTTCGCCGCGTTCATCTACACCTATCCCGAACAGGCATACGGCGCGTGGTTGTGTGCCGGACTGGCAAACGGCTTGGGCAGCATGGTTTCCTATTGGATGGGGCGGCTGATTCCGTCCAAGAAAATGTCGTCTGAAAAGACCCTGCGCCTGCTCCGACGCTGGGGCACCCTGCCCCTTTTGTTTGCCTGGCTGCCCGTTATCGGCGACGCGCTGCCCATTGCCGCAGGCTGGCTCAGGCTCAACCCCTACACCTCCGCACTCATGCTCCTGACCGGAAAAATCCTGCGCTACGGCATCATCCTCGCCGGTATCAAAGGCATGATGTAAACCATTTGCGCAAAACCTGCCGCATTCATTTTCAGACGACTTGAAACAGCGTAAAATCCCAAAGGAAATATCCCGTCCCTTCATTTTTTGCAAAGCGAGAAACCATGTTCTTCAAGCACATCGAAGCCGCCCCCGCAGACCCCATCTTAGGCTTGGGCGAAGCATTCAAAGCCGAAACCCGTCCCGAAAAAGTCAACCTCGGCATCGGCGTTTATAAAGACGCATCCGGCGCAACCCCCATCGTCAAAGCCGTCAAAGAAGCCGAAAAACGCCTGCTCGAGAGCGAAACCACCAAAAACTACCTCACCATCGACGGCGTTGCCGACTACAACGAGCAAACCCAAATCCTTCTTTTCGGCGCAGACCACGAAATCGTCGCCAGCCGCCGCGCCAAAACCGCCCAAAGCCTCGGCGGCACAGGCGCGTTGCGTATTGCCGCCGAGTTCGCCAAACGCCAGTTGAACGCGCAAACCATCTGGATTTCCAACCCCACATGGCCCAACCACAACGCCATCTTCAAAGCCGTCGGCATCCAAGACAAGCCCTACCGCTACTACGACGCCGCCAAACACAGCCTAGACTGGGACGGCATGATTGAAGACCTCAGCCAAGCGCAAAAAGGCGACGTCGTCCTTTTGCACGGCTGCTGCCACAACCCCACCGGTATCGACCCCACGCCCGAACAATGGGAAACCCTCGCCAAACTCTCCGCCGAAAAAGGCTGGCTGCCCCTGTTTGACTTCGCCTACCAAGGCTTCGGCAACGGCCTCGAAGAAGACACATACGGCTTGCGCACCTTCCTGAAATACAACAAAGAATTGCTCATCGCCAGCTCCTATTCCAAAAACTTCGGCATGTATAACGAACGCGTCGGCGCATTCACCTTAGTCGCAGAAGACGAAGCCACCGCCGCCCGCGCCCACAGCCAAGTCAAAACCATCATCCGCACCCTCTACTCCAACCCCGCCTCCCACGGCGCGAACACCATCGCCCTCGTGTTGAAAGACGCGGATTTGAAAGCACAATGGATTGCCGAACTCGACGAAATGCGCGGCCGCATCAAAGCCATGCGCCAAAAATTCGTCGAGCTTCTCAAAGCCAAAGGCGCGACTCAAGACTTCGACTTCATCATCGAACAAAACGGCATGTTCTCCTTCAGCGGCCTAACGCCCGAACAAGTCGACCGCCTGAAAAACGAGTTCGCCATCTACGCCGTGCGCTCCGGCCGCATCAACGTCGCCGGCATTACCGATGACAACATCGACTACCTGTGCGAAAGCATCGTGAAAGTGTTGTAATCCGCATCAGGCAATACCAAAAGGTCGTCTGAAAACCCGAAATACCGTTTTCAGACGACCTTTCCCCACCGTTTGACACAACAACCCCTTAAAGCATCACATTATGAGACCCACACTAGACGTCATCATCCCCTGCTACAACTCCGCCGCCACCCTTCAAGCGGCTGTCGAAAGCGCCGTTTCCCAACCCGCCGTCGAAAACGTCTGGCTGATTGACGACGCCTCCTTCGACGACACACGCCTCATCATGAGCGACCTCGCCGCCATCCATCCCAAAGTCCGCTGCGAATACATGCTCGAAAACGGTGGCGCAGCCAAAGCCCGCAACTGGGGCGCCATGCAAAGCCAAGCCGATTTCATCGCCTTCCTCGACGCCGACGACGTCTATGAAAACAACGTCCTCAACGCCGCCTACCTCGGCTTGGAAGCCTATTCCTACCTCAGCCTGGTCCGCCTCAAACTGCGCCCGATCGGCTTTCCCGAACACTACCTCAACCACCCGCAATTCCCTACCGCATGGGAACGGCTTCAAATGACCGTCGGCGGCAACACCGTATTCCGCCGCAGCATCTTTCTCGCCTGCGGCGGCTTTCCGCAAGACGAACTCTTCCGAATCTTCGGCGGCGAAGATGCCGCACTCGGCATCGCACTGACCCGCGACAGCGTCGTCGGCTACCTCTTTGAAGAACGCGACCCCGCCGTCAGACACAACTACCGCCCCGGCATCCACGCCGAGCGCCTGCTCGATGCCGAACTTTTCGGCAAAACCATCCCCGGACTGACCATAGACCACCAAAACGAAGCCGAAGCCGTCACCCGCCGCATCAGCCGCCGCCTGCAAGAAGTCAAAGCACACTCGACCTTCGAAGAAGCCGGCACCATGCCGCTCTACCCCGAGTACGAATAAGCGGGCATAAGCGCAAAGCCCTGCCCGACCGCTTGCATCACATTGCTTGCAGCAAAAAAGGTCGTCTGAAATTTTGTTTTCAGACGACCTTTTCTATATTTATAGTGGATTAACTTTAAACCAGTACGGCGTTGCCTCGCCTTAGCTCAAAGAGAACGATTCTCTAAGGTGCTGAAGCACCAAGTGAATCGGTTCCGTACTATCTGTACTGTCTGCGGCTTCGTCGCCTTGTCCTGATTTAAAGTTAATCCACTATAACGGCAGTATGGCGTCAACTATACCTTATCTTCCCACGCTGCACGTTCCCTCATGTCTTCCACCGCTTCCACCAATGCCGCCGCCAAAGGCGGATCAAACGACGAGTGTCCCGCCTGAATCACGCGCAGTTCGGCATCGGGGAGCGCCTGCGAAAGTTCCCACGCGCTTTGCATGGGGGTGCATAAGTCGTAGCGGCCTTGCACGATGATGGTCGGAATATGGCGGATTTTGTCGGTGTTCGCCAAAATCGCTTTGTCGCCTTTCAGCCAGCCTTCGTTGACGAAATAATGGTTTTCCAAGCGGGCGATGGCGAGCGATTGGTAGGCGTCTTCATCGACGTCTTGCGGCTCGAAGCGGATCAGGTAGCTTTCCCAGTCCGCCCAGGCTTTGGCGGCTTTCAGACGACCTGCTTCGTCTTCGCCGAACAGCATTTCGTGATATGCCGCAATCAGGCTGCCGCGTTTTTCTTCGGCGACGGGCGCGAGGAATTTCTGCCATTGTGCGGGGTAAATCTGGCTGACGCCGCCCGCTTCGTCGAGCCACGCCATTTCGGACGGGCGGCACAGGAATATCCCGCGCAAAACGAGTCCGGCAACGCGTTCGGGATGGGTTTCGGCATACGCGAGCGACAAGGTGCTGCCCCACGAGCCGCCGAACACCAGCCATTTCTGGATGCCCAGCATTTCGCGGACTTTTTCGATGTCGGCAACCAAGTCCCAAGTCGTGTTGTCATCGGTGCAGGCGTAAGGCAGTGAATGGCCGCAGCCGCGCTGGTTGATGATGACGATGCGGAACACGTCGGGATTGAAAAAGCCGCGGCAGGCAGGCGATGCGCCCGCGCCCGGGCCGCCGTGCAGGAAGATGACGGGCAGCCCGTCGGGGTTGCCGGATTCTTCCCAGTAGATTTGATGGACGTCCGATACTTGCAGCAGGCCGCTGCGGATGGGTTCGCGGATGGGGTGCATGATGTTTCTCCTGTTGTCTGACGTTGGGATTGTACCCATCGGGCAGACAAACGACAACGGCAAGGGGTCGTCTGAAATCCGCTTCCGCCGCCGCGTTTCCCGACCGCCCGACTATCCGCTATAATTCCCCGATACCCGCGCAACAGAAAGAATGAAATGAATAAAATCCTGATGACCGCCGCCGTGTTGCTTCTGTCCGCCTGCGGCTTCCACCTCAAAGGCATGGGCGACACCGCACGCACGCTGCCGTATCCCGCTTGGCACATCCAAAACGCCTCCGTCATGCAAAAGGCTTTGGAAAACGCCCTGCGCCGCGCCGACGGCAAACCCGTTTCCGCCGCCGAAGCGCAAATGACTTTGCACATCAAGAACATTGAAACCCGTCAGGACATCTACACCATCACCCGCGCCGCGCTGGTCAACGAATACCTGCTGACCCTGCGCGTCGAAGCCCAATCCATGCGCAACGGCGAGCCTGTGGGCGAACCGATGACCATCCTCGTCAACCGCACGATGGATTACAACGACAGCGAAGTGTTGGGCAAACAGGAAGAAAGCGAAACCATCTGGGCGGAAATGCGCGCCGACGCCGCCGACCAAATCGTCCGCCGCCTGACGTTCCTGAAAGCGTATTGATGGCGGTCATGAATATCGAACAGGTCAGCGCGGATATGCCGCTTTCGCCGCTGTACATCATTCACGGTGAAGAAGACCTGTTGCGCATCGAAGCCCTCGACACCCTGCGCGCCGCCGCCAAAAAACAAGGCTACCTCAACCGCGAAGTCTTTACCGCGGACAACGGCGCCGACTGGGACGAACTGCTGCAAAGCGCAGGCAGTGCGGGGCTTTTCGCTGATTTGAAACTTTTGGAAATCCACATTCCGAACGGCAAGCCCGGCAAAAACGGCGGCGACGCGCTGCAAACCTTCGCCGAACGCCTGCCCGAAGACACCGTCACCCTGATTCTGCTGCCCAAGCTCGAAAAAGCCCAAACGCAGGCAAAATGGTTCACCGCGCTCGCCGCCAAAGGCACGGTACTCGAAGCCAAAGCCATTAGCGCGCAAGCCCTGCCGCAGTGGATAAAGGGTCGTCTGAAAAAGGTCGGACTCGACATCGAACCCGACGCGCTCGCCCTGTTTGCCGAACGCGTCGAAGGCAACCTGCTCGCCGCCCGCCAAGAAATCGACAAACTCGCCCTGCTGCACCCGCAAAACCATACCGTCAACATCGCCGATGCCGAAGCCGCCGTCGCCAACGTCGCCCGTTTCGACGTGTTCCAGCTTTCCGGCGCATGGATGAAAGGCGATGCCCTGCGCGTCGCCCGCCTTTTGGACGGACTCGAAGAAGAAGGCGAAGAACCCGTCTTGCTGCTGTGGGCGGTTGCCGAAGACATCCGCACCCTCATCCGCCTGACCGCCGCGCTCAAACAAGGGCAAAGCGTACAATCTGTCCGCAACAGCCTGCGCCTGTGGGGCGACAAACAAACCCTCGCGCCGATTGCCGTCAAACGCATTCCCGCCGTCCGCCTGATCGAAGCCCTCAAAACCTGCGCCAAAATCGACCGCATCATCAAAGGCGCAGAAGACGGCGACGCGTGGACGGAATTTAAGCAGTTGGTGACGGGGCTGGCAGTCTGATTTCATCGGGCATGGGTAGGCGCTTTTCGCGGCAAGGGCGCGCCTGTGCAAAAAGCGTGAAAGTTTGTATGCCGCATCGCTTCTGTACGCGCCCAAACGGCAAAAATACTGTAAAATACCGTTAAACATAAAGTTATGATATTTGAGGTCGTCTGAAATCCTGCCTATCTGCTGCAAACCTTTTTTCAGACGACCTCCCACCCTTACAAGGAACTGCAACTTCATGGACAACCAAACCAAACTCCGCATCGGCGGCCTGCTTGTGCTGACCACCGCCGTTTTAAGCCTGCTCATCGTCTTAATCGTCGATTCGTGGCCGCTCGCCATCCTGCTCGCCGTCATCATCGTCGCCGCAGCCGCCGGCGGCTTTGTCTGGACTTCGCGCCGCCAGCAGCGCCAGTTTCTCGAACGTCTGAAAAAATTCGACATCGACCCCGAAAAAGGCCGCATCAACGAAGCCAACCTGCGCCGTATGTACCACAGCGGCGGCCAACACCAAAAAGACGCGATAACGTTGGTCTGTCTGTCGCAAAAATGTTCAGCCGACGAAGCGCACGCCATGTTCAAAAAACGCCCGACCCGTCAGGAAATGAACCAAATGGCAGCCCAGCAGGCGCGCGGACAAAAACGTCCCCACCGCTGATTCCTCCCACACAAAGGTCGTCTGAAAACGGATGCGGCGGTTTCGCCCGAACCAAGTATTCCGTTTTTCAGACGACCTTTTTACCGAGCAGAACGCCATGACCGCCCTTCCCCCCGCCCCCGTCAAACGCCGCCTTGCCGCCCTGATGTACGAATTGCTGCTGACCGGCGCCGTGACCGCCATCGCCGCCCTCCTTGCCGGCATCGCCGCGATTTTCCTCAACCCCGTCTCCCAGCTCCTTTCCAGCTTGGTTACCTGCGTTATCTTTGTAGGAAGCTGGTGGCTCTACTTCAAAACCAACTGGACGAAAACCGGCCGCACCCTCGCCATGCAGACGTGGAAAATCGGGCTGCACGGCAGAAACGGCACGCTGCCGCCATTGTCGCAACTGCGCATCCGCTTTATTTGGTCGTGTATCTTCGTCGTCTTTATCCCCCTGCTCGCCTACGCCGGCCTGCGCCACCTGCTCGCCGTCCCGCCCATGCCCGCCTTCGGTGCCGCCCTTATCTGGCTCATCCTGCCGTGGGGCTTCGCCCTGCTGAACCCCGACAGGCAGTTTTTATACGATTTCTTGGCGGGAACGCGATTGGTCGATTTGAAACAGGAAGCATCCGAAAGCTGATTGTTC
Organism: Neisseria sp. CP9; assembly: GCF_047758525.1. Classification (NCBI taxonomy): domain Bacteria; kingdom Pseudomonadati; phylum Pseudomonadota; class Betaproteobacteria; order Neisseriales; family Neisseriaceae; genus Neisseria; species Neisseria sp. CP9. The sequence continues at coordinate 1,878,636 of NZ_CP180502.1, read as the reverse complement.
TACTGTTTCGCCACACAGATAGAGACCTTTGCAAAAAAGCCCTTCCCCCGACAGCCGAAACCCAAACACAGGTTTTCGTCTATTTCTCTCCCCCAAATCACTCCTAATTTTACCCAAATATCCCCTTAATCCCCCCCGGATACCCGATAATCAGGCATCTGGGCCACCTTTTAGGCAGCAACAGACACACTTAGCCTGTTAGCCGCTTTCAACAGGTTCAAACACATCGCCTTCAGATGGCTTTGCGCACTCACTTTGAGCAGACCAAAATAGGCTGCCCGGGCATAGCGGAATTTACGGTGCAGCGTACCAAAGCTTTGTTCCACCACATAACGGGTCTTCGACAAATATCGGTTGCGTTTGGTTTGTGCTTCCGTCAGCGGACGGTTGCGGTGGGCTTTGCGCATAATGCCGTCCAGCAACTGATGTTCTTTCAGATGTTGCCGGTTTTCCGTACTGTCGTAGCCTTTGTCGGCATAGACGGTCGTGCCTTCGGCTATACCTTCCAGCAAAGGCGACAGGTGGTTGCACTTATGGGTATTGGCGGGGGTGATGTGCAGTTTCTCGATATAGCCTTCCTCATCGGTGCGGGTATGTTGTTTGTAACCGAGTCTGTATAAGCCGTTTTTCTTTGTCCAACGGGCATCGCTGTCCTTACTCGGTGTGGTTTGTCCGCTGACTTGTCCTTCTTCATCGACTTCTATAGCCTGACGCTGTTTGCTGCCGGCAGTTTGAATAATGGTGGCGTCAATGACGGCGGCGGATGCTTTCTCTATTTTTAGGCCTTTTTCGGTCAGTTGGCGGTTAATCAGTTCCAGCAATTCGGACAGGGTGTCGTCTTGCGCCAGCCAGTTGCGGTAGCGGCATAAGGTGCTGTAATCGGGGATACTCAGTTCGTCAAAACGGCAAAACAGGTTGAAATCGATGCGGGTGATGAGGCTGTGTTCGAGTTCGGGATCGGAGAGGCTGTGCCATTGTCCGAGCAGGACGGCTTTGAACATGGACAACAGGGGATAGGCGGGACGGCCACGGTGGTCTCTAAGGTAACGGGTTCTTTGACGATTCAGGTACTGCTCGATCGGCTGCCAATCAATCACCTGATCCAACTTCAATAGTGGGAAGCGGTCGATGTGTTTGGCAATCATGGCTTGTGCGGTTTGCTGGAAGAAGGTGCTCATGGAAAATCCCCTAAATGTCTTGATGGGAATTTAGGGGATTTTGGGGAATTTTGCAAAGGTCTCAGATAAAAGGTCGTCTGAAAACGATGCAAGCCCTTGCCGTTTTCAGACGACCTTTTTATCCGCCGTCGTTCTTATAGTGGATTAACTTTAAATCAGGACAAGGCGACGAAGCCGCAGACAGTACAGATAGTACGGAACCGATTCACTTGGTGCTTCAGCACCTTAGAGAATCGTTCGCTTTGAGCTAAGGCGAGACAACGCCGTACTGGTTTAAAGTTAATCCACTATATTTGAAACCCAACTTAAACCATCTTCGGTTTACCCCCTCTCCTTTTGTTTAAACGAAACAGAAATGACGGCGAACCTGATCACGCCCACAACGACAAAAAGGTCGTCTGAAACCCAAATTGGATTTCAGACGACCTTTTATTTCAAGCCGGTTGGCTTATTTGTTGAAGAAAACCAGCGTCCACGGCAAGACATAAGCTTGCAGCAGGGTCAGCAGACCGACGAAGGTACAGAAAATCAAGCTGTGTTTCACGGTGAAGCGGAACAGGTTGGATTCTTTGCCTTCCAGACCGACTGCCGCGCAGGCGATGGCGATGGATTGCGGCGAAATCATTTTGCCGGTTACGCCGCCGGTGGTGTTGGCTGCGACGGTCAGTTCGGGTACGACGTTGATTTGATGCGCGGTGCTGGCTTGCAGCGAGCCGAAGAGCGCGTTGGCGGAAGTGTCCGAACCGGTCAGGAATACGCCCAGCCAGCCGAGGAACGGCGAGAAGAACGGGAACACGGTGCCGGTAGCGGCGAGGACGAGTGCCAATGTGGACGACAGGCCTGAATAGTTTGCCACGAATGCGAAGCCGAGTACCAAGCCGATAGACAGGATGGACAGGCGCAGTTCTTTGAGCGTTTCAAAGAAAGTGCTGACGGCGTCGGAAGGTTTCATTTTCAGCAAAACGGCGGAAACGATGGAAGCAAACAGGATTGCCGTGCCGACTGCGCCGAGGAGGTCGATTTTGAACACGGCGGCGTATGGTGTCGGTTCGCTGACGATGGGCGCGGCTTTTTGTACCAAGTTGTGCAGCATCGGCCAGTCGAATTTGATGGTGGCAACGCCCAAAGCCTCTTTAACGCCCTTAATCGTCCACACGCTGACGAAAACGGTCAGGATGGCGAAAGGAGACCAGGCTTTGATGATTTGTCCGGCAGTGTATTCGCCCGCTTTGCGCTCGGACGGTTTTTTCATGCCGTTGAAGGTGAAGATTTCTTTAGGCTGCCATTTTTTCAGGAAGGCAGACAGGCAGACCAGGCTGACCAATGCGGAGGTCACGTCGGGCAATTCCGGGCCGATGAAGTTGGCGGTAATGAACTGGGTAGTGGCGAAAGATACGCCCGCCACCAATACGGCAGGCCAAGTTTGGCGTATGCCGCGCATGCCGTCCATCATGGCGACCAACCAGAAAGGAACGATAATCGACAGGATCGGCAGTTGGCGGCCGGCGACCTGACCGATATGGTAAGGGTCGAGGTTGGACACTTGACCAGCAACCAGGATTGGAATGCCCATCGCGCCGAAAGCCACGGGCGCAGTATTGGCAATCAAACACAAACCGGCGGCATAGAGCGGATTAAAGCCCAGGCCCACCAACAAAGAGGCGGTAATCGCCACCGGCGCGCCGAAGCCTGCCGCGCCTTCGAGGAATGCGCCGAAAGAGAAGCCGACCAGCAGCATTTGCAGGCGTTGGTCTTCGGTAATCGAAATCACGGAAGCGCGGATGATGTCGAACTGCCCTGTTTTCACGGTAATTTTATACAGGAACACGGCAGTAACGATAATCCATGCAATCGGCCACAAACCGTAAGCAAAGCCGTACAGCGCGGAAGAAACCGCCATGCCCGCAGGCATTCCGAAGCCTAATATGGCAACGCCAAGCGCAATCAGCAGCGTATAAAGCCCCGCCTGATAACCCTTGAGCTTCAGGATGGTCAGTGCGACAAAGAAAAAGATAATGGGCAGGAGGGCGACGGCTGCCGTCAAATACAGGCTGCCGCCCACTGCGGTATAGTTTTGAATCCAAGTTTCCATAGGGAAAAATCTCCGAATATTTTTCTAATATATTTTCTTAAATTGGTAAAACCAATTTTGAGAACGGAGGACACTTTACGAAACTTTAATATGGCGGTCAATTATTTTTTCAGACGACCTTGCTGCGTCGGCGCAAAATCGTTGTTTAATTTTAAATAAAACAAATCATTATACGAAGTGTAAAAATGTAGCCTGATGTAATTTTGAAACACATTCGGGTAGAACCGTCCATATTGACGGGATACGGGGCGGTAATTAGAATACGGCGACATTGGTCATGCCAATTTGGTCATGCCAATTTTGACGCAGGTTGCCATTTCAGACGACCTGCCACACCACATTATCGGATTTGAGTCTTCTTCATAGAGAAAATATGAGGGAAAAGAGGGAATTACAATGACAAAACTGGTTCGGCCACAAAAAATCAGCGACCAAATATTGTCGATATTAGAAGAGAGGATTGCGACGGGCGTTTACGAAGAAGGCGGCAAAATCCCGCCCGAACGCACGCTCGCGGAAGAATTCGGCGTATCGCGCCCGTCGGTCAGGGTCGCGCTGAATATCCTGATTGCGCGGCAGGTTTTGGAAGCGCGTCAGGGCGACGGCTATTACGTTTCCGTCAAACCGCAGCAGGATTTCCTCCAAAGCTGGCAAGAATTGCTCGGCAAACATACCAACTGGGAAACCGACGTTTTCGATTTCAGCTGCCACATCGAAGGCTGCATGGCATCGCTGGCTGCCGAGAGGCGCACCGATGCCGATTTGAAACGGATTGATTTTTGGCGGCAAAAATTCGAATCCGCCTGCGAGAGCGGCAATCTGGAACATCAAAGCGAAGCCGACGTGAGCTTTCACCAAACCATCGCCGACGCCGCACACAACATCCTCTTCAGCCACCTCTCCGGCGGCCTGCTCAAAATGCTCTACCGCCAGACGCGCAGCAGCATCATCTACTTCAACCAAACCGAAGACCCGCGCCCCAAGCTGATTGCCCAACACCGCGCCATCTACGAAGCCATACTCGAACGCCGCCCTGCCGATGCCGCTGAAGCAGCCAAAATACATTTAAACTACGTCGCCAACAGCATCTTACAAAACAGGGAATACAAAAGCCGCAACGAACACGCCGACACCTTGGCGCAGAACGACTTGAAGCGGGTACAGGACTGGAAATAACACCCTGCCCGCCGTTCCCTTGCTACGTCGTAGACATAGTACGCAAACCAAAGTCCGATTATCCGCCCATAGCTGTAAGGTCGTCTGAAACACAAAACACCTGCCTTCGCGGCAGATTCCTACAACACCGAAGGAGTAGAAATGAAACTATCCGAACTGTTCAACCCCAACGAATTTGCCGCGCGTCATTTGAGTTTCGGTGACGAGGCTGCGCTTTTGGAAGCGCTCGGCGAGAAGAGCATGGACGATTTTGTCGGCAACACCGTGCCGCAAAGCATCCGTATGCCGTCCGAACTCGACCTGCCCGAAGCCCTGACCGAGGCGGACGCTTTGTCGAAGCTGAAAGCCATTGCGGCGAAAAACGTGATCAACAAATCCTATATCGGCTTGGGCTATTATCCGACCCGTGTGCCGAACGTGATTTTGCGCAACGTATTGGAAAATCCAGGCTGGTACACCGCCTACACGCCGTATCAGGCGGAAATCGCGCAGGGGCGTTTGGAAGCGTTGTTGAACTTCCAGCAGGTGTGCATCGATTTGACCGGTTTCCCCGTGGCGGGCGCGTCTTTGCTGGACGAAGCGACCGCCGCCGCCGAAGCGATGGCGATGGCGCACCGCGTGGGCAAGGTGAAATCCGAGCGTTTCTTCGTGGACGAGCGCGTCTATCCGCAGACTTTGGACGTGATGAAAACCCGCGCCAAATATTTCGGCTTCGAGCTGGTGGTCGGCGATTTTGCCAAGGCGGATGAAGGCGAATACTTCGGCGCGCTGTTCCAATACGTCGGCAAAGACGGCGACGTACAAGACTTGCAGGATGTTATAGGTCGTCTGAAAACCAAAGGCACGATTGTTGCCGTTGCTGCCGACATCATGAGCTTGGTCTTGCTGAAATCGCCTGCCGAGTTGGGCGCAGATATTGCGTTGGGCAACACCCAACGCTTCGGCGTACCGATGGGCTTCGGCGGGCCGCACGCCGCTTATTTCGCGTTTAAAGACGAGTTCAAACGCTCCGCCCCGGGCCGCATCATCGGCGTATCCAAAGACGCATCGGGCAAACCCGCGCTGCGCATGGCGTTGTCGACCCGCGAGCAACATATCCGCCGCGAAAAAGCCACGTCCAATATTTGTACCGCGCAGGCATTGCTGGCGAACTTGGCGGGCATGTACGTCGTTTATCACGGCCCCGAAGGCGTGAAACATATCGCCAACCGCATTCACGCGCTGGCTTCCACCTTTGCCGACGCGCTGGTTTCAGACGGCCTCAAAGTGGTTCACGAAGTCTTCTTCGATACCGTTACCGTCGATTTCGGCAGCAAAGAAAAAGCGGACAAAGCGTTCCAAACCGCTTTGGAACTGGGCTACAACCTGCGCCGCGTCAGCGACACCCGAATCGCCGCAGCCTTCCACGAAACATCCGTGCGCGAAGACCTTGCCGTGTTGTACTACGCCTTCACGGGCAACAACACTTTCACGCTTTCAGACGACGTCAAAGGTCGTCTGAAAACCGAATTCCTGCGCCAAGACAATATCTTGCAACATCCCGTGTTCAACCGTTACCACACCGAACACGAAATGCTGCGCTACCTGAAAAAACTCGAAGACCGCGACTTGGCGATGAACCGCAGCATGATTTCGCTGGGCAGCTGCACCATGAAGCTCAACGCCACCGCCGAAATGCTGCCGATTACTTGGGCGGAGTTCTCCGACATCCACCCCTACGCCCCCGAAGCCCAAACCGCAGGCTACCGCGAACTCCTGACCGACATGGAAAACAGCCTGAAAGCCATCACCGGCTTTGACGCGATTTCCTTTCAGCCCAACTCCGGCGCGCAGGGCGAATACAGCGGTATGCTCGCCATCCGCCGCTATCAGGAAGCCCGAGGCGAAGCGCACCGCAACATCTGCCTGATTCCCAAGTCCGCCCACGGCACCAACCCCGCCACCGCCGCCATGCTCGGTTTGAAAGTCGTCGTCGTTGATACCGACGAACACGGCAACGTCAACATCGACGATTTGAAAGCCAAAGCCGAACAATACCGAGACACCTTGTCCGCCATCATGATTACCTACCCGTCCACCCACGGCGTGTACGAAGAAGGCATCCGCGACATCTGCCGCATCGTCCATGAAAACGGCGGACAAGTTTACATGGACGGCGCCAACCTCAACGCCCAAATCGGCATCATGCAGCCCGCCGAAGTCGGCGCGGACGTGTTGCACATGAACCTGCACAAAACCTTCTGCATCCCCCACGGCGGCGGCGGCCCGGGCATGGGTCCCATCGGTCTGAAAGCCCACCTCGCCCCGTTTGCCCCAGGCCATACCTTGACCGACACGCACAGCGCAAGTGCCGGGCAAACCGCCGTTTCCTCCGCCGCCTTCGGTTCCGCGTCCATCCTGCCGATTACCTGGATGTACCTGACCATGATGGGCAAACAAGGCATGGAACAGGCAACGCGCTGGGCATTGCTCAACGCCAACTACGTCGCCAAACGCCTGAGCGAAGACTATCCCGTTCTCTACACAGGCAAAAACGGCCGCGTCGCGCACGAATGCATCGTCGATTTGCGCCCGCTCAAAGCCGAAAGCGGCATCACCGAAACCGATATCGCCAAACGCCTGATGGACTACGGCTTCCACGCCCCGACCGTCTCCTTCCCCGTTGCCGGCACGCTGATGATCGAGCCGACCGAAAGCGAGAGCAAAGCCGAACTCGACCGCTTCATCGCCGCCCTGAAACAAATCAAACAGGAAGTGCTGAAAGTCGAGAGCGGCGAATGGCCGAAAGACGACAACCCGCTGGTCAACGCCCCGCACACCGCCGCCGACGTAACCGGCGAATGGGCGCATCCGTACTCCCGCGAAGAAGCCGTCTTCCCGCTGCCTTTCGTGCGCGAAAACAAATTCTGGCCGAGCGTCAAACGCGTGGACGACGTGTACGGCGACCGGAATCTGGTCTGCTCCTGCCCGCCGACGGAAGCGTATGAAGATTAAGGCTTGATATGAAGAAAGGTCGTCTGAAAATTTCAGACGACCTTTGTTTTAAAAAACGTTCATTCAGAAGGTAGCGTGTTTGCAACCTAATCTGTTTGTCAGTTTTATTTTTTCTTGCCAAAAATCAGGGACAACACTGACAAAATCAGGAAACCGACAAACAGGATTTTAGCGATACCTGCCGCGCTGCCTGCAATACCACCAAAGCCCAGTACGGCTGCAATAATGGCGATGACAAAGAAAACAACTGCATAATGAAGCATGGTTTTTTCCTTTCTGTTTAGTGTGCAAACGGTTTGATGTGCAAACGGTTGAGGATAACCTGTCCGTTTTTTGTGGGATTTAACAGTTTTAATTACTTAATCAACTATCTTATTGATTAATTTCATACTCACGGATGTAACCGCTTGTAGTACAACCTTATCTGATAACTTCTTACTTAGCAAACCGTAGCAATACAAATTTTCAAGAAATCAGCCCAATTATGAAATAACCAAACAAAGAATCAACAGCTTATATACAGACGTTAAGTTTTGAAAACATTTATATTTTATCGATTTATTAGCATTTAAAAAATTCTTTTTTAAAATCAACAAAAAATAAAAAATAATATATTTATATAAAGTAATGCCAAACCTGCCGTTCAAATCATCACAAAAACGGCTCAGAAAATTAAAAGGTCGTCTGAAACACTGCTTTCCTTATTGATTGTTTTTTTGAAACGATTTCGTTATATAGTGGATTAACTTTAAACCAGTACGGCGTTACCTCGCCTTAGCTCAAAGAGAACGATTCTCTAAGGTGCTGAAGCACCAAGTGAATCGGTTCCGTACTATCTGTACTGTCTGCGGCTTCGTCGCCTTGTCCTGATTTAAATTTAATCCACTATAAAACCAACCATCTCTTACCCTTTTCAGACGACCCGACAGGAAACCCGCCATGCAAAACATCCGCGCCGCCGCCGTGCAAATGATTTCTTCCACCAATCCCGATGTCAACATCGAAACCATGAAACGCCTTGTGCACCAAGCAGCCGAGCAAGGGGCGGACTGGGTGTTGCTGCCCGAATACTGGCCGCTGATGGGGCGCAAGGATACCGACAAACTGGCTTTTGCCGAGCCTTTAGTCGGCGGTAATTTTAGCGAAACCCGCTGCGCTCGTTTTGGCGAAACTCGCTACGCTCGTTTTCAGACGACCTTGAGCGAAACGGCGGCGGAATGCGGCGTGGTGCTGTTTGGCGGCACGATTCCGCTGCAAAGCCCAGACGAAGGCAAGGTTATGAACACGATGTTGGTGTACGACCGCGACGGCACGCAAATCGGGCTGTACCACAAAATGCACCTGTTCGGTTTCTCAGGCCTGGGCGAACGCTATGCCGAAGCGGACACCATCAGCGCGGGCGGCGATGTGCCGAAATTGGCTGCCGACGGCGTGCCGCTTGCCGCAGGCGTGTGCTACGACTTGCGCTTTCCCGAGTTTTTCCGCGCCCAGCAGCCGTTTGACGTTTTGCTGCTGCCCGCAGCCTTCACTTACACGACAGGCAAAGCGCATTGGGAATTGCTGCTGCGCGCCCGCGCAGTGGAAAACCAATGCTACGTCATCGCTTCGGCGCAAGGCGGCGAGCACGAAAGCGGCAGGCGCACATTCGGCCATAGTATGATTATCGACCCGTGGGGCGAAATCTTGGGTGTATTGCCCGAAGGCGAAGGTATTGTCATTGCCGATTTGGACGGCACAAGGCTGCAAAGCGTGCGCACTAGACTGCCAGCGTTGCAACACAGATTATTAAAATAAAAACAATTCCTCCCCAAGCACCGTCATTTCCGCCTTAAATCCTATGATATGTTGATTTTATCGCAACAAAATTAATCCAAAGTAATATGAAATTGACAATTAATTTTGCATTTATAATATTAGCAGGTACAATTTCAGACTATCTTGTCCATTATTTCAAACTATGATTGATATTTGGGGACAGCAGACAAAATAAGACCGTTTCAAACGGTCTATTGCATTTCATAAAAGGGATATCAAGGATGCTCCAAGCTAAAATTGTCGTTATCGGCAGTATTAATATGGATTTAGTTACCCGCGCTTCAAAATTTCCCAGAGCGGGTGAAACATTACTGGGAAGCTCGTTTCACCGCTTCATGGGCGGCAAGGGCGCAAACCAAGCGATTGCAGCGGCACGTTTGGGGGCAGACGTCTGTATAGTCGGCGCGGTCGGCGATGACGATTTCGGCTATGAAATGACCACCAACCTCTGCCGCGAAGGCATCTTTACCGAACACATCCAAACCCTCACCGGCCTACCCAGCGGCATGGCAAACATTACCGTTGCCGACGATGAAAACGCCATCATCGTTATCGCTGGAGCCAATATGGGACTGACGGTTGCCGACATCGAAAACGCCGAGCAGCAAATCGCCTCCGCCGATGTGGTTTTGAGCCAGCTCGAAATTCCGATGGACTGCGTCATCGCCGCCGCAAAATTGGCGAAGAAATACGGCAAGCCCTTTATCCTCAACCCGGCTCCCGCCCAATTCCTGCCTTCGGAATTATGGGAATTGGTCACCCTTCTGACCCCCAACCGCTACGAACTTGCCGACTGCCTCGGTCTGTCTCAAGACTTGAATCCCGAAGAGCTGATTCTAAAAGCCCCCTGCCCCGTCCTGATGACCATGGGCGACAAAGGCGCAGTTTATAAAGACGGTAAAGACAGTTTGCGTTATGTTTCCAGCTTTAAAGTGGACGCCGCCGACACTACCGGCGCCAGCGACGCATTCAACGGCGCGTTGTCCGTCTTCTGGAATCAAGGCATCGAAACCGCCGTCCGCAAGGCATGTGCTGCCGCCGCGCTTTCCATTACCCAAGACGGCGCGCAAAACGGGATGCCTTTCAAAGAAGAATTGGAACAATTCCTCGCTGCGCACCAATAAATCCATATTCACGTTATCAAACAGTCAAAAGGTCGTCTGAAACCCATCTTCCGGCATTTCAGACGACCTTTATTAATCTTAAAGATGATTGAGCCGCATTACCGTGTCGCACGCCATGTCATGAACGCTTCGGGGAATGGTTAAACCACCCCGATGGATTTGGCAACCGGCCGTCTGACGGCTACAATATCGTGTTAAAAACTTTTCATTTGGGAACACGCAAAATGTTGGTTCATCCTGAGGCGATGGGCGTCGCCGAATTGGCGGACAAAATCCGCAAAATCGAAAACTGGCCGCAAAAAGGCATTTTATTTCACGACATTACACCGGTGCTTCAAAGCGCGGAATATTTCCGCCTTTTGGTGGACTTGCTGGTCTATCGCTATATGGGTCAGAAAATCGATGTCGTGGCAGGCTTGGACGCACGCGGCTTCATCATCGGCGCGGCGTTGGCGTATCAGTTGAACGTCGGCTTCGTCCCCATCCGCAAAAAAGGCAAGCTGCCTTTTGATACGATTTCGCAAAGCTACGCGCTGGAGTACGGCGAAGCAACGGTCGAAATCCACAAAGATGCGGTCAAACCCGGTGCGCGGGTGCTGCTGGTCGATGACTTGGTCGCAACCGGCGGCACCATGCTGGCTGGCGTGGAACTAATCCGCAAACTTGGCGGCGAAGTCGTTGAAGCAGCGGCGATTTTGGAATTTACGGACTTAATCGGCGGCAGCAAAATCCGCGAAAACGGCGTTCCCCTGTTTACCCTACTGCAAAACGAAGGCTGCATGTAAACTTTGTCCCATGCGCCAAAGGTCGTCTGAAACAGCCATCCTGCTTTTTCAGACGACCTTTTTGTTGTCCTTGATTACGCGGTTAATGTAAATATCGGTTTCAGATTCGGATAATGCCGCCAAATCGTTTAAAATGCGGTTCTAATTGATTCTAATAAAGATACGGCAAGTAATGAACGCACAACGCATATTTTCCCTCTCGCTCAGCCTGATTGCCGCAGCCGTCTTGTCGGCGTGCGTCTCTGAAAACGACACCTCATCCAAAGAGCCTGCCTCTTCCCTGACCGAACCCGCCTCCATCCCCGCCCGTCGCGCGGAAGGCGAATCCAAAGTATTGTCCGATTACGGTCAATATCAAGGCGCGCTGGACGCTGCCAAACGCGGCGACGATATGTGGGTGCAACAATTCTTGGCGCAGGCGGGCGACAGCGCGATGGCTGAAAACGTCCGCAACGAATGGCTCAAAAGCCTCGGCGCGCGCGGACAATGGGATACGTTCCGCCAAGAAAACAAAAAGCTGAATGCAGCGGGTCGGGTGCAGGAAGTGCAATGTTATGCCGAGCTGAGCAGCGGCAGCTACAACATGGCGGCAGAGCTTGTGCGCGTTACCAATAAACTGCCCGCGGGCTGTACCCGCTTGGTTGAAAGTGCGGCATCGGCAGGTCGTCTGAACAGCAACGACGCATGGCGCCGCGTACGCGGATTGTTGAGCAACAGCCAAACCAGCGACGCACGCAGCTTGGCAGCCGCATTGGGCAGCCCGTTTGAAGGCGGTACGCAAGGTTCGCGCGAATACAGCCTTTTGAACATCATCGGCAAAGACGCGCGCAAATCTTCTTCCGCAGCCTCCACGCTGTCCGGCATGGAATCCGGCTTAAGCCGCGAACAAAGCAGCTTCGCATGGGGCGTATTGGGACTCCACCAAGCGCAAAATCAAAACATGCAGACCGCGTTGAGCTACTACGGCCGCGTTTCCGACCGCAAACAACTGACCGACGAACAATTCGAATGGTACGCCCGCGCCTCCCTGCGTCTGCAACGCTGGAACGAATTGTCCGGCATCATCCAACAAATGCCCGACAACCTGCAAAAAGACCCGACTTGGCAATACTGGCTGGGTCGCAGCTACGCCGCACAAGGCAACCAAAGCCGCGCTAAAGACATGTACGAAAAAGCCGCCGCAAGCGGACGCAATTTCTACGCCGTCTTAGCAGGCGAAGAACTCGGCCGCCGCGTCAACACCAAAAACAACGTCTCCGATGCCGATAAAAAAGACGTCCGCCGCATGGCAGACGACGGCGCCATCAAACGCGCGCTGGTTCTGTTTAAAAACAGCCAAAGCAGCAACGATGCCAAAATGCGCCGTCAAGCGCAGGCTGAATGGCGTTTTGCCACCCGCGATTTCAACGAGGACAACCTCCTGACCGCCGCGCAAGTCGCCTTTGAGAACCAGTTCTACGACATGGCGATCAACAGCGCCGACCGTACAGAGCGCAAACTCAACTACAACCTGCGCTACCTCTCTCCGTTTAAAGAGACCACCGTCCGCTACGCCTCACAAGCAGGCATTGATCCCGCTTGGGTTTACGGCCTGATCCGCCAAGAAAGCCGCTTCGTCATGGGCGCACAATCCAGCGTCGGCGCGCAAGGCCTGATGCAGGTTATGCCCGCCACCGCCCGCGAAATCGCCGGCAAAATCGGTATGAGCAGCAGCGAACTCTACACCATGGACGGAAACATCCGTATGGGTACATGGTACATGGCAGATGCCAAACGCCGCCTGCAAAACAACGAAGTGATGGCAACCGCAGGCTACAACGCCGGCCCCGGCCGTGCCCGCAACTGGCAGGCTTCTACGCCTCTGGAAGGCGCGATTTACGCCGAAACCATCCCCTTCACCGAAACCCGCGACTACGTCAAAAAAGTCATGACCAACGCGACCTACTACGCATCCCTGTTCAACGAACCGCAAACTTCGTTAAAACAGCGTATGGGAACCGTTCCGGGTCGTTATTGATTGGCGCGGCTGTATCTGACCAGATTGTTTGATAGATACGGAAGCCAAACTTGAAAAAGGTCGTCTGAAAATGTGTTTTCAGACGACCTTTTTAGTATGGATGCTGGTGAAAACTGCAAATCGAAAGCTTAAATCTTCATCGCCCGCTCGCATTCTTGGCAATGGGTTGGTTGCATTGCCCTGCCCCAATCCTTCACTGTTACTTGCTGCCGTGTATCAAGCACTCAGCCACTTAGCGGGAACACATCACAAAAAGGTCGTCTGAAAACCGAAAAATCAATTTTCAGACGACCTTTTGTTATTTCAAACCTTCTCGGTTTAAGCAGCGTTGACTTTATCTTGGCGGCGCAGCAGGGTAATCAGGTCGCTGATGCGCTGTTTCATGTTGCGGCGGTCGACGATTTGGTCGATAGCGCCTTTTTCCAGCAGGAATTCTGCGCGTTGGAAGCCTTCGGGTAAGGTTTCGCGGACGGTTTGTTCAATAACGCGAGGGCCGGCAAAGCCGATAAGGGCGTTGGGTTCGGCAAGCACGACATCGCCGAGGAAGGCGAAACTGGCGGATACGCCGCCCATGGTCGGGTCGGTCAGGACGGAGATGAACGGCAGGTGTTTTTCAGTCAGAAGATGCAATGCCGCACTGGTTTTGGTCATTTGCATCAATGAGTTGACTCCTTCCTGCATACGCGCACCGCCCGATGCGGCAACGCAGATGAAAGAGCAGTTATCGGCTACGGCGCGGCGCACGCCTTGGACGAAACGTTCGCCAACGACAGAACCCATAGAGCCGCCGATAAAGCGGAATTCGAAGGCGGCAATCACGACGGGCAGGCCATTCATAAAGCCTTTCATCACGACCAACGCATCATCTTCGCCGGTGGCTTTGCGCGCGGCGGCCAAGCGTTCGGGGTATTTTTTGCTGTCTTTGAATTTCAGCGGGTCGGTCGGTTTGATATTGGCGGCGATTTCTTCGCGGCCTTCCTCGTCCAAAAGCAAATTGAGGCGTTCGCGCGCGGAAAGCGGGTTGTGGTGGTTACATTTCGGGCAAACTTGGTCGTTTTGCTGAAGTTCGGTCGAGTAGATGGTTGCCGAGCAGGAAGGGCATTTGTGCCACAGGCCTTCGGGAACGTTGGACGAGCCTTCGCTTTTGCTGCGGTTTTTGATTTTAGGCGGTAGGATTTTGTCTAACCAACTCATGGATGACTCCTTAGAATTCGGGATTCAGACGACCTTTGCGTGTGTTTTCGGAAAAGGCCTTAACGGATTGCGTCTTTTAATTCTTTTACCAACGCGCCGACGGCTTCTGCTTCGCGGCCTGCGTTATTTTCAATTTCTTTGACGATGCGGCTGCCGACGATGACGGCATCGGCAACGGCGCCGATTTTGCGCGCGCTTTCGGCATTGCTGATGCCGAAACCGACGCCGATCGGGATGTCGATATACTTGCGCAAAAGCTCTATTTTACGCGAAACTTCTTCGGTATCCAAACTTGCCGCGCCGGTAACGCCTTTGAGCGAAACGTAATAGACAAAGCCGCCTGCAACGCGGGCGATGGTTTGAATGCGCTCTTCGGTCGTGGTCGGGGCAATCAGGAAAATGCAGTCGATGCCGCGCGCTTTGAGTGCATCGTGCAGCGGGGTGATGGTTTCAACAGGAGAATCGACGGTCAGCACGCCGTCCACGCCGGCTTCAGCCGCTGCTTGGGCAAATGCCTGATAACCTATTTTGTGAATCGGATTCAGATAACCCATCAGGACGACGGGCGTATTGCCGTTTGTTTCGCGGAAGCGGCGCACGATATTCAATACGTCGTTGAGGGAAACTTTGTTTGCCAACGCGCGCTCGGCGGCGCGCTGGATGGTCGGGCCGTCCGCCATCGGGTCGGAAAAAGGAACGCCCAATTCGAGGATGTCGGCGCCGTTTTCAACCAAACTGTGCATCAGCGCAAGCGTGGTGTCGAGATTGGGATCGCCTACGGTGATATAGGGAATCAGGGCTTTTGCGCCGTCAAGCGCGGCAAAGGTTTGCTGGATTCTGCTCATCTTGATTTCTCGTTTCCATAACGGCTGTTTCAAGCCGGTTTTCATCGACAATAAGTTGGCAAGTATAGCATTGACTGTCTGTTTCGGGCGAAACTGCATGACATTTTCAGTCATTTTTTCATATAGATAAAAGGTCGTCTGAAAATCTTTTCAGACGACCTTTCCAAAACCGGGCAGTCAGACTGCTGCCGCCATGCCGATTTTCCACCCTTTAATCGCGTTTGTGTTCGATATATTCTTGGTGTTTGGCTTGAGGATCGGCGCGGGTTACCGTATATTCGCCTTCGATGATATCGCCGTCATCTTCACCACGGTGCGTAAAGGTTTGCTGACGGAATGACTGCGTATTCATTTGGGCCACAGGCCGACCTTTAATCGGCAAAAGCAGCAGCAAGGCGATAATGGTGGACACAAAACCCGGACTGAGCAGTAAAATCCCGGCGACGGTATAACGTATCGGCCACAACATCTGATACATGGAAATATTGTCCCCGCTGCGGATGGCCGCACCCGCCAGCAAAATGCCGGACAGCCCAGTATGGCGCAGCATCATCGTGCCGCCGATAAAGCTGGCAATCATCAGCAGGAAAGTGAATCCGCCACCCAACCAATCTGCCACCCAAACGATGGACATAATTTCCAAAAACAATAATATTAAGAAACCCACACCGAAATACTGCATTTCTGATCCTTTAAATTCCAAACCCGCTTCATGCCGCGCAAGCCGACACGTATTAGTCGCAATTTCAATATATCTTATTGAATCTTATTAGATATAACCAACCGACATTTTGTTCTTGCCAAACAATCGGCTTCCCTTAACATAAAGATAATGCGCCCTACTTTCAAGGCGGGCGAATGTGAAAAACCGTAAGGTTTCGGCACATTTTTTCAGACGAGGTCGTCTGAAACGGCATACACGCTCATAGCAACTTCTTGATATCGTTTTCGATTTCTTCCGGCGTCATGCTGGGCGCAAACCGTGCCGTCACTTCGCCTTGCCGATTAATCAGGAATTTGGTGAAGTTCCAGCGGATATCGCTTGCCTGATGCTTGCTGCCCCATGCCGCCAACCGCAACACCGCTTCTTTCAACATATGCCCGCCCCTATCCTGCGGCTGTTGCGCTTTTAAATACGCATAAAGCGGCGATGCGGATGCGCCGTTTACGTCGATTTTTTCAAAAATTTTGAACGCTGTACCAAATTTTGTCTGACAGACGGAAGCAATTTCCCGACTGCTCTCCGGCGTCTGTCCGCGAAATTGGTTGCAAGGGAAATCCAATATCTCCAAACCTTGCCCGCTGTAACGTTCATAAAGCTGCTGCAATGCCGTATATTGCGGCGTCAATCCGCAGCGCGTCGCGGTGTTAACAATCAGCAGCACCTTTCCTCGGTAAACACTCAGGGAAACCGGATTGCCCTGCGCATCGTTTAATGTGAAGTCGTAAATATTCATGTTATTTGTTCAAAAAAGTTAGAGAAAACAAATCGAGTCGGGCAAACACCGGCTGAAATTTTGATCCGTATGTTTCATTTTGAGTGATGATTTTTATAGTATTTCAACAATGCCATCATTTCTTTTGCTTTCTTTTTTCCATGCCGCTCGTCAGTGACAAAATCTTCTGCTTGATTGCCCAATTCATTTTTGATGTTCGGGTTGGCACCGTTTGCCAAAAGTATTTCAAGTATCGCCACATTGCCGTTGAAACAGGCGTTTTGGATGGGCGTAAAACCCATTTCGCCCTGTTTGTTGACATCCGCGCCATGTTGAATCAGCAATAGAACATCTTCGCGAGCTTGATTGATGACTGCCAAATTCAGCAAGGTTTCATCCATAGTACCCACATCATGCACGGAAGCAATACGGGGATGCGAGGAGAAAGCCAAGTTATTTTGATATTTGGCGAACAGGTTGGTCAGATTTTGATTCATTATTTATCCTGAAACGATGTTGTTTGAGACACGGATATGTTTTCAGACGACCCCGATAAACCTGCGCTATTGTTTTTATAATTTATCGTCAACCCATATGAAAAAACACCGCTTTCGCAAGCGGTGTCCGGTAAAGCAGCAATTATTTGCGCAGACCCAAGCGGGTGATCAGGGTGCGGTATGTATCAGGTTGAGTACGGCGCAAGTAAGACAACAGACGGCGACGTTGGCTGACCATTTTCAACAGGCCGCGACGGCTGTGGTGGTCTTTAGGGTTGGCTTTGAAGTGGGGAGTCAGGTCGTTGATACGGAAAGTCAACAGAGCGACTTGTACTTCAGAAGAACCGGTATCGCCTTCTTTACGTTGGAAATCTTTAACAATTTGTGCTTTTTGTTCTACGGTCAATGCCATGATGGATAACTCCGAAAAATAAAAGAACCGTCATTTGTTAAAACTCGGGTTCGGACAAGTTTGACGAGCAGGAAACCCGTTCAAACTCCTGAAGTCTTTTTGTAAAGACGGGCGGATTATGCCACAATTTGGACGGTTTTGCACGATTAAATCCCGCCTTCAGGCTTTGTTTTATCAAGACTGTGGTTTTCAGACGACCTTGCCGCCCTAGAAACTACTCCCCCGCCACGGTCATACTCTCAATCAGCACCGAACCGATTTTGTTGGAAGAGCGGCGCAGCGCGTCGTTGGCAGTGCCGACGATGCCAAGGTACATATCCTGCAAGCGGCCGGCGATGGTGATTTCTTGGACGGGGTGGCTGATGATGCCGTTTTCCACCCAAAAACCCGCCGCGCCGCGCGAATAGTCGCCCGTGATGGTGTTCACGCCCTGACCCATCAGTTCGGTAACCAACAATCCCGTGCCCATTTCTTTCAGCAGGTCGGACTGCGTTTCGTGCGTATGGTTCAAATAAAGGTTGTGTGCGCCGCCGGCGTTGCCCGTGGTCTGCATACCGAGTTTTCTTGCGCTGTAACTGCTGAGGAAATAACCTTCGACGATGCCGTCGCGGATAACGAAACGCGGCTGCGTGGCGACGCCTTCGGAGTCGAAATAAGTGCTGCCGAAGGCGCGGGGAATGTGCGGTTCTTCGCGCAGGCTGAGGAAGTCGGGCAGGACTTTTCTGCCTATGCTGTCAATCAGGAAACTGCTTTGGCGGTAGAGCGCGCCGCCGCTGAGTGCGCCGACGAGGTGTCCGATAAGGCCGCCTGCGACGGTGGTATCGAAGAGGACGGGATAGCTGCCTGTCGGGATGCTGCGGCTGTTCAGACGACGCAAGGTGCGCTCGGCGGCGGTTTTGCCGATTTGCTCGGGGCTGTCCATGTCTTGATGGCGGCAGGCTGCGTCGTACCAGTAGTCGCGCTGCATACCGTTTTCGTCGGCGGCGACGATGCTGCACGAAATGCTGTGGCGCGTGCCTTGTTGGTGGGCGGTGAAGCCGTGGGTGTTGCCGTAAACGTATTGGTAATGTCCGGTCTGAACGCCTGCGCCTTCGGAATTTTCGATGCGTTCATCCGCGCTCAGGGCGGCTTGTTCGCATTGTTTTGCCAACTCGATGGCGGCTTCCGTGCTTAAATCCCATTCGTGGTAACGGTCGAGTTCGCCGACGTGTTGCGCCATAAGCGAAGCATCTGCCAGACCTGCGCAATCGTCTTCGGCAGTGTAGCGGGCGATGTCGATGGCGGCTTTGACGGTGTCTTGCAGGGCTTTTTCGGAGAAGTCGGCGGTGCTGGCACGTCCTTTGCGTTTGCCGACGTACACGGTAATATCCAACGATTTGTCTTGCTGGAATTCGATTTGTTCGATTTCGCCCAGCCGTACGCTGACGCTTTGTCCGATGGATTCGCTAAAGTCGGCTTCGGCAGCCGCCGCGCCCATGTTTTTTGCCAAATCCAAGGCGTGTCCGCATAAGCCGGTCAGCTCGGAGGCGGTGTGGTTAAACAGCATAAAAGGTTTCCTGACAGAGGTTTGCGGCATTTTAACCGTTTTCAGACGACCTCGGCAAAAATACCGCCACAGAAGATATAGTGGATTAAATTTAAATCAGGACAAGGCGACGAAGCCGCAGACAGTACAAATAGTACGGCAAGGCGAGGCAACGCCGTACTGGTTTAAATTTAATCCACTATAAAAGATCGTCTGAAAACGCCGTTTCAACAGGGCGTTGACGTGAAACCTGCCCGAACGTGCTAAAATACCCGAAACAAAATTAAAGGTTTATCAAAATGTTTGAAAACGAAGACGAATGGGTCAGCAAAACCCAAATGAAAAAGCAAATGAACGATTTGCAGGCTTTGGGCATGGAGTTGACCAAACTCTCAACCGATACGCTGAAAAAAATCGGCTTGGACGAAGATTTGTACGAAGCCGTCGTTACCTACAAAAAAATCACGTCCAACGGCGCGCTCAAACGCCAAAGCCAATTCATCGGCAGGCTGATGCGCGACACCGACCCCGCGCCCATCGAAGCCTTCCTCGCCAAACTGCGCGGCGAAAATACCGCACACAACGCCTTCTTGCAACGCGTCGAACAAGCCCGCACGCGCCTCTTGGCAGACGACAACGCGCTTACCCAGTTTATGGCGGACTTCCCTCATGCCGATGCAGGCAAATTGCGCACCTTAATCCGCAACACGAAAAAAGAGCAGGAACAAAACAAACCGCCGAAAAACTTCCGCGCCCTCTTCCAAGAAATCAAATCCGTCATGGAAGGCGATCAGAGCGATTCGGAAGAAACGCAGGATTGGGCAGAATAAATATCGAGGTCGTCTGAAAACGGGTTGGGGGTTCTGTAAATCCCACCGCCCCGTTTTCAGACGACCTTTTCAAATTTCATATAATCTTATTAAAATATATCGTCATTTTTCAGACATCCCTTTAACAATAAAACAAACCAACCTTTTCAAGGACTACTCTTATGAAACTTCGCCTTACCCTCACTGCCCTCCTTGCCTTATCATTAAACGGCTGTATGACTCAAGAACTGTGGGAAGAGGATAAAAAAGTAGAAAAAATCACTTTTCATCCGATTACTTCCGACCAAGTACACTCTTTCGGCATCGTCAACAAAGACAATGACCAACTTGAAAAAGGCAGCATCATCATGATGGGCGAAAAATACTGGTTCGTCATTAATGCCAAAGATTCAAAAGACCTGACGCCTATCCTTAATGTCAAACTCGACAAAAAATTCCAAATTGCCGATGCCAAAAAATATAAAAAAGACCTCAAAGCCCTGCCTGTTGTGGTCAACAATGAAAAAGAAGCTGATTTCACCACCGATTTCTGCCTACGCTACGACACTCAAAAAGCTGACGAAATCGCCAAACTGAAAAACCTGTCATTTGAAACCGGCAAAGGTAAAAACAACACTGTCTACCACCGCTGTGTTCACGCCAAAGGCAAATACTACGCCACCCCGAAAAACCTGCCCGCCGACTACAAATTTGAACAAAGCATTCCTGTCTCCATCGGCTATACCACTTCTCGCGTATACACCAGTCCGGTGAAAGTAGTAGGTACTCTGTTGCTGACACCGCTGACGCTCACCGTTGACGCCCTTACCCCGGTACTGTTCATTCCTGCCATGATGACAGGTCCCAGCTTTACCCCAAGCTTTTAACAAACCCGTTACGCCCGTTTTCAGACGACCTTTCCGTCCTTGAATACATCAAACATATTTCCACACACCATGCCCGTCAAAATCCAAACTCGACCCGTCAACCAAAACATCCTCGATGACTTGCTCACCGCCGGCGCCGACCCTTTAATCGCCCGGCTGTGCGCCTCGCGCGACGTGCAGAGTCCCGCCGAATTGGACGACAAACTCGCCGGCCTTCTGCCTTATCAATTGCTGACGCATTGCGAAGCCGCCGCCCGCCGTTTGGCGGATACCATCGAGCGCAAGGAAAAAATCCTGATTGTCGCCGACTACGATGCAGACGGCGCGACCGCGTGTTCCGTCGGCATGAGCGGCTTGGCGGCGATGGGCGCGGCGGTGGATTTCCTCGTACCCAACCGCTTCGAACACGGCTACGGCTTGACGCCCGAACTTGCCGAAATCGCCGCCGCGCAAGGCGTGGATTTGCTGGTTACGGTCGATAACGGCATCGCCAGCATCGCGGGCGTGGCGCGGGCGCAGGAATTGGGTTTGGCCGTCATCGTAACCGACCACCACCTACCCGCCGAAACCGTACCCGACTGCATCATCGTCAATCCGAACCAAAAAGGCTGCGGCTTTCCCAGCAAAAGTCTGGCAGGCGTGGGCGTGATTTTTTATGTGTTGATGGCGTTGCGTGCCGAATTGCGCCACCGCGATTATTTTTCAGACGACCTCAGAGAACCGAATCTGGGCGAACTTTTGGATTTGGTCGCACTCGGCACCGTCGCCGACGTCGTCCCCCTCGACCACAACAACCGTATCCTCGTGTCGCAAGGTTTGAAACGGATGCGTTCCGGCAAAATGCGGCCCGGCATCCGCGCCTTGTTTGAAGTGGCGCGGCGCGACTGGCGCAAAGCGCAGCCTTTCGATATGGGTTTCGCACTGGGTCCGCGCATCAACGCCGCCGGACGGCTCGACGATATGTCGGTCGGCATCGCCTGCCTGTTGGCGCGCGACGACGCAGAAGCGCAGACATTGGCGGCGCAGTTGAACGACCTCAATATCGAACGCCGCGAAATTGAGCAATCCATGCTGCAAGACGCGCTGAACGCCTTTCCCGAAACACTCCCTTCAGGTCAGACGACCCTAGTCGCCTACCGCGACGACTTTCATCAAGGCGTGGTCGGCATCGTCGCCAGCCGCCTCAAAGACCGCTTCTACCGCCCGACCATCGTGTTCGCCCCCGCGGACAACGGCGAAGTGCGCGGTTCGGGGCGTTCCATTCCCAATCTGCACCTGCGCGACGCTTTGGATTTGGTGTCCAAACGCCACCCCGATTTGATTTTAAAATTCGGCGGACACGCGATGGCGGCGGGCTTGAGCATACTCGAACACAACATTCCCGCGTTTCAGACGGCCTTTGAAGAAGCCGTGCGCGAAATGGTGTGCGAAGACGATTTGTCGCAAACTTTCATCACCGACGGCAGCCTGAAAGCCTGCGACATCACGCTGGAACAGGCGCAAAACCTCGCCCGCCACGTTTGGGGACAAGGCTTCGCGCCGCCGAGCTTTACCGACGAGTTTCACGTCATCCGCCAGCAGCCTTTGGGCGCGGAGGGTAAACACAAAAAAGTCTGGCTGCAAAAAGATGGCTACGAATTTGAAGCCATGTTCTGGCGGTGCAGCGAAGACATCCCCGAATACATCCGCACGGTTTACCGCCCCGTGGCAAACGAGTGGCGCAATCAGATGGAATTGCAGCTTTACATCGACTATTGGGAAGCCGCTTAAGGTTTATACAAGCAAAGGTCGTCTGAAACCGAAAATCGGGTTTCAGACGACCTTTTATTTAGGGCAGATAATTGTGCATTAATTTGAAATATTATCCGTTTCCGATGATAGCTCACCCGCACAACTTGTATTTAAATTTCAAAAAAGCAGCTTTATCCGCATGATCAAAACCAGCCAACCGAAAGAAAACAAAATCAAAAATCACCCTTCTATTCAAACACTTTAGACGCAATTTGTGATGAATCAAACTTCCTGACAGATAAACCCGCGATTGCTTGTCAGTCGGTAGATTTTAAAACATAATGCTTACGCGCCTAAGTATTGGAGTTTTACTACAAATAAATGATGGGTAAACCGTACGCAGCGCAGCAGTTCCAGCCAATCAACTCAAAGCAAGGAAGGCCTAAAATGAAAGTAACCAGTTTCGGCGAAGTGTTGTGGGACGATTTTCCAAGCGGCAAAGTGTTGGGCGGTGCGCCGCTGAACGTTTTGGTCCGTTTGCAATCCTTCGGAGTCGATACCGCCATCATCAGCCGTCGCGGCGATGATGCCGACGGAGAAGAGCTGCTGCGACAAATCAAAGCGAAAAACGTCAATACCGACCTGCTGCAAGTGTGCAAAGAATGTGATACCAGCCTTGTCAAAGTCATCTTGGACAAATGCGGCAGCGCGTCATACGAAATCGTGTATCCCTGCGCTTGGGACCGCATCATCGTCGAAGATGCCGCCTTGCAGCGTGTCGCCGAATCCGATGCCTTCGTATTCGGCAGCCTTGCCACCCGCGACGAGATTTCCCGTGCGGCATTAGACAAACTGATGGAAAAAGCCAAATTCAAAATCTTCGACGTCAACCTGCGCAAACCCCACTACGATACCGACCGCCTGCTTGCCACCATGAAGCGTGCGGATATGCTCAAACTCAATGACGACGAATTGTACGAACTGTCCGCAGTTTACGGCTCGCCCTACCACAGCATCGAACAAAACATTACTTACCTCACCCAACTAACCGGCGCAAAAATCATCTGCGTGACTTTGGGCGGACACGGCGCGGTTTTATACAAAGATGGCGAACTCTACCGCCACTGCGGCTTCCGCATCAAAGTTGCCGATACAGTCGGCTCCGGCGACAGCTTCTTGGCAGGACTGACTTACAAACTGCTCAACAATGCCGAGCCGCAAGAAGCCATTACCTTCGCCTGCGCACTCGGCGCCCTAGTCGCCTCCAGACACGGCGCAACGCCCGACATTTCCTTACAGGAAATCGAAAGCTTAATGAATCCGGCTTGATGTTTGTCATCAACGGATCATTCACAACAAAAGGTCGTCTGAAAACGGATTTTCTGTTTTCAGACGACCTTTTATATAGCCAATTGACTTTTCAAAACAAATGCTTACGTTTAAGCCTATTTTTCGGACTGTTTACCAAACCGTCACGAACTGCCCCAAATCGGTATTTTTTGCACCACTACCCGCTTCGGTCGGCGAACCGACCATCATCAGCCCGATGATTTTATCTTTGTCTTCACAATCAAACGCTTCGCGCAAAAGCGGGCTGTTGACCCACATTCCGGTAATCCACACATTGTCAAAGCCTTGCGCGGACGCGGCAAGCTGCAACCCGTAAGCGGCGCAGCCCGCACTCAACATTTGCTCCCACTCTGGCTTAGGTTTCGCCACTTCTCGGTTGGGCGCAAAAGTCACGCCGATCACCATAGGCGCCATATTGCCGACTTTCTCGGCTTTTTTCATCGCATCATCGCCAAAGTTCAACTCGGTAACCGTTTGACGCAACAATTCGCGGAAACGTTGCAAGCCTGCCTCGCTTTGAATGACGGTAAAACGAAACGGACGCATATTGCCATGGTCGGGAACCTGCGTAGCCGCTTGCAGCATATATTCGAGCTGTTCCGCATTCGGCGCGGGGGCGGTAAGTTTTTTAGACGAGCGACGTGTGGTCAAAAGTTGTAAAGCATCCATATTTTATCTTTCAATTCATTTGAAACATCGGATTCATCTTGAACAGGATTCCTTATCAAACCATCCAATCGATACTGACTGTATGCGGAAAATACTGCGACAGATGGTGCAAACCGATTTACCAACGCTTAAACGCTTAGCAAGCGATTCTCTTTAGGCTGGCAAGAACAAGGTCTATCCGTTCAAAACGAACCCTCTATAGTGGATTAAATTTAAATCAGGACAAGGCGACGAAGCCGCAGACAGTACAGATAGTACGGCAAGGAAAGGCAAGGCAACGCCGTACTGGTTTAAAGTTAATCCATTATATATAGCACAAAGCCGGTTTGAATGCCATGTTTGATGACGCAACAAAAAGGTCGTCTGAAAACTTTCCCAGTTTTCAGACGACCTCTTCAAATCGCGATCATGAAAAAATCAGACCACGACTTCTTCTTTCTTCTTCACTTCCTTCGCGATATTGTCGCGGCTTAAGCCGAACATCAGCAAGAGCGGACTGGCTACCAATACCGAAGAGTAAATACCGAACACGATGCCGATAGTCAATGCCATTGAGAAACCGTGCAACGCTGCGCCGCCGAACACCAGCATGGAAACGACCATTGCTTCGGTCGAGCCGTGGGTAATGATGGTACGGCTCATGGTGGCGGTAATCGCATTATCGATGACTTGCGGAACGGTGTGTCCGCGCATACTTGGTTTACGGAAGTTCTCACGGATACGGTCGAAGACGACGACGGATTCGTTCACGGAATAACCCAATACGGCAAGGATACCCGCCAGTACGGTCAGTGAAAATTCCCATTGGAAGAAGGCAAAGCAGCCTAAAATAATCACGATGTCGTGCATATTCGCAATGATGGCGGATACGGCAAAACGCCACTCAAAGCGCATCGACAGGTAAACGATGATACCCGCCACGACAAAGCCCAATGCCATCAGACCGTTGGTTACCAACTCTTCACCGACCTGCGGGCCGATAAATTCGACTTGGCGCAGGGTAACGTCAGGCTGCTCTTTTTTCAACAAGTCCATAACCTGATTGGAAAGCTGCGCTGAAGTTACGCCTTCTTTATTGGGCAGGCGAATCATAATGTGTTTGTTCGTACCCAACGCCTGAACTTGAACATCGCCCATTTTCAGGGTATCGAGTTTTTCACGGGTTTTATTGACGTCCACGCCCTGCTGATATTGCACTTCCATCACGGTACCGCCGGTAAATTCGACGGAGAAGTTCAAACCTTTGGTAATGAGGAAGAATACGGCGGCAATGAAGGTTACCAACGAAATAAAGGTCGTCAGTTTGCCGTAGTTCATAAACGGGATGTCGCGTTTGATTTTAAAGAGTTCCATGTCTTACTCCTTGCCTGCCACTGTTTCGGCTTTGGGTTTCCATACTGCGCCGATGGAAATATTCTGCAATTTGCGGCGGCGTCCGTACCATAAGTTAACCAAGGCGCGGAAGACGACGACGGATGAGTACATCGAAGTCAGGATACCCAGACAGTGTACGACGGCAAAACCGCGAACCGGACCGGAGCCGAATACCAACAGGGCGATACCGGCAATCAGCGAGGTCAGGTTGGAGTCGACAATGGTTGCCCATGCGTGTTGGAAACCGAGGTTGATTGCCTGTTGCGGCGGCACGCCTTCGCGCAACTCTTCGCGGATACGTTCGTTAATCAATACGTTGGAGTCAATCGCCATACCCAACGTCAACGCCAATGCGGCAATACCGGGCAGCGTCAACGTTGCCTGCATGGCAGACAATATACCGACTAAGAACAAAATATTGGTACTCAGGGCGATGGTCGAGAAAAAGCCCATCAAGCGGTAGTAAACCACCATAAACAACGCAACGGCAGCAAAGCCCCACAAGGTGGAATTGAAACCTTTTTCAATGTTTTCTTTACCCAAAGACGGGCCGATGGTGCGCTCTTCCACGATTTGCATCGGTGCAGCGAGAGAACCTGCACGCAGCAACAAAGAAGTATCATTGGCTTCCGCCTGCGTCATGCTGCCGGAAATTTCCACGCGTCCGCCGGTAATAGCTGAGCGGATAACCGGTGCGGTAACCACTTCGGATTTGCCTTGATCGATCAACACCATCGCCATGCGTTTGCCGACGTTGGCGGCGGTCAATTCACCAAAAATACTGCCGCCTGCGCTATCCAAGCTCAGACTGACTGCTGGAGCACCCATTTGGTCGAAACTTGGTTGTGCGTCGTTAATATTGTCACCGGTCAGTTCAACTTGTTTGTTGATCAGCAAGGTTTGTGGATGATCACCACTACTGGACAACAGCTCGAAACCGCTCGGAACATTGCCTTCCAAAGCCTCGCGCACTTTGACAGGGTCGTCTTCTACCATACGCACTTCCAAAGTCGCGGTACGGCCGATAATATCTTTTGCTTTAGCAGTATCTTGCACACCCGGCAGCTGCACGACGATGCGGTCGAGGCCGGATTGCTGGATGACAGGTTCAGCCACGCCCAGCTCGTTGACACGGTTATGCAAGGTGGTGATGTTTTGTTTCACCGCATCAGAGCGTACTTTATTAATCGCTTCTTCGGATAATGTCAGCGTGATGTTATTGCCATCAGCGTTCAAATTTGCCTCAGGGAAAAGCTGACGCAGCTTAGGCATGGCTTTTTGTACGTCGGCAGTGTCCTGCATCGGAACAATCAGACCGTTTTCAATCTGACGGACGGTACCGGTACGGATTTTTTCACGGCGCATTTCGCGGCGGATGTCGCCCGAATAACGTTCAAACGTTTTCTGCATCGCAGCTTTCATATCCACCTGCATGGTGAAATGCACGCCGCCGCGCAAGTCCAAACCCAAGAACATCGGGTTAGCGCCGATTTTGGCCATCCATTCGGGGCTGTCCGCCAACAGGTTAAGCGCGGTGATATAGCCATCGCCCAAAGTATTTTCGATAACGTCGCGGGCTTTAAGCTGGGTTTCGGTATCTTTGAAACGCACTTTCAGCGAGTTGTTCGCAACAAACATCCCGTCGGTCTGAATACCAGCCTGTTTCAGCGCGGCATCCACTTTGGACTGGGTCTGTTCGTTGATAACGATGGCTTGTCGGTTGGTTGATACCTGTACTGCGGGCGTTTCACCGAAAAGGTTGGGCAGCGAATACACTACGGCAACCAAAATCGTGCACGCAATCAGCAGGTATTTCCATAAAGGATAACGGTTCATGGTAAACCTTCGATTTATTATGAAGACAAACAGCCGCGCTCAGTTTTCCGAGGCGGCTCTTGGCAAAAATACGGATTACTCGGCTTTGGCGGCAATCGCGTTACGTTCCACTTCGACTTCGATTTTTGCACCTTGACCGATGTCTACGGTGAAAAACTGTTCGCCGACTTTGGTAACACGGCCTTTGAAGCCTGCTGCCAAAACAACCTTATCACCGACTTTCAGATCAGCAAGCATGGCTTGGTGTGCTTTGAATTTCTTTTGTTGGGGACGCATGATCAGGAAGTAGAACACCACCATAATCAGCACTAAAGGGGCAAATTGGGCCACAGTTTGATTCATAATTCGTCCGTTTTCTAAGAGATTAAAATTAAGTAAAACACCGCTTGCGGCAGAAAAAAGCATTGGTACAGCCGCAAAATTAAGCTATTCTAAAGGTCGTCTGAAAAATTTCCAAGCCTTTCCCTATTTATTAACCATATTTATCATGTCAGGTCGTCTGAAAATGAAGTTTCAACGACATTTAAAACCTGACTTCTTCCCACCAACGACAGGCCCCGCGCCCTTTTCCTCATGAAAAAACTCATTCGACGACTGCGTACGCGCCTACGCCGCCTTTTGGGTAAAAATGCGCGCACGGTCTGGATTTCTCATCCCGTTTTTGCACAACACCACCCCGGCGTAGGACACCCCGACTCGCCCGAACGCACTGCCGTTATCGAAGCCGAACTCAAACGCCAGGATATTTGGCGGCATCTGCAAACTGTCGAAGCCGAAGAAATCAGCGATGCCCGCCTCGCCTTGGTTCATCCGCGCAAATACCTGCGCTCACTCGAAGCCTGCCTGCCCCAGCCGGACAAAATCTACCGTCTCGACGGCGACACCGTCATGAGTCATGGTTCGCTCAAAGCTGCCCGTCACGCCGCAGGTGCTGTCGTTCAGGCGGTGGATATGGTGATGAATAAGAAAGCATGGCACGCCTTTTGCGCCGTCCGCCCACCCGGACATCACGCGCACAGCGATAAAGCCGGCGGTTTCTGCCTATTAAACAACGTCGCCGCAGGCGTCATGCACGCCATCGCCGAATATCGACTCCAACGCATCGCTATCATCGACTTTGACGTCCATTACGGCGACGGCACAGCGGAAATCTTCAAAGATGACCCGCGCGTCCTGTTTATGAACCTTTTTGAAACCGACCTCTTCCCATTTCCCGAAACCAACCATTCCGCCAACGGCGCCAATATGTTGCACCTGCCTTTCGCTTCCAACACCGGCAGCCGCGTCTTCCGCACTACCGTACGCGAAAAATGGTTGAACAAACTGACCTCATTCAAACCCGAACTGGTCTTCCTGTCCGCAGGTTTCGACGGACACAAACAAGACGAAACAGGTCGTCTGAACCTGCACGAAGCCGATTTCGCTTGGTTGACACACAAAATCATCCAAGCCGCTCCAAGCTGCCCCGGCAGAATCGTCTCCGTACTGGAAGGCGGCTACACGCTCGAACCTTTGGCAAAATCCGCCGCAGCCCATATCGGCGTCTTGGCAGGACTCCCCAAAGCAGGCTATGTCGCCGCTTATCAAAAGCATTTGAAACGCGGTGGACAGAAGAAAGAAAATACCGGCCCTGCAAGCCAAATAGGTCGTCTGAAAACAGAAACTAGATTCTAACTTGGTTTAAGGCATACTTTGGAAACATGAACAAATCGGCCTAAACCATCCGCTGGATCACCGATTTCGGCTTTTACTTGAATCAAATATAAGAAACCAAGAAAAAAACCTCTGTCAGACAGAGGTTTTTTAGTTTTTCAGAAACCGGATTATTTCAATTTGGTTTCTTTGTAGATAACGTGTTTACGGGCAACAGGGTCAAATTTTTTGATTTCCAATTTGCCGGGCATAGTGCGTTTGTTTTTGGTAGTGGTGTAGAAGTGACCAGTACCTGCACTTGACTCCAGTTTGATTTTATCGCGCATTGCAGTAATCCTTAATTAACAGTTTAAATTAAGCTTCGCCGCGAGCACGCAAATCAGCCAATACGACATCAATGCCTACTTTATCAATGGTACGCAATGCAGCGTTAGAAACGCGCAGGCGAACCCAGCGGTTTTCACTTTCTACCCAGAAACGACGTGATTGCAAGTTAGGCAAAAAACGACGTTTGGTTTTGTTGTTGGCGTGTGATACGTTGTTGCCAGACATCGGGCGCTTACCGGTCACTTTGCAAACTCGTGCCATGGTTAGTCTCCAAACTTCTAAAATAGTAAAACGTGATTTATACCATAAAAAGCAGCATTCATTCAAGCTGTTTGATGAAAAAACGATTGTTTTCGAGAATGAGCCTCTCCAATGTTGTTTTCAGGGAACGCTGTTTCTTAAAACGTAATGGGTGCGAATTATAGCGGATTTTTCCATCGAATACATTTATTTATCCACCCCCCAGCAATATCAAGCATGGGGCAAAAGCAAGTTGTAAAAATGTTGATGCAGATAGTCCGTATCAATTCCACCAAACATCAAAAAAGGTCGTCTGAAATTTTTCAGACGACCTTTTTTCAAGCAAATCCCATCAGTCCAACTGTGCAACGGATACCGGCAAACCGCGTATTGCGGCAAGCATGGTATTGGCAGTTTTCTGCTGTTGGCGGAACGCTGCCATATTGGTAGGCGTCAGTTTCGGAGTCGGCAATGCAACTGTCGTCGGATTGACCGGCTGACCGTTCACGCGTGCTTCGTAGTGAAGGTGTGGGCCGGT
This sequence comes from Neisseria sp. CP9, assembly GCF_047758525.1. Classification (NCBI taxonomy): domain Bacteria; kingdom Pseudomonadati; phylum Pseudomonadota; class Betaproteobacteria; order Neisseriales; family Neisseriaceae; genus Neisseria; species Neisseria sp. CP9. The sequence goes on along the minus strand of NZ_CP180502.1, from coordinate 1,848,132 downwards.
CGAGCGTCCGCTTGTACCGACGAAGCCGATCACTTCGCCTGCCCGGACATTACCTTCCGCCGGCGTAAATGCACTCATGTGTCCATAAAGTGTCTCGACGCCATTAGAGTGTCTAATCATGACGGTATTACCATAACCGCCTTTCCAGCCTTTGAAGGTAATCACACCGTCGGCAGAGGCTTTAATCGGTGTGCCTGTTGGTGCGGCATAGTCAATACCTGTATGCATACGGACGGTATGCAAAACGGGGTGAACTCGGTAGCCGAACGGCGAGGAAATACGGGTATAGACAACCGGCTCAATGTTGAATCCCTCTTTTTGCTGGAGGGATTTACCGTTTTGATCATAATAGCTGCCGCTCTCTTCGTCGCCTTTGCCTTGGCTGTAATAATAAGCTTGATAAGTTTTTCCGCCTTTGACAATCTCAGCCGCCAGAATATCGCCGGTACCCATTTGCTGGCCGCGGAAATACATATTGTTGTACAGAAGACGCACGACATCGCCTTCCTGCAATTCTTCCAAGCTCAGTACGTCAGAGAAAATTTCGCTGAGTGATTCGCGGATTTCGACAGGTATTTCGGCCTGTGCCATCGCGCCGCGTGCGGAAGTTCGCACAACAATAGAGCGCAAAGTCGGCATGACTTTCATGTCTACTTCAGAAGTAGACAACTGCCATTTGCCTTTGACTTTTTCCAGCGCGACAAGGTTTCGCTCCAACTCTTCATCGGTAAAGAATTGCACATCGGTTACCTGACCTGATGAATCGATACGGATGTTGACGGATTGGTTGGCGCGCAAATGCTGCATATTTTGATCTGCGCTGTTTTTCGCCATGATTTGTTTGATGTCGGTCTGCGCCACGCCCATACGCGCCAAAACGTCCGCAAGGGAGTCGCCCTGTTGGACAACTTCCTGCGCCCAATAGCTAGACTGGAAATTGTTGGTTTCAACATAAACGGCGGGCAATTCCTCAGAAATCCGCTCCAACGCAATGCCTTGAGGATTGGAAACCGGCTCAGTGACCGCATAGGCAGTCATTACTCCTGATACAGGCAGCAGGATGCCCAACAATGACCAACGTACGGGTTTGTTGTGCCAGAAACGGCGCATGAATGAAAATCGAGTTGTTTTAGTCACGCATTATCCTTCAATACGGTAATAATCACTCTACTACCGCATCTATTATGTCATTTGAAATTATTGAGTTTAATTGTTTATCTTATCAACCGCGTTTACGGTCTCTCCCAGACAATATGTATACCAAGTGAATAAAATAAACAATCAAATTTACTCAGAACCGAGCAAGATTATCGGGGCTATTCTTTTGATTTACACCCCTTTTTTCTGAAATTTACGCGGACTTAATTATAACATATGCACACTTCCAACTCAAAAACGCTATCCATCATCCTGCCTGATAATGACATTGGTTATTTTGAGTATGTTGTATTTTCTCGCGTAAAATAAGCTTTTTCCGTTCTGCCGACTGCCATGAATCTGACGCTTGCCCTCCCCTCTCTCAACCGTCAAAAAGATGAGACACTTCCTCCTCTCCCGCTTCCTGCGTTTAACCAAATCTTGCGATATGGGTTATTACATAAACAAGAAATGAAGCCGTCTGATTTTTATCGCCGATATTTATGGAAGGGAAGCTTGTTGGCGCAAGTCAAAGAGCTGATGGGGATTTCACCGCATCAGGCGGCTGCGTTTGCCAGCCCGATATGGCAGCAAATGGGATTGTACCAAGTCAGCGTAGTCAACGGCGAACATCTGCACATCACTCAAGAAGAAGCGGCTCAATTATGTTTGGAGCTGTCTGAGTTTTACAGCAAAGAAGGTTGGTATTTTCTGCCTGTCCGTCCCGATTTGTGGCTGATTACTTTGCCATCGGAAAGCGATTGGGGGATTGCGCCGGTATTGGATATCTACGGGCAAATCGGATCGGCTGACCAAGCGAATGGAAAAGATGCTTTGCAATGGCTGGGAATGCAGACTGAAATTCAAATGTGGCTGCACCAACACCCGCTCAACACAATCCGCACTCAAAACGATATCCCTACCATCAACGGTCTTTGGCTCTGGCAAGATTTGACGGGGCTGCGTTCTGCGGACTTAATCGCTTCCGACAGCATCTGGGCGCAATTTTCAGACGACCTCAGCTTGGATGCGCCTTATGATTTTCAGGCTTGGCTGGATGCGGTTGATGAATCGGGTATTCGCCCTGCCAACCCTGTTATCTTTCTAGACGACTTGGCAATTACGGAACAAACGGGCGATATTCAGACATACCAAGAGATTTTAGAAAGTTGGGAAACCCGCTGGTTTGCCCCGCTTTGGCAGGCAGTCTCTGAAGGTCGTCTGAAAAAACTATCTATCAGTACCGACGGAGAAAACGGTGGCACTTTACACATCACGCCGTTTTCAAAATGGAAATTCTGGCAATCAAAAAAAATATTTGCCGGCAGATGGTGATGCGTCTGCACCACCGTTTAGCCGCCCTGTTTATAGAAACACCAATAACGTTTACAATACGCGACTATTCCACTACTCGCACCAACCGCCCATGAAAATCCGACTCGGTCAGCACAATGCACCTGATTTTCCGCAAGGAGCGGCCGTCACCATCGGTAATTTCGACGGCGTACACCTCGGTCACAAACACATTCTGCAAAAACTCAAAAACGAAGCCGATTCGCGCAACCTTCCCGTTATCGTCGTCATTTTCGAGCCTCAACCCAAAGAATTTTTCTCCCGAAAAGCAGGCTTTACGCCCCCATGCCGCATCGCCCCCTTGCGCACCAAACTCGAGCTGCTGCGCGATACCGGCTGCATCGACGCCGTATGGGTGTTACGTTTCAGTCAAGACTTCGCCAACATGAGCGCACAGGATTTCATCGACAAACTGCTGCGCCAAACACTCAACACACGCTACCTGCTCATAGGCGATGATTTCCGCTTCGGCGCCGGACGCGAAGGCTGTTTCGACTTATTAAAGCAGCAAAGCGATATACAAACCGAGCGTACACCTTCCGTCATCGTCGAAGACATCCGCACCAGCAGCACAGCCGTGCGCAACGCCTTGACAGACGGCAACTTGGCGTACGCAAAAAAGCTTTTGGGTCACGATTATGTTTTGAGCGGCAAAGTCAAACACGGCAAAAAACTCGGCAGAACCATCAACGCTCCTACCGCCAACATCCAACTTCCGCCCCACCGCTATCCCCTGCGCGGCGTATTCGTCGTCGAAGCGGACGGCGCATTCGGCACACGGCGCGGCGTTGCCAGCTTCGGTCTCAACCCGACCGTCAGCAACAACAATTCGCAAAAACTCGAAGTCCATTTATTCGATTTCGACGGCAATCTCTACGGTCAACGTTTGAAAGTGCGCTTCCTACACAAGCTGCGTGACGAACAAAAATTCAGCGATATCAAAACATTAAAACGTCAAATCGAACAAGACATAGAAGACGCAAAGAAATGGCAGCAAACGTATTGAAAATATAGCCACAACCACCAGATACGAATTGAAAAAGGTCGTCTGAAAATCTTTTCAGACGACCTTTTTCCTAAGATGCAGACATCTGCCTGCGAGATTTCTAATGGCCTAAATTCAAAAAGGACGACAACCGTCAAAACGGTGCGCGGGGAACAGAATCCCTCTTTTAATTCAGTCCACTATATCCTACTTATTTAACAGCAGGAGCCTGTTCTTGAGCAGCGGCAGGTGCAGTTTCGGTAGTAGTTTTACCTTGACCGGTCAGCGGGCTGGCAGCTTCGGCTTCCGGTGCAGCAGTTTCAGCAGCTTTGTCGGTTTTCAGGTCGTTGGCTTGTTTTTTAGCTTTGTTGGCTTTTTTGTGAACGTGTTCTGCTTTAGCGGCTTTGCCGGAAGCAGGTTGGGCCATAGCCACAGGAGCAGCGATCAGGCCGGCAGAAACAAGAACGAGGGAGGTCAATTTAGACAATGTTTTCATGTGTAATATCCTTTCGGGAAATTTGTCTGATAAAATCATTCCGTCAAATGCCAAATGGCAATTTGCGTAAAGACAATCGCATAACTGCTTGGTGCGATTGAGTTTTTATTGTAACGGTTTGTTTGTAAACCGAAGTCAGCTCGAGCGAAATTGAAATAAAGTTTCAAAAGGAGGGTTAACCCCCTTGTCCTGCTTTATTAATCGTACCTCATAACTTGATTGTTTAAATTTATATATTTCATGGCATTACATCCGATGATTTTCGAACACTCCCGATTCCGCAATGCATCCTACATCCTGATGGGGCTTGCCCTGTTTGTGGTGCTGTATTTCCACTTTTTGCCCCTTTTACTCGCCGTCATCCTGACCTACGTCTTCATCACCAAGACCAACGGCCTGATTCTTTGGCTGCGCCGCCGTACGCTCGCGCGCAATACGTTTCTGCACAAATCGCTCAACGCGCACAATATCAACCTGATTTCGACCACGCTGACCATAGGCATCGTATTGACGGTTATCCTATTGATGTCGCTAGGGATTTACCACCTGATTCACGGCGGGCATATCACCGTGATGCTGACCAAGCTGGCGGCGATTTTGGAAGACACGAAAAACAGCAGCAGCCTGCCGCAGTCGGTTTTGAACATGCTGCCCAACAATACCGCCGAAATCAAAGCCTATGCGGTCAAATTGATTGAAGAATACAGTGCCGCGCTGACGCGCATCAGCAAAAACAGCTTCACCTCGTTCGTGTACATCCTTATCGGCATCATCATCGGCGCGATGCTCAGTTTCCACCGCCTCAACATGCGCAAAAACCGCCGCAAAATGCCACCCTTCAAGGCAGAACTGGTGCGGCGGATTGTGAACTTCGAAACCAGCTTCGAGCGCGTGTTTCTGGCGCAGGTCAAAATCTCGCTGATCGATACCGCACTGACGGGCGTGTACCTTTATCTAATCCTGCCGCTTTTCGGCGTGGAGTTGCCGTTTAAACTAACCGTGTTAGTCATCGCCTTCATCGTCGGGCTGATTCCCGTCGCGGGCAACCTGATTTCCAACACCATCATTATCATCTTGAGCCTCGGCGCGTCTTTATATGTGGCGGTCGCTTCGCTGGTGTTCCTAGTCGTCATCCACAAGCTCGAATATTTCCTGAACGCGAAAATCATCGGCTCGGAAATCGAATCAAGCGCGTGGGAATTGCTGGTGGCGATGGTCGTGTTCGAACGGATTTTCGGCGTCGGCGGCATCATCGTCGCACCGGTTTATTATGCGTATCTGAAGAATGAGTTGAAACAGCAGAAGCTGATTTAGATAGTGTTTGAAATATAGATGAAAGGTCGTCTGAAAAGCTCGAAATAGGTTTTCAGACGACCTTTTTTTAGTTACAGCAACCTTATTCCTTCCCCCGTCCGACGGGGGAAGGCTAGGATAGGAGTGGCTTGCGGACATACGGCAATAAAGGGCAAAGAGCCACCCTCTCCCCAACCCTCCCGCCAGACGGGAGAGGAGGCAGATTCTCGTAGGCAAAGCCCACGCTACGATTGTTATCCCACAAACCAACACAACAACTCCCGCTAAGGGTTTCCCCAACTTTGCATGCTTTCGACGGCGTAGCGTGGGCTTTGCCCACGAATCCTGTCGTATCGAGGCGATAATGGATTTAGAGTATCGGAATGCAACGAGGTCGCCTGAAAAGCTCGAAACAAAGTTTTCAGACGACCTCCTTACCAATCCTTACACTTTACGGCATAATGGCGGACTGTTTTTCCGAGGAGAATTTCATGTCCGTCAAAACCCCGTCGCTTTTCGGCGGCGCCATGATTATCGCCGGTACGGTTATCGGCGCAGGTATGCTTGCCAACCCGACCGCCACCTCCGGCGTTTGGTTTACAGGCTCGCTGATTGTGTTGCTCTATACTTGGTTTTCCATGCTCTCCAGCGGTCTGATGATCCTTGAAGTCAACACCCACTATCCGCACGGCGCCAGCTTCGACACCATGGTCAAAGACCTGCTCGGCCCGACTTGGAACGCCATCAACGGCATCGCTGTCGCCTTCGTTTTATACCTGCTCACCTACGCCTACATCTTCGTTGGCGGCGACTTGACCGCCAAAGGACTGGGCAGCACGTTCGGTGTAAAAATCCCTCTGACCTTCGGACAACTCGCATTCTTCCTGATTTTCGCTACCTGCGTATGGGCATCCGCCCGCCTAGTGGACCGTTTCACCTCCATCCTCATCGGCGGCATGGTGCTGACTTTCATCTGGGCGACCGGCGGGCTGATTGCCGATGTCAAACTGCCCATCCTCTTCGACACCCAAGCCCCCGCAGGTACCAGCTACTGGATTTACGCCGCTACCGCCCTGCCCGTCTGCCTCACGTCCTTCGGCTTCCACGGCAACGTCTCCAGCCTGTTCAAATACTTTAAAGGCGATGCGCGCAAAGTCGCCAAATCCATTTGGGCAGGTACGTTGGTCGCGCTAGTGATTTACGTCCTGTGGCAAATCGCCATCCAAGGCAACTTGCCGCGCAGCGAGTTCGCCCCCGTGATTGCCACCGAAGGGAAAGTCTCCGTCCTCATCGAAGCCCTGTCCAAGTTCACCCAAACCGGCAGCATGGACAAAGTGTTGACCTTCTTCTCCTATATGGCGATTGCCACTTCCTTCCTCGGCGTAACGCTCGGCCTCTTTGACTACATCGCCGACATCTTCAAATGGAACGACAGCGTGTCCGGCCGCACCAAAACCGCCGCCCTCACCTTCCTGCCGCCCCTGATTTCCTGCCTGCTGTTCCCCACCGGCTTCGTTACCGCCATCGGCTACGTCGGTCTGGCGGCAACCATTTGGACCGGCATCATCCCCGCCATGCTGCTCTACCGTTCGCGCCAAAAATTCGGCACAGGCAAAAACTACAAGATTTACGGCGGATTCGGGCTGATGGTTTGGGTTTTCCTCTTCGGTGTCATCAACATCGCCGCGCAGGTATTGAGCCAGCTCGAACTCGTCCCCGTGTTCAAAGGCTGACAAGCAAATCGACACCCCGGAGGTCGTCTGAAAACAGATTTCAGACGACCTCTCCCGTTTTCCGTTACAATAAACACCCTCAGAATCACAGCACACGACCGTCCATGTACGACAACATCCGCTTCCACCTAGATGAAGAATATCCCGAAGGACTGCCGTCCGAAAACGCCGCCACGCATATTGGCATGTACTGGATATGGGCGGCGCAGGCAGGGCTGGCGAATCCCGTTTGGCAAACCGCCCCCGAAAGTGCGGAAGATTTCGCCAATATGCTCAAAGGCAGAACCAGCGGCCGCCGCTTCCTGCTCAAACACATGGACGGCGCGCTCACGCCCGACGACTTCACCGAACAAGGGCAGAAATTCACCTCCTATTACTACGACAATGAAGAAGACGGCTACGGTGCATTTTTAGAAGACTACGTCCGCACCCTCGACACCCCGTCGCTCGGCGGCTTCTACCACGTCCCCAACACCCCCGAAATCTACAAACGCCTCAAACCCGTCTTCCAAGCAGCGTTTGAGCAATGGAAAAACAATTTGGCATCCCCTGCCGGAGAGCAACCGTGAAACTCATCATCCTCGACCGCGACGGCGTCATCAACCAAGACCGTGACGACTTCGTCAAATCCGTAGACGAATGGATACCCATCGAAGGCAGCATGGACGCCATCGCCTTCCTGACGCAGGCAGGCTACAACATCGCCGTCGCTACCAACCAATCCGGCATCGGACGCAAATATTTTACCGTCCAAGACCTGACCGAAATGCACGCGAAAATGCACCGCCTCGTCCGTCAGGCAGGCGGCGAAATCGACGGCATCTGGTTTTGCCCGCACACCGCCGCCGACAACTGCGACTGCCGCAAACCCAAGCCCGGCATGATTTACGACATCCTCGAACGCTTCAAGGCCAACCCCGCCGAAACCTGGCTGGTCGGCGACAGCCTGCGCGACCTGCAGGCTATGCACGAAGCAGGCGGCAAAACCGCGCTCGTCCTGACCGGCAAAGGCAAGAAAACCCTGTCGCAACAGGAAAAAGAATTACCCGAAAACACCCAAGTTTTCGACAACCTGCTCGCCTTCTCCCAATACATCATGCACGAAACCACGCAAGATTGTGCAGACGGACAGGCAAACCCATAAATACACGAGGTCGTCTGAAACCCTGTTTTGCCCCGTTTCCAGCCCGAACAAGATTTCAGACGACCCATCCGACAGGTAAAAACATGCTCCTCATCCGCAACCTGACCTACTGGTTCATCCTCAGCACCAGCCTGATTTTACTTTTCCCCTTCATGCTCCTCGCCCTGCCCGTCCAAGGCGGCGCGCACAAAATGGCGCAAATCTGGGTACGCATCCTCAATTGGTCGCTCAAACACATCATCAGACTCAAATACCATCTTATCGGTGCCGAAAACATCCCCGACCGCCCCTCCATCATCTGCGCCAAACACCAAAGCGGCTGGGAAACCCTCGCCCTGCAAGAAATTTTCCCGCCGCAGGTTTACGTCGCCAAACGCGAGCTGTTCAAAATCCCCTTTTTCGGCTGGGGTCTGAAACTCGTCAAAACCATAGGCATAGACCGCAGCAACAGCCGCGAAGCCAACAGACAGCTGATGGAACAAGGCATGGCGCGCAAAAACGAAGGCTACTGGATCACCATTTTCCCCGAAGGCACACGCCTACCACCCGGCGAAAAAGGCCGCTACAAACTCGGCGGCGCGCGCATGGCGAAAATGTTTGAAATGGACATCGTCCCCGTTTCCCTCAACAGCGGCGAATTTTGGCCGAAAAATTCCTTCCTCAAACACCCCGGCACCATCACCGTCGTCATCCACCCCGTTATCCCCCACGGCAGCGGCACCGAAGCCGAATTGATGAAGGAATGCGAAAAACGGATTGAAACGCAACAACCCCTGATTGAAGGAAAAGGACCGTTTGCCGTTGCAAAGGTCGTCTGAAAACGCATCTCCCCGACACCAGCCCAATCCATGTCCCAACACTACGCCCACACCCTTTCAGACGGCCAGTCCATCCGAATCCGGCTCAAACGCAGCGCCAAGAAAAACCTCATTCTGCGCCCCGTATCACACGACACCGTCAGCATCAACGTTCCCCCGTTTGTCAGCCATCGCTTTCTCGCCCAATGGCTGACCGACAACGAACCCCTGCTGCGCCGCACCCTCGCCAAAACCCCGACCGCCGCCGCATCCGCCGACACCCTCCCCGAATGGATTTGGTATCAAGGCGTTCAGACGACCCTGTCCGTCCACAGCGGCAGCCACATCCAAATCAGGTCGTCTGAAATCCTACTGCCCGATAAAGAACCTGCCGCCCAACTGACCCACCTGCGCCGCTTCCTGCACGAACGCGCCGGCGAATACCTGCTGCCGCGCCTCGAACACCACGCCCGCGCCACCGCCCTCACTCCCGCCGCGACCGCCCTCTCCAACGCCAAAACCTTCTGGGGCGTCTGCCGCCACACCACCGGCATCCGCCTCAACTGGCGACTCATCGGCGCACCCGATTACGTCGCAGACTACATCTGCATCCACGAACTCTGCCACCTGCCCCACCCCGACCACAGCCCGCAGTTTTGGGCAACCGTCAACCGCCTCACCCCACACACCCAAGCCGCCGAAAAATGGCTGAAAGCCCACGGGCGCGAATTGTTTGCATTAGGCTGAACCGTGCAACGCGCCGATACACCAAGGTCGTCTGAAACCCTGTTTTACCCCGTTTCAAGCACAAACAAGGTTTCAGACGACCTCATCGATTCTTTCTACGCTCGGCAAACCGCACAAATCCGTTATAGTAGATTAAATTTAAACCAGGACAAGGCGACGAAGCCGCAGACAGTACAAATAGTACGGCAAGGCGAGGCAACGCCGTACTGGTTTAAATTTAATCCACTATACAAACCATCTTCCCCACTATCCGCCCACCCTGCAAAGCAGGATAATGCCGTATACTTTTGCGACGGCGAGAGTGCGCGGCATTACCCGAAGAAGAACCTTTCAGACGACCTTTTACGCAACGGCTGTCTTGTTCATCCGTCCGACAAAAAAGGCTAAAATACGCAGACTTTCAAACGCCTAAAACACCCGACAAACCAACAACAGCGGACACGCAACTCAACCGGTTTTTGCGCCAACATCCGCAAGCCGTCGCACAAACAGCCAATATCAGGGAAAACACATCATGATCAGCATTTTCGACATTTTCAAAATCGGCATCGGCCCTTCCAGCTCCCACACCGTCGGACCCATGAAAGCCGCTGCAGCCTTTTCAGACGACCTCAAACAATCAGGACTGGACGTACAAACCGAGCGCATCGTCATCGACATTTACGGCTCGCTGGCGCTGACAGGACGCGGACACGGCACATTCGACGCCCTTCTACTTGGCTTGGAAGGCAGCCTGCCGCACGACATCCCCCTTGCCGACATCCCCGACCGCCTCGAACGCATCCGCACGCAACACATCCTCCACCTCAACGGACGCGAAATCAGTTTCAACTTCGACCGCGACCTGAACATACGCGGCGACCAAGTGTTGCCCAAACACCCGAACGGGCTGAATTTCACCGCCTACGGTCAAGACGGCGGCAAACTCAAAGAACAAATTTACTACTCCGTCGGCGGCGGCTTTATCGTTACCGATCAAGAGTTTGACCAACAAGCCGAACAAACGCGCCAAGTCCCCTACCCCTACACCAACTGCGCCGAACTGCTCGCCCAATGCCGCATGAACCAGCTCGACATTTCCGAAGCCGTATTGGCAAACGAAGCCGCGCTTGTCGGTTGCAGCGAAGCCGAAATCCGCCGCCGCGTCGCCGGCGTTGCCGACGTTATGGAAGGCTGCATCAAACGCGGGCTGGCAGCGGACGGCGAACTACCCGGCGGCTTGAACGTCCGCCGCCGCGCCCCGCAGCTTGCCGCCAAACTCAAAGCCCTGCGCGAAACCGAAATCGTCAACACCCAACTTTGGCCGATGGTTTACGCCATGGCAGTCAACGAAGAAAACGCCGCCGGCGGACGCGTTGTGACCGCCCCAACCAACGGTGCCGCCGGCATCATCCCCGCCGTTCTGCACTACTTCCGCAAGTTCAACCCGCACGCCACACAAGAGCGCGTCGAAAATTTCCTGCTCACCGCAGGCGCCATCGGCATCCTCTACAAAACCAACGCCTCCATCTCCGGCGCAGACGTAGGCTGCCAAGGCGAAGTCGGCGTCGCCTGCTCGATGGCGGCGGGTGCATACGCCGAAGTCATCGGCGGCACGCCCAAACAAGTGGAAAACGCCGCCGAAATGGCGATGGAACACCATTTGGGCCTGACCTGCGACCCCGTCGGCGGATTGGTGCAAATCCCCTGCATCGAACGCAACGGCATCGCCGCCGAAAAAGCCCTAAAACTCGGCACCCTCGCCCTGCTGGAAGACGGCACGGACAAAAAAGTCTCGCTCGACGAAGTCATCCAAACCATGCTGCAGACAGGGCGCGACATGAAGTCCACCTACAAAGAAACCTCGCTTGCCGGACTCGCCATCACCCTCCAGAAAAAAGCCGTCCCCGTCTCCGTCCGCGTTGTGGAATGTTGAAAACGGAGCAGACAAAAAGGTCGTCTGAACATTTTGTTTTTCAGACGACCTTTTGTTTGACTCGATTCATTTTATAGTGGATTAACAAAAATCAGGACAAGGCGACGAAGCCGCAGACAGTACAAATAGTACGGAACCGATTCACTTGGTGCTTCAGCACCTTAGAGAGTCGTTCTCTTTGAGCTAAGGCGAGGCAACGCCGTACTGGTTTAAAGTTAATCCACTACACACAAAACCATCGCCGCAAATGACAACAAGTCTTCAGCAGCCCTATTTTTGCAACGCAATATTTTCAGACGACCTCTCGGCTTAAAAGGTCGTCTGAAAAATCATTCAGCCCTACCGCTTCAAAGCCAACGTCAACACGCCCGCCGTAACCAGTCCCAAGCCTACCCATTCCTGCGTGCTGGGGCGTTCGTCCAGAAAGACCACCGCCATCAGCGCAACCAAAACCAGGCTGAATTTATCGACGGGGGCGACTTGCGAGGCGTTGCCCAGTTGCAGGGCTTTGAAGTAGGCGAGCCAAGATGCGCCGGTAGCGAGGCCGGAGAGAATCAGGAATGTCCAGTTGCGACCGGTAAACCCGTTCACGCCCTGCCATTTGCCGGTATAGGTCAGGAACAAGACCAGCGCGGCGAGGATGACCAGCGTGCGGATGAAGGTGGCGAAATCCGAATCGATGCCCTGCAAACCCATTTTGGCGAAAATCGCCGTCAGCGAGGCGAAGCCTGCGGAAGCCAATGCCCAGAAAAGCCATGCGTTGCTGCCCATGTTTGTCCGTTTCTCTTGTGGATTGTCAACAATATGAACCGTATTTTTGTTGAATTATCGAATTTTTCACTGCGATTCATTCTCAGATAACGCTATAATATGCCTAATATTCTTTTGAATCCATCAGCGTTTGTCTTTCCGATGGGCTTTCAGACGACCCTCCTCTTTTTCTTCTCCATTCAGTAAAGGAAAATCATGAGCTTCAAAACCGATGCCGAAATCGCCCAATCTTCCACCATGCGTCCGATTGGCGAAATTGCCGCCAAGCTGGGTTTGAACGTGGACAATATCGAACCCTACGGCCATTACAAAGCCAAAATCAATCCTGCCGAGGCGTTCAAACTGCCGCAAAAACAAGGCCGTCTGATTTTGGTTACCGCCATCAACCCGACTCCGGCGGGCGAAGGCAAAACCACCGTGACCATCGGTTTGGCGGACGCGTTGCGCCACATCGGCAAAGACGCCGTTATCGCCCTGCGCGAACCTTCTTTGGGGCCTGTGTTCGGCGTCAAGGGCGGCGCGGCGGGCGGCGGCTATGCCCAAGTTTTGCCGATGGAAGACATCAACCTGCACTTCACCGGCGACTTCCACGCCATCGGTGCGGCGAACAACCTGCTCGCCGCCATGCTCGACAACCACATCTACCAAGGCAACGAATTGAACATCGACCCCAAACGCGTCCTGTGGCGGCGCGTGGTCGATATGAACGACCGCCAGTTGCGCAACATCATCGACGGTATGGGCAAACCTGTTGACGGCGTGATGCGTCCTGACGGCTTTGACATTACCGTCGCCTCCGAAGTGATGGCGGTATTCTGTCTTGCCAAAGACATCAGCGATTTGAAAGAGCGTTTGGGCAACATCCTCGTCGCCTACGCCAAAGACGGCAGCCCTGTTTACGCCAAAGATTTGAAAGCCCACGGCGCGATGGCGGCATTGCTCAAAGACGCCATCAAGCCCAACTTAGTGCAAACCATCGAAGGTACTCCGGCCTTCGTACACGGCGGCCCGTTCGCCAACATCGCCCACGGCTGTAACTCTGTTACCGCCACCCGTTTGGCGAAACACCTTGCCGACTATGCCGTTACCGAAGCAGGCTTCGGCGCGGATTTGGGCGCGGAAAAATTCTGCGACATCAAATGCCGTCTGGCCGGTTTGAAACCCGACGCAGCCGTCGTCGTCGCCACCGTCCGCGCCTTGAAATACAACGGCGGCGTAGAACGCGCCAACCTCGGCGAAGAAAACCTCGAAGCCTTGGCAAAAGGTCTGCCCAACCTGCTGAAACACATTTCCAACCTGAAAAACGTATTCGGGCTGCCCGTCGTCGTCGCCATCAACCGCTTCGTGTCCGACTCCGATGCCGAGTTGGCAATGATTGAAAAAGCCTGCGCCGAACACGGCGTCGAAGTTTCCCTGACCGAAGTGTGGGGCAAAGGCGGCGCGGGCGGCGCAGATTTGGCGCGCAAAGTTGTCAACGCCATCGACAACCAACCCAACGAATTCCGCTTCGCCTACGATGTCGAGTTGAACATCAAAGACAAAATCCGCGCCATCGCCCAAAAAGTGTACGGCGCGGAAGACGTCGATTTCAGCGCAGAAGCCGCCGCCGAAATCGCCTCGCTGGAAAAACTGGGCTTGGACAAAATGCCCGTCTGCATGGCGAAAACCCAATATTCCCTGAGCGACAACGCCAAACTCTTGGGCTGCCCCGAAGGCTTCCGCATCACCGTGCGCGGCATCACCGTTTCCGCCGGCGCAGGCTTCATCGTCGCCCTGTGCGGCAACATGATGAAAATGCCCGGCCTGCCCAAAGTCCCCGCTGCCGAGAAAATCGACGTGGACGCAGACGGCGTGATTCACGGCTTGTTCTGATTTGAATTGAAAGTGAAATAAAACGGCAAAGGTCGTCTGAAAATGGTTTTCAGACGACCTCTTTCATTTAAATCATATAATTAATAAATTATTAAATGCTCTTAGTTAATACTGAAAGTTTTTAAAATAATTTGGGCTTGAGAATCTTTTTCAACTTGTTGTAATAAATAGTACGCCGCACTGATAATTATTATAATTGTTGATATATGAGCCACTGCCATTGCTACTATTTTGGCATTTTTAGTTTTTTTATTTTTTTTAATCACGAAAGTTTGTAAATACTCTATGAATTCTTGGAAACAGCCTTTATTTACCCAGTAAATTAATATGTAATATATCCCAAAAAACCTGTAAGCAAGATAGAAATCCCAATAGAAAGTTTTATTTCTGACATAGGGACTGTTTGTTTAAATAACAAACTTTTTAAAATATAAAACATTACGAACATAATGAATGAAAATAAGGTGATTGTTATATATTCCAGCGTTTAAAGAGCAATTTTATTTTTCCATTTTTTAAAATTTTCATAACGAAATAATTCCTGTAAATAAAAAAATACAAATGTTGATAATATCGATGAGAGTAAAATAGCTTGACTAAAGATATTAGATATCATGCTGAAAGATAAATTTATTAATATTCCCATTAAGAAACAAATTGGGAAGAGCGCCTTAAATCTATTCCATGAATCTTTAGCTGGTTCGTAAATGATTTTACAGACTAGAATTACATCATCTTTCATATAATAGTACCTCTTGGTTTGTTAAATTTTTAATCTGAGTTAAATCAATAAAGAAAGTTCGATTTTAGTTCAGCATTTATAAAAAGGGCGTTTAAAAACAGTTTGGCAAAGCCTGTTATCCTCGTTTTCAGACGACTATTAATTTACGCGACCGCTTTGCCTTATCCTGATTTGAAGTTAATCCACTATAATACCGCCCATTGTTTTTAAACCGACGAAAGGTCGTCTGAAATGACTCAAAACGCAAGCAACCTCTGCTGGCTCGATATGGAAATGACCGGGCTTGATCCCGAGCGCGAACGCATCATCGAAGTTGCCATGATTATTACCGACTCCGATTTGAACGTCTTGGCGCAGTCCGAAGTTTATGTCGTCCACCAAAGCGACGAACTGCTCGACAGCATGGACGCATGGAACACTGCCACCCACGGCCGCACGGGGCTGACCCAACGCGTGCGCGAATCGCAACTGACCGAAGCCGACGTGGAACAAAAACTGCTCGACTTTATCGCGCAATGGATTCCCGAAAAAGCCACGCCGATGTGCGGCAACTCCATCCATCAAGACCGCCGCTTTATGGTCAAATACATGCCTCGCCTCGAAGCGTATTTCCACTATCGCAATCTGGACGTATCCACCCTGAAAGAACTCGCCAAACGTTGGAATCCGCCCGTTGCCAAAGGCGTGGTGAAACGCGGTTCGCATCAGGCTTTGGACGATATTCTCGAAAGCATCGAGGAAATGCGTTACTACCGCGAAAACTTCTTGAAACTGCCCGAGGCCGTCTGAAAACACCGTCGGCACACTTTTCAGACGACCTCCCATCATCATGTCCTACCCATACCGCCAATCCCTGCCCGACACGCCGCTGGATATCGTCGGCGACGTTCACGGCGAATTTGCCGCCTTCCAATCGCTGCTGCACCGGCTCGGCTACCGCGACGACGGTTTCCATCCCCACGGGCGGCGGCTGGTGTTTGTCGGCGATTTGTGCGACCGCGGCCCCGACAGCCCCGCGATGCTGGCGTGGTTCAAACAGGCTTACGAACGCGGATGGGCATGGATGGTTTTGGGCAACCACGAATTGAACATCCTTGCCGACGACCCGAAAGACGGCTCCGGCTGGTTTTTCGATGTCCGCGCCGAAAAAGACGCCCATTACGCGCCGTGGCATTGCGTTGAAGAGAAAGAGAAAACCGAATTGCGCGCATGGCTTGCCGAACAGCCGCTGCTGCTGGAGCGCGAAGACCTGCGCATCGTCCACGCCGCCTGGCTGCCGCCGCAAATCGAACGCCTCGAAGAAGCAAAAGGCGAAAGCCTGACCGCACAATACCGCCGCTTCGATGCCGAGTTGAAACACCGCCTTCAGACGGCCTCTTGGTATCCCGACTACCTCTACGAACAGGCGCATTACGCCCCGCAGGCGGAAAATCCCGACCATGCGCCGCCGCCCATGCCCGCCACGGCGCGATACGAACTCGAACGCAGCCGCCTGCATCCGATACGCGCCCTCACCAGCGGCGTGGAGCGTTTGGCGGACGAGCCGTTTTACGCCGGCGGACGCTGGCGCGGTACGACCCGTTGCGCGTGGTGGAACGACTACCGCGACGATAAGCCCGTCGTTATCGGCCATTATTGGCGCAGTTGGCAGCCGTCCCCCGCTGCCGTTGCCGCCGAACGGCTGTTGCTGCCGCCGCAGCCGGATGTCTGGCACGGCGCGCGGCGCAATGTGTTCTGCGTAGATTTTTCGATAGGCGCAAGCTGGCGGGCAAGGAAATTCCCGCAAAAATACCGTCCCGAACAGTTCAGGCTGGCGGCATTGCGCTGGCCGGAGAAGGTGTTGGTGTTTGAGAACGGCGAATGCGCGGCGACGCGTTAGCCTGACAACAAACCGGCATACTCGCCCAACCCACAGAAAAGCAATTCAGTTTGAACGCCAATAAACCCGTCCCCTTGCGCAAACATTCTTCTGATTCAATCACGCCAAATAAAAAAGCCGGTCGAACCTATTTAAGGTCCGACCGGCTTTTATCGTTTTAAAAATTAACGATGTCTGTGGACTTGGCTGCCGATGACGCCGCCTAATGCAGCGCCGCCCAAAGTAGAGCCGGTATCGCCACCGATCAAGTTACCCGCTACACCGCCCAATACCGCGCCAGTAGCAGTATTGCGTTGTGTTTGGGTCATGCCCGCACATGCACTCAGAGAAGTAGCAATGGCGATCAAGGTCAAAGTTTTAGTCAAGAAAGACTTGCTCATGGTGTGTTCTCCGTTGTGGGTTAACTCAGTAACGAAAGTATGTCACACCAAGTCATTAATATTTATTCCAATAAGTAAAGTCATTTTAAACTAGGATAACTTAACAGGCGGACAGTTAGAAAAAACCATAATCCGATAAATCAGACAAATTAAATAAAAGGTCGTCTGAAACTGTCTGTTTTTACCCACACACAGACCTTTCAGACGACCTCTTTTTCACCACTCAAACCGGCTTAAGGCGCGACCCGTTTACGGTTTGCCGCAGCCAAAAGCGCGAGCATTTCTTCGGTAGTATCCCAGCTGATGCAGGCATCGGTAATGCTTTGCCCGTAAACCTCGGGCTTGTCCTGTCTGCCTTCAACCAAATGGCTTTCCACCATCACGCCCATAATATTGTCCTCGCCGTTTTCCAGTTGCGCGGCAACATCTTGGGCAACTTCCATCTGCCGTCTGTAATCTTTACGGCTGTTTGCGTGGCTGCAATCGACCATCAGCTTGGGCGACAAGCCGGCTTTTATTAATTGTTCCGCCGCCGATTTGACGTGTTCGGTGCTGTAATTCGGCTCTTTACCGCCGCGCAGGATAACGTGGCAGTCGGGATTGCCGCCGGTATGCACAATGGCGGAATGCCCCGCTTTGGTTACAGACAGGAAGTGATGCGGATGACTTGCCGCGCCAATCGCGTCGATGGCGATTTTCAGATTGCCGTCCGTACCGTTTTTGAAACCGACCGGACAAGACAGACCGCTGGCGAGTTCTCGGTGTACCTGGCTCTCCGTCGTCCGCGCACCGATCGCGCCCCAAGAAATCAAGTCCGCGTAATATTGCGGCGTAATCATGTCGAGGAACTCCGTCGAAGCGGGCATGCCCATATTGTTCAGCGTCAGCAGCAAGCTGCGCGCCTGACGCAGGCCGTAGTTGATGTCGAACGTGCCGTCCAAGTGCGGGTCGTTAATCAGACCTTTCCAGCCGACCGTCGTGCGCGGTTTTTCAAAATACACGCGCATCACAATCAGCAATTCTTTTTCATATTTCTTGCGCAACACCAGCAAACGTTCGGCGTATTCCAAGGCGGCTTTGGGGTCGTGGATGGAACACGGGCCGATAATCACCAACAGGCGGTTGTCCTTGCCGTGAACCAAATCTGCGATTTCATGCCGCGTGCGGTGTACCAGCCCTGCCGCTTCCTCGGAAATCGGCAGTTCGTACAAATGGGCAATCGGCGGCAGCAGCTCTTTGACTTCTCTAATCTTAATATCGTCGGTAGGGTATTGTTGGGTCATTGTTATTGCTTTCAAATTCAGATAAATTAAGGCATAGATTACCTTCTTTACCTGTTTTAAACAAGCCTTTTAGCCATATTACGGCAATTTTATTTCAAAAAATTAAATTTTTGCTGTTTTTATATATTTAAATTTCTAAAATTCAAATTTTTTCGCAATAAAATTTTGATTAATTCAATAAGCAATACCTGCGTTGTCAACAATTTTCATCCTTCCCCAATAATCCTCCCGCCTTCCGACAGCATCTTTTTGACGAATACCTATAAGACTATTTCATCCAAAACTTGACCGCGGACAAGCCCTGCTTCGTTTTTACGCAAGCCGACATATCATTCACATTGAAATGTAGTAAAATAACAAAATATCAAAGCAATATCGCGCAGCCTGTGTTGCTTATCCTACACAACCCGCCCTGCCGCATCATTAAAATAACCATATATTCGTCGCACATCCCACACATCCTTCCCGCTCTTACTGAAAAGCCGTCCTACCTTTCAGACGACCTTTCTTTTCAACCTCAAAACAAGGAGCGTTACAATGAAAGCAGCACGTTTTTACGATAAAGGCGACATCCGCATCGAAGACATCCCCGAACCGACCGTCGCCCCCGGCACCGTCGGCATCAACGTCGCCTGGTGCGGCATCTGCGGTACCGACCTGCACGAATTTATGGAAGGTCCGATTTTCATCCCGCCCTGCGGCCATCCGCACCCGATTTCCGGCGAGTCCGCGCCCGTAACGATGGGACACGAATTCTCCGGCGTGGTTTATGCCGTCGGCGAAGGCGTGGACGACCTCAAAGTCGGACAACACGTCGTGGTCGAACCCTACATCATCCGTGATGATGTACCGACCGGCGAAGGCAGCAACTACCACCTCTCCAAAGACATGAACTTCATCGGCTTGGGCGGCTGCGGTGGCGGCCTTGCCGAAAAAATCGCCGTCAAACGCCGCTGGGTGCATCCGATTTCCGACAAAATCCCGTTAGACCAAGCCGCTTTGATTGAACCCCTGTCCGTCGGCCATCACGCCTACGTCCGCAGCGGCGCGAAAGCCGGCGACGTCGCATTGGTCGGCGGCGCTGGCCCGATCGGCTTGCTGCTTGCCGCCGTGTTGAAAGCCAAAGGCATCAAAGTCATCATTACCGAATTGAGCAAGGCGCGTAAAGACAAAGCCCGCGAATCAGGCGTTGCCGACTACATCCTCGACCCGTCCGAAGTCGATGTCATCGAAGAAGTGAAAAAACTGACCAACGGCGAAGGCGTGGATGTGGCATTCGAATGCACCAGCGTCAACAAAGTGCTGGATACTTTAGTGGCTGCCTGCAAACCTGCTGCCAACTTGGTCATCGTATCCATTTGGAGCCACCCCGCCACCATCAACGTCCACAGCGTCGTGATGAAAGAGCTGGACGTGCGCGGCACCATCGCCTACTGCAACGACCACGCCGAAACCATCAAACTGGTGGAAGAAGGCAAAATCAACCTCGAACCTTTCATCACCCAGCGTATCAAGCTGGACGAGCTGGTTTCCGAAGGCTTCGAGCGTCTGATTCACAACAACGAATCCGCCGTCAAAATCATCGTCAATCCCAACCTGTAAACGCCTGACGGATTGATAGAAACACAAAGGTCGTCTGAAAACCTCAAATCAAGATTTTCAGACGACCTTTTTATCCGCAAAGACAATTCACCCCATCATCCGCAATATCCGTCGGGCTATTGTCCATCAGTTATTTCCCAACGCCCCCAAACATCTGCAAAGGTCGTCTGAATGCCACGGTAAACGGTATGCCGATCCAAACGGAGGTTCGGTTTGCCGCCCCATGACCTAAGGACACGGCTCACCCGGCTGAGTGCCGCGCTGATGCTGTGTTTCTACGCCCTGCCCTCTCCTGCTCAAGACATCCTGACGCAGGCGGCACCTGCCGCCTACGAGCAGGCATGGCTGACTGTTTACCCGCAGGTCAAAATCAACGGCAGCATACGCGACGGTATCGAACCCTTCATGTCGCGTAACGGCGTGCTGTATGCGCGCCCCGAATCCCTGCGCGCCTACGGCATTGCCCTGCCCGACGCAGAAGCTGCCGAAGCAGGCAAAAACGGCGTCGTGCCTGAAATACAGGACGGCGCGTCCGCACCCGGCGCGGGCGTATGGTTCGAACTCTCCGCCATCCCCGGATTGCAGGCGAAATACGATGCCGCCGCGCAAACCCTTGATCTCACCGCCCCCTCGAATGGCAGCCTGACCTGAAAACCGCCCGAATCGGCGCACCGCAGGAAAACCGCTACGCCATCGCCAAACCCGGCTTTGCCGCCGTTCTGAACTATGACGCCAATATCTCGCGCAACCGCTCCGGCAACGGCACGCAGGGCGTTTTCGGCGAAATGCGCCTGAGTACGCCTTGGGGCTATCTGAACCACACCCAATTTGCCAACCGTAGCCGCAACAAAGAAAGCGGCTCCCGCGGCAACACCGCTCGTCTGGATACCTACTGGCGCACCGTCTGGCCCGAACAAGGCATATCGCTGACCGTCGGCGACACCCTGACCGGACAAATCGGCTCATGGGGCGGCACACGCATCGGCGGTATCAAAATCTCCCGCACTTACAACACCCGCCCGTGGAAACAAACCGCCCCGCTGCGTTCCTACCTCGGTAAAAGCACCCTACCCGGCACGGTCGACCTCTACCTCGACGGCGTCAAACAGATGAGCCGCGACATCGAAGCGGGCGAATACGAACTCATCCTGCCGCCGTCCATCAGCGGCCGCAGCAACGCCCAAGTCGTCGCCACCGACGTACTGGGGCGCACCGTCGTCGTCGATATGCCGCTTTACGGCGGCAGCGGACTTTTGGCAAAAGGCTTGAACGAATGGTCGTTTGAAGCAGGCCACGTCCGCCGCGATTACGGCATCCGTTCCGCCAAATACCAATCCGACCCCGCCGCCTCCGGCACACTGCGTTACGGCGTCAGCAATACCCTGACCGCCCAAATCCACGGCGAAGCCGCGCGCGGCTACCGTCAGGCGGGCATTGCCGCCGACACCGTATTGGGTTCGCTCGGACAACTCAATCTTAATTATGCCGAAAGCCGCTTTGCGGGCAAAACAGGACGGCGCGGCAGCGCGTTTTTCAGCACCCAATGGGACAGGCTCTCCTTCAGCGCGGGCGCAAGCCGTACCAACGGGCAATTTGCCGAACTGGGCGACACTGCATACGGCGCAGACTTTTTCAAAGCCACACGCCACCCCACCACATCCGCCTCCGCATCCGCAGGCTGGAGCAGCGACAAACTCGGCTCATTCAGCCTATCCTACGTCCATTCCCACACCGAAGGCAGTCCCGCCGACGGCGTAGGCTCGTTCGGCTGGAGCCGCAGCTTCAAAAACCGCACCTCGCTCTACGCCGGCGCCAATAAAAACTTCCGCAACAGGCGCGAACTGAGTTTCCACGCAGGCCTCTCCGTCAGCCTCGACAACGGCTATTCGACCTCCGCAGGCATCAGCAGAAACAAACACAACAACAGCTACCAAGCAACCCTGAACAAAACCAGCAGCGGCATGGGCAGCACCAGCTGGGGCATAGGCTGGCAGCAAAACGACAACGCAAACGGCAGCCGCAGCAACACTTTCAACGGCAACATCCGCCATCAAAACACCTACGGCGACGGCTGGGCAAACGTTTACAGCCAAAGCGGTAACAGCAACTGGAACGCAGGCTGGAGGGGCGGCCTCGTCCTCATGGGCGGCAGCCTCTTCGCCACCCGCCAAGTCAACGACAGTTTCGCCGTCGTCAGCACCGGCGATATGGCGGACGTCCCCATCCGCGCAGGCGGCATGCCCGTAGGCAAAACCAACCGCAAAGGGCTGGCACTGATCCCCAGCCTCTCCGCCTACCAAAAAAACACCGTCAGCGTCGATATTGCCGAATTGCCGCTGGACGTCCAGCTTGAACACACCGTCGCCGAAATCGCCCCGCCCGAACGCTCGGGCATGCGCGTCGAATTCAAAATCCAGCGCACCCGCGCCGCCACCATGACGCTGAAAGACGCACAAAACCAATTACTCCCGAGCGGCGGCAGCATTACTGCCGAAGACGGCACACCGGCAGCCGTAACCGGCTTCGACGGCAAAACATATATTGAAAACATGAAAGAAGGTAGAAACCGCTTCACCGTCACCCTCCCCGAAAACGGCGGCACTTGCACCTTCGAAGCGGACTACCCTGAAACACACAATCCGGATTCCATCCCGGAACTGGGAGACATCATATGCAGATAAATATAAAGAGAGGTCGTCTGAAAACCGCAAACCGTCTTTTCCGACAAATGACATTGCCTGTCGTATTCGGACTGCTGTCCCTGTCCGCAGGGCAAGCTTGGGCAAACAGCGGCGAAGCGGGTCCATTTGTGAAATGTACTGCCTCAGTACAAGGAAACGGAACCTTCAACGGCCATCCTGCCTTGGTATTTGGAAGTCAAGGCAACGGGGTCAACCTTCTGAACAACAACCAGCCGGAAGATATTCAAGCGACCATCCACTACCAATGTACCAATACTGACACCTATACCGCAAAAGTACGCTTGTGCTTTAATATTGATGGAGGCAGAAAATCTCCCGATAAATATATTCCTCGAACAATGGTTCATAGTCGGAATAACGCCCAAACACTGCAACTATCATTACTTAAGCCCGATGATACCAATTGGGGAACGGATAACACGGCAAATTCTCCCAGCAGCTTTGCAACCAACGTTTTCCACATCGGACTCAACAGCACTGTCAGCGGAACCATTCCCATCAAAGCCAGATTGATTAGCGGGCAAAGCAACGCCATTCCCACGAACTTGGGATCTTATATCGCAGACTTTACCGGTGGCTCCACCTCATTAAGCTGGAAGGCTGAACGTTATGCTAGAGGTCCCAACCCCTCAGATTGTGGGAACATCTTGACCAACAACCGCTTCCCCTTCGTCGTCCAAGCCCATGTTGCGCCCGTCTGCGAGTTCATCTCCGCCGACGACATCGACTTCGGCACACACACCGCAGGCAGTACCAACCTGAAACAGTCGGGCAACCTCACCGTCCGCTGCACCAACGGCACGCCCTACACCGTCGGTCTGATTCCTTCCAACGGTAATCAGGAAGGCAGGGGTGAGATGAAATCCACCAATCCCACCAACACCGACAAAGTCCCCTACCGCCTCAAAAAGGGCACTAATACGAACGCCCACCTCTGGGGCAACCAGCCTTCCGGTACGGGCAGCTGGCAAAAAGCCACCGGCGACGGCAGCAGCAAGACATACACCGTTGCGGCAGAAGTCCAAAATACCGACTACACCCCGGGCGAATATAAGGATAAGGTAACCGTCGATATCCGATACTGATCCGATAGGTCGTCTGAAAAACAGTGCGGCATTTCGGTTATCAAAATGCTTGCTCGAACTGTGCTTTCAATGATGCTGGCGTTCCTGCAAAACCTTGAATCTTTCCCAAATGCAAGCCTGCGACTTATCGTCAGGTTTGCTTTCGGAACATTCCGGTTTGGCAGGAACGCTTTTTTTCAGACGACCTCCCCCATACACTCCCGAAACAGCATAAAAAACTTTACATTTACCTCAAACAGGTTTAAAACTCTTCCTTTTCCCCTATTCAGAAATTTGTTAACAATTCCCCCCTAAGGAGCTCAACATGAAAGTAGGTTTCGTCGGCTGGCGCGGCATGGTCGGTTCGGTTTTGATGCAGCGTATGCAAGAAGAAAACGACTTCGCCCACATTCCCGAAGCATTCTTCTTCACCACATCCAACGTCGGCGGCGCGGCACCTGATTTCGGTCAGGCGGCTAAAACATTATTGGACGCGAACGATGTTGCCGAACTGGCGAAAATGGACATCATCGTAACCTGTCAAGGCGGCGATTACACCAAATCCGTATTCCAACCCCTGCGCGACAGCGGCTGGAACGGCTACTGGATTGACGCAGCGTCCTCCCTGCGCATGAAAGACGACGCGATTATCGTCCTCGACCCCGTCAACCGCAACGTCATCGACAACGGCCTCAAAAACGGCGTGAAAAACTATATCGGCGGCAACTGCACCGTCTCCCTGATGTTGATGGCGTTGGGCGGCCTGTTCCAAAACGATTTGGTCGAATGGGCGACCAGCATGACCTACCAAGCCGCATCCGGTGCGGGCGCGAAAAACATGCGCGAACTCATCAGCGGCATGGGCGCGATTCACGCCAAAGTAGCGGACGAGCTTGCCGATCCTTCCAGTGCGATTCTCGACATCGACCGCAAAGTGTCCGATTTCCTGCGCAGTGAAGACTATCCGAAAGCCAATTTCGGCGTACCGCTTGCCGGCAGCCTGATTCCGTGGATTGACGTGGATTTAGGCAACGGCCAGTCCAAAGAAGAATGGAAAGGCGGCGTGGAAACCAACAAAATCCTCGGCCGCAGCGACAATCCGACCGTGATTGACGGCTTGTGCGTCCGCATCGGCTCTATGCGCTGCCACAGCCAAGCCATCACCCTGAAGCTGAAAAAAGACCTGCCCGTTTCTGAAATCGAAGCGATTTTGGCAGGCGCGAACGACTGGGTGAAAGTCATCCCTAACGAAAAAGAAGCCAGCATCCACGAGCTGACGCCCGCCAAAGTCACCGGTACGCTGTCCGTCCCCGTCGGACGCATCCGCAAACTGGGCATGGGCGGCGAATACATCAGCGCCTTCACCGTCGGCGACCAGCTCTTATGGGGCGCAGCCGAACCCCTGCGCCGCGTGTTGCGCATCGTGTTAGGCAGTTTGTAAGATTTACAGACTAAACAAAAAAGCAACGGTTTATCCGTTGCTTTTTTTATGGCAAAGAAAACAGCATCCAATCATGCGGAGCGATGCCGTCCTGACTTTAACCGATTCACCCTATGAAAAGGTCGTCTGAAAACCCGAAATCCGATTTTCAGACGACCTCTTTCCATTCAAACAAGGGAAACCGTTTGACTGAAGCCCGTTTATGTTTCGGGCTGTTTCAGACGACCTCCCCCTTTTCTGTGCGCCGGTTAAATACCGCGCAGCAATTCGTTGACGCTGGTTTTGGCGCGGGTTTGCGCGTCCACGCGTTTGACGATGACGGCGCAGTAGAGGCTGTGGCTGCCGTCTTTGGAAGGCATACTGCCGGACACGACCACCGAGCCTGCCGGTACGCGGCCTTGATAGATTTCGCCGGTAGTACGGTCAAAGATTTTAGTAGATTGACCAATGAACACGCCCATGGAAATCACGCTGCCTTCTTCGACAATCACGCCTTCGACGATTTCGGAACGCGCGCCGATGAAGCAGTTGTCTTCAATAATGGTCGGGCTGGCTTGCAGGGGTTCGAGTACGCCGCCGATGCCGACGCCGCCGCTCAAGTGGACGTTTTTACCGATTTGGGCGCAAGAGCCGACGGTCGCCCAAGTATCGACCATCGCGCCTTCGTCAACGTATGCGCCGATGTTGACATAAGACGGCATCAAAACGACGTTTTTAGCAACGAAGCTGCCGCGACGCGCAACGGCACCGGGTACGGCGCGGAAACCGGCGGCGCGAAATTCGTCTTCCGACCAGTCGGCAAACTTGGTCGGCACTTTGTCGAAGTATTTGTTCACGCCGTCGTTGAGGACTTCGTTGTCTTGGATGCGGAAGGAAAGCAGGACGGCTTTTTTCGCCCATTCGTTGACTTTCCATTCGCCCACACCCAAGCGTTCGGCGACGCGAAATTTGCCTGAATCGAGTTGGCGGATGGTTTCCAACACGGCTTCTTTGACTTCGGGGGTAACGGTGGTCGGGGTGATGTCCGCGCGGTTTTCAAAGGCGGTTTCGATGATGTTTTGCAAAGACATGGGGATTCCTTTTGAAGAGGGTAAAAGGTCGTCTGAAAAATTCGGATGACCTGCAAACAGGCGGTATTTTGCCATGTAAACGCTTTGCCGTCAGCTTTTGCGGGGATACGGCGATCTTCCGACCCAATCCGGGCTTCTATAGTGGATTAAATTTAAATTAGGACAAGGCGACGAAGCCGCAGACAGTACAGATAGTACGGCAAGGCGAGGCAACGCCGTACTGGTTTAAAGTTAATCCACTATACAAACCGCCCCCGTTTAAAACAAAGCGGCACAATCAAACAAAAAGGTCGTCTGAAAACCTTAATTCCGAGTTTTCAGACGACCTCTTGGCAAATGCCTGAATCAGCCTGCCGATTCTACGCCATAAGGTTTGTTTGACGTTTTGATGGTCAGGGTCAGTGCGGCGGCGATGATAAGGAGGACACCGGCAAAAGTCATGGCATGTCCCGGGTCGGCGCCGAGCAAGTTCTCATAGATTTTACTGAAGGTAAGGGTTTGGATCAGCATCGGAATCACAATCATCATGTTGACGATGCCCATATACACGCCGTAACGCTCTTTCGGGATGGAATGCACGACAATCATAAACGGCACGCCCATCATACTTGCCCAGCCGATGCCGAATCCGATCATCGGGGCGAGCATCATGTTTTTATCGGTAACATGCGGAATCGCCAAAAGGGCGAGTGCGGCAAGGGTAACGGCAAAGGCGTGGACGTATTTGGCGGCGTATTTGCGCGCCATCCACATCAATCCGAAGGCGGAAATGAAGGTAACGACGTTGTAAAAACCATTGACCACACCGGTCCATGCCACTGCTTCTTTATAGGCGACAGGGTCGGCGGATGTGGAATTCCAGACCGATTTGACAATACTGTGGGAGATGAATTGCCAGTAGATGTAGAGTGCGTACCATTGGAAGAGGTAAACCGAAGCGAGCTGCCATAAGGGTTTCGGCATGTCTTTGATGGCATGGTAAATTTCTTTAACGGCTTCAACAGGACCGCCGGATTGGGCTTTAACCTCCGCCATTTTTTCAGGGGAAGGCTCATGCTCGGGTGTGGACAATACGGTCACTAAAACAGAACCGATGGAGCAGACGGCGCCAATATAGAACGAGCCGAATACCCAGTAGGGGATGCCTGCTTCGGAGGTTTGGTTCAACCAGTCAATTTTCTTGAAGGCATAGAGCGATATGTTGGCAAGGGTAATGCCCAAGCCGGTAAACACGGACTGCATCAAGAAGCCGGTGGATTGTTGGTGTTCGGGGACGGTATCGGCGATGAAGGCGCGGAAGGGTTCCATGGCGGTATTGTTGCTGATGTCCAAGAGCCACAGCAGCAATACGGCAACCCACAATGCGGTAACGTGCGGATAGAAGAACAGACACAAGCTGCAACCGATGGCGCCGAGCAGGAAATACGGACGGCGGCGGCCGAGTCCGGGAATCCATGTACGGTCGCTCATGGCGCCGATAAGGGGCTGCACCAGCAAACCGGTAATCGGTCCTGCCATATTGAGATAAGGCAGTTTTGCAGGGTCAGCTTGCAAGAAACTGAAAATCGGGTTGATGGCGGTTTGCTGCAAACCGAAGCTGTATTGAATGCCGAAGAAGCCGAAGTTCATCAGCATAATCTGGCGAAGCGTCAGGGATACTTGTGGGGAAATCTTCATTTTGAAGCGACTCCTGGACTTTATAAGAAGAAAACATGGAACAAACAAACTGCGGGAACACTGCGTAATCGAAGCGGTTGGGCCGCTTTCTTTATTCTTTGGCGTATCGTGTTGATACGTTGCAAATGGATAGCGTGATGTGTTGTTTGTGTTTTCAGACGACCTTTTATTGTCGTATGTTGCTGCTTCATGAAGCAGACGTCGTCTGAAAGAATGTTTTACTTCAATGCCGTAACCGACTGTCGCCAAATCGTTTCCCCGACAACCCGAACGGGCGGACGGACGGTTTCTTTGGTCTCGATAATGTCGAACAGGATTTCCGCCGCCAGCGCGCCCATGCGCATATAGGGCAGCTCGGTGCTGGTCAGCGGCGGGAACAGGGTTTCGGCAATCGCGCTGTGGTTGTCGTAACCTGCCACCGATACCTGCTCCGGAACACGCACGCCGCGCGTCCTCAAAATGCCGTAAACGCGAACCGCCATTTCGTCGTTGCCGCAGCAAATGACCGTCGGCGGGTCGGCAAGCGACAATAATTTCAATACTGCCGCAATCAAAGGTTCGCTGTCGTTGGCAAAGTCGGTGATGCCGGTTTGCACCAAGTCGGGATCGAATACCATGTCCGATTCATCCAAAGCGCGGCGGTAGCCCGCCAAACGCAGCCGCGTCGCTTCTGCGCCCACCTGCAAAGTAATGTAGGCGATACGGCGGTGTCCGTGACGGATGATGTTGCGTACCAAATCGTATTGCCCGCGCTCGTCGTCCGGCAACACCGACGGCGTACCTGCCGCGTCGAAGCAGTTGACCAAAACCATCGGACAGCGGTTGGGCAGTTCGGGCAGGACGATTTCGCGGTGCGATTCGGTTACATACAAAATGCCTTCCGCGCGGTGCTCCATAAACGTCCTGACCAAAGGGTCGATTTGCTCGTAGCGGTTGTCCGTATCCGCAATCATCAGCGTTTTGCCCGCTTCGCGGATTTTCTGCTGGATACCTTTGATTAAAAACATGTCCGGCAGACCGTGTACCCCGCCGTATTCGCCCGTGCGTGAGATGGCGCCGGTAATCAGTCCGACCAAGTCCGAGCGGTTCGACCGCATCACCCGCGCTGCCGAAGACGGGATATAACCCAAAGCCGCAATCGCTGTTTCGACTTTTGCACGGGTTTTATCGCTGACTGGCGCATCGCCGTTGATGACGCGGCTGACCGTTTTGGGTGAGACGCCCGCATAAGCAGCAACATCATAAATTGTAGCCATCTTACGACTCCCGCCTCAGCCCTGTTTCATTTGATTACGTAGCATAGCACACCAGACATCGGTGTCATACCGAAAATTTTAAAAAACCTTGATAAAAATCAAGCATATAAATTGCCAATTGCATACAATTCCTACGCCGTTTGACTATCCATATTCGCCAAACCCGCGCCCCTTTGTTAAACTACATACGACTACATAAATATTCACCCTATCGAACCAATCACCACAACGACAATCTATAACTGAATCACATCCCCCGAATGAGCGGGGCGAACCCAATCCCGAAGGAAACCCGATGACCGCATTTACCGAAGCATGGCAAGCCCTTGAACAACACCGGCTCGACACACAACACCTCCACCTGCGCGACCGCTTCGCCGCCGAACCCGACCGCTTCGGCAATATGCACGAAACCCTCGACGGCCTCCTCTTCGATTACAGCAAAAACCGCCTCGGCGAAGACACTTTGCAACTCTTGTGCCGCCTTGCCGAAGCCTCGCCCCTTGCCGGACAAATGCACGCCATGCAAAACGGCGAAAAAATCAACCTCAGCGAACACCGCGCCGTTCTCCATACCGCTCTGCGCCTGCCTGCCGATGCCGCGCCCGTTTACGTTGACGGCGAAAACATCCTCCCCAAAATCCACCGTGAACTCGACTGCGCCCTCGCCTTCGCCGAATCACTCAACAACGGCAGCCACAGGGGCATCACCGACAAACCCATCACCGACTTCGTCCACATCGGCATAGGCGGCTCCGACCTCGGCCCCAGAATGTGCGTAGAAGCCCTCAAAGCCTACCGCCAAAACATCCGCGTCCACTTCGTCAGCAATTCAGACGACGCCGACATCAGCCGCACACTCGCCCACCTCAAGCCCGAAACCACCGTATTCAGCATCGCCAGCAAATCCTTCCGCACGCCCGAAACCCTGCTCAACGCCTACGCCGCCCGCGCTTGGTATCGTGATGCAGGTTTGCCCGAATCCGGCATCTACCGCCACTTCTGCGCCATCTCCTCCGACGTTGCCGCCGCCCGAAACTTCGGCATCGCCCCCGACAACGTCTTCGCCATGTTCGACTGGGTCGGCGGACGCTATTCCGTCTGGTCAACCATCGGCCTGCCCGTCATGGTCGCCGTCGGCACCGACCGCTTCCGCGAACTCCTAGCCGGCGCGCACGCCATGGACACCCACTTCTTCCAAACCCCCTACCGCCGCAACATCCCCGTCCTCATGGCTCTCATCAGCATCTGGTACAACAACTTCCAGCACGCCGACGGACAAACCGCCGTCCCATACAGCCACAACCTGCGCCACCTCCCCTCGTGGCTCAACCAGCTCGACATGGAAAGCCTGGGCAAAAACCGCACCGCCGACGGACAACCCGTTCCCCATACCACAGGCGGCATCGTCTTCGGCGAAGAAGGCGTCAACTGCCAACACGCCTATTTCCAACTCCTCCACCAAGGCACACGGCTCATCCCCTGCGACTTCATCGTCCCCATGACCACCGCCTACGGCATCAACCGCCAACACCGCTTCACCGTCGCCAACGCCTTCGCCCAAGCCGAAGCCCTGATGAAAGGCAAAACCCTCGAAGAAGCCCGCGCCGAACTTGCCGACCTGCCCGAAGCCGAACGCGAACGCCTCGCCCCGCAAAAAGAATTCCCCGGCAACCGCCCGAGCAACAGCCTCCTCCTCAGCGCTACCGACCCCCGCCGCCTCGGCATACTCATGGCGGCATACGAACACCGCACCTTCATCCAAGGCGCGATTTGGGGCATCAACCCCTTCGACCAATGGGGCGTCGAATACGGCAAAGAACTCGCCAAAACCATCGAACCCGAACTCGACCGCGGCGACCCGCAGCACGACAGTTCTACCAACGGCCTCATCGCCTTCTACCGAGCCAGCCAAAACCGATAGGCAGTTCAAACATAAAGGTCGTCTGAAAACCCGATTTTTGAGTTTTCAGACGACCTTTGTGTTAATCGTTTTCGTGGACAAAGTCCACGCTACAGCTACGGCGTAAGTGTTGTCAACAGGCTATGTAGCGTGGGCTATGCCCACGAGCCATTGGAGATTCCAGCAAACCGCCTAAAATCCCAGACGCAAAAAAAGCAGACCCAACAGGTCTGCTTTCAATCTTTTCTATTAATCCAGATTCAAAACCGCGGAGGTGTAAACGTCCTGCACGTCGTCCAAATCTTCCAGCGCGTCAATCAGTTTCTGCATTTTGACGGCATCGTCGCCGGAGAGTTCGGTTTCGTTTTGGGCGCGCATGGTGACGTCGCCGTCAACGGATTTGTAGCCTGCGGTTTCCAATGCCGCTTTTACGCCCGCCCAGTCGTTCGGGGCAGTGATGACTTCGATGGAGCCGTCGTCGTTGGCAATCACGTCTTCCGCACCGGCTTCCAGAGCGGCTTCCATCAGCGCGTCTTCGTCAACGCCGGGTTCGAACACCAAATAACCTTGATGCACAAAGTTGAACGCCACGCAGCCGTCGGTGCCCAAGTTGCCGCCGTTTTTGGTGAATGCGTGGCGCACGTCGGCGACGGTGCGGGTTTTGTTGTCGGTCAGGCAGTCCACCATCAACGCTGCACCGCCGATGCCGTAGCCTTCGTAGCGCAACTCGATGTATTCCACGCCTTCCAAATTGCCCGTACCTTTGTCGATGGCGCGTTGCACGTTGTCTTTGGGCATATTGTTTTCGGCGGCTTTTTCCAAAGCCAGGCGCAGGCGCGGGTTGGCGCCGGGGTCGCCGCCGCCCATGCGGGCTGCAACGGTGATTTCTTTAATCAAACGGGTGAAGATTTTGCCGCGTTTGGCATCTTGACGGGCTTTTTTATGCTGGATATTCGCCCACTTGCTATGACCTGCCATATATGGATTCCTTTCGATTTTCCGCCTTATCCGGCGGGCTTTTGCTCATTTTCAAAGGGCGCATTTTAACATAGGTTGGATATGCCTAAAATATTTCAGACGACCCTTCATCCTGCCAAAGGGTCGTCTGAAAACGCTGCCTGCGCCCGAAAAAACGCAAAAATCTTGTCTTTGCCCAAACCTGACCCTTTTTTTCGTTTGCCTCACAAAAGGTTTACGGTATCATGCAGGCCTGCTTCAGGATTGTTGACAACTTGGGGCAAAACGGACGAAGCCGGCCTGCTCGCCGCACCGTCCGACACAACGGCATTCGACGGAGTAACCGCCGCAGATTGCCGTCATCTGTTCATTTTTCAATATAAGGTTTGTAATTATGGAAGAAACATTGTCTGCACTGGTGGGCGCAGTCAATCTGATTCTGTGGGATTACATGTTGATTTACGCCCTTTTGGGCATCGGCCTGTTTTTCACACTCTATCTAGGCGCGCCGCAGATTACTAAATTGGGGGCGGGGTTTAAATCCGTTTTCGGCGGTTTGTTTTCCAAAAAAGACAAAGACGATAAATCTTTGTCGCAATTCCAAGCGCTCGCCGTTGCCGTCTCCGCCCAAATCGGTACGGGCAACGTCGCCGGCGTGGCAACCGCCATTACCGCAGGCGGGCCGGGTGCGATTTTTTGGATGTGGCTTTCCGCCGTTTTGGGGATGTCCACGATTTTTGCCGAAGCCTTGCTCGCGCAAAAATACCGCGTCGTCAGCCACGGCAAATACATCGGCGGTCCCGCGTTCTACATCACGCATGGTCTGACCCCGAAAATCGGGCGCGGGGCGGCACGTTTCTTATCGGGCTTCTTCTCTATCGCCCTGATTATCGCGCTGGGCTTCATCGGTAACGCGACGCAGGCAAACTCCATCGCCTCCTCCGTTACCATCGCCTTTAACGTACCGGCATTGGCAGTAGGCATCGTCCTCGCCGTCCTCGCGGGCATGATCATCGTCGGCGGCGTTAACCGCATTGCCAACATCGCCCAATTCGTCGTGCCGTTTATGGCGATTATCTATATCTTGTGTGCCGTCGTTATCCTGTTCAAATTCTCCGACCACATCATACCGATGTTCAACCACATCTTTACCGCCGCTTTCAATCCTGAAGCCGTTTTAGGCGGCGCAGCCGGTATCGGTATGCGCGAAGCCGTCCGCTTCGGTGTGGCACGCGGCTTGTTCTCCAACGAAGCGGGTATGGGTTCGACGCCGCACGCACACGCTACCGCCGACGTAAACCACCCCGTTCAACAAGGCTTGGCGGCATTTATCGGCGTCTTCATCGACACCATATTGGTCTGCACCGCCACCGCGCTGATTATCCTCCTGACCGATGCCAACCTTTCCGGCGAACAAGGCGCGGCGGTGACCCAATTCGCCTTCAGCAAAGCCTTCCCCGGCTTCGGTTCGCAACTGCTCGCCGTCTGTCTGACCTTCTTCGCCTTCACCACCATCATCGGCTGGTACTACTTCGGCGAGTCCAACATCCGCTTCCTCTTCAGAGGAAAACACTTGGGCATCTACCGCGCGCTCGTGCTGCTGGCTATCGTGTTGGGTACGCTGGGCAAAGTCGATTTGGTTTGGAGCCTGTCCGATATGTTCAACGGCTTCATGGTCATCCCCAACTTAATCGCCCTATTCCTCTTGCGCAAGGAAATCCGCGCCGTTTACGACGATTATCTGGCGCAGAAAAAAGCCGGCAAAGACTTGTCCTACCAATATGAATTCCACGAATTCCACGACAAGGCTTAATCCGCAATCGTAAAAAGGTCGTCTGAAAATTTTCAGACGACCTTTTTTATCCCCTAATCATTGAACCGATTAATGTTTTTTTGTACAATCCCCGCCATCTCAACCCTTTCTCAGGCCGTCGCAAAAGCGGCCTGAACCTTTTTGCAAAGAAAGCCCATGTCCCAAGAAATCCTCGACCAAGTGCGCCGCCGCCGCACGTTTGCCATCATCTCCCACCCCGACGCGGGTAAAACCACGCTGACTGAAAAACTCTTGCTGTTTTCAGGCGCGATTCAGAGCGCGGGTACGGTGAAAGGCAAGAAAACCGGCAAATTCGCCACCTCCGATTGGATGGAAATCGAGAAGCAACGCGGCATTTCCGTGGCATCAAGCGTGATGCAGTTTGACTACAAAGACCACACCGTCAACCTTTTGGACACGCCGGGACACCAAGACTTCTCCGAAGACACTTACCGCGTTTTGACCGCCGTGGACAGCGCATTGATGGTCATCGACGCGGCAAAAGGCGTGGAAGCACAAACCATCAAACTCTTGAACGTCTGCCGCCTGCGCAATACGCCGATTGTGACGTTCATGAACAAATACGACCGCGAAGTGCGCGATTCTTTGGAATTGCTGGACGAAGTGGAAAACATTTTAAAAATCCGCTGTGCGCCCGTAACCTGGCCGATCGGCATGGGCAAAAACTTCAAAGGCGTGTACCACATCCTGAACGACGAAATCTATCTCTTCGACGCAGGCGGCGAACGCCTGCCGCACGAGTTCGACATCATCAAAGGCATCAATAATCCCGAATTGGAACAACGCTTTCCGCTGGAAATCCAGCAGCTGCGCGACGAAATCGAATTGGTGCAGGCGGCTTCCAACGAGTTCAATCTCGACGAATTTCTCGCCGGCGAACTCACGCCCGTGTTCTTCGGTTCGGCGATTAACAACTTCGGTATTCAGGAAATCCTCAATTCGTTGATCGACTGGGCGCCCGCGCCGAAACCGCGCGACGCGACCGTGCGCATGGTCGAACCGGACGAGCCGAAGTTTTCCGGATTTATCTTTAAAATCCAAGCCAATATGGACCCGAAACACCGCGACCGCATCGCCTTTTTGCGCGTCTGCTCCGGCAAATTCGAGCGCGGCATGAAGATGAAACACCTGCGCATCAACCGCGAAATCGCCGCCTCCAGCGTGGTTACGTTCATGTCGCACGACCGCGAGCTGGTGGAAGAGGCCTACGCGGGCGACATCATCGGCATCCCAAACCACGGCAACATCCAAATCGGCGACAGCTTCTCCGAAGGCGAACAACTGGCGTTCACCGGCATCCCCTTCTTCGCGCCCGAACTGTTCCGCAGTGTCCGCATCAAAAACCCGCTGAAAATCAAACAACTGCAAAAAGGTTTGCAACAACTCGGCGAAGAAGGTGCGGTTCAAGTATTCAAACCGATGAGCGGCGCAGATTTGATTTTGGGCGCGGTCGGCGTGTTGCAGTTTGAAGTCGTTACCTCGCGCCTCGCCAACGAATACGGCGTGGAAGCCGTGTTCGACAGCGCATCCATCTGGTCGGCACGCTGGGTATCGTGCGAAGACAAGAAAAAACTGGCGGAGTTTGAAAGAGCCAACGCGGGCAACCTCTCCATCGACGCAGGCGGCAACCTCGCCTACCTCGCACCCAACCGCGTGAATTTGGGACTTACACAAGAACGCTGGCCGGACATCGTGTTCCACGAAACGCGCGAGCATTCGGTAAAACTGTAATAGATTAAAAAGGTCGTCTGAAACCCTGACAGGACAGACGATTAGAATCTTTTTTATGCAATCTACGTCTATGATTTGAAGGAATGTTGATGAAAAAACAAATTGTATTGGCTGTCGCCCTGCTTCTGACCACTGCTGCCGCAAACGCCGGCGGAGCCAAACTCTCCTGCGGCAAACAGAAATGGGATGGAACAGAATTCGGCGTGACCAAATGCCGTTATTCAGGTAACTCTTTATCTGACGCTTATACTGCTGCTTTAAAAAAAGAGGGGGGAAACGGAGTACTGCCCAAAACCCTGCCAACCCGTAATATGAAACGTCAAATAAACGAAGAAACGGAAACCTCCATTCAATGGACTGGCAAAAAAATAGTCAATGTTTGCGTAAATAGCGAGGGATTCGATTGTTTCGAATTGAAACAGCAAAAAGATCATGTGGATGTTACATTTACAGTCGCAACACCATAAGTCTTGGTTTAGGTCGTCTGAAAACTCAGTATAGCAACAAGCATAGATACCTGATACAGCCGACCAATTTAGCCTAATTCGGAGAAAATCATGCAAAAACTGCTTTTAGCGGCAGTATTCATGGCAAGCATGCAATTTGCTGCCGCCGAACGCGCACCCATAGCAATTCCTAAAAAAGTACAGGAAGCCATCAATGAAGATAAACAAACCTGCCGTGAAATGGGGGGAAAATTCTCTGTTGGTCAAGCTTTGGATATTATCGATTTGAATAACGACGGTTATCATGATTTTGTCTACGACATGAGCAAGGTCACTTGCGCCAACGCACCTGATCTGGGCGGCTCCGGCGACTGGGCGGTCACTGTTTTTGCAGGTCAACCGGATGGTTCTGCCAAACAGGCATTTCTTCATGGCGCAGTCGGAACAAAAATCATCGGCAACAAACTTTATTTAGGCGTGGGTGGAGAATTATGCGGCGAAGACACACGCGGTAAAGTACGCGCACAATATCAAAATTGTATCCGTCCGCTACAATGGAATGCACGCAAGAAAGTGTTTGAGTTTGCGCCCGTCTCACAGAAAAAATCTTTCCCAAAAAGCTTGCAGCGTTAAGGACAAAATCAATCATTCGGTCGTCTGAAACCCGTAAACTGCACCTTCACAAAGGTGCAGTTTTTTATTCCTGCCTACAACTAGGTGCTTCATCTTTTTAGGTATGACGACAACCATGAGTGTTGCAGTTTAAAATTAAAAAAGCCGAGTCCTGCAATATACAGAACCCGGTTTTATTCAAAACGTCCGAACAGTCTCTTATACGCGCCCAATTTTTGCCGGGCAATTCAAGTTTTCAGACGACCTTTTAGCGTATCAAACCATCCGTTTTATTCAAACGGGCGCACTTCCAAACCGAACATACGGCGGGCAGTGTTCAGCATTTGGCAGCTGAAGCCCCACTCGTTGTCGTACCAGGCGAACACTTTGACCATATTGCCGTCGGTTACTTTGGTCAGCGTTGCGTCAAAGGTGCTGGCTTGGGTGGTGTGGTTGAAGTCCATAGACACCAGCGGCAGCGTGTTGTAGCCCAATACGCCTTTCAGACGACCTTCTTCTGAAGCGGCCTTCATCAACGCATTGATTTCTTCGACACTCGTATCGCGCGCGGCTTGGAAGCTCAAATCCACCAATGAGACATTGACGGTCGGCACGCGGATGGCGAGGCCGTCGAGTTTACCTTTCAGTTCAGGCAATACCAAACCGACGGCTTTTGCCGCACCGGTTTTGGTCGGAATCATGTTTTCCACACCGCTGCGGGCGCGGCGCAAGTCTTTATGGCGCACGTCGGTCACGGTTTGGTCGTTGGTCAGGGCGTGGATGGTGGTCATCGCGCCTTTGACGATGCCAATGTTTTCGCTCAATACTTTGGCGACTGGAGCGAGGCAGTTGGTGGTACAGGAAGCATTGGAGATGACGGTCATGTCGTCGGTAATCACGTCGTCGTTCACGCCGTAGACGATGGTCGCATCAACGTCAGCCTCGCCAGGTGCGGAAATCAGCACTTTTTTCGCGCCGCTTTCGAGATGGACATTGGCTTTGGATTTGCTGGTGAACGAGCCGGTGCATTCCATTACCAAGTCCACGCCCAAGTCGCGCCAGGGCAGTTCGGCGGGGTTGCGGGTGGAGAAAAATGGGATTTTGCGGCCGTTGATGATGAGATGGGTTGCATCGTGGGAAATGTCGGCATTAAAGCGACCGTGAACGGTATCGAATTTGGTCAGATGGGCGTTGGTTTCGAGGCTGCCGCTGGCGTTGACGGCGACGACTTCAAGTTGGTCTTGCAGGTTGTAATCGTAGATGGCGCGTAATACTTGGCGGCCGATGCGGCCATATCCGTTAATGGCGACTTTAATGCCCATGTTTTTTCCTTTTGGGGTATAGGGTGGTTAACTGATTCGCGCATTATAGCAAAATTGTAGTGTGATGTAATTAACATTTTATCAAATAAATCTTGTTCAATCATATCTGCTTATTTTTATCCCAAAAAGATAATGAATTATTTTGTTCTACAAAACACCATATAAGGAAATTTATATTTCAATTATATTTAAAATATACACATTTAATCTTGGTTTCCCACTCTCTCAAAAAAGGGAAAACCCGCATCTTTCTGATTTTATTTATTTGAAAAAGATAATCTCCAACCAAATTCCGCTACATCACGCAACAAAACTCCCCGCCATTCCCTCCCTTTTATCTTAAAAATCAATAAATACAATCCTATGCCTAATTTCATAATAAATTAACAAACCCCTACCCTCCTCCCCAAATCTCCCGTTTTCAAGGCATAAAGCGCGTTCTTAAGCGGAGGCTGCTTGAAGATTCCGTCCCACTGTTTTAAAATAAAAATGTTACGTTATATCAATTGGAGAGAGAAAAACATGAAACATTGGAAACTCGGCGTCATCGCTGCATTAATGTCCGGCGCAGTTTACGCAGCCCCGATGAACGTCGTCACCAGCTTCAGCATTTTGGGCGACGTTACCAAACAAATCGGCGGCGACCGTGTTGCCGTACAAAATTTGGTCGGCGCCAACCAAGACAGCCACGCCTATCACATGACCAGCGGCGACATCAAAAAAATCCGCAGTGCCAAATTAGTCCTGCTCAACGGCTTGGGTTTGGAAGCCGCCGACGTGCAGCGTGCCGTCAAACAAAGCAAAGTCCCCTTTGCCGAAGCAACCAAAGGCATACAGGCGCTTAAAGCCGAAGAAGGCGAACATCATCACGACCACGAAGGCCACCACCACGACCACGGCGAATTTGACCCGCACGTCTGGACCGACCCCGTCTTGATGACGACCTACGCCCAAAACGTCGCCAACGCCCTGATTCAGGCAGACCCCGAAGGCAAAGCCTATTACCAACAACGCTTGGGCAACTACCAAGTACAGCTGAAAAAACTGCACAGCGACGCTCAAGCTGCGTTTAACGCCGTTCCCGCTGCCAAGCGCAAAGTCCTGACCGGACACGATGCCTTCTCCTACATGGGCAAACGCTACAATATCGAGTTCATCGCCCCACAAGGCGTGAGCAGCGAAGCCGAACCGTCCGCCAAACAAGTGGCTTCCATCATCCGCCAAATCAAACGCGAAGGCATCAAAGCCGTGTTCACCGAAAACATCAAAGACACGCGCATGGTTGACCGCATCGCCAAAGAAACCGGCGTCAACGTCAGCGGCAAGCTCTACTCCGACGCACTCGGCGGCGCACCTGCCAATACTTACATCGGCATGTATCGCTACAACGTCAAAGCCTTGACTGATGCGATGAAAAAATAAAACCGCAGTATTCAGCGTGCGCTGACAAACCAAAAGGTCGTCTGAAACAAGCTTGGCAAACTAAGCCAAACCCGTTTCAGACGACCTTTTATCATTCGTTTTGAAAGCGCTGCATCATTGTATATCGACAACGACCGCAGCATTGACACTCACTTTACTCGTCGTCTTCCAATTCTTCTTGTGCACCTTTTTCGGCAAAATGACCCAGCAGCCAAATCAAAGCGCCGCCACCGGTAACACCGGCTTTAATCCACATTGCAGTATCTTCTCCCCAGTTATAAATCCATGCTAAAACTTTCGGCACAGCATTCATATAATTCAAACCGAACGCTAAAAGACCTAGGATAAACAAAGTGCTGCCAAAACTTTTCATGAAGATTCCTTTCGATGAAAATCAGAGGGTTATAGGAAATACAACTTGTTAAAAAGATTACTTTCTACCGAATACAAATGTAAAACGATATCATTATAATCGAAATAAATTAAAAAATATATTTTTAAACAAAATAAATACTTGATAACGTTATTAATTTTTTACATCCAAGAACGATGGATGCTCCTCTTCAAAAGAAGGGTCGTCTGAAAAACCTTAAATCCTGTTTTCAGACGACCATACTCCCGTATCTTCACCAAACTGCCTGAAATACAGCTAAAAATCCGTTTTTCCCACTTGCCAAGCCTGTTAAATTTTTTTACGATACAGCCATAGATTGTAAACAAAGGCCACAAGCCGACTGTTTTTTCAGACGACATTACCCCTGTCAGACCTCATTTCTATAACCGTAAGCTGCCAAGCGGCTGTTTTCATACCACATCAAAGCAAGAGGTATCAACGTGTCTGATTCCAAAACAAACGAACGCGCGACGTTTAGCAACCGCCGCGCGTTTATGGTTGCCGCCATCGGTTCTGCCGTCGGCCTGGGCAACATTTGGCGCTTCCCCTACATCACCTTCGAAAACGGCGGCGGTGCGTTCCTCCTACCCTATCTGGTCGCGCTCTTAACTGCGGGCATCCCGCTGCTGCTGATCGACTACGCCATCGGCCACCGCTACCGCGGCTCGCCCCCGCTGGCTTTCCGTCGCCTCGGCCGCTGGTTCGAGCCTGTGGGCTGGTGGAACGTAATGGCCAATATCATCATCTGTATCTACTACGCAGTCATCATCGGCTGGTCGGCAAGCTATGCGTATTACTCGCTGAACGCGGCATGGGGCGCAGATCCGCAGGCGTTTTTCTTTAAAGACTTCTTAAACATGGCAGGCCCTGAAGCCTTGGGCTTGGATTTTGTCGGCAAAGTCGTCGGCCCGCTGATCGGCGTATGGCTGTTTACCTGCATCATCATGGCTTTGGGCGTACAAAAAGGTGTGGCAGGCGCATCGTCGTTTTTCATGCCGCTGCTTTTGATTATGTTCATCATCATGGTCGGCATCTCGCTGACGCTGCCGGGCGCGGCTAAGGGCTTGGACGCGCTGTTTACGCCCGACTGGTCGAAACTTTCCGATCCCAAAGTTTGGGTCGCCGCATACGGTCAGATTTTCTTCTCGCTCTCCATCTGCTTCGGCATCATGGTGACTTACTCTTCCTACCTGAAGAAAAAAACCGATTTGGGCGGTACCGGCTTGGTTGTCGGCTTTGCCAACAGCAGCTTTGAATTGCTCGCCGGCATCGGCGTATTCGCCGCGCTGGGCTTTATGGCACAAGCCAATGGACAAGCCGTCAGTCAAGTTGCTTCCAGCGGCATCGGTTTGGCTTTCATCGCCTTCCCGACCATCATCAACCAAGCTCCGATGGGTGCGCTGATCGGCGTATTGTTCTTCGGTTCGCTGGTATTCGCAGGCATTACCTCGATGATTTCCATCGTCGAAGTCATCGTTGCCGCCATTCAGGACAAATTGAACATCGGCCGCGTCAACGCTACCCTGCTTGTCTGCATTCCGATGGGCATTATCTCCACTCTGCTCTTCGGCACGACCACCGGCCTGCCCGTTTTGGACGTATTGGACAAATTCGTCAACACCTACGGCATCGTCGCCGCCGGCTTCGTCTATGTTTTGGCCATCATCGCCCTGCGCAAACTGCCCGAACTGCGCAACCACCTGAACGCGCTCTCCTCCGTCCGCGTCGGTGCGATTTGGACTGCCAGCGTCATCTTTACCGTTGCCATGCTCGGCTATATGTTGTACCAAGACACAATCGGCCTGCTTAAAGAAAACTACTCGAAATATCCCAGCGATTTCCTCAATATCTTCGGCTGGGGCATGTCGATCGGTCTGATTGTCATCTCCGTGGTACTGTCGCTTCTGCCTTGGAAGCATGGTCAAAACTTCAACGTCAAAGACGAACACGAACATGAACAAGGAGACAAAGAATGAGCACCTCAGCCATCGTCATGATGATTATCGCACTCGTCGTCATCTGGGGCGGATTCATTCTGTCCGTATGGCGGCTGCCTGAAGAATAGGCTTTTTTCCAACAAGTGTTGCAGACACCGCACAGGTCGTCTGAAACCCAAACGCCCCGAAACCGCGTTGTGGCTTCGGGGCGTTTTATTGCCGCCAAATCCAAGACAGACCAAGCTTTCCATCTATCAGCCGAGTAACCGTACCGCACAAAAGCAACATTAGACCTTTTGCGAAAGTATCCTGAAGATTTACAATTCCCAAATGAAATACGAAAACCTCATCCAAAGAAGCGACAGGGAATTCAAACGGCTCACAGGTGTAACGCCCGTCCTTTTTCACGAAATGCTGAAAGTCACCACAGAAGCAGAAAGCCGGAAGGTCAAGTCAGGCAGGCCGCATACGCTCAGCTTGGCAGACCAACTGCTGCTTACCCTGAGCTATCTGCGTCATTACCATACCCAACTCGAATTGGCCGCCATCTACGGCCTTTCTGAAAGTAATGTCTGCCGCACCATCCGTAAAACCGAGGACGCCCTCATCCGTTGCAAACGCTTTTCCCTGCCAAAACACAAGAATCCGGGCGATCAAACGGTCATCATTGACGTTACCGAAAGCCCGATTGAACGTCCCAAAAAAACAGCGGCAGTATTACAGCGGCAAGAAAAAGCGGCACACGGTTAAAATCCAGGTCATATACGGCAGAGAAACTGAAAAAATCATCAGCATCCGGACGGGGATGGGTGCTCAGCATGACATGCGTTTAGCCAAGAGGCACCTTGCAGAGCTTTATCCCTACAAAATAGTCATTGCGGATAAGGGTTATCAAGGATTGGCTAAAACCGGATTACAGACCCCGAAAAAGAAATCCAAACATCATCCGCTGAACAAACAGGATAAAGAGGCGAACAGGCGGTTAGGCAAACTCAGAACCGTCATCGAGCACATCAACAGGAAACTGAAGATATTCAAAATCTTGTCGCTGCCTTACCGCAACAGGCGGAAACGGTTCGGGTTAAGGGTAAATCTGATTGCAGGACTGGTTAATGCGATGGGATGAATATTTTCGCAAGAGGTCTATTTGTTTACGCTAATTTTCCACAGGCGGGCGAAGGTAAACAAAGGGCTGATTATAATGAAAATAACTCCGGCATCTGCCGTGTTTCACGAAAGGAAGAAACAATGACCATGAAACCACTTATGGCGGTATTGCTCGCCGCCAGCCTCAGCCTCCCCGCCATCCACGCGGAAGCGCGAGGCACGGCAAACCAGAAAAAAGCCACCCTCGCCGGCGCAGCGGCAGGCGCAGCCTTGGGCGGTCTGCTGGGCAACGACGGACAAAGCGCAATCATCGGCGCAGTGGCAGGTGGTTTGGCAGGCAACGCCTATGCCTACCACAACAAAAAAATGAACCAAAAAGATGAAGACATCGCCTTGCGCGACCGCCGTTACCGCGATTCCCGCTACTATGACTACGACTATGACCGCTACGGTTACGACTACGGCGATTCGTACTACCGCGATACGCACTACAAAAAGAAATACAAACACAAACATCATCGCAAACACTACCGCGACTGGGACGATGATTACTATGATTACGACGACGATTAATCCCTTCGTCTGAATAGTTGAACCAAAGGTCGTCTGAAATCCTGAAACAAGGTTAAAACACCTTCCAATCTTGGGTATGCCCAAGCCGTTTTCAGACGACCTTAGATTCTAATTTCAAGTACAACAAACACTTGGCGTTTCATAGCCAAGTGTTTTTTTCTTGGTCGGCAGTTCACCTCATCTTGAACCCTGCGTCTCTCCCAATCACTCATCTTTCGGAAATCGGTTTGTTTAGGGAAGCATTGCCGGATGATTCCCTATGTACATTTTTGTGTAGCTTATAGCAGTCTTTCTTGCAGAAAACGGTCGTATGCTATCGCATACTGGTCTTTTC
This sequence comes from Neisseria sp. CP9, assembly GCF_047758525.1. Lineage (NCBI taxonomy): Bacteria > Pseudomonadati > Pseudomonadota > Betaproteobacteria > Neisseriales > Neisseriaceae > Neisseria > Neisseria sp. CP9. The sequence continues at coordinate 1,804,221 of NZ_CP180502.1, read as the reverse complement.
TATTAGGGAAAGTTCCACTTCAAATCCAAATTCAAATCCAAATCCAAATCCGCTAGGCATCATACCTGTCTGAATCACTCCTCACGAACTAAGAAAAAATTTAGATGACTAAATAAAATCTAACAATTATAATAAAAAATATTATTCCACTTAATAAAAGTTCAGCTATGGATTATCAAAAAATCAGCCGAAAACTCGAAATTTTAGCCGATGCCGCCAAATATGATGTTTCCTGCTCGTCGAGCGGCGGTTCGCGCGGCAACGGCGGGCAAGGCTTGGGCAACTCTTCGCGTGCGGGCATCTGCCACAGTTTCACTGAAGACGGCCGCTGTGTATCGCTGCTGAAAATCCTGCTGACCAACCATTGCATCTACGACTGCGCTTATTGCGCTTCCCGCCGCAGCAACGACATCCTGCGCGCGGCGTTTACGGTCGATGAAGTGGTGGATTTGACCATGAGCTTTTACCGCCGCAACTATATCGAAGGGCTGTTTTTGAGTTCCGGTATCTTTAAAAATGCCGATTACACCATGGAACGCTTGGTGCGGATTGCCAAAAAATTGCGCGAAGAACACGGATTCCACGGCTACATCCACCTCAAAACGATTCCCAAAGCGTCTGCCGAAATCCTTCATGAAGCCGGGCTGTATGCTGACCGCCTCAGCGTCAACATGGAAATCCCCACCGTTTCCGGCCTCAAGCTGCTCGCGCCCGAAAAAAAACACAGCGATATGACGCAACCGATGGCGTTTGTCCGTAACGAAATCGTTTCCTTTGCCGACAGCCGCAAAACCATCAAATCCACGCCCAAGTTCGCCCCTGCCGGGCAAAGCACGCAGTTTATTATCGGCGCGGCAGGCGAAACTGACCGCCAAATCATCCGCGCTGCCGGCGGGTTTTACCGCCATTACGGTCTCAAACGCGTGTATTACTCGGGCTATGTACCGGTATTGGAAGACAAACGCCTGCCGCCTTTATCGACGCAAGTGCCGCTGCGGCGGGAAAACCGGCTCTATCAGGCAGATTGGCTGATGCGTTTTTACGGCTTTTCCGATCATGAAATCTTAGACGAACAGCAACCTTTTCTCGACTTGGATTTCGATCCCAAGCTCGCTTGGGCGCTGCGCCACCGCGAATGGTTTCCCGTGCCGCTGCAACACGCGCCGCTTGAAATCATTTTGCGCGTGCCCGGCATCGGCGTAAAGTCCGCCCGCAAAATCGTGCAAGCCCGTCGCTTCCGCATGATCACCATGGCACAACTGAGAAAAATGGGCGTGGCACTAAACCGCGCACGCTATTTCATCACCCTGCCCGAACCCAACCGCTACGCCGACCTAATCGACAGCCCGCAACTGCGAAGCCTGCTTTTACAAAACACACGCTCCAAATTCAGCCAAAGCGATGCCGTGCAAAGCGATCTGTTCGGCTGATAATGAAAAGGTCAACATTATGCAAATCACTTTGCACTACGACGGCAGCTTCGACGGTCTGTTGAGCACCGTGTTTCATGTTTACGCCTGCAAATACGCTCCTGAAGACGTGCATATTACCCATGATGCGCAGGATACGGATTTATTCAGCCGCAGCGAAACCGTTACCACCTCCCCCGAACGCGCCCAGCGCGTTTTCAAACGGCTCGAACAACAAATCGGGCGCAGCGGTATGGTCAAACTGCTGTATGGTTTTTTAATCGCCCTGCCTGAGATGCCCGACACTTTTCTGCGCATTGTCAACCTGATGCTTGCCCGCCCGATGCGCAAAAACGTGCTCTGCGATTACGGTCTTTACGATGTGATGCAATGGGTGCAATGGGTGAAAACCGTCGGACATGAAAAACACCGGATGGAAGCGTTTGTCCGTTTTGAAGAGCTGTCAGACGGTCTGTATCTCGCGCGTATCGAACCTCAATACGACGTGTTGCCTTTGATTACACGCCATTTCCGCAACCGTTATCCGCAACAGCAATGGGCGATATTCGATATGCAGCGCCATTACGGCATCTTAAGCGACCCAAACGGCCTGCACGCAATCAACGGGCTTGAAGCCGACCGCATCCAAACATCGTATGCCCCAAACGAACGCAGTTACCAAGCCCTTTGGCAGGACTATTTCAACAGCAGCAATATTCCATCCCGACGCAATCCCAGGTTGCACCGCCAACAAATGCCGCAACGCTATTGGAAATACCTTACTGAAAAACAACCTGCTGTTTTCGATTAAAAATACCTGTCTGAAAACAGGTTCGGACAGTTCAAGACCTTTGCAAAATTCCCACACGGACATTTAGGGGATTTTGGGAATTTTGCAAAGGTCTCAGCCTATTCATTACCTAAAAGTCGCAATTTTGTCCAAATCCGCCTTTTCAGACGACCCCTTACTCTTTCCCTCAAATTTACCTTTTCCGCCCGCTTCGGTATCATACCGCCTGTCTGTTTATCCCCAACGGAATCCCGATTATGTCTGACTGGTCCCTCCCCGATTTCGAACGCAAAATCTGCCCGCCCGAAGAATTGGCGCAGCGTTTGCACGAGCTTCCCCGCCCGCTGGTGTTTACTAACGGCTGTTTCGATATTCTGCACAGGGGGCATGTTACCTATCTGGCGCAGGCTCGGTCGGCGGGGGCGGCGTTGGTGCTGGCTTTGAACACGGATGCGTCCGTGCGCCGTTTGGGCAAGGGCGACGACCGCCCCGTCAACCCGCTGGAAAACCGCGCAACGGTGGCGGCGGCATTGGCGAGCGTGGATTTGGTTACTTGGTTCGACGAAGACACGCCCGCCGAGTTGATCGAGCAAATCAAACCCGACATCCTGATTAAGGGCGGCGACTGGCCAGTCGAAAAAATCGTCGGTGCGCAAGAAACGCTGGCGCGCGGCGGCAAAGTGTTTTCCATTCCGTTCCTGCACCAGACTTCCACCACGAAAACACTGGAAAAAATCCGAGCAGCCGAGGGCGGCAAATGACCGCGCCGAAACTGCCGCACAGTCGGGTTTTGGCGGAGCTTGCCGACGGTCTGCCGCAACACGTTTCCCATCTGGCGCGTATCGCAGGCGTGAAGCCGCACCAGCTCAACGGCTTTTGGCAACAGATGCCCGCACACATCCGCGGACTGCTGCGCCAGCACGACGGGCAATGGCGGCTCGTGCGCCCGCTTGCCTTGTTTGACGAAGAAGCGTTGCAGCGTTTGGGCGCGGAACGCGGTTTTCAGACGACCTTAAAACACGAATGCACGTCCAGCAACGACGAAATCCTGAATCTGGCGCGTATTTCTCCCGAACAAGCCCATAAATCGCTCTGCGTCGCGCATCTGCAAACCAAAGGCCGCGGACGGCAGGGACGCAAGTGGACACACCGGCTGGGCGAATGCCTGATGTTCAGCTTCGGCTGGGTATTCGGCAAACCGCAGCACGAACTCGGCTCGCTCGCCCCCGCCGTCGCGCTCGCCTGCCGCCGTGCCTTGGCAGCATCGGGTTTGGACATACAAATCAAGTGGCCGAACGATTTGGTCGCCGGCAGGGACAAACTCGGCGGTATCCTAATCGAAACCGTCCGAAACGAGGGCAAAACCGCCGCCGTCATCGGCATAGGCATCAATTTCGTCCTGCCCAAAGAAGTTGAAAACGCCGCCTCCGTCCAAGCCCTTTTTCACAACGCGCAGCTTGCCCGCGGCACCGCCTCCGTACACTGCATTCCCGCTTCAACGCTGTTGGACAAATTGTTGGGCGAACTCAATGCCGTGCTGACGCAATACGCGCAAAATGGGTTCGCCCCCTTCCTCGAAGAATACCAAACCGCCCACCGCGACCACGGCAGACCTGTCCTGCTCCTGCGTGACGGGCAAACCGTAAGCGAAGGCACCGTACTCAGCGTGGATGCGCAAGGCGCGTTGCACCTGATAACAGCCACAGGCGAACAAACCGTCGTCAGCGGCGAAATCAGCCTGCGCCCCGACGACACGCCCAAAGCCGCAACGCCGCGTGCGCCCGAACGCCTCCTCCTGCTCGACGGCGGCAACAGCCAGCTCAAATGGGCATGGGTGGAAAACGGCGTATTCAACGAAGTTACCCGCGCGCCGTACCGCGACTTGGGCAGGCTCGGCGAAGAATGGGCAGCGCGTTCAGACGACCGCACCCGCATCGTGGGCTGCGCCGTGTGCGGAGACCTCAAAAAAGCCCTGGTCGAAGCCCACCTGACCGCGCCCGTCCGCTGGCTGCCCTCCATGCCGCAGGCGCTCGGCATCCGCAACCACTACCGCAACCCCGCCGAACACGGCTCCGACCGCTGGTTCAACGCCTTGGGCAGCCGCCGTTTCAGCCAAAACGCCTGCGTTGTCGTCAGCTGCGGCACCGCCGTAACCACCGACGCACTCACCGAAGACAACCATTACCTCGGCGGCACCATCATGCCCGGCTTCCACCTCATGAAAGAAGCCCTCGCCGCCAAAACCGCCAACCTCGACCGCCCCGCCGGAAAAGTGTACCCCTTCCCCACCACCACGCCCAACGCCATCACCAGCGGCATGATGGATGCCGTTTGCGGCGCCGTCATCATGATGCACGGGCGGCTGCAACAAAAAACGGGCGAAGGCAAACCCGTTGACGTCATCATCACCGGCGGCGGCGCAAGCAAAGTCGTCAACGCCCTGCCCAAGCAGTTTGTTTTGGACAATACAGTAAAAATTGTAGATAATCTCGTCATTTACGGCTTATTGAACTGGGTCGCGCAAGAGCATGAACAGCCTGATAAATTGCCCGAATAAGCAGCAATGCCGTAGCGCAGATTCAAAGAGGTCGTCTGAAACGCAACACCGCTTTTCAGACGACCTTCAGACGCAGCAAACTTCAGCCGATTGGCTTTGACGCCGATCCGCCACAACCAATAACAACACAAAACCGCCCGCACACCGAAACGGCAACCAAACACAAAAAAGGAAAACAACTCATGAAATGGCTTTTCGCCGCCCTCGTGGCACTCAACATCATCGTCTTCGGCGGCATGATTACGCACCGCCTCAACAACGCCAAATCCCCCAACGCCGCACCCGTAGAAGGCGGTGCCCACGAACTCGCCCAACCCGAATCCCTGCGCCCGCAGCAAGCCCCCGCGCCTGCCGACAACGCGCAACCCGACTGGCTGCAAACCGACGAAACACAAGCCGACCTGCCCGAGCCCGAATCCGAAGAAGCCATAGCCGAACGCAAGAAAAAAGAAGAAGAGGAACAGGTGCGCCGCGAAAAAGAAAAAAAAGAACGTGAAGAAAAAGCCCGCCGCGAAAAAGAAAAAGCCGCCGCCGAAAACACCAATCCGGCTGCTGCCGCCAACGAAAATCCCGCCGCCAAAAACGCATCCGCCGCCCGCCAATGTACGTCTAACGCCAGCGTTACCCTGGACGAAGACGACTACCACCGCATCAAAGGCCTGCTGACCCGTTGGCCGCACGCCGCCAGCCGCACCGTTGAAAAACGCGGCGCAGCAAAAGACCAAGCCGCCAAAACCTTCCGCGTCCTGCTGCCCGCCGACAGCGAAGCCATGAACCGCCTCGAAGCACTCGGCAACAAAGGCTTCAACGGCACGCTTTACAACGGCGAAATCAGCCTCGGCGTCATGAAAAGCCGCTCCTCCGCCCAAGTCCTCATCTCGCGCCTGTCCGCAGCAGGCTTCGGCGGCGCGCGCATCGTCGAACAAGACGACAAAGGCAACGCCGCTGACAGCACCCTCAGCGTCTCCCGCATGACCATTATCTTCATGTCGGTCGATGAAAAAGACGCACAGGAAATCCGCAACATCGTCGGACGCTACGGCAGCCTGAACATGAAAACCTGCAAATAAAACCCAAAGGTCGTCTGAAAGTTTTCAGACGACCTTTTGCAAAGATGCAACAGATTAGGCGGCAGTCAAACCCTTTTTGAACATCTGAATAGATTGACACCGATATCGCCTTCACGTTGTATAGTGGATTAAATTTAAACCAGTACGGCGTTGCGTTGCCTCGCCTTGCCGTACTGGTTTAAATTTAATCCACTATAAACCACTGACAAACCCTTATCCGCACAAAGCTTCTTGAGAAACCATGAAACCCGCCAAAACCTCCCTGCTGTTTGCCCTTCTGCTCGGACTGCTGCCGGCAGCATACGCCGAAGACTATGACGACGAAGCCTATCAAAAGCTAATCACACAATGCACCCACAACCAGCTCGACAGTTGCGTCACTCTCGGCATTTGGACCCGCGACTATCTGGAAAGTCCCACCGATGCCTACCTGCCGCTGAAGAAAGCCTGCGACGGCAAAAACATGAAGGGCTGCAACGTATTGGCAAACCTCTATTTAGACCCATACAGCGGACTGGGCATGGACTACCCCAAAGCCCTCGAACTCTACCGCAAAGCCTGCAAAGGCGGCTATGACAACGCCTGCCGCAACGCCAAAGAAACCGAAGAGGAAATGCGTAATCAAACGGCAGAAGACCGTGCAGCCAAACGCCAAGAACGGCTGGAGGCACTGCAACGTTCCTGCATGGGCGAAAACGATGCCGCCTGCAGAGCCTTGCAACGCGAATTGCAACGCTGATGCCGAAGCCTTTGTCCGTCTGAAACGGCTTTCAGACGACCTATGCTACAATTTCACACATTCAAACCTTCCCCATCACAGGAAACCTCATGGAAGCCACCGTCTACCTCGAAGACAACGAATACATCGCCCTGTGCGACCTGTTAAAACTCGCCGGACTTGCCGAAAGCGGCGGACAGGCGAAAGCGTTTATCGCCGAAGGACTGGTGTTGCGCAACGGCGAAACCGAAACCCGCAAAACCGCCAAAATACGCGGCGGCGAAGTCATCGAGTTTGACGGCGCGCGCTTGGAAATCGCCGATGGATACGACCCTGAAGAATAAAGCCGAAGCCCTCTTGGGCGAGCCGCTTCTAGACGAACCCGTCCGCCCCGAGTCGTGGGAATGCTGCGGCAGCGATTGCGGCGATGCCTGCATCCAGACAATTTATTGGTCGGATAAAGCCCGCTACGACGCACAACAGCGGAAATTGAAAGAAGCGGGTTGGTCGGACGACGAAGAGAACGGAAAGGTCGTCTGAAAACGGTTCGGCTGGATGGCAACCGCGTTTTCAGACGACCTTTTACTTTTCAAAAGCCGTAGGTTGGATACTTGTATCCGACAAAGTTTTAATATGCGCAATTTGAAATATCGGATTCAATAATCCGAGCTACTGATTTTCAGACGACCTTTGTCAGATTCTGTTTTCAACATGACCGCCCCACCCTTCATTCACCACACACATAACGCCCCATGATAGACCTGCACTGCCATTCCACCGTTTCCGACGGTATGCTCTCCCCCGCCGAAGTCGTGCGCCTCGCGCATCAAAACGGCTGCACGCTGCTGGCGCTGACCGACCACGACCACACCGGTGGCATCGCCGAAGCGCGCGCCGAAGCCGACAAGCTCAGGCTGCGTTTCGTCAACGGCGTGGAAATCTCCGTAACTTGGCGCGGGCGCACCATACACGTTGTCGGTTTGGATTTCGACGAACAGGACGAAAACCTGCAAAACCTGTTGGCACAAGTACGGCAAGGTCGTCTGAAACGCCTTGAAGCCATCGCTGCCAAGCTCGAAAAGAAAGGCATCGGCGGCGCATACGACGGCGCGCTCGCGCTGGCGGCAAACAAAGAAATGGTCAGCCGCACCCACATCGCCGAGTTCCTCATCCAAGCGGGACACGTCAAAAACAAGCAGCAGGCGTTCACCAAATACTTGGGCGACGGCAAATCCTGCGCCGTCCGGCACGAATGGACGACGCTGGAAGACTGCGTCTCCGCCGTCAACGGCGCGGGCGGCATGGCAGTCATCGCCCACCCCATGCGCTACGATTTATCCGCCACCGCCAAGCGCAATCTGTTTGAAGAATTTAAAAACCTCGGCGGCGTAGGCATCGAAGTCCACAGCGGCAACTGCTGCAAAAACGACCGCCTCAACTACGCGCTTTTGGCAGAACGCTTCGGTATGCTCGCCAGCGCGGGCAGCGATTTCCACCGCTTAAACGACTTCAGCGGCGGCATCCTCGGCGCGTGTCCCGAACTGCCGGACAACTGCAAACCGGTTTGGGAACATTTCAAAAAGGTTTGAGCCGACAAACTTCAAGAAAATATCTAAAAATTGCGTCCCATCATCCTTCTTGCTGCTCAAGTGGCAACGTCCTACGTTCCAAACCCATTCACAACCAAGCATCTTATCTTACCTCTCTTTTATCTTGATTTCGCCATAAAAAAGGTCGTCTGAAAGCGGAAACAGTGCTTTCAGACGACCTTTTGTGTAGCAATCCGATATTAGAACAGGGCTTGCAGAATCAAGTAGCAGGTCACGGACAGGATGGCAGCGGCAGGCAGGGTAATGACCCATGCCAAGCCGATGGGTTTCATCAGCTTCCAGTTGGCGTTGCGGTTGACCAAACCGATGCCAAGTACCGCGCCGACCAAAATATGGGTACTGGATACGGGCAGCCCCATAAAGGAGGCGGCCATCACGACGGCGGCGGCGGAGAGTTCGGCGGTAAAGCCCGAAGCGGGGTGCATTTCCGCCAAGCTGCTGCCGACGGTTTTAATCACTTCTTTGCCGACAAACCACAAGCCGACAATCAAGGCGATACCGAATGTCAGCATGGCAATCGGCGGAACGGCGTTTTGGGAGGTAATGCTGTTGGTGCGCAATGCGTCCATGATGGCGGCAAACGGGCCGATGGCGTTGGCAATATCGTTCGCGCCGTGGCTGAAGGCGAAGCCGCAGGCGGTAAATACCTGCATCCATGAGAACATTTGAAAGGTGGATTTATCCAAATCTTTGCGCTTCAGGCTTTTGGCGAATACGAACGTACCCATCCACACTGCCGCGCCGATCATGAAGATGGTCAGGAAGCTGTTGACATTACTCATGCCTAAGTGAAGGTTGTTCAACCCTTTGAAAATCAGCATGGCGGCAATCATCATCCCACCGAAAGAGGCGATAAAGGGAACCCAAGAATGAAGGGCTTTATAGGAGTCGACGTTGTTTTTGCGGTTGTCCAAATCGTACAGGCCGCGGTAGTAGTCGCTTTTCAGATCGGCGGGATCAAAATCCGGCTCGTCGTAGATTTGCGCGTCGTGCGCCATTTTGGTGGCGTATTCGACTTTTTCGATTTCGCTCAAGGCTTCAAAAAACAGGCGGTGCTGTTCTTTGTAAGCCTTTTTTTCTTGTTTGATGCCCTTGAGCGTGCCTTCCGCCCAAGCGTTGTAATCCAAGACGTTTTTCTTGACTCGTGAAAACAATAAATAGGAAACCGTACCGCCCAAGACGGGAGACAAGACCCAAGACAAGGCGATTTCGCCCAATTTGCTCCATTGAATCAGCTCGCCCGCATTCATATTGTTCATCACCGCCATACACACCGCGCTACCGACAATACCGCCGATAATGGCATGTGTAGTGGAAACAGGCAGACCTTTGCGCGAGGCAAACAAGAGCCACAATGCCGCCGCGAGCAGCGCAGACATCATGATAAAGACAAACTGCATGGGCTGGAGGTCGATGCCGTTCAGATCCACAATGCCTTTGCGTATGGTATCGGTCACTTCGCCGCCCGCAATCACCGCGCCGCTGACTTCAAACACCGCCGCAATCAGCAAAGCTTGGGGAATCGTCAGCGTACCGGAGCCGACGCTGGTACCGAAAGAATTGGCGATATCGTTACCGCCCACGTTAAACGCCATGAAAACGCCGAACATGGTAGCGATAATGAACAAGATAGAATGGTTGTAATGGGTATAGCCCAAGCCCCAGTAAATAAAATAGCCGACCATGCCCACCAGCATAGCGGCAAAGACAGCGTTAATCAGCTTCAAGTTGGCACTCATCTGAGTTTGAGCCATAGGATCAGCTTCCTTAAGAATTGCGGATGTGTTTCGGACTATTGTAACCTTTTTGCAATCTTTCTTGAAACATTTATTTACCTGCGCCGCGCCAAATACCTGACAAATCGCAAAACCGCGTTAAAATGTTCTTTTACGGCCTAATACGAACCACAACCCATGAATACCCAACTTTATATCGGCATCATGTCCGGCACCAGCATGGACGGTGCAGATGCCGTGCTTATCCGTATGCAGGGCAATCAATGGCAGGGCGCGCTGGCTCATGCCTTTACCCCGTATTCAGACGACCTCCGTCAGGAGCTTCTGAACCTTCAAAATATCGGCGACAACGAATTGCACCGCAGCAATATCCTATCCCAGAACCTCAGCCGCCTTTACGCGCAAACCGTCCACACCCTCCTCTCAGAACAAAACCTGCCCGCCGAAGCCGTTACCGCCATCGGCTGCCACGGGCAAACCGTCCGCCACGCCCCCGAACACGGTTATAGCATCCAGCTTGCCGACCTTCCTCTACTGGCGGAACTGACCGGCATTTTTACCATCGGCGATTTCCGCAGCCGCGATTTGGCTTCGGGCGGACAAGGCGCGCCGCTGGTTCCCGCCTTCCATCAAGCCCTGTTCCAACATCCGCAGGAAACCCGCGTCGTCCTCAATATCGGCGGCATCTCCAACATCAGCGTCTTACCGCCGCAGCAAGCCGCTTTCGGCTTCGATACCGGCCCCGGTAATATGCTGATGGATGCGTGGATGCAGCACAACTGGCAGCAGTCATACGACCGCGACGGACAACGCGCCGCGCAAGGCACTATCCTGCCTGATTTGCTGGACAACCTGCTCGACCACCCCTATTTCAGACGACCCTATCCCAAAAGTACAGGCAGGGAGCTTTTCTCCTTAAACTGGCTTCAAGGTCGTCTGAAAGGCGGTGAAAAGCCCGAAGATGTTTTAAGAACCTTGGTTCGCTACACCGCGCAAACCATCCACACCGCCGTCGACACAGCCGCCCCCGACACGCGCAATCTCTATGTCTGCGGCGGCGGCATCCGCAATCCGGTTTTGATGCAGGATTTGGCGGACCTGTTCTCCCCCGCTGTCGGATTGAACAGCACCGCAGCGCTCCATCTCGATCCGCAATGGGTCGAAGCCGCCGCGTTCGCCTGGCTCGCCGCCTGTTGGATAAACCGAACGCCCAGCAGTCCGCACCATGCGACCGGTGCAGCCAAAGCCTGCATCTTGGGTGCAGGCCACTACGCCTGATATCCGGTTTCAGACGCCCCTTCCAAGACCGCCTGCCATAGCCGGATAATCCATCTGGATCCAAATATCCGCCCCATTAAAAAAGGTCGTCTGAAAAGCAGTAAACTGGGCTTGAAACCTAGTTGAACTGCGTTTTCAGACGACCTTATAGTGGATTAACTTTAAACCAGTACGGCGTTACCTCGCCTTAGCTCAAAGAGAACGATTCTCTAAGGTGCTGAAGCACCAAGTGAATCGGTTCCGTACTATCTGTACTGTCTGCGGCTTCGTCGCCTTGTCCTGATTTTTGTTAATCCACTATATTACACGTCTCTTTCAATTATTCTTTTTTACCGGCAAGTCCGATGTCTTTCTCTTTATCGCCGACTTTCACTTGCGCCTTACCGGCAATCTCTTCAGCCTTGCTGCCGAAAATGTTCAAACGGTAGCTGCCTTTGTCTTCATTATTGAGCGTCGCGCGTCCGTTTATTGCCGAACCTGCCCCTGCTGCGGCAATGTTGGCGGCAGCCAAGTCGACATTGTAATCGGGTGCCATGCCGCTGATTTTGCCCTGACCTTGTTTTTTCTCGAAATCAATGGTGTACGTCAGGCGGCCGCTATTGTCATCACCGTTAAACGCAATGCCGCGGTAGGTATAGCTGCCCAGTTGTGGCAGGTCTTTAAAGGCAACTTCCTTACCTTGCACTTCGCCGACTTTAAATTCATACGCTTGCAAGTCTTTCAGCTTGTTGCCGTCGGTAGGATCGGCTTTCTGCTTGATATATTTGGCAGCGACAACCGAATTGTCTTGCTTGTAAACCATAAAATCGCCGCTTTCCAAATCGATGACCTGTCCGTTGACATTGATTTTGCCGACGTAGTCATAATAGGAAATCTTGTCGCGCTTCAAAAAGGCAGTGTCCAAATTGTCGCCTTTTTTAAGCGTTTGTACCTTATTGTTGGCACTCAACTGCATCGTGCCGTTTTCAGGAACGCTCTCGAAAACGGTAATGTATTTCACGCCCTTAGCCTTAGGATCAAAGCCTTTGCCTATCGCATCGGACAGCGCGGAAGAGGAGCTGCCGCAGGCGGCAAGCGTAGAAACCAAAGATGCGGCAAGAACCAAGCGGACGGCTTTCATAGTTTTCCTTTCGTTTAAAGTTGTTTGATAACATATTCATAATTATAGTATTCATCGTTAGATGACGCATGATTTAAATCAATATTCATCATCACTATTTCACCGTTTTGCCTGCCTTTGCAGTTTATACCGTTGTCTTTTCATTTTTGTGAAGCCGTTTCACAGTCCCGCCCGATTGCCAAACAACCCGACACCATGATGCTGCCGCCATCTGTCTCTACCGTTGAGGTCGTCTGAAAGCCCGTTATCCTCCTTTTGGCGAAACTCACTACGTTCGTTTTAGCGAAACTCGCCGTGCTCGTTTTCAGACGACCTTTTTCCAACCCTGCTACAATACGCCTTTTATTGTTCACGCCGATTTTGCCATGACCGAGCCGACCTACATCCCGCTGCGCCTGCATACCGAGTTTTCGATTACCGACGGTATGGTGCGGATTAAAAAACTGATTGCCAAAGCGCAGGAATACGGTTTGCCTGCTTTGGGCATCAGCGATTTGATGAACGAATTCGGTTTGGTGAAATTCTATAAAGCCTGCCGCAGCGCGGGGATTAAGCCTGTCGGGGCGGCGGACGTGTGGATAGGCAATCCGAATGCGCCCGACAAGCCGTTCCGCGCCATGCTGATTATCCGCAACGATGCGGGCTATCTGCGCTTGAGCGAGCTTTTGACGGCGGCTTATGTCGGCAAAGACCGCAATGTCCATCATGCGGAACTCAATCCCGAATGGCTGGAAAACGGCGACAACAGCGGCTTGATTTGTTTGAGCGGCGCGCATTACGGCGAAGTGGGCGTGAATCTGTTGAACGGCAATGAAGACGCGGCGCGTGCGGCGGCGTTGAAGTATGCGGCGTGGTTTCCCGATGCGTTTTACCTGGAGCTGCAACGCCTGCCCGAACGCCCCGAATGGGAGGCTTGCGTTTCGGGCAGCGTGAAGCTGGCGGAGGAATTGGGTTTGCCGGTGGTGGCGACGCATCCGACGCAGTTTATGAGCCGCGACGATTTCAACGCACACGAGGCGCGGGTGTGTATCGCGGGCGGCTGGGTGCTGACGGACAAGAAACGTCCGCGCGATTTTACGCCGAGCCAGTTTTTCATTCCGCCGGAAACGATGCTGGAGCGTTTCGCCGACTTGCCCGAAGCCTTGGAAAACACAGTGGAAATCGCCAAACGCTGCAATATCCATATCACGCTGGGCAAAAACTTCCTGCCCCTGTTCCCGACGCCCGACGGTCTGTCGCTGGACGATTATCTAGTGAAGCTGTCCAACGAGGGCTTGCAAGAACGCATGGTTCAGCTTTATCCCGACGAGGCGGAGCGGGCGGCGAAAATGCCGGAATATCAGGAGCGGCTGGATTTTGAGTTGAACATCATCATCCAGATGAAATTCCCCGGCTATTTCCTTATCGTACAAGACTTTATCAACTGGGCGAAAACGCACGGCTGTCCGGTCGGGCCGGGACGCGGTTCGGGCGCGGGTTCGTTGGTGGCGTATTCGCTGAAAATTACCGATCTCGACCCGCTGAAATACGCGCTGCTGTTCGAACGTTTCTTGAACCCCGAACGCGTTTCCATGCCCGACTTCGACGTGGACTTTTGCCAAAGCAACCGCGGCCGCGTGATTGAATATGTGCGCGATAAATACGGCGCGCAGGCGGTGAGCCAGATTGTTACCTTCGGCACGATGTCGTCCAAAGCGGTGATCCGCGACGTGGGGCGCGTGCTGGAGCTGCCGTTTACCCTGTGCGACAAACTGTCGAAGCTGATTCCGCTGGAAGCCAACAAACCTTTGGGGTTGGACGATGCGATGAAGGCGGAGCCGCAGATTCAGGAATTGATTGAAGCGGAAGAAGCGGACGAACTGATTACGCTGGCGAAAAAGCTGGAAGACCTGACGCGCGGTCTGGGTATGCACGCGGGCGGCGTGTTGATTGCGCCGGGCAAGATTTCCGATTACAGCCCCGTGTATCAGGCGGACGAATCCGCCTCACCCGTATCCATGTACGACAAGGGCGACGTGGAAGACGTCGGTTTGGTGAAGTTCGACTTTTTGGGCCTGCGCAACCTGACCATTATCGAAATGGCGCAGAACAACATCAAAAACACCACCGGCGATATTGTCGATGTCGGCAAAATCCCGCTCGACGACCAAGCCGCCTACAAAATCTTCCGCGATGCGAACACCACCGCCGTATTCCAGTTCGAGTCGACCGGCATGAAAAAAATGCTGAAAACGGCGCACACCACCAAGTTTGAAGAACTCATCGCCTTCGTATCGCTCTACCGACCCGGCCCGATGGACAACATCCCCGACTTCGTCGCGCGCATGAAGGGGCAGGAATTCCAATACATCCACCCGCTGCTCGAAGGCATCCTCGCGCCGACCTACGGGATTATGGTGTATCAGGAACAAGTGATGCAGGCGGCGCAGATTATAGGTGGCTACTCGCTCGGCGGTGCGGACCTGCTGCGCCGCGCCATGGGTAAGAAAAAGCCCGAAGAAATGGTGAAACACCGCGAAATCTTCGCCGAAGGTGCGGCAAAACAAGGCATTTCACGCGAAAAATCCGACGAAATCTTCAACTACATGGAAAAATTCGCCGGCTACGGTTTCAACAAATCCCACGCCGCCGCCTACGCCCTGATTTCCTATCAGACCGCATGGCTCAAAGCCCACTACCCCGCCGAATTTATGGCGGCAACCATGTCGTCTGAATTGGACAACACCGACCAGCTCAAGCATTTCTACGACGACTGCCGCGCCAACGGCATCGAGTTCCTGCCGCCCGACATCAACGAATCCGACTACCGCTTCACGCCGTATCCGAACATGAAAATCCGCTACGCACTCGGCGCGATTAAAGGTACGGGCGAAGCCGCCGTCGAATCCATCATCGCCGCGCGGCAAAGTGGCGGCAAGTTTACCGGCCTGTTGGACTTCTGCGAGCGCGTCGGCAAAGAACACATGAACCGCCGTACCCTCGAAGCCCTGATACGCGGCGGCGCGTTCGACAGCATCGAACCCAACCGCGCCATGCTCTTGGCAAACATCGACCTCGCCATGAACAATGCCGACCAAAAAGCCGCCAACGCCAATCAGGGCGGACTTTTCGACATGATGGAAGACGCCATCGAACCGGTGCAGCTCATCGACGCGCCCATGTGGAGCGAATCGGAAAAACTCGCCGAAGAAAAAACCGTCATCGGCTTTTACCTGTCCGGCCATCCCTTCGGCCCGTATGCCCAAGAAGTCCGCCAAATCGCCCCGACCAAATTAGGCCGTCTGAAACCGCAAGACAGCGTGCGCCTCGCCGGATTCGTTACCGCCGTGCGCACCATGATGGGCAAACGCGGCAAAATCGCCTTCGTCAGCCTTGAAGATTTGAGCGGGCAGATTGAAATCATGGTTAGCGGCCAGACGCTGGAAAACTGCGCCGACTACCTCAAATCCGACCAAGTGCTGATTATCGAATCCAAAGTCAGCCGCGACGACTACGGCGGCGGCGACGGGCTGCGCATCATGGCAAACCAAGTCATGACCCTGCAAATGGCGCGCGAACGCTACGCCCGCAGCCTCAGCCTCGCCCTCGCCCCCGGCCACGACATCGCACGCCTCGCCGCCATCCTCACTGCCCACCGCCTGCCCGATACGTCGCACATCCCGCTGCAACTGTCGTACAGCAACGGCAAAGCGTCGGGCAGGTTTCAAGTGCCGCCGAAATGGATGGTGACACCAAGCTCCGCGTTATTCGACGAACTGGAAAAACTGCTCGGCAGCAGGGCAGTGCGCGTGAATTGGTAAGGCGCAGAGATCGTCTGAAACAGCGACGGAAAACTGCCGTTTAAACTGCATCGCCATTAAAATACAAAACCAAACCTTTATTTTCAGACGACGTTTGATAAACCATTCAAAGACGTCGTCTGAAAACGCAAAACCGCACCACATTACAATTAAGTCATCACTCACCACACCACATCATGAACACATACTCCGAAGAACCCGACGGCTTCATCCTGTACGACGAAAGGCCCGATCCCTTCGACAACCGCCGCGCCAGCCGTACGCGATTTGCAGCAGTAAACCTGCCCATTTTGCTGGGCATAAGCGCAGTATCCGCACTATTGCTGTGGATTACCCAATCATGCTTGGGTCAATGCGGCATCAACCGGCAGGTCGGCGGCGCAGTGCATGTCTTTGCCATCGCCCTTTACGGCCTGCTGCACTATCAAAGCACCTGGCTGGAAAAGCGCTGCAATGATGCCGGAAAGGGACATTATCCGGCGATATGGATGTTCAGAATCAGCCTCGTACTTGCCGCCATCAGCCTGATATTGCCGGTATTTACATTGCCTATGGTCGCAGGCGGACTGCTTCAATTCGTCTACGGCATGATATTGCCGTCCAACCCGCTGCCCAATCTGATGGGCTACCCCAAAGCCAACTCGACAGCCCTGCAAATCTGCGCGCTCTTAGCGTGTATCACGGCAGTGTTGATGGCTGTCGGATTGCTGCATTGGTTTTAAGTATTCCCAAATATAGTGGATTAACTTTAAACCAGTACGGCGTTGCCTCGCCTTGCCGTACTATCTGTACTGTCTGCGGCTTCGTTGCCTTGTCCTGCTTTATAGTGGATTAAATTTAATCCACTATAAAGCAAAGGTCGTCTGAAAACCTTCTCTACAAGGTTTTCAGACGACCTTTTTCAGTATGGCGGGCTAATCCGACAAACCTCCCTACTTTCCTAACCCGCGTGCAACACAAATATCGTCGGGCGTTTTTTCAAATTCGGCAGCGTTTTCATTTTCCGCCAAGCGGCAACGGTTTGGCTGATGATTTCCTGTGTCGGCAAAGTCAGGTCGGTTGCGGTGCAGAGGCGGGTTTCAGGGTGCAGAGTTTCCAGCGCGTCGGCAAGCAGCGCGTCGTTGCGGTAAGGCGTTTCGATGAAAAGCTGGGTTTCGTTTTGCTGACGCGAACGCTGTTCCAAGCTCTTCAAAGCGGCAATACGCTCACTTTTCTCCGACGGCAGATAGCCTTTGAACGCGAAATTCTGCCCGTTTGCACCCGACGCCATCAGTGCCAGCAACAGGCTGGACGGGCCGACCAGCGGACGGACTTCATAGCCGTGTCGGTGCGCCAATGCCACCAGATTCGCGCCGGGATCGGCAACAGCGGGACACCCCGCTTCGCTGAGGATGCCCATGCTGCGCCCTTCTTGCAGAGGTTTCAAAAGCTCGGGCAGGTTTTTTAAGTCGGTGTGTTCGTTTAAAGTTTGCAGGTTCAGCTCGCGGATGGGCGTCGTGATACCCAAATGTTTCAAATGGCCGCGGGCGGTTTTCTCGGCCTCAACCACGAAATCGGTCAAACCGGTAATCTGCGCCTGTTCGTGCGGCAGCAGGCAGGGCGTATCGGGTGCGCCCAAAGGAGTGGGAATCAGGTAAAGAATCGGGGACATGATGGTGTTTCCTATACGGAAGGTCGTCTGAAACCGTCAAACGGCTGTTTTCAGACGACCTAAATGACTTCTACGCCTTCGTTTTTTAAAAACTCGACCAGTTTGAAGATGGGCAAACCGATAAGCGCGTTCGGGTCGCTACTGTCTATACGCTCCAGCAACGCCGCGCCCAAGCCCTCGCTCTTCGCCGCACCCGCGCAGTAAACCGCGTCCGGTTCGCGCGCCAGATAACGCTCAATCTGCCCGTCTGTCAGCGTGCGCATCACGACCGATGTGTTATCGACATGACGCTGAATACGGCCCGAAGCAGTATTCAAAAGCACGATTGCGCTGTAAAATTCAATCCTTCTGCCGCTCAAATCCCTGAGCATTTGTTGTGCATTTGCGACGTTCATCGGTTTGCCCAACTGGCGGTCATTGCACCACGCCACTTGGTCCGCGCCGATCACCAACGCAGCAGGAAATCGAGCCGCCAGCGAACGCGCCTTCCCTTCCGCCAAACGCAAGGCAGTATCTGCCGCGTTTTCACCCGCAGCAGGCGTTTCATCGAAATCAGGCGCGGCAGTTTGGAAATCAATACCCAAACGCTCAAGCTGCGCGCGGCGGAACACCGAACCCGAACCCAATATCAAAGGCAGTTTTGCACTCATATTTTGCTTAAAAATATTGACGTTAGACTGTCGAAATTATATCATACCCCGTTTATGTCAGACCCTAATTTGATTGACCCAGAAGTTTTCGCCTCCGAAAAGCAGAGCCTGCAAGGCAGCTTCATGCTTGAGGAATTGGACGAACGAGTCCGTTCGCACGATTATCCGGCCGACAAACAGACCAAAGTGTCGTTTACGCTGAACGGCGGACGCGACCGACTGCAGCGTTTGTTTCTCGATTTGAACGTCAAAGCCGATATGCCGCTGATTTGCCAACGATGTATCCGCCCCATGCCGTTTACGCTCGACGAAACCAGCCGCATTGTTTTGTTCGCCAATGAAGAGGACTTGGATGAAGCGATGCTTGCCGACGAAGAGTTGGAAGGCATGCCGATTGAGAAAGAACTCGATGTACGCGGGTTGGTGGAAGACCAAATCCTAATGTCGCTCCCCTTCTCCCCGCGCCACGAAAACTGCGACAATGCCGCGCTGGAACAAGTCAATCAGGACAAACCCAACCCTTTTGCTGTTTTAGCAGGTTTGAAAAGCAGTTAACCAGGACACAGTTTTATTTATCTAGGAGCTTGAAATGGCCGTTCAACAAAACAAAAAATCCCCTTCTAAACGCGGTATGCACCGCTCTCACGACGCTTTGACCGCGCCTTCTCTGTCTGTTGACAGCGTAACCGGCGAAGTACACCGCCCGCACCACATTTCCCCCAACGGTATGTACCGCGGCCGTAAAGTAGTGAAAGCCAAAGGCGAATAATCTTATTCGACTGACTGAAAAAGCCAGAATATTGCCATGCAATGCTGGCTTTTTTACATTACATCCGAACTGCCCGACTTCATGCCTGAATCCATCTCAACACTCGGCACGAAATCCTCACAGTTCAAACTGATACCCCCAATCCAATCGGGAATCGCCATGAAACAGAAAATCTGGTACACCTACGACGACATCCACCGCGTAATCAAAGCGTTGGCGAAAAAAATCCAAAACTCCGGCGTCAAATACGATGCCATGATCGCCATCGGCGGCGGCGGCTTCATCCCCGCCCGTATGCTGCGCTGCTTTCTGGAAATCCCGATTTACGCCGTAACCACCGCCTATTACGACAGCGACAACGAAGGACAGGTAACGGAAGAAGTCAAAAAAGTCCAATGGCTTGACCCCGTCCCTGACGCACTGAAAGGCAAGAACGTACTCGTAGTCGATGAAGTCGACGACAGCCGCGTAACCATGGAATTCTGCCTGACCGAGTTGCAAAAAGAAGATTTCGGCACCGTCGGCGTTGCCGTCCTGCACGAAAAAATCAAAGCCAAAGTCGGCAAAATCCCCGAAGGTATCCCCTACTTCAGCGGCCTTACCGTAGAAGACTGGTGGATCAACTACCCTTGGGACGCGCTCGACATCGACGAGCACAACCGCCTCGCCGCTGAAGGTAAAAAATAAGTCCGCAACGGAGAAGCCCGCCTTCTCCCGAAACGGCAACGGCAAAATCCGTACCATACCGATAAAACGAGATTTCGCCTCTTTTCAGCGCATCTTCATAAAACGTATTAGAATGTGGAACGCAACACTTCAATCCGAAGCACCCGACCACACATACACCCCATTTTCAGACGACCTCCATACCGCATATCATCCAAAGGTCGTCTGAAACCGATTGTGAAGCCGAACAAACCCACAGAGGCAGCCGACACCGCCCCTCTTCCGCTTCACGGCACAAACCGGAGAACAACATGATTACATTGGCCGTAGATGCCATGGGCGGCGACTCAGGTCTCGCAGTTACCGTCCCCGGTGCCCTTGCCTTTTTGAAACAGCAGCAAGACGTACACCTCATTATGGTCGGCGACGAATCCGCCGTCCGCCAAGCCCTCTCCGCAGCCAACGCGCCGATGGAGCGCATTACCGTGCTCCACGCCTCCGAAGTCGTCGGCATGGACGAAGCCCCGCAGCTTGCCCTGAAAAATAAAAAAGACTCCTCCATGCGCATTGCCATCAACCAAGTCAAAGAAGGCAACGCGCAAGCCGCCGTATCCGCCGGCAACACCGGCGCGCTTATGGCGACCGCCCGCTTCGTCCTCAAAACCATTCCCGGCATTGACCGCCCCGCCATCGCCAAATTCCTGCCATCCGACAGCGAACACCTGACCCTTGCACTCGATTTGGGCGCAAATGTCGATTGCACGCCCGAACAGCTCGTACAGTTCGCAATCATCGGCAACGAACTCTTCCAAGCCCTCTACCCGCAAAAAGGCAGCCCGCGCGTCGGACTGCTTAACGTCGGCACCGAAGACATCAAAGGCACGGACACCGTCAAACAAACCTTCAAACTGCTCAAAAGCAGCAAACTGAATTTCATCGGCAACATCGAAAGCAACGGCGTCCTGTACGGCGAAGCCGACGTGATTGTCGCAGACGGCTTTGTCGGCAACATCATGCTCAAAACCATCGAAGGCGCGGTCAAATTCATGAGCGGAGCCATCCGTCAGGAATTCCAACGCAACCTGTTCAACAAAATGGCTGCCGTCGCCGCCCTCCCCGCCCTAAAAGGCTTGAAAAGCAAACTGGATCCGCGCAAATTCAACGGCGCCATTCTGCTCGGCCTGCGCGGTATCGTCATCAAAAGCCACGGCGGCACAGATGATATCGGCTTCAGCTACGCCTTAGAAGAAGCCTACCACGAAGCAAAATCCGCCAGCCTGTCCAAAATCGAACAAGGTGTCGCCGAACAATTCGCCGCATTGGAAGCGATTAAAGCGGAGCAAGCCGCTCAAGAAGAACAGCAAGCCGAAGAAACCAAAGTTTAAGGTCTCTGCGCAAATCCTCTGAACGTGTTTGCCAGATAAATCAAAGGGTCGTCTGAAATCCGTTTTCAGACGACCCTTTGAGTTTGAATCATTCAAAGTCAAACATGTACAGCCAATCAACGTTTAATCAAAGCAATGCAGCCTAGCCTCGTCTAATGCTCCACATGCTTGATAGCCTCAACATTCCCATTCCAACGCTTCAAACCAATCCCAATTTATCCACTTTTATTTCATTTTCTTCTCAACACCACCAACCCCAGCCATTAAATCTTATTATTTTTCATAGCATTAGGCGTAATTTACAATTTCTTATCTTTTTAGTATTGATAATTATTTCTATTAGCGTATAATCAAAACCACTCGGAAGCCGTCCGCTCCGAGCCATTAAACGACAGATTATCCCCTCTTCTTTTTGTCTCATTACCTCTGGAGTGCGCATATACGAGAAATACCGTTCCCATTTATATCAGATACTCAAAACCGAAAAACACAAAACCCGCTATCTCGACAGCGGGTTTTGTGTTTGTATGGAGAACGAAACGGAATCCCCGTCAAACTGAGCATTGTATAGTGGATTAAATTTAAACCAGTACGGCGTTGCCTCGCCTTGCCGTACTATTTGTACTGTCTGCGGCTTCGTCGCCTTGTCCTGATTTAAATTTAATCCACTATAAAAAGCCAAACTGGCGAAAGCCCCTTTTCCGATGACACCTTTTCATTCATGGACAAAAGGTCCTTGGATTCGGATTTCAAGTGCAACACTAGTGTATCAGTGGTTTGAACAGATTCAAGAATAAAACACTTGGCGTTTCGTAGCCAAGTGTTTTTCTTGGCCGGTGGTTCAACTCATCTTGAACCCTGCGTATCTCCCGATCACTGATGTTTCGGAAATCGGTTTGTTTGGGGAAATATTGTCGGATGAGTCCGTTGGTGTTCTCATTCAGCCCTTTCTCCCAAGAATGGTAGGGGCGGCAAAAATAAGTCTCCGCTTTCAATGCTTTGGCTATTTTGGTGTGTTGGTAAAATTCTTTACCGTTGTCCATGGTGATGGTGTGCACTCTGGCTTTATGTGCCTTTAATACCCTAATGGCTGCCAAAGCAGTGTCTTCGGCTTTTAAGTTATCCAATTTACAGATGAGACCTTTGCAATAACATAGGTTACTAAAATTTTATACTCAATCTCATTTTCAAAATGCAAAACTTTTCTGATTTTTCCTACTTTTTGCTCAATATTAGGAAGGTTTTAGGCAATTGAAAATTTTTTGGCGCATTTTTATGCGTCAAATTTCGTTACCAGACTATTTTTGCAAAGGTCTCAGATGATAGTGTAGCTGGTAGCGCGTTCGACCAAGGTCAGTAATGCGCTTTTCTGATCCTTGCCGATGATGGTGTCGGCCTCCCAATCGCCGATGCGGGCTTTTTGGTCGACGATGGCGGGTTGGTTTTCTATGCCGACGCGGTTGGGCACTTTGCCTCTGGTCCATGTGCTGCCGTAGCGTTTGCGGTAGGGTTTGCTGCATATTCTGAGATGTTGCCACAAAGTGCCGCCGTTGCTTTTGTCTTGGCGAAGGTAGCGGTAAATGGTGCTGTGATGGAGCGTGATCCCGTGGTGTTTGCGCAAGTAGGCGCATACTTGTTCGGGACTGAGTTTGCGGCGGATAAGGGTGTCGATGTGTTGAATCAGCTGCGAATCGAGCTTATAGGGCTTTCGCTTACGCTGTTTGATAGTCCGGCTTTGCCGCTGGGCTTTTTCGGCGCTGTATTGCTGCCCTTGGGTATGGTGCCGCTTGATTTCGCGGCTGATGGTGCTTTTGTGGCGGTTGAGCTGTTTGGCGATTTCAGTGACGGTGCAGTGGCGGGACAGGTATTGGATATGGTATCGTTCGTCTTGGGTCAGTTGTATGTAGCTCATGGCAATCTTTCTTGCAGGAAAGGCCGTATGCTACCGCATACTGGCCTTTTCCTGTTATGGAAAGTTGCACTTCAAATGCGAATCCGCCGCCGTCTGAAAACTAGAGGAGCAATTTTTGCCGAAACCTCCGCCGTCATTCCCGTGTAGGTGGGGATTTAGATGTAGGTCGGATACTTGTATCCGACAAAAACATTTGACGCAGCTATCGTTTCCGAAATACCGCTGTTGGAAATGTCGGATTCAAGAATCCGACCTACGGCAAAAACTGTAGCAGGAGAATAAAAACCCGTAGCGTGGGCTCTGCCCACGAAACACCCAAAATTTCAGACGGCCTCTTTTACCCAACATTTTCGTGGGCAAAGCCCACGCTACCATCTACGCCATCAAAACAAAAGGTCGTCTGAAAACGCTTTTCAGACGACCTTACTACCAATAATCTCCCCGTGTGCAAAGCCCATACTAGGGTTTTAACTATGTGTGGTTTACAGCAAAAACGGTATAAACCTGTTTTTCACACGCGATTTATATTCCCTGTATTGCTCATTTCGGCTAAGCACCTGTTCTTCATAATTCATGCGTAAAAACTGAAGCAGATACAGCAGTGTCAACACTTCAATATTCCACAATGAGAAATTATTGAGTAGAAACGCCACATGCCCGATGAAATAGCCAAAATAAATCGGATGCCGTACCAAGCGATAAGGGCCGGTATCCACCACGGTTCGACAGGCAGGTAAAAGTCCGAAACTCCTACCCAGATAAATTTTGGCGTAAATCTGCCAACAGATGCCGAAAACGAGCAAGACAGATGCAACATTATCGGAAATCAATTTGACACCGCCACCCAACGCAATGGCAAAAAAATAAAAAGTCGCCCCCATCGTTGCCAATACGGGTAAAGGAGAGAAATTTCGAGTATCCGTAAATTTAGAGAAAACCACGAGAAAAACCGTAATACACTCCCCTACCAACAACAGCAATACGACTGGATTTCCCGTCATCATATAATTTTCTAAAACGGTTTTGATAAAATAACTCAAAGCCGTGACTGCCATTATTTTCATAGTCAGCTCCAAAGCAAGCTGCCTATAATTCAGCTTCATAATTTTCCCTTTATTGATATTTTTTAAGCAGATAATGCAGGTTTTGTTGGCTTCAACCCAATCTACCCAATCCGTAGCGTGGGCTTTGCCCACGACCACACCCAAAATTTCAGACGAGTCTTTTCCTCCGCTCTTATCGTGGGCAAAGTCCACGCTACTCTGCTACGTCTTTAATTACAGCGACAGCAAGTCGCCTTGGCATGAAGCGGTGCGTAATTCTTTTTCCACGTCTGTACCGCATTCCCATACTCCCGATCCTACGGTATAGCGGATATTAATTTTTTTATTGGTGATTTTGTCGTTTACGCCACTGCTTTTGAAAGTAACAGTCAGCAGGCATTTTGTGTCATTCTTTTCCAGAGCGACGTCATTGACGAAGTTGCCTGTATGCACGCTGGAGGCAAACCAAGGTTTGGTGGTATCACAGGCATTAATACCCTCGGTAGAAATAGCCTCGACCAGCGGGCTTTTCAGACCAGCAAGGATTTCATGCCCTTCAGTTGCCTGCGCCTTGGCGGTATAGTTGCCGAACAACGGCAGGGCAATGGCGGCAAGTATGCCGAGAATAGCGACAACAATCATCAGTTCGGTAATGGTAAAGCCTTGTTGTTTCATACGACGACCTTTAATGAAGTGAGTTTGGAACAGAATCAGTTTGCCCGATTTGAGTTGCTTGAATAAATGTTAGAAAAGCCCGCCAGAGCGGGCTTTGTTATTTCATAACAATTTATAAATTTAGCTGTTATTGTTAAGCGGGAGTAGCAGGAGCGGCGGCAGCATCACGGCAAGCAGCAGGCGCTACGTTTTTATCTAAGCTGGTAGTACAAGCCCAAGCACCGGTTGAAGGAGTCAGGGTCATATTAATAGTTTGACCAGCTACTTTGTCGTTGACACCTGCAGAAGCTGCTTTGAAAGTGGCAGTCATTTTACAGTTAGAACCATCTACTGCTGCAACTACTTTTTGCACATACTTACCAGTAGTTACTGCTGAGTTGAACCAAGGCTGACTGTTAGCAGCATCACCTGTTGTGCCTTTACAAGCAATAGCGTTACTGCTTGCAGCTACTGCCTCAACCAAAGGCGTTTTCAAACCGCCCAATAGTTCGTAGCCTTCAGTCGCTTGTGCGCGGGCAGTGTAGTCGCCGTACATAGGCAGGGCGATAGCGGCCAGGATACCGATAATTGCTACGACGATCATCAATTCGATCAGGGTGAAACCTTTTTGGATTGCTTTCATTTAATAAACTCCAGTTTAAAAAGTGTTGTGAATAAAAATGTTTGTTGTTAAAAAACCGTAATGTGTTTGGCTCTCTTGTTTTATGAGTAAAACCATCAAGTAGAAGGAATATACAGCTTCCCGGTTCGGACTTCGTTGCTTCGTTTCCCTTGCCGGACGTAATGTATCAAGCAGGGGATGTGCCAAGTCTGGATTTTTTTGGATTTTTTGTGAAAATATTTTGTAATTTTATGTTTTTAATAAGTTTAAGTTTGTCTTGAAGGATTTTTCGGGCAGATTTTGGCTTTTTTATGACGTAGGATTGTTTCTGCGATATGACGTGTTTTGTCATTTTTTGATTTTTTTTGGGGAAGTGAAGAAGACGTTTTGTGTCACATGCCGTGTTTCGTCACTTTTGAAAGCTGTTTTTAATAATATTTGAATATTTTGACAAACGGTATGATTATTTAGATAAGCGGTATTCTTGAAATTTAAATATTTTTAATAAATTGATTCATATAATATTTTTTAATATGATATTTTGATATTCGGTATTTATTTAGGATAGACGGCAATTTATAATAGAAATTTATGGAAATTAATTTAATTTTGAATGATTGTTTTAAGCGTTCGAAGCCTCTTTTAAAAAGGGGATAATCGATAGGGATACCCGCCCTGCCTTTTTTCGATTTTGCACATTATTTTTGGCAGATTCTGCCTGCATTGAAACAATGACAATGATGCTGCGTGGTCTTGATTTGAATCTATATATATAGATGATGGAAACGGCAAAAGGTCGGCGGATTCGCATTTGAAGTGCAACTTTCCATAACAGAAAAAGGTCAGTATGCGGTAGCATACGACCTTTCCTGCAAGAAAGATTGCCATGAGCTACACACAACTGACCCAAGACGAACGATACCACATCCAATACCTGTCCCGCCACTGCACCATCGCCGAAATCGTCAAACAGCTTAACCGTCACAAAAGCACCATCAGTCGCGAAATCAAGCGGCACCATACCCAAGGACAGCAATACAGCGCCGATAAAGCGCAACGGCAAAGCCGGCTGACCAAACAGCGCCCGCGAAAACCCTATAAGCTCGATTCGCAGCTGATTCAACACATCGACACCCTTATCCGCCGAAAACTCAGTCCCGAACAAGTATGCGCCTACCTGCGCAAACACCACGGGATCACGCTCCATCACAGCACCGTTTACCGCTACCTCCGCCAAGACAAAAGCAACGGCGGCACTTTGTGGTAACACCTCAAAATATGCAGCAAACCCTACCGAAAACGCTACGGCAGCACATGGACCGGAGGCAAAGTGCCCAACCGCGTCGGCATAGAAAACCGACCCGCTATCGTCGACCAGAAAACCCGCATCGGTGATTGGGAAGCCGACACCATCGTCGGCAAAGGACAGAAAAGCGCATTACTGACCTTGGTCGAACGCGTTACCCGCTACACTATCATCTGTAAATTGGATAACTTAAAAGCCGAAGACACTGCCCTAGCGGCCATTAGGGTATTAAGGGCACATAAAGCCAGAGTGCACACCATCACCATGGACAACGGTAAAGAATTTTACCAACACACCAAAATAGCCAAAGCATTGAAGGCGGAAACCTATTTTTGCCGCCCCTACCATTCTTGGGAAAAAGGACTGAATGAAAACACTAACGGACTCATCCGGCAATATTTCCCCAAACAAACCGATTTCCGAAACATCAGTAATCGGGAGATACGCAGGGTTCAAGATGAGTTGAACCACCGGTCAAGAAAAACACTTGGCTACGAAACGCCAAGTGTTTTATTCTTGAATCTGTTCCAACCACTGGTACCATAGTGTTGCACTTGAAATCCGAATCCAAGGTCGTCTGAAAACAGATAGCCGGTTTCGCCAAAACGTTTTCAGACGACCTTTGGGGTAACAACTGTCTCTTGGCTAATTCCCCATAGTTTTCTTTCCGGATAAATCGGCAATCTTATTTAATAAATCAAGCACCTTATCTGATCCCAAATCATTTTCCGACTGCTTGTCTGCCGATGAATTATCGGGCAGATATTGACTATTGAGCAAACGATTTCGTATCTGGGTAAAGGTTTCCTGCACATATTCATCCGCTTTTTCCGGATTATTGAAGCTGGCGGCAGCATGCTGAGAGGCTTCAAGTAAACCACTACACAGTTCGATTTGGTGTTTCATATTGGAAAAATGACGGACTTCCCCCAACAGATTTTTCTGATGGCGTAGACAGGTTGTGCCAATCAGCATTAGAGTGATGATAGGGAATGTGTAAAATAAAATATTGAAATTTTGGGTAAGGAAAGAATCGGGAGCACATAAAACGAATATACTGAAAATCAATAGTAAAATTATGGTGATAATGAACAAAGCAATACCTAACCGCTTGAACCAACAGGCTGTATTTTCGTTATTTTTGATTTGGTTGTCGGTATTTTTTAAGGCATGAGCGAGTGAATTTCTGGCGTACTGAATTTGATTGCGCCATTGTAATTTTAATGACTTTTTCAGGTCTTCTAAACTTTGATTTTTCTCTTCCTCTATCTGTTTGATTTGTTTCTGTAGTTTGTCAATTTCTTCCTGATTTTCTCTACTATTAGACTCCGATTGTGTCTGTTCCAACCCTTTCTGTAAGAGTTGAATTTTATCCCTGAATAAGGATATTTGATTTTTTAGAGACTCATTCTCTACTTTAACAATATCAAAATCGATATTTTCCGCAAATCTGATATGAATTAATTGATTTTCTTCTATAGTTGCACCTCCAAAGTCTGCACTATGAAAATTAGCCCCATGCAAATTTGCCCCTTGCAGTTGTGTGCTCCGAAAATTCGTTTCTTGAGACCTTTGCAAAATTCCTTTTCCCCCAACAGCCGAAACCTAAACAAAGATTTTCGGCTGTTTTCGTTTCAAATATCCACTAATTTTACCCAAATACCCCCTTAATCCTCCCCGGATACCCGATAATCAGGCATCCAGGCCACCTTTTAGGCAGCAACAGGCACACTTAGCCTGTTAGCCGCTTTCAACAGGTTCAAACACATCGCCTTCAGATGGCTTTGCGCACTCACTTTGAGCAGACCAAAATAGGCTGCCCGCGCATAACGGAATTTACGGTGCAGCGTACCGAAGCTTTGTTCCACCACATAACGGGTCTTCGACAAATACCGGTTACGTTTGGTTTGCGCTTCCGTCAGCGGACGGTTGCGGCAGGCTTTGCGCATAATGCCGTCTAACAACCGATGCTCTTTCAGATGTTGCCGGTTTTCCTTGCTGTCGTAGCCTTTGTCGGCATAGACGGTCGTACCTTCGGCAATGCCTTCCAACAAAGGCGACAGATGGTTACACTCATGGGTATTGGCGGGGGTAATCTGCAGTTTCTCGATATAGCCTTCCTCATCGGTACGGGTATGTTGTTTGTAACCGAGTTTGTAAAGGCCGTTTTTCTTTGTCCAACGGGCATCTTTATCTTTACTCGGTGTGGTTTGGCCGCTGACTTGTCCTTCTTCATCGACTTCTATGGCCTGACGTTGTTTGCTGCCGGCGGTTTGAATAATGGTGGCGTCAATGACGGCGGCGGATGCCTTCTCTACTTTTAGGTTTTTTTCGGTCAGTTGGCGGTTAATCAGTTCCAGCAATTCGGACAGGGTGTCGTCTTGCGCCAGCCAGTTACGGTAGCGGCATAAGGTGCTGTAATCGGGGATGCTCAGTTCGTCAAAACGGCAAAACAGGTTGAAGTCGATGCGGGTGATGAGGCTGTGTTCGAGTTCGGGATCGGAGAGGCTGTGCCATTGTCCGAGCAGGACGGCTTTGAACATGGACAACAGGGGATAGGCGGGACGGCCGCGGTGGTCTCTAAGGTAACGGGTTCTTTGACGATTCAGGTACTGTTCGATCGGCTGCCAATCAATCACCTGATCCAACTTCAATAGTGGGAAGCGGTCGATGTGTTTGGCAATCATGGCTTGTGCGGTTTGCTGGAAGAAGGTGCTCATGGGAAATCCCCTAAATGTCTTTGTGGGAATTTAGGGGATTTTGGGGAATTTTGCAAAGGTCTCTTCTTGACAGTTCGCATCTTGAAGGTTTGCATTTTCGAGATATGAATAGGTTATACCTGTTTTAAAGAGATCTGCTTTCGTCAAATTTGCTTGAACCAGAGAGCTTTCCTCAATGTTTGCCTCACTAATATCCGCCCCGCTGAAATCTGCATCAAATAAAGTTGCCCAATAAAAATGGGTGTTTTTCAGATTTGCACCGCGAAAATCAGCTTGGCTCAAGTTTACTTCCCTAAAATACAATCCACTTAGGTTTGAATAACTCAAGTCTATTTTTAAGAGATTCTTCTCCCAAAAAGGAGGGACTATGTATCTCGCTTCTGCATAATCTGAATCTAAACCGCTTAAATCATATCCCGTAAAAACAGCTTGTTTACCTTCTTTACCACCACTTGAAAGCCATAACTGATGGTCTTCCAACATGGATACTGCGGTTTCCATGTCTATTTTCTTGTATGTTCGTTCCATTATTTTTCTCTAAATTAATCATAATCATTGGATTGACTTAAAAAAGTAATCCACTAACCTAAACCGTAGATACAGTCGCCCCTCTTAAGCATGGAAGCTAACCTACCGCCGTCATTCCCGCGCAGGCGGGAATCCAGACCTTGGCATTTCAGAAATATTTCAAGGCTGCTGAGACCTCAAACTTCTGGATTCCCGCCTGCGCGGGAATGACGGCAGAGGTTTCAGCAAAGCTCGTTGCTCTCGTTTTCAGACGACCATTTGCCTCGTCGATGTACATTGTAGCGTGGGCTTCGCCCACGATAATGGCGGCTAAAAGAGGTCGTCTGAAATTTTGGGTTTGATTCCTGGGCAAAGCCCACGCTACGGGTTTCAGACGACCTCTGCCATTTCCCTTTTACATCTCTTCCAATTTCGCAAACTTGGTATCCAGCTCTTTCACGCCCTGTTTGCCAAAGTTGATGGTCAGGCGGGCGGATTCGCCTTTGTCTACGGCATCGATGATGACGCCTGTGCCGAACTTGGCGTGGCGGACGTTTTGCCCGATGCGGAAGCCTGCGTAGGTTTGGGGCTGTTTGTAGTCGTCGATGATTTTGTCTTTGGGCGCGGCGGTTTGGCGCGGGTTGCCGTAGCTGTCGTAGGCGGTCTTTTTGACGGACAGGTAATGCAATACTTCGGGTGGGATTTCTTCGACAAAGCGGGAGACGATGCCGAATTGGGTTTGTCCGTGCAGCATGCGTTGTTGCGCCATGGTGATGTAGAGGCGTTTACGGGCGCGGGTAATGGCGACGTACATGAGGCGGCGTTCTTCTTCGAGGCCGCCGCGTTCGGCGAGGGAATATTCGCTGGGGAAGCGGCCTTCTTCCATGCCGGTGAGGAATACGGCGTTAAATTCCAAGCCTTTGGCGGCGTGGACGGTCATGAGTTGGACGGCTTTTTCGCCCACGCCTGCTTGGTTTTCGCCGGATTCGAGGGCAGCGTTGCTGAGGAAGGCGAGGATGGGGAAGGCGGGGTCGTCTGAAATGTTGTCGGGCAGGATTTCGAAGTTGCTGTCTTCGGGTTTGAACTCGATGGCGGCGTTGACGAGTTCGTCGAGGTTGTCGAGGCGGTCTTGGTTGTCGCTTTTTTGGGTTTTGTAGTGTTCGGTCAGACCGCTGTCTTTGAGGATGCCGACGATGATTTCGGGCAGGGGCATTTGTCCGACTTGGTTGCGCAGGGCTTCAATCAGGCGGACGAAGGCGGCGACTTTGGCGGCTTTTGCGCCGGCGTTGCAGGCTGCCTGCCAGAGGGTGATGCCTTGTTCGGTTGAGGCCGTCTGAAGGTTTTCGATGGTGCGTGCGCCGATGCCGCGCGGTGGGAAGTTGATGACGCGCAAGAGGGCGTTGTCGTCGTCGGGATTGACGGCGAGGCGCAGGTAGGCGAGCGCGTGTTTGATTTCTTGGCGTTCGTAAAAGCGCAGGCCGCCGTAGATTTTGTAGGGGATGCCGCTGCGGAACAGGCTTTGTTCGATGACGCGGGATTGGGCGTTGCTGCGGTAGAGGACGGCGATTTCGTCCAAATCCCAGCCTTCGCGTTCGAGGGCTTTGGTTTCGTCAACGATGAATTGGGCTTCTTCGAGGTCGGTAAAGGCGGAGTAGTAGCGGATTTTGTCGCCTGCTTCGGCGTCGGTGCGCAGGTTTTTGCCGAGGCGTTCGTCGTTGTTTTCAATCACGGCATTGGCGGCGGCGAGGATGTTGCCGACGGAGCGGTAGTTTTGTTCGAGTTTGACGGGCGCGTCGATGTGGAATTCTTCTATCAGCGCGGTCATATTGCCGACGTTTGCGCCGCGAAAACGGTAGATGCTTTGGTCGTCGTCGCCTACGGCAAAGACTGCCGCGTTGCCGCCCGCCATGAGTTTGAGCCAGGCGTATTGCAGTTTGTTGGTGTCTTGGAACTCGTCGACGAGAATGTGGTTGAAGCGGTTTTGATAGTGCTGGCGCAGGATTTCGTTGCTTTGCAGCATTTCGTAGCTGCGGAGCATGAGTTCGGCGAAATCGACCACGCCTTCGCGTTGGCAGATTTTGTCGTATTCGGCGTAGCATTCAATCATGCGGCTTGTGTGCGGGTCGGGCGCGCTCAACACGGAAGCGCGCAAACCGGATTCTTTTTGCGCGTTGATAAAGCCTTGCAGCGAACGCGGCGCGATGATTTCTTCGGCGATGTTGAGGCTTTTGAGCAGGCGTTTGATCAGGGAAAGCTGGTCGCCGCTGTCGAGGATTTGAAAGGAAGACGGCAGACCGGCGTCGCGGTAGTGCAGCCGTAGAAAGCGGTGGCAAAGACCGTGGAACGTGCCGAGCCACATGGCGCGGACGTTGATGGGAATCATCGCGCCGAGTCGGGTTTGCATTTCTTTGGCGGCTTTGTTGGTAAACGTTACCGCCATAATGCTGTGTACGCTTGCCTGGCCGGTTTGCAGCAGCCATGCGATACGCGTGGTCAGTACGCGCGTTTTGCCGCTGCCCGCACCCGCCAGCACAAGGGCGGATTGCGGCGGCCAGGTTACGGCGGAGAGTTGTTCGGGGTTCAAGCCTTGCAGCAGATTGGGGGCGGATTGGTCGGGAAACATGGGAAGAGGTCGTCTGAAAAATGGGAATACGGTATTTTAATGGAAACGGCAAAGGTCGTCTGAAATCTATAGTGGATTAAATTTAAATCAGGACAAGGCGACGAAGCCGCAGACAGTACAGATAGTACGGCAAGGCGAGGCAACGCCGTACTGGTTTAAAGTTAATCCACTATATAAAACAGCGGCTTCAGACGACCCTTCTCTTCATTGCCAGCCATCCGTTTACCATCATCAAACTCAAACCCAACCAAATGAATCCGTAGCTGCTTAATGCCCCACTCTCCAAAGGTTCGTCCAGCCATGCAATCGAAATGATAAACAGCAAGACCGGTTCCAAATAGCTCAACATACCGAATACGGCAATGGGTAATAATTGGCTTGCTTTTAAATTCAAATGCATGGCGACCGTGCTATTGATGCCCAACAAAACGATAAAGCCGATAAGCTTGGGGGTGGACGCAATCAAATTGATGGTATCGGTTTGCGTCAGAATATAAAATAAGGCACAAGGCGCAATCACGAGCAAATCAAACGTCAGCCCTATCAATGCCGGCACGCCCAGTTTGCGGCGCACCAAATAATAGATGGGATATGTCCCGAATACCCATACCGTCGCCCATGAAAATGCGCCGGATCGTACCAACTCCCATGCCACGCCCAAACATGCCGATACGACCGCTACTATTTGCAGACGGTTAAGCGTTTCCTTAAACCAAATCCTGCCGCCCGCCAGCATCGCCAATGGGAACAGGAAATAGCCCATTGCCACGTTCACGCCTTCGCCATTGACCGGCGACCAGACAAACAGCCAAAGCTGGCTTGCAAAAATAGGCGCAGGCAGCATAATCAAAAACCAACGTTTCCAATTCCTGCCTGTTTCACGAACAAACCGCCCTGCCGCCTTCCAGCCATCGCCCATGCCCATCAATACGCATACGGACGCCAACATTGCGACCATGCGCCAAGCGAAAACTTCCGTCCCATTCATCGGGTGCATCCAAGTACTGTACAGAAACAGCATGGAAAACAATACATTGGAAGCTATCGCCGCCACAAGTCCCTTTGAGAAATCCGTCATATTCAGACGACCCTGCAAAAAACCTCATTGTATCAATGGGGAATGCGAAAAGAAATTTCACATTTTCGATATTTGAAGAAATAGAAAAACTTAACGCGAATCCTGCCGTCTCAACTTACTATCGCTCAGCCGTCCGCCCTCTCTCAACCAGTCTCAAAAATGTATAGGCAATCCGATAGCTGCAACAAATAAAAAAAGCCCTGCATTGCAGGGCTTTTTGAGATTCCAAAAACGAATTAACGTTTGGAGAATTGTTTTGCGCGGCGTGCTTTGCGCAGACCTGGTTTTTTACGTTCAACTTCACGGGCATCGCGAGTCACGAAACCGGCTTGAGACAAGGCAGGTTTCAGCGCAGCGTCGAAGTCGATCAGGGCGCGGGTAATGCCGTGACGGATAGCGCCGGATTGACCGGTTTCACCGCCGCCGATAACGTTGACTTTGATGTCGAACGCTTCAGCGTTTTCAGTCAGAACCAAAGGTTGGCGAACAACCATGCGGCTGGTTTCGCGGGCGAAGAATTCGTCAACGGGACGACCGTTTACGATGATTTGGCCGGTACCTTTAGTCAGGAATACACGAGCCACTGAACTTTTGCGGCGGCCTGTGCCGTAGTAGTATTTACCGTTCATGTCGTGTCCTTATTTCAATTCCAAAACTTTGGGTTGTTGTGCGGCATGGGCGTGTTCTGCACCAGCGTACACTTTCAGTTTTTTGATCATTGCGTAACCCAATGGGCCTTTAGGCAACATGCCTTTTACGGCTTGTTCCAAAGCGCGGCCCGGGAATTGCTCTTGCATTTCGCGGAAAGTACGCTCGTAGATACCTCCGGGGAAACCGGAGTGACGGAAGTATTTTTTGTCTTCGAATTTGGCACCGGTTACACGCAATTTGTCCGCGTTAATGACGATGATGTAGTCGCCGGTGTCAACGTGGGGGGTGTATTCAGGTTTGTGCTTGCCACGCAGACGGTGGGCGACTTCGGCTGCAACGCGACCCAAAACTTTGTCTTGGGCGTCGATAACGAACCATTCGCGCTTCACCTCGTGGGGTTTCGCTGAAAAGGTTTTCATAGTGGAAATCCAGATAGATATAGAAAGTTGTGAATTTTAAAGATGGGATTGGCTTTTGTCAATCGGATTGGGGTCGTCTGAAAGTGTTTTTTCTATGATGGCGGTTTTATGCATAGGGAGATGTTGTTTTTAAGCTGGAAAACGTTACTGATGATTCAAAATATCGGGATGTGTTTTCAATTTTATGCTTGGTTTTCAGACGACGTCGGAGCCAATGATAAATGAAAGCCATGCCGCAAATTGGGCATGGCTTGATATGGGAATCCCCGCGAGAGCCGTTTTGGCTGAATCCGCTTGAACCTTGTTGACAAGGCGGTCACCTCGGGCAGCTTCGGGTGCATCTAAGAATAGACACTCGCGCCCACTGCAACTCCCGGCAACCTTAAGCGAACTTATTGGTTCAAAGGAATATATGCCTTCGCGGACACCGCAGGGAAAAAGAAAAATCAGTTTTGTTCCAACCGCGCCAAAGCTTTTTGGCAGGCGTTGTTCATGTCAGTTATTTTACGCTCAAATTCGCCTATTGCCAAATCGTCTTTGAGTGTAATTTTAAGGAGGTCGTGGACAACGTTGAGCGCGGTCATAATGGCGATTTTATCGCTGCCGACAATGCGTCCGCTCTCTTTGATGGCGGCACTTTTTTTGTTGAGCATATCAACGGCTTGGAGCAGGGTATCTTTTTCTTCGCTCGGGGTGTTGATGGTGAAATTGACATTCATGATGTCGAGGCTGACTTGTTCGATACTCATGGCGTATCCTTATGATTGTGTTTCTTGCGGCAGGCGGGAAATGAGCTGGCGGATTTTTTCTGCAGTCTGTTCCAATGCGCTGCGGTATTGTTCTTTTTCGGCATTAAGATTGTCGATTTTGCCTTGTAGGTCTTCTTTGAGTTTGCCGACTTGTACAAGCAACGCTTCACTCAATTCGTCAACGGCGGCTTCATGTTCGCGCTTTTGTTGTTCATGCTCGAGCTTGAGGCGGTCGATTTCTTCATTAAGGCGGCGGTTTTCACCAACAAGGGTTTCAAATTTTTGGGCCAGCTGGTAAACGCTGACTTCCAAGGTGTCGAGTGATTGATTCATGTATAGGCTTCCATATTGCCGCATGGTGGCAGGCGGTCAGGATATTAGGATGATGATGCAGGGATGTCAATCGCTGCCGAATCTTGAGGTCGTCTGAAACTTTTTGGTTTGATGTTTTCAGACGACCTTTACCGTTCGGTCTTACTCAAAGCGTGCGCTGCGCTCCATGAGTCTTTCTGCAACTTGTTGCGGGGTCATTTCCTTGCGGATGAGTTGCAGCAGGGTTTGGGTGATGGGCATGTCGATTTGGTATTTCACAGCGGTGTTAAACACTTCTTCGATGGTGCTGACACCTTCGGAAACATGACCGATTTCCACCAACACTTGATGCAGTTCTTTTCCTTCTGCCAAACCCAAACCGACACGGCGGTTGCGCGAAAGCGCGCCGGTACAGGTCAGGATAAGGTCGCCGATGCCGGCAAGCCCCATCATGGTCTTAGGCTGCGCGCCCATAGCCATGGCAAGACGGGTAATCTCGGCGAGACCGCGCGTCACCAGCGCCGCACGCGCATTGAGTCCGTATTCGAGACCGTCGGAAAGGCCGGTAGCGATTGCCATCACATTTTTGACAGCACCGCCGACAGCCACGCCGATCACGTCCGTACTGCCGTAAAGGCGCATTACGTTGGTGTTGAGTTGTGGAACCAATTCCTCAATCCACTCCTGATTTTCTGAGGCGATAACTACGGCGCAAGGCAGTTGTTTGGCGAGTTCTTGGGCAAAGCTCGGACCAGACAGCACGCCGATTTTTTTGTTCTCAGGCAATACTTCTTTCAATACTTGGAAGGTCAACAGCCCTGTATCTTGTTCAAAGCCTTTGCAGGCAGCAAGGACGGGAACGTGGTCGGCATTGTGTTGTTTGAGGAGTTCTGCGCTGCTTCTCAAACCCGCGACAGAAGTTACGACAAGGACGAGTTCGCTGTCTTTG
This sequence comes from Neisseria sp. CP9, assembly GCF_047758525.1. Classification (NCBI taxonomy): domain Bacteria; kingdom Pseudomonadati; phylum Pseudomonadota; class Betaproteobacteria; order Neisseriales; family Neisseriaceae; genus Neisseria; species Neisseria sp. CP9. Next base: position 1,767,467 of record NZ_CP180502.1, on the reverse strand, counting down.
AGTGCATCACCCAAATCGGCGTAAACGGTTAAGGATTCAGGGAAAGGGAAACCGGGCAGACCGTGTTTGTTTTCACGTTCTGCCTGCAATGTACGGACTTGTTCGGGATTGCGTGTCCAAAGGGCGACTTCGTTGCCGTGGCGGGCAAAGTGCAGGGCAAGGGCTGTACCCCAAGAACCTGCGCCGATGACGGTGATTTTCATTGTGTGTCTTCCAACGGTAAATTGTCGTTTAATTTAAACCAATCGGCTTGGCAGTGCAAGCGATAGAGGCCTATTCAACATGAAAACCGCATGAAAATGCAGAAGCTATCACATATATTGCTTATTTCTATTGAAAATCCAATATTGATTTACCGCAAAGGGCAAACCACGCCCGCTGTTTATACTTCGCGGACAAAAAAGCCGGACATATCAAACGGACGTAAACAAAGCGGAATGCCATTCCCCATTTTCGCCCGCCATTCATCACGGCAACACCCGACTGCTCCTGTCGCTTGCTGTTTTGTCCGCATTGGCCGCCTGTGGCGGACAGGAAAGCAAGGAACAAAAACCTGCTTCCGCACCGACCGAAGCCTCTGCCGTTCAGACAACCCCTGAAGCTGCTTCAACCGCCTCAGCAGCGTCCCAAGTCGCCGTTGACAGCAATGCTTCACCTGAAGACCAAGAATTGCTCAAACGCGCGCAAGGCATCTTCAAACCACTGCCAAGCGCTGAAGAAATGCAGAAACTGCGCCCGTTTACCGAAGAACAGGTCAAACTCGGCCATCAATTATGGTATGAGCCACGCCTCTCCAAAGGCAACACCGTAAGCTGCAACTCCTGCCACAACCTCGCCACCGCAGGCGTGGACAACCTGCCGACCAGCCAAGGCCATAAAGGACAGTTCGGCGGACGCAACTCCCCGACTGCTTTAAACGCCGCCTTGCTCGGCATGCAGTTCTGGGACGGTCGCGCGGCCGACGTTGAAGAACAAGCCGGCGGACCGTTGGTCAACCCTGTGGAAATGGCAAACGACTCACAAGAAGCAGCTGCTGCCAAAATTACCAAAATCCCCGAGTATCAAGAACTGTTTAAAACCGCCTTCCCTGAAGACGGTGCAGTTTCCTTCAAAAACATTACCACCGCACTGGGCGCATTCGAACGCACCCTGCTGACGCCGACCAAATGGGATGACTACCTCAAAGGCAACGTCAATGCCCTGACCGAACAAGAGCGCAAGGGCGTGCGCGCCTTTATGGAAAGCGGCTGTATCGCCTGCCACAGCGGCGTCAACCTCGGCGGCACAACTTTCCAAAAATTCGGTTTGGTTCAAGGTCCGTACTGGAAATTCATTGAAGATCCGAAACAAGACAAAGGTCGTGCCGACGTCACCAAAAAAGCCGAAGACGAATTCTTCTTCCGCGTCCCAGGCTTGCGCAACGTCGCCAAAACTTATCCATATTTCCACAACGGCAGCGTTTGGGAATTGGACAAAGCCGTTACCATCATGGGTAAAGCGCAGCTGGGTAAAGACCTGACTCCGGAAGAAACCGAAAACATCGTTGCCTTCCTGAAAACACTGTCCGGCAGCGTTTCCGACTCCGCCCGCACCGTACCCGAACTGCCTTTATCTGCACCGATGGAATCCCATCCGAACAATAAATAAACGGTAAATGAAGTAAGGTCGTCTGAAAATTCAGGTTCAACAAAGCCCAAAGCTTTAGAGAACAGGATTTCAGACGACCTTTATGCCATTTCATGACCCATATCATTCGATCCCACATCCTTTTCCCTCAAATGACACGTTAGACAAAAATCAGCCTCATATGCAATGAAACGCACGTTGTTCAAACAATTACATCTTGAATATAATCAAACATATGATTTATTTAAGTTTTTATAAAAACCATCAACAAACGAATCTTCAACTCACATCATTGATATCCGAATGCCTATCTTCAAACACGCCTCGTCAGTTGACGGCGGCAAGGCAAAATGTTGAAATACATATCTAGGATAAAAAATAAAAAGCGTTGACCAAACGCCTATAAACACACCACAAAATCCGTTCAGACGACCTTTCCTTACCCAATAACCAAGCCCAAGGTCGTCTGAAATCATATAGTGGATAAACAAGAAGCAGTTGACAGCGTAATGTAACCAAGCCGCACCGCTTCAAGCCCAATCCACCATAAAACTAATCAACATACATTGCACCATGACCTTACTCGGCCTCAAACTCAGGCAGACCCAACAACTCAACCAACGTCTGCAACAATCCCTGCGCATCCTGCAAATGTCCGGTATCGAACTCGAACGCGAGGTCGAAGACTGGTTGCAGGACAATCCCCTGCTCGAACGTCCCGAAGCCGACGAATTTGCAGACGCAGAGTTCAATCACGGTACCACCATGCCGCGCAGCAACCACCTCGGCGGCGACGATGCCGAAGATGCGTGGCTCAACATCGCCAAAGAAGAAGATTTCAACCAATACCTGCACGCCCAAGTGTGCGAACATCCCCTTTCCGACAAAGAAGCCGCATACGTCCACATCCTTATCGACTTCCTTGACGACCAAGGCTATTTCACCGACAGCATTCAAGACGTTATCGACAACACACCCTTGGAATGGATGCTGGACGAAGACGAGCTGCAAAACGCCCTCGACCTTTTGCAGACCTTCGACCCGCCGGGCGTTGCCGCCGCCGACCTGACCGAATCCCTGATGCTCCAGCTCATGCGCCTGCCCGCCAGCCCCGCGCGTCAAGCTGCCGCCCACCTTATCCAAAGCTCGCTGCACGACTTAGGCAAAAACCGCAAACAAAACATCATCCGCTTCCGCAAACTCTTTCCCGAAATCGACAGCGAAACCATAGAAGCCGCGCTCGACATCATCGCCACGCTCAACCCCTACCCCGCCTACGGTTTCGCCTCCTCCGAACCGACCGCCTACATCCAGCCCGACGTTTGGGTCAAAGAAGGCAAAGACGGCTGGAAAGTCATCGGCAACGAAGCCGCCTGGCCCAAACTGCAACTCAACCGCGAATACTGCGACCTCATGAAATCCGCAGAAGACGGCGCACCCGAATGGAAAGAAAAAATCAACGAAGCCAAGCAGCGCATCGACTCTCTCGAACTGCGCAAAAGCACCGTCATCCGCCTTGCCGAATACATCGTCAAAAATCAGGAAGACTTCTTCATATTCGGCGAAATCGGACTCGCGCCCATGCTTATGAAAGACGCCGCCGCCGAATTGGGGCTTGCCGAAAGTACCATTTCGCGCGCCGCCAACCAGAAATATTTGTCTTGCCCGCGCGGACTATTTGCGTTACGCTATTTCTTCACACAAGCAGTCAATTCCGAAGGCGACAAAGAAGGCTTAAGCCAAGGCGCGATTAAAGCCGTTTTGGGGCAGATTATCGAAAACGAAGACAGCAGCAAGCCCCATTCCGACGAAACCCTTGTCCGCCTCCTCAAACAACAGGGCATAGACATCGCCCGCCGCACCGTCGCCAAATACAGGGAATCGCTCGACATCCCGCCGGCACACAAACGCAAACTTACCGAATGACAGTTTTAAACCGCAGTTTTCCCGTTCCGTTTCTAACGGACTGAACCCCACCGAAGGAGCTGTATTATGAATCTGAAAATCACCGGTCTGAATTTCGACGTTACCGAGGCCATCAAAAACTACGTTTCCGAAAAATTGGAACGCATCAACCGCCACGCAGCCAACGCCATTTCCGTTACCATTACCCTTTCCGTGGAAAAACTCAATCAACAGGCTGAAGCAGACATCCATTTGGCGGGCAAAGACCTCCACGTCGAGGCCGTTGAACAAGATATGTACGCCGCCATTGATGTTCTGATGGACAAGCTTGACCGCGCGGTGCTGAAACATAAAGAAAAAAGCGGCGATGTCCGCAGTACGGTAAAACCTGCCACCGAATAGTTCACCACCCTAAAGGTCGTCTGAAAACCTATTTTCAGACGACCTTTACATTAAATTTCCTTTTGCGACACCAACCCGCACATCCCCCAATCTCATCAACTCGCTTCTGAGTTTCTTACCCATAGTGGATTGAATTTAATGGAACACGGCAAAGCTGCCACATTCCATTAAAACCCATCCACATATGACCCAAAATCCAACACATCCTATTCCGATATCCCATCCTGCCACCCGCCCACTTGCATGAAAACGGAATGAAAGATAACATTTCCCTCCTTGCAGCTGGGATAAAATATATGTTGCAATCGCCGGACAGTCGGGTAAAGGTGCAAAATGATTCTACACAGCGTCACCGCTTTAACATTCAGGACATTTTAAAACATTAGAAATTATAGTGGATTAACTTTAAATCAGGACAAGGCGACGAAGCCGCAGACAGTACAGATAGTACGGCAAGGCGAGGCAACGCCGTACTGGTTTAAAGTTAATCCACTATAAAACCGCCCGCTGCCGACCTATTCATTTACTTTCATTTAGGTAGTTTATTCATGGATCAAAATAACACTCCCCACCCTAATGTACCCAACGACACTGCAGTCATGACCGTCAAGGATTGGATCATCACACTCCTGATACTCGCTATTCCTATAGTAAACCCTATCATGATATTTGTCTGGGCATTTGGGGACGGCAATAAAAACCGCAAACACCTCATGCAAGCTTATTTGTGGATTGCTCTGGTTTGCCTCATTATCATGATCCCACTAGTATTTTTTATAATGAAAAACCTTCCTGCCGCAGCAATGCAGCAACACAATTTTGGACAGCCTGCATATGAAGCACCAATGAACAACATGCCTTCTGAAAAATTTGATACCAACAGCCTCCCTGAGCAAGAAACATCTGCCGACGACATGTCGGAACAAGAAAACGAAGCTGCCTCAGAAGTTTCTGAAGAAGTTCCCGAAAACGCTGAATCTGCCCAATAATCAGAATTTGCCCCGGCAAGTCAAAAGGTCGTCTGAAAAAGATTTCAGACGACCTTTTTAGCATGAATCAATACTGACTAATAATACCGCCGCCCACTCTCACTATAAGAGACAACGATATAAACTGTAAAGATAGCACAGTAGGACAAAACAACACTGTATACTGCAGTTTCACACACACACACATTCACCACAACACACATAAGGAGATAAGCAATATGGGTTGGCTTACTACCATCATCATTGGCTTTGTAATCGGCGTATTGGCAAAATTCCTGCACCCGGGTAGAGACAACTTAGGCTTCATCATGACTACCCTGTTAGGCATTGGCGGTTCCGCACTGGCCGGTTTTGTCGGACAAAAAGCAGGTTGGTATAACGTCGGCGAACCGGCGGGCTGGATTGCTTCCACCGTATTTGCCGTCATTATCTTGGCAATTTATACACGCAAGTTTAAAAAACGCTAAAACCTATAACCATAACACGTTGTAAACTTTGATATCGTACTTCAACGATTCAAATATAGGCAGGCTGTTTATAAAGGAACACCCAATATACCGATGCAAGGCGGGCAAGCCGCAGATGATTACCGCGAGCCAACTTTGTAGCAGTACATACAGATTCCCTTATATTCAGCCTGTTTTATGCAGACACCACATGAAACGACTCTTACCTTATCTAAAATCCCTTATCCAAGCCCTCCTTCTCTTTATTCTGATTTCCGTAGCCGTTGACTGGTGGCGGAAACCCAATCAGCCGATGCAAGCCTCATCGGAATCCCTCCATGTTATCAATGGAAACAGCACTTCCCTTGAAACACTCAGTAAAGAACGCATTGCCGTCGTCTATTTCTGGGGAACATGGTGCCATATCTGCTCATACACATCCCCGACAATCGACCGCTTACATCAAAACGGCATTCCTGCGCTCGGCGTCGCCGTACATTCCGGCTCCGATACAGAGATTCAGTCCTATATGAAGGAACACCAACTGCAATTCCCGACAGTCAACGATTCAGACGACCAATTGGCAGCCAACTGGAAAATTGCCGTTACCCCGACCATCATTTTGATTAAAAACGGAAAAATGATACATCACACCTCAGGGTTAAGCAGTTACTGGGGCTTACGCAGCAGAATCTGGCTAATGGACATCTTCTACTGACCACGCCCCTATTAAAATCCTTAAAATATAAAGAACCCAAATACCATACGGCATATCCATCGCTTCAAAATATATTTGTTTTTTAAAGAAACGAATTACCCAAAAAATCCGTACTTGATGATTTTGTTGAGATTGCGCAGAAAATAGACTAAGATAGGATTATAAGAAAACATGGGAACATTATTATCAAAACAAACTGTTTAGCGTATTCCCAACATACCCAAACAATGATGCTTTTGTTCCTATATATCCTTGCCGCTCCAATGACGGCTTATAATCAAAAAACGCCTTTTACATACCTGCCTCGCGCTTCAACGGTTTGATTTTTGATAACAATGGAGACTTATAATGCCTAACCAATCTAAACATGCATCTATCAATATTGGACTGATTCAAGCCCGAGAAGCGTTGATGACCCAATTCCGCCCTATTCTGAACCAAGCCAATATTACCGACCAGCAATGGCGTATCATCCGCCTTCTGGCAGAAAACGGCACATTAGACTTCCAAGACCTCGCCAACCAAGCCTGTATCTTACGCCCTAGCCTGACCGGCATCCTGACCCGACTGGAAAAAGCAGGTTTGGCGGTACGCCTGAAACCTTCCAACGACCAACGCCGCGTTTACCTGAAGCTGACCCAAGAAGGTGAAAAACTGTACGAAACCATAGGCGCGCAAGTAGACGAACGCTACGACGCCATCGAAAAAATCTTATCCAAAGAAAAAATGCTCGAACTGAAAGAGCTGCTGCTCCAACTCGCGCAAATTGAGCAGTCACTAAAATAAAAGAAACTGAATGACAGATTCCGCACACACACTCAAGAGTCCATTTCGAGATGCTATGGCATCCTGCGCCGCAGGCGTCCACGTCATCACAACAGACGGACAGTCCGGACGTTACGGTATCACCATGACGGCAGTAGCACCAATTACCGACGAGCCGCCTACCGTTATGTTATGTATCAACCGGCAGGCAGGCATCATTCCCATATTGCAGGCAAACCGAAACCTCTGTATCAATACCCTGTCAGAAAATCAGCAAGACATCGCCGAACACTTCGCAGGACTCACCAACCTTTCCCCCGAAGAACGCTTCGAATACCACATTTGGCATAGAGGGCAAACCGGCCAACTCGAAGTTGAAGGCGCACTGGCTCATTTACACGGCCACATTATCGAGCAACACGAAATCGGCACACATTTCATCTTTTATGTCCGCATCGATGAAATCACCACGACCCACACCGATAACGCAGCGCTACTGTATTTCCGCCGACAATTCAAATCATTGGCCTAAACACAAGGTCGTCTGAAAACCCATCTTTGTTTTCAGACGACCTCTTGATTCCGTATTCCCTCATCAACGACCAATCAATACACAATAATCAAAGCATCATTCTCTTTGAACCCTGACGGCACAACACTGTATACTTTCACATCAAATGACTATAATCCCATCCCAAACAAGGACAGCCATGAAAGCAATGATACTGGCAGCAGGGCGCGGAGAAAGGATGCGCCCCCTGACCGACCATACACCCAAACCACTTCTAAAAGTCGGCAGCGAACCACTCATCGGCTGGCATATACGTCGTCTGAAAAACGCAGGTTTTACCGAAATTGTTATTAATCACGCATGGCTAGGCGAACAAATCGAAACCACACTTGGTACCGGCGCGCAATACGGAGTCAACATAGCCTACTCCCCCGAATCAACAGGCGGATTGGAGACCGCCGGCGGAATCGCTACCGCCCTACCCTTGCTGGGCGACGCTCCTTTCCTTGTCATTAACGGAGATGTTCTGACCGATATCGATTTCAACTCTGCCCGACAAGCTGCTGCATCCCTACAAACATCCAACCTACTGGCCCATATTTGGTTAGTTCCCAATCCTCCGCACAATCCGGAGGGCGATTTTTCCATTTCCCCCGATGGACAGGTACACTCTAATAAAACCGAGGGAGTTGCACTAACCTTCAGCGGCGTAGGCATATATCACCCCGACCTCTTCAATAACACACCCGCCAATCAAATCGCCAAACTCGCACCTCTATTGAGGGAAGCCATGAACCAACACCGCGTTACCGGCGAACAACACAATGGATTATGGCTGGATGTCGGCACAACGGAACGACTGAAAACAGCAAATGAACTTGCCGCAAACTGGGATTAACATTCACCATTCTGCTCGCTTGCATCCATTGAGACATAATATAAAGCCTGGAAATATAATTACATAAAGTACTATATTCCTATCGATAATTTATTACATAAAAACTCTATATTTCAAATAATATTTTGATATCGATTATGATGACTTTAGATACAGTTTCTTTTGCAAGAAAATTTATTACAGCATCCGCGCATTCATCCTGAAATATGGATCGTATTTTTTATTCCACACCTATTGTATTTCTTGCATCCACACACCAAATATGAATCATCTTTGATTCAATTATCTTCCTCATCAACCAGAGATACGCCATGAATATTGCAGCCATTCAAACTGCACTGGAAGCAGTACAAATTCCCAACACCACACGCACGCTCGGCAGTGAAAAAGCCATCAAACTACTAGAAGAACGCGCCGACGGTCTCCATATCGGACTCAAATTCGGATTCCCTGTCGGCCATATCGCCGCCGACATCGCCAACAGCCTGCAAGAAGCCATTATCGGCATCACAGGCGATGCACACATCCACCTCAGCATCGATACTGAAATCACAACGCATAAAGTACAGCCCGGCGTTGCCACCATCAAAGGCGTCAAAAACATTATCGCCGTTGCATCCGGCAAAGGCGGTGTCGGCAAATCCACCACCACAGCCAATCTCGCCACCGCCATGGTACGCATGGGCGCGCGCGTAGGCGTGTTGGATGCCGACCTCTACGGTCCGAGCCAGCCGACCATGTTGGGCGTGCAAGACCGCAAACCTGACCAACAAAACAAAAAACTGATTCCCGTCGAAGCCGACAGCGGCATCCAAGTGATGTCCATCGGCTTTCTGGTCGATACCGACCAAGCCGTCGTTTGGCGCGGCCCGATGGTCAGCCAAGCCTTGCAGCAGTTGATGTTCCAAAGCGAGTGGGATGAAGTGGACTACCTTTTCATCGACCTACCACCAGGTACTGGCGACATCCAACTCACCCTGTCGCAGAAAATCCCTGTAACTGGCTCGGTCGTCGTTACCACGCCGCAAGACATCGCCCTAATTGACGCGCGCAAGGCGGTCGATATGTTCCACAAAGTCAATATCCCGATTTTCGGCGTACTGGAAAACATGTCAGTATATATCTGCTCCAACTGCGGTCATGCCGAAGCTGTTTTCGGTTCTGAAGGCGGCAAAAACTTGGCAGGTCGTCTGAATGTCCCGCTGCTCGGACAGCTCCCGTTAAGCCTGCCCGTACGCGAAGCAATGGATGACGGCGAGGCGAAACAGTTGTTTGACGACCATCCCGCCATTGCCAAAATCTACACCGACGCAGCCTTCCAAATCGCCCTGACCATTGCAGACAAAGGCAAAGATTTCAGCAGCCGCTTCCCAAAAATCGTAATTGAATGATGCAACGATAAACAAATAAAGCCCGATCGCAATAATCGGGCTTTATTTGTGACTAAAAGGTCGTCTGAAAACTCGGAATTATCTTTACAAATCTCAGCTTATTCCAATATATACCATCCAAACAAAAACACCTCTTATCTACATCATGGCACAAGTATCGAAAATACAACACAAATCTATGGAATAATTAACAGAGATATAAAAAAGAAAAATATCGTTTCTAGTAGAAAAAATTTATCTTCATATAAAATTTCCTACCATATTAAATATATAAAATGCAACGCTTGATTTCAACAATGACCAAACCGAACAAATAAGATATTTTTAATTAACTAAAAAGCAAAAAACGCAATTTAAAACTAAAATTAATCAAAAAACATAAATATATTATATGTGTTATTATTTTTTTTGTTATATATTACATATAGATAATGAGGAAATCGATTGTTTTTTTATAATAAAGTTAATATTTGATAAAAAAAAATAATAAATACAAAATAAGGAACTTCATATAATGGTCATCATGTACGGAGTAGTAAATCGTGCTTCGAACCATTTGTTTTCTGAATCAATTTTATTTTTTAGAAATAAAATTTTATGTATTTCACTACTGCTCAACGACCAGTGGTATGCATATTAGATAAACGGCACATATTTGTCAATCAAAATATGCAAAATATATAGATTCATCCATATTATTATTTATGTGTTTTTATCAGGGAGATAATTATGAAACACAAAACACACATGAATCGTTTTACCGCGCTCAACAAAACAGTGGCTTTGTCATTGGCAGCCGCAGGTCTTGTCTCTGCTTCGCCTGCGTTTGCAGCAGCGCTGACAAATGCTTCTTATGTAAGCATTAACGATAACAACGAAGATGGTCGTGGCAACTATGACAGTCAAGGCGCAACTGGTCGTTACGGCGTAGCTGTCGGCGTTAACGCCAGCGCACAAAGCCACGGCACCATTGCAATTGGTACAGAAACTTCTGCTAAAGATGAATCTGCCACTGCAGTTGGTACACTCTCCAAAGCTGAAGGCACTGCCGCCGCAGCTTTCGGTCAAGGCGCCAACGCAACTGCTAATGCCGCTACTGCAATCGGTCGTCAAGCAGCTGCCAAAGGCAACAGCAGCACCGCAGTAGGTTCTGCTTCTGTAGCCGAAGGTCTGTCTTCTACTGCATTTGGTTCTGGCTCTAACGCTACAGCTCCTGCCTCTACTGCGGTTGGACAAGGCACTCAAGCAACTGGCGCTTACACTGTTGCAGTAGGTCAAAAAGCCCGAGCCAACGGTATTTCTTCAGCTGCCATAGGCTCTGCTTCTGTTGCCGAAGGTGACTATTCTATTGCCACAGGCGCTGCCTCCCAAGCTACCGGAAAAGCTAGCGTAGCTTCTGGTTTGCAGGCTCAAGCTAAAGGCGGTTCTTCGGTCGCTATCGGTCGCGGAGCGATTGCAAGTGATGAATACTCTGTTGCTTTAGGCGCAAATTCTACTACTTCTGCTGCAGTAGGCACTAACAGCGCTACTGTAAACGGCGTAACTTACAGTGGCTTTGCCGGCACCACTCCTACATCCACAGTGAGTGTGGGCTCAGCAGGTAACGAACGTACAATTACTAACGTTGCAGCAGGTCGCATCACACCTACCAGCACAGACGCCATCAACGGCAGCCAACTGTACCAAGTAGCCGCACAAACAAACGGCAACAGCGTCGTTATCAATAATCTCCAAGACCGTATCAACGACATGAATAAAGACCTGCGTGCAGGTATCGCTGGTGCTACGGCAATTGGCTTCCTGCAACGTCCGAACGAAGCAGGTAAAAGCATCGTTTCTGCAGCTGTAGGTGGCTATCGTGGTCAACAAGCAATCGCTGTTGGCTATGCACACAATTCCGATAACAACAAATGGTCTATTAAAACCGGCGTAAGCGTAAACACCCGTAAAGATGTTAACTGGGGTGGAAGCGTCGGCTACCAATGGTAAGACCTAGAGGGGATGACTTAAAAGCATCTCTATCTATGAAAGATTTGATATAAAAGGAAAAAAACATGAAATTATCGAAATTCGCATTGCCTGCAATTGCAGCACTCGCCTTGGCAGCCTGTGGTAATCTGAGCAAAGTTAGCAAAGAAGGCACTACTGACAATCCCGTATGGCCTGATGCAGCAAAAACCACCCTGCGTCACGATGGTACCCAACATGGTTCTTGGCCAAACTGGGATAATGTCCGTCAAATTGAAGCCGGCATGAATAAAGACCAAATCTATGAACTGATTGGACGTCCTCACTTCCAAGAAGGTCTTTATGGCGTGCGTGAGTGGGACTACTTGTTCAACTACCGTGAAAATGGCGAACACAAAACTTGCCAATTCAAAATTCTGTTCGATAAAGACAAAAATGCCCAATCATTCTATTGGATGCCTGAAGGCTGCGGTCCGAAAAAAGCAGAACCTCAAGTTGTTCGTGAAGTCATTATTCGCGAAGTTGCACCTGCTCCCGCGCAAACTCGTATTCGCCAATAAATTATCGACTAATGAACTGAGTCCCTATTTTTAATTTACTGAAATAGTCGCTCATATCAAATCAACGCCGGATCATGTACTCAAACATGATTCGGCTTTTCGCATTTTTAGTTTTCAGACAACCTACATGTGGTCTATCCCCACCATACTGTCTCTTAAATACCACCAAATTATCCCGCTAGAAACAGCATCCAAAGCAATCACTCTAAGAGAGTCTCATACAAAGTTCCGCCGAGAAGTGTTGCAACTGTATTGTTTGCCTTATAATAGCGGCTCCTTAAAAATTTCCAAACCACCCTCCCTATAATATTCTGCATAAATAAGGGATTGCACATACCATCGGAATATCATATTATTCCTTAACAATAAATAAAGACACTTAAAATAAAATTTCCTTTTAATACAGTTGAATACAAAATATCAAGTAACCAATGGGGGCTCCTTTTTGTAAGATATTTCATCGGTATGATGCCTGAAAATATTTACTGTATAAAAGGTTATACAAGAAATGGATAATTGAATAATGAGTATCGGACTATTACGCGTACTGCTTCAAAGCCAGACCATTACAAATGCACAAGCTGAACATTACGGCAGCGCCTTAAAATCAGGTAAAGAAATCTTACCCATGCTTTTTGCGGACGGCATCATCTCTCCTAGAAGCTTGGGAGAATTAGTCGCACGTGTATTCAGCTACCCCTTATTGGATTTGCATCATTATCCTCGCAGTAATGTCATAACTGATGTTTTAAGCGAAGAACAAATGGTTCAAAATCGCTGCATACCCATATTCCGTCGCGGCCGTAAAGTTTATTTGGCCGTATCCGACCCGACACAAATCCAAAACTTCCAAAAAATCACTTTTTCTTCAGGTGTGACGATAGATTTGGTTGTCGTACCTGACGATCAATTAAGTTCCCTTCTAGAATGGTTAGGACAACGTTCTACTACCATCTTAAAAGAAATTAGTGAAGAACAAGAAGCTGCCCAGCCCTCTCAGGCGCTTTATATTGACAACGAAGAGGCTGAAGATGGGCCTATTCCACGTTTTATTCACAAAACTTTATCAGATGCACTAAATGCAGGCGCATCCGATATACATTTCGAATTTTATGAACAAATGGCTCGTGTCCGTTTTCGTGTAGATGGACAGCTAAGGGAAGTGGTTCAACCACCTGTCGCCGTACGCGGACAACTGGCCTCACGCATCAAAGTAATGGCACGTTTAGACATTTCTGAAAAACGCGTTCCACAAGATGGTCGTATCCAAATCGCTTTCCATAAACATGGTCGTCCCATTGACTTCCGTGTAAGCACGTTACCTACACTTTTTGGCGAAAAAGTGGTAATGCGTATCCTGAATTCTGACGCAGCGACTTTAAATATTGACCAACTGGGGTTCGAGCCTTTCCAAAAAGAAATGTTGCTTGAGGCCATTCATCGCCCTTATGGCATGGTATTGGTAACAGGTCCGACAGGCTCCGGTAAAACCGTATCACTTTATACTTGCTTGAATATTTTAAATACAGAAGACGTCAATATTTCCACCGCAGAAGACCCGGCCGAGATTAATTTACCCGGCATTAACCAAGTCAACGTCAATGACAAACAAGGGTTGACTTTTGCTGCGGCGTTGAAATCTTTCTTGCGACAAGACCCTGACATTATCATGGTAGGTGAGATTCGGGACTTGGAAACCGCGGATATTGCCATCAAAGCGGCACAAACCGGACATATGGTGTTTTCAACGTTGCATACCAATAACGCGCCTGCGACCCTATCCCGTATGTTGAACATGGGGGTCGCTCCATTCAACATTGCCAGTTCCGTCAGCTTAATTATGGCGCAACGACTATTGCGTCGTCTGTGTTCAAGTTGTAAACGCGAGGTTGAGCGTCCTCCAGTTCCCGCATTAAAAAAAGCAGGATTTACAGATGAAGATTTAGCAAAGGATTGGAAACTCTACCGTCCTGTCGGCTGCGATAGTTGCCGTGGTAAAGGCTTCAAAGGCCGTGTCGGCGTCTACGAAGTGATGCCGATTACCGAGGAAATGCAACGTGTCATTATGAATAATGGTACGGAAGTTGATATTATGAACATGGCCTATAAAGAAGGCATGGTCGATTTACGCCGCGCAGGCTTATTAAAAGTTATGCAAGGTTTGACTTCATTAGAAGAAGTTATTGCTCACACTAACGATTAAACCATTGAATCGAAGAAATACGGGGACTTTTGTTTTCTTCATTCTTAAACATTAAACCAAGGGGTAACAAAATGGCTCAAGCAGAGCAAAAAAAAGGCTTATTCGCTCAAAAAAACAAAGGCAAACGTTTTACGTTTGAAGGTAAAAATACCAATACTGATCAATTAGTCCGAGGCGAAGTAGTCGCCAAAGACGAAGAAGAAGCGCGTAAAAAGCTCCAACGTCGCGGGATACGCCCTTTACGTATCAGTAAAGTAAAGGCAACTAAAAAGCGTCGTATTACTCAGGAAGACATCACTGTCTTTACCCGTCAACTTGCCACCATGATGAAAGCAGGTCTGCCTTTAATGCAGGCTTTTGAAATTGTCGCACGCGGACACTCCAACCCATCCATGACTGAAATGTTGATGCAAGTCCGTGCAGATGTGGAACAAGGTAGTGCATTAGGTAAATCATTTGCCAAATACCCAAAATATTTCGACCGTTTTTATTGCAATCTGATTGCGGCTGGCGAAGCTGGTGGTGTTTTGGAAAGCCTATTGGATAAACTTGCTGTATATAAAGAGAAAACGCAAGCCATTAAGAAAAAAGTAAAAACCGCACTGACGTATCCGATTTCCATTGTAGTTGTTGCAATAGCATTGATCTTCGTGATGATGCGTTGGGTACTGCCCGAATTTGGTAAAGTTTATGCTGGGATGGGTGCTGAATTGCCTGGTTTAACCAAAATTGTTATGGATATTTCTAAAATATTCGTGGAATATGGGTGGCTGATGATTGTTATGGTGATTGCCATTTGTTTTGGTGTTTATAAACTACATGAAAAATCACCAAATTTCCAGAAACGTATAGATGCAATGGTTTTACGTTTACCAATTTTTGGTCAAATTGTCCGTAAAGCAACTATTGCTCGCTGGGCTCGTACCACTTCCACCCTGTTCGCAGCAGGTGTACCTTTGGTAGAAGTTTTAGATTCAGTAGCAGGGGCAGCCGGTAATATCCTTTATGAGGAGGCAACACAGGACATTCGTGCGAAAGTTACTCAAGGTCTTTCTTTGACTTCGAGTATGCAAAGTACGGATATGTTCCCCAATATGGTTATTCAAATGGCTGCTATTGGTGAAGAATCCGGCTCCCTCGATGATATGCTGAATAAGGCTGCTGAATTTTACGAGGATGAAGTTGATAACTCTGTAGCACAATTATCCTCACTGATGGAGCCCATTATTATGGTAGTCTTAGGCTCTATCATCGGCACACTGTTGGTAGCAATGTATCTGCCGCTGTTTAACCTCGGCAACGTAGTAGGTTAATATGTTGGAATCTTTGGATACATTAGCGCCATTCGCTATTCCGCTATCTATTGTCGTTGGTTTGTTAATCGGAAGTTTTCTTAATGTCGTCATTTACCGCGTTCCTGTCATGATGGAACGCGGCTGGACTCAGTTTGCGAAAGAGCATTTGCAACTTGAATTAACTGAGCAAGAGCAGCAACCATTCAATTTGATGAAACCGGATTCCCGCTGCCCTAAGTGTCATGCTCCGGTAAAGGCTTGGCAAAATATTCCGATTGTCAGTTATCTGATGCTTGGCGGTAAATGTGGTTCGTGTAAAACGCCCATCAGCATCCGTTATCCCTTAATTGAATTATTGACCGGTATATTGTTTGGCGTAGTGGCGTGGCAATATGGCTGGACCATGGCGACATTCGGTGGTTTGATATTGACTGCGATATTGATTGCATTGACCTTTATCGATGCGGATACTCAATATTTACCTGACAGCCTTACCCTGCCGTTGATATGGTTAGGTTTGCTGTTTAATTTGAACGGTACATTCGTGCCATTGAAATCCGCCGTCTTAGGTGCAGTTTTCGGTTACATGAGCTTATGGTTGTTATGTTTCATTTATAAGCTTTTGACTGGAAAAATCGGTATGGGTAACGGCGATTTTAAATTGCTGGCTGCTCTAGGTGCATGGCTTGGGGTCGGCATTTTACCTGTATTGGTCTTTATGGCAGCGTTAATTGGTCTGATTGGTGCGATTGTCGGACGGGTTGCCAAAGGACAATATTTTGCTTTCGGTCCGAGTTTGGCCATTGCCGGCTGGATTATTTTGGTAGCTAATGAGCCGGTACATCGTGCCGTCACTTGGTGGCTGACCAAATCAGGGTTTTAATATGACTTTATGGATAGGTTTGACGGGTGGTATCGGCAGCGGGAAATCTCAAGCAGCAAAAATCTTTTCTGATTTGGGTGTCCCGCACATTGATGCCGACGCCCTGAATCGAAATCTGACGGCGGATAACGGTATAGCATTACCGGCTATCCGCCGTCTTTTTGGCGACAAGGTTTTTCATACTCAAAACAGTCTGAACCGTGCTGCTTTGAGGGATCTGGTTTTCAGACGACCTCAAGCCAAAAAAGAATTGGAGGAGGTGTTGCTGCCTTTGATTTTAAATGAAATCAAATCGGCAAAAACCCGCTACCCTAACGCAGCATACGGCATTATCGATGTACCTTTGCTGATTGAAAATCCGGAATTTTTAGCGGCTGTCGATAGAGTGTTGGTTATCGACGTTTCTGAAGCAACGCAAATTCTTCGTGTTCAGCAAAGAAGCGGTTTGAATACAGAAGAGATCAAGCGCATTATAAACACTCAGGCCAGCCGCAAAACGCGGCTGCTCTATGCAGATGATGTCTTAGAAAATGAAGGGACTTTATCTGAATTGACCAAGAAAATTCAGGGCTTGCACAGGTTTTATAGTGGATTAACTTTAAACCAGTACGGCGTTGCCTCGCCTTGCCGTACTATCTGTACTGTCTGAGGCTTCGTCGCCTTGTCCTGATTTAAATTTAATCCACTATATCTGGGATATGCCGGCAACTCAAAATTTAGTACATTATTGCCCTAAAGTGAAATATCTCAAGCAACAAACAAAGCATAAATGATTTGGAAGGAATAAATAATGACTGAAGTAACGACTGTGAAATGTCCGACCTGTCAAAAGCCGGTGATATGGAATGAAGAGAGCAAATACCGTCCTTTTTGCAGTCAGCGTTGCCGATTGATTGACTTAGGCGAATGGGCACAAGAGAAATATACGGTTGCAGCGGAAGAAGATGATAGCTTATCGGATTTATTGAAATCATAAACGATAGAGCATAACTATCTAATAGAACCTGGTTTAACAAACAAAAAATAAAGCCATTTACCTCTCCCCCTCTCCTTCCCAATAAGATGGAAAACACAAAAGGTCGTCTGAAAACGCCATTCCGTTTTTTTTACGGAAGCAGCATTTTCAGACGACCTTTTGTTTTTAACGCTTATTCGGAAGAAACTTCTTCTATTGCGTTTACTTCACAATCTCAACCGGACCGTGATCGTCGCAGTGGTCGCCGTGTTGGTGGTGCAGGCGGCCGTTGACGATGTAGTCGGTGTGATCGCCGTGCGGTACGGCTTCGTGACCGCAGCCTTCGCCGTGAACGTGGCCTTTGCAGGTATCGACAGGATGGCAGCCGTCAGGATTGGTTTCATTGACGCTTAAGCTGTGTTCGTCGTAATGACCGTTGTGTTCGTGGTGCAGATGACCGTCGTGCAGATAGTCGGTGTGGTCGTCATGTTTGATGGCGGTATGGCCGCAACCGGCACCGTGGGTATGATCATGATGATCGTGGATTTTGCAAGTCATTTTGATTCCTCGTT
Organism: Neisseria sp. CP9; assembly: GCF_047758525.1. Taxonomy (NCBI): domain Bacteria; kingdom Pseudomonadati; phylum Pseudomonadota; class Betaproteobacteria; order Neisseriales; family Neisseriaceae; genus Neisseria; species Neisseria sp. CP9. Next base: position 1,749,380 of record NZ_CP180502.1, on the reverse strand, counting down.
ATCGGTAGTTAATTCAAACCCTTTAGGTTACGCCCCTATAGTATCCTTTTTTGGCAACCTGGTAAACAATTTTCTCTTTATTAACATAGTGTTACGGTATATCATTATAGGCTTTGAGGGTCGTCTGAACGCGCCATTTCGATATTATGACTCTTGCGGATGTTTCAGACGACCTCACCATTCGTTATCATTTATAATGTCATTTCCTAGACGGCTTGGCAGTTCATGCCGATGATGCGTATAGGTCGTCTGAAAACAATATCAAGATAAATATAGGATTTTTACACTATGTGGGACACAGTACGGCAATGGCTGCATACGCTGCCGGTGCGCGAGGAAGTGGTGGAATCGGTGCTGATGGTCATGGCGCTGCTGGTTTTTCGGGGCGTTTTGCTGAACCTGTATCTGCGCCGGCACCCGCATTACAGCATCGAGGAAAAACGCCGCTCCTTGGTACTCAGTCGCAATCTGACGCTGATTTTGACCATTTTCGGGTTGGCAGTGATTTGGGCGACACAAATTCAGACGCTGGCGCTGTCGATGTTTGCCGTAGCGGCGGCGATTGTGGTGGCGACGAAGGAACTGATTATGTGTTTGTCGGGCAGCATCTTGCGCTCGGTAACGAAACAATATTCTGTCGGCGACTATATCGAAGTCAACGGCCTGCGCGGGCGCGTGGTCGATATTAATCTTTTGAACACGCTGATGATGCAGATCGGTCCGAACCCGCTGGTCGGTCAGCTTTCGGGTAAAACGCTGTCGTTCCCGAACAGCCTGCTTTTAAACCATTCCGTCCGCCGCGACAATATCTTGGGCGATTATGTGATTCATACGGTGGAGATTCCCGTGCCGATTCATTTGGATTCGGATGTGATTGTAGGTCGTCTGAAAGCCGTACTCGAGCCTTTATGCCAACCTTATGTGCCTGCTATCCAACAGCATTTGGATAATGTTCAGGCAGAAAAATTATTTATCACTCCCGCCGCCCAGCCACGCGTAACCCGCGTGCCGCATGACGACAAGGTGTACCTTATCATTGTGCGCTATGCCTCGCCCGTGGCGAAGCGTTTAGAAATCCAGCAGGCGGTGTTAGATGAGTTTTTGCGCGTACAATACCGCCTGCTAAACCCTCAAGCTTAACCCCATAATCTATTAATAATCAGGAAAATACTATGTTGCCCGAATCCGCCCTTACGCAAATGTACCCCGTCATCATGACGCCCAGCCACGACGGGAAATATTTCCACAATTACGTCCTTTCGCTGCTCAATATCGTCAACACCAGCGCGCAAAACGGCTGGCCGCTGCAAGTGATGATGCAGCGCGGCGAAAGCCTGATTACCCGCGCGCGCAATAATTGCGTGGCGACCTTTTTAGAAAACAAAGAATGGACGCACCTCTTCTGGATCGACTCCGACATCGGTTTTTCCGCCGAAGCGTTCTACCGCCTGCTTTTGGCAGATAAAAACGTCGTTGCCGGCATTTATCCGCTGAAACGCGAAAACTGGCCGGACGAAGGCGTTCCCGCCGGCACGACCCAAGCGGATTTCGAGCGGATGTACACCGCCTACACCGTCAACACAGGCGATAAAAACGAAAACGGCGAAATCGTCCTGCGCGTCGATGAAGAAGGCTTTATGAAAGTCGATGACGCACCGACCGGATTCATGGTCATCAAACGCAGCGTGTTTGAAAAAATGATGACAGCCTACCCCGAGCTGAACTACATCTCCGACAGCGACTACAAGCGCGAAGACAAAGGGCTGCACTACCGCTTCTTCGACTGCATGGTCGATCCCGAAAGCAAACGCTACCTTTCCGAAGACTACACATTCTGCCGCCTGTGGCAGCAAATTGGCGGCGAAGTCTATGTCGACGTCCAATCCAACCTGACCCACCAAGGCGCGAAAATCTACCGCGGCGCGTTTGCCGACTCACTGCAAACCAATATCGCACAAGCCGTGTTCGCCCCCGCCGGCACACCGATGAGCCTCGACCTCGCCGCCCCGCTCAAATCCAACCCGCGCGGCGCAGAATAGCGTAAAAACAAGGAAAGACGCTTTAAGCCCGACAAGATGGCACTATATCTCCCCTATCGTTTGCCCCATCGTTTTCAGACGACCCCGAATCCAAACAGGTCGTCTGAAAACACAATCGGTTCGCCCGAACGGCAAACCTAAAACCCAGACACACATTATCCCCATTTTCCCATTGACTCAGGCGGCAGCCATTTTTCAGACGACCTCCGTCCGAACCCGCCACCCACACAAAGGAATCCCATCCATGACCGACAACGTACTGCTCCATTTGGGCGAAGAACCCCGTTTCGACCAAATCCAAACCGCCGACATCAAACCCGCCCTGCAAACCGCCATCGCCGAAGCGCGCGCGCAGATTGCCGAAGTCAAAGCCCAAACGCACACCGACTGGGCAAACACCGTCGAACGCCTGACCGGCATTACCGAGCGCGTCGGCAGGATTTGGGGCGTCGTGTCGCACCTCAACTCCGTCGTCGATACGCCCGAACTGCGCGCCGTCTATAACGAACTGATGCCCGAAATCACCATCTTCTTCACCGAAATCGGACAAGACATCGAGCTGTACAACCGCTTCAAAACCATCAAAAACTCCCCCGAATTTGAGACCCTCTCCCCCGCACAGCAAACCAAGCTCAACCACGACCTGCGCGATTTCGTCCTCAGCGGCGCGGAACTGCCGCCCGAACAGCAGGCAGAACTGGCGAAACTGCAAACCGAAGGCGCGCAACTCTCCGCCAAATTCTCGCAAAACGTCTTAGATGCGACCGACGCCTTCGCCCTCTACTTCGACGACGCCGCACCGCTTGCCGGCATTCCCGAAGACTCGCTCGCCATGTTTGCCGCCGCCGCACAAAGCGAAGGCAAAACAGGCTACAAAATCGGTTTGCAGATTCCGCACTACCTCGCCGTCATCCAATACGCCGACAACCGCGAACTGCGCGAACAAATCTACCGCGCCTACGTTACCCGCGCCAGCGAACTTTCAGACGACGGCAAATTCGACAACACCGCCAACATCGACCGCACGCTCGAAAACGCCCTGCAAACCGCCAAACTGCTCGGCTTCAAAAACTACGCCGAATTGTCGCTGGCAACCAAAATGGCGGACACCCCCGAACAAGTCCTCACCTTCCTGCACGACCTCGCCCGCCGCGCCAAACCCTACGCCGAAAAAGACCTCGCCGAAGTCAAAGCCTTCGCCCGCGAAAGCCTGAACCTCGCCGACCCGCAGCCGTGGGATTTGAGCTACGCCAGCGAAAAACTGCGCGAAGCCAAATACGCATTCAGTGAAACCGAAGTCAAAAAATACTTCCCCGTCAGCAAAGTTCTGGCAGGCCTGTTCGCCCAAATCAAAAAACTCTACGGCATCGGATTCGCCGAAAAAACCGTTCCCGTCTGGCACAAAGACGTGCGCTACTTCGAGCTGGAACAAAACGGCAAAACCATAGGCGGCGTCTATATGGACCTCTACGCCCGCGAAGGCAAACGCGGCGGCGCGTGGATGAACGACTACAAAGGCCGCCGCCGCTTCGCCGACGGCACGCTGCAACTGCCCACCGCCTACCTCGTCTGCAACTTCACCCCGCCCGTCGGCGGCAAAGAAGCCCGCCTGAGACATGACGAAATCCTCACCCTCTTCCACGAAACCGGCCACGGCCTGCACCACCTGCTTACCCAAGTGGACGAACTGGGCGTATCCGGTATCAACGGCGTCGAGTGGGACGCAGTCGAGCTGCCCAGCCAGTTTATGGAAAACTTCGTCTGGGAATACGACGTCTTGGCACAAATGTCCGCCCACGAAGAAACCGGCGATCCCCTGCCGAAAGAACTCTTCGACAAAATGCTCGCCGCCAAAAACTTCCAACGCGGCATGTTCCTCGTCCGCCAAATGGAATTCGCCCTCTTCGACATGACCATTTACAGCGAAGACAACGAAGGTCGTCTGAAAAACTGGCAACAGGTTTTAGACAGCGTGCGCAAAGAAGTCGCCGTCATCCAACCGCCCGAATACAACCGCTTCGCCAACAGCTTCGGTCATATCTTCGCCGGCGGCTACTCCGCAGGCTATTACAGCTACGCATGGGCCGAAGTCCTCAGCGCCGACGCCTACGCCGCCTTTGAAGAAAGCGACGACGTCGCCGCCACAGGCAAACGCTTCTGGCAGGAAATCCTCGCCGTCGGCGGCTCCCGCAGCGCGGCAGAATCCTTCAAGTCCTTCCGTGGACGCGAACCGAGCATAGACGCACTGCTGCGCCACAGCGGCTTTGACAACGCGGCTTGATAGTAAGGTTGATGTAATGAAAAGGTCGTCTGAAAGTTTCAGACGACCTTTTTTGCATAATATTTCATGTTCCAAACCCGATAAAGAAACTTTCAGACGACCTCTCCACCTTATTTAATACCTTATCCGACCTTGTCTTTTCCGCCCTCTATTTCATCTCTCATTCATCATTAAAATTCATCAAAAAATTAATCGCTTATAGCATCAAAAATCGCCATACCGCCCCGTTGCAAATCGTGCTATGGTCTATTTGATACGTTTGAAAAACCTTAACTATAGTGGATTAAATTTAAACCAGTACGGCGTTGCCTCGCCTTGCCGTACTATCTGTACTGTCTGCGGCTTCGTCGCCTTGTCCTGATTTAAAGTTAATCCACTATACCTTGTATTCTGATTACAAAGAAAGGCTTCAAAATGGACGGTTGGACTCAGACTTTGAGCGCGGGCTGGCTGCTGGGTATTGCGGTGATGGCGATTGTGCTGATTTTGCTGTTGATTGTGAAACTGCGTGTCCACGCGCTGTTGACCTTGGTGTCGGTGAGCCTACTGACGGCGGTAGCGACGGGGCTGCCGATGGATAAGATTGTGAACGACGTTCTGCTGAAAAACTTCGGCGGCACGCTTGGCAGCGTGGCTTTGCTGGTCGGCTTGGGCGCGATGCTCGGGCGGCTGGTGGAAACTTCGGGCGGGGCGCAGTCGCTGGCGGATGCGCTGATTCGGATGTTCGGCGAAAAGCGCGCGCCGTTTGCTTTGGGTGTGGCGTCGCTGATTTTCGGTTTCCCGATTTTCTTTGATGCGGGATTGGTGGTGATGCTACCGATTGTCTTCGCAACGGCGCGGCGCATGAAGCAGGACGTGTTGCCTTATGCGTTGGCGTCTATCGGCGCGTTTTCGGTAATGCACGTTTTCCTGCCGCCCCACCCCGGTCCGATTGCGGCTTCGGAGTTTTATTCGGCGAACATCGGTCAGGTGCTGATTTTGGGATTGCCCGTCGCCATGTTCACTTGGTATGTCAGCGGCTATTTGCTGGGTCAAATTTTGGGACGCACCATCCGCGTTCCCGTTCCCGATTTGCTCAGCGGCGGCGCGGTGGACAACGACCGGCCGCAAACGCCTGCCAAGGCTTCGACCGTGGTCGGCATTATGCTGATTCCTATGCTGTTGATTTTTATGAACACAGGGCTGTCCACCTTAATCAGTGAAAAAGTCGTCAGCGCGGACGAACATTGGGTACAGGTGGCGCGCATGATCGGTTCGACCCCTGTCGCGCTGCTGATTTCGGTTTTGGTGGCACTTTATGTTTTGGGCAGAAAATGCGGCGAAAAGGCAAGCGCGCTGGAGAAAACGGTGGACGGCGCACTCGCTCCCGTTTGTTCGGTCATCTTGATTACCGGCGCGGGCGGAATGTTCGGCGGCGTGTTGCGCGCATCGGGCATCGGTCAGGCGTTGGCGGACAGCATGGCAAATTTGGGCATACCCGTATTGCTGGGCTGCTTCTTGGTGGCTTTGGCGCTGCGTATCGCGCAAGGTTCGGCAACCGTCGCGCTGACGACCGCCGCCGCATTGATGGCGCCTGCCGTTGCCGCCGCAGGCTTCAACGACTGGCAACTCGCCTGCGTCGTTTTGGCAACCGCGGCAGGCTCGGTCGGTTGCAGCCACTTCAACGACTCAGGCTTCTGGCTGGTCGGCCGCCTTTTGGATATGGACGTACCGACCACGCTGAAAACATGGACGGTCAACCAAACGCTGATTGCCGCCATCGGCTTTTCAGTGTCGGCGCTGCTGTTTGCCGTGGTTTGAGGTCGTCTGAAAACGGTTTTGAGACGCTCTAAACCCTCTGCCCGACCTTATATAGTGGATTAACAAAAATCAGGACCAGGCGACGAAGCCGCAGGCAGTACGGCAAGACGAGGCAACGCCGTACCGGTTTAAAGTTAATCCACTGTATCTTTCCACTCAAACAAAGGAAGAGAACATGACGACGCATTTTGTGATGATGGGCGTTTGCGGCTGCGGCAAAACCACCGCCGCCCTGTCCCTGCAAAAACATCTCGACCAATGCCCCTACGCCGAAGGCGACGATTTCCACACCCAAGCCAACCGCGACAAAATGGGCGCGGGTATCCCGCTGACCGACGAAGACCGCTATCCGTGGCTGTGCAACCTGCGCGACTGGATGACGGAACAGGCGCAAAGCGGCGCGGCGTACACCATCGTTACCTGCTCCGCCTTGAAACGCCAATACCGCGACATCCTGCGCGGCGCACAAGGCAAAACCGCCTTCATCCACCTGACACCGCCGCAAGCCATCAACCTCGAGCGCATGATGGCGCGCCAAGGGCATTACATGAAGGCGGGAATGCTGGATTCGCAATTGGAAATTCTGGAAGAACTCGGCGCGGACGAATACGGCGTCAAAATCGACAACCCCGGTTCGCCCGAAGCCGTAGAAGCCGATATTTTGGCATGGGTTAAAGCGGAAGGTTTGTTGTGAAGAAAGCGTGTAAATAGTTATAAGGAAGGTCGTCTGAAAGTTGAACTGCACCCCAAAAGTTGGACACATACCCTCCAACCACCAAGGTGCAGTTTTTTTATGAGCAAATATACATTACACTTTAAATACCAAGCCGTACTCCACTACCTGCATATACGCAGCCAACAGCGTACCGCAGACCACTACGGCATCTCCCGAACCCACCTGCGACGATGGATACGCGCCTATCAGGAAGGCGGTATCGGCGCACTCGAACATCCCCAATCCAAAACCATGACCGACCACCGCAAAAACCCCTTCATCGCCGACAAACCCGACCACGAAAAAACACAGGCAGAACTTATCGAAGAGTTGTGCTATATGCGCGCAGAGGTCGCCTACCTAAAGGAGTTAAAAGCCCTCAGTCAAAAGCGGACCGAAAAGGACAAAGCCAAACCGTCCAAACACTGAGGGCGCAACACCCGCTCAAATACCTGCTGCACATCGCAAACCTGCCCAAAAGCAGCTTTTACTACCACCACCAAGACCGACCCGACCCCGACGCAGCCGACAAAGCCCTCCTCGTCGAAACCTACCGGCGGCATAAAGGACGCTACGGGCAAAGGCGCATTGCCGCAGCATTGGATTGGAACCGCAAAAAAGCGGCGCGGCTGATGAGGCAGTTGGGGCTGAAAGCCAAAATACGGGCGAAAAAAGCCTACCGCCATCCCGCCATGGGCGAAATATCGGAACACCTCCTCAAACGCCGGTTCAAAGCCCAAAAGCCCAACGAAAAATGGCTGACCGACGTGACCGAACTCAAAGGGAGCGACGGCAAACTGTACCTCTCGCCAATCTTGGACTTGTTCAACCGCGAGATCGTCGCCTACGCCATGAGCCGCAATGCTAACAGCGAAATGGTGAAGGAAATGCTCGAAAAAGCCGCACCCCGTCTGACTGATAAGGGAACGATGCTGCATTCCGACCAAGGTGTGCTGTACCGTACGGCGGGGTATAGGGAATTGCTGGCGGAGCATTCCATGGTTCAAAGCATGTCGCGTAAGGCGAACTGTTGGGACAATGCGCCGATGGAAAGCTTCTTTGCGGTGTTGAAGACGGAGTGTTTCTATAACGCAGGAGAATTGACGGTGGACGAATTGATGAAGCAGATAGATGATTATATGGATTACTACAACCGGGAGCGTTGCAGTTTGAAATTGAAAAAGCTGAGTCCTGTCGCATACAGAACCCAGCTTACACAGAGCGCCTGAAAAGGCTTTTATGAGTGTCCAAGATTTGGGGGCCAGTTCAAGTTTCAGACGACCTTTTTTGCGGAGATTCATTTTACAAACCACCCGTGATACACCCGCTTTTCAGACGACCCCTCACAAAGTCTCCGCTTGAAACCACGTTTTACCGTTGGCGGTGCATTCGAGGATGCGCCAGTCGTAGGTTTGGCTGAGGCGTTCGGCGTCCATGATATCGGCGGTTGCGCCTGCGGCGGTGATGTTGCCGTTTTTCATCAAGGTGATGTGGCTGGCGTAGTGGCCGGCGAGGTTGAGGTCGTGCAACACCATGACGACGGTCATGCCCTGTTCGGGCAAGGTGGTAAGGTGTTGCATCAGGCTGTGTTGATAGCGGACGTCGAGATGGTTGGTCGGTTCGTCGAGAAAGAGGACTTCGGCGTCCTGTAACAGCGCGCGGATGACGGCGGCGCGTTGCTGTTCGCCGCCGGAGAGGGTTTGGATGCGTTTGTGTTGCAGGTCAGCGAGGTCGAAATGCTCGAGCAGGGCTTGTGCGCGTCGGGTGTCCGCCTGTTTGGGCCGCCGATACCAGGCGAGTTTGGGGTATCGCCCGATGAGGACGTATTCAGACAAGGTCATGGGCAGGTTGAAATGTTCGTGTTGACCGACCCAGGCGATTTTATGTTGTTTGAGCGCGTCCTTCATGGGCGTTCCACACCAGCTTGCTTGCGGATGGTAGAGGAACTGTTTGAGCAGGGTGGACTTGCCCGCGCCGTTGGGGCCGATGACCGCGCTGACGGCGCATTGGGGAAATTCGGCGCGTTCCAAAGACAGGATGGTGCGTTTTCCGGCTTTGACGGTGCAGTTTTCGATCAGCAATGCCATGTCAGCTCCTTTGGTCTTTGACAATCAGCCACAGGAAAAACGGCCCGCCCAAAATGGCGATGACGATGCCGACGGGCAGGTCGATGGGATAGACCACCCAACGGGCAAACGTATCGGCGAGCAACATAAAAATCGAACCGACGACGGCGGACAGGATAATCAGGCGGGTGCGCGAGCCGCCGACCGCCTGCGCCAATACGTTGGGTATCATCATGCCGACGAAACCGATAATGCCGCCGAGCGAGACGGCGGCTCCGGTCATCAAAGCCGCGCCGATGATGGTTGCCACGCGGGTGGCGGCGACGCTGATGCCCATGGTGTGCGCCGTTTCGTCGCCCAAGAGCAGATAGTCGAGACGGCGACCGACAGCAGTCAACACGACCAAACCCGCCAACATCACGCCGCCTGCGTAGGCGGGCGAAACAAAGCCTGCTTCGGAAAAGCTGCCCGAGAGCCAAGTCATGGCGCTGCGCAATGCCATGTCGTCTGAAAGGAAAAGAATCAGGCTGACCAACGCGCCGCACAAAGCGCTGACCACAAAACCCATGACCAACAGCCCCAGCTTGCCGCCGCCGACCAGACGGTGTCCGAGCAGAATCAGGATACAGACGGCAAACGCGCCCGAAAATGCCGCCAGTGGCACGGCGATGCTCCAGCCCATCGCAATCGCCAGCACCACACCCATTGCCGCGCCGCCCGACGTACCGATCAGGCTCGGGTCGGCAAGCGGGTTTTCAAACAACGCCTGCAACGCCGCACCGCTGGCGGAAAGTGCCGCGCCGACCAGCAAAGCGACAAAAATACGCGGCAGGCGGATTTCCATCAACACGGGATCGGCAGCAAGCGGATTGCTCCACCCCCCCTCGCCCACTCCGGCGCAAAACCAGATCAGAAACAAAGATAAAACCGGCAACGCCGGAAGCCATTTTTTCATGTTGTGATTCTTTGAAGAGTATTTCGGCAGCGGCTGCGAAACGCCGACGGATTCGCCGTTGATTGCTTTTCAGACGACCTGTTCGCAATAAACGAACGCAGAAAGCTGCTGCCTTCATGTGTCCCCGTTCCGAAACAACGATGGCAAAAGAAGGTCGTCTGAAACCGACAAAAAGCCGGATTGCCCATCCGACTTCGTGCCATCACGCAACTTTCAGACGACCGCGCCTTATTTCCCTAAATCGTGCAGCTTGCGGACGATGTCGGGCGTGTAGAGACCGTAGCGCATATAGTCGTCCGCCTGCCAGAACAGAATGCGTTTGTTTTTCCCGGCGGGGCTGGAGGCGATTTCGGGGCGCGTCATGATTTTGTCGAGGCCGCCGAGGGCTTTTTCATTGTGTTTGGCGATGATGATGACGTCAGGTTTCGCGTTGAGCCAGCCTTCGCGCGAGAACGGTTTGAGTCCGTCCACCGAAGCGGCGGCGTTCGTCCCGCCCGCGAGACGGATCAGCACGTCGCCGACGGTGTTTTTACCCGCAACATAACGGCCGTCGTAGCTGAGGATGTAGCGTTTGCCGTTGGCAGGCTGCGCCTTGATACTGCTTTTAAACTGCTGCGCCAAAGCCTGCGCCTGCTTTTCCTTGCCCAACAATTTGCCGATGCGGGCGAAACTTTGCTGGTATTGCTCCAGCGTTTCGTTTGAATTGACGTTTTCCGCTTTGACACCGGCGCGGCTGAGTTGGGTGTAAATGCCGTCGGGTTTCGCCATCCAGCTTCCGATGACCAAATCAGGCTTTTTGGCGATGATGGGTTCGGCGGAGAAATTGCGGTAGAAGCCGATGGACGGCGTGTTTTTATAGGCGGGGTTGCGGTTGAACTCGTGGATGCCGACGACTTCTTTGTCCGCACCGAGTTTGGCGGCGATGTCGGCAACGTCGGGCGTCAGAATAACGACGCGCTGCGCGGCGGCATGGGCGGCAAGCAGGGTCAGGACGGCGGCGATGATGGTTTTTTTCATGATGTTTCCGTATGGTTTGCAGGGTTTGGAGGTCGTCTGAAAACCGATGACAAGGTTTCAGACGAGGTGTGGGTTTAAAAAGATTACAGCCCGTATGTTTGGCGCACTTCGGCAATCAGCGCGCGCCACGCTTCGGATTCCGCTTCGGCATCGGCAGGTCTGCCAAACAGTTGCAGCACCAAATTGCGGCGTTCGTCATAGGCTTCGATGCTGTGAACAATGCCGTTGCTGCCCGGACGGCGGACGAACCAAAGTTCGGCGAGTTTGGCGTCGTCGAGGAAGAAATTGAATTTTTCTTCGGCAAAATCTCTGACGGTCAGCCAGCCGTCGGCACGATCGACATGGTGAACCTGTCTGGTTTGGATTTGGACGATGCCGCTGTTGTTGACGAACACGAGCAGGGTCATGCCTCTTGCGGCGCATTGGCGGAAAATGAACTCGACGGCTTCGCGCTTCAGTTTTTGCGCATCGCCTTCAGGCGCGTATTCCAAACCTTGCAGGCGGTCTATGCCGAATTGGGAGAGGACGATGCGGAAATGGTGGACGTTTTTCAGCCCTTTCCACTCTTCGCGGTAGGCGGCAAGCGCCTCGTCCGTCAGCTCGATGTTTTCGTAGGGCACAGCTTCGGGCGGCGTTTCAAAAACGGGTGAGTCATCCGTGCGGTAGGCGGCGCACAAACGTTCCCATACGGGTATGGCGGCAGCTTCGGTCAGATGGACTTTCTGAATGGCTTTGCCCGCCGCGTCGTAAAAATGAAACGCGCGCGCCTCGCCGTTGCGGACGGCGAAGATGTGTTTCCAATGGCGCATGAACAGGCGCAAATCCAGCCCGCCCAAATTGATGGCTGTCCCCATCATGGGCGAGAGTTCGAGGTTGCGGTAAATATCTGTTTTTTCGGACAACGCGGCAACATTGCGCACCGCGCTTCTGACTTCGCCCAAGGCTTCGAGTTCGGTCAGGAAGTCGGCGCAGTTGCCGCCCAGATATTGCGTCTCGGGGAAGGCGGCAACGAGTTCGCCTTCACTGACGCCCAGACGGGCAACGGCATCGCGCTGGTGGACGCCTTGTTTTTTGAGTTCGAGATAACGTTCGTAAAGGGTTGGTTCGGGCATTTTTCCGTCTTTCCTTGTGGTGGGTTGGGAGGTCGTCTGAAAAACGTAGCAACTGTATTTTTCACCCCGTCGGGCAAAAATACCAAAACTCAAATCAAGCCGTTCGGATGCTGTTTTCGGTGATACCGTTTTCGGCAAAGTAATCACGCATCCGGGCATTCAATATCGTCAGCAGTTTGCGCATACATGCCGTAACGGCAACCTTATACGGCTTACCCTTGGATAGCAGGCGTTGGTAGAAATCCCGAATAAGCGGTTCAAAACGTGTCGCTACCACGGTAGCCATATACAGTGCCTTACGCACCGCAGACCTTCCGCCGAAGCAGCGGCTTTTGAATTTGGTTTCCCCACTCTCCCTCGGGTGCGGGGCAATGCCGACCAAACTCGCTATCCGTTTGTGCGACAGCCGTCCCAATTCGGGCAGCATCGCCATCAGCGTAGCCGTTGTTATCGAACCGATGCCTTTGATTTGTTCCGCTACTTGGGCTTTGCCGTCAAAATGCGTGTGGGTGTGGTCGTCGATTTGTTTGTCCAATTCGTCAATCAGCCGGTCAAAATGGGCAATCAGTTGTTTGACGCTTTCGACTTGCGTTTCGTGAACCTGATGCAGACGGTTTTTCTCGGCCGTCCGCATATCCACCAGCTGGTTGCGGCGGTTAACCAATGCTTCCAACACTTCTTCCGCTTCGGTGGGCGGGTGGTAGAGCATGGTTTGCCAACCTTCTTTCTGTGCCGTCATTTGTGCGAAGAAGGCGAGCATTTGGGCATCTTTGGCATCGGTTTTGGTCAGCGACTGCGATTGGGTAAACTGATGCGTCTGACGAGGGTTGGCGATGATTACGGCTATGCCTGCGCGGTGGATGGCTTTGGCGGCGGGGATTTCGAGACCGCCGGTGCTTTCCATCACGACGAGTGCGACCTTGTGTTTTTTAAGGTATTCGACGGTATGGGCGATACCTTTGGGGTTGTTGGTTTCGGTTTTGGTTTTAGACAAAGACGAAACGGCGATGACGAAGTTTCGTTTGGCGATGTCGATGCCTGCACAGTTGTATTGGGTACTCATCATAAACCAGCCTTGCATTCGGTTGTGTTGTCTGGCAACTGTCCGGTTGTGTCGATGGGTTGCCCGGCCACTCCCTGAGCTACGCAACGGTTGTTTGCCTTGGTCGGATGCGGGTGGCGGCCGGGCGGTTTGTTGCTATGATACGGGTGTTCCGACCTACGTTTTCAGACGACCTGTATCTTGACTGCACGTCTATTTCACATACCAAATAAAATCGCCATGTTCGTTTTCGGGGCTGTTGGCAGGGTCGGCGAGTATCACGACCTTCACTTTGCCGCCATAGCCCGCATCGCGCAGAAACAAGGGGACGCCGAGCTGCTTGGACGTATGTATCGCGCCCGCCAGCATCCAGGCGGGTTTGGGCGCGGCAATCAGGTTTTGCGCCATCGTGTGGTCTTTAAACTGCTGCATGGACACCAGCCCGTCGGTGCTGCTGTGGTTGCCGCCCATGATTTTTCCCAAAGCCTCGCGCACGCGCGCATCGCCACCCGCTTTCCCTTGCGGCACGAACGAAGCCGCTTGGCGCACAGCGGCGCGGTCGGGGTTTGCCGCCAAAACTTTGGCTTTTTGTCCCATCAGAAAATGGACGAGCGTGCTGTAATCCTGCCATTGCCATGCGTTGTTCCAGCCCATTTTTTCATTCAGGCGGCGCGGCGTGGTTTTGCCGCCCGACTGCATCCATGCCTGCACTTCGCCGACCTGCCGCTGCTGCGAAGCGTCCAGCATTTCCAAAAGTACCGAGCCTGACTGCCTTGCGTCGGCAGTCTGCGCCAACAGCCATGCTTCCGCGTTGTGGTGCGCCGCCTCGTCGTGTTTTTCACCGATTAAGACAACATCCGCCTGCTTCAGCTGCTGTACCAAGGCTTCAGGGGCAATCTCCCGCCCCGCCTGCGTATCGTAAATCCGCCCTTGCGGCGCGGCAGCGTGGACAGCGGCTGCCGCGAACAGCCAAGCAGCAGCGGCGAGCCTGTATAAAATCGGTTTGAACATCATGTTTGTCCTGTCGGTTTGGGGTCGTCTGAAACGGCGTTTGCGCTTTTCAGACGACCTTTTAGAATTTCAAGGTCAGACCGCCGTATATCGTGCGACCGCGTCCCGTACCTTGGTTGACGTTGTTGCCCTCGCCCAGATTGCCTGTGGCGAGCGTGCCGCCGCTGAGCGGGTAGTTGTAAACGCGGTTGGTCAGGTTGTCGATATTGAAGAAGAAACGCAGGTTTTTACGCGCCTGCCAAGTGGCGTAAAGGTCGATAATTTTGGGATTGCCGGCAACTTGGCGGGTCGTCTGAACCTGAGTATCGACATCCACGCCTTCCGCTACGGTGTCTTTGCCCGTATAGCTGATGCGCGTGCCGACTGTCAGGCGGTTGTCCAGCCAGCGCGTTCCCGCATCCACCGTCCAAACGCTGGAAGGCATGGCGCGGATATGGGAGAAGCCCAAATCGGCAAGGAAATCATGCGGGAAGGTGGTGCGCGTTTTGCTCCACGCGAGATTGATGTAGCCGCGTCCGAAGTCGTAACCGCCTTCGATTTCCCAACCGCGCATCTTGGTGGTGTCGGGCATATTGCGGAACACGCCTATCGTGTTGCTGTCGCTGCCGACCGCCTCGTCGATGGTGCAACGCTGTACACCGTTGTCCCGACAGATATAAAACTGGTCTTGGACGATATAGTTTTTCACGCGGTTGTTGAAATAGCCGACTTTCAAGTTGAGGGTGTCGTCCGCTTTCCAGATGCCGTGTTTGTGGATGTTGAAGCCGATGTCGCGGTTGAACGAAGATTCGCCTTTCAGATAAGGATTGACCGAATACGGGCTGCCTTGGACGTTGTTGACGTACATGAATTCCTGCACGGTCGGGCTGCGGCTGCTTTTGCCAATATTGGCGTAAACCTGCAACCAGTCCCACGGCTTGTAAGCGACGCCGAAACGCGGATTCAGATGGTCTTCTTTACGGTTGAACCGGATGTCGCCGCCGCGCGGCAGGATAATCGCGCCGTCGTCGTCGGTCGGCGGCAGATAGCCGCGCAGGCCGTAGCGTTCATAGCCCAAACCGGCATGAACCGTCCATTTTCCGGGTTTCCACTCGGCATCGAAAAATGCGCTGTCGAGGTTTTGTTTACCTTCGGCAAGCAGCATGGTGTTGTTTTCGTAATTGCTGTTGTAGCGCGTACGCATGAATTTCGCGCCGTAGTTCAACGACAATTCGCTGTTGCCGATGTCGGTGGTCGAGCGGTTTTGCAGGGTCAGCGAAGTGGTCGGGCTGCGCGTGGTGCGTCCGACGTAATCCTCGCGCGCGCTTTCGCCCTGTAAAAACTTCTGCCGCGCATTGCTGAAAGATGCGTCAAGTTGGAGATCCACCCAGTCGGACAAAGGGTTGTAGCGGTATTTCAGTAAACCCGTCTGCGTATTGACCTGCAAAGGACTGTGGTTGTTGGTGAAGCGCGCACGGTTCATCATATGACCGAGAATGATGCTGTGGTAGCGGCTGGGGCGGATGTGCAGCTTATTGAGCGTACCCCACGAACGGATGCCGCTTTCCGCCGCCGTATCCGCGTCAAATTCATCGCCGGTAATCACTTCACCCGCACCGTTTTTATAGCCGCTCTTGCGCTTGCCGCTGATCGCGCTGAGAAAGCCGATGCTGCCGCCGTTTTCAAATTCGTGGCGAACCGCCGCGCCCATCATGCCGTTTTTTCCGTAGCCGTTCGTACCTTGACGATAGGTCGTCTGAAAACCGAATTTGCGGTCTTTGGCAACCAAATCATCCACATCCAGCGTCCGCAATTCGGCATTGCCCGCCAAGGCGTTCACGCCGCCCACGCCGGCAACCGAACCGCGCGATACATCAATGCCCGCAATAAAGTTTTCATCGACGTAAGTCGTGTTGCCGTTCCAACCGTGCGCCGGATTGGCTTGGAAAAAGGTCTGCGTCACGCCGTCCACCGTCGTATTCACGCGCCCGAAACCTTCCAGTCCGCGGATGTTGACGGCAAAACCACCCTGCCCCAAATCGTGCTGCGTAAACGTGCCGGGCATGGTGCGGATCAGCGTGTTCGCATCCTGCCCCAATTCGTCCGCATCGCGGTGACTGACCGCAGAAGGCGTTCGAAACGGCTTGTCCGCACGCTTCCCGCGCACTTCAACCGTCGGCAGTACGTCCACGGCAGCTGCACGGTATTCGTCGGGGGTAATTGGATGGTTGGAAGATTCGGCAACAGCAGAAGCGGGAATAGCGGAAACCGCTAGAAAAAGAAGGGTAAATTTTGATTTGAAAAGCATTGCTTGAATATGTCGCCTATTTTGAGGTTTAAGAGACGAGCAGACGCAAAACGCAAGTGAACCGCAGGATGTTTTGCAAAGTAATAAAATTAAATTCATCTATTTATAATAATAATGATACAAATTATCATTTAATTTTGGCATCAGGTCAACCTTCATCAAAAAGTAACGAAAAATCAAAGCAAATCGAGACAATGCCGCCTCGGTTTAATGTGCATCCGTCAAACCGCAAAATTTACGGCAAAACCGACTCCTCCACCCTTGCGCCAATCCCCAAGCTTTCGTCCGAACCCCTTATAAAAACAATACAATTCCGCTACAATAGCCCTTTGCATTTTTTTCAGACGACCTTGTTTGAAAAACGTCGTCTGAAACCGAAATACCGAAACCATAGAGAATCACAACATGACCGATTACAGCAAAACCGTAAACCTGCTCGAAAGCCCGTTTCCGATGCGCGGCAACCTTGCCAAGCGCGAGCCTGCGTGGCTGAAAAGCTGGTACGAGCACAAACGCTATCAAAAACTGCGCGAAATCGCCAAAGGCCGTCCGAAATTCATCCTGCACGACGGTCCGCCGTATGCCAACGGCGACATCCACATCGGTCATGCCGTCAACAAAATCCTCAAAGACATCATTATCCGCAGCAAAACCCAAGCCGGTTTCGACGCGCCTTATGTGCCGGGCTGGGACTGCCACGGCCTGCCCATCGAAGTGATGGTGGAAAAGCTGCACGGCAAAGACATGCCCAAAGCGCGCTTCCGCGAATTGTGCCGCGAATACGCCGCCGAACAGATTGCTCGCCAGAAAAAAGACTTCATCCGTCTGGGCGTGTTGGGCGACTGGGACAACCCCTACCTGACCATGGATTTCAAAACCGAGGCGGATACCGTGCGTATGCTCGGCGAAATCTACAAATCGGGCTATCTCTACCGCGGCGCGAAACCGGTTCAGTTCTGCTTGGACTGCGGCTCTTCGCTGGCGGAAGCGGAAGTGGAATACAAAGACAAAGTATCGCCTGCGATTGACGTCGGCTATCCGTTTAAAGACACCGCCGCGCTTGCCGCCGCATTCGGTTTGTCCGGCATCGAAGGCAAAGCGTTTGCCGTCATCTGGACGACCACGCCTTGGACGCTGCCTGCGAGCCAAGCCGTGTCTGCGGGTGCGGACGTGGTGTATCAATTAATCGATACGCCCAAAGGCAAATTGGTATTGGCGAAAGATTTGGCGGAAGATGCGCTCAAACGCTACGGTTTTACTTCAGACGACCTGAAAGTATTGGCAGAAACCACCGGCGACAAGCTGGAAAACCTGCACATGAACCATCCGTTCCTCGAACGCGATATTCCCATGCTCAACGGCGAACACGTTACCACCGACGCCGGTACGGGCTTAGTGCACACCGCCCCCGCACACGGTTTGGAAGACTACGCCGTCTGCAACAAATACGGCATCGAGCTTTACAACCCCGTCAACGCCGAAGGCAAATACATCAGCGAAACGCCGCGCGTCGCAGGCATGAGCGTTTGGGAGGCGAATCCCGTCATCCTGCAATGGCTGGAAGAAACCGGCAACCTCTTGGCAAGCAGCAAAATCGAACACAGCTACGCACACTGCTGGCGTCACAAAACCCCACTGATTTACCGCGCGACCGGCCAATGGTTTATCGGCATGGACAAAGCCGGAAGCGACAGCAAAACCCTGCGCGACAAAGCCATCAAAGCCGTGGACGACACCGAGTTCTTCCCGTCTTGGGGTCGCGCGCGCCTCGAAGCCATGATCGAAGGCCGCCCCGACTGGGTCGTTTCGCGCCAACGCTATTGGGGCACGCCGATGACCTTCTTCGTCCACAAAGAAACCGGTGAGCTGCATCCGAACTCTGCCGAGCTTTTGGAAAAAGTCGCCCTGAAAATCGAAGAAAAAGGCATTGAAGCATGGTTCTCACTCGATAAAAGCGAATTACTGAGCGCGGAAGACTGCGAAAACTACGACAAACTTTCCGACACGATGGACGTATGGTTCGACTCCGGCTCGACCCATTATTCCGTCTTGAAACAGCGCGAAGAATTGGACTGGCCCGCCGACCTCTACCTCGAAGGCAGCGACCAACACCGCGGCTGGTTCCAATCCTCCATGCTGACCGGCTGCGCCTCATCAATGGGCCGCGCCCCGTACAAACAGCTTCTGACCCACGGTTTCGTGGTTGACCAAAACGGCCGCAAAATGTCGAAATCCATCGGCAACGTCGTCGCGCCGCAAGAAGTCTATAACGAGTTCGGCGCCGACATCCTGCGCCTGTGGGCGGCATCCACCGATTACAGCGGCGAATTGGCGATTTCCAAAGAAATCCTCAAACGCGTCACCGAAAGCTACCGCCGCATCCGCAACACCTTGAGCTTCCTGTTTGCCAACCTCAGCGACTTCGATCCGTTCGAACACACCGTACCGCAGGCAGACATGGTCGAAATCGACCGCTACGCCTTAGTGTTGGCGCGTCAGCTGCAAGAGCGTCTGGCAGGCGACTTCTATCCGCGCTATGCCTTCCACTTCGCCGTGAAAGACATCGTTGCCTTCTGCTCGGAAGACTTGGGCGCGTTCTACCTCGACATCCTGAAAGACCGCCTCTACACCACCAAAGCCGACAGCCACGCCCGCCGCAGCGCGCAAACCGCCCTGTATCACATCACACGCAGCCTGGTTCTCTTGATTGCACCGATTTTGTGCTTCACCGGCGAAGAAGCATGGGACATCATCGGCGGCGGCGAAGAAGACAGCGTCCTCTTCCACACCTGGCACGAGTTCCCGCCCATCAACGAAAAAGCCGAAGCCGAACTGGTGAAAAAATGGACGGCAGTCCGCGAAGCCCGCGAAGCCGTAACCGCCGCCATTGAGCCTTTGCGCGCCGACAAAACCGTCGGTTCGTCCTTGCAGGCAGAAGCCGAAATCACCGCGCCGGAAGCCACCGCCGACTACCTGAACGCCCTAGGAGAAGAATTGCGCTTTGCCCTCTTGGTGTCCAAAGTCGAAGTCAAAACCGGCAGCGAACTTGCCGTTACCGCAAAAGCCAGCGACGGCGAAAAATGCGAACGCTGTTGGCACTACACCCACGACATCGGCACAGTCGCAGGTCATGAAACCATCTGCAAACGCTGCGCCGAGAATGTGGACGGCAAAGGCGAAGAGCGGCATTACGCTTAAGGCCGTCTGAAAAAAAGGTCGTCTGAAAACCGAATCAGGTTTTCAGACGACCTTTTGCTATCGATCACCCAAACAGGGAAATCCGTTCAATATTTCTTAACGTTCACTCAATCCGCAATCTCCGCAAACTTCTCCCAATTTGCCAACACATACGCCACAGCCGCCGCCATATCGTCATCCGCGATTTCGTAATATTCGCCGTCCAATTCCTCAAAATCGGGAAACTCGGCACGAATCGCGTCCAAAGATGCCCCGCTGTCCGCCATTTCCTCGATTTTTGCGCCGTCCCGCTCGTATAAAGCCTTCGCCTTATCCAAAATCTTAGGTGTCGGTTTAATCCGCCAGCGGCGCAGGCTGTCGGCGACGGGGTTATGGAACACATATTCGCCGTAACCCGCCGCAATCAGTTGCACAAAACCGCCCTCCTGCACTTGGCTGTCCAAATAGCAGTAAGCCGTCAGTGTGTGCTGCTCGTCGTTCAAACACCGCATTTCCTCATCGCCTGCCGCATCCGTATAATCCAAATACGCCGCGCTCAATGTGTAGAGAAATTCTGCGGCGTCTTGAGGGTTCAAATCATCCTGCCGGAAAAGTGTCGTCATGTTAAAGCCTGCCTGAAAATAAAGTGATTTAAAGCCGATTCATCATAAAAACCGCATTATAACCAAAGCATTATCAAACCAAAACCTATTTTCAGACGACCTTTTACGCTGCACAAGCAGGCGATATATCGTACAATAAGACTGGACTTACCAAGGAAAAATCATGAACGCAAACACCGAAACCGTCATTATCTACCCCAAAGACCTGCCGCTGCACTGCTCCGGTCCCAACCACGAAACTTGGAACGGTCATCCGCGCGTCTTCCTCCCGATTCAGTCCGACAGCGACATCGAATGCCCCTACTGCGGAACGCGTTACCATCTCGAAGGCCACATTCCCCACCACCATTATTGAGACGCTATGAAGAGATACGCCCTCCTGCTGTTGCTCGGACTGTGTACCGCCTGCGGTTCGTATAAAGCCGTCCGCCCCGATGCCCCTCTCGCCGTCGTCGCCGAAGCGCAAAACAACGCCATCCGCTACCAAGCCGCCGACGGCAGCCGCATCTCCGCCATCTACGTCAACAGCAACAGCCCGATGACGGTCGAACTGCGTCAGGGAAGTACGGTCGAAAAACTGACGCAAACCCATTCGATGACCAAAACCACGGAATACCGCAACGCAAGCACAAGATGGCAGCTTCAGGACGGTTTCGCCACGCTGACCCGCGGCGGAAAAACCGTCGTTTTCACCGAAATCATCGAATAATCCTGTCTGAAATC
This sequence comes from Neisseria sp. CP9, assembly GCF_047758525.1. NCBI lineage: Bacteria > Pseudomonadati > Pseudomonadota > Betaproteobacteria > Neisseriales > Neisseriaceae > Neisseria > Neisseria sp. CP9. The sequence continues at coordinate 1,728,532 of NZ_CP180502.1, read as the reverse complement.
CTTATCAAAAGGTCGTCTGAAAACCTTAAACGATGGTTTTTCAGACGACCTTTTCGTTGAAACAATAGTCCGCAACGTTCATTCCCGCGTACGGCGGCTTTAGCAGCATATATGGATTAAATTTAAATCAGGACAAGGCGGCGAAGCCGCAGACAGTACAAATAGTACGGAACCGATTCACTTGGTGCTTCAGCACCTTAGAGAATCGTTCTCTTTGAGCTAAGGCGAGGCAACGCCGTACTGGTTTAAATTTAATCCACTATAAACTTTCCAACGGGACTATCTGAATCTATTGCGGGATTGTGTGTTTGGATAAATCAAAGGTCGTCTGAAACCTTGTTTTTGAGGTTTCAGACGACCTTTGATCATGGCAGGTTATCCCTGCTTCAACATCATACAGTCCATTTGACCCAGCCCATATACGAAGTCAGCAGAATCAATCCGCCGAAAACGATGCGGTAGTAGGCAAACGGAACATAGTTTTTGCTGGACACGAATTTCAACAGCGATTTAATCGCTAAGAAACCTGCCAAGAAGGCGGCGATAAAACCGACGGCAATCAGCCCGATATCCTGCAACGTGAAGAGTTCATAGTGTTTAAATACGTCATAGCCGGTGGCGGCAATCATCATCGGCACGGCAAGGAAGAAAGAAAATTCGGTCGCGGCTTTTCGCTCAATGCCCCACAGCATACCGCCCATAATCGTACTGCCCGAACGCGAAGTCCCCGGCACCAGCGCGCACACTTGGGCGCAGCCGACCACAAGCGCGTCAATCGGACGCATTTCATCCACGCTTTTGACTTTAGGTTTGACTTTGCTTTGGCGTCTTTCGACCCACAGAATAAAGAGCCCGCCCAACACCAGCATGATAGCCACGGTTTTTGGGTTAAATAGATATAATTTAATTTGTTTTCTAAACAGAAATCCCATCAAAGCGGCAGGCACGAATGCGATGGCAAGGTTCAGCACAAAGCGGTTGGCGGCACGGTCTTTGCCCAATCCGGACAAAACGGAGGTAAAACGTTGACGGTATTCAAAAATCACGGCAAGCACCGCGCCCAGTTGGATGGCGATTTCAAAGACTTTGCCGTTGCTGTGGAAATTGAGCAAGTCGCCCAATACAATCAAGTGGCCGGTACTTGAAATCGGCAGAAATTCCGTCAAGCCTTCCACAATGCCCATAAGCAGGGCTTTTAATAAGGTCAAAATGTCCATATTGCTTTCTTTTTGGTTTTCAGACGACGTTTGCCCGTCTGGATTTCAGGATGAAGCGGTATCGGAATCGGAAAACTGCTGCGGTATGACGGCATTCGCCCTATTCCTCAGCAGTATTCGTTTTTATGGATTTTACGCCGCCCAAAACAAACAGACAGTTCGGAAACCGCCTTATCTTTGCGGTCATTCCGAAACTGTCTGGCTAAATTCCGTCAGCGCGCGGCTTTGCCGGAACGCTCTTGGCGGACTTTGTTAATCAGCTCGCCTATGATTTTCTGCCCATTCGCCCAATCGCTGCTGAATATGACCCGATATTTGCCTCCGACGATGACGTCCGGCGTGCCGTCGATACGGTAAGTCTCGGTCAGGCTTTGCATTTTTTTAGCGGCTGCAAGGCTGGCGGGTGCGTCGTATGCGGCAATCAGTTTTTTGCTGTCAAAGCTTTTTTGTGCCGCCGCCCAGCTTTTGAAAGTGGCGGCATCCGCCAAATTGATTTTCTGCTCGTGTACGGCTTTGAAAATAGCGGGGTTTGCCTGATACTTCAAACCCGAAGCGTTAACCGCCGCAGCAACCCGCGCCAAGCCCAACATTTCAGGCATCCAGACGACGTGTTCGGTACGCAGGTAAACGTCTTTCGGGAAAGTTTTGCTGTATGACAGCAAGACGGGATCAAAGTTTTGGCAATGTATACAGAAATAGCCGAAAAATTCCAAAACTTCGATTTTGGATGCGTCTCGTTGTGGAATCGGTTTGTTCAAAACCGTGTAATCCACGCCTTCGACCGCAGCCTGCGCGCTTGCGGAAAAGGCAAGCGCGAGGCTGAGGAGGACGGCTGCCGGTTTGGTTGTCCGTTTCATTGCCGCCTCCTTATTGAGCCGAACGCATCAGGCTGTTGATATTGTGTTTTTGCAAGTCTTTCTGAACGTTTTTCGCGGCTTCAGACGACATGCTGTTGCTTTGTACGCGGTAAACGGTTTTGTCGCCGTTGGTGCGTTCGACCACTTTGGACGAAATGCCCAGCATGGCGAGTTTGGCACGTTGCGCGTCGGCGCTGTTGCGGTCGGCGTACGAACCCATTTGCAGGATGACTTTTTTACCGCCTTCCGAAGTTTTGGCTTCGGCTTTGGTGTTGTCGGCTTTGGCGGTTTGTTTGTCCGCTTCGGCTTTCTTCGCTTCTTTCGCCGCGCCTTTGTTTGCTTCCTGACGGGCTTTTTCGATGCTGCCGCTGTTCAGGATTTGCTCAGGGGTCGGTTTGTTGGTTTTAGCCGTTTCAGTTTTCTTGGCTTCGGCGGCTTTCTTCTCTGCCGCTTTTTTCTCGGCAAGTTTGCGCTCGGCGCGCGCTTTTTGTTTGTCGGTCAACTCGGCTGCCTTCTTGGCTTTATCGGCAGCTTCTTTGTCGGCTTTGGCTTTTTCTTCGCGTTTTTTCGCAAGCTCTGCTTTTTTCTCGGCAAGTTTTTGTTTCAACTCGCGTTCGGCAGCGTCTTTGTCTTCTTTTTCAGCTTCGCGCAGGGCTTTTTCTGTTTCGCGGGTTTCGTCTTCCGCTTCGCGGACGGCACGTTCTTTTTCCGCTTTTTCTTTGTCTGCACGCTCTTTGTCGGATTTGGCTTTATCTGCCTTTTCTTGCGCTTCTTTCTCGGCGCGTTCTTTTTCTTTGGCTGCGGCATCGTCGTCAGCCTCGCTGCGTTTCGCCTCAGGCTTGGATTCTTCGGCCGGACGCTCTTTCTCTACGGGAACAACGACAGGCGGTTCTTCCGCTTCAGGCTTGGCTTCAGGCTTAGCCTCAGGTTTGGATTTTTCCTGAGGCTTGAGGATTTCAGGCTCGGTTTGCTGTTTTTGCGGCTCGGTCGCGCCTTTGAAGGCGTTCGGTGTGTCTTGATTCAGAAAATACAGGATGCCCCCGATCACGCCGGTAGCGAGGAGGAGGCCGAAGAAAAAGCCGAAAAGGCCTTTGCCGTATTGAGTGTTCTTATTCATGAGATACCTATATTGATGATGCCGTTCAGACGACCTTTTGGCGGCAGATGAATCTGCTGCTGCCATCGGCAGGGACGGGTCATTTTATCAATATCCTTTATATTGGGCAAAAATGCGCCGTTTGTTTACATGGTTTTTACGAAAACCGCCGTGATGTTAGGACGTGCTGACAGTTTACCAGCAACGGAATTTTTCCTGATAAAACAGAATATTCCGCACTTAAAACACCAGCGATATACCCAAACTGTCTCGGCTTTTTATAGTGGATTAACTTTAAATCAGGACAAGGCGACGAAGCCGCAGACAGTACAGACAGTACGGAACCGATTCACTTGGTGCTTCAGCACCTTAGAGAATCGTTCTCTTTGAGCTAAGGCGAGGCAACGCCGTACTGGTTTAAAGTTAATCCACTATATCTTGAATCTTCCGTTTTCAGTATTCAAGGTCGTCTGAAAAATTTTTACAACGCGCGGCGGAAGCTGACGGCTTTCAAAACATGGCTTCTGCCGACTTCTTCATCGCCCGCCAAATCTGCCAGCGTACGCGCCACGCGCATGATGCGGTGGAAGCTGCGGGCGGAGAGTGAAAGTTTTTCCAATAGGTTGCCCAAGGCTTCCTGCGCTTCTTTTTGGATGCGGGCGGATGCGTCGAGTTCACTGACGCTCAAGGCGGCATTCACTTTGCCTTGCCGCGCGTATTGTTTGTCGCGGGCGGCGATGACGCGCTCCAACACACGGGCGCTGCTTTCTCCTGCTTCCTGCTGCATCAGTTCGGCGGCGGACAAGCTCGGAACTTCGATGGTCAAATCGATGCGGTCGAGCAGCGGGCCGGAAATTTTGCTGCGGTAACGTGCGACACTTTCGGGCGTGCAGCGGCAGGGTTTGACGGGATGCCCGAGATAACCGCAAGGACAAGGGTTCATGGCGGCGACAAGCTGGAATTTCGCCGGATAGACGGCTTGACGCGCTGCGCGGGAAATATGGATTTCGCCGTTTTCCAAAGGTTCGCGCAAGACTTCCAAAACTTTGCGGTCAAACTCGGGCAGCTCGTCCAAAAATAAAACACCGTGATGCGCCAATGAAATTTCGCCCGGACGCGGGTCGGAACCTCCGCCGACCATGGCTGCCGAGCTGGCGCTATGGTGCGGGCTGCGGAAAGGACGGTGGCTGTCGAGTTGTTGTTGGTGGTTGGGCAGGAGCGAACGCAATGCCCATACTTCGACCAATTCGTCTTCGGTCAAAGGCGGCAGAATGCCGGGCAGCCGCTGGGAAAGCATGGACTTGCCCGTTCCCGGCGGGCCCATCATCAAAAGGCTGTGTCCGCCCGCGGCAGCGATTTCCAAAGCAAGGCGGGCGGTGTGTTGACCTTTGACATCGATGAGGTCGGGCAGTTTGGCGTTTTCAGACGACCTCTGCGGGACTTGGCAGTCGGTTTGCGCCAAAGGTTCGATGCCGTTCAAATGTGCGGCAACTTCACCTAACGAACGCGCGCCGTAAACGGTAATGCCGCGCATCACGGCGGCTTGTTCTGCGTTTTCCTGCGGCAGGACGAAAGAACGCCCCGCCTGCATACCCTGCCACGCCATCGCCAACGCGCCGCGCACGGGACGCAACATGCCGGAAAGCGCCAATTCGCCGGCAAACTCGTATTGCGCGAGCTTTTCGGGTGCGATTTGTCCGGATGCGGCGAGGATGCCCAGCGCAATCGGCAGGTCGAAACGTCCCGATTCTTTGGGCAGGTCGGCAGGGGCGAGGTTGACGGTGATTTTTTTGGCGGGAAAGTCGAAACCGCTTTGGATGATGGCGGCGCGCACGCGGTCGCGGCTTTCTTTGACTTCGGTGTCGGGCAATCCGACGATATTGAAATGAGGCAGGCCGTTGGCGAGGTGGGCTTCCACTTCGACCAACGGCGCATTCATGCCGCTCAAGGCGCGGCTGTAAACCAAGGCAAGCGACATGTTTCAGACGACCTTATTCGCCGGCTTCGGTTTGCTGTTTGATTTCTTCAACGGCTTCTTGGGCTGCGGCTTGTGCAGCTTCCAATGCGGTCTGCTCAGGCTCTTGCGCGGCTTCGAGTTTTGCCAGACGCTCTTCCAGCTCGACCAATTTGGTGCGGGTTTTGATCAAGACCTGCTGTTGGATGTCGAATTCCTCGCGCGTGACCAAGTCCATACGGTTGAACGCGCTGCCGAGCATGGCTTTGACGTTTTTCTCCATGTCTTTGGCGGGGCTGTTGGCGATGGTTTCGCTGATTTTTGCGCTGACTTCTTCAAAGAGTTGTTTGCCGAACATAATCCGTATCCTTTATATCAGAATATATAAAATCCAAGCGTATTGTATAAGGAAAAAGGTCGTCTGAAAACGGGCATTCTGCTGCTGCGCCTTTTCCTTTCCAAACATCGCCCAAGTGTAGCAAATGCCCGCAAAATCGCTCAATCTTGCGGGCATTTTTGAAACGGCTTTTGCCGCCTGTTTCGATATTCGGTTTATTTTAACGCTCGACGCGGGCATCAAAAATCGGCATAACCCACGCGCCGCCGGTAAAGCCTTTGCACGAGCCGGTAGTGTGTTCGCCGCTGCGGACGAAGCTCTTGCCGTCCCACACCGCCGTATTGCTTGTCCAACAGTCGCCTATGCCGCGGCCTTTGAAGCTGCCGCTGAGGGTGGCTGTTTTCTCATTGAATCCACCGTGTCCACCGTATGTCATCGGCGGCAACACTTGTTCGATTTTCGTCAACTCTTTATCGGCAATGGCATAGTAGCCGCTGGTTTGATAAGCACCGCCGATACAGATGGCCGAAATCAACACCTGACGTTCGTTGAGCGGATGGATATACAGGCTGCGGTTCCAATGCATTTGCTCTTTATTATGCAGGGCGCGACAGTAATTATCGTCGCCTTCGGAAACGCGGTTGCTGTCGCTCAAGAGCTTCATGACGGCGCTGTGGCGCGGTGTGTCTTGTTCCAGTATATCGCCCGCTTTTTTCGGCACGGCAACGGCACGGATAACGGGTTTGGGCTGCGGGCTGAGGACTGCCTGACTGCTGCCGCCTTTGCGAATCAGCGCGGAAGGCGTATTCAGACGACCTTGGAATTCGTCCGCTTTCAACATTGCCGCCGCTGCGCCTTTGTCAGACAAGTGCCATTCAAATTTTCCGGCGCGGATGCTGATTTTGCTTTCTTTTTTCAACGCTTCGAGCAAGGCGTTGGTTTGCGCGCCGGTCAATTTGCCTTTGCCTTTTTTGCTCAACGCCAATTTGCCCAGCGATTTGCCGTCCAGCATCAATTCGCTGCGGGCTGCCACGCGGGCGAGTTGTCGCTCGTCGTCGTTAAACGGCAGCAGGGAAACTTCGCCGGCAACGGCAGCATTCGCGCCCGCTTGTCGGGTAAACAAGATGGAAACCGGCGTTTCCGTTTCTTCCGCCTGATATCCGGCGAGACGGCATGTGCCGGTATTGTCGCAAGCAATGTCCCAGTCTTGGTAATTTTGATAAAAGCCTTGGGGCGGAGCGGCCAGTGCGGTGGCGGGCAAAACAGCCAGCAGCCATTTTTTCATGATGTATTCCTTTGATTTTATTTTATGAGTGGACGAACAAAGAACAGTGCGGCAATGTCAAACAGCGCCGCACTGTTCTTGTAAAACAAACATATGATACGTCGTTTGCAAAAAAGTTTTTGAACGGACGAAAAAAGGTCGTCTGAAAAGGAGTTTCAGACGACCTCGATAGCTTTTTTATACGCCTGCGGCTGCTTTCAATGCGGCAGCTTTGTCTGTGCGCTCCCAAGTAAATTCAGGCTCTTCGCGGCCAAAATGGCCGTATGCGGCGGATTTGCCATAAATCGGGCGCAAAAGGTCGAGCATTTGGACGATGCCTTTAGGGCGCAGGTCGAAATGTTCGCGAACCAAGGCAATCAGTTTTTCTTCGCTGATTTTGCCTGTGCCGAAAGTGTCGATGGAAATCGAAGTCGGTTCAGCAACACCGATGGCGTAGGAAACTTGGATTTGGCATTGGGTCGCCAAACCGGCGGCTACGATGTTTTTCGCAACATAGCGGCAGGCGTAAGCGGCGGAACGGTCCACTTTGGACGGGTCTTTGCCGGAGAACGCGCCGCCGCCGTGCGGAGCCGCGCCGCCGTAGGTATCGACGATGATTTTGCGTCCGGTCAAGCCGCAGTCGCCTTGCGGGCCGCCGATGACGAAACGGCCGGTCGGGTTAATCAGGTATTTGGTTTCGGCAGTCAGCATTTCGGACGGCAGAACGGGCTTGATAATCTGCTCGATCACGGCTTTGCTCAGTTCTTCATGGCTGATGGCAGGATCGTGCTGGGTGGACAGGACGACGGTGTCGATGCGTTTTACTTTGCCGGTTTCGCTGTCGTAAACCACGGTCAGTTGGGCTTTTGCGTCGGGACGCAGCCAAGGCAGGCGGCCGTCTTTGCGCAATTCGCTTTGACGCTGCATCAGGCGGTGGCTGTAATAGATGGCAAACGGCATCAGGGTCGGGGTTTCGTCGCAGGCGTAGCCGAACATCAGACCTTGGTCGCCCGCGCCTTGGTTCAGGTCTATGCCTTCGCCTTCATTCACGCCTTGGGCGATGTCGGGGGATTGCTGGTCGTAGTACACACCGACCGCGCAGCCGTTGGCATCAAAGCCCAGCTCGGACGAGTTGTAGCCGATGCGTTTGATGGTTTCGCGTGCGACTTTGATGTAGTCCACATGGGCGGTGGTGGTGATTTCGCCCGCCAACACGCACAAACCGGTGTTTACCAGAGTTTCCGCCGCGACGCGCGCTTTGGGGTCTTGCGCCAAAACCGCATCCAGAATCGCATCGGACACTTGGTCGGCTACTTTGTCCGGATGGCCTTCGGAAACCGATTCGGAAGTAAACAGATATTCGCTCATTTCAATATTTTCCTTCAAAAACAAGCCGTCTGCTTTCAGACGACCTGTTGTTTCAATATATATCCCACAACGGAAATCATAACAAAATTTCCACCTGCGCTCCATCCAAATGATAAATATTCCTACTTGGATAAAACGGTTCGGAATCCTGCCTGTACAAAACATACAGGCAAAAAAATTCCCGCATCAAGCGGGGGGATTTGAATTGCCCTCTCGGACCACATCGGCTTTGCAGCCGTCCACCTTACCTTTCCGTCTGAAAAGCAGGTTGGCATGGAATTCCCAACTCTTAATGCAGCGCGGATGTTAGCAGAAAAGCCCCTCTCCCGCAAGCCGCGCGCCCCTGCGTTTTACGTTACAATACGTCGTCTGAAAACACCCGAACACCCTATCATGCACCTGCCCTCCGCCATTCCCGCCCTTGCCACCGCCCTCGTCCTTACCTTACCACTGGGTGCGTGCGGCAAAAAAACATCCGAACAAACCGTACTTCAGGGCGAAACGATGGGGACGACCTATACCGTCAAATACCTTTCAGACGACCTCTCCAACCCGCCCGCGCCCGAAGCCGTGAAAAAACAGATTGACGGCGCGCTCGAAGAAGTCAACCGCCAAATGTCCACCTACCGCGAAGACTCCGAAATCAGCCGTTTCAACCAAATGCGAGAAACCCGCAAACCCATGCCCGTTTCCGCCGATTTCGCCGCCGTAACCGCCGAAGCCTTACGCCTCAACCGCCTCACACAAGGCGCACTCGACGTAACCGTCGGCCCGCTCGTCAACCTTTGGGGCTTCGGACCGAACAAAGAAATCACCCGCGAACCCACCCAAGCCGAAATCGACAAAGCCGCCGCCCAAACCGGTACGGACAAAATCATCCTCACGCAAAACGGCAAACAAGCCACCCTCGCCAAAACCCAACCCGAAGCCTACCTCGACCTCTCCTCCATCGCTAAAGGCTTCGGCGTGGACAAAGTAGCAGGCGAACTTGAAAAACTCGGCATCCAAAACTACCTTGTCGAAATCGGCGGCGAATTGCACGGCAAAGGCCGCAACGCCCAAGGCGAACCTTGGCGCATCGGCATCGAACAGCCCAACATCGTCCAAGGCGGCAACACCCAAATCGTCGTCCCCCTCGACAACCGCTCCCTCGCCACTTCCGGCGACTACCGCATTTTCCACGTTGACCCGCAAGGCAGGCGGCTGTCCCACATCATCGACCCCAAAACCCGCCGCCCGCTGTCGCACCGCCTCGCCTCCATCAGCGTCATCGCCGACAACGCCACCACCGCCGACGGCCTGTCCACCGGACTTTTCGTACTCGGCGAAACCGAAGCCCTCAAACTCGCCGAACAGCAAAACCTCGCCGTTTTCCTGATTATCCGCGACCAAAACGGCTACCATACCGAAATGTCCGGCGCGTTTAAAAAACTACTCCATTAATATCTACAGACTCATATCCATCCCCACAGGAACACCATCATGAAAACCCTACTCCTCACCTTCGGCCTCTTCCTCCTCGTCATCCTCGGCATGGCGGTCGGCTACATTTTTTCCAAGCGCACCATCAAAGGCAGCTGCGGCGGCATCTCCTCGCTGGGCATGAAAAAAGTCTGCGACTGCGACACCCCGTGCGACACGCTGCAAAAGAAACTGGACGAACAGAAACAGCAGGAAAGCAAAGGCATCACCGTCGATCACTGATTCTCGCCCAAATTAGGTTCAGCCTTGCTTTGAACTTGGCAACACAAAAGGTCGTCTGAAACCGCATATTGCAGTTTTCAGACGACCTTTGATTTACAAGCTTGGCTGTTTTTAAAAGGCAGACAGCGATTTAGCAAAGCTGCTCAAATTGCCGTCATTTCCGCGCAGGCAGGAAGGACAGAACAGATATTTCCAATGTCGATTACGATACCAAACTTGCCAAAAAGGTCGTCTGAAAAACCTGAAATCCGTTTTTCAGACGACCTTTTGCTCCTCCTTACAAGCGCGTGACGCTCAACACGCCTTTGACATCGCCGAGGCTGGCGAGGACGCGCGGGAGGTCGTTGACCTGTTTGACTTCGAGCGTGAACCTCATGCTGGCTTCCAAGTCGCGGGACTGGGTTTGCACGGCGGTAACGTTGAGTTTGTGGCGGGCGAGCGCGTCGGATACGTCGCGCAAAAGCCCTGAGCGGTCTTGGGCGCGGATTTCGACATCGACGGCGAACACTTGCCCTTCCTGCAACGCCGCCCAGCTTGCGTTCAACACTTTCTCGGGTGCTTGTTCGGCGAGGTGTTGGAAAGAGGGGCAGGTTTTACGGTGGACGGAAATACCGCGCTCGCGGGTAACGAAGCCGACAATATCGTCGGGCGGCGCGGGTTTGCAGCATTTGGCAAGCGTGGTCATCAAACCGTCTTCGCCATCGATGAGTACACCTGTTTTGCCGCCTTTTTTGATTTTGGACTGTTTGACGATGGTGGTTTCGCTGACAGGTACGGGCGGCGGTTCGTTCAGCGTGCCGCAGGCTTTCTGGATGGCGCGGTTGGAAATTTCGCCTTGTCCGACGGCGGTGTAGAGGTCGTCGAGTTTTTTGTAGCCGAGGTTTTCGGCAAGCTCTTGCAGGTTGGGCTTGGGCGTGAGTTTGGCAAGCTGCTTGTCGAGTTGGACGCGGCCTTCTTCGCGCACGGTGTCGGCGTTTTGCTGACGGATATAGGCGCGGATTTTGCCGATTGCCTTGCTGGATTTGACCCAGCCTTCGTAGAGCCAGTTGACGGAAGGATGCCCTTCTTTGGCGGTAATGATTTCGACGCGCTGTCCGTTTTCAAGCGGGGTGGACAGCGGCACGATTTGCCCTTCGACTTTCGCGCCGCGGCAGCGGTCGCCGATGCTGCTGTGCAGGGCGTAGGCGAAGTCGATGGGGGTCGCACCCGTAGGCAGGGAGAGGACTTTGCCATGCGGGGTCAGGACGTAAATCGTGTCGTTGAAAAGCTCGGTTTTGAAGGCGGCGGCGAGGTCTTCCTTGCCACTTTCCGCCATGTTTTCGCGCCAGTCCAAGAGTTGGCGCAACCAGGCGATTTTCTGTTCGTAGGCGGAATCGCCCTTGCCGCCCTCTTTATAACGCCAGTGCGCGGCGACACCGAATTCGTTGAATTGGTGCATATCGAAGGTGCGGATTTGTACTTCCACGCCCTTGTCTTCCGGGCCGACGATGACGGTGTGCAAGCTTTTATAGCCGTTGCCTTTGGGGTTGGCGATGTAGTCGTCGAACTCGCCCGGGATGGGCTGCCAGAGGCTGTGGACGATACCCAGCGTGGTGTAACACTCGGGGACGGTATCGACCAGAATCCGCACGGCGCGGATGTCGAACAGCCCGTCGAAGCTGAGTTTTTTCTTCACCATTTTTTTGTAAATGGAGTAGATGTGTTTCGGGCGGCCGGCGACTTCAAAGTGGACGTTGTATTTTTTAAGCTCCGCGCGCAGGATGTTGAGGAAGTTTTCGATGTATTCGAGGCGTTCGGTGCGTTTTTCGTCCAAAAGCAGCGCGATTTCACGGTATTTTTCGGGTTCTTGATGGCGGAAGCCGAGGTCTTCGAGCTGCCATTTGAGCTGCCATACGCCCAGACGGTTGGCGAGCGGGGCGAAGATGTCGAGGGTTTCTTTGGCGACGGCGCGTTTTTCGGGGCTGTCGGGGATATTGCTGAGAAACTGCATGGTGCGGGTACGCATGGCGAGCTTGATCAACACGACGCGGATGTCAGTTACCATCGCCAGCAGCATTTTACGCATGGTTTCCGCCTGTTGGGCGCGCTCTTCAGGCGTGGCAAGGCTGTCCACACGGGCAAAGTGGGTGAGCTTCTGCACTTCGTCCACACCTTTGACCAGCTCGGCGACGGTGCTGTTGCAGCGTTCCGTGAGCAGCTCGCGCCAGTCGGGCACAAAACGCACGATGTCGGCCAAAAGCGTGGCGGCCACCGCATCGGGCAGCAAATCCAATTCGTTCACCATACGCGCCGCACCCAAAAGGTGCGCCAAAAGCGGCTCGCCCGCAGGCGTGGCCGCATCAGCAGGATAATGCGTCTCGGCCAGCGACAAGGCCGTCTGAAGCAGCTTTTGCGCAGGTTCGGGCAAACCGGCGGTGTGCGCGTCAAACCACGCGCGGGATTCTTGCAGCGGTGCGGCGGGGATTTCCGGTGTTTGTCGTGTGTTGCTCATGGCGTGCCGTTTCTCCGTTTGTTTTGTTTCGACATAGCGGCTGTATTGTAGCAGCTTGCCCGTATTTTGCGACAAAGCATGTTTCAGACGACCTGGGCTACCCAACTTGCAATAACATATAAACATCAAAATAAAACAAACAATTAGCGTGTAAATGTGCTTGCAGTGAAAAAATATTGGGAATAATATCAATGCAAGTAATAATTTTTATCAAGAAGGAGATGAGTGTGAAATTTTTAGCTGCTTTGCTGTGGCCGGCCATGTTGCTGCCCATTTTGTCTCATGCCGATAGCGGCATTCAGACGGTCTCTGTTTCTCAAGCATATGCGGATGACGCAACGGGCTGCGGGCAGCTTTATCCTGTAGAGAGCTTCGAGAATTTGTTCAGACAGATGGCCGGCACGCTGCATAGTGCCTGTTTGCTTGATATGCCGCCTGAAGATTTAGCGAAAAAGTGGCAGATTCCCGTGTACCGGCGCTATCTGCGGCTTTCCGGCCGTTTGCGGCCTGACGGAGAAAAACAGGCGGTACTCAGATGGAAAGACAAGGCAGAGCGGCAGAAATGGCTCAAACACAGGCGGCGTAAGCTAAAACGGCCGACCGACGGCTTTACGGTAGTGCATCAGACCGACTACGACGGCAGCACTTTTTTAGAAATCGAAGCAACGCCTGATTATTTAAAGCATTACCGTTCGCTGTTTCCTGACGACCGTTATCCTGATGATTTGCCGAAACCCTATGTTTCATCTCATATCCTAAGCCCGGTCAGCGTATGCTTTAACGACGGAACAAGAAAGAATTTCCCCAGGTATACGGTAGTAAATCAAGTAGCAGTAGATGAAGACAACCGTTTGATCGGGAGTGATAGACATTTGATTATAAGGGAGGGGAAAGGTGCAGGAATATTATTTCAGCATCCAACAGACAAATGCATTAATGATATTTCCAGCATCTTTCTTATCAGATAGTCGATAGTATTTAATTTTAAAGGTATATGGTATGGCTACAACAGCACAAATCCGGCAGCATTTTTTAAAATTAGGGATGCCTGTTTCGGAAGTTAATCAGATTATTCGGGATTCAATTTTACTGGGGCAAACCCATAACTTTATCAATCAATGGGGGTTAAGGAGTATTCAAGCAAACACTAAATATTCCGGCATATTTTTCCAAAGCAAACTAATTGGCAGTAAAGAAAATAGAAGTATTGTATTTGGTACGGCAGACAAAAGATATCTGACTGCTTCTGAAAAATAAAACAAACAATTAGTGTGTAAATGTGTTTGCAGTGAAAAAATATTAGAAATAATATCAATGCAAGTAATAATTTTTATCAAGAAGGAGATGAGTGTGAAATTTTTAGCTGCTTTGCTGTGGCCGGCCATGTTGCTGCCCATTTTGTCTCATGCCGATAGCGGCATTCAGACGGTCTCTGTTTCTCAAGCATATGCGGATGACGCAACGGGCTGCGAGCAGCTTTATCCTGTAAATAGCTTCGAGAGTTTGTTCAGGCAGATGGCAGGCACGCTGCATAGTGCCTGTTTGCTTGATATGCCGCCTGAAGATTTAGCGAAAAAGTGGCAGATTCCCGTGTACCGGCGCTATGTGCGGCTTTCCGGCCGTTTGCGGCCTGACGGAGAAAAACAGGCGGTACTCAGATGGAAAGACAAGGCAGAGCGGCAGAAATGGCTCAAACACAGGCGGCGTAAGCTAAAACGGCCGACCGACGGCTTTACGGTAGTGCATCAGACCAACTACAACGGCAGTACTTTTTTAGAAATCGAAGCAACGCCTGATTATTTAAAGCATTACCGTTCGCTGTTTCCTGACAACCGTTATCCCGAGGATTTGCCCCTGCCAAGAATTGCTTTGCATCCAATGTTTAGGCCTATACTTTGTTCTGATTCTGCTGTAAGTTTTGAAAAATCATTAGAGGCTATTGACAACAACGGTCATATTAAGGATTTTCATGCAAGATTGTCTATTAAAGATAGTGTATCTCTATACTTTATGCATGATAACCAAGAAAATATGAGATGTAGCAAGGAAATATCTTATATTCAATATGAAAAAAATTATTTTATCACCAATTAAAATTAAAAATTTACTCAAACAATTAATAGGAGAATTATTATGGCAACAGTTCAAAATGCACAAATCCGGCAGCATTTTATTCGCATGGGCATGCCTAAAAAGGAGATTGATAGCATCATGCGGGATAATGTTATTATGCAAAAGACTCATATTTTTATCAATAAATGGGGGCTATCAAGTATTCGTGTCGATCATCATGTTCCAGCCACTTATACAACGAGAAAATTAAAAGGAGACATTGAATACCGTGAGATGGTATTTGGAAAAGATTATCTTACGGCTTCTGATTATGCCCATGAAATCGAGCATGGTATTTCTGATACTCTTTATAGACTAGATCTTGCTGATGAGAGAAATCCAACAAAAAACCTTACTGCAAATGAGTATGCCCGCCGTTTTTTGTATGAAGAAGGAAAAGCCGAATACAACCGTTTTCAGTTTGATTTGCGGAACAATCCCAAAGAAACCAAATACGGATCGGATACGGCAGCAATCAAGGCGATGAACCAGCAACAGGCTGTTGATTATTTTGCCCATAAAATGAAAACCCAAAACCCCAGCGGCCAGCCCAGCCATACTTATTGGACATGGGCGAAATCTATATTCCTTGAGGAAACCAATCCAAACCTGCTAAACGGTAAAACTCCGGCCGAAAAGCAAAAAATTCTGCAATCAGGAATGGATGAAGCAGCGCCTGACCATCCCAACAGACTGTTTGGCGTAGGTGACGAGCGGGTTCGCTTTCAGAAAACCGATCCAAATATGCCGCTTAGTCTGATGCCGATGATGGCGCGTGGAAATCCTACGCTGATGGTGGTATTTGTACCTGCCAACAGCCGTTTGGCAGACGGTACGGTAACGACGGCTGCAAGAACAGCGTTATATTATTCTTCAGGCGGAAAGCAGGGGGCGATTGAATTCGGTATCGGCAGCGCGGGCAAGAGTGTCAGCTTCAACGATAATTTAGTAAATTACTCAAAAAGTGCGTATGCGGCACTGATTACTTCAGCCAGCAGGCTTCATTCCAATGCAGTGAACCGCTTGGCTGCTTTGGTCGAACAGCAAAAATCCGAACAGGCATCAGGAAAAGGCAAAGAAATTCATAATGAAAACGAAGCTTTGAAAGCTTTGCAGGATTTACTGAACAAAGCCAATATTTCACTTGATTTGCAGGGCGGAGTGGATAATCTTCAGCAGAATTTTGACCAAATTGCCAAAAATTACCATACTCCTCTTGCTATCGAGCTGTATGGAGAAGAGTTGCTCACGACTTCGGTAGAGGATGGAGTGAGTTTTGATATGGATGGCGACGGGATGGCCGAACAGACGGCTTGGCTCAAAAAAGGCAGCGGTTTTTTGGTTTGGGATAAAAATGGAGACGGCATGGTAAACGACGGAACGGAGATGTTTGGTGAGGCAACAGTTATGTCTGACGGCAAGCGCGCAGAAAACGGCGTAGAAGCTTTGAAAGATTTGGACAGCGACAATAATAATATCATTAATCAATATGATGAATTGTGGGGCGAGCTAAGAATCTGGCATGACGAAAACAGTAACGGGAAAACGGAGGAAGGAGAGCTTTCTCTATTGTCCGACTGGAATATCCAGTCGATCTCTTTGGATTTTGCAGAAATCAATCTGAAAGATGAAACCGATAATAAAATATTATTTGAATCAGAAGTGGTTTTGGAAAACGGGGAAAGGCGCAAGGTTGCCGATATTGATTTCCAAAACGACAAAGGAATTTACAATGAGTTGGCAGGTGAAATTTCAGCAGAGACAGCCGCTGATGTCGTGTATCCGACGGAAATTTCAACATCGGTTATACTGCCCGGAGAAAATACTGCATATATCCCGGCCGTATAAACACGTTATCAGATATGGCTTCCAAAGATATTTGGCAGGATAATCCTTTTGCGTGAGGCATGAACTGGCCCCCAAATCTTGGACACTCATAAAAGCCTATTCAGGCGCTCTGTGCAAGCTGGGTTCTGTATGCGACAGGACTCAGCTTTTTCAATTTCAAACTGCAACGCTCCCGGTTGTAGTAATCCATATAGTCATCTATCTGCTTCATCAATTCATCTACCGTCAATTCACCTGCGTTATAGAAACACTCTGTCTTCAACACCGCAAAGAAGCTTTCCATCGGCGCATTGTCCCAACAGTTCGCCTTACGCGACATGCTTTGAACCATGGAATGTTTTGCAATCAATTTCCTATATTCCGCCGTACGGTACAGCACACCTTGGTCCGAATGAAGCATCGTTCCTTTAGCAGTCAGACGGGGTGCGGCTTTTTCGAGCATTTCCTTCACCATTTCGCTGTTAGCATTGCGGCTCATGGCGTAGGCGACGATTTCTCGGTTGAACAAGTCCAAGATTGGCGAGAGGTACAGTTTGCCGTCCTTTCCTTTGAGTTCGGTCACGTCGGTCAGCCATTTTTCGTTGGGCTTTCGGGCTGTGAACCGGCGTTTGAGGAGGTGTTCCGATATTTCGCCCATGGCGGGATGGCGGTAGGCTTTTTTCGCCCGTATTTTGGCTTTCAGCCCCATCTGTTTCATTAACCGAGCTGCTTTTTTGCGGTTCCAATCCAATGCTGCGGCAATGCGCCTTTGCCCGTAGCGTCCTTTATGCCGCCGGTAGGTTTCGACGAGGAGGGCTTTGTCGGCTGTGTCGGGGTCGGGTCGGTCTTGGTGGTGGTAGTAAAAGCTGCTTTTGGGCAGGTTTGCGATGTGCAGCAGGTATTTGAGCGGGTGTTGCGCCCTCAGTGTTTGGACGGTTTGGCTTTGTCCTTTGCGGTCCGCTTTTGGCTGAGGGCTTTTAACTCCTTTAGGTAGGCGACCTCTGCGCGCATATAGCACAGTTCTTCAATAAGCTCTGCCTGCGTTTTTTCTTGGTCGGGTTTATCTGCGATGAAGGGATTTTTGCGGTGGTCGGTCATGGTTTTGGATTGGGGATGTTCGAGTGCGCCGATGCCGCCTTCTTGATAGGCGCGTATCCATCGTCGCAGGTGGGTTCGGGAGATGCCGTAGTGGTCTGCGGTACGCTGTTGGCTGCGTATATGCAGGTAGTGGAGTACGGCTTGGTATTTAAAGTGTAATGTATATTTGCTCATAAAAAAACTGCACCTTGGTGGTTGGAGGGGATGTCCAACTTTTGGGGTGCAGTTCAGCATTCAGACGGCCTTTGCCCAATCAAACCCATTTTCGGAGGATTTTTAATGAAACTGTATTACTATGACCATTGCCCGTTTTGCGTGCGGGCGCGGATAGCGGCGGGGCTGTTGGGCGCGGACGTTGAAGACGTCGTGCTGGCAAACGACGACGAGGCAACACCGATCGGCATGATCGGCGCGAAACAAGTGCCCATCCTGCAAAAAGAAGACGGTTCGTTTATGGGCGAGAGTTTGGACGTTGTCCGCTATCTTGACCGCGAGGGTCGTCTGAAAAATGAAATCCGCCCGGAAATACAGGCGTGGTTTGACAAAGTGGGCGGCTACAACACCAAACTCGTCCATCCGCGCGTCGTGAAAATCGGTTTGCCCGAATTTGAAACGCCGGAAGCGGTGAAATATTTCACGGACAAAAAAGAGAAAAGCATCGGCAGCTTCGCCGCCAATTTGGAGAAAACCGGTCAGTATGTGCAACGGCTGAACGGGGATTTGGCGGAACTGGAAACGCTGATGGCCGAAGGCGGCGCAGGTTTGAACGGCGAAATCGGCATGGAAGACATATTGGTGTTCCCGATATTGCGCAACCTGACCGTCGTGCGCGGTGTCGAGTGGCCGCAGAAGGTTATGGACTACCTGCTGCGCATGAGCGAAGCATCGGGCGTGCCGCTGTATTTCGACCACGCCTTGTAATAACTGAATCCGCCGGATAAAACAAACGGAAAGGTCGTCTGAAAACAGTTTTCAGACGACCTTTCCGTTTGCGCCCGCCCTACCTTCCGGGAGTGAATGGAATCAGGCGGAACAAGCATGGCGAGAAATTGTTGATGTATGACCCCGAACAGATCGGGTGATACATCAATAATTCCTAGCTGTGCTTATTGTGCGGCAGGTGCAGAAGCAGCAGCTGCGGCTGCGCCTTCAGCGGCGCTGCGTTGGTAGCCTTTGTCTTTCATACATGCATCGAACACGGCGCGGTCTTGGTTTGCACCGGAAGCTTGTTGACATTGAGCGATTGCCTCTTCAACGCTTACGCTAGGAGTTTTAGCTTCTTCAGTAGTTTTGCTGCTAGAGCAGGCACCCAGCATCAGGCTTGCAGCGGCAACGGCGATCAATAAAGTTTTCATGTCGTATATTCCTATTGTGATTGATGGTTTACAGCGCAAATTTGCGTCTGTCTCAAAACAGAGTCTCATCAGTACGATTTAGTTTCATTTACATATGAAAGTTTTCGATAAGTTTGAACTATGACAGTAAATGCCGTCAGGAAATGATAAGCGGTTTCAAAAATTTAAGGGACATAAACGCCGCCGGCATGGCAATGTAAAAAATCCCCTTTCCACTCCGGCAACACCGCCTAATCCCAACGCCCCGACCGCCTGCCGTTGGGCGGCGCAAGGGTTTTATGGCATAATCCCGCTTACCTTTCCATACCGCAGAGACCACATCCCCACTTCTGCGGTTTGCCGTAAACCGGCCACACACTTTGCCGGCGGCATCCTACCGAACACACAATCAAAACATCCTCCCGTTTCAGACGACCCCATGCGGCATTCCGCATCCCGTCCGGACAGAAAGATACCGTCATGAATCCATTCGCCTCACTCGGGCTTGGCAGCGAAATCGTTTCCGCGCTGACCGAACAAGGTTACGAAAACCCGACGCCCATCCAAGCCGCCGCCATCCCCAAAGCACTCGCCGGCCACGACTTGCTCGCCGCCGCCCAAACCGGCACAGGCAAAACCGCCGCCTTTATGCTGCCCAGCCTAGAACGCCTCAAACGCTACGCCACTTCCAGCACCTCGCCCGCGATGCACCCCGTGCGTATGCTGGTGTTGACCCCGACGCGCGAACTCGCCGACCAAATCGACCAAAACGTGCAGGGTTACATCAAAAATCTGCCGTTGCGGCATACCGTCCTCTTCGGCGGTATCAACATGGATAAACAAACCGCCGACCTGCGCGCCGGCTGCGAAATCGTCGTCGCCACCGTCGGCAGGCTGCTTGACCACGTCAAACAGAAAAACATCAATTTAAACAAAGTCGAAATCGTCGTTCTCGACGAAGCCGACCGCATGTTGGATATGGGTTTCATCGACGACATCCGCAAAATCATGCAGATGCTGCCTAAACAACGCCAAACCCTGCTCTTTTCCGCAACGTTTGCCCCGCCCATCCGCAAACTCGCCAAAGACTTCATGAATGCGCCCGAAATCGTCGAAGTCGCCGCGCAAAACACCACCAGCGCCAATGTCGAGCAGCACATCATCGCCGTTGACGCACTCAAAAAACGCAATCTTTTAGAGCGGCTGATTGTCGATTTGCAGATGAACCAAGTCATCGTATTCTGCAAAACCAAACAAAGCGTCGACCAAGTGACCCGCGACCTCATGCGCCGCAACCTCGCCGCCCAATCCATCCACGGCGACAAATCCCAGCAAAGCCGTCTCGAAACCCTCAACGCCTTCAAAGAAGGCAGCCTGCGCGTTCTTGTTGCCACCGACGTCGCTGCACGCGGACTGGACATCGCCGAGCTGCCCTTCGTCATCAACTACGAACTGCCGACCCAGCCCGAAGACTACGTCCACCGCATCGGACGCACCGGCAGAGCAGGCGCGGACGGCGTCGCCATTTCCCTGATGGATAAAACCGAACAGAAAATGTTTGAAGCCATCAAAGAGCTGACCGGCAACGACTTGGCAGTCGAACGCATCGAAGGCTTCGAGCCGAACTGGTGGGGCGCGGACGCCGACGGCGATGCCGCCGCAGACACCCAAGCCGCCCCAACACGCAGCCGCGGCAGCGACAGAAACCGTTCCGAACGGAACAACCGCAGCGAACGCAATGAACGTAACGAGCGTAATGACCGCGGCGACAAATCCCCCCAAGCGGACAAAGCTGATCCCGGCGCCGCCTGCGGCACCATCGCCGGACGAAGCCGCCGCAGCCGCAGGGAACGCCAACCCTGCGCCCTGCTGCAACCCAATTACGGCACGAAATAAATCTGTTCTCTATAAAGTCTAAAAGGTCGTCTGAAAAAGTGAACTGCACCCCAAAAGTTGGACATCCCCTCCAACCACCAAGGTGCAGTTTTTTTATGAGCAAATATACATTACACTTTAAATACCAAGCCGTACTCCACTACCTGCATATACGCAGCCAACAGCGTACCGCAGACCACTACGGCATCTCCCGAACCCACCTGCGACGATGGATACGCGCCTATCAAGAAGGCGGCATCGGCGCACTCGAACATCCCCAATCCAAAACCATGACCGACCACCGCAAAAATCCCTTCATCGCAGATAAACCCGACCAAGAAAAAACGCAGGCAGAGCTTATTGAAGAACTGTGCTATATGCGCGCAGAGGTCGCCTACCTAAAGGAGTTAAAAGCCCTCAGCCAAAAGCGGACCGCAAAGGACAAAGCCAAACCGTCCAAACACTGAGGGCGCAACACCCGCTCAAATACCTGCTGCACATCGCAAACCTGCCCAAAAGCAGCTTTTACTACCACCACCAAGACCGACCCGACCCCGACACAGCCGACAAAGCCCTCCTCGTCGAAACCTACCGGCGGCATAAAGGACGCTACGGGCAAAGGCGCATTGCCGCAGCATTGGATTGGAACCGCAAAAAAGCAGCTCGGTTAATGAAACAGATGGGGCTGAAAGCCAAAATACGGGCGAAAAAAGCCTACCGCCATCCCGCCATGGGCGAAATATCGGAACACCTCCTCAAACGCCGGTTCACAGCCCGAAAGCCCAACGAAAAATGGCTGACCGACGTGACCGAACTCAAAGGAAAGGACGGCAAACTGTACCTCTCGCCAATCTTGGACTTGTTCAACCGAGAAATCGTCGCCTACGCCATGAGCCGCAATGCTAACAGCGAAATGGTGAAGGAAATGCTCGAAAAAGCCGCACCCCGTCTGACTGCTAAAGGAACGATGCTTCATTCGGACCAAGGTGTGCTGTACCGTACGGCGGAATATAGGAAATTGATTGCAAAACATTCCATGGTTCAAAGCATGTCGCGTAAGGCGAACTGTTGGGACAATGCGCCGATGGAAAGCTTCTTTGCGGTGTTGAAGACAGAGTGTTTCTATAACGCAGGTGAATTGACGGTAGATGAATTGATGAAGCAGATAGATGACTATATGGATTACTACAACCGGGAGCGTTGCAGTTTGAAATTGAAAAAGCTGAGTCCTGTCGCATACAGAACCCAGCTTGCACAGAGCGCCTGAATAGGCTTTTATGAGTGTCCAAGATTTGGGGGCCAGTTCAAAAGTTTTCA
The DNA here is from genome assembly GCF_047758525.1 of Neisseria sp. CP9. NCBI lineage: Bacteria > Pseudomonadati > Pseudomonadota > Betaproteobacteria > Neisseriales > Neisseriaceae > Neisseria > Neisseria sp. CP9. Next base: position 1,706,681 of record NZ_CP180502.1, on the reverse strand, counting down.
GACGACCTTTTTGTGTTGAACCATCTCCCTTTCCTTCAAACGCACAACAAGGGGCGCGATCATGCATCCCTTGTTCATTTATAGTGGATTAACAAAAATCAGGACAAGGCGACGAAGCCGCAGACAGTACAGATAGTACGGAACCGATTCACTTGGTGCTTCAGCACCTTAGAGAATCGTTCTCTTTGAGCTAAGGCGAGGCAACGCCGTACTGGTTTAAAGTTAATCCACTATATCCGCAGGCGAAGCCTTTTCAGACGACCTCACACACCCAAATACCCTTCCCTGCTGGCAAGCCATCTTGCCAGATGCGCTTCGACGATTTCGGGGTTTTGTTCAATCAGCATCGGAGCGATTTCGCGCGCTTGTTCCAAGAGGTGCAGGTCTTCTTCGAGGTTGGCGAAGCGCAGCATGGGGACGCCGCTTTGGCGCGCGCCGAGAAATTCGCCGGGACCGCGGATGTTGAGGTCTTGGCGGGCGATTTCGAAGCCGTCGGTGTGTTCGTAAATGACTTTCAGCCGTGCTTTGGCGAGTTCGCTCAAGGGTTCGGCAAACAGGAGGATGCACACGCTTTCTGCCGCGCCGCGCCCTACCCGTCCGCGTAATTGGTGCAGCTGCGCCAAGCCCATGCGTTCGGCGTGTTCGATCACCATCAGGGCGGCGTTGGGCACATCTACGCCGACTTCGATAACGGTGGTGGCGACCAAGACGTTCAGACGGCCTGCGGCAAACTCCGCCATGACTTCGGCTTTTTCGGCGGCCTTCATGCGCCCGTGTACCAAGCCGATGTTGAGTTCGGGCAATGCCGCCTGAAGCTGCTCGAGGGTTTCGGTAGCGGTTTGCAATTGCAGGGTTTCGCTTTCTTCAATCAGCGGGCAGACCCAGTATGCCTGCTGCCCTTTGCGGCAGATGTTGAGGACGAAGCCTTCGACTTCGGCGCGGCGGACGTTGTTGACGAGGCGGGTTTTAATCGGGGTGCGCCCGGGCGGCAATTCGTCGATGACGGACACGTCCAAGTCGGCGAAAAAACTCATGGCGAGCGTGCGCGGGATGGGGGTGGCGGACATCATCAGCTGGTGGACATCGCGCCCTTTGTTTTTGAGGGCGAGGCGTTGGGCGACGCCGAAGCGGTGTTGCTCGTCCACAATCACCAAGCCGAGATTTTGAAACTCGACGTCGTCTGAAAACAGGGCGTGTGTGCCGACGGCGATTTTGACGGTGCCGTCGGCGAGTTTGGCTTTGGCTTCGTCTTTGGCTTTTTTGCGCTGGCTGCCGGAGAGCCAGACGACTTCGAGTCCTAAAGGTTCAAGCCATTGTTTGAACTTGATGAAATGCTGTTCGGCAAGGATTTCGGTCGGCGCCATCACAGCCGCCTGCGCGCCCGATTCGATGGCGGTCAGCGCGGACAAGGCGGCGACGATGGTTTTGCCGCTGCCGACATCGCCTTGCAGCAGGCGGTGCATGGGGTGGGTTTGCGCCATGTCGCGGCGGATTTCGGATACGACTCTTTCTTGGGCATCGGTCAGGGCAAACGGCAAAGCGTGGCGCAGGGCTTGGGTCAACGTACCGTCGCCGCCCAATGCCGCCGCCGTGCCGCTGACACGCTTCTGCCGCGCCAGCCGCATGGACAACTGTTGCGCCAAAAGTTCGTCGAATTTGAGCCGCTGCCATGCAGGAAGCGCGCCGTCGGAAAGCTGGTGGATGGTGAAACTCGGTGGCGGCGAATGCAAAAGGCGCAGGCTTTCGGCGAGGTGCGGCAGTTTCAGACGACCCAATAAGGCATCGGGCAGCGTGTCATGCAGCGGCGTAACGTCCAACGCCGTCTGAATGATGCGGCGCAAAGTGGGTTGATTTAAACCGTTTACGGTCGGATAAATCGGCGTGAGGCTTTCCGCCAAACCGCTGCTCTCGGCATCGCGGATTTTGGGATGAATCATCTCATCGCCGTAAAACCCATGTTTGATCTCGCCCACGGCTCGGATGCGTTTGCCGGCCGCCATCTGTTTCTGATGGCTGGCGTAAAAGTGGATGAAGCGCAGGAAAAGGACGCTGCCGGAATCGTCGGCGATTTGGACGATAAGCTGCTTGCGCGGTTTGAACGTGACTTCCTGATGGATGACCTCGCCCTCGACCTGGCACGGCACGCCGATCGGCGCATCCTTAATCGGCATGATGTGCGTCTCATCCTCGTAACGCAGCGGCAGATGCAAAACCAAATCCCATGCGGTATGGAGGTTGAGTTTGTCGAGCTTCTTAGCGGAAACGTCGGTAATTTTGAGCTGTTTCTGGGTTTCGGGCGTCATCATGGCTTTGTCCTTTAATGGCGCGTATTTTAGCTGAAAATGTAGGAAGGGGTCGTCTGAAAGGACGTTCAGCACCAAGTTAATCCTTTATAATAGCGTGTTTTTCAGACGACCCCTGCACCAGATTACTCCATGAATTATCTGCAAAATATCGCCACCCTCTATCAACTTGCCCCCCTACCCTGCGGTCTGCCCGAATCCGAAATCACCGCTGCCGAACAACGCCTAGGCATCCGCTTCCCCGCCATGTTGCGCGAATATCTGCTCATATTGGGCGGCAGCGAGGCGGTCAATCAATCGTTTAACCGATTGTTGCCATTGGAAAAGATGGATTTTGACGGCGATTATCTGGTGCTGATGGAAGAAAACCAAGGCGTGTTTCTGTGCGGCATTGCCAGAGCCGATTTGGCGCAAGACAACCCGCCCGTCCATATCGGCTTTTACACCGATGAAACCGAAAGCTACAAATGGCAGCCGCACCTGCCCGACACCCGCACCCTACTGCTGGAACTGGCTTACACCAACGCCGCCATGGGCGGGCTGCACTACTGCGCCAACATCATGGACGAAGAATCGACAGATGCCCAAGCTGCACGTTTTATCCAACAAAACCGCACCGAAATCATAGAACTCCGCCAAAAAAACCAACGCTTCTACACCGACGGTTTTCACGAAATCATCCTGCTTTGCTTCGCCGAAAACGGCAACACAAGCGGCGTATTCATCGGCACTGCCGACCAAGACCGCTTTGACACACTGCTCGAACTGTTCGGCTGGGACAATTGGCTCTACACCTCCTACGACGATGAAGATGACGAAGAATGTGATGATGAATAAACCGGCGATATTTTTCAGACGACCTTTACCTGCAAACGGGGAAAACCCATGTCCGACATCCTGATTTACCAAACTGAAGACGGCCGCACCCAAGTAAACCTGCTGGTGCAGGAACACACCGTTTGGCTCAATCAAAGCCAACTTGCCGAACTTTTTGACACCTCCGTGCCAAACATCGCAACGCATATCAAAAATATATTGGAAGACAAAGAGTTGGATGAGAATTCAGTTATTAAGGATTTCTTAATAACTGCCGCAGACGGCAAGCAATACCAAGTCAAACACTATGCTTTGGAAATGATTCTGGCCATCGGCTTCCGAGTGCGCAGCAAACGCGGCGTGCAGTTTCGCCGTTGGGCTAACGAGGTTTTGACGGGCTATTTGGAAAAAGGCTTCGTGCTGGACGACAAACGCCTGAAAAATCCCAATGGACGCGTGGATTACTTTGACGAACTGCTGGAAAAAATCCGCGATATCCGCGCCAGCGAAATGCGGTTTTATCAAAAAGTGCGCGAACTGTTCAAACTCTCTGCCGACTACGACCCCACCGACAAAGCCACGCAGATGTTTTTCGCCCAAGCGCAAAACAAACTGATTTATGCCGTAACGCAGCAAACCGCCGCCGAACTCGTCTGCCACCGCGCCAACGGCAACGCCCCCAATATGGGGCTGACATCATGGAGCGGCGAACGTGTGCGCAAAGCCGACATCGTCATCGCCAAAAACTACCTGAACGCCGACGAAATCGACACGCTCAACCGCCTGACCGTCATCTTTCTGGAAAGTGCGGAACTACGCGCCAAAAACCGGCAAGGCCTGACGCTTGCGTTTTGGCAAAGCCGCATAGACAGCATCATCGCCGACAACGGCTTCGCCGTATTGGAAGGCAAAGGCACGCGCAGCCACAAGCAAATGGAAGCGTTTGCCGGTGAACAATACGGGCTGTTCAGGAAAAACCGTTTGGCACACATGGCGCAGCAGGCGGAAGTGGAAGATATTGCCGAATTGGAAGTGTTGAAACGATAGTTTCAGGTAGCCTGAAATAAATAAATTAAATGAACAGATAGGTATAAAAATGCAAGATTTATTAATTCAAGCGCAAAGTCTACAAAATTTATTAATTTCTCGTGCCACTGGCGGAATTACATCCGCCAACGAAAGAGAATCTAATGCACAATATTTGCAGCTAAGGCAATTATTTATCTCAAACAAAGGGTTTGAAAAATACATCCCAAGTTTTTTACTTACATGTAGGGATTTACATCAATTTTGGAATGAAGTAAAAGCACCGCGATTTGAGACATATGCGGAACGTAGGGAGTTTATTTATAAAGCATTTGAACCATTATTGAATTTTATAGAATTTAGTTATGGCAAAACTTGTCCTTCTGACGAATTAATCAACCAAGGTATTCAAAAAATCGACGCTGTTCATATAGAAAATGCTTGGAAAAAGGCTCTCGAAAGACGGATTGATGACCCAGAAGGAGCAATTACATCTGCACGAACATTGATAGAAAGTGTATGCAAATATATCTTGGATGAAGCACAAATTACTTACGATGACAGACAGGATTTACAAAAACTGTATAAACAAACAGCCGAATATCTCAATCTTGCTCCTTCACAACATACGGAAGATATTTTCAAGCAAATACTAGGTGGCTGCACTGCTATCATTGAAGGATTAGGTGCATTACGAAACCGTTTAAGCGATGCTCACGGTAAGGGAAAAATAGGTGTTAATCCCAAGCCCCGTCATGCACAATTAGCTGTTAATTTATCAGGAGCACTAGCAGTTTATTTACTTGAAACTTGGGAGCACAAAAAAAATCCTCAAAAATAACCTTTCAGGCTACCTGAAAATTTCGTTCTAACCCGAACCCAAAAAAGCAGCCTGCACTTTTCAACTTCGTTAAAACTAACGCTTTCAGGCAGCCTGCACCCATCAAAAGGAGCCCCATGAACATCACCCAAATCCTCTCTCAAGAACTCTCCGCCACTGCCGCCCAAATCACCGCCGCCGTCGAGCTTTTGGACGACGGCGCGACCGTGCCCTTTATCGCCCGCTACCGCAAGGAAGCCACGGGCGGGCTGGACGATACGCAGTTGCGCCAGCTTGCCGAGCGGCTGCAATACCTGCGCGAGTTGGAAGAGCGCAAAGCCGTTGTGTTAAAAAGCATTGAAGAGCAAGGCAAACTTTCAGACGACCTCAAGGCGCAAATCGAAGCCGCCGACAACAAAACCGCGCTGGAAGACCTGTATCTGCCCTACAAGCCCAAACGCCGCACCAAGGCGCAAATCGCGCGCGAACACGGTTTGCAGCCGCTGGCGGACGTGTTGCTTGCCGAGCAGCCGCAGGACATGGAAGCCGCCGCGCAAGGCTACCTGAACGAAAACGTCCCCGACACCAAAGCCGCGCTGGACGGCGCGCGCGCGATTCTGATGGAGCAGTTTGCCGAAGACGCGGAACTCATCGGCACGCTGCGCGACAAGCTGTGGAACGAAGCCGAAATCCACGCACAAGTCGTTGAAGGCAAAGAAACCGAAGGCGAAAAATTCAGCGATTATTTCGACCACCGCGAACCCGTCCGCGCCATGCCCAGCCACCGCGCGTTGGCGGTTTTGCGCGGCCGCAACGAAGGCGTGTTGAACATCGCGCTCAAATACCAGCCCGACGACACGCCGATTACTCAGCAAAGCGAATACGAGCAAATCATCGCCCGCCGTTTCAAGGTTTCAGACGACCACAAATGGCTGCGCGACACCGTGCGCCTGACTTGGCGCGCGAAAATCTTTTTATCGCTGGAACTTGAAGCCTTAGGCCGTCTGAAAGAAGCCGCCGACACCGACGCGATTACCGTGTTCGCCCGCAATCTCAAAGACTTGCTGCTCGCCGCGCCCGCCGGACGGCTGACCACTTTGGGTCTCGACCCCGGCTACCGCAACGGCGTGAAATGTGCCGTGGTGGACGACACGGGCAAGCTGCTGGATACCGTCATCGTCTATTTGCATCAAGAAAACAATATGTTGGCAACGCTGTCGCGCCTGATTAAACAACACGGCGTGAAGCTCATCGCCATCGGCAACGGTACCGCCAGCCGCGAAACCGACAAAATCGCGGGCGAACTGGTGCGCGGAATGCCGGAAATGGGGCTGCACAAAATCGTCGTTTCCGAAGCCGGCGCGTCGATTTATTCCGCATCCGAACTGGCGGCGCGCGAGTTCCCCGACTTGGATGTTTCCTTGCGCGGTGCGGTGTCCATCGCCCGCAGGCTGCAAGACCCGCTCGCCGAACTGGTCAAAATCGACCCGAAATCCATCGGCGTGGGCCAGTATCAGCACGACGTGAACCAAAGCCAGCTTGCCAAATCGCTGGACGCGGTGGTCGAAGACTGCGTGAACGCCGTCGGCGTGGATGTGAACACCGCCTCCGCCCCGCTCTTGGCGCGGATTTCCGGTTTGAATCAGACCCTTGCCCAAAACATCGTCGCCTACCGCGATGAAAACGGCGCGTTCGACAGCCGCAAAAAATTGCTGAAAGTGCCGCGTTTGGGCGAAAAAACCTTCGAGCAGGCGGCGGGCTTTTTGCGGATTAACGGCGGCAAAGAGCCGCTGGACGCGAGCGCCGTCCACCCCGAAGCCTATCCCGTCGTCGCCAAAATGCTGGCGCAACAAGGCATTACCGCCGCCGAACTCATCGGCAACCGCGAGCGCGTGAAGCAAATCAAAGCGTCCGACTTCACCGACGAACGCTTCGGCCTGCCGACCATTCTGGACATCTTGTCCGAGCTGGAAAAACCCGGCCGCGACCCGCGCGGCGAGTTTCAGACGGCATCATTCGCCGAAGGCATCCACGAAATCAGCGACTTGCAAGTCGGCATGATACTCGAAGGCGTGGTTTCCAACGTCGCCAACTTCGGCGCGTTCGTGGACATCGGCGTCCATCAAGACGGCTTGGTGCACATCTCCGCCCTGTCCAATAAGTTCGTCCAAGACCCGCGCGAAGTGGTGAAAGCCGGCGACGTGGTGAAAGTGAAAGTGCTGGAAGTCGATGCCGCCAGAAAACGCATCGCGCTGACCATGCGGCTGGATGACGAAGCCGGCGCAACCAAAGGCAATAGGTCGTCTGAAACCCGACATCAGGAACGCCGTGACCGCAAACCACAACGCAACGACCGCGCCCCGACCAATTCGGCAATGGCGGATGCGTTTGCGAAGTTGAAGCGGTAAGGCGGGTATCCAAAAGAGCTGCAAAATGATTTGCGGCTCTTTTTTTAAATCGAATCCACTATATTTGATGAACATGCCCAAAGTTCAAACCCTTCTGTCAAAAAAAAGCGTCAATTCAGACGACCTGAAAATGCAAAAACCGCCCCAAACAGGCGGTTTATATTGTTATTTTTAAACCATCAATAAATATTGAGCGGTAGGCTGCGATCACCCAGAATGATAGGGTCGGCAGCCACAACACCATCATTGACGATGACTGATGTCGTCTTAACGGAGCCGGTGACGGCATTGAGGTGTCCCCATATATAGACCAGCCCTATCGGGGAAGGTTGGATTCTGGTCGGTTTGCCCATCAATGCAATCACTTCTCTTTCACTCATGCCCTGCCTGATTTGCCGGGCGCTGGTCCAGCTGAAATTATTACCGAAACAGCCTGCCAATGTGACGGAAACAAGGGCAGCCAAAAACAACTTCTTCATTTATTATTCCTTTTATCATACAACAGTGTCGATTATGACATTATGCTTTAACGGCAATGCAATTGCAACCAGACGTCATAGTCGATGGCTTACCGATATAAACAGGCGTATAGTTTGAGATATTGCAAACCCATCATCACCACCCAAGGAGTCCAAACCATGAAACCTGTTTTGTTTGCCGCGCTGATTTCCTGTTTTTCTGTTGCTGCCTATGCGGCCTGTACCGACAGTCAGCAGCAGTGTGTGATTTATAAAAACGGTAATGTAGCGACTGAAGGCGGCTGTTCGATCAACAAGTGTCAGAATGCCGATGCGCAGGTATTGAAGTGGAAGCTGAAAAACGGTAAAGGCGTAACCGTGGAAATCGGGAAAAACGGCAAGGTTTTGGTGAACAAAAAACCCGGGGCGAAGGCGAACAACAGCAACGCGGCGGGCATGGGCTTGACGTGTTATGCCGCCGATGCGGACAAGCGTGAGCAGTTCTGCTCGACCAATTATTAATACAGAATTAGCATGAAAAAGGTCGTCTGAAACCTGAATCGGTTTTCAGACGACCTTTTGTTTGAACGTATCGTTATCAGCGTTTGACGCCGCTGAGCCTTGCCCAGCCTTCGTCGATTTCGGCGGGTTCGATGTCGAACCATTGGCTGTAAATACTGCTGAGTTCTTCGACTTGTTCATCCAGCAAACCGGACAACACGATGCGGCCGCCTTGTTTGGTGCGGGCGGCGAGCATTTCGCCGAGCATGCGCAGGGGGTTGGCGAGGATGTTGGCAACGACGATGTCGAATTGTCCTTGCGGTAAACCGTCGGGCAGGTAGAACTGTGCGTCGACGTTGTTTTGTGCGGCATTGTCCTTGCTGGCGCGGATGGCTTGTTCGTCAATATCGACGCCGACGGCAGAACCTGCGCCGAGCTTGAGGGCGGCGATGGTCAGGATGCCGGAGCCGCAGCCGTAGTCGAGGACGCTTTCGCCGCCTTTGAGTTGTGTGTCCAGCCACTTGAGGCAGAGGCGGGTGGTCGGATGGCTGCCGGTGCCGAAGGCAAGGCCGGGGTCGAGCTGGAGGTTGACGGCGTTGCTGTTGGGCGCTTCGTGCCAAGAGGGGGTAATCCACAGGCGTTCGGAAATTTGGATGGGGTCGAACTGCGCTTGGGTCAGGCGCACCCAGTCTTGGTCGGCAAGGATTTCGCTGGTGTATGCCAAGTCTTTCAACCCGCATGCTTGGCTGGCGGCTTGAATCATGGCTGCGGCATCGTCGTTTTCGCCGAACAAGGCGATGACTTTGCTTTGCTGCCAAATTTGTTCGGTCGGCATGCCGGGTTCGCCGAAGATGGCTTGTTCGTTTTCGGTGCCTGCGTAGGCGTCTTCGATGGCGGCGGAGAGTGCGCCGTGTTCCATCAGGGCGTCGGCGAGGCGTTCGGCGACGGCGTCGTTGACGTTGATGGTGATTTGTTGATAGGACATGGTGGGCTTTCTCGGTGGGGTCGTCTGAAATTATAGTGGATTAACTTTAAACCAGTACGGCGTTGCCTCGCCTTAGCTCAAAGAGAACGATTCTCTAAGGTGCTGAAGCACCAAGTGAATCGGTTCCGTACTATCTGTACTGTCTGCGGTTTCGTCGCCTTGTCCTGATTTAAATTTAATCCACTATAGGTAATGGCGGTCAAATACGCAATTTTGGTTGTTTGCGGTATGTTTCGGCTATTGGCGTAACAGTGTGATTGAATCGTTTTTCTGCCTGAACACGTTTTTTTCTTGCGTGAAATGGCGGCTGACAGGCTTACTCAGTCATAATTATAGGCTTGTCGGCAATCTCTGAGTACACCCGAAGTCAGGTTTCAACCTGTCTGAAAAAAGGTCGTCTGAAAGCCATGCGGTTTTTCAGACGACCTTCGACTATCCAAGCGGGACGGTTTTATTTGTCCTGTTTGGCTTTGCGTTCTTCCAGCCAGTGTTCCAGATAGTGGATGCTGACGCCGCCTTTTTCAAAACCGGGGTCGCTGAACAAATCGCGGTGCAGCGGGGTATTGGTTTTGATGCCGGTTACGGCAAGCTCGGCGAGGGCGACGCGCATTTTTGCCATTGCCTGCTCGCGGGTTTTGCCGATGACGCAGACTTTGCCGATCAGGCTGTCGTAGTACGGCGGGATGCGGTAGCCTTGGTAAATATGGCTGTCCACGCGGATGCCGAAGCCGCCGGGCAGGTGGCAGCTTTCAATCAGACCGGGGCTGGGGATGAAGTTGTACGGGTCTTCGGCATTGATGCGGCACTCGAAAGCATGGCCTTCGATGTGGATGTCTTTTTGCTTGTATTGCAAAGGCAGACCGCCGGCAATGCGGATTTGTTCCTGCACGATGTCCACGCCGGTAATCAGCTCGGTAACGGGGTGTTCGACTTGGACGCGGGTGTTCATTTCGATAAAGAAAAACTCGCCGTTTTCATACAGGAATTCAAACGTACCTGCGCCACGGTAGCCGATGCGTTTGCAGGCGTCAGTACAGGCTTTGCCGATTTTTTCGCGGGCTTTTTCGTCGATGAAGGGAGCGGGTGCTTCTTCGATGACTTTTTGGTGGCGGCGCTGCATGGAGCAATCGCGCTCGGCAAGGTAGATGGCGTTGCCGTGTTCGTCGGCGAGCACTTGGATTTCGACGTGGCGCGGGCGTTGCAGGTAACGTTCCATATAGACCATCGGATTGCCGAACGCCGCGCCTGCTTCGGCTTTGGTCATTTCGACGGATTTGATGAGGTCTTCTTTTTTCTCGACCACGCGCATACCGCGTCCGCCGCCGCCGCCCGATGCTTTGATAATCACGGGATAACCGACTTTGTCGGCAGTTTTGAGGATTTCGGCGGGATCGTCGGACAGGGCGCCGTCCGAACCGGGAACGCAAGGGACGCCCGCTTCAATCATCGCGTGTTTGGCGGAAACTTTGTCGCCCATCAGGCGGATGGTTTCGGCGCGTGGGCCGATGAAGATGAAGCCGGATTGTTCGACCTGTTCGGCAAAATTGGCATTTTCGGCAAGGAAGCCGTAGCCCGGGTGGATGGCATCCGCGCCGGTTACTTCTGCGGCGGCGATGAGGGCGGGAATATTGAGATAGCTTTGTGCGGAAGCGGCAGGGCCGATGCACACGGATTCGTCGGCAAGTTTGACGTGCAGACTGTCTTTGTCGGCTTCGGAATGCACGGCGACGGTGGCGATGCCCATTTCACGGCAGGCTCGCAGGACGCGCAGCGCGATTTCGCCTCGGTTGGCGATTAATACTTTTTTCAGCATGATGACCTTTCCTGTGGTTTCAGACGACCTGCTTGTTACCTTTTGCCCAACGCATTGCGGATTTTTTCATCGGTCTTGTATTGGCTCAATGCGTACACCGCCCACATGGCGGCAGGAATCCAGCCGATTAAGGTGAATTGGAGAATCAGGCAGATGATGCCCGCAATCGGACGGCCGATGGTGAAGAATACGGCAAAGGGCAGGAAGATGGCTAACAGCAGGCGCATGGTGGAAATCCTGAGTTGGAAAGCATTTCAGACGACCTGCCCGCAATCCGGAAGGTCGTCTGAAAACGAATTATTCGATGATGAAGAGCGGCTCGCCAAATTCCACAGGCGTACCGTTTTCCACCAGAATTTCTTTAACCGTGCCGGATTTCTCGGCTTCGATTTCGTTCATCAACTTCATCGCTTCGATGATACACAGCGTATCGCCGGCTTTGACTTGCTGACCGACTTCGACGAAGGCGGCGGCATTCGGACCGGGCGCGCGGTAGAACGTACCGACCATAGGCGATTTTTGCGCGTTGGACAGGTCGCGGGCGGCTGGGGCTGCGGGAGCGGGGGCTGCTGCGGCGGCAGGCGCGGCGGCGGGTGCAGGGGCAGGCACCGCTACTTGGGCGGGCGCGGCATAAACGGGAGCCGGAGCGGCGGTGGCGCGGGTGATGCGGACTTTTTCCTCGCCTTCGGTCACTTCGATTTCGGCGATACCTGATTCTTCTACTAAATCAATCAGTTTTTTTAACTTGCGCAAATCCATTTTCGTTCCTTTACGATACGGCCGAAATGTTGTGAAGCGGCCGTGTTTGTTGCGGGATATTTCAGAAAACAACCGGCCTGCGGCAACGGCGCAAACCGGACAGTATTTTGTTGCATAAAGGGGCATTCTCAGGAGCAGAAAACCCGTAAATGAATTTGACTATTTTCCCGAACTTGCCGACAAATGTCTAGCAAAATCTCGAAAAAAGGCGGTTTTTGAACAAAACGGGCAGATTCGGAGATTTCGTCCGAATGCGTATTTTTTCAATGAGTGTTTATTCTAATTTGTTGGTTTATGAAGGGAAAAGGTCGTCTGAAAAAAGCCAAAGTGCGTATAATGACCGCCTGACAAAATTTGTAAGCACCAAAATAAGATTATGGACATTTCCGATTTCGATTTCACCCTGCCCGACCGATTAATTGCCCAGCACCCGCCCGAAGTGCGCGGCAGCAGCCGTCTTTTGGTCGCGCTGCCCGATATGCCGCTGCAAGACCGGGCGTTCGGCGATTTGCCTGATTATATTGAGGCGGGCGACGTTTTAGTGTTCAACAACACCAAAGTCATGAAAGCGCGGCTGTTCGGGCAAAAAGAGAGCGGCGGCAAAATCGAAGCCCTGATAGAGCGCGTCTTGGACAATCACACCGCGCTGGCGCACATCCGCTCGTCCAAATCGCCCAAACCGGGCACGAAGCTGATTTTTGAAGGCGATATTTGTGCCGTCATGGTTGAGCGTGCGGACGAGCTGTTCTGCCTACGCTTTGAAGGCGAACAAACCGTTTACGAACTTTTGGAGCAAAACGGCCATTTGCCGCTGCCGCCTTATATCGAACGCGCCGCCGGCGCGGATGACGACACGCGCTATCAAACAGTCTATGCGAAACATCAGGGCGCGGTCGCTGCGCCGACGGCGGGTTTGCATTTTACAGACGAGCTTTTAGGTCGTCTGAAAGCCAAAGGCGTGGAAACGGCAGAAGTAACCTTGCACGTTGGTGCGGGAACGTTCCAGCCCGTGCGCGTGGACAAAATCGAAGAACACAAAATGCACAGCGAGTGGTTTGACGTGCCGTCCGAAACCGTCGCCGCCATCGAAGCCGCCCATGCGCGCGGAAACAAAGTTTGGGCAGTCGGCACCACTTCCATGCGCGCCCTCGAATCTGCCGCGCGCGAGACAGGTCGTCTGAAAGCCGGACAGGGCGACACGGATATTTTCATCACGCCGAGCTACCGCTTCCGCGTCATCGACCGCCTGATTACCAATTTCCACCTGCCCAAATCCACGCTTCTGATGCTCGTCAGCGCGTTTTCGGGCATGGAACACATCCGCGCGGTGTACCGCCATGCGGTCGAACATGAATACCGTTTTTTCAGCTACGGGGATGCGATGGTTTTGGGACGTTCGGAACCTTAAAAACATCTGAAGAAAAACGTCGTCTGAAAACGATTCAGACGACGTTTTGTCCTTTCTAGGTGGAAGGTTTATGAAGTGGGTAATCTGCAATACATAAAAACCGATTATGCCCAATCCGTCCAAACCGCCCCACCCTGTTCATACATGCGATTCAAACCTCTGCCGGTTGAAAACCAAATCAAATTCATAGCCTTCCAGCACTTCCCTGATTTGCTTGACTTCTTCGGGCATCAGCACGACTTCTGTATATTGTGAAATATATTCGGCAAAATCAGAGTCTTCCGTAACATTGTCCGGCATCATGGTTTGAAATTGGCAATTACCCGGAAAAACCACCACCGAAGAAAACGCCCGCGTCGGCAGGTGGAGCTTCTCGGACAAAATCCGAATGTATTGCTGATTTTTCAACAAAGGGTTCGGGAACAGTGTCTTGCTTTTGTGAAACTTATGCGTCCACATCCCATTGCCGTCGTCGCCCCAAATCCTGCCCTGATAATTCGGCGTGGCAACCACGAAAATCCCGAAACAGGACACATAAACATAATCAATCTGTTCATGCTGCCCGTCCCGATAAATATCCAAGCCGCGAAACTCATGATAGACAGATTCGTCCAAGCTGCAATCCGCACGGACATTGACGGCAAAACGGTTAATAAATTGTTTGACAGGCGTATTTTTAGACAGGCAGGTTGCCAGCGCAAATGCCGCTGCACAACCCGTCAGCACAAGACCGCCTGAAGACAGAAAGTCGGTATCCATAAATGATATTTTCCCGCAAATACTGCCGCTCCTGCATGAACAGCACTCCCCATACCCCATACAGACGGCAAAAATGTTATTTTTTATAATGTATTAGCTTATTTATAATGCTAATGTAATTTTTTATGATTATAACGCAATTTATATTATTTACAATAAAAAATACCATTTGTATAAAATTTACACCGCTTATCATTTTTTGAATCAGTCATTCTTCAGACTGACATTGCCTGACCGTTTCCATCCCTTCACTTTCCAAATCCAAAAAATCTCCTGATTATTCAATCTCAAGCATTCATCATAAATTAATCCGAAACCGACGCGCAAACCTTCAAAACCCCAATCCCACTACAAAAATAATCTGTGACATCAATCCGCCACACCTCTTTAAGTGTCGGCAAAATATCACACTCTCCGACAGCCCTTCCCTGCCTCTGTTTTCAGACGACTCCAATAATATTTCCCACCTCCCAACACAGTTCCCAAATACGACACCGCCGATAACACTTTGTATAGAAATAGTTTCTTTAGTTTTTATAAACATAAAAATAAAACAAGAACCTTTATCCACATTCCAAAAACATATTCACCCGATTCAGTTACTGCCTCAAAAGCCGGCGAAACAACAATTATTTACGATAAATTTTAACGGAGATACTCCTTTTTCACACTGCTTGCTTTATACTTACCCGATATAAACGGTTGAATTTACGGATAAACGCAAAAAGAATCGAACTCATTTTGCCCTACCGTTTCAGCCCCCAAAAACTAATCTTATTGATAAAGAAAGCCTCACTATGGAAACCAAACGTCTCTCTTCCCTTCTCAAACTCATCGCCAACCCCGACCGCATGACCATTTTGTTCATGCTGATGGACAGCGAACGCAGCATCGCCGAATTATCCGAAGCGCTCGGACAGCCTGCAACCGCCGTTTCCAACCATCTCGCGCGCCTGCGCTCCGAAGGTCTGATCGATTTCACCCGCTACCACCGCATCATCGAATACCGGCTGGTATCCGAAGAAGCCGCCGTCATCCTCGATACGTTGCGCAATTTGGAAAACCGTAAAGCCGCCTAAAGGCTGTTGAGCCTTGTTTTCTCAAACGGATTTTTGTTTCAAAACCAGCAGCCGCCAAAATCCCCTGATGTTACAATAACGTCCCGTTTACCCAACAAAGCGGTTTTGCATGAACCGCTTTTGTTTTGTCCTTATTGTGCCCGAAAAGCCCGAAACGCTTTTCAGACGACCCTCACACATGGAATCCGCATGAAAATCACCACTTGGAACGTCAATTCCCTCAACGTGCGCCTGCCTCAGGTACAAAACTGGCTTGCCGACCATCAGCCCGATGTCCTCGTTTTGCAAGAACTCAAGCTCGACCAAGACAAATTCCCCGCCGCCGCCCTGCAAATGATGGGTTGGCACAGCGTTTGGAGCGGACAAAAAACCTACAACGGCGTCGCCATCATCAGCCGCAGCGAACCGCAAGACGTACACGTCGGTCTGCCCGCCCTGCCCGACGACCCGCAACGCCGCGTCATTGCCGCAACCGTCAACGGCGTGCGCGTCATCAATGTCTATTGCGTCAACGGCGAAGCCCTCGACAGCCCGAAATTCCAATATAAAGAACAATGGTTTGCCGCTTTGACTGAATTTGTCCGCGACGAAATGACCCGCCACGAAAAACTGGTCTTGCTCGGCGACTTCAATATTGCGCCCGCCGATGCCGACTGCTACGACCCTGAAAAATGGCATGAAAAAATCCACTGCTCATCCATCGAGAGACAGTGGTTCAAAAATCTGTTGGATTTGGGCCTAACCGACAGCCTGCGCCAAATCCACCCCGAAGGCGCGTTTTACACTTGGTTTGACTATCGCGGCGCGATGTTCCAACGCAAACTCGGACTGCGCATCGACCACCAGCTTATCAGCCCCGCCCTGTCTGCTGTGTTGAAAGACGTTTATGTCGATTTGGATGCGCGCGCGCAAGAACGCCCCAGCGACCATGCGCCGGTTGTCGCTGAATTTGATTTGTAAGGCGTAATCTTTAAAAAAGGTCGTCTGAAAACCTCATTTTTGGTTTTTCAGACGACCTTTTGCTATTCGCTTCTGACTCGAAGTCGACTCTATATCCTGCCGCTAGTCCAACGTTCCACCCACTACCCTCGCGCCCAACGCTTCCTTCAAAGGCAAAGCGTTCAAGCGTTGCAAGGTCGTCTGAAATTCGGCGAACGGTATCGGTTCCGAACCGAAACGATGCATATGCAGGGTATCTTGCTGACAGTCAATCAACTCGATGCCCAATCCGGCAAGAAACGGGACAGCTCGCGCGAAGGCGATTTTGGAGGCATCCGGCTCAAGGGCAAACATGGATTCTCCGTAAAACACCCGTCCGATTTGTACGCCGTAAAAGCCGCCCGCCAGTTTCAGACGACCTGTTTCATCGGGATAGAAACATTCAAACGAATGCGCATGACCCAAGCGGTGCAGCTCGGTATAAGCGGCTTTGAATTCAGGAACAATCCATGTGCCGTCCTGACCGGGGCGCGGAAAGGCGGCGCAATGCGCAATGACGGTTTCGAAGCATTGGTTAACCGTTACCCGATAGGGTTTGTTGCGCAAGGTTTTCGCCAACGAACGCCCGATATGCAGATTTTCAGGAACGATGACAGCGCGCGGATCTATGGTGTACCAAAAAAACCAACCGTTTTCGCTGAACCAAGGAAAAATCCCCTGCCGATACGCCGACAGCAGCCGTCCCGTATCCAAATCGCGGCTGATACCGACCAAGCCGTCTCGTTCTTCCAGCGCGTAAAACGGATCGGGGAAAGTGTAATCATTAGGGTAAAGCAAAGGGATACTCATCGGAAATCCTAAAATATTTTCTGGTTCTCAGCGACACACTGTTTATGTTCCGCAAAAAATTTCAGACGACCCCAAATTCTCATCCGAGGTCGTCTGAACATCAAGCATCTTAAAACGGAATCAGCGTTTGCTCTTCGCTTGGCACTCGCCGCACACGCCGTACATATAAAGCGCATGGTCAACGATGCGGTAGCCGTTTTCTTCCGCGATTTTGTCTTGCAGGGCTTCGATTTCGGGATTGTGGAATTCCGTTACCTCGCCGCATTTCACGCAGACGATATGGTCGTGGTGGTCGCCTTTGTCCAATTCGTAAACCGCCTTGCCGGTTTCAAAATGATGGCGCTGCAAAATGCCTGCCTGCTCGAACTGGGTCAACACGCGGTAAATCGTCGCTACTCCGATTTCCACACCCTCTTCCAGCAAAATACGGTACACATCTTCGGCACTCAAATGCTCTTCAGCATGAGACTCAAACAAATCCAAGATTTTCAAACGCGGACCGGTAACCTTCAAACCGCTGTCTTTCAATTGCGCAATATTGCTGAATTTTTCCATAATATTCAATATCCCTGTAAAGTAATAGACGTTATAATACGCAATTTCAGCCCGCTTGCCCACTATTACGCCATAGCGGTTTGCAATAAAACCACAAGTTTTGTTTGCATACAAACGATAGCTGGCTGAAATTATAATCAAAGAGATGATTATCGTTTGCTTTTTCAAAAAATTCAAGCAATGATACCCTTCCACCCGAATTCGAACAGAAAGGCATATCTGTGAACAAAACCCTCTGTCTTGCCCTCGCCGCCCTCATCGGACTTTCCGCATGCAGCGCCGAACGCGTTTCCCTGTTCCCCTCTTACAAACTCAAAGTCATCCAAGGCAACGAACTTGATCCCCGCGCCGTCGTCTCCCTCCAAGCAGGCATGAGCCGCGACCAAGTCCAACTCCTGCTCGGCACCCCGCTGCTGCGCGACGCATTCCACGCTGACCGCTGGGACTACACCTTCAATACCAGCCGCAACGGCATCATCAAAGACCGCAGCAACCTCACCGTTTATTTTGAAAACGACGTCCTTGTCCGCGCAGAAGGCGACGCCATCCAAAAATCCATCGAAACCCTGCAAGCCGAACAAAGAGCAGCCCAAACCGCACAATAATCACAAGGAAAACGCATGAGCGCATTAAAAATCGCCATCGCCGGCGTCAACGGCCGCATGGGGCGCGTACTGGTTGAAGCCGTCAACAACCATCCCGACACCGTCCTCTCCGGCGCACTCGAACACTCCGGCTCCGAAGTCTTAGGCTTGGACGCAGGTTTCGCCTCCGGCATCAAAACCGGCATCGCCATTTCAGACGACGTTGATGCCGTCCTCGCCCAAAGCGACGTACTCATCGACTTCACCCGCCCCGAGCCGACCCTGAAACACCTGCAAAAATGTGTTGAAAAAGGCGTCAACATCATCATCGGCACCACCGGTTTCGACGACGCAGGCAAAGCTGCCATCCAAGCCGCAGGCGAAAAAACAGGCGTTGTCTTCGCCGCCAACTTCAGCGTCGGCGTCAACCTCACCTTCCACATCCTCGACACCGTCGCCCGCGTCCTCAACGAAGGCTACGACATCGAAATCATCGAAGGCCACCACCGCCACAAAGTCGACGCCCCCAGCGGCACCGCCCTGCGCATGGGCGAAGTCATCGCCGACGCACTCGGCCGCGACCTCAAACAATGCGCCGTTTACGGCCGCGAAGGCCACACCGGCCCGCGCGATCCATCCACCATCGGCTTTGCCACCGTCCGCGCAGGCGACATCGTCGGCGACCACACCGCCCTCTTCGCCACCGACGGCGAACGCGTCGAAATCACCCACAAAGCCAGCAGCCGCATGACCTTCTCCGCCGGTGCCGTCCGCGCAGCAGTTTGGGTCAACGGCAAAACGGGTTTGTATGATATGCAGGACGTTTTGGAATTGAAAAACCGCTAAAGCCGTTTTCATCCGCATGACAAAAAGGTCGTCTGAAAAATGTTTTTCAGACGACCTTTTGATTATTGTGCAAGGTTTGCAACCGAATACCGAAGCTTATTGCTTACGCTTATCCCACCAAGCGAATAAGTTGCCTAAGACGGTTCCCGATACGGAGTGCCAGACGCAGGCGACGGCGGTGGCAACGGCGGATTCGGCGTTACCTGGGAAGAATTTGGCACTCAGACCGGTGGCGAGACCGGCGTTTTGTACGCCGACTTCAATGGCGAGTGTACGTTTTTTGGCTGTATTCATGCCGGTCAGTGCGCCGCTGTAATAGCCAAGTATGTAGCCGCCGATATTGTGGGCAGCAATGGCGAGCACCATAACCAAGGCAGATTCGGCGAAGCGGTGACCGTGAACAGCGGCAACACCGCCGACGATGCAGGCAAATGCGACCACGGCGACAGCGGGCATAATGGCGCGTACATCTTCAAACCAGTGTTTTTTGTGCAGCAACATATTGGCGGCAGAGCCGATAACGACGGGCAACAGGGTAACGAGCAACATAAACTTGAACATGCCCCAGCCGTCCATTTCGACGGTTTGTCCGACAAGGTAAGTCATCCACAGCGGCGTCATAACGGGGGCGAGGACGGTGGAGACGGTGGTCATGCCGACTGAGAAGGCAACATCGCCTTTGGCAAGGAAACTCATGATGTTGGACGAAACACCGCCCGGGCAAGTACCGACCAAAACCAAACCCAGCGTCAATCCGGGAGATAGGTTGAAGACTTTGGCAATACCGATGGCGAGCAGCGGCATAATGGTATATTGGGCAACTGCACCAATGAAAATATCGAGCGGGCGTTTAGCCAAAATTTGATAATCTTCTTTGCCTAGAGTCATGCCCATGCCGAGCATAATGATGCCGAGTACGACGACTTGCGTGTCGCCTTTCACCCATGAAAAGGTAGCGGGTTCGATAAAGGCGACGATAGAGGCAAGGACGATAATCAGGGCGGTAAATCGGGTCATTTGCCGGCTGACGGCAGTCAGAAAGTTCATAGTTTGCTCCTTTGTAGGTTGTTATACATGACGGCGATTGCCATAATTTAACGGATATTAACTTTTCTATGCAACTCTGGCAATGATAGCGGAAGCAATCGGCAATTGAATAAATATAGTGGATTAACTTTAAATCAGGACAAGGCGACGAAGCCGCAGACAGTACAGATAGTACGGCAAGGCGAGGCAACGCCGTACTGGTTTAAAGTTAATCCACTATAAATGAATAGTCGGCACTATATTGCCGCTTGTCTCTTACTGACGGAATCTAAATTTTCAGACGACCCCATCCAGATACCAAGCAGCTCTTTGACACATATTGCGGCAATTCACGCCCTCTCATTCTCATTTGTTTTTAAACCATTACAGTAGGCAATCCCGCCCTGCTTCGCAGGATTTGTTACAATGTGCCTTTCTTTTTGTACTGCTCATCCATTATGACTGATTCCCAACCAAGCACTATGCAGCGGATTTTTTCGCGCAATATGCTGATTTGTATTTTTACGGGCTTCACATCGGGGCTGCCGCTTTATTTCCTATATAGCCTGATTCCTGCGTGGCTGCGCCTCAACGAGGTTAATTTGAAAACCATCGGGCTGTTTGCTCTGATTGGTTTTCCCTACACTTGGAAATTTATCTGGTCTCCGCTTCTGGACTCTGTACGCCTGCCGTTTTTAGGTTTGCGACGCGGTTGGATGTTGGTGATGCAGATCGCGCTTTTGCTGCTTTTGGCTGCCTATGCGTTTGTCCGCCCACAAGAACATTTGTCGATTATTTTGGGGCTGTCTTTGGTAGTAGCATTTTTTTCTGCCAGTCAGGATATTGTGATTGATGCTTTCCGTCGCGAAGTGTTGTCCGATGAAGAGTTGGTTTTAGGTAACTCGCTGTATGTGAATGCCTATCGTATTTCCTCGCTGATTCCAGCTTCATTAAGTCTGATTTTAGCCGATAGGATGCCTTGGTCATCTGTATTCGTCATTACCGCTCTATTCATGATTCCGGGTTTATTGGCTACTTTATTTGTCGCGCGAGAACCGGCACAACAACCCATCGGTGCAAAAGGCTTGAAAGATACCGTTATCGAGCCTTTCCGTGATTTCTTTACCCGTCAAAGCGTTAAACAGGCGTTGATTATTTTGGCTTTTATCGTGCTGTATAAACTGGGTGACAGTATGGCAACTGCGCTGGCAAACCCGTTTTATATCGATATGGGCTTCTCACCAACTGACATGGGCCTGATTGCGAAAAACGCGGGACTGTGGCCGGCGGTAATTTTCGGGATTATCGGCGGTATTTGGGTAACTAAGTTGGGGGTGAACCGTGCATTGTGGCTGTTCGGCTTGGTACAATGGGTCACGATTTTAGGTTTTGCATGGCTAGCAAGTTTCGGGCATTTCGAGCATGTGGGCGCATCAGAACGAACCATGCTGGCAGTCGTCATTGCTGCCGAGGCAGTGGGCGTGGGCTTGGGTACCGTGGCATTTGTGTCGTACATGGCGCAACAAACCAATACTGCATTTACAGCCACACAGTTTGCGCTACTGTCCAGCCTATCCGCCGTACCGCGTACGTTTATGAATGCGTCAGCAGGTTTTCTGATTGAAAAGATGGGCTATGTCAACTTCTTCTGGCTGTGTTTTATGTTGGGGATTCCGGGTATGTTGCTGCTGTTTAAAGTTGCGCCTTGGAACGGAGATAAAAAAGAACAATCTGCTTAAACACGACACCAAAATGAAAGGTCGTCTGAAACCAATGTATTCGGTTTCAGACGACCTTTTTTACAACGATGCAAATCAAGAATAGAGAAAACAGTCAAGCAAATATAGTGGATTAACTATAAACCAGTACGGCGTTGCCTCGCCTTAGCTCAAAGAGAACGATTCTCTAAGGTGCTGAAGCACCAAGTGAATCGGTTCCGTACTATCTGTACTGTCTGCGGCTTCGTCGCCTTGTCCTGATTTAAATTTAATCCACTATATAAGACGGCAAACCGCAGATATGCTGGACTGTCGTGGATTCAAATACAAACAAGCCAAGCCATGAGCTGCCATTTCTGGCACAGATATTTCCACTTCGGTTTACCCTTGTCCAACTTTCTCCATAACGCTACCGCCCTTCTGCAAATAGTTTTTAGTTTTGCTTGATACCCGCCGTCTTATATCGACAATATACAAATCCTCTCTATTTGCAATTACTTTCTTCACGCTCCCTTCGTTCATATAAAAAAAGGTCGTCTGAAACCCTGTTTTGGATTTCAGACGACCTTTGCTTTGCTTCAGCTAAGAGCCGTTAGCTTACCACTGGTACAACGCACCTGCTCCGACACCGACGTGACCGTCTGTGTTGGCAGAGAAGTTACCTTTAACAACCCAGTTACCGCCGTCGCTCATCGCAGACACGCCGATTGCCATGGCAGATTGACCACCGTAGTAGCCACTACCTACGCCGATACCGGTCGCACCCGGACGGGTTACTTGCGGAATCGAGCCTTGTGCAATCGCACCCGCTACACCTGCGTAAGCTTTTTTGCCAACGCGTTCGATGTTGTTTTGCAGGGCGTTACCCATGCCGGCGAGCTGGTTCAGGTTGACCGCATCGGTACCTTCTTTCGCTGGAGCAACGTTGGTGATGCGTTGTCCGCCGTTGTTCAGACCAATCGGGCTGAGGCTGACGGTATTCGCCGGATTGTTAGCGGTCGGAGCAGCAATGCTGACACCTTGCGCGTTAACGGTTACGCCGCCTGCGGTCACGCTGGTTACGTCGAGTTTATCGGTAGTAGCAACGTTGTACACGGTCTGACCGCTGTTGCCGGTCGTTTGGTTAACGACGACGTTCTTACCTGCGGTAACTTCGGTTTTCGCCGCCGTCGCTTGTGTCGCTACGTTGGCAATCGCCTGGTTGGTGTAATACAACTGGCTGCCGTTGATCGCATCGGTCGAATCCGCCGATACCACACCTGCCGCCACACCTTGTACCTGACGGGTTTCGTCCGTGCCGTTGCCGACGGTGACGACGCCGGCGACTTTGTTCGCTGCGGCAGCCGAACCTGCTTTGCCTGCCACGGCTTTGTCGTTCAGACCGCCGTAGGTGTAGGCTTCGCCTTTGGCCGCATCAGCCGTGCGGATGCCTTGGGTTTGGGCGCGGTCGCCGAGGTAGACGGAGTCTTTAACCGTGGCTTTGATGTTGCTGCCCAGTGCGTAGGCGTTGTCGGCGGATACGTTGTTGTTGTTACCGATGGAGTAAGAACTGTTGCCGCTTACTACAGTCGGGTCACCGATGGCGCCGGAGTTTTTGCCGCTGACGATGTTGCCGGTACCGATGGCGATGGTGTTCTCGGCGTTGGCTTTGGCTCCTTTACCGATGGCGATGGCGTTGGTGCCTTTGGAGGCGGCTTGGAAGCCGACCGCCGTGGCGTATGCGCCGCTCGCGCTGGAGTCTTCGCTGTTGCGTGCCTGTACGTCGGGGTTCACTTCGCCGTCGTTGGTATGGAAGAACTTGATACCTTGTTCGTTCATACGGCCTACGGCTTCGATGACGTTGTTGGTCACGTACATGCCTTGGTCTTCGACGTTGTAGGTCACGAGGCTGTAACCGTTGGACTGGGCAATCTTGGTCTCGTTCGTGACGTTGGTCACGTTCGGATTATTGCTGTTGTCCACCAGGGTAATGTTTTTGATATTACCCAAGCCTGCTTTGCCGTCTGCTTCGACTGACGGTGGTGCGGTGTTGACGTTGCCGCCGTTGCTGCCGATCAGTTCGTAAACTTGGTGCAGTTGTCCGCCGTTGACGGCATCGGTGCTGCCTGCGGCGACGGTGCCTGCGGCGACACCGGTCACTTTCTTACCGCCTGCGTTGATACCGTCGGCAGTGATGTTGACATCGCCTGCTTTCAGACCGTCTTTGTCCAGCGCCACTTTGTCGCCGACGTTGACGCCGTTGTTGTTCACAACCGTATCGCCTGCTTTGACGCTGTCTACTTTCAGGTCTTTGTTGAGGCCGACCTGAATGCCGTTCGCGCCTGCGGTAGTGGTGATGTTGGCATCGCCTTTAACCGCCACGGTATCGCCCAGTTTGTTGGCTACGGTCGTACCGCTGTCGCCTGCGAAGCTGATGCCTTTGTTGTCTACCGCGTCTTTCGCCGCGACGCCTTTGGCGATGTCGGCTTTGACGGCTTTAGACAGGTCGACGGCGTAGTCGGTCACGTTGTCGGCGTCTTTGTTGCCTTTGGTCACGACGATGTTGTCGGAACCTGCGGAAACGCTCGCGCCGTCTGCGTTCACGGTGTAAACGGTTTGACCGTTCGCACCTTGTTTGCTGGTAACGCTTGCAATGTTGGTACCGGCTTCGACTTCGGTCTTGGCGGCGGCAGTCAGACGGTTCAGCTGTCCGACGTTGGCGGCATCGGTGTCTTTCACACCGGCGGCTACGTTGCTGATGACTTTGTTGCCTGCATTGATGCCGTCAGCAGTAATGTTCACATCGCCTGCTTTCAGACCGTCTTTGCCCAGCGCCACTTTGTCGCCAACTTTGACGCCGTCGTTGTTCACAACGGTATCGCCTGCGGTGAAGCTGTCGGCTTTGAGGTTAGGTGCGGTCGCCACTTTGTAAGTGGTGCTGCCGTCGGCATTTTGCTCTGGTGTGACGACGATGTTGTCGTTGCCGCTATCCACTTTGGACGTGGCTTTCGCTGCGGCTGCTTTGAGCTGTGCAACGTTCACTGCGTCGGTGTCGTCCGTACCTTTGGCTACGTTGGCAATTTTATTGCCTCCGTTGTTCAGACCGTCTTTGGTCAGGCTGACAGGTTTGCCTGCCTTGCCGTTGCCCACAGTCAGTCCGTTGTCGGTCAGGACGCTGCCGCCAACAGTTACTTTGTCGAAGGAGACGTCGTCTGAAGTCGCGACGGTGATGTGTTTACCGTTGCGGCTGACTTTGACGTTTTTGCCTTCTTTAAAGGTTACGGTGTCGCCTGCGGCAATTTTTTCAGACGAGGTTTCGTCGTTGGCGTTCAGGTTCCAGCCTTTGTCGGCAGTTTCTTTGACTGCGGCAATGGCGTCGTGGACGTTGTCTTTGCCCGTGCCGCCGATGTCGGTGGTGGTCACGTTGCCTTTGTCGTTGGCCGCGTTACCGCCGAGCAGTTTCGCCAGGTTGGCTTGGGCTGCGTTCAACTGCTCTTCGCTTGCAGCTTGACCTTTAGTGGCAAAGTCCGCACCGCCCAGGGTGGTGTTGCTCAGACCGGAAATCAGACCGGCGGTACCGTCGATCACGAGCGGTTTGTTGCCTTTGCCTGCTTTGCCGACGGTAATCTTGTCAGCCAGCGAGAAGCCGATGCCGTTTTCGTCGGCGCGGGTCAGGATGTTGCCGTCGCCTTTGACGCTCAGGCTGTCACCCAGTTTCTTCGCACCGGTCGTGCCGTTGTCGGCGGCAAAGGTCAGACCTTTGGTGTCTACCGCGTCTTTCGCCGCTACGCCTTTGGCGATGTCGGCTTTGGCTTCGTCGGTCAGGTCGAGGGCGTAATCGGTAACACCGTCGGCGTCTTTCGCACCTTCGCTGACTTTAACCGCACCGTTAGCCGCTTGGCTGAGGGTGGTCTTGTCGGCGTTAACCGTGTACTCGGTGTTGTTGCCATCCACTTTTTCGCTGACGGTCACGTTCTTACCGGCGACGACGGTGGTGGTTTTTTCAGTGGCGGCGAGTTGTTCGTTCAGCTGGGCGACGTTGACGGCGTCGGTGGCTGCCGTACCTTTGGCTACGTTGGCAATCTTGTTGCCGCCGTTGTTCAGACCGGAATTGGTCAGAGACACTTGGCTTGGCAAACCGTCCGCACCGATCTTCAGACCTTCTCCGCTCAGCACGCTGTTGCCGGAGATGAAGCTGTCGGCCAGTACGGTAGTAGCAGAAACGGTACCGAATTCAACATCGTCTTCAGTCTCAACCGTCAGATCTTTACCGCTGCGTTTCACTCGGATGTTCTTACCTTGTTTCACGGTCACAGTGTCGCCTGCAGCGATGTTTTCACTGTCGCTGTCAGCTTCATCGTTGGCTTTCAGATTCCAGCCTTTGCCTGCGGTCTCTTTCACTGCGGCAATGGCGTCGTGAACATTATCTTTGCCTGTACCACCAATATCGCTGGTCGTAACGTTGCCGTTGTTGTTGGCTGCGTTGCCGCCCAAGATGGTTGCCAAATTCACTTGGGTAGCGTCCAGTTGGGCTTCGGTCGCGGCTTTGTTCGATCCTGCCAATGGGGCGGCACCCAAGGTGGTGTTGGTCAGTCCGCTGACAATACCTTCTTTACCGTCAATCACTACCGGTTTGCCGCCGTTCGCTGCGTCTTTGCCGATGGTGACTTTCTCAGCCAAGCTGAAGTCGATCGCTTTACCTGTACCGCTTGTGGTAACGATGTTCTTGTCTTTGCTTGTATAGGTAACGGTATCGCCCAAGTTCACTTTTTCAGACGACCCGTTGTCCGCAACGATGTTCAGACCTTTGCCAACTTCTTCGCCCACTTTATCCAAAGCGTCTTGAACCGTGCCTACGGCTTCATGTTTCGTGCCGTCTGCTTTGGTTACAGTAAAGACAGGAGCGTCGATCGCGCCGGTAGTCGGGTTGATGCTGGTATTCAAAGCTTTGGCAATCGGGTTCAGCTGGCTGACGTTAACCGCGTCAGTATCTGCCGTACCTTTGGCAACTTTGGTAATCTTGTTACCGCCGTTGTTCAGACCGGCAGTAGTCAGAGACACTTGGTTCGGAGAACTGTCTGCACCGATCTTCAGGCCGTCGGTAGTCAAGACGCTGTTGCCTGCGATAACACTTTCAGCAACTACGCTGGTAGCTTCTACTGAATCAGCTTTGACATGAGCAAACTCAACGTCGTCTGAAGTCTCAACCGTCAGATCTTTACCGCTGCGTTTCACTCGGATGTTCTTACCTTGTTTCACGGTCACGGTGTCGCCTGCAGCGATTTTCTCGCTTTCGGTCTCGTCGTTGGCGTTCAGGTTCCAGCCTTTGTCAGCAGTTTCTTTAACTGCCGCAATGGCTTCGTGGACGTTGTCTTTGCCTGTACCACCGATGTTGGCAGTGGATACATTGCCGTTCTCGTTCTTGGCTTCTCCGCCCAAGATGGTTTTCAGGTTCACTTGGGTAGCATCCAGCTGCTCTTCGGTCGCAGCTTGTCCTTTGGTGGCAAAGTCTGTACCGCCCAACGTTTTGTTGGTCAATCCACTTACCGTGCCGTTCGTACCGTCCAGCACAATCGGAGTGCTGCCGGTCTTGCCCAACGTAACTTTGTCGTTCAAACCGAAATCAACTTTGCCTCCCGACAGGGTTTTGGTCTTAATGTTGCCATCGGTACCGGTGTAAGTAACGGTGTCACCTAAGTTGACTTTTTCAGTCGACCCTTCGTCAGCGGCAATCTTCAGACCTTTACCCAACTCGTCGCCCACTTTGTCCAATGCTTCTTGAACAGTATGTACAGGAGTACCTGCCGTACCGTCGGCTTGTTTGACGGTAAAGCTCGGCTGTCCGACCGTACCGTCCGCACCGATGGTCGTGTTCAATGCGGCTGCAAGCGGTTTGATTTGCTCAACATTTGCTGCGTCGGTGTCTTCCGTACCTTTGGCAACTTTGACAATCTTGTTGCCGCCGTTGCTCAAACCGTCTTTGGTCAGAGAAACAGGAGCATTTGCTGCGCCATTGGAGATGGTCAGTCCATTGCCGTCCAATACGCTGTCGCCAACAGTTACTTTGTTAAAGGCTACCTCGTCTGAAGTGGCTACAGTAATGTTCTTACCGTCGCGGGTCACTTTGATGTTTTTACCATCTTTAAAGTTAACCGTTTCACCGGCAGCAACTTTCTCTTCTGTATCGTCGTTTGCTTGCAGCTTCCAACCTTTTTCCACCGTCTCTTTCACTGACTTGATTGCGTCGTGAACCGTATTTTGGTTAGTCCCGCCGATATTGCTCATGGCGATATTGCCGTTGGTGTTTTCTGCATTACCGCCCAAGATGGTTTTTAGATTCACTTGGCTAGCATTCAGCTGTTCTTCGGTTGCAGCTTGGCCTTTGGTGGCAAAGTCCGCACCGCCCAAGGTTTTGTTGGTCAGTCCACTTACCGTGCCGTTCGTACCGTCAAGTACAATCGGAGTGCCGCCGGCTTTGCCCAACGTAACTTTGTCGTTCAAACCGAAATCAACTTTGCCTCCCTGCAGAGTTTTGGTCTTAATGTTGCCATCGGTACCGGTGTAAGTAACGGTGTCACCTAAGTTGACTTTTTCAGACGACCCTTCATCAGCGGCAATGACCAAACCTTTCTTCAACTCTTCGCCCACCTTATCCAAGGCTTCTTGAACCGTACCGACAGCGTTATTTTTCGTGCCGTCCGCTTTAGTTACGGTGAACGCGGGCGCAGCAACTTCACCCGTTGTCGGGTTGACTGTTGTGTTCAATGCGGCTGCAATCGGTTTAAGTTGCTCGACATTTACTGCGTCGGTATCCGCAGTGCCTTTAGCGATGTTGGAGGCTTTGTTGCCGCCATTGTCCAGACCGTTTTTAGTCAGGGAAACAGGAGCGTTTGCTGCGCCATTGGCAATAGTCAGTCCGTTGCCGTTCAACACGCTGTCGCCGACCGTGACTTTATTGAAAGCAACGTCGTCTGAAGTGGCTACGGTGATATTCTTACCATCGCGGGTCACGGTAATATTTTTACCTTGTTTTATGGCTACTTCATCATCAGGACTGATTTTTTCGGCCTGTGCCGAAGTTTCTTCGTTGACTTTCAGCTTCCAGCCTTTCTCAGCAGTCTCTTTCACTGACTTGATCGCGTCGTGAACCGTATTTTGGTTAGTCCCGCCGATATTGCTCATGGCGATATTGCCGTTGGTGTTTTCTGCATTACCGCCCAAGATGGTTTTCAGGTTGGCTTGGGTAGCGTCCAGTTGAGCTTCGGTTGCGGCTTTGTTTGAAGTCGCAAAGCCAGTACCGCCTAACGTAGTATTGCTCAAACCGCTCACTGTTCCCGTCGTACCATCGATGCTGACAGGTTTACCTGTGTCTTGACCGATTTTGACGGTGTCGGCAAGTTTCAGTTGTACGCCGCCGATAACAGTTTCACTGACGATGTTGCTGTCACCTTTGATGTTGACGGTGTCACCCAGCGCGTATTTGTTACTGTCGTTCGTGCCACCGATACGAATGCCTTTGGCAATATTGGCGGCGTTGGTATCGGCTTTCTGATCGACTTTGTACAGTTGCGCGCCGTTAACAGCATCAGTGCTGTCAACTGCAAGCGCACCTTCAGCAACTTTAGTGATTTTGTTACCGCCGTTGTTCAGACCGTTTTTAGTTAGGGATACGGAAGATCCTGCTGTGCCGTTGGAGATGGTCAATCCGCTACCGTTCAACTCGCTGTCGCCTGCGGTTACTTTGGGCGTATTCAACCCTGCACCTGTCAACTCGCTGCCGCCGACAGTAACTTTGTCAAAGGCCACTTCATCCAAAGTCGCTACGGTGATGTTTTTACCGTCGCGGGTTACTTTGATGTTTTTACCATCCTTGAACGTTACCGTTTCTCCAGCGGCCACTTTTTCGGCAGTATCGCTGTTGGCTTGTAGGTTCCAGCCTTTTTCAACAGTTTCTTTGACGGATTTAATCGCATCGCTGACGGTAGTCTTGCCTGTTCCGCCGATGTCAGTAACCGTTACCGTACCGTTTTGGTTGGTTGAACCTGTACCCAAAACATTTGCCAGATTGGTTTGTGCGGCATTGATCTGCTCTTCTGTTGCAGCTTGACCTTTGGCTGCAAAATCCGTACCGCCCAAGGTTTTGTTGGTCAGTCCGCTTACTGTGCCGTTCGTGCCATCGATAACAACTTTCTTACCGTCGGTTTTACCAATGGTGATTTTTTCGGCAAGGCTGAAGTCGATTTCGTTGTTCGCTACGGTCGTCACGATGTTCTTGTCTTTGCTCGTGTAGGTAACGGTCTCCCCCAGGTTGACTTTGTCTGCATCGCCTTTGTCTGCGGCAATGTTCAGACCTTTGTTCAACTCTTTACCAACCTCGGTCAATGCGTCTTGAACGGTATGTACGGTAGTACCTGCCGTACCGTCGGCATGATTGACGGTAAAGCTTGGTTTTCCGACCGTACCATCAGAGCTGACGGTCGTGTTCAATGCTTCTGCAAGCGGTTTGATTTGGCTGACGTTCACTCCGTCGGTGTCTGCCATACCTTTGGCAACTTTGGTAATCTTATTGTCGCCATTGTTCAGACCGTTTTTAGTCAGGGAGACAGAAGAACCTGCCGTGCCGTTGGAGATGGTCAATCCGTTATCCTCCAACACGCTATTACCCGCGGTTACTTTAGGCGTAACCAATCCTGCAGTCGTCAGCGTGCTGTCGCCTGCTTTCAAGGTAGTGGCAGTTACGCTGGTCACCGTAATATCGTCATTCAGCTTGACGGTAACGTTGTCGTTGTCTGCGGAAGTGGTGATGTTGCTACCGCCTTTGATGCCGACGCGCTCACCCAGTTTTTTGCTTGAGGTCGAAGTGCTGCCGTCCGCTTCGAAAGTCAGACCTTTGTCAGCCAGCTCTTTAAGCTGGGCATAATTCACAGCATCATCTTCATTTTCACCTTTGGCAACTTTGGTTATTTTGTTGCCGCCGTTGTTCAAGCCGGACTTGGTCAGGGATACGGGCGAACCTGCCGTACCGTTGGCAATGTTCAGTCCATCATTCGTCAGTACGCTATCACCCGCCTTTAAAGTATTAGCGGTTACGCTAGTCAATGTGATTTCGTCTTTCAGTTTGACTTTAATGCCGTCTGTACCTGCTTCGGTTTCAACGTTTTTGTTGTCGCCTTTAATTGCCAGCGTTTCGTCCAGTTTTTTGGTTACAGGAGAGCCGCTGTTGCCACTAAAGGTAATACCTTTGGTATCGACGATATTTTTTGCTTCCACACCCTTTTGAATCTCAGCTTTGGCGTCATCTGAAAGGTCAATTTCGTAGTTGGTGGTTTTGGTTAGATTGCCGTTTGTCGTTTCAGACGACGTTAATTTCAGCTTACCACCGTTTTTCGTGCTGACCGTGGTATTGTCAGCATGAACGGTGTAGGTCGTTTTATTACCTGCTTCCACAGCAGTAACATGGGTATTGTCGCCCTTTTCTACCGCGCTGGTTTTTTCGCTGTTGGCAACAGCCTCATTGATGGCTTGTGCAACATCAGCAGCCGTGGCGAAAGCATCGCCCGTCTTTCCAGCATTAACCGTACCACCCGTACCCGCTGTCAATGTAGATTTATTGACATTGAACGCGACGGTGCCGTTTTTGTTTTCGGCGGTCGTACCTGTGCCATTAACGAAGTTCAGCTTGGAATCAGCTTGATTCAACGTTTTAGCATCTTCGCCGTTAACTTGTACGCCAATGTTTTGCAATGCGCTGTCGGCTTTTGTCAAAGAGGCTTTGGTTTTGTCTGACAAATCCAAATTGTAGGTAGTGACATTGGTGGTTGTATTTTCAGACGACGTCAGTTTCAAACCATCTACACTACTGTCGAGCGCTACGGCTGCGCCTTTGGCGTTGACGGTGTAAACCGTATGTCCGTCAGTCGGGTTATCGGTTTTGGTTACGCTGGCAACATTCGTACCCCCTTGAACCTCGGTTTTCGCGGCTTTAACTTGTTTATAGCTTGCTGCGTCATTATCTGCCACGCCGTCGGCAATGTTGGTAACCTTGTTGCCGCCGTTGGAGAGTCCGCCTGCAGTCAGGCTCACTGGGTTGCTACCTGAGCCGATGGTTACGCCGGAGCCGTTAACGGTCGTGCCGCCAGTAGTAACACCGTCACTAAAGGCTGCGGAAGTCAGGCCGGTCAATTCTTTTGCCAGTTTGACATTCAGCGTGCCGCTGTTTTTGTCCGTAACGACGCCAATATTGTTTTCAGACAGTTTGTCTGCATTGTTTTGTCCGCCTTTAACGGCTACGGTGCTGCCTAACAAGCGGTCGATTTTTTCACCTGAATCACCTTCAAAATATAACGGCGTGCGTACAGCGCTGCTCAAAGCGGTAAGCGCACCACCTACAGTGTTGTAATTAGCTACGCTTGTTTTTGAAGGATCGCCTGAAATGACGTTGTAAGTCGGCGCAGTAATCGTGCCGTCGGGATTCACTTGCGTACCGATGGCTTCAGCAATTTTGTTCAATTGGGAAACATTGACCGCATCATTGTTTTTAGCACCGTTCTTCACATTGCCGACTGTGGTCGGAGTAGTGGTTTGCGGATCGGTCGGGTTCAATGCGGCAATGGTTACATCGCCTGTGTACGGAGTGCTGTCATCCATATGTTTGAACGATACGGTTTTCGCTCCTGTACCCGAATCTACTGTTACCTCGCGCTTCAGCAATCTACCGTCTTTATCAATATAAGAGAACGGAGCATCATTATTGACAGTTGTCAGCGTGCTGACGCGCAGGTTTGCCATTGCATCTTGCAACTGACCTAGATTAACCGCGTCGTTAACAGTATCGCCTTTGGCAACATTGGTAATCTTGTTGCCGCCCATATCCAATCCGCCCTTAGCGGTAACTTTGCCCGTGAATTCAGGCGCATCAACGGTATTGATGCTGACAGTCGCACCGCTCTGACGCAGGGAGATGTTTTTGCCCGCTTCCAGCGTAATGGTTGAACCGCTGGTAACATCTTGCAGCGAGTCATCTTGTACCGTACCGTTGGTACCATTGGTTTTCGCTGTTGTCAGTTTGAATGGCTTGTACGCATTAGTTTTCAGATCACGGATAGCCGCATCAATGGTATTTTGACCTGTACCGCCGATGTTGCTCATTGTAAATCCGCCATCTTCGCCGACTGCGGCATCTCCACCCAATACATTTTTAACAGTTTTGGCAGTATTGCCCAAAACGTTTTGTACCGCGTACAGCTGGCTGCCGTTGATGGCATCAGTAGAAGTGTTAGAGATTTCGCCCGGAGCAACGTTTTTCAGTTGACGTTCGTAGCCTGACGAACCGAAAGACACTTGGTCGCCAGAGGTAATATGGTTGCCGCCTGCAAAGCCTGAGTATTTCAGATTGTTGACAGTAGCTTCGTTGACTTCGGTTGCATTGGTTGTAGTCGTACTGCCCGCACCGATGGCCACAGAGTTGCCTTGAGTGGCTTTCGCACCCATACCGAATGCGGCAGAGGCGACGCCTTGAGCGCGCGTACCCGTACCGAAGGCGGTAGACAATTCGGCTGTCGCCTGTGATTGAGTACCAATAGCTACCGCAGCTTCACCTGAGGTCGTATGAACATAGTTACCGGTTACCATCACATCACCGGTATAGTCTTCATAAACTTCTTTAACCGTTTTACCCGTACCGTCTACAGTTTTCGCTGCAACGGTATCCCAGTCGTCCGCACCGATAGCGATAGAAGAATTGCCTTTGGCGGTTACATTGTTACCGATGGCAGTAGATTGATCGCCCCATGCATTAGAAAATGCACCGATAGCAACGGTTTGATTGTAATCAGGTTGCCCAGACTTTGGTATTTCGGTATTGTTTGCAGAAGCATTGAAACCAATCACAACAGAGCGGGAGTTCTTGGATTGAGCCTGATCACCGATAACAACGGAGCTAAATTTCAAAGCCCGTGCGTCATTACCGATAGCAACTCCCGCGGATTCAGCTGCATGACTGGATTTACCGATGGCGATGCTATTACTATAATCGGCGTTTGCACCATTACCTAAAGCAATAGCGTTTTCCAAACGGGTATGGCTGTTCAAACCAAGCGCCAAAGAAGCCGCACCGTCTGCATTGGCGGCACGTCCTAACGCAATAGAATCTTCTTTCCAAGCATTATTGCCCGAACCGATTGCAATAGCATATCTTTTATCAGCCTTCGTACCGGCACCGAATGCAATCGTGTCGGCATCATTAGCAAAAGCCCCTTTACCGATTGCCATTGCCCGATTTTGTACAGCATCAGCACCGTTACCGATAGCAACAGTATCTTCTCCTTTTGCTTTGCTTTCATTACCTACCGAAACAGCATTCAAATTCAGAGCTTGTGCCAGTCGACCCACTGCCACAGAGCCTATTGCTTGAGCATTGGCATTGAAACCGAATGCTGATGCACCTGCTTTTTGAGCTTTGGCATATGGACCAACGGCAGTAGTAGAGTTATCAGTAGCTCTTGAGCCATCACCTATGGCCACGCTCGATTTACCTGATGACTCAGTATCTTGACCGCCAGCAAACGAGTTTTGACCATAGGCATTTGCTTGCTGACCGATGGCAGTCGCGTTCTTACCGTTTGCCTTACTTAGCGAACCGACGGCAACTGAACCTTCGCCAGTAGTATCGCCATTAATAGTGGAATCAGAGCCTGCTGCCGCCTCAACAGCAGCCTTGCTACCTATCACAACCGCATTGCTCGCAGCCGCCCTGGCTTCAGGACCGGCGGCAATCGCATTTTCGCCAGTTGCGCCGTCGTTGTTGTAGTTGGCTTTTGTTTGATCTGTGCTATTTACACTATAAAAATGGGTTTGCGACGTACCGGTAAGCTTACCGTCAACAACTTTGATGGTTTTGTCGTCCACCTTAACGTCGTATTTGATTTTAGTATTGCCGTTTGCTTCGGTATCAACGGTAACGGTAGTCACATTGCCGTCGGCAAACTGTACGCTTTCGCCGGGCGTAACAATGCCTTTGTTCTCTCCTCCATTGTCTTTGACGACAAAGCCTTGGTTGACGTAAGTATTGAGATTGGTCAGCGCGCCAGCGACGTTCTTAGAGGTTGTATTGAATTTGACTGTACCATTACCTGCTGTATTCGGCGTGTCACTACCTTTGAACACATCATAAGACGGCAGCGTTACCGTACCTTGACGGTTTGTAGGATCAGTACTCACAGTCGCGCCGCCACCCAATGCATCGGCAACCGCTTTGGCGATATTGCCCGAACCTGCATGAAGCGCGTAAAGCTGGCTGCCGTTAATTGCGTCTGTAGAAGTCTCAGTAATCGCACCTGGGGCGACATGTTTAAGTTGACGTTCGTAACCTGCCGAACCGAAAGAAACTTGCGAACCCGACGTAATATGTGTCGTTCCCGCAAAACCGCCGTAAGTAATGCCATTGACTGTCGCAGTTGTCACAGCCGTTGCATCGGTATTAGTGTGCGAACCCGCACCGATGGCGACGGACTTATCCTGAGTAGCGGACGCACCCACACCGAACGCTGATGCACCCAAACCGCTAGCGATCGTACCCGGACCAAAAGCCGTAGACAAAGCACCTGTCGCCTGCGCCTTCACACCTACCGCAACCGCTGCCGTAGCAGCCGTAGTACCTTGATAACCATTGGACATATCAGAACCAGTCAATTTCTTGTACTGTGTATTTACGCTTTCTTTTGCAATATCCCAGTCATCACCGCCGATGGCGATAGACGAGTCCCCTACCGCACGGGTATTGTTACCAATGGAGGTTGATTGCTGACCCGAAGCAGTGGCATCCGGACCTATGGCAACCGCTTGGTTCTTCCCTGTCGCCTTAGCTCCCGTACCGATGGCAATACCTTGTCTAGAAGTTGCTTTAATCTCTTTATAAACAGGATCATCACTACCAATAGCGATAGA
Source organism: Neisseria sp. CP9 (assembly GCF_047758525.1). NCBI lineage: Bacteria > Pseudomonadati > Pseudomonadota > Betaproteobacteria > Neisseriales > Neisseriaceae > Neisseria > Neisseria sp. CP9. The sequence goes on along the minus strand of NZ_CP180502.1, from coordinate 1,671,106 downwards.
GGCTTCTCCCGTTGCCTGTGTATTTTTACCGATAGCAATCGATTTAAGAATTGATGCATTCGCGTTCGTCCCAAAAGCAACCGCATCTACGCCTGTGGCTTCCGCATTTGTACCGAAAGCAAGCGTATCATTACCAGATGCCTTCGCGCGTCGACCAATGGCGGTACTGCGAGCCCCTGAAGCCAAAGTCGCGCCACTGCCGTCATTCAATTCTGTATTTTTATCTCGCCCAAAGCGGTCACTACCGCCAATAGCAACCGCAAATTGGCCTGTAGCCTGTGTCCAACTACCAATGGCTGTTGCACCCCTTGCCTTCGCCTCGGCACGACCACCCAAAGCAGTAGTCCATTGATCTGATGCAACAGTATCCGCACCAACAGCGGTTGCCTTAGCTGCGTTTGAATTTGCACCCGTACCAATAGCAATCGCATTATTACCATCAGCATATGTAGCTGTAGTTGGATCACTACCACCAATTGCAATAGCACCCGTGTTTAAACCATTAGGCGGCGCAGCCCTTGTTCCTGCACGCGCATAGGCACCAACTGCAACAGCGCCTGTACCATTAGCATGAGCGCCATTGACAGCAGTTTCACCACCTCCACCATTTGCAACCGCAGCGGTAGGCGCAACCACTGCCCAAGCCCCTTCGGAAAATCCCAATAATGCCGCACTCAACGCCGTCAGCCTGAATAAGGTTTTCAGACGACCTTCCTCTGAGGCGCGTACATCCCCTTCAGCACCTTCGCTGCTTGATTTGACACGTCCCTTCGCCAATTCGGAAGTAACGACGAAAGAGCCGATGGTACGGTTCCATACAACTTTGAAAATCTTATTCATAACAATCTCTCTTGTTTGGATTTATTAAAAAATTTCAGATTGAATTCAAATATATACGGTCAAAACGAGACGTACTCCCCGCGCTGCCCCGCCGCCGGATCTTCTTCTTCAGGCACACGCGGATTTTATGAGGCAGGCATTCATTTATTTTGTTTATATATTATTGAAAACCAATCAAGCTGACGTTAATTGTCACTTAGATACAATTTTTAGAACATATCTATATCTTGGGAAATAGTGTTTTAAGCTAATTAACCTTACCGTTTATTTAGAAAAAGCTCCGATAATCCATAACTTTGCTTTTAAAATTAACATTTATTTACTAAACAATATAGAACTATGACCTTTATCCTGCAATTACCATGCCAAAGATGACATATCTGATTCATGCTTTCAGACTTCCATAAAGCATTTATACTAAAATGAAAAAATGCCGTAAGCGAATTTTGAAAAAAGGTCGTCTGAAAATAAACTGCAACAAGATCATGGACATCACTCTCCCTGTTATAGTGGATTAATAAGCAACAAAACCGCCATTGCGACAAAAAGGTCGTCTGAAACCTAAATTTTGGGTTTCAGACGACCTTTTTGCTTGGCGGATTTATCCGCCCGCCTTCATGCTTTTCTCTAGTAGATTAACGGCAGGAAATGCGTTGTTTTATTTCACTTTGCTGTTTTTCAATGATTTGGATGATGTCGGCGGCTGCAATGTTTCGACGGCGATGTCTTTGGGGTGCGCCGCGATAAAGGATTTGGTCGCGCGCATGATTGCCTGTATGCGCGGGTCGTTCCAGCGGACGATTTGATGGTTTTCATCGCGCTTATCTGACCAGATAATCACGCCGTCCATATATTTGCTGCTGATTTCAAGCATTTTCTGCCAGCGTTCGGCATCGATAAATTGTTTGAAATACGGGCTGTTGCTTGCGGAATAATATTGCGGCCAGAGATAGCCGATGATTTTTTTGTCGGGATAACGTTTTCGAATCTCGGCGACGGTGGTTTGGACGTCTTTTTCCCATTGCGCCAAATCGGGCGTGGTGATGTAGAACACGGGATTGGCGTAGTCGCTGATGGCTGCGCTCATTTGACGGCGTTTGCTGAACTGCCGCCATTTTGCCAATACTGCTTCGTTGTCCGCCTGAGTTTGGTAGTAGCGGATGGCGTGCAGGTGTTCGTCGGGCAAGCCGTAGTTGCTGATGTAGGCACGGGGATTTTCTTCTTTGAAAATCTGGTACATACGGGCAAAATCGGTTTTAAGTTCTTGAGGCGTGAGGATTTGTCCGTCTTTTTCGGCAAACCAGGTTTCGATGTCGGTGGAAATGGTGCGGTAGCCTTCGCGATAGGATTGGCGCGCCAATTCGCGGATGCGTTTTTCGTTCAATACGCCGTGTTTGCGCTTGCCGGCAGGATCGGGCATCACCAGCTCGGATTCGTAAATTAGGAATACTTTGGACAATTTGTCGACAGTCAGGTCGGGTTTGCCGACGTAGTCCATGCGGTCGTAAATGATAAAGTCTTTGCCTGAGGCAAGCGCGGATGCGGCGGCAAGGAAGAGTAGGGATGCGGCGCGGATAAATGGTTTCATTGGGTTTCTTTTTGATGAGGAATGGGGTGTTTGCTGCTTCGGCAATGCGTGGGCAAGTTTATATAAATTAATGGGAAAGGTCGCGGCAAACAAGGCGGATGGGGTAAAAACAAGTCAAAGGTCGTCTGAAAAGGGTAAGCGGCGTTTTCAGACGACCTTTTGGCGGCTGGCGGCGGTTTGTCTCTGTTCCATCTTGCTGCTTTGCTATAAAATCGAAACCCTCTTCAACCCAAAATCCAAATCAGGAAAATCATGATGGAAGCAGCCGGACAACACAACGTCGATGCGGACGAAATCGCTAAATTCAGCCAAATTGCGGATAAATGGTGGGATAAAAACGGCGAGTTCAAACCTCTGCACGACATCAATCCGCTGCGCTTGGGCTATATCGACTCGTTCGCACAGTTGGCAGGTAAACGCGTTTTGGATGTCGGCTGCGGCGGCGGGATTTTGTCGGAAAGCATGGCAAAACGGGGCGCGGCGCACGTTACCGGCATCGATATGGCGGAAAAATCGCTGCAAACCGCCCAAGCCCATGTCGCTGCTGAAGGCGTGGACAACATCGATTACCGCTGCATCCGCGTCGAAGACCTCGCCGCCGAACAGCCACACAGCTTCGATGTTGTAACCTGTATGGAAATGATGGAACATGTTCCCGATCCCTCCGCCATCGTCAAAGCCTGCTCGGAACTGGTAAAGCCCGATGGCATGGTGTTTTTCTCCACCATCAACCGCAATCCTAAATCTTATCTTCATCTGATTATCGGCGCGGAATATGTGTTGAACTTCGTTCCCAAGGGGACGCACGATTGGCAAAAATTCATCACGCCAGCCGAGCTGGCGCGGATGTGCAGACAAGCGGGATTGGACGTGATTGACACCAAGGGCATGACCTACAACCTCTTGACCCGCCGCTATTCTTTATGCGACTCGACGGAAGTGAATTATATGATTGCCTGCCGCCCTGCTTAAGGTTGTCTATTCCAAGCATGAGAAGAGGTCGTCTGAAAATCATGTTTAAGTACGTTTCAGACAACCCCTTTTCAATTTCTCACCAATGCAGCTTGCCCACTTCTCTTATTTCAATTTTTTGAAGCAGACTTCCCACAAATAAAGACCACCGTTACCACGCAAATGGAAATCCAGTTTTAAAACGGGAACTCACTAATATAGTGGATTAAATTTAAATCAGGACAAGGCGACGAAACCGCAGACAGTACAGATAGTACGGCAAGGCGAGGTAACGCCGTACTAGTTTAAAGTTAATCCACTATAAAACTCAAAGCTGAATCTTAACAATAGATTTTTATTCACATAAGAATAATATCAAAGGATACCACCCCCCCTCTCTTTGATTCCCTGTAAAACTATACCGTATCTCTACATTGCACAGATACAAAAAAGCCTGCTTAAAGCAGGCTTTTTATCGATTATTTATCAGGATTGTGCTGACGGCGCAAAATCGCAGGAATTTCAAAATCATCTAAAACAGACTGATTGCCGAAATCTGCCGCAGTCAGATTCATGGAGCGGATACCGCGGTTGGTTCTTACCAAGCTTTCTACACTACCCGGCTGTTGAACATGGGAATCATCGACTCCGCTAACCAGTTTTTGTGCACGGACAGCCGCACGCATTTGGTTTTCGCTGCCGTTTTCTTTCAAACCGGTCGCAATGATGGTTACGCGGATAGCGTCTTCGCCCATATTGTCGTCTTCAGCAGTACCGTATTTGCATTCTGCTTCAGGATGCGCATTTTCGTTAACCACTTTCATGATTTCACGATATTCGGACATTTTCAGGCAATCCGGAGCGGTAGTGATGTTCACCAATACGCCGCGCGCGCCATCCAAAGTCACATTATCCAGCAACGGGCTGGAAATCGCTTGTTCGGTTGCCAAACGGGCGCGGTCGATGCCTTGGGAAAAACCAGAACCCATCATGGCGATACCTTTGATGCCCATTACGTTTTTAACGTCGGCGAAGTCAAGGTTGATGAAACCGGGACGGGTAACCACTTCGGAAATACCGGCTACGGCATCACGCAGAACGTTGTCCGCCGCACGGAACGCTTCACGCATGGTCACGTCTTCGCCCAATGCGGTCATCAGTTTGTCGTTCGGGATGATAATCAATGAATCGACCTGACCTTTGAGCTGCTCCAGACCTTCTTGGGCAATGTGTACGCGTTTGCCTTCGTAGCCGAACGGACGGGTAACGACCGCAACAGTCAGGATGCCCATTTCTTTGGCAATCTCGGCAACCACCGGAGCCGCACCGGTACCGGTACCGCCACCCATACCGGTGGTGATGAACAGCATATTTGCGCCGCGAATAGCATCTTCGATGGCTTCGCGGTCTTCTTGTGCGGCAGCACGGCCGATTTCAGGATTGGCACCCGCACCCAAACCACGGGTCAGATTAGTACCCAATTGGATGCGCTTGGCTGCGTTATTTTTACCCAAAGATTGTGCATCAGTATTGGCACTAATAAATTCAACACCTTGAATGGTGTTGGCAATCATGTTGTTAATAGCGTTGCAACCGCCACCACCCAAGCCGATTACTTTGATGACCGCAGGGCTTGCGGCTGATTCAGCTACGTCGTAAACAAATTCCATTCAAATACTCCTGCGCGCCCTGCATCGAGGACGGTCCAAAAATTTAGATATTACCCGTATTATATAAGAAGTATTCCGACGCTGGCAAAATACTTCTTATTCATTCACCATTACCGTTATTTTTTTACTACATTTTTTAACGAAAGCACACAAGTTTTTAATTATTGCGATTGGAACTATTCCGACGGCAATTCATTTTCCCTGTAAGCAAGTAACGGAACGATCAGAAATTGTCTTTAAAGAATTTCATCAGTTTTGCCCACAGACTGATTTTTTCAGCCTGATCGTGAACCACAATAGCACCAGTCACCGGCGCGCCGTCTTCCTCTCCCCTTGCCGCCTGCAAAAGACCGATGGCGGTTGAGTAGCGCGGATTGCGGATGCGTTCGGATACGCCGCCCATTTCTTGAGGTACGCCGATGCGTGCAGGCAGGGCGAACACTTCTTCGGCAAGCTCAACGATACCGGTCAGCATAGATGCGCCGCCAGTCAGAACGATGCCCGATGTGAGGACTTCTTCCGGGAAGCCGGAACGGCGCAATTCGTTAAGGGTCAACTCTAAGATTTCTTCGACGCGAGGACCGATAACGCTTGCCAAAACGCGGCGTGAAATCTGACGGGGTTGGCGGTCGCCGACGCTGGGAACTTCGACCATTTCGTCCAAGCCGTCCATATCGGGAATCGCCACGCCATAGTGGATTTTGATGTATTCGGCAGCGCTGTGCGGGGTGCGCAGTGCTTGTGCCAAATCTTTGGTAATCAAATCGCCCGCCACGGGAATCACGGCAGTATGGCGGATGGCGCCGTTGGTATAAACGGCAATATCGGTCGTACCGCCACCGATGTCGATGACGCATACGCCCAAATCTTTTTCGTCTTCAGTCAAAACAGCCTGACCGCTCGCCAAAGGCTGAAGCATGATTTGATCCATTTGCAAACCGCAACGATGGATACATTTTTGGATGTTTTGCAGGGCGGTATTGGCACCGGTAATGATATGTACACGGGTATCGAGTCGGACGCCGCTCATGCCGATAGGCTCTTTGACACCGGGCTGGTTGTCGATAATGTACTCTTGTACCACAGTATGCAGGATATTGTGATCCGGCGGGATATTGATGGCTTTGGCGGTTTCGATAGCGCGATCGATGTCGGCTTGCGAAACTTCACCGTCTTTGATTTTGACAACCCCTTGCGAATTCAAACTGCGGATATGGTTACCTGCGATACCGGTTGTAACGTGGCTGATTTTGGTGTCCGCCATCAATTCTGCTTCATTGACCGCCTGCTGAATGGCTTGGGCTGTTGCGTCGATATTGGTTACCATGCCTGCTTTAAGGCCGCGAGACGGTGCCTGCCCGAGTCCGACAATATGGATTTCGTTGTCGTCCTGTACTTCGCCAATCAGGGCGATGACTTTGGATGTGCCGATATCGAGGGCACTGATATATTTACCTTGTTGTTCCATTATATTTGCTCGTTATTTCGCTGGAGTTATAACTATTTGTCTGTATTGGCAATAGTTTGCTTCACGTTGTTTGCTTGGCTTTAGTCGTCTGAAACATTTTCAGATGACGTCTCTGATGTGTAACGCACGGAAAATCCGTCTTTATACCGCATGTCAACGTAGGATAACCGATTTTGATTTTTACGCAACAGCGTCGGCCAAATTTCGGCGAAAAGCTGTAGGCGTTTGATTTCGTTCTCTCTTCCCAGTCTGACGGTAATCCCGTTGTCCAAGACCACCAACCAGGCGGAGCGTGGCGTGTAAATCAGTTCTTTAATCGCCAGATTTTGCCGGCGGAGGATGCCGGAAAATTCTTCGTAGTGTTTGACCATATCTTTACCCGTACCGGGCTGTCCTTCAAAAATGGGCAGCTTGGCTTTGAGCTGGGCGTCAAACACATTGCCTTTGGAATCGACCAAGCCGCCGCTGCGCCAATGGGCGACAGGCACGCGCTCGGCCAAATGGATTTCGACGGTATCGGGGAAGCGGCGGCGCACCATGGCGGAATCCACCCACGGCAGCTTTTGAAAGGCTGCCTGAATACCGTCCAAATCGGCACGGAAAATATTACCGCGCGTATGCTGTTGAGCGGCTCGCTGAAGGGCTTTCCCGTCCGAATAAGTCAGCTTGCCCTGTATGGACACTTGTTTGACGGGAAAATGATTGGAGTTGTATAGCCAGGCTATGCAGGTGCCGATGAGCAGCAATGCCATCAGCAGCAACAGCCAGCGGGTCAGCCGACCCAGTGCGCTTGCGTCATCCCACATGTGCGGTTTTCAAAATTTCAATGCATAAATCGGCAAAATCCACGCCGGTATGCGCGGCGGATTTCGGTACTAAACTGTGGCTCGTCATGCCGGGCAGCGTGTTGATTTCCAAGAGGTACAGCTTACCGTCGGTATCTTTGAGGAAATCGACGCGCACGCAGCCATCTGCCCCGATTGCCTGAGCCCCGCGGACTGCCAGAGAGCGCATCAGGTTTTCTTCAGCCTCGCTCAAGTCTTCGGACGGACATTGATAAACAGTGTCGTCGCGGTTGTATTTGGCTTCGTAGTCGTAAAACTCGGTAGCGGGGATGATGTGTATGCTGGGCAAGCCTTTGCCGTTCAACACGGGGCAGGAATATTCGCCGCCGCCGATGAATCTCTCGGCGATAATTTCGCCTTGAAGGTGTTTCAATTCTTCATAAACGCTTTTCAGACGACCTTTTTCTTTGACTTTTACCACGCCGACGCTGCTGCCTTCGGCTGCCGGTTTAACGAACATGGGCAAGCCGAGTTGCTGTTCGACGGCATCGAAATCCGAGTCTTCGTGTAAAACGGCAAACTCGGGAACAGGCAGCCCCAAGGCTTGCCAAATCAGCTTGCAGCGGTATTTGTCCATGCCGATGGCTGAAGCGGCGACACCGCTGCCGGTATAAGGAATGCCCAACAATTCTAACGCGCCTTGAACGGCACCGTCTTCGCCGTAAGTGCCGTGGAGGATATTAAAAGCAGTTTGGAAACCTTGGGTTTTCAATTCCGCCAAGGGTGTTTCTTGAGGATCGAAGGCGTGTGCGTCTATGCCTTTGCTTTTTAGGGCATTCAAAATGGCGGCACCGCTATCCAGCGAGATTTCGCGTTCGCTGGAAAAGCCGCCCATCAATACGGCTACTTTGCCAAAATTCTGCATTGTTTTTGTTCTTTCTTGATTGCTTCTTTGTTTGATACAGGTCGTCTAAAAACAAATCGGGTTTTCAGACGACCTTAATCTTGTTTGTTCCGCCTGATAAAACACCGCTTCATCAGGCGGCTATCGCGGCATCACGATAAAAGTTTGCGCCTCACGCTTTTTTCGACAACTCCAGCATCGCGGCAGGCACGCGGTTGATACTGCCTGCGCCCATGTTCAACACGACATCACCGTCCTGTAAAACGTTCAGCAGCATTTCGGGCAAGTCGGCGACGTTTTCGCAGTAAATCGGCTCAAGTTTACCCAATACGCGGATGGCGCGGGCAAGGGCGCGGGAGTCGGCGGCGGCAATCGGTTCTTCGCCGGCGGCATAAACTTCGGTCAACACCAGCGCGTCAACGGTATTGAGGACTTTGGTGAAGTCTTCAAACAAATCGCGTGTGCGGCTGTAACGGTGCGGCTGGAAGGCAAGCACCAAACGTTTTTCCGGATACGCGCCGCGTGCAGCGGAGAGGGTTGCCGCCATTTCGACGGGATGGTGTCCGTAATCGTCCACCAAAAGTGCGGTTCCGCCGTTGGGCAACTTGATTTCGCCGTATTTTTGGAAGCGGCGGCCGACACCTTCAAAACCGAGCAAGCCGCGCTGAATCGCTTCGACGGAAGCACCGACTTCCAACGCCACGCCGATAGCAGCCAAGGCATTGAGGACATTGTGTCTGCCGGGCATGTTCAACACGACTTCAAACGGCGCTTGTTCACTTCCTTTCATTTGGACATGAACGGTAAACTTCATCTGTGCGCCGACGTTTTCGATGTCGGTCGCGTAAATATCGGCAGTATCGTCCAAGCCGTAAGTGGCGTAAGGTTTGCTCACTTTGGGCAAAATCGCGCGGACATGTTCGCTGTCGATACACAAAAATGCTTTGCCGTAGAATGGCATACGGTGGATGAAATCGACAAACGCCTGATGCAGTTTTTCGACGCTGTGTCCGTAGGTGTCCATGTGGTCTTCGTCGATATTGGTGACGACGGACATAATCGGGGTCAAATGCAGGAAAGACGCATCGGACTCGTCAGCCTCGGCGACGATGTATTCGCCTTTGCCCAAACGGGCGTTGGTACCTGCGGCATTGAGTTTGCCGCCGATAACGAAAGTGGGGTCGAGACCTGCCGCGCCGAGAATGGAAGCGGTCAGACTGGTGGTCGTGGTTTTGCCGTGCGTACCGGCGATGGCGATGCCGTCACGGAAGCGCATCAGTTCCGCCAGCATCAAGGCGCGCGGAATGACGGGGATTTGCTGCTCCAGTGCAGCGACGACTTCGGGATTGTCTTTTTTGACGGCGGTAGAAGTTACGACAACATCCGCGCCGTTGACGTGTTCAGCAGTATGACCGGGATAAACTTGAATACCCAAACTGCTCAAATGCTCGGTAACCGCATTTCTAGCCTGATCCGAACCGGAAACTTCAAAGCCCAAATTGTGTAAAACTTCGGCGATACCGCTCATGCCGACGCCGCCGATACCGACAAAATGGATGTTGGTGACTCGATTTTTCATCATGATGTTGCGTTCCGGTGGATTTTCGATGCGTAAAGGCGTTATTTTAAAGGGCTATCCGCTTCTGCGCCATAGTTTTCTTGTAAATTAAAGATGTTTCGGCATACAGGATTTCACATTGGTGGCAATATGGGTAAAAAAGGAGCTGATTGCAGCGGCGAATCTTTGCTTTTTCGTCCCTTTTCAAACTCTACCTTACTCAACAAAACATCTGCAAAAACAAAAGATAAGGTCGTCTGAAAACCGTTTTCAGACGACCTGAAATCTTGCAGACGGATTGGTTTTGACGGTTTCAATAACCTTATACAGAATCTAAGGACTTGAGCATGATGCAACGGCGTACGCTGTAATAGGCTTCCCTGCGCAACCAAGGGAGACCGGCAAGCTGTTTTTCTTCTTCAGCAGCATCTTCTTGGTTGTCAACCATAAATTCCACGTTCATCGTAACATTGTCGGATTGGGCGAAGAAGAAGCGGATTAAATGATATTGTGCTTTGAGGTTTTGATTGCAGATGATGGTTTGCAGTGTACTTTCCAGTGCTTCGGGGATGATGTTGCCGATTGTTTCCGTATCACCGCCGTCGGCGTCTTCTGCCAGATTTTTCGTTACCCAGTCGCCCAAAATCGCTTGGAAACGGTTGCCGTTGCGGGCTGTCCAGATTTCGTGCGGGCAATGGTTTTCGTTGGGATTAAATGTATCCAGCAAAACATGCAGGCTGTTGGTGCAGAAGCTTTGCAGGTTGCGTGAAAGGGCCTCTTCCAGATTCTCACCAATATCGCCGCAGCATTCATAGAGTTCGCGCCCGTCAGGCAGGGTAATGCCGACATCGAAACGGCTTATCACTGCGCCGTTGGCGTGTTCGCTCGGAAACGCCCAAGTTTCAAGTTGTACGGGTACGGCGAAATTGGGCAGGATTTTTTCGCTCTGCATTTGGCAGGTATAGCCATGGGCTTGCAAGATTTCGGCAAGGGCTCCGTTGAGGTCTAGTGTTTCGAGTTCTTGGGGTTCCATGATGGTTTCTCGGGAAGTTGGAAATTCAAAATCGAAATTTTCTATATGATTATGAGGTTATGCAAGTTCGCTTCGTCACTCCCGCCTATGCAGGAATGACGATATAAATTTACCATCAAAGCCTGAAGGTCGTCTGAAACCGGTTTTCAGACGACCTCTCGTTTATCAACTTGACGGCATCTGTATCCTCATCAAGCGCATATCCAATTTGCGCCGTCCCCACGCGGTCGCATACAAAAGGCGCAAAAGCCACGGATAACGCGGTTTGCAGACGCTGCTCAAGCCCGCTTCTTCGATGATTTCCACACCCGGCATCAGCCGTCGGATGTCGTCCGTGCCGCTTATCGCCCAGCGGAACTCGGGCGGCTTGTCCATTTTACCGAGTGCGTCGTGGCGTTTGCTTTGTCCGATGTAGGCCTTGGGGATAGTGTCGAAAGCGAGTTGGGCGTTCGGCAGGCGGCGGGCAACCCGTTTGAAAAAGTCCTGCACTTGCGTTTCTTCGAAATACATCAACACGCCTTCGATCACGAGCAACACGGGTTTGCCATGCGCGGCGACGGTGTTCATCCACGTTTCGTCGAACATGGACGCGCCCAGATAATGATTGTCCGACTCGGGCAGCAGCATACGCCGCACTTCAATCACTTCCGGCAAATCCAAATCATACCAATCGGTAATGCGCGGCCTGCCCAAACGTTCGTAACGCGCATCCAGCCCCGCGCCGATTTGCACGACGACGGCATCGGGATGTTCGGCGATAAAGTGCCGGGTCATATCGTCCAACAGCTTCGCCCGCCCGCAACAGCCGACCTGCGATGCTTTGGCTTTGGCAAACTTGCCGAAGTCGTAGTCTATCTTGTCCAACATCCGCACGGCTTCGTCATCACGCAAAAGCGGCTGCGCCCTACCCTGCTCTACGGCCTTTGCCCACAGGGGAATCAGCATGGTACTGGACAGTGCGGAAACGGTTTCGGGAGAGATTTTTGCAGACATGGCAGCCTCCAATGAGAAAAATTCCTATTTACATCATACTCCCGCACAATACGGCTGCCAAGTTGCAAAAAGGTCGTCTGAAACCGATTTCTTGGTTTTCAGACGACCTCTGTTTCGTTTATCGCATTATGTCATCATGCCGTACACGCGATGGCGGCTTCCGCCACGTCGTCCGCGCTGTGCGGCAGCGCCAATGTGCGGGCGTTTTCCGCCCATTTAAGGCATTTTTCGCGGTTTAAGCCGCCGAGAATTTCGGCAAGTTTTTCCGCTGTCAACTGACTTTGCGGCAACAGCAATCCTGCCTCCGCCTGCACCATAAAACGCGCGTTGGCGGTTTGGTGGTCATCAACTGCATAAGGATACGGCACCAGCAGTGCGCCCAGCCCCGCCGCCGTCAACTCGGCAATCGTCAGCGCGCCGGCACGGCAAATCACCAAGTCGGCATCGCGGTAGGCGGATACCATGTCGGTAATAAATTCCACGCATTCGGCTTTTACGCCCAGCGCGTCGTAATCAGCCTGTAAGCTGCCCAGCTTGCCCCGGCCTGATTGGTGGTACATCTGCGGGCGCGCATCGTCGGGCAGCAAAGCCAACGCCTGCGGAACGGTTTTGTTCAAAACGTCCGCCCCTAAACTGCCGCCGACCACCAAGATTTTCAGACGACCTTCACGCCCTTGGAAGCGTTCGGCAGGCGCGGGCAGGTTGGCAATATCGGCGCGGACGGGGTTGCCAACCAAACCGCCTTCGTGGCTGAACGCTTTCGGAAAAGCGTATAACACCCGCTTCGCCCAGCGCGACAGTTGGCGGTTGGACAAACCAGCCACGGCGTTTTGCTCGTGAATCACAATCGGCACACCGCACAGTTTCGCCGCCAAACCGCCGGGGAAGGTAACAAAGCCGCCGAAACCGATGACGCATTCGACGCGGTGTTTGCGGATAATCCGCTGCGCTTCGCGGACGGTTTTATACAAAGTAAACGGCAGCATCAGCTTGCGTTTGATGCCGTTGCCGCGCACGCCTTTAATCGCCAGCGTTTCGAGCAGTATGTCGTATTGCGGCACGATGCGCTCTTCCATCGAGCCTTCGCTGCCCAGCCAAATCACATGATGACCGCGCGCGCGCAATGAATCCGCCACCGCCAGCGCAGGGAAAATATGGCCGCCGGTGCCGCCCGCCATCAACATGAAAGTTTTACCGCCCATGATTTACTCCACTTGGTAACCGCGCATTTTTTTGCGGTTTTCATAATCGATACGCAACAATAAGGTAACGCACACCAGCATAACGGCAACCGCCGAACCGCCGTAAGACATCAACGGCAAAGTCAGGCCTTTGGTGGGCAGGATACCGATGTTGACACCGATATTGAAGAAACTTTGAATACCTATCCAAATACCGATGCCGTTGGCGACATACGCGCTGAACATCAGTCCGGAATCACGCGCCTGCTTGCCGATGGAGAACGCGCGCATCACCAGCCAGCCGTAGCAGAACACCAAAATACACATCCCCACAAACCCGAATTCTTCGCCGATAACGGCAAAGATAAAGTCGGTATGCGCCTCAGGCAAGTAGAAGCGTTTTTCCAAACTCGCACCCAAACCCTGACCGAACCATTCGCCGCGCGCAATCGCCATCAACGAATGTGTCAACTGATAACCTTTGCCCAAAGGGTCGCCCCAAGGATCTAAGAATGCCGACACGCGCGCCATACGGTAAGGTGCCGCCAAAATCATCACACCCATGCCTCCCAATACGCTCAGTACCAAGACGGCAAAATATTTCCACGGAAAGCCTGCCAAAAACAGCATACCCATCGTAATCGCCACAATCACGACAAACGAACCGAAGTCAGGTTGCGCCATCACAAGAACCAAACCCAATGCAATCATCACAATGGGCAGCAAGATGTTTTTAAACTTTTTCAGCTTCTGCCAAGTTTTCTGACGTGCTTCCTTGCTGAACGGACACAGAAAAGCATTGAACAAACCGACAAACAGCGGCTTCAAACCCAAAGAGTCCATACTGCGCAACACTTCCTCGCGTCGCGTAAACAGGCTGGACAAATACAAAACCGTCGCCAGCTTAAACAACTCGGTCGGCTGAAGATTGACCGGCCCGATATGAATCCAACGCGTCGCCCCGTTGATTTCACGGCCGACAAACAACACCACCACCAGCAAAATCGCGGAAAAAGCAAAATAAAACGGAATGATTTTCCGCCAAAAACTCATGCTCAACAGCGACAGCCCGAGGCAGCCCAATACGCTCGCGCCGACAAACATCGCCTGCTTGCTGACAAAAGAAAACTGATTGCCGCCTTCGGACGCGGCATAGGCAATCGACGCAGAATAAATCATCACCAGGCTGAAGGCGGTCATCAAAACGACCATCCACAACAGTGACACATCGAATTTCCGACCGTCCAAAGAAATCGGGCGGTCGAGAAGTTTGGAAAGACTAATCATGAAAAACATCCGTATGCGGGCAGACGGAAAAATCCGCCCCGAAACAACCAGAACAAAGCGTTTCAGACGACCCTCCACCTAATCGGAACATCGAAGGTCGTCTGAAAAAATAGCGTGAATCAGAAAAACGTCATTCTAAAGGTTTCTTGGCAAAGCAACAATTCAGATTCTTTAAAGACCGAGACCTTTGCAAAAAAGCCCTCCTCCCGACAACCGAAACCCCAACACAGTTTTTCGGCTGTTTCCTCCCCCAATCACTCCTTAATTCTACCCAAACGCCCCCTTAATCCTCCCCGGATACCCGATAATCAGGCATCCGGGCCACCTTTTAGGCAGCAACAGGCACACTTAGCCTGTTAGCCGCTTTCAACAGGTTCAAACACATCGCCTTCAGATGGCTTTGCGCACTCACTTTAATCAGCCCGAAATAGGCTGCCCGGGCGTAGCGGAATTTACGGTGCAGCGTACCGAAGCTCTGTTCGACCACATAACGGGTCTTTGACAAATATCGGTTACGTTTGGTTTGCGCTTCCGTCAGCGGACGGTTGCGGTGGGCTTTGCGCCCTCCCCTACCCATCACACACGCAAAAAAGGTCGTCTGAAACGTTTTGATGTTTTCAGACGACCTTATGGGCTGCCTTTAAAACGGTAGCAATTTGGGCAATACGGTTTGCAGATAGTCTTGGAATTCGGGCGCATCCACTTCGCTGCCAAAGCCGCCGTTGGCGAAAATGTGGCGAAGATACGCGATAAATTGCGTATTTTGCGGGGCGTACAGCACTTTACCATCCACACTTGGCTTGGTGCTTAATGCGATTTCATAAGCACCGCCGCCGCTTACATTGTCTTTGTGGTAATCATCGGGCGAAAATGGCAAACCAATCGGGCATTTTGGGTTTTCCGCAAGCAATTCTCGGGTACATTCCAGCCACTCGTTGTCTTCGTTTTCCACTTCTTCCAAAACAAAATCTATGCCGTACACACACAAAGGGTCGGCATATTCCCACACAATTTCAGGATATTCGTCATAGTCCCAGATAAAGTTGATTTCGCCGACAATCCGGTAGAAGTATTGCAGCGAAAGGGGAATGAAACCGACAGGCTGCACAGCTTGGACAAGGCGGCGGATATGTTCGTCCGCATCGGGCAGGGGCGGCGTAATCACGTTATCGCGCCATTGGTTGAACCGATAGCCGAACTGCGGCAGGGTCTCCGCAACGATATTCGCGTTGTGCAGCACACGCCGAAAGGTTTCGGTAAGCAAGCGGTCGATTTCCGCTGCTGCTTCGGGTTGAAAGGCTTTTTGCCGCAGTCGGGCGATGTCGGCATAAACTTGGTGGTATTCGCCGTTCAGATAGCGTTGGTAGAAAGACAAGGTAAAATTCCTTCAGTTTGATATAGAGGATGCAATCCGTTTTGTCAGCGCAGACCGCTTTTTATCCAATGCAAACCCTAAGCCAACTGCGGTATTTCCGCCCACGGTTGTATCTGTTCCAACTGCGCAGCGAGGCTAAGCAGCGTGTCTTCGCGCCCGTGGGCGGCGGCGAACTGGGTACCGACGGGCAGTCCGTTATGCCGGTAGAGCGGCACACTCATGGCGGGGTTGCCGCTCATGTTCAGCGGCGACGTATAACCGACGTATTGCAGCGCGGCGGCGGCTTCTTTTTCCAAAAACGGGTTGTTTTTCAACAGGAAACCCAAGCGCAGCGTGCCGAACAGCAGGCGCATGGCTTTTTGCGCGGCGGGCGGCGGCATCATCTCGCCGATTTTCGGCGTGGTGCGCGGGCAGACGGGCGTCATCAACACGTCGTAGCGCGTGAAAAATGCTTTGGCGGCACGTTCCTGCGCCAGCATCACGTCGCGCGCCCAAGCCATTTCACCCGCGCTGATTTGCCGCCCCTGCACAATCATTGCCCACGTTGTCGGCTCAAGCAGGCGGTGCGGCAGTTTTTGTCCGGTTTCGTATTGATATTGGTAGAACAGTTTTGCCGTTTCGCCCATGACGATGACGCGGGCGGCTCGGTTGAGCTGTTCGAGCGGTGCAAAATCGGGCGTGGCTTCTTCCAATTCGTGTCCCGCATCTTGCATCAGTTTCAAACTATGGGCGAACGTGGCTTCCGTGCCTTCGTCGTTGCCGCCGCCAAACCATGTCTGCTTCCAAAAAGCGATTTTCAGACGACCTGTTTCTTGTTTCAGGCTGTCTGCAAAACCGTTTTCGGGTGGCGGCGGGCAGGTATACAGGGCGCGCTCTTGGGTTTGGGCGGCGATGTCCAGCAAAACCGCGCTGTCGCGCACGCTGCGGGTCAAGACATGGTCGCATACCAAACCTTGCCATGCTTCCGATGCGTTCGGCGCGTAACTGCTGCGGCCGCGCGTGGGTTTCAGCCCGAACACGCCGCAGTTGTGCGCGGGTAAGCGGATGGAACCGCCGCCGTCGCTGCCGTGCGCTGCGGGGACGACGCCCGAAGCCACTGCCGCAGCCGCGCCGCCGCTGCTGCCGCCCGCGGTGTAGTCCAAATGCCACGGATTGCGCGTGATGCCGTAAATTTCGGTTTCGGTAACGGGATACGCGCCCCATTCGGGCGTGGTGGTTTTGCCGAACACGCGCAGCCCCGCATCGAGATAGGCTTGGGTCAAATCGCTGTTTTGCTTGGCAATGTAATGCTGCATCATGCGCGAACCCGACCATGTCGGCGCGCCTTCCCAATCCGCCAGCAGGTCTTTGAGCAAAAACGGCACGCCCGCCAGCGGCGTATCGGCATTTTCAGACGACCCCTGCCACGCCGCCGCGCGTTCGCGCAAATCATGCGCCAACAGGTTGAGCTTGGGATTGACTTCGTCCAAGCGGCTCAAAGCAGCCTGCAACACTTCATCGGCGGAGACTTCTTTTTTGCGGATCAGCTCTGCCAAACCGACAGCATCGTAACGGATGTAGTCTTGAAAATTCATGGGTTTTCCTTTCGGATTGATAAACACACGTTTTTTCGGTCAGGCATGGCTGCCCGCCGCCTCGCCGTTTGCCCGCATAGGCAATTTTTAAGAAACAGTCACACCGGATAAAGGAAAAGAACAAGTTTGCCGCTGCTGCAAAAAGGTCGTCTGAAACCGCCTTGACGTTTTCAGACGACCTTTGAGGCGATGGCGTACAAGGTTTACGGCAAAATCTCAATTTCCGCGTTGTGTTTCACGCTGCGGTAGAGTTCGTCGATTTCCTCGTCCGTTACCGCGATGCAGCCGTTGGTCCAGTCTCTTTGCAGGTGTTTTTTGCCGATAGAACCCCAGCCGTTTTTGATGCCGTGGATTTTAATCAGCCCGCCCGGACTTTTACCTTGTGCCGCCGCGTAGGCTTTGTCGGCGTCGTTAGGGTAGGAAACGCCGAGGTTTTTGTGGTATGCGCTGTTGGGATTGCGATCGTTGATGCGGTATTTCCCTTCGGGCGTTTTGCCGTCGCCTTCAAAGTGTTTATGCCCGACGGGCTGCTTGCCCAGCGCAATGGGATAGGTTTTCAGCAATTTGCCTTTCGAATACGCCGACATGGTGCGCTTGCTTTTATGTACGACCAATCTGTCGATAACGGCATTTGCGGGAAGCAGCGTTTCGCTTGGCGCAGCAACGGCGGGTTCTCCTGATGTTGCAACAGTCTGCTCGGAGCGGATGGGTATGGAATACCAAACCACTCCGGCAGCGACTGCCAAAAGCAAAACCGCCGCCAAACTGATTTTCAACCCTCTTTTCATGTTTCAGACGACCTCACAAAGCATTAAACGCTTCGATAAACACTTCCGAACGGTGCGCATAGCCTTTAAACATATCAAAGCTCGCGCAGGCGGGGCTGAGCAGCACGATATCGCCCGCTTCGGCTTGGGCGTATGCCGTCTGAACGGCTTCTTCCAAAGTGGCACAGTCGGTCATATTCAGACCGCAGCCGTCCAAATCGCGGCGGATTTGCGGCGCATCGACGCCGATCAGGAACACGCCTTTTGCCTTGCCGGCAAGCGCGTCGCGCAGGGGCGTGAAGTCCTGCCCTTTGCCCATGCCGCCCAAAATCACGAAGAGCGGATTTTGCAAACCGGCAATCGCGGCGGCAGTCGCGCCGACATTCGTGCCTTTGCTGTCGTCGATGAATACCACGCCGTTTTTCTCGCCGATTTTTTCCACGCGGTGCGGCAGGCCTTGGAAGGTTTTGACGTGTTCGAGCAATGCTTCGCGCGGTAAACCGACGGCTTCGCACAAGGCGACGGCAGCCATGACGTTGGCGGCGTTGTGCAAGCCTTGCAACGGAATGTCTTGCGTGGCAATCAAATCTTCATCGCCCTGTTTCAGACGGCCTGTCTCGCGTTCCAACCAAAAATCGGCTTCGTACTCCAACGAAAACCATTTCACCTCGCGCCCCGCCCGTTTCATGGCGCGGCAGAACACATCGTCTGAATTCAAAACCTGCACACCATCGCCACGGAAAATCTTGGCTTTGGTATGCGCGTAATCGAGCAAATCGTCGTAGCGGTCGAGATGGTCTTCGGAAATGTTCAGCACCGTCGCCGCAGTCGGGCGCAGGCTTTCAGTGTTTTCCAGTTGGAAGCTGGAAAGCTCCAACACCCACACGTCCGCCTTTTTGCCTTCGCGCTGCAATTCCGCCTCCAAAACCGGCGTGCCGATATTGCCCGCGATAACGGTATCCAGCCCGCACTTGATGCAGAGATAGCCGACCAGGCTCGTTACCGTCGTTTTGCCGTTGCTGCCGGTAATCGCAATCACCTTGTCGCCGCGGCGGTTCACAATGTCCGCCAGCAATTCGATGTCGCCCAACACGCGCCCGCCGTTTTGCTTGAACGCCTCGATATCCGGCTGACGCTCGCTGATGCCGGGACTGAGCGCCAGAATATCGAAACCGTTGTCCAACGCATCTTTCAGACGGCCCGTATAAAACACCAGCCCGTCAAACATCTTACCAATTTGCGACACGCGCTCGGCTTTCAGCTCCGCATCATAAGCAGCCACCTCCGCGCCGTTTTTGCGCAGGTAGGCAATCATGGAAATGCCCGTGCCGCCAAGCCCGGCGACGAGGATTTTTTTGTTTTGAAAAGTCATTTTGGTTTGTCCTAAAACAAATCATATTGTGCAGGGGGATGCCCGCCCCTGCCCAAGCCGCTTTCAGACGGCATCGCGAGCTGTTCAATAACCCGCTTTCAGGCGTTGGTAATTGTCGCAGCCGTTTTGGTCTCCGTTTTGACACGCCTTACCAAGCCATTCTTGGGCGAGCGTAAGGTCTTGGCGCACGCCGTGCCCATTGGCATACATCCAACCCAAATTAAATTTTAAATAGGGCCCATAAATGCCCTTGTTCTGCAGCCTTGCGATACCACTGCACCGCCTGTGCATCGTCTTGATGAACCCCTAGCCCTTCTTCATACGCTTCACCCAAATTATCTTGGGCTTGGGCATGCCCTTGTTCTGCAGCCTTGCGATACCACTGCACTGCCTCTACATAGTCTTGACGGACTCCTCGCCCATTGTCATACATCCAACCCAAATTGAATTGGGCTTGGGCATCCCCCTGCTCCGCCGCCTGCCGATACCATCTGACCGCTTCGGCATCGTCTTGGCGCACGCCGCGTCCATTTTCATACATCACGCCCAAAGTGTATTGGGCTTCGGCATCCCCCTGCGCTGCCGCCTGCCGATACCATCTGACCGCTTCGGCATCATCCTGGCGCACGCCGCGTCCGTTAGCATACATCCAGCCCAAATTCTTTTGGGCTTGGGCATCCCCCTGCTCCGCCGCCTGCCGATACCATCTGACCGCTTCGGCATCATCCTGGCGCACGCCGCGTCCTGTGTAATACATCACGCCCAAATTGTTTTGGGCTGCGGCGAACCCCTGTGCTGCCGCCTGCCGATACCATCTGACCGCTTCGGCATAGTCTTGGCGCACGCCGCGTCCGTTGGCATACATCTCGCCCAACAAAGCTTGGGCATGGGCATCCCCCCGTTCTGCCGCCTGCAAGTTTTCCCGAAAATCCGGTACGTCATCCGCCCATGCCGCTTGCTTCAAGCCCAAGGCAATCAGGGCGGCGTCAAGCCATTTGGTTGGTTGTTTCATGGTTTTTCTCCTGTTTGGTTTCACATCGGCTTCTCGAATCCGACATTATAGTGGATTAACTTTAAACCAGTACGGCGTTGCCTCGCCTTAGCTCAAAGAGAACGATTCTCTAAGGTGCTGAAGCACCAAGTGAATCGGTTCCGTACTATCTGTACTGTCTGCGGCTTCGTCGCTTTGTCCTGCTTTAAATTTAATCCACTATATGTTTCATAAAAAATCAAGACATTTTCAGACGACGGTCGAGGTCGTCTGAAAATGTCGTAATTCTATCCTGACTGCATTTAAAATGCTATTTTGCCACTTTGCCTGACTGTTACCGGCAGAAATATCGTTATTGGGATTCTCCGCCATTGATTGAGTGCAACGGCTGCAACTTTACAGCAGCAGCCCTTTTATCAAACAGGAAAAACGGGAAGGGATTCGCTTTTTTCAGACGACCTCAAGCCGGGAAGGTTGGGAAATAACCGTCCACGCCGTATTGCTTTAATACATTTTTCAGTTCGGGAATGCGGATTGTGGGATCGACTGCCATCGGCGGCATGGGCGGTTCTACGCCCTCTTCGTTTTGGTTGCGCATCCAGTCCGCCATCGCAAAAATGCGGATGAGGACTGGCTCGGCGAGGTCTTTACTGATTTCCAGTTCGTTCATGGCTTGGGCGAAGCAGGCGATCCATTCATCGCGCACCTGCATATTCACGGCAAAGGGCATATGGCGCGCCCGCAGCATGGGATGGCCGTATTTCTGCTCGAACAAGGGTGGGCCGCCGAGCCAGCCGCTGAAAAATTCGTAGAGTTTTTCGCGAATCAGCGTCATGTCTTCGCCGTGCATCTGGCGCAGGGCGCGGTATTGCGGCTCGAGTTCCATCAAGTCGTAAAAGCGGTCGGTCAGGTTGCGTACGCCTGCCGCGCCGCCGAATGCGTGATACATAGTGTTCTTTCTTTAAAGGTCGTCTGAAACGGAGATTTTAATAGACTGCGCCGATTGTGTCATACAGGATAAGGAGAGGTCGTCTGAAAACCTGTTCCGTTTTCAGACGACCTTAAATTTTTGGGCGGAGAACTGATTTTCTGATGCAGGACAACGGCAATTGAAAATCAACTTAGCCGCGATGTTCCCATACGTTCGCCCGCTCGACTTCTTTCCACGCTTCGAGAATCAGGCTGCCGTCGTTGTCTTTCAAGAGCGTCGCGTCGGAAAGCATACGCCGCCAAGTGCGGGCGTTTTTCAGACCGTGCATCAGCCCGAGGCTGTGGCGGACGATGTGGCGCAAGATTGTGCCGCGTCCGGCTTGGATTTGGGTTTGGCTGTATGTGTAAAGGCGCTGCACTAAATCGGCATATTCAATCGGGCTGCGGGTGTCGCCGTAAAACAGCCTGTCCCATTCGTGCATGACCATCGGGTTGTGGTACGCCTCGCGTCCGACCATTACGCCGTCAACGTGTTGAAGGTGTCCGGCGATTGCTTCGTTGGTGGTGATGCCGCCGTTGATGATGATTTCCAGCTCGGGAAACTCTTGCTTCAGGCGGTAAACGTAATCGTATTTCAACGGCGGAACGTCGCGGTTTTCTTTCGGCGAAAGCCCGTCCAGCCATGCGTTGCGGGCGTGGACGATGAAGGTTTTGCAGGCGGTTTTGTCGCGCAGCGTGCCGACGAAATCGGCGACAGTTTGGTATTCGGTTTGTCTGTCGACGCCGATGCGGTGTTTGACGGTAACGGGGATTTGGACCGCGTCCTGCATGGCGTTGAGGCAGTCGGCAACCAGCATGACTTCGTTCATCAGACACGCGCCGAACGAGCCTTTCTGTACGCGCGGGCTGGGGCAGCCGCAATTGAGGTTGACCTCGTTGTAGCCGTATTCTTCGGCGGCTTTGGCTGCTTTCGCCAAATCGGACGGGTCGCTGCCGCCCAGTTGCAGGGCGACGGGCTGCTCACCTTCGTTAAACATCAAAAAGCGGTCTTTGTCGCCATAGACGATGGCGCCGGAATTGACCATTTCGCTGTAAAGCCATGTGTTGCGGGTAATCTGGCGGGCGAGGTAGCGGTAGTGCCGGTCTGTCCAGTCGAGCATGGGGGCAACGGAAAGGCGGCGGGGCGGGAGGGAGGCTTGAGTCATGTGTTTCATGTATCTGATTATTTTCAGGCGGCATTATATCAGACGGACTGCATCGGCAATCGGCACAGGGGTCGTCTGAAACAGCAAAACCTGCTTTTTGAAGCAGGTTTTGTATGTTCAAAGGCACTTATTCGGCGCAATCTTTCAGCGTATTTTTATAAGTATAAAGGTATGATGCGCCGACAAACGATGCGCCGCCGACGACATTGCCTAAAAACACGGGAATCATGTTGAAGAAAAACTGCCCCCATGTGATGTCTGCGCCCGCCAAAATACCGGCGGGGATGACGAACATATTGGCGACAAGGTGTTGGAAGCCGTTTAATACGAAAATCATTACGGGAAACCAAATCGCCAACATCCGCCCTGCCGTATGCTTGGCGGCAAAGTGCAGCCACGCGCCCATACACACCATCCAGTTACACGCGACCGCCGAGACGAAAGCTCTGCCGAAATCCATGTGGACTTTGGCTTCCGCCACCGCAATCGTTTTTTCCGCCACGCTGCCTTCGGTCATGCCGACGTAGTGTCCAAGGAAAAACGCCATCGCCAGCGTTCCCGCCAAATTGCCCAGACACACGACGACCCAGTTGCGCAGCAGCATTTTTGTGGAAATCCGCCCTGCCAAACGCCCCAAAGACATAATCATCATATTACTTGTTACCAGCTCGCCACCGCCGAGCAGGATGCAGATCAAGGCGATGGGGAACATTGCCGCGCCGAGCAAAGTCGCCAAGCCGCCCCATTCGTGCGGAATGCCGCTGACCACTTTCAAATAAGCAAGATAACCGAAGCCGATGTATCCGCCCGCCAAAACGCTCAAAACCGCCAGCGTAGGAATGCTGGATTGTGCCTTAGCACAGCTTTTATCGAGGACGACCTGTAAAATTTCCTGTGGGTATAAATCGCGCGAAGCCATGATTTTCCTTAAAGTGGATTGAGGTGGGAACGCCGTTTCTTAAGATGGCAAAACTGTCGCGGTAGGGCAGTGTTGAGGGGATGCCGGTGTACGGTCTTATCGGATAAAAAACAATAGTGTATTAAACCTAAAATGCGGTCGCGCCGCCTTGCTTTGGCTCAAAAGAAAGATTATTACATCCAGCGGACAGGTCAGTTTGCGAAGCGGCGGCTTCAAACAAAAGGTCGTCTGAAAACCTTGATGTTTTCAGACGACCTTTTCATCTCGACAAATACGGCATAATCCGACTGCCATTCAATCAATCCGTATGTATTCCACCGACAAAATCTCAATCTCTTCGCGCCCTTCCGGCGTATTCAAGACGACTTCGTCCCCTTCCCTCGCTTTAATCAAACAACGCGCCAACGGGGAAATCCAAGAAATTTTGTTTTGCGCGGTATCGATTTCATCGACGCCGACGATTTTGACGGTTTGCTCGCGCCCGTCGCCGCGCAACAGCCCGACGGTTGCGCCGAAAAACACTTGGTCGGTCGCTTCGCGCAATTCGGGATCAACGACGACGGCGGCTTCCAAACGCTTGGTCAGGAAACGGATGCGGCGGTCGATTTCGCGCATACGGCGTTTGCCGTAAAGGTAGTCGCCGTTTTCGCTTCGGTCGCCGTTGCTTGCCGCCCAGTTGACGATTTGGACGATTTCGGGACGTTCTTTATTGACCAGTTGATACAGCTCGTCTTTCAACGCCTGCCAGCCGACGGGCGTGATGTAGTTTTTGGTTTCGGTACTCATAATCTTGCCGTTAAAAATAATATAGTAGATTAACTTTAAACCAGTACGGCGTTGCCTCGCCTTAGCTCAAAGAGAACGATTCTCTAAGGTGCTGAAACACCAAGTGAATCGGTTCCGTACTATCTGTACTGCCTGCGGCTTCGTCGCCTTGTCCTGATTTTTGTTAATCCACTATACAAAGGTCGTCTGAAACATGACCCCATTTCAGACGACCTTTTTTCTTAATCGTTCAATCCGGTTTTATTCTTCGTCGCCCGCATCGCTGATACTGATGCTGTGTTCCATCCGGCTCGGATGGACTTTCAAGCCGCCGCAGCCGGATTTCTCGGCGGACAGGCGGTCGAGGTAGGCTTGGTCGATGTCGCCGGTTTGATAGATGCCGTTGAAACAGGAAGAATCGAAGGACTCAATTTTCGGATTGAGTGCTTTGACGACGGTTTCTAAATCGCTCAAATTTTGGAAAACGATGCCGTCCGCGCCGATTTCGGCGGCAATTTCCGCCGCGCTGCGTCCGTTGGCAATCAATTCTTCGCGCGTGGGCATATCGATGCCGTACACATTGGGATAGCGCACTTCGGGTGCGGCGGAGGCGATATAAACTTTGCGCGCGCCCGCTGCGCGTACCATTTCGACGATTTCGCGGCTGGTCGTCCCGCGCACGATGGAGTCGTCCACCAGCAACACGCTTTTGCCTTCAAACTCGGTTTCCATCGGGCTGAGTTTTTGGCGCACGGATTTTTTGCGCGTCGCCTGACCGGGCATGATAAAGGTGCGGCCGATATAGCGGTTTTTAATCAAACCTTCGCGGTAAGGTTTTTTGAGGTGGACGGCAAGTTCCATCGCACTGGGGCGGCTGGTGTCGGGAATGGGCATCACGACGTCGATGTCGTCCACGGGCAGCTCGCGTTTGATTTTTTCCGCCAGTGACACGCCCATGTCCAAACGTGACTGGTAAACGGACACGCCGTCGATCACGGAGTCGGGGCGGGCAAAATAGACGTATTCGAAGAGGCATGGACTGAGTTTGGTGCGGTCGCTGCATTGACGGGCAATCAGTGTGCCGTCAAAGCCGACGAATACTGCTTCGCCCGGCTGGATATCGCGTTCCAAATCGTAGGCAAGCGCATTGAAGGCAACGGATTCAGAGGCGACGGCATAGGATTTTCTGCCTGCCTCGTCAGTTTGCGAACCCAACACCAACGGACGGATGCCGTAAGGATCGCGGAATGCGACCATGCCGTAGCCCGCAATCATGGCAACCACGCCGTATGCGCCGCGCACAAGGCGATGGACTTCGGCAACGGCGTTGAAAATATTGTCGATATTGAGCCGGTGGGGATTGGCGTTTTTAGAGACTTCGCGGCGCAATTCGTGCGCGAATACGTTGAGCAAGACTTCGGAATCGGAGCTGGTGTTGACGTGGCGCAGGTGTTTGTTGCATACGTTTTCATACAGTTCGGCGGTATTGGTGAGGTTGCCGTTGTGCGCCAAAACGATGCCGAAAGGCGAGCTGACGTAGAAAGGTTGCGCCTCCGCGCTGCTGCCCGCGTTGCCCGCCGTAGGATAACGGACATGGGCGATGCCCGCGTTGCCGATCAAATCGCGCATATTGCGTGTGCGGAACACTTCGCGCACCATGCCTTTGCCTTTGTGCATGTGAAACGTGCCGCCTTCGGCCGTTACAATGCCCGCCGCATCCTGCCCCCTGTGTTGCAACATCTGCAAACCGTCGTACAGAAGCTGGTTTACCGGCTCATGGCTGACCAAACCTAATACACCGCACATATCGTTTTCTCCGAATTCGAGGTTAACTTGGAAACTAGAATTATAGAATAAATCGGACAAAGTTGCCCAAATTGTTGACAATCATTCGTCCGTTTAGCTTGAACGCGGATACGGACTATGACTTATTGATGAATCAATCCGGCAAAACAAAGCATCGAAAACAAAACCTAACCACACCATAAACGCTTCTATTTCATCACGTTATCAACACTCCACCCGTACCTCGATCGAAAATCCAGACTACAGGCAGCGCGATTGGCAAATATAGCCGCCGAACTTTTAACCCTCATGAAAAAACCGGTTTCAGACGACCTTTGATGTAATCGAGGTCGTCTGAAACCGGTCGGTTTACAATTCCGCCTTATCTTCCGTCTTATCCTTCTGACCGGGCAGATAAGGCATGATGACTTCAGACAATGATTGGAAATAAGGAATGCTGTACGAGCTTTGCCAATCTTCCGTTTCCGGCAAATCGGTGTGGGCGCAGACCATGACCGCCAAAGTCACCAGCAACACGCCTTTGGCTGCGCCAAACACGCCGCCCAAAACTCTGTTGACGCTGCCCAACCCCATCGATGACGCTGCGTTGGTCAGTATGGTGCGCAAAAACTGCTGTAAAAAACGCGCCAAAAAGAAAATCACGACAAACGAAATGGCAACGCCCAAGGCATGCGGTTGAATCGATTTAAACGCCACTTCCGAAAACGGCACGGCAAACGTTTTAGCCAACAAAAAGGAAATCACCCACGCAAACAGCGAACCCGCTTCGGCAATGACGCCACGTATCATCGACATCACGATACACGCCGCAATCACGCCGAAGGCGAGTATGTCGGCTAGCGGAATATCATTCATTGGTTACCTGTCCGGCAATGCCGTGTACGCGCAATTTGTTCAAATCGCGTTCGGCCTCGTAGGCGTTTTTGTATGCACCTGATTTGACGCGGTAAACCTTGCCTTTGTCCGTCATCACTTCGGTAATGGTCGAGTCGATACCTGCCGCTTTCATTTTGCGTTGCAGGCTCAAGGCGCGTTCTTTTTCAGCATAACCTGCCTGAATCGCGGCTTTTTTACCTGATTTGACTTCGGCGGTTTTGGTTTTTGCCTTTTCAGACGACCTTTCGGCAGCAGCGGTTTTCTCTGCTTTTGCTGTCGGCTCGGTTTTGGCTTTGGCAACTTTCGCTTCGGCTTCTCTTACCGCAGAAGCTTTTTTGTTGGCTGTTTCGATTTTTTCGTATTTGGAAGCATCTACCCGAATTCTTTCTTTAGGTTCGGATGCGGATGCTGTGACGGCTTCTTTGGCTTTTTCCGCTGCCGCTTTGTGTTTCGCCGCCGCTTCTTCTTTGGCTTTTAACGCCTTACGTTCGGCAACGGCTTTTTCAGCTTTTTCCAATTGTGCCAGTTTGTTGCGTTCGGCTGCGGCAGCGCGTTCCGCCTTCTCGGCTTTAGCGGCTTGAAGGGCGCGTTTGCGTGCGGCGGCATTGGCTTCTCGCTCCGCTGCTTCTTGTGCTTGAAGCTGCTGCGCTTTACGCTGCTCTTCACGATTACGGCGGCGCTCTTCCGCGCGACGTGCGGCTGCTTCGCGTTTGACGGCTTCGGCCTTTTGGATTTTTTCAGACTCTTCCAAACCTTTGATGTCGCTGTCTGACAGGGTATCGTTAATCAGCACCAAAGGCGGGCCTACATCTTCGGGCGCTGCCGGCGGTGCATCAGGTTGCGGCTCGGGCTGCGCTTGGGCATTTCGCTCCGATGTGCCGATTTCCTGAGGCTTATCCGCTGCTTCCGCTACTTCGGCATCGGCATTTTTGGCCGCTTCTGCCGCTGCTTCCAAATCTTCTTTGGTAGAAGGTTCCAACACGGTCGCATCCGCCAGGTTGGCAGGTTCTGCGTTGGCATTATTCTGTTGGATGGTTGTGGTTTGGGCGTTTTCTTCTTGTTTGTTTTCCGGTCCGGTTGACAGGGCGACGCCCAATAAAACGGTCGATGCCGCCACCAACCCCGATGCCATAACCAAGCGGCGGCGGTTGCGGCGTTTGAGCTGTTCGTAACCGGTCAGAACTTCATTTTGCTTATTGTCAGACATGGAGATTTCCTTTTACAACGCCGCCATCACGTCGGCAACGGTATGAAATGAGCCGAAAACAACGATTCTATCATTTTCGCCCGCCTTAGCCAAAGCGGCGCGGTACGCCTCGCGAACGGAGGTAAAAGTTTGTATATTTTCGATATTTTGTGCTTCCAGTTTCGCCTGCAAGGCTTCCGCCGTCATGCCGCGCGGCACGTCCAAAGGCGCGATATACCACTCGTCAAACTGGTCTTTAACGATTTCCAACACGCCGTCTATGTCTTTGTCGGACAGCATGCTGAATACGGCGGTGCGTTTTTGCGCAAACGCCAGATTAATCAGGCTGCGGCGCAGGGCGCGGGCGGCGTGGGGATTGTGTCCGACATCCAAAACGGTCAGCGGACGGCCGGGCAGGACTTGGAACCTTCCGGGATTTTCAACCAGCAACAATCCGCGCTTGATGGCGCCGATGTCCACCGGCAGTTTGTCGTTCAAACATTCCAACACGGTCAACGCGCAGGCGGCATTGGAAAGTTGGTATGCACCGCGCAATGCGGGGAACGGCAGGGAATTGCGGTTGCGTGCGGGGTCGTCTGAATGCTGCGGATGGAAGCGGTAGTTCCATTGGATGTTTTCCAATGAGGAAAAATCGAAATCGCGCTGCACCATCAGCAGTTTCGCACCTATGGCTTCGGCGTGTGCAACCAACGATTCGGGCGCGGGGTTTTGACCGCAGATTGCGGGTTTGCCGCTGCGGAACACGCCTGCTTTTTCAAAGCCGACCTGCTCGACCGTATCGCCCAAAAACGCCTGATGGTCCAAATCCACGCTGGTAACCACCGCGCAATCGCAGTCGAACACATTGACCGCGTCCAAACGTCCGCCCAAGCCGACTTCCAATATCATCACATCGACTTGTTCGCGTATGAAAATATCGACCGCCGCCAAGGCATTGAATTCAAAATAAGTCAGCGATATTTCGCCGCGCGCCGCTTCGATGCGTTCGAAGGAAGCGGTGATGAGGTCGTCTGAAACCGGCTCGGCGTTGACGGCGATGCGTTCGTTGTAACGCAATAAATGCGGGCTGGTCAGCGTACCGACTTTAAAGCCTGCCTGTTTGTAAATCTGCGTCAGGTAGGCGCAGACCGAACCTTTGCCGTTTGTTCCCGCGACAACGACGACGGGGCATTGCGGCTCGAGCTTCATGCGTTTTTTCACTTCGCTCGTGCGTTCCAAGCCCATATCGATTAAGCCGCCGCTGTGGGCGGTTTCCAAATGCAAGAGCCAGTCTTGTAATGTTTTCATGTGTGTTTCGTTTTTCAAAAGGTCGTCTGAAACCGTCGTTTAGTCATAATTCGGACGGTTTCGGCTGTTTATGTCAACTATTTTTATATTGGGTTTAATTTGACGAGGACAAGACGGGAATCCGCCTTGCTGAGATTAAATCGGATTCGCGTCATCCTGAGCCTGACACCAGCGCGCCCAAACTTTCAGACGACGGTAAGATTCTTTATCCGCCATATCGGGCGTAACGCATTGCCGTATCGTTTTGCCGTCGGCGTTCCACTGTAAAAACAAAGCGTAAGGAGTCAGCATGGTCGCACCGTCCAACACCGCGCCCTGCCCTTCTCCGTCTCCGCAAAATACGGAAGCACGCGCATGGCGGTTGATGGCGATTTTCTTTACCGCACCCGCCGTCCGCAAATTCACCACGCGCCAAGCGTGGACAAAACTGCCCGCCAACGCCGCCAGCCCGAACCACATCATCCAGCCGTAAAACCATATCAGACACACGGCCACTGCGGACAAATGCAACAAGACGGACAAGGCTTTTAAAGAACGGGACGGCTTCAAGGTCGTCTGAAAAGCGCGCATCGCCTTACATCATATTGTCGAACACGGGCGTAATGCTCAATTCCGCTTCTTCCATGTCCAAAACCATATCGTGGATTTCTGTATCGAAAAATTCCCAAAACGCCTTCAGGCTCATGTCTTGCGGCCACTTGTTTTTATCGATGTCCCAGCCTGCCAGCTCCGCCTCGAAAATCTGTTGGTAGCGTTCGTCAAAATAGGCAATCACCTCTTCCGGCTCGTCAAACTGCGGCACGAGGAATACGGAGCAGTTGGCACGGATTTGCTCGATGGTCAGGTCGGGCATATTTTCATCGGCGGATTTCAGCCATTCCAAAAAGCGGGCGGTCGGCTTAAGCACGACGGCGGTACGGTCAACAAAATACATGGTTTTCCTTTGAAACGGCAAAAGCAGAGAAAACCTTTTTGCTTTGCCGTCTATATCTAGTCGGTTGCATTCGCCAAAGGTCGTCTGAAAGCCTAAATCTGTCTTTCAGACGACCTTTTGACAAGCTGTTAATGCGTCATCACTTGCTGCAAGAACTGTTTGGCGCGTTCGTGTTTCGGATTGGTAAAGAACTCTTCCGGTGTTTCGTTTTCCAAAATCTGCCCTTTATCCACAAAAATAATGCGGTCTGCCACTTCGCGCGCAAAGCCCATTTCATGCGTAACACACATCATGGTCATGCCGCTTTCCGCCAAGTCCTGCATCACTTTCAACACTTCGCCGACCATTTCCGGGTCGAGCGCGGAAGTCGGTTCGTCAAACAACATCACACGCGGCTCCATCGCCAACCCGCGCGCAATCGCCACGCGCTGCTGCTGACCGCCGGAAAGCTGGCTGGGAAAAGCATCTTTTTTATGCGCCAAACCCACGCGTTCCAACAGCTCCATCGCTTTTTCCTCAGCCTGTTCTCGGCTTTGTTTTTTCACCTTCATCGGCGACAGGATGATGTTTTCCAATACGGTCAGATGCGGATATAGATTGAAGCCTTGAAACACAAAACCCACTTCTTCGCGCACCTTGTTCAAATCCGTTTGCGGATCGGCAACATTGATACCGTCCACCCAAATCTCGCCGCTCTCAATGCTTTCAAGCTGGTTGACGGTACGGATGAGCGTCGATTTGCCGCTGCCCGAAGGTCCGCAAACCACCACCACCTCACCCTGCTTCACTTCCAGATTGACGCCGTTGATGACGTGCAGGTCTTTGAAATGTTTATGTACGTTTTTGAATTTAATCATGTTGTTTCCAAATGTTTTCAGACGACCTTACGGACGAGATAATTGCTCAGTTCCACATATTTCTCCGGCGCGATGTGTTCGGCGCGGTCTTGCGGGCTGATGCCGACTGCCTGCAAATCCTCGTCGCCGGCAAGTTCTTTTAAATTGTTGCGTATGGTTTTGCGGCGTTGGTGGAAGGCGAGTTTCACCAGTTTGGCGAAATGCTCGAAATCGTCCGCCTTGCCGATGCGGTGTTTCACCGGAATCATGCGCACCACTGCAGAATCCACTTTCGGCGCAGGGTCAAACGATTCGGGCGGCACGTCAATCAACAGCTCCATATCAAAAAAATATTGCAGCATTACGCCCAAGCGGCCGTAGTCGTTGCTTTTCGGCGCGGCGACCATGCGTTCGACCACTTCTTTTTGCAGCATGAAGTGCATATCGACGACATCGTCTGCCACTTCCGCCAGCTTGAACAAAAGCGGCGTGGAAATGTTGTACGGCAGATTACCGACGATTTTCTTTTTGCCCGCGATGCTGTTGAAATCAAACTGCAATACATCGCCTTCATGAATCACGAGCTTATCCGCAAACGGCAGCGTTTTCAGACGACGTACGATGTCGCGGTCGATTTCGATAACGTGCAGGCAGTTCAGCTTTTTCGCCAAAGGCTCGGTAATTGCCGCCAAGCCCGGTCCGATTTCAATCACCACATCATCCGCCTGCGGGCGAACGGCGTTGACAATATCGGCAATAATCCGCGTGTCCTGCAAAAAATTCTGCCCGAAGCGTTTCCGGGCCTTATGTTCTTTCATCGCGTCTCTTCAAACTGTCGATCATTATAATAAGTGCGTATTGTAACTGAAAAACAAAGTCCTGTTCAGACCAACTGCCCAAGCAGCCGCCCTACGCCAATCGGGATTTCAAACCGTCCCGCAATGCAGTAATATCCCGTCCATCCTACAAAGCTCGTCTGAAAACCCGCAAGGAGCAATTTCATGCAGATGAATTGGAAAAACCTACTCTCCACACAACGTTTCCGCACGAAAAACGGCGAAATCATCCCTACTGTCACGCCTTCCACCCAAGAAGGCGCAGACGCTTTGCGCACCGACTTCCATATCGACTATGACCGCGTCGTGTTCTCTGGCGCATTCCGCAGACTGGGACGCAAAACCCAAGTCCACCCTCTTGCCGAACACGACCTGACCCACAACCGCCTCACGCACAGCGTCGAAGTCGCCAGCGTCGGACGCAGCATCGGCAACCGCGTAGGCGTGATGCTTCAGGCAGGCGGTTTTTTACCGGAAAACAATACGCCCAGCGACATCGGCGCCGTCGTCCAAGTCGCCTGCCTCGCACACGACTTGGGTAACCCCCCGTTCGGACACACCGGAGAAGACGCATTGCGCGACTGGTTCCGCAATCCTCAAAACCAGCCGTTTTTACAGACATTAAACGAAGCTGAGCGCAACGACATCCAAACCTATGAAGGCAATGCCCACAGCCTGCGCATCACGGCAAGTCTGGAAATGTATCCCGACGCAGGCGGCATGCGCCTGACGTCCGCCGCCATAGGCGCACTGCTGAAATACCCTTGGACCACGCAACACCCCAACGGAAGAAAAAAATTCAATATTTACCAAACCGAATTACCCTTCATCCGTCGCGTTGCCGACGAATTGGGGCTGATTGAATCAGGAACAGACTGTTGGATACGCCATCCCCTTTCCTACCTGATGGAGGCAGCCGACGACATCTGCTATGCCCTCTTAGACTTGGAAGACGCAGTCGAACTGGATTTGCTGAGCGACGCCGAAATCGAAAGCGTATTATCCGAACTCACTTTTGAAGAAAGCACTTGGCACGCACAATCCAGCCGCCAACGTTGCGCCATGTTGCGCGGCATCGCCATCGGCAAAGCGATAGAAGACGTCGCCCAAACCTTCATGATGCACCAATCCGACCTGCTAAACGGCAACTTCAAAGGCAAAGACCTGTTGGCGTTGTGCAGCCCGCAAGTTCAAAACACCTTGGAAAAAGCGAAAGAACTTGCCCGCACACGCATTTTCCGCCACCGCACCAAACTCATGACCGAAATCGCCACTTTCCCGTGTCTCGGCTCCATTTTGGATTTATTGGTTCCCGCCGCATACGCCATGATTGCGCAAAAACAGGTCGATGTACGCCAATCCCTCGCGCTTGAATTGCTAAAAAACCACGACCCCATCCAAGAAACCGACAGCCTGTATCGTGCATACATGAAAATTTTAGATTTTGTCGGCGGCATGACAGACAACGCCGCCGCAAAAATGGCACAAGATTTATCAGGCGTAGGCATTTTAAGATAATTAATATTCTTTATTTTCATATTGTTATTTTATTATAAATATTTTTATCCAGAAAATGCTGGACAGCCGCTGACAGCTTGTATATTATTCGGTCTTCTTGATTCACGACGCAGTCGCGAAGTGATGAAAATGCACCCGTAGCTCAGTTGGATAGAGTATCTGGCTACGAACCAGAGGGTCGGGCGTTCGAATCGCTCCGGGTGCGCCAACAAAATTTATCCGCGCCCATCGTCTAGCGGTTAGGACATCGCCCTTTCACGGCGGTAACCGGGGTTCGATTCCCCGTGGGCGTGCCAAATTCCGAAAGCACAGTTTAATTAAACTGTGCTTTTTCTTTATCACTCAAATCATTACAAACAGAGTGAACCCACTTTAAAATCAACACAAGACAACCAAATCACAGCCAATACCGCCGCAAAATAAAACAAAAGAACATCACATTAAAGTCAAATCCATATATAGAGACCTTTGCAAAATTCCTTTTCCCCCAACAGCCGAAACCTAAACAAAGATTTTCGGCTGTTTTCGTTTCAAATATCCACTAATTCTACCCAATACCCCCTTAATCCTCCCCGGACGCCCCATAATCAGGCATCCGAGCCGCCTTTAGGCGGCAGCGGGCGCACTTAGCCTGTTAGCCGCTTTCAACAGGTTCAAACACATCGCCTTCAGATGGCTTTGCGCACTCACTTTGAGCAGACCAAAATAGGCTGCCCGCGCATAACGGAATTTACGGTGCAGCGTACCGAAGCTTTGTTCCACCACATAACGGGTCTTCGACAAATACCGGTTACGTTTGGTTTGCGCTTCCGTCAGCGGACGGTTGCGGTGGGCTTTGCGCATAATGCCGTCCAACAACTGGTGTTCTTTCAGATGTTGCCGGTTTTCCTTACTGTCATAGCCTTTATCGGCATAGACGGTTGTGTCTTTGGCTATTCCTTCCAGCAAAGGCAACAGGTGGTTGCACTCATGGGTATTGGCGGGGGTAATGTGCAGTTTCTCGATATAGCCTTCCCCATCGGTACGGGTATGTTGTTTGTAACCGAGTCTGTAGAGACCGTTTTTCTTTGTCCAACGGGCATCTTTGTCCTTACTCGGTGTGGTTTGGCCGCTGACTTGTCCTTCTTCATCGACTTCTATAGCCTGAAGCTGTTTACCGCCGGCGGTTTGAATAATGGTGGCGTCAATGACGGCGGCGGATGCCTTCTCTACTTTTAGGTTTTTTTCGGTCAGTTGTCGGTTAATCAGTTCCAGCAATTCGGACAGGGTGTCGTCTTGCGCCAGCCAGTTGCGGTAGCGGCACAAGGTGCTGTAATCGGGGATGCTCAGTTCGTCAAAACGGCAAAACAGGTTGAAGTCGATGCGGGTGATGAGGCTGTGTTCGAGTTCGGGATCGGAAAGGCTGTGCCATTGTCCGAGCAGGACGGCTTTGAACATGGACAACAGGGGATAGGCGGGACGGCCGCGGTGGTCTCTAAGGTAACGGGTTCTTTGACGATTCAGGTATTGTTCGATCGGCTGCCAATCAATCACCTGATCCAACTTCAATAGCGGGAAGCGGTCGATGTGTTTGGCGATCATGGCTTGTGCGGTTTGTTGGAAGAAGGTGCTCATGGAAAATCCCCTAAATGTCTTGATGGGAATTTAGGGGATTTTGGGGAATTTTGCAAAGGTCTCAGATAAAAGGTCGTCTGAAAACGATGCAAGCCCTTGCCGTTTTCAGACGACCTTTTTATCCGCCGTCGTTCTTATAGTGGATTAACTTTAAATCAGGACAAGGCGACGAAGCCGCAGACAGTACAGATAGTACGGAACCGATTCACTTGGTGCTTCAGCACCTTAGAGAATCGTTCTCTTTGAGCTAAGGCGAGGCAACGCCGTACTGGTTTAAAGTTAATCCACTATACAACAGCCCATCACGAAACCAACATAAGCAAAGGTCGTCTGAAAACCCCAATTCAAGGTTTTCAGACGACCTTTCACTTTAAAACATCAAACCATTAGTTCGAACCGACTTTAATCTTCTGCCACAGGTTAACCGACAGTTTCTTCGCATCCGAACTCATTTGCGGCATCACAAAACCGTCTTTCATATCCTGAGCATTCGGGAAGATGGAGCGGGTATTAACCAACTCGGCAGGCATTTTCTCGCGTGCCGGTTTGCTTGCGGGCGCGAAGGTAACGGCAATGCCGTTTTTCGCAGCCACTTCGGGATCAAGCGTGTAGTTGATGTATTTATGGGCATTGGCGATGTTTTTCGCATCGGTGGGAATCAGCCAAGATTCAATCCAGAAGCCCATACCCTTCGGCGTCAAAACTTCAATGCCGACGTTGTTTTTCACTTCTTCGGAACGGGCTTTCGCCAAGTTCAAGTCGCCGCCGTTACCCGCTGCGAGACAGATGTCGCCGCGTGCCAATTCGTCAATGATAGACGGACTGAAACGTTTTACATCAGGACGGATGGCTTTCAGCACTTCCGCCGCCGCTTTCAAATCATCAGGATTTGTGCCTTTGGGGTCTTTACCCAAGTAGTTCAGCAAAATCGGGAACATTTCGCTCGGCGTATCCCACAAGGCGATACCGCATGATTTCAGCTTGTTGGTGTATTCGGGTTTGAACAGCAAATCCCAACCGTTTTCAGGCAGCTTGCCGCCCAAAAGTTCTTTGCCCTTCGCCGTAATTGCCAAAGTGTTGACGCCGGAGAAATAAGGAACGGCATACTGGTTGCCCGGATCGGCAGTTTCCAGCATTTTCAACAATTCGGGATCGATGTTTTTGTAATTGGGAATCAGGTCTTTATTGACTTTCTGATAAGCACCCGCTTCGATTTGGCGGGGCAGGAAAGCGATACCGGGAACGACCAAGTCATAACCGGATTTGCCGGTCAGCATTTTGGCTTCGAGGGTTTCGTTGTTTTCGTAAAGGTCGTAGGTCAGCTTCAGCTTATTGGCTTTTTTGAAGTCTTCAACGGTACTCTCGTCAACGTAGTTCGACCAGTTGTAGATGTTCAAAGTATCGGTGGCGGCTGCTTCGGCATTGGCAGCAGGCGCGCTGCCTGCTTGAGGTTGCTCGGTTTTTTTCTCGCCACCGCCGCAAGCGGCCAGCGATAATGCCGCCAATACGGTTAATACGGATTTTTTCATACGGGCAGATTCCTGATGAAAGATTGTTAACAGAAAATGAACACTCTGCACCCCATCAATACCCCGGCGCAAAGCGGGGCTATTGTAATGGAAGTAGGTGAGAACTCAAAGCAATATCTGACTGATTTTTATTGAAATAAGGCACGATTTCTTAGACTCGGGAAAACGGCGTTGCGCAAGATGTCGTTTTTGGGCAAAATACGGGCGATTTGCGCGCGCAAACAGAGAAAATACTTGCATATAGAGAAATCTGTCTTTAAAATTGCGCGTTTACAGAATTTATTTTTCAGGAGATATTCAATATGGCAAACAGCGCACAAGCCCGCAAACGTGCCCGCCAATCGGTTAAACAACGCGCCCACAACGCCAGCCTGCGTACTGCATTCCGTACCGCAGTGAAAAAAGTGTTGAAAGCAGTTGAAGCCGGCGACAAAGCTGCTGCTCAAGCAGTTTACCAAGAGTCCGTCAAAGTCATCGACCGTATCGCTGACAAAGGCGTATTCCACAAAAACAAAGCAGCCCGCCATAAGAGCCGTCTGTCTGCCAAAGTAAAAGCATTGGCTTAATCTTTTTCGCCTATCGTCTTGGTGTTTGATCACGTCGGGACGGGCAAGCAGGTAACGATGCCCCTGAGGTCTTAATCTTTCAGGGGCATTGCCGTATGTGATGCAAGTTGATGTAAACTTTTCAGACGACCTGCCGTAAAGCAGGCGCAAGGCGGTAAAATGCGGTTTGATCTGTTTTTCACACGATTAATCTCGATTTTCAGGCAAAAGGTCGTCTGAAAACATCCAATCGGCAATCCCATGAATGAAATGATGAACAAGATGTTGAAACACAAGTTGGCGCAAAGCGATGCCCAAAAAAACGGGAAACCGTCATTATCCAAATGTCGGCGCGCCTTGATGCTTATCCTTGTCAGCGGAGCCGCCGCCCCTGTCGCCTATGCCGACACGGCTTTGCAATGCACCTCCATTCAAGACAATGCCACCCGTTTGGCGTGTTACGACAGCATTTACTCGGCTCAACTGCCGCCGCAAGCACCGCTGCCCGTTATTCGCGAAGAAACCGCCAAAGCTCCTGTCGATTTACCCAAAACCATCAGCACCAGCCGCGAGAAAAAAGCGGCGACGATTGTGTTTGACGAAAATAAAGAACAATCCACCCTTTCGGAAGATAATCTCCGCACCACAGCCGATGCCTACACGCCATTGAGCCTGATGTACGATTTGGACAAAAACGACTCTCGCGGCTTGTTGAGCGTGCGCGAGCACAATCCCATGTACCTGATGCCCGCATGGTACAACAGCTCGCCCAACCTGCATCCCCATTCCCCTTCGCGCGGCACGACCAATCAGGAAAAATTCAGCGAACAGAAACACATAGAAACCAAACTGCAAGTTTCGTTCAAAAGCAAAATCGCCGAAGATTTGTTTAAAACCCGCGCGGATTTGTGGTTCGGCTACACCCAAAAATCCGATTGGCAGATTTATAACCAAGGCAGAAAATCCGCGCCGTTCCGCAATACCGATTACGAACCCGAAATCTTCTTGACCCAGCCCGTGAAGGCAGATTTACCGTTCGGCGGCAAACTGCGGATGGTCGGCGCAGGCTTCGTCCACCAATCCAACGGACAAAGCCGTCCCGAATCCCGCTCATGGAACCGCGTTTACGCATTGGCAGGGATGGAATGGGGCAAGCTGACTGTCATCCCGCGCGTGTGGATGCGCGCATTTGATCAGACTGGCGAAAACAACGACAATCCCGACATTACCGACTATATGGGTTATGGCGATTTGAAGCTGCAATACCGCCTGAACGACAAACAAAATATTTCGTCCCTGCTGCGCTACAATCCGAAAACCGGACACGGCGCGGTTGAAGCCGCCTATACTTTCCCGATTAAAGGCAAACTCAAAGGCGTCGTGCGCGGCTTTCACGGCTACGGCGAAAGCCTGATTGATTACAACCACAAACAAAACGGCATCGGCATCGGTCTGATGTTCAACGACTGGGACGGAATTTAATGCCGAATCTTGTTTTCAGACGACCTTTTATACCATGTTGCACGCAGGTCGTCTGAAAGCAAAACAAACACCCTTCCCATATTAAAAACACTCGTTTCCTATCGCCCAAACGCGTATAATGCAACGTTTGGGCGATATTTGTCGGAATAACACAGAAGATGACAGAACAAACGGCCGAAGGCGGAAAAGTTGCCAAGGCATTAAAAAAATATCTGATTACAGGCATGTTGGTGTGGCTGCCGATAGCCGTAACCATTTGGGCGGTCAGCTATATCATATCTGCCGCCGACCGGCTGATCAGTCTGCTGCCCGAGCAATGGCAGCCCCAATATTTCTGGGGATTCAACATTCCCGGCTTGGGCATTATTGCCGCCATTGTCGTCTTATTTCTGACCGGCGTGTTCGCCGCCAACGTTTTGGGGCGTCAAATCCTCGCCGCATGGGACAGCCTGTTGGGACGGATTCCCGTCGTCAAGTCCATCTACTCCAGCGTCAAAAAAGTATCCGAGTCCCTGCTCTCCGACAGTAGCCGCTCGTTCAGAACGCCCGTGCTGGTTCCATTCCCGCAACCCAATATTTGGACGATTGCCTTTGTATCAGGGCATATTCCCGACAAACTCAAAGGCAGCCTGCCGCACGATGACGACTATCTTTCCGTCTATGTGCCGACCACGCCCAACCCGACCGGCGGCTATTACATCATGGTGAAAAAAAGCGACGTGCGCGAACTCGATATGAGCGTGGACGAAGCATTGAAATATGTGATTTCGTTGGGCATGGTGATGCCGGATGAAGTTCGGGTCAAGGCTTTGGCAGAACACAGGTCGTCTGAAAACGGCGATACAGAACAAAACAATTAAGGTCTCTTTTTCAGACGACCTTTTCCTTCTTTTCAAATTGAACAATATAAAAAGGTGATTTTATGCGTACCAACTATTGCGGCCTGATCAGCGAGCAATACTTAGACCAAACCGTAACCGTCAAAGGCTGGGTACACCGCCGACGCGACCACGGCGGTGTGATTTTTATCGACCTGCGCGACCGCGAAGGCATTGTCCAAGTCGTGATTGACCCCGACACGCCCGAAGCATTTGCCACTGCCGATTCCGCCCGCAACGAATACGTTTTGAGCATTACCGGCCGCGTGCGCAACCGTCCCGAAGGCACAACCAACGACAAAATGATTTCCGGCAAAATCGAAATCCTCGCCAAAGAAATCGAAGTCTTGAACGCCGCTGCGACGCCGCCGTTCCAAATCGACGACGAAAACATCAGCGAAAACGTACGCCTGACCAACCGCGTTATCGACCTGCGCCGTCCGGTGATGCAGCGCAACCTGCGCCTGCGTTATCAAGTCGCTATGGGCGTTCGCCGTTATCTGGACGCGCAAGGCTTCATCGACATCGAAACCCCGATGCTGACCCGCTCCACGCCCGAAGGCGCGCGCGACTACCTCGTGCCGAGCCGCGTTCATCCGGGCGAGTTTTTCGCGCTGCCGCAATCGCCGCAATTGTTCAAACAACTGTTGATGGTGGCAGGTTTCGACCGTTACTACCAAATCACCAAGTGCTTCCGCGACGAAGACTTGCGCGCCGACCGCCAGCCCGAATTCACCCAAATCGACTTGGAAACCTCGTTCTTGAACGAGGATGAAATCATGGACATCACCGAAGGCATGGCAAAACAAGTCTTCCAAGACGCGCTGGGCGTGGACTTGGGCGATTTCCCGCGTATGCCTTACGCCGAAGCCATGTTCTACTACGGCTCCGACAAGCCCGATATGCGCATCAACCTGAAATTCACCGAGCTGACCGACCTGATGAAAACGGAAGAATTCAAAGTCTTCCGTGGCGCAGCCGACATGAAAGGCGGCCGCGTGGTTGCCCTGCGCGTACCGAACGGCGCGAAATTCAGCCGCAAAGAAATCGACGAATATACCAAATTTGTCGGCATCTACGGCGCGAAAGGTTTGGCATACATCAAAGTGAACGATGTCAGCAACCTTTCCAACGGCGAAGACAGCGGTCTGCAATCTCCAATCGTGAAATTCCTGTCTGAAAACGCCCTGAAAGAAATCATTGAACGTACCGGCGCACAAAACGGCGACATCATCTTCTTCGGCGCAGACAAAGCCAAAGTCGTGAACGAAGCCATCGGCGCGCTGCGTATCAAAGTCGGTTTGGAACACGGCGCAGAAAACGGCTACTTCGTGGACGAATGGAAACCTTTGTGGGTTGTCGATTTCCCGATGTTTGAATACGACGAAGACGCCGACCGCTACGTTGCCGTACACCATCCGTTTACTGCGCCTAAAGAAGGTCACGAAGACCTGATGGTTTCTGACCCGGCAAACTGCCTGGCACGCGCCTATGATATGGTGTTGAACGGCTGGGAAATAGGCGGCGGTTCCATCCGTATCCACCGTGCCGACGTACAGGAAAAAGTGTTCGCCGCTCTGAAAATCAGCCCCGAAGAGCAACAAGAAAAATTCGGCTTCCTCTTGGACAACCTGAAATTTGGCGCGCCTCCTCACGGCGGTTTGGCATTCGGCCTCGACCGTCTGGTAACGCTGATGACCGGCGCCGAATCCATCCGCGACGTTATTGCCTTCCCGAAAACCCAACGCGCCCAATGTCTGCTGACCAACGCACCTAATGCGGTGGACGACAAACAGTTGCGCGAATTGAGCTTGCGCCTGCGTCAGAAAGCAACCGAAAATAAAGAAGCGTAATTTTAAAAGCAGGTGGGCAACACCTGACAGTCAAAAGGTCGTCTGAAACCTATTACACGGGTTTCAGACGACCTTTTTTATAGTGGATTAAATTTAAACCAGTACGGCGTTGCCTCGCCTTGTCGTACTATTTGTACTGTCTACGGCTTCGTCGCCTTGTCCTGATTTAAATTTAATCCACTATATAACAGATGTGACAAATGTCAGGAGGTGGGCATTTTCTATTTTAATCCTTCGGCATTCATCAAGTCATGGGCAAATCGCCTTATTAAATTTAATCTAGTTGAGTAATATCAGTTTATATTCATAATCCCACAGTAATTTTTTACATTTCCTTTTTGCCATGCTATCCTCGCCTCCCCTGTATGTATCAGCTTGTTTCATCAAGCAGTTTATTGTTGCATGCATACAGACAATATCCTAATTAATTATCGACAAGAGTATTGCTATGAAAAAAATAACTTCCTCTATTCTAAAAACCTGTTTTGCAGCAACGGCGGTTATCACAGCGCATTCTGCGTTTGCATATGACGCTTCCCGCCCCACCTCTGCTC
The DNA here is from genome assembly GCF_047758525.1 of Neisseria sp. CP9. Taxonomy (NCBI): domain Bacteria; kingdom Pseudomonadati; phylum Pseudomonadota; class Betaproteobacteria; order Neisseriales; family Neisseriaceae; genus Neisseria; species Neisseria sp. CP9. Next base: position 1,629,195 of record NZ_CP180502.1, on the reverse strand, counting down.
CCGCACGCAGCACTTTGGACAACCACAATTTCCCCTATTCCATGCCGATTAATCCTAACGCAGCCCGCGACGGCAAACCTTATTTGAAAGCACACGACGACGTAATGACGCTGGCGGGTGCGACCCTGCCTCCTGCACGTCCGGTCAAACCGACTGCGCCTCCCCCACAACGTGCGCCATTGGCTAACCAGAATTTCCCTTACTCCATGCCAATCGGCGGCAATGTTTCGATACCGGACAGTGGTGTGATGAGCACAGCTTCCCAACCTCCTGCCCGCCCTATCGGCAAACCGATTGCGCCTCCTCCGTCTAAACCCGTCGTCAACAATGGTAACTTCCCTTACTCTGAGCCAATTTATGGCAAACGTACTTCGACAACACCTGTCGGCGTCATGACCACAGCCGACGCACCTCCTGCCTACAATCCAAATAACGCAGTGACAAAACCTCAATACACAGTCAAAAATTCCGTCCGCGTTGCTGATGCCGACAACCTGAAAAACAAAGAAATCCTGTTTGTTATCGACAGAATCGAAGGCAAGGGCGAGCGCGTCATCCGCGAACGCCGCATCAATCAGATCGAGCTGTTCAGCCTGAATACTGAAGACGGCAAAGGAAAAGGCTTGCTGACCGTCGGCAAAATTCCGACTGCTTCGGGCAATGTGTTCTTCGGCGAATGGGCGCCTGCTTCAGAAGCCGCCGCTACTGCGCATGTCAAAGGCAACGCGCATCCTGCTTGGTTCTATGGCAAAAACCCGACTGGCAGCACCAAAGGCTTGGCAACTGCGACTTACAACGTAGTCGGTGTCAACGGTCATAAAGCCGGCGAACGCGATATCTATACCGGTACCGTCAAAGCCTATTTCGGTTCAGGCGACAGCGGCAGCATGACCGGCAAACTGGCGCGCCATACCGACACTCTGGACTTTGCCGGCGTGAAAATCGACAACCGCAACGGTACTTTCGCCTCTGACGCCGCCCGCAACCACGAAGGCATCAAAGGTCAGTTCTACGGTCAAAATGCCGCCGCATTGGTGGGTACTGCGACCCGTGGTACGGAAAGCCGCGCCGATGACATCTCCTTCGGCGGTATAAAACAATAAACCGACGATGGGACCATAACGGGGAAGGCGCGGATTGCCGTGCTTTCCCCATTTTATGGCAAGTTGCGGACGAATTTCCGCAGTTTCCGTTTTCAGACGACCTTTTGTGCTCGTCTCTATCTAAAAGGGTCGTCTGAAAACGGAAACAGATTAAAAACAAAGCAATATTGAACATTGCATCTTTTCAGACGACCTATTCCGCCTCACCATAATCCACCTCGTCTGAAAATTGCTTACCACACACCCAGCCCGAAAGAATACGAATGAACAAATTCTGCCTCCTCCTGCTTGCCCTGCTGCCCCTGTCCGCCCACGCAGACAGCGACGACCTACGCCGCCTGTCTGAAGAAAACGGGCGCGTGCAGCAGCAATATCGGGAAAGCGGCTGGCTGGACGGCGGCACACCTGCAGGCGATATCGAAAACGACGACGCATACATCCGCATCGGTGGTCAAATTTACACCGTCGGCAACAATACCGAAGAGCTGGAAAGCGCGATTTACCATGCCATCAACGAACGTCAATGGAAAAAGGCAGAGCGTTTCGCCACACGCTACGCCGCCCTGCCCGACCACAATCCCGCCCTGCCCAAATTGGTGCTCGGTTTGAAACAACGCGCCGAAGGACGCCTCGCCGAAGCCTTACGAAACCTGCAAACGGCAGAAACACTCAACCCCGACAACCCGCGCATCCTGCTCGAAACCGCGCGCCTTTATACCGAAGACAACCAAAACCGCGAAGCCCAAAGCGCATTCGCCCGCGCCCAAGCCGCCGACATTCCCGAAGAAACCCGCGCCCTGATCGGACAATATCTCGGCGAAATCGACAAACGCAGCCGCTGGCACGGACAAATCGGCATCGCTTACGGCTACAACAGCAACATCAACCAATCCGACGGCTCCGTCCGCTGCATCCTGCCGCTTGGCGGTCAATGCCTCGCCTACCAAAACCTGCCCGCCCCCATCAGCTCCCCCGCATGGAATTACAGCATAAGCGCAGGCAAAATCACCCCCGTCAAAGGACACCACAGCCTCAAAACCAACCTTCTCGCCTACGGCACACACTACCGCCGCAAAGACACAGACGCCGCCCTGTCCGACTACGGCAGCCAAACCGGCACACTGTCTGCCGGCTACGAATACGCCGACGCACAAAGCCGCCTCTCACTGATGCCCGTTTACGAACACGAACGGCGCAACCGCCACACCTACCACAACGCCTACGGCGCCGAAGCCTCGTGGACGCATACCTTCAACCCCAAATGGCAGGTCAACGCCGACTGGTCGGGCAAACGCTACCGCCACAGCGGCACCGCCAAAACCTACGCCGCCGACTACACCGAATACCGCACAGGCTTGGGTGCAGAATACGCCCTAACCCCAAAAACCGGCTTGTTCGCAGGATCGGACTACACCCGCCGCACCTACAACGGCGGCACATCCGACCACCGCGAATACACCCTCCGCACAGGCTTATACACCCTGTTTGACAACGGCACCTACCTCAACGCCCTCGTCATGAAACGGCGCAACCTCTACGACCGCGCAGGCATCGCCGCAGACGGACAAAGACGCAGCGACCGCCAAACCGTCTGGCTCGCCGCCGCAGGCTTCAGACAATGGCACATCGGCGGCTTCTACCCCGAACTGCGCTTCAAACACACCACCGTCAAAAGCAATTCCGTGTTCTACCGCTACCGCCAAAACGAAATCATGCTGGGCGTGAAGAAACAGTTTTAAAACGCTTTTGCCGAATGAACGAGGTCGTCTGAAAATAAGAATTTATGGATTTCAGACGACCTCTTTTAATGGATTCAAATAACAGCAAACACCCTACCCGCCGCAATCTCCATCCACTCCTTTCTCCTCCCCTGCGACCTACCCCCTCTCCCGTCCGGCGGGAGAGGGTTGGGGAGAGGGTGGCTCTATGGACCTCACGAGTTTTATTTACCTAAACCTGTAAAACCACCCCCATCCTAGCCTTCCCCCGCCGGACGGGGGAAGGGACAAGGTTGCTGATATGGCAAGAGGTCGTCTGAAACCAAAATCTTGTTTTCAGACGACCTTTTTAATCGGTTCTAAACAGTAAACACCTTACCTACCGCCATTCTTCCCCATATCACCTTACCATCTGCTGCAACCTGCCCCCCTCTCCCGTCCGGCGGGAGAGGGTTGGGGAGAGGGTGGCTCTACAGGCTGCTCGAATTTGATTTTTCTCAGAAACACAAAGCCACCCCCATCCTAACCTTCCCCCGCCAGACGGGAAATGAACAGGATTGCTGATACGGCAAAAGGTCGTCTGAAAATTGGGATTTATGAATTTCAGACGACCTCGTTCACAATCAAACCACACTAAACAATCCTCCGTCGTCATTCCCACAAAAGAAGAGGTCGTCTGAACCCCATCTTTCAGACGACCTCTTTTCTCTTTCAAAAACGCTCTGCCCTAACCTCTAGCCTGCTTCTTGCAAAAAGCCTGTCAGTGCTGCGGTGTCGAGTGCGATCATCAGTTCTTCGTTGGTCGGCACGACCAAGACGGCGGGGTTGGAGCCTGTCGGGCTGATGATGCCTGAGTTGCCGTAGCGTTTTTCCATATTGGCTTTGGTGTCGATGTGCAAACCCAAATAGTCGAGGTAGGAAACGGTTTTGGCGCGGATGTTGCGGGAGTTTTCGCCGATGCCGCCGGTGAAGACGAGGGCGTCTATGCCGCCGCAGGCAACCGACATCGAGGCGATGTATTTGGCGAGGCGGTAGGTCATGACTTCGAGGGCGAGGCGTGCGCCTTCGTGACCTTCGTCGGCGGCGATTTCGAGGGTGCGGCAGTCGTTGGAGAGTTCGGAGATGCCGAGCAATCCTGATTTTTTGTTCAGCATTTCATCGACTTGCTCGATGTTCATGCCGGCGTGGGCGGTCAGGTAGCTGTACACGCCGGGGTCGATGTCGCCGCAGCGTGTACCCATGACGAGGCCTTCGATGGGGGTGAAGCCCATGCTGGTATCGACGGATTTGCCGTTTCGGATGGCGGTGATGGACGCGCCGTTGCCGAGGTGGGCGACGATCATGCGCAAATCTTCCAGCGGTTTGCCCAAAATCCGCGCGGCTTCGGGGGCGACGTAGCGCATGCTGGTGCCGTGGAAACCGTAGCGGCGGAAGGCGTATTTTTTACGCAATTCGCGCGGCACGGCGTAGGTGTAGGCGCGTTCGGGCATGGTTTGGTGGAACGAGGTGTCCATCACGCCGACGTTGGGCAGGCCGGGGAAGTGTTCCTGCGCGGCGAGGATGCCGCTGATGTTGGCGGGGTTGTGCAGCGGGGCGAGCGGGATGCAGGCTTTCAGTTCGTCGAGGACGTCTTGGTCGATGAGGACGGACTCGTGATATTTTTCGCCGCCGTGGGCGATGCGGTGGCCGATGGCTTTGATGCGGTCGTGCAGGCCGTGTTTTTCCAGTTCGTTCAAGAGCATACCCACCGCGCCGGCGTGGCAGTTGCGGCCGGTCAGGGGAACTTGGCGTTTGTTGCCGTCTTTGTTGAAGGTGATGACGGCTTCGGGCGTACCCAAACGTTCGCCGAGGCAGCTTAGGACGACGCTGCCGCTTTTGCGGTCGATAACGGCACCTTTGAGCGAGGAACTGCCGCAGTTCAGGACGAGGATGAGTTGGTCGGACATGATATTTCTCCTTGTAGTTTGTGGTTGTTTTTTTGGTGTAGGGTCGTCTGAAAGAGGATGGGCGTTGGGCGGGGTGTTTTCAGACGACCTCTTTGGGTTTTGCAGGCAAACCCACGCTACGTCGATTTAAAAACAATCCTCAGGCACCCTGACCCGCCCTTCCATAATCACGCGCGCGCTGCGGCTCATGACGGCTTTTTTCACCGCCCAGATGCCGTCCGAACATTCTGCCGCCGCGCCGACGCGCAATGTGCCGGAAGGATGGCCGAAGCGCACTTCGTTGCGCGTTCCGCCGCCTGCCGCGAGGTTGACCAGAGTGCCGGGGACGGCGGCGGCGGCGGCGATGGCGACCGAGGCGGTGCCCATCATGGCGTGGTGCAGTTTGCCCATGCTCAGGGCGCGTACCAGCAGATCGATGTCGGCGGCGTTCACGGTTTTGCCGCTGGAGGCGGTGTAATCGGCGGCGGGGGCGACGAAGGCGACTTTCGGCGTGTGCGCGCGGGCGGAGGCTTCGGACACGTCGTTAATCAGGCCCATTTTCAGCGCACCGTAAGCGCGGATTTTCTCGAATTTTTCCAGCGCGGCGGCATCGTTGTTGATGTCGTCCTGCAACTCTTTGCCCGTGTAGCCCAAGTCGGCGGCGTTCAGGAAAACGGTCGGAATGCCCGCGTTGATGAGCGTGGCTTTCAGACGACCTATGTCCGGAACGTCCAGCTCGTCCACCAAGTTGCCGGTCGGAAACATACTGCCTTCGCCGTCGGCGGGGTCGAGAAATTCGATTTGCACTTCGGCGGCGGGAAAGGTAACGCCGTCCAGCTCAAAATCTCCTGTTTCCAAGACTGCGCCGTTTTGCATCGGAACGTGGGCGATGATGGTTTTGCCGATGTTTTTCTGCCAGATTTTCACCGTGCAGATGCCGTCTGAAGGGATTTTGGCTTTATCGACCAAGCCTTGCTCGATGGCAAACGCGCCCACGGCGGCGGTGAGGTTGCCGCAGTTGCCGCTCCAATCGACGAAAGGCTTGTCGATGGAAACTTGCCCGAAAAGGTAATCGACGTCGTGGTCGGCACGTTCGGACTTATCCAAAATCACCGCCTTGCTGGTCGACGAGCTGGCGTTACCCAAACCGTCTATCTGCTTGCCGTAGGGGTCGGGGCTGCCGAGTACGCGCAACAGGATTTTGTCGCGCGCGCTGCCCGCTTCCCGCGCCGCATCGGGCAGGTCGGAACGTTTGAAAAACACGCCTTTGGATGTACCGCCGCGGTAGTAAACGGCGGGGATTTTGATTTGTGGCATTCTGTTTCTCCTTGTTTCTGATTTGGGTTTTCAGACGACCTCTAAGCCGCGTTCCCTTCCAAAAAGTCCTGTGCAAACCGTTGCAGCACGCCTCCGGCTTCGTACACCAGCACTTCCTCTGCGGTATCGAGGCGGCAGGTAACGGGGACTTCGACGGTTTCGCCGTTTTTACGGTGAATCACGAGGGTCAGGTCGCAGCGCGGCGTGCGTTCGCCGACCACGTCGTAGGTTTCCGTGCCGTCCAGTTGCAGGGTGTGGCGGTTGGTGCCGGCTTTGAATTGCAGCGGCAAGACACCCATGCCGATGAGGTTGGTGCGGTGGATGCGCTCGAAACCTTCGGCGGCGATGGCTTCCACGCCCGCCAGCCGCACGCCCTTCGCCGCCCAGTCGCGGCTGGAGCCTTGTCCGTAGTCCGCGCCGGCGATGATGATGAGCGGCTGTTTGCGGTTCATATAGGTTTCGATGGCCTCCCACATGCGCATGGTTTCGCCTTCGGGTTCGACGCGGGCGAGCGAGCCTTGGCGTACGCTGCCGTCTTCGTTTTTCACCATTTCGTTAAATAATTTGGGATTGGCGAAGGTGGCGCGTTGGGCGGTGAGGTGGTCGCCGCGGTGGGTGGCGTAGGAATTGAAGTCTTCTTCGGGCAAACCCATTTTCGCCAAGTATTCGCCTGCCGCACTCGCTGCCAGAATCGCGTTCGAAGGCGAAATGTGGTCGGTGGTGATGTTGTCGGGCAGAATCGCCAAGGGTCGCATTCCCGTCAGGCTGCGTTCGCCCGCCAGCGCGCCTTCCCAATAGGGCGGACGGCGGATGTAGGTGGACATCGGGCGCCAGTCGTACAGCGGACTCGGGGCTTTTTGCGCTTTGCCGGTGTCGAACATCGGCACATACACGTCGCGGAACTGCTGCGGTTTCACATATTCGGCAACGACGGCATCGATTTCTTCGTCGGTCGGCCAGATGTCTTTCAGGCGGATTTCCTTGCCGTCGTCTGAAACGCCGAGTACGTCGTTTTCAATATCGAAACGGATGCTGCCCGCGATGGCGTATGCCACCACCAGCGGGGGCGAAGCGAGGAAAGCCTGTTTCGCATACGGGTGAATGCGGCCGTCGAAGTTGCGGTTGCCCGACAGTACGGCAGTGGCGTACAAATCGCGGTCTATGATTTCCTGCTGGATTTTCGGGTCGAGCGCGCCGCTCATGCCGTTGCAGGTAGTGCAGGCGAAGGCGACGATGCCGAAGCCGAGTTTTTCCATTTCGGGCAACAGCCCCGCTTCTTTCAAATAGATTTCCGCCACTTTCGAGCCGGGGGCGAACGAGGTTTTAACCCACGGTTTGCGTTTCAGCCCGAAGCGGTTGGCATTGCGCGCCAAGAGTGCGGCGGCAACGACGTTGCGCGGGTTGGAAGTGTTGGTGCAACTGGTAATCGCGGCGATGATGACCGCGCCGTCGGGCATGAGGCCGTCTGAAGGCTCTTCGTAGGGCTTCGCCAGCCCTTTCGCTGCCAAATCGACGGTGGCAAAACGCGCGTGCGGGTTGCTCGGGCCTGCCATGTTGCGCGTTACGCTGCTCAAATCAAACTTCAACACGCGCGGATAAACGGCGGTTTTCAGGTCGTCCGCCCACAGCCCCGCGGTTTTGGCGTAGGTTTCCACCAATTTCACCTGCGCGTCGTCGCGTCCGGTCAGTTTCAAATAATCAATGGTTTGCTCGTCGATGGCGAACATGGCGGCAGTCGCGCCGAACTCCGGCGTCATGTTGGAAATGGTCGCGCGGTCGCCGATGGACAGGCTTCTTGCGCCCTCGCCGAAAAATTCGACAAACGCCCCGACCACGCGTTCTTTGCGCAGAAACTCGGTCAGCGCCAACACAATATCTGTCGCCGTAATGCCCGCCTGCCGTTTGCCCGTCAGCTCCACGCCGACAATATCGGGCAGGCGCATCATGGACGCGCGCCCCAGCATCACCGTTTCCGCTTCCAAACCGCCCACGCCTACGGAAATCACGCCCAGCGCATCGACGTGCGGCGTGTGCGAATCCGTGCCGACGCAGGTGTCGGGGAACGCCACGCCGTTTTTGACTTGGACGACGGGCGACATTTTTTCCAGATTGATTTGGTGCATGATGCCGTTGCCCGCCGGAATCACGTCCACATTTTCAAAAGCGGTTTTCGTCCAGTTGATAAAGTGGAAACGGTCTTCGTTGCGCCGGTCTTCGATTTCACGGTTTTTGCGGAACGCATCGGGGTCGTAGCCGCCGCATTCCACCGCCAGCGAGTGGTCGACGATAAGCTGCGTCTGCACCACCGGATTCACTTTGGCAGGATCGCCGCCCTTCTCTGCAATCGCATCGCGCAAGCCCGCCAAATCCACCAGCGCGGTCTGCCCCAGAATATCGTGGCACACCACCCGCGCGGGATACCACGGAAAATCGATTTCCTGCTTCCCTTCTATCAACTGGCCCAGCCAGCTTTGCAGCGTCGGCAAATCGACTTTGTCCGCGCGGTTGACCAAGTTCTCCGCCAAAATGCGGCTCGTGTAAGGCAGCTTGTCGTAAGAGCCGGCTTGAATGTCCTCACACGCCGCACGCGCGTCGTAGTATTCCAAATCCGTACCGGGCAGCGGTTTGCGGTAACGTTGGTTGGCAGCCATGTTCAGTTCTCCTGTGGATCTATTTTTCTTGTGGTTTGGGGTTTCAGACGACGTTTTTGAAGGGGTCGTCTGAAACTTTAATATTCGGTTTTAATGGGTAACAACGATATTGCACGTCGTCTGAAATCCGTTCGGCTCGCAGTTTTGGCGAAGCCGTGAAAAAAGTTGCCGCGCTGCCTCCGCCATTCCCGCCGCGGCCTGTCCTCGCTTAGGCGGGGGCGGGAATGACGGCAGACGTTGCGGCTGGTTTTTCAGACGACCTTCTCTCTCGCATCTTTCAACAGGCCGTCTGAAAAGCTTAACCATAGGCGGGATTCAGTTTGCCGCGGGCAAAGCCCACGCTACACGTCGTCTGAAATCCGATTGGCGTCTCCTACGGTTGTGGTCTGTCTCAGCGTTCTTCAATCTCCACAAACGCCAAATCTTCAGGGCCGGTGTAGTTCGCACTCGGACGGATGATTTTGCCGTCTTTGCGCTGTTCGAGGACGTGTGCCGCCCAGCCGGTGGAGCGCGAAATTACAAACAGCGGCGTGAACATGGCGGTCGGTACGCCGAGTTTTTGGTAGGACACGGCGGAGAACCAGTCCAAGTTCGGGAACATTTTTTTCTCTTCCCACATCACGCTCTCCAAGCGTTCGGCGATGTCGAACAGGCGCATATCACCCGCTTCTCGGCTCAAACCGCGCGCCACTTCTTTAATCACGACGTTGCGCGGGTCGGAAATGGTGTAAACCGGATGGCCGAACCCGATAACGATTTCTTTGCGGGTAATGCGTTCGCGGATGTCGGCTTCGGCTTCGTCGGCGTTGCGGTAGCGTTTTTGGATGTCGTAGGCAACTTCGTTCGCGCCGCCGTGTTTCGGACCTTTGAGCGCGCCGATGGCGCCGGTGATGCAGGAATACATGTCCGAGCCTGTACCGGCAATCACGCGGGCAGTAAAGGTGGAGGCGTTGAACTCGTGTTCGGCATACAGAATCAGCGAAACGTGCATGGCTTTAACCTGCGATTCGGTCGGGCGTTTGCCGTGCAACAGGTGCAGGAAGTGGCCGCCGATGGTGTCTTCCTTGCTTTCGACGTCGATGCGTTTGCCGTTGTGCGAATATTGATACCAGTAGAGCAGGATGCTGCCGAGGCTGGCGATGAGTTTGTCCGCGATGTCGCGTGCTTCGCTGTCGGGGTGGCTTTCGCGTTCGGGATGAACGCAGCCGAGCATGGACACGCCGGTACGCATCACGTCCATCGGATGCGTGTGCGCGGGCAGGCTTTCCAAAACCTTAATCACGCGGATAGGCAGGCCGCGCATGGATTTGAGCTTGGTTTTGTAGGCGGCGAGTTCGGATTTGTTGGGCAGATGACCGTGAATCAGCAGGTAGGCGACTTCTTCAAACTCGCATTTCTGCGCCAGATCGAGAATGTCGTAACCGCGGTAGCTCAAATCGTTGCCGGTACGGCCGACGGTACACAGCGCGGTATTGCCCGCCGCCACGCCGGAGAGGGCGACGGATTTTTTCGGTTTGAAGGTCGGGGTTTCGGGGGTTGCAGTCATGGTATTTCTCCTTTGTGTTTTTATGGGTTTTGGGTTTTCAGACGACCTATTCAAGGTTGGAGGTCGTCTGAAAACGGTTTTTACTTCTGAAACAATTTATCCAGCTTCTGCTCGAAGTCGTGATAATTCAAATGCTCGTAAAGCTCGGCGCGGGTCTGCATGGTATCGACCACCGCCGCTTGCGTGCCGTCGCGCATAATCGCCTCATAAACATTCAGCGCGGCCTTGCTCGCGGCGCGGAACGACGAGAGCGGATACAGCACCAACGACACGCCGTTGTCCGCCAGCTCGCGCTGCGTATAAAGCGGCGTCGCGCCGAATTCGGTAATGTTCGCCAACACGGGCACTTTCACCGCGTCCGCAAATTGCCGGTACATCGCCAAATCCGTCATCGCCTCGGGGAAAATCATGTCCGCGCCCGCTTCCACGCAAGCCTGCGCCCGCTCGATGGCGGCATCCAAACCTTCCACCGCCAGCGCGTCCGTCCGCGCCATAATCACAAAATTCTCATCCACGCGCACATCCACGGCGGCTTTAATGCGGTCAACCATTTCATCTTTAGAAACAATGGCTTTGTTCGGACGATGGCCGCAACGCTTCTGCGCCACCTGATCTTCGATATGCACCGCCGCCACGCCCGCACGCTCGAAGTTGCGAATCGTGCGCGCGATATTGAACGCCCCGCCCCAACCGACATCAATGTCTACCAGCAAAGGCGTATCCACATTGTCCGTAATCCGCCGCGCATCAATCAGCACATCTTCCATCGTGGTGATGCCCAAATCCGGAATCCCGCACGAACAGGCCGCCACGCCGCCGCCCGACAGATACACCGCCTTAAACCCGCTCTGCGTCGCCAGCCGCGCAAAATAAGCGTTCACACAGCCGACCACGGCAAGGGGATTCGACTCCTTCACAGCTTGGCGGAAACGGGTGCCGGCAGAAAGTTGGCTCATGATATTTCTCCTTTGTAGATTAGATTTTTTTCAGTATCGACTCAGCGGCCCAGTTTCCGCGAAACCTGAAACGAACCGTTCAAAAAGAAACAATGGTTTCAAAACCGTTTTCAGACGACCTTTCAAAACCAAACCCATCGGGTTCTCTGAAAAATCAAAATCAATAAAAACAATCAATTAACAAATTCAATACAAACAATTCGGCTGAAGCGGAGGTATACGGAATTTTTTAATATTTTTAATATTCAGAAAAGAAATAAAGCTGGAAAGACAGAATTTTCAAAACCCAAACCGTCCGCAGAAATGCGGAAACCCCGATTCGGGCAAAGAGCCGTCAGACCGCCGCGGCTGCCCAAAAGCAGACGACGACGGATGCGGCAGAGATAGAAGACGATCTATAACAAGACGGAGAAGTTTGGTACAGATTCATGATAGGGTTCCTTTGTAGTTCAATGTAGTTTTTATAAGTATGGACAAATTTAAAAAATAATTTTCAGGCTGTCAAACACTTTTTCTAAAATATTTTTAAAAAATTCAATCATTAATGAACAATACTTCAGAAACAAAACCCAAAACCCCCACTTTAAAATACCCAAAATCCTTACCGGACAAAGCCTGTACCACCTCTAACCAATCAGAACGATTTTAAACAATACTTCTTAAAATCAAATATAATTAATTCATTTTTCAGGAATTTTTGCTTAACTGCAAAAAACAGCATCCAAACCGCTCAAACCACCCAATTTTGTATCCACGCCCTTTTCAGACGACCAGAATTTAAATAACATCATGATTTACCAATAAAAACAATCTAATTAAAAAATGTAGTCGTATGTAGTTTTAAATATAAAAAGGTCGTCTGAAAATCGTAACTCTATGATTTCAGACGACCTCGTTCCCAGCCGTAGCGTGGGCTTCGCACACGAAAAAGCGACGCCATGTTATCACCTGACTCGAAAACCAAGTAATCAACTCCGTGGGCAAAGCCCACACTACAATCCGCAACAGGCATCGCAACGCCCTACCCGCCGCCGCGTTGGATTTGCCCATCAAGGAAAATTTTTGTATTTCATGAAAAAGTTGTTTACCTATCCCAGATTCACTTTACTCCCCCATAAAAATCAAAAAGGTCGTCTGAAACCCATAACCCTATGGTTTCAGACGACCTTTAATCTTTTCAATCCGTTTTTCAGACGGTCTTACAGTAAGAATATCGTTGCCAGCCCCAAGAAAATCAGAAAACCGCCGGAATCTGTTACCGCCGTAATCAGCACCGAGCTGCCCAAGGCAGGGTCACGACCGTATTTTTCCATGATGACGGGGATGAGTACGCCGACCGAGGCGGCGAGTAAGAGGTTCAGCGTCATCGCGGCGACCATGACCAAGCCGATGCCGATGCTGCCGTACAGCAGCCATGACACCACGCCCATGACTGTTCCCCAGATGATGCCGTTGACCAAGGCGACGCCGACTTCTTTTTTCAACAACCGTCCCGCCTGCATCCCAGTCAACTGCCCCATCGCCATCGCGCGGACAATCATGGTGATGGTTTGGTTGCCGGAGTTGCCGCCGATACCGGCGACGATGGGCATCAGCGCGGCGAGTGCGACGATTTTTTCGATACTGCCTTCAAACGCGCCGATAACGCGGCTGGCGAGAAAGGCGGTGCAGAGGTTGACAGCAAGCCACATCCAGCGGTTTTTTACCGAATCCCACACGGGCGCAAACAAATCTTCCTCTTCCTGCAAACCCGCCATGTTCAACATGTCTGCCTCAGATTCTTCGCGGATAACGTCCACCATCTCGTCGATGGTAATCCTGCCGATGAGCTTTTTGTTTTCATCGACCACGGGTGCGGTGACCAAGTCATAACGTTCGAACGCCTGCGCCGCTTCTTCCACATCGTCTTCGGGACGGAAGCGCACGACTTCGGTCGCCATCACGTCCGCCACCAAGTCTTCGGGATCGGCGACCAAAAGTTTGCGGATGGGCAGCACGCCTTGCAGGATGTCATTTTCATCGACCACGAAAATCTTGTCGGTATGGTCGGGCAGGCTCTCGAAACGGCGCAGGTAACGCAGCACCACTTCGCAGGCAACGTCGGCGCGGATGCTGACCAACTCGAAGTCCATAATCGCGCCGACTTGGTTGTCTTCATACGACATCGCCGCCTTGACTTGGGCGCGCTCTTCCTCGTCGCGCGTCTGCAAGGCTTCATAGACCACTTGGTGCGGCAAATCGCCCGCCAGCTCCGCCAGCTCGTCCGCATCCAAGTCATCGACCGCCGCCAACAGCTCGTCTTTGTCCATCGACTCGATCAGCGTTTCGCGCACCGCGTCGGACACTTCCAGCAACACTTCGCCGTCGTCTTCAGGCGTGACCAGCAGCCAGACGATATTACGCTCGCGCGGCGGCAACGATTCCAACACCGCCGCCACATCGGCGGGGTGCAGCTCGTTCAAAAGGACGGTCAGCTCGGTAAATTTGTCGCGCAACGCCTCGTCCTCAATCGGCACGCCTTCCTCAATCTGCGGGAAAGCGGGCGAAAGGATTTCGCACAGCGCGTGGATACGGTCGAAATCGGCGGAAACGCGCTCTACGTCGCTTTCGATACCGTCGTTTTCAAGGTTCGGAGGGGTTTGTTCGATGCTCATAAATGCTCCGCCCGCCGGATGCGGGAGGGCATTTCGGCGGGATGGTTATCGTGTATTTCGGGATAAACCGGAAGGGAAGTTCAGTAAAAACGAACTGGGAAGATCCATAATAAAAGCCTGCTGATTCAGGCGTCGTGTTGGAAACGGAGCGTATTTTACCGCGTTTCGGAGCGGTTTACTATTTTTAACTGAAAAGGTCGTCTGAAATGTATAAATTTCAGACGACCTTTCAACACCTTATTAAGGTAAAACACCTAATTTCTCAAGAATTTCAACTTTTTTAAGACTTAACTCACTTAGTTTCTCGATCAGTTTATTATATTTCTCTTCCGACTCCATTATTTCTTTGGGAAACTCGTTGGTTAATTGGCTAAATAACAATTTCCCGTCATCATCAAAATATTCTTCCTCTCCACTAAAAATAGATCCCTGAATTTGAATCATTTTCTTACCATTAGGATAAAAAAACGTAGTGAGTACATTTTCCTCTTTGAGATCGGTTTCAATCGTCATGACCAGTTTGCCATCCACATAATTGCCATAGACAACTTCATTGCGCGCAACATCTGTTTGTTTGAAACTGGATACCTTCCCATCCTCTGAGTAGAAAGTTAAGATACCATCCTCAACTGCTGAAGAATCAGAGTTTTTCTCATTTTTAACCGAGACCACAGCCGGGTCGATTTGTTTAGTTCCACTATCCTGATAAAAATCCTGAATCACTAAGTTTCCATCAGCGGTCTTACCCAAAATCTCGCGATAAAAACCTCCTTTAGCAGGACGTTTTGCCAGTTTGAATTTGGGCGTAAAGTAATAGACTTTCTTCTCTTGTAACGGAACATCAATTAGTTTGGATGTTTTAGCGACGGAATATTTTTCCCAATCTTGCGCACTGGCAGGAATAGGAAGCGCAGTTTTGCCTGTTTTGTATACGCTAAATTGGTGGTGATGAGATGCAAAACTTGCCTCTGAATTATCCTTAATTGCCGAGCAGGCACTCAATGCGTCTGCAACAAATAAAACAATCAATAATTTTTTCATAAAATTCCTTTTAAAAAACATCATCTAAATACTGGCAGCGTGAATAATTATAAAAGATGGAAGGTCATCTAAAAATTTTTCCAAGCAATTTTACCATGAATAATGTTATTTCCATATTTTGTATTGTCTATTTTGCAAAAGTCTCAGCTTTCCAGAAGACACTTCTATGATCCAACCCCAATGGATCAATCCATAAAGTCGGGTTGACAACATAGGTATACAAATTTCCCCCGCCTTTCAACCAAATCGGATCCTGACTCACAAACCGCCCGATTTCAGGCTCACAATACCGGAAACGGTTGTAGTGCAGTCTGCTTTCTTCGTCGTAATACTGACCTTGGAAGCAGTTTATTACCGTTGTCAGCGATAGAACTAACTATATTAGGCAATTAGTTCCTACTTTCAATCAATTTTTTCCATTGATATAAAAGGGACAAAAAGTATTCAAAGTCATAAATAGTTACTTCCATTTCAGTAAATTCGTTAAAAATATTTATCTTATCTTTTGTTATGGAAATTGTGTGGGCATTACCCGTACCTTCCCAAATTTCTATCTTACCGTTTTGAACTTGACTAATATTGTCTATTATTAAATCAACATTATTTTCTACTCCCATGACATCTTCTTCCAGAAAATCTGCAATTATTTCATCAGAAAATTTTAAATTGTTACGTTTGACTCTGCAGATGTTATAACTATCTATATAAAAATACATAAAAATCCTTAATAAATCAGATATGCTGTATTAATATCATATCCTTTTTGATTAACATATCCTGAGATTACAACACCGCTAGTTGATACTCCAGAAAATTTATTTCCAATAATACAACCATTATGATATGCACTTTTAATCTCAGAAATTACTCGGCTTCGAGACCATGTTTTAGGATAAAACGATGAAGCTATCGTTTTTTTAATCCATTTTCCTTTTGTGGAATCAAAAATTTCAACATTTCCTACATATACCCCATGTAGATTCTGTTTCCGAGTAATATTCGTAATTCTTGCTCTAGTATTATGCCCAATTGATCCTTCATGATGAAATCCCGTTGCCTGCCCTTTACGATTAATTTCCCCATGAAAAATATGTTCCATATTAATTCTTGGATTGGCAACTTTTTTCTTGCATGGAGCAAGCCCATAAGGATCTATCCACCTGATTGGATTAGGTGCATATTCATAGAAATTATCACTACCGGCAAACCCAATCGGATCCTGACTCACAAACCGCCCGATTTCAGGGTCGTAATACCGGAAACGGTTGTAGTGCAGCCCGCTTTCTTTGTCGTAATACTGACCTTGGAAACGGAACGGGATGTTGGATTTAGGGTCGTCTGAAACGGTTTTTTGACGGATTCTACCCCATACTTCGTATTCGGCCTTCCATACGGCTTCGCCTTTTGCATTGTGTGCGGCAATCGGTGTGCCGAGATGGTCGAGTTGGTAATAAACCAAGTCTGGCTGCGCTTCGGACTGCTTTTGGGGCTCGGGCGGGATTTTCAGCAGCGGATCGGTTTCGGGGTCGTAGCTGTAGGGTTTGGTAGTTGCCCGAATATCTTTACTTTATGGCGATCCAATACTTTTAACTGAAAAGGTCTCCTGAAAAGAGAGCAAGCTTTTCAGACGACCTTTTCAAACCCACCCATACACATGAATTAAGATTTCAAACGGGGTGCAGTTTTCTCATCATTTATTCATTAGAAAAAACGATCATTTTTCCTTCCGGATAATCTCCTTTCCAGCCGCAAGGGAGACCGTTATGTTGGTAAACATATAATATATCTTTCCAAATCTCCGGCATGTAGTTATTGGCATAACAATTCAATAAAATATCCATATCATAAAGCATTGTTTCCTCAATAAAATTTGCTCCACTTCCCTCATCTGTGAGTTTTTTATCTGCCCCATGAAAATCCTTATCTAGAGCCCCCAGACAATTGGTATTAGTTAATTTAGCACCAATCAAGTAGTGCCAATCAAAATCATCCGAATCTGGGAATTGTTGAACATCTATAATTTCCTGCCACTCATCCCATTCATCGCCTAACAGATATCTGGCTTCCTCCGGAGAGGTGGTAACGATAAATTTTTCACGATCGCCATCATAAGGACGGGAAAAGAAACTGTCTGATGACAAAAAATCAACCACGGGTTGCGCTGATTCAAGTATTTGATTCCAAGTTTTTTTCATTGCTATTTACCTCTTACATGTTTACGAATAACGGCTTTCCAATCTAAAGGCCGCCTGAAAAGAGGGCAAGCTTTTCAGACGACCTTTTCAAACCCACCCATACACATGAATTAAGATTTCAAACGGGGTACAGTTTTCTCATCATTTATTCATTAGAAAAAACGATCATTTTCCCTTCCGGATAATCTCCTTTCCAACCGCAAGGGAAACCGTTATGCTGGAAAACATACAAAATATCTTTCCAAATTTCCGGTATATAGTTATTGGCGTAACAATTCAATAAAATTTTCATATAATAAGGCATTGTTTCCTCAAGGAAGTTTACTACACCCTCTATCGTGAGCTTTTTATCTGCCCCATGTAAATTCTTATCTAGAGCCCCCAGGCAATTGGTCTTAATTAATTTACTACTAATTAAGTAGTGCCAATCGAAATCCTCCAAATCCGAGAATTGCTGAGTTTCTATAATCTCCTGCCACTCATCCCATTCATCGCCTAACAGATATCTGGCTTCCTCCGGAGAGGCGGTAACGATAAATCTTTCACGATCGCCGTCATAAGGACGGGAAAAGAAACTGTCTGAAGACAAAAAATCAACCACAGGTTGCGCTAATTCAAGTATTTGATTCAAATTCTTTTTCATTGCTATTTACCTCTTACATGTTTACGAATAACGGCTTCCCAATCTAAAGGCCGTCTGAAAAGAGGGCAAGCTTTTCAGACGGCCTTACTTTACTTTTTAACAAATAGAAAGACAAACAGTTATTCAGGCGAATAAACAACCATTACACCATCCGGAAACTCCCCTTTCCAACCACAAGGAAAGCCACCATTTTTATAGACTTCAATTTGCTTTTCAATAAAATCATCTTTTATTTTAGAAAAGATCCCATATGCAGCAAAAGTTAAGAAGTCATTATAAACAAAATCTATAAACGGCTCAGGAAACAAATCTTGATTTTCTTGTTGTAGCTGTAAAATTAAATTCCATAACTGATCTTTATAGGTTTTCCACAAATATTCTGCTTTTAATTCTGCTTCCATGGTCATTCCTTCAAAAAGGTAAGTCAGAGGGGTTCTTTCTCCAAGCAAATCTGGATAGCTGCTATATATGGTGTAATCTGGATCTTGCGTTTCATATAAATCTTGAGCCTCTGATTTATTATGAATAACAAAATACCCTTGAAGATTAAAATTCCCATGAAAAAATGATGGGCTTTTTAAAATCTCAAATATTTCTTTTTGTTTACTATTAAATCTAATTTTCAATTTTTCTAACATATTAGTAACCTCTTACTATATTTGATTAGAATCAGGTTATTAATAATCTTTATTAAAGCATTGATCTTAATCTAAGCTAAAATTAACTAAGCAAATATAAATCCTTTATCAAACCCATGTTCATGCAACTCAAATATCAATTCATCAGAAAAAAATAAGCTCGTTGAATATGCTGGGTTGTTATGCCTACCAATACCTATAACTTTCAGTGAATTATCATTTAATTTCATATTATCCAATGATAAAAACGAAGTATTCTCATCGATATAAATTCTTTCTGATTCTTGTTCATCAATTATATTTTCAGTATGTAACGAATTAACTAGAAAATATTTATCCGACAGAATAGTATCTTTACATACCAATTCAATGGGAATTATCTGAATTTCTTGATTATATTTATTTATTAAAAAATCAGCTAACTTTCTATCTACTAAAATGGTTGTTGCATTAGTCAGTAGTATATGATGGTTTTTTAATTTCGTACTTTTTGCTTCTATTTCAAATCTAGGTATAAAATCTAAACTTAATCTTGTTGAGTCACAAAACCCGAAATAACTAAATTTATCTTGATCTAAATAAAAAGCTGAAAATTTCCCAGATTGATTTAATTCATATATACGCTTTGCCATTTCTTTCTTCCTTAATCATTTAATCATAATTGCCCAGGTAATGGTTTCGCCCATTTCCTTCTATTCTTATTAAGTGCTCTTTCCCCTGATATTAACTTAATTCTCTCTGCATCCATTATTCCAAAAAGTGCTGATTTATATTGCTCTTGATTCCATTTTTTCTGTTTCCCATCTCTAACAACACTATCCATTTGCTCTGATAAATAACGATTGACTACTTCATCATGTCTTCCACAATGAATTGATTTCGTAGGATGGTATGAAGGATCAGTTGGAAGCATAATTTTATTCCTCGGATTTTGTAATAGCCCTACTCCACCAGCCTTAATTAATAAGGGATGATTCTTAGTATATTTATTTGTATCGCTGATAATATGATGGTCCTGAAACTTCACCATTCCTTTTAATCCACAACCTGTCCGCCCATAATTAGGTTCTCGTTTCTGTAAACCCCAAGGATCGACCCAAACAATTGGATTTGGCGCATATTCATAGAAATTATCACTACCGGCAAACCCAATCGGATCCTGACTAATGAATCTTCCAATTTGCGGATCGTAATACCGGAAACGGTTGTAGTGCAGCCCGCTTTCTTCATCGTAATACTGACCTTGGAAGCGGAACGGGATATTGACTTTGGGGTCGTCTGAAACGGTTTCGTTACGGATTCTGCCCCATGCTTCGTATTCGGCCGTCCATACGGCTTCGCCTTTTGCATTGTGTGCGGCAATCGGCGTACCGAGATGGTCGAGTTGGTAATAAACCAATTCGGGCTGCGCTTCGGACTGTCCTTGGGGTTCGGGCGGAATTTTCAGCAGCGGATCGGTTTCGGGGTCGTAGCTGTACGGTTCGGCGGGTTTGTCTTCCCTTTCTATGCCTATCGGCGAGGTCGTCTGAAATTGTGCCAACGGCTCAAAAGTGTCTGGTTCGAACAGGTAATGGGTGTTTTGTCCGTTGGTGCTTTCGATGGCAAGGGTGTCTTCCTGCCAGTGGTAAACGGTGGTTTCCCCGTTGCGGATTTTGGCGGTACGCCTGCCCAAGGGGTCGTAGCGGTATTCGGTACTGCCGTTGCGGTTTTCTATTTTAATGAGTTGGTTGTAGCCGTTCCAATGGTAGTCTGTGGTTTCTCCGTTGCGGGTTTTGCGGATCAGGTTGCCGCGTTGGTCGTAGTCGTAGTGTACGCCTGCGTACTCTTTAAGCAGGTTGCCCCAGACTTTGTTTAGGGATGGTTTTTCTTGGCTGTTTGTTTGGCCTGTATGGTCTTGTTTGTTGCCGCTTAGGTCGAGACGGTTGTCGGCTGGGTCAAAGGCGAAGGTTTCGCTAAAGTCGGGTGTGACGGCGGCGATCAGTCTGCCGATGGGGTCGTAGCGGTATTGGGTTTGGCCTCCTCTGCTTTGGATATGGGTCAGTTGTCCGGCGGCGTCGTAGCCGTATTCGCGCCGGCTGCGGTTGTGGATTTGCTGCAGGATTCTGCCCATTGGGTCGTATTGTGTTTCTTGGCGGATATGTTTGCCAAAGGTGCGTTCGGTTTCTCGGTGTAGTTTGTCGCGTTCGAAGGCTGCTATTTCATTATGGTTGAGGGTAATGCCGTGCAGGTGGCCGCTGCCATAGTGGAGGTAACCGATACGCTGCCCGTCGGGACGGATGGTTTCGGTACGGTTGCCCAATGCGTCGTAGCGGTGATGCCAGACGTGGCTTCGGGCTGTGCCGTCCAGGCTGTCGTGGCGGTATTCCCTGATGAGGTTGCCGAGTTTGTCGTAGAAGTATTGGTGGCGGCTGTGGGCGTTTTGGGTTTCCGCCAGCCTGCCGCCTGGGCCATAGGCGTAGTTTTCTTTGTCGATTTCTTGTACTTCGCCGTTTTCATCGGTCACAAGGATGCTGCGGCTTTCGATACGGCCGGCGGAGTCGTAGTCCAGTTTGGAGACGGTACCGGCTTCGTCTATGCGTTCGAGTAGGCCACTGCCTTGGGTGTAATGGTAGCGGGTGATTTTACTTTTTAAGGCTGTCAGAAAAGGGGTTCAAGCTTTTCAGACTACCTTTATAAAGGTTAGATTTTCAACCCGACTTCCTCTTACTTCTCTAAGAATAGCCTATATTATTCTAGAATAAAGTACATATTTCCCATATTATCTATATTGTATAATTCTAGGAATTGCATTTTTAAATTATTCTCTATGACCATCTTTTTAAATTCATCCGTAACCCCATATATATAAGGTTTTAACTCGTCTCTAAATATGTACTTATAAGAAATATCTTTATAACAATCTAAGGAATTATTATCTAGAAAATCAATACTGTTTTTTATATACAAAGCATATATATCAGATGGAGTATTGTTGATTAGACATGGAAAAAATAGAGCTTCCTCTTTCAATTTATCCTGTGAAATTTCAAGAAATTTTTTTGAAAACAATAAAATCCCTGAAGATGAGAAATAAAAATCCGCATCCAAAATTTCAGAAAGTTGAGATTCAAACTCATCGTCATATGTCAGATTTATACGAGGTTTTTTTAGGAAGCTATCATCAATATTAAATTTAAAATAGTCTGAAATGCTATCCTTGTTGTTACCTTTTAAATTAAAAGAAAAATCAACATTAATGTTTTTTTGAGGGAAAATTGTATAGAGTTGCATATTAACCGATCCTATTTTTTAACTGAAAGGCCGTCTGAAAAAGGGGAGAACTTTTCAGACGACCTTTATATGTGTTGGGTTTTCAATCCAACCTACCCTTATCTAATACCACCTATTAGCAGGACATTTTTCTTCATATTTGGCTAAATCACTCGATTTTATCTTGTTTAAAGACACTAATTGTCTACATAATTGCTGAAATCTACCGAAAGATTCGCAATCTCCAGCGACAGAAGCATAAAACCATAGATACTGATCAATTTCTTCCAAGGAAGATAGTCTGCAAATATTATCTATTTGATTTTCCATGATTTTATCAGCTACTTCATATTACTCATCATCAAATAATTTATCTAAAATCGATTCAAACTCTTCAAAATTTTTAAAAATCATCTCTATATTCTTGATTAATCGAATTATATTGCAGATTCTTGTAAAAGAATTTCCTCTAAAATATTAATTATTTTTCTGCTAAAAGGATGTTCATGTGTACCCGGTAATATAAGAGTGTAGTAATATACTTC
This sequence comes from Neisseria sp. CP9, assembly GCF_047758525.1. Lineage (NCBI taxonomy): Bacteria > Pseudomonadati > Pseudomonadota > Betaproteobacteria > Neisseriales > Neisseriaceae > Neisseria > Neisseria sp. CP9. The sequence goes on along the minus strand of NZ_CP180502.1, from coordinate 1,607,014 downwards.
ATGAAGTATAAAAATATTCTTTCTCAAGATACTGTCTTTAGGACAGTCATCATATAGGTCTTCATATCCATCATAATACGCATAATCTGCCATTGTATTCATTCTTAATGAACGATAGTACTGGCATGCCAATGATATTTGACCTTCTCCATGTTGATCGAGTTTATAGGCATTCTCATCTGAGAAATTCTCCATTTCATGATCTTTAACATACCCATAAAAAAAACTGCCATCAAATAGTTTGTCATTCTCATAAATAATGCAATTTGGCCATAGCTCAACCATTGCTTTATTGAAACCATTCAAAACAATATCAGGTTTTTTATTTGAGATAACAAAGTATTCCATTCCTGTTATATTCATATCAATAATCCTGTGTTAATTATTTAGCAGTTTTACCATGCTCCAACATTTGGTGCTGAGTTACAAGTAAATTTGTTGGAGAGAACCATACGTGATTACCTCTCATTCCCTTAATCTTTTTAAGTTTACATTTTTCAACTTTAAACTTGAAATAATATTGAGATTTTTCTTTTGTTATTCCTAAGTAACTTTTAAATCCTCCTGGTTTATGTAAAATTTGAGATGGAGACATAGGGGTAACATAAACTCCTTTTGCATGCACTGAGTCAGGCTGTGATGCTTTGAATAGATAATTTGGTCGTTGTGAAATAATAGCCTTATATGCTTTTTCATCAGTGTAATGATATACATCAACTAAGCTAGGGGTATTACAACCATCATTTTGATTCTTATTTGTTTGAGAAGATTTATTTTGTTTTGTTTTTTTATTTAACCCTAAAGGATCAATCCATCTAGTGGTATTGGGAGCATATTCAAATAAGTTAATGCCACCCATCAACCCAATCGGATCCTGACTAATAAATCTTCCAATCTGCGGGTCGTAATACCGGAAACGGTTGTAGTGCAACCCGCTTTCTTCGTCGTAATACTGACCTTGGAAGCGGAACGGGACGTTGACTTTGAGGCCGTCTGAAACGGTTTCGTTACGGATTCTGCCCCATGCTTCGTATTCCGCCGTCCATATGGCTTCGCCTTTGGCATTGTGCGCGGTAATCGGCGTACCGAGATGATCGAGTTGGTAATAAACCAATTCGGGCCGCACTTCGGACTGCTCTTGGGGTTCGGGCGGGATTTTCAGCAGCGGATCGGTTTCGGGGTCGTAGCTGTACGGTTCGGCGGGTTTGTCTTCCCTTTCTATGCCTATCGGCGAGGTCGTCTGAAATTGCGCCAGCGGTTCGAATGTACCGGGTTCGAACAGGTAATGGGTATTTTGTCCGTTGGTGCTTTCGATGGCAAGGGTGTCTTCCTGCCAGTGGTAAACGGTGGTTTCTCCGTTGCGGATTTTGGCGGTACGCCTGCCCAAGGGGTCGTAACGGTATTCGGTGCTGCCGTTGCGGTTTTCTATTTTAACGAGTTGGTTGTAGCCGTTCCAATGGTAGTCTGTGGTTTCGCCATTGCGGGTTTTGCGGATCAGGTTGCCGCGTTGGTCGTAGTCGTAGTGTACGCCTGCGTACTCTTTAAGCAGGTTGCCCCAGACTTTGTTTAGGGACGGTTTTTCTTGGCTGTTTGTTTGGCCTGTATGGTCTTGTTTGTTGCCGCTTAGGTCAAGACGGTTATCGGCTGGGTCAAAGGCGAAGGTTTCGCTAAAGTCGGGAGTGACGGCGGCGATCAGTCTGCCGATGGGGTCGTAGCGGTATTGGGTTTGACCTCCTCTGCTTTGGATATGGGTCAGTTGTCCGGCGGCATCGTAGCCGTATTCGCGCCGGCTGCGGTTGTGGATTTGCTGCAGGATTCTGCCCATGGGGTCGTATTGTGTTTGTTGGCGGATATGTTTGCCAAAGGTGCGTTCGGTTTCGCGGTGTAGTTTGTCGCGTTCGAAGGCGACTATTTCGTTACGGTTGAGGGTAATCCCGTGCAGGTGGCCGCTGCCATAGTGGAGGTAACCGATACGCTGCCCGTCGGGACGGATGGTTTCGGTACGGTTGCCCAATGCGTCATAGCGGTGATGCCAGACGTGGCTTCGGGCTGTGCCGTCCAGGCTGTCGTGGCGGTATTCCCTGATGAGGTTGCCGAGTTTGTCGTAGAAGTATTGGTGGCGGCTGTGGGCGTTTTGGGTTCCTGCCAGCCTGCCGCTTGGGTCATAGGCGTAGTTTTCTTTGTCGGTTTCGTGTGTCTCGCCGTTTTCATCGGTCACAAGGATGCTGCGGCTTTCGATACGGCCGGCGGGGTCGTAGTCCAATTTGGTGACGGTACCGGCTTCGTCTATGCGTTCGAGTACGCCGCTGCCTTGGGTGTAATGGTAGCGGGTGATTTTACCGTCAAAGCCTTTTTCTTCGGTCAGCGCGCCGACGCTGTTGTAGCGGAAGCCGTAAAGATCGCCGTTTTGGTTCAGCAGCCCGACCAAACGGCTATTGAGGTCGTAACGGTATTGGACTTGTTGTCCGAGTGCATCGGTACGGATGAAGAGACGGCCGCCTTTATCGTAGGTATAGCGGGTGCTTTGCTTGAGTGGATCGGTATGCTCAAGCAATCTGCCTTCCGCATCATGCAGATAGGATTCCCTCGTGCCGTCTGCTTGGACCACAACCTCGGGATTGCCCCTTGAGTCGTAGCTATAGTGTGTGCTATTGCCTTCGGCATCGGTTTGGGTTTGCAGACGGCCTCTGTCGTCATATTGCCAGCGGCTGGTATAGCCGGAGCAGTCGGTATGACTTGCAATTTGTCCATCCTTCGTCCAAGTCAGGGTTTTAATGCCACCCAGTGCGTCGGTGATTTCTATCGGTAAGCCTGCATCATTGTAGCGATAGCGGGTTTCGTTCTCTTCGGGGTCTGTTTCGAGAATCATGTTGCCATTGGCATCATATTGACGCAACCAGCGGTGTCCCTCGGGGTCGGTAACGGCAGTCAGATTATTATCGGCATCGTATTCGAAAGAAACGACACTGCCATCGGCTCGGATGTGCTCGAGCAGATTGTCTTTGTCATCATAGGTGTAATTGTCCTCGCTACCGTCAGGATGGATATGGGTCGTAATGTTTTTACGCTCATCTCGGAAAAACCATTCTTCAGTATGATCAGGATAAATAATCCGGTAAGTATAATTTTCCGCATCATACAAATAACTGGTTTCATGGCCGTAAGCATCAGTTACGATTGTTTCACGGATGTTTTCATCCCATCGCAACCTTAATTCTCCGCTACCGTCATCAGCATATTCCCGAATACATTTAGCCCAATGGCGACGTCCCTGCCACTCAAGGTTGACACCTCTACCGGTACGGTCCGTATAACGCGTGATTAAGTGGTCTTGGTAAGCATATTCGTAAACGTCTCCCGCCTCATCAGTAGCCTTGATAAGATTTCCAGCCTGATCATATTCGTAGCTTGCCAATAAACGGGCATTATCACCGGCTAATTCAATACGGCTGATTTTATCCTGTTCGTTATAGTGAATAACCACCAGGCGGTTGTTGGTATCATTAATCCCAATCAAATGCTGCCCTGAATAATGGAAACCAAGTGCATTACCATTGCGATCTTTAATGGCCGATAATCGGAAAGCATTCCCATAACGCTCATAAATCTCCAGCAGATCTTTGCCAACGTTAAGGGTCAGCATATCTTCACTGACCCGCATCAGCGTAAAATCTTCTATCGGATGGTGATAAGCCCTGTCAGGTTCCAATAATGGGAAAGACACGGTCCGACCGTCAGTGGTGTGATACAACAATTCTTTTTTGCGGATACCGATGCGGGCGGTATAAGGGGTAATCCAGCGTGCGCCCAATTCACCTTTTTCATAGGTGATAAGGCCGGAACAGTAGGTACGACCCCAGCTTATCGGCATAATGCCGGGCAAGGTAAAGTCGGTATGGGTGAAGGTTTCCTGTCCGGTAGCAAAATCAATAGATTTTTTAGAAGCACCAGTACCGCAACTTTTGCAGTCAGAAGGCTTGTCTTTACTTTTATTTTGCTGAGTGGATGCATCTAGGCGGGCATTTGGGTTGGTTTTCTGAGCTTTACCAGTAACTGCAGCCGAACGGCCATGATTTTTACGTCTTTTAAGTGCCTCTAAAAGTAAGCTTAATAATTTTAATAAATCCCCTGCCAGACCCATAATCCGGGCATCCACTTTATGGCTATATCCCTTCAATTGTTCTGCGATTGTTCCCAATTTGGTTTTAATTGGTCCGGGAACTATCCTGGCAATAGCCGCATTTGCCGCATCTTTTGCAACAGCTTCGATTTTATATCCCGCCGCCACACGATATAAATTGCGACCCTCTTCTGTCCATACAGTTCCCTTGCGATAAGTATCATTTGATTTTTGATGTAATGAACGGGTGTCAAAAACTTGGCCGGAGGCTATTTTTGATAAGGCATCCGCACTGGTCAACAAGGTTCGTTGGGCATGCCGGCTGACTTCTTTGAGCATGCTATTTATTTGTCCTTGAATGGTTTCTACATATTTTTCAACATCGCTCTTGTGTCCTGCCAAAATATGGTCCACGATTGCTGTAACAGCCGCTTCAGTGAGAAATCCTTTGTGTCGCAATGCCTGGTCACGTACTAAATGCAGGGTAGGGCGTAATGTTACCCTTGCGGCATTACCGGCTCCCGGAATGATTCCGATAACACTGATGGCCAAATTCATCCAGTCGAGCGTATCGGTATTTCTTTTGTTAACCATATCCCTAATCGCAAACATGGTATCAACAACGGCCATTGCATTGCCGATTACAGGTATGGATCCGGCAGCCATGGCCAGCCTATCCAAAGTTATATAGCCGTCTGAAATCTGTCTGAGCCAACTGTCAAATTTGTTGGCTCCTGCTCGGGCATCTTTGGTAAAAGTATTTGCAGGACTAACTGCAACTTTTGTATGTGGCATTGTTTTCAAAGACATCTGGATATTACTCTTTAAAATGTAAACTGATATAACAATAAAAATTGAATGGATTTCAGATTATTTCTTTTTGATATTAGATATAATCTTTTCAGCTGAAACAGGCTGTTGCTTGATGGATAAGCTTTTGGCTAAATCTTTATACGATAGATTTTTTACGTTGTCAGAAACTTGCTTCAATGCTTGCACTTGTGAAGCCAAATTTTTGACATCTGCCAAAAGTGAATTCACTTCTTTTTTTGCAAATTCAAATTGTGCAATTTGATTTTTATCTGATGTGATTTGCTTACCAATTGGCAAAACCCTAAAAGCTTCTTCGATGATATCTTTTTCATCATGGCCATCTCTCGGATCTTTACCAAAGACCACCTTTGCTGCACCTTCAGCCAGCCCGCTCACAACTGCATAACCATTACTATCTAAAATACCTTTGCGCACTTGTCCAGAGCTGTCGATAACTGTGAATTTGCCTCCAGCTACCCCATCTTTCTTTGGCGTTGCATAATAATGAAGCAACTCAAGCTGCCCTTTGGCTGCTTTGGGCATAGAGCTTTGGACGGATTGACTGGCAGGACCGACTTTCTGCCAAGCGGATGATTTGTTGATAATCTGCCCAGGTGTTCCAATTTCAACCTGTCCTCCTCCAATTGTGATGTATGAACCATCACAAACTAAAGTAAGCTTTTTAGATGCAGAAATAATTACTTCGCCATTGACACTTTCGATTCGGACATCTTTAGCCGCAGCAGCAGTGATATTGTCCTGCTGCGCCTGCAACACTACATCTCCTTTGGATGCAACCATTTTGATACCCAGCGTTTGTGCGAACATTCGAATTACCTCGCCGGCAGCAACAGTAAATTTTTTAAATGCACTGTTATGAATGTTATTACCTGCTGTATGCATAATGTTTTCAGTGGCACTGGCTTGCACATCCTTTGGGGTACTCAATACGATTCCAGCAGGAGCACTGGCAATTAAACCTGCACTTTTCAAACCATCAGCATCCAGGTCTACTGGGACTCCATTACCATAATTTTCTCCTTGCTCCATCAGATTTTTACTGGAACCAGACGATTCTTGATCTCCCAAGGGAATCTCCGCTCGTTTGGCTGCTTTTGCCAATCCTTGCGCCATGTCTAGGGCTTCTTTCAACTGCTTGATTGCAGCCTCCATATCCAAGACATTTCCATCTGCTTTACCCTGAGCATCTGCGCTGATCAATATGCCTTTACCCGCCCGTACCGCACCCCAGCCGTCGGTTCTGAGTTCGAAGCCTTCGCCGTTCTCTCCGCGTTTCTCCCTACCGCTGTCGACGATGTGGCCAAGGTTGAGTTGGGATTTCTGGTAGTCGGTGGCGAGTTTGATGTGTTCCTGTCCCTTTTGGTCTTCCATCCTGAGTTTGTTGTTCGCCCAGGTACGGATGACGTTCCTTGTGTTCCAATCGGCAGGAATATGGTCGGGATGGGCACTGTCGTGCATGACGCCGGAGATATACGGGCGGTCGGGGTTGCCTTGGACGAAGGACAGCATGACTTCGGTGCCTTCGTGTAAGGGGAAGTGGATACCGTATTCGGGACCGGCATAGGGTTTGGCCAGCCGGACGGGACGGCTTTCTCCGCCGGGACTCCATTCGTCCAGGTCAAACGGCAGTTTGACGCGGTAGCGTCCCATGTCGTCGATGTAGGCGTAGGTGCAGTTCTCTGCCGCGGTCACCCGTGCGGGCAGTGTGCCGGCGATATGGGGACGCGGGGTGGTGCGTTCTGGACGGAAGGCGAGTTGGGCGGGTATGGCGGTAAAGGTGTGGGTGTAGGCGGTATCGCGGCTGCCGCTGTGTTCCATGCTGAGTACCAGCCAGCCGTCGGGTGCTTCGGGGAAGGCGGTATCGGTTTGGAACACTTTCATCGGTGCCATGGAGACGACGTTGCCGCTGCCGTTGGCGACGGTTTGGCGGCAGAGGACGGCTTCGTTCAACAGGGTCGTCTGAACTTTGGCTTCATCGGGGGTTTTGGGATGAAGGCCCCAGTTTTGCTGTTTGCCCAATAAGACGGTATTGTCGGCAGACTCTTCGGATTGTTTGTTGTCGGTTTCGGCAAAGAGGTCGGTATCGGCAGTGCGGTAGTTGTAGTCGGCACTGCGTATGCCTTCGACGATGGGATTGTGACGGATGCTTAAGTTGAAGAGTGCTTCGGTACCGACGCTTTCCAGTCCGGCATGGGGACGGTAGGAAACGGGTAGGCTTTGGTCGCGGAAGTAGTGTTCGGGACTGTCGCCGAAGACGACGATATCGCCGTGTTGTTCATGCTGTTCGAAGGCATACCAAATGCCTTCTTCCTCACACAGACGGTTGATAAAGGCAAAGTCGCTTTCGAGATACTGGGTCACATACTCGCGGACGCTGTAGCTGCGGCTTTTTTGGAAACGGTAGTCGACACCGGAGAAGCCGTGGTGCTTGAAGACGGCGGCGACGATATCGGGGACGGTTTGGTTTTGAAACAGTCGGGAAGATTGGAAATGTTTTAAAGCCGCGAAACGCGGCTCTAAAACAAAGCGGTAAACGGTTTCATCCTTGGAGACGGACAGCTTCTCACACGAAGTCACGATGCCCTGCCATTGTTTCGCCGGAGCGTCGTCCGAACCGGCTGAAAAAGCGGCGGCGACTTCGGACAATACGGCCTCCTGCGGACGGATTTCAAATGCTGCGCGCTGGTTGAGGTAGGAAGACAGCGGCAGTGAGGAATCGGTGGAGGTGGCGGTGATTTCGACGCGGTAGGCGGTATTGGCGGCTTCGGAGGCGGTGAAAGAACGAACGGAGAGGGACGGGGAGAAACGGGCGAAGGTGAGGTGATAGGATTGGCGGGCAGTCATGGCGTTGAATTTAAAGATGACAATGAGGTTCGTATGGTAACTTGAACGTCATCAACGGTAAAGCAAATGGGATAAACGGTAGAAAGGTCGTCTGAATGGAGGTTTTCAGACGACCTACTTCGGGGATAAAAATCTAATCTCAACCTGTTTATACATATATCCCATACTCGCTGCAGACATAGATAAAGACACACTAATAACTTTCTACATAAATATAGCAACTCAACCATTTTTTTAATGGTATGGAATACAGTTCATTCAATTCATGTGAAAAAGGCGTGCCATATTTACCGACCATAACACTATATTCTTCCAACAAGGAAAAGGTATCATCTGATATTGAAAGAATAAGCTGACCGTCAGTTACATCAAACTCATCTTCATCATTTGAATTCAGAAAAATTCTAAAGGAAAGCTTGTATTCTTTCTTGCGCTTTGTTAAAAAAACTTGCCCCTCCCAATAATTCCCTTCTCTTTGTAATGAAGAAATTATTTCTTTTAAATCATTTCTTTTTACATGCCAATTTATACCGTTACGTCTGATTTCTAAATTCATATTTTCTCTCGACAACAAATATTCGGACTGGCGACATAAGTAATGACAGCTACCTGATAACCTATAGGAAATAACTAACAGAGTACACTATTTATGTAAAACATTTTTTGCGAAAATAATTATTCAACTTTGCTTATCTTGTTGTCTCATCTCTTAAATTTAAAAATCCGGATTTTCCTTACGGTATGCTTCGTTATCTTTTTTCAAAGTTTCATGAAACTGATGCATGGGATTTTCCGGCCTCTGCCTACCGTAACTTGAAATTAATACACGCACTGAATAATCCGGCAAAATGTGAAACTGCAATAATCCGTTGTCTTCATCGGTAAATTTATCTACCTTAGCATTAACGTTACGCTCTTCAAATTCATTTGTATCCGTGCTTATCGTCAAGGTCAGTGGCAGCGTCATCCCCTCATGCCGGGATGGAAACGCAACATTGTCCTCCTCCTTCCTCTGAATAAGGCCCTATATCGCTTAAAGTCCATGTCTCTCCAGCCTTGTGATAAGTTATCATGACACCTTGGTCGGAATAGTTGTTTAGCATGAATAAAAACGAGCGCTCCTGATCGGTATCCACAAAAAAATCATCCTTTTGATTGAAGATTTCTTTTATTGAAGAAGCATAGATTGATAGAACCGGAAGAGCGGCGACTAAAACGACCAAGCCCAAAACCCTAAATATAGTTAATTAAAAACAAAATAGTACAATACTCAACTTTTAAGGTCTAACCATGGCATACTCTGCGGACTTAAGAAACAAAGCTTTAAACTATTACGAACAATGCAAAAACATCAGCCAAACCGCAGCGACGTTTAACTTGTCAAGAAACACGCTTTACCTGTGGATTCGCCTTAAAAAACAAACAGGCAGCCTAAAACATCAAGTTACCGGTCTAAATGCCGTCAAATTGGATAGGCAAAAACTGGCTCAATATGTTGGGCAACACCCGGATGCCTATCTGCATGAAATCGCCAAACATTTTGATTGTACGGCAGCCGCCGTTTGCTATGCACTCAAACAGATGGGGATGACGCGCAAAAAAAGACCACCACTTACAAAGAACAAGACCCGGCCAAAGTAACGCATTATTTGACACAGCTGGCCGAATTTTCCGACTACCAACGTGTTTATTTGGATGAAACAGGATTTGACCGCTACCTGTTCCGCCCCTATGCCCGCAGCCTGAAAGGGCAAATAGTGAAAGCGCAGATAAGTGGGAAAAGATACCGACGCTTATCTCTGGTGTCCGCACAAGTCGGCAACCGGCTGATTGCTCCGATGGTTTATCAAAATACGATGACCGGAGTCTTTTTTGAAGCGTGGTTTCAGCAATGCCTACTGCCCGCATTGACTCAAAAATCGGTGATTATTTTAGATAATGCGCGATTTCACCGTATGGGTGTCTTACGGGAAATGGCGGAAAAATGGGGACATAAGGTATTGCCTCTTGCACCTTATTCACCTGAGCTCAACCCGATTGAGAAGGTGTGGGCGAATATTAAGCGGTATCTGCGAACCGTATTGTCTGATTACGCCCGATTTGACGATGCGTTACTGTCCTATTTTGATTTTAATTGACTATATTTTTTCATTTTTTTCATTTTTGTCTGCCATGAGGCTTATGGCAGCGCATTTTAAATGACAACGTGGTTCGTATAGTAGCTTGAACGATGTGGTGGGTAAAGCGAATGGGATAACCGGCTAATGGGTCGTCTGAATGGCGTCTTGTTGGCGTTGTTTCTTTCAGACGAGCTTTGATGTGTTCCTTCTCGAATGTTATTCATTTAAAAGAAAGGTCGTCTGAAACCTTAGATTTCAGACGACCTTTTCTGCATTAAACCTTCGATTTTTAGAAAGTCAGCTATTTTTTAAAGTCAACAGTTTTTCTGCTGTGTTTATTTGGGGTTCTTCTCGATCAGGGCGACGAGTTGGTCGATATAGCCTTGAACGAAGCTGCGCGCTGATTCGATGAGTTTGCCGTTGTCGTCAAATAAGGTGGGGGAGTTGCCGAGGAAGACTTCGGGCTGTCCGGTCAGCGGCATATTGAAGTAGGACAAGGCAAGGCGCAGGTTTTTTTGCGAACTGTAACCGCCCATTTTGCCGACGGAATGGCTGATGATGCCTGCGGGCGTGTTTTTCCATGCAACATCGGCGTTGGGTTTGGAGCCGATGTCTACCGCGTTTTTCAAGCAGGCGGGGATGGTGCGGTTGTTTTCGGCGGTAACGAACAATACACCGTCGGAGGATTTGATGGTTTCGCGGAAGGCGGTATAGCTTTCGGGCGTGGGGAAATCGGTTTCGGCGGGGTCGTCGTAGTCGAAATTGTAGAGCGGCAAGCCGCCGATTTCGACGATTTGGGCTTCGTAGCCTTCGGGGAACATGGGGATGACGTTTTGCGCCACTTTGCGTGCGAACGAGCCTTTACGCAGGCTGCCTACTAAAATACTGACTTTTTTTGCCATGAATTTTCTCCTGATTATGTGAAAATAATAACGATTCTTAAATTCATTTTAAAACTGTCAGCCGATTGTCGTCAATCCTGTGGTGAACAAATTGACCATTTTGTGCAAGATCGATTTGAGTGGAGGAATCGGTGTGACGGTGGTTTCTCTACTCCTACCCTGCTCAAGTTTCGAGACAGTCCTTTTCTAAAGTGTTGAAACGTTATCGAGGTCGTCTGAAAACCCTATCGGGCATGAATCAAGACGACAATGCTATAATCCATCCTGAAATTTTTATCTTGAAGAACACACCATGCAAGCCGATTTCAGACGACCTGTCCTTGCCATCGACACCAGCACTTCCTACCTATCCCTCGCGTTGCAAACCGACGGGCAGATTGTTTCGTTTCATGAAGATGTCGGCACGAAGCAATCCGATTTGATCCTGCCGCAGATTCGTGTTTTGTTTGAACAAACGGGCATCACGGCGGCGGATTTGGGCGTCATCGTTTATGCACAAGGTCCCGGCGCGTTTACCGGTTTGCGTATCGGAACAGGCGTGGCGCAAGGTTTGGCGACACCGTTTGGCACGCTCCTCATCGGCATCCCCTGTCTGGATGCGGCGGCGTATTTGCTGCCCGAACAAAGCTGCGTACTGGCGGCGACCGACGCGCGTATGGGCGAGGTGTTTTACGCATGGTTCGACACGGGCGCGCACCGGCGGCTTGGCGATTATCAGGTCGGCAAAGCGGCTGAAATTGTCGAACCCGAAGGTCGTGCGTTTACCGGCGGCATAGGCAATGCGTTTGCCCTGAGCGATGCGCCGCCCTTTGCCGGCACGCCGCAAATGCCTGCCGCTTCCGACTATCTCAAGCTAGCACTCAGCGGGCGTTATCCCGCGTCCGATGCGGCACACGCCGAATTGCTTTATGTCCGCAACAAAGTCGCCCTGACCGCCAAAGAGCAGGCAGAACGGAAAGCGCAGGCATGAATATCCGCCCCGCTTTTTCAGACGACTGCCCTGCCCTTGCCGCCATTGATGCGGTCAGCAACCCGTCGCCGTGGTCTGCCAAACAATTCGCCTCCGCATTGGCGCAGCCTACGGATAAACTATGGGTCTGCGAGACCGACGGCGTCATCAGCGGCTTTATCGTGTGGCAGGATATACTGGACGAATCCGAGTTGCATTTGATTGCCACCGCCCCCGAATACCGCCGCCAAGGCATTGCCGCTGCGCTTTTGGAACATTGGTTCCGCCACGCCCAAACCGCCGGTATCACGCGCCTGTTGTTGGAAGTCCGCGCAGGCAATGCTGCCGCCCAATCGCTGTATCTCAAATATGGCTTTACCGAGGTCGGCATCCGCAAACATTACTATTCCCTGCCCGAAGGCGGGCATGAAGACGCCGTTTTAATGGAAAAACCATGTTAAGCAGCCGCTATCTCCACTTGCATCAGGCATTAGGCTTAGGCCCGATGTGGCTGAACCGTAACGCCAAAGTCATCCCGCCTGCGGGTGATACGCCCGTTACGCAGCCGCAAAAACCTGCCGCCGCCCAAGTTGCCGAAGCCGTCCGCACGATTTCCGCATCGGCACATCATGCCCGTATGGCGGCGATGGCGGCAGTTCAACACGAAAAAACCGCCCCCGCAGCGGCAACGCCTCCCGTACCGCCGACTGCTGCGCCGGTTGACTCGCCTGCTCCGTCCGCACGGACGAACTCCGCGCCCGAAGATACCGCCAAAGCCGCCACTACAAACGTTTCAGACGACCTCCCGCGCCTGCAAACCGAAGCGCGTCCGTCCGAAGTCATCATCATCAGCATCTGCCCCGCAACCGAAGACAGCCTGCACGGGCAACTCTTTCACGGCGCGGTCGGCGTCCTGCTCGACAATATGCTTGCCTCCATCCGCCTATCGCCCCAACAAGCCTACAAAACCAGTTGGGTCAAAGCAGCGCCCGTTTTCAGCCCGCACCCTACTGACGAACAAATCCAAGCCGAGCTGCCCCAGCTTGCCCGAGAGCTTGCCGATACGCAGGCGAAGGCTGTTTTATTGGTGGGTCAAATCTTTGAAAAACCCGAGTTTGCCCCATTGATAGACACACTCTGCGGCAACACCCCCCACTTCATTCTTCCCCACCCTGCCCGCCTACTGCGCCAACCGCAGCTCAAAGCAAAAGCTTGGCAGGTTTTGAAACAAGTGCGGCAGATACTGAATTAAGGCACGCCGACAGCGTTCCAAACATATCCCGCACCACATCTGACCCCTTCCCTATCCATCATGTATCTCACCCAAGAAAAACCCTACCGCCCGCTGCTGATTGCCCTGATTTTCCTGACCCTGCCTCTGGCATTGCTGCTGCACGAAATCATCACAGTCGGGCTGTTCCGCCATTCCGGGCTGCTGCTGACCTTCCAAGACGGGCAGTTGCGGCAAGTAGCGGGCTGGGATGACGCCATCGTTTGGTTTATCTGCGGCGTATTCGGCTTTTTCAACCTAATGATTGCTGGCGGTCTGACCAAACTCGCCTACAAAAAAATGATGCGCCGCCATTTCCGCTACGCCCTGTTTTTAAGCGGCGCGGCGGCGTGTGCGGCTGCTTTGGTCGTGATTATCTTGGAATCCCTGTTGGGCAGCGCGGCATTGGGCGGCATGCGGCAAGGCGGGATATTTCTTTACGCATTGAGCGTCTGGATATTGGCGATGCTGACGCTGCCGCGCCAACTGACCCGCGCGCAGGAGCAACCCATTATTTTTCACAAAATGAAAAGATAAGCCGGAAATCGGGACACCGTCTCCCTTCATGTTCCTCAATAAGAAAACCCATAAAAAGGGGTCGTCTGAAACTTTTCAGACGACCTTGGATTCGGATTTCAAGTGCAACACTAGTGTATCAGTGGTTTGAACAGATTCAAGAATAAAACACTTGGCGTTTCGTAGCCAAGTGTTTTTCTTGGCCGATGGTTCAACTCATCTTGAATCCTGCGTATCTCCCGATTGCTGATATTTCGGAAATCGGTTTGTTTGGGGAAATATTGTCGGATGAGTCCGTTGGTGTTCTCATTCAGCCCTTTCTCCCAAGAATGGTAGGGGCGGCAAAAATAGGTTTTCGCTGCTAATGCTTTGGCTATTTTGGTGTGCTGGTGGAACTCTTTGCCGTTATCCATGGTAATGGTGTGGACTCTGGCTTTATGTGCCTTTAATACCCTAATGGCTGCCTGGGCAGTGTCTTCGGCTTTGAGGCTATCCAATTTGCAGATGATGGTGTAGCGGGTAACGCGTTCGACCAAGGTCAATAATGCGCTTTTCTGTCCTTTGCCGACGATGGTGTCGGCCTCCCAATCGCCGATGCGGGATTTTTGGTCGACGATGGCGGGTCGGTTTTCTATGCCGACGCGGTTGGGCACTTTGCCTCTGGTCCATGTGCTGCCGTAGCGTTTGCGGTAGGGTTTGCTGCATATTTTGAGGTGTTGCCACAAAGTGCCGCCGTTGCTTTTGTCTTGGCGGAGGTAGCGGTAAACGGTGCTGTGATGGAGCGTGATCCTGTGGTGTTTGCGCAGGTAGGCGCATACTTGTTCGGGACTGAGTTAGCGGCGGATAAGGGTGTCGATGTGTTGGATCAGCTGAGAATCGAGCTTATAGGGCTTTCGCTTACGCTGTTTGATAGTCCGGCTTTGCCGCTGGGCTTTTTCGGCGCTGTATTGCTGCCCTTGGTTGCAGTGCCGCTTGATTTCGCGGCTGATGGTGCTTTTGTGGCGATTAAGCTGTTTGGCGATTTCAGTGACGGTGCAGTGGCGGGACAGGTATTGGATATGGTATCGTTCGTCTTGGGTCAGTTGTGTGTAGCTCATGGCAATCTTTCTTGCAGGAAAGGCCGTATGCTACCTCATACTGGCCTTTTTCTGTTATGGAAAGTTGCACTTCAAATGCGAATCCGCCGACCCCTTTGCCCAAATTCATCCGTCCTTAGCGTTTGAATTCAGTTAGGATTTTTAAAGTTTGCATCAATCTGTAAGCAGGCAGGCATCGGATTTTCTGCTATGATTTTTCTATCTTGCTCAAAGGTCGTTTGAAAGAAAGCGCACGATGAAACCTAAACTGATTATCTTCGACTGGGACGGAACGCTGGCAGACACGACGCGCCCGATTATCCTCACCTTCCAACAAAGTTTTGCCGACTGCGGCATGCCCATCCCCGAGGACGATGCCGTCCGCGCCCTCATTGGTTACAGCCTGCCGGAAATCATCCGCCGCCTCGCCCCGCACGCAGGCGAACACATGCGCGAAGAATTGGCGGAAACCTACGCCGCACACTATCTCAATCCCAACAACCACAACATGACGCTCTTCCCCGAAGCCCTGCCCTGCCTGCACACCCTGCAAAACCAAGGCTACTGGCTCGCCGTCGCCACAGGCAAAGGCAGGATAGGACTCGACCGCTCCATCGCGCAAACCGGTACTGCCGATTTTTGGATGGCGACAACCTGCGCCAGCGAGCAAGCCTCCAAACCCGCACCCGACATGGTTTTCAAACTCTGCGACGAACTGGGGCTGACGCCGCAGGAAACTTTGGTGGTCGGCGATACGACCCACGACTTGGAAATGGCAGCCAACGCCAAAGCCCCCGCCGTCGCCCTCACCACAGGCGCACACTCCGCCGCCATGTTGAACACCGCCCCTCATCTCGCCATACTCGACAGCCTGTCAGAACTGCCTGATTTTTTGGAAACGTTTGATTGGGCGGGAAAAGTTTAACGCACTATAAAACAGATCGACCGCCAAGCCGTAGCGTGGGCTTTGCCCACGAAATCTATCAATCAACCTCCAAACCGAACCATAATCCGAACCGTTTTTTCGTGGGCAAAGCCCACGCTACATTTGGCTGTTTTCAGACGACCTCTTTGAGCAAAACGGCAGAGTGTTCCGGACAACCGAGAGGCAACACCGTATCGGTTTGAATTAAACCCTAGCTCCACCACCAATCCGTAGCGTGGGCTTCGCCCACGAAATCCATCAATCACCCCCAAACCGAACCATAATCCGAACCATTTTTTCGTGGGCAAAACCCACGCTACACTTTTCCCGAAGCATTGCGGCGTGCTGCCGATCATCGGGCTAGGCGTACCTATTCAAAAAAGCCCTGTATTGAATGAGTCAATCGCTTCTCCATCCCCAATCCACCCCACGATAAAAAGGTCCTCTGAAAACTGAACTGCACCCCAAAAGTTGGACACATACCCTCCAACCACCAAGGTGCAGTTTTTTTATGAGCAAATATACATTACACTTTAAATACCAAGCCGTACTCCACTACCTGCATATACGCAGCCAACAGCGTACCGCAGACCACTACGGCATCTCCCGAACCCACCTGCGACGATGGATACGCGCCTATCAAGAAGGCGGCATCGGCGCACTCGAACATCCCCAATCCAAAACCATGCCCCAACACCGCAAAAACCCCTTCATCGCCGACAAACCCGACCACGAAAAAACACAGGCGGAGCTTATCGAAGAGTTGTGCTATATGCGCGCAGAGGTCGCCTACCTAAAGGAGTTAAAAGCCCTCAGCCAAAAGCGGACCGAAAAGGACAAAGCCAAACCGTCCAAACACTGAGGGCGCAACACCCGCTCAAATACCTGCTGCACATCGCAAACCTGCCCAAAAGCAGCTTTTACTACCATCACCAAGATCGACCCGATCCCGACGAGGCCGACAAAGCCCTCCTTGTCGAAACCTACAAACGGCATAAAGGACGCTACGGACAAAGGCGCATTGCCGCAGCATTGGATTGGAACCGCAAAAAAGCAGCGCGGTTGATGAAGCAGTTGGAACTGAAAGCCCTCATACGGGCGAAAAAAGCCTACCGCCATCCCGCCATGGGCGAGATATCGGAACACCTCCTCAAACGCCTATTCACAGCCGAAAAGCCCAACGAGAAATGGCTGACCGACGTGACCGAACTCAAAGGAAAGGACGGCAAACTGTACCTCTCGCCAATCTTGGACCTGTTCAACCGAGAAATCGTCGCCTACGCCATGAGCCGCAATGCTAACAGCGAAATGGTGAAGGAAATGCTCGAAAAAGCCGCACCCCGGCTGACCGGCGAAGGAACGATGCTTCATTCGGACCAAGGCGTGCTGTACCGTACGGCGGGATATAGGGAATTGCTTGCGGAGCATTCCATGGTTCAAAGCATGTCGCGTAAGGCGAACTGTTGGGACAATGCGCCGATGGAGAGTTTCTTTGCGGTGTTGAAGACGGAGTGTTTCTATAACGCAGGTGAATTGACGGTGGACGAATTGATGAAACAGATAGATGACTATATGGATTACTACAACCGCGAGCGTTGCAGTTTGAAATTGAAAAAGCTGAGTCCTGTCGCATACAGAACCCAGCTTACACAGAGCGCCTGAATAATAGGCTTTTATGAGTGTCCAAGATTTGGGGGCCAGTTCAAACCTATTTCCCAAGTTTTCAGACGACCTTTTTTAGTTCACAAAGTAGCGTGGGCTTTGCGCACGAAAAAACTCGGTTTATGGTCTGATTTGGAAACCGATTGGCAAATATCGCGGGCAGAGCCCACGTTACGCTTTTCTCGAAGCATTGCGGCGTGCTGCCGACCATCGGACGAAGCAAACCTGTTCGGAGAAATCTTCCGTATCGAACGAGCCAATCGCTTCTCCATCCCCAATCCACCCCACAATGAAAAAGGTCGTCTGAAAACCTGCCCCTCAAGTTTTCAGACGACCTTTGTTAGTTCACCGAGACCAACCGCTTATCCCTATCTCAACAGCTCATCCGTTATCCGTTGCAAAAACTCGATGCGTTCGGGCTTGGCTTCGCCTGCTTCTGCGGCGGCTTTGACGGCGCAGCCGGGTTCGGCGCGGTGGGTGCAGTTGTGGAAGCGGCATTGCCCAACAAGGTGGTTCAGATCGGGGAAGTATTGCAGCAGGTCGGCGGCTTGGAGGTGGTGCAGACCGAATTCTTGCAAACCGGGGGAGTCGATTAATTGGGTTGCTTCATTTAAATCGTAAAGCTGGGCGTGGGTAGTGGTGTGTTTGCCTGAATCGAGCGCGGTGGAGATGTCGCCGGTGCGGGCGGTTTGGTTGCCCAAGAGGGCGTTGGTCAGGGTGGATTTGCCCATGCCGCTTTGTCCGAGCAGGATGTTGGTATGCCCTTGCAGGACGGGGCGCAGGACGTCGGCGTTTTCCAGCGCGCGGGTTTCGATGACGGGATAACCGAGCGTTTCGTAGAATTTGAGTTTTTCGCGCCAGAGGGCGGTTTCGGGCAGGTCGGCTTTGTTCAGGATGATGACAGCTTGGATACCCGCGGCTTCGGCGGCAAGGAGGGCGCGTTGCAGCAGGGCTTCGCTGGGCGAGGGAACGGCGGCGGTAACGATAAGGAGCTGGCTGACGTTGGCGGCGATGAGCTTGGTTTTCCAAGCGTCTTGGCGGTAAAGCAGGCTTTCGCGCGGCAGGTAGTCTTCGATGACGGCTTGTTCGGCGTTGACGGTTTGGATATGCACGCGGTCGCCGCAGGCGAAGTCCACCCGCTTTTTGCGCGTGCTGGCTTCGTAGGTTTTGCCGTCGGGCGTGCGCACGATGTAGCGGCGGCCGTAGCTGGTAATGATTTGGGCGGTATCGGTCATGAACGGTTGGGTCGGGTGGGGTGGATAAAGGGAATGTTCGCAGCGGCGTGGCTGCCTTGCGGCGAAGAGAAAAGGTATTGTACCGAAATAGGCAGGAATCGTCTGAAACGATTCTATAGTGGATTAACTTTAAACCAGTACGGCGTTGCCTCGCCTTGTCGTACTATCTGTACTGTCTGCGGCTTCGTCGCCTTGTCCTGATTTAAATTTAATCCACTATATATCGGGTTAACTGGAAACCGATACGGCGTTGCCGCTTGTCTTGATTTCAACTCACCCGCGAGATTCGGAAGGTTTTCAGACGACCTCTCAACCCGTCACAATCCGAGCGACCACGCGTTGACGCCTTCGGAAAAATCTTCCAAGCGGTTTTCGTAGTGCGCGAAGATTTCTTCGATGATTTCGTCTTCACCGTCAATCAGTCGGATTAAATCCATATCCGCTTCCGAAATCAGCCCGCGCCCGAGCAACTCTTTGCGTATCCAGTCCAACAAGCCCGACCAGAAATCCTTGCCCACCAAGATAATCGGACGGTCGGGCGTTTTGCCTGTCTGCACCAGCGTCAGGCTTTCAAACAGCTCGTCCAGCGTGCCGAAGCCGCCGGGCATGACGACATACGCAACCGCGTGTTTCACAAACATCACTTTGCGCGGGAAGAAATGTTGGAACTTGATGGACAAATCCTGATACGGATTGGCTTTTTGCTCGTGCGGCAACACGATATTCAGCCCCACCGCCGGGCTTGCGCCCGCAAATGCGCCCTTGTTCGCCGCTTCCATAATCCCCGGCCCGCCGCCCGAAATAACTGAAAAACCGGCATCCGAGAGCTTGCGCGCCAGACGCAGCGTAAATTCATAATCGGGATGATTTTCCGGCGTGCGCGCGCTGCCGTAAATGCTGACCGCAGGCTGAATTGCCCGCAGCTCCTCGCCCGCTTCGACAAATTCCGAAATAATCTTCAAAACATGATACGACTCCCGCGCCTGAATCTCGCGGCGCGCCTCATCGGTCAGCATGGGCTTGGGCAGTTTTTTGAGCAGGCTCACGGTTTTTCCTTTATTTTGTTGAACCCCCACATTGTAACCGACAGAACCCGAGGTCGTCTGAAAACGCAAACACGAACGGCAGCAAGTGTTCCTTATTTGAACCGAATCATGCGTTCCAGCCCAAGATTGCCATTGCAGCCGCGACCGCTTGCGTTACAATCCCCCATTTCCGCCCACATCCCGCCATGCTCGACATCCTCTACCGCGACAGCCGCACCATCGCTGTCAACAAACCCGCTGGAATGCTCGTCCACCGAAGCTGGCTCGACCGCCACGAAACACAGTTCGTCATGCAGACCCTGCGCGACCAAATCGGACAACACGTCTATCCCGCCCACCGCCTCGACCGCCCCACATCCGGCGTCCTCCTGTTTACCCTTGACCCCGAAGCCGCCTGCCTGCTGACGCAGCAGTTCGAACAAAAAACCACACGCAAAACCTACTGGGCAATCGTGCGCGGATATTTGCCCGACGACGGACTCATCGACTACCCCCTCAAATATCAGCCCGACAAAATCGCCGAATCCCAAACCGAAGCCACCCTCCAAGAAGCCCAAACCCAATACCGCTGCCTTGCGCGCACCGAATTGCCCTTCCAATCCGCCGCCCGCTACCCGACCTCACGCTACTCGTGGGCAGAACTCATCCCGCACACAGGCCGCAAACACCAACTGCGCCGCCACATGAAACACATCTTCCACCCCATCGTCGGCGACACCAACTACGGCGACCTGCGCCAAAACCACGCCACCGCCGCCCACCTCGGCACCACCCGCCTCATGCTCCACGCCCGCAGCCTGTCGTTCCAAAGCATCGAAAACGGCGAAACCCTGACCGTCTGTGCCGATACCGACGAGAGCTGGCGAATTTGGCTGGGTACGTTTGAAGCCTAAGCGAAAGGTCGAGCGACAGGCGGGCTGGTTATGCTGCAAAGCCGGGCACGGTTTTCAGACGACCCCACCCCTTGCCGCATTATTCCGTTCAACCAATATTCCTGCCGAATAATCCTGTTTGACGGTAAAGGTCGTCTGAAAACGCTACACTCCTTCAGACGACGTCTGTCATATCACCATAAGGACATTCCATGAGCGACATCGAAAAACAACTCGCCGCCATCCGCTACACCGCCGACCGCACCAAACGCTACAACGAACATGGCTTTACCCTGTTGCAACTGGGCATACGCGGCGTGGTCTATTTCAATACCCGTGATAATGTCGCCGATGCCTTAACCGGTTTGATGGATTTCTATTACGAATGGGGAAAAAACAAGCTAACAATAGCCAGCCATGAGATAGGAACAGGTACACGGAACAGAAGCGGTCGGATGCGCGAGATCAAGTTGAGTGAAAAGTCGTACCTTAAAGAACGGGATAAAGTGTACCGTTGGCTGGATGAAAGAACCGAAAATGCTTCCGAGGTTGATTGGGGAATGCAAAGCGAGCATGCAAATACCAGTGCATCCTATTATTTCAATATCACCTCTTTTGCCGCCTACTTTGCAAACGATCCAGATATATCAAGAGGCACCCTACTTTTTAATCTGCCACTAGAAATTTTGTCTTCTCCCCAAGATTTGGCAAAGCTGGATGAATTTGTCGGTAAGATTTCAGAGAAGCTGGATGTTTTCCACGGCTATATCGGACTGGCAGCGATTCCACCGCATAATTATCACGACGGTGCGCCGTATGAATACGGGGTTTGCCGCGAGAATTTAGGGTTGATTCCGGTCACGACCGATTATTTGGCAGACTTTTATGACTATAATATCCGCAGTATCAGTTGGTACACACTGGTCGGCAGGGAACTTTACGGACAGCTACCGGCAGGCAGGATAGAGCCTGTTTTGGCAAATCATCCCAATATTACTCTGCGCGACATCGCAGGCATCAAGATTTTCAAAATCGGTAGCCTGCCCGAAACAGGGGATATCCGCGAAGATCTACCCTTGGACTACATTGCGCTAAACCGCGCTTTAGAACCGATACGCGAAAAATATCCGCGTGAGAATATGGGCGGTATCACCCGCGAACAGATGTATTATTGGTCGAGAAGATGGGACGGCTGGGAAGTCGAAGAAAAGGACGGCAAGCGGATCTACATCCAAGCGCCGCAGGAAATCATCGGTGTTGAGGAAGAGCCTGTTCCGATTTCGGGTATGTGGAAAATCACCAGCTTTGACGGTGAAACCCGCCATTTCAATAAAGGCGAAATTTTTCCTGAAGGAGAGGGGGTGCGGACACAAGATGTGCTTCTCGGACCCCAAATGGGCCTGACGATTTGGGAGCTGGTCAAAGACGACCATAACGAGCCTTTGCGCAGAAAAGCAATGTGGTAAGGTAACCGCCCTGCCTTTCCGAACGTCAGCCGATACGTTAAAATATACCTCGTCTGAAACCCCGTTTTTTAAGGAAACCTGCCATGACCCGTATGGTTCACTGCGTCAAACTCGGCAAAGAAGCCGAAGGTATGAAATTCCCACCGCTGCCCAACGAATTAGGCAAGCGTATTTTTGAAAATGTATCCCAAGAAGCTTGGAATGCGTGGACACGCCACCAAACCATGCTGATTAACGAAAACCGTTTAAGCCTCGCCGACCCGCGCGCACGCGAATATCTGGCACAACAAATGGAACAGTATTTCTTCGGCGACGGCGCAGATGCCGTTCAAGGTTATGTACCACAAGAGCCAAAATAACACCTTCATTTACTGAAAAGGTCGTCTGAAAACGAAAATCGGATTTCAGACGACGGCGGATTCGCATTTGAAGTGCAACTTTCCATAACAGAAAAAGGCCAGTATGCGGTAGCATACGACCTTTCCTGCAAGAAAGATTGCCATGAGCTACACACAACTGACCCAAGACGAACGATACCATATCCAATACCTGTCCCGCCACTGCACCGTCACAGAAATCGCCAAACAGCTTAACCGCCACAAAAGCACCATCAGTCGCGAAATCAGACGGCACCGCACCCAAGGGCAGCAATACAGCGCCGAAAAAGCCCAGCGGCAAAGCCGGACTATCAAACAGCGTAAGCGAAAGCCCTATAAGCTCGATTCGCAGCTGATCCAACACATCGACACCCTTATCCGCCGCAAACTCAGTCCCGAACAAGTATGCGCCTACCTGCGCAAACACCACGGGATCACACTCCATCACAGCACCATTTACCGCTACCTCCGCCAAGACAAAAGCAACGGCGGCACTTTGTGGCAACACCTCAGAATATGCAGCAAACCCTACCGCAAACGCTACGGCAGCACATGGACCAGAGGCAAAGTGCCCAACCGCGTCGGCATAGAAAACCGACCCGCTATCGTCGACCAAAAAAAACGCATCGGTGATTGGGAAGCCGACACCATCGTCGGCAAAGGACAGAAAAGCGCATTACTGACCTTGGTCGAACGCGTTACCCGCTACACCATCATCTGCAAGTTGGACAGCCTCAAAGCCGAAGACACTGCCCTAGCGGCCATTAGGGTATTAAGGGCACATAAAGCCAGAGTGCACACCATTACCATGGATAACGGCAAAGAGTTCTACCAGCACACCAAAATAGCCAAAGCATTAGCAGCGAAAACCTATTTTTGCCGCCCCTACCATTCTTGGGAGAAAGGGCTGAATGAGAACACCAACGGACTCATCCGACAATATTTCCCCAAACAAACCGATTTCCGCAACATCAGTGATCGGGAGATACGCAGGGTTCAAGATGAGTTGAACCACCGGCCAAGAAAAACACTTGGCTACGAAACGCCAAGTGTTTTATTCTTGAAGCTGTTCAAACCACTGATACACTAGTGTTGCACTTGAAATCCGAATCCAAGGACCTTTTTGTATCAATAAACTTGCTGCAAAGCCGTTTCATTTTATAGTGGATTAACTTTAAATCAGGACAAGGCGACGAAGCCGCAGACAGTACAGATAGTACGGCAAGGCGAGGCAACGCCGTACTGGTTTAAAGTTAATCCACTATATTTCCGCTATTTCTGTATTTTCCCTATTCCTCTCCCCCGCAAAAGAGGATGAAAAATACCAAAATCGCAACCGTTTATCAGCTTGAGACCTTTGCAAAATTCCCCAAAATCCCCTAAATTCCCACCAAGACATTTAGGGGATTTCTCATGAGCACCTTCTTCCAGCAAACCGCCCAAGCCATGATCGCCAAACACATCGACCGCTTCCCACTATTGAAGTTGGATCAAGTGATTGATTGGCAACCGATCGAACAGTACCTGAATCGTCAAAGAACCCGTTACCTCCGAGACCACCGCGGCCGTCCCGCCTATCCCCTGTTGTCCATGTTCAAAGCCGTCCTGCTCGGACAATGGCACAGCCTCTCCGATCCCGAACTCGAACACAGCCTCATCACCCGCATCGATTTCAACCTGTTTTGCCGTTTTGACGAACTGAGCATCCCCGATTACAGCACCTTATGCCGCTACCGCAACTGGCTGGCGCAAGACGACACCCTGTCCGAATTGCTGGAACTGATTAACCGCCAACTGACCGAAAAAAACCTAAAAGTAGAGAAGGCATCCGCCGCCGTCATTGACGCCACCATTATTCAAACTGCCGGCAACAAACAGCGTCAGGCCATAGAAGTCGATGAAGAAGGACAAGTCAGCGGCCAAACCACACCGAGTAAAGATAAAGATGCCCGTTGGACAAAGAAAAACGGCCTCTACAAACTCGGTTACAAACAACATACCCGTACCGATGAGGAAGGCTATATCGAGAAACTGCACATCACCCCCGCCAATACCCATGAGTGCAACCATCTGTCCCCTTTGTTGGAGGGTATTGCCGAAGGCACGACCGTCTATGCCGACAAAGGCTATGACAGTACGGAAAACCGGCAACATCTGGAAGACCATCAGTTGTTAGACGGCATTATGCGCAAAGCCCACCGCAACCGTCCGCTGACGGAAGTGCAAACCAAACGCAACCGATATTTGTCGAAGACCCGTTATATGGTGGAACAAAGCTTTGGTACGCTGCACCGTAAATTCCGCTATGCGCGGGCAGCCTATTTTGGTCTGCTCAAAGTGAGTGCGCAAAGCCATCTGAAGGCGATGTGTTTAAACCTGTTGAAAGCGGCTAACAGGCTAAGTGTGCCTGTTGTTGCCTAAAAGGCGGCCCGGATACCTGATTATTGGGTATCCGGGGAGGATTAAGGGGGTATTTGGGTAGAATCAGGAGTGATTGGGGGCGGAAATAGACGAAAACCTGTGTTTGGGTTTCGGCTGTCGGGGGAAAAGGAATTTTGCAAAGGTCTCAGCTTATCAAATTTACCACCAGCTTATTGCATCCTTTGGACAAGAGTTAGCCGAATCGCAATAACCCATCAAAATTTGCCGTACTTCAATATAGGTTTCGCAAAAGCTCAAATGAATTTCGCCAACCATCTGTTTTCAGACGACCTCAACATGGTTTCTTTGACCTGTTGCACCCGACCTTTGTCCTGAATAAAGGGAGAAAACGTTGCGTAGGCTTTACCCACGGAAAGTGTTCAAAGAATTATTTATCTAACACCGGAACACCGGCTCCCCATACAAATATAGTCAATTAAAAATAAAATAGTACAATACTCAACTTTTAAGGTCTAACCATGGCATACTCTGCGGACTTAAGAAACAAAGCTTTAAACTATTACGAACAATGCAAAAACATCAGCCAAACCGCAGCGACGTTTAACTTGTCAAGAAACACGCTTTACCTGTGGATTCGCCTTAAAAAACAAACAGGCAGCCTAAAACATCAAGTTACCGGTCTAAATGCCGTCAAATTGGATAGGCAAAAACTGGCTCAATATGTTGGGCAACACCCGGATGCCTATCTGCATGAAATCGCCAAACATTTTGATTGTACGGCAGCCGCCGTTTGCTATGCACTCAAACAGATGGGGATGACGCGCAAAAAAAGACCACCACTTACAAAGAACAAGACCCGGCCAAAGTAACGCATTATTTGACACAGCTGGCCGAATTTTCCGACTACCAACGTGTTTATTTGGATGAAACAGGATTTGACCGCTACCTGTTCCGCCCCTATGCCCGCAGCCTGAAAGGGCAAATAGTGAAAGCGCAGATAAGTGGGAAAAGATACCGACGCTTATCTCTGGTGTCCGCACAAGTCGGCAACCGGCTGATTGCTCCGATGGTTTATCAAAATACGATGACCGGAGTCTTTTTTGAAGCGTGGTTTCAGCAATGCCTACTGCCCGCATTGACTCAAAAATCGGTGATTATTTTAGATAATGCGCGATTTCACCGTATGGGTGTCTTACGGGAAATGGCGGAAAAATGGGGACATAAGGTATTGCCTCTTGCACCTTATTCACCTGAGCTCAACCCGATTGAGAAGGTGTGGGCGAATATTAAGCGGTATCTGCGAACCGTATTGTCTGATTACGCCCGATTTGACGATGCGTTACTGTCCTATTTTGATTTTAATTGATTATATAAACCGATTTCCAATGATGCACATATCGATCTTTAACAGTAAGCAAGACCTAATAAAATTCAAAAACTCAATTCCATACATGAAGTCTCGATTGTGCAAAATACCAATCAACAGAATGCCCTATTTCTATTTGAATCCACCATAAATGCTTCAATGGGTTAAAAAATAAAAAGCCGAACGGATAAACCATTCGGCTTTCTATCAAAAGCAACGATTATTGAACTTTAATTTCTACATCAACACCGGCCGGCAAGTCCAGTTTCATCAGTGCATCGGTAGTTTTGTCAGTCCAGTCCACGATGTCCATCAGGCGCAAGTGGGTACGGATTTCCAATTGTTCACGAGAAGTTTTGTTCACGTGTGGAGAACGCAGAATGTTGAAACGTTCGATTTTAGTCGGCAACGGAATCGGACCTTTTACAACGGCACCGGTACGTTTTGCAGTTTCAACGATTTCTTGAGCAGAACGGTCAATCAGACTGTAATCATAAGCTTTCAGGCGGATACGGATTTTTTGGTTTGCCATTTATCGATATCCTTCAATTAAGCGATGATAGAAGAAACCACACCTGCACCTACGGTACGACCACCTTCGCGAATCGCAAAGCGCAGACCTTCTTCCATAGCGATAGGTGCAATCAGTTCTACAGTGATGGCTACGTTCTCACCAGGCATAACCATTTCTACACCTTCTTCCAAAGTAACCGCACCGGTTACGTCGGTAGTACGGAAGTAGAATTGAGGACGGTAGTTGGCGAAGAACGGAGTATGACGGCCACCCTCTTCTTTGCTCAATACGTACACTTCCGCTTTGAATTTGGTGTGCGGAGTGATGGTACCCGGTTTAGCCAATACTTGACCGCGTTCCACTTCTTCGCGTTTGGTACCGCGCAGCAATACGCCTACGTTGTCACCGGCCTGACCTTCGTCCAGCAGTTTGCGGAACATCTCAACACCGGTACAAGTGGTTTTTTGGGTTTCTTTCAGACCTACGATTTCGATCTCGTCACCAACGTGGATGACACCGCGCTCTACACGGCCGGTTACTACTGTACCACGACCGGAGATGGAGAATACGTCTTCGATAGGCAACAGGAACGGTTTGTCCACGGCACGCTCAGGAGTCGGGATGTAGCTGTCCAATGCGGCAGCCAGTTCGAAGATTTTTTCTTCGTAAGCAGCGTCGCCTTCCAAGGCTTTCAGCGCAGAACCCTGTACGATCGGGCAGTCGTCGCCTGGGAAGTCGTAACTTGACAGCAAGTCACGGATTTCCATTTCAACCAGTTCCAACAGCTCGGCATCGTCAACCATGTCGCATTTGTTCATGAACACGATGATGTAAGGTACGCCTACTTGGCGGGCCAACAGGATGTGTTCGCGGGTTTGCGGCATAGGACCGTCGGCAGCGGAACATACCAAGATTGCGCCATCCATTTGTGCGGCACCGGTAATCATGTTTTTAACGTAGTCGGCGTGACCCGGGCAGTCTACGTGTGCGTAGTGGCGGGTTTCGGTTTCGTATTCTACGTGTGAGGTATTGATGGTAATACCACGGGCTTTTTCTTCGGGAGCGTTGTCGATTTGGTCGTAAGCTTTTGCAGCACCGCCGAATTTTTTAGCCAAAATAGTAGTCAAAGCAGCAGTCAGAGTGGTTTTACCATGGTCAACGTGACCGATGGTGCCAACGTTTACGTGCGGTTTGCTACGTTCAAATTTTTCCTTAGCCATGAGCTAATTCCTTTACATTAAAGATCGATTAAAGAACAGAGGTCGTCTGAAAAATCATTTTAGCCTTTCAGACGACCTATTTTGCCTGATTAGCCTTTACGGGCTTCAGTTACAGCAGCAGCTACGTGGGCTGGAGCTTCAGAATATTTCTTGAACTCCATAGAGTAAGTAGCGCGGCCTTGGGTTGCAGAACGCAGGTCGGTAGAATAACCGAACATTTCTGCCAGAGGTACTTCGGCACGGACTTTTTTACCGCCGATACCGTCATCATCCATACCCAATACAACGCCGCGACGACGGTTCAAGTCGCCCATTACGTCACCCATGTATTCTTCAGGAGTTTCCACTTCAACTGCCATGATCGGCTCAAGCAGAGCAGGATTGGCTTTACGCATACCTTCTTTGAAGGCTTGAGAAGCAGCCAATTCGAAGGCCAGCTGAGAGGAGTCAACGTCGTGTGAAGAACCGAAGATCAAACGTACGCGCACATCAACTACAGGGTAGCCTGCAACGATACCGTTAGGCAGGGTATCGCGGATACCTTTATCAACAGACGGAATGAATTCGCGAGGAATCACACCACCTTTAATTTCGTCGATAAATTCGTAACCTGCACCACCCGGTTCCATAGGTTCCATTTTGATCACAACGTGACCGTATTGACCTTTACCACCGGATTGTTTGGCGTGTTTGTATTCGGCTTCAACTTCTTTGCGGATGGTTTCGCGGTAAGCCACTTGAGGTGCACCGATATTCGCTTCCACGCCAAATTCGCGTTTCATACGGTCAACAATAATTTCCAAGTGCAGCTCACCCATACCGGAAATAATGGTTTGACCGGATTCTTCGTCTGTACGAACGCGGAAAGAAGGGTCTTCTTTAGCCAGACGGTTCAGGGCAATACCCATTTTCTCTTGGTCGGCTTTGGTTTTCGGCTCAACGGCAATATGGATTACCGGCTCAGGGAATTCCATGCGTTCCAAGATAATCGGTGCGCTTTCCGCACACAAGGTTTCACCGGTAGTAACGTCTTTCAGACCGATAGCGGCTGCGATATCGCCAGCACGTACTTCTTCAATTTCAGTACGGTCTGCAGCAGTCATTTGCACCAAACGACCGATACGTTCACGAGTACCTTTTACAGAGTTCAATACGGTATCACCGGATTTCACGACACCAGAGTAAACGCGAATGAAAGTCAGCTGACCAACGTATTTGTCGTTCAACATTTTGAACGCCAATGCAGAGAATTTCTCTTCATCGCTGGCTTGACGGCTGTCGGCTTCTTCAGTGTTAGGGTTAACACCTTGAACGGGAGGAATATCGGTAGGAGCAGGCAGCAATTCCACAACTGCATCCAACATACGTTGAACACCTTTGTTTTTAAATGCAGAACCACACAACATAGGTTGGATTTCGCCTGCCAGAGTACGTTGACGCAATCCGCCTACGATTTCTTCCTCAGTCAGCTCGTCGCCGCCCAAGTATTTATCCATCAATTCTTCGCTGGCTTCTGCTGCGGCTTCAATCATGTTTTGACGCCATTCTTCAGCAGTTTCAATCAACTCAGCAGGAATATCGCCATAGGTAAAGGTTGTACCTTTGTCAGCTTCGTTCCAGATGATAGATTTCATTTTCAGCAGGTCAACAACGCCACTGAAGCTGTCTTCTGCACCAACCGGGATTACGATAGGTACAGGGTTTGCGCGCAAACGGGTTTTCATTTGCTCGACAACGCGGAAGAAGTTGGCACCTTGACGGTCCATTTTATTTACAAACGCCAAGCGTGGCACTTGGTATTTGTTGGCTTGACGCCATACGGTTTCAGATTGTGGCTGAACACCGCCCACCGCACAGTAAACCATTACCGCACCATCCAATACACGCATAGAACGCTCTACCTCTACGGTAAAGTCAACGTGTCCCGGGGTGTCGATGATATTAAAACGGTGTTCGGGAAATTGTTTCGCCATACCGGACCAGTAGGAAGTTACGGCAGCAGAGGTAATGGTAATACCACGCTCTTGCTCTTGTTCCATGTAGTCGGTAGTAGCCGCGCCATCATGTACCTCGCCCAATTTGTGGGTCAAACCGGTATAGAACAAAATACGTTCTGTAGTAGTGGTTTTACCCGCGTCAATATGGGCGGAAATACCGATGTTGCGGTACAGGCTGATCGGGGTCTTACGAGCCATTTTATTAGCCTTTCAAAATTAGAAACGGAAGTGAGAGAATGCTTTGTTTGCTTCAGCCATGCGGTGTACTTCTTCACGTTTTTTCAACGCACCGCCGCGACCTTCGGACGCATCAATCAATTCGCCTGCCAAACGCAGGTCCATGGATTTCTCACCACGTTTGCGGGCCGCATCGCGAACCCAACGCATTGCAAGAGCCAGACGGCGTGAAGGACGAACCTCAACAGGAACTTGGTAGTTTGCACCACCTACACGGCGGCTTTTCACTTCCACGATAGGCTTGGCGTTTGCAATGGCTTCGTTGAATACTTCGATTGCTACTTTGCCGGTTTTTTTCTCGATTTGCTCCAACGCACCGTAAACGATACGCTCGGCAACAGATTTTTTACCGTCAATCATCAATACGTTCATGAATTTAGTCAGCTCGACACTGCCGAATTTAGGATCAGGCAACACATCGCGCTTGGGGACTTCTCTACGTCTTGGCATTTTAATTTCCTTTAATCTATTCAGTTGGGTCAATTCCCATGAATACCCAAAAGAGTATTCACTTACTCGGCCGTTGTTCAGCTTAGGCGGCCGACGTGCCTATTTAAGCCCCTGTAATTATTTAGGACGCTTAGCACCGTATTTAGAACGGGCTTGTTTACGGTCTTTAACACCTGCTGTATCCAAGGAACCGCGTACAGTGTGGTAACGTACACCCGGCAAGTCTTTTACACGACCGCCGCGAATCAGTACGACGCTGTGCTCTTGCAGGTTGTGGCCTTCACCGCCGATGTATGAAATCACTTCAAAACCGTTGGTCAGGCGAACTTTACATACTTTACGCAATGCAGAGTTAGGTTTTTTAGGGGTAGTTGTGTATACACGGGTGCACACGCCGCGTTTTTGCGGGCAAGCTTCCAGTGCAGGCACTTTGTTTACGTACACAGGCTTTTGACGGCCTTTGCGTACCAATTGGTTGATAGTTGGCATATTTTCTCATCCTGTTGAGTTAAATACTTGCCGACACCATGTCGGCAAGAGTGGAATTATATTTTTATTGCAAGAGTTTAGTCAAGCAAACGGCGGATAAAAGTTGGTATTTTGTATTTACTAAGAACTATTTAGCAACTGAGGTCGTCTGAAATGGATAAAAATCATCAAACGATACGCACTCTTTGTTCAGACGACCTTTATCAAGCATAAATCGGTTTGCAACTCTATTAGAGCCACCCTTCCTACCGTACTTTTCATAACGACACTGATAATCCACACAGGTCGTCTGAAAAAGAAAACCGCAAGTGATATTGCCTTGCGGTTTTCTTTCAAACAAACATCCTACGGATTACTCATCTGTTGCTTCGATTTCGGAAGCTTCTTGCTCCGCTTCCTGCCATTGCTGGCGGCGGCTACGGTGGTAAGTCAAACCGGTACCGGCAGGAATCAGACGACCTACGATTACGTTCTCTTTCAGACCGCGCAACTCGTCTTGTTTACCCATAATGGCGGCTTCGGTCAGAACGCGGGTCGTTTCTTGGAAGGATGCGGCAGAAATGAAGCTATCAGTTGACAAGGAGGCTTTGGTAATACCCAACAATACGTTTTCGTAACGTGCCGGTTCTTTGCCCTCTTCCAAAGCTTTTTCATTGGCTGTCATGACATCACCGCGTTCGACTTGCTCACCGGTAATGAATTCGGTTTCACCTGAATCGACAATATTCACACGGCGCAGCATCTGACGGATGATGACTTCGATGTGTTTATCAGAAATCTTCACACCTTGCAGACGATAAACCTCTTGCACCTCTTGGACAATGTAGCGTGCCAGTGCTTCGATACCTTGCAAACGCAGAATATCATGCGGATCAACAGCTCCGTCCACGATGGTTTCACCGCGGTTTACCACTTGACCGTCGTGAACCAGAATTTGTTTCTCTTTGGAAATCAAAGTCTCGTATGCTACGCCGTCTACATCAGTGATAATCAGACGCTGTTTGCCTTTAGTTTCCTTACCAAATGAAACGGTACCGGTGATTTCTGCCAACATACCTGCATCTTTCGGCACACGTGCTTCAAACAGCTCGGCAACGCGCGGCAGACCACCGGTAATGTCGCGGGTTTTGGAAGAGGCTTGCGGGATACGCGCCAATACGTCACCTTTACCGATTTCCTGACCTTCGCGTACGGTAATCACTGCACCCACAGGGAATGCCATAGATACTGGGGTGGAGGTACCCGGGATGCAGATTTCCAGACCGTTTTCATCCAACAGTTTCACAGTCGGACGCAGCAGTTTGGATGCGCTGCCGGAGCGGCGTTTACCGTCGATAACCACCAAGGTGGACAAACCGGTTACATCGTCAGTTTGTTTAGCAACGGTTACACCCTCTTCCACGTTTTCGAATTTCACCCAACCTGCGTGTTCGGTAATCATCGGACGGGTATGCGGATCCCAGGTTGCCAACGTTTGACCGGCTTTAATGGCTTCACCATCTTGAACCATCAAAATCGCACCGTAAGGCACTTTGTGGCGCTCACGTTCACGGCCAATATCATCATGGATAACGACTTCGCAAGAGCGTCCGATGACAACCAATTCGCCTTTGTTGTTGGCAACATAACGCATTTGGCTGCTGAATCGTGCCGTACCGTTGGATTTGGCTTCAACTTGGCTGGCTGCTGCCGCACGGGATGCCGCGCCACCGATGTGGAACGTACGCATGGTCAACTGGGTACCTGGTTCACCGATAGACTGAGCGGCAATCACGCCGACTGCTTCTCCGGCATTGACCAATTTGCCGCGTGCCAAGTCGCGACCATAACAGTGTGCGCACAAGCCATGGCGGGTTTTACAAGTAATCGGGGTACGGACCTTGACTTCATCGACACCGGATTGGTCAATCATATCCACCAGTTTTTCAGTCAACAACGTACCGGCTTCAACCAAGGTTTCGCCACTTGACGGATCGACAACGTCAGACGCGGTAACACGACCCAAAATACGATCGCGCAATGCTTCAATCACATCACCGCCTTGCACAACTGCCTTCATGACAAAGCCGTCTGTAGTGCCACAATCGTCTTCAACAACGACCAAGTCTTGAGTTACGTCTACCAGACGACGGGTCAGGTAACCGGAGTTCGCAGTTTTCA
This sequence comes from Neisseria sp. CP9, assembly GCF_047758525.1. NCBI lineage: Bacteria > Pseudomonadati > Pseudomonadota > Betaproteobacteria > Neisseriales > Neisseriaceae > Neisseria > Neisseria sp. CP9. The sequence continues at coordinate 1,573,985 of NZ_CP180502.1, read as the reverse complement.
ATGCGGTATCCGCCAAACCCTTACGCGCACCGTGGGTCGCAATAAAGTATTGCAATACGGTCAGACCTTCGCGGAAGTTTGAGGTAATCGGCGTTTCAATAATCGAGCCGTCAGGTTTAGCCATCAGACCACGCATACCGGACAACTGTTTAATCTGAGCCGCAGAACCACGGGCACCAGAGTCTGCCATCATATAGATGGAGTTGAATGACTCTTGATCGACTTCGTTGCCGTCACGGTCGATAACTTTCTGTTTAGACAAGTTATCCATCATCGCTTTAGCAATTTTATCGCCGGCACGACCCCAAATATCCACCACTTTGTTGTAGCGTTCGCCGTTGGTGACCAAACCTTGACGGTATTGGTCTTCGATTTCTTTAACCTCGGCATTAGCTTCAGCCAACAAGGCCGCTTTTTCTTTCGGAATTTCCATGTCGTCAACAGCAATGGAAATACCGCCTTTGGCTGCGAATCCGAAACCGGTGTACATCAAGTGGTCGGCGAAGATAACCGTATCGCGCAAACCGCATAGGCGGAACGATGCGTTAATCAGCTTAGAAATTTCTTTTTTCTTCAGCGCTTTGTTGATGTATTCGAACGGCAGGCCTTTAGGCAGGATTTCGCTCAACAATGCACGACCGACAGTCGTTTCGTAGCGGGTAACGACAGGCTCAAATTCACCAGCTTCGTTTTTCACCCATTCGCGCAGACGTACGGTGATTTTCGTACCCAGCTCAACCTGTTTGGTATGGTATGCACGATGCACTTCTTTCACATCAGCAAACAGACTGCCCTCACCTTTGGCATTGATGCGGTCGCGGGTCATGTAGTACAGACCCAATACAATGTCTTGGGAAGGTACGATAATCGGTTCGCCGTTGGCAGGAGACAATACGTTGTTTGAAGCCAGCATCAGGGTGCGCGCTTCCATTTGCGCTTCCAAGCTCAATGGAACGTGTACCGCCATTTGGTCACCGTCAAAGTCGGCGTTAAACGCGGCACATACCAACGGATGCAGCTGAATGGCTTTACCTTCAATCAGGATGGGTTCAAACGCTTGAATACCCAAACGGTGCAGGGTCGGCGCACGATTCAGCATAATAGGATGTTCGCGAATGACTTCTTCCAAGATGTCCCATACTTCAGGTACTTCTTGCTCTACCAATTTTTTCGCTGCTTTAACGGTAGAAGCTAAACCTTGTTTTTCCAGTTTATGGAAAATGAACGGCTTGAACAGTTCCAAAGCCATTTTTTTCGGCAAACCACATTGGTGCAGACGCAGGTATGGACCTACGGTAATCACGGAACGACCGGAGTAGTCCACACGTTTACCCAGCAGGTTTTGACGGAAACGACCGCCCTTACCTTTAATCATGTCGGCCAATGATTTCAGCGGACGTTTGTTGGCACCGGTCATGGCTTTACCGCGACGGCCGTTATCCAACAGCGAGTCAACCGCTTCTTGCAACATACGTTTTTCGTTGCGAACAATGATGTCAGGAGCGTGCAGTTCCAGCAGGCGTTTCAGACGGTTGTTACGGTTGATGACGCGACGGTACAAATCGTTCAAATCGGAAGTGGCAAAACGGCCACCGTCCAACGGAACCAGAGGACGCAAATCAGGCGGCAATACCGGCAACACGTCCATAATCATCCACTCCAGTTTCATACCGGAACGATGGAAGGCTTCCAATACTTTCAAACGTTTTGCGATTTTTTTGATTTTGGTATCTGAACCGGTCGACTCAAGCTCTTGGCGCAGAATTTCGATTTCGCCTGCTACATCCAAGGTGCGCAACAATTCGCGGATACCTTCCGCACCCATTTTGGCATCGAAATCGTCGCCGTATTCGTCCAGTTTGTTGTAGTAGTCATCTTCAGTCAGCAATTGACGGCGTTGCAGCGGAGTCATGCCGGGGTCGGTCACAACAAATGCTTCAAAGTACAATACGCGTTCAATGTCGCGCAAAGTCATGTCCAACACCATGCCCAAACGAGAAGGCAGGGATTTCAAGAACCAAATGTGTGCCACAGGTGCGGCCAATTCGATATGACCCATGCGTTCGCGGCGCACTTTGGACAAAGTTACTTCCACTCCACATTTTTCACAGGTTACACCTTTAAATTTCAAGCGTTTATATTTTCCGCACAAGCACTCGTAGTCTTTGACCGGACCAAAGATTTTGGCGCAGAACAGACCGTCACGCTCAGGTTTGAACGTACGATAGTTGATGGTTTCAGGCTTTTTAACTTCGCCGTAAGACCATGAACGGATGGTTTCGGGAGAAGCAATGCCGATTTTGATGGCATCAAACTCTTCTTCCATGCCGGCAGTTTGCAACGGATTAAATAAGTTCAACAAATTCATTTTTGCTCCTTGAAGGAAGTATTTTTACCGCATGGCGGATTTTCGATATTGGAAACGGTACGTTACGGTTTCAGACGACCTGATATTTTCAGATTTCGATTCATTCATTCTTATTCTGCAACCGCTTTTTCAGACGACCTAGAGAGGTCGTCTGAAAACTTCTGTTTAGTAACGTTCCAAATCGATATCCAAGCCCAGTGAGCGAATCTCTTTAACCAATACGTTGAAGGACTCAGGCATACCGGCATCGATTTTGTGTTCGCCTTTGACGATGTTCTCGTACATTTTGGTACGGCCTGTTACGTCGTCGGACTTCACAGTCAACATCTCTTGCAGCGTGTAGGCTGCGCCGTATGCTTCCAGCGCCCAAACCTCCATCTCACCGAAACGTTGACCACCGAACTGAGCTTTACCGCCCAGAGGCTGTTGAGTAACCAAACTATATGGACCGGTAGAACGCGCGTGCATTTTTTCGTCAACCAAGTGGTGCAGCTTCAGATAGTGCATCACACCTACTGTTACCTTGCGGTCAAACGGTTCGCCAGAGCGTCCGTCATACAGCGTGATTTGGGTTTTGCTGTCGTTAAAGCCCAGTTTTTCGACTTCAGGATCATCGCTTGGATAAGCCAAATTCAGCATTTCGCGGATTTCGGATTCTTTCGCACCGTCAAACACCGGCGATGCAAAAGATGCGCCTTTACGCAGGTTGGAAGCCAGTTCGATGATTTCTTCATCAGTCAGAGCGTCCAAATCTTCTTTCTTACCGCTGCCGTTGTAGAGTTTGTTCAAGAACTCGCGCAGCTCGCTGGCTTTACGTTGCTCTTTCAGCATACGGTCGATACGCTCGCCGATACCTTTTGCCGCCCAACCCAAGTGAACTTCCAAAATCTGACCGATGTTCATACGGGAAGGTACGCCCAACGGGTTCAATACGATGTCCACAGGACGACCGTCCGCCATATAAGGCATGTCTTCTACAGGCAGAATGCGCGATACCACACCTTTGTTACCGTGGCGGCCCGCCATTTTGTCACCGGCTTGCAGACGGCGTTTGATGGCGATAAAGACTTTCACCATTTTTTGTACGCCAGGCTGCAATTCGTCGCCTTGGGTCAGTTTTTTCTTCTTGATTTCGTACAACTCGTCCGCTTCTTCGCGTTTTTGTTGCAGACTCAATTTAATCAGTTCTAATTGTTTGGCCAAATCTTCATCTGACAAACGGATATCGAACCAATCGTGTTTGCTAGGCAGACCCGCCAGATATTCGGTAGTGATTTCACTGCCTTTAGCCAGCTTCATTGGACCGCCGTTGGCTTTTTGACCGACGATCATGCGCTCAATACGGTCGAATGCATCGTTATCAAAAATACGCAACTGGTCTCCCAAGTCTTGACGGTAACGTTTCAGCTCGGAATCAATAATGGATTGAGCACGTTTGTCGCGTTGGATACCTTCGCGAGTAAAGACTTGAACGTCGATAACCGTACCGCTCATGCCAGTAGGCATACGCAACGAGGTGTCTTTTACGTCGGATGCTTTTTCGCCAAAGATGGCGCGCAGCAGTTTCTCTTCAGGAGTCAGTTGGGTTTCGCCTTTAGGCGTTACTTTACCTACCAACACATCGCCTGCTTCCACTTCCGCACCAATATAAACGATACCGGATTCGTCCAAACGGTTTTGCATACGCTCGGACAAGTTCGGAATATCGCGGGTGATATCTTCCGCACCCAGCTTGGTATCGCGGGCAACGACATTCAATTCCTCAATGTGAATCGAAGTATATCGGTCGTCCGCAGCCACTTTTTCGGAAATCAGAATCGAGTCTTCATAGTTATAACCGTTCCACGGCATGAAGGCGATGGTCATGTTTTGACCCAAAGCCAATTCGCCCAAATCGGTGGATGCGCCGTCAGCAATCAAATCGCCGCGTTGCAAAACGTCGCCGGCTTTAACGGCAGGACGTTGGTTGATATTGGTAGACTGGTTAGAACGGGTGAATTTAACCAAGTTGTAAATATCGACACCCACTTCACCGGCAGTCGCTTCATCGTCATGAACACGAATCACAACACGGTTGGCATCAACATACTCAACCACACCGCCGCGACGGGCAACGATTGCGGTAGCAGAGTCAACGGCAACAGAACGCTCGATACCGGTACCAACCATCGGTTTTTCAGGACGCAGGCACGGTACGGCCTGACGTTGCATGTTGGCACCCATCAATGCACGGTTCGCATCATCGTGTTCCAAGAACGGAATCAGGGATGCCGCTACGGATACCACTTGACCGGTTGCCACGTCCATATATTGCACACGGTCAGGCGTTGCCATAATGGTTTCACCTTTTTCACGACAAGTGACCAAGTCACCAATCAAATTACCGTCTTTGTCTAAATCAGCATTCGCCTGTGCAATCACATAGCGGCCTTCTTCAATGGCAGACAAGTAATCGATTTCCTCGGTTACTTTGCCGTCGATAACGCGGCGGTAAGGAGTTTCCAAGAAACCATAATCATTGGTACGCGCATAAACGGACAATGAGTTAATCAAACCGATGTTCGGACCTTCAGGCGTTTCAATCGGACATACGCGACCATAGTGGGTCGGATGCACGTCTCGCACCTCGAAACCCGCACGTTCACGGGTCAAACCACCCGGGCCCAACGCAGATACACGGCGTTTATGAGTTACTTCAGACAAGGGGTTGGTCTGATCCATAAACTGACTCAATTGGCTTGAGCCGAAGAATTCTTTGATGGCAGCAGAAACAGGTTTCGCATTAATCAAATCATGCGGCATTAAGTTTTCTGATTCTGCCTGATTCAAGCGTTCTTTTACGGCACGTTCCACACGAGCCAAACCACTGCGGAATTGGTTTTCAGTCAACTCACCTACCGACCGCACACGACGGTTACCCAAGTGGTCAATATCGTCCACTTCGCCATGACCGTTACGCAATTCAACCAAAGTAGCAATTGAGGCAACAATATCTTCGACGCTCAGGACATAACCGCCTTTTTCGGCAGCTCCTGCAAAAGTTTCATTCAACAAACGGCCATACCAAGACTGCTGTTGTGCTTCAGACAATTTTTGTTCATAAGTACGCGTATTGAATTTCATACGGCCTACGCGAGACAAATCGTAGCTGTCCTCACTGAAGAACAAGCGGTTAAACAATTGCTCGACTGCCTCTTCGGTAGGCGGCTCGCCCGGGCGCATCATGCGGTAAATCGCAACACGTGCTGCTTGCTGATCAGCAGTCTCATCAGTACGCAGAGTATTGGAAATATAGCCACCCTGATCCAATTCATTAATGTAAAGCGTAGTAAGCTGTTTTACACCATGGATATCAAATTTTGCCAACAACTCTTCAGTGATTTCATCGTTGGCCACAGCCAATACTTCACCCGTTTCAGGATCAATCAAATCCGCGGCCAAAGCTTTGCCAATCAAACTTTCCGGCTCCACATCCAAACGAGTCAATCCCGCATTGCTGATATCACGGATATTTTTTGCGGTAATGCGTTTACCTTTAGCAACCAATACGTTGCCTTCTTTATCTAAGATATCAACTTTGGCAGTTTCACCTTTCAGACGACCTACAACCAAATCGGTTTGAACACCATTTTCAGACAGATAGAACGTTTCTTTATCGTAGAAAATATCCAAGATCTGCTCATTGTTGTAGCCCAAAGCCTTCAACAAAATCGTAACCGGCATTTTGCGGCGACGGTCGATGCGGAAATACAGCAAATCTTTCGGGTCAAATTCGAAATCCAACCACGAACCACGGTAAGGAATGATTCGGGCAGAGAACAATAATTTACCGGAGGAATGGGTTTTACCACGGTCATGCTCAAAGAACACACCGGGAGAACGGTGCAACTGAGAAACAATCACACGTTCGGTACCATTAATGACAAACGAACCACTTGGAGTCATCAATGGGATTTCGCCCATATACACTTCATTTTCACGAACTTCTTTGACTGTCGGTTTAGACGCTTCCTTGTCTAAAATAACCAATCGGATACGCGCACGCAGGGGAGCGGCATAAGTGATTCCACGCAATTGACATTCAGGAATATCGAACAAAGGCTCACCCAGCGTGTAATGCACAAACTCCAGACGCGCATAACCGTTGTGGCTTACGATAGGGAAAATAGAATTAAATGCAGCCTGAAGACCATCGTCAGTACGCTGATCAAAAGCATTTTCTAATTGCAGAAATTTCGCATAAGAATCAATTTGTGTTGCCAACAAAAAGGGAACGTCCAATACGTTCTCTCGTTTTGCAAAACTCTTACGGATACGTTTTTTCTCGGTAAACGAATAGTTCATATACACTCCGAAAAGCAATTTTAAAGAAAGAGGTCGTCTGAAATAACGCCAATTGTTTGTGTGTTATTTACATTTATTTAAACTTAACTAGCGAATAAATTGCAAATAAATGTAAATAACCGATTAACCTAATAACAACAAGCAAAATAAGGCTGGCAGAAAACTGCCAGCCTTCACAGGAAGCATCAAATTATTTGATTTCGACTTTAGCGCCGGCTTCTTCCAATTGTTTTTGGATGTCTTCAGCTTCAGCTTTAGAAACACCTTCTTTAAGAGTTTTAGGTGCACCATCAACGATGTCTTTAGCTTCTTTCAGACCCAGACCAGTAATTGCGCGGACTACTTTAATCACGCCAACTTTTTGGTCACCGGCAGAAGCCAATACTACGTCAAATTCAGTTTTTTCTTCAGCAGCAGCAGCACCAGCACCAGCAGGACCCGCAACTGCAACAGCAGCAGCAGAAACGCCGAATTTTTCTTCAAAAGCTTTAACCAAGTCGTTCAATTCCATTACGGTCAAAGAACCAACTGCTTCCAAAATGTCTTCTTTAGTAATAGCCATGCTATTTATACTCCAAATATTGTATTAAAAAATAATTGATTAACAGAAACAAAATTGATTAAGCGGCTTCTTCGCCTGCTTTTTTCTCTGCCAAAGCAGCCAAACCGCGCGCAAAGCCTGATACAGGAGCTTGCATAACGAACAACAGTTTGGACAACAGCTCTTCGCGGCTCGGAATAGAAGCCAACTCAGCAACCTGAGTAGCATTCATCACTTCACCATTGTAAGAACCGGCTTTAACTACAATTTTGTCATCTTTTTTCGCGAATTGGTGCAACACTTTAGCAGCAGCAACAGCATCTTCAGAAGCAGCATAAACCAATGGACCAACCATTTGATCAGCCAAAGCTGCGAATGAAGTACCCTCTACTGCACGACGAGCCAATGTGTTTTTCAGAACGCGCAAGTAAACGCCTTCTTTACGCGCATTAGCGCGAAGCTCAGTCATACTGGAAACACTGATACCGCGATATTCAGCAACCACGAGAGTCTGGGCGTTAGCAATTGCTGCGCTGATTTCCTCTACGGCTACTTTCTTGGTTTCAATATTGAGACTCAAGGTCTACCTCCCACTGTTTATAAACAGGATATCGAAATGATATCCCACCAGCGCGGTAACCTAAAAAGACATCTTACAAGCAATCTTGCAATGTGTTTCAGGACTACCGTCTGCGTAGGGCAGTTACGATTAAATCTTGCGATCCCTACGGTCTTGGACATCTACTTAATTCTAAGTAGCCCAAATTCAAGCAACTCAAAAATAGAGTTGCTTGAAAATTTCTTAGATTAGTTATTCACGCTTGATGTATCAACGCGAACACCTAAACCCATAGTGCTGGATACAGCAACTTTTTTCAGGTACTGACCTTTAGCAGCAGCGGGTTTGGCTTTAACGATAGCGTCCAGCAACGCATCAAAGTTCTCTTTCAAATCAGCTTCAGCGAACGAAGCACGACCGATAGTTGCATGAACAATACCGGCTTTGTCTGTACGATATTGCACTTGACCTGCTTTTGCATTTTTAACTGCTTCAGCCACATTAGGAGTAACAGTACCCACTTTAGGGTTCGGCATCAAACCACGCGGACCTAAGATGGTACCCAACTGACCAACGATGCGCATTGCATCAGGAGAAGCAATAACAACGTCAAAGTTCAGATTACCTGCTTTGATTTCAGTAGCCAAATCTTCAAAGCCGACAACATCAGCACCAGCTTCTTTAGCTGCTTCAGCATTTGCACCTTGAGTAAATACTGCCACGCGGGTTGTTTTACCAGTACCTTTAGGCAGAACAACTGAACCACGGATAACTTGGTCAGATTTACGCGGATCAACACCCAAGTTGAAAGATACGTCAACAGACTCGTCAAATTTAGCAGTCGCTGCTTTTTTTACCAAAGCAATTGCTTCATCAATTGCATATAATTTATTGGCTTCAACAGAAGAGCGCAAAGCTTTCAAGCGTTTAGATACTTTAGCCATTATACAACACCCTCCACATCCAAACCCATTGAACGAGCAGAACCAGCAATAGTGCGAACAGCGGCATCCAAATCAGCAGCAGTCAAATCAGGTTCTTTAGTTTTAGCAATTTCTTCCAACTGAGCACGGGTCAATTTACCCACTTTGTTTGTCAGAGGATTAGAACTACCTTTTTGCAAACCGGCGGCTTTTTTCAACAGAATAGAGGCCGGAGGAGTTTTCATCACAAAAGTGAATGACTTATCCGCAAATGCAGTAATTACAACTGGAATCGGCAAACCAGGCTCAATGCCTTGAGTTGCAGCATTAAATGCCTTACAGAATTCCATAATATTCAGACCACGTTGACCCAAAGCAGGACCAACTGGGGGAGATGGATTGGCTTTACCTGCAGGAATTTGCAGTTTGATATAGCCGATAATTTTCTTTGCCACTTATAGGACTCCTAAAAACGGGTATAGCGCGGAACCATTTCCGCTTCCCAAAAAAGAATTCAGCATTATATTTACTTAGAGATTTTTTTTCAAGGGATTTAAAAACTTAAATCTTTTCTACTTGACCAAACTCCAGCTCAACCGGGGTTTCGCGACCAAAAATCTGAACAGAAACCCTCAATTTATTACGCTCATAATTCACTTCATCTACAATACCGTTGAAGTCAGCAAAAGGGCCTTCGTTTACACGAACTTGCTGCCCCACTTCAAATTCAACTTTAGGTTTAGGCTTCTCAACCCCAGAACGAACCTGTTGCAAGATTGCATCAGCCTCTCTTTGAGAAATCGGAGTAGGCTTATTTGCCGTACCACCAATAAAACCTGAAACTCGAGGGGTACTTTTCACCAAATGCCATGAATCATCGGTCATTTCCATTTCGACCAAAACATAGCCCGGATAAAACTTACGCTCGCTAATGGTTTTGCGACCATTTTTAATATCGACCACTTCTTCAACCGGAACAAGAATCTGACCGAAATAACCTTCCATGCCTTCGCGAGCGATACGCTCTTTTAGGGTCTTCTGGACATTTTTCTCAAAGCCGGAATAAGCCTGCACAACATACCAACGTTTTGACATTTTTACCCCCTCTTCAACAACACATCAAAAAACAGCCAAGAAATAGCACTGTCTGCCGCATAAATAAATACTGCCAAGATTGCTACAAATATAACGACGAAGATCGTCATCTTAACTGCATCATCTCGCGTAGGCCAAACAACTTTTTTAAACTCAGACCATGAGTTTTTAAAATAGGAAAGCAGCCCTTCTCGCTTAGGCGGCGTAGAATGATTGCCGGATGTTACAAGCTGACCCGACTTTTCTGCTTTATGTTCAGATGTATGCTCAGTCATCTTTACTCACTCACCACAGCATCAAAGTCGCACTATCTCACTCATGCAATGGTTTAAATTAATTACTAAAAAAGAAATGCAAAAAAATTAACCGGCACAGGGCCGGTTAATTTTTTATTTGGCAGGCCAAGAGGGTCTCGAACCCCCAACCCTCGGTTTTGGAGACCGATACTCTACCAATTGAGCTATTGGCCTCTAAACTTAAGCGATGATAGAAGAAACCACACCTGCACCTACGGTACGACCACCTTCGCGAATCGCAAAGCGCAGACCTTCTTCCATAGCGATAGGTGCAATCAGTTCTACAGTGATGGCTACGTTCTCACCAGGCATAACCATTTCTACACCTTCTTCCAAAGTAACCGCACCGGTTACGTCGGTAGTACGGAAGTAGAATTGAGGACGGTAGTTGGCGAAGAACGGAGTATGACGGCCACCCTCTTCTTTGCTCAATACGTACACTTCCGCTTTGAATTTGGTGTGCGGAGTGATGGTACCCGGTTTAGCCAATACTTGACCGCGTTCCACTTCTTCGCGTTTGGTACCGCGCAGCAATACGCCTACGTTGTCACCGGCCTGACCTTCGTCCAGCAGTTTGCGGAACATCTCAACACCGGTACAAGTGGTTTTTTGGGTTTCTTTCAGACCTACGATTTCGATCTCGTCACCAACGTGGATGACACCGCGCTCTACACGGCCGGTTACTACTGTACCACGACCGGAGATGGAGAATACGTCTTCGATAGGCAACAGGAACGGTTTGTCCACGGCACGCTCAGGAGTCGGGATGTAGCTGTCCAATGCGGCAGCCAGTTCGAAGATTTTTTCTTCGTAAGCAGCGTCGCCTTCCAAGGCTTTCAGCGCAGAACCCTGTACGATCGGGCAGTCGTCGCCTGGGAAGTCGTAACTTGACAGCAAGTCACGGATTTCCATTTCAACCAGTTCCAACAGCTCGGCATCGTCAACCATGTCGCATTTGTTCATGAACACGATGATGTAAGGTACGCCTACTTGGCGGGCCAACAGGATGTGTTCGCGGGTTTGCGGCATAGGACCGTCGGCAGCGGAACATACCAAGATTGCGCCATCCATTTGTGCGGCACCGGTAATCATGTTTTTAACGTAGTCGGCGTGACCCGGGCAGTCTACGTGTGCGTAGTGGCGGGTTTCGGTTTCGTATTCTACGTGTGAGGTATTGATGGTAATACCACGGGCTTTTTCTTCGGGAGCGTTGTCGATTTGGTCGTAAGCTTTTGCAGCACCGCCGAATTTTTTAGCCAAAATAGTAGTCAAAGCAGCAGTCAGAGTGGTTTTACCATGGTCAACGTGACCGATGGTGCCAACGTTTACGTGCGGTTTGCTACGTTCAAATTTTTCCTTTGCCATGGCAAATTTCCTATCTTTAAAATACTGAGAAAATGGTATTTGGTGCCCATGGGCAGATTTGAACTGCCGGCCTCTCCCTTACCAAGGGAGTGCTCTACCCCTGAGCTACATGGGCCAATAGACTATTGGAGCGGGTGAAGGGAATCGAACCCTCACCGTAAGCTTGGAAGGCTTCTGCTCTACCATTGAGCTACACCCGCAGACTTACTGCATCAATGCTCCAACACATTGGAATTTGGTGGTGGGAGAAGGATTCGAACCTTCGAAGCTCTCGCAACAGATTTACAGTCTGCCCCCTTTGACCGCTCGGGAATCCCACCAAAAGAGAACGCAATTTTATTCGCGACTCAGATTTTCGTCAAGCTCTTTTTTAATTTTGTTTTTTAAAAATCACTCAATTTATTGCTTTAAAAAAGAATTTATTTGAACTGAATGATTTTTTCGTATTTTGCCATCAGCTCTTCGTGCGTTTCAGGATGCTCTTCATCAATTAAGATACAGTCTACAGGGCATACCTGCTGACATTGCGGCTCATCATAGTGACCTACGCACTGCGTACACAAATTAGGGTTGATTTCATAAATTTCCTCGCCTTGCGAGATGGCGTCATTGGGGCACTCCGGCTCGCAAACGTCACAGTTAATGCACTCATCTGTAATAAAGAGCGACATTTCTTTTCCTTTTTCATTTAAATTATCAAAACCGATTGGGCGCGGATTATAGCACAAACGCGTCAAAAACAATCCATTTAGGCGAATGTTTACACCCTGGTAATGATTCTCAAATCTCTTACTATTCAGCCACTTGGACAAACTGCAAGAGCACAAAACCACTCTTACCCGCCCGCCCTTCGCGATAAGGCTCCAGCCACTCCGGGAAATCGGGCAGCTCCCCTGCTTCAATATAGACCATTGCCCCGTTTTTCAAGCTGTTTTTCAAAGAAGTAAACAAATTTTCCCAACCCTGCCACGCAAACGGCGGATCCAAAAAGACCACATCAAACTTTTCAGACGACCTCTGCAAATACGCAAGACCATCGGTATTGAGGATTTCCAGCTTATCCAAACCCAATCCTCTGGCGTTTTGCCGCAGCATATCGGCAGTTTTACGGTTATTGTCTGCCAACACAGCCCTTTTCGCGTTACGGGACGCAGCTTCAAATCCCAACGCGCCGCTTCCGGCAAACAAATCCAACACATTCATACCGGTCAAATCCTGACCGAGCCAGTTGAACAGTTTTTCGCGGACACTGTCAGGCGTCGGACGCAGACCGTCCGCATCTGCAAAAACCAGTTTCCGTCCCCTGCATTGCCCGCCGATGATGCGGACTTGATTTGAATGTTTGCTGTGTTTGCTCATGATTAAAACAAATCGTCCGACACTTTCAGACGACCTTTAAAGAATGACAAAACAGCTATTATACCGCAGCGCTTTTTCATTTAAGGCAGCATGAGAACAAATCGACCCATCGCAAAAATTTATTTTTTATGATGGTAAACTTACAAAATTTTATAAATCATAAAATATTTTCTCAAATAAAAAGGTCGCTTACGTCCGCCATTAGAACTTTCCCACCGTTTTTTCAGTCTATTAACCATAATACTTAATGAAAATATGGATGGCTGACAATGCCGCTTTGGAAAATTATTTTTGGTGTTTATATCGGCGGTGTAATTGCCTTCACCGCCCACGCCCATTTCTTTGACGAATATTACCGCCACTTGGGATTGATACCGAACTTGGGGCGCGGTCTGCTTTGGTTCGTCTTCTGCCTGCCCTTAATCGGCAAAACCGTTGCTTTGATAGTCAGTTTATTCTTTCTTGCCACGTTGGTTTTCGCGCGGCGTTAAAACTTGTCTTTTACAAAACCAAAAGGTCGTCTGAAAAATTTTTCAGACGACCTTTTGGTTTTGAATTTGACGACATGAAATATTGAACTGCGTTTCACCGTGTGAAGTATGTTTTCAACTTAAACATAAAACTAGATAAATTACATTTGCTTATTTATAATGAGTAGTCATTTTTGAAACATTAATGTAAGGCTACTATCATGTCAGATCTGAATCTCAGTAACAGTATATTTCAAGGTTACAACGACAAACATGGCTTAATGATTTGTGGGTATGAATGGGGTTGGAGTAAAGCCGATGAGGCTGCTTATGTAGCAGGTGAATACAAACTCCCTGAAAACAAAATCGACCATACATTTGCCAATAAATCCCTCTATTTCGGTGAACAGGCAAAAAAGTGGCGTTACGACAAGACGATAAAAATTTGGTTTGAAATGTGGGGACACCCCTTAGACGAAAATGAATTGGGCGGTGCATTTGAAAAATCCCTGGTACAAACCAACTGGGCAGCTACTCAGGGCAACAAAATCGACAATCCAAACAAATTTCTCCAGCCTGAACACGTCGATAATTTTCTCTACCACATTGAGAAACTACGCCCTAAATTGATTCTCTTCATGGGAAGCAATCTGACAAATTATCTTAATCACGCAAATGTATTGCCGCGCTTCGAGCAGCTTGTCGGAAAACAAACTCAACCGCTGCGAGTAGTACAAAAAGATTTTAGCGGCACACGTTTCAAAATCAGATTCCAATCGTTTGAAAATTGCGAAGTCGTTTGTTTTCCCCACCCCAGTGCCAGTCGCGGTCTATCTTACGATTACATAGCCTTATTTGAACCAGAAATGAACCGTATTTTATCGGACTTTAAAACGACACGCGGATTCAAATAAACCAATCACAGAAAAGCAAAGGTCGTCTGAAAAATTTTTCAGACGACCTTTTCTCTTTCAAACCAACCTAATCTCACTCTTTCGGTGCAGGCGGTTCAATCTGCTCTTTCCAGCCGCATTCTTTTTGCGGGCAGACTTTTTCTACGCCCCAGCGTTTGGTGGTTTTGATGGTCAAGACCGGCCAATGGCAGTTCGGGCATTCTTCGGCGACGGGCGGGTTCCACGTGGCGTAGTTGCAGTCAGGATAGGTGCTGCAACTGTAAAACAGTTTGCCGTAGCGGGATTTGCGCTCGACGAGGTTGCCTTTTTTGCATTGCGGGCATTGGACGCCGGTATCTTTCGGTTTTTCCAACGGCTCGACGTGTTTGCATTTGGGGTAGTTGGCGCAGCCGATGAATTTGCTACCGGTGCGGCTGTATTTATACACCAGCCGTCCGCCGCATTTGGGGCACTCGCGTCCGTCGAGTTCGGCTTGCTCGGCTTCGGCTTTGGCGATGCGCTCGGCGGCTTCTTCGGCGGTTTCGTTGACGTTGCGCGTATAGCTGCACTCGGGATAGCCGGCGCAGGCGACGAAGCGGCCCATTTTGCCGAACTTGATTTGCAGTTTGTGTTCGCCACATTTGGGGCAGGTTTCGTCGAGTTCCTGCGTGGTGAATTTGGCGCGTTCGATGCCTTCTTTTTCTTCCACTTGTTTGATGAACGGTTTCCAGAATTTGTCCATCACGGGAATCCAGCGGCGTTTGCCGTCGGCGATTTCGTCGAGCTGGTCTTCGAGTTTGGCGGTGAAGTGATAGTCGACGTATTGGGCGAAATGTTCGGTCAGGAATTTGTTGACGATGTCGCCTGTGTCGGTGGGCATGAAGCGTTTTTGCTCAAGGGTAACGTATTCGCGGTCTTTGAGCGTGGAAATAATGCTGGCGTAGGTCGAGGGGCGGCCGATGCCGTATTCTTCGAGGGCTTTAACCAGTGTGGCTTCGTTGTAACGCGGCGGCGGGGTGGTGAAGTGTTGTTCGCCGTAGAGTTTGTCCACAGGCAATTTGTCGCCTTCGCTCATTTCGGGCAGTTTTTTGCTGTCTTCGCCTTCTTCATCGTCGCTGCTTTCTTCGTAAACGCTGAGGAAGCCTGCGAAGGTTTGCACTTGTCCGGTTACGCGGAATACGCCTTTGCCGACGGTAATATCAACGGTGGTTTGGTCGAATTTGGCGGGCGTCATCTGACAAGCGACGGTGCGTTGCCAAATCATTTGATAGAGTTTGAACTGGTCTGCGCTCAGGAAGGGTTTGACGCTTTCGGGCGTGCGGTACACGGAAGTCGGACGGATGGCTTCGTGCGCTTCTTGGGCGTTTTTGGATTTGGTTTTGTATTGTTTGGCGGCACTCGGCAGATATTCTTTGCCGATTTTGTTTTCGATGTAATGGCGGATTTCGGTTAACGCTTCATCGGCCAAATTCACGCTGTCGGTACGCATATAGGTAATCAGACCGATAGCGCCCTGCCCTACGTCTATACCTTCGTAAAGCTGCTGGGCGGTACGCATGGTGCGGTCGGTGGTGAAACCGAGTTTGCGCACGGCATCCTGCTGCATGGTGGATGTGGTGAACGGCGCGGCGGGATTGCGGCTGCGCTTTTTCTTTTCGATGGCGGTAACGACTGCCTCTTTGCCTTCGAGTTCTTTCAACACGTCGGCTTGCGCGGCTTCGTTCGGCAGGTCGAATTGTTCGAGTTTCGCGCCGTTGTATTGGGCGAGTTTGGCGGTGAACTTGCTGCGGCCTTTGTGGCTGTCGAGATGCACTGTCCAATATTCCTGCGCTTCAAACGCGCGGATTTCGTTTTCGCGTTCGCAAATCAGACGCAGGGCGGGGCTTTGCACACGGCCCGCGCTCAAACCGCGGCGGATTTTTTTCCACAACAATGGCGAGAGGTTGAAACCGACCAAATAGTCCAAAGCTCGGCGGGCTTGTTGCGCATCAACCAAGTCCATTTCGATTTCGCGCGGGTTGGCGACGGCGTCGAGGACGGCGTTTTTGGTGATTTCGTGGAACACGACACGCTGCGGCTTGATGTTTTTCAGGCCGCGTTTGGATTTGAGGATTTCAAAAAGATGCCAGGAAATCGCTTCGCCTTCCCTATCCGGGTCGGTTGCGAGGTAGATGTTTTCGGCTTCTTTGGCTCCGGCAACAATCGCATCGACGTGTTTGGCGTTGCGTTTGATCAGCTCGTATTTCATGGCGAAGTCGTGTTCTGGATCGACGGCACCGTTTTTGGGGATAAGGTCGCGGACGTGGCCGTAGGAGGCCAGAATTTCGAAATCGCCGCCAAGGTATTTTTTCAGGGTTTTGGCTTTGGACGGTGATTCGACGATTAAGAGGTTTTTCGCCATTGTTTGTTCTCTTTTAATGTATTGGATGATGCGTTTCAGACGACCTTTCTGAACAAGCTGCGTCAAAAGGTCGTCTGAAAAGGTTTAATGCATGGTCGCTTTGCCGTTGAGCGCGCCCATCAGGTCGTCGCCGATTAAGACGGGCAATTCGCTTTTGTGCGCCCACAATAAGAGCAACACCAGCACTTTCGCCGTATCGAGCGTGATTTCTTCGGGCGGGATGTGCATCAGGGCGTGGATGACGATTTCGCGCTGCTCGTAAGTGATGGCGCGTTCGGCAACCAGATACTGCATCAGCCCGATGACTTCCTGCGGCAGGTTTTCCACTTCCTCGTTGCAATACACGCGCAGGGCATGGCTGTCGAACGGCGCGGCGGCGAATTCGGACGTGTTGAACAACACTTCCATCATCATCAGCGTATTGCCGATTTCCGTTACGTCAAAACCTGCATCTTCCAACAGGCGGCCCAAATCCTCCGGCGGCGGGCAGTTGTCAAAATCTTGGAAGTGTTCGATGAGATAGGCGATGACTTCTGTCATGCTGGTTCCTTAATGAATGAATCGATTATGCTTTTATGCGCTGGTAGCGTCCGCCCGGCAAGGCGACGACGATGCCGTCGAGTTCGTATTCCAGCAGTCGGGCGTAAACGTCTGCCGCCGCCCATACGGTTTGTTGCGCCAATATATCGGGATGCACGGGGTCGTAACCCATGGCGTTCAGCAGCTCGTCTTCTGATGTCGGCGCGGCAACCGTATTGGCTGGGGCCGGCTGTTTTCGGACATGAAGGTCGTCTGAAAACGGCAAAACAGGTTCAGACGACGTCTCTCTGACGGCAGTGCGTTTTTCCGTTTTTTTGTTTTTCTTATTTATAGAATATGATGGAACTGCCGCATTTTGCAATAGCCCCGGACATTCGTGAAGGATGTCGTCCAAACATTCCACCAATTTCGCGCCGTCTTTAATCAGCTTGTGGCAGCCTTTGCTGTGCGGATTGTCTATCGAACCGGGAACTGCCATCACTTCCCGCCCCATCTCCGCCGCCAGCTTGGCGGTAATCAGCGAACCGGACTCCAACGCAGCCTCGACCACCAGCGTAACCTGCGACAACGCGGCAATCAGGCGGTTGCGGCGCGGGAAGTTGCCCGCAAATGGGCGCGTATCCAAAGGAAACTCGCTGACAATCAATCCTTTTTCGGCAATTTCATAGGCAAGGTTTTTATTGGACGGCGGGTAAATGCGGTCTATGCCCGTTCCCCAGACGGCGATGGTGCCGCCGCCCGCCTGCAACGCGCCTTGGTGGGCGGCGGTGTCGATACCCGAAGCCATACCCGACACGACGGGAATATCCTTTTCACTCAACGCCCTGCCAAAATCTTTAGCAATCCGCATCGCCTGCGGCGTGGCATGACGGCTACCGACAATGGCGGCGGAAGATTTGTGCAACAGTTGCACGTTACCGCGCAAAAACAAAACCGGCGGTGCGGTAATGCCCTGCGTCAGCATTTCAGGAAAATCCTTATCTTGCAGCAGCAACAAACGGCAGCCGTCCTCCGTTTCCCATTGCAACGCCGCTTCCGCAGCCTTTTGCGCCAACGCCCGTTTTTCCGCTTTGCGCCAAGATTCGGCTGCTTGCTTGTGGCGCACTATCGCGGCGATTTGCTCCGCCGGAGCATCCAGCGCGGCTTTCGCGCTGCCGAAACGTTGTAGCAGGAGCAAGAAACCCTCCGCGCCGACATAAGGCGTAAACGCCAGTTGCAGCCAGGCAAGGCGGTCGTTTTCCGTCATGAATTGTGTCCCCTTGTTGTTTTCAGACGACCTTTGTTCGGGAGGTCGTCTGAAAACGGATAAATGTCAGTATTTAAAGATAAAGCCGGCAAGCTTTAAGCCGATACAGCGTTCCCGCGCCTGATTCCGGTTTCCTGTCCGTTCACCGTCATGCGGATGCTGCCAAACAGCCGGCAGCTCGTTAGTAACTTTTGTAATATTTTTATATTCTACACGATACGGTAGAAATATCTGTTATTCAAATGATTGTCGCACGCAGCCGTGATTCCTTCTCACCCTGCACGGAAATGGCGCACTCAATAAATGAACCGGATTCGCATCAGTGAGTTGGATACGGCAAAAGCGAATAGATTAATGGCAAACAAGGTCGTCTGAAAACATACCTCGGCGTGCCGTATGCTTTCAGACGACCTTTTATCCTACTGCCGCCCTACTCTTCTGCTTTTTCCGCTGCGCTCCGGCGGGAAACGCTGATGCCTAATTGTTTGAGTTTGCGGTAGAGGTGAGTGCGCTCCAAGCCGACTTTTTGGGCGACACGGCTCATGTTTTGCCCTTCTTGGGCGATGTGGTACTCGAAATAGCGACGTTCCAACTCTTCACGCAGTTCGCGCAAAGGCATGTTGAAATTGAAACCGCCGACGATTTCAGTGGCAACCGTTGCCCGTTTTTGCCCCAATGCGGCAACGACTGCCTGCTCGTGAACTTCTTGTCCGTCCGCCTCCAGCATCAGGTTTTTCACGACGCTGCGGAGTTGGTCGAAATTGCCCGGCCAATTGTATTGACACAGGACGGTCAACGAGCCGTTGCTGAATTTGACGGGCTGGATTTTTTCGCTGTCCGCCAATTCGGTCATGACCTGGTTGACCAAGAAAGCGATGTCTTCGGATTGGCTGCGCAAAGGCGGAATGCTGATAACGTTGCCGGAGAGCAGTTCGGACAACTTGGCATCGGCAATGGCGTCTGCCGGGCTTTCATCGGCGGCATGGCTGCCGGCGACAATGACACGCACGTTGTAACGGTCTGCCTTACCGAGGATGAAGCTGATGCCGTTTTGGATGTTTTTGCTGTACTGCGCGGCATCACCAAGATAAAGCGTGCCGCCCGATGCTTTTTGCAGCAGTTCCAAAGGCGCGTCGGCAATGAGTTCGACGCGGCTGAGTCCGACCCAAGGCGTACCGCTTTTGTGGAAATAACGGGCAACGATTTCAAACGGCGAACCGGTTTCGCCGCTGAGCAGCACGGGGCCGCTTTTTTTCACGGCAGGCTCAAGCTGTTGCTTGAATTCTTGAATGGCGGGGCTGTTGCCGAGTTTATCGAAGGACAAGCCCGCCGCCATCTGCATTTCGCCGTGTTTGAGGGCGCGGTCGACGGTAGAGAGCAGCTTTTGCAGGGCAATCGGTTTTTCCAAAAAATCGAGCGCGCCGATTTTGGTGGCTTCGACGGCGGTGTCGATGCTGGCGTGTCCGCTCATCATCACCACGGGCATGTTGAGCTGTCCGTTTTTCGCCCACTCTTTGAGCAGGGTAATCCCGTCGCAGTCAGGCATCCATATGTCCAACAACACCATGGCGGGACGGGTCTGGTGGCGCAGTTGGCGCGCCTCTTCGGCGTTCTCCGCCAAAGCCACGGAATAACCTTCGTCTTGGAGGATTTCCGAGAGCAAGTCACGGATACCTACTTCGTCATCTACAATTAAAATATCACTGCTACGCATAAGTTTCTACCAATCGGGGTAAGGCTATTTTCACACACGCGCCGCCTTCGTTCTGATTGCTCAGGCTGATGCGGCCGCCGTGCTCTTCGATGATTTTCTTCACAACGGGCAATCCCAGTCCCGTACCTGTCGGTTTGTCGGTTACATACGGCTCGAAGGCATTATGCAGCATTTCCTTGCTGAAACCTTTGCCGTTGTTACAAACGGTCAATAAAACCTGTCCGTCGCTATCTTCACCGACGCTGACATTCACTTGCGGAACTTCCGCTTCTTCGGCTGCTTCCGCCGCGTTTTTGAAAATATTGTGCAACACCTGCCGCATGGCGGTGGTATCGGCGGAAATCGGCTGCGGTTTGTCGGACAAGTTCGGAACAAAGCGGCACGCCCCGCCCTCGTACAGCAGCAACACTTCTTCAACCAAGCGGTTCAAATCGTGTTTTTCAAAATTCAGCGACGGGGCGCGGGCGTAATTGCGGAAGGCTTCGACCATTTCTTTCAATGCCGCCACCTGTTTGACGATGGTGTCGGTCGAACGGCTGAGGATTTGGGCGTGTTGTTCGTCCAATTTGTCATGCAATTTCCATGCCAATCTCTCAGCGGAAAGTTGGATAGGCGTGAGCGGATTGCGGATTTCGTGTGCCAACCGCTTCGCCACTTCGCCCCATGCGGCTTCTTTCTGCGCGCGGATAAGGACGGTAATATCGTCAATCACCATCACCACGCCGTTGTCGTTGTCGTCGGGCAGGATGGTGGCTTTACCCAAGAGAATGCGCGCGTCGTCGGGGGCGGCGTATTCGACTTGGACGGGTTTGACGGCATCGGCGGTTTCCTCAATCGCGGCAAACACTTCGGCAAGCAGGGTCTGTTGCGGCGATTGTCCGCGCCAGTCGTGCCAGTTGCTGCCCCAAAGCGGCACCAATTCAATGCCCAAAATCCGTTCGGCGGCTTTGTTGAAGGTTTTCAGACGACCTTCGGCATCCAAAGTAATCACGCCCGTGGTCAAACTTTCCAACACGCATTCAAGATAGTGGCGCGCCGCTTCTTCGCGCAGGCGGTTGTGTTCGTCGGCTTCTTTGGCGATGGCAAGCTGTTCGGTCATGTGGTTGAACAACTGGGTCAACCTGCCGAATTCGTCGTTGCGGAACACGGGGCGTTTCTGGCTGAAATCGCCCTGCGCCACCGCCCTTGCACCTTCTGCCAACGACAATACTGGCTCGACGAAGCGGCGGGCAAAATACAGCGCCATCACCAAGGCAAGGAAAATCGCCAACAGCGCGGCAACCAGCAAAGTCGCCAAGAAGAAGGTTTGCAGGCCTTGTTTGGTGTAGCTCAATTCGGCGTATTTCGCCCGCGCCGCTTCAATCAGCGTCGCATCTTGCGCCACATCCTGCGGGATGGGCTGGCGGAAAAACAAGGCGTAATCGCGTCCGTTGTGCGCGCCGATCAGCATCCAGCCTTGCGCGTACAAGACATTTTCTATGTTTTCCAAACTGCGTATCGAGCCGGTCTGCTCCAGCGTATCCCATCCTTCTTTGTCGAGTTCGGGCTGGTTTAGTTTCAGCGGATTGACACTTTTCTCGGTTTTATGTGTTTTGACATCATAGAGCGAAAGTTGGGTAAAACCGCCCGATTTAGCCGCATTTGTCAGGGCTTTGCCCAAGTCGCCGTCCACAGACGCAGTGCTGATCAAGTCGATTTGCACCGGCGTAGCATTGCTGACGGCGTTGTCCACTGCCAGATTCAGCGCGGATTTGCTCAAGTTCAGACTGCGTTCGAGGGCTTCGTGGGTATCGTTGCCGAACCATGAATTAATCGTGCCGTTGATGAACTGCGCAGAAATGCCGAACAGGAACACACCCGGCAATACCGCCACCAGCGTAAACATCCCCGACAGCCGCCGCGCAATCTGCGAACCGAACACACCTTTGCTTTTGTCGCGCATGAGGAGCAGGACATAGCGCGTCAAAACCGATATCAACACCAGCATCAGCAGCGCACACAGGGCGATAATCCACCAGAAATATTCCGCCAGCGGGCTGGTACTGCCCGTTGCTATGGTCAGTCCGTAAAGCAGTCCCACCGCCGCCAACACGGCAATCAGGAGAAAGCGGCGCATGGTTTACTCCTGAGAGATGGTCAGAGACTTCCAGCCGGAATCCAAGTGCCAGTTTTTAGAAGTCAATGCGTTGATTTGGAAGGGCTTGGGCAGCTTCGCCGTCGAGAGCAGCAGGCGGATTTCGGCTTGCGTGTCTTTCGCTGCAACGCCGCTTAACGCGCCTTTGGACAGCACTTTCCAGTTGGCGACCGCCCCTACGCCGCGCAAGGCGGTCTCAAGCGTGTCGTATTCGGTGGAAAACGTGCCGACGGTTATGCGGTAGCGGTTGGTCAGCGGATGGAAGGAAAGTTTGTAGTGGATGGTGTTGTCGCTGTTGAGCAACTGGTCAAACTTGAAGCGGTAAGACGGCATGGAAGGCGCAGAAAGCTGCCAGCTCAAAGTGAAATTCAACGGCACACCCTGCCGGAGCGCCTGTTTGAGCTGGTCGGGCAAATCGGTGCGGAAACGGCTGCTGACGGAAAGCTGTCCGGTTTCGGTCAGCTTCGCCTCGGAGCGGGTCACGCTGATGCCCTCCGCCGCCGCATTCAGCGACAGGGCGAGCAACAGCGTTCCAAACAGCCGTTTACTGCTTTTTGATAAGCGCGTAATAAAAGCCATCTTGATGTTTGTTCGGTAAAAGCACACGCGATTCGATCAGCTCGGCATCGGCGTGGCGGTTGAGGAATTTTTGCAACTGAACGTCGTTTTCTTCGACGAACACCGAGCAGGTGGCAAGCAGCATTCTGCCGTTTTTCGTCAGGGTTTGCCAAAGCGCGTCCAGCAATGCCTCCTGCTGACGGGCGGTTTTGGCGGCATCGGTCGGACGGCGCAGCCATTTTACGTCGGGATTGCGCCGCGCTACACCCGAAGCGGTACACGGCACATCGGCAAGGATGGCGTCGAAAGGCTTTCCATCATACCACGCCGCCAAGTCCTGCGCATCGGCGCAAGTCAGAGCGGTCGTCTGAAACCCCAAACGGTCAAGATTATCCTTCACTCTTTTCAGACGACCCTCGTCTATATCCAAAGCGGTAACATGACAATCCGCCAATTCCAACATATGCCCTGTTTTCCCGCCCGGTGCGGCGCACGCATCTAAAATCCGTTCACCGTTTTGAGGGTTTAACAAATACGCCGCCTGTTGCGCGCCGAAATCCTGCACCGACACAAGCCCTTCGGCAAAACTGGGCAGCCGGCTGACGGGAACTGCCTCGTCCAACGTTACCGCATATTCGTCCAACGCCCTAGCCGCAATGCCTTCTGCCGCCAGCTTTTCCAAATACGATTCGGCATTGCCGTGGCGGCGGTTGACCCGCAGCGTCATCGGCGGATGCGATTGCAGCGCGGTAGTGATATTGTGCCAGTGTTTCGGATAATGGTTTTTCAGGTATGCCACCCACCACAGCGGCAGGTTGTGTTTCGCCACATCGTCTTTTTTGCACGAAGCCTCCAGCTTCTCCCGCTCGCGCAAAAAACGCCGCAAAATCGCGTTGGCAAACGAGCGGAACTGTCCGCGCCCGATTTTCGCGATGCTCTCCACCGCCTCGTTGACCACCGCATGAGGCGCGTTGCGCGTGTAATGCAGTTGGTACATCGCCGCCAAAAGCAGGCTTTCGAGCTGCGGATTGTCAATCGGCTTTTTCAGCATCTGCGCGAGCATATGTTTCAAACTGCCCAAATAACGCTGGCAGCCGTAGGCAATATCCTGCAACGCGCCGTTTTCCTGCGCCGTCAGCTCGGGATGCGCTGCGCGGATTTGCGCCAACACATCCTGAAGGTTGCGCCCTTCGGCGACTGCCGCAATGCTGTCGGCGGCGAGTTTTTGGGCGAGGGACATACTCATAAATTCAATTCCTTAAATGACTGCTTCGGTTCGATTTGTTCGTTAAAAATGTAAACGCCGCACAAGCGGTTCGGGCGGTGTTCGGGGCAAGATTCAAATTGTGTTAATCCGATTGCCCGCTCATGACAATATCCATATAGTCCGTTCTTTTCAACACACATAAGGATTCATCATGAATTTACGCTTCCTTTCCCTGCTTGCCGTTTCCGCCGCACTCGTTTCCGGCAGTCTGACCGCCGCAGCGGCACCGCACAAACATTCCCGCTCCATCTCCCAAGCGCAAGCCGTTAAAATCGCCAAGAAACGCGTCGGCGGCGGCCGCGTTACCGACATCGACCACAGCGACGGACGCTGGGAAATCGAAATCCGCAGAGGCTGCACCGAATACGATGTGGACGTTTCTTCACAAAGCGGACGCGTCATCAAAGTGGATACCGACAACCACTGCGACGATTAATGGATTCTTAAGGAAGCCGGACTACTGCATGTCCGGCTTTTCTGTTTTCAGACGACCTCAAACTTGCCTAAGGTCGTCTGAAAACATTTTATCTGCCGTTTTGCCTGATTTGGGACTTTCAGACGACCGCCCCGTCCCGTTCCAACAGTGCCCGATAACGTTCGGCATCCTGCGGCGAATAGCAACAGAAAACGATTTTTTCGACAGTCGGACACTGCGGCAAAGTTTTTTTCAAAATCACCAAAGCGGTTTCAGCGGCCAAATCGGCAGGAAAACGGTACACGCCTGTACTGATGCAGGGGAAGGCGATGCTGCGGATGCCGTGTTCTTGCGCCAGCAGCAGCGAATTTTGATACGCCTCCGCCAGCTTGACCGCTTCGCTGCGGTGTCCGCCGAACCAAACCGGCCCAACGGTGTGAATCACAAATTTCGCCGGCAACCGATAACCTTGGGTAATTTTCGCTTCGCCCGTGCGGCAGCCGTTCAACTGCCTACACTCTTCCAGCAATTCCCGCCCCGCCGCGCGGTGAATCGCGCCGTCCACTCCGCCGCCGCCCAACAACGAGGAATTGGCGGCGTTCACGATGGCATCGACTTCAAGTTTCGTAATATCGCCTTCGACTACTTCAAACACTGCCATGATCTGCTCCTAAACGTGGGGAATCTTGTCGTCAGTTCAACAAAACCAAATGTTTCCCTACTGATATTTTCAGACGACCTCTAAGCTATCCGAAGAAAGGTCGTCTGAAAATTAATGAGTCTGCAAACGGCTTCTACAAAACCGTTCCAACCTCAATCTTGTGCCCCGCCGCAAACGCCGCAATCGGCATCCGTTTGCTGCCGGAAGGCTGCAATTCGGTAATCTTCAACGCGTTCTCGCCGCAGGCAACGACCAAGCCGTCAGCCGAACAAGACAACACTTCACCCGCCCTGCCCTGTTGTGCCACTACTTCAGCCCGCCAGATTTTCATCGGCTTGCCTTGATATTCCACCCACGCAGCGGGAACGGGGTTGAAGGCGCGGATTTTGCGTTCAATCACTGCCGCACTTTCGTTCCAATCGATACGCGCTTCTTCTTTGCTTAATTTTTGCGCGTAAGTCACGCCTTCTTCGGGCTGTTTGACGCTTTTCAGACGACCCTCTGCCTTTAATTGTTGCAAATCAGCAACAATAGCCTCCGCACCGAGGTTCATCAGCGCGTCGTGTACTTCATTCGCCGTATCGGTCGATTGAATGGCGTAACGGTGTTCGCTGACCACATCGCCGGTGTCCAAACCGATGTCCATCTGCATGATGCACACGCCCGTCTCGGCATCGCCTGCTTCAATCGCTCGCTGAATCGGCGCCGCACCGCGCCAACGGGGCAGCAGCGAGGCGTGGATGTTGAGGCAGCCGTGTTTCGGCGTATCCAACACGTCTTGCGGCAAAATCAGTCCGTAGGCGGCAACGACCATCACGTCGGCCTCGACCTCTTCGAGCATTTGCAGGGCTTCGGCGTTGTTGCGCAGTTTTTCAGGCTGCGCTACGCGCAAACCCAATTCCAATGCGGCCTGCTTCACGGGAGACGGGGCAAGCTGCATCCCGCGTCCTTTGGGACGGTCGGGCTGGGTCAACACCAGCGGGATTTCAAAACCGGCGGCGGCTATGGCTTTTAAGGCGGCAGCGGCAAAATCGGGCGTACCGGCGAAGATGACTTTCATGGAGAAACTCCTTGGAAATGGGTTTCAGACGACCTCTGTACCGCAACGGCAAGCTTGTCTCCGTCTGACGGAAAGGAACAGATTACGGGATACGGCTGTTACTGTTTCTAACCACTATCTTAAAAGAATAGGCAAACATTGCGACAGGTCGTCTGAAAGTTTGAAAAACAACGGCTTGCTGCCGCTTCCCTCTTTCAGACGACCTGTCCAACCGTAATCATTCGGCTTTTAGATGGTGTGTTTCTGACGTTTTTTCAGTTTGGTCTTAATCCGACCCTGCTTGAGCTGAGACAGGCGTTCGACAAAAACGATGCCCATCAGGTGATCCAACTCGTGCTGCACGCAAATCGCCAACAGCCCGTCCGCCTCCAGCGTGAATTTCTCGCCTTTTTCGTTCAAAGCCTCGACCTTGACGCGTTCGGCGCGGGTAACGGTGTCGTAAATGCCCGGCACGGACAGGCAGCCTTCTTCGTAAGTGGTTTCGCCGTCTTTTTCAACAATGACGGGGTTGATGAACACGCGCGGCTCGCTGCGGTCTTCGGTCAAATCCATCACGACGACGCGCTCGTGCACATCGACCTGCGTCGCCGCCAAACCGATGCCGCGCGCTTCGTACATGGTTTCAAACATATCGGCAACCAGCTTTTGGATGCGCTCATCGACTTTTTCGACAGGCTTTGCCACAGTGTGCAGTCGCTCGTCGGGGTATTGCAGGATATTCAGTAAAGCCATAATTTTCTCTTCGTTTTTCAATACTTGGGACGCGCATTCAAACGCATCCGGCAGCAGATTGTGTGTGTTTTCATACAAATTTTGCGTCTGTCTTCACAATTCCCGTGATGACACTAACATTCAATGATAAAATATGTACCAATGAATTTCCGTTCAATGCGCACGAAACGCCCATTGACGTTTTTTAAAGGGGGACGGCGGTTTTTGCAAACTCCCGGCCATTTCATTTTCTCCGTTTATCATTTAAAGACAAACCGAATCAATTTCAAGGGGAACGGTTATGCAACAACGTATTATAACCCTGCTTTGTGTTGCGGGCATGGCAATTTCCGCCCACACTCAAGCAGCTTCATTAAAAGTGCGCCCCGATGCGCCGCAACGCTACGTCGTGAAAAACGGCGACACACTCTGGAGCATCTCCGGCAAATATCTGTACAGCCCGTGGCAGTGGAACCGCCTTTGGGGCGCAAATCGCGGCGAAATCCGCAATCCGCATCTGATCTATCCGGGTCAAGTGTTGGTTTTGCGCTACGTCAACGGCCGCCCGCAACTGGGCTTCGAAAACGGCTCCACCGGCAATGACGGCATCCCCGTCATCAAGCTCAGCCCGCGCGTTCGTGAAACCTCTTCAGGCTACGGTATCCAAACCGTCAACGTGAACTTCTACCGCATGTTCATGCAACACCCGCAGTTCATCGACCAAATGAAGACCCAAGACGCACCGCGCCTGATCGACGGCCCTGACAACCGCATCATGTACAGCAAAGGCGAACGCGTGTACGCCTACGGCGTTACCGAACCTGGCCGCTATCTGGTTTACCGCGCCGTCAAAGACCTGACCGATCCCGATACCCGCAAATACCTCGGACAAGAAGTCGTCTTCAGCGGCATCGTCAGCACCCTGCCCTACACCAACAGCGCGCTGGACTCCGCCTCCGACGAAGACCGCAAATACCTGAAAGACGGCGAATACTACACCCGCCTGCATCCACTGGCGAAAGTACCGACCCAAACCGCGCAGCCTATGATTGTGGAAGAAGCCGTTTCCGAAATCCGCAAAGGCGACTTCCTGCTGAAAATGGACGGCGAAACCGAGCCCTTCCAAATCATGCCGCACGCGCCGACGCAACACATCGACGGTAAAGTCATCTCCATCCTCGACGGTGTACACGAAGCCGGACAATTCCAAACCGTTACTCTGAACAAAGGTTCCGCCGACGGCTTGGACAAAGGCACGGTCTTGAGCATTTACAAACGCGACCGCCAAGTGAAAGTTGATTTGGAAGACGGCAAAAAAGGCCGTAAGAACATCGTTAAATATGTTTCCATCCCTGCCGAAGAAACCGCATTGGCTATGGTATACCGCACCGGCGAACATCTGTCGTCCGCCATCATTTTGGAAAACCTGACCAGCATCAACATCGGCGACACCGTATCCGAACCAGGCCGCGACCTGGACAACATGTCTGACGACAAACCGCACGTCCGCAACGAGCCGCAAGATTCCCACGATACGGAGCACAACCAATACAATATCCACAGCAACATCAATAAATATTGATAAATTGCCGGCAACACAACGTCGTCTGAAAATTTCAGACGACGTTTTTTTATATTGGTCAAAAAGGTCGTCTGAAAACGACGCCGTTTATGATGAAACGCCTCTCATCAACGGGAACCGCGTTTTTTTCACCAGAGCAAAACTCAATGATGCGCCTTCAACTAGCTAACTTCAAGCAATACAGCATTACGTTGTACAAGTTTGAAGCAAACATTTTTTCAAACATCGAAGCTCTAGCCAAACCTTTAACTTCCCAAATGCAGCCCATCAAGTTTGCTTCTCAGCAATGTTTAATACCCCACCAAGCACCAAGCCAATCAGCTTTCTACCTCCTGACGAACCGCCGCATGATTGCCCATCTGATTCAAAACGAATCCACACATCCTAAACCTACGCATATAAAAAAGGTCGTCTGAAACCTTTTCAGATTTCAGACGACCTCGATATCAGAACCTAAGCAATTAATCGTCGCTGGTGAATGCCAACAAGATGCGCAACAGGCTGCTGAAAATATTGTAAATCGAGATGAAAATGGTCAGGGCCGCGCTGATATGGCTGTCTTCGCCACCGTCAATCACGGTACGCACCTGCCACATAATAACCAGCGAACTGAACACAACGAACGCGCCGGAAATCGCCAGGCTCAGAGCCGGAATTTGCAGAATGAAGTTAGCAACCACTGCAATCATCAGAACCACACCGCCGATTGCCAAGAAGCGTCCGAGCGAGTTCATATTCATCGTTGTGCGGCGCGCCATAGCTGCCATCGTAAAGAATACGCCGGCGGTCATGGCTGCGGCGACACCTACGATTTGAGTACCATTACGGATAGCAAGCGCATATTGCAGCAACGGGCTGATCAACACACCCATACCGAAGGTGAAAATCATCAACAAGACAACGCCCGTATTGCTGTAACGGTTTTTCTCGATAAGGAAAATCATACCGTAGAAGAATGCCAATACAGCTACAAAACCCATCCAGCGTGCGCCGAACATAGCGTACAGGTTTAGGTTCAAAGCGCTGCTGGCAAATGCGCCGGCAATAGCGGGAATGAAAGACAAACCCAGCAGGCGGTAAGTTTTTTGCAAGACAATGTTTTGGGAAACTTGTCCTGCAAGAGGATAGTCGTAAACGTCGTTTCGCATGGCGTTTGCTCCTGAAAAAATGTGTGAAAACAAAAAGAGTCCTGATTCTATCAGCAAATTATTGGCTTGGGCATAAAAATATGCCTACGTCGCCGTTTGAGGATAAGTGGTAGCGTTCAAAGCATTTTAAAGTGTCGCAATCATAAATTTACATAAAAGACTGCTTCTGAAACCGATACCGAATCTTTGCCCACCCCTTTTTACCGTTTGATTTGATTCCCACTACTTCAAAACCGGATAAAACCAACTTCTGCAAGATAATGGATTTTGGAATTTAATGATTTGCCATAGCAAATTTGAACAGAGCTGGTTTCAGGCTGTGTAAACAACATCAGAAATAAAATAACTTCATTGATTATTTATCAACTTTCGATTTATTGTCTGTCGAACCGTTGAATGATAGGATTGCGGCGGTAAGTGTAGTGCAATCGCTCAAAATTTCATAAACGGCTGATTTCAAACGACATCAATGATGTATAGAAAACTGCCGTATCCAAATTTTTAGCGATTCGTTATGTTTCACTTCATATCAATGATTACATAAGGAAATACAGTATGAACCGTCGTCAATTCTTGGGTGGTACAGCCGTTTCTTTGGCAGCTGCCGCTTCATTCGCCCGCGCCCACGGACATCATGACCATAAAGGCCATTCACACGCTGCCCCTGCTACTGCGTCCAAAACCTATGAAGCAGCCAGAAAAGCGGCTGCCCACTGTGTTGAAGCAGGTCAAATCTGTTTGGCACACTGCATCAGACTGCTGAGCCAAGGCGATACTTCCATGAAAGATTGCGCAACAGGTGTCAACCAAATGCTGGCATTGTGCGGCGCGCTGCAAAACCTTGCCGCCCAAAACTCTCCGCTGACTCCATCTTTGGCAAAAGTCTGCATTGAAGCGTGCAAACAATGTTCCGCCGCGTGTAAACAACACGTCGGTCACCACGCAGAATGCAAACAATGCTATGAGTCTTGCCTTGCCTGCATCAAAGAGTGCGAAAAAATCGCTGCTTAATTGACGCAGTTAATCACCGGTCTGTCTGTGAAACAAACTTTGTTTTGCAGGCAGACCGGTTTGTTTTGGATGGGAGGACTTTCACAAATTGAATTGAAATGTAAGTTTTGTTTGTATAGTGGATTAACTTTAAACCAGTACGGCGTTGCCTCGCCTTGCCGTACTATCTGTACTCTGAGACCTTTGCAATAACATAGGTTACTAAAATTTTATGCTCAATCTCATTTTCAAAATGCAAAACTTTTCTGATTTTTCCTACTTTTTGCTCAATATTAGGAAGGTTTTAGGCAATTGAAAATTTTTTGGCGCATTTTTATGCGTCAAATTTCGTTAACAGACTGAGACCTTTGCAAAATTCCTTTTCCCCCAACAGCCGAAACCTAAACAAAGATTTTCGGCTGTTTTCGTTTCAAATATCCACTAATTTTACCCAAATACCCCCTTAATCCTCCCCGGATACCCGATAATCAGGCATCCAGGCCACCTTTTAGGCAGCAACAGGCACACTTAGCCTGTTAGCCGCTTTCAACAGGTTCAAACACATCGCCTTCAGATGGCTTTGCGCACTCACTTTGAGCAGACCAAAATAGGCTGCCCGCGCATAACGGAATTTACGGTGCAGCGTACCGAAGCTTTGTTCCACCACATAACGGGTCTTCGACAAATACCGGTTACGTTTGGTTTGCGCTTCCGTCAGCGGACGGTTGCGGCAGGCTTTGCGCATAATGCCGTCTAACAACCGATGCTCTTTCAGATGTTGCCGGTTTTCCTTGCTGTCGTAGCCTTTGTCGGCATAGACGGTCGTACCTTCGGCAATGCCTTCCAACAAAGGCGACAGATGGTTACACTCATGGGTATTGGCGGGGGTAATCTGCAGTTTCTCGATATAGCCTTCCTCATCGGTACGGGTATGTTGTTTGTAACCGAGTTTGTAAAGGCCGTTTTTCTTTGTCCAACGGGCATCTTTATCTTTACTCGGTGTGGTTTGGCCGCTGACTTGTCCTTCTTCATCGACTTCTATGGCCTGACGTTGTTTGCTGCCGGCGGTTTGAATAATGGTGGCGTCAATGACGGCGGCGGATGCCTTCTCTACTTTTAGGTTTTTTTCGGTCAGTTGGCGGTTAATCAGTTCCAGCAATTCGGACAGGGTGTCGTCTTGCGCCAGCCAGTTACGGTAGCGGCATAAGGTGCTGTAATCGGGGATGCTCAGTTCGTCAAAACGGCAAAACAGGTTGAAGTCGATGCGGGTGATGAGGCTGTGTTCGAGTTCGGGATCGGAGAGGCTGTGCCATTGTCCGAGCAGGACGGCTTTGAACATGGACAACAGGGGATAGGCGGGACGGCCGCGGTGGTCTCTAAGGTAACGGGTTCTTTGACGATTCAGGTACTGTTCGATCGGCTGCCAATCAATCACCTGATCCAACTTCAATAGTGGGAAGCGGTCGATGTGTTTGGCAATCATGGCTTGTGCGGTTTGCTGGAAGAAGGTGCTCATGGGAAATCCCCTAAATGTCTTTGTGGGAATTTAGGGGATTTTGGGGAATTTTGCAAAGGTCTCAGACTATTTTTGCAAAGGTCTCGTACTGTCTGCGGCTTCGTCGCCTTGTCCTGATTTAAATTTAATCCACTATAGAATGTTGTGTCTTTGCCTACAAATTTTGCCATAAATTTAAAATTTCACGCGCCGGCGAAAAACGGTATGTTTAGGATTATTAAGTTCTGTAACGCGCCCGTTCTGAAATGAAGACAACAGGTTGCAAGATTCCAATCTTAACCATCCCAATGGTCTTAAAATTTCTGCAAAACACATGATTTTCACGCTTCTTAACAGACGTTTTCTTGATAAGGTCGTCTGAAAATTGCCCGACACCTTGATAAGCTTTACAATGCAAGTAATTAAAATACATCCCGCCTTATCTTCCCTTTCATGAGTTCCGTACCCTTCATCGAAATGAAAGACGTTGCCTTCGCGTATGGCGACCGTCCGATTCTGAACAATATCAATTTCAGCATTCCCCAAGGAAACTTCGCCGCCGTGATGGGCGGTTCGGGCAGCGGCAAAACCACGCTGATGCGGCTGATTACGGGCCAGATTCATCCGCAGTCGGGTAAGGTTTTGATTGAAGGACGTGATTTGGCGGGCTTTTCGGCTGACGAACTGTATGAACACCGCCGCCGCATGGGCGTATTGTTCCAACACGGCGCGCTGTTTACCGATTTGTCTGTGTTCGACAATATCGCTTTTCCGATGCGCGAACTCACGCGCCTGCCGGAAGCAGTTATCCGTGATTTGGTTTTGTTGAAATTGAACGCGGTCGGTCTGCGCGGCGTGGAAAACCTGATGCCGTCCGAACTGTCCGGCGGAATGTCGCGCCGCGTCGCGCTTGCCCGCACGATTGCACTCGACCCTGAAATCATGTTGTACGACGAGCCGTTTACCGGCCTCGATCCGATTTCCTTGGGTGTGATTGCCCACTTGATCAGCCGCGTCAACAAGGCTTTGCGTTCGACCAGCATTATGGTGACACACGACATTGAAAAATCTTTGGAAATCGTCGATCAGGTGATTTTCTTGGCGCACGGCGAAATTATGTTCTCCGGCTCGCCGCAGGAAATGCGCGAACTGGATTCGCCTTGGGTGCGCCAGTTTGTCGGCGGGCTGGCAGACGGCCCCGTAGCATACCGCTATCCGGCGCAAACGTCGTTGCAGCAAGATTTGCTTGGGTAGTTTTCAGACGACCTCGGTTTGCAGACGTCGTCTGAAATGTTTGAACCGTTGTTGCCTGAAGCCGAAATTATTTTTCAGACGACCCATCATCATCCTAAAAGGTCGTCTGAAACCCGTTAATCCGTAATGGAAACCTATGAATTTTATCCGTTCCGTCGGGGCGAAAACCCTCGGCTTTATTCAATCTCTCGGCAGTATTACGCTGTTTCTGCTGAACATTCTGGCGAAATCCGGTACAGCTTTCGTCCGTCCGCGCCTGAGCGTGCGCCAAGTGTATTTTGCCGGCGTGCTGTCGGTGTTGATTGTTGCCGTTTCAGGGCTGTTCGTGGGCATGGTTTTGGGTTTGCAGGGCTATACGCAGTTGTCGAAATTCAAATCCGCCGATATTTTGGGCTATATGGTCGCGGCTTCGCTGTTGCGCGAACTGGGTCCGGTATTGGCGGCGATTCTGTTTGCCAGCAGCGCGGGCGGTGCGATGACCAGTGAAATCGGTTTGATGAAAACGACCGAACAGCTCGAAGCGATGAACGTGATGGCGGTAAACCCTGTCGCCCGCGTGGTTGCGCCGCGCTTTTGGGCGGGCGTGTTTTCCATGCCGCTGTTGGCTTCGATTTTCAACGTGGCAGGCATTTACGGCGCGTATTTGGTCGGCGTGACTTGGCTGGGTTTGGACAGCGGCATTTTCTGGTCGCAAATGCAGAACAACATCACGATCCATTACGATGTAATCAACGGTCTGATCAAATCCGCCGCGTTCGGCGTGGCGGTAACGCTGATTGCCGTGCATCAGGGCTTCCACTGCGTACCGACCTCGGAAGGCATTTTGCGCGCCAGCACGCGCACGGTGGTTTCGTCCGCCCTGACGATTTTGGCGATTGACTTTGTGTTGACCGCATTGATGTTTACGGAATGACAGGTCGTCTGAAAACGAAACAAAGAACATTGGATATTCAAGGAACTTTAATGAAAAAGAATGTATTGGAATTTTGGGTCGGACTGTTTGTCTTGCTCGGCGTGGCAGCGGTCGGTTTTCTCGCTTTCCGCGTGGCGGGCGGCGCGGCATTCGGCAATTCCGGCAAGACTTATACCGTATATGCCGATTTCAGCGACATCGGCGGCC
This sequence comes from Neisseria sp. CP9, assembly GCF_047758525.1. Classification (NCBI taxonomy): domain Bacteria; kingdom Pseudomonadati; phylum Pseudomonadota; class Betaproteobacteria; order Neisseriales; family Neisseriaceae; genus Neisseria; species Neisseria sp. CP9. Next base: position 1,539,476 of record NZ_CP180502.1, on the reverse strand, counting down.
TGAAAGCCAACGCGCCAATCAAATCCGCGGGCGTATTGGTCGGACGTGTCGGCTCTATCGAGCTTGACCCGAAATCCTATCAAGCGAAAGTCCGCCTCGATTTGGACAGCAAATATCAGTTCAGCAGCGACGTTTCCGCGCAAATCCTGACCTCCGGCCTGTTGGGCGAACAATATATCGGCCTGCAACAAGGCGGCGACACCGAGAATCTTGCCGCAGGCGATACCATTTCCGTTACCAGCTCCGCCATGGTTCTGGAAAACCTGATCGGTAAATTCATGACCAGCTTCGCCGAGAAAAACGCGGCAGGCGGCGACGATGCGGCAAAAGCCACCAAATAAACGTACACCATCATATTCAAACTAGGACACTTAATCATGAAAAAAACCTCTTTCATCAGCGCACTGAGCATCGGTATCTTGAGTATCAGCATGGCGGTTGCCGCCCCTGCCGACGCAGTGAACCAAATCCGTCAAAACGCCACTCAAGTATTGAGCATCTTAAAAAACGGCGATGCCAACACCGCCCGCCAAAAAGCCGAAGCCTATGCGATTCCTTATTTCGATTTCCAACGCATGACCGCGCTGGCAGTCGGCAACCCTTGGCGCACCGCGTCTGACGCGCAAAAACAAGCATTAACCAAAGAATTTCAAACCCTGCTGATCCGCACCTACTCCGGCACCATGTTGAAATTCAAAAACGCTAACGTCAACGTCAAAGACAACCCCGTTGTCAATAAAGGCGGCAAAGAAATCATCGTCCGCGCCGAAGTCAGCGTACCCGGTCAAAAACCCGTCAACATGGACTTCACCACCTATCAAAGCGGCAACAAATACCGTGCCTACAACGTCGCCATCGAAGGCGCGAGCTTGGTAACCGTGTACCGCAACCAATTCGGCGAAACCATCAAAGCCAAAGGTGTGGACGGACTGATTGCCGAGCTGAAAGCCAAAAACGGCAGCAAATAATGCAAAGACAAGCCATGCCGTCCGTTTTCAGACGACATGGCTTTCGCACACCATGACCTTCAGGTTTTATCATCCAAGATTAAGTTGACAAGACAGCCATGCAAACCGAACTTCGCGACGGTACGCTGCACATCAGCGGTGACGTAACCGTCAAAACCTTGACCGCCTCCGCCTTTACCCGCTTCAGACAGCAATGTCGTCTGAAAGATACCCGTGCGGTCGATTTGAGCGGCGTCGGGCGCGCCGATTCTGCCTGCGTGTCCCTGCTGCTTGACGCACTGCGCCGCCCGGACGGAAACATCACCCTGCAAGGCATACCCGAATCCGTGCGCACCCTGTCCGAGCTTTACGAAATCAAAGACTGGTTAAACCCATGAAAAAAACCACCGCTTCACTCCTATTCCTCATCGGCATGGCCTCAACCCCCGCATTTGCCGAGAACAACCCCGCCGACCCCTACGAAGGCTACAACCGCGCCATCTTCAAATTCAACGACAAGGCCGACCAATACGTCCTCGCCCCCGTCGCACGCGGCTACCGCAAGATAACGCCCAAGCCCGTCCGCACCGGCGTCAGCAACTTCTTCAACAACCTGCGCGACGTCGTCAGCTTCGGCAGCAACGTCTTACGTCTCGATGTCAAACGCGCCAGCGAAGACCTCGTCCGCGTCGGCATCAACACCACCTTCGGACTCGGCGGCCTGATTGACGTCGCAGGAGCAGGCGGCGTTCCCGACAACAAAAACACCCTCGGCGACACCTTCGCCACATGGGGCTGGAAAAACAGCAACTACTTCGTTGTCCCGCTGCTCGGCCCTTCCACCGTCCGCGACACCGCAGGCAACGCCATTACCACCGTCTATCCCGTCAAAAGCGCCGTGTTCCACACCCCCGCAGGCCGCTGGAGCACCACCGGCTTGAACATCGTCAACACCCGCGAAGCCCTGCTTGACCTGACCGACGGTTTGGAAGACGCCGCCATCGACAAATACAGCTACACCCGTGACCTCTACATGAAAGTGCGCAGCCGCCAAACCGGCGGGACATTACCGCAAGGCGAAGATGACAATATCGACATCGACGAATTGGTGGACAGCGATCTGCCTGCCGAAGCCGGGGCAGATGCCTCCAATACCTCTGCAGGCGAAACTGCCGACCTTTATTTATACACCCCTATCCAAACCGGTAACACCAGCCGAGACCTTTGCAAAAAAGCCCTTCCCCCGACAGCCGAAACCCAAACACAGGTTTTCGTCTATTTCTCTCCCCCAAATCACTCCTAATTTTACCCAAATATCCCCTTAATCCCCCCCGGATACCCGATAATCAGGCATCTGGGCCACCTTTTAGGCAGCAACAGACACACTTAGCCTGTTAGCCGCTTTCAACAGGTTCAAACACATCGCCTTCAGATGGCTTTGCGCACTCACTTTGAGCAGACCAAAATAGGCTGCCCGGGCATAGCGGAATTTACGGTGCAGCGTACCAAAGCTTTGTTCCACCACATAACGGGTCTTCGACAAATATCGGTTGCGTTTGGTTTGTGCTTCCGTCAGCGGACGGTTGCGGTGGGCTTTGCGCATAATGCCGTCCAGCAACTGATGTTCTTTCAGATGTTGCCGGTTTTCCGTACTGTCGTAGCCTTTGTCGGCATAGACGGTCATACCTTCGGTTAGGCCTTCCAACAAAGGAGACAGGTGGTTGCACTCATGGGTATTGGCGGGAGTAATGTGCAGTTTCTCGATATAGCCTTCCTCATCGGTGCGGGTATGTTGTTTGTAACCGAGTCTGTATAAGCCGTTTTTCTTTGTCCAACGGGCATCGCTGTCCTTACTCGGTGTGGTTTGTCCGCTGACTTGTCCTTCTTCATCGACTTCTATAGCCTGACGCTGTTTGCTGCCGGCAGTTTGAATAATGGTGGCGTCAATGACGGCGGCGGATGCTTTCTCTATTTTTAGGCCTTTTTCGGTCAGTTGGCGGTTAATCAGTTCCAGCAATTCGGACAGGGTGTCGTCTTGCGCCAGCCAGTTGCGGTAGCGGCATAAGGTGCTGTAATCGGGGATACTCAGTTCGTCAAAACGGCAAAACAGGTTGAAATCGATGCGGGTGATGAGGCTGTGTTCGAGTTCGGGATCGGAGAGGCTGTGCCATTGTCCGAGCAGGACGGCTTTGAACATGGACAACAGGGGATAGGCGGGACGGCCACGGTGGTCTCTAAGGTAACGGGTTCTTTGACGATTCAGGTACTGCTCGATCGGCTGCCAATCAATCACCTGATCCAACTTCAATAGTGGGAAGCGGTCGATGTGTTTGGCAATCATGGCTTGTGCGGTTTGCTGGAAGAAGGTGCTCATGGAAAATCCCCTAAATGTCTTGATGGGAATTTAGGGGATTTTGGGGAATTTTGCAAAGGTCTCCAGCCGATGATGCGGCAAACGATTAATCCGGTTTCCATGCAAAAGGTCGTCTGAAACCTCATTTCAGGGTTTCAGACGACCTTTTTCTATGCCGTTTTAGAGAATCATAAGTCTGCTTGCGCGACTCACTACCAAGCCTGCCCCGCAGCATATAGTGGATTAAATTTAAATCAGGACAAGGCGACGAAGCCGCAGACAGTACAGATAGTACGGAACCGATTCACTTGGTGCTTCAGCACCTTAGAGAATCGTTCTCTTTGAGCTAAGGCGAGGTAACGCCGTACTGGTTTAAAGTTAAGCCACTATAAAATCAGAATGACCGTTACAAAAAGGTCGTCTGAAATATCGACTTCAACGGAAATTCCTATTTCCCATTCATTGAATACCCGTTTTCAGACGACCTCTCAGGGTGGCTCAATCATTCAAAGTCAAACAACTATGCAGACTCTGCACACCCGCCATCCGTGTATTTTCAGTTTAATGCGGATGACAAACTTATCCGCCTTGAGGCAGATTCCAATCAATCCAAAATATTAATGTGATACGGCTTTTAATTTTCTGAAGAAATTTCTTGATCTTCAAATTTCATACTTTCCGGATTTAGCTTCCAAATCGTCTTATCTGTAGAAGATATGGATTTTTTACCCTGATGAAATTCATAGCAGACCCTATCTGTTTTTAATACAAACTCCTTGCTGAGTTCAAATTCCATCACACATTTTCCCTGTGGCTTCAAGGACAAGGTATCTGCTACATGGTAACTCAGTATTCCATCTATTTTTTTAAAATTGAAGGGCGGGCGCAACAAGTTTTTATTGTCATAGAATGATTCATATACCAATTCTATTAAGCCTAAAGCTGGAAGACCGGTATGGTCTTGACCTATGCTTCCATCCTTTCTATTGACCAGATAGATAACATATTCTTGTTCAACAATGCTATTTCCTTCAGATTCTTCCGACTCTCCATTAATGGCAACAACAAGCCATGCAAATGAATCATTATAAGGAATCACACCCAAAACTTTTGCATGCTCGGGGACACTTGTTGGAACAGCATATATATATTCTTTAACATCCTTTGGTGCCTTAATCTTATTCAAATCCAGAAAGCCATTTGACTGTCTCGGGTAGGATTGAAACCAGGTTTTAGATGAAATAGGCAAGGTTAAACATTCTGCCTCTGCCAAATGCTTCTGTTCCTTAGGATAATTGATGTAGCACTTATCCTTGTCGGTTTTTTGGGACGATATGGCAGACTCTTTTTTGCTGTTTTGATCAGCAAGTGTTTCTTGGGAAGCTGCCGGTTCGACGCGGCAAGCCGCCAAAGCCGTGAGTGAAAACACGAATAAGATTGCGCGGTTGAGTTGAGAAAAAATCATATCTTTCCTTAAATATCCATTCATTTTGGCTCAAGCCCTTTAAGATATGAAGAATGATAACATTCAATATGAATTTTTACCTACTCATCCTCAGAAGTTTCTTCCCTTACCGACATAAGCCTATTTTGCGGCAAAACCCGCTATTCTAAAGCAACCGCATTTCCCGCCGCCGCTTCCCACAATTCCCGCTTCTTCCCTGCCGTCAGTTTTTTGATGGTAATTTCCCGTTTCAGCGCCTCGCTTTTGGAGAGGTCGTCTGAAACGATACGCATCGCCGTCGGTTTGTTCAGACGCGTGTATTTCGCGCCTTTGCCGGCGAGGTGGGCAGCGAACCGCTCTTGCGGGCGGTTGCTGATGCCGCAGTAAAGCGCGCCGTTTTCACACAGAATCAGGTAAACGCGCCAATTTTCCGCGTTCATGCGTCTGCTTCCTTGGCGAAACTTTCCGTGAAGATACGGACGGCAGCTTCGGTTTTGGCGGACTGGACGCGGTAAGGCGTCACCAAATAGAGGCTGACCGGCGGCAGCGTCCACTCGGGCAAAACGGTTTTCAGACAACCTTGGGCGATTTTTTCCCGAACTTCGCCGCCCACTTGCAAAGACAAACCGAAACCGCTTTCGGTCAGGCTGCACACGGCGGCAAGATGCGTGCAGGCCATGCTGTCGGCGACGTCGAGGAAATAGCTTTCGCCGCCGTATTGCAAGGTCGTGCGGACGGGCAGGAAGTGCAGCCAGCGGTGGGCGTGAAGCTGCGAGGGATGGGTAATGGGCGGATGGCGGTCGAGATAATCGGGCGCGGCGCAAATGGTGTACGGCCAGGTAACGAGATGACGCGCAACCAAATTGGGATCGTCCAAAGCGCGGTCACCGCCGCGTATGGCGATGTCGGTTTGGCTGTGTTGCAGGTCGTCCAAGGCATCGCTGAAATTGAGGACGGGGCGGATTTTGGGAAACTCGGCTTGCAATCGTGAAAACGCCGTCTGAAAAGCGCGGGACTCGATGACGGTGGAAGTCAGGGAAATACGCAATTCGCCGACGGGTTCGGTTTTCAGATTGTCGATAACGGTACGCGTATCGGTAAGCGTGGCGGCGAGGCGGCGGCAGTATTCGCCCAAAGCGCGGCCGGCATCGGTCGGCGCAAGGCTGCGCGTGCTGCGGTTTAACAGCTTGATGCCGTGCAGGGTTTCGAGGCGATTGATGTGCTGGCTGACGGCAGACGGGGTCATGCCCAGCGCGGCAGCGGCGGCGTTCATATTGCCGTGTTCGAGGACGGCGGCGAAAACAAGCAGGGGTTTGATGTCTTGCATGGTGTTTACCGGGTTGGAATCGGGGTTTTCAGACGACCTGTTGGCAATATTGCGGATTATATAGTGCTGACAATAAATCGGCGTGGAACTGATTGGGCGGTTGAGCCATATTCGTTTATCGCCATTTGCATATCTACCCTTTTTCAGGTATACCGCCAATTGATATTCACATTTTAAAAGGATTTTATGATGGCTTCTTTCGACGAATCGGGCCGCGTCAAACGCGAAGGCATACTGACGCGCCTGCTGCGCTTTTTGGGTATCGGCCCTTCTGCCGAAGATGAACAAGAGCGTGCGCGTTTGGCGGCTTTGAATTTGAATACGGCGGTTTATGCCGACTTATTCGCCAACGAATCGGAAGAAATGCTGGTTTTGACTTCGGATTTCGACCCTGAAATAGGAACATTCAGGATTAACGCAGGTATAGGTGGCGGCAAAAAACAATTCCAAGCCAAAAGCTGCCCAATTTTAGGCTATGTCCATGTTAAAAGCGGTACGTTCATGGATCAGCCCGTATACAAGCTGACCTGGGCGGAAGACGATGCAAACAACCCCTTTAAAAACTGTTCATTTCAGACACTCAAGCCACTGACTGTGTACCGTATCCGAAGTAAGTTAGCCATGGATTGGGAGCCATTCGGAGGCGAGTGGTTGAGCCATATACTTTTAGTTGAGGTACTCGAAAGCGATGTACACAATCAAGAATTGGAAAACCTACGCCGCGAATATCTGAATCCCGTTTTGTTTACCCATCCGCTGGCAACATTCAGATTAAACACATTTATGGAAAATTTCGAAGCCAAGGCGGAATGGGCGGGGCTGCCTGTGAAATTGTCTTTGAACGCAGAGGACGACAAACCGGCGGGCGGTACGCTCAAACGCTTGCCGGAAGTATTTGCCCAACAGACGCAACTCTATGCCTCCCTCAACACATACCTGCTCGAACATATCCGCAAACACAACGGCATCCGCACCAAAGACGGATTTTTTCCCAATCCGCATCCGACGGCGGAAAGCTTCCTCCAAGACTTAAAGCTGCAAAAATTGGATTTTTTCAATCAGGATTTCGATATCGTGTTTCACAATGATGACGACGCATTGATACCCGATGGCGAATACTATTTCTGTGTCTCGTTTGATTCAAAGGGGAACATTACCGGCATCGAATCCATCCACTGACAACAGGTCGTCTGAAACTTTAAACTCCGTTTCAGACAACCTTTTTTCATCCTATTATTTAGTTTAACTTTATAATAACAACAGCAAATCAGGGATTATCAAGCGTTTCAGACGACCTTACAATGTGTTCATCTAATCAATCACACTTCAACAAGGAGTCAAACATGAAAATCGCAGTCATCGGCGCAACAGGTTATGTCGGCAACGCAGTCGTGCAAGAATTGGCGGGTCGCGGGCATGAAGTGACCGCTTTCGCGCGCAATACGGATAAAGTGTTCCAAGCGCAAAATGTTGCCGCCGTCTCCGCAGATGTCAACGCGGCGGACTTCGCCGACAAGCTGGCAGACTTTGACGCCGTGGTCAGCGCGTTCAATCCCGGCTGGACCAATCCCAATATCGGCGCGGATTTCACATGCGGCGCAAACAGCATCGTCGAAGCGGCAAAAGCGGCTCAAGTGCCGTATCTCTTAATCGTTGGCGGCGCAGGCAGCCTGTATGCCGCACCTGATTTGCAAGTTGTCGATACGCCCGACTTTCCCAAAGAAATTTACGACGGCGCCAATGCCGCACGCCATCTCTTGACCGCACTCCTGCCGCGCCGCGATGTGAACTGGTCTTTCGTTTCCCCACCGGCACGATTGGGCGCGGACGGCGGGTTCAGCGAAGACAAAACCGGCAAATACCGCTTGGGCAAGGACGATTTGCTGATGGATGCTGAAATTCCGGCAGGCATCAGCGTGGCGGATTTGGCGGTCGCCATCGCTGACGACGCAGAAAACAAAGCGTATTTGTTTGAACGCTTTACCGTTGCCGCCGCTTAACAGCCAAACATAGCAAAGGTCGTCTGAAAACTTTGAGAATCAGGTTTTCAGACGACCTTTTTGTATTCGCTCTACATCACCCGCTGCAACCGACCGCCCCTTTTTTATCGGAAGCGTTTGGGGAACAAGGGCGTGGACTTGGTTTTCAGACGACCTTCGTGTTAGTTTACCTGAAGGGAAATCGGTGTTATTGTGTTCGGCAGTCTGTTGAAAATAAAATGATTTATGGAAAGAGACTCTTTAAACAGCCAACATTTCGTCCGACTGGTACAACAAGGCGGCGGCAGCGATTATCTGAGCGGCAATTACCGTTTCGATACGCTGCACAGCGGCATTTCCGTGCATGGCGGCTCTGTGACCGCGCAAAAGGATTTCCAAAGCACGCAGCTTGCCGAGCCGTATATTTCGTTCATCCTGCTGCTGGAGGGGCGTTTGGATTTCGCCATCAATCAAAACCGCTATCAGATTGAGGCTGACGGCGGACGGGTGGTGCTGATTGCTGCGGAGGAGGAGATTTTGTTCAGCCGTTATCTCTATCAAGGGGAGAAAACGGCGAAAATCACGTTGAAAGGCATAGAGCAATGGCTGTCGCAACCGCAATACGCGGCGATGTTGCCGGCGGTTTACCGCAAGACGGTGCGGCATTGGCATTTGAGCGATGAATTGCGCGCTTTGGTGGAAAACAGTTTGATGCTGTCGGCGCAAGGCGACGGTCTGGGCGATGTTTTGCAGCGCGAAGCCGATGCTTTGCAGTTGCTCGCGGGATTGTGGCGCGATTTTTGCAGCCGTTATCCGTTGTCGCCATCGTCTGAAAAATCAGGCGGGACGGTTCGCCCGTCGGATGGGGACGGGTTTGTGCATGGTTTGAATCAGGCATTTGACCAAGGCGCGCACCAAGTGGCGGAACTCGCCGCCGCGCTGCACGTCAGCGAACGGACGCTGCAACGCCGCCTGCGGGATTATTTTGGGATTACCGTCAGCGACTGGCTGCGGCACAAACACATGCAATATGCGCTGTATGCGTTGACGACGGGCAAAGAGAGCATCAGCGAAATCGCCTATCGCTGTGGCTACGGACACACTTCCAGCTTCACGCAGGCGTTCAAACAATATTTCGACTGCACGCCCGCGGAGGTGCGCAAGCGGGAAGATTGATGTTTAATTATAGTGGATTAACTTTAAACCAGTACGGCGTTGCCTCGCCTTAGCTCAAAGAGAACGATTCTCTAAGGTGCTGAAGCACCAAGTGAATCGGTTCCGTACTATCTGTACTGTCTGCGGCTTCGTCGCCTTGTCCTGATTTTTGTTAATCCACTATAACGTTTAATCAATGCCTTAAAGGTCGTCTGAAACTTGATTTTCAAGTTTCAGACGACCTTTGTTTATGCACAGCCTTAGAGATGGAAACCGCTCAAGCCGCCCTCTTCACTTCTTGCGTTTCGCCCGCGGATGCCCCTCGTCGTAAACCTTTGCCAGATGGTCGAAATCCAGCTTGGTGTAAATCTGCGTAGTCGAGAGGTTGCTGTGCCCCAGCAGCTCTTGCACGGCGCGGATGTCGCGCGAGGATTGCAAAAGGTGGCTGGCGTAGCTGTGGCGCATCATGTGCGGGGAAATATGTTGCCCGCTGCCCTGCTGCACCGCCCATGCCTGAAGGCGTTTTTGGATTTGCCGCTGTCCGAGCCGCGTGCCGTTTTTGCCGGTAAAGAGCGCGGTTTCGCCGCTTGCCGCCACGCGTTCGGACAAATAGGCGCACAAGGCTTCGACGCTTTTGCCCGATAGCGGGACTTGCCGCTCTTTCCTGCCTTTACCGGTCACGCTTACCCAACCTTCGTCCAGCAACACATCGCCCAAATCCAAGCCGTGTATCTCGCTCAGGCGCAGACCGCTGCCGTACATCAGTTCAAACAAGGCATGGTCGCGCACTGCCAAACCGTCGTCGTCGGGCGAGCTGTCGAGCATATGGTTCAACTCTTCCTGCGGCAAGGCTTTGGGCAGGCGTTCGGGCAGGCGCGGGGCTTTCAGGTTGAAGGTCGGGTCGTTGTCCATCATGCCCGACTGCACGAGCCAGCCGCAATATTGCCGCCACGCCGATAATTTGCGCGCCAGCGTCCGTTCGCTCAAGCCTTGTTGCGACAGCCGTTTCAACGCCGCCACGAAATCGCGCCGCGTCAAATCCTGCGCCGTTTCAGACGACCCCTCCGTCAAAAGCCGCACGAGTTCGGTCAAATCGCGACCGTAGGCAGACAGCGTGTGCGCCGACTTGCCTTGTTGTCCCAACATTTTCAAATAGCCGTCCAAAGACAGTCCGAAATCGCGCGCCAACATTTTCAGACGACCTCCAACACGGTTTTCAAAGCCTCCGGCAATCGGCACACTTTTTGGCGCGCATAATCGAAACACACCATGCCCGTGCGCACCCGCGCCAGCACCTTGCCGTCCGCGATGCGCGTCAGGCGGAACAGCAGCGCAAACCCGCCCTTGCCGATATCCTCGACGCCCATCTCCGCCGACAATTCATCGCCGTAAAAGCCTTGTGCCAAATATTGCACCGCCGCGTCCGCCATAATCAGCCCCGCGCCGCCCGCGTCCGTTTCGCTCCAGCCCAAACCCGCCAGCCAGCGCATCCGCACCTCATGACACAAACGCAAAACGGCATCGTTCGCCAGATGGCCGCCGTAATTCACATCGCCCACCTGCACGCGCAAGGTCGTCTGAAACAACACCGCATCCATATCCGCTATTGCAAACTTACCCATCACACACCTCCCGCCGCCGTTTCAGACGACCCCGAAAACAAACCGTTATTATAAACCATGTCAGACAAATACCGACCGCACCGTTTGCCCGCCGCAGCCGCTCAAAATCTCATTAATATATAAAACTGATGTAGCCCTGTGTAGTTTTTTAATAAGAAAAACATTATAATTTCCCACATCACCATCCCGCTACCTCACCAAGGAGATTTAAATGGCACTCGTATCCATGCGCCAACTGCTCGACCATGCCGCCGAAAACAGCTACGGCCTGCCCGCATTCAACGTCAACAACCTCGAACAAATGCGCGCCATCATGGAAGCCGCAGACCAAGTCAACGCCCCCGTTATCGTTCAAGCATCCGCCGGCGCGCGCAAATATGCAGGCGCGCCGTTTTTACGCCACCTGATTCTGGCGGCCGTCGAAGAATTCCCGCACATCCCTGTCGTCATGCACCAAGACCACGGCGCATCGCCCGACGTGTGCCAACGCTCCATCCAACTGGGCTTCTCCTCCGTCATGATGGACGGCTCGCTGCTCGAAGACGGTAAAACCCCGTCCACCTACGAATACAACGTCAACGCCACCCGTACCGTCGTCAACTTCTCCCACGCCTGCGGCGTGTCCGTCGAAGGCGAAATCGGCGTATTGGGCAACCTCGAAACCGGCGAAGCCGGCGAAGAAGACGGCGTAGGCGCGGCAGGCAAACTCTCCCACGACCAAATGCTGACCAGCGTCGAAGATGCCGTGCGCTTCGTCAAAGACACCGGCGTGGACGCGCTCGCCATCGCCGTCGGTACCAGCCACGGCGCATACAAATTCACCCGTCCGCCCACCGGCGACGTATTGCGCATCGACCGCATCAAAGAAATCCACCAAGCCCTGCCCAACACCCACATCGTCATGCACGGCTCCAGCTCCGTTCCGCAAGAATGGCTGAAAGTCATCAACGAATACGGCGGCAAAATCGGCGAAACCTACGGCGTACCCGTAGAAGAAATCGTCGAAGGCATCAAACACGGCGTGCGCAAAGTCAACATCGACACCGACCTGCGCCTCGCCTCCACCGGCGCCATCCGCCGCTTCATGGCAGAAAACCCGTCCGAATTCGACCCACGCAAATACCTGAGCAAAACCGTCGAAGCCATGAAACAAATCTGTCTCGACCGCTACCTCGCATTCGGTTGCGAAGGTCAGGCAGGCAAAATCAAACCCGTTTCCCTTGAGAAAATGGCAAACCGCTACGCCAAAGGCGAGCTGAACCAAATCATCAAATAAACAACGGGACAATCAAACGGGCGGCCATCCAAGCCGCCCGTTTTGTTTGAAGGGGGTATGGGTTAAGTTCAACCCCGTACGGCACTGCACTGCCCGCTCTGATTTAAATTTATAGTGGATTAAATTTAAATCAGGACAAGGCGACGAAGCCGCAGACAGTACAGATAGTACGGAACCGATTCACTTGGTGCTTCAGCACCTTAGAGAATCGTTCTCTTTGAGCTAAGGCGAGGCAACACCGTACCGGTTTAAAGTTAATCCACTATAATACGCCGGCTTTCCAAACCAGACAAAAGGTCGTCTGAAAACGGCTTCAGGTTGAACACAACCTGCGGCGTTTGTTTTCAGACGACCTTGTTTGCCGAAGAGGCGAACTTTTCCTATTCCCTGACTAGCGTGGGATTCGATGACGGACGGCGATTATTTGTCGCTGCATTGCTTCAAATTAAATTGTGCGGCAGCGGCTTCTCGTTTGTATGCGTCTTCGTAGAGGTAGCTCGGCTGGTAACCCTCCAGCCATTCATCCATCGGGGCAAGCGCCTTGCGGCATGCCGCTTTGTCTCCGGCATTTTTATAGCTGACGGACAAGTCGTTCAGCGTCCGCATCCATTCGGTCAGATCGAGGAACTTGTCGCATTCGTTGAGATAACGTTGTTTGATAGCGACAGCATCGCGGTAGCGTTTTCCCTGATAGGCGGCCTGAAAACGTTTTTCCATTGCTGCCGCGCCTTTTGCGGAACAGGCGGCAGGCAATTTTTCATAGGTCGCCTCGAAAGATGCATTATGTCCGCAGTATTCTTGGCAGGCTTCGCGGGCTGAATCCGGAATGTTCAGCTTCACGCTGTTGTTGGTAAAGGAGAAATGTACGACGCAGCCATTACGGTTTTTGCTGGTACGGTTTTTGATTGTGCCTTCATAATTACAGACATGGCCGTTTGGATTGACTGTATCGACAGAAACCTGTTTGCCGTTAAGTGTCAATGAGCCGCTGCTGAGACGGTCTTCCGTCAGAACATAATCTTGTGCGGCAGCGTGCAGGGAAAAGCTTGTCAGCAGGAGGAATGCGAGGGTTTTCATCAATGTGCTTTCTTATGGTTTACGGGAAAAATGAGGGAGAATGCGATTAACTCGGTGCTTCATCTGATGCTTTTATAGTGGATTAACTTTAAACCAGTACGGCGTTGCCTCGCCTTGCCCTGATTTAAAGTTAATCCACTATATAGTCAATTAAAATTAAAATAGGACAGTAACGCATCGTCAAATCGGGCGTAATCAGACAATACGGTTCGCAGATACCGCTTAATATTCGCCCACACCTTCTCAATCGGGTTGAGCTCAGGTGAATAAGGTGCAAGAGGCAATACCTTATGTCCCCATTTTTCCGCCATTTCCCGTAAGACACCCATACGGTGAAATCGCGCATTATCTAAAATAATCACCGATTTTTGAGTCAATGCGGGCAGTAGGCATTGCTGAAACCACGCTTCAAAAAAGACTCCGGTCATCGTATTTTGATAAACCATCGGAGCAATCAGCCGGTTGCCGACTTGTGCGGACACCAGAGATAAGCGTCGGTATCTTTTTCCACTTATCTGCGCTTTCACTATTTGCCCTTTCGGGCTGCGGGCATAGGGACGGAACAGGTAGCGGTCAAATCCTGTTTCATCCAAATAAACACGTTGGTAGTCGGAAAATTCGGCCAGCTGTGTCAAATAATGCGTTACTTTGGCCGGGTCTTGTTCTTTGTAAGTGGTGGTCTTTTTTTGCGCGTCATCCCCATCTGTTTGAGTGCATAGCAAACGGCGGCTGGCGTACAATCAAAATGTTTGGCGATTTCATGCAGATAGGCATCCGGGTGTTGCCCAACATATTGAGCCAGTTTTTGCCTATCCAATTTGACGGCATTTAGACCGGTAACTTGATGTTTTAGGCTGCCTGTTTGTTTTTTAAGGCGAATCCACAGGTAAAGCGTGTTTCTTGACAAGTTAAACGTCGCTGCGGTTTGGCTGATGTTTTTGCATTGTTCGTAATAGTTTAAAGCTTTGTTTCTTAAGTCCGCAGAGTATGCCATGGTTAGACCTTAAAAGTTGAGTATTGTACTATTTTATTTTTAATTGACTATATTATGCAACGAGCAATGTGGATTGTACCGCAATACAAAGGTCGTCTGAAACGCCAAACAGCATTTCAGACGACCTTTTTGATAAAGGACGGAAGGCGTATCGACACCCGCCTGCCGTCGGCTTTGCAGCGTCAGTTGATCGAATAGCCGCGCAGATATTGGGTACGCTCGCGCGTCATGCGGGTATCGCATTGGAGCTTGAGGTATTCGTTTTGCGCCGGACTGTCCGCCCTTGCTGCCGCCTGTTGGCAGTTTTGGTTTTTGGTTTGAATCCAAGCGCGTTGTTCTGCCAGCATTTCCTGTTGGACAGTACGCTCCATGCCGTCCCATACGCCTTTGATTTCCGCCTCTGCCTGATGGTTTTGCGAACGGGCATTATCTAAGTCGCTTTGAGAGAACGAAGGCTGCTCCTGCTTCTCTTCGCCGTCAGGACGCAGGATTTCGGTTTCAAGGCCCGCAGCAGGCGGTACGCCCGAAGCTTGGCTCGCCGCGTTGTTTTCCAAAATATCTTCTGCTTTGGCGACAGGCGGCTCTTCAGCGGCTTTGCTTTGTAGGATTTTGATCGCCTCTTCTTTGCTGACTGCCTTACCGTCTATCATCACGATGCTTTTGACGCCGTAAGGCAACAGTAAGGAAGACAGGGTTTGCGCGGTCATGGTAACGGTATTGTCTTCCAAAGAAACCGTACCGACTTTCGGATCGGGCGTATAGCGGACGCTGGTTGAGAACGTGTTGTTCTCAAAGCTCAGGTTGCTGCCCATGATTTTCTGCTGAAGCATTTCGGTCAAGCCGGTATTGCTGTAAATCAGCAGACTGTTGGCATCGGCGGTACGCAATACTTCGGCAGGGATTTGGATTTTCAAATCGGCGCTGCACAAGGATTTGTTGTCTTCCGTAATTTCTTGCGGATTGTCCAAGACGATATTCAGCTCAGAACCGGCAGCGATGATTTTATCGGCATCGACAAATTGGCGGCTGTCGGCACGGACAAAGGAACGCGCCTCGCGCTTGATGGTTTCTTGGATTTGGTTGCGGATACTTTGAATGGCGGCAGGATTGCCACACTCCAAAGCCTGCTTGGGTTCTTCTTTGCCGCACGCCGCCAACATCAGGGCGATAAGCGGTAAAGCCAGCAGTTTCTTGTGCATAAATAATACTCCTTGATACGGCTCGAAAACCGAATCGTTTTGTCGTTCAGACGACCATCATAACAAAAGCACTTGCAACAAGTAAATGTTGCAAGTGCTTTTTCAGATAAACGGTCTTAAGTAAGGATATGTCTGAACTGTTGGATCAGATTGACAAAGCCGGAAAGAATCGCCGCATTAATCAAGTCCACGAAGAACGCGCCGACCATAGGCACAATCAAGAAAGCTTTGTGCGAAGGACCG
Organism: Neisseria sp. CP9; assembly: GCF_047758525.1. NCBI lineage: Bacteria > Pseudomonadati > Pseudomonadota > Betaproteobacteria > Neisseriales > Neisseriaceae > Neisseria > Neisseria sp. CP9. The sequence continues at coordinate 1,523,860 of NZ_CP180502.1, read as the reverse complement.
AAGGTTTGCGTGATGGACTGCATATTGGCAACGGCGGTCGGCGTGGCGCCCAAACCGAAACCGCAATGCCCCGCCGACAAAACCGCCGCATCGTAATCGCGTCCCATAAAGACGTAGGTAACGAAAGTCGCATAAAGAATCATCACAACGGTTTGTACGGCAAGAATGATGCTGACTTTGCCTGCAATGTCGGTCAGTTCCCACAGTTTCAGGTTCAAGAGCGCCATGGCAAGGAAGAGCGACAGGGAAGCATTGCCGAATACGTCAATGGCACGGTCAAACATATTGACTTTGAACGCGGAGGTTAGAATGTTACGGATGACGACACCGGCAAACAGACACCATACGAATTTCGGCAAGTCAAGCAAATATTCCTTCAAATATTCCTTGTCATAACTGTCTACAATTTCCGCGAACGCAAGACATACAGCAAACATGGCAAGCGTTTCAATAGCGGATTCCGCAGTAATCAGGCGGGTGCGCTTCGCCTGTTCAAAGATATCGTCGGTTGAATCGTTGTGTTCATTTTTTTGCGCATTCTGCTCGACCGGCTTACGACCCATTCTATTAATCAGAAGACGTGCGACCGGACCGCCGATCAAACCGCCGAACACCAATCCGAAGGTAGCCGAAGCCATGCCCAATGCGGTCGCTCCGGATAAGCCGAATTTGCTCTCAAAGTCGGGCCCCCAGCCGCCAGCCGTACTGTGTCCGCCGGTCAGGGTAATCGAGCCGGTCATCAAACCCAACAGCGGATCCAAGTTCAAAACCGATGCCAAGCCGACACCGACAATGTTTTGAACGACAATAAACACACCGACAACAGCAGTGAAAATCACCAACGGCAGACCGCCTGCTTTCAGGCGGGAGAAGTCCGCGCTCAAACCGATGGATGCAAAGAAAATCAGCATGAATGCGTCTTGTAGCGGTTTTTCAAACTTGAAGCTCACGCCGTAAGCGTGATGCAGTGCAAACAGGATAATCGCAACAACCACGCCACCTGCCACAGGCTCGGGAATGCTGAAATCGCGCAGGAATTTGATTTTTTTGACCAAAAACTTACCAATCAACAAAACCAATGTGGCGGCAATCAACGTGTAGTAGCTGTTAAATTCCCATTCCATAATTGTTTTACCTCTCAAAAAATGTTTTTCTATTGTTCTTTTCGAGTATTTGCCCGATAAGATTCAAACGAATGGATATTAGGGTATGAGTTAAAAATTGTCAAAGAATAGCCTTTTGTTTTCGAATTTTTTACATATGGCATTTTTAAAATCATCAAAATATTTATAATCATCATGCCATTACACAAGACTACTTTTGTTTATTAATTAAATATTTTTAATCTGAATGATATTATTGTTGACAATTCTTTTCATCAGAATATGGACTTGATAACTAAAAAGGTCGTCTGAAAACTTGGAAATCAAGTTTTCAGACGACCTTTTTTACAACCATCCCTTCTAAAAATGCTTGGAAACATCAAAAAATACGCGATGTTGGTTCTGACGATAATAAAAATGGTTGCTGTGAACATGCGTCCAAGCCCAGTTCAAGCGGGGAGTGAAACCTTTCCAAGACAACTTCTTATGTGATACCGCCAAATTGACATAAGTCTCTCTATCACTCCGTTTGATGTTAAAAATGTCTTCTGACTGATAGCGGCGATATTGCACTGTACCATTGAACGAAGTCGAAAAATTACCTGTTTTACCCCATGCTTTTGTCCAGCCGGCCCGCAGGTTTTCATGTTGATAAGCGTCAGAACGGTCGCGAGCACTACTGTAACCTTTACCCGCTCCCAGAACAAAATACTCCCCGCCAGTCCGCCTGTATAACACTGATACTGACGCAACATGGTTTACCCCGTTCAGGAACTTCCGCTCTTTATACTTACGATAACCAGATTGCCATGCGCCGAACACCTGCCATTTGGGTGACAACATATGCGAATAGCGCAGGACGCCGCCCGCAGTATCGGAATACGGTTCGGTACCATACCAACGTTTTTCATAAAACGGCGACAACGAAATTTCTTGCTCATGATTGCGCCATCCTGCACCCGTTTCAGCACGGATAGTTAAATCGTCGTAAGCGTGCGCATCCCAATAAAACTTACCGCCAGCGGAAAGGTTCTTTTTCCAAACCCAATGCCCTTTAATCGGGGTATTTTTCTGTGCGGACACATCATAAATCACACCATGTGCCTTGCGTGGAGGTTCAAATTCGAGACCACCGTAAGTTCTTTCCTTTGGTGCATTGGATACATTGCTTTCTCGAACATAGGAAAGATTGCCATCAAAGTTCCAAGCCCTGTCTTTTTTTAAGTATTTGTCAAACTGACTTAAATACTCTTTCATCGATTCAGGCAGATCGGGGGTATTGCGGACTTCCTGCAACTCTTTTGCCGCTTCACGCGCTTTGCCGTCCTGCGAGAGGGTCAGTGCCAGCTGCAGGCGTACAGGAGCGTAATCGGGATGTTCTTTGATGATGTTGTGGAAACTCTGTTCTGCCGCCTTGTAATCGCCATCCGCACGATAGAGGATTGCATCGGCATAGGATGCCATGGTTTCGTCGTACCCTTCCAGACGGCGGTAGAGTGGCAATAAGAAACGGACATTATCGATGTTTTGTCGTTCCAAAGCAGTATCCATTGCATCAGTCAGCATTTCGGGATATTGAAGCAGATCTTCGGATGACATCGAAACCTGTTTCTGTTCAGACTCTTCAGTATCTTCTACTCTCTGACTCTCGGCCTGACGGATTTGATTGCGGTTGAGATCAGGCAGAATTTCATCTCGTGGGGAGGGAGCGGCCGCGGCATAGCAAGCCACCGCATATAAAACTAAAGCCAAAGTCGGATAACGCATGATGTTCCCTCTTGATTCGAATCATCTGAAAAATAAAAAGAGTCTTTTTTCAGACGACCTCTAATAAAACAAACCGTCCGGCTGTCTGCCGGACGGTTAGAAACGGCTAATTATTGTTTTTTCGCGCCAAATGCACCTTGGTAAGAACTGTTGCGATGCTCGGCACTGAACACGCCACCCAATTCTGCAGCCTTAGGTCCAAAGAAATTGCCCTTCATCGTAACACCGTCTTGGTCACCACTGAAAGACGCACCGACGATCTTACCTGACAGAGGAATTTCGTACGCAGTGTCAATATAACCTTTGATGGTCTTCGCCCCAAAATCCACATTAAATTTAGATTCTGAGGAAAGCAAAACTCCTGCTGTGCCCACCACGGCATCACCGATATAGGTTGCCTTACCTGATGTTGGCATTGCATCTGCTCCATTCAACGGCGTAATGTTACCGATTGCGAAAGTATCATGGTAATGCGTTGGTCGATAATTCGCATCGACAACACCCATGCCTTGCCCACCAAATCGGACATGACTGTATTTACGACCGCTCAAAAGAGTTTGTCGGGTAGATATATTGCCTTCAGCTGCAGCTATCTCTTCCTTGAAGCGAAATGCTTCATTGGCTTTGGACAGATCAATGGTACGACCGTCAACCGTTACGCTGGTATTCATATTGCCACTGGGCGCAGTATATTTGGCTGTATTATGAGAAAAGTTTTTACTTACCATTGCATTGCCACTAACAGACGCGCTTGGAGTAGCAGGTTTGGCAGGAGTGGTTGGTTTAGAAGGTGTTGCCGGTGTAGCGGGTGTTGCTGGTTTAGAAGGCGCTGCCGGTGTAGCAGGTGTTGCTGGTTTGGAAGGTGCTGCCGGTGTAGCAGGTGTTGCTGGTTTGGAAGGTGCTGCCGGTGTAGCAGGTGTTGCTGGTTTGGAAGGTGCTGCCGGTGTAGCGGGTTTGGCAGGCGTAGAGGTTGAGGGATTAGCTTGTGGGCCACTGCCACCGCCACTGCTGCACGCCGTTACCGCGAATAAAGCAGCACAAACCAATGCTGTTGTTTTCATAGTTTTATTCATAAATTTGTATCCTTAACCTTGAAGATTTAATAATTAATGTAAATTAATGACTTTTATAGTCGAAAAAATTTTACAACAAATAAATAACCAGACAAATAAACAAATCTAGGATATTTTACTATTCTGTTGACTACACAATGATTTTTTATCACTAACGCATAAAAATCAATACCTTGCATACCATTGTATTTTTAAATTATTTTTTCACTGTCGCACTTAAGATACATTTTTTTGAACAATCAGCCATTACATTTTCAAAAAAGGTAAAATTAATCACGATCCATTTAACAAATTTATTAAAACCTACAAATAAAACAATTAAAAACCTACCCCTTTTCTCCGAAATGAGAAACTTGACAACCAATAAAATATAACTAAAGAAATTTTTATAATTTCAAGACCGACGGTGTGATGAGATCATACGAAACTGATAAACGAGGAAATTTTGTGGCAACCTCACTATCTAACTGCTTATATCCTCGCTTACATCGCAATGGCTACCTACTGCCTTTTGACTCATTGCTTACTGTCTGCTAAAAGAGACCCTTCAATACAAAAAGGTCGTCTGAAAACTTGAAAATCAAGTTTTCAGACGACCTTTTTATCTTTCAGACTTTATCTTTCAGGCTCAATCAACCTTTAGTACGCTCCAACAATTCTTCCGCCAAGGCGAGGTAGGCTTTGGTGCCTTTGGCGTTGGCGTCGTAGGCGAGTGCGGGCATGCCGTGGCTGGGGGCTTCGGCGAGGCGGACGTTGCGAGGGATGACGGTTTGGAACATCAGGTTGCCGAAATGTTGGAAAAGCTGTTCGCTGACTTCGACGACGAGGCGGCTGCGGCTGTCGTAGAGGGTGCGGACAATGCCGGTGATGTCGAGGCGCGGGTTGATTGCCTGACGGATTTTGCGCACGGTGGCGATGAGGTCGGAGATGCCTTCGAGGGCATAGTATTCGCACAACATGGGGACGATGACGCCGTTGGCGGCGACGAGCCCGTTGAGCGTGAGCAGGGTCAGCGAAGGGGGGCAGTCGATAAGGACGAAGTCGTAGTCGTTTTCGACGGTTTGCAGGGCGTTTTTGAGGCGGATTTCGCGGGCGATTTCTTGCACCAGCTCGATTTCGGCGCCGGCAAGCGCGCGGTTTGCGCCGAGTACGTCGTAGCTGCCGTCTCCGCTGCGGACGACAGCGGTTTTGATGTCGGTATCGCCCAATACGACTTGGTACACGCCTTCTTCGAGGCGGGCTTTGTCTATGCCGCTGCCTGTGGTGGCGTTGCCTTGCGGGTCGAGGTCGATGACGAGGACGCGTTTGCCTTTGGAGGCGAGCGATGCCGCGAGGTTGACGGTGGTGGTGGTTTTGCCGACGCCGCCTTTTTGGTTGGCGACGGCGAGGATTTGTGCGCTCATGTTTTTGCTGCTGTCGGATAGGTGAATGGCGGAATTTTAACGTTTTTTGCTTGAAATGGGTATAAGGTCGTCTGAAAAGGAGCTTCAGTGAGGGGAGGCATCTTTGTCGCATTTCTGTCTGCGTTTCGGTAAATTTTCTTTAAATCCAGACAAAGCAAGGTAATGCCGGCTGATTCAATATGGGTTTTCTATACAATATGCCGTTTTTTTAACTGTCGTAGAGATATACCATGAAAAAATCTTTCTTTGCCCTGATGCTTGCCGCTGTTTTGCCTGCTGCCAATGCGGCTTCGGTTACCGAACGGGATGGGCAGATTTCGGCTTTGACTGCCGAACAGGCTCGGTTGGAATCAGCACAGGTTGAGATGGGAACGGAACTGGCGCGGTTAGCTGCGGATCTGGCGCGTATTGAGGCTTTGATTGCCGCACAGGAGGCGCGTTCCGGCATGGGAGAGGATGAGCGGATAGCGGCTTTGGAAGCCCGTATCAGTAAATTGGAAAAACGCCTTGCCAAGTCAAAATAGTACAACCCGAATCGGGTTTATGTGTGCAGCGTCAAGCCGTTCCAGAAGTTGTTTGAGGCTTCGGGGAAAAACGAATGGGAGGCGCGCCGCGCCGTCCGCACTGCCTGCGATGCGGAAACTTCGGCGATGTTCTGCGAAGACTCTGCCATCCGTTGCGAAAAATACGAATAACGGGATTTGAATAACAAGGTCGTCTGAAACGGAATCGGGTTTCAGACGACCTTTTTAACGGTATAGTGGATTAACTAAATCAGGACAAGGCGACGAAGCCGCAGACAGTACAGATAGTACGGAACCGATTCAATTGGTGCTTCAGCACCTTAGAGAATCGTTCTCTTTGAGCTAAGGCGAGGCAACGCCGTACCGGTTTAAAGTTAATCCACTATATTTTGAAGGCAAGTGGCGTTGTGTTCTGCCGATATCGGTATCGTTTCCTTTGAATTTGAACCAAACCAGGCTGTATACTTTATGACTTGTCGCTGTTCATACCACAACAAGGAAATCTATGGATTGCTGGGAAATTCTGCAAATTGCGCCTACCTGTGACGAACGTGCCATCAGGCGTGCTTATGCGAAGCTGTTGAAATCGACGCGTCCGGACGATGACGCAGAGGGATATCAGCGGCTGCGCGAGGCGTTTGATGAAGCTTTGGCGCGTGCGCCCTACATCGATGAGGAAGAGGACGCAGACGATTGGTCTTGGGATCATGCCGATAACGATGAGGCGGATGTTTCAGACGACCCTGATGAAGCACAGACTGAATATGTTGACGGGGCAGCGGCAGAATATGAATCGACCCAAGCCTATCCGCACGATACATGGAAAGACGCAGAAACCGACTATATTGAAGAAACTGATGTTTCAGACGACCCCTACGGATATAGCGGCGCAACTGCCGAGGCTTATTCATACAATGGATACGATGGCGTAGATTCAGACTATATTTTGGCGGAAATCGGACGCATTCACGATGAAGGGAAAAGTGAAGCGTTGGAACGCTCCTGGCACGACATCCGCGCTTTATTGGACCGGCTGCCTTTGGGCGAATCGGAATATATTGCTTGGGATTTTTTGGATTTTCTGCGCGATCGGTATATTTCAAATATCATCGTATGGGCGCAATGGGCGTCTTATTTCCGCTGGCACGAGAGCCGCGAAGTTCTCCACCGTATGAGCACGGACGAGCTGGAGTGGGTTTATGACTACATCAATGCGGCAGAAGTTTTATCTGACAACGCCAATGGCAAATTCCCGCTCTTACATAGTTTGAACCGCCTGACCGAGCAAGGGCGCGATATGCGGGCAACGGTGAATGCGTTTTTCCTGAACACGGCTTTACAGGAAGAAATATCGCCATCCGTACGCACGGCGCTGATGAGGTGCAAGACGAAACTGACGTCTGTTTTACAGAAAGCGCAATCATGGCGGCAGATGCGGATTGTGCTGCCGATTGTGGCGATATTCGTCGCCATGTTTACAGCGGCAGCCGATGACGCTTTATCCGCCTATATCGAGACGTATTATTCGTTGGCCCTCGTCTCCACCCTCACACTGGCGCTCTTGTGTTTCTTGGTCAATGCCTTCCGAAGCATGTTTTTCACATGGCTGCCGTCTCTATACAAACTCTTCACGGCGACTTTTGTGTTTAAAAAAGCGGCGATTGTGCGCGCTTTCGTATTGCCTGTCGTGATGACCGCCGTGTGCCTGACCCCGACCGGTTCGGTAATGTTCTTCCTGCTGACCGTACTCGCATGGATATATTCATGGTGTACCTTTTTCTCCTACATCAAAAGCGAACGGAGTATTGTCGGCGGTCTGACGGTCAATCTGTCCTTGATGTCCATGTTTCCGATAATCAATGTGCTAAACAAACACTTGGAGCAAACGGCGGGCAACTCGGTATTGCTTATCCTGACGGCTTTGATGATATTGTTGTGGTTCAGCGCCAATCTGTATCTACGGTCGTTCCATCCCCATCTGTCAAAAAAACAGGCACAATTCCAGCTGGCACCTTGTTCGCCCAACGCATCCTTTCCTGTCAGGGCAGCCGCTTCATTCGCCTCCGCTCTGGTTTGGATGCTGACGCTGCCGCAGCGGTGTGCCGACTATACCGAACGGAATGATATTTGGACGCCTTTGGGTTTCGGCGTACTGGCATGTATGCTGACGCTTATCCTGCCGCTTGGCGGAAATCGGATGCTGTGGTTTTACCCGATTGCCTTTGTCCTCGGCTGGCTGATGCTCGTTTTGAAACAAAATGCCTACCGCAGCCTGATGCGGGCATAAGCAAAAGGTCGTCTGAAAACTTTTCAGACGACCTCAAGCATACCATACAACGCTTATTTCATTTCTCTGCAACCGATTCATCCAATAAGGAATCCGCATGACTTTACCTGTTTTAGCCGTCACTTCGGGCGAACCTGCCGGCATCGGCCCCGATATCTGCTTGGATTTGGCGTTTGCCGATTTGCCGTGCCGTTGTGTCGTATTGTGCGACAAATATCTGCTGCAACGCCGTGCCGAGCAATTAGGCAAAACCATCACCCTGCAAGATTTCGACCCGCAGGGCGGCAAGCCCGAACGCGGCATATTGGAAGTGTTGCACATTCCTTTAGATGCGCCCTGCCAAGCGGGCAAACTCAATCCTGCCAATGCCGCCTACGTCCTCAAACTGCTAGACACTGCCTATCAAGGCATTTCAGACGACCTCTTCGACGGCATGGTTACTGCGCCGCTGCACAAAGGCGTCATCAACGACGGACACGCCAGCGATCATTTCTTCAGCGGCCACACCGAATACCTCGCCGAAAAAAGCCAAACCGAACAAGTCGTCATGATGCTCGCAGGCGGCGGATTGCGGGTTGCGCTCGTCACTACCCACCTTCCGCTCAAAGACATCGCCGCCGCCATTACCCGCCCGCTGGTCAAATCCGTAACCCGCATCCTTCACGCCGAACTGCGCGACAAATTCGGCATCGACAGCCCCCGTATTCTGGTTACCGGACTGAATCCGCACGCAGGCGAAAACGGTCATCTCGGCAATGAGGAAATCGACATCATCATCCCCGCGCTCAAGCAGCTGCAAAGCGAAGGCATAGACGCACGCGGCCCCTATCCCGCCGACACGGTGTTCCAGCCCTTCTTGCTCAAAGATGCCGATGCCGTTTTAGCGATGTATCACGACCAAGGATTGCCCACGCTCAAATACGCAGGCTTCGGACAAGGCGTCAACGTCACGCTCGGGCTGCCCTTTATCCGCACTTCGGTCGATCACGGCACCGCCCTCGACCTTGCCGGAACGGGCAAAGCAGACTCAGGCAGCCTCATGACCGCCGTTGCCACTGCGTTGGAAATGGCGCGCCATATCGACCCGCATTCCTGAAACCGGATTTCGTTTATCACATAAGTTCTTGAAGCCAAAGGTCGTCTGAAAACAAGAAATACCATCCGAAACGATATGCGGCTTACCTGACGAACAAATCCACAAACTCGGCGCAGTCCTTGTTGCGACACCTTGTTTTTAAAGTCTTCAGATGTGCAAACAACTGCTGTTTCTCGCTGTCGCTCCGTTTACGTCCTTTATCATCACGGACTTGGTTGTACTTAGGCGTATTTTTGACATCAAAGCCACGGTTGATAAAGAAAACCGTTTCCTTACCAGCCGCATTGCGCACGGTCAGCATCATGCTGCCGCCGTCCGCCGCGATGGCGCATTTGTCTTCAACAATGGCAGTGTAGTCGGTGTACATGGCTGGTCTCGGTTTGGTTTGGCTGTACGCCGTTTGACTCAATAAAACGGCGACAGCAATCGCAATGAAATGTTTCAACATGATTTGCTCCGTTTGCGTTTTCAGACGACCTCTTCCGATTTGCGGCTTCTATGCCGCATCGGACGATTCCTCCTTGACCGCGTCCAACAGCGGTATCAACAGCTCTTCCACCAATCTTTGGAACAACGCTCCTTCCACCGGCTCGGTGTCTTCGTTGCCGAACACTAGGGCGACTTCGGTATAGTCTTTTTGCCCTTTGCTGACTTTGTTGCCGTGATAGCTTTCATTGGCTTTGTTCAGGGCATCTTCCCAGTTCTGTTTTTTGCCGTAGGCTTCGGCGGCGGCGAGGCTGGTTTTGGCGAAGAAAGGCAGCGGGCGCGTTTGTCCGAGGTTGAAGAACGTCAGCCATTTTTGCAGCATTTGTTGCGCTTGGCTGCTAGGGATTGCGGGATAAAACGTCGTTTCTTCAGGCTGAACGATATGGGTTTGGCGAGTTTCGGTTTCGGACAGCCCTACCGCGCAAAAGATTAAATGTTCGAGCAGGAGGGCGATGCGCTGCGGGGCGTTGGGTTTTCGGTCGAGGTAGAACACTTGGCCGCATTGGTAAAGGTTGCCGAGGCTGCCTTGCAGGGTTTGCCCGTCGAACGGAATTTCGTAAGCGAAAGGCGGCAGTTTGGGGCTTTGCAGCAATGCGCCGTCTATACGTTTGGCGGCGGCTTGGAAATTCTGTTGCCACAATTTACCCAGTTCACCGGCGGGCAACAGGCTTTCGGCGTCGAGGCGGACGGCGGTTTCTTGAAAGTCTTGGTTGTGGCGGCGGGCGTCGAGGTAGGCGGCGGCAATTTTGTCGGCGCGTTGCGGCTCGAAGGGTTCGGCGGATTCCCATGCTTCGTCGCGGTAGGGTTCGCGCCAGCCCAAGGTTTGTTGCAGCCATGCTTTGACGGGATTTTTCCAGAAGCGGATAAAGTCGTCCTGCCAAACGGTCGGTTCGGGGCTGTTTTCTTCGAGGGCTTCACTGAAAAACGGACGCGCCTGTTCGCGCGGGCGGTTGAGGGCTTCGGTGTAGTCTTGTCGCGTGCTGAAGAGGTCGTCTGAAATTTTGTCTGCGATGAAATAGCGGTGTGAGAACGGTTGCAGGGGATGTTGCTCGACCCAGTGTGCCGCCAGCTCTTTGCTGCGCCGTCCGGTCATGGCGGCAATGGTGTCGATGAGTTCGCTGACGAGGGCGGACGGGGCGAGTTCGTCGTCGTTGCGGATGCTGCGGCCGACGTAGGAGAGATAAAGGATGTCGCGCGCGCTGATGATGGCTTCGAGGAAGAGGTAGCGGTCGTCGTCGCGGCGGGCGCGGTCGCCTTTTTGCGGATGTTTTGCAATCAGGTCGAACACGGCGGCTTTGGTGTTACGCGGGAAATCGCCGTCGTTCAGACCCAAGAGGCAGATGACTTTAAACGGCAGGCTCCTCATCGGCACCATGCTGCAAAAGGTGATGCCGCCGCGCAGGAATCCCGCTTGGCTTTCGCTGCCCAAAAAGTGGCGGATGTGGCGGATGACGGTGTGTTGCGGCAAAGTGCCGTTAAAGCCTGCCAACGCGGTTTCTTCCTGCCATTTTGCCAACGCCTGCTCAAACTGCTGCAAGGCGTATTGGTCGTCGGCGTCGGGCAGGAACAATGACTGCACCAAATCGCGGCAGCGTTCCGTCCACTCCTCCGCCGCTGCGGGTTTGCGCCACTCGGCGGCAAGACGGGACAGCGTGCGGATGAAGGCGGCAAAGCGGCCGAACACATCAAGACGGTTGACATCGCCGTGCCACGCGCTGACGTTTTGCCAGAGCGGGCTGCCGTCGTCGGGCAGCATCCAACCCAACACGATGCGTTCCAACGCCTGCTGCCAAGTAAACAGATTGTCCGCCGCGCCGCGCATCGTTCCGTCCAAACCCCAATGCACGTTCAATTCGGCAACGGTGTCATGCAGCAGTGGCAAATCGTCCGCCGTCAGCCCGAAACGGCGCAGCACCAAACCGCTTTCCAACAGCGGCAGCACTTTATCGACCTCAAACCGGCTTTCCAGCAAATCCAGCGTCTGCTCCAGCGCGTAAAGCAGCGGCTGGCGGCGGCTGAGTTTCACGTCCGACACCGAATACGGCAAAGCCTGCGCCCCACCCTGTGCCTGCCCGAACACCGCTTCGATAAACGGGCTGTACGGCTCGATGTTCGGCGTCAAAACGGCAATATCGTGCGGCTGCCAGTCGGGATGTTCGTGCAGAATCCGCAACAGCTTGTCTTTCAAAATCTGCAATTCGCGCAAGGGGCTGTGTGCCGAGACGATACGGACGGAACCGTCGTCCAGCAAATCCGTGCGGCTGTTTTCAGACGGCATCCGCAGGTTTTGAATATCGTTTTGCAGGCAGTGCAGCAGCGTGTCGTCTGAAACCTCTTCAAACACAGGCTGCTCCTCCAAGCCGATTTCCGTCAGAAAATCAAAAAAATCACGCCCCTGCTTGCCCAACGATGCCAAGAGCGGATGCCCCGTCTGCGACAAATCCGCATCGTCGTCGCCCTTCAACAGCTGCGCCGCCTCAATCACATTGCCCCAATACTGGCCGCTCGGATTGAGCGCGAACACAAACACATCGCAATGTTCTGAAATTTTCTGCAAAAGCTGCAAATACATCGGCGCCATCGTCGAAATGCCGAACACGAAAAACCGCTCAGGCAGGTGCGCCTTATCCAAAGACGACAGCAGCTTTTCCCACAACGCCACACGGTGCGGCGCGGATTGGTTGCCGTCGTCCAAATACCGCCAAAGCTGCGCCTGCCAGACCTCGTCGTCGCCCAGCCCCAGAAATTTGCCTTCCTGCCAGGCATCAATCCACTGCGGTCGGTACACTAGATACTGGTCGAAAATATCCGCCAACTGCCCCGCCAACTGATAATCCGCCGACTCGCCGCTGCCCAAATAGCTTTGCAAGACAGAGCGGACGTTTTCAAATTCAGAGGTCGTCTGAAAACGCTCGCTGCGGAACAAATCCAAAAGCCGCCAGCGCATTACCTCCGGCGAAAACGGACTGAGCGCGGGAATATCGGGAATCAGCTTCTGCATCAACTGCCACGTCAAACCCGCCGGCAGGCTGAATTGCAAATTCGCCGCTACCCCCAGTTCGCGCGCCAGATACACACTCAAATAACGCCTCATCCCCTGACTCTGCACCACAATCTGTTCCGCCGCAAAAGCAGACTCAAGCGGCCTGACCCTTTGGATCCCGGCAAACAGGGCAGCTAGCGATTCGAGGCGGTTGGATTGGTAGAGGTAGAACATGGCGATTAAGAGCAAAATGTTAAGAAGGCAGGACAGATTATAAAGTCCCTTGATTTCTCTGCAAGCGCAACCATATAGCCGTCAACCCATCATTCAGAAAAACAGAGGAATTTATGCCGCAAACCGACATCAAACACGCCGATATCCGCACGCGTTTCATCTTTGACGATATGCCTGTACGCGGGCTGCACGTCCGCCTTGAAAACGTGTGGGAACACATTGTCGGACAAAAACACTACCCTGCCGCCATCCGCCGAGCTTTAGGCGAACTTCTCGCTGCAGGTGCGCTTCTCTCCAGCAACATTAAAAACGAAGGTACGCTCATTGTCCAGGTACAAGGACAAGGTCGTCTGAAAATGCTTGTGGTCGAAGCCACTTCCGACAACACCGTTCGCGCTACCGCCCGCTGGGATGAAACCGCCGATATCCGTGATGACGAAAGCCTGACCGACCTTTTGGGCAGCAACAGCGTTTTCGTACTCACACATCAACCCAAAGATGCCGAACCTTGGCAAGGCGTTGTCCCGCTTGAAGGCGACAATATCGCCCAAATGCTCATGAACTATATAAAACGTTCCGAGCAACTCGACACTCACATCGTCCTCAGTGCTTCAGATCATGTCAGCGGAGGATTGCTGGTACAACGTCTGCCCGAAGAAGAACTGGACACCGTATCATGGGAGCTCATCAGCACACTGACCCAAACGCTGACACCTGAAGAACTAACTACTCTAGACGCACAACACGTTCTCTATCGTCTCTACCATGAAACCCCTCCGCGGGTTTTCGATCCCGAAAGCATCGAATTTGCCTGTACCTGCTCGCACGGCAAAGTCAGCGATATGCTGCTTATGTTAGGCAGAGAAGAAGTTGGCGGTATTGTTGCAGAACAAGGCAGTATCCAAATCGATTGCGACTTTTGCCACACCAAATACGTATTTGACGAAACGGACGTGAACGCGCTATTTGGTGGGGACGTAGTCGGCATTGCGCGCGAGCAAGGCAGCCGTATCCAATAACAAGCGTTCTCACAGCGCATACTAAGACAGTATTGCAGCCCGCTACCTTTTCAGACGACCTATTCTTCCTCCCCAATCCATCCGTATGCCTCCGTCTATCCCGTTCTGACGGTGAATGAAACAAGAACAGTCACGACGTCATACCTGCCCGACACGAAGGCCGCCCGAATCCCCGAGGGTTTCGGACGGCCTTTTATAGTGGATTAAAATAAAAATGAGACAAGGCGTCAACGCCCGCCTTGTACGGGTAGTACATAAGGGCGTTGGCAACGCCGTATCATTGCAATTTTAATCCACTATATCACGCGGTCTGTTGCGCACATTCCCGTTTGGGAGGGTGTTCAGGTTTATTTTTTAGCGGCAGGCACGTCGGCTTTGTTTTTAGCGGCCGGGGCGACGGTTGCCTCCGCCTTCAGTTTGGAGAAGATGCCCTCACCGATACCTTTGACGTTTTTCAACTCCTCGACCGATTTGAAGGCACCATGTTGCTGACGGTAGTCCACAATGGCTTTGGCTTTGGCAGGGCCGATACCGGGCAGGGCTTCCAACTCGGACGGGGAAGCGGTATTGATGTTGACGGCGGCCAGCGACAGCGAAGCGGTCAGCAGGGAGAGGGCGGCAAAGAGGAATTTTTTCATAAGAAGGTACTCCATAGTTTGTGAATGCGGATGGCGCCTATGTGTGCGGCACCGTAAAATAGTTGGCTATCATATCCGTCTTACCGTTTCCATTCAAACGATACCTGAAGATTTCTTGAGACCTTTGCAAAATTCCCCAAAATCCCCTAAATTTCCACCAAGACATTTAGGGGATTTCTCATGAGCACCTTCTTCCAGCAAACCGCCCAAGCCATGATTGCCAAACACATCGACCGCTTCCCACTATTGAAGTTGGATCAGGTGATTGATTGGCAACCGATCGAACAGTACCTGAATCGTCAAAGAACCCGTTACCTTAGAGACCACCGCGGCCGTCCCGCCTATCCCCTGTTGTCCATGTTCAAAGCCGTCCTGCTCGGACAATGGCACAGCCTCTCCGATCCCGAACTCGAACACAGCCTCATCACCCGCATCGATTTCAACCTGTTTTGCCGTTTTGACGAATTGAGCATCCCCGATTACAGCACCTTATGCCGCTACCGCAACTGGCGGCGCAAGACGACACCCTGTCCGAATTGCCGGAACTGATTAACCGACAACTGGCCGAAAAAAACCTAAAAGTAGAGAAAGCATCCGCCGCCGTCATTGACGCCGCCATTATTCAGACCGCCGGCAGCAAACAGCGTCAGGCCATAGAAGTCGATGAAGAAGGACAAGTCAGCGGTCAAACCACACCAAGTAAAGATAAAGATGCCCGCTGGACAAAGAAAAACGGCTTATACAGACTCGGTTACAAACAACATACCCGTACCGATGAGGAAGGCTATATCGAGAAACTGCACATCACCCCAGCCAATACCCATGAGTGCAACCACCTGTCGCCTTTGTTGGAGGGCATTGCCGAAGGTACGACCGTCTATGCCGACAAAGGCTACGACAGCAAGGAAAACCGGCAACATCTGAAAGAGCATCGGTTGTTAGACGGCATTGCGCAAAGCCCACCGCAACCGTCCGCTGACGGAAAATCAAACGAAGCGCAACCGAATATTTGTCGAAGACCCGTTATGTGGTCGAACAAAGCTTTGGTACGCTGCACCGTAAATTCCGCTATGCCCGGGCAGCCTATTTTGGTCTGCTCAAAGTGAGTGCGCAAAGCCATCTGAAGGCGATGTGTTTGAACCTGTTGAAAGCGGCTAACAGGCTAAGTGTGCCTGTTGCCGCCTAAAAGGCGGCCCGGATGCCTGATTATCGGGTATCCGGGGAGGATTAAGGGGGTATTTGGGTAAAATCAGGAGTAATTAGGAGCGGAAATAGACGAAAACCTGTGTTTGGGTTTCGGCTGTCGGGGGAAAAGGAATTTTGCAAAGGTCTCTTCTTGGTTTACTATCTCCTTATGTATTGATTCTGCAACATCCCTATTCTACCCGCACCCTCCCAATCCGTCACATTTACCCGCTGCGCCATCGTCGCACCCGCCTATCTCCACTCGTGAGCAAGTAAGCCATAGCAAGAAGGCAAGAAACAGCAATGACGAGTTTCAAGTAAAGGTATGAATAAAATATGAGGTAAAAGTAAAAGCCCCCGACATCTGTCGGGGGCTTAGAATAGGTGTTTGGCAGTGACCTACTTTCGCATGGAAGAACCACACTATCATCGGCGCTGAGTCGTTTCACGGTCCTGTTCGGGATGGGAAGGCGTGGGACCAACTCGCTATGGCCGCCAAACTTAAACTGTACAAATCGGTAAAGCCTTAATCAATATATTCGGTGATGACTGAATCAGTCAGTAAGCTTTTTATTTGAAGTTCTTCAAATGATAGAGTCAAGCCTCACGAGCAATTAGTATGGGTTAGCTTCACGCGTTACCGCGCTTCCACACCCCACCTATCAACGTCCTGGTCTCGAACGACTCTTTAGTGCGGTTAAACCGCAAGGGAAGTCTCATCTTCAGGCGAGTTTCGCGCTTAGATGCTTTCAGCGCTTATCTCTTCCGAACTTAGCTACCCGGCTATGCAACTGGCGTTACAACCGGTACACCAGAGGTTCGTCCACTCCGGTCCTCTCGTACTAGGAGCAGCCCCCGTCAAACTTCCAACGCCCACTGCAGATAGGGACCAAACTGTCTCACGACGTTTTAAACCCAGCTCACGTACCACTTTAAATGGCGAACAGCCATACCCTTGGGACCGACTACAGCCCCAGGATGTGATGAGCCGACATCGAGGTGCCAAACTCCGCCGTCGATATGAACTCTTGGGCGGAATCAGCCTGTTATCCCCGGAGTACCTTTTATCCGTTGAGCGATGGCCCTTCCATACAGAACCACCGGATCACTATGTCCTGCTTTCGCACCTGCTCGACTTGTCGGTCTCGCAGTTAAGCTACCTTTTGCCATTGCACTATCAGTCCGATTTCCGACCGGACCTAGGTAACCTTCGAACTCCTCCGTTACTCTTTGGGAGGAGACCGCCCCAGTCAAACTGCCTACCATGCACGGTCCCCGACCCGGATTACGGGTCTGGGTTAGAACCTCAAAGACACCAGGGTGGTATTTCAAGGACGGCTCCACAGAGACTGGCGTCTCTGCTTCAAAGCCTCCCACCTATCCTACACAAGTGACTTCAAAGTCCAATGCAAAGCTACAGTAAAGGTTCACGGGGTCTTTCCGTCTAGCAGCGGGTAGATTGCATCTTCACAACCACTTCAACTTCGCTGAGTCTCGGGAGGAGACAGTGTGGCCATCGTTACGCCATTCGTGCGGGTCGGAACTTACCCGACAAGGAATTTCGCTACCTTAGGACCGTTATAGTTACGGCCGCCGTTTACTGGGGCTTCGATCCGATGCTCTCACATCTTCAATTAACCTTCCAGCACCGGGCAGGCGTCACACCCTATACGTCCACTTTCGTGTTAGCAGAGTGCTGTGTTTTTAATAAACAGTCGCAGCCACCTATTCTCTGCGACCCTCCGAGGCTTACGGAGCAAGTCCTTAACCTTAGAGGGCATACCTTCTCCCGAAGTTACGGTATCAATTTGCCGAGTTCCTTCTCCCGAGTTCTCTCAAGCGCCTTAGAATTCTCATCCTGCCCACCTGTGTCGGTTTGCGGTACGGTTCGATTCAAACTGAAGCTTAGTGGCTTTTCCTGGAAGCGTGGTATCGGTTACTTCATGTCCGTAGACACTCGTCGTCACTTCTCGGTGTTAAGAAGACCCGGATTTGCCTAAGTCTTCCACCTACCGGCTTAAACAAGCTATTCCAACAGCTTGCTAACCTAACCTTCTCCGTCCCCACATCGCATTTGAATCAAGTACAGGAATATTAACCTGTTTCCCATCGACTACGCATTTCTGCCTCGCCTTAGGGGCCGACTCACCCTACGCCGATGAACGTTGCGTAGGAAACCTTGGGCTTTCGGCGAGCGGGCTTTTCACCCGCTTTATCGCTACTCATGTCAACATTCGCACTTCTGATACCTCCAGCACACTTTACAATGCACCTTCATCGGCCTACAGAACGCTCCCCTACCATACCAGTAAACTGGCATCCGCAGCTTCGGTTATAGATTTGAGCCCCGTTACATCTTCCGCGCAGGACGACTCGACCAGTGAGCTATTACGCTTTCTTTAAATGATGGCTGCTTCTAAGCCAACATCCTGGCTGTCTGGGCCTTCCCACTTCGTTTACCACTTAATCTATCATTGGGGACCTTAGCTGGCGGTCTGGGTTGTTTCCCTCTTGACAACGGACGTTAGCACCCGCTGTCTGTCTCCCGAGGAACCACTTGATGGTATTCTTAGTTTGCCATGGGTTGGTAAGTTGCAATAACCCCCTAGCCATAACAGTGCTTTACCCCCATCAGTGTCTTGCTCGAGGCACTACCTAAATAGTTTTCGGGGAGAACCAGCTATCTCCGAGTTTGTTTAGCCTTTCACCCCTATCCACAGCTCATCCCCGCATTTTGCAACATGCGTGGGTTCGGTCCTCCAGTACCTGTTACGGCACCTTCAACCTGGCCATGGATAGATCACTCGGTTTCGGGTCTACACCCAGCAACTGTTCGCCCTATTAAGACTCGGTTTCCCTACGCCTCCCCTATTCGGTTAAGCTCGCTACTGAATGTAAGTCGTTGACCCATTATACAAAAGGTACGCAGTCACACCACAAGGGTGCTCCCACTGTTTGTATGCATCAGGTTTCAGGTTCTATTTCACTCCCCTCCCGGGGTTCTTTTCGCCTTTCCCTCACGGTACTGGTTCACTATCGGTCGATGATGAGTATTTAGCCTTGGAGGATGGTCCCCCCATATTCAGACAGGATTTCACGTGTCCCGCCCTACTTTTCGTACGCTTAGTACCACCATTGAGATTTCGAATACGGGACTATCACCCACTATGGTCAAGCTTCCCAGCTTGTTCTTCTATCTCGACAGTTATTACGTACAGGCTCCTCCGCGTTCGCTCGCCACTACTTGCGGAATCTCGGTTGATTTCTTTTCCTCCGGGTACTTAGATGGTTCAGTTCTCCGGGTTCGCTTCTCTAAGTCTATGTATTCAACTTAGGATACTGCACAGAATGCAGTGGGTTTCCCCATTCGGACATCGCGGGATCATAGCTTTATTGCCAGCTCCCCCACGCTTTTCGCAGGCTTACACGTCCTTCGTCGCCTATCATCGCCAAGGCATCCACCTGATGCACTTATTCACTTGACTCTATCATTTCAAGAACTTCTCTGACTTTGCCTGACATTCCGTTGACGAGAACATCAAACTTGAATTTCCTACTCTGATAAAGCTTACTGCTTGTTGTGTCTTAATCCCGCCTTTTGTCTTTCGGGATTAAGTCGATACAATCATCACCCAAATACTGTACCTGTTTTTCTTTTCCTATCCAGGAGACAACTGACCGTTTGCAATCGGTCAATCATCAAAAACAGATACATTGTCTTTGTTTGTTGATTTCGGCTTTCCAATTTGTTAAAGATCGATGCGTTCAATATTGCTATTTACTTCGCAAATCAAAATGAGCTGATTATTATAGCAGCCTTTCTTTTTCCGTCAAACTGATTCACAATCAGACTTCTCTTTAGAAAAAAAGAAAGCAGTTACACTGCCTTTTTAACTCGCTTTGATTTGGAAAGTATTGGTGGAGGCAAACGGGATCGAACCGATGACCCCCTGCTTGCAAAGCAGGTGCTCTACCAACTGAGCTATGCCCCCGTTCTTGGTGGGTCTGGGAGGACTTGAACCTCCGACCCCACGCTTATCAAGCGTGTGCTCTAACCAGCTGAGCTACAAACCCGGATTCTCTTCTTAAGCGAATCTTGTCTTCACTCAAGCATTTTTCCGCATCTTCTACAGTTTACCGATAAGTGTGAATACGACAGCCTCTTCTTTCTCTAGAAAGGAGGTGATCCAGCCGCAGGTTCCCCTACGGCTACCTTGTTACGACTTCACCCCAGTCATGAAGCATACCGTGGTAAGCGGGCTCCTTGCGGTTACCCTACCTACTTCTGGTATCCCCCACTCCCATGGTGTGACGGGCGGTGTGTACAAGACCCGGGAACGTATTCACCGCAGTATGCTGACCTGCGATTACTAGCGATTCCGACTTCATGCACTCGAGTTGCAGAGTGCAATCCGGACTACGATCGGTTTTGTGAGATTGGCTCCACCTCGCGGCTTGGCTACCCTCTGTACCGACCATTGTATGACGTGTGAAGCCCTGGTCATAAGGGCCATGAGGACTTGACGTCATCCCCACCTTCCTCCGGCTTGTCACCGGCAGTCTCATTAGAGTGCCCAACTTAATGATGGCAACTAATGACAAGGGTTGCGCTCGTTGCGGGACTTAACCCAACATCTCACGACACGAGCTGACGACAGCCATGCAGCACCTGTGTTACGGCTCCCGAAGGCACCCCTCCGTCTCTGGAGGGTTCCGTACATGTCAAGACCAGGTAAGGTTCTTCGCGTTGCATCGAATTAATCCACATCATCCACCGCTTGTGCGGGTCCCCGTCAATTCCTTTGAGTTTTAATCTTGCGACCGTACTCCCCAGGCGGTCGATTTCACGCGTTAGCTTCGCTACTAAGCAGTCAAGCTGCCCAACAGCTAATCGACATCGTTTAGGGCGTGGACTACCAGGGTATCTAATCCTGTTTGCTACCCACGCTTTCGGGCATGAACGTCAGTGTTATCCCAGGAGGCTGCCTTCGCCATCGGTATTCCTCCACATCTCTACGCATTTCACTGCTACACGTGGAATTCTACCTCCCTCTGACACACTCTAGTCACCCAGTTCAGAACGCAGTTCCCAGGTTGAGCCCGGGGATTTCACATCCTGCTTAAGTAACCGTCTGCGCCCGCTTTACGCCCAGTAATTCCGATTAACGCTCGCACCCTACGTATTACCGCGGCTGCTGGCACGTAGTTAGCCGGTGCTTATTCTTCAGGTACCGTCATCAGACAGGGGTATTAACCCCGCCCTTTTCTTCCCTGACAAAAGTCCTTTACAACCCGAAGGCCTTCTTCAGACACGCGGCATGGCTGGATCAGGCTTGCGCCCATTGTCCAAAATTCCCCACTGCTGCCTCCCGTAGGAGTCTGGGCCGTGTCTCAGTCCCAGTGTGGCGGATCATCCTCTCAGACCCGCTACTGATCGTCGCCTTGGTAGGCCTTTACCCCACCAACTAGCTAATCAGATATCGGCCGCTCAAACAGCGCAAGGCCAAATGGTCCCCTGCTTTCTTCCTCAGAAAATATGCGGTATTAGCTAATCTTTCGATTAGTTATCCCCCACTGCTCGGTACGTTCCGATATATTACTCACCCGTTCGCCACTCGCCACCCAAGAAGCAAGCTTCTCTGTGCTGCCGTCCGACTTGCATGTGTAAAGCATGCCGCCAGCGTTCAATCTGAGCCAGGATCAAACTCTTATGTTCAATCTCTAACTTTTTTAACTTCTGGTCTGCTTCAAAGAAACCGACAGGACAATGTCTAAAACATCATCTTGTCTGTCTTTCAAACAGTGTGAGGCTGTCGCACTCACACTTATCGGTAATCTGTTTTGTTAAAGAGCGAAAACGAATTATAAAGCATTTCAAATCATTGTCAATCAAAACTTTTCTTAAAACCTCGAAAAATCAGACCAACTGTGATATACTTACCAGTTCGTTCAACCACCGCCGAAGCAGCGAAGAACCGAACTATACCCCTCCCCTCAAAACCCGTCAACTCCCAAATAACAAAAAATTCCACAAAACCTAACAACAACCTGAAATACAAAGACTTTTATTTCAAAATATTCTCAAACCAAACTCAATCAACAGCAAAGGTCGTCTGAAATCCCTTCCAGACGACCTTTATTAATCCAAATACACTATTACCCGAATAACTCTCACCTTAACGCTGCAGCAAGATTTCCAATACAAACTTGCTTCCTACATAAGCGAACATTAGGCTGACAAACCCGATGATTGTCCAAACGGCTGCTTTTTTACCCCGCCATGCCGTCATACTGTGCTTAAGCAGCAACGCACCGTAAATTATCCATGAGAGAATGCCGAATACGGTTTTATGGGTAAATGTAACGGGTTTACCGAATACAGCCTCTGCAAAAAATGTCCCGCTGACAACCGAATAGGTCAATAAAATAAAACCTACCCACATCCCCTGGAACATGAGCTTTTCCAAACTCAGTAAAGACGGCAGAAAACCGGACAAACTGGAAACACGTCGCCTATGCAGGTTACGGTTGAGCAGCAAAATCAAAACGGCAAACAAGGTCACAATGCCGAATAAACCGTATGCCAGCAGCGATGTACCAATGTGCGACATAAACGGCAAATCATTGATTTGGTAACCGACATATTTTCCTGGAAACAGCGCGCCCAATAATAAGGTAAACGCTGCACACGGATATAAAAGTAGCTGCAATCCGCGCAGACGATAGAAAAAACTACCAACGAAATACACCAGCAGCATCAACCATACGATCAAACTGATGGAATACCCAAAGCCCATAATCAAAATCTTGTCTTGAATGACAGGCATAAGCAATACAGCACCGTGCATGGTCAGCGCAGCACCCAAAACAGCCAACTCGGCTTTTAGAGGATAATCTTTAATCTCTCGGGTCTTGTGGTTGAACCAAACGAATATACCCAATCCGGCATACACCAGTATCAGGCAAATCAGGATAGTCGGCATAACAAACTTTCTTGGCACGCATACATAACCGCACGCGATAGTGTAAAATAATCTCAATTTTATTTTAGCAAAGAATGCCCCAAACAGGGCAGCTATTATCATTACCAAGGACAAGCATGTTAGACAACTTAACCAACCGCTTTAGTAAAGTTTTCAAAAATATCCGCGGTCAAGCAAAACTGACAGAAGACAACATCAAAGAGGCGCTGCGGGAAGTCCGCCTTGCCCTGCTCGAAGCGGACGTAGCCCTGCCCGTTGTAAAAGAATTTGTCAACAACGTCAAAGAAAAAGCCCTCGGACAGGAAGTTGCCGGCAGCCTGACTCCCGACCAAGCCTTTATCGGTGTCGTCAACCAAGCCCTGATCGAATTGATGGGTAAGGAAAATTCCTCTTTGGACTTGGCGGCCGTACCGCCTGCTGTCGTTTTAATGGCGGGTCTGCAAGGTGCGGGTAAAACCACCACCGTCGGCAAACTCGCCCGCCTGCTGAAAAACGAACAGAAGAAAAAAGTCTTGGTCGTTTCAGCCGACGTGTACCGCCCTGCCGCCATCGAACAGTTGCGCCTTTTGGCTGAGCAAGTCGGCATTGACTTCTTTCCTTCCGACTCCAATCAGAAACCTGTCGAAATTGCCACTGCTGCGATTGATTATGCAAAAAAACACTTTTACGACGTCTTGATGGTCGATACCGCCGGACGCTTGGCGATTGACGAAGAGATGATGAATGAAATCAAAGCGCTGCACGCAGCCGTCAATCCTGTAGAAACCTTATTCGTCGTTGATGCCATGTTGGGTCAAGACGCTGTAAACACCGCACAAGCATTTAACGAAGCCTTGCCGCTGACCGGCGTCATCCTGACCAAAATGGACGGCGATTCACGCGGCGGCGCGGCATTGTCTGTGCGCCACGTCACCGGAAAACCCATCAAATTTATCGGTATCGGTGAAAAAATCACAGGACTCGAACCCTTCTACCCAGACCGCATCGCCAGCCGTATCCTCGGTATGGGCGACGTATTAAGCCTGATTGAAGATGTCCAAAAAGGCATAGACGAAGAAGCTGCCGCCAAAATGGCGAAAAAGCTGCAAAAAGGCAAAGGCTTCGACCTCAATGATTTTAAAGAACAAATCCAGCAAATGCGCAATATGGGCGGGCTGGAAAGCCTGATGTCAAAAATGCCGGGCGAACTGGGTCAGATTTCCAAACAAATTCCCGAAGGTACGGCAGAAAAGGCCATGGGTAAAGTCGAAGCCATCATCAACTCCATGACGCCCAAAGAACGCGCTAATCCAGCCCTGCTCAAAGCCAGCCGCAAACGCCGCATTGCCGCAGGCGCCGGCACCAGCGTAGAGGAAGTCAACAAAATGCTCAAACAGTTTGAACAATCGCAACAAGTCATGAAAATGTTTAGCGGAAAAGGACTGGGCAAACTGATGCGTATGGCAAAAGGCATGAAGGGTATGAAAGGAATGTTCCCCGGAATGTAATCGGCAGGAAATATAAGAGAGGTCGTCTGAAAACTGAAATTGGGTTTTCAGACGACCTCTCTTTATGTATAGGCATCAGGAGTTAAGCCTTTTCTTCGAGATTCATGTACGCTTGAGCAAACCCGCCAGACAAAACAAAAAACCCGCAGCATAGCTGCGGGTTTGATACCTATTTAACACTAAACCGGTATTACCATTCGTAGTTCACGCCTACGTTGTAAGATGCGGAGCTGCCTGAAGAGGTGCCCACTGCAAGACCGGCTTTAGCCGCAAAGTTTTCATTGAAGCGGTAGCCTGCACCCACTGCAACTGCGGTGTCAGATTTGAAACCACCCAAAGCAGCGGTAACATTAAACTTACCAACGCTGTAAGGTTGGAACAGACCGCTGAGGGCTGCTTGTGCAGCAAGACCTTGGCGGGTCTCTTTGCGCAGATTAGCTACGTTTTTATCCAAGCTGTCGATACGCGCGGAGTTTTTAGCAATGCCTGCAGCGTGTTGGTTGCTTGCTGTTTGCAGCGTAGCAATATCGGCTTTGTTAGCGGCAACTTGTGAGGCATTAGCTTTAACTGCATCTTGGGCTTGAGCAGCAGCAGTTTGCGCCGCACTTGCTACATTATTGGCAGCATCAGCGGATGTTTTTGCAGCTTTGGCATGGCTTTCAGCAGTTTCAGCAGATTTTTGGGCAACTTCAACAGAACCTTGTACAGACTTAGCTGATTTTTCAGCTTCAACAGCTGCTTTTTTAGCAATCTCGATATCAGCTTTATTGGCATCAATATCTTTACGATTGTCTTCTACAGCTTCTGCCGCAAGCTGCAAGCCCTTCGCCAAGTCAACGATGTCTTTATCTTGGCGAGTGATAGCCGCGCTAGTTGCGTCGCTCAGGGCAGTTACTTCATCACCGATGTCGTTAACTTTTTTGCCCATGTCGGCAGTGTATTTTGCCAATTCTTCGAAGTCAGCTTTATCGGCTTTAGTTTCAATGGCTGCTTTGTTGGCATCAATATCTTGGCGGTTAACTTCTAAAGCTTCCATCGCAGCTTTACCTGCCGAGGCAAGATCACCGATGTCTTTATCCAAGCTGGCGATCGCATTGTTGAAGCCTTCGTTAGCTTCTTTTTGCTCTTCCAATGCTGCTTTATTGGCATTTACATCTGCGCTGATGGCATTAACGACTTCTGCAGTTTTCACCAATGCTTCGCTGTTTTCGTTGACGGTGTCAGTCAGATCGTACAGGCTGGCGTCGTGTTGTGCCACAACTTCTTTCAAGCCCAATCCATCTAAATCATCATTTTCAACATCTTCTTTTGTAGCGGTACGGATGGCTTTTGAACCGTCGTCTTTAGTTACAACAATTTGATCGCCTTCTTTGAAACCGTTGAGCTCTTGGGCATTCTCAATTGTTGCCAATGCGGCTTGTGCAGCAGCTTTTTGGGCTGCTTCTACATCTGCTTTGTCAGCTTTGGTTTTGATGGCCTCTTTGTTGGCAGTCACATCTGCGCTGATGGCATTAACAACTTCAGCGGTTTTTACCAATGCTTCGCTGTTGTCGTTGACGGTTTCAGTCAGATCGTACAGGCTGGCGTCGTGTTGTGCCACAACTTCTTTTAAGCCCAATCCATCTAAATCATCATTTTCAACATCTTCTTTTGTGGCAGTACGGATGACTTTTGAACCGTCGTCTTTAGTTACAACAATTTGATCGCCTTCCTTGAAACCGTTGAGCTCTTGGGCATTCTCAATTGTTGCCAATGCGGCTTGCGCAGCAGCTTTTTGTGTAGCCTCTAACTCTTTAGCCAAGTCTTCTACGCCTTTGCTTGCTTTGTCAGCTTTTTCGGTAACTGCGTCAATCTTAGAAGCTGCATCTACGGCTTTATCGGCGGCATCTTTGGCTTCTTTTACTTTGCTGTCAACGTTGGCAGAAAGTTCGGTTACTTTGTCTTCGGCGGCTTTGGCAGCGGCTTTGGCATCTGATGTGTCTTGCGTCAGGCTGTCCACACGGGTGTTTACTGCGGTTACGTCTTCGCTTACTTTTTCAATGGCTCCAGAAAGCTCGTCTGAGGCTTTGGAGATTTCACTGTCCACTTCGTCAAACTTGGTGGAAATTTCTTTGCCCATTCCTGCCATATCTTCAGAGACTTTGGCAATCTGCTCATTATTGCTGGTAATAGCGGCTTTCAGTTGCTCTACAGTTTGGTCCTGCTCATCCAAAGCTTCATCTATGTCTTTAGCTAAATTATCCACTCGTGTGTTGACAGCGGTAATACCGCCTGCCAAACCCACACCTTTCATGCTGTCGGCTTCGATATCTGCATTAGTGGCTTCACGGACGGTTTTACTGCCATCTTCATTAGTAGCGACGAAGTTGCTGCCAGCAGCAAAGCCATTAACTGCCTGCTCCAGCTCCATAGTTTTCAACAACAGGGCTGAGCTATCCTTGTCAAAAGTGAATTTCCCAGTATCTTCATCGAATTTGGTGTTTTCACCAAAAACGGTCTGAAATGCCATAGCATTTTGTGCTTTTTCGGGAATTGAACCCAAATCTCTTTCAGCCGCGCCCGCAGCGCTGCTCACTACAGCTGCCGCAACAGCCAGACTCAATGCTTTTACGTTAAATTTTTTCATGTTTTTTACCTTTTTGTGGTGGGTGTAAGGACGTTATTCAAGCTTCTCTTTTCCCCGTAAACTGAAAAAGTGACACCGCATGGTCTTAACGGTGATAGTCACTTGAAGAAAGTTGCACCTGCAATTGTAAAAAAATGAAATTTAAATGCAAGTATTTTGCATAACTTTTTTGCATATTGTGAAAATATGTTGCACAAATACATCATCTGCATAAGACGGGCAAATACTCAGCAAATAATTTAGATAAATCATTTTACCCATTTTTGATGATGGCAACATATCGGCGTATAAACCGTTGTTTGTTACGCTACGCAGTATGTCATTGGGTTACAAATTGACTGTTTTTAGGGCATGAAAACAAAAAAGACTGCGTATAGCAGTCCTTTTTGTCACAAAGCGGCGATTAGCGTTTGAACAGGTTGCCGAATTTGTTGTTGAATTTATCCACGCGACCGGTAGTGTCGACGATTTTTTGAGTACCGGTGTAGAACGGATGGCACAAAGAGCAAACCTCGATGTTGAAGCTGTCTTTTTCCAGAGCGGATTTGGTGACGAATTTGTTACCGCAAGAGCAGGTAACATTGATTTCGTGGTAATTAGGATGGATGTCTTGTTTCATGTTGTTTCCTTTCGATTAAGCGGGCATAGGGGATGTACCTATGCTTCAAACAAGCTGGCGATTATTGATAATTTTTGTTTGTTTGTCAAGAAGATATTACCTCTACGCCGGATACGGTTCTGGAAAAATCGTTATTTATCGGCACGATATGCGAATTTGCTGAGAAAACGTTATGGTCAGCAGGTATCCGTCTGAGCAATATTTGTTGTAAATAAGGTTTCTTTTAACGCCTCCAACTATTAAGCTGCAGATTTAAGATGGTGGATTGTCTTGAAGCAGTGACCTTGTACTCGCCAAGCTTCTACCATTCTAGCGAATAATCCACAAATGACATTATACTTTTTGTTATTGTTGTTTAGATTATAAACATACCGAAATTTACCATTTTTCATAAACTTCATCTTACAGGTCGGGTCTCATGCAAACCTGCCCTTAAAATGGAAAGTTGGATGATGAGTTTTAAAACAAAAACCTGTTCTTGGCTGCTACGCGGACTGGGCGGAATGTTGCCCCAGTCTTATATGAGGGTTATAGGACCGCCTTCTAAAAAAATCAGAGCTTTCCTTGCATCGGGAATTTCTTCGCATATCGGCAGAAACGTCAATATTGACAAAGGCGCGTACGTCATGCCGGATACGGTGATCGGCGATAACTCGGGCATCGGCGTTAATTGCGAAATTTGCTACGGCTTGACGATAGGCAATAATGTCATGATGGGGCCGGAATGTTTGTTTTATTCTAATAATCATAAGTTTAATCGCGAGACTTTGAAGTATGAGGGCTACACGGGGGTCAATCCGATTGTGATTGAGGATGATGTTTGGATCGGACGGCGCGCGATTATTATGGGCGGTGTCCGAGTAGGCAAAGGAGCGGTCATCGGCGCGGGGGCGGTGGTAACTAAAGATGTACCGCCGTATTGCGTCGCCGCTGGGAATCCTGCGGTCATCAAGAAGAACCTGTTAGAAGATTAAGTACACACATCACGGTTTCCAACCAAATATATAAAGGTCGTCTGAAAATGTTTTCAGACGACCTTTATATATCAAATCAAATTAGCCGCGCCGCCAAGTCGTACCGCCGGCGTTGTCTTCCAGAATGATTTTGTGTTTGTTCAGAAGGTCGCGGATGCGGTCGGACTCTGCCCAGTTTTTATCCGCGCGCACCTGTTTGCGTCGGGCAATTAAATCATCGATTTCTTCATTGGAGAGGCCGTCTGAAACCGCGCCGCCTTGGAGGAACTCAGTCGGATCGCGTTGCAACAAACCAATGATACCGCCCAAGGTTTTCAGGCAGCCGGCGAGGTGCGCGTCGTTGGTTTTGTTCACTTCACCTGCCAGTTCGAACAACACGGCAACTGCTTCAACCGTACCGAAATCGTCGTTCATGGCGGCGTAGAAGCGGCGGGTGTAGTCGTTGGCGTTTTCGGACAATTCGAACGCGACAGCTGGGGTGTTTTTCAAGGTGGTGTACAGGCGTGTCAGTGCGCCTTTTGCGTCGTCCAGATGCGCGTCGGAGTAGTTCAGCGGGCTGCGGTAGTGGGCACGCAGGATGAAGAAACGCACGACTTCCGGGTCATATTGTTTCAACACTTCGCGAATGGTGAAGAAGTTACCCAGCGATTTGGACATTTTCTCGCCATCCACACGGATGAAGCCGTTGTGCAGCCAGTATTTGACGTGGCTGGCAATGCTTTGCCCGTGGTGGGTTTGCGCGTGGTCGTGGCCGCAGGTATGACCGCTGGCGCCGACGCTTTGGGCAATTTCGTTTTCATGGTGCGGGAACTGCAAATCCGCGCCACCACCGTGGATGTCGAAGGTATCGCCGAACAGGTTTTCACTCATGGCAGAGCATTCGATGTGCCAGCCCGGACGACCGTTTCCCCACGGGCTTTCCCATGCTGGCTCGCCTGCTTTCGCCGCTTTCCACAACACAAAATCAAGCGGGTCGCGTTTGAAACCGTCCACTTCCACACGCTCGCCTGCGCGCAGGTCGTCCAACGATTTGCCCGATAATTGTCCGTAAGCCGAAAACTCGCGCACGGCGTAGTAAACGTCGCCGTTTGAAGCAGGATAGGCTTTGCCGTTTTGAATCAGGGTCTCAATCATGGCAATCATTTGCGGGATGTTTTCCGTCGCCTTCGGCTCGATATCGGGACGCAATACGTCCAAAGCATCGGCATCTTCGTGCATGGCTTGGATGAAACGCGCAGTCAGTTCGCCGATGGTCTCGCCGTTTTCAGCTGCGCGGGCGATGATTTTGTCGTCGATGTCGGTGATATTGCGCACATAAGTGAGCGGATAACCGCACTCGCGCAGCCAGCGGGCAATCATGTCGAACACAACCATCACGCGGGCATGACCCAAGTGGCAATAGTCGTAAACGGTCATACCGCAAACGTACATACGCACGTTTTTGGGGTCGATGGGGGCGAAGGGTTCTTTTTGGCGGGTAAGGGTGTTGTAGATGGTGGTCATGGGTTTTCACTAAAAGGTGTCGTTAGTATATGAGGTCGTCTGAAAACCGCTTAGACGACGTCTACCAATGGAATCAAGTTTATTTAGATTCTAAAACAAGTTTGTGGATATTCAGTAACTTTTAGTTCTAATAATGATTAAAAAACGATGATTACTGTCTACCAAGATTATGGTGGGAAGCCATTACTGTGTTTGTTCTATTTCATATTTTTCAGACGACCTCTTTAATAAATAAAGGTCGTCTGAAATTTTTTATTCCGGCTTAAACACGCCTGTATCGGTTTTAGGCTGTTGCTCGGCAATCTCGGTATTTGCTGCTGCCTGCTCCACTTCTGCTTTCTCGGCTTCGATGCGTTTTTTTTCAGTCAGGTATTGGTTGATTTGGTGTACCAACTCCTGCGTACCTTGGTGTGTCAGTGCGCTGATTTGGAAGAGGCGCGGGGTTTCCATGTCGAATTGGAAGCGGTCGTCCGGTTTGGGGTAATCCCAGCCGATGGCTTCGAGGAAGGCGGCCGTGCGCGTTTGGGCTTCTTCTTCGTCAAGCATATCAAGTTTGTTCAGCACCAGCCAGCGTGGTTTGCCGTAAAGTTCTTCGTCGTATTTGCGCAATTCGTTGATGATGGCAAGGGCTTCTTCGGCGGGGTTGACGGTTTCGTCGAAGGGGGCTAAATCGACGACGTGCAGCAACAGACCGGTGCGCGATAAGTGTTTGAGGAAGCGATGGCCGAGGCCTGCGCCTTCTGCAGCGCCTTCAATCAGACCGGGGATGTCTGCCATAACGAAGCTGTGGTTTTCGTCGATGCGTACGACGCCCAAATTCGGGTGCAGTGTAGTGAAGGGATAGTTGGCGATTTTGGGACGTGCGGCGGATACGGCGGTAATCAGGGTGGATTTACCGGCATTGGGCATGCCTAATAAGCCGACATCGGCGAGGACTTTGAGTTCGAGTTGCAGGGAACGGGTTTCGCCTTCTTCGCCGGACGTGGATTGTTTTGGGGCGCGGTTGACAGAGGATTTGAAGTGGATGTTGCCCAAGCCGCCTTTGCCGCCTTTGGCGAGGCAGACACGCTGACCGTGGTAAGTGAGATCGGCGACGATTTCGTCGGTGTCGAGGTCGCGGATAAGGGTGCCGACGGGCATTTTGAGGACGATGTCGTCCGCCCCTGCGCCGTAGCGGTCGGAGCCGTGGCCTTTTTCGCCGTTTTTGGCTTGGTAGCGTTTGACGAAGCGGTATTCAACAAGGGTGTTAGTGTTTTCGTCGGCTTCTGCCCAGACGCTGCCGCCTTTGCCGCCGTCGCCGCCGTCGGGGCCGCCGCGCGGTACGAATTTTTCGCGGCGGAAACTGGTTGCGCCATTACCGCCTTTGCCTGCGGCGACTTCGATTTTTGCTTCGTCGATGAATTTCATGGTGTTCTCTTGTATTTTGGGTTTCAGACGACCTTTTGTGCGGAGGTCGTCTGAAAAAATGGGAATGGGGGATATTATAAGGGATATGGGGGATGTGCGCCCGTTTCTCTGTCCCTCTTGGTTTTTTGCCGGTTTTTTTGTGAAAACAGCCGTCCTGAAATCGCGGTTTCGGACGGCTGTTTGCTTTTTTGGGATTATTTGGCAGTTTTTTGTTCTTCGCGCACTCTGTCTACAAGCAGGTCTATGGTTTTCATACCTGATTCCCAGTCGGCAAATTCGACTTTGTATTTACCACCGACAATGACGGTAGGCGTGCCGTCGATTTTGTAGGTATTGGTCAGCTCTGCCATTTTGTCTGCGCGGGTTTGGCTTTCGGGGGATTCGTAGGCGGCGAGGACTTTTTTGCCGTCAAAAGCGGTTTGCTCGGCCAACCATTTTTTGAGAGTTTCATGGTCTTGCAGTTTGACTTTCTGATTAACCATAGCATCAAAGATATGGCTGTTTGCAATGTCTTTGGTGTCTGCGACCGCCATATCGACGGCGGCAGCAAGGCGCGCCAACGGTTTCATCTCATCGCCCCAGACGACGTGTTCGGTACGAAGGTAGGTGTCGTCTTTGAATGTTTTGACGTGTTTGCTCAAAACGGGCTCGAGGTGGGCGCAGTGCGGACAGAAGTAGCCGAAAAATTCGAGGACTTCGACTTTGCCTGCTTGTTGCTGAGGAATGGGGGTGCTGAGAGTGGTGTAGTTAAGCCCCTCAACTAAAGCGACAGGCGCAGCGGAGGCTGCTGAGGCTGCAGGTACGCTGGTTTGGGCTTTGTTGTCGCAGGCGGTCAGCGCCAGTAGGGCGGCAGCGAGGGTAAGGGTTTTCAGTTTCATGTTTACTCCGTGATTTTCAGTCTAATATGGGATTTTATTGTATTTTTACAGTTTGATATATGGTTTGATGCGAAAAAGACGGTTTCATATGAAGAAAGGATGGTTTCAGACGACCTTTGAAAAACAGAGATTTAGTGCAAATTTACAGTCTGCAGATACTGACTTTCAGTATTTTTAAACTGAGAATCTTGATCAAAAGTATCAAACTGAGAATGGTTTGAGGAGGTCGTCTGATTCGGATTGGAAGTACAACACTTGCCGCATACTGACCTTTTTCTGTTATGGAAAGTTGCACTTCAAATTCGAATCCAAGGTCGTCTGAAAATCCGTCCATGCATTGCTACTATTTGTAAGATGCAACAGGTTTGCGCTTTTATGACAACAATTCAATTCCACGAAACAATTGAATAAAGAAAATATCAATACAATTTACCTTATAAAAAAGCCTGAACATATTTTCGATGTTCAGGCTTTTGATATTTGGCTCCCCGACCTGGGCTCGAACCAGGGACCTGCGGATTAACAGTCCGTCGCTCTACCGACTGAGCTATCGGGGAATTAGAAAAGGGATTATATCTTAAAAAAACAAGAAGTCAAGAATTAATCCCCTATTATCATTAATGATATGATTTATATGTGGTTTTATAAAATTTCTGCAATATGTTTAGCAGCACGTTTAGCATCCAGCAAGATCAAACCCAGCTTACCGCTTTCCTTCGCCATCAGTGCCAATACTGCATTATCACCTGCTTGACTCAACAGAATATAACCTGTTTTACCTTTAACCATCACTTGATCCAACTCACCACATGCCAGCTCATGCACTGAACGATTGCCCAATGCCAACAATGTTGCAGACATAGCACCAACTCTGTCCGCATTCAAATGTGATGGAAGCATTGTAGCAATTGGCAAACCATCAGTCGATATTACAGCTGAAGCTGTAATATCGGGAGAAGTATTATTTAAATCACTCAACACAGAGATTAATAATTGTTGCATATTTATTCCATTCTCAAATTATAACTTTAGTTATATAGTTTGCTGGCGGCTACCATATCTGTGGTACAACACTTTAACCAGTGTCACGAACGCCTCTTTATTTAAGTCAGGCATACCACCTATAACTAGAATCAGCTTAGTTTCACCAATGTACAATGGGAAAAATGTTAACTCGCTCTGACCAGAAGGATCACAAATCCCCCATGCACTATTATTGATATGCAAATTGTTACGAATCAGCAGGCGATGACCATCTTCCATCTTAGCCACCTCGCTTGCCAACAGGCCCAACTCTTCAGCAGCTTCATGATGAAAATTAGCATTGGCGAAATACAGGCCATTCTCATCAGCCAGCAAAGCTTTACCTGAATTAGACAACTGCTCTAACAATTCCGGTAACTGCTCATCTGTTAAATGAATATCTTCGTTACTAATATTTTCATCACCATATAAAAACTCTAAACGTTGCAAACGGTACAACAAGTTTAAAGCCGTATTGATATCACTGGTATCAGCCCAAGCTAGAATTTTTTCGCTACTAATGACCTCTGACGGGTTTGCACGCAATAAGCTATATAGCAATGTTCTACTTGCACTTGGTGTATCGCTGGTTACTGCATAATAAGCACCAGCAGGTGTAATTCTGGGATATAAATTTGATTGCAAAGAAAGTGTTGATTCCATTTTATACCTCTAAACCCGGATCAATTGAGAACAACATTGCGCTAACCAATTGTTTGACATCATCTTCTCTACGAGCATCAATCTCAAAAACCGGTACATTAAAATTATTTTGTGCTAAATATTTCTGATATACATCAACGCTTGGCAATGAACGAATATCCATTTTGGTAACGCCTACTACTAATGGCGCTGTTTTCAATAATTCTCGGAATGCTTCCAAGAAGAATTGCAAATCCTTCAATGGGTTTGTTCGTGTATTATCCAAAAGCAATACCAATCCCATACTACCCTGGCTTAGAATTTCCCACATAAAGTTAAAACGTTCTTGCCCCGGTGTACCATATAAATGAACTTTGACTTCTTCATCCAAATGGATCACACCATAATCCATTGCTACGGTGGTATACCCCTTACGAACCAGCGTCATATCTGATGCAGATGCATCTGTCTGTACAGGCGGCTCATCTGATAACGCAGAAATTGCTGTTGTTTTACCTACTCCAACCGGACCGGTAAAGATAATTTTATTTTCTTTCATTACATGTCCTTTTTAGCGTTTTCCCAATAATTTACGCATTAAGCGCTGTAACAAACCGCGTGGCTGCTCTTGCGAAGGACCTGCCACTTTTTCTGCATCCTTAACCATCTGACTATCAGGCACATCACTATTAACACTAACATGTTCAGAAATATTGGCATGCTGATTAGCTTGATTCGGAGCATATTCGCTATCGGTTGCCAAAAAGCCTGTTACAGAAGTTGCCGCCAAATAATTCAAGATATCCGGCATTTCCAAAGGCATAACTTTATAGAGGATATTTAAGTTGACTGATGTTTTAGTTAAAAACGCAGATAACCTCATAGACTCTGGAACCGGAGCAAGCCTGGTCAAATTAGGCCAACGCTTTAAAGTGAAAATCGTTTGGGGAGTCATCGGATAAATCAATCTTCCCTGAGCAGTCCAAATTGCCATCTGCCACAAACAAGACATAATCGTTACTTTGGCTTTTTCTTTCCACTGGGGATTATCCGGCACGACTTTGCATACAACAGACAAACTGTCATTTTTACAAAGCCCTTCTAACTCATGGGCGTTGACTGTCAGCAATACCCTTTGAATACTTGGGAAAACAATTAATACCGGTTTGCCCTCATGTAAAACGGCAATATCCTGATGGCCTTGACTGGCAAACTTCAAAGCACCAAGTAATCCTTTATTCGGATTAAAGCGACGAATAGTAGCCTTTCTACTTTCGTTACCGTTTTGCGTTCCTTCTTGTACTCCCGCCTTTTGAGCCGAAGCATCAAAAATATTCCCGCCCTGCGCCAAACTTCTCAAAATCGGGAATAAGGTATCGAATTTAACCGGCTTAGCCAAATACGGCGTTGTAACAGATGGCTCTTGCGAACAAAACATCGCAACAGGAATATCAGGATATTTGATTTTGAGCGTTTTCCAAGTTTCAATGCCCTCAGCAGTATCAGTATCTACCAATACTAAATCTGGTATTTCATCTGAATCTGAGTCAAGAATCTGATAGTTCGTCGTATTGTGCATTTTAAAGGCCATACGGAAAACGGCTTCTTGCTGCTCGCTCATATCGCGCAGCATAATCCGTATGGTTTTGATTTTAGGTAACAGATTATCCATCATGGTACTCTCTAATTATTTTATTTTTTTGAATGTTGATTTACATGTTGCAGCAAACGGCTCATTGCCAATACCACTTCTTCTGGAAGGCTGACAACGCGTTCACGCAATAAGCGCAAGAATTGTTCCAGACGCGCCCAATCCTCTACTCTTTCGTAAAGATCGAACAGCATCACATACAATTGAGATTCTTGCGGGTACTGTAAAACAGCTTGTTCCAAAGTACCTATGGCCAAATCCAACTGACCGTACATCAGCAAAGATTCCACTTCTTTCAATGCTTCATCCGCAGGAGAGGCATTGACACTAATAATAGAAGAATCCTTTTGTACCAGTTCGCGATATTTAGCTTTCATTTGTAGAGAAGTAGGTTGGATATAACCCCTTTCCAAACCAATTTCTCTGATTTTATTTTCGTTAGGTCCTTTCTCCAAATCATCAAATACTTCATGATAACCAAGGCTATACCCCCAACCTAGCATGCGTTCTTTCACTTGGCGGCCATACTGACCCAATGAGTGGTACAGCTTCCACAAGTGTTTAGCAAACTGACTAATTTCTTCATGTTGATAGTCAAGTTTTAATGCATCAATGATAAGGCTTGCAGGCTTGGAAGAACTTTGAATGGCACGGTTATATTGTTGAACAGCAGTTTCATAACCTACTTTGTCTTTCAAGATTTTGGCACTTTGTTCAGGTTTAACGAACCCGATAACAGCACCCATCTCTTCTGGCGTAATATCCGTAAACTCTTTCTTGCCTAATACGATAGAAGAACGTTTAGAAACGCCAGGAGCATGATGGGCACCAGTATTATCATTAGCTGTAGCAGGCGCGGATGCGGATGTCTCTTCCAAATCAGGTTGTTCTCCGATTTGACGCTCGATCTCCTGCATACTCCAGCCCAAACGTCCTTCTGCCAATACACGTAATGGCAAATGTGTTTGATCGGACATCAAGCCTGCTTTAACGTACTCAGCCAAACTTTCTTCAGACAAGACAGAGCCATGACGCTCCAAGGCATCTGTCAACATATCGATATTGCCAACCCGCAGACTCAGCCCGACAAGCTCATGCACTAATTTTTCAGGCGCACCGTCGCTCAGGCCATTCAAATAACCTGCCAAGGATTCGGCAGCTTTACTCTCATAACCGAATTGCTTATATACTTGATATTCCGTCAGCGGATCGACTTCTTGCGCAGATACCGACGTAGTTGAACCGGCAGAACTACTGCCTCCCCATTCCCAATCTTGTTGATCCGGATCGGAAACGGATTGATTGATTTGATCAACCCAATCCGGACTTCCCCCTTCAATACTTTCTTGATTTGGGTGATGGTTTTTTTTGGATGATGCTTTAGCTGCTTTTGTCGTCTTTTTAGTTTTAGCTGTGCCGTTCTGTTTATAAAAAATAAACAGTAACACCATAAACAAAAGCACTAGCAATATGATTAAAAGATAATTCAAGAACACCTCCCGATACTGTGGTGCAGCAAATAAAACTACATATATTCGATGTTCGGCATTTATGGAAACAGCCGAATCATCTATTCCCCAATTGAATTATGATAACATGATTCAACCAATAATTACATTAAAAACCATTTGTCAGACACTCCCACTATCGGATTTACAACTCAAACACGCCGATGGATTCGACGTGTGAAGTCTGTGCAAACATATTCATTACGCCTGCGGATTTGAAGTTGTATCCCTTATTTACCAAGACTTCCGCGTCGCGCGCAAAAGTTGAAGGGTTACATGAAACATATACGATTCTTTTCGGCAGATATGGAGCGTGTAGCGATTTGACAACAGCATAAGCGCCACTCCTTGGCGGATCGAGTAATATTTTGTCGAACACACCCCATGAGGCTACTGTTTTTTCATCCGTATCGAACAAGTCTGCCGTCTTAAACGACACATATTTTACACAACTGTTTCGAAGAGCGTTTTGTTTTGCACGTAAAACAAGCGAATCCAGACCTTCAATACCTATTACTGATGCACCACTCTTTGCCATAGGCAGGCTGAAATTGCCGAGACCACAAAACAAATCCGCCACCCTGTCATTGGGCTGTATATCCAACAGGCGCAAAGCCCTGCTGATCATTACAGCATTCAATTCTGCATTAATCTGCGTAAAATCACCTGGCTGATAAGGCATTTCCACAGAAAATTCAGGCAAACTGTACTTCAATTCAGGCAAATCTTTAGGATATAGCGCAGATGATGGCTCACGCCCATATTGAACCCAAATCTGCCAAGCCCGTTTTGCCCCACCCAATATCCTATCAAACCATTCCTCAATTTGCTTCAAAGAGTGGCTAGACGGTTTTTTTATGAAACAAATGTTCAAAACAACCAATTCACGGCTATTAAAAAATTCTACAAATTGGACTGCCGCCCCGCCATCAGACAGCGTTTGCAACAATAATTTCACCACAGGCAGGACATCTGAAATATGCTGCGGCAACACATGACATACCTCAATATCGACTACTTCATTGGTTTTTTTCGCCTGAAAACCCATTTTCAGACGACCATTCTTATCAACTGAAACACTCAGTCGCGCCCTATCCCGATAATGCCAAGCCGAACCATAAATAGGTGGCAAAATCTGCTCCGGCCTGACCCTGCCGATACGTTCAAGCTGCTCTTCTAAAATACGTTGCTTCAATGCAACTTGAGCGGTTGGAGACACATGTTGCAACGAGCAGCCGCCACATGTCTCATAATAACCACACGCAGGGCGGACTCGTTCAACCGACTCTTTTAATACTTCTACTGTCTCTGCTTCGCTGAACTGTTTCTTCTCCCTCAGCACCCGAAACGACACTTTCTCAGTAGGCAGCGCACCTTTAATAAAGACTGTTTTGCCATGTACTTTGGCAACGCCGCGCCCCTCATAATCCAAAGAAAAAACATCAGCCACGCCGTCAAAACATTTCGTATCAGCCATCACTTATCCACTCGACACCCGGTTTATCTTTTCAGACGACCCCAATCCATACCTGCCGCTCAAATCGACAAGCAACCGAAAGGGCATATTTTCGCACAAAAAAATACAGATTCAGGTATGATTTCCCAAAATCTTCTTTTCATTTATTACAAGTATTACGACACATGAAAAAAACCATTTTCGGTCTGACCGCTGCCTTCTTCGTTACCGCCGCCTCAGCCAACACACCCATCCCGGACGTCTCTCCCGTTTCTGAAGGTCAGCACGTCGTCATCAATATTCCGCAACAACGCTTATTCTTATATACAGACGGCAAACTGACCAAAATCTATCCTGTCGCCGTCGGCAAGGCCATGACCCAAACCACATTGGGCGAACACAAAATCGGTGCAAAAGCCTTCAATCCGACTTGGCACATCCCTAAATCCATCCAAAAAGAACGTGGCGACGGCGTCAAAAGTGTACCAGCAGGCCCTAACAATCCGCTCGGTCCCGTTTTTGTCCGTCTCGGCGATCCCAAACTCGGTTTAGGCATTCACGGCACTAATGCCCCTGCCAGCGTACCGGGCGTCCGCAGTCACGGCTGCGTCCGTATGAAGTCTCCGGATGCACTGGAATTTGCCAAAACAATCGCCTCCGGCGCTCCCGCCTCCGTCATCTACCAAATGGCCAGCCTCAACGAAGATGCCAACCAAAACCTTTGGCTGGCCGCATACCACGACCCATACGGCAAAAAAAATCTGGATACTGCCGTCTTGAAGAAAAGTATTGCCGCTTGGGCAAAAGCACACGGTAAAACCATTAATCCGGCTAAAGTAGACGCTATTTTAAAAAACCGCACCGGTGCCGCCAACTGTCTGACCTGTGCCAAAGGCGTCAAACTCAAAACCCCGTTGAAATCACTCGCCTGGACGAGCGGCTCCAGCGCTTTCAGCAAACCTAAAATTGCGCCTAAGCCTGCTCCGGTCAAAGATGTGGTTCTGCCTAAAGGTACTGAAATCGAAGTCGAAGCTGACGATACACCCGCTTCCGCACCAAACCAAAGCGTTCGTCCTGAAGCAAATCCGGCAAAACTGTACAACGCCCCCGCCAGCACGCCGAGCTATCCGAAATATGACATCCCGGAAGGCAGCGAACCGACAGGAGTGTTGTTCTAAAAGCAAAGGAATTTTCCGAATGCAAAGGTCGTCTGAAATTCAGTTCCCTAACAATATAGGAGCCGACAAATTTCAGACGACCTTTTTCATCCAATATCGTTCACATCCTTACAATCAAACCGCCCGCGCTCCCTTTTTTCCCAATAACCGCTTTACCAAACCAAATGCCAACTGCTTGTCAGTATCAGGAAAACAATCCAGCCCGATACAACACTCTTGTAAATTAGCGGCTTTCCGCCCATCGTCAGGGCTTTAGAAAATCACCGCGTTGTTAACGCCACGCGGCGACAAACTCGTTCCAATGCTGCTTGTCCTGGGCCTGTCCGGTCAGGTAATGCTTCAGCCGTTTGACTTCCACTTCATACTCGTCCGCATCCAAAGCGCCGCTCATCAGGCGAAAGCGCAGGAACATCAAATAAGTGTTTGCCGCATCGGTTTCGCAATAATCGCGGATGTCTTTCAGACGACCTACGTGGAACGCCTCCCAAACTTTGCTGCCGTCCATGCCCAATTTGCCGGGGAAACCGCAAAGTTTCGCCATATCGTCCAGCGGCACATTGGCACGCGGCTGGTACAGAGCGAGCAAGTCCATCAGGTCGCAATGGCGGTTGTGATAGCGGCTGATGTAGTTGTTCCACTTGAAATCGCGGCTGTCGCCAAAATCGCCCTCGCCCATATCCCAATAACGCGCCGCCGCAATACCGTGTATCAGCGCGCGGTAATGCAGGACGGGCAGGTCGAAGCCGCCGCCGTTCCAGCTCACCAATTGCGGCGTATGGCTTTCGATAAGGTCGAAAAACTTGGCGATCATTTCCTCTTCGCTGTCGTGCATTTCGCCTATGGTGCCGACGTGTATTTTGTCCTGCCCCCAGCGCATACAGCAGGAAATGGCGACCACTTGGTGCAGGTGGTGCTGCATAAAGTCAGAGCCGTTTTGGGCACGGCGTTTCTGCTGGGCGAACAAGACCACCTCGTCGTCCGGCAAAGAAGCAGGCAGATCGTACAACAGGCGGATGCCGTTCACATCAGGCACGGTTTCAATATCGAAAGCCAAAATCGGGGTCATGGGCGACTCCTCAAATTCAATCAAAACAGATTAAAACAGACAACAGGATAACGGCATTGTGGCATGTTTCCGCATTTATTGACAGTCAAATCACACCGCCGACCCGCCATTCCATCTGCCTGTACACCTACCCAAAACACTGTCAAAACAGTAAAATCCCCCTTTTATCCCAATCCGAAACATAAGCCATGCTCACCTTCCAACAAATCATCTTCAAACTGCAAACATTCTGGGCAGACAAAGGCTGCACCGTCATCCAACCTTTCGACATGGAAGTCGGCGCCGGTACTTCCCACCCTGCCACCTGCCTGCGCGCGCTCGGCCCCGAGCCTTGGTTTGCCGCCTACGTCCAACCCAGCCGCCGCCCCAAAGACGGCCGCTATGGCGACAACCCCAACCGCCTGCAACACTATTACCAATTCCAAGTCGCCCTCAAACCCGCGCCCGCCAATATCCAAGACCTCTATCTCGATTCCCTGCGCGAATTGGGCATCGACCCCAAAGTCCACGACATCCGCTTCGTCGAAGACGACTGGGAAAACCCCACCCTCGGCGCATGGGGCTTGGGCTGGGAAGTCTGGCTCAACGGCATGGAAGTAACTCAGTTCACCTACTTCCAACAAGTTGGCGGCATTGACTGCACCCCCGTACTCGGCGAAATCACCTACGGCATCGAACGCTTGGCGATGTACCTGCAAGGCGTAGAAAACGTCTATGACCTCGTTTGGGCAAAAACGCTGGACGGCAACACCGTCACCTACGGCGACGTGTACCACCAAAACGAAGTCGAACAATCCACCTACAACTTCGAATACAGTGATGCCGACTGGCTGCTGCGCCAGTTCAACGACTACGAAGCGCAAGCCAAACGCCTGCTCGCCGAAGAAAACGCCAGCCTTGCCCTGCCCGCCTACGAGCTGGTCCTCAAAGCCGGACACACCTTCAACCTCTTAGACGCATGCGGCGCCATTTCCGTGACCGAACGCGCCACCTACATCGGCCGCATCCGCGCCCTCAGCCGTATCGTGGCGCAAAAATACGTCGAAAGCCGAGAAGCATTGGGCTTCCCGCTGATTAAATCCAAATCCTAATAGGTGTTGATATGTTCCGCAAAACGCTTGCTGCCGCAGCACTGTCCCTCGTTTTCTCTGCAAATGTTCAGGCTGCCCCTTTATCGTTTCAATCCAAAACCTTGGAAGCCAAATCCTGTGACGGTAAAGACAGAGATGGCAAACCCCTTTGCCATCAACTTACCGTCGGCTATCCGATTACGGGCGACAAGCATTTGGATAACTGGGTCAGAAAACAAATGGGGGGCAAACTGCCTAC
The DNA here is from genome assembly GCF_047758525.1 of Neisseria sp. CP9. NCBI lineage: Bacteria > Pseudomonadati > Pseudomonadota > Betaproteobacteria > Neisseriales > Neisseriaceae > Neisseria > Neisseria sp. CP9. The sequence continues at coordinate 1,481,732 of NZ_CP180502.1, read as the reverse complement.
GCAGAAATCGGTTCAGACGACCTTAATACGCGACAAAGACGTAAAGGAGACCAATAAGGAAAACCAAAAACTCCACAAAGCCGGTGAGTATCCTTGTGCTTTGGACTATATAGATACGTTGGAACTGGAAGGCTATACGCCCAATTATGCCGTTTTCGGAAAAGAAGACTGGGAATACAATTGTGGCCCGCACGGATACGGCGTGCACACGCTGACAGTATTGAAGCGCGGCATTGCTAATCCAAAGCCTCTTCAATTGAACGACATCTTATTACCCAATCAAGAAGGAAAACTGACACACCTGCTTGAAGAAGCCTATGTCAAATACCTGAAGGAAAATAGTGGTGACACCGAAGAAGAAGCACGTAATTACATTAGTGGATACAATAGTGACAAATTTTCCGCTACGGAAAACTGGCGTTTCGATAAAAACGGTTTGACTTTCCTGTATCAAAGTTACGAAATCGGTGCATATGTTTTAGGCAGACCTGAGTTTACTATCCCCACTAAGGATTTGCAGGGAATCGTGAAACCTGAAATCTTGAAGGAAGCGGAGCATTTCATACAACCCAAAAAATAATTAAGGAACCGGTGTAGATTATCTCCCCTCAGCTTCTGACCGATTCAAGTATTTGCAGTTAATCGTCAAAAAAGGTCGTCTGAAAACCTAATTTGGTTTTCAGACGACCTTTTAGCTTTGGCAAATCAAGCCTGACGGTTTATCGTTTGCCACGCGCCATAAGCGTTTATAGTGGATTAACTTTAAACCAGTACGGCGTTGCCTCGCCTTGCCGTACTATCTGTACTGTCTGCGGCTTCGTCGCCTTGTCCTGATTTAAAGTTAATCCACTATAGTTTATTTGAACCACCGCGACAGCGCCGGAATCCGCGACAGCAAAGCCGTATCTAAAATCCAAATCACAGCGATGGCGGCGATGGCGGTCGGGAACAATACCGCCACAATCAACAGCGGCACAGCCATTGCCCACCATACCGGCAGCTCGATTTTCTGCGCCGGAGGAACCAGTCCGCCCGCTTTGGCAGGGCGGCGTTTCCACCACATCACGCAGCCGCTGACGCAGATGAAGATGACCGCCAAGCAGAACAAAACGTTCGCCAACACGCTCCACCAGCCCAGCGTCCCCATGTGCAGCGCGATGCTGGCCGCCATGAATTTGCCGAAGAAGTTGTAATCGTCGAAACGGATGTCGGCCAGGATTTTGCCGCTGTATTGGTCGATGTGCACCGTGCGGTCGGCGGTCGGGCTGATCATGTCGTAGCTCATCGAATCCTGCGACAGCGTCCACACGCCCGTTTCTCCTTTGGGCAGGTTGAGCTGGTAGCGGCCTTTGAAACCGATTTCGCGGGCGAAGCGGTCAACCGTTTCCAAAGTCATCGGTTCGCTCAGATTGATGCCGTTTTCGCCCTTCGTCGTACCGGAAACAGGCATGGGCGTGAGTTCCAGAATCCACGGTACTTCTTTGGTTTTGCCGTCGTTCAACACATCGCCGTGGGTCGGCACGACGGATACGGGGTTCGGTTCGACCCCCCATTTGCCGGCGGGGAATTGGCTCCACGACTGAACGAACTTACCGCCCCAAATGCCCGCCCAAGCAACACCCGACAGGCAGAACAACAATAAAATCAAAGAAACCCAAGTGCCGAATGCGCCGTGCATGCTACGCCACCACGAGCGTCCTTTGCCCGTTTGCGGCACAAGCATGGATTTCAGGCTGCGCTGTTTCGCCCACCACAAATAAATCCCCGTAATCATCATCAGGATGGTCAGCGACGCGGCGGTTTCTATCAGATAATCGCCCACCGTGCCGAGCATCATATCGCCGTGGATTCCGTCCATCGTGTGATACCAGCCCTCATTGCGCGGCATGGAACTGACGACTTTCGCCGTGTAAGGATCGACGGCGACCATGGTCGCTTTGTCGTCGTTGTTCACGCGGAACACGGCAACCATATCGTCGGCGCGCGGCGCGATATATTGCACCACCGAAGCGGTTTCAGGGTTCACAGACTGCCGCGCCGCTTCCGCCTGCGCCGACAAAGGCTGCACCTGCGCCTGCGGGGTAACGTGTATACGCTCACCCTCTTTGCCGGTAATGTTGGCGAATAGCAGCATTCCCAACCCTGTGATGGCAAGCAGTGTCAGAAAGGGGGCGACCAGAAGTCCGAAATAAAAATGCCACCGCCACACGGTCAGATAGCGGCGGTTCGCTTGTTGTTCGGAACGAGGAGTAGGTTTGGTTGTGTCCATAAATTCTCTCTGTTGTTTTGAGCGGATTGAAATAAAACGCCAAGCTCCTGCCTTGCCTGTTTATTTAAATCCACCGAGAAAAACAGCAATCGAAATACGCATCGCTGCCATTTTTTACATAACGGTCTTCAATCGGGCATTGGCAGATTCAGACTAAAAAGTGAATCTACAACAATAGATTATAAACCAAAAGCACTAATACTTTATGAGTATAATCAAATTTTCGGATATTAACAATTTTTGCAAATAAAGCCGTAACAAAAGACGATACCTTGGGAAAGACAATAAAGTGAAGCCGCCCGCGAAAAAATAAACCATTTTTTGAGAAAATTTATTTTGTTTTTTGTTTCACTATTTGTAACTCTTTTTCACTTTTTAAAAAGCGACGTCACCGTCGCTTTTTATTTTACCAATTACATATGACCAGCTCGCCGCTTGTTTTACCGGTTTTGTCTCTGCCAACCGTATAGGCAAGCTCAAGCTGTGTGATACGGAAGTCTTTGAACAACTCCCTTATATCAGGATGGTCGTTTATAGATAGCATAAATTTGCCTTTGCTCTCCGCCATCGCTTTAGTCAGCAGCTCATACTGCGACCAATCGAAGGTGTGGTCGTAACCTGCGGTTTGCCAGTACGGCGGGTCTGCGTAGAAGAAGGTATGCTCTCGGTCATACCGCTTGAAGCATCGATTCCACGTCTCGTTTTCGACGAACACACCTCTCAGCCGGGCTTGGGCTGCTGTCAGTTTTGCTCTAATCTGCGACGCATCCCACGCTTTTGATGTGGTTGCCGTACCAAAATGTTGATGGATGGTCTTGCCGCCGAAGGCGTTGTGTTGAAGGTAGAAGAACCGAGCGGCACGTTGAATATCGGTCATACAGTCAGGCGGTGTGCTTTGCAGGCGAGCAAATACCTCTCGGCTTGTCAGTGTCCACTCAAACTGGCGGACGAACTCGTCAAAGTGGTGCTGTACCACACGGTAGAGATTGATGAGCTGTCCGTTGATGTCGTTAAGTACCTCTACTTTAGCAGGCGTTGGGCGCATAAAGAACAACGCCGCGCCGCCGGAAAACAGCTCAACATAACAAGAATGCTCGGGGAACATGGGCAACAGGTGTTTTGCCAATCGGCGTTTACCGCCCATCCAAGGGATAATCGGTAGAGTTTGTTGTGTTTTTTGCATCATATATATACTCCTAATTTACGGCATTCGGGACGCTCGGAGTCAGATAAAATGTGATGCTCAACGGCACTCTGCTGATTTTTTAGTTACTGAATGAATTGATGTTTTTACAACGTGCGCATTTGATTTGCACGTATCCGCTGCCTTTGGCAAGCAGTTTGCCGCAGTATTTGCAGCGCATTTCGCGGTAGATTTGCATTTGCACTCACTCCCATATCACGGATAGAATGCCTCGGTCTCTAGAGACTAAGGCGGCCTAGAAGTCAATGCAGGCACTATCTGCTTGGCTGGCGTAGCGGTGTTCCCGCACCGCTACGTCGCCGTCCCACTGATTTTTTCAATCTCCTCTCTAAGGTCGTCTGAAATTTCAGACGACCTTTTCTCTTAACTGATACCGTACTCACTCATCAGTGCAGTGACTTTCTCCTCCACCTTACTGATGTCACCTTGAATAAATTCAATGCCTGCGCCGACTATGACGTTTCGTCCCACATTGCCTGCATGATTCATGCCTATTCTGATTTTATCGAAGGCTTTATCAGTACCTGCTAATACAGGAATTACTGCAACATGCCATTTATCATATGGATAAACTGTTGTTGTAGAAATAGGTTTACCGTTAATTGTTGTACCTTCGAAATAACGCAATTTGAAGCCAGTTTCTTCGTTGGTAGAAATTAGACCATTACTTACAACACTACGTCCTTTCAAAACGATTGCTGTAAATCCTGAACCAGCCGTTCCACCAGCGGATTGTTTAAACGGAATGATGATTGCTGAATCAGTCGAACCATCAGAGGTCAGTCCATCCGATTCAATGAATCTAATACCTTTACCTTCGCCGGCCACTAAAGAACGCATGATTTTATGGCCAGAATCCTCACCGAATGCCCCCGCCCAACCTTCAGGCTCACCTGCTCTTTCGGAATTATTAACTGATTTCAATTTCGCCACATTATTACTACCAATTGCCTCGGCTGCTGTGGCTTCAAGCCCATCAAAAGTAAACGTGATGGATGTTGCGGATTTTGCGGCAGGCTCTTCAGTTGCACTTTCAGACGGTGTAGTAGGTTGCGGCGTAGCTGGTTGGCCACCTTCCTCCGTTTTAGGAGGCTGTGCAGGCTGTGTTGTTGCCGCTTGTTCTCCGCCCTCCGTTTTAGGGGATTCGGCGGGTGTTGTTGCCGATGATTGTTCACCACCCTCTGCTTTAGGAGATTCGGCAGGGTTAGCAGGCTTAGTATCTGTCGCCGTACCACTACTTTCGCCCTTACCGACATTCAGCTTGGCAACAGCCGCTGCAACGGCGGCATCAATAAGCGCCTGAACTTCAGTTTTCGTCAGTTTGACATTCGCCTCAGCAGTGCCTTTGGCAGTCGTAGTATTACGGAAAACATGGTCGGTAAATACCCCTGTTCGCTGATCCCATGTTTTATTGTTGTCGTGACAACAATCGGTATGCGTACCAGTTTGATAGAATCCCTGACTCGCTATACCACTACGATGAACATAGGCGTAATCCGAGATATAAGGCTTCGCAGGCTTATCCCCCTTGGTATAAGGCGTCACATCCAAACGGTTGTCCCGAACGGTACAACCAGTCAGATTGCCCGCTAAAAACTGACGGGCATAGTTGCCGTCAGGGCCATTTCGAGCGGTGTTGTTCGCAAAATAGCTGCCATCAATTGTGCCGTATCTACTTTCTGCGCCTATCAAGTAAGCATAAGTAGAGTCATTCACAAATCCTTCAAATACTGCACCGCTACCGCTTCCGGCTGGATCGACGGCCTCAATACTCAGACTTTTCGCATCGGAATATTTCGTACCGCTGGCGGTAATTCGAATACCCGTAATCACACCATTTTCGACCGTACAGGTTGCCGCCGCGCCGCGCGCACCTTCGCCGCCGCCTGTAATCACAATCTTGGTATCCGCACTGTATCCGGTTCCGCCATTTTTAATGGCAATATTGCTCAAATAGCGGAGGCCAAACGCCTCACCAAAAGGCAGGGCAAAAGTACAGGAATTGTCCGAAATCGTGAATCGGTTGTGACCGAAATTACACGGTACGCCTCGCGGCGCGTAAATGCGATTGTTTTGGACAGTGATATTGGCACGCAGCCACCACAAATCCTTATCTTTTCGGGCTTTTACCCCTGTTGCACCATTAATCAGGAAAATCCCATTCATGCCGCTGATAAACTCATTGTCTTTGATGACAATATTGGATTCCTGATATTTAAAGCTGCTATTGTCTGCGCGACCGCCCTTAGTGGTGTCTTGCGCGAAGGTTTCCTCGATGACGACACCCGTACCGTAGTAGAGGCATGAGCCGCTATTACCGATAATTTGGATATTGTTACCAGTATGTGCATCAGCAACTTTACGCGCAGCGAAACCGAAGTGGTTGTTGATGAAGCGGATACCAATTTGCGGTAGGTATCGGCTTGTCCACAACCAATAGCCTGGGTCAACGGTAACTTGACTGTTGTCGCGGGAATGCTCGACCGAAGCATCCGGATGTCCGACACGCCCTTGCAGACAGTTCATACCCTCGACAGTAATGCCGACACCACGGACAACGCCAATGCCGCCGATATAGTTGTCAGACATGAAGCCGCCGTAAACCTTGCAGTCGTAGCAAACCATTTTCTCGCGAATGGCGGTATCAATATCACCGCCGCTAACGTCACGACAATCTCGGGTAGAATAAAGACCAAACTGTATTGCACTACCGGTCATCCCGCGAACATCAAAATCCCAGACGACCAAGTGGTAAACATCATAAATCAACCAGCCATTTGCCGAAGACCCGCGCTGACCACCGCTCCATTTACCCCACGTCTCAGAAACAGTGCCGTCTTCCTGCGGGAACTCATTTTTCGTGCCGTCAGCGTTCCAATAGCCGCCAACGCCTAAATCAACTTTTCTTGACTGTTGACGTTCGTATTCTTTGATTTTTGCCCATGTTAAATCATCAGGTTTTTTGACATCTTGCACCTGAGCAGCATTGTTACGGTAACGGGCAAGGTCATGTAAAAGGCGAGTGGTATTAAAACCTAAGTCATACAACCCCTTATCCGCATATCCATAGCCGATATGCGGATTCTCGGGCGTCCAGCCATCAATCGGCGCAAACAACCCTTGACGCCCGCCGACATAGCCTTTTTCCATCCAGCGACGGGTACGAATAACACCGCCATGCATAATAACGTTACCTTCGCCGCCGTCCATTTCGAACACGTTGACGCCAAAGGATTCGGCAATAAACATGACACCGCGGAAATCGAAGAAACAATTAGACTTATTGCGGATGTAGATACACGGCTGCGCGCCGTCAATAGTCAGGGTCATCCCACCGACCGTGACTTTTCGACCGTCCGCACCAAAAACATCAGGCTTATACCCCACGTTTTTATCCACACTGAAAACCGAACCCTGACGAGCGGTAATATATGAACCATTGGGGATACGTTCGATGTATTCGGTAACGGCACGGCTGATTACAGCAGCTTCGGTAGGAGTCTGTTTATTGGTTTTGAAGAAGCCAGACAAGACTTTTTCGCGCAATTCTTCAGTCAGCGCGTCTTCGAGGTAGTACACGCCGCGCTCGACTGCCAGCTTCATACCTGTTTCGTGCTTGGCTTGCAACGCCGCCACTTTGGTAGCAGTCTCAACTTCGGATAGCGCGCTGTTTACGGCAGTGGTGATTTTGGCGGGAGCAGCCATTTCTTTCGCCTCAGCCGCATTATCCTTTGCAATCTTCGTATTTTTGGCAATCGCCGATAACGCCTTTTCCAAATTATTCAATTCTTTAGCCATTTTTAACTACCCAAATCCTTCAAAATATCTGCCAGTGCCTCATCACTAACCCCGCTATTGTCCGTTGCTGCCGCGTTGTTACCCGTGCCGGCCGTTGCCGGTTGTGTTGGAGCAGGAGTGGGCGTTGCTGCTGCGTTGTTACCCGTGCCGCCAGTTGCCGGTTGTGTTGGGGCAGGATTGGGCGTTGCCGCCGTGTTGGCACCAGTGTCACCTGTTGCCGGTTGCGTCGGTGCTGGGTTACTTGCTCGATTTGCTTCAATTTTGGCAATAGCAGCAGAGACTGCTGCAGCGACAGCCTTATCTACCGCCGTATCCACGGCGGTATTGACCGCAGTTTCCAAGTTAGCATCAACAGCAACCTTGACTGCTTTGTCTAACTGCTTTTCTACTGCATCTTTAACTGCCTGACTAAGCTCCGAAGGCTTGACTGCCAAACGCTCCAAGAATTCCTCATAAGAGGTATCCCTTGAGATGGTGCCTTTCTCAATTGCCTCTTCATAAAGGCTTTGCCTACCATCCAAGATGACGGGCATCGTATCGACACTGTCGCCGGTGACGGTAATACCGCCTTTGATTTCGGCCATTCTTAAGCTCCTAAATTATTCTCAAGGGTTAAATTCCCCTCATAAACCACAGAGCGGATGCCCTTAACTTCAACCTGAACTTCATATCGCGCCCAACGCCATGTCCAAGCCGCCGTCTGCTCGGCTGTTAAAACCGTGCCGACGCCGCCGTCTGAATTGATTGTATTGGGCTTGACGGTCAATGGAACTTTGACTGCATCCCCGCTGGTTGGTGTAATGACCAATGTCGCCGAATCCAAATGTTTAAGAGATGGATGTACATAACCTTTCCGATCCACAATAACGAAGGTTATCGGCATAGTTGTGCCGCGCTTCACTGCAAAATCAACGCGGGCAGTCATTTCAACCCATCCGGCAAATGCGCGCGTTGCTTTTCGCGCAGGTAGGCCGCACGGCAATGGTCGTCCTGCCAAAAAAACAGTGTATTTATTACGCGATACGCCATTCGGGCAACGCGGGTCGGCTGTGCCGCCAACACTGCACCTCGATAGACACGGCTGCTGACGGTTTCGTCCGGACTGCCCGCAATCATGGCGTTGGCAAGCTGATCGGCGGCGATGGCGATATTTTTAAAATATGCTTTCATATCACGACCTTAAATCTAGGACTTACCGCACGGACCGCTTCGACGGTTTCGGCCATTTCTATTTGCTTTTCCATCGCCTGCCGTTGCCCTGCAACGGTTGCACACAATGCCTCATATGCAAGGGTTTTGCGCAGGGCGGCAGCCTTGAGTTCGACCGGGTCGATGCCGCGCGACGCGGCAATTTGGTCGAGTAGCGGCGTTTTGACATTGTTATCCGCCTGCCATGCGTGAGCCTCAGCCGCCTGCAGCGGCCAAGTACCCACCTCAAAGGCGGGCAGCTTGTCCATACCTGACTTTTCGGCAACGATGTCTTGAGCCGCATTGGCGATGTCGTTAAGATCCATCGTCTTGACAAGATTGAGATAGCGTTGCTCCGCCTCCGCTTTTTTGGCTGGGTTCTCAACCCATTTATCGCCATCCCAGTCGCAGTATGGCGACGGTGGCGGCAGCAGGGTTAGGGTGTCCGGCAGCGCGCCGACTTTGAGTACGAGCATCTCCTCGCCGTCGTCTTTCTTATACGCAACCTTGCCGCGATGGTCTTCGACGAACTCCCACTTATCGCCCGTCCAGCGGGCGACATTATTGGCAGGGATTTCAGGCGGGGTGGTATTGATGCAGCCGCCCGGGATGATATAGCTGCCGTCGCGCGCCATAATGTCGAGATCGGCAGCCACCTGTCCGATATAAAGATTTTCGTCATCAAGTTGACAGACGGGTTTTGTCCATTGGATGTTTTGGGTCATTTTTTTTACCTTTCTAAACGGTTTAAGGCGGCTTATGCCTTGATGCATGCCAGCAGGGCGATATTTCTAGGGCGGGTTTCAATGCCGCCAGCCGGGTCGGTTTGGCCGACAGTGTCAATCGATACGGTTGACGTATTGCTACCCCTGTCGGTGTCGGACATGCTTTTGACACCGATGCCGTGGCTGTGACTTCGGAATTCATCTGCCTGCCATGAGCCTATGACACGTCCGTTGTCGACAGTTCGCCCGTCATCCCAACTCCTGATAAATTCACCGCGCAAATCCGGGAGATTAAAGGTAGTTCGTCCGTCGCCTGCGCCATAAGTGGTGCCGATGAGGGCGAATAAGTTGGCATAGACGGTGCGCGACACTGCCGCGCCGTTTGCTTTTAGCCAGCCAAAGGGGATGGTGGTATGGGCAAAATAGGCGATTGCACCTGTCGGGACGCCGACGTTAAAGGTTTGGGTGTCTACTTTGGCGACCAGTCCGGGCGTATCCCAGCCAATAGCAATCTGATGCGCCGTGCCGCCCAGCCCGATTGCGCCTCCGCGCTTGATTGAGTTGTCAAACGCCTTATTGAGCGCAAACGATGACGGGACGGTTGCAACCGTGTAGTCATCAGGGTTGTGGCTTACTTTGCGGGCGGTAATAATGTCTGACCCGTCGTACTGGAGCGTGCCATCATTCTGAAGCCGTATGCCCTTGTTTGTCTTTTTATTGCGGATGTAGCCACCGGTGGCATCAGCGCCGATGTGAAGATAATTACCGGCATCAAACAATGCCTTGCTGTCGGATACGGTGATGCTTTTGTAAAAATTGGGGTCGTCCATGCGGGCTTTTACCCTGCCCAGCTCGTCATAAAGCCAGCGTGTACGGTTTGCCAGCTCCCGTGTCGGGCGGTTGTCGATACCGTTAGGGCCGCCCTGCACAGGGTCGGAGGTCTCCCATTGGTAAATGCCCGCCTCCCAGCGGCTTATCTCGCTTAAATTTGCCATCTATGCTGTCCCTCGATTAAACGTGCCGTCCCTTAATGCTTGTCCGTTGTGCCTCAAGGAGACGTGTTGGTAATCCAATGCCGCCAAAACACATCGGGCAGGTGCAAACGCCCGCAATGTGCGCCTCAGCAAGGCTGCCTGATCGTTGGTAATGGTATTGGTCATAATGATGCGGTAATGCGCCCAACGGTCTGTATGACCGTGTGTATAACTACCGTCACGGTGGATTTCGCCGTTGTGCAGCTTATTGCTTAAGCCCTCGACGATCTCGACCTCGCCGAACCCGAGACGGCGCACAATCTCGCGTATTGCCCAGGGTGTGCCTTTGTACCTGTGGAGCTGGTAGGCACCCTTGATGAGTTTGCGGCGGGTTTCATCGCTCTCGGCAAGCCAATAGCCGTCCTCGCCCAATATGCTTCGACTCTCCGCCAACAGTTCCAAATGTTCGGGCGCGACCAGCTCAGTCAAACGCGGCATCAGCTTGACCGCGTCAATGTCGCTCATCCTCAAGCCTAAATCGGCCAGCATCCGATAACGTTGATCGCGCTTGATAACGGAGGCATAACTCAGTGTTGCCATTGTTGCTACCCCTCTGCCGTTTCGGACAATGCCCGGATATTGACGGACGTACATCTTGCCCATTGGTCGGGCGTGACGACGGTTAGGGTCGGTTTTTTAAGGACTACGTTATAAACGCCAGCGACTTTTAAAACTGTTTGGATGTCTAAAGGCACAATATCCATGCCCAATTTTTCACTTCGCGTTACTTCATACTCCGCCCATGCTTGTTTTGCTGCCGCCAAAACCTCGGCAGCATTAACCCCGGTATACAAAACCAGCTCTGCGTCCAGCGTATAGTCGATTGCTGTCGGAGCAGTTACGGTTACCGTGTCGCAAAGCGGACGGACGCGTTCTCCGGACAAAAACCTTTGCACCTCGCTCACCAACTCCGAAGACGGCAACCCGTTTTTGGTTAATAGCGTTACCCTTACTTGCCCCCCTATCGGGAGGCCGTCCGACCCCGTTAAATTGCCCACATGTACGTCGCAAATAGCAGGGCTGACACGGCGGGCAAAATACTCATAAGCCCCGACAGGGCCTGCAACGCTAAAGCTTTCGGGGGCAAGCAGGATGCGTTGGCGGTATGCCTCATCAGATTCTTCCGCCGCGCCGCCCGTCGGCACAGTAGTGTTGACGGCTGTAACGCCGTCAATCGGATTGATAAGCGTATTAACCTGCCCTGCGGCAAAACCATTACCGGACACGCCGGTTTGGAGGCAGATAGCCTCCAAATCCAAAGTACGGCTCGACGGCGAGAGCGTGCCGGATACAACCGTCCGAAACACGGTCGCCCCGGCGGCCACTTGAGTGCCTTGTACAATCAAAACAGGCTCCGCTTTGGCGGCAACCAACGTAAAACGGATGGTGCATCGGGCGGCAGAGGCCTCAAGCCGCGGGGTGTTGACGTCATCGCCGCACAAATCCAGCATCAACCCCGTTGCAAAACGCGGGTGCTGTTGGCGATAAGCTTCATTGAATGCTTTTCTCGCCAAAGTCTCGCGATAAGCGTAGGTATTGATGAGCAGCCGCTCGATGTGGGCGGGTTGCAGAGTTTTACCACTGCGGTTCTCATAGTCGGCAATGGTTTGTGCCAGCACTTCAGCGAGATCGTCTGGAACCACCTTAACCTCTTCCCGCTTAAGTTTGCTCAAATCCATACTGCCTGCTCCAAGATAATGTCTGTCGTATAAATCTCGCCCGCAACCTCATCTGAGACGCGCCAGTAAACCGTCATCGTCAGATGCGGCGCAGCGCCGCCGAAAATAATGTCTTCGACCACCACCCGCTTCTCCCACGTCTGTATTGCCAACATGGTCGAACGCACGATATTGGGGACAAACACATCTTCGGGGGTGTCCAGCCATTTGTAATGGTCGGAGCCGAAATCAGGACGGGTAACGTCCGCGCCTTTGCGGGTGGACAGGATATTGCGGATACATTGGTCGATGTCGTCCGCACCCTGAACCACGCCCGAACCTTCAGGTGCGAGCTGCCAGTGTTTTGAGATGGGCGCGGCGTAAAACATCAAAAAATCCCTGTATCGCTTATAGATACAGGGATTGTAGAGAAGGCCGTCTGAAACGCCTTTTAATGCGGTTTAATGATTTTTCGGCTCGCCGGTTTGTCCGCCTGAATCGCCGTCATGGATGTGCTTGCCGATATTGATGCCGTTGACGATAAGTTCGCCTTCAATGATGACTTTACCCTTAATATTCGCCGCCTCACCTCCGCCGGCATTACTGGCCGTCAAACCTGCGGTATAAGTCAACAGCCCTTTTACCGTCGCATTGCCCGTGATTTCTGTCTCCGGTGATTGGATGTCTACTTTTTTCGCCGCTTTTATTCGGACTTTACCCGGCGTCTCAACGACTACTTCGCCGCTACTGCGGTCATGTGAGATGACCGTGCCATTGGTAAACCGTTTGACCCATTTGTTTTGGTCGGATACCGGTGGCTTATCTGAGGCATTGTAAATCGCGCCGATAACGCAGCCGGTCTCACCCCGCACATCCAGCAGGCAGACAACCAGTTCGCCCACATCGGGGAGGCTGTAAAACCGGTTACCGCCCGCCGCAGGGGTCGCCATAGGTAGCCAGTCGGTTACCATGTCGTCGAGTACGGGAATTTTTACCCGCAAGCTGTGCGCCGCCGCATCAATCGCCGATACAATGCCAAATTGCATCGTTGCCGTAAAATCATGAGTGTTCATTGTTTTCCTCCTCGTCTGCGACATACTCCGTCATTTTGATCTCCAATTCGGTCGTCCATCCGCCGTGGCGCGTGAAATCATGTCTTGATTGCTTGACCAGATATTTACCTGAGAACTTGCCAAATCCTTTAAGCCGTACCATTTGACCTGCCACCAACAGCGCATTGCCGACCAGTGTAACGGTACCCGCACATTGGTCGTCCTGCGCATCTGCCAATTTGGCATCTGCCCTGGCATTTAATTGGGCGGTACTCTCCCCCTTATTAGGCACGATACGTAATGTATCGCCCGTACTGCCGTGTTTGGCTTTGCCGCGTCTTGATTTGCTGCTGCGGCTCGCCGACACGGTCTGTTTGGATTTAGGGTCGTAGCCTTTGACATCTACTTTAGACGGAACCCCCTTAATCAAATCGCGCAGGCGGATACGGATGATGTCCTCGGGCAGCAATACGGCAACGGCAGGACGCTGTTTTAGTTCGGTATTATCGGCAAATACCAGTTTGTTGCCGACGATTTTAAAGCTGTGGCCGTACTCCTGCGCCAAACGTGCCAAAAACTCGATGTCGCGCTCTTGGTACTGCGTAACACGTTTGATGGGGATGTTTTTGACCGTACCCGTTACCTCCAGCTTCAAACGGCCTGCCACCTGACGGACAATGGCGGCCAGAGTCGTGTTTTCATACGCCTTACCGCGCAAAGTGCGGCTAGACTTGGTAATCCCGGTCGATAGGGCCTTCAGGCTGACCGTCGACGGCGGATGGTTGTACTCAATCTCGGCAATCTCAAATTTGCCAAAAGACAACAGCCCGGTAAATTGGTCGCCCAGGCTCAAAGACAAAGCATCACCCTGTTCGGGATACCAATGACGCAGCCAGCGTCCGTCCGCATCCTCAAACTCAACCTGCAATTCGTCCGACTGCCCCTCAAGATAATCGGTATAGCTAAACGAAATCAGATAAGGCGCGACATCTGCCGTTATATCCTTGTCTTCGTAAGACAGGACAAAATCGGGCATGGTAACCGGATGAGTGCTGCCTCCGCCGTCAAGGCCTTTTGATTTTAAAAACGCACCTAACGCATCCACCACGGTAGCTCCTCTTGGTTGTTTTTCGGCTTAGTTTCGAGGACAGGGACAAAGACCGTTAGGCCGCCCGTAAACTCCTCCGCCAACGGCAAGTGAGGATTGGCCGCAATCAGGCCGTCAATCAACAGCGCATTGCCGTAATGCTTGTGCGCAATCAAATCCCAGCGGTCGCCGTCTTGGGTGGTGTAGCGTATTACCGCACTCATCATTTATCCTTTCTTGCCGCCAACCAGCCGGTCAAAGCCTGGGCAGCGGCAGAGCCGTTTGCCATCGCATCAGATGCCTCGGCAACACCTTCCCCGACAGCAGTCAGCCAGCCGCCGATGGAGCCGCTCTCATACCCGGCACGCAATGCACCGACGGCACCGCCCAGCCTGTTGGCCGCTTGCCCGGCCTGCAATGCAAATTCAGCCGCGCCTTTTATGTCGCCGAAAACCGCTGTTACCTCCGGCAAGGCATTGAGCCGTCCTAAAGTGCTGCCGCCAATATTGAGTGCGTCCCCTAACAGGTTTAATGCCCCTGACGGGTCGTTTTTCAGATTTTTGGCAGCCTGTATCAGATTCTGCATATCGCTGATACCCGCTTCAGCGGCACGGTAAATTTTCACACCTTTTTCCACCGCTGAAACCAATTTGCCCGCTTTTGCCTGCACGCTCTCCGGCAATAAGGATAGGAGCGGATTTTGACCGCCCGACTTGACGGCAGGAGTCGGGAGCGGATTATTCGGATCGCCGACAAACTGGGTCAACTCTACATCCAATTCCCGCGCCGCCGTCCGGCCTTGCGCGTCCTGAATCAACGTGCGCTCCGTCAACCGCTCAAGCACAAACCATCCGACAAAACGACCGCTGCCGTAAACCAAAGACACCGCCTGCTGCGCTTCCAAAGCCGACAGCAGACCCTTATAAGCCGTATCAGGATTGCCCAGCCGCCAATGCAACTTGAGAGAAAAACGCAGCGTCGTCAGTTCGTTTTGCAAGGCCTGCAGCCGCGGTCGGCCTTTTAAGACCTCATGTTTGGCGAAGTTCGCTGCATGTTCCATCTCCAGCGAAGTAAAACTGTTTAAAAGCTCAAAGCGCACATCACCTAACATCGCATACATCAATAAGCCCTCCGTGCTTTGTCTTCCATCATACGGCGGAACATTGCTTCAAATTCACGCAAACCCATCTGCAGCGCAGCCTCAATCTGCTGAGGATTACCGCCCGGCGCATTGATGGTCGGGTTGTAATTGATGGTCATCCCACCCGTTGACTGAGAGCTGCGTGCATCCGCAAATGCAGCGCGGCCAGATGATATCCGCGCCGCCATTTGTCCCATATGGTTTGCAAACCCGCTTTTCAGACGACCAGCCGTATTGGCCACCGAAGTGATTGGGCGTGACGCGCCTTTGTCTAAACCTATTTGCAGCCCCTCCATCATCCATCCACCGAAACGGCGGAAAACACGGCTGGGCGAATGAATGCCCATTACACCGGCAAAAGTTTGCTTGAGAGATGCGGCCTGTTGTGCAAACCAAGTTTTGACCGATTCAATTTTTGATTTGAGACCGTTCCACAGCCCCTGGATGATATTGGCACCAAACTGGGTAAAGCTGGACGGCAACTGTACGCCGAACCAAGACATAACAGAGGCAAACGACTGATAAAACAACCCTAACGGCGACCAGTTGATAATCTGCGCTGAGATATTGCCTATGCCGCTATTGAAAAATGCCTTGATGCGTTCCCAACATGCACCGAAAAAAGAGGCTATGGAATTAACTACGCCGCTGATGAAATTACTTAAATCTTGCCACAATGCTTTTGCACCACCGACTACACCATCCCAGTTTTTATAAAGCATATAAGCGGCAACACCAAGAAGTGCTAAAGCAATGCCAATAGGCGACATTAATAAAAACCTACCCAGACTCATCAGACCACTACCTAACAGTGTTGCCGCCGTTTTTACTACACCGAAAATACGGGCCAGCGCACCAATGCCTGATTTAAACCTGATAACAGTGGCAAGCCAGTCAACGCCGAGCAAGGCTTTTGCAAGCCTGAACGACACCATCAACCCGGACAACTCATTCCCTACAAAACGGAACATTAGCCCACCGACCTTCAACGCCGCAAACCCTGCCGCAAGATGCACGAGTGCGGATACAACTTCGGGATTTTTTGATGCCCAATCTGCAAAACTGTTTATAATCGGGCGGATGGTCGTCATCAGCTGATTGAGCGCGGGCAACAATACACTGCCCGCTGTGATACCGATTTCCGTCAAACTATTTTTAAAGATTTGCCAGTTGTTTGCTGTCGTGGCAGACCTGGCGGCAAACTCTTTATCCATACTGCCGATAAACGCAGGTTTACCGTCTTTTGAGGTTTTTTTGAGTTCATTGATTGATTTCTTATAGGTCTCCAACCCGCTAACCAATACCGCGACATCATCGGCATATTCCAGGCCGAACAAATCAACCAGTGCGCCCATTTGGTTTTCTTTAGGCAGTTTTCCGACCTGTTTCAAAAAGTCCATCAACGCCTGCTCGCCGTTTTCCTTGATGGCTTTCTTCAAATCTTTTGATTCCATCCCCATATTTTTCAGGGCTTTTTGGAATTTCGCTCCTTGCTTATCCGCAGTCATCAATTTGGTCAACATACCGTTAATTGCCGTACCGGCGATTTCAGGCGTTTTGCCTAGGCTGATAAACGCATTGGATAAAGAGGTCGTCTGAATTTCGGTCAATCCAAATTGTTTGGCAACGCCACCCACTCGACCGAGCGTATTAATAATATCGCCCGCCTTGGCAGGGCTTGAGTTGGACAAATGATTGACTGCATCGCCCAGTTTGCCGATTTGGTCGATTGGTATCTGATAGACATTGGCAAGTTTTGCCATGCTGTCACCTGCCTGATCGGCAGCCATATCGAACGCTACCGACATCTTGGCGATGGTCTCTGTGAATTTAGGCAAGTCTTTGCGCGCCACGCCCAGCTGACCGCCTGATGCAGTGATTTTTGCCAGCTCTGTCCCTGCCATAGGGATAGTGCGTGTCAGGCGCAAAATGTCCTGTTCCATTTCCTTAAACTGCTTGGGCGTATCAAAATCAACGACCTTTTTGACATCTGCCATTGCCGATTCAAATTCGACGGCCAGTTTCACCGGGAATGCCACCCCCGCCACAGCTCCGGCTGCTCCCCAAAATTCGTCTTTGATCGCGCGGCGGCGGTCGTAATGAGCCTGTTTCTGCTGCTGCAAATCAGCAACGAGGCTGCGTTTGCGGTTAATTTTGGCGATAGTCTGACCAAGCTGGTCATATTCTCGTCTAAGTTCGCCAACACGTTTGCGGCTCATCCGTAGAGGATTTTGCAACGTTTCGCCAAGCAGGCTTTGCCGTGCCGCCAGACCTTTGACTGTTTTATCCAAAACGTCCAAAGACGACTTGACTGATTTGATACCGGCAACTGCACCACCGACCGATGCGCCGATGGTAATGCCTAAAGAAAAACCGCTTGCCATATGACTGCCTGCAATTTAGAATTTGTTCAAGAAAAGAAAGGGATGGCCATGTATATCAACAGCAAATATGAAACTGTGTTTGACCGCGTCAGCGACCTGGCGGCAAAAGGTCTGTTTGCCGTTTATATGCTCGGCATTGCTTGGGCTGTTATAACTAATACGCCTGCCGACCTTGCCGTCATGTTGCCCGTTCTGCTGCTGGCATGTTTTTTAGGGGCAATAGCTTGGTTGCTTGTCGGATTCATTCCTACATTTATTGTCGGAGTGCTGGTTGGAGGTTTATCGGCTGCAACAATATTTATTAAAGACAAAATCAAAAGCCGTACCGCGAACGGCACGGCTCTGAAATTCTAAATCCCACCTCTTCGATAACCCGCCTTCATTTGGCGGGTTGCTTCTTTCTGCCAGTCTTCAAATTCGTCCAGCGGCAGCGTATAAACCTCATCCACGCTCCAACCGAACCACCATGCCAAATCAGCAGCGGCAGACAGCAACTGCCGCTGCGCCTCAGGCTTTGAAAGAGGTGGACTATTTGTTTTGGTCGGATTCCGTGAATCGGCGAAACGTTTCCTGCAACTGTTTCCAGTCCACCAAATCCAAGCAATCCAAGTCTTCTGGAATCATGCCTGTCATGCGGGCAAACAGGGCCAGCTCCTGCTCTGCCTCATTCGTCAGATGCGAGACGGCGCGCAAATCACCCACACACAGACGGCGGACGGTTACCTGATCCAACATCTGACCCGTCGCCAGTCTGACCGGATATTTCAGTTTCACAACGGTATTTACACCCAAATGTTCTTGCAACTGCTTGGCTTCATTCATTTTCCATCTCCAAAACGTTTATAAAAATAAAAAATCACCGTATCGGTAAAGATACGGTGATTGTAGTCAAAGGTCGTCTGAAACG
Source organism: Neisseria sp. CP9 (assembly GCF_047758525.1). Classification (NCBI taxonomy): domain Bacteria; kingdom Pseudomonadati; phylum Pseudomonadota; class Betaproteobacteria; order Neisseriales; family Neisseriaceae; genus Neisseria; species Neisseria sp. CP9. The sequence goes on along the minus strand of NZ_CP180502.1, from coordinate 1,463,285 downwards.
GCTTTTAATCCGATTTAAAGATTAAGCACCAATGTTTTTACGCATTTGGCTCAAAACGTCCTGACCGTCTACGCGGTAGATGTTTTTCATCGCGTTGTAGTACAGCACTTCTCGACCGCCGACGACTTGGCGGACTTCTGTCGCCTGGTAGGTTGAGCTAAATTCCGCCTTTTCCTTAGGCTTGTAACCGCCCAAGGCGTTTTTTGAAAACATCGCCGTTACCGTAGTTACGATGGGGACTTCTTCCGCCAAACCTGCTGCATTAAAGGTTTGCAGGTTACCGCGTACCATCAGTTGCACGGCCTTGAATGGGTTGGATGCCTTCTTAGCCACTTCAGGATAAAAGCTGTTCCAAGTAACTTCGCCTTCCAGGGCTTCGACGCCGTTTGGCAGCTTAATCGTGCCGACCATACCCAAACCGGTAAAGTCGTCCTGACCAAACTCAAACTCAGGCAATTTAAACTCGGATGCATTACCCAAAAGGCTGTTGCCGTCGATATAGATATTGGCATTGTAGATTGCATTGATTGCAGACATATTTCTTCCTTTTCAGACGACCCTTAGTTAGCCGATAACAGATTGACAAGATACTTGCGGGTCATCACGCTGGTATTGGTAATACGCTCGGCCGGCAGTTTCGGCGTGTAGTCGTAAACGATGGGGACCTGACCTTTGCTAAACGCATCGACTAAATCGTATTCATAGTCCAAATCCACCGAGAAGCCCACAATAGATTTAAGCGTAGACATATAGGTGCGGACGCTCTCAAGCAGACTGTCAATCAAGGCATTCGGATCGTCTGCATCAATCGGTTTATCAACATACTGCAACTCTAAACGACGGATAGACTCGTCAATAATGTCGCCGGTACGTTGCGCCACTTCGAAATTTTTAATATGCGATGTAGTCGGGAAGCAGGCAAGGCGGTTACCCCACATACGATAGCCCGTACCATAGCTGTTGAATACAGTCGTAATACCTTTTTCATTCAGACGGTTGGTTTCGGACTGTGGATCGTCCGCACGAGCGGTCAGACCGATTTCCACACCCGTTACGCCCAAGAGCTCGCGGTTGGAGATGCTGAACCAGTAGCCCTGTTCCACATCGGTTTTCATCCGCAGACCTGCCGCATGGGTGGCAAGGTTTTCAAGACCGAGTAAGCCGACGACGTGTGGATAAAAGAGTTGGCAGCGGTCGGACGATGTCTGAAAATTAATCGTACCCAACGGACCACGACCTTCTAGAGCTTTGCTCAGGCTCGTACCTTGCGGAGCAGCCACATAAGCAATGGCCTTCAGCTTGCCCGCAATGACTTCCATCGCCGCGCGCACATTGGCATGGCGATCAAAATCAGGCGCAATAATGATTTTGGCGTCCGCGCCTTGGCGGTTGAACCCTTCCGTCAACAGCTCTAATCCAGTCCGTTTGCCTGTAGCGGCAACGTAAGCACCAATGATGTCGGCAGCCTGAACCTTGGTCGGGTCGGTATAGGTATAACTGATTTTGGGCGAGTTAGGTTTGGTTTTGTAGGTAATCTCACCTGTCAGGGTGTTGATGGTGTAGTGCGTGTTTTCGGTCAGCGTATTGCCGCCGTCCGTCAGTGTGTAGCCGCTTTGCAGAGCAGGCTTGGCAGTTTTGGCTGTCAAGGTGTCAGGATCAACCGTCAATACTTCGTTGCTGACGGTTGTCTTATGTTTGGCGGGGTCGCAAACATTGACAACATAGGCGACACCGCTGCCGTAGCGCGTCCAAATGTGTGCGGCATCCGGCAGAGTGAAGCCTTGAGCAGTCAGCTCGCCGCCGAATTGGCCAAAGTCTTTCTTCGTTTGACATACAGTCAGCTCGTTGACCGCACCGACCGGCGCAGTGCCGACGATAGCGGTAATTGCGCCGTCAACGGTATAGACGGGATTGGAGCCGCCGTCGATGCGGATGGTCTCCGTGCCGTGATGGTAGGCTGCTGCCATGATGGATACTCCTATTTTTTAGGTTTTAAATCGGGGTTGAGGTCTTGGTCGGGGCGGCGGTAGTGGGCAGCGATGAAAAGCGGGCGTTTTTCTTTGCGGCAGACTTCGACCTGCTGGGTTTCGGTCTGCAAAACCAGCTGATACTGCCATGCACCCGCATCCTCGGCCAAAAACTCCTCGCTGATAAGGTGGCAGGGCTGGCAGTTCGGCGGTGCGAAACCAACCATAGCAAGACGTGTCTCATCCAAGATGGCCAAAGTGCCGTCATCCGCATTAAGGCTGCTGCCAAAGATGGTCAGCATCAGCCTGACATCGCGCTGCTGCGCAATACGACCGAGCTGCTCAATATCGCCAAATTTACTGCCGCCGTAGCCGACCAAGATTGCCCCGACGGGATGGATAAATTGGTATTCGGACGGACGCTCGGGGAAAGCCTCAACGCTGACCCACGGGATAGCTGCCTGCAAATGCTCTACTACCGCATCAATAATCGGACGTGTCGCGCTCATCAGTAGCCTCCCAAATCCATTTTGTCGCGCACTCGGACGTGATATGCGCCCGGCTCAGGTTGCGACGGCTTGTCCAATGTGGCGATACCGATATGGATTTTGCCGTCGCGGATAGACTCAAGTGTTTTAATCGTCGTGTTGTAGGCGGTTTCCAGCGGTTTCGGAAAGTCGGCGCGGTTGATTCGGCGGCTGTGCAAAAAATGGCGGGCAATGTTGATGCATAAAGGCTGCAACACCGTCGGCGTTTCCGCCAAAGGCAGCACATATCTGCCACGCAGGTATCCGTCCACCAAATCGCAGGCATAACGCACTGCCGCATCAATGACCTGAGCGTCGGGTTCCGTCCCGCGCGCATTGTCGTTGGTCAGTTGTACCAACTCCATTTTGCCCATCGCAGCCGTCAAATCATCCGCACCAATATACATGGCTTACTCCGCCTCTTCGGCAGCTGCCGGTTTTTTACCGCGTTTCGGTTTTTCAACTTCGCCCGCAGCGGCATTGCCTGTATCATCTGACGGCGTATCCTCGGACGGCGGAGTGCCATTTTGTTGCGCATCCGGCTCTTCGCCGGTTGTCAGTGTCGGGGTAACGTGTGCCGCAACTGATTCGTACTGCTCCGCTGTCAATTCGACCGCTTCGCCGGCTTCGACGCGGAATTGGCCGCCTTGGGCGTTTTCCAAAATTAACGGGGTGTTTGCGATATAAACTTTAGCCATGATCAGCCTTTCAGAAATACTTGGATGACTTCGCCCGCCGCCGTTGCCGCAGAGCGCGCCGTACCGGCAATCTTGGCATTACCTGCCGCCTTGACTGCCGCGCCTTGCGCATCGGCTGCCACCTCATCGCCAACGGCAATCGTGCCGCCTGCCTCGACCAAGGCGATACCCAATACATCAACGGCCAACATTTCGCCCGCATCCGCATCCAAAGTAGCAGTACCCAGCACTTTCACACCGGCGGCGGCCTGTTTGCCTGCAAAATCCACAAAGCGGTTTTTGACCACCTTGCCTGATGTTTTGACCGTGGTTACCAAGACCACTTGTTTCGTTTGTGCCATTTTTCTCTCCACAGGTCGTCTGAAGCCTTTCAGACGACCTTTTACTTATCAAGCAACCGCGTTTTCAAACAAGAACCCGCATGCACCGCCGACCACCGCCGCTTTGCGGATGTCGGTATAGCGCGCGTATTCCACCTTGCCGCCGACCTCTTCGTAGCGGTCGACTACCGGCATACCGCGACGGCGGAAGGTATAGCCAAAGCTCGGCTCACCCTCGTCATTGCCACCGGAAGCTATATTCGGACGCACAATCAGGCTGGCGAATTTGCCCCAAATATCTTGGGTGGCCTTATTGGCGGCAGGTGTAGATACCGCCTCGCCGACGATAATTTCGTCCAGCTCCAGCAGGTTTTTCAGCTGCTCGACCGTGAGCAGGGACTTGCGTTCATTCGCACCCAGCGCGCCGATGAGCTTCTCGTGGCGTTTCAGTGCTGCCAACACGCTTGCACCAACCACCAGCACCGACGGGCGTACACCGCAGCCTGCGCGAACCGTTTCGCGGGCGGTTTCAATGTCTGCCAACGGATCAGAGTTTTTATCGCTCCATTTTTGGGTGGAGGCCAAATCTTTGCTGAAACCTGACTGATAAACCGATTTGTTTTGCAGGAGGGCGGCAGTTTCGATTTCCTGCCGCAGCTGCACGCCCTTGACCACGCGGCGTGTTGCCTTGGCGCGCTCGTCGTACATGGATTCCGCTTGTTCGCGGTAATCCACACCGGCGGCCAAATCATGTTCTTCCAGCACGACCGGCATAAAGTTTGGCGAGTCCAGCGTAATCACATTCGATGCCGCGCCGACCGCACGTTCGGTCTGATATTCGACAAACGAACCCTTGCCGAACACAGGCACACGCAAGCCTTCTTTGTCAGCAAAAACCTCCGGGAAGATTTTCTCGGCAATAAAATCCGCCTGCTTGTAGCCCAGTGCGAGCTTGGTCAAAACCGGATCAAGCTGGCCGCGCAGACCGCGCAAATGAGATGCACTCATGTTTTATCCTTTTTTAGGTCAAATGCGACGACGTCGTCGCATTTGATGGGTTGATGATTTAAGCAATAGTACGGCGGGCAGCCTCTTCGTAAGGGATACCTTCCTTCGCCGCCAATGCCAATGCACGTTGGTGATGGCTCAAGGCTTCCGGGTCCGACGCTTCGGCAAAGTCTGCCGCCAATCCTGACGGCGTTTCGCCTTTAGCCATCTCGCCGCCCTGAATCTGCTTAGGCAGGACAGCGGTAAAAAACGCACGCAGCGCATCAGACAAAGGCTGCTTCTTACTGCCTTCACCGAAGTCGGCGGTTACGTCGGCGGGGTATTCAGCAAAATCCAAAACCTTGACGACCAAATCCTTGTCGGCAGGTTTCAGACGGCCTGTCTTGACCAAGCCTTCGGCATATTCGACATTCTGCTCATGCGCACCATCGCGCAGGGCGGTATGCTGCTCGTGTTGCAGCTTTTTCAATTCCGCCTTCGATTCGGCGGCCTCCTTCTCGGCAGCTTCGCGGGCGGCCTTTTCGGCTGCAAGCTCTTGTTCCAACGACATAGGGGTCTCCTTGTTTTCATGGTTTTCTGGGGGTGGGGGTGATTCGGTAAATTCGGCAGGCGCATGGGTTTGAGGCACGGCAGCCAATTCTTTAATTGCCTCAATTTGCCAGTCAGGCAGCACTTTATCGGCTTCTTCCAGACCGAAACGGTCGATAAACCAGTCTCTGAAACGGCTTAATAACGAGGCTGTCTGAAGGTGTGCGTCTTCGGCAAACTCGACATAAACTTCGCCCTCGGCAAAACTGATGGCGGACAAACCCTTGACTGCGGGCGGTTGCGCGCCCAAAAAGCCGACATGGCGTAGCGTCCAAACACCCGGTTTAGGATTGTTCGGGCTGGTTGGCGGGTAAAAACTTGCCGACACTTTTTTATATCGTCCGGCTTTAACCAAATCCGCAAAGCCTTCATCAACTTGGGCAAAGTCCGCCGTCAGCACGCCGTTTTGCACACCAAGCGACTTGACCCAGCCGTAGGCGGGCGCATCTGCCTTGGGATGCCCGACCACAATAGGAGCCTCATGCACCTTCGGGTCATATGCTTGGGCAGCGGCGGCAAGGTCGGCCTCGGTAATCGTTACCGTATTGCCGTTTGCATCGGTGCGCGTTCCTGCACGGAAAATTTCGTAAGACATAAAAAAGCCTCATCGGATGGATGAGGCTATTGTGGCAAAGACCGTCTGAAACCGCTTTTAATGCGGCTTAAAGAATGATTGTTCAAAAAGGCGTTAAAATCGCGTTTTTAGAGCGTTTTACCATTGGGATAGGCAAACCCTTATCCGAGCCGACAAATGCGCTAAAAAAGCGGTCAGGACGAATCCTGACCGCTATCTTGAATAAATCGGGTAATCACACAAACAAATCTCCCTGATTTTTTGCCCGCTCCGCCAACCCGACCTCCTTGACGATGCGGTAGATGTGCTGGACGGTCAAATCATATTTGCGGGCAAGCTCCACATGATTCTTGCCGTTAAACTCCTTATAAATCTTCAGGTCGCGCTCGGATACCCTGCCCAAAAGGTTTTTGGGGAAATAAATCAACTGCCCGCCCCAGTTGCTGGTCAGATGATGAGACAGCTTTTTAGATACCTCGACCGCCTGCTGCCGCTCCATCGGCAATACCGACATCAAGCAGGCGACCGCCTGGTCTTCCAAGTCCGCCACCAGCTCAGGCACTCTGTTGTCTGCCATTTTCCACCCTCACTTTCCACTTCTTCAAATGCTCGATGACCCGTATCGCGTCATCAGTTCCTAACCATCCATGATAATCTATGCCCGTCATGCGTTTGACAAATCGAGCCAGGCTCAATTCAGACGGGCTTCGCACCGCGCCCAAATGGTGCAGCTCCAACCAAAGCGCGCGTATCTTTTTGACCTGCGCCTCCATCATGCGGTTGGGCATATGCACCGGCAAATCAGGCTTGCTTGATGCCGCCTGCGCTTTTGTGGTAACCACAAAACCCCGCATCTTCATTGCCCGTACGGCAAGCTCCAGCTCTTCGACCGACAGTTTGGTACTGCTCGTCTTGCCGCATGACAGGTTGGCGAGCAGCGCGCGGTATTCGCCGTCGTCCATCATCAACTGGGTTTTAGCCACATGGATGAGCCGTATCAACCGCTGTTTTTTCTGAGCACGGGTTTCCATTTCCAGCCCCCTAAGAACCTCAAAAAAGTGAAACAACGTTTCACTTTTTTCAAGAAAATCAATAAATAATGATATTCTATTCGGGATTTTTGCGCAGTGCAACTAAAACGGAAGGACGCAAAAAAGGTCGCCTGAATCTCTTCAGACGACCTTTTAAACATCAGCGGCTTTAACGGTTAACCGCTTCTTTCAACGCCTTGCCTGCACGGAATTTAGGCGTTTTTCGTGCCGCGATGGTCAGCGGTTCGCCCGTTTTCGGATTGCGGCCTTTACGCTCGGCAGATTGGGCGGTGTGGAACGAGCCGAAGCCGACCAACGTAACGTCTTTGCCGTCCTTAAGCGTCTGCGTTACCACGCTGACAAACGCATCGACAAATTCCGCCGCATCGCGTTTGTTCAATTCCGCCTCATCGGCGATGGCTTGGATTAATTCGGATTTATTCACTTTTTGACTCCTATTTAGATTTAAATGCGGCAGACCGTGCCGCGCGGTTTATTGGATATTGACTAACTCCAGCTCTTTGCCGGTTACCTGTCGAATTTCTCGGTTAAGGATGGCCAGACACAAAAGGCCTGCACTTTGGGCGATGCTGCCACCGTCTTCGTCATCCTTCGGCATCGGTTCGTCCGAAGTCAGCTTGACAAACAGACCACCCGACTGATCGCTGATGAGGATATTTACCGTCGCCATGTTCACACCTTCGCCACATCCAAATTCATCAACTGATACTCCCCATCCTCGCCGCGCTGATACACCCGCACAAACGGCTTGCTGATATGCACCTGCAAACTGTCGGAGAGCGCGTCCATCGCCCGTTGCCATTTTTCGTCGGTGATTTGCAGGCGGCGCAGTCCGAGTACGCGGGCAGTGCTGATATTGCCTTCCTTATCCACCTGAAACGCCGCGTTAATCAGCGTTTTCAATTCCGTGCGGCTGCCTTCCGTCCATTCGTTGATACACTCATCAATCAAGGCTTTGGCGGCAATCAAACCTTCGTCAAATACCAACGTATCCTGCATGGCAAGGTTGACTCGGTACGCGCCGTCGAAGCTGTGCAGGCTGATATTGCCTTTCTTGCCGCCGACATTTACGTCGTAGCGGTCGGCACTCAACTGCACAAACGCGGCAATATCGTCCATCGCCTCGCGTTTGAAAGTGATTAAGTCATCCTGCACGGCGCGCGCTTTGGCAGCAATTTCCAGCACCAGCTCGTCACGCAGCAGGTCGATTTCTTTAATATTGGCCAGAGGCACGAGATTGCCTTTGGCATCCTGTTTGTATTCTTTCATGTCAACGCTATTCATTTTGTTTTACCTTTCTGCCTTGCGGCATTAATCCTTTTACACTCATCCACTGACCGGTGGCGTGGCCCGTGTATCCAATCCCTGTCCATGCAAGGGGATCTTTCCAGCAGGCTGAGTGTCTGTTTGAGTTTGGCGGCCTGCGCTTTGCCGTATTCGGTCGGACGGTGCTTCTTTTCCAATTTCGGCACCATCCTGATTTCGGGCGGCGGCAGGTGTTTGATAAGGTCGGCAGGGTTTGGCCACTCTGACGAGGATGCCGCGATAGCTCTAAAGGCTGCCTGTATCCTGATTCCGTCCTGTTCCGGTTGCCACGGCCGGCCGCTCAGTATGCCCAACCAAAGTTCGGCGACTGCCGTCAAATCCGCCGAGGCAGGGCGGCCTTTGAGGTTTAAGGCGGCGAGCATCATAAAACCCTGCGCGATTGCTTTTTTCAGCCAGCTATTGTTGTCCTCCATTTGACCACTCCATCAAACCGCCCAACCCGCTCCTCAATTTGGTATTTACCCCTTCTCTCGCGGGAGAGGGTTGGGAAGAGGGCAAAACCGCAATTCCCGCCGTCTTTTCGGGCGACCAAAACGTGATGTTTTCCAACAAATAACCGTGGCTGGTCAGCGGCGGTGTCAGCTTTCCCGCATCCCGTGCCTCAAGGCATCGTGTTGCCGCCCAAATCCAAGCCTCGCGCGGGGCCGGGTACGTTTTTCGGTTACGGACAATCTTGCCGTCCCGTATCATCGGCGCAATCTCGCCGACAAGCTTTGAAACCCGGTTAAAACTTAAATCCTTTTCGGCGGGGCGAAAAAGCGTCAGATACCGCAATACCGCCTTAAAAAGGTCGTCTGAAATGCCGGTCAGGGCAATCAGGGCTTCGCGGGCATCGTCATGGGCGATTAATACATCCAAGCTCATCACCGCACCGCAGGTAGGGCAGCGTACTTTCATGTTCTCGCCTCCATCAGACTTTTAAGGCTGCAGTAAACCAAGTCGGAAAAATCAATAGCTGCATCACATGCCCGATCACCATCTTCTACATCCACCGGAGGGAAATAAAACAACCCGTTTTTCCAAGATGTATTTGCGGCGACAACCGCATAAACTTCTTCAAGCGTACAGCCCTCATTCAGCTCTTTACTCAGGTAATCTGTATCGCCTTCTTGGTTACCCAAAGCAGCATCCTGAGTAATCTTGATAATGCCGTCGCGGGCGATATTTAGATAAATTGTCATCGCGCCGCCTCCAAATCCTTACGGCTCAAGCACCGCAATGCCGTCTGAACCACATCCTCAACTTCATCCGATAGTTGAGACGACACATACATCATCACAAACTGACCCGATACCGTTGTCAGCTCGGCGGCAAGATGACCGCCTTTCTCCCGCCAAACTGATACTTTTATTTTGCTGTAATCCCTGTTCATTTTTCTTCTCCCGCGGGTTCCAAAACCACGCCTGTTATTTTGTCTGTCTCGCTCATTCCGCCATAAACTGCTTCCCAGTTTTTATCAGCTTCCAGAGCATCCCTTTGTTCTGCCGTTGCCGCGACCGGCTGGCAGGAGGCCAACATGACGGTTAATATCCATAAACCCCTCATTTGTACTGCCCCCTGTCATAGACGTTGATCTGCATAGGCTGTTTTTGGCGGCAAGGTTCGGTCAGCATTGCCTGTATGGCCACGACGATGGACAGCAGCACAATTACAATGGCAAATTCGATTTCATCTTTTTTCATGATTTCCCCTTTATTTTTCAGACTCTTCCGATTCGTTGATTCCGGCCAGAACGGCTAACTCCACTATGTCCTGCCAAGTCAATACAAACCGCTTCCCAGTAGCTTTACTGACGACCATCGGCTCACATCCCACAGAGATTTCCATCGTGTATTCCATGCTGCCGACTTTCCCGGTAGCTACCTGTTTTCTAAGTGGGAGCAGCAAGTGATTGGGGTCAATAAATTTTCCGAATTTGTTATCCATCTCACACCCCCCGTACCACATCGCCGTCAACCATCTCAAAACCAAGCTCCGCCGCCTGATTCATCGCTGCCGCCACCAAGTTGTTGACCGCCAGCGGATAGAGTAGGCTGTTGGTTTCTAATCCCTTGCTCGTGCGGCTTTTGACTGTCAGACGCTCGGCAACTGCATCAATCGCACTCTGGTCTAAAATCTTTGCCATATCCGCATTGACGCGGTCAAATTTGTGCTTGAGATAGCCTTCGAGCTTGCCGTCGGTCAGCGGCAAGAGCGTAACCACTTCGCAGCGTTGCACCACCTCGCGCACCGCAGGATTGTTTTCGCTAAGTTTTTGTGCCAACTCCGTCTGACCGATTAAGACAATCCCGAGCAGGCGTTCAAACCCGTTTTTTAGCTCAAAAAAGCGTTTCAGGTGTTTCAGGGTTGGCAGCGGCAGACCGTGCGCCTCTTCAATCAAGAGCAGGTGTTTGTTGCCTGCTTTCGCGCTTTCCGACAAAGCGCGGTGGATTTGGCGGAAACGTGCTTCCGGACTGCGTTTCGGGCTGGTTCCAGGCGCAACCGCCTCCAAAATGGCTTCGGCGATATGTACCGCTTTGAGTGTCTTGCCCTTTTGGTCGTTGTCTTCCATTGCCAACACATAAGGCTCGATCAGGATGATTTGTCGGCCTTCGCGGTTGATGCGGTCTTGCAGGTCTTCGCGCAGTGTGGATTTACCCGCTCCACTTTCGCCGACCACCGCCACAAAACCGCCGTGGCAGGCCGTCTGAAACATCGCCTCGCGCACATAGCGCACATCCGGCGTCATATACACATCGTCCGCAGACTGGATTTCGTCGTTAAACGGGTCGCGGAATAAGCTAAAATGTTGTTTTGCCGCTTGGTTTAAAGTTGCTTTTCGTAGTAACATCTCATTGTCCTTGTCTTCGTAAGTTGCTTGGGCAGGTGCGGCTTCCGGCTCGTTTCTCAGGCTCGCTGGGATTTCCGCACCATTCGTTTCAAAAAATTGTTTCAATTTCCTTCGCAGCTCGGCTGCGTTTTTTTTCGGCCATTGCCCGTGATTGACTACCGCCACCAGCATCGGCTTGCTGCATCCGATTTCGGCTGCTGCGGCGGCATAGGATTTGCCGATTTGCTTAAAGGTCTGTTTCATGCTTTCCCTTTTTCAAATGCGACGACGTCGTCGCATTTGCCTAACCGGTTTTATGCAGTTTCAGACGACCCATCGTCTTAAGCCTGTCGTAAACCTCGTCCAATTTGCTCTCGACCACGCCTTCCGGGTAGTGTTTGAGGATGACCGCCATCGCCGGTTTCCAGTCGCCGCCGTCTGCCTCGACGCGGGGTTTTAAGCGTTTGGCGATTTCGACCTTGCTCAATACCTGCTCAGAGACTTCCATCCGGTTGTACGCCATCTGCTGTCCCTGTTTGGGCATAAAGAGCGTATTGCGCGCGGCAAGCGTATCTTCCTGATGTTTGTACGGGTCGATTTCGCCGCCGAATGGGACTGCTTTGCCTTTGCGTTTGGCGGCTGCCTCCTCCAGCGTTTCCGCCCCCATCGCCAGCTTGTCCAGCTCTTTTCGATGCTGCTGCGCGTCCGTATCGGCAGGAGCTTTGTATTCCGCCCCGATGACTGCCGCATCAGCCCTGAAGCCCATCTCGTCAAACACCACTTCGGGTACGGATACCCAAACCTCGTTACCCTCCTCGTCATAAGTGGCGACCCGCGCCCCGTTTACCTCCCAAGGGTTCTTACCGACCAAAACCTTCTGACCGACCAAAATCCCCTGGATGCCTTTCACGCTATATACCCGTCCGCCGAAGCGGATTTCCAAATCCGCCGAGACTTTCGCCTCTTTCGGCGCGCTGATGGCAAGCTCTCGGCAATAATCCGCAGGCGGCGGCAGGATGAGCTGCTCGGGTTTGATTTTGTTCCAGGCCTGATAGCGGGTCATGCCGTGGCGGCTGTGCTTTTGCGTACCGTTGTAGTAACGCATCCACCGTTCCGATAAAGCATTGAGCTGGTCGATGTCGTGTACCTCGGTAAAGCGCAACCCGCTCTCAAATGCCGTTTCGACAATATCGTTGGCTTTTTCTACTTGCCCTTTGGCTCTCGGATTTCCCGGCTTGTTGATTTGCACATGCACATCCAACGACTTGCACAAATTTTTAAACGCCGCCGAAGTATTCGCGCTGCCCGGGTCAAGCATGACCATGCGTGGTACGCCGCGAAACGGGTCTTTTAGCGAGTCTGCCTTTTGCTGCATCATGTAGATGAAAAAGTCGCAGAGGTTCGCGCTGGTCTCGCCGCCGAAGTAATAACGCACCGCAATCGTGCCGGAGGCATGGTCTGTCCCCGTGTACCGCCAGACGCGGTCGTTTTCGATTTTGACGACGTTTTTCGGCTTGTTTTTATAAAACTCCTCTTCCTTCATCACCCGCAGCCCCGTATCCTTACCCTGACGGGGCAGGTAATACAAAACGCACAAACTCGGGTCGATTTGCCAACAATGGTTCGGATGTTCTGATTTCATCCGACTGACCGGGTCGGGTTGGAGCAGTTGGTCGGGATGCAGCTTGTACTCTCGTAAAGCTCGGGTAATAGTGTTTTCAGAAAGGGGGATGACTTCCCCGGTTTCCTCATCAATCCGCGCCGCCTCGATTTTTCCGTTGGCGCGCAGCATTTCCACCGCCTGCCGCACCGACATCAACCGCTTGCCGTTGCGCCTCATCGCCTCCACCAAAACCGCCGAAATCAATTTGGCTTCTTCTGGTTTCAGTTCCGTCTTGCCCGCATCGCTGCGCCGTTTGCGCGTCGGCTTGACGCTGACCGCCTCCAGCTTGCGGTATAGCGTGGCAAGGCTGATGCCCAATTCCTGCGCCTGCTGCTTAAGATATGCAGAGCGTGCGCCGCGTCCCATTGCTTCCGCCTGATTCTCGACTGCCTTAAGACGCTCAATCATTGCCGGATTCATCGCCTTCTCCCGTTTCACCGCCCAACCATTCCGGCACATTGTCTGTCGGTGCTTCGGTCGGTAGGGCATAGCTTTCGCGCAGTTGCTCGCAGTCCAAAATAATTTGATTGAGCGTGCCGACCATCTTCGCGCGGTGGTCAAATCCATGCGCCTCGCCGTGAGCCGCCATCTGTTCGAACATCTCGCGCAATCGGCTGATTTGCGAGCGGATACCGACTTCCAAGCTGCCAAGCTGCATCGTCAGCTCGATGCCCACATCCGCAGGTTTAGGCTCTTTGACACCCGTCTGCTTTTTCGACAGCTTTTCTGCCAGTTCATCGACCTTTTTATTTTTATCGGCAATTACCTTATCTTTCGCTTCCGCCGTTTCGCGGATTTCGCGCAGGGCGACGCGCAGCTCCTTGACCGTCATACGGTCAACATCGTCAAAAGTGTTGCCGTTGACCTCACCGCCTTCGGCAAGCTCCAACAAAGTGTCATCGTCTTCAACCAGCAGCTCGAGCAGTTTGGATTTGCCCAACGTCATCAGCTTAGGCTGAACCTGTTTCATTTTCGGGTCGATAAATCGGAGGGTGGCATTCATCAATCTTTGAGATTCCCGCCGTCCGATGCCGAATTCTTTTTCAGCGATTTCGGCAAACCGCCCATGCGGCGTATGTTCTTTGATGATGATCAGTGCGCGTCCCAGCTCAAACATCCCTTCCATCGTTTGGCGTACCGCAAATCGTCCGCGCTCGATCCATACCGTCTCGTTGTAGGCCTCGCCGCTCGAAAACTTGTCCATAACCTCCATGCTATGGATAGCCAGCTCGTTTGCCGTTGCGCCGACCGTATGTCCTAAAATTTCTGTTGCCATTTCTTTTGCTCCTCAAATACGACGACGTCGTCGCATTTAGTAAATTCGGTTTTCCAATTCTTGCAAGCGCGCATTTAACCGCTCTTGCTGTTTTCTAAATCGCTCTGCGATTTGCAGGGTTTTGATGCCGTAGGCGTAGTTTCCGTTATCCAACTTGACCACCAACCCAGAAGCAATCAAATCATCGAGATCCCTACTGATTTGTGTTGGTGTCATCCCCAGCCCAACCGATAAATCTTTATTACTCAGGCCGATAATTGGATGTTCATCAAGCGCGATAAAGACCCTCAATAGTCGCTGTACCCTTTTACTTTCTGCCATATCGACTCCTACGCTGCGTCTTGTTTGGACTTAAGCCCGAGTTCCAGCGCGATTTGATGCGCCTTCCCCCGATTTGCCTTGACGGTTCCGTTCAGAATGCGGGACACATAAGTCGGGTCATAGCCACGCGACATGCACCAATCCTTAATCGTTTCGCCGCGCTCTCGGAAACCTGCTTTTATTTTTTCTGCTTTCACGGAATATCTCCTGTTTGGTTCTCGTGTTAAAATCCTGATTGTTTAAATCTTTAAACAATCTTGTATCAAACTTGATGCAAGTATAATAGGAATATTTCTAGCTAGCAAGATTATTTCTAGTTTATTTTTAAGGATTAATTCTATGAGTTTGATTTTTACTGGAAATATTCGTGAACTTCTTGCGAAAGAAGAGCTGACTATCGCCGAATTTGCCGATTTGATAGATGAAAAAGTATCTAGGGTAAATGATGTTTTAAGCGGAAAACAGCGTCCACCATTTGATATGGTGGAAAAAATATTGAGCAAATTTGATGTTGATGCAAACTGGCTGATTTCTGGAAAAAAGAATAGTAAAAGGAATATTTCTAGTTTGACGGCATTGTCAGACGATTACGCCTATATCCCCATGTTCGATGTAGAAGTATCTGCGGGTAACGGCACGACTGCCTACGGTGTAACCGACCCCGCCAATCATCTGGCATTCAGAAGAGAATGGCTGCTCCAGCGCGGCTTGCATGAGCAAGACCTCAACATCGTTACAGCCAAAGGAGACAGCATGGAGCCGACCATCAGCAGCAAAGACACGCTGCTGGTTGATACCTCCAAAACCAATCCGCGCGACGGCCATATCTACGTTATCCGCAGCGGCGACGTGTTATGGGTAAAGCGAGTCCAACGCCAAATCGACGGCAGCCTGCTCTTGATTTCTGACAATTCAACCTATCCGCCCATGCCGCTGATGTTGTCAGACCATCCGGACATACAGGTTATTGGCCAAGTGGTTCAGATTTCAAAAGACCTGAACTAGCCACAATCAAAAAGGGAAATAGAATGAAAATACTCGCTTTATTAATTGCCGCTACCTGTGCTTTATCTGCGTGTAGCGGCCAATCTGAAGAGCAACCGGCACCTGCCCAGCCTCAAGAGC
Source organism: Neisseria sp. CP9 (assembly GCF_047758525.1). NCBI lineage: Bacteria > Pseudomonadati > Pseudomonadota > Betaproteobacteria > Neisseriales > Neisseriaceae > Neisseria > Neisseria sp. CP9. Next base: position 1,448,031 of record NZ_CP180502.1, on the reverse strand, counting down.
AAGTTCAATCCGAATTGAAAACCATGTCGGCAAGCTATGCCGAATATCAAGCAGCAGCCAATAAAGGGCTTGCCGACCAAAAAACCGGGCTATCCCTGCCTGAACATGTATCCCCAACCGATAATGCAGAAGGGAAGAATCTGCTGCATGATTTTTCAGACGGCCTCACATTAACCGTTGATACCGATAAAGCTGACAAAATCACTGCCGTCCGAGTGGTCTGGAACACAGATGCAGTGCCTCAAAAAGCGGGAAAACTGTCCAAAGCTGCCGCAGCATTGATTGCGGCAACCGCCCCGGAAGACCGCACACTGCTGCGTGATACCGGCGACCAAATCAAAATAGCGATTGACAACCATAATGCGAAAAAAGACCCAACCCGAGAATGGGTACGCGGCGGGGTGGTTTATAAAGCTACCGTTACCAATTTACCGAGCGTGGTTTTGACAGCAAAAGCTGAATAAATTGAATAACATTTGTAATCTCATACAACTTGAGTTTATTTAATCAGATTAGTTGAAACTTGAGTTTTAACCCCCTTTAAAAGCCCATTCAGACGACCTTTTCTAAAATCCTTGTATTGATTTCAACCTCAATACAGGGATTTTTCCATGTCAGACAAATTCAACCAATTCATCAACCGCGTCCTCTCTCACGAGGGCGGTTACGTCAACCATCCCAAAGACCCCGGCGGCGAAACCAACTGGGGCATCACCAAGCGTACCGCAATGGCAAACGGCTTTAACGGTTCCATGCGCGCCATGACCCGCGAACAGGCTATCGGCATTTATCGAAAGGCGTTTTGGGAGCGTTACCACGCAGACCAAATGCCCGAAGCGGTCGCTTTCCAATTTTTTGATGCCTGCGTCAACCACGGTTACGGCAATGCCGCCCGTATGCTCCAACGCGCCGCAGGCGTGCCGGACGACGGCATCATCGGCGAAATCAGTCTCAAAGCCATCAATTCCCTCCCCGAAAACGACCTTTTATTGCGGTTCAACGCCGAGCGTCTGGTCTTTTATACCAAGCTCGGTACGTTCACGTCTTTCGGTAAAGGTTGGGTCCGCCGCGTCGCGCAAAACCTGATCCACGCATCAGCGGACAACATTGATTAAAAAAGGAGCAATCATGTCAAAAAAGTCTTTACTCGCCCTAATGGCCGCCGTGATGTCTCCCAGTTTCAGCGTCGATCTGGGCATTCGTTCAGCTATACCTTCTCAGGGATGTCGGACGATGCCTCACCGTCCAAGCGGGGTAGCAGCAGCGAAACGCGCCGCGAAGAAAAACCGTCAAAAATGACCGGCTTTTTCCGATGGCTGGGCGGTTTAGTCTCCAATCCCGCAACCGGAAAAATCAGCCATACCAAATTATGGGCAAACGTTGCCGCCGCAGCGATGACCTATAAATTCTCGCTCGCGCCCGATGCCCCCGAATGGCTTTGGTGGGCATACGGAGCAATGGTCGGCGGCTACGCCTTAATCAAACGCGGCATTGCCACCGTACCGCAGTTGGCGGAAATCAAAAAATCCGAGAATCCGGAAGAATGGAGCGGCAATGATTGATTTTTTGTACAAAAACAAATCGGCATTGGCATGGCGTGCATTGATTGTTTTGGGCATCTGGCTAAGCGGTTATCACTATGCCGCCGACAAAGCCGATGCCAAGCAAACCGCCCTGATTACCGCCTACCAAAACTCATCAATGGCGGCAGCCAAACAATACGCCGACGAGCTTAAAAAAGCGCAGGCGGAAACGAAGCGTTGGCATGACTTCGCGCAGCATCAAAGCATCGAGCTGGCATCCGCCCTGAGCGAACTGGATAAAAATAAAAACACTTTACAGGAGCAAACGCATGACGCGATTAAAAAAGACGGCAATGGTTTTAACGGTATCGGCTCTAACAGCCTGCACCTATACAACCGTGCCTTCGGATACCCCGATTAAAACCGTACCGACAGTGGATTTGCCGCCTGTATCTACCGGGCTGCTGGTCAAATACGAACGCCCTGAGCGTCCGACCGGCGGCTCACCCGAACAACTCTTAAACCATGCCGTACGTTACGGCGAATACTGCCAAAAATTGGAAGTCCAAGTCTCCGGGTGGCAGGACTGGTACACGAAAGGCCGTCTGAAAAATGACTGATTTTGCCGACCGCGCATCAGAGCGTGAAGCCATATTTTTGGAAGAGTCCCTGGCGAAACATCAAAACACACCGGAACGTGCCGACAGCCTGAGCCATTGCGAAGATTGCGGCAGCCCGATACCGGACGCAAGGCGAAAAGCAGTCAAAGGCTGCACCCGCTGCATCGTTTGCCAAGAATATTTCGAACACGGATGGCCTTAAAAATGGAAAAAACCTTTATACACATCGAATTTTGGCAGTTGGTCGGATTTCTTCTCTCCTTCCTCGGCATCTGTTTTACCTTCGGCAAAATGCTGCTGGCGCAATTCCGCGAGCAGCAGGACGAACGCCAAAAACAGCAAGAGCGCCTGCAAGGCAAAGTCGAAATCATGGAAAACAAACTGGCGGAATTCAACGCCGGACTGCCCCTGACCTATGTTTTGCGGGAAGACTACATCCGCAATCAGGTCGTCCTCGAAGCCAAGCTCGACAACGTCGCCGAAAAACTCACCGAAATATACAAAATGGAAAGCGTAAAGAAATGATTAGCCAAGAATTGATTGCCAAACAACGCCGCGAGGGGATGCGTTGGAACATCATCAACACCCTTAATAAAGCCCGCCCTCATACCACCAGCGAGGCCTTTCTGCTGGACATCATGAACGCGATTTACCCGCAGACCACCGCCACCGAACTGCGCCAGCAGCTCGACTACCTTGCCGACCGCAAAATGGTCGAGCTGAATAAAGCACCGCACGGCTTGTGGTTTGCCGACCTGACCAGTTTGGGTGTCGATATTGCCGAATACACAGTCGAGTGCCGCGCCGGTATCGCCCGCCCCGAAAAAGTGTGGAGCTGATATGGCAAAACGCAGCGTCATCGACCAACTCCCCGAAGCTGTACGCCACGAGTTCGAACGGAAACTCGTCGAAAACGGCTTCGCCGACTATCAGGCATTATCCGAATGGTTGCAGCAACAGGGATACGAAATCAGCCGCTCCGCCGCCCATCGGTACGGCCAAAAAGTACAGCGTCGGTTTGCCGCCATCAAAAACAGCACCGAAGCGGCACGCCTGATTGCCGAAGGTGCGGCAGACGAGGGGGATACCCGCTCCGAAGCCTTGATGGCGATGTTGCAGACAGAGTTGTTTGAGGCATTGGTGCAGATTGGTGAGATGCCCGAAGACGAGTTAAACGCGCTTGACCGCTTCGGTATTATGAGCGAGGGCGCGCGCAAAATCAGCGGGCTGATTACCGCCGGTACGCGCCTGAAGGAATATCAGGCAAAAGTTAAAGCCAAAGTCGAAGCCGCCGCCGAAAACGTGGCCAAGCAGGCAAAAAAAGGCGGGCTGTCCGACGCGGCTGCCGAAGCCATCCGCAAACAGATTTTAGGTATCGCATCATGACGACCAAAACCGAAGACCGAACGCCATCGGCATTGCTGCCTTACCAGCAGCGTTGGTGCGCCGATAACTCTCCCGTCAAACTCTGCGAAAAATCCCGACGCATCGGTCTGAGCTGGGGCGAGGCTGCCGATACCGCCTTACTTGCCGCCTCATCGGGCGGCATGGACGCATGGTACATAGGCTACAACAAAGACATGGCTTTGGAGTTTATCCGTGATTGTGCCAACTGGGCGAAATTCTACGGTTTGGCGGCGGGAGAAATCGAAGAGACCGAGGAGGTGTTCGTCGAGGGGGACGACAAAAAATCCGTCCTCGCCTTCGTCATCCGTTTCGCGTCCGGCTGGCGCGTTACTGCCTTATCCAGTCGCCCCTCAAACCTTCGCGGTAAGCAGGGGCGCGTCATCATCGACGAGGCGGCGTTCCACGAGCAGCTCGGCGAGCTGCTCAAAGCGGCAATGGCATTGCTGATGTGGGGCGGCCAGGTGCATATCATCTCTACGCATGACGGGGTGGACAATCCGTTCAACGAGCTGATTACCGACATTCGTGCGGGCAAAAAGCCGTACTCCATCCACCGCATTACTTTCGACGAGGCCGTTTCAGACGGCCTCTACCGCCGCATTTGCCTGCGCTTGGGCAAAGAGTGGACGGCAGACGGCGAAGCCGCGTGGTGCAAGGAAATCCGCGATTTCTACGGTGAAGATGCCAGCGAAGAGTTGGACTGCATCCCTAAAAACGGCGGCGGCAAATGGCTCAACCGAGCCTTGATTGAGAGCCGTATGAGTCCTTATACGCCGGTTATCAGATACGACCAAAGCGATGAGTTCGGCCTCTTGCCCGAGCCGCGCCGCGCTGCCGAAGTGGCGGACTGGATAGCCGACACCCTGCAACCGCTGCTCGATGGTTTGGATAAAACCCGCACCAGCTTTGTCGGCGAAGACTTTGCCCGCAGCGGAGACCGTACCGTCATCGTCCCTTTGTTGCAGCAGACTAATTTAAGCCTTAAGTCGCCGTTCGTGTTGGAGTTGGGCAATATGCCGTTTGCCCAACAAGAGCAAATCATGAAACACCTGTTGCACGGCTTACCCAATCTGCGCGGAGCGGCATTGGACGCGCGCGGCAACGGTCAATCAATCGCCGAAGCCATGCGCGACGAATTTGGCGCGGAGGTATGCGAGTCGGTCATGCTCTCGGAAAACTGGTACCGCACCCATACAGCTCCGTTCAAAGCCGCACTCGAAGACGGCACGTTGGACGCAATCCCCAAAGACGAAGACATCCTGACCGACCTGCGCGCCTTCGAGCTGGTCAGAGGCGTGCCGCGCATCCCCGATGTACGCACCAAAGGTCAAGACGGCAAAAAACGCCACGGAGACGCGGCGATTGCCTTTGTCCTTGCCCATTACGCCAGCCGCGAGCTGAATACCGGCCCGATACGCGTAGCCAGCCGCCGAATCCGCCGAAAAAGCGCATTAACCAAAGGTTATTAAGGTATTTAAAGAGTACATATCATGCCCAAACCCCACCTCAAACTCAAAACCAGTCAAGGCATCATGACCTTCAAGCCGCAGGATTTATCTGCCCATCTCGCCGTTTCCCGCCCGTTTTTCAGCGGTTTTGACGGCTGGCTGCCTAATCCCGACCCCGTTTTGCGCAAAATGGGCAGGCAAATCTCCGTTTACCGCGAGCTGATGCGCGACCCCTTGGTCGGCTCGTTGGTACGCCGCCGAAAAGCCGCCGTCGCCCGCCTCGAATGGCGACTTGAGGGCGACGATACGCCTAAAAATGTCCGGGATTTTATTGATAGCTGGCTGGCTGAAACCGATGTTTACCGCCTGATTAAAGACGTTTTAAACGCCGTTTTTTACGGCTATCAACCCATCGAGCTGATTTGGCGTACCGATTCTGCATGGCTGCCTGACAAAATCATCGCCAAGCCGCAAGAGTGGTTCGCCTTCAACGACGACGGCGAGTTGCGTTACATCCAAAACGGGCTGACCGATACCGTTCCGCCGCCTTATAAGTTTCTTTGCCCAACACACGAGGCAGATTATCTCAACCCCTACGGTTTGGGCGATTTGGGCTTGGTTTTTTGGCTGGTCACCTTCAAACGCGGCGGCCTTAAATTCTGGATGCAATTCACCGAAAAGTACGGTGCGCCTTGGCTGATTGGTAAAGAGCCGCGTTCCAATACCCCGCAGGATACCGACAAATTGCTAGACGCGCTCGAAGCTCTAATCGGCAACAGCGTCGGCACCATTCCCAATGATTCCAGCGTCGAAATCCACGAGGCAAGCGGCAAGGCATCATCTATTGATGCCTACGACAAGCTCATACGTTATTGCCGCTCCGAAATCAGCATTGCTCTGCTCGGACAAGACCAAACTACCGAAAAAGACAGTACCCACGCCAGCGCGACCGCTGGTTTGGAGGTAACGGACGACATCCGTGACGGCGATACCCGTATTGTTGAGGCGGCATTAAATCAGTTGATAAAGTGGGTGGTGGAGATTAATTTCGGGGAAGTATCTGCGCCGAAATTCGTGCTGTTTGAAAACGAGGAGAGCGGCACAAAAGAACGGGCCGAAAGAGATAAGATGATGGTGGATGCCGGTGCCAAGTTCACCAACCAATACTGGCAGCGCACATACGGCCTTGAGGACGGCGACTTGGCGGACGCAGTCCAACCAACCCAAGAGGGTAGAGCTGCTGATTTTGCGGAGTTCGATTTGACGGATGCAGGTTCGGTCATCGACGGACTCGCCCCCGATACAGACATTCTGAATAAACAAGGCGAATGGCTGACTGCCGTCCTAGTGGCCGAATTAAGTCGTGGAGAAACCGCCGAAAACCTGCTCGACCGTCTGTCCGCCGCCTATCCGAATATGGACGATACCGCCTTGCAAAACGAGTTGGCACGCCTGATTTTTCTTTCAGAATTGGTTGGAAAAGTTGAAGTAGCGCGGGAGATTAAATCGTGAACTCCGAAGATATTAAAGCCGTCTTCGGCATGAAGCCGGAAGCCGCCGTCGCCTATCTCAAGCAAAAAGGCATTGTCGTATCTTGGGACTGGCAGGATATGTTGGACGACGCGCACGCCACTGCCTTTACGGTGGCCAAAACCGCCAAAATGGATGTGCTCTCCGACATCTATTCCGCCGTTGTCGATGCCGCCGAACAAGGTCGTACGCTGGAAGAGTTCAGCCGCGAACTCGCCCCCGTCTTACAACGCAAAGGCTGGTGGGGCAGGCAGGAAATTAAAAATCCCGAAGGCGAAACCCAAAGCGTACAGCTCGGCAGCCCCCACCGCCTGAAAACCATCTATCTGACCAATATGCAGTCAGCCTACATGGCAGGTCGCTACGCCGAAATGATGGACTCCATTGACACACACCCTTATTGGCAGTACGTCGCCATCAACGACAGCCGCACCCGCGATACTCACCGTATGATGCACAACCGTGTCTATGCTGCCGACGACCCTGTTTGGGATACCTTATATCCGCCACTTGATTTCCGCTGTCGGTGCCGCGTCAAACCCCTCTCGCGCAGTGCGGGTGAGGGACGCGTCCAACCCCGCCCGACGCTCGAAACCATTACCGTCGATATAGGTTCAAATCCCTATACCGGCGAGGAGCGTTACGCACAACGAACCGGCATCCGCATCAACAACAAATTTATCGCCCCAAACGCAGGCTTCAATGCCAACCAAGGTAAATCCATGCTGTCCCGCATGGCGCAAATCTCCATAGACAAAGCACAGGCAACCCATCCGGACATCGCCCGTATCGCCATCAAGACCATGATGGGTAACCGAAAATTCAAAAACGCCCTAACCCCCGAATCATTGGCATGGGTGCGCGAATTACTGAGGGGCTGACCATGCTTGAGATTAAATTAGATGCAGAGAGGCTCGACCACGGTTTAAGTACACTGCTCAAAAACGCCACTGACACCCGCACCATGATGCGGGGCATCGCCACCGAGCTGCTGTCCATGACCGAAGAAAACTTCGAATCCGAAGGTTGGGGCGGACAGAGATGGAAACAAAGCCGGCGCGCCGCAGACGAGGGAGGCAAGACCCTGCAAAAAAGCGGGCAACTTGCCGCCAGCCTGACCACACAGGTCGGCAGCAACTATGCCCGCATCGGCAGCAACAAAAAATACGCCGCCATCCACCACCTCGGCGGTCAAGCAGGCCGCGGCCACAAAACCAACCTCCCCGCGCGCCCCTATCTCCCCATCAACGGCAACAACCAACCCCAACCAGACGCCGAACGCCGAATCCTAGACATCGCCATCGCCGCCCTCAAAAAAGGACTCTGACAACAAAAAACGGACGAGAAAAAACCGTCCGTTTTTTGTTTCACTATTTGCAACTCTTTTTCACTTTTTCCATCCCGCCTAATCCCCCATCATCCCACTTCTTCCCATTTATCTCATCATTCCTATATATTTATCTCATTGGGTTTCAATAAAGAAGAAAAAATAGTTCGACATAAACACAGACTTGTCTCAAACCATCAGGCAGCAAAAGCCATCCCAAACCTCAAGCACGCCCAAACACACCTCAGATTTCCACCCATATTCAATAAATACCGCCAAGTCCGTTTTATGACAAAGGTCGTCTGAATCAAACTATACTTTCAGACGACCCCTATTCAATCACGGAGCTTATCCATGACCATCCGTCTGACTACATTATCCCTGATCCTTGCCGTCGCAGCCTGCACGCCTACCGCGTCCCCATCGGCAGAAACTTCGCCAACCGTTACCAAAACCGCCATCGACACCGCCTACTGGACAGAACAGCCCTATTGCAGCGGCCGCTATCAATTGCGCCTGCCATCCAAACGCCGTCATGGCAGTACGCATCTTGGTTACAACGGCTGGAGCGTGATGGTCATGTTTAATGATTGGAATAGAAACGTTAGGACTATCAAGAGGTTCAAACATAGTGGGTATGATGGAACCGATATTGTCGTCGATACCCGCACTCTGATTCCGGATCGGGCGATGATGCAGGTAACGCGCGGGGGATTCCATTGGGAAAATATTATCGGGAAGGACGGTATGCCCTACGAAGCCGACTTATATTTCAAGCTGGATAATGATGACGCTTATATCGTACGCAGTTTTTTCTATATCCCCGCCGAAAACGGCAAAGCTCCTGCCAACTGGAAAGCCCAAGAAAAAGAAGCGATCAACACCATAGAGAAAAAATTCCGCCAAGAAATTCTCAGCGGTTTGAAAACAAGACAGGAATTTGAAGTGCCAAATAAACACGGCATCTGCTTGATAGGCGGTTTTATCGCCGATGACGGTAAAAAACCGTTTGAAGTTCATAGCACCGTCGAATTTGCCAAGCAACATGATATGAGTCTGGAAATCATGCATGGTGACGTGTTGAAAGCAGGTGAGCCGACGCTGTTGAAACGCAAGGTTAATTTAGATAAGGGTGTAATGGTTAAAGCCCTAACGCACACCATCCGCCAAGGAAAACGCACCATCAACGGCATGTCCGGCGAGGAAAAATTGGTGAAATGGGGCGGCAACACATATATGTTCTTTTGGGAGCGTGACGGCGGTGATCCGCGTATCATGATACAGTTCGGCGCGGAGAAGAAAGACGGGACGAAGCGCAGCGAAGCCGAAGTGCTGGCGATTTGGGATACGGTTTTGCCGACTTTGAAACCTGTGAAGCAATAGCGATGAAAAGGTCGTCTGAAAACGCAGCCTCCATGGCATCAAACCTTGAGCATGGTTTTCAGACGACCTGCTTCTATCTTTCCCTTGATCATCTATACGCTCAGCCAATCCCAAAAATAAAAAAGCACGGTAATCAACCGTGCTTTTTGTAAAACAAAACTGCTTATTTGTTTTTGTGCGAACGAAGATAATCCAAGGTTTTGAGCTGGGCAATCGCTGCGGCTAAGGCTTTGTGCGCTTCAGCCAGCGATTTATCGTCTTTGGCTTGAGAAATGCCTGTTTCCGCCGCCTTCTTGGCAGCTTCCGCGCGCTCCCGATCCATCTCGGAACTGCGTACGGCAACATCCGCCAACACAGTAAGTTGGTTGGGCTGCACTTCCAGCACTCCACCGGAAACGGCAACAAGAACTTCTTCGGCTTCGCCCGGCACGGTCAAACGCAATGCACCGGGACGTACCAAACTCATAATCGGCTCGTGTCGCGGATAAATACCGAGCTCACCTTGAACAGTCGGAACCACTACAAAACTGGCTTCGCCTGAATAGATGTTCTGCTCGCTACTTACCACTTCAACTCGCATGATGCTCATGCCGACCTCCTTAGTTTAAGGTTTTCGCTTTCTCGACCGCTTCTTCGATACCGCCTACCATGTAGAAAGCTTGTTCAGGCAGATGGTCGTATTCACCGTTCAAGATAGCTTTAAAGCCGGCAATGGTGTCACGCAGCGATACATATTTGCCGGGAGAGCCGGTAAATACTTCGGCAACGTGGAACGGTTGCGACAGGAAGCGTTGAATCTTACGCGCACGCATCACGGTCAGTTTATCTTCGTCTGACAATTCGTCCATACCCAGAATGGCAATAATATCGCGCAATTCTTTGTATTTTTGCAGGGTAGATTGTACGCCGCGGGCTACATCATAGTGTTCTTGACCCAATACCATCGGATCCAGTTGGCGCGAAGTGGAATCGAGTGGGTCAACTGCTGGGTAAATACCCAAGGAGGCAATATCACGGCTCAATACGACAGTAGCGTCCAAGTGGGCAAATGTCGTTGCAGGAGACGGGTCAGTCAAGTCATCCGCAGGTACATATACGGCTTGAATAGAAGTAATGGAGCCTGTTTGGGTAGAGGTAATACGCTCTTGCAAACGACCCATTTCTTCAGCCAATGTCGGTTGGTAACCTACTGCTGAAGGCATACGGCCCAACAATGCGGATACTTCGGTACCGGCCAGGGTGTAACGGTAGATATTGTCCACGAAGAACAATACGTCACGGCCTTTGCCGCTTTCGTCTTTTTCATCACGGAAGTATTCGGCCATCGTCAAACCGGTCAAGGCTACACGCAGACGGTTACCCGGAGGTTCGTTCATCTGACCGTAAACCATCGCCACTTTGTCCAATACATTGGAATCTTTCATCTCGTGGTAGAAGTCATTACCTTCACGGGTACGCTCACCCACACCTGCAAACACGGACAAACCGCTATGTGCTTTGGCGATGTTGTTAATCAATTCCATCATGTTGACGGTTTTGCCTACACCGGCACCACCGAACAGACCTACTTTACCGCCTTTAGCAAACGGACACAGCAAGTCAATCACTTTAATGCCGGTTTCCAACAGCTCAGTAGTCGCAGACAGTTCATCAAATTTCGGAGCTGTCTGATGGATGGCACGGTGTTTGTCGGTATCAATCGGACCTGCCTCATCAACAGGCGTACCCAATACATCGACAATACGTCCCAAAGTACCTTTACCTACCGGTACTGTAATCGGCGCACCTGTATTGCTTACAGTCATGCCGCGTTTCAAACCATCCGAACTACCCATTGCAATAGTACGGACTACGCCGTCACCCAGAAGCTGTTGCACTTCCAAAGTCAGGCCGTTTGCATCCAATTTCAGGGCGTCGTAAACACGCGGAATGGCATCACGCGGGAACTCCACGTCAACTACCGCACCAATAATTTGTACGATTTTGCCTTGGCTCATTATCGTATCCTAATTTCCTGTTCAGGTTTCAGACGACATTAAACTGCCGCCGCACCTGCTACAATTTCTGACAATTCCGTGGTAATCGCAGCTTGACGCGATTTGTTATATACCAAACGCAACTCTTTAATGGCATTGCCCGCATTGTCGGTGGCTGCTTTCATTGCCACCATACGCGCAGCTTGCTCAGATGCCATATTGTCACTCAATGCTTGGTAAACCACAGACTCTAAATAGCGGCGAACCAGATATTCCAACACAGCGACAGGACTTGGCTCATAACGGTATTCCCAACTGAATGAAGAATAACTCTCCTCGTCTTCTATCACATTTTCGCCGATAGGCAGCAGAACCTCCAACCGTGGTTCTTGACGCATGGTATTCACAAAACATGAATACACCAGATGTATCTTATCTAACTCATGCTTCTCGTAACGTTGGAAGATTTCAGTCAATGGACCAAGCAGCAATTCCATTCTTGGGGTATCACCCAAATTAATCGCACTGGCAATAACGTTCAAACCGATATTTTGACAAGCTGCCAAACCTTTACTACCTAAACAGACGACATCAACTTCAATGCCTTGTTCTTGGTATTCTTGGACTTGCGCTAAGAATTTCTTCAAAACATTCGCGTTCAAACCACCACAAAGACCTTTATCAGAGGTGATTAAAATGAAACCTACCCGACGTGTTTCACGATGAGGTGCCAATAATTTAATACCGTGATCTTCATGGGTTCGCGCCAAATGACTCATAACTGTCCGCACTTTTTCGGCATACGGACGCGCTAAGCGCATCCGTTCCTGAGTCTTCCGCATTTTAGAGGTTGACACCATTTGCATCGCTTTAGTGATCTTTTGGGTATTTTGAACACTACGGATTTTGGTGAGAATCTCTTTTCCGACTGCCATTTCAGACTCCTTTCATTTCAGCTCTTAGGCTTGGTAAGCATAAGAAGATTTGAAAGAATTCATGGCTTCAGTCAATGTTTTTTCACTTTCATCGGACATCGCACCTGATGCGTTGATTGCTTCTAAAACACCAGGATGCTGAGTGCGTACAAAGCTCAAAAATTCCGCTTCGAAAGCCAATGCCTTGGGTACCGGTACATCTTCGTAAGAACCATTATTAATGGCCCATAAAGTCAAAGCCATTTCAGCTGTATCCAAAGTGCTGAATTGTTTTTGTTTCATCAATTCAGTAACCACTTCACCGTGTTGCAGCTGTTTGCGTGTAGCTTCATCCAAATCAGAAGCAAATTGCGAGAAGGCTGCCAATTCACGATATTGGGCAAGTGCCAAACGGATACCGCCACCCAATTTTTTAATTACTTTAGTTTGCGCTGCACCACCTACGCGCGATACTGAAATACCGGCATTAATCGCAGGACGGATACCAGCGTTAAACAAGTCGGTTTCCAAGAAAATCTGACCGTCGGTAATCGAAATCACGTTTGTCGGTACGAACGCAGATACGTCACCGGCTTGGGTTTCAATAATCGGCAATGCAGTCAAAGAGCCTGTTTTACCCTTCACTTCGCCATTAGTCAGTTTTTCAACTTCGTGTTCATTTACACGGGCAGCACGTTCCAACAAGCGGGAATGCAGATAGAAAACGTCGCCAGGATATGCTTCGCGACCAGGTGGGCGGCGCAGCAACAGGGAAATTTGACGGTAAGCAACAGCTTGTTTGGACAAGTCATCATATACGATCAATGCGTCTTCACCGCGGTCGCGGAAAAACTCGCCCATCGTACAACCTGCATAAGGTGCGATATATTGCAGAGCGGCAGCCTCAGAAGCGGTCGCAGCAACCACAATAGTGTGTTCCATTGCACCATGCTCTTCCAATTTGCGTACTACGTTAGCAATAGAAGACGCTTTTTGACCGATTGCAACATAAATACAGATAACGCCTGTACCTTTTTGGTTGACAATAGCATCCAATGCTACGGCTGTTTTACCTGTTTGACGGTCACCAATGATCAGCTCACGTTGACCGCGACCAATCGGAACCATTGAGTCAATGGCCTTCAGACCGGTTTGCATAGGTTGGTCAACTGATTTACGGGCAATCACACCTGGTGCAATTTTTTCGATAGGTGCAGTAGAAGATGTATTGATCGGGCCTTTGCCATCAATCGGGCGACCCAGTGCATCTACAACGCGACCAACCAATTCACGACCGACAGGCACTTCCAAAATACGGCCGGTACAAGTAACTGTGTCGCCTTCTTTAATATGTTCGTATTCACCCAACACCACGGCGCCGACGGAGTCACGCTCCAAGTTCATCGCCAAACCGAAAGTGTTACCCGGGAATTCGAGCATCTCACCTTGCATTGCGTCTGACAAGCCATGAATACGAACAATACCGTCTGTTACAGAAATAACCGTACCACGGGTACGTACTTCTGTATTTCCAGACAGATTTTCAATTTTAGCTTTAATCAAATCGCTAATTTCAGCAGGATTAAGCTGCATGAAAACTCTCCTAATTTGTCATAGTCGCATACAGGGCATTCAATTTACCCTGCACCGACAAATCCAAGACCTGGTCACCCACTTCAACTTTGACACCGCCAATTAACTCAGGCGCAACTTCAGTTGTAATTTGCAACTTACTGTCAAAGCGTTTTTTCAATATTTCAGCCAACTCAGCCAGTTGATCTTCAGTCAATGGATAAGCGCTGTAAATTACAGCGGACTTAGTATGATTGAATGACAAGGTTAAAGCTTGATATTGAGCATAGACTTCAGGCAATACAGGCAAACGCTTTTGCTCTGCCAGAACAGTAATGAAATTTTTCAATTCATCACTTTTTAACTCAACGAGTTCGGCAAGCACATTTACCTTTTCAGAAGTATTTGTTTCAGGTCGCTCAATCAAAGAAATGACTTTCTCATTTTGAACAACCGCGGCTAATTCTTCCAGTCCGCCCAACCAAGACTCAATTTGGTTTTTTTCCTGCGCCAGATTAAACAATGCTTTCGCATAAGGTCTGGCAATCGTTGCGAACTCAGCCATAAGATTACAGCTCCTGTTTTAAAGCACTGAGCAACTGCGCATGTTTTGAAGTATCCACTTCACTGCGCAAAATAGACTCGGCACCTTTAACCGCCAACGCAGCAACCTGTTCACGCAAAACTTCGCGTGCACGATTCATTTCTTGCTGGGCATCAGCTTTAGCTTGTGCTGTAATTCGCACCGCCTCGACAGTAGCTTGCTCTTTCGCTTCTTCTACGATTTTGGCGGCACGTTTTTCGGCGTTAGCTACCATTTCGGAAACTTGGTTACGCCCTTCAGCCAAGAGTTCTGCAACTTTCTTCTCTGCCTGTTCAAAATCGCTCTTACCGCGCTCGGCAGCAGCCAAGCCTTCGGCAATTTTTGCGGCACGCTCATCTAATGCTTTTGCGATCGGCGGCCACACAAATTTCATGGTAAACCAAACCAAACCGAAAAAGACGATGATTTGAGCGAATAAGGTTGCATTAATATTCACGTTAGTTAACCTTCGTACTAGTGTTAATCAAACAGACCAAAGTCTGTACCTAGACGGAACACGCCGTTTGATTATGCACCAAATGGTTTAACGAAGGCGAACAACAGCGCAATAGCCACACCAATCAGGAATGCAGCATCAATCAGACCAGCGATCAGGAACAATTTAGTTTGCAGCGGACCAATCAATTCAGGTTGACGCGCAGAAGACTCCAAATATTTGGAACCAACCATTGCGATACCGATAGAGGCACCCAATGCACCCAATGCTACGATCAAACCACATGCAATTGCTACCAAACCCATTTTTTACTCCTTGAGGAAACAAAGAAAGTTAATGAAAAACTACCTAATAATTAATGTGCATCATGAGCTTGTCCGATATAGACAAACGCCAAGGCCATAAAGATAAATGCCTGCAGGGTAATCACCAAAATATGGAAAATCGCCCATGCCAATCCGGCAAGGATGTGGAAACCAAACAGAATCGGATCCAACACTTCAACGCTTCCAGATGATGCCCAAGCACCACCCAGCAAAGCAATCAGGAGGAACACCAGCTCACCGGCATACATGTTACCGAACAACCGCATACCGTGAGAAACTGTTTTAGAGAGGAATTCAACCAGATTCAAAAGAAAGTTGGCGGGAGCAAGTTTGGCGCCAAACGGAGCGCTGAACAACTCATGAATCCAACCACGAACACCTTTGATTTTGATATTGTAATAAATACAAATTACCAAGACACCGATAGCCAACGCCAAAGTAGTATTCAAATCTGCAGTCGGCACAATGCGCAGCAATGCATGATGGTTACCTGTAATAATGTTTTGCCACAGCCACGGGAACAAATCCACCGGCAGCATATCCATGGCATTCATCAGGAAAATCCATACGAACAGGGTCAAGCCCAACGGAGCAATGGCTTTTCGGGATTGTTCGTTGTGAATAATGCTTTTACACATATCATCCACAAATTCAAACAAAATCTCGACAGCAGCCTGAAAACGACCGGGTACACCTGCTGTCGCCTTCTTGGCTCCACGCAAAAGTAGGAAACTGCCGATTACGCCCAACAATACAGAGAAAAATATTGCATCGATATTAATAAAAGAAAAATCAGCAATATTGTCCAAGCCCTGTCCTTTAGTTACATCGGAAAGGCTGGTTAAACTTTGCAAGTGGTGCGTGATGTAATCAGTAGCAGTAATTTTGTCACCTGCCATAATGCTTCACTCTCAACGATACTAAAAAAACCAAATGGCTGACACCGAGCAATCCGAACAAGAACGGAAAGAATATCAAAGACTGATGCCAAACCATAAATACGGCAAGCATCATCACCAGCGACAGCACTACTTTTAAAACTTCCCCAATAATGAAAGCCTTACCATGATACAAAGGATTACGTTTGGAAAGTTTTAAAAGTAAAACTGCGAAAGCGGAAGGGACAAGGTAGGAAAACCCACCTGCAACAGCAGACCAAAATCCTGCCAAACCTGAAAATGCGGCGCTAATCAGCGCAACCGCTGTCAAAACCAGAATTTGTAAGATGAGAATCTGCTTCATAAAAACGGGAAATCCCGACAGTAATGCGAGGCTAAATATAATCAAGAAGCCTATGAACGTCAAGCAATATGTTAATCTTTGTGAGTTCATATCCAACTTTGTCTTAACGTAAGGCAAAGAGTTCGCATTATATCACGCATTACATACAATTACAGACATTAGATTGCAGAATTTTCAATATTTCCACCTTAACTTTAAAAGCAGGTCGCCTGAACGTTTCAGACGACCTTCGACATCAGGCTTTATGAGGGTTTCTGTTTTATTTCGTTTAAAATAAAACGATAAAAATCAGGCAAGTCTTTGGCGGATTTTCTTTTCGC
The DNA here is from genome assembly GCF_047758525.1 of Neisseria sp. CP9. Lineage (NCBI taxonomy): Bacteria > Pseudomonadati > Pseudomonadota > Betaproteobacteria > Neisseriales > Neisseriaceae > Neisseria > Neisseria sp. CP9. The sequence goes on along the minus strand of NZ_CP180502.1, from coordinate 1,431,403 downwards.
AGAATATTCTGTGATTCAGGACATAACCCACGTTAATACCATCATCATTCAATAACTGCCCTTCCCTCTTTTTTAGACGACCTTTCACCTTCAAACGTCGTCTGAAACCCGTTTCCACTCCAATGCCAAATCATACAAGGCTTTTTTGCCTTCGCCGGTAATTTTGGCGGCAAGTTCGGCGGCCTGCTTGGTGGGCAGCTCGGCGGCGAGGATTTTCATAACGTTTTGGGTGGCATCGGGCAAGGTATCGTGTTTTTCACGGGGCGCAGGATGGAGGATGAGCACCATTTCGCCGCGCGCCTGATTGCCGTCGTTTTTCAGGGTCGTCTGAATTTCAGTAACCGTGCCGCTGAGGAAGGTTTCGAAGGTTTTGGTGATTTCTCGGGCGAGGGTCAGGCTGCGTTCGGGAAAGAGGACTGCCATGTCAGCAAGGGTGGCTTCGATGCGGTGCGGGGTTTCAAACATCACGACGGGGAAATCAGCCTGCGCCCATTTGGCAAGCAGCTTATGCCGTTCGCCGGATTTCGGCGGCAAAAAACCATTGAAGTAGAAATTGGGTTCGGTAACGCCTGCGACGCTCAATGCACCCATGACCGCGCTCGCGCCGACAACGGGGACGACTTTGAACCCAGCCTCGCGCACGCGGCGGGCGAGTTTTGCACCGGGATCGCAGACGGCAGGCGTCCCTGCGTCGGAAACTTGTGCGACAGTGAGGTCGTCTGAAAGATGGTTGATGATTTTGTCCGCCATCTGTTGTTCGTTATGCTCGCGCACGCTGACGAGCTTGCCCTGTATGCCGTATGCGCTCAGAAGCTGTGCGGTAACGCGCGTATCTTCGGCGCAGATAATGTCGGCTTTTTGCAGGACGGCGAGCGCGCGCAGGGTGATGTCCGCCAAATTGCCGATGGGCGTGGCGACAACGTATAATGTCCGTTTTTCAATACTGTCGGCGGCTTTTTGAAGGTGTTTTTGAAACATGGCTTTATCAGGTCGTCTGAAAACAATATAACGATATTATACGGGGTAAACCTCCATGCGTCTGAACCACAAACAAGGGGTGGCGGGCGAAGATGCCGCACTGGCGTTTCTTCTTTCGCAAGGCTGCAAACTCGTGGCGCGTAACTGGCACTGCGCTTACGGCGAAATCGATTTGATTGTCAAAAACGGTAACATGATTCTGTTTGTTGAAGTAAAATACCGCAAAAATCAGGGTTTCGGCGGTGCCGCATACAGTATTTCGCCGTCTAAGTTATTGAAACTGCAACGGTCTGCGGAGTATTATCTGCAACAAAACGGCATGACGGATACCGCGTGCCGCATCGATGCGGTACTGATAGAAGGAAACCGCCCGCCCGAATGGATAAAGAATATTACAGGTTGACGATATGACGACTTTACAAGAGCGCGTTGCCGCCCATTTCGCCGAAAGCATCCTTGCCAAGCAGGAAGCCGAAAAAGTGCTGGTCGAGCCGACTGCTCAAGCAGCCGAATTGATGCTGCAATGCCTGATGAACGACGGCAAAATTTTAGCCTGCGGCAACGGCGGTTCGGCTGCCGACGCGCAGCACTTCGCCGCCGAAATGACCGGACGCTTTGAAAAAGAGCGAATGGAACTTGCCGCCGTCGCGCTGACGACGGACACTTCCGCGCTGACCGCCATCGGCAACGACTACGGTTTTGACCATGTGTTCAGCAAACAAGTGCGCGCGCTCGGACGTGCCGGCGACGTTTTGGTCGGCATCTCCACTTCCGGCAACTCTGCCAACGTTATCGAAGCCATCAAAGCGGCACACGAACGCGATATGCACGTCATTGCCATGACCGGCCGCGACGGCGGCAAAATCGCCGCTATGCTCAAAGACACCGACGTACTGCTCAACGTCCCCTACCCGCGCACCGCCCGCATTCAGGAAAACCATATCCTGCTGATACACGCTATGTGCGACTGCATCGACTCCATGTTGCTTGAAGGAATGTAAGCCTTTTTTTCAGACGACCTCTTTTAAAGGTCGTCTGAAACATATCCGCCGAACCCATCATCAAGGAAAAAATATGAACATCAAACGTCATACCGCACCCGTTCTGACCGCCCTCCTCCTCAGCCTGACACTCAGCGGCTGTGTCGGCGTACTCCTCGGCGGCGCGGCAGTCGGCACCAAATCCGCCGTCGACCGCCGCACCACAGGCGCGCAAACCGACGACAACGTAATGGCAGTGCGCGTCGAAACCACTGCCCGCTCCTACCTGCGCCAAAACAACCAAGCGCAGGGGTACACACCCAAACTCAACGTCGTCGGCTACAACCGCCACCTGCTGCTGCTCGGACAAGTCGCCACTGAAGGCGAAAAACAATTCGTCGAACAAATCGCCCGTGCCGAACAAGCCGCCGAAGGCGTGTACAACTACATCACCGTTGCCCCCCAAGGACGCACCTTCGGCGACGTAACCAACGACACATGGGGCACATCCAAAGTCCGCACCGCCCTTTTGGGCCTCAAACCCACCACGCAGGCGCGCGTCAAAATCGTGACCTACGGCAACGTGACCTATGTAATGGGCATCCTGACGCCTGAAGAACAGGAAAAAGTGACCCAACGCGTCAGCACCACCGTGGGCGTACAAAAAGTCGTTACCCTGTATCAAAACTACACCCCACAGCCATAGGATTGTTCCTTGACTGAGAGGTCGTCTGAAACCCAATTTTGTTTCAGACGACCTATTACGATACAATCCGCCCGATTGATTTCATTTTTACCGATTTATCATGTCCAAAACCCCTAAATCCTCATTCCAACTCAAACCTAAACATTTAATCAGAGCCTTTTTCGGCGTCTGCATCATTGCCGTTGCCGCCTTGGTCATCGGCGTCATCAGCACCATCAAAAGCCACGACTCCCAAGAACGCGAAGCCATTAAAAACAAACCCGTTCCCAAAGACACCCCTGTCGAAGTCTGGCGTCCCATCGGCGCTCCCGAAGAGGACAGAACCAAGCCTGCCGCCAAAGCCGAGCTTGACGATGACGAAAAAACCGATTCCCGCAATCCCGTCATCCCGCCTAAAAACAAATCAAACGGCAAAAACAGCAACAGCACCCCGACCGCGGACGAAGCCTCAGAAGACAAACCCGCCAATAACAAAGCAAACGCCAAACCTGCTGTAACCGAAACGCCCGATACCGAAGAAAAAACGCCGCGCAGTACACTTCCCGCAGCAGGCAACAGACGTACGCCGTCGGAACAGTCGACCGAATCCAAACCTGCGGCAAAACCCGAACAACGCCAACCCGAAGCAGCCAAGCCTGCACCTAAGCCGACTCCGAAACCTAAGGCCCCTTCCAAATCCAAAGAAGTCATCGACAATCTATTCTAGTGCGGACTGGCGTTCGGCTTTAATCTGAACTTCCGGCATCAGTCGCGAATCCAAAAAAGCCGAAACGTCCGCACGCCTCGTTGCAGTGTGCTTAAAGCAAGCTGCCGACTCATCCCCTTCCCTTTCAGACGACCTTTGTGCCGCACTAAGGTCGTCTGAAACCATCAAGGAAACAACATGAACGAAATCATCATCAAAACCCCTGAAGAAATCGAGAAAATGCGCGAACTGGGCAAACTCGTCGCCGAAGCCCTCGACTACATCGGACAATTCGTCAAACCCGGCGTGACCACCAACGAAATCGACAAACTCGTTTACGACTACCACGTCAACGTCCAAGGCGGCTATCCCGCCCCCCTGCACTACGGCAACCCGCCCTACCCCAAATCCTGCTGCACCTCCGTCAACCACGTCATCTGCCACGGCATTCCCGACGACAAGCCGCTCAAAGAAGGCGACATCATCAACATCGACCTGACCATCAAAAAAGACGGCTTCCACGGCGACTCCAGCCGTATGTTTACCGTCGGCAAAGTCTCCCCCATCGCCCAACGCCTGATTGACGTTACCCACGAATCCATGATGGCGGGCATCGCCGCCGTCAAACCCGGCGCAACCTTGGGCGACATCGGCTACGCCTGCCAACAAGTTGCCGAAAACGCAGGCTACTCCGTCGTACAAGAATTTTGCGGCCACGGCATCGGACGCGGTTTCCATGAAGCCCCGCAAGTCCTGCACTACGGCCGAAAAGGACAAGGCGTCGTCCTGAAGCCCGGTATGATTTTCACCATCGAGCCGATGATCAACCAAGGCAAACGCCACCTGCGCATCCTAAACGACGGCTGGACGGTCGTGACCAAAGACCGCTCCCTCTCCGCCCAATGGGAACATGAAGTTTTAGTGACAGAAACCGGCTACGAAATCCTGACCATCAGCCCTGCCACCGGCAAACCCTAATCTGTCAAACCATCCCGCTTTCAAAGCAAAAAGGTCGTCTGAAATATAAACAAGGTTGTTGGCGAAACCCGCAAACCTCGTTTTCAGACGACCTTTTAAATTGCCTCCATCAAAACCATTCCCGACCACCCAATCCAGATCTAAACATCGGGCTGAGATATAGACAAATCTGCCCATCTCCACTGTACTTTCTCCATAATTTCATGCAAAACAATTATGTATAATAAATAATGTCAAACGCAACATTCCCGAAACGACTGTTTATTTGTGTAAAATATTACCGACACCCAATTACTATCCTATTGTTTTAAATGTTTTTTCTTCTATAAAATATTTAACTTGGAAATATTTAGCCAATTTATGAAGAATTCTACAAAACTTCTTTCGAATATACTGTCTAACAATTCAGTATAGATAGTTTTCTATGTCGCAATTAATGATTCCCCCTGTAAGGAACTTTGCTGCCGAAAACTAATTTGCACTTTCCCAATGTGAAGAAGCAGAATTGCTTATCAACAAACAATACAGAAGAAAAAGGAATTTTCATGAAGTCGTTTGAGAAAATTGACAACATCCGCGATATCCGCAAAAAACTCGGTTTGAACCAAATGGACTTTTGGAGCCGTATCGGCGTAACTCAGTCCGGTGGTTCACGTTACGAATCCGGTCGTAATATGCCCAAACCTGTACGCGAGCTGCTGCGCTTGGTACACATCGAACGCGTTGACTTGGCAAAAGTAAACCGCGACGACTTGGCAATTGCCTCCCTGCTGAAAAACCGCGACCCTGAGTTGTACGCTTCCTTGAAAAAAGAAGCCAAATCCGACAAAGGCAAATAAGCCCGTTTCGATTTGTTTCAAAAAGGTCGTCTGAAACGATATTCCGTTTCAGACGACCTTTTTGCGCTATAATCCGCAATTATTTTTTAAACAGACGTTTGCCCGCAAACCCTTTTACAGACAGCATTTTTTACCATGTTAGACAAATACAATCCCGCCGAAATCGAATCCAAACACTATCAAAACTGGGAAACCCAAGGTTATTTCCAGCCCGATATGGATTTGACCAAACCGTCTTTTTCCATCCAACTGCCGCCGCCCAACGTAACCGGCACGCTGCACATGGGCCATGCCTTCAACCAAACCATTATGGACGGCCTGACCCGCTACTACCGCATGAAAGGCTGCAACACCGCCTGGATTCCCGGCACCGACCATGCGGGCATTGCCACGCAAATCGTGGTCGAGCGTCAGCTTGCCGCGCAAAATGTGTCCCGTCATGACTTGGGCCGCGAAAAATTCTTGGAAAAAGTGTGGGAATGGAAAGAAGTTTCCGGCGGCACGATTACGCAGCAGATGCGCCGCGTGGGCTGCTCTGCCGACTGGACGCGCGAGTATTTCACGATGGACGACGTGCGCGCCGAAACCGTGACCGAAGTGTTCGTGCGCCTGTATGAACAGGGCTTGATTTACCGCGGCAAACGCTTGGTGAATTGGGATCCCGTTCTTGGCACGGCGGTATCGGATTTGGAAGTGGAAAGCGTGGAAGAACAAGGCTCTATGTGGCACATCCGCTATCCGCTGGCGGACAATCCCGCCGAAGCCGTTATCGTGGCGACCACCCGTCCTGAAACGCTGCTGGGCGATGTTGCCGTAGCCGTCAATCCAGAAGACGAACGTTATACCCATTTAATCGGCAAGGAATTAATCTTGCCGCTGACCGGCCGCACCATTCCCGTGATTGCCGACGAATACGTTGAAAAAGACTTCGGTACAGGTTGCGTGAAAATCACGCCTGCGCACGACTTCAATGACTACGAAGTCGGCAAACGCCACGACACGCGCTTGGTTAATGTGTTCGACTTGGAAGCCAAAGTGCTGGCAAACGCCGAAGTGTTCAACTTCAAAGGCGAAGCGCAACAAGGCTTTGCCCTGCCTGAAAAATATGCAGGCTTAGACCGCTTTGCCGCGCGCAAACAAATGGTTGCCGATTTGCAGGAACAAGGCTTGTTGGTCGAAATCAAAGCGCACACGCTGATGACGCCGAAAGGCGACCGAACCAGCTCAGTGATTGAGCCGATGCTGACTAGCCAATGGTTTGTGGCGATGTCCGCCACGCCAAACGGCGGCGAGCCTGACAGCGAATTCAAAGGCTTAAGCCTCGCCGACAAAGCCAAAAAAGCCGTTGACAGCGGCGCGGTACGCTTTATCCCCGAAAACTGGGTCAATACTTACAACCAATGGATGAACAACATCCAAGACTGGTGCATCTCGCGCCAACTGTGGTGGGGCCATCAAATCCCCGCGTGGTACGACGAAGCAGGCAATGTTTACGTCGCCCGCAATCAGGCGGAAGCCGAAAAACAAGCCGGCAAAACCGGTTTGACCCGCGAAGAAGACGTATTGGACACATGGTTCTCCTCCGCGCTCGTGCCGTTCTCCACGCTCGGCTGGCCGTCTGAAACCAACGAACTCAAAGCCTTCCTGCCGTCCAATGTCTTGGTTACCGGATACGAAATCATCTTCTTCTGGGTGGCGCGCATGATTATGATGACCACCCACTTCACCGGCAAAGTGCCGTTTAAAGACGTGTACATCCACGGCATCGTGCGCGACCACGAAGGCAAAAAAATGTCCAAATCCGAAGGCAACGTCATCGACCCCGTCGATTTGATTGACGGCATCGACTTGGACAAACTGCTGGTGAAACGCACGACCGGTCTGCGCAAACCCGAAACCGCGCCGAAAGTGGAAGAAGCCACGAAAAAACTCTTCCCCGAGGGCATCCCCAGCATGGGCGCGGACGCCTTGCGCTTCACCATGGCAAGCTACGCCAGCTTGGGTCGCAGCGTGAACTTCGACTTCAAACGCGCCGAAGGCTACCGCAACTTCTGCAACAAAATCTGGAACGCCACTAACTTCGTCTTGATGAACACCGAAAACCAAGACTGCGGCTACGGCGCAACCGCCACCGAACCGCGCGGCTACTCCTTCCCCGATATGTGGATCATAGGCCGTCTGAATCAAACCATCGAGCAGGTTACGCAAGCCTACGAAACCTACCGCTTTGATTTGGCTGCGGAAACCCTGTACAGCTTCGTGTGGAACGACTATTGCGACTGGTATCTGGAACTCGCCAAAGTACAGCTCCAAACCGGCTGCGCCAGCCGTCAGCGCGCCACACGCCATACCTTATTGCGCGTACTCGAAGCCGCCCTGCGCCTGCTGCACCCGATTATCCCGTTCATCACCGAAGAACTGTGGCAAACCGTCGCCCCCATGTGCGACGCGAAAACCGCCGACAGCATCATGCTCGCCCGTTTTCCCGAAGCCGACCGCGAACAAATCGTTCAGACGACCTTCGAGCAAATGACCGTGTTGCAGGATTTGATCGGCGCCGTCCGCAACCTGCGCGGCGAAATGGGCATCCAGCCCAACGTGAAAGCCCCGCTGTTTGTCGAAAGCGCGGACGACTTGGCGGACTACCTCAAATACCTGCCGATGATGACCCGCCTGACCGAAGCACAGCAAGTCGCCGCCCTGCCCGAAAGCGAAGACGCGCCCGTCGCCGTCTGCAACGGCGCGCGCCTGATGCTGAAAGTCGAAATCGACAAAGCCGCCGAAACCGCCCGCTTGAGCAAAGAAGCCGAGAAGCTGCAAAAAGCTTTGGACAAACTCAATGCCAAACTCTCCAAACCCGGCTACACCGAAAAAGCCCCCGCGCATCTGGTGGAAAAAGACAAAGCCGATTTGGCGGAGTTGGAAGACAAGATGGCGAAAGTTCAAAATCAGTTGGCGAAGTTGAAAGACTGATAGGTTGAAGAAACGGAAAGGTCGTCTGAAAATGGGTTTCAGACGACCTTTTTAGAAAGGAAAAAAATGTCTGATCATCGCTACTATATAGTTCCTGTCTCTCCCGTAGGGAAGAAAAAAAAGGAGCTTGCAGAACAGATCCGAAATTATATGCTGGAGCAAGGATGGATTCATCCTGAGTTGCAAGAAGTTTTTTATTATGGAGAGCTAGGTTATACGTTTACCAACAAAGGAATTATTGAATTTGTAGATGAAAGAAATGCCCGATATTCCCGCGGCATCTACTTTCAGATTGAAGATGAGCCGACGCTGTTCACTGCTTTGGAAAACTTTGGAAACGGCGAGCTTGTTTGTCCGCATTGCAGTCAACATTATGCTCAAGGTGAGGAGATGGATATAGAAGACCTATTGCCTTCGTTTGATTTTGATGACGAAGGTGGCTATCTCACTTGTTCTGTTTGTGGAACTGAAGATTTGTATTATCGCTTTTTACCGTCGGATACCACTGATGCCGATATGGCTTATTCCGATTTTGCTGTTGTTTTCCCGAATGTTGGCGAAGTGTCAGCTAGCAGCTTGTGCAAGAAAATTGCTGAATTTGCAGGCATCCCTTGTGTGACTATATACGAGGTCTCTTAATTGTACTTGATAATAACAAAGGTCGTCTGAAACTTGGTTTCCCTATCTTTTATCACTCTTAACGAACTGTCGCTCTAGGGTCGATACGGTTTGCCGCATACGCCGCAATCGGGATTTTTTTGGACGCGGAATGTCTGCCATTTGGCAGAATTGGAAGACAAAATGGCGAAAGTTCAAAATCAGTTGGCGAAGTTGAAAGACTGAATCAGCCCTGTATTTGAAGAAAAAAGGCTACCTGAAAACCAAAAATGGTTTTTCAGGTAGCCTTTGTCTCGTTTGGATTTACCTACTCTGCCGCAGCCTTCAACTCCATCGCTCGGGTATAAAACGCGTGGGCATCCATTCCCGCCTCTGCAAAAGCGGCAATCGGAATAAAATAGGCGATGTTACGGTCGATATAAAACAGCAGGAATGCTTGGTCTTCGATGATACGTTCCACGCCTGCCCAATGATGGAAATGCCTGCTGCGCCCTGCCTCCTCCTGAGTAAGGCCTTCGGCTGAAAGGATGACGGAGAAACGTCGCCCATCCAGAGGATGGCTGACTATGCGGGTAAAGCTGCGATATGTCCAACGCTGATCGAAATACATCACCATGGTGGTGGCGTAGATGAGACCTGCCATTATCCATAGGGAGCTGCCGTCGTCCCCAGCTTTATACAGACAGTACTCCAAACTATCAGTTTGCGAATCGGCAAACAGATAGCAGTTTTGAACATAGGTGTTGTTGATGCCGTTAAACAACCAACAAGCAAAGACGAATAGACTACCCCACACCAGCAGGAATGCAGCCGAACCAAACCAATATTTGCGCCGCCAAGCAGGCTCTATATAACGCAAAAGCCGCCTTCCCACATAGCGTCTGTCTTGATCGGTAGGAGAGAAGGATATTTGCAGGTGTTCAGTTTGCTGGAGGTCTGTGTCCATAGCGTATCCCAAGATTGCTGGTTATTCAGGCAACCCCATTTTATGTGAAATAAGCCGCGTGGGGCAGTTTTATCGATGCAAAACCGACCTTCCCTACGGCTTAAACCTTCTTGAAAAGGTCGTCTGAAACACCGTTTCCTTATCTTTTATCACTTTTAGCGAACTGTCCCACTACGACCGGTGCGCTTTGCCGCATACGCCGCAATCGGGATTTTTATGGACGCGGAATGTCTGCCATTTGGCGGTAAGGGCGTTGTAAGTTGTCAGTTTGCCGTGTGCCGGTTCGCCTGCGCCGGTCAGGATTTTGAGGGCTTCGGCGGCTTGGGTGGCGCCGATGATGCCGACCAGTGGGGAAAATACGCCGAACAGTGCGCAGGCGCCGTCGTCGGCGTTATCGCCGTCAAACAAGCAGGCGTAGCAAGGGCTGTCAGGCAAGTCGGGGCGGTACACGGCGATTTGTCCTTCAAAACGCACGGCGGCGCCGGAAACCAGCGGGGTACGGGTAGCGACGGCGGCGCGGTTGATGGCTTGGCGGGTGGGGTAGTTGTCGGTGCAGTCGAGGACGATGTCGGCGGCGCGCATGAGTTCGGTCAGGTGGGCTTCGTCCAGCTTTTCGGTCAGAGCGGTAATGTCGCACGCGCTGTTGACGGCTTTCAGACGACCTTCCATCACTTGCGCTTTGGCTTGTCCGATATCTGCTTCGGTGAAAGTGGTTTGGCGTTGGAGGTTGGTGTCGTCTATGGTGTCGTGGTCGGCGATGATGAGTCTGCCGAGGCCCGAAGCGGCAAGATACGGGATGGCTGCCGCGCCCAGTCCGCCGCAGCCGACAACGAGGACGCTGGCGGCAAGGATTTTTTCCTGCCCTTCGATACCGATTTCGTCGAGAAGGATGTGGCGGCTGTAACGGAGCAGTTGGTGGTCGTTCATGATGGGTCGTCTGAATGTTGTATCGCGGATGGAATCGGCAAAACGGGCAACGCCGTACCGACGTTTGCCCCCTGTTGTATCCATTCGTATGCCTCATGCCAAAGGTCGTCTGAAACCTCAAACCGGTTTTCAGACGACCTTTTTTTGTTCAATCAGAATTCGATGTTTTCGTAGGCATCGTCGAATACGAACGGGCCGCGTTCGCCGCCGCTTTCGGATTCGAGGTGGATGCGGGTCATCATCATGGACTGGTCGACTTCTTTCATCATGTCGTAGATGGATATGAGGGCGATGTTGACGCCGGTGATGGCTTCGGTCGTGATGCTTTTACCGACTTCCGAGGAAACGGTTACGGTGGCTTTGACGTAGGCGAGTTCGATATCGACATCGAAATCGACGCGGACGTGTTGCAGGGGGAGGGGTTGGTAGAGCGGGACAAGCAGTCCGACCTGCTTGATGCCTTGTACGGCGGCGATACGGGCGACGTTGAGGATGCCTGCGTTTTGGGTGGCGTTTTCCGCCAAAACTTTGATGGCGGAGGTACTCATATTGATGGAGCCGCTTGCCACGGCGGTGCGGACGGTGGGTTGGCGTTTGTCGTTTTCGCGTACGGAATTGAAGTTGAACATACTGTGCCTGCGTGAAAATAGGATTTTATGTCGTAGTATAGTGGATTAAATTTAAATCAGGACAAGGCGACGAAGCCGCAGACAGTACAGATAGTACGGAACCGATTCACTTGGTGCTTCAGCACCTTAGAGAATCGTTCTCTTTGAGCTAAGGCGAGGCAACGCCGTACTGGTTTAAAGTTAATCCACTATATTTTACGGGATTTCTGCGCTTCGGACTATGCTGCGGATACGAACGGCAGAATAATCGGACTGAAATGCACGCGCGACTTTGTTAAGCAATTAACGGCTCGACTTGTGCGGACGCGGGTTACATCAAGTTTCAGCGTTTTGCAACACCTTTTCCGATGGCGGTTTCAGACGACCTGCTATACAATGTTTTACGTTTGTTTTTGAGATAAATAAATAAAGAGAGAAAATCATGCAACTGCATATCCTGAACAATCCCAAGGACGCCGCTCTGGCAGCAGACGCGGAATTTTTGAAACAGTCTTTGTACAAACTTCTGCACGAAGAAGCCTCGCCTTTGGTGGTAGAAACGGTCAAGCTGTTGTCCACTTCGGACGACAGCGCGGCTTTGATTGAGAAGGTTTTGCCGCAACTGGACGAACAGCAAACCCACGACCTGACACTTGCCTGCGGCTTGTTCGCGCAGATTCTGAACATCGCCGAAGACGTGCACCACGAACGCCGCCGCCAAATCCACGAAGAAGCGGGACACGGCGGCGCGGAAGGCAGCCTGGCGGAAACGGTACGCAAACTCAAAGCGGCGAAAATCGGCGGCAAGGCAGTTCAAAAACAATTAAATACAACCAATGTTACCGCCGTTCTGACCGCGCACCCGACCGAAGTGCAACGCCAAACCGTGTTGAACTTCAACCGCCGCATCCGCGCCCTCCTGCCCCGCCGCGAACGCTGCACCCATGCCGACGCGCTGGCGGAATTGCGCCGCGAAATCGACACTATCTTATTGGGCTTGTGGCAAACCAGCGAAACGCGCCACCACAAACTCAGCGTCAACGATGAAATCAACAACGGCGTATCCATCTTCCCGATGAGTTTCTTCGAGGCGCTGCCCAAACTCTACCGCAGCATGGAGCGCGAGTTTCAGACGACCTATCCTGACGTTGACGTGCCCGACATCTTAAAAATCGGCGGCTGGATAGGCGGCGACCGCGACGGCAATCCGTTTGTCTCCGCCGAGACCCTGCGTTTCGCTTTCCGCCGCCATGCCGACGCGGTGTTCCGTTTTTACCGCGGCGAACTCGACAAACTCTACCGCGAGCTGCCGCTTTCCGTCCGCCGCGTCAAAGTCAACGATGACGTGATGGCGTTGTCCGACGAATCGCCCGACGAAGAAATCGCCCGCACCGAAGAGCCGTACCGCCGCGCCATCGCCTACATCATGGCGCGCGTCATGGGCAAAGCCCGCTCGCTCGGTTTGGGTATGGGCTGCAAATTCGGCTTCATGCTGCCTTACGCCTCCGCGCAAGAGTTTTCAGACGACCTCCACAAGCTGCAACGCTCCCTGCGCGACAACGGCAGCGCGCTTTTGGGCGAAGGCAGACTCGCCGACCTGATCCGTTCCGTGTCCGTGTTCGGCTTCCACATGATGCCGCTCGACTTGCGCCAACACGCGGAAAAACACGCCGATGTCGTTGCCGAACTCTTCAAACACGCCGGTTTGGAAGACTACGCCAGCCTTTCCGAAACGGAAAAACAAACCGTCCTGCTGCGCGAGTTGAAACACCAGCGTCCGCTGTCCAGCCCGTTCATCACGTACAGCGAACACATCCGCCGCGAAATGGCGATTTTCAACGAAGCGCGCAACATCAAAGACGAATTCGGTGAAAACGCCGTTACCCAAAGCATTATCTCCAACTGCGAACAGCCCAGCGACCTGCTCGCGCTCGCGCTGCTGCTTAAAGAAAGCGGTTTGTTGACAATCGAAAACGGCAAACCGCAAAGCCGCATCAACATCGTCCCGCTCTTCGAAACCATCGAAGCCCTCGAAAACGCCTGCCCCGTCATGGAAACCATGTTCAGCAACGAATGGTATCGCGACCTGCTGCAAAGCCGCGACAACATTCAGGAAATCATGCTCGGCTATTCCGATTCCAACAAAGACGGCGGCTACGTTACCAGCTCTTGGTGTCTCTATCAGGCGGAATTGGGTTTGGTCGAACTCTTCAAAAAATACGATGTCCGTATGCGCCTGTTCCACGGCCGCGGCGGCAGCGTCGGACGCGGCGGCGGCCCGTCTTACCAAGCCATTCTCGCCCAACCGGCGGGCAGCGTGGCGGGACAAATCCGCATCACCGAACAAGGCGAAGTCATCACCGCCAAATACGCCGACCCCGGTAACGCCGTGCGCAACCTCGAAACCCTCGTCGCCGCAACGCTCGAAGCCAGCCTGCTGCCCGATCAAAAAGACCCCGAACCCGCGCTCATGCAGGCATTGTCGGACGTATCGTTCAAATACTACCGCGAGCTGATTACCCACCCCGACTTCATCGACTATTTCCTGCAAACCAGCCCCATACAGGAAATCGCCACGCTCAATCTCGGCAGCCGCCCCGCCAGCCGCAAGACCTTGGCGCGGATACAGGATTTGCGCGCAATACCGTGGGTATTCTCATGGATGCAAAACCGCCTCATGCTGCCCGCGTGGTACGGCTTCGGCAGCGCAGTGGAAAACCTGTGCGAAGGCAAACCCGAAACCCTCGCCGCCCTGCGGGAACACGCGCAGCACAACCCATTCTTCCAAGCCATGCTCTCCAATATGGAACAAGTCATGGCGAAAACCGACATCACCCTCGCCGAAAACTACGCCGGCTTGAGCGAATCGCCCGAAAAAGCCGCCGTCATCTTCGGCATGATTAAGGAAGAATACCAACGCAGCCGCAAAGCCCTGCTCGACCTTTTGCAAACCGACGAACTCTTGCGCGACAACCGCAGCCTCGCCCGTTCGCTCGCCCTGCGGATTCCGTACCTGAACGCGCTCAACGGCCTGCAAGTCGCCATGCTCAAACGCCTGCGCAAAGACCCGCACGACCCGCACACCCTCCTGATGGTACACCTGACCATCAACGGCGTGGCACAAGGTTTGCGCAATACAGGTTAAGGCAGTACGAAAAAAGGTCGTCTGAAAACCGTTTCAGACGACCTTTAGACCAAGCACAAAACCGTAACGCGGGCTTTATCAGCAGAAGCCCATACTGTTCTGCTGCATCACTGTATTTACAGGGATATGGCAGCCGCTTCGACATTGCAGATGATCAACGTACTGACACACCTTAGCGCGGTATTACTCCATATCGCCGCACCATAACATTTCAGACGACCCCGAGGTCGTCTGAAAAACAAAAACAGCTTACGTCAAGGCGACTCATTATGTTTGACATTGTATTTATATTGTTATTCGGCAGGCTTCAACCCCACAGGACACCCGACTCATCCGACACGCCCATCCCTTTTTGGCATTCGGCGGCAGGCTCGGCTTTGATTTATTTATGTATACGCACAGTGACAAGCAGCCTTTCTGATTCGATTTCCAAAGCCATTGACAGCCTCCCCCTCATTCTGTTTCAAACTATCTGCATGTTCGGCTGCTTGCTTTTGTATTTCAGAATGTTGCGTACCACGTCCAACCCGAAACGCCGCCAGTTTATCTATTGGGGAGTGGGCATTCTTTCAGGTATAGCCTTAACCCTACTGACCGAAAAATTGTTTTATTTGGCGAACTTATTTATTATGCATTGACTGGAGGGGTAATAGGTTGAATGCCGACCCTCTTTTTTCAGACGACCTCGAGGTCGTCTGAAAAACAAAAAAAATCTTACTCACAAGGAAATTATTTTATGGTGTTACTCTTTGCATCCATCTTTTTTGACATTGCTTTGATATTGGCATTCGGCAGATTTCAAGCTGTGGGGACACTGGATTTCCCCGACAGGCTCTATCCCATCTGGAAATGGGCGGTAGGCGCGGGCGTGCTTTACACACTGAAACCTGCAATAATCGTCTACGTCTCTTATTCATCTGTCTCCCTCTTAGGCTGTTTACTGATTTTCGCCATCTCATCCGCCACGTTCGCACTCTATTTCAAACTGCTGCGCGCCAACACTGACAAACCTACTCAGCACCGATCTATTTACTGGGGTGTCGGCATCGCTTCGGCATTTTTACTGTCTTTCGTTTAGGCTATCTTGGCGCATTGATAAACCGCCTTCCGCAATAACCCTTTTCAGACGACCTTTTCCACACTTCCGCATACTATGCCGACCAAACCGCCCGCCTACCACATCACGCACAAAATCCGCCAAACCCGCCGCATTTCGCGCAAAAGCATTGCTTTTCTGTTCTTGCTGGCAGGTTCGGCGCTGGTCGCACTGACCGCCCTCCTGTTTGCCTGGATGGCGGATTTCGCGTTAGAAACGAATGCAGAGCTGGTGCAAAAATATCCTTGGTTTGCCTGGGTCGCCCTGCCCTTCGGGTTGCCGCTCATCGTCTGGATTACCCGCCGTTTCGCCCCCTACACATCCGGCAGCGGCATCCCGCAAGTGCTCGCCAGCCTCGCCCTGCCCTACGGCGCCAACAAAACCCGCCTGATCCGCTTGCGCGAAACCCTCCTTAAAATCCCGCTGACTTTCCTCGCTATGTTTGCAGGCGCATCCGTCGGACGTGAAGGGCCGTCCGTCCAAGTCGGCGCGGCAGTCATGAGCGCGTGGGGCGCATGGTGCAAAAAACACGGCTTCGCATTCCGCGGTATGCAGGAAAACGACCTTATCGCCGCAGGCGCGGCAGGCGGGCTTGCCGCCGCGTTCAACGCCCCGCTGGCAGGCGTGATTTTCGCCATCGAAGAACTCGGGCGCGAAGTCATGCTGCGTTGGGAACGGCAAATCCTGCTCGGTGTCCTCGCCGCCGGTTTCATCCAAGTCGCCATCCAAGGCAACAACCCCTATTTCTCAGGCTTCAGCGGCGGCGCACTCGACAATATGCTCGGCTGGGTATTGGGCTGCGGACTCGCGTGCGGCATCGCAGGCGGACTGTTCGGGCGCACCCTGTATCTCGGCGCCACCGCCTTCGCCCCCGCCAAATGGCGCGAACACATCCGCCGCCATCCCCTGATTACCGCCGCCCTCATCGGCATCCTGCTCGCCGCCATCGGCACGCTTTACCAAGGCAAAACCTACGGCACAGGCTACCACGAAGCCGCCCAAGCCCTGCGCGGCATCCACGAAGCCCCCGCCGGACTCGCCGTCGCCAAATGGTTCTCCACCGTCTTGACCTACTGGACAGGCACACCCGGCGGCATCTTCACCCCTTCCCTCACCATAGGCGCAGTCTTGGGCGAACGCATCGCCGTCCTCACCGGACTTACCCAAGGCACCCACGTCCTCGTCCTCCTCTGCATGGCGGCCTTCCTCGCCGGCGCCACCCAATCCCCGCTCACCTCCGCCGTCGTCGTGATGGAAATGACCGGCGGACAAAACCTCCTGTTCTGGCTGCTCATCGCCTGCATCTTCGCCTCACAAGTCTCCCGCCAATTCTCCCCCCTCCCCTTCTACCATGCCGCAGGCACACGCTTCAAACGGCAGGTGGAACAAAGCGGACAGAAGTGAAGCCAGATATTGCCGATGCGGGAAGGTGTAGGAAAGGTCGTCTGAAATGTTTAGTGATTCGTGGGCAAAGCCCACGCTACAAAGTTTTTTGGCAACATTTGCGCCGTGGTTTCGTAGCGTGGACTTTGTCCACGAAAATGATTGAAAACAAAGGTCATCTGAAAACCCGAACATCAAGTTTTCAGACGACCTTCTTAAGGTATAGGGATTCACTTACCCCAGTCATCAGACCAAGAAAAAACCCTCGGCAGAACCGAGGGTTTGAAAATTTGGTTGCGGGAGCAGGATTCGAACCTACGACCTTCGGGTTATGAGCCCGACGAGCTACCATGCTGCTCCATCCCGCGTCAGAAAATAGAACTATACAGATACTTGAAAAAACTGTCAAGCTATTTGTCGCCGAATTTGAGCAATTCATTAACCATTCAAATTCGCAACGGTAAAATCAATTCCAACAACCTTATGATTTTAAAAAGCTCAAACCAAAATTCGACCCATCAACGTTACTCAAAATCCCATCGTAAACCGTCCAATCTCAAAGAGCCTTTAAACATGATTGCAAGCGGTTTTTGGGCTTTTCACTATTGATAAAAAGATCCTCTCATCACACCTAACGGATTGTAAAACACACTGAAATATAGATTCTCAAAGATATCCTGATCGTTTGAGTTTTGCTGATACTGCCCAAGCCCTATTAAGCCGACAGCCCATATCAGACAAATCATGATTGCCAACCTGACAATCAGGCGCTGTTTGTGCGGCATAAGGCTACATAACCAATCCGCACATAGAAGCATACCTGACATCACCCAAACCACGTACCCCCAACCAAATACACCAGGCAACATAAATATCGACCCCGGTATCATCAGGATTAACATTAAACAGGGTAACCAAGGTAAGGTCTCTTTCTCATCATTCAATCTGAAATATAAAACAATAAAAATTACATTAGCAAATGTAGGCCAGCTTGCCGGATGCCAAAAAACAATCAAACCTGTCATCCATATTTCTAAACCTAGCGCTCCTTTTACGGCAGGCAAGCACAAGGATAAGAAGAACAGCATTATCGCCATCCTTCTTAAGGATTTTCTTAAACCTATGTGATAGTCGAGTGGCAGTAGCTTGCCCGGCATATTATTTCCTTACACGATAAACGGCAGCCAATCAAATGTCGTCTGAAACCTAGTTTTAGAGTTTCAGACGACCTTTTGCCTTTGCTTCAATCCAATGTTTTTATTTCTTGGCTCTAAAGCCCAACAGATGTTGCGTGGTGGCAAGCCATGCGCCGAAGACACCTAAGGCGATGACGAAGCCGAATACCAGCGAAACTTCGCTGAAATGGAAGAAACGCCAGCCGATATTGAGTCCGTAGGGTTTGAAGATGGCATCTGACAACGACAGACTCTTGAAAAAACTGTCAAGCACTTTATCGTTACACTTCAGTAAAACATTACCCAATCAAAATCCATACGACAAAATAAGTTATAGCACTATGATGATTTTAAAGAGTTTAAATCAAAAATCGACCCATCAACGTTACTCAAAACCCCATCGTAAACCGTCCAATCTCAAAGAGTCTTTAAAGATGGTTACAACCGGATTTGGCTTTTCACTGTTGATACAAAGCTTATAGATGACCTAACGGATTGTAAAACACACTAAAATGATCTCCAAAGGCACCCTTATCGTTTGAGTTTTGCTGATACTGCCCAAGCCCTATTAAGCCGACAGCCCATATCAGACAAACCATGATTGCCAACCTGACAATCAGGCGCTGTTTGTGCGGCATAAGGCTACATAACCAATCTGCACATAAAAGCATACCCGACATCACCCAAACCACATATCCCCAGCCAAATACACCAGATAACCCAAATATCGACCCCGGTATCATCAGGGTTAACATTAAACAGGGTAACAAAGGCAAGATCTCTTTCTCATCATTCAATCTGATATATAAAACAATAAAAATTACATTGGCAAATGTAGGCCAACCTACCGGATGCCAAAGGAAAAATAAGCCTGCCGACCAAATTTGCAAACCCATATCTCCATTCACGGCAGGTAAGCACAAGGATAAGATGAACAGTATCTGCGCCATCCTTCTCAAGAATTTGCTCAAACTCAGGTCATAGTCGAGTGGCAGTAGATTCCCCTGCATATTATTTCCTTATACAATAAATGGCAGCCAATCAAAGGTCGTCTGAAACTTTGTTTTAGAGTTTCAGACGACCTTTTGCCTTTGCTTCAATCCAATGTTTTATTTCTTGGCTCTAAAGCCCAACAAATGTTGCGTGGTGGCAAGCCATGCGCCGAAGACGCCTAAGGCAATGACGAAGCCGAACACCAGCGAAACTTCGCTGAAATGGAAGAAACGCCAGCCGATATTGAGTCCGTAGGGTTTGAAGATGGCATCGACCAACGGACGCACGGCGGAAAGCAGCCAGCCGCACAGTCCCAAGCTGACGGCGGCGGAGAAGATACTCTGCCACATGGCTTGGTAGAGGAAGGGGCGGCGGATAAACGATGCGGGCGCACCGAGCAGCTTGGTGATTTCAATTTCTTCTTTGCGGCTCAGGATTTGCAGACGGATGGTGTTGTGCGCGACAAGGACGAACGCCATGCCCAGCGTCAGTGAAAGAAACCATAAAATTTTGCGGATGAACTCGTTGATTTGATACAGCGTTTGCACCCATTCGGTGTCCATGGTGGCGGATTCGACCATGGGCAGCTTGACCATATCCTGATAAATCACCTGCATTTGTGCGGGCGGCGTAGCGGGATCGGGCGTTACGATAAATGCGTCGGGCAAGGGGTTGCCGTCGAGCATGGAAACAAGGTTTTGGTCGAGGTTGGATTGCAGCTCTTCCAAGCCTTCCTGCTTGCTGATGAAACGGATTTTGTTGAGGCGGGCATCGCGTTCCAACAGGTTGCGGACGGCATCGCTGTCGGCTTTGGACGCGTCGGTTTCCATATAGAGGGTAATTTGCGGCGACTCGTTGAGCTTGCCTAAAACGCTTTGTCCGCTTTGGATACCCAAATACATGAAAAGCGGCAGGGTCATGGCGACGGCGAGCATTAGGAGGGTGAGCAGCGTGCCGACGGGTTGGCGTAGGAGCTGTTTGAGCGCAGTACGCGCGGATTCGACGTGCAGCGAGACGTAGTGGATGATGCTCATGCGAGTCGTCCTTTCGAGAGGCGCAGGATGCGGTGGCCGTAGTCTGCCATGAGGGTTTCGTCATGGGCAGCGACGATGACGGTGGTTCCTGCTTCGTGGAAGGTTTTGAACAATTCCATGATGTCGAGCGCGTAGGCGCGATCGAGGTTGGCGGACGGTTCGTCGGCAATCAGGAGGCTGGGTTGGTGGACGACGGCGCGGGCGATACACAGGCGTTGCTGTTCACCGCCCGACAGGGTTACGGGATCGTCCAATTCGCGGCCTTTCAAGCCGACTTTTTCAATGGCGATGCGGGCGCGCTCTTCGGCTTTGCGCGGCTGATAACCGATAATCCGCAGCGGCAGGATGACGTTTTGCAGGACGTTGCGGTCATAGAGGATTTTGTGGTCTTGGAACACGATGCCGATATGCTGGCGCATGAAGCCGATTTGGTTGTCGCTCAATTCTCCCAAGTCTTGGTTGTTGAACCACACTTTGCCTTTGCTGGGCTTGGTAATACCGGAAATCAGCTTGAGGATGGTGGACTTGCCGGAGCCGGAATGGCCGGCGATAAATATCATTTCGCCTTTTTTGATTTGGAAGCTGACGTTTTTCAGGGCTTCAAAACCGCCGGGATAGGTTTTGGAAACTTGTTCGAAACGGATCATAAGGTATTCCTGGAAAGGGGTCAGAACAAACTTATCCACAGTTAATCCACAAAAGGATGCGCTATCGGAGATAGGTCGTCTGAAAAATAGGATATGTGCCGAATTATAAAGATTTCGGCGTTTTTTTGATAGTTTGCCCAGATATGGACGGCGGTAGGCAAAGCGTCGGACTGACGGCTTTACAACACAATATTACAGGCGTGATTGTCGCCACCATTTCATAGTGAATTAACTTTAAACCAGTACGGCGTTGCCTCGCCTTAGCTCAAAGAGAACGATTCTCTAAGGTGCTGAAGCACCAAGTGAATCGGTTCCGTACTATCTGTACTGTCTGCGGCTTCGTCGCCTTGTCCTGATTTAAAGTTAATCCACTATATTCAACCGTATTTATCCATAAATCTCCTAAAACAGAGAGGTCGTCTGAAAATTTTCAGACGACCCCTGCACATAACAAACGTCAAAAACCGCGTATCCGACTGAATGGCAGATACGCGGTTTGAGATTTGAAGCACATATTCGGAGTTTGTCTCCTAAACGTGCAGACAATATAAAGTGCAAGCTTAATTGATGTCCAAACGTTCCATACGGTAGCGCATGGAGCGGAAGCTGATACCCAAAAGCTTGGCAGCCTGAGTGCGGTTGTAACGGGTTTGCTGCAACGCTTGTTCGATAATGCCGCGCTCGATTTGGTCAAGGTAATCTTGAATCTGCATGGTGCGCGGGTCAAACGGCGGAAGCGGCTGGTGATCCAAAGTTTCGCCTTTTCGTGTTTCGGAATCGGCGATGTCGTCGAGATCAAGGTTTGGATGGTCGTTTTTCGGTGTCGGCGTATTTTGGATTTGCAAATCATCCAGTTGGATAACTTGTCCGACAGTCAGAGCGACGGCGCGCTCAAGGATGTTTTCGAGTTCGCGGAAGTTGCCGGGATAGCTGTAATGCAGCAGGGCTTCTTGCGCTTTGGGGCTGAGTTTGTAGGTTTGCGTACCGTGGCGGTGTTTGTAGAGTAGGTACAGAATCAGCGCGCCCAAGTCCTCACGCATTTCGCGCAGGGGCGGCATGTGCAGGGTAACGACGTTGAGGCGGTAATATAAGTCTTGACGGAATGCGCCGCTGTCAACAAGGGCTTCGAGGTTTTTGTGGGTAGCGCAGATGATGCGGACATCGACGAAAGTTTCGCGGGCATCACCGATGCGGCGTACAGCTTTTTCTTGGATGGCGCGCAGGAGTTTGACTTGCATGGCTAGCGGCAAGTCGGCAACTTCGTCGAGGAACAGCGTACCGCCGTCGGCGTGTTGGAAAAAGCCGAGACGGTCTTGGTCGGCGCCGGTAAAGCTGCCTTTTTTGTAGCCGAAGAATTCGCTTTCCATCAGATTTTCAGGAATCGCGCCGCAGTTGACGGCGATAAAGGGCTTGTCAGCACGATCGGACAATTCGTGGATGGTACGCGCTGCCTGTTCTTTACCGGTACCCGATTCGCCGGAAATATAGACGGGCACACCGCTGCGGGCCAGGCGGCGGATCAGGTGGCGGACCTCGACCATTTGGGGCGAACTGCCGAGCAGTCGCGGCATATCCTCTTCGCCGCCCAATTCCGGTACGTCTTCGTTCGCACGCATGGCGATTTCGCCGGTGGCAAAGCGTTCTTTCATGGAACGCAGACCTTCAGGAACGGTAACGGAGCCGCTCAAATCGCGCTTGGGCGGTTTGGGGGGCGTTTTCGGTTTGTTGAATGCGGCGGCGACGGGCGCAGATGGTTTTTCTATCGGAGGCTGGGTAATTTCGTCCGTACTGTTGGAAACGGAAACGGCAGATTTAACCAACGAGCGCAGTTGGGAAAGGGTAATCGGCTTTTGCAGGTAGTCGAACGCACCCGCATTAAGGGCTTCGACAGCCTGGTCGGCATTACCGAAGGCGGTAATGACGGCGACAGGGGTGTCGAGCATGAGTTCGTCTATGTATTGGACGACTTCGAGACCGGAGCCGTCGGGCATCCGCATATCGGTCAAGACGAGGGAATAGTCGTTATTGTCGAGCTTGTCTTTGGCATCTTCTACGCCGACGGCGGTCTGCACGCGCAGTCCCATCTTCATCAGCGTCATTTCCATCAAGTCACGGATGTCGGCCTCGTCGTCGACGACCAATACTGGGTCTTGCAGCTTACTCATTGTGTTCTCTCGGTAAAATCAGTTCAAATCCGTTCATTTCGGGGTGGTAATGGAGTTGGCCCATATTGGCGTGTGCTAGTTCGCGGGCAACGTACAATCCCAATCCCGTACCTTGTTTTTCAGTGGTGTAGAACGGCTCGAAGAGATGGTTGCGGACTTCGGGCGAAATGCCTTTGCCGTTATCGGCAACGACGATGGAAATGTGCATCCTGCCGCTGGGGCGGATCAGGACGGTAATCGCGTTTTCGTCCTGACGGCTGTGCCGCCATGCGTTATTGCAGAGGTTCCACATGATTTGTTGGATGTGCATCACATCAGCGAGGACGGTAAGGTTGTTGCCGTCCATGTTCATGCGCAGGCAGCCGATGGCTTCAGAATTGTTGAGCGTGAACTCTTGTTTGAAGTCGAGCCAGAATTTCATCAGGTTGATCGGCTCGCGGCTGATGTTGTCGCGCTTGTTGAGCAGGGAGATGTCTTCCAACATTTTGTCGATGCGCTGGATGTTGCTGTCGATAATGCCGCAAAGCTTGGCTTTAACAGGATCGGGTTCGGCATCGTCATCACTTTCCTGCAGCAAATCACTGGCGTGACGGATGGCGGACATCGGATTGCGGATTTCGTGGGCGAGGTTGGCGGTAAGCTGTCCGAGCGAGGTGAGCTTGGTGGACATGGCCTCTGCTGCGACTTCGCGCAGCGAACGGACATACAGCATGAGCAGTTCCGTCTGTTCCTGAATCAGAGGGACGGCGCGGACGTGCATGGCGTGTTGGAAGATGTGGATATCGGTTTCAAACGGTTTGTCGGGATGATATTGCCAGCGTGTAACCAATTCGCCGAACACGACTTCCTGCTGGTCAACCACCAAACCGGGGAAATAGGTTTTTGCCTGTTTGTTGAAAAGCCAGACGCGCTGGGTGCTGTCGATAACGATAACGGCTTCCTGCACGCGGTTGAGAACGAGGCGGTTCAACCCGCTGATACGGCGGTAGGCAAGCTGATGGCGGCTGGCAGATTCGGTCGCCTGTTCCAAATAGCGGGCGGCGAACGAAGTCAGCATGGCGACAAGGTAACACGCGCCGCAGAGCAGGACCGTAGTAATCAGGGGTTGTGTATCCCAATCAAACGGATGCAGGCGGATGCTGCCGTCGAGCAGCAGATTGAAGAAGAACAGCATGGACGCGTAGCCTGCGTACAGCATGGGATAATGCCCGTAGCTGAGGAGGCAGGACGTCGCGACGAAAGGAAGGACAAGGATGCCGAAGCCCGAATCGACTCCGCCGGCGATATACACCAGTATCATCATCATCGAAATATCGACGACTGCGCTGGCATTGGGCAAATCCAAAGTCTGCCATTGCCAGTCCGGACGGGCGACGGATAACAAGATGAGGAAAGAATACAGCGCTGCCCAGCTGTAAAATTCGACGGGGGGGAATGACATGCCGATATGGGTGCCATTGCTGTAAACGCCGAAAGCATGCATGACCAACAGCGGCAGCACGATGGCAATGCGGGCAATATTGATTAAACCGGGTATCCGCTCGCTCAGGTTTCCCAGTTCCTGAAAGCCGGACTTACTCATATCCGCAACCCTTTTTGTTTATTTTTATCATTATTAGTACCTGTTTTTGAAATCGTTCTGCGACATTGCCGCAGATGGTCGTAAATATTTTTTTAATTTTGTCAGCATAACATAAAACGACCGTGTTTTCTAGGTTTTCAATGTGTTACCGCGCCTTTTGTTGTTTATGCGAAGGCAGCGGACAAGGTTTTCAGACGACCTGAGATGTCCAAAACCTTCCCTTTTTTGCCGCGCTTGCCGTCGATATCGCAAATGCGCAATTTTTCCTGATGCGCCGCACCGCGCTTACCGACGGTTTCGACGATAAATTCCGCAGCCGTGGTCACGAGGACGTGTTCCAAAGACGCGCCGTCGGTCAGCGACATCAACTGCAAACCGCGCCCTTTGGGCATGACTTTGAGTTCGCCGATGGAAAACGCCAAGAGGCGGTGGTCGCTGCTGGCCAGTACGACTTTGCAGTCGGGATTGATGAGAGAAGAGGCATAAACCGCAATCGGCGGCAGGACGGTTTCGCCGCTGTCCACGGTCATCACCACTTTGCCCGCTTTTACGCGTCCGACCATATCGCCCAGCTTGGCGATGAAGCCGTAGCCGCCGCTGCCTGAGAGCAGGTAGTGCTGTTCGGGCTGCCCGGTGAGCATGGCGACGGGCTTCGCGCCGTTTTGCAGCTCGATTAACGATGAAACCGGCACGCCGTCGCCGCGTCCGCCGGGGATTTCGGCGGCATCGAGCGTGTAGGTCCTACCCAATGAGTCGAGAATGACGACGGGTAAAACGGTACGGCCTTCAAGGGTTTGTTTGAGGCGGTCGCCTTCTTTGAACGCGGTTTGGCTCAAATCGAGATTATGTCCGGCTCGGCTACGTATCCAGCCTTTTTCCGACAGAATCAGCGTGATGGGTTCGTCGGCGGTGGTTTGCGTCAGCACGGCGCGTCCGGCTTCTTCCACCAGCGTGCGGCGCGCGTCGCCGAACTGCTTCATGTCCGCCTGCATCTCTTTGATAATCAGCTTGCGTTTTTCGTTTTCGTCGCCCAAAAGAATATTCAGACGACCTTGTTCTTCGCGCAATTCGTTCAATTCTTTTTCGAGTTTGAAACCTTCCAAACGCGCCAACTGGCGCAGGCGGATTTCCAAAATGTCTTCGGCTTGGATTTCGGTCAGCCCGAACGCCGCCATCAAATCGGCTTTCGGGTCGTCTGATTCGCGGATGACTTTAATCACTTCGTCAATGTGCAGAAAGACTTTCAGACGGCCTTCGAGGATGTGCAGCCGTTTTTCCACTTGGTTCAAACGGAATTTCAGACGACGTGTTACGGTCACGACGCGGAAATCCAGCCATTCCTGCAAAATCGTTTTCAGGTTTTTCTGCGCGGGACGGTTGTCCAGCCCCATCATCACCAAGTTCATGGACACATTGCCTTCCAGCGAAGTCTGCGCCATCAGCGTGTTGATGAAGGTATCGGTATCGATGCGGCTGGATTTTGGTTCGAACACAAGGCGTACGGGATGCTCGCCGTCTGACTCGTCGCGCACGCGGTCGATTAAATCCAGCATCAGCTTTTTGGTGTTGAGCTGGTCTTGGTTGAGCTGCTTTTTGCCCGCTTTCGGTTTCGGGTTGGTCTGTTCTTCGATTTCGGCAAGAATTTTGGCGGAATTGGCGTTCGGCGGCAGTTCGGTCACAATCACGCGCCATTGCCCGCGCGCCAGTTTCTCGATTTCGTAACGCGCACGCACGCGCACGCTGCCTTTGCCGGTTTCGTAAATCCGGCGCAATTCGTCCGCCGGCGTGATGATTTGACCGCCACCGGCAAAATCGGGCGCGGGGATGTACTGCATCAGGTCGGCAGTTTCCAGCGTCGGTTTCTTCAACAGCGCAATCGCCGCCTGCGTCACTTCGTTCAAATTGTGCGACGGAATTTCAGTCGCCATGCCCACTGCGATGCCTGACGCGCCGTTGAGCAACACCATAGGCAGGCGGGCGGGCAGGTGCAGCGGTTCGTCAAACGCGCCGTCGTAGTTCGGCACGAAATCCACCGTCCCCTGATTGATTTCGGACAACAACAATTCCGCAATCGGCGTCAGCCGCGCTTCGGTGTAACGCATCGCCGCCGCCCCGTCGCCGTCGCGTGAACCGAAGTTGCCGATGCCGTCGATTAAGGGATAGCGCAAGGTAAAATCCTGCGCCATGCGGACCATCGCTTCATAGGCGGAACTGTCGCCGTGCGGGTGGTATTTACCCAAAATCTCACCGACCACGCGCGCCGATTTCACCGGCTTCGCCCCCGCCGTCAAACCCATATCGCGCATGGCAAACAAAATGCGCCGCTGCACGGGCTTCTGACCGTCTGAAACTTCAGGCAGCGCGCGGCCTTTGACCACGCTCATGGCGTATTCGAGATAGGCGCGTTCGGCGTACTGACCCAAAAGAAGGTAGTCTTCGCCGACGGGGGATGGGACGGAAACGTGTTCGTTCATAAGGAAGCTGGAATGAAAGATAAAGGAAGGTATTGTAAAGGATAGCGAATGAAAATAAAAATGTCGGGGCATGGTTTCGCCGCGTATCTTTTTATAGTGGATTAACTTTAAATCAGGACAAGGCGACGAAGCCGCAGACAGTACAGATAGTACGGAACCGATTCACTTGGTGCTTCAGCACCTTAGAGAATCGTTCTCTTTGAGCTAAGGCGAGGCAACGCCGTACTGGGTTAAAGTTAATCCACTATATTTTTGAATGGAATTGCTGACAATCCGAATGGATTTGAGGTCGTCTGAAATGTTTTCAGACGACCTCTATAAACATCATGCTACATTTCAAAAGCAGGTATCAAGTTTTTTCACGTTCGTCCAACAGCAAAAACACCATCAGCGACAGCAGCATCAAAACCGTCGTCAGCACCATTGCCCGCGCATAATTGTCTGCCCCTGCCCTACCCAGATACGAATAAATCAACGTGGTCAGCGTCTGCCATTCGGGGCGCGACAAAAACAGCGTGGCGGCAAATTCGCCGATACAGGTTGCCGCCGCCAAAGTCAAACCGCGTCGCAAAGCAGGTTTCAATAACGGAGCGGTCACATACAAGGTCGTCTGAAAAGCATTTGACCCCATACCGCGCGCAGCCGACACATAATCTTCAGGCAAATCGTCCCAAGCCGCCAACACGTCTTTTGCCACAAACGGATACGCCAGCAGCGCATAAGTGGCAACCAACAAAGGCAGCGATGCCGTCCATTGTGGATAAAGCAGCAATATACCGGCGGCAATGCAGACAGGCGAAACCATAAACGGCAAAAACACCAAACCGCGCACCCACGCCACCCGTCGCGCAACTGCCGCATACATCACACCCAGTACAACCGCCGTCAAAACCGCCATCCCCGAAAACCGCAGCGTATTCCATCCCGCCGCCAAGGTTTCCCGTTCCAACAACACGCCCCAAGACCCGCCTGCCGATGCCGCCAGAAAAACCACCGCCGCCAAAGGCAACAGACAACACAGCAGCAACACCATTAAAGAAAAACCCAGCAAAACACGTTCGCCCAAAGATTGCGGACGATGCGGCAGCAAAGCACGAACCGCTTTATCAGAAGCCGTTTGCCGACTCAAATACGCATACAGCAGCCCCGCCAATGCCGTCACACCCAACACCATCCACACCAAAACCGACGACTGAGCCATATCCAGCTCATACATCACCAACTGATAAATCTCCACCTCGACCGTCGTATAACGGCTGCCGCCGAGCAACAAAGCCAGTCCGAAACCCGAAAAACAATACAAAAATACCAAACAAGCCCCGCCCGCCAACCAAGGGCGCAACACCGGCCATTCCACAAAACAAAACCGCTGCCAAGCCCCCGCACCCAGCGTCTGCGCCGACTGCAGCCTCGCCTGCGGCACCTGCAAAAAACCCTGATACGCCGCGCGTACCAACACAGGCAAATTGAAAAACACATTACCGTAAAGCAACAAATACGGCGTATCCTGCCAGCCCGCCCACAACACACCGTTTGCCCCGAACAAAGCCAACACGCCGACCCCGACCACCAAAGTCGGCATCACAAACGGCAACATCAAAAGCCGCAAAATCACCTCACGCCCGCGAAACGACAACCTCGCCAACGACCACCCCACCGGAATCCCAAGCAGCAAAACCAGCACACAAGTGACCGCCGCCTGAACCACCGTCCAAACCAAGCGATGCTGCATATAATCATCGGCCAATACCAACGACCAAGCCGACCCGTCATAAGCCGCCATCGCCACCAATGGCGCAACCACCATCACCACCAAGAAACCCAAAGGCAACAGCGCAAGCAAAACAGTAGCAGGAAACGAGCGAAACAGAGTTTTCATGGAACGGGTAGGCAGGGTTTAAAACAGATATTGTAACGGATACGAAGCAAAGGTCTCAGATAGAGACCTTTACAATAACATAAGTTATTAAAATTTTCGGCCTGTTCGTTTACATGGCAGCCGCACCGACTGCCGCCGTACCTACTCCTAATAGAAGTCAAAAAAACCTTAACCGAAGCGGTGTACGGAACTGTACCCGTCCCAGCGGTAAAAAACGTGACCACCACGCCGATGACAATAACCAGAACCACGACGTACCGACAGCGATGACCTGCATCCAGCCTATCTTTTTAATTTCCTCTATCGTCCAGTCGGTCGCCTTTTTTAGGGCTTCAAGGGCTGCATCAACTACTTTTGCGTCCAGGCTTTAATCATCCTGCCCCGTTCGTTTATCCATCTCCATGCAAATATAGATTAAGTTGCCTCTAAAAAAGTTATTGAACGATCTAAAATGTAGGAATCATGATCAACCTACACTTGTTGATCCTTAACTACGAAATTTACTTACTTCCATAAGTCCATAAACCATCTAAATAACGAATCTAACCAGCTTATCCGTTGTTTTGTATCAGAAGAAGATAATATTTCAACTTTATCTACACACCTATTCTTTGAAAAATCAAAATCTTGAACCTCAAATTTTCCATTAGTATTTTTTAAGCAATACGTACTGCTAAATCCATCAAAATTATTAGGAATATACCTATCATCTCTAGGTACTGAAGCTGCCTTTAGAGTAAAACTATAACTTACATTATTCCTAAAATTTATATTTGGAAAGTTTGACTCATCCGCAAAAATACATTTTTCCTTTACAGGATATTGTTTTTCGAATGAACTTAAATAACGCCAATATTCTGAATTTCCGGTATTTTCGTCAACATAACCAATCCTTAACATATAACTACCCGTTAAACCATTAGCATCAATATAGACACAAGGTTTATTATTTTTTATAATAACATTCACATCTCCGTCAGGATAAGGCATATGAGAAAATCCGTATGCGTTTAAACTCAATATGACATAATAAATAAATAAAAATTTACTTCTTCTCATAAAAATCTTCTATAAATAATTTTATTTTAAAAAGTACGAACTTTAGTCATCGCCTCATACCAAATTCTATTATTTTCTTTCTCTCTCTGATGATGTATTTTCGTTGTCCATTCTTCAGATTTTAATTTTCTATCTAAAGGGTTTCTCAAAAAATCTCTCAAAACATATTCTCTACGTGATTGTTGACTGATCAAATTCCGTAATTGTGGTTCTTGAGATACATAGTTCGCATGATATTTAACTAAGTAATAATGGCACACGATATCTGCCTGTTGTTCAATATTGAAATCCTTAAACTCTTTACCTCTATCTATGCCTAATAAGTCATATGCATAAGCCATTAAACGTCCTGATCTATCTCTTTCAGTATATCCTCCAATTGATGCCAATCGCACCCCTCTACAGGCTACACTTAAATCCATTGCAAAATATTGCCAAATGTGTGTCATTTCATGAATAAACCATCGTTGATTATCCTCTTTGTTTGTCAAAGGACCAGAAAAATCTTTAATCACATCATAAACTTTAATCGGCAAGTGAATTTCGCCAAATGGAGTCATTGCATTTCTTGAATTGTCAGGTATACCCAGCAACCCTCCCCTTACAATCCTAACTTTTTCATAAGGAATCGACTCTTTGAAGATAAGTCGTGCCAAAGCGATTTCTCCTGAAGTTAATTTTCTTGATTTGGGAGGAAGTCTTACCGGAAAAGGTTTTCCCGGCGAATTTATTAATACGGTAGTTGCTTCTTCCGTTGTAACTGTCATATATGTACCATGTGTTTCTATTTTGTCTGCCATGATTTACTCCCTGGTTTCAATTTCAATACGGATTTCTTCCATATTTTCAGTGGTTACGAATTTGGTCAGTCCATTTTTATCCGACCTTCCTTTTAACAAAAGTTCTTTCCCTCTATATATCTTATACAGTACTCCTGCCAAAACCTCGCCTGTCCATTCATCCTGTAAGACAAACTGCCGAGCATATCGATGTAGCGGTGTTGTCGGTAACGGGATATTGATTTCTTCTGCCCCACTCACCTCCATCGGCGCCTTCACCCTAACCAGCTTCGGACTCCCAATCTCCACCTCCCCGTTGCTCAGCTTGATATACGCCCCCTTGCAGGTAATCAGAATCTCTTCCTTCGCCGCAATGGTAATTTTCCCCGCGCTACTGGTTAACGTTGCATCCTTCAGCGCATTCAGCTGCAACTCGTCATTCTGTGCCTGTACTTCCACTTTACCCTGATTGGCCTGTACCTTAATGCCGCTGCTTTGGGCAAACAGGTTGAGGCTTTCTACTGCATGGGCGGTCAGGCTTTGTCCGGCGGTGATGTCGGTATGGTTGCCGCTGACGAGATGGATGTTTTCATTGGCGGTGTGCAGTTGGCTTTGCTGGGTTGCGGTAGCAATACCGGCAGGGGCGGTTTGGATCAAGCCGGCTTCTTTGAGGTCTTTAAGGGCGTCTTTCAGACGACCCCTTTGGGTTTCTTCATCGGTGTGGTGGTTGTTGGCGGTTTGGGCGGCTTTGTTCAGGCTTTTGGCGAGGGAAAGTGCCTGTTCGAGTTGGGAAATGGCATCGTCCATATCCAGCACTTTGCCGTTGGCGTCTTGGTTTTGTGCGCTGACGAGTATGCCTTTCCCCGCCCGTACGGCACCCCAGCCGTCGGTTCTGAGTTCGAAGCCTTCGCCGTTCTCTCCGCGTTTCTCCCTACCGCTGTCAACGATGTGGCCGAGGTTGAGTTGGGATTTCTGGTAGTCGGTGGCGAGTTTGATGTGTTCCTGTCCCTTTTGGTCTTCCATCCTGAGTTTGTTGTTCGCCCAGGTACGGATGACGTTCCTTGTGTTCCAATCGGCAGGAATATGGTCGGGATGGGCACTGTCGTGCATGACGCCGGAGATATACGGGCGGTCGGGGTTGCCTTGGACGAAGGACAACATAACTTCGGTGCCCTCGTGCAGGGGGAAGTGGATACCGTATTCGGGACCGGCATAGGGTTTGGCGAGTCGGACGGGACGGCTTTCTCCGCCGGGGCTCCATTCGTCCAAATCAAACGGCAGTTTGACGCGGTAGCGTCCCATGTCGTCGATGTAGGCGTAGGTGCAGTTCTCTGCCGCGGTCACCCGTGCGGGCAGTGTGCCGGCGATATGGGGACGCGGGGTGGTGCGTTCTGGACGGAAGGCGAGTTGGGCGGGTATGGCGGTAAAGGTGTGGGTGTAGGCGGTATCGCGGCTGCCGCTGTGTTCCATGCTGAGTACCAGCCAGCCGTCGGGTGCTTCGGGGAAGGCGGTATCGGTTTGGAACACTTTCATCGGTGCCATGGAGACGACGTTGCCGCTGCCGTTGGCGACGGTTTGGCGGCAGAGGACGGCTTCGTTCAACAGGGTCGTCTGAACTTTGGCTTCATCGGGGGTTTTGGGATGAAGGCCCCAGTTTTGCTGTTTGCCCAATAAGACGGTATTGTCGGCAGACTCTTCGGATTGTTTGTTGTCGGTTTCGGCAAAGAGGTCGGTATCGGCAGTGCGGTAGTTGTAGTCGGCACTGCGTATGCCTTCGACGATGGGATTGTGACGGATGCTTAAGTTGAAGAGTGCTTCGGTACCGACGCTTTCCAGTCCGGCATGGGGACGGTAGGAAACGGGTAGGCTTTGGTCGCGGAAGTAGTGTTCGGGACTGTCGCCGAAGACGACGATATCGCCGTGTTGTTCATGCTGTTCGAAGGCATACCAAATGCCTTCTTCCTCACACAGACGGTTGATAAAGGCAAAGTCGCTTTCGAGATACTGGGTCACATACTCGCGGACGCTGTAGCTGCGGCTTTTTTGGAAACGGTAGTCGACACCGGAGAAGCCGTGGTGCTTGAAGACGGCGGCAACGATGTCGGGGACGGTTTGG
This sequence comes from Neisseria sp. CP9, assembly GCF_047758525.1. Taxonomy (NCBI): domain Bacteria; kingdom Pseudomonadati; phylum Pseudomonadota; class Betaproteobacteria; order Neisseriales; family Neisseriaceae; genus Neisseria; species Neisseria sp. CP9. The sequence goes on along the minus strand of NZ_CP180502.1, from coordinate 1,398,638 downwards.
TTTTGAAACAGTCGGGAAGATTGGAAATGTTTTAAAGCCGCGAAGCGCGGCTCTAAAACAAAGCGGTAAACGGTTTCATCCTTGGAGACGGACAGCTTCTCACACGAAGTCACGATGCCCTGCCATTGTTTCGCCGGAGCGTCGTCCGAACCGGCTGAAAAAGCGGCGGCGACTTCGGACAATACGGCCTCCTGCGGACGGATTTCAAATGCTGCGCGCTGGTTGAGGTAGGAAGACAGCGGCAGTGAGGAATCGGTGGAGGTGGCGGTGATTTCGACGCGGTAGGCGGTGTTGGCGGCTTCGGAGGCGGTGAAGGATTTGACGGAGAGGGAGGGGAAGAAACGGGCGAAGGTGAGGTGGTAGGATTGGCGGGCAGTCATGACGATCTGGAGGATTTATGATGAAAGCTTGAACATAAATCAAAAAAGCGAGCAAGACAAACGGATAATGACAAACGGTAAAAATGTCGTATGGATGGTTTCTGAAAGTGATGGGTGAATAGATTTGGGACGAAAGAAGGTCGTCTGAAAACTTTCAGACGACCTTTGTGAAAGTTGGGGTTCCAATTCAATCTACACCTGTTATGTAAACAATGCGGTATTTTCTTACATCTTTTTCTTTAGTATTTTTATCCTGATTTAAACCGAAACCAATATACCCACTAGTCGTAGTCGAAAGGTTCGAACTCTTCGTCCAGCCGTTCGCATGAGATGAACTGTTGCTCGGCGGCTTTGGTTTCTTCATCGCTCAACATGAACAATCCGTCCCATTGGTCTTTTTGATAGGGTTTTTGATAGGTTTGTCGGAGGAATTCATATTGTTCGGCGGAGAGGTAGGGGTGGTGGCTTTCCAATTGGGCAAACAGTTGCCTGCGGTAGTCTTCGGGGGAAGTATCTTCTTCGGGGAAATAGTCCGCTTGGGCTTGCAACAGTCTGCGGAAGATAAAATCTGCTAAATTTTCGGCTTCTACTACGCTGAAGTCGTCGTCGTGATACAAGCGTGTGATACATGGTTCGCCTTCTTGACGGTAGTCGAATGCGTAGTAATCGCCGTTACCCGCTCCGGCAAAGGCGATGAGTTTGCCACGGTATTCGGGTTTCAAACTCATCCATTCACTGTCGTCGCATAGCTGTTCGTTGATTCCCTGCAATTCGTCGGCGTGAGGCAGTTCAAATTCCGAGCCGACCAGCAGTAAAGGCGGATATTCGAGCAACTTGGGAAAGGTTTCGCTATACCATTTGCTACCCAATTCGCCCCAGTCCAACATACCGTCGGCAGCGAGGCGTTTGTATAGGTTGGGCAGGGAGATGCCGTATTGTGTTTCGGTTTGGCTGATGAAATCCTGATAATTCATGATATTTCCTTTGCTAGATTTTGGTTTTGAACTTCATTGAAGCTGCGTTTTCAGACGACCTCTTCCCTTTCCCATTTTACCGTCCGCCGTTTAAATAAGGCCTTGCCTGAAGGATGACGAGTTTTCCGCCTGCGAAAGCCCATTCTATGTCTTGTTCGCCGTTGCCGAAAAGCTGTTTGATTTGCTGTCCTGCTTGGTCGAGGCGGCGGATTTGGTCGTGGTTCATGACGTTGCCGCCGGTTATCGGTACTTCCCTGATGCCGCCGTTTTCATCCAGTTGCAGCGCGGTGGTTTCGTTGGAGGAGCTGAGGCGTTGTACGGCGTCGTTGCGGCGGTTGTAAACGGCTTGTTCCGCCACCCGTTTTCCTTCGACCACGCGAATGCCCAGACCGCGTTTGGCGGCGATGTAGGAAGTGTTTTTCTGCGCGGTATCGTAGGGATTGACGGTAACGAGTACGCCGGAGAGGTCGGCATTGATGCTTTGTTGGACGAAGACGCTCATTTTCACGCTGTCGTGCGGCAGTCCGGCGATGCGGCGGGCTTCATACGCGCTGTAATTGAAGACGGAAGCCCAAGATTGTTTCACTGCTTCCGCCAGCGCGTTTTCGCCGGTTACGTTCGGCACGGTGGTGTACAGCCCTGCGCCGCTGAAATTCGGCAGGTCTTCGGAATTGGACGAACTGCGTACGAACACGCCTTTGCTGTTTAATTGGCTGCGCCATTGTTCCGCCCATGTGCGTTTCCATTCGGACGGGATTTCGGCATCGGTGATTTTTTTCTGCAATGCGAGTAAGGCGGTGCGGCGTTTGCGGTTGTCGCCGCCGCTTTGCGTTTCGATTTGCGCCAGTGTTGCCGCGTTGATGCCGAGTTTGTCCATCATGGCGCGGTAGTAGGCGAAGGGGATGCAGAATCCGTCGGGGACGTTGCTGCCTGCGATATGGGCGCGGATATGGCCGAGGTTGGCGGCTTTGCTGCCGCAGTAACGGCTGTCTTCACGGCGCAAGTTGGCAAGCGGCCGCAGGCTGTAATCGGAAGTGTCGGGCTGCGGCAGGGAGAGGTCGTCTGAAAATGTTTTGGCGGCTGTGTTTCGGTTGGTTTGGGTGACCCGGTATTGTTTTGCGTCGGCTGCCAGTTCGATACGGCGGCCGATGTAGGGCGCGAGGATTTTTTCCGCGTCTTTGAGGTAGATGTTGGGAATGCCCCAGCCGCGCGCCAAGACGTTCACATGCGACAGCGCGGTGGACGGTTTTTCGCTGATGATGCCTGCTACGGGCGGCAACACCAGCGGCACTTCTTTCAAAATGATGATGTCGTCCGCACCGACATCGTAAAGGTCGTCTTCCTGAGTGATGACGCGCAATGTGCCTACCGCTTTCCCCCTGTGCAACGGCAGATAGGGGAAATTCTGTATCAGGCTTTCTTGGGTGACGAAGGGGACTTTGCTTTGCGCGGCAACGGTTTCCTGCCACAGGGAATTGGTTTTGTAGCGCAGCGGGGCGAAGAAACTGTCTTTCAGACGGCCTTCTGCCAATTTCAGCAATTCGGGCGTGATTTTGTCACCTTCCCAAAATTCGTAAACGTATTCTTGAGTGCTGTTCTGCCAACTGATGGTGCCGAACAGGAAGCGGCGGTTCGGGCTGCGGTATTGTTCCAACAATTCTTTGCGCGTCGGCATCGGTTTCAAAATCTCGGCGAGATAGTTTTCGTGCAGGCGGTATTTCGGCGTGTTGATGTAGTCGGTGCGGTTGTTGTCTTCGCGGTCGATAAGGAAGAGGACGTGCGGGATTTCATATTCGCTGTCTTGTTCGTAAACGCGCGAAAGCAGGTCGAAATCGGCGCGGCTGCGGATGGCGGACAGCGCGGGCGTTTGCGTTTTAACCGGCGTGGCGGCTTGGCGTTTGTCAGACTCAAGATAAGAAGGCTTGCGCGCGGTCGGCGCGGCGGTATCTACGGCTGCGGAGTCGGGTTGGCAGGCGGCGAGCAGGAACAATAGTGAGAGACAGACGCTGGTTTTCATGATAATGGCAATGAGAAAAAAAACGGATTGTAGCAAGAAAAGGTCGTCTGAAAACCCTGTTCGAGGTGTTTCAGACGACCTTTCCCTTTTCCCAACCCTTTTAAACCATCGCTTGATACAACGCGATCATCAGCGGCATGGTGATGACACACAGTAGCGTCGTGATGCCGTAAATTGCGCTGGCTTTACGGGCGTTCTGACCATAAACCATCGCCATTTGGGTAACAGTGGAAGCGGCGGGGCTGACAGTGGCGAGGAAGCTGATAAGGACGACGGTGTCACTGTGTCCGCCGAGATGGGCTATGCCTGAAACTTTGACAAACACCAGCAGAATCAGCGGGATAAGTATCAGGCGCAGGAAGGCGACTAGGTAAATCCGTTTGGAGAGGACGATTTCTTTGAGTGGCAGAGAGGCAATCAACATTCCGGCAACGAGCATGGCGACCGGACCGATCATGCTGCCGACGGTGGCGAGCGTATTGTCGATGATGTGCGGCAGTTTGATTTGGGAAGCGAACATGAACACGCCGATAAAGATGGAAAGGATGTTGATGTTGGTGAGTACGGTTTTCCACGCAAGATTGCCGCGCCCGCAAAGCAGCAGGCGCAAGTGCGTCCAGAAAAGGAACATTTGGACGATGATGAAGCCGCTGGTGTAAATCACCCATTGCGGTCCGAAAATGGACATCACCAGCGGGATGATGAGGTTGCCGGAATTGGTGTAAACCGTGGCGGCGTGTTCGAGCGTGTCGAGCTTGAACAGGGTTTTGAAAAGCCTGCCCAGCGCGATCAGCAGGATATGGAACACGACCGCCAAGGCGACCGAGAGTTTCAGCCCGTCAATGATGTCGGGCGTGTTCTCGATTTGGAAGGCGTGAATCATCACCGACGGGCTGATGAGGTAGAGCGCGATGACGGAGAGCGTGCGGCTGTGTTCGGAATTCAGAAGCTTGGATTTCACCAACGCCATGCCCATCAGGACAATCAGGGTCAGCTCGGTGATTTTGCCGGCGAGGAGCAGGGCGGTTTCCATGAGTGTGGCACATTTTGGGAAAACGGAAATTTTACGCTTGCGTGCCAGTGCGGACAATGTATTCGGAACACGGTTTCAGACGACCTCACGCTCTGCCCTGTTCTCATTTACGCACAGATACGGTAAAAATAGCAGCACGTTGCCCCAAGTGGAATGTTGACAATTTTTCACCCGACAGCAAGGCGTTTTCAGTATAATACCGCCCGCAAATTTTCCTTTTTTTTGAAAAGCATAAATCATGACTACTTCAAATCAAAATGTGCTGGAGCGCATATTCAATTTAAGCGCAAACGGCACGAATGTGCGCACAGAGCTGATGGCAGGTCTGACCACCTTCCTCGCCATGTGTTACATCATCATCGTCAATCCGCTGATTCTCGGCGAGACGGGCATGGACATGGGCGCGGTATTCGTCGCCACCTGCATCGCTTCCGCCATCGGCTGCTTCGTGATGGGCTTCGTCGGCAACTATCCGATTGCGCTCGCGCCGGGCATGGGCTTGAACGCCTACTTTACTTTCGCCGTCGTCAAAGGCATGGGCGTGCCCTGGCAGGTGGCTTTGGGCGCGGTATTCGTTTCCGGCATCATTTTCATTTTATTCAGCTTTTTCAAAGTGCGCGAAATGCTGGTGAACGCGCTGCCTATGGGTTTGAAAATGTCGATTGCCGCCGGTATTGGACTGTTTCTGTCGCTGATTGCGCTCAAAGGTTCCGGCATCATCGTCGCCAGCGACGCGACTTTGGTGAAACTGGGCGACATCCACCAACCTGCCGCGCTTTTGGTGCTGGCAGGCTTCGCTATGGTGGTGGCTTTGGGGCATTTCCGCGTCAAAGGAGCGATTATCCTGACCATTCTGGCAATCACAGCCATTTCCACCCTGCTGGGCTTGAGCGATTTTAAAGGCGTGGTCGGAGAAATTCCGAGCATAGCGCCGACTTTCATGCAGATGGATTTCAATGGTCTCTTTAAAATCAGCATGATCAGCGTGATTTTCGTCTTTTTCCTGGTTGATTTGTTTGACTCCACCGGCACGCTGGTCGGCGTTTCCCACCGTGCGGGCCTGCTGGAAGACGGCAAACTGCCTCGTCTGAAACGCGCCCTATTCGCCGACTCGACCGCCATCGTCGCCGGTGCCGCACTGGGTACGTCCTCGACCACGCCGTATGTCGAAAGCGCGGCAGGCGTGTCCGCAGGCGGCCGCACCGGTCTGACTGCCGTAACCGTCGGCGTATTGATGTTGGCGTGTCTGATTTTCTCGCCGCTAGTGCAGAGTATCCCCGGCTTCGCCACCGCGCCCGCGCTGCTCTACGTCGGTGCGCAAATGCTGCGCAGCGCGCGTGAAATCGACTGGGACGATATGACCGAAGCCGCTCCCGCTTTCCTGACCATCGTGTTCATGCCGTTCACCTACTCGATTGCCGACGGCATCGCCTTCGGCTTCATCAGCTATGCCGTGATTAAACTTTTATGCAACCGCGTCAAAGACGTGCCGCCTATGGTGTGGATAGTCGCCGTATTGTGGGCGTTGAAATTCTGGTATCTGGGCGGCTGATGCCGTTTCCAGGTTAGTCGTTTCATTCCCCGCAATAGCAAAAGGTCGTCTGAAAATTTTCAGACGACCTTTTTTGGTTTTTACGATGTACTGAATATTTGAAACTTCGCGCTATCGATCCGCTCAATATTCAAAGGCATCAGCCAATGCTTAAAACCACTCTTTCTTACCGATAACATAAACTTGTTCAAATTCTTCCGGCGTACATTTCAGGTATTTAACGATGTCGATGATACAGAAAACAAAAACAATCATCGGACCAACGAGAATAAACGAACCTAAAATACAAATCAACAGGTAGATGATACCGACTTTGTTTACGCCCAAATAAAATTTATGCACCCCAAAGCAACCTAAAAAGAACGCCAAAACAGAGGCAACAAGTCGTTTGTCATCGGTAATACGAGAAGATTGCAGAGGTGTATTTTCGGACATTTTTTTCTCCAAACGGATAGTCAATATTAAGAAAGTGTTTTTAAGTATAGCAGAATAATGATATTAATTTCACATAGATTCTATTTCTATTGAATAATAAACCTATAAAATTTCGTAAATTTATGTTACGAAAAGCCTAATTTGCAGTTGAAATATGCGATTTTATATGCATTTTTAGCATATTATACTTACTACCTTTATTTATCTTTTCGATTTATCCGCATTCCTTAGCCAACCCGCCCTGCTTAAAGTTTCAGACGACCTCGGCACTGCGTTTGACTCTGCCGCGCCTGTCTAGTTCAGATTTAAAAATGAAACAACACCAAACTCAAGGCAATCACCGCCATACCGGACGTCAGACCGTAAACGGTTTCGTGTCCGTCGGAATAACGCTTGGCGGCGGGCAATAATTCGTCCAGCGCGAGGAACACCATCACGCCCGCAATCACGCCGAACACCGCGCCGAACACGAAAGGCGATAAAAACGGCTTGAGCAGGGTGTAGCCCAAAACCGCGCCCAAAGGTTCGGCAAGCCCTGAAGCGAGGCAGGCGAGGACGGTTTTTTTGCGGTTGCGGGTGGCGAAATAAACGGGGGCGGCAATGGAAATGCCTTCGGGAATATTGTGTATCGCAATCGCGAGCGCCAGCGGCATCCCGACGGCGGGGTTTTCCAGCGTGGCGAAAAACGTTGCCAAACCTTCGGGAAAGTTGTGTGCGGTAATGGCAAACGCCGCCATCATGCCGACGCGGGCGATGTGGCGGCGTTTGTTTTCCTGAAAGGCGGGGTCGTGCGGGTCGAGCGTTTCATGCGGGTTCGGCACAAGGCGGTCAATCAGCGCAATCGATCCCATGCCCGCCAAAAAAGCCAGCGTCGCGGCGGCAAAGGCTTTGTCTTTGTCGTAAACCTGCCCGAAGGCTTCGCTGGATTTGTTGAAAATCTCCGTCAGCGACACATACACCATCGCCCCGCCCGCAAACGCCAATCCGAACGACAATACGCGCGGGTTGGGCGTTTTAGAAAACATCACCAACCCACTGCCGAGTACGGTGAACAATCCGGCGGCGAGGGCGATGCCGAAGGCGGTGATGAGGTTGGTTGAGCTGATATCAGGCATCGTCTTAAGTCGTTAACACAATAAAGAAATCAGCCTAACATATTTTCCCAAATTAGAGAATAATTATTATTTTTATTTATATTGACAAGAACAATGTAGGATTAGAAACGTCGGCAAATACAAAAACCGCCTTACGATATAGTGGATTAACTATAAATCAGGACAAGGCGACGAAGCCGCAGACAGTACAGATAGCACGGCAAGGCGAGGCAACGCCGTACTGGTTTCAACGCCGTACTGGTTTAAAGTTAATCCACTATAAAAACCATTCCAACCCCTTTTCCCTTCCCCCAAACGGCAACGCAGCCCGCCATCCGCCTGTCTGAAACACCGCCGGATTTTCCATATAAATGGAAGAAATGTTATGATTTTGCAATCTTCCCTCTTTCAGACGACCCCATGCGAATGATGTGAAAGGTCGTCTGAAACACATTCAAACCCCTCCGAAACGAGACATTCATGACCCTGCAAATCGGTATCGACTTAGGCACGACCAACAGCCTGATTGCCCAGTTCCACAACGGCGAAACCCGCCTGATCCCCAACCAACACGGCCATTTTCTGACACCGTCGGTCATCAGCGTCGCCGAAGACGGCAGCATCCTGACCGGCATCGCCGCACGCGAACGCCTCTCCACCGCCCCGACGCTGACCGCCTCGGCATTCAAGCGATTTATGGGAACGGATAAAACTTTCCATTTGGGCAAGCGCACGTTCCGCGCCGAAGAATTGTCCGCGCTGATTTTGAAAAGCCTGAAAGAAGATGCGGAAGCCTTTTTGGGGGAACCAGTATGCGATGTCGTGCTGACCGTTCCCGCCTATTTCAACGCCATTCAGCGTCAGGCAACGAAAAACGCGGCGCAGATGGCAGGTTTGAACGTCTTGCGTCTGCTCAACGAACCGACTGCCGCCGGTCTTGCTTACGGTTTGCAGGAAAAACCCGACGACACGCGCTTTTTGATTTACGACTTGGGCGGCGGGACGTTTGACGTATCCGTACTCGATTATTTCGACGGCGTCGTCCAAGTATCCGCCAGCGCGGGCGACAACCATTTGGGCGGCGAAGATTTCGTCAACGTCTTGCGCCAGTGCTTCCTGAAAAAATGTACGACACTGACGTCGTCTGAAAGCGACAAACTGGCGCAAAACAGCGAATTGTGGCAGGTATTGGAAACCGCCAAGCGCAAACTCGGCGAAGAAATGCAGGCGGAAATCCGTTTCCATTACGGCGACACGGTTCACTCTGCCGTCATCAGCCGCGAGGAATTCCAAGAAGCCGCCACGCCATTAATGGGCCGCCTGCGTCAACCGCTGGAACGCGCATTGCGTGATGCCAAGCTGCACCCTTCGCAAATCGACGGCATCATCTTGGTCGGCGGCGCGACGCGGATGCCGATGATCCGTCATTCCATTGCCCAACTGTTCCGCCGCATCCCGCTTGTTTCGGTCAATCCCGACGAAGCCATCGCACGCGGCGCGGCGGTGCAGGCAGCACTGATTGCGCGTAACGAAAGCGTGGAAGAAGTCGTCCTTACCGACGTGATGCCCTTCTCGCTCGGCACGGAAGCCGGCATGGACATCGGCGACCAATACGTTACCGGACGGTTTTTCCCAATTATTGAACGCAATATGCCCGTTCCCGTTTCGCGCGTCGAAACTTTCATTACTTCCCACGACGGGCAGAAAGTGATCAGTGTCGAAGTTTTGCAGGGCGAATCCATGTTGGCGAAAGAAAACCTGAAACTGGGCGAACTGTCGGTCAACGTCCCGCCCAAGCCGAAAGGTCAGGTATCGATAGACGTCCGCTTCAGCTACGATGTCAACGGGCTTTTGGAAGTCGATATCAGCAACCGCGACCTGAATCTGCACATGAATCAGGTTTTCCGTCAAAACAGCCAAAGCCTGACGCCTGAAGAAATCGAAGCCTCCCTGCGCAAACTCGCCGCCTTGAAAATCCATCCGCGCGACCAGCAGCACAATATCTATCTACTAGAAAAAGCCAAACGCCTATACGAAGAATTTCTCGGAGACAACCGGCACATCATCGCTGCGGAAGTGGCGCGTTTTGAAGCCGTATTGGAAACGCAGGACGCAATCGTCATCCAGAGGGCGCAACAGCAATTTAGCGAATTTTTAAACCGTTTCGACGGCGGCTGGCTGCTGTAAGCACATCGCTTTTTTTACCGAACACGCCGGACAATCAAACATAAAACCCATTAGAAACAAAAAATTATGCGACACCGGCAAAAATAAGTTGACACACTCCAACGGCATCCATATAATGCACGGCTTATCGGGTCGTTAGCTCAGTCGGTAGAGCAGCGGACTTTTAATCCGTTGGTCGAGCGTTCGAATCGCTCACGACCCACCAAATTTAAAAAGCTGAGTTGAAAAACTCAGCTTTTTTATTATCTTTCAGATACACGCAACCCAAACCATACAGAAACGTCGTATCGGTTTAAAACTAACCCGCCAAACAATCTCGGCTGTCTAAAACGCCGCTATCGTACAAAACCGCGTTTTCAGACGACCCCTCTCCCTACAACCCCACTCGGAATCGACATGATCAGCAGACTGACCGGCAAACTCATCGAGAAAAACCCGCCGCAAATCGTCATCGACGTCAACGGCGTCGGCTACGAAGCCGACGTATCCATGCAGACTTTCTACAACCTGCCCGCCTTGGGCGAAACCGTGCAGCTTTACACCCAGCTTGTCGTCCGCGAAGACGCGCATTTATTGTTCGGCTTTGCCACTGCCGACGAGCGGGCGACGTTCCGCCAGTTGGTCAAAGTCAGCGGCATCGGCGCGAAAACCGCGCTGGGCATACTCTCCGCCATGTCCGCCGACGAGCTTGCCCGCGCGGTCGCCGACGAAGACATCAAACGCCTGTCCTCCGCCCCGGGCATCGGCAAAAAAACCGCCGAACGCATGGTTTTGGAACTGCGCGGCAAACTGGTTTCCCATGCCGCTGCCGATGGGCTTTTCGCCGCCGCGCCTGCCGCCGACGAAACGGACGACATCGTCAACACCCTGATTGCATTGGGTTACAACGAACGCGAGGCAAAAGCCGCCATCAAGGGTATTCCGAAAGGCACGGAAGTCGGCGAAGGCGTGCGCTTGGCTTTGAAAAATCTGTTGAAATAAAACATATCCTACCTTGCCGTCAAAACGCGGCAACCATACAAAAAGGTCGTCTGAAACCCGATTCAGGTTTTCAGACGACCTCTTTTTTACGTCAAACCGCTTACGCGCCGCGTTTTTCCAAAGCGGCTACGGCGGGCAACTCTTTGCCTTCCAAGAATTCGAGGAACGCGCCGCCGCCGGTGGAGATGTAACCGATTTGGTCGGTAACGCCGAATTTGGCAATCGCCGCCAGCGTGTCGCCGCCGCCCGCAATCGAGAACGCTTTGCTTTGGGCGATGGCTTCGGCAAGTGCTTTCGTGCCGCCTGCGAATTGGTCAAACTCAAACACGCCGACCGGACCGTTCCACACCACCGTGCCTGCGGCTTTGAGCAGTTCGGCAAGTGCGGCGGCGGATTTCGGGCCGATGTCCAAAATCATATCGTCTTCGGCAACGTCGGCAATGTCTTTCACGACCGCTTCGGCATCGGCGGCAAAGGCTTTGGCAACGACGACATCGGTCGGCAGCGGTACGGAGCCGCCTTTGGCCGCCATTTTCGCCATGATTTTTTTGGATTCTTCCACCAAATCGTGTTCCGCCAGCGATTTGCCGATGGCTTTGCCTTCCGCCAAGAGGAAGGTATTGGCGATGCCGCCGCCGACGATGAGTTGGTCGACTTTGTCCGCCAGCGATTCGAGGATGGTCAGTTTGGTGGACACTTTGCTGCCGGCGACAATCGCCACCATCGGGCGCGCGGGCTCTTTCAGGGCTTTGCCCAAAGCGTCGAGTTCGCCCGCCATCAATACGCCGGCGCAGGCAACGGGCGCGGCTTGGGCAACGGCTTCGGTCGAGGCTTGGGCGCGGTGGGCGGTGCCGAACGCGTCATTGACGAACACGTCGCACAAGGCGGCATAGGCTTTGCCCAGTTCCAAATCGTTTTTCTTCTCGCCCTTGTTGATGCGCACGTTTTGCAGCATGACGACATCGCCCGCGTTCAGGGCGGGTTTGTTTTCACGCCAGTCGTTCAATACTTTCACGTCTTTGCCCAACAGGCCGCCCAAGTGCGCGGCAACGGGCGCGACATCGTCTTCAGGATGGAACTCGCCTTCGGTCGGGCGGCCCAAGTGGGTCATCACGATAACGGACGCGCCGTTGTCCAAGCAGTATTTGATGGACGCGAGCGAGGCGCGGATACGGGTGTCGTCGCTGATTTTGCCGTCTTTGAACGGCACGTTCATATCGGCGCGGATGAGGACGGTTTTGCCCTGCACGTTTTGTTCGGTCAGTTTCAGAAATGCCATGATGTATCCTTTGTGAAGGTTGGAAACGGAAATGGGAATGTTCTCAATTATCCGCGAACGGGGCGCATCGGTAAAGGCGGGATTTGTCTGCACTTGATTTGCGTCAGCGGTAGGGTCGATATAAGGTCGTCTGAAAACGTGGTTTGAATGCAGTAAAAAACCAAATCCTTCCTTTCAGACGACCTCCCGCCGAATCTTTGCTAAACTACACGAAAATACGTTCAACACCCTCAAACCTATGCTCACTTACACCCCGCCAGACCCGCGCCAACCTGCCAAAACCCATGAAAAACCCTGGCTCTTGCTGCTGATGGCATTTGCCTGGCTGTGGCCGGGCGTATTTTCGCACGACTTGTGGAACCCCGCCGAACCCACCGTCTTTACCGCCGTCGAAGCCTTAGACGCAGGCGCGACGCCGTTGGTTGCCCATGTGTTGGGACAGCCGGATTTTCAGATTCCGCCCGTCTATTTGTGGGTGGCGGCGGCATTCAAACACCTCTTGTCGCCTTGGGCGGCGGACGCTTATGATGCCGCGCGTTTTGCGGGCGTTTTCTTCACGATTATCGGGCTGACCGCCTGCGGTTTTGCCGGATTCAACTTTTTGGGCAGGCACCACGGACGCAGCGTCGTCCTCATCTTGATCGGCAGCATCGGACTGCTCTCGGTCGCGCACTTCCTCAACCCCGCTTCCGCCGCTTTTGCCGCATCGGGCATGATATTGTGCGGCTTTTCATTGGCGCAACGCCGCGTCATCACTGCCTCACTGCTGCTGGGCGGTGGCTGGGCGTTACTGTCGCTTTCATCGGGCTATCTGATGACCGCCGCGCTGATGTTTTTAGCACCCGCCCTGTTGCTCGATGAGAAATGGCGCGTCAAACGTTATTACCTGACGCTGGTCGGCGCATTTGCCATCGGGCTGCCGCTGCTGACGGTTTATCCGCTCATCTTCTCCAGAACGCAGCCCGAACTGTTTTCCATCTGGCTGCAACATCACTCGCTCGGCGCATTCGGCGGCTTTGGTGATTTTCAGACGACCTTCAGCCTGTTCTATTACCTGAAAAACCTGCTCTGGTTTACCCTGCCCGCGTGGCCGCTCGCCGCATGGACGTTGAGCCGCCCCCGCATACGCGAAAAAAACTGGAGCGTATTGTGCATTTCATGGTTCTTTATCGTCCTCAGTATTCTTGCCGTCAGCCCGCAACGCCTGCAAGACAACCTCGTTTGGCTGCTGCCCCCGCTTGCCCTGCTCGGCGCGGCGCAACTGGACGGACTGCGGCGCGGCGCGGCGGCGTTTATCAACTGGTTCGGCGTCATGGCGTTCGGACTTTTCGCCATTTTCCTGTGGACGGGCTTCTTCGCCATGAACTACGGCTGGCCTGCCAAACTCGCCGAACGCGCCGCCTATTTCAGCCCGTATTACACGCCCGACATCGACCCGATACCGATGGCGGTCGCCCTGTTGTTTACCCCGCTGTGGCTGTGGGCGATTACCCGCAAAAACATCCGCGGCAGACAGGCAGTGACCAACTGGGCGGCAGGCGTTACGCTGGCATGGGCATTGCTGATGACCCTGTTCCTGCCGTGGCTCGACGCCGCCAAAAGCCACGCGCCCGTCGTCCTCCAAATGGAAGCCGCCCTCTCTCCCGAACTGAAACAACGGCTTTCAGACGACCTAGAATGTATCAGCATCGCCAACGAAGACCACCGCGCCCGTATCGCTTGGGCGCAATACAGCAACTTGAAACCCCATATCGACGACGCTGCCTGCCGCTACCGTCTGGTGCAGCAGCCTAAAAACACCGACGCACCGCCGGGCTGGACGAAAATCTGGCAGGGCGCGCGCCCGAGAAACAAAGCGGAAGGCTTCGCCTTACTGGAGAAAGCGGAATAACTCTGCCATACACATGAATGACAAACGTCGTCTGAAAATCAGTTTCAGACGACGTTTTTTCATGAGGGTTTGAATATCGGAAGCATCGTTTGCAAGAATGCGTCTGACAGGTATTTGATAAACACAAAGGTCGTCTGAAAAAACCATATTCAGGTTTTCAGACGACCTTTTATGCTTCAAATCCCGCGTTATTGCAGACTGTGTTCCAATGACACGCCTGCCGCCCATCCGGTTTTGGGGTCTTTGCTTTCTTTGACTACGCCTGAGTTGAACGAGAGGGTCGTGCGTTTGGAGAATTTGTATTCGGTGTTGAACGCAAGCTGTTTGTAGTTCTTGCCGGTATCGGAGCGGCCGTAGGCGACACCGAGTTTGGGGGTGATGTTGCCCATGGTGTAGCCGGCGGTCACTTGGAAATCGCGGGTGTTGGTATTGGTTTTGGTTTCGTCTTCCCAGTGGAATTTGTCGGCGACATTGCGGGCGTACATCATGCCGGCGGCGAGGTAGAGGTTGTCTTTGTCGTAGCCGACTTTCATGGAATGAACCTGTCTGTCTTTGGTATCGTCAGGCGAGCCGTTGCGGGCGTATTCGAGGGCGTAGTGGGCGTTGAAGCCGTTGGTCGGGTGTTTGTAGTGCAAACCTAAGCCCGCCATCCAGTCGCCGTTGCGTTTCCTGTCTTTATATTTGTTGGCACCGGGCGCGATTTGGACGCGGTAGTTGAAGCCGTTGTCGAAGGTTTTGGATTCGTAGTTCAGGGCGATTTCACGGCCGCCGAAACGGGTCATGCGCCCCATGGTTTGGGTGTGGTTGTTGCCGTTGAACGCGTCTTGTTCGCCGGTCAGGTAGTGCATGGGGGTACTGAGCCAGCCGGCGCGGACGGTACCGAAATCGCCGCGCAGACCGATATAGGAGTCGTCTGTACTCCAGCCGTTGTAGTCGAAGGCGACGAATGAATTGATGCCGTAGATGAGCTTGAGGTCTTTGTCGAGTTTTTCACTGCCCATAATCCAGATACGGCTGTTGTTGTCGGATATATCGGTAGCGGATTGCCCTTTGCCGTTGCGTTCGTGTTCGATAGAAGTAAATATCCGTCCGCCGATTTTGGCTTCGTTATCGGATGCCAATGCGGGGACGGCAAGCGGGACGGCAACCGCAATCATTAATAACTTCTTCATTTTATTCTCCTTTTACTTGATTTTTCTGGGTCTGCGTTTAAACAGGGTTTTATACTATTTTAGGCGTGCAAAAAAATCAATATTTTTGTAATCGCTTGTAACTTTTATTTTCAAAAATGTTTTTTACGGCGTTTTTTTGTGTTATCTTGCAAACCAATTCCAAGAACAGGCGGATTGTTTCAGATATTTATAGAGAATAAATCTTTTTATTCGCCTAAATTCAGAATATTCCCCTATCTTGTAGTCATATGTAATTTTTATTTCTGCAAGACTCAAACCTGAGGGAGATAACGAGAAGAGGAGAAAAAACGTGCTGCCGAACAAACTTTATTCCATATCGGCTTTATCGCTTGCCGTGGTGTTCGCGCTGTCGGCGTGCAACCGCGAAGTCAAGCCCGCGCCTGAATTCAAACGCAGCGAATACAATAAAATCGTCATCAGCAACGCGGTCGAACCGAGTACGCTCGACCCGCAAAAAAGCTCGGATATGGCGGCAGGCGCGATTATCCGTCAGATGATGGATGGCTTGGTCAGTACGGATGCCGAAGGCAAAACCATTCCTGCGCTGGCGTTGAAATGGGAGTCGTCGGATGAAGGGCGTGTTTGGACGTTCCACCTGCGCGATGCAAAATGGAGCAACGGCGACCCGATTACCGCCGAAGATTTCGTTTACAGCTTCCGCCGCCTCGCCGATCCCGAAACCGCCGCACCTAACAGCAGCTACTTGGAGGACGCGAAAGTACAGGGCGCGGCGGAGATTTTGCAAGGCAAGGCGAAGCCCGATACTTTGGGCGTGAAGGCTTTGGACGCGAAAACGCTGCAATTCACGCTCACCGCGCCTGTGCCGTATTTCCCCGATATGCTGGTTCAGCAGTTCACCTATCCCGTCCACCGCGCCACCGTCGAGAAATTCGGCGAAAAATGGACGCAGCCGGGCAATTATGTCTCCAGCGGCGCATACATCCTCAAAGAATGGCACGTCAACAGCCACATCACCATGGATAAAAACCCTGCTTATTACGACAGCAAAAAAGTATCCATCCCGCGGGCGGTGTTCCTCGCCAGCGGCAAAGAATACGACCGCTACCGCGCCGACGAAGTGGACGTTACCTACGGCATCCCTTCCGACCAGATTAAGATTGCCGAGAAAGAATTTCCCGGTCAGGTTCGGCGCGCGACTTTGCTGTGTTCTTGGTTTTTAGAGCCGAACTTGGAATCCGCCGAATTTAAAAATCCCAAAGTCCGCCGCGCGCTCAACCTGCTGACCGACCGCGCCATCATTACCAAGGTTGCCGCACGCGGCGACAAGGAAGCGTTCCAGCTTACCCCGCCGAATATGCAGGGCGGCGGCGAGTCTGCGCCTGCGTGGAAGCCGCTGAAACGCGAAGCGCGTATTGCCGAAGCAGAAAAACTCTTGCGCGAAGCGGGTTATAGCGAAGAGAAACCGTTCGAGTTCCAAATCGTCTATACCACCAGCGAGGCCGCCAAAAAACAAATCACCGCGCTGCAATCCATTTGGAAGGCGACCGTGCCGTTCGTTCGCCCCACGTTGATGAACGAAGAATGGAAAACCTTCTTGGACAAGCGTATGCAAGGTAATTTCAGCATGGCGTTTGCAGGCTGGTGTTCCGACTACAACGACCCTGCGGGCATGCTCAATATTTTCAAATCCAACAATCCGAACAACGCCTTCCATTACAAGAATCCCGAATTCGACAAGCTGATGAACAGCACGCTCGAAGCGGGCATTTCCGCCGAAGAGCGCGCCCGCCGCTACGTCAGCGCCGAGGCGATGCTGCAACGCGACGACGCCTTTATCCCGCTGTATCACCAAGTCAGCATCAATCTGGTGAAACCCGACATCCAAGGCTACTCCGACCGCGACCCGCTGAAAAACTACACCGTCAAGAATTGGTCGTTTGCACCCAAGAAGTGATTTGATAACATAGACACGTTTTTCAGACGACCTCCCTGTACACTAAATTGAAGAGGTCGTCTGAAACCGCGAAACCCTATTGGAGAATCCCGTTCATGAATACCGTATCGAATTACCTGTCCGCATTGCGCGAAGCCATGAAGGCGCAAGGCTTGGACGCACTCGTCATCCCCTCCGCCGACCCCCATCTTTCCGAATACCTGCCCGCACACTGGCAGGCGCGTCGCGAATTGTCGGGCTTTACCGGCTCGGTCGGCACTTTCGTCGTTACCGCCGATGAAGCGGGCGTTTGGGTGGACAGCCGCTATTGGGAGCAGGCGACCAAACAGCTTGCGGGCAGCGGCATCGAGCTGCAAAAAAGCGGGCAAGTTCCGCCGTACAACGAATGGCTCGCGGCAAACCTGCCCGAAAACGCCGCCGTCGGCATCCCTTCCGATATGGTGTCGCTCACCGGCAAACGCACTTTGGCGCAATCCCTAGCCGCAAAAAACATCCACATCGAACACCCCGACGACCTGCTTGACCAAGTGTGGACAAGCCGTCCCGCCATCCCCGCCGAAACAGTGTTCATCCACGACCCCGCCTACGTTTCTGAAACCGCCGCCGAAAAACTCGCCCGCGTGCGCGCCGTCATGGCGGAAAAAGGCGCGGATTACCACTTGGTTTCCTCGCTTGACGACATCGCTTGGCTGACCAACCTGCGCGGCAGCGACGTGCCTTTCAACCCCGTTTTCGTATCCTTCCTGCTTATCGGCAAAGACAACGCCGTCCTGTTTACCGACCAAGGTCGTCTGAACGCCGAAGTCGCCGCCGCGCTGCAAACCGCAGGCATCACGATCGAACCTTACGCCCAAGTTGCCGACAAACTCGCGCAAATCGGCGGCACGCTGCTTATCGAGCCGAACAAAACCGCCGTCAGCACCCTCGTGCGCCTGCCCGAAAGCTTGTGCCTGATCGAAGGCATCAACCCGTCCACCTTCTTCAAATCCGTCAAATCCGAAGCCGACATCGCCCACATCCGTGAAGCGATGGAACAAGATGGCGCGGCGTTGTGCGGATTCTTCGCCGAGTTTGAAGACATCATCGACAACGGCGGCAGCCTGACCGAAATCGACGTGGACACCATACTCCACCGCCACCGCAGCGCACGTCCGGGCTTCATTTCATTGAGTTTCGACACCATCGCGGGCTTCAACGCCAACGCCGCCCTGCCGCATTACAGCGCAACGCCCGAAAGCCACAGCACCATCAGCGGCAACGGTCTGCTGCTCATCGACTCCGGCGCGCAATACAAAGGCGGCACGACCGACATCACCCGCGTCGTCCCCGTCGGTACACCGACCGCCGAACAAAAACGCGACAACACCCTCGTTCTCAAAGCCCATATCGCGCTTGCCGAAGCCGTGTTCCCCGAAAACATCCTCTCGCCGATGATAGACGCCATCTGCCGCAAACCCTTGTGGCAGGCGCAATGCGACTACGGTCATGGTACAGGACACGGCGTAGGCTATTTCCTCAACGTCCACGAAGGCCCGCAAGTCATCGCCTGTGCCGCCGTTCCCGGCCCGCAGCACGCCATGAAAAAAGGCATGGTTACCTCCATCGAACCCGGACTCTACCGTCCCGGCAAATGGGGCATCCGCATTGAGAACCTCGCCGCCAACCAAGCTGTTGCCAACCCGCAGGAAACCGAGTTCGGCAGCTTTCTCTACTTCGAAACCCTGACCCTCTGCCCCATCGACACCCGCCTGATGGATACCGCCATGATGACCGACGGCGAAATCGACTGGGTCAACCGCTACCACGCCGAAGTCCGCCGCCGCCTCGAGCCGCTGACCGAAGGCGCGGCAAAAGCATGGCTGATCAAACGCACCGAACCGCTGGCGCGTTAACCGCAAAGGTCGTCTGAAAAAGGCCGTAGCGTGGGCTTTGCCCACGAGAAACACCAGCAAAAAGGTCGTCTGAAACCAAAAATCCGATTTCAGACGACCTCCGAAACAAACCCAAAACGCAGGCTTCCGCCCGCGACTGCCACAATAAAAAACCGTCCGAAATCCTATTCTAAAGTTTTCAGACGACCATAAAACAAAAGCCCGCACACTCCAAAACCAAGGGCCTGACTACAAAGAAGAGAAACCACCCCAAGCGTCCGAACCCCATTCAGACCGCCTTCCCGTATTCAGGCATATTCCGACCCACCACGCCCCGAGCAGGTACGATATGCTGAAATTCATCATCCGCCGCATACTTTCCGCCATCCCCACCATGCTGGTACTGATTACCGTCTCATTCTTCCTGATGCGGCTCGCACCCGGCAGCCCCTTCACCGGCGACAAAAACGTACCGCCCGCCGTACTGGCCAACATCGAAGCCAAATATCATCTGAACGACCCGATGTACCTGCAATACTTCAACTATCTCAAACAACTCGCCCACGGCGACCTCGGCCCCTCGTTCAAATACAAAGACTACAACGTCAACGAGCTGCTCGCCCAAGCCCTGCCCGTTTCCGTCGAGCTGGGCGTGTACGCCTTCATCATCTCCACCGTCTTGGGCGTACTCATGGGTACCATCGCCGCACTCAGGCGCAACACATGGGCGGACTACACCATCATGACCGCCGCCATGACCGGCATCGTCGTCCCCAGCTTCGTCAAAGCCCCCATCATGATTTTCATCTTCGCCATCACCCTCAAATGGCTGCCCGCCGGCGGCTGGAATGACGGCTCATTGACCAGCCTCATCATGCCCGTCGCCGCCCTCTCCATAGGCTATGTCGCAGGCCTCGCCCGCATCACGCGCGGCGCGATGATAGAAGTGTTGAACAGCCCCTACATCCGCACCGCCCGCGCCAAAGGATTATCAATGAACAGCATCGTCCTGCGCCACGCCCTGCGTCCCGCCATGCTGCCTATCCTTTCCTATCTCGTTCCCGCCTTCGTCGGCATCATCACCGGCGCCATCGTCATCGAAAGCGTCTTCGGTCTGCCCGGCATCGGACAACTCTTCGTCAACGGCGCGCTCAACCGCGACTACGGCATGATCTTGGGGCTGACCATCCTCGTCGGCGTACTGACCATCGTCTTCAACGCCATACTCGACATCCTCTACGCCCTGATCGACCCCAAAATCCGCTATTAAAAGCAAAAAAGGTCGTCTGAAAACCGGTTTTGCCGTTTTCAGACGACCCCCGAACAAAAAACGGAGAACACCATGCTATTCAACAAGAAAAATTCCCGCGCCATAGCAGAAGCCGCCGAACAGGCACAAGTACACGGACGCAGCCTGTGGCAGGACGCATGGCGGCGTTTCAGCAACAACAAAGCCGCCCTGTGTAGCGTCTTCATCCTTGCCGCCATTATCCTCTTCGTTATCGCCGTCCCCTGGGTCAGCGCCTACACCTACGACCACACCGACTGGGACAACATGCAAATCCCGCCTTCCTTCGCCACCCGCCACTACTTCGGCACCGACCTGCTCGGACGCGACCTCTTTACCCGAGCCGCCGCCGGCGGACGCATTTCCCTGCTCATCGGCATCGCAGGCGCACTCGTCGCCGTCGTCATCGGCACGCTCTACGGCGCACTCGCAGGCTTTTTCGGCGGCAAACTCGACTCCGTCATGATGCGCCTGCTCGAAATCCTCAACGCCTTTCCGTTTATGTTTTTCGTCATCCTGTTGACCACCTTCTTCGGACGCAACCTCTTACTCATCTTCGTCGCCATCGGACTCGTCTCATGGCTGGACGTCGCCCGCATCGTCCGCGGACAAACCCTCAGCCTCAAACACAAAGAATTCGTCGAAGCCGCCCGCATCACAGGCGTATCCCGCCGCCGCATCGTTACCCGCCACATCATCCCCAACGTACTCGGCGTCGTCATGGTTTACGCCTCCCTGCTCGTCCCCGGCATGATCATGTTCGAATCCTTCCTCAGCTTCCTCGGATTGGGCGTACAAGAACCCAAAACCAGTTGGGGTTCCATGCTCCAAGAGGGCGCAGCCTCCATGGAAGCCGCCCCATGGCAGCTCCTCGTCCCCTGCTTCTTCCTCGTCGCCACCCTCTTCTGCTTCAACTTCATCGGCGACGGCCTGCGCGACGCACTCGACCCCAAAGACCGCTGACACACACAACGAGGACACACCCATGACCACCCCATTACTCACCGTCGAAAACCTCGACATCCGCTTCCAACTCCACGAAAAAACCGTCCACGCCGTGCGCAACATCAGCTTTCAAGTCGCCAAAGGCGAAACCCTCGCCCTCGTCGGCGAATCCGGTTCCGGCAAATCCGTTACCGCCATGTCCCTCATGCGCCTCCTGCCCGAAAATAGTACCCGTTACGGACAAGACTCGCGCATCACCTTCGACGGCACATCCATCCTCGATGCAGACGAAAAAACCCTCCGCAGCCTGCGCGGCGGACGCATCAGCTTCATCTTCCAAGAGCCCATGACCTCGCTGAATCCCTTCATGAAAATCGGCACCCAGCTCACAGAAGCCCTGCGCGTCCACAACAAAACCATCACCCGCAAAGCCGCCCGCGAACGCATTCTCGACCTCCTCAACCGCGTCGGCATCCGCGAAGCAGAACGTCGTCTGAAACAATACCCCCACGAATTCTCAGGCGGCCAGCTCCAGCGCATCATGATCGCCATGGCGCTGCTCAACGACCCCGCCCTGCTCATCGCCGACGAACCCACCACCGCCCTCGACGTCACCATTCAAGCAGAAATCCTCGACCTCCTGCACGACCTCCAAAAACAAATGGGCATGGCGATTATCTTCATCACCCACGACCTCGGACTCGCCGAACACTACGCTGAAACCGTCTGCGTCATGAAAGACGGCGAAATCGTCGAGCGCGGCAAAATCAAACAAGTCTTCGCCAACCCGTCCCACCCCTACACCGCCCAACTCATCCACTCCGTCCCCAAAGGCATGAAAGACCCCGTAGAAGGCAACCCGCCCGAGCTCATCCGTGCCGACAACATCAACGTCCACTTCACCCTCAAACACAACTTCTTCGGCAAACCCCTCAAAACCTTCCACGCCGTCAAAAACATCAGCCTCGCCATCCGCCAAGGCGAAACCCTCGGCATCGTCGGCGAATCCGGTTCCGGCAAATCCACGCTCGGCAAAGCCATCATGCAAATGCTCCCCTACCAAGGCAGCATACACTTCGACAACAGCGACCTCGCCGCCCTCACCCCCGAACGCGCGCGCCAGCTCAAAGCCGAACGCCAAATGGTCTTCCAAGACCCCTACGGCTCACTCTCCCCCCGCCTCACCGTCGGCGAAATCATAGGCGAAGGCCTCACCGTCCACCGCCCCGAAATGACCAAAGCCCAACGCACCGAACTCGTCCTCAAAGTCCTGGACGAAGTCTCCCTGCCCGCCGACGCGCTCAACCGCTACCCGCACGAATTCTCAGGCGGACAACGCCAACGCATCGCCATCGCCCGCGCCCTCATCCTGCGGCCCAAGTTCATCCTCCTCGACGAACCCACCTCCGCCCTCGACCGCTCCGTCCAAATCAAAGTCGTCGAACTGCTGCGCGGACTCCAAACCAAATACGGACTGACCTACATCTTCATCAGCCACGACCTCTCCGTCGTCCGCGCCGTCAGCGACAACGTCGCCGTCATGCAGCACGGAGAACTCGTCGAATACGGCAGCGCAGACCAAATCTTCCACCACCCCCAAAAAGACTACACCAAACGCCTCATCAACGCCGCCTTCGACCTCTGACCCAAGGTCGTCTGAAATCAAAAGTAGCGTGGGCTTCGCCCACGAACCCGTCTAACGTCAAAAGGTCGTTTGAAAACCCACTTTCAGACGACCTTCTTTCATCCCCGACCCATTCATCTCCCTCCCTTACAAAACCACCCATACAACATCTTTACCTCTTATCCTCCGTTGTTTATCCTACCTGTCATTTTGACTTATATTCAGACTTTCATCATAAACCCATCCAAACCGTCATGGCTGACCGCTAGTTCTACCCCGTTCTTTCTCTGCCATGTTTACCCAAAAGCTATTCGAAAACAGACAAAACCTGCTTTTGCTGCCTTATCGAGAGGAATTAAAGAGTGTCGAAAGGTAAATATTTACTTTATATCGCGGTTATCTTTCTAGCCTCATGTATCGTTTCTTTTAATGATTATGAACTACAACCTAAAAATTATGTGATCAACAAAGAATTTAATAAAGTTTTATTTGATATAGATTTTATTAATACAAAACAGGAAATGATACATAATTTACAAAAAGCATATACACACCATGCCAATTGTGAAAGTGTAGAAAAAACACATGATGCAAAGTTATTTGGTGAAGTAGAGTTATTTGGATTTATTCTTGGTCCAGAATATAGTGAGCTAAAAAATAGTCAGACTGATAGTTTGACAGGAAGTATCCGCTTGTGCAGATACCATAACTCATCTGATTGTATACAGGAAAAATTTAAACAAAAAAGATATACATTTAAATGTGTAGCTGCATTCTATGAGGGAATGGATCGCGGTTATCGATCCAAGCCTTTTCTCATCGACTTTGATACACGGATGCTTAAACAACAGCCGTAGTAAGCACTAATATTTAAGCAACTGGTCAGCTTCGTTCATCGTCATTTTACGCAAAAGTAATTCGAAAACAGACAAACCTGCTTTTGCCATCTTATCCAGAGGAGTTAAAAAGTGTCGAAAGGTAAATATTTAATTTTTATCGCAGTTTTATTCCTGACCTCATGTATCGTTTCTTTTAATGATTATGAACTACAACCTAAAAATTATGTGATCAACAAAGAATTTGATGAAGTTGTATTTGATATGGATTTTATCAATACAAAACAGGAAATGATAAATAAATTAAAGCAAACCAATACAAAACCTGTTCATTGTGAAAGTAGCGAAAAAACATATGTTATAGAGTTATTAGGTTTTGTTGATTCGGAATCTAGTGATATAAAAAATAGCCAGAGTGATAGGTTGACAGGAAGTGTACGATTATGCAGCAACGATGACCGATTTAATTGTGTACAGGATAAATTTGAACAAAAAAGATATACATTTAAATGTATAGCTGTGTTCTATGAAGGAATGGAGCGTGGCTATCGATCCAAGCCTTTTGTCATCGACTTTGATACACGAACGCTTAAAAAAGAACTGTAATCCTAGAGTGGGCTGAATCCAATATTTTTAGCGATTTGAAGGTGTTATTGCGCTACGCCCAACCTACTTACCAATCTACTTACCCTCTTTGCTAAAGGTTACATCATGAGATCTTTGATCATATCTATAATCCTGTTTTGTTCATCCGGCTTTTGCATCGCCCAGGAAATTCATCCCATTAAAAATGATGGATCATGTGATGATCAGAATTACAAATTAAGCCTTTTCAAAACAAATGATGCTTTATTTTCGGCATCACACTGTATCACCATTCATAATGAAGAAATAGACGAAATCAACGGAATAGATGGAATAGAAGAAATAATCCATAACAGTATATTGGTTAATGGGAAAAAATATGAATTAAAAAGTTTTAGAAAAGAGAATAGTCCAAGTAGGAAAATCAACTTGGAAGCAGTGAGTGTATATAAGAATAATCGCCATCCCC
The DNA here is from genome assembly GCF_047758525.1 of Neisseria sp. CP9. NCBI lineage: Bacteria > Pseudomonadati > Pseudomonadota > Betaproteobacteria > Neisseriales > Neisseriaceae > Neisseria > Neisseria sp. CP9. Next base: position 1,374,089 of record NZ_CP180502.1, on the reverse strand, counting down.
CATTGCTTATTACTCTATTTTCAGAGGAATTTTGTTGTTACCCTCAACCTGAGGGTAAAGATTATACGATTCATTTATATCAAATTTATAAAGGTGAAGAAAATAGTAAAATACAAATTATATCTGTAGATCATATTTTAGGTAAAAATGTTTCAGGATATGATGGTGGCTCTGATGTAAAAACGAAATTTAAATTAAAAAATATCAGGGAAATAAAAAAATATTTAAATAAGAAGAAAGCTCTTCTTAATCAATGTATTGAGTAGGTACAGATTGAGTTGAAATCCAAAATTGATAAAGGTCATCTGAGCCTTTTCAGACGACCTTCTTTTGAAGTGGAATCATGTTTAAAAAATTTGCTTTAATAACCATTTTGTTAACTATAATTTTTTCTTATTTTTATTTTAGATATAGCGCATATTGCCATTATAAAGAAAAGACTTTACCTAGTTATCAAGTTCCTAGTGATGGAGACCAATGTGAAAGGTTTAGCGTAAGTGAAAATAAAAAAATTGTTGTTTGTTTGGATAGTATAGGAAATTTTTTGAGCATAGACGGCCTCAACTCCGGTATCTATTTATATGATGAATAAGGTAAATTACTGTCTTTTTATTATCTCTATAATGAGGTTTGGCTAGGAATGCCATTAGACTTGAACTTAGATGAAGAAGGTATATTCGATTTAGGTCTATATGCTCAAGCAGAGTCCTTTTCTATAAACCCATCTATTTTCCATAGGATAGAAGCAAAATTTATTGATAATTTATGCCATAAATAAAATTTTAATCTATATTATTTTATATAATTCAATTACTTAAAAGGCAGGTGGAAATCTGCCGGTATTTTTATCCTTAAATAATATTGTTTCAATCCCCAATTGAAGTAGTTTTAAAATAATAGGCAAAGTTTATGAAAAAGAAAAAAATAGTGAAATGGTTTGGTTTCTTTATATTGATATTTGGGTTGGTTGAGTATTGGCGAATAACGGGGATGGGAGAAGAGATAAAAAATCTCTCTGTGAGTAGTGATTGTTACCAAAACAAATATTTAGTGAACTATCAAGAAGGTTCTTGTGGACTATATTTTATGCAAAATCCTGAAGCAATTTATCGGGAATTACGCTACAAAGATAACCCCGAATGTGAGTATTTATATCAACATAAAGTAGAACGTTTAGAACAAATAGAATTGGAAAAAAAGATTTTGGCAGATAATCGCAGAATTTTAAAGAATAGAAAAACTTTTGCCTGTACAGGATGGAACGGTTTTAGGACAGCAATCTTTATTGCCGATGAAAAGGATAATTTGCTCTACTATTATCGAGATACATTCCCATTTGGTACGGAATGGGTTCCTGAAAATTTTGCAAGACAATCTGTCAATGATGAATATATCGGCTGGAGTGGCGGACCTGACGGCGGTCCTGCTGCGCCACTTCACCCCAACCTCCTTCAACGGATAGATGCAAAAATTATCCAGTGGCTGGTTGAATTGTTTTATTGAGCAGAAAGAGCCCCCCCCCTTTTGAACCTTTGGTTTCCTAACCTATCATGAAAAAAATAATTTTCCTAATATTGCTTTGCGTGTTTCCCTTTGTGATACATGACTTCATTACTGAACAAAAACGACAAATCGTCATCCATAATTCATCTCCTTATTGGCTGCAAGTCAACGTTTATAGAAAGTATGACAATCAGACTGAGGATGAAGCAATGGAAAATTACTGGAATTTCAATTTAGAGAAGAATGAATCTTCCCCGATCTACTTCTCATATAATAAAAAAAATATTAATGAAACCCTCTATCTTGGTTTTTCTTTTTTCCAGCCAGATAATGATGATCTATTCTATACAGATGAATCTGTACCAACTCCAAAGCAGAAGTTCATGGAAATTCATCGCGACTCGGGCGATTTCTGTGAGAGGCATATTTATCTTGGGAGCAGTGGAGAGATAATTAAAGATGAAGCAGTTAAAGGATTTTGCTTGGGGCGATTATTGAGTTAAATCCTTCATTATTTGAATCCTTGACTAAGTTTCAAGCAAGTACAGATTGAATTTATCAAGGTCGTCTGAAAAACCTCCATTCAGGCGACCTTTCTACCGTTTATCCCATTTGCTTTACCGTTAATGACGCTCAAGTTACCATACGAACCTCATTGTTATCTTTAAATTCAACGCCATGACTGCCTGCCAATCCTATCATCTCACCTTCGCCCGATTCTCCCCGTCCCTCTCCGTTAAATCCTTCACCGCCTCCGAAGCCGCCAACACCGCCTACCGCGTCGAAATCACCGCCACCTCCACCGATTCCTCACTGCCGCTGTCTTCCTACCTCAACCAGCGCGCAGCATTTGAAATCCGTCCGCAGGAGGCCGTATTGTCCGAAGTCGCCGCCGCCTTCGCAGCCGGTTCGGACGAGTCTCCGGCGAAACAATGGCAGGGCATTGTGACTTCATGCGAGAAACTGTCGGTCTCCAAGGATGAAACCGTTTACCGCTTTGTTTTAGAGCCGCGTTTCGCGGCTTTAAAACATTTCCAATCTTCCCGACTGTTTCAAAACCAAACCGTCCCCGACATCGTTGCCGCCGTCTTCAAGCACCACGGCTTCTCCGGTGTCGACTACCGTTTCCAAAAAAGCCGCAGCTACAGCGTCCGCGAGTATGTGACCCAGTATCTCGAAAGCGACTTTGCCTTTATCAACCGTCTGTGTGAGGAAGAAGGCATTTGGTATGCCTTCGAACAGCATGAACAACACGGCGATATCGTCGTCTTCGGCGACAGTCCCGAACACTACTTCCGCGACCAAAGCCTACCCGTTTCCTACCGTCCCCATGCCGGACTGGAAAGCGTCGGTACCGAAGCACTCTTCAACTTAAGCATCCGTCACAATCCCATCGTCGAAGGCATACGCAGTGCCGACTACAACTACCGCACTGCCGATACCGACCTCTTTGCCGAAACCGACAACAAACAATCCGAAGAGTCTGCCGACAATACCGTCTTATTGGGCAAACAGCAAAACTGGGGCCTTCATCCCAAAACCCCCGATGAAGCCAAAGTTCAGACGACCCTGTTGAACGAAGCCGTCCTCTGCCGCCAAACCGTCGCCAACGGCAGCGGCAACGTCGTCTCCATGGCACCGATGAAAGTGTTCCAAACCGATACCGCCTTCCCCGAAGCACCCGACGGCTGGCTGGTACTCAGCATGGAACACAGCGGCAGCCGCGATACCGCCTACACCCACACCTTTACCGCCATACCCGCCCAACTCGCCTTCCGTCCAGAACGCACCACCCCGCGTCCCCATATCGCCGGCACACTGCCCGCACGGGTGACCGCGGCAGAGAACTGCACCTACGCCTACATCGACGACATGGGACGCTACCGCGTCAAACTGCCGTTTGATTTGGACGAATGGAGCCCCGGCGGAGAAAGCCGTCCCGTCCGACTCGCCAAACCCTATGCCGGTCCCGAATACGGTATCCACTTCCCCCTGCACGAGGGCACCGAAGTTATGTTGTCCTTCGTCCAAGGCAACCCCGACCGCCCGTATATCTCCGGCGTCATGCACGACAGTGCCCATCCCGACCATATTCCTGCCGATTGGAACACAAGGAACGTCATCCGTACCTGGGCGAACAACAAACTCAGGATGGAAGACCAAAAGGGACAGGAACACATCAAACTCGCCACCGACTACCAGAAATCCCAACTCAACCTCGGCCACATCGTTGACAGCGGTAGGGAGAAACGCGGAGAGAACGGCGAAGGCTTCGAACTCAGAACCGACGGCTGGGGTGCCGTACGGGCGGGGAAAGGCATACTCGTCAGCGCACAAAACCAAGACGCCAACGGCAAAGTGCTGGATATGGACGATGCCATTTCCCAACTCGAACAGGCACTTTCCCTCGCCAAAAGCCTGAACAAAGCCGCCCAAACCGCCAACAACCACCACACCGATGAAGAAACCCAAAGGGGTCGTCTGAAAGACGCCCTTAAAGACCTCAAAGAAGCCGGCTTGATCCAAACCGCCCCTGCCGGTATTGCTACCGCAACCCAGCAAAGCCAACTGCACACCGCCAATGAAAACATCCATCTCGTCAGCGGCAACCATACCGACATCACCGCCGGACAAAGCCTGACCGCCCATGCAGTAGAAAGCCTCAACCTGTTTGCCCAAAGCAGCGGCATTAAGGTACAGGCCAATCAGGGTAAAGTGGAAGTACAGGCACAGAATGACGAGTTGCAGCTGAATGCGCTGAAGGATGCAACGTTAACCAGCAGCGCAGGGAAAATCACCATTGCGGCGAAGGAGGAGATTCTGATTACCTGCAAAGGGGCGTATATCAAACTGGCGAACGGGGAGGTTGAGATTGGGAGTCCGAAGCTGGTTAGGGTGAAGGCGCCGATGGAGGTGGGTGGGGTGGAAAGTCTTTCCATTCCGGCATTGCCACTTTTTAAAATGACAGGGACTTACAAGTTGCAATATCAACTGACGGATGATAATAATCTCCCGCATGCCAATAAGAAATACACGGTTTATTTATCCGATTATCAAAAGCTGGAAGGTGTTACAGACGAAAATGGAATGACACAGGTGTTTTACAGCGAAAAAGCCAGTATTGCCAAAATTCACTTACATCTAAAGGAAGAAGAAAATCATGGGAAATGAATTGAAGACGACAAAAGGAAAATTTGTCAAAGGAGATAATTTTTTGGTCAAGCAGAAAATTACGACTCCTTGCGAACATAAAATCGATGGTGCGGTAAAGGTGGCGGAGTATATAGTCAGAGAAATCAAAAAGAACACTCGGAGTAAAATAGCGGAGAATATTAGATATTACGCTTCTGAAGAGGAGTATACGAAGAGGTTCAACGAGTGGAAAAATTCGTCTCTTATAGTGAGGTTATTGACACAGCCTGATCCACGCAATTTAATAATAGCAAAAACATTATGGACTGAGCGTGTTTTTAAGGGGAGACCGTGGGATCATAAAGAATATATCATTGAAACATTTAAGGGTTATGCAGTTGTGCGTTCGGCTTATTCTCATAAACTTAAACAAAATCGGACATTCAAAAAGCATTGGCATAAATATAAAAATTATGATTACAGATATGATATTTGGTCAAACATACATTATGGGTATGTTGGTTTAAGTGTTGGTTTTCAAAAGGAAACGCTATTAAATGGAGCAAATTTGGCACAGATAATAGATAGTTCAGGAGGGGATGCCGGAGATCCGATTGATGATGTTACTGCAATTAATATAGGCTTTTCTTTGTATAAGAAATTTGGTAAATTTGCTGATAAACTAACTGCAAATGATGTATTGGATGAGCTGAATAAACTTCCTGATAATAAATTGCCAGATGCAAGAAAAAGGCATACTTGTTTAGAAAGTAAAAATAAGTTATAGATTATGAATAAAAAAATTTTAATGGTTTTATGTATCTTTTTATTATGTTTTTTTTATAAAAATCTCCACCCTAAGGTAACATATTTTTACTATAATGAAGGTAAGCGCACTAGTATTACCTTAATTAGGAGTGATGGTAGTAAGGAATACTTGCGTCCTTTTTTTACTAATAATGTAACTTTTTATTTTCCATTCGATTGGTCATCTGAGCCAGATGGTATTATTTTAATATCAAAACATGACACAGCTATCTTTTTAAAAGAAGATATAACCTTTTGTACCATGGAAATTTACCTGGATGAAAATCAGAAAATTTCCGATGTTAAACAATATGATGGACTTTGTATTAAACCGTAGATATTCAATATTTGTAAAGTGTATTGAAAGACGAATTTTTCGCCACTGTCGCAGGCTGTACTTTGGCAGCTGCCATCGGAAAATACCGCATGCCTGGAAATAAATTAATTGTAGAAAGCGTTTATCTCTATATCCGAGATACATTTGATTTTCTTAACGATAATGGCGGATATCAATACCTAGGGCATTGGAATCATACAGGATTTGATGTGTTTTATAGCCATCAGCTTTCAGATAAGAAAAATGAGATTATAGCAGCCTCAGCCTATATAGCAGCCCCCCTTCTCTTTTCGATTCCAAGCCGGAAGACCGTTTCTACCCAGTTAGGAACAGCCATTTCAACAAATGGCGAGATTTAAACAAACTAGGCGGGGATCTGCTGATATTTTCATCTTTGAAAAAATATCGTTGTAACCCTCCAATTGAAGTGGTTTTGAAATAATAGGCAAAATTTATGAAAAAGAAAAAAATAGTGAAATGGTTTGGTTTCTTTATATTGATATTTGGGTTAGTGGAATATTGGAGAATCAAGGATATTGGAAAGGAAATTAATAACCTGGATATAAATAGCAAATGCTACCAGAATAATGACTTTATTGAATATAACAATTATTCTTGTGGATTTTATTTTATAAACAAAATCTCAAAAGGATTATCTGATGATAAGGAATATGAGTTTTGTGAAACCAGACATAGCAGAGAGAAAGAAAAAGTTGAAGAGATAATTAGATTTAAAAATAAATTATTACAGGATCAAAAGACATTACAAAATAGAAAAATCTTTGCCTGTAGAGGATGGAATGGTTTTAGGACAGCAATCTTTATTGCCGATGAAAAGGATAATTTGCTCTACTATTATCGAGATACATCCCCATTTGGCACCGAATGGGTTCCTGAAAATTTTGCAAGACCCTCTATCGATGACGAATATATCGGCTGGAGTGGTGGACCTGACGGCGGTCCTGTTGCTCCACTGCACCCAAACCTCCTTCAACGGATAGATGCAAAAATTATCCAGTGGCTGGTTGAATTGTTTTATTGAGCAGAAAAAGCCCCCCCTTTGAACCTTTGGTTTCCTAACCTATCATGAAAAAAATAATTTTCCTAATATTGCTTTGCGTGTTTCCCTTTGTGATACATGACTTTATTACTGAACAAAAACGACAAATCGTCATCCATAATTCATCTCCTTATTGGCTGCAAGTCAATGTTTCTAGAACGTATGACAATCAGACTGAGGATGAAGCAATGAAAAATTACTGGGGTTTCAATTTAGAGAAGAATGAATCTTCCCCGATCTACTTCTCATATAATAAAAAAAATATTAATGAAACCCTCTATCTTGGTTTTTCTTTTTTCCAGCCAGATAATGATGATGTATTCTATACAGATGAATCTGTACCAACTCCAAAGCAGAAGTTCATGGAAATTCATCGCGACTCGGGCGATTTCTGTGAGAGGCATATTTATCTTGGGAGCAGTGGAGAGATAATTAAAGATGAAGCAGTTAAAGGATTTTGCTTGGGGCGATTATTGAGTTAAATCTTTCATTATTTGAATCCTTGACTAAGTTTCAAGCAAGTACAGATTGAATTTATCAAGGTCGTCTGAAAAACCTCCATTCAGACGACCTGAGACCTTTGCAATAACATAGGTTACTAAAATTTTATGCTCAATCTCATTTTCAAAATGCAAAACCTTTCTGATTTTTCCTACTTTTTGCTCAATATTAGGAAGATTTTAGTCAATTGAAATTTTTTGGTGCATTTTTATGTGTCAAATTTCGTTAACAGACTATTTTTACAAAGGTCTCGACCTTTCTACCGTTTATCCCATTTGCTTTACCGTTAATGACGCTCAAGTTACCATACGAACCTCATTGTTATCTTTAAATTCAACGCCATGACTGCCTGCCAATCCTATCATCTCACCTTCGCCCGTTTCTCCCCCTCCCTCTCCGTTCGTTCTTTCACCGCCTCCGAAGCCGCCAACACCGCCTACCGCGTCGAAATCACCGCCACCTCGACCGATTCCTCCCTGCCACTGTATTCCTATCTCAATCAGCGCGCAGCATTTGAAATCCGTCCGCAGGAAGCCGTATTGTCCGAATCCGAAAAGTAGGAATATATCGAAAGACACCTGCAAACCATAGCAGGCTGGATAGGTAGCACCAAAAAAGGAGAAAACCATGAATCTTGGAACGACCCACAAGGCAATCAGTGAGCGGGTTGTAGCAGCTTTGCTCGCTACTCTTTTGCTCGCTCTGATCTCATTAACAGTTCATGCTTCAGACGACAAGGAGAAAATCATGCCGCAGGAAGTAACTTTACAATTGGGCAAAAAAGGGCCGGAAAGCTTCAAACAGGCAGGGGCGGTTGCAGATCACCATACCGCAGGAGAACTGGTCGGCTTTTTAGATTTGAAGTGGCCGTCAAAACAATTGGGAACCGTCACCATCCGCCACAGCGGCCATGACCTGACTATTCCGCATACCTTTACCGCCATGGGATCGGTACGTTCCGAACCTGAGGGAGAGGGAGTAAATAATATTGTTTTAAACAGCGGCATCAGTGCCGGCGAACTTATCCGCCATCGTGAAGCCTATGATTTATGGGTTAAGCTGATGAAGCGGATACAGGACAGTGGCTGGCAACGTTATATTTATTTATCCAGTCCTCGGCTGACAGGTAAAGATGCCATCAGATATTTCCAAGATGAAGAAAATTTTGGCTTGGGTAATATTACCGATCCCGGTGCAGTTCCAGATTTCAATACATGGTATAGCGTGATAATACAACGAGCCATTTTTGCAGATTTTTATTTAGATGGTATTGAAATGAGTCTTACATTTGATCGAACCGTCAGAGACCAAGAAGATTTAGATCAAATTAATAAAACATTGAGTTTTAAAGAATGGGGGCAGTATATGATGAGGATCTCATTCACGACCGCGCGCTACAGCACCCGAAATGACATATATAACACATTTATACCTAACGGTTATGATATCGATAAACTTCAAAAAGAAATGGATAAAATCAGCTCCAGCCTGCCGGAATACTGGCAACGCTACCGTGCCATCGAATTGGCAAAACGCAAAAAAGAGGAGGCCATGTTGGTTAGCAAGGGGTATAAAATCGATGAGGGCTATCAGGATCCCGATTTACTACCTTATTTGCAGAAAGAACCTAAGTTTTAAGGGGTTAAGACCTTTGCGAAATTCCCCAAAATCCCCTAAATTCCCACCAAGACATTTAGGGGATTTTGGGGAATTTTGCAAAGGTCTCAATAAGATTAGTGTTATGCTGGGGTCAGGTGTAAAAGTGGACATAGTAGAGAGTAATAGGCAAAGTAGTGGTTGTCAGCATACCCAAGCATAGTAGTAAGATTTATACAAGTGTGGCAAAACCGCTTAAGATAAAGTTTTTTAGAATTTGAAGCGTATATGAAAAAACTACTCAAAATCCTCCCTGTCTTAGCAGTATTTACCGTATGCGCTATTGCATATACCCCCCTGTTTGCCCAAAAGGATTGGAAAATTAATACAGGCATTCCCGAAATCTCCCTGCGTGAAAACGAGCAAGATTTGGTTAACCGCTTAAACGGCGGTTACGAACAAATATACAGTACAGCCTTTATCAGTCTGGGCGGTTATCCCAAGATACGCTTCAAGCATGGGGAACACGGCTTTATGCTGCCGGACAACAGTCATATACTGGCTTCCAGTCAGGAAGGAAACGGCTGGGGCGTAACCAGTATTGAAGTGGATGCGGAGTTTTACCGCTCCGACCAACCTGACAAACATCTTCAGGCAAGGAAAAAGTTTTTGGAGTTGCTGCGGGAGCTGCAAGCTAAAGGCTGGAAGCGGTATTACTATCCTGGCGGCGCACGGATGGTCGATAAAATAGATATTTTTCAGGGTGGGGAATATGTCTATATAGATTACGAACCGAGCGAGCAGGAGTGGCTAAATGTCTTTACCCAAGGACTTGAAAGCCTTTCCTATGAACTGTATGCCGACGGAGTTTTATTGTCTATTAGCCTTAATGCGGACTCCAATGAATATTGGCAAGGCTACTCGATATATAAGATTAGTATGGAGTTTGATGCTTTGGAATATAAATTTCAGGATTACAGTGGTGTTTACAAGCGAGATAACGACGACCGCTTTATCCCTGCAAAGTGGCTGCCCATGGTGGAAGAAGTATTGCAGTCTAATGATAAATACCGTATGGAAAAAGAACGCGAGCTGAAAAGGCAGGGCATAAAAATAGACGAAAGCTATCAAGACCCACTGCCGAAGATATATACCGACTATTTGAAAAATAAAGGTAAAAAATACTGATTAGCTAGCATAGGTTAGGTTAAAAACCCAACTTTAAAAAAGGTCGTCTGAAAACTTTCAGACGACCTTTTCGTTTATTTAGGATCGCAGCGGAAATGGTAGGCGCAGATTTCGAAGCCGTTTTTGAAATACAGGCGGTGCGCATCGACGCGGTCGTGATTGACGTGGACGTTGAGGTGGATTTTGGTTACGCCCGTTTCCGCGCCAATTTTACGGACCTCTGCCAACAGGCGGGAGGCGTAGCCTTTGCGGCGGCTTTGCGGCAGGGTAACGATGTCGTCGATGTGGATATGGCGGCCGCTGGCAAGGTTGCAAGACTCGCGGAAGCCGCAGACGGCGACGGCGTTGTGTTTGCCTTCTTCAAAAATACCTAAGAGGCGGTAGCCGGCGGGGCGTTGGATGGTGTTGATTTGTTCGGTGAATTTGCTGATGTCGGTCAATGAAGAACGTAGGACGCTGAGGGCGGCGAAGGCGGTGGATGTATCTTCGGGCGGGATTTCGCGCAAAACGTAGTCGGCAGCGGCGGCTTGGACCGGCGCTTTTTCGGCGGCGTGTTTTTCTTCGATGGCTTGTGCCAGCAGGACGCGTTCGGCCGGTTCGCCTTGTGCTTTGTCTTCCTGTTCTTTCAAAAGCTCTTTGCAGTCGATGATGCGCAGGTCGTTGTCGGCGGCGAAGTCCATCAGGAAACGGAACATCTGCGGATTGTCTTCTTCGAGTTTTTTATCGACGGCGACGCAGCGGACGTTGTCCACCAGCATGGGGCGCACCCAGTTGGAGTAGGACAGCCGGTTGTCTTTGGTAAATGAGGACAATATGCCGCACAGGCGTTCTGCCCAGTCACTGGGACGGAAAATCTTGCCTTTGTTGGTTGTGCCGTGAATCACGACTTCGTAGGGGTTGCAGACTAACATGGCGGTTTCCTGTGTAGAGTTTGAAATTAGGGTGAAACCTTTCAAAAACTGCTGTGCGTCTTTGTTTTTTATTGATTTCACAAAAGAATATATTTCGCAATTATACCCTACTGTCCGTGCTTCGTGGCGTTCGGGGGCGGTGTTGGTTTTTCGAAAATGACAAGGGGTCGTCTGAAAATGGAGCGTCAAATTTCAGACGACCTTTGAGCCGTAGCAGCAATATAATGTGTGATGGGTTTGGGACGAAACGGCGGATTACCTGTATTACAAGCATCGGCGCAAAGGCGGATGATTGCCGTCCGGCAAAGGCGGCATCGTTTTATTTCAGCCCGGCTGCATCCCTATTTCCCGCCTGCGGACACACGCCGCCGCACAAACAAAAAACACCAACTGCGCCAGATTAAACGTCGCCCCGCCAAGTGCGGCGGCAACGGGCGATTGCGGAAACAGGCTGCACGAAACCGCAATAACCGTTCCTACCGGCAACGGATTGCACCACGCGGCGGCACGCGGAAGCAGCGTCCTGCGGCGCAGCGTCTGTACCAGCAACAGCAGCCATCCCGCCGCAATCGAACCGACCGACGCCATCCAGTGCACCTCCAGCATCCGGTAAAAATGGCGGAACAGCGCAAGCAACGCCGGATAATCGTCCGGCGCAGCATTCAGCAGCACCTTGGCGGCCATGCCCGTGAAATAGAAACCGGCATGTCCCAAAGGCGACAACGCATATCCGAAAAACAGCACTGCAAAACCGACCCTGGCCGTGCACCCAGGCCGCATCAACCGGTAAACGCCAAATGCCGCCGCCAGATACAGCGCCGCAGAAAACGTCGCCGGCAACACACCCCACAGCAGCCGCTCGGGCGAGCCGGCCTGCATCAGCACGGCAAAATCCGCCGCCTCGCCCAACTGAGGCGCCAGCGTCTGCGAAAGCAAAGGATAACGTTCCGGCGTTTGCACGAATCCGACCAGCAGCATATCGGCAACAGTCCAGCACACCGCCGCTACAATTCCCGCCCAAAGCAGCAGAGAAAGTCGGGAAACAGCGGTTTCAGACGACCCGCACCTAACGGATGCTTCATTTTGATTTTGCATATCATGGAATCCTGTCGGGGTATTCTCGACAATAAAATAGACTATTAAACAGGAAGATAAGTTCTCAAATTATCGGTACGTTCTATGATGTTTTCACAAAATTTCCGGCAACTGCTTAAATTCATAGGGAATAACATAAGACCGTCTGAAACTATTTCAAATAGCCTTAAATTATTCCGGCAAGTAAAATTCAGACGACCTGCGTCTGATGTTCGTCGCCGTTTCGCCCGCGAATAATGCCCAAACGGTAAACGGTTTCGCCTTCTCGCTTTTTCACGCCTGAAATCCTGCCGTCTTCGTGTTGTTGCCACCACAGAATACTTCATGTAAATTCCCGCCTGCTCCAACAACCTCTATTCCAAAGAAACCTCCATGAACATACAAAAATATACCGCAGCCCTCCTGCTCGCCGCCACATTCTCTGTTGTACACGCCGAACCGCAAGAAGCCTCCTTCCAAGACCAATGCGCCCTGGTCGGACTGATGGCTCAAACCGCCATGGGCGAACGTTTGTCCGGCACGGGCATGGAACAAGCCGTAGAGAAAATGAACGAACGCTTTATGGTTGTTGCCAAAAACGATTACAGCCGCTCTTTCATTCAAGGGCTAACCGAACGCGTCGCGCAAAACATATACCACTTTCCGCAATCGGCTTTGAACGCCGTCCCCAAATCCGACTACGCCATCTTCGCCCGCGATACGGGCAAGGCGGAATATCAGCTTTGTATGAAAGTCCTGACGGGCAAAACCGAATAAGAGAGGTCGTCTGAAACGGATGCAACCCCATTTTCAGACGACCCCTTTGCACGAAAATCCGAAGCCCTGCGTCGTCAAATATGCGATAATACCGCCACCTCAAACCGATTTCAGACGACCCATGTGCCTTAACGCCCGCCCCGCCCGTTTTGCCCGTACCGCACGCCGCGGCGCGTCCGTCGTTGTTTCGTAAAACCCCGCCTTAGCGGGGTTTTTGCCGAATTGAAGAAAGGAAGCCGAATGCCCAACCCGCTTTACCGACAACACGTCATCTCCATTTCCGACCTGACGACCGAACAGCTCGAGCTGCTCCTGCAAACCGCCCTCAAGCTCAAAGCCGACCCGCGCGACGACCTGCTCGAAGGCAAACTCATCGGCTCATGCTTTTTCGAACCCTCCACCCGCACGCGCCTGTCGTTTGAAACCGCCGTACAACGCTTGGGCGGCAAAGTCATCGGCTTCTCCGACGGCGCGAACACCAGCGCGAAAAAAGGCGAAACCCTCGCTGACACCGCCCGCATCATTTCCAGCTACACCGATGCCATCATCCAACGCCACCCCAAAGACGGCGCGGCGCGCGTGTCTGCCGAGTTTTCCAAAGTCCCCGTCATCAACGCCGGCGACGGCACCAACCAACACCCCAGCCAAACCCTGCTCGACCTCGTGACCATCTACGAAACCCAAGGTCGTCTGAACAAGCTCAAAATCGCCATGGCGGGCGACCTCAAATACGGCCGCACCGTCCATTCCCTCTGCCAAGCCCTCAAACGCTGGGACTGCGAATTCGCTTTCGTCTCCCCGCCCAGCCTCGCCATGCCCGAATACATCACCGAAGAACTCGAAGCCGCAGGCTGCCGCTACCAAATCCTGCCCGACCTCGAAGCCGCCGTCGAATGGGCGGACATCCTGTACATGACCCGCGTCCAGCGCGAACGCTTCGACGAACAAGAGTTCGCCAAAATACAAGGCAAATTCAACCTCAACGCCGCCATGCTCGCCAATGCCCGCCCCAACCTGCGCGTGTTGCACCCCCTGCCGCGCGTTGACGAAATCCACCCCGACGTCGATGCCACGCCGCACGCCTACTATTTCGAGCAGGCGACCAACGGCGTTTACGCCCGCATGGCGATTTTATCGCTGGTGTTGAACGAAGAAGTATAAGGAGCAAATATGGAAACCCCTAAACTCAGCGTCGAAGCCATCGAAAAAGGCACCGTCATCGACCACATCCCCGCAGGCAAAGGCCTGATTATCCTGCGCCAATTCAAACTGCTGCACTACGGCAGCGCCGTCACCGTCGGCTTCAACCTGCCCAGCAAAACCCAAGGCAGCAAAGACATCATCAAAATCACCGGCGTCTGGCTGGACGACAACGCCGCCAACCGCCTCGCCCTCTTCGCCCCCGAAGCCGTCGTCAACACCATCGACCACTTCAAAGTCATCAACAAACGCCGGCTCACCCTGCCCGACGAAATCGCCGAAGTGTTCCGCTGCCCGAACACCAACTGCGCCAGCCACGGCGAGCCGGTGAAAAGCCGCTTCTACGTCCGCAAACAAAGCGGGCAGACCAAGCTCAAATGCCACTACTGCGAAAAAACCTTCAGCCGCGATTCTGTGGCGGAGGCTTAGTTTTCGCTAAGGCTGGACCGGCATGAATGCAAAAGGTCGTCTGAAAACTTGAAATCAGGTTTGAACTGCACCCCAAAAGTTGGACATCCCCCCTCCAACTCACAAGGTGCAGTTTTTTTATGAGCAAATATACATTACACTTCAAATACCAAGCCGTACTCCACTACCTGCACATACGCAGCCAACAGCGTACCGCAGACCACTACGGCATCTCCCGAACCCACCTGCGACGATGGATACGCGCCTATCAGGAAGGCGGCATCGGCGCACTCGAACATCCCCAATCCAAAACCATGACCGAACACCGCAAAAACCCCTTCATCGCCGACAAACCCGACCACGAAAAAACACAGGCAGAGCTTATCGAAGAGTTGTGCTATATGCGCGCAGAGGTCGCCTACCTAAAGGAGTTAAAAGCCCTCAGCCAAAAGCGGACCGAAAAGGACAAAGCCAAACCGTCCAAACACTGAGGGCGCAACACCCGCTCAAATACCTGCTGCACATCGCAAACCTGCCCAAAAGCAGCTTTTACTACCACCACCAAGACCGACCCGACCCCGACGAAGCCGACAAAGCCCTCCTCGTCGAAACCTACCGGCGGCATAAAGGACGCTACGGGCAAAGGCGCATTGCCGCAGCATTGGGTTGGAACCGCAAAAAAGCAGCGCGGCTGATGAGGCAGCTAGGACTGAAAGCCCTCATACGGGCGAAAAAAGCCTACCGCCATCCCGCCATGGGCGAGATATCGGAACACCTCCTCAAACGCCGGTTCACAGCCCGAAAGCCCAACGAAAAATGGCTGACCGACGTGACCGAACTCAAAGGAAAGGACGGCAAACTGTACCTCTCGCCAATATTGGACTTGTTCAACCGCGAAATCATCGCCTACGCCATGAGCCGCAATGCTAACAGCGAAATGGTGAAGGAAATGCTCGAAAAAGCCGCCCCCCGTCTGACCGGCGAAGGAACGATGCTTCATTCTGACCAAGGTGTGCTGTACCGTACGTCGGGATATAGGGAATTGCTTGCCCAACATTCCATGGTTCAAAGCATGTCGCGAAAGGCGAATTGTTGGGACAATGCACCGATGGAAAGCTTCTTTGCGGTGTTGAAGACAGAGTGTTTCTATAACGCAGGGGAATTGACGGTGGACGAATTGATGAAACAGATAGATGACTATATGGATTACTACAACCGGGAGCGTTGCAGTTTGAAATTGAAAAAGCTGAGTCCTGTCGCATACAGAACCCAGCTTGCACAGAGCGCCTGAATAGGCTTTTATGAGTGTCCAAGATTTGGGGGCCAGTTCAGTTTTCAGACGACCTTTGCTTTCAGACTTTCTTAACGGCGCGGCTTATTCTTTGCCGATTCCTTTATCCAGCCCTTGCGTCAGACCGTTGATGTCGCCGCCGTTCAGACCCAACTCTTTCAAGAGGCCGTCAACCAGCGGGGCTTGGCTGCGGTAGCGCAGTGCGCTGTTGACCATTTGGTCGGCGAGGCTGGCTTGTGTGGTTTGACCTTCCGACACGCCTTCGGAGCCGTTGGCAGCGCCGCTGAATCCGCCCAAGCCGTTGACTTGCAGAATCTTGATGTCGTCGATGTTTTCCATCGGGCGCACGGATTCGCGGATGATGTCGGGCAGGTGTTTCAACAGGGCGAGGCGCACTTGCATTTCGACTTGCTCGACGCTCAGGACGTTGGCGGCTTCGTTCACGGCACGGGTACCTTCGGCATCGACTTTGTATTGCTGCTCTTGCGCTTGTGCCAACAGGACTTTGGCATCGGCTTCACCTTTGGCTTGCAGGCGTTGTTTCTCGGCTTCGGCTTCGGCGGCGATGCGCACGGCTTCGGCGCGGTCTTGCGCGGCCTGTTTCTCGGCTTCGGCGGCGACAGTAAGCGAAATCGCATCTTTTTGCGCGGCTTCTTCGGCGGCAATCAGTTCGACGGCTTTGGCACGCTCGGCGCGTTCGGTTTCGCGTACGGTAATCACGCTCTCTTCTTCACGCACGGCGGCGGCACGGGCTTTGTCGGCCTCGGCTTTGGCTTCGGATTCGGCACGCGATTTTTCGGCGACGGCGATGGCGCGGTCTTGTTCGGCAAGCTCGATGGCTTTGCGACGCTCGACCTCCGCCTGCTCGACGGCTTGGGCTTTGCGGATGTCTTCGTTTTTAATGTCGCGTTCGGCGGCGATGCGTTTCAAATCCACTTCGCGTTCGGCGGCGATTTTGGCTTCTTCCGCCTCGCGTTTTTTCTGCGCTTCCTGCTCGGCGATGCTGGCTTCCTGTTCGGCGCGGCGCACGGCGATTTCGCGTTCTTGTTCGAGTTTGGCGTATTCTTCTTCGCGCGAGATTTTCAGGCGTTGCTGCTCGGCTTCGAGGTTTTTGGTTTTAATCGCCAAATCGGTGTCTTGTTCGATTTCATTGCGTTTTTTGCGGCGGCCTTCGATGGTTTCGGTCAGTTTAGTCAGACCTTCCGCGTCAAAGGCGTTTTGCGGGTTGAAAAATTCAAAGCTGGTTTGGTCGAGGCCGGTCAGGGAAACGGTTTCGAGTTCGAGGCCGTTTTTAAACAAATCTTCGCTCACGACTTGTTGCACTTTTTGAACGAAATCAACACGTTTTTCGTGCAGCTCTTCCATCGCCATTTCGGCGGCAACGGCGCGCAGGGCATCGACGAATTTACCTTCGACGAGATCTTTCAATTCGTCGGGCGACATGGTTTTCATACCCAGCGTTTGCGCGGCGGTGGCGATGCTCTCGGCGCTGGGTTTGACGCGGACGTAAAATTCCGCCATCACATCGACGCGCATCCGGTCGCGGGTGATCAACGCCTGCTGCGCCGCGCGGCGCACTTCGAGGCGCAATGTGTTCATGTTGACGGGGATGATTTCGTGCAGCACGGGCAGCACCATCGCGCCGCCGTTCATGATGACTTTTTCGCCGCCGAAGCCGGTACGGACGAAGGAGACTTCTTTGCTGGCGCGGCGGTACAGGCGGGTGAGGATGAGGCCAAGTACGAACAGCGCAACGAGTATGACGCCGGCGATGATGCCGATGGAAACTAAGTTCATGGGTTTTCCTTTCTTGTTGTCGATATACCCTTGAGGGGTGTGGGTTCAGACGGTTTTTTAGGGTTTGGGGTCGTCTGAAAGGTTAAAAATTTTGGGTTTTAAAGGTAGGCCGGATTCTTGAATCCGACAATTTCGGTTATGTGCAATACGGCTGAAGCGGAGCGGTTCGTCGGATTCAAGAATCCGACCTACCATTTCTGTTTTTTGCAAACCGTAGCGTCGGCTTTACCCTCGACCTACTGTCGTTTGAATCAAACGATCATCCGAGATGTTTGCTTCGTGGGCGAAGCCCACGCTACGGACCTCTTGAGGGGCGTCGGTTCAGACGGTTTTTTAGGGTTTGGGGTCGTCTGAAAGGTTAAAAATCTGGGGTTTTAAAGATAGGTCGGATTCTTGCAATCCGACAATTTCGGTTATGTGCAATACGGCTGAAGCGGGGCAATTTGTCGGATTCAAGAATCCGACCTGCCGAGCTTATACCTTGAATATCACTGCCAACCTGTTAATTCAATCAATGCGTTTCGAGAAGCTGTTGTACAAATATTGTGCCTTCCTAAGCCCAGCAGCCCGAAAATGACTGTTGTTCCCCTGCGTTCGGTAATCAGACTGACTCCGACGATGTCACTCATATGGATACGGTCAAACTTCCTGTAAGCCCCGTCATGCCCGCCTTGATAACGGATGCGTCCGAATGCGCCGTAAATAATCAATTTTTCGTGATCAATATAAATTGATTTCCGGGTCGTCAGCCCACTCCACCAACGTTCCACGCGCCACAGCCACAATAGCGTGAGCATAATAGCCAGCAGCCAAGTCATGTTGCTTGAAAGTGATAGATCCATCCATTTCACTATCTTCAGCCAGAGACCGCCTACGCCGATGAGGCCGAACAAGAAAGCAACCAAGGGTTGAAACAACAAACCTCTGAATAATGAATGTTTAAACAGCAGCCCGTCGCCGACAACGATGACACCTCGCGGCAGCTTGTTTTTCAACGCTTCGATGCGGGATTGCATATCGCGCTCGGACTGCGCCAAATGATCCATATCTATCCCCGTTTTGTTTTTCTAATTAATTGATAAAAATGATGGTTCATTGCAAACCGACGTTTATAGTGGATTAAATTTAAATCAGGACAAGGCGACGAAGCCGCAGACAGTACAGATAGTACGACAAGGCGAGGCAACGCCGTACTGGTTTAAAGTTAATCCACTATATCTTTTCAGACGACCTCAATCCACCAAACTCCCGCTCGGGTTCAAAATCGCTTTAAACGTATTTCCCTCCAGCGACACCAGCAACACCGCGTCGCCCTGTTTCAACACTTCGTCGGAATCCGGTTCTGCCATCACATAATGCTGCTGTCCGTACACATCCTTCACCCGCACCTGCGCCGCGCTGCCTGCCCGCGCCTCACCCAGCACTACCGTGCCGATGCGTCCGATCAGGCTTTCCTGCGAAACGGCGGTGGTTTCGTCTTTGGGCATGATTTTGTACAGTCCGCCCGCGGTCAGGCGCACCAGCGGCAGCGAGAGGAACCACACGGCTACTGCCGCCAGCCATCCGTTCAGATAGCTGCCGAACACGGCGGCAAAGGTCGTCTGAAAGAGATAGCCCGTCAGTCCGTACACGGCAAGGAACACCACCATCAGCATCAACACCGGCACGCGACCGACATACAGCCAGCTCAGAAACCTGACGAACACGCCCGCGTCCGCCGCGTCCAGCCCGACTTCGGCGTGTGCGGTTTCGGTCAGGCTGTCGGGCAGCAGGTTGTCCAGCCAGTCACTGATGCCGCCCGCCAGCATGGAGATGACTTCCAACACGCCGAGTAAAACCATCAGCGCGATGGCGATGCCGAAGATTTCTGTTTCGGGGGCGTTGATTAAATTCCACATTATCGTGTTCCTTTTTATTCTTGCATTTCAAAGGGGTATTGGGTTTTCAGACGACCTCTTTGCACTCAATCTCTGCGCGGCATTCAATCGGAAAGTTGACCGAGTTGGCGATGAAACACAGGCGGTGCGCTTCGTGATGCAGTTCTAAAGCCTTGGCGCGGTCGCTTCCTGCGGCGATGGTAACGCGCGGCTTCAACACGGCGGAGACGAAACGCCCCGCGTTCCCATTCCCACCTTCGTCCATCACCGCTTCGGCGTGGTCGGTGTAGGCGGTAACGCAGATGCCCGCATCGGCACACAGGTGCAGGTACCATAGTTTGTGGCAGGCAGAAACGGCGGCCAACAGCATTTCTTCGGGGTTCCAGCGACCTGCATCGCCGCGGAAAGCAGGGTCGGCGGAACCGTGCAGGTCGGGCTTATCCTCGGCGGAAACGGTAAAGTTGCGCAAATAAGCGGTGTAGGATGATGTGCCTTCGCCGAGATTGCCCGTCCATGTTGTCGCGGTGCGGTAGGTGTGTTTTTTGCTCATTTTGACATTCCTTTCAATTATTTACTGTTCGCGGCAATAAGACCGTATCAGCCTTAAAACGTCGGTTCTATTCGAGCCAGAAATAGGCAGATACGCCGGCCATCACGCTGATGCCCAGCCACAGCAGGATTTTGGTTTCCGCCCATACGTCATCCCAATACCTCCCCCGCAGCGCGCTGATAATGTCGGGCGTGCAATAGAATTCGATGCATTCGACAAATTCTTCCCAATCCTTAAACATCACAAAGTAAAGCAATACGGCGGTTAGCAAACCGATCAAAATGGCAAAAATCATCAAATTCCCCTATTTTTCAGACGACCTGTGCGTATCGTAAAGAAAGGTCGTCTGAAACTGCTCCTAACTTTTCCCTAAGTCCTGCGTGTTTAAATGTCTATACCGACAACAGACGCAAAGGGAACGAAATGAAACATTCTCAGTCGCAATATACAAAACCGTCCAAACCGCTTTTGAAAAAATTGCTGCTTCCTGTCGCCGCTGTTTGCGCCATTTTTCTTGCAGCAGAAGGTTTCGACCTTTACGAAGACTACGCCCAATACCGCATGGAGACAGACCCTGCGTTCGCGCAACACCACGACCGCGCTTTGTCCATCCTGCACAGCAGAGGCTATGAGGTCCACGATTCCGACACCGACCTGCATTGGGCAAGACCCGTTTTGGAATTTGAGGCCTACAAAGGCAGCTTGGAATACAAAATCGTGATGTCTTATCCCGATTTGAACATACTCGTAGAACGCGTCGATTTATAATCCGCTTCCGAATATTCTTAATTTGACTTACCCCACGTCCCGAAAGGATACGACATGAAAAAACTTTTACCGGCATTACTCCTAGGCAGCATCGCACTGACCGCTTGTGCCGCCCCTTATCCTTACGACTATTACGATGACGACTATCGTACCGACCGCTACGAGCAGCGTTATGACCGTTACGATGACCGCTATGATGACCGTTATGAGCGCGATTACGACCGTTATGACGACTACCGTTACCGCGACGGCAAGTATTACGATGACGACTACATCGAACACCAAATTTACAGCGATCCGTCTTTCGAGCAAAAACGCGCACAAGTGATGCGGATTCTCGAACGACGCGGCTACCAAGTTCACGAAATCGAAGCCGATGACCGCCGCGGCCGCCCCGTATTGAAAGCCGAAGCCTTCAAAAACGGACGCGAATACGACATCGTTTTCTCATGGCCGGATTTACGCATCATCAGCGAACGCATCGACTACTGATTTGTTCCGCCATACGCCGCAAGGACAAGCTCCGCGCGGCGTTTTTCTTTTCAGACGACCTTTCCGATAGAGAGGGTCGTCTGAAAACTTGGTTTATTTTATATAACGAAGAAATGCAATCAAATTTTCATAAAACATCCAAACCCAAAAAATATATGCAATTAGAAACGGGCGGTACTTGAGGGAATTTTTGAACTTTATCCGGCTATGGCATTTCTCCTCTAATAAATCTAAGAGTTTTTGCCGCTCCGACTCTTCACAACCTTCCGAAATCTCTGCTTTCAGCATTTTTATGGCTTTTTTGATATGGATTTTCCAGACATCCACAATCAATTTTCCGTCATATTTTGCCTTCAAGTCATCCGTAATAATAACAACATAGAATCCCACGATTAAAATAGCAGCAACTATTGCGGGAATGGGGTGATTATCACTAAGAGACCAAACCGCAACAGTTGATAACAGCAACCATGCAGCATGGTGATTCAACATCTTATGGTAGTAAGCAATCTGCTCATCAAGCTCATGAATCTTATCAACAAAATTCATCTTATTTCCCCGCCTTCAACGCTGCCAATCGTTCGGCAATACGGTTGTTGCGGCTCAAGTCTTCCAATTCCTTCAATTTTGCCAACTGCGCCGCATCGGTGCTGCTGTGTACCGCGTTTTGACGACCCATCACGCGGTCGAAAGCGTTGCCGCTTTTTTCGGCATCACGGGCGATGCGGTTGAGGTCGCTGCCGCCTGCCGCTTTGCCTGCGCCCGTGCTTTGCTGCGCGGCGCGCCAGTCTTGCAACTGCTGCTGCATCTCGCGTTTTTTCGCCTGCAAGGCGGCGATAAAGCCCTCAAGCTCTTTCTCCTGCGCGGCACAGTCGGCAATGGTGTTTTCCAAAACAGGCAGACGCGCTTCGATGTCCATTTGTTCGGCGATGCCCGCCTCGGCAAGATCGTCGCGCCCAGCGGCTACGGCGGCTTGCAGGTTGGCATCGATGGCTTCGTGGCGGTTGCTCTCGTCCGCCATTTTCTTGGCGGCAAGGTGTTTCTGCGCCAACACTTTGCCCAATTCGGCACGCACCTCGTCCACCGCCCGCTCAATTTCGCGGATGCTCTCGTTCATGACCGCCTCAGGCGCAAGGTTCTCCGCCGCATCAATCAGGGCATGAAATCCGCCGCTCACCAGACGGCCCACTCTGCGGGATAGGGTTTCGCTCATTTGGATTTTCCTTTCTTTATAAAATCATGAGAAATATTGTGTTTAGCCGGCATCCGATTGTGCCAACCAGTCGTAACATTGCTCCCATGACAATGTTTCGTTTTCGTCTTCTTTGCCTTCCAGCAGGGCTTGTTCTAAAGCTCGTCTGAATGTAGTGCGGGTATTTGGGTGGGTAAACCAAGCCGACAGTCGGGCAGCGAATTGCGTTCTATTCGGACAATGCTCGGGCAGATAGCAGACTTTGTACCAATCCGGCTCGTTGCTGCCATACGGAATGTCTAAGTACAAATCGACAAAATCGCGTAAAGCTGCCGTTTTATCCGCCTGTTCCGTCCACACTGCCAGCAGTTCGTCAACAACATCCAATCCGGCGAATTGAAACATATTCAGCCAAACGACCAAGCAGCCTTCATAGCGTGGCGCGGTCAGTTGCAAGTCAAACCAAGCGGCGGCGAAACGTTTTAACCAATCGATTTCTTCTTTTGTCCAGCATTCGGGCAAATCGCAACGCAACTTATCAAGCAACGTTTCATCAAGCGATCGGACATCTTCCTCGTTGACCAAAGCCTGCAAAATACGCGGCAGA
This sequence comes from Neisseria sp. CP9, assembly GCF_047758525.1. Lineage (NCBI taxonomy): Bacteria > Pseudomonadati > Pseudomonadota > Betaproteobacteria > Neisseriales > Neisseriaceae > Neisseria > Neisseria sp. CP9. Next base: position 1,351,021 of record NZ_CP180502.1, on the reverse strand, counting down.
AAATGTTTCATGTCTAAAGCCGTCGCAGCTCCTTTGTCCAAAGGCACGCTGCCCAAATACGCCTGTAACATATCGGTAGGAATCTTGCGCAACGGATATTCCAACAACGCCTGTTGGAAGTCTTCGGGAGAGCAGCTATTGCAAGTGCAGATATTCAGCGGGAAGCGCACGCTGTAAGGTGCAAATAATTCGTATGCTTCTGCTATCCATTTTTCCATTAGTTTGCCTCTGTCTTTGATGTCCGACATGGATGTTTAGGAATGAGAGGGAAGGGGATTTCAGACGACCTCAAACCTTCCTCGCCTGCTGCACAATCAAGGCATGAAAATCGCCACTCACTAAACAACCCAATCTGCAAGATAGGGTTTCGCTCATTTGGATTTTCCTTTTAATTTTTCTTTTCGATAAAACGCATACAAACTGCCGCAAGCGGCTAGATACATGCCGTAACAGACCAAGCGGTCAAACCAAGGCTCAAGCCGTTTATCTCTCAACGCGACAGCCAATTGTTCCGGCGGCACAACCAACACTTGATGTCTACCATCCTCTACATATTCCATCTGCTGTATCACCAAACCCTGTGGCGTGTCTCGATAGCTTAACGGCGTATAGAAGCGGAAGCCTTCAATGCTGATGATTTTTTCCGGACGGTGGTTATCGAAAAACTTGAGTCCTTGCCCGTCAACAAACCGAGCGGTATTCACGGAATAATGCTTCCCACCATACTCCAGTGCGGCAAAGGGAGGGCGTTTGGGTGGAATATATTGAATATCGCCACTTAGGCGCACAGCTTCTTCACGTACAGGCTGGAACAGACTTAGTGCCATCGTACTGCCCACTAAAACCAGTGGTACACTGAGCATTATCACGGCGGCAATCAAATCTGTTTTGCTTATTTTGGGTATCATGCGCCCACTTTTCTCGCTGCCGTACTCCATTTTTCATTCAGCCTTTCCTTCACGCCTCAAACCTTGCCTGCCTGCTGCACAATCTTCGCCAGTTTCAAAGTGTTTTCAAGCTGTTGCAGCACGGTATCGTCGTATGCCGCGCCTTTGCCGGTTACGGCGAGCTGCAAGATGCTGTCGGTCAGGCGGACGATGCGCCACATCAGTTCGCGTTCGTATTTTTTCAAACTGTCGAGGTCGGCTTCTTCGGGTAGATCGGCGGCGAGCGTCGCGCCCAAGTCGGGCAACTGCTCAAACAAACGCGCCACGATATGCGAATGCACCCCTGCCTGCTTTTCCGCGTGCAATACATCATGTTTCGCCGCTTGGAAAAACTGCTCCTGCGCCGTCAGCGCGGAACCGTAATCGCGCGTCTGCGTATGCGCCAAACGCGCCTGCTTGAGCAGCTCGCGGATTTTTTCAGACGGCGTATTCGCTCCTTCGATTTTTAATTCAGCAATAAAATCAGCATCTTCCTGAGTAATTCTCACGCTAACGGGGATACGGTTTGTCGCATTCATATTCGTTTGATTTGATTTGTATTCATTTGTATACGAATATACAAGATGAGATGACAAGGCGCAATATTTGAAATGGTTTATTTATGTAAACCTTAGGGCACGCTGAAACACGTTTGCAGATACATAGGGAGAACCGAGCTTTTCCTTTATAATCCATCCATCTATTTTTCACTTATTTCAAGCAGGTTCACCATGTCCAAACCCACCCTTCTCCTCGTTGACGGCTCTTCTTATCTCTACCGCGCGTATCACGCGATGGCGCAGTTGACCGCGTCTGACGGTGCGCCGACGGGTGCGCTTTACGGTGTGTTGAACATGCTGCGCCGGCTGCGGGCGGATTATGTGCACGATTATTGCGCGGTGGTGTTTGATGCGAAAGGTAAGAATTTCCGCCACGAGATGTTCCCCGACTACAAGGCGACGCGCCCGCCGATGCCGGACGATTTGCGCCCGCAGGCGGAAGCCTTGCCGGATTTGGTGCGGTTGATGGGCTGGCCGGTGTTGGTCATTCCGCAAGTCGAAGCGGACGACGTTATCGGCACGCTGGCGGCGATGGCTGGCGAAGCGGGTTGGAATGTGGTGGTGTCCACCGGCGATAAGGACATGGCGCAGTTGGTGAACGAGCGCGTGACGCTGGTGAACACGATGAGCGGCGAAACGCTGGACATTGAAGGCGTGAAGGAAAAATTCGGCGTGCGCCCCGACCAAATCCGCGATTATCTCGCGCTGATGGGCGACAAGGTGGACAACGTGCCGGGCGTGGAGAAGTGCGGCCCGAAAACGGCGGTGAAGTGGCTGGAAGCCTACGGCTCGCTGGCTGGTGTGATGGAACACGCTGCGGAAATCAAGGGCAAGGTCGGCGAAAACCTGCAAGCTGCGCTGCCCCAACTGCCGCTGTCGTATGATTTGGTGACGATTAAAACCGATGTGGACTTGCACACCGAGCTTTCAGACGGCCTCGAAAGCCTGCGCCGCACTTCGCCGAAATGGTCGCAGCTTGCGGTCGATTTCAAACGCTGGGGCTTCCGCACTTGGTTGAAAGAAGCGGAAAGCCGTATGCACGAAGCGGCGGACGGCGATTTGTTTGGCAGCGATACGATAGGCGAACAGGCGGCGTTGGACATGGAAACGTCGTCTGAAAAAATCATAGAACATGCCCCAGCCCCCGAAAAGCTGGATTATCAAGCCGTTACTACTGAAGCGCAGTTTGCCGCCTTGTTGGACAAACTGTCGCAAGCGGAAAAAATCGGCATCGATACGGAAACCACGTCCCTAGACGCGATGAACGCCTCGCTGGTCGGCATCAGTATCGCGTTCCAAGCAGGCGAAGCGGTTTACATTCCCGTAGGACACAGCCTGACTGCCGCGCCCGAACAGCTTGACTTGCAAGACGTATTAGGCCGTCTGAAACCGCATTTGGAAAACCCCGCCCTGAAAAAAATCGGGCAAAACCTCAAATACGACCAACACGTTTTCGCCAACTACGGCATCGCCCTGAACGGCATTGCCGGCGACGCCATGCTCGCTTCCTACATCATCGAGAGCCATCTCGGACACGGCTTGGACGAATTGTCCGAACGCTGGCTGGGCTTGGAAACCATTACCTACGAATCGCTGTGTGGCAAAGGCGCGAAGCAAATCGGTTTTGCCGACGTCGCCATTGAGCAGGCGACCGAATACGCCGCCCAAGACGCAGATTTCGCCCTGCGCCTCGAAGCGCACCTGCGCGCGCAGATGGACACCAAGCAGCTTGAAATGTATGAAAAAATGGAGCTGCCCGTCGCGCAGGTGTTGTTTGAAATGGAACGCAACGGCGTGCAAATCGACCGCGCCGAACTCGCCCGTCAAAGCGCAGAGCTCGGCGCCGAGCTGATGAAGCTCGAACAAGAAGCCTATGCCGCCGCAGGACAGCCGTTCAACCTCAACTCGCCCAAACAGCTTCAAGAAATCCTGTTCGACAAAATGGGCATCCCCACCAAAGGCCTGAAAAAAACCGCCAAAGGCAGCATTTCCACCAACGAAGCCGTGCTCGAACAGCTCGCGCCCGACTACCCCCTGCCCAAAATCATCCTGCAAAACCGCAGCCTGGCGAAACTCAAATCCACCTACACCGACAAATTGCCCGAAATGATTTCGCCCAAAGACGGCCGCGTGCACACCACCTACGCCCAAGCCGTCGCCATCACCGGCCGCCTCGCCAGCAACAACCCCAACCTGCAAAACATCCCCATCCGCACCGCCGAAGGCCGACGCGTGCGCCGCGCCTTTACCGCACCGCAAGGCAGCGTCATCGTTTCCGCCGACTATTCCCAAATCGAGCTGCGCATCATGGCGCACCTCTCAGGCGACAAAACCCTCATCGCCGCGTTCCAAAACGGCGAAGACGTACACCGCCGCACCGCCGCCGAAGTATTCGGTATCGCTCCCGAAAACGTCTCGTCCGAGCAACGCCGCTATGCCAAAACCATCAACTTCGGTCTCATTTACGGCATGGGACAATACGGACTCGCCAAATCGCTGGGCATAGACAACCTGTCCGCCAAAACCTTCATCGACCGCTACTTCGCCCGCTACCCCGGCGTCGCCGAATACATGCAGCGCACCAAAGAACAAGCCGCCGCCCAAGGCTACGTCGAAACCCTGTTCGGCCGCCGCCTCTACCTGCCCGACATCCATAACAAAAACGCCAACGCCCGCGCCGGAGCCGAACGCGCCGCCATCAACGCCCCCATGCAAGGCACCGCCTCCGACCTCATCAAACGCGCCATGATAGACGTATCCCTCTGGCTTTCAGACGACCTCTTGCAAAGCAAGCTGATTATGCAGGTGCATGACGAACTGGTGTTGGAAGTACCCGAAGCCGAACTGGATTTGGTCAAAGAAAAACTGCCGCAGATTATGGCGAAAGTGGATGAAGGGATGTTGAAAGTGCCGCTGGTGGCTGAGGTTGGTGTGGGAATGAATTGGGAAGAGGCGCATTGAGATGGTATGAATGAAATGCCGCCTGAAAATTTCAGACGACATTTCATTCAAGATATAATTCAAAATATACTAAAATTTATTGTTGTATCACTAGTCTCTAGTGTCTCAATATCTAGTTCTAATATTAATAATTGACTATGGTCATCAGACTGATTCATATTTTCTTTCCAATATCCATCGCTTCCTAAACAATAACTTTTCGTTTTGTCTAAAATAAATTCTTGTTTACAAATTTCTCCAATTGACTTCTTTGTACGAAATGATTGGGTTACATAGTGTTCCAATCCAGATATAACATGCGGTTCCGTCAACCATTTCCATTCGTTATTTGTTTTACAACCAAATCTACAATCACCAAGATTAAAACTTTGTGTTTGGAAATTTCCCTTATCAACTATCAATATATGTAAAGATGCTATTTGATTTGGCAATTTGTTTGGTATTCCTACTGCTTTAACGTATGACTCCTTAGCATGTTTTAATATGCCTAAAATATTTCGATTTTCTGAATTTATTTTTTTTGCAATGAATTCCAAAATATATTTAATAAAATTTTGGGATTCAATTTCTTCTTTTGCATCTCCAATTATAAAAACATAGCAATTGGAATAATTGCAAAAAACACCATAATCGCTATTATATTTCCTATCTTTCCCCTGACAACTTCTCCAAATCACTTTCATTATAATTCCAATATCTTGATAATCTTATCTTCTACACGTGAGTATTCGTCTAGTTTATATAAAAAGAAAGCTTCATTCTTTAATATCTTAAGTTGCTCTTGAATAAATTCTATTACCTTATTATCTTTAAATTTAGATTTAAACTCAAAAAGTTCTTCATAAATCTGGGGTCGTCCATTTATTACAATCAAAATATCCTCAATATCTTTACTTTCAAGAATGTCTCCATTACCTCGATTGTTGTAAGCTTCAAATTTGGTTGCTAAAAAATAAATTGGGTGAATTAATTTAATTATAAAGTCATCTAATTGATAATTTTCAGCTGTTTCAAAAGCTATTGGATACCATTTATTTTCAAAACCTAAAATAGCGTTTGTTGGCATTAGATCTATTAAGATATTCTCTAATTTCATTCTGCATATTGGCCCTTCCTCATCTTCTAAGCCAAGCTCTTTAAATCCGCAACTTTTTAATTCTTCTTGAAAATGTCTGTATTCACCATGTGTTAATACAGAAATAATCAAGTCTACGTCTTCTGTACTGCGAATATCTTCTTGACTTACATCATCTACAAATAAACAAGTTGTACAGCCTCCTACAAAAACAATTTTTTCTCTTAATGAAGGTGTTAACTTCGATACTACTTTTTTCAGCATATCAAAATGCAATTTACTTGCCGTATTCATCATTTTCCCATAAAAATATCTTTTAATTGCTCAAATGCTACTTGCTTTTCCCTAGGTGCATTGAGCCTAATTGAATCTACCAGCACTAATAATTCATATAGCAGAGGGTCTTTTACTGCAGCATATGGAACTGTTTTATATAGTGGCTCAATAGCATCCCCTACTACCGTACCATTAGCATCTTCCCATACCATCGGAAGTTTTTTGCCTGATATGATGTTCTCATACAAAAAAGGTGATGAATATGAAATAGGTATTCCTCTAACATTACCTATTTTTTTTATAGGGAAAAAAAATCTCAATGCGGGGATTACAACATTCAGGAGATCCTGAGTATTTACATAGGGTATTTTATCTCGAATTAGTAGCAATTTTAAATCAATACATCGTTTTAACGAGAGACTGATTTGAGATTTGCTGATGCCTGTACTTTTTTCCAATGCCAAAAGCGAATATTTATTCTCGTTTAAAAGGCTATTAAAATCTATTCTAGAATAGAAATTTTCAATTTCTCCATAATACTTATTCAAGTAATAGTTGTTGTATTTCGACTCTTTATTTTTATAAATAATATTTAAATAATATTGTTTCCTTTGCTGCTCGGTAAGAAATTCCGACTTCGCCATTTTCTTATTGGTAAGATCAATTTTTTCGTAGTAGGAAAGACTAAAGATTTTTAATAGTAGCAGAATATCTTGACTTTTCATGATAAAAACTCCTTGATTTTTTCAAATTATAAAATAAAAATATTTTTTTTCCTAGGAATTAGGAAGGATTTCAAAAAATTCTTGAGCAAGCCTGTTGATAACTTTGTGTATAAATATATTTTATAATTTAATGATTGAATTTCAGAATCCACCAAAGCCTATTGATATACTTTCCTATTTCGTTTATAGCTGCGCTATCTCAAGGTTAGAACTATTAAACTAGAACTGTGTATGTATCTCAACAACACGCACGCGGTTGTTAAAACCCAAAAACCAACCCATCCAAGGTCGTCTGAAAAAATAGACAGGCTTGCTGCAAACCGAATAATATCCAGATTTCCAACCATCCTTTAACCAGAAATAAAAATCATGAATTTCGATCTTGAAAACCTCTCTTCATTCGCGGGCTGGGAACGTCTTGCTGAAACCGGCATGGCATTCGGTACCAACCTCGTTGCCGCGCTGGCGATTTTCTTTGTCGGCAGATGGATTGCCGCCCGCCTTGTTATTTTGATGAAAGCTGCGCTAACCCGCGCCAAAGTGGACAGAACGCTCGTCAGCTTCCTTGGCAATGTGGCTAATGTCGGCCTGTTAATCCTGATCATCATTGCCGCGCTGGGCAAACTGGGCATCCCGACCACGTCGGTTACCGCCTTAATCGGCGGCGCGGGTTTGGCGGTGGCTTTGTCGCTGAAAGACCAACTGTCGAACTTTGCCGCCGGCGCGCTGATTATCCTGTTCCGCCCGTTTAAAGTCGGCGACTACATCAAGGTCAACGGCTTCGAAGGCTTTGTTAGCGAAATTAAAATGGTGCAGACCGCGCTGAGTACGCCGGATAACGAAGAAGTCATCCTGCCCAACAGCGTTGTCATGAGCAACTGTATCGTGAATCGTTCTTCCATGCCGCTGTGCCGCGTGCAGGTGGTGGTCGGTGTGGATTACGCCTGTGATTTGAAAGCCGCCAAAGCCGCCGTCTTGAAAGCCGCCACCGAACATCCTTTGTGCGTACAGACCCAAGGCAAAGAGGCAGTAACATATATTACCAACTTGGCCGACAGTGCCATCGAAATCACGCTTTGGGCGTGGACGAACGAAGCCGATTTGGGCGCGTTCCGCTTCGGGCTGAACGAGCAGGTAGTGGAAAACCTGCGTGCTGCCAATATCAATATTCCTTTCCCGCAGCGAGACGTGCATATCATCCAGCAGCAGTAGCAACTGTATTTTTCACCCCGTCGGGCAAAAATACCAAAACTCAAATCAAGCCGTTCGGATGCTGTTTTCGGTGATACCGTTTTCGGCAAAGTAATCACGCATCCGGGCATTCAATACCGTCAGCAGTTTGCGCATACATGCCGTAACGGCAACCTTATATGGCTTACCCTTGGACAGCAGGCGCTGGTAGAAATCCCGAATAAGCGGTTCAAAACGTGTCGCTACCATGGTAGCCATATACAGCGCCTTACGCACCGCAGACCTTCCGCCGAAGCAGCGGCTTTTGAATTTGGTTTCCCCGCTCTCCCTCGGGTGCGGGGCAATGCCGACCAAACTCGCCAGCCGTTTGTGGCTCAGCCGCCCCAATTCGGGCAGCATCGCCATCAGCGTAGCCGTCGTTATCGAACCGATGCCTTTGATTTGTTCCGCCACTTTGGCTTTGCCGTCAAAATGCGTGTGGGTGTGGTCGTCGATTTGTTTGTCCAATTCGTCAATCAACCTGTCAAAATGGGCAATCAGTTGTTTGACGCTTTCGACTTGCGTTTCATGAACCTGATGCAGACGGTTTTTCTCGGCAGTCCGCATATCCACCAGTTGGTTGCGGCGGTTGACCAATGCTTCCAACACTTCCTCCGCTTCGGTGGGCGGTTGGTAGAGCATGGTTTGCCAACCTTCTTTCTGCGTCATCATCTGTGCGAAGAAGGCGAGCATTTGGGCATCTTTGGCATCGGTTTTGGTCAGCGACTGCGATTGGGCAAACTGATGCGTCTGACGCGGGTTGGCGATAACCACGGCCATACCTGCGCGGTGGATGGCTTTGGCAGCGGGGATTTCGAGACCGCCGGTGCTTTCCATCACGACGAGGGCGACGTTGTGTTTTTTAAGGTATTCGACGGTATGGGCGATACCTTTTGGGTTGTTGGTTTCGGTTTTGGTTTTAGACAAAGACGAAACGGCGATGACGAAGTTTCGTTTGGCGATGTCGATGCCTGCGTAATTGTATTGGGTACTCATCATAAACCTGCCTTGCATTCGGTTGTGTTGTCTGGCAACTGTCCGGTTGTGTCGATGGGTTGCCCGGCCGCTCCCTGAGCTACGCAACGGTTGTTTGCCTTGGTCGGATGCGGGCGGCGGCCGGGCGGTTTGTTGCTATGATACGGGAGTTCCGATATACAAGGTCGGATACTTGTATCCGACAAAAGCCGCTGCCATCTCAAATAGCCGTCGGATTCGAGAATCCGACCTACTGAAACTGGGCATCAGGTGTAGGGTGTGTGCGGTACGCACGCACGCGGTGCTTGAAACCCAAAATCCATCCAAGGTCGTCTGAAAACCTTCTAAATGTTTTCAGACGACCTTTTTATATTCTTTCCGTTTCCTGTATTATTCATATTGATTTGAACACTTTTTCTTGAAAGGTCAAAAATAATGTCGCTCACTTTAAAATCTGTTCTGACCGCCGGTTTGCTCCTTCTTGGATTCCAAGCCGCTGCCCAAGATATTCCGCAAGCGTTTCAAGGCAAATGGGCCGGGCATTATGAAGGGAAGGTATCTCCCAAACATATAAGGGCTTTATGTGCCATGGGTTATGATGAAAACGCTGCTATAGATAATGTCGATGTGTCGGAAGATAGCGGCTTTTATATTGAAATAGGTAAAAAATCAATTGAATTAAATGGTTGGGAATGGGGTGCGAAATATACGAAACTGAATTATCGAATTTATTCACCCGATAAAATTGCAGGTACGGCACGCGTTCGGGAAGAGGAGCCGGAGCAAGGTACGCAGATTTATAACGATAATTTTGAGTTTTCGTTAAACCGAGGCGTGCTGATGCAAAGATTCCGTGATTACTCGACGGACGGCTCAGGCAAAAAAGTTTGGCGGACGCGTACGCTGATGCGTTGCAAATAATGCTGGGCAAACCGTAGCCGGTCGCAGGTTGGAGGCTTGTATCCGACAACAGCCGCTGCCATCTCAAATAGCCGTCGGATTCGAGAATCCGACCTACGGCAAAAACCGTAGCAGGAGAGAATAGAAACCCGTAGCGTGGTCTTTGCCCACGAATCAAACTCAAAATTTCAGACGACCTCTTTTACCCAACATTATCGTGGGCAAAGCCCACGCTACAATGTATACCGACTGCTGACGATATTGAATGATTACTTTGCCGAAAACGGTATCCGAACGGTTTGATTTGAGTTTTGGTATTTTTGCCTGACGGGGTCAAAAATACAGTTGCTACTGAAACTACCAAACCCTAACCCATCCGAGGTCGTCTGAAAACTTGAAAATCAGGTTTTCAGACGACCTTTATTCTTCCCGCCGACAGGCATACAATCAAAAGTGCAGTACCTTTCATTGATTCAATACAAGGAGACAGTTATGCGCGGCATAAAATCAGTTGCATTGTTGTGTACTTTGGCATTGGGTGCGCCGGCGTTTTCGGCGGGTTTGACCAAAACGCTGCCGGGCGATTTGACGACGGCTCAGGCGCAGGCGGTGGTGCAGGCTTCGATGAAAAAGGCACGTGAAATCAAGGTGCCGATGAATATCGCGGTCATGGACGCGGGCGGTAATTTGAAGGCGTTTGCGCGTATGGACGACGCGTTTATCGGCAGCATTGATATTGCGCAGAAAAAGGCGAAAACGGCGCGCTATTTCAATATGTCCACCCGCGATTTGGGCAAGGCTTCGCAGCCGGGCGGTGAGCTTTACGGTATTGAGGTGACCAACGACGGTTTGGTGATTTTTGCCGGCGGTGTGCTGCTGGTGGATAAAAACGGCGTTATCGTCGGCAGCGTCGGCGTGAGCGGCGGCTCGGTCGATGAAGACGAAAGCGTCGCGAAAGCAGGTGCGGCGGTATTGACGGGAAGGTAAGCCGCAGCTTGAGGCAACTTGACGCATTTCTTTTCATTGATTTGTGTTGGGTTGCTGAAATACGCAGAGGTCGTCTGAAAATGTGGGTTTAACTGCCGCAGTCTTTTCAGACGACCTTTTTACATTTGTTGAGACCTTTGCAAAATTCCCCAAAATCCCCTAAATTCCCATCAAGACATTTAGGGGATTTTCCATGAGCACCTTCTTCCGGCAAACCGCACAAGCCATGATTGCCAAACACATCGACCGCTTCCCGCTATTGAAGTTGGATCAGGTGATTGATTGGCAGCCGATCGAACAATACCTGAATCGTCAAAGAACCCGTTACCTTAGAGACCACCGCGGCCGTCCCGCCTATCCCCTGTTGTCCATGTTCAAAGCCGTCCTGCTCGGACAATGGCACAGCCTTTCCGATCCCGAACTCGAACACAGCCTCATCACCCGCATCGACTTCAACCTGTTTTGCCGTTTTGACGAACTGAGCATCCCCGATTACAGCACCTTGTGCCGCTACCGCAACTGGCTGGCGCAAGACGACACCCTGTCCGAATTGCTGGAACTGATTAACCGACAACTGACCGAAAAAAACCTAAAAGTAGAGAAGGCATCCGCCGCCGTCATTGACGCCACCATTATTCAAACCGCCGGCGGTAAACAGCTTCAGGCTATAGAAGTCGATGAAGAAGGACAAGTCAGCGGCCAAACCACACCGAGTAAGGACAAAGATGCCCGTTGGACAAAGAAAAACGGTCTCTACAGACTCGGTTACAAACAACATACCCGTACCGATGGGGAAGGCTATATCGAGAAACTGCACATTACCCCCGCCAATACCCATGAGTGCAACCACCTGTTGCCTTTGCTGGAAGGAATAGCCAAAGACACAACCGTCTATGCCGATAAAGGCTATGACAGTAAGGAAAACCGGCAACATCTGAAAGAACACCAGTTGTTGGACGGCATTATGCGCAAAGCCCACCGCAACCGTCCGCTGACGGAAGCGCAAACCAAACGTAACCGGTATTTGTCGAAGACCCGTTATGTGGTGGAACAAAGCTTCGGTACGCTGCACCGTAAATTCCGTTATGCGCGGGCAGCCTATTTTGGTCTGCTCAAAGTGAGTGCGCAAAGCCATCTGAAGGCGATGTGTTTGAACCTGTTGAAAGCGGCTAACAGGCTAAGTGTGCCTGTTGCTGCCTAAAAGGCGGCCTGGATGCCTGATTATCGGGTATCCGGGGAGGATTAAGGGGATATTTGGGTAAAATTAGGAGTGATTTGGGGGGGCGGAAATAGACGAAAACCTGTGTTTGGGTTTCGGCTGTCGGGGGAAGGGCTTTTTTGCAAAGGTCTCTTGTTGGCATTTTACCGCTTCGGGCATGACGTTCGGGCATATGGGGTCGTCTGAAACCTGAAATGCTGTCTTTCCCAAGCACAATTCGCCGCAATGGGATATGATTATCCTTTTTCAGACGACCTGTCCTTAATATAGGTAATATAGGTCGTCTGGAAAGTCGATTCCGTCGGGTGCGGCGGAGTCCTGTGCAGCCGTTAAGTCATACAAGAAAGTCAAGATGTCCGAAACAGCAGTCCAAGAAACCCAAGAAACGCCAAACAGTGTGCCTACGCCGTCTGAAACACAACCCACCCCGCCCAAGCGCAAGAGACGCTGGTTGCGGGGTCTGTTGCTGACGTTGGTTGTGCTGGTGTGCGCGCTGGCGGGCGTTATTGCTTGGCTGGTGGGGACGGAATCGGGCTTGCGTTTCGGTTTGTACAAGATTCCGTCGTGGTTTGGCGTGAAGATTGCGTCGGAAACGCTGGAAGGTACGCTGGTTAAGGGTTTTCACGGCGATAAGTGGATGATTGAAACGGATGGGGCGGATGTGAAAATCAGTGCGTTCCGTTTTGATTGGAAGCCGTCCGAGCTGTTTCAGTGCAGCCTGCACATTACTGAAATTGTGGCGGGCGATATTGCGGTCGTGCCGAAGCAGACGCCGCCGAAAGAGAAAAAGCCGTCCAAAGGACTGCCTGAGAGTATTGATTTGCCTGTGTTGGTGTTCGTTGACCGTTTGGAAACGGGCAGGCTCAGCGTGGGCAAAAATTTTGACAAGCAGACGGTCTATCTCGACCATCTGAATGCGGCATACCATTACGATCAGAAAGAACACCGCTTGGATTTGAAAGCCCTCGATACGCCGTGGAGCAATTCGACGGGTTCGGCGGTGGTCGGGCTGGAGAAGCCGTTTGCGCTCAATACGACGATTCAGACGAAGGGCGAGCTGGAAGGCGAGACGATAGAGGGTAAGGCGCGTCTGTGGGGCAGTTTGCAGGACGTGCAGACTGAAATTCTGCTGGACGGCGACAATGTGCATTTGTCGGCGAAATCGACGGTGCATCCGTTTGCCGCTTCGCTGGATAAGATGATCGGCGAGGTGCTGATTAAGGGTTTCAACATCAACCCGACCGCGTTCCTGCCGTCGCTGCCTAAGGCAAACCTGACGTTTGACGCGACCGTCGTGCCTTCGTTTACGCACGGTATCGCGCTGGACGGTTCGCTCGACTTGGAAAACAAGGCGGCGGGTTTTGCCGATGACAAAGCCATTCCGGTACGCAATATTTTGGCGGACTTCACGATTAACGACAACGGCGTGGTAACTGTCCAAGAGTCTGAAATCGGGTTGTTGGAGGAAGGTTCGTTCAATGTTGCCGGTACGGTCGATACGGTGAAAAACGCGCTTGCGCTCAAGATTAATGTGAACAACCTGGTTTCAGACGACCTCGTCCGCACCAATGTTGCCGGTCAGTGGAACGGATTTATCGGCGTCAAAGGCGAAACCGCCTCGCCCTCTGTGGACTGGAATCTTGAAAGCAGCAACGCGCAACTTTCCGGTCTGCTATCCTTTGTTACCGACAGACAACATGGTCAACGCACCCTCAAACTCGACCGCGTCCGCGTCGCGCCGCAAAACGGCGGCGAACTGACGGCGCAAGGTTCGCTCGAGCTTTTCAAAGACCGCCTGCTCAAGCTCGATGTTTCCAGCAAGGCGTTCAATCCTTCCCGCCTCGACTCAAAACTGCCCGCCGGCAGCGTCAACGGCACCATCAACCTCTCGGGCGAACTGGCGAAAGAAAAATTCGCCGGCAAAATGCAGTTTGCGCCGAGTACGTTAAACAACGTCCCCCTCAGCGGCAAAGCCGACGTCGTTTACGAATCCGGACATCTCCCGCGCGCGCTGACCGATCTGCGTTTGGGCAACAATATCGTTAAAACTAACGGCAGCTTCGGCAAAAAAGGCGACCGTCTCAATATCGACATCACCGCTCCCGACCTTTCCCGTTTCGGTTTCGGACTGGGCGGGCTGCTCAACATGCGCGGCTATATTTCAGGCGACCTCAAAGGCGGGCTGAAAACCTACGAAGCCGACCTTTCCGGCGAAGCGCGCGCACTGCGTGTCGGCGATGCCGTCAACATCCGTATGCTTGACTTCAAGCTCAAAGGCACGCCCGACATCAACCGTCCGCTTGCCGCCGACATCAAAGGCAGCCACATCGCCCTTTCCGGCGGCTCAACCGTCATCGATGCGGTCAACCTGTCGCTCAACGGCACGGGTGCGCAACACCGCATATACGGCAGCAGCAGCATGGCGTTGGACGGCAAACCTTACAAACTCGAAGTCAACGCGGCGGGCGGTCTGAACAAAGACTTCAATCAGTGGAAAGGCAGCGTGGACACGCTCGACATCGGCGGCGCGTTCAACCTCAAACTGCAAAACCGCATGAACCTCGAAGCAGGCGCGGAGCGTGTTTCCATGAGCGCGGCGCGCTGGAGCGCGATGGGCGGCAGCCTCAACCTGCAAAACTTCGTTTGGGACAAAAAAGCCGGCATCACCAGCAAAGGCAGCGCGCAAAGCCTGCACATCACCGAGCTGCAAAACTTCGTCAAAATCCCCGTCGAACACAACTTGGTACTCGGCGGCGATTGGGATTTGGCGTACAGTCAAAATGCCCGCGGCTACCTCAACATCAACCGCCAAAGCGGCGACATCATCCTGCCGAACAAAGACCCGAAAAAACAGATGCCTTTGGGCTTAAGCGCGCTCTCCCTGCGCACCCGTTTCCAAAACGTCCGCATCGACAGCACGCTTGACGGCAGCACCCGTTTCGGCAGCGTCAACGCCAATCTGGGCATCAGCCAGCAGTTCGGCAACAAAATCGCCAACGCGCCCATAAGCGGCAAAATCAACCTCAACGTCCCCGACTTGGGCGCAATCAAAACCTTCCTGCCCGCCACCGCGCAAGGCATTACAGGTCGTCTGAACGCAGCCGCCACCATAGGCGGGCGCGTCGGTTCGCCCACCATCGCAGCCACCTTGAACGGCACCAGCAACTACGGCACAGCCGAAGGTACGGTCAACATCGGACAAGGCGCCAGCATGGACACCGCGCCTTTGAGCGGCAAACTCAACCTCAACGTCGCCGACCTCGAAGTCTTCCGCAACTTCCTGCCCGTCGGACAAACCGTCAAAGGTCGTCTGAATGCCGCCGTCAGCCTTGGCGGACGCGTCGGCGAACCGCAGCTTTCCGGTACGCTCAACGGCGAAAACCTCTACTACCGCAACCAAACCCAAGGCCTCATCCTCGACAACGGCGTTTTACGTTCCCATTTGCAGGGACAGCGCTGGGTCATCGACAGCCTCAAGTTCCATAAAGGCGGTACGCTCGAGCTGAAAGGCTCGGTCAACCTTGCCAACGCCGACCCTGACGTTGACGTGGATGTCGTCTTCGACAAATACGACACCCTTTCCCGTCCGAACCGCCGCCTGCGCCTCTCCGGCAGCGCGAAAGTGCAATACAACCAGCAAAAAGGCGTGTTCCTCAACGGTACGTTGAACAGCGACTACGGTATGTTCGGTTCGCAAAAATCCTCCATGCCCTCGTTGGACGACGATGTCGTCGTGTTGGGCGAAGAGAAAAAACAAACCGCCGCCGTGACGCCTATCAACCTCAACCTCACGCTCAACCTCAACGACAATATCCGTTTCGTCGGTTACGGCGCAGACATCACCATAGGCGGCAAGCTGACCATCACTTCCCGCCCGGGCGAAGCCATCCAAGGCATCGGTACGGTGAAAGTCGTCAAAGGCCGTTACAAAGCCTACGGACAAGACCTCGACATCACTAAAGGTACGGTTTCTTTCGTCGGCCCGCTCAACAACCCCAACTTGAACATCCGCGCCGAACGCCGTCTTTCCCCCGTCGGTGCAGGCGTCGAAGTCCTCGGCAGCCTAAACAATCCGCGCGTGACCCTCGTTGCCAAAGAAGCGATGAGCGAAAAAGACAAACTTTCTTGGCTCATCCTCAACCGTGCCAGCAGCGGCAGCGACGGCGACAATGCCGCACTTTCTGCAGCAGCAGGCGCGCTCCTTGCCGGACAGGTCAACGACAGGCTCGGACTGGTGGACGATTTGGGCATCACCAGCCAACGCAGCCGCAACGCCCAAACCGGCGAACTCAACCCCGCCGAACAAGTGCTGACCGTCGGCAAGCAGTTCACCAACAACCTCTACGCAGGTTACGAATACGGTCTTTCCAGTGCCGAACAGTCGGTCAAGCTCGTGTACCAGCTCACCCGCGCCATCCAAGCCGTTGCCCGCGTCGGCAGCCGTTCATACGGCGGCGAGTTGAAATACACCATCCGTTTCGACAGGCTCTTCCGTTCGGATTACGAAGACGACCGCAAAATCGAAGAAGCGGAAAAACAAAAAGCCGCGCAAATGCAATAACGCCGACTGAAAGGAAAAGGTCGTCTGAAAACCACACTTTAGGGTTTTCAGACGACCTTTTTCATGCGCGGCTATCCTGTTCCTTTTTTCAGAGGATAGGTAGGCAGGTCGGTCATATCCGTTCCGCAGGGGCGCTGTCGGACAGGTTTTCAGACGACCCCATAGCCCCCGTCCCGCCCTAAAATCCTGTTAGAATACCGTTTCATTTCATTCATAATAATCAAACCATTCCCATTTAAAGCTGCGCCCAATACGATGAAACTCCCGCCGCTCAAACCCCTCATCATCACCTCGCTGCCCGTCTTCGCCAGCGTCTTTATCGCCGCGACCCTCGTCTGGCGGTTTGGCACGCCCAAGCTCGCCATGCCGTTTGTACTCGGCATCATTGCGGGCGGCCTCGTCGATTTGGACAACCGCCTGACAGGTCGTCTGAAAAACATCATCATCACCGTCGCCCTGTTTACCATTTCATCGCTCGTTGCCCAAAGCACGCTCGGCACAGGTCTGCCCTTTATTCTCGCCATGACCCTGATGACCTTCGGCTTTACCATTTTGGGCGCGGTCGGACTGAAATACCGCACCTTCGCGTTCGGCGCACTTGCCGTCGCCACCTACACCACGCTCACCTACACCCCCGACACCTTCTGGCTGACCAATCCCGTCATGATTCTGCTCGGGACCGTGTTATACAGCACCTGCACACTTGTTTTCCAAATCATCCTCCCGCACCGCCCCGTCCAAGAAAGCGTCGCCAACGCCTACGAAGCGCTCGGCGGCTATTTTGACGCCAAAGCCGACTTTTTCGATCCCGACGAAGCCGCCTGGCTTGGCAACCGCCAAATCGATCTTGCCATGAGCAACACCGGCGTCATCACTGCCTTCAACCAATGCCGCGCCGCCCTGTTTTACCGCCTGCGCGGCAAACACCGCCACCCGCGCACCGCCAAAATGCTGCGCTACTACTTTACCGCCCAAGACATACACGAACGCGTCAGCTCCGCCCACGCCGACTACACTGAGCTGACCGATACCCTTAAAAACACCGACCTCATCTTCCGCATCCGCCGCCTGCTCGAAATGCAGGGGCAGGCGTGCCGCAACGTTGCCGCCGCCCTGAGGAACGGCAAAGACTACACATACAGCAAACGCCTCGGACGCGCGATGGAAGGCTGCCGCCAATCCCTCGCCCACTACACCGACGACCACCCCGAAAGCCGCAACATCCACCACATCCGCCGCCTGCTCGACAACCTCGGCAGCGTCGACCACCAACTGCGCCAACTCCAACACAGCGACTCCCCCGCCGAAAACGACAACAGCAGCGACACCCGCATCGCCGCCCTCGAAAACAGCAGCCTGAAAAACGTCTGGCAGACCGTCCGCAGCCAGCTTAACTTCGAGTCGGGCGTGTTCCGTCACGCCACGCGCCTCTCCATCCTCGTTGCCGCCTCCTGCACCATCGTCGAAATCCTCCATCTCAACCTCGGCTACTGGATACTCCTGACCGCCGTTTTCGTCTGCCAACCCAACTACACCGCCACCAAAAGCCGCGTGTACCAACGCATTGCCGGCACCATCCTTGGCGTCATCGTCGGCTCCCTCGTGCCTTATTTCACCCCCTCCGTCGAAACCAAACTCTGGATCGTCATCGCCAGCACCACCCTGTTTTTCATGACCCGAAGCTACAAATACAGCTTCTCCACCTTCTTCATCACCATCCAAGCCCTCACCAGCTTCTCCCTCGCCGGGCTGGACGTCTATGCCGCCATGCCCGTCCGCATCATCGACACCATCGTCGGCTCCGTCCTCGCGTGGGCAGCCGTCACCTACCTCTGGCCGGATTGGCGTTACCTCACCCTCGAAAAAACCGCCGCCCAAACCGTCGGCGGCAACGGCGCCTACCTCAGAAAAATCCTCGACCAGCTCCAATACGGCATCGCCGATGACGTCGAATACCGCACCGTCCGCCGCCAAGCCCACGAACGCACCGCCACCCTCAGCAGCACCCTCTCCGACATGAGCAGCGAACCCAAAAAATACGGCAACAACCTGCAAAGCGGCTTCACCCTCCTCAAAACCAGCTACGCCCTGACCGGCTACATCTCCGCGCTCGGCGCATACCGCAGCGAAATGGACGGCGCGTGCAGCCCCGACTTCGTCCGCAAGTTCTACCAAAGCGGCTACCGCATCGCCGACCTGCTCGAACGCCTCCCGCAAACAAGCGAACAAGATTTTCAGACGACCCTCTCCCAAATCCGAACCGACTTGGAAGCCTTACAAACAGAAGCAGGCGACGAACGTCAAAGCCACATCCTCCACCGGCAGCTCACCCTCATCGCCAACCAGCTCGATCCCTGCTACCGCAGCCTGCACGACATTGAAGCCATCCCGCAGGCCGCGTGATATAGTGGATTAACTTTAAACCAGTACGTCGTTGCCTCGCCTTAGCTCAAAGAGAACGATTCTCTAAGGTGCTGAAGCACCAAGTGAATCGGTTCCGTACTATCTGTACTGTCTGCGGCTTCATCGCCTTGTCCTGATTTTTGTTAATCCACTATATTAATCGGCAGGCAAACGAAAGGTCGTCTGAAAACCCGAAACAAGGTTTTGAACTGCACCCCAAAAGTTGAACACATCCCCTCCAACTCACAAGGTGCAGTTTTTTTATGAGCAAATATACATTACACTTCAAATACCAAGCCGTACTCCACTACCTGCACATACGCAGCCAACAGCGTACCGCAGACCACTACGGCATCTCCCGAACCCACCTGCGACGATGGATACGCGCCTATCAGGAAGGCGGCATCGGCGCACTCGAACATCCCCAATCCAAAACCATGACCGAACACCGCAAAAACCCCTTCATCGCCGACAAACCCGACCACGAAAAAACACAGGCAGAGCTTATCGAAGAGTTGTGCTATATGCGCGCAGAGGTCGCCTACCTAAAGGAGTTAAAAGCCCTCAGCCAAAAGCGGACCGCAAAGGACAAAGCCAAACCGTCCAAGCACTGAGGGCGCAACACCCGCTCAAATACCTGCTGCACATCGCAAACCTGCCCAAAAGCAGCTTTTACTACCACCATCAAGACCGACCCGACCCCGATGAAGCCGACAAAGCCCTCCTTGTCGAAACCTACCGGCGACATAAAGGACGATACGGACAAAGGCGCATTGCCACAGCATTGGATTGGAACCGCAAAAAAGCAGCTCGGTTGATGAAACAGATGGGGCTGAAAGCCCTCATACGGGCGAAAAAAGCCTACCGCCATCCCGCCATGGGCGAGATATCGGAACACCTCCTCAAACGCCGGTTCACAGCCGAAAGACCCAACGAAAAATGGCTGACAGACGTGACCGAACTCAAAGGAAAGGACAGCAAACTGTACCTCTCGCCAATCTTGGACTTGTTCAACCGCGAGATCGTCGCCTACGCCATGAGCCGCAATGCTAACAGCGAAATGGTGAAGGAAATGCTCGAAAAAGCCGCACCCCGGCTGACTGATAAGGGAACGATGCTTCATTCGGACCAAGGCGTGCTGTACCGTACGGCGGGGTATAGGGAATTGCTTGCGGAACATTCCATGGTTCAAAGCATGTCGCGAAAGGCGAATTGTTGGGACAATGCACCGATGGAAAGCTTCTTTGCGGTGTTGAAGACGGAGTGTTTCTATAACGCAGGAGAATTGACGGTGGACGAATTGATGAAACAGATAGATGACTATATGGATTACTACAACCGGGAGCGTTGCAGTCTGAAATTGAAAAAGCTGAGTCCTGTCGCATACAGAACCCAGCTTGCACAGAGCGCCTGAAAAGGCTTTTATGAGTGTCCAAGATTTGGGGGCCAGTTCACCAACCACTGGTACCATAGTGTTGCACTTGAAATCCGAATCCAGGAACCTTAAAACTCAATCAAATAATATCCGGATTCAGCACCAAATCATATTCACCAAACTTTGGAAATAGGATTACCTTATCTTTTTGGGGATATAATTCTGTTTTTTCATATCGCTCATTATTAATAAAATCCTCTTTCAAAACATAGCAATCATCTGTATTTTCATTGAAGAAATAAGTATATCCTTCTGCCAAATCATGAGATTCCAAAGTTATATAATCTCTCCATACAGCCGTAGAAAGAAAATAATAATTCGAATTAGAATATTTTTGAAATTGATGGGTTAAATAATCCCTTCCAAATTTATCGAAAAAATTTACCGAAAAAAAACCTACTTCCTCTCGCAAGGTAATTACATATTCAGGTTGTGTCACCGAACCTATTACGGCAGTATATAACTCCCCTTTAATATGTTTTTCTTCAGCTTGTTTCTCAGAAAAAGGCTTATGAAGTTTCTTATAACCATAAGACCACTGCTCACAATAAAAAATATCTTTCTTCATTTGTAAATCTTTCCTGTTGTATCCCTAATAATAACATTTTCTTCAAGCTTTCTTCCTCTTAGTGGAGCAGGTGTACTTGGAACATTGGAAATGACAACACCAGGGCTGTATTTGCTGAAAGCCTCCTTGATACAACCAATCCCCGTACTTTTTGTAGTCTTTTTGAAGTCGTCTGAAACCTGAATTTTGGGCTTCAGACGACCATTTATGCAATGAAAGCTGGCTTGGGATAACTCAAGTAGCGTGGGCTTTGTCTGTGAACTTGCCGTTAAAAAGGTCGTCTGAAAATTTTCAGACGACCTTGTTTATATAAACCAACGCGTTATTCCCCGCCTTCAACACCTTCAACAATCTGTTTGAGGCGGTACAGTGCGTCTAAGGCTTCGCGGGGAGTGAGGTCGTCGGGGCGGAGTTGGTTTAGGGCTTCGGCGAGTGCGTGGTGGGCGGGGTGGTTTTCTTGGCTTGCGGTGGTTTGGGCTTCAGTGTCTGCTGTTTCGTCTTGGCTAAACCCGCTGTATTCGTTTTCAGACAACAGGGTGCTGAAGATGTCTAGCTGCGGGCGGACGGCGGCGGCTTGGGCTTCGAGTTCGTCCAGATGTTTTTGGGCGGCTTTGAGGGCGCGGGTGGGCAGGCCGGCGAGTTTGGCGACGGCGATGCCGTAGCTTTTGCTGGCGGGGCCGGGTTCGATGTGGTGGAGGAAGACGATGTCTTGTCCTTGTTCGAGCGCGGAGAGGTGCATGTTGACTGCCGTCGCGTGTGCTTCCGGCAGTTTGGTCAGCTCGAAATAGTGGGTGGCGAAGAGGCTGAAGGATTTGTTTTTTTGCAGCAGGTGTTCGGCGATGGCGTGCGCGAGGGCGAGGCCGTCGAAGGTGGAGGTGCCGCGTCCGACTTCGTCCATGAGGACGAGGGATTGGTCGGTGGCGTGGTGGAGGATGTAGGCGGTTTCGCTCATTTCGACCATGAAGGTGGAGCGGTTGGAGGCGAGGTCGTCGGATGCGCCGATGCGGGTGAAGATTTGGTCGATGGGTCCGATTTGGGCGGTGTCGGCGGGGACGAAGCTGCCGGTGTGCGCCATGAGGACAATGTGGGCGACTTGGCGCATGTAGGTGGATTTGCCGCCCATGTTGGGGCCGGTCAGGAGCATGAGGCGGTGTTTGTGGTCGAGGCGGGTGTGGTTGGCGGTGAAGTGGCGCACTTGCTGCTCGACGACGGGATGGCGGCCGTTTTCGATATGGATGACGGGGTAGTCGGCGAACTCGGGGCAGACGAAGCCGCGTTCGGCGGCGGTGGCGGCGAAGGTGGAGAGTACGTCGAGGGCGGCGGCGGCTTTGGCGGCTTTTTGAAGCTGGGGTAGGGTCGTCTGAATGTCTTTGAGGAGGGCTTCAAACAGGCGTTTTTCCAATGCCAATGCCTGCTCTTGCGCGGTCAGGACTTTGTCTTCGAAGGTTTTGAGTTCGGGGGTGATGAAGCGTTCGGCGTTTTTGAGGGTCTGGCGGCGTTGGTAGTCGGCGGGGGCTTGTTCGGCTTGGACTTTGGATAACTCGATGTAGAAGCCGTGGACGCGGTTGAACTCGACTTTGAGGGTGGAAAGGCCGGTGCGTTCGCGTTCGCGCGCTTCGAGGTCGAGCAGGAATTCGTCGCCGTGGTTTTGGATGTGGCGCAACTCGTCAAGTTCTGCCGAATAGCCTTGGTTGATGACGCCGCCGTCTTTGAGCCAGACGGCGGGTTCGGGCATCACGGCGGCTTTGAGGGTTTCGGCGACGGACAGGGTTTCGGGAAAAACGGCTTTGAGGGTTTCCAAAAGGCTGCTGCCCTCGGCGGACAGTTCGATTTCATTCAGGGCAAACAGGCTGTCGCGCAGGGCAGCGAGGTCGCGCGGGCGGGCGTTGCCGACAGCGATGCGGGCGGCGATGCGTTCGATGTCCGCGATGTTTTTCAGACGACCTTGCAGGGCTTCGTATTGCGAACCCAGCGCGGCAACGGCTTCTTGGCGGGCGCAGATGTGGGCGCGGCTGCGTAAGGGGTGGTGCAGCCAGAGTGCCAAGAGACGGCTGCCCATGTGGGTGGCGCAGCCGTCGAGTATGGAAAACAGGGTCGGCGATTTTTTGCCGGAGAGGGTTTGCGTGATTTCGAGATTGCGGCGCGTGGCGGCGTCCATGCCGATATATTGGCTGTCGGTTTCGAGCGAAATGCCGTCTAAGTGTTGCGGCATCAGGTTTTGCGTCAGGCGGATGTAGTTCAGCAGCGCGCCCGCCGCGCCGACGGCGGCTTCGTGTTCCTTGCCGTCCAAACCGAAGCCGTGCAGGTCCTGACAGCCGAAGTATTCGGTCAACAATTTCGCGCCGGCGTCGGCGGCAAACTGCCACGAGTTCAGGCGCGTGATGTTGGCGGAGGTCGTCTGAAAACCATTAGGCAGGCTTTTGCCTTCGGGCAACAGGATTTCCGCCGCCTGCAAACGCGCCAGCTCGTCGGCGAGTTTGTCTGCCGTCGTCAGCTTGGTTTTGAATTCGCCGCTTTGCAAAGATGCCCACGCGATGGCGACGTGTTTTTTATCCGCGTTCACCGCCGCGATGCGGTTGGTTTCCTTGTCTTCCAAAAACGCCGCGTCGGTCAGCGTGCCGGGCGTAACGATGCGCACGACTTTGCGCTCTACCGGCCCTTTGCCCGCGCCGACTTCGCCCACCTGCTCGCACACCGCCACGCTTTTGCCCATCTTCACCAACCGCGCCAGATACTGCTCCGCCGCGTGAAACGGCACACCCGCCATCTTAATCGGCACGCCGTCCATCTGCCCGCGCGTGGTCAGGGTGATGTCCAACAGCTTCGCCGCTTCCACTGCGTCATCCAAAAACAGCTCGTAAAAATCGCCCATGCGGTAAAACACCAGCTTGTCGGCGTGCTGCGATTTGATGGCGAGATACTGCTGCATCATCGGGGAAACGGCGGATTTGCTCATGGGAATGCCTTGCAAAACGGAAAAGCCTTATTGTAGCAAAAGGTCGTCTGAAACCCTAAAACAAGGTTTCAGACGACCTTTTATGTATGCTGCTTTGGGTTAGTCGTAAACGAAAATAATGTCCAAGTCTTTTTTCGGCAGGAAATTTTCTTTGACTGCTTGGAAGCGGTTGGGCCCGACTTTGCGCAGGGATTTGTCCCAACAGAGCGACAGTACGGTATTGGGCTCGCGGTCTATGGTCAGGGTGAATTTACCGATGGGTTTTGCCCAGTTGGCACCTGTGGTCAGGATATAGCCCAAATGGTGATAGACCTTTTCTTCTTTCACATTTTTAAAGTTGTTGAGGAAGTTTTCATCCATGCAGTAAGCGTCAATAAATGCTTTGCTGTCTTTGGCTTTGAGCGAAGGCAGGAAGCTGCCGCCGACCAGCGGGGTGTATTGGTGTTTGATTTCGGTGACGCTGCCGGCTTTGAAGGTTTGCTTCCAGCTGTAAACAATCTGCGCCGACCAATCGGGCAGTTCATCCGGCTGCTTGGGCAGCATGGATTGGACTTTGGCGGAGCGGCAGGCTCTGATTTTGCTGCCGATTTTTTCACCGTCTTGCTTTTGCGTCCAAGGGTGCATCAGTTCCTGATCGCTCAAACCGCATTTCTTCAAATCGGCGGTCACGTCCACCAGCGAGCCGTTACTCCGTTCAAAATAGGCACGGACGTGGGCTTGCGGGCGGACAGGTTTGCCGTCGGCGTAAATTCGGAAGCTGTCAACCAAGCCCTTAGTGTCGGCAAAGTCGGAATATGTGAAGGAAGGAACAATCGGCAAAGGGAAAAGGACGGTTTCGGTAATGTCTTGCGAGGAGGTGTTTTTAAACCGGTAATGCACGCGAATCTGGTGTTCGCTGATGTACAAATCTTCGCTCTGCATATCGATATGCGGATTTTTCAGATATTTGATGCCGCTCGTGCTGACTGTACCCGTGCTGTCGTTGGCATGGGCTGCTCCGGCAAGCAGGAGGAGCAGGAGGAAAGAGTGGGGTTTCATGGGTTCAAAGTCCTTAAAAACAGGTCGTCTGAAACGGCATTTCAGACGACCTTCTTAATGAATCAGTATTTAATCTACGCCTTTGAGCATTTTATTCAAAATAGGTACAAGCAGCAACAATACCAAACCGGTTATCACGCCTATGCCGCAAATCATCCAGTAGAAATCCAGCGGTGCTTTCTCCTTGAATCCCTCTTTGAACAACACGCCGCCCAAAGTGAAACCCACTGAAAAACCCAAGAAATTGAGCGCGACCATTTGCGTTTTGAACATGGGCGGGGCGATTTTGGTCGCGATGGAAAGTGCAATCGGCGAAATCATCAGTTCGCCTATGGTGAGGACGAGCAGGAACAGTGCGAAAACACTAATCGGCATGGGTGTCTCTGATGAGACATACGGTACGAATATCAGATAGGATACGCCGACAACAATCATCGCCAACACGAATTTAAACGGGGTTTTCGGCTGATATTTGCCCATTTTCGTCCAAATTGCCGCCATCATGCCCGAGAAGAGGATGACCCACATGCTTTGGATGGAATCTTTCCAAGCAACGGGGACAGTCCAGCCGAATAGGGTGCGGTCAACCGTTTTGTCAAAATATACCGTTGCTACGGAATAGACTTGTGACCAGACTGCCCAAAACAGGCAGATGGTCAGAAACAGCGGAATATAGGCAATGATGTGGCGTTTGTTTTCAGACGACACATGGCTGCTGCCGAGCAGGCGCGAGAAATAGGCGATAATGGTCAGAATGACCGTACCGAGCAGGAATTTGGGGAAGTTGTCCAAATTGAGCGTGCCCGAGGCAATCAGGCTGCCGATAATCAAGACAATCAACACGGCGACTGCCGCAGCGGTCTGCACTTTTTCAGGGCGCAGCGGATTGGGGGCAGGCGTATGCGGCAGCAGTTTGCGTCCCGCAGAGTAAAGGCACAGCCCCAAAGCCATACCGACTGCCGCCGCGCCGAAGCCGTAGTGGAAACCCATCTTCGTTTGCAGCAAGCCGGTCAGGAGCGGGCCTAAAAAGCCGCCGATGTTGATGGAGATATAGAAAATCGAAAAACCCGCATCGCGCAGGGGCTTCATGTGATCCGCCTCATAAAGCGAGCCGACCATCGAGCTTGCCGACGATTTCACGCCGCCGCTGCCCAATGCGATACACACCAAGCCGCTCAATAGCCCGTACAGCCCCGGTGCGATTGCCAAAACGATGTGTCCGAGCATGACCACGATGCCGGAAATAAACAGCGTTCTCTCCGCGCCCCAAATCCGGTCGGCAAGCCATGCGCCGAGTATGGTGGACAAATACACGCTGCCGCCGTATGCGCCGACAATGCCGCCGGCGAGCGACTTGTCTATGCCCAAACCGCCTTTATTGGCAGCGTAATACAAATAAATCAATAAGATACCCTGCATACCGTAAAACGAGAAACGTTCCCACAATTCGATATGGAATAGGGTAGAAAGCTGGATGGGATGCCCGAAGAAGGTTTTTTCCTTGCGGGCGGACTGGTTGTCAGACATATTAAAGTTCTCCTGTTGGCAGAGGTTTGGCAGACGGACCGCCCCGGCGGAAACCTGCCCTCCCCACCGGCATTTTCAATATTTTTCTTAGAGCGGGTGCGTGCCTAAGGATTGCCTGCCGCACCCTTCGGGTTTGGCGGAAACGCCCGTATCCGAAGGTTTTATTCGGATTTACAGGAGTTTACGATGCCAAACATTTTTCGGTTTTAGCCGAATCTGAAACGCTTGTCAAACGGCATATGGCAAAGGTTTGAGGCCGAACAGGGAAACCGCATTTTGATTTAAGCGGGAGTCGTCTGAAACGTATCGGCAGAAAGGGGGCATTTTCAGGCGGAAGGCGCGGGCGTATTATGCCTTTTATGAACATCACGCCTTTACGCCCCGAACACGTCGAACCGCTCGCCCGTGCGCTTTATCAGCAATGGCACGATTTTGCGCCGTGGTCGTCTATGGACAAAATCCGCGCCTATTACGCGGAATGCCTGAATGGTGAAAACCTGCCGCTGGCGTTTGCCGCCGTCGAAAAGGGCGGCGCGCTGCTGGGTTCTGCCGCGCTCAAACGGCACGATATGGAAGAGTTTCCCCAATACGAATATTGGCTGGGCGATGTGTTCGTTTTGCCCGAACACAGGGGGACGGGCGCGGGCGGTCTGTTGATCGAACACTGCCTCGCCGCCGCCCGCCAAATGCGCCTGCCCAAGCTTTACCTTTATACGCCTGACGTACAGTCGATTTACGAGAAATACGGCTGGTGTGAAATCGCGACCTGTCTGCACAACGGCGAGACGGTGTCGGTGATGGAATTGGTATTGGAGGGGCAATCTGATTGAATTTCACCCCCATCTTGTGACGCAGGGGTCGTCTGAAACCCAATCTTTGATTTTCAGACGACCTTTTTATTTACGCGTATGGGAACTGTTTATCATTGCAACGTTCTATAAAAGGATTGACTTCAAAGCGATACGGCGTTGCCGCGCCTTGTCTGATTTGAAGTTTCTCCGGCATATTTGGGCTGAAGCGGAATCACTCGAAAACGGCGGCTTCATCACCGTTTTTATTGATTTTGCTTCAGCGCAGACTGAAACGGGCGGACAGCCGTTTCGTCCCGTTCTCGGTAATATTTTGCACTCAAGCAGAGACTGCTCTGCGCCAGACCGACTGAGAGGAATCCAGATTGAACAGCTTACGCCATCTTGCCCTGATATTTGCTTTGTCCGCGCCCGTACTCACGCTGGCGCAGACCGTGTCACAAACCTTGCCCAACGGGTTGAAGATTATTGTGAAAGAAGATCGCCGCGCGCCGGTCGCCGTGTCGCAGCTTTGGTATAAAGTCGGCAGCGTGGATGAAAAACAGGGCAAAAGCGGTTTGAGCCATGCCTTGGAACACATGATGTTTAAAGGCACGCAGGCAGTGCCTTCGGGAGAATTCAACCGCCGCGTCGCCGCTTTGGGCGGAGAGAACAATGCCTACACCAACCGCAGCGAGACGGTTTATTACGAAAACATCGCGGCAGCAAACCTGCCCGAAGTGTTGAAGCTCGAAGCCGACCGGATGCACAACCTCAATTTCAGCGATGAAGAATTTCTCAATGAAATGAACGTCATCCGCGAAGAACGCCGCCAACGCACGGAAGATACGGCGGACGGTAAACTATGGGAACAAGTGTATCTGAACAGCTTTACCCTGCCTTCGATGAAAGCCGCGGTCATCGGTTATATGAATGATCTGCACACGCTCAAAGCTGATGATTTGCGCGACTGGTATCAGCAATATTACGCGCCGAACAATGCCGTTTTGGTGATTGTCGGCGATGTCGATGCCAAGAAAACACTCAAAACGGCGGCGGATTTGTTCGGCAACATTCCCGCCAAACAGCAGCCCGACCGCAATATGCTTGCCAACGAACCGTTCAAACGCGAACCTGTGAATTTTCAGACGACCTCGGTGGTCACGCGCCAACCCTTGGTCAGCTTGAACTACCGCGTCCCCGGACTGGAAAGTCTGGACGACAAACTGCCTTATGCGCTGGATGTCTTGTCGGAAATCTTGTCAGGCAACTCGTCCAGCCGCTTGGATAAAAACCTGATACGCGGCAAACAGATGGCTTTGAGTGCGGGCGCGAATTACGACCTGATCAGCCGTGAGATGCCGTTGTTCAGCATCTTCGCCATGCCGACCGACAACTTTGAAGTCGATGCCGTCATCGCCGAATTGCGCCGCGAATTGAAAGACATCGCTGAAAACGGCGTCAGCGACGAAGAGCTGAACCGCATCAAAGCACAGTCGGAAGCGTCTGAAATCTACGAGCGCGATTCTATGGAAGCGCAAGCCTCGATGCTCGGACGGCTGGAAGCACGCGGCTTCCAATACAGCGATGAAGCGGAAATCCGCCGCCGCCTGAAAGCCGTCAGCGTCGAAGACGTGCAGGCAGCCGCGCAGCTGCTGACGGATGACCGTTTGGCGACCGTGGTCGTGATGCCCGATCCGAAAGTCCTGTACCGCCCGATTGTTCAGGCTGCAAACAAGCCGCAACCTAAATAAACCGATGAAAGGGGTCGTCTGAAACCGCTTTCCCCGTTTTCAGACGACCTCCGAACCGCCCCGCCCGAAGTGGCAAACGACTCGGAACGCGACGGAATACGGCGGCAAACGCCCTTCCGCTCTGACAAACCGGTTCAACCGCAAAGGAATATCCGATGAAATCCCTTCCCCTCATATTAGCCCTCGCCCTCTCCACCACCGCGCAGGCAGGCGTGGACATCCAACGCTGGACCACCGGCAACGGCACAGAAGTCCTTTTGGTCGAGCAACACGACAACCCCATCGTCGATATGCAGGTCAACTTCAAAGGCGCGGGCAGCGTGTTCAACCCCGAAGGCAAAAGCGAAGTGGCGGAATTTACCGCCGCCCTGCTGACCGACGGTACGGAAAAGCTGGACGAAGAAGCCTTTAATGCCGCCGCCGACGATATTGCCGCCCAAATCGACAGCAGCAGCGGACAGGAAAGCTCTGCCGCCGTCTTGCGCAGCCTGAGCCGCCCCGAAACGCTCAAACAAGCCGCCGGACTGCTCAACCAATCCCTGACCCGCCCCCGTTTTGACCCCGCCGTGTTCGACCGCCGTCAAAAAGAGGCGGTTACCGCCCTCCAACAACAGGAAACCACCCCCGACTTCACCGCCGGACGCGCCCTGACCAAGCTTGCCTATCCCGACCATCCTTACGGCAGCGGCGCCAACATCACCGCGGAGAGCATCCGCAAAGTCAATCTTGACGACATCCGCGCGTTCCACCTCAGCCATTACGGCAAAGACAACGCCATCGTCGCCATCGTCGGCGACATCAACCGCAAACAGGCTGACCGCCTTGTGAAAAACGTGTTGAACGGACTGCCCGAACGCAGCAGCGCCGCTAAAAACGTCCCAGCGGTTCAACAACAACCGGCACAACGCCGCGACATCCCGTTTGCCGGCGAACAGGCGCAAGTCTTGCTCGGCATGCCGCTGATTAAACGCCACGACCCCGACTATTACGCATTGGTTGCGGGTAATTACATCCTCGGCGGCGGCGGTTTCGACAGCCGCCTGATGAAAGTCTTGCGCGACCGTTACGGCTACACCTACGGCGTATACAGCAACCTCGAACCGGCGACCGAAGCGGGTATGTTCACCATCGCCTATTCCACCCAGAAGAAAAACACCAAAGATTCGCTCGTACAGGCTCAGGCGGTCATCAAACAATTCATCGAAGAAGGCCCGACTGAAGAAGAATTGGCACAAGCCAAAGCCAACATCATTGGCAGCTTCCCCCTGCGTTTCGATTCCAACGCCAAACTGGTGAAATACCTCAGCATCATCGGTTACCACAACCTGCCCAACGACTATCTCGAAGCCTACCCCAAAGCCATCGGCAAACTGACCGTCGAGCAAGTCAAAGACGCTTGGCAGCGCCGCGTCAAACCTGAAGATTTACACATTGTCGTCGTCGGTGCCGAATAACGCCTTTACCCATCCTTGTCCGGCGGATACGGTCTGTCGGACAAGGCTTGGGCAACACAGCGGTTTCACTTCGCCAAACGGTAAAAAGGTCGTCTGAAAGCGCAGTTTCAACGAAGTCCGAACAGACATCGGCGAAGCTGCGCCCAACCTTTTTTCAGACGACCCTTCCGACCATTCGTACCCCGTAAACGCCCTTCGGAAGAATTCTTCCCGCCCGCCCGCAAAAACCGTCAAAATCCCTTATAATTCCGAATCTAAACGAATCCCGTCCTGCCGGCAGCGCCGTCGGGACTTGTCTTAACAACGAAAGAAACACTGTGGACAAACTCAAAATCACCGCCAACGGCCCGCTCAACGGCGAAATCATCGTATCCGGCGCGAAAAACGCCGCCCTGCCGCTGATGTGTGCCGGACTCTTGACCTCCGGCACCCTGCGCCTGAAAAACGTACCCATGCTCGCCGACGTCAAAACCACCCAAAAACTGCTGCAAGGCATGGGCGCGCGCGTTTTGACCGACAACATTCACGAATTCGAAATCAACGGCGGCACCGTCAACAACACCTGCGCCCCCTACGAACTGGTGAAAACCATGCGCGCCTCCATCCTCGTGCTCGGCCCGACGCTGGCGCGTTTCGGCGAAGCCCAAGTCAGCCTGCCCGGCGGCTGCGCCATCGGTTCTCGCCCCGTCGACCAGCACCTCAAAGGCCTCGAAACCATGGGGGCGGAAATCACCATCGAACACGGCTACGTCAAAGCCAAAGGCCGTCTGAAAGGCACGCGCGTCGTCATGGACGTCGTTACCGTCGGCGGTACGGAAAACCTGCTGATGGCGGCAACCCTCGCCGAAGGCACGACCATCCTCGAAAACTGCGCCATCGAACCCGAAGTCGTCGATTTGGCGGAATGCCTCGTCAAAATGGGCGCAAAAATCAGCGGCATCGGTACTTCCACCATGACCGTCGAAGGCGTGAAAGAGCTGCACGGCTGCGAACACAGCGTCGTGCCCGACCGCATCGAAGCCGGCACCTTCCTCTGCGCCGTCGCCATGACCGGCGGCAAAGTCGTCCTGCGCAACGCCGCCCCCAAAACCATGGAAGTCGTTTTGGACAAACTCGTCGAAGCCGGCGCCATCATCGAAGCGGGCGACGACTGGATTTCCATCGACATGCAGCAGCGCCCCAAAGCCGTGGACATCCGCACCGTCGTCCACCCCGGCTTCCCAACCGACATGCAGGCGCAGTTTATGGCGATGAACGCCGTTGCCGAAGGCGACAGCCGCGTCGTCGAAACCATCTTTGAAAACCGCTTCATGCACGTTCCCGAACTCAACCGCATGGGCGCGAACATTACCACCGAAGGCAACACCGCCTTCGTCAAAGGCGTGGAAAAACTCTCCGGCGCCGTCGTCATGGCGACCGACCTGCGCGCCTCCGCCAGCCTCGTCATGGCAGGCTTGGTCGCAGGTGGCGAAACCATCGTCGAACGCATCTACCACCTCGACCGCGGCTACGAATACATCGAGAAAAAACTCGGTCAAGTCGGCGCGAAAATCGAACGGGTACGCGGTTAAGAGCCTTGTGCGAAAAGGTCGTCTGAAACACCCATCCCGATTTCAGACGACCCCGAGCATCCATTTCAGACCCAAACCGACAACCATGAGGGGACCATCATGAACTTCAACAACCTGCTCAATCAAATCTTGGGAACCGTTCAAAAAAGCGGCAAATCCGTTTCCGACAGCCCGCTCAATTCTTTTGGCGGCGGCGCCTTGGTCGGCGGACTGGCGTCCATGCTGATGAAGAAAAAAACCGCCAAATCGCTGGTCAAAGTCGGCTCCGTCGCAGCGTTGGGTTATCTGGCGTATCAGGGTTATCAAAATTGGCAGAAAAACCAACAGCAAGAAGTCGTGCCGCAAGGCGCGTTCGAGCCTGCCGGACTGCTCGCCGAAGACCACAGCCGCGTGATTTTGCGCACCATGATTGCCGCAGCAGCATCGGACGGTCTGATTGACGAAACCGAAAAACAAGTCATCGCCCGTGAAAGCGGCGAAGACCCCGAAACTGCCGCATGGCTTGCGGCCGAATACGCCAATCCGGCAACGGTAGAAGAACTCGCCGCCGCCGTCGGCAGCGATCAGGCATTGGCAGCGGAAACTTATCTGGCGGCACGATTGGTCTGCGCCGATTTGTCGCGCAAAGAAATCGTCTTCCTCAGCCGCCTGTCGCAAGCCTTGGGACTGGACGACAATCTGGTGGAAAGCTTGGAAAAACAGCTGGAATTGGCATAACGCTTTGTATAGTGGATTAAATTCAAATCAGGACAAGGCGAGGCAACGCCGTACTGGTTTAAAGTTAATCCACTATAAAACCGACCATCCGCTGCAAAACGGACGGTCGGTTTTTTATTCGGTTCAACCTTTGCCTGAACACCCGATTCAATGCAAAGAGGTTGTCTGAAAATCCGTTTCCATGTTTTCAGACGACCTCTTCGACATGACGGACAAGCTTGTCTTTTCTTCCGCCCGATAACAAAAGGAAAACAGTTTCTCCAATACGGCTGCCCCCGTTTTGAGGCTTACGCCTTATCCGTAAACCCAGCCTCATCAAAAAAGGTCGTCTGAAACTTTTCAGACGACCTTTGCTTTGACTTCCAAGAGTTTGGGAATTTAAAACAGCCCGAGCTTATTTTTTAATCGCGGTACGCATATTGTCGGCGATGTGGGTTGCGCCGGCGGCAAGACCGGACATACCGATCAGCGATGCGGCGGCGAGTTTGATCAATTCTTTCATTTTGAGTCTCTTTCTTGTGTTTGTGTTGCGGATGTTATCGTCGGGTCGGCTTATTATTTGCCGGCTTCGGCGATGTTTTTGGCGATGGTCGTCGCGCTGGCGGTCAGACCGGACATGCCAATCAGGGAGGCGGCTGCCAATTTGATTAAGTTTTTCATGGTCATCTCTCTTTCTTTTGTTCCCGCCGCCGAACTTGGCGGTCTGCGGTTCGCGCTTGTGTCGGCATCTGATGCCGGAATCGGTTGATAGCCGAAAGCCGCTCCGCCGTGGGCGGGAAGGGTTGTTTGTGGGGTTTGGGAAGCGTTTAAAATATTTCGTTTGTTTTCAAATTATTTTTTTGCAGCGGTTTCGATATTGCGGGCAACCATAGAGGCTGAAGCGGTAACACCGGCCATACCGATTAAAGAGGCTGCGGCCAAGGTCAATAAATTTTTCATTTCGGGCAATCCTTTTACATATTAATCAAATGTTATTTAATAACATCTGTGTCCATCATCGGCATGTCTGCCATATCGACAGGTGTCATGATACCGCCTTAATTGATAAATTATACAGTTTTTTTGTAAAGAAAATATCGGTATAAATGCTTCAATGTAATTATTTTGATAAATTATTTTTATTTTTGAAAATAACACCGATGTCTTGAAGAATGACACCGATGTCTTAGTTACAAGCCGATTACAAATCGTTTATTTTAGAATAGATGCTCTTGGATTTTTTGTTGCCAAATTACATCATTTTAGAAAATTTTTAAATTTTCCTTTTCTTTTTCAATTAGATAAAAAACAACAATTTTCCGCCTGGCTTTTGGGTTTTTAGCTTCAGACTATAATTACCATTGCTATTTTTTAAATTATCTATCTATTTTTGGCAAAAACAGGTCGTCTGAAACCAAAATCCCTGCCCGACAAACCGGAATCCGCTGTTTTCTTGTGAAATTGCTCAGCAAATCTCTCATCCGGCGCTGCGGCATTGTTCCGCTTTGCCTAAAGTGGGCGGTTTTTCCAAGCTGTCGGCGGTAAAAGCTCTGTTTGGGCGCAGCGAAACGTGTAAAACTTGTTTTCAGGTTTTCAGACGACCTATTTGTGTTTATGGATTAGCAGGGTCGTCTGAAAGGACGTCGCGGCGGTGCTACCGTTCACGCCCCAAGCACATCGGTTCCGTACCGTTTCTGCGTCCTGCGTTCTGAAATCCGCTGCTCGGCATCGGTTTGTCAGCCATTCCGCCCTATCCTACGCAAGCGCGCAGCGAGCTTGTCCTGCAAACATGCTATATTGCCGTTTTTGCTTTTTTCCGTTTTCAGACGACCTAACCTATGAATGTCCCGCTCCTTCTGACTGCCGCGCTTGCCTTTTTGTCCGGCGCGCTCATCACTTGGCTGCTCGCCCGAAATAAGGCGCAGACGCAGCAGTTTGCCCTGATGCAATCGCTTGCCGAGTGCCGCCAAAATCTTGAATTTGCCGAACAAAATCAGGCGCAAACCACTGCCGAGCTTGCCGATGCTCGTTATCACGTCCAAGATTTGCAGGGTGAGTTGCAGGAATTGGGCAACCGTTTTGCCGCCGCCGAACGCCAAATCGGCTACCTCCAAGAGCGCGAACAGGAAGCAAGTCGTCTGAAACAAGATTACGCCGAGCTTCAGGAAAACGCGCACAACCTGCACGTCCGCAACGAACGCCTCCATATCCAGCTCGAACAGGAACGCCTCGCCGCCGACGAAAAACTCAAGCTCCTTGCCGAAGCCCGACAAAGCTTGGGCGACCAGTTTCAAAACCTCGCCAACACCATTTTGGAAGAGAAAAGCCGCCGCTTCACCGAGCAAAACCGCGACCATCTCAGCCAACTGCTGACCCCGCTCAACGAACGCATCCACGGCTTCAGCGAGCTGGTTCAGCAAACTTACGAAAAAGAAGCGCGCGAAAGGCTGACCCTCGAAAACGAACTCAAACGCCTGCAAACCCTCAACACCCAACTGCACAGCGACGCCAAAGCCCTCACCGACGCGCTCACCGGCACGCAAAACAAAACCCAAGGCAACTGGGGCGAGATGATTTTAGAAAGCGTTTTGGAACATTCCGGCCTGCAAAAAGGGCGCGAATACACCGTCCAAGCCGCCGCCGTCCGCCAAGAAGAAGACGGCGCACGCCGCCTCCAGCCCGACGTCCTCGTCAACCTGCCCGAAGGCAAACAAATCGTCATCGATTCCAAAGTCTCGCTGACCGCCTACGTCCGCTACACCCAAGCCGCCGACGCCGCAACCGCCGAGCGCGAACTCGCCGCCCACGTCGCCAGCATCCGCGCCCACATCCGCAGCCTTTCGCAAAAAGACTATACCGACCTCGAAGGCGTGCGCACGCTGGACTTCGTGTTTATGTTCATCCCCGTCGAACCCGCCTACCTGCTCGCCCTGCAACACGATGCCGCCCTGTTCCAAGAATGTTTCGACAAGCGCATCATGCCGGTCGGCCCGAGTACGCTGCTCGCCACCCTGCGCACCGTCGCCCACATCTGGCGCAACGAGCAGCAAAACCAAAACGCCCTTGCCATCGCGGCTGAAGGCGGCAGGCTTTACGACAAGTTCACCGGCTTCGTCCAAACGCTTGAGGGCGTCGGCAAAAACATCGACCAAGCGCAAAACCAGTTCCAACAAGCCTACAAACAGCTCTCGCAGGGCAAGGGTAATTTGGTCAGCCGCGCCGAAAAACTGCGTGCGCTGGGCGTGAAAACCACCAAACGCCTGCAACGCGATTTGACAGAAATCGCCCAAGAATCCGCCTTGCAGGATGCTTTGCAGGATAAAGGTTTGAAGGAGGAGAAAGAAGATTGACGGCTTGTCCGTCGTCGGGTTTCAGACGATGTGGGTTCAAGACAAAAAGGGCGCATGATGCGCCTTTTTTTATAGTGTCCGTCCTGATGTCTTTTGAGACAAAGTTATCACTGAGATAAAGCTGAGATAAAAAGGTCGTCTGAAAAACAGCGGGGCAAGCCATTCATGCCCGACCCTCTGTTTTCAGACGACCTTTCGTGTTATCGCGCCTTTATTTCACTTTGCCCTTCAATGCGCCGTAGCCTGCCGCGTCCATTTGTTCCAGCGGGATGAATTTCAGGCTCGCGCCGTTGATGCAGTAGCGCAGGCCGCCTTTGTCTTTGGGGCCGTCGGCGAAGACGTGTCCCAAGTGCGAATCGGCGGCATGACTGCGCACTTCGGTGCGGCGCATGTTGTAGCTGAAATCATCGTGTTCGGTAACGGCGGCGGCGTTAATCGGGCGGGTGAAGCTCGGCCAGCCGCAACCGGAATCGAATTTGTCGGCGGAAGAAAACAGGGGTTCGCCGCTGACGACGTCCACATAAATGCCGGGTTTGAACAGATGGTCGTATTCGTGGCTGAAGGCGTATTCGGTTGCGCTTTTTTGGGTCACTTGGTATTGCTCTTCGGTCAGGATGCGTTTGAGTTCGGCATCGCCGGGTTTTTTATACGTTGCCGCGTCGAAGCCTTTGCCTTGCGGGGTGGCTTTGGCTTTGCCCGGCAGCGGTTCGTCGGCTTTGCGGATGTCGATGTGGCAGTAGCCGTTGGGGTTTTTAATCAGGTAGTCCTGATGGTATTCCTCGGCGTCGTAGAAGTTTTTCAGCGGCTCGTTTTCGACGACGAGGGGCTGTTTGTATTTTTGCTGCTCGCGTTTGAGGGCGGCGGCGATGACGGCTTTTTCGACGGGATCGGTGTAGTACACGCCGCTGCGGTATTGCGTGCCGGTGTCGTTGCCTTGTTTGTTGAGGCTGGTCGGGTCAACGACGCGGAAATAATATTGCAGAATGTCGTCGAGGCTGAGTTTGTCGGCATCGTAGGTGACTTTGACGGTCTCGGCATGGCCAGTGTCGCGGTAGGACACGTCTTCGTAGCTCGGATTTTTTGTTTTGCCATTGGCGTAACCGGATACGGCGTCCACCACGCCGTCTATGCGTTGGAAATAGGCTTCCAAGCCCCAGAAGCAGCCGCCGGCGAGGTAGATGGTGCGCGTATTCATGATTGCTGAATCCTTTTTCTGTGTGTCGGGTTTGTAGAACGCGTTTTTCAGACGGCCTAAATCGGCATTCGGGTCGCGGATTAATGCCAACGCCTGCGCTTCGTTGATGCTGCCTTTGACGATGCGCTGTACGTCGCCGTCTTTACCGATTAACGCCCAAGAAGGGTAAACGCTGATATTCAGGCTTTGGGCGATGGTGCCGCCGTTGTCGGTCACGACGGGCAGCTTGGGATAGTTCAAACCGGCATACCATTTTTGAAAGTCGCCGTCTTTTTTCTCGTGCAGAAAGCCGGGGGAGGCGACGGTAATCAGGTTGGCGGAGCTGAAGCGCTTGTCCTGCGCCCATTTCTCGGTCTGCCCCAATTCGGACAAACACAAAGGGCACCAGCTCGCCCAGAATTTAATCAGGGTAGGTTTGTCTTTTTTCAAGTAAACACTGGCGGGGCGGTTGTCCGCGGTTTTCAAAGTGGACAAAGTGTGCGGCACGGTCGCGGCTTCGGCGTCGGCGATTTTGGGCGAACAGGCACCCAGCGCAAACAGACAGCCGAACTTGGCGCAAAGGGAAAAGAAGGTACGGGGTTTCATCTCTATGTTTCCTGTGTGGACGGTTTGTTTAGTTAGACGTTGTAAATGCCCAAACCTTACAGCCTTGCACATAAAAAAGCAAAAGGTCGTCTGAAAACAAACGTCCATATTATAGTGGATTAAATTTAAATCAGGACAAGGCGACGAAGCCGCAGACAGTACAGATAGTACGGCAAGGCAAGGCAACGCCGTACTGGTTGAAAGTTAATCCACTATATTAAATTTGCATTTTCAAACAGCATTTCCATTGCAGCGGCGGCATAAAAGGCATACACTGACCACACACGACTACAACGACAGGAGAACTTGAAATGAAACAATTGGCCATGTACATCAACGGACGCTTTGAAAATGATTTCAATGGCGAATGGCGCGACGTATTGAACCCTTCCACCGAAGAAACCATCGCCCGCGAACCCAAAGGCGGCAAAGCTGACGTTGACCGCGCCGTAGCGGCGGCGCGTGCGGCGCAACCGGCATGGGAGCGGCTGCCTGCGGTCGAACGCGGCGCGTATTTGCGCAAAATCGCCCAAGGCATACGCGAACGCGCCGACGAGCTGACCGACACCATCGTTGCCGAAGGCGGCAAAACCAAAGACTTGGCGCGCGTGGAAGTCATGTTTACCGCCGACTATCTCGATTACCAAGCCGAATGGGCGCGCCGTTATGAAGGCGAAATCATCCAAAGCGACCGCCCGCGCGAAAATATTTTATTGTTCAAACGTCCGCTGGGCGTCGTGGCAGGCATCCTGCCGTGGAACTTCCCCTTCTTCCTGATTGCCCGCAAAATGGGCCCCGCTTTGGTCACGGGCAACACCATCGTCGTCAAACCCAGCAGCGTGACCCCGATCAACTGCCACATCTTCGCCGAAATCGTCGATGCCGTCGGACTGCCCGCAGGCGTGTTCAACGTGGTGAACGGTCCGGGTGCGGAAATCGGCAATGCCTTGTCCGCCCATCCGCAAGTCGATATGGTCAGCCTGACCGGCTCCGTCGAAGCGGGCCGCCAAGTGATGGAAGCCGCTTCCGCCAACATCACCAAAGTCTCGCTGGAACTCGGCGGCAAAGCGCCTGCCATCGTTTTGAAAGACGCGGATTTGGACTTGGCAGTGAAATCCATCTTGGCTTCGCGCGTCGGCAACACCGGTCAAATCTGCAACTGCGCCGAGCGCGTCTATGTCCACAGCAGCCTGAAAGACGCGTTCATTGAAAAAATGACCGCCGCCATGAAAGGCGTGCGCTACGGCAACCCTGCCGAAGCCGAAGCAGGCGCGCTGGAAATGGGCCCGCTGATTGAAGAACGCGCCGTCAAAGCCGTTGCCGAAAAAGTGGAACGCGCCGTCAAACAAGGTGCGACGCTGGTCTGCGGCGGTAAACGCGCCGAAGGACGCGGCTATTTCTTCGAGCCGACCCTGCTGACCGACACCGACAACAACATGGACATCATGAAGGAAGAAACCTTCGGCCCCGTCCTGCCTGTTTCCACTTTCGACACGCTCGACCAAGTCATCGCCTTGGCAAACGACTGCGAATTTGGTCTGACCAGCTCCGTTTACACCACCAACCTGAACGAAGCCTTCTACGTCACCCGCCGCCTGCAATTCGGCGAAACCTACATCAACCGCGAAAACTTCGAAGCCATGCAGGGCTTCCACGCCGGCTGGAAAAAATCCGGTATCGGCGGCGCGGACGGCAAACACGGTTTGGAAGAATATCTGCAAACCCAAGTCGTTTATCTGGAAACCAATATTTGATAACGCCTTGATGCGTTAACATAAAAGGTCGTCTGAAAATTTTCAGACGACCTTTTTTGATTTGTCCGACGGGTCAAACGACGGCGGGACACAAAACATCATCTCGATGGTTCAAACCAAACGATTTGTTCTTTATCGATATGGATCGGCACGGTATCGCCGACGGGTAAGTGTCCGGCGGGTAACAGGGTGGTCAGTTCGCCGTATTCGGGGTGGGTGAAAGTCAGGCGCAGGCTGTCGGGCAGGGGGGTGAGGGACAGGATGCGGCAGGGTGTGCCTTGCGGGTCGGGACGGATGGCGTGTGTAGGGATGTGGCGCGTCTCGTCGGTGTTGGGCAGCCCGAGCAGGCGGGCGGCTTGGGCGTTGGCAGGGCGGCGGAAGAGTTCGGCGGGCGTGCCGTATTGGAGGATGCGCCCTTCGTGCATGAGGGCGATATGGTCTGCCAGCGCGGCGGCTTCTTCGGGCGAATGGGTCACGAGGACGGCGGAGATGTTTTGACGGCGGATGCTCTCGTCGGTCAGGTGGTAGAGGTTGTGGCGCAGGTGGGTGTCGAGGCTAGAGAAGGCTTCGTCCAAGAGGAGCAGGGACGGTTTGATAATCAAGGCGCGGGCGAGGGCGAGACGTTGCTGTTCGCCGCCGGAGAGGCTGCCGGGTTTGCGGCGGGCTTCGTTTTCCAAACCGATGTCGCGCAGCGCCTGCATGGTTTGTGCTTCGATTTCGGCTTTGGGCAGGCGGCGCATTTTGAGTCCGAAACCGACGTTTTCTTGGGCGGTCAGGTGCGGGAACAGGGCGTAGTCTTGAAACATCAGTGAGACGTTGCGCTTTTCGGGCGGGACGGCGGTGATGTTCTGCCCGTCCAGCCAGACTTCGCCGCTGTCGGGTTTGACGATGCCTGCGATGATTTTGAGCAGGGTGGATTTGCCGCAGCCGGAGCGTCCGAGGACGGCGAGGGTTTCGCCGGCGGCGACGGTCAGGCTGATGCGGTCGGCGACAGTTTTGCTGTCGAAGCGTTTGCAGATGTCGGTAAGTCGGAGCATGGGTTTCAGACGACCTTTTGGGGAATCGGGAAAGGGAAACGGCGGGGTTTTGTTTATTGGTTTCGTTCAGCGGCAAAGGCTGTCCAGCCAAAGGCTTAACGGGTGCTGCCTGTCGAGCGCGCCGTAGCGTTTGAGGGCTTCGAGGGTAACGAGCTGGGCATCGTGCATCATGGTTTGGGACAACATGGTTTCGATGAGTTGCGAAACGTTCATCAATTCAAATCCTGCGACTTCGCCGTCTTGGTTTTCGGGGCGGACGGTTTCGGGCAGGACGATGTCGAAGATGTGCAGGATTTCGTTGTGGATGCCGCGCGATACGGGACGCAGGCTGTGGATTCGGGCGGCGGATCGGAGGGTGTCGAGGGCGGGCGGCATCAGTCCGGCTTCTTCTTCACTTTCGCGGCAGACGGCTTCAAACGGGGTTTCGCCGCTGGCAATGCCGCCGCCGACGAGGTTGTCGAGTTTGTTGGGATCGACGGCTTTGTGCGGGCTGCGGCGGCCTATCCAAAAATGCCAGCCGCCGTCGGTTTGCACCAGTCCGTTGAGGTGGACGGCTTGGCTCATGAGTCCGAACGGGCGGAAGGCGGCGCGTTCCAACGCAAAAAGAACTTTGCCCGCGTCGTCGCATACGTCAAACTTTTCGTCGCGCCAGCCGTGCAGCAGTCCGAGGCTTTTCCATTCGTGCGCCAAGTGCTGCAAACTGTCGCCCATCGCCAGCCAGTTGTCCGTTTGCAGGTAGAGGTCGTCTGAAATTTCAGAAAGCCCTTCCTGCCAGTCTTGTTT
This sequence comes from Neisseria sp. CP9, assembly GCF_047758525.1. NCBI lineage: Bacteria > Pseudomonadati > Pseudomonadota > Betaproteobacteria > Neisseriales > Neisseriaceae > Neisseria > Neisseria sp. CP9. The sequence continues at coordinate 1,309,732 of NZ_CP180502.1, read as the reverse complement.
GATCCGTTCGCGCCAAAACGGATTCAGACGACCCAAAGCCAGCCCGTTCAGATAGAGCGTGTTCCAGTCGTCTGCCGCGCCGTAACTTGCCCGCGCCCAATCGTAGAGCGCGTCATGGGTGCGGCGGTCGGGCGTTTCGGAAAAACAAGGGCGCGAAGACATGGCTGTTCCTCAATCCAATCAATACATAAACATAAAGCGGATTGTATCCGCTCCGCTTCAATTTGCAACCAATCCCGCCCGCAATCAGGCGGCACACGCTGCAAAGCCAAACCGTCCGAAAAAGGCTATAATCATCGCATTCTGTCGGAGGTACAACACCATGAGCGAATTGAGCGAAATTCTCGCCTATAACCAAAATTTTGTCGAATCGGGCGAATACGAAAAATATTTCACTGACAAATATCCCGGCCGCGAACTCGCTATCCTGTCCTGCATGGACGCGCGCATCATCGAGCTGCTGCCCAACGCGCTCGGACTGAAAAACGGCGACGCCAAGCTCATTAAAAACGCCGGTGCAGTCGTTACCCATCCTTGGGGGTCGGTCATGCGCAGCCTTTTGGTCGCCGTGTTCGAACTCAAAGTCAAAGAAATCATGGTCATCGCCCACCACGACTGCGGCATGAAGGGGCTGAATGCCGCCGGTTTCCTTGAAAAAGTACACGAAAGCGACATCCCCGACGACCGCATCGAAACTCTGCGCAACGCCGGCATAGACCTCGACGACTGGCTGACCGGTTTCGACAACGTAGAAGATAGCGTCCGCCACACCGTCAAAGTCATCCGCAACCACCCGCTTATGCCCGCCGACATCGCCGTCCACGGACTCGTCATCCACCCGACCACCGGCAAACTCACCCTGGTTGTCGACGGCAGCCCCGAGGCAAAAAGCCTTTCAGACGACCCCGCCAACCCATAAACCCGACAGGTCGTCTGAAACCCAAACAGAGCGCACACCCCACACCCAAGGACACCCATGAAAAACATCGGACTTTTCGGCGGCACCTTCGACCCCATCCACAACGGCCACCTCCACATCGCCCGCGCCTTCGCCGACGAAATCGGACTCGACACCGTCGTCTTCCTACCCGCAGGCGACCCCTACCACAAAGACCCGTCCCGCGCCTCCGCCCAAGACCGCCTCATCATGACCGAACTCGCCATTGCCGACGACCCCCGCTTCGCCGCCAGCGACTGCGACATCGTCCGCGACGGCGCGACGTACACCTTCGACACCGTCCAAATCTTCCGCCAGCAATTCCCCGCTGCCCAACTTTGGTGGCTCATGGGCAGCGACAGCCTCATGAAACTGCACACTTGGAAAAAATGGCAGACCCTCGTGCGCCAAACCCACATCGCCGTCGCCATGCGCCAAGGCGACAACCTCAACCAAACCCCGCGCGAACTCCACGCTTGGCTGGGCGAAGCCCTCCAAAACGGCAGCGTCCGCATCCTCAACGCCCCCCTGCACAACACCTCCTCCACCCAAATCCGCCAAACCCTCCAAAGCGGCAGACTTTCAGACGATCTCCCGCCCCAAGTCGCCCGCTACATCCGCGAACACAAACTGTACCAAAGCGGAAAATAGCGTAAATTCATACAGATAAGTTATAATACCGTCCAAACCCCATTTCATTCCCACCATTAGGAAAATAATGAACGAACAAGAATTGCAAGACCTGCAAAAAATGGTCGAAACCGCCGTCGAAGCCCTCGAAGACATCAAAGCCAAAGACATCTCCGTCCTCGAAACCCAAGAAAAAACCTCACTGTTCGCCCGCATGATCATCGCCAGCGGCGACAGCACCCGCCAAGTTAAAGCCCTCGCCAACAACGTCGCCGTCAGCCTCAAAGAAGCCGGCTTCGAAATCCTCAGCACCGAAGGCGACAGCGGCGAATGGACGCTCGTTGACGCAGGCGACCTCGTCGTCCACGTCATGCTGCCCGCCGTCCGCGACTTCTACGACATCGACACCCTCTGGGGCGGCGAAAAACCCAGCTTCCACGCCGGCGCGCAAAAACCCTGGCACGCCGCCGACTAAACCATCATCCCAAGCCGTCTGTGCATACAGACGGCTTTATTGCGCACGCCCGAACCCCCTTTGCCCAAACCAAAGTTTTCAGACGACCCCTTGACCGAACAATATAGTGGATTAACAAAAATCAGGACAAGGCGACGAAGCCGCAGACAGTACAAATAGTACGGAACCGATTCACTTGGTGCTTCAGCACCTTAGAGAATCGTTCTCTTTGAGCTAAGGCGAGGCAACGCCGTACTGGTTTAAAGTTAATCCACTATATCGGCTTCAGAAATCCCGTTTCAACATCATCCGTCAAACCCAAAGGTCGTCTGAAACCTTTCAGACGCCCCCATCCGACCAAGGAAACCCATGAACATCACCGTCCTCGCCGTCGGCACCAAAATGCCCCGCTGGGTGGACGAAGCCGTCGGCGAATACGCCAAACGCTTCGGACGCGACGTCGCCTACACCCTCAAAGAAATCAAACCCGAAAAACGCGGCGCAGGCGTCAACGCCGCACAAGGCATGGCGGCGGAAGAAAAACGCATCCTCGAAGCCATCCCGCAAGGCGCGTTCCTCGTCGTCCTCGACGAACGCGGCAAAGCCCCGACCTCCGTCGAGTTGGCGGAATACCTCAAAAGCTGGCAGCAAAACGGCGAACACGTCTGCTTCGTCATCGGCGGCGCCGACGGCATGACAGACCGCCTCAAACAACAAGCCCGCATGATGATGCGCCTCTCCAGCCTCACCCTCCCGCACGGCATGGTGCGCGTCCTGCTGACCGAACAGCTCTACCGCGCCGTCTCCATCCTCCACAACCATCCCTATCACCGCGAATGACAAAAGCCGTTCCCGCAGGCAGACTTCGTGTGTCCACCGCATCAATCGGGCGCAGGCGTATCTGTTGCGAATTCAATACATAAAGAAATAGTAAACTAGGAAATATTCAGATATTGTTTGAATGCCCGTCATAAGGACGATAAGATACCGACCTCATTTTATAAGGGATTGATTCAGAAACAGTTCGGGCTTGCCGCAGGCAACTTCACCGTATGGTTTTGAAGTGAGCCACGATAAAACATCAATCCCCATTTTTATCTCACAACAATAAACATCAAATTATTCGGTTTATGTTTCGAAAGGGGGCGGAATGAAGGAAATTCAGCGGGGATTTTCTTTGTCTCAATTGGTTTTTACCATCATGATGGTGGGGATTTTAACGTCGATTGCCTACCCGTCTTACCAAAAATATGTTGAAAATACCAAGCTGCAGGAAGTGCGGGCCGCCATGCTGGAAAACGCCCAATTTCTGGAGCGTTTTTATCAAAAAAACGGAAGTTTCAAACAAAGTTCCACCCAATGGCCGGATTTGCCGATTAAGGAAATCGGCGATTTTTGCATCAAAGTGCAGGGCGACGCCAAAGGTACGCCGGACGGGCGGTTTACCCTGAAGGCAGTAGCTCGGTCGGATCAAAATCCCAAAGTATTGAAAATCAACGAAAGCTTTGTCACGGTATCGTGTGAAACGACCGAAAGTACCTGCGAAGACAAGGCGTAGCATTTCGCCAATACGGACAAATCATGCAAGATATTTGAGTCTTGAGGCATCGATAGCAAAAGGTCGTCTGAAACTCAAATCCCCGAGCTTTCAGACGACCTCGTTTTTATAGTGGATTAAATTTAAACCAGGACAAGGCGACGAAGCCGCAGACAGTACAAATAGTACGGCAAGGCGAGGCAACGCCGTACTGGTTTAAATTTAATCCACTATATCTGCAACCTGCCCCCTCTCCCGTTCGGCGGGAGGGGGCTGGGGAGAGGGTGGTTCTACGGGTTGTACGAATTTGATTTGACCTAAAGCCGCAAAGCCACCCCCATCCTAACCTTCCCCCGCTAAACGGGGGAAGGGACAAATTGCTGTTGCTGCAACGAGTAGCGTGGGCCTTGCCCACGGGATAAATGCCGAAATGGATACCCATTCGGCTGTTGTCTGATTTGAATTGTCAGGTGGTAGATTTCGCGGGCAAAGCCCACGCTACTTGGGTTATCACAAGCCTGTATTGATTGAATAAACGAGGTCGTCTGAAAACGGGGGAGAACGAGTTTCTCTAAAACTCAAATCTCAAAGTTTTCAGACGACCTCGTTTTTATCTGCAACCTGCCCCCTCTCCCGTCTGGCGGGAGAGGGCCGGGGAGAGGGTGGCTCTATGGGTTGTACAAATTTGATTTGACCTAAACCCACAAAGCCACCCCCATCCTAACCTTCCCCCGCCGGACGGGGGAAGGGACAGATTACTGTTGCTGCAACGAGTTGCGCTGGGCGGTTTACCGCTTTATTTCTTATCGCCATTTTCGGGGCGCACCCAGCCTTCGATGATGGTTTGGCGGGCGCGGGCGAGGGCGAGTTTGTTGTCTTCGACGTTTTTGGTAATCGTGCTGCCTGCGCCTGTCGTGACTTTGTTGCCGAGTTTGACGGGGGCGACTAGGACGCAGTTGGAGCCGATGCGGACTTCGTCGCCGATGATGGTTTTGTATTTGTTCACGCCGTCGTAGTTGGCAATAATCGTGCCTGCGCCGAAGTTGGTTTTGCTGCCGACTTCGGCGTCGCCGATGTAGGTGAGGTGGTTGGCTTTGGTGCCTTTGCCGATGGCGGCGTTTTTGATTTCGACGAAGTTGCCGACGTGTACGTCGTCTGAAAGGCGGGCTTGCGGACGCAGGCGGGCGTAGGGGCCGATTTGGTTGTTTTGTCCGACTTCGCAGTCTTCGAGATGGGAGAAGGGGGCGATTTTGCTGTTTGCGCCGATTTTGGCGTTTTTGATGACGCAGTTTGCGCCGATTTCGACGTTGTCGCCGATTTCGATGTCGCCTTCGAGGACGACGTTGACGTCAATCACGACGTCTTGTCCGTGTTTCAGACGACCCCTTAAGTCGAAGCGGGCGGGGTCGCGCAGGGTAACGCCTGCTTTGAGCAGGGCTTGGGCCTGTTCGGTTTGGAAGATGCGTTCGAGTTCGGCGAGCTGGAGTTTGTTGTTTACGCCGGCGGCGAGGTGGGAGGCGCGCACTTGGACGGGATGGACTTTGATGCCGTCGGCAACGGCTTTGGCGATGAGGTCGGTCAGGTAGTATTCGCCTTGGGCGTTGTTGCTGGAGAGGTTGTCCAGCCAGTTTTTGAGTTTGGCGTTGGGCAGGACGAGGATGCCTGTGTTGATTTCGCGGACGGCTTTTTGGGCGGTGTCGGCGTCTTTTTCTTCGACGATGGCGGTTACGCTGCCTTGGCTGTCGCGGATGATGCGGCCCAAGCCTGTCGGGTCGGCGGGAACGTCGGTCAACAGGCCGACTTCGCTGCCGGCGGCTTCGAGCAGGGTTTCGAGGGTGGCGGTGTCAATCAGGGGGACGTCGCCGTACAGCACCAGTGTGCGGCCTTCGGCGGCAAGGTGCGGCAGGGCGGTTTTGACGGCGTGGCCGGTGCCAAGCTGTTCGGTTTGCTCGACCCAAACGACGTCGCGTTTGACGGTGTCCAAAACTTGGTCTTTGCCGTGTCCGATAACGACGCAGATGTTTTGCGGATTCAGCGCGGCGGCGGTGTCGATAACGCGCTCGACCATGGGCTTGCCGCCGATTCGGTGCAGCACTTTGGGCATTTTGGAATACATGCGCGTGCCTTTGCCGGCGGCGAGGATGACGATGTTGAGGGGTGTGGCGGACATGATGGGCTTTCTCGAATGCAATGTTGATGAAGGGGGTATTTAGGGGTCGTCTGAACGGGTTTCGGGGTTTCAGACGACCTTTTTATTTGGGTTTGGCGTGCGGACGTTTGGAGGTTATGGTTTGTTGGGTTTGGGAGTGAACCGGTAAGAGTCGGCATGGCTGCCGTGTTCCAAGCGGTCGAGTGTGGTCGGTTTCAAGGGCGTACGCGCGGATGTGTCGGCGGGACGGCTGTCGAAGTCGTAGCGGTCTGTGGTGCAGCCGCTCAGGATGGCGGCGGTAACGAAAATCAGGGCGAGGGAACGCATGGTTTTCTCCTTGTGAAGGACGGCAGATATGGGACGAACGGGATGGCGGTTATGTTTGAGGTCGTCTGAAACGGAAAAGGCGGTTTCAGACGACCTCTGCGGGCGGATTATTCTTCGGTTTGCGTTTCGGGCGCGGCGTGTCCGGCGCCTTGGGGTTTGTTCCATACCGTACCGCGTACGTTTTCTTGGTCGCCGTGCAGCGGTTTGAGGGTGCGGCGTTCGGGGCGGTATTGGTTGTAACGCATATCGCGGGAGTAGGTGCCGTCTTCGTAATAGATGCGCGTGCCTTTTTCGTATTTGGGGCGCAGGGAGGTGTGGCCGGATTCGTTTTGGTAGGTTTCCCAGGTACAGCCGGTCAGGGCGGCTGCGGCGGCGAGGATGAGGGCGGTGTATCGCATGATGGTTGTCCTTGTGGTCGGGCGGCTTGGTGCCGTTGTTCAAACCCGATATTGTAAAGGTTTCAGACGAGTGCCGACAGTTTTTCGGCACATTCGGCGAGCGCCTGCATATCTTTTGCAACGGCGTCGGTAAAGGGCAGGAGATGGGCTTTGCTGCCGAACCATACGGTTTTCATGCCCAGCTCTTTGGCTTGGTGCAGGTTGTCCGCGCTGTCGTCGATCATGATGCACTGTCCGGGCGCAACGTCGAGCAGGCGGCAGACGGTCAGGTAGGCTTGCGGGTCGGGCTTGTAGCGCAGCCCGAAGTCGTCCGTGCCGAAGAGTGCGTCAAAACGGTTTGCTAAACCCAATGCCCCGATGATGGAGCGGACGTAAAACGAAGGGCCGTTGGAAAAAACGGCTTTGCGTCCTTTCAGACGACCTAAAACGCTTTCGGTTCCCTCCATGCCCTGCAATTTTGCCAAGATTTGCGCGATGGGATGGCTTTCGCGCAGAAATTCGCAGATGTCGATTTCGGGGTGGTGGATTTGCAGGCCGGCAAGCGTCGCGCCGTATCGGTGCCAATAGTCCTGACGCAGGTCGGACGCCGCTTCTTCGGAGAGCTTGAGGCGTTGCGCCATGTAGCCGGTCATGGCGCGGTTGATGATGTAGAAAATGCCTGCATCGGCGTTGTGCAGCGTGTTGTCGAGGTCAAAGAGCCAGACGGGGGAAAGGTTCATGTCGTGTGTTGGTGCGGATTTTGTTATGATGTTTCGTATTTTACCCGTACAAAGGTTAGAGAATGAAACTGAAATTATCCGCCCTCGCCCTCCTGCTGGCTTCGGCAAACTTATCCGCCCAGACTGAAGTGCGCCTTGCCGTGCACAAATCCTTCAGCCTGCCCCAATCCGTCATCGCGCAGTTTGAAAAAGCCAACGACGCCAAAGTCTCCGTCATCAAGGCGGGCAGTGGCAACGAAATGCTCAACAAGCTGATTCTCAGCAAGGCAAACCCGATTGCCGACGCGGTGTACGGTTTGGACAACGCCAACATCGGCAAAGCGCGCGAAGCAGGCATACTGGCGGCGGCGCAGCCCAAATCCGCGCCCGTTTCAGCGGGGATGCCCGTCATCGCGGCAGTCAATTACGGCTACGTTACCCTCAACTACGACAAAAAATGGTTTGAACAGAAAAAACTGCCGCTGCCCAAAACCTTGCAGGACTTGACCCGCCCCGAATATAAAAACCTGCTGGTTACGCCCTCGCCCGCCACTTCCTCGCCCGGACTTGCCTTCCTGATGGCGAACATCGGCGGCATGGGCGAAGAGGGCGCGTTCAAATGGTGGGCGCAGATGCGTCAAAACGGCGTGAAAGTTGCCAAAGGCTGGAGTGAAGCCTATTACACCGACTTCACCCAAAACGGCGGCGCATATCCGCTCGTCGTCAGCTACGCCGCCAGCCCCGCTGCCGAAGTCCACTACTCCAAAGGCAAATACAGCGTGCCGCCGACCGGCAACCTCTTCCTCAAAGGCGGCGTGTTCCGACAAGTCGAAGGCGCGGCAGTCTTGAAAGGCGCGAAACAGCCCGAGCTGGCGGCGAAACTCGTACAGTGGCTGCAAAGCGGCGAAGTGCAAAAAGTCCTGCCGACCGAAATGTGGGTCTATCCCGCCGTGAAAAACACGCCGCTGCCCAAAGTGTTCGAGTTCGCCCAGGCCCCGAAACACACCGACTCGCCCAGCCGCAACGACATCGACACCAAACAGAAACAATGGGTCGGCCGCTGGACGAAGACCGTGTTAAGGTAAGCGGAAAGGTCGTCTGAAAACCCAAAAACGGCTTCAACCGCATCGAAACCGTGTTTTCAGACGACCTTCCCGTTTCGTTTTGAATGAAGGAAATCCATGAAGAAGCCCCTACTCTACGCCTTCACGCTGACCGCACTGGGCGGCTGTTTCTACACCGAAACCCCTTACGGGCGCACTGCCGTCCTCGATCTGCCCGTCCATTCCCAAACCACCATCAACAAAACCGTTACCGTCAACGCCCCGCCGGGGACGACCGTCATCTATCAGGACAGCGAGCCGGTACACCGCTACGGCTATCCCTACCCGCCTTACCCGCGCCCGTATCCCGCGCGTCGGGTTTACAGGTATTGAAAAATGTCTGTTAAAGCGATCTATGAAAAACTGACCCAGTTGCCCACCATCATCGGTCTGGATAATGAAGTCCTGTTGATTGAGGAGCTTCAAAAAAGCGAGATAGAAGACATCAGGCAAAATCTGGAGAACTTCTTGTCTATATTGGATGACCTGCAGATTTCGCATCAAAGTGACGGCATATTCGGCGTGACGCCTGAGAACAAGCACATTTTTTTCGGTTTTGTTTTTTGGCTTCAGTCCGTTCAAAATAAAATTGGAATGGATATAAGCCGATACGCCGATGGGTTTGATACGGATTTCAGCTGCAATTTGACCATATAAGGACGGATAAAAGCCGTATTCCTTATCGGCACGCTGTTTCAGACGACCCCTCATCAATCACGGCACTTTGTCCGTCCCGACTTCTTTACGGTGTCTTCCCGCCGTTTTTTCCTGTAAAATAATGCCTTTAACTCCCGATACTTGTTTTCAGACGACCTGTCCCCACCGTAGAGGTCGTCTGAAATCCATTCTCTCTCAATTAAACCCAATACAATGATTCAAAAAATATTCTCATGGTTCGAATCCCGAATCGACCCTTACCCCGAAGCCGCCCCGAAAACACCTGAAAAAGGGCTGTGGCGGTTTATCTGGAGCAACATCGAAGGCTTGCGCAAATGGATTGCCGTTTTGGCGGTGTTTACCGCCGGTATCGGCATTATGGAAGCCCTGCTGTTTCAATTTATGGGCAAAGTCGTGGACTGGCTCGGCAAATACACGCCCGCCACCCTGTTTGCCGAAAAAGGCTGGGCGTTGACGGCGATGGCGGCGATGATGGTGTTTTTCGCCCTCTGGACCTTCCTCGCGTCCAACGTGCGCCTGCAAACCCTGCAAGGCGTGTTCCCCATGCGCCTGCGCTGGAATTTCCACCGCCTGATGCTGGGGCAGAGCCTCGGTTTCTATCAGGACGAATTTGCCGGCCGCGTGTCCGCCAAAGTCATGCAGACCGCGCTGGCGTTGCGCGACGTGGTGATGACGGTTGCCGACATGGTCGTTTATGTGCTGGTGTATTTCATCACCTCCGGCGTGATTCTGGTCGCGCTCGACGGCTGGCTGCTGCTGCCCTTTATCGGCTGGATGATTGGCTTCGCCTTAGTGATGCGCTTCCTGATTCCCAAGCTCGGCAAAACCGCTTCGCGTCAGGCGGATGCGCGCTCGCTGATGACCGGCCGCATTACCGACGCCTATTCCAACATCACCACCGTCAAACTCTTCTCCCACGGCGCGCGCGAAGCGGCTTATGCCAAGCAGTCGATGGAAGAATTTATGGTTACGGTACACGCCCAAATGCGTTTGGCGACGCTCCTGTACACATGCAGCTTCATCGTCAACAGCTCGCTGACCGCCGGCACGACCGCGCTGGGCATCTGGCTTTGGTATCACGGACAGGTCGGCGTCGGCGCAGTGGCGACCGCCACCGCTATGGCGTTGCGCGTCAACGGTCTGTCGCAATACATCATGTGGGAATCCGCCCGATTGTTTGAAAACATCGGCACCGTCAACGACGGCATGGCAACCCTGTCCAAACCGCAAACCATCCTCGACAAGCCGAACGCCCTGCCGCTGAAAGTGTCGCAAGGCGAAATCAAGTTCGAACACGTCGATTTCTCCTACGAAGCCGGCAAACCGCTGCTCAACGGCTTCAACCTCACCATCCGCCCGGGCGAAAAAGTCGGCTTGATCGGGCGCAGCGGCGCGGGCAAATCCACCATCGTCAACCTGCTTTTGCGCTTCTACGAACCGCAAAGCGGCACCATTTCGATTGACGGGCAAAACGTGGACAGCGTGACCCAAGAAAGCCTGCGCGCCCAAATCGGTTTGGTGACGCAAGACACCTCGCTGCTGCACCGTTCCGTGCGCGACAACATCGTTTACGGCCGCCCCGACGCCACCGACGCCGAAATGATTTCCGCCGCCGAACGCGCCGAAGCCGCCGACTTCATCCCCAACCTTTCCGACGCCAAAGGGCGGCGCGGCTATGACGCGCACGTCGGCGAACGCGGCGTGAAACTCTCCGGCGGCCAACGCCAGCGCATCGCCATCGCCCGCGTCATGCTCAAAGACGCGCCGATTCTGCTGCTCGACGAAGCCACCAGCGCGCTCGACTCTGAAGTCGAAGCCGCCATCCAAGAAAGCCTCGACAAAATGATGGACGGCAAAACCGTCATCGCCATCGCCCACCGCCTCTCCACCATCGCCGCGATGGACAGGCTTATTGTCTTGGACAAAGGCCGCATCATCGAAGAAGGCAGCCACGCCGAACTCCTTGAAAAACAAGGCCTCTACGCCAAACTTTGGGCGCACCAGAGCGGCGGTTTCCTCAACGAACACGTCGAGTGGGAGCATTAAAAACCGCCCGATAAAGCGGACAAGCAACAGGTCGTCTGAAACCGAAAATCAGGTTTCAGACGACCTTTTTTGATTTCGGCATAACGATGCGCTAAACTTCCCGCTTATGCCGCCTGACAAGGCGGATGGCAGATTGCCTGTTCCCCTGATTCCGCCTGTTTTCATGACCAAGCGGGCAACAGGTTTTCTGCCACTTTATAGTGGATTAACTTTAAACCCGTACGGCGTTGCCTCGCCTTGTCCTGATTCAAATTTAATCCACTATACTGCAGCCGCGCCGATAAAAACACGACGGAGCGCATACCGTGACGGGTTTCGCGCCATTCGGCTGACAATATGTTCCAAACCAAAAATCCATCTATAAAGGTCGTCTGAAAATGAAACCATTGCTGATTCAAACACTGCGCACTACGCTGACAGCGTCTGTCGTACTCATGCTCGCTGCCTGTCCGAGCCATACCTCCGACAAATCGGATGCCAAGCCGCATACCCATACCGCGAATACCGCCAAGCCCAAAGCCGTGGTCGCACTCGCGCTCGGCGGCGGCGCATCCAAAGGTTTTGCCCATATCGGCATTATCAAAGTCTTGAAAGAAAACAATATTCCCGTCAAAGTCGTGACAGGCACATCCGCAGGCTCCATCGTTGGCAGCCTGTACGCTTCAGGCATGTCGCCCGACCGCCTCGAACTCGAAGCCGAAATTTTGGGCAAAACCGACTTGGTTGACCTGACCCTATCCAGCAGCGGCTTCATCAAAGGCGAAAAACTGCAAAACTACATCAACCAAAAAGTCGGCAACCGCCCCATCCAGCAATTGCCGATTAAATTCGCCGCCGTCGCCACCGATTTTGAAAGCGGCAAAGCCGTCGCCTTCAACCGAGGCAACGTCGGACAGGCAGTCCGCGCGTCCGCGTCCATCCCCAACGTGTTCCAGCCCACCATGATTGGCGGCCGCCGATACGTTGACGGCGGTCTGTCGCAGCCTGTTCCCGTCAGCGCGGCTAAAAAACAAGGCGCCAATTTCATTATCGCCGTCGATATTTCCGCCCGTCCGGTGAAAAACGTCAACCAAGGCTTTTTCTCTTACCTCGACCAAACGTTCAACGTCATGAGCATTCCGCTGCTCCAACATGAATTGGGTCAGGCAAACGTCGTGATTAAACCGCAAGTGTTGGAGATGGGTTCTATCGGCGGTTTCGACCAAAAACGACGCGCCATCCAGCTGGGTGAAGAAGCCGCCCGTGCCGCCTTGCCCGAAATCAAGCGCAAACTCGCCGCATATCAATATTAATCAATAGCCTACCGCATCAAAAAGGTCGTCTGAAAACAGCTTTTCCGTTTTCAGACGACCTCTAATATAGTGGATTAACAAAAATCAGGACAAGGCGACGAAGCCGCAGACAGTACAAATAGTACGGAACCGATTCACTTGGTGCTTCAGCACCTTAGAGAATCGTTCTCTTTGAGCTAAGGCGAGGCAACGCCGTACTGGTTTAAAGTTAATCCACTATACATCGCGGGACAGCATCAAAGGATGTTTTATGAACAACAAACTCATCGCCTTGATATTAATCGGCGTTTCGCTGAACGCAATGGCAGACACTGCGAAAGACAATTTGATGAACGCGCGTTCCGCCTACCGCGCCGCACTGAAACAGCAAACCGGCAACGACAGCAAAATCATTTCCCTGCAAAGTGACCTTGAAGACGCGCAATACCGCCTGCAAAAAGCCCAAGCCGACATCGTCCGCTTGCAGGGCGAGCTTCAGGCGGCAATGAATGTGAAAAGCCAGCAGGCGGAAACCTTGAGACAGGCTGGGCAGCAGCTCGATGCCGCGTGGGGTGCTGTGTATGGTCCGGGCGGAACCAAAGCAGGGCGGTAAACGGTTTGTCGCTTCGATGGACAATCTGTCCATCCTTTCTATTCAAACAAAAGGTCGTCTGAAATCGGTTTCCCGTTTTCAGACGACCTTTTTCAATACCTATCGTTTAAGCGTTCAGCAAACTTTCATCCAGCGTCAGATCTTCGTTTTTGTTCACCGCCACTTTGCGCGTCAATACGTTTTGCGCGATTTCCTGCGCTTCGGCAAGCGAGTGCATCATGTAGGTGCCGCATTGGTATTTATTCAACTCGGGGATTTTGCTTTGGTCTTTGACATTGACCACATCCTGCATTGAAGCGAGCCATGCGTCGGCAACCTGCTGCTCGTCGGGCGTGCCGATAAGGCTCATGTAGAAACCGGTGCGGCAGCCCATCGGGGAAATATCGATGATTTCGACACCGTTGCCGTTCAAGTGGTCGCGCATAAAGCCTGCGAACAAATGCTCCAGCGTGTGGATGCCTTTTTCGGACAGGATTTCTTTGTTGGGAACGCAAAAGCGCAGGTCGAATACGGTAATGGTGTCGCCTTTGGGCGTGGTCATGGTTTTCGCCACACGCACGGCAGGGGCGTGCATACGGGTGTGGTCAACCTTGAAACTGTCTAACAGGGGCATTTTGTTATCCTTTTGAGTGGTTTATGTAGGTTTTCGGGATAGGATTTTGTCCAGCAATTCATCGTCCAAGACGCGGTTTTCGACTTTCACCCATTCTCCGTCTGTTTCAGGGAAGCCGTTGCGGCAATATCCTGCCTGCTCGACAAAATCATAGACAGCATGGATGTAGTCGTTGATGCACAAAGCTGCCAAAGTGCAGGCATCGTCCCATAAGATCAAAACATGATTGGGGATATGTTTGTCGGATACATCTTCGACATTGTAGATATGCAAAGCATCCAAAATCCCATCTTTCGAGGCAGCATAGAAGTAGCCTGTGTCGCCGTCGTCTTCAAAGACGACGCCATAAGGGACATGTTCGAAAAATGATTGTAAAACTTCGGGCGTGCCGACAGTAAAGTCTTTGATTTCGGAAGTCAGATATAGCGGTAATTGTGCCATTGGGTAACGCTCTCTTTGTGATCACTCTCAAATTACAATTCGGCAATTTCAACCGCTTCGCCTGAAGCCGCGCTCAGTGCTTCGTTCAAAACATCGTAGAAATCGCGGCTGTCACGCGTTGCCAGCCATTTGCCATTTTGCTCGGCGAAATGGTAGCCGCCGCTTTTAGCGGCAATCCACAATTCTTGGTTTGGTGTGTGACGGTTGACGATGATTTGCGTGCCGTCCGCCGCTTCGATGGTCAGGACGTTTCCGGCAAACTGGCAGTCGAAATCCCAGCCGTTTTCGTCGATTTGGTCTTCGATGTGTTCAAACAATTCTTCGCTCATGCGGATGAATTCGCTTTCGGTCATCATGGCTTTTTATGTGTTTTTTGTTTAAGATACCGAATCTTGCCACATTCGCGCTTATGAAGGAAGTTTACCGATGAAATACGGCGTATTTTTTGCTGCGGCGACCGCCCTCCTGCTCTCGGCCTGCGGTTACAAAGGCGACCTCTACCTGCCCAAAGAAGGCGACAAGGCGCGTTTCGGCGTGGTTCAAACCGGCCTGAAAATCCATTCTTCCAAAGAGCCGACCAATCAAACCAACGACTAAGTCTTACCACCATGACCCTGCATTGCGAACAAGTCCCTTACCCCCGCCTTGCCGAAGAATTCGGCACGCCGCTTTATGTGTACAGCCAATCCGCGCTGACCGAAGCATTTGAAAACTACCAAACCGCGTTTGCCGCGCTTTCCCCGCTCGTCTGCTACGCCGTCAAGGCAAACGGCAATCTGAGCATCATCAAACACTTCGCCTCGCTGGGCAGCGGTTTCGACATCGTCTCCGGTGGCGAATTGGCGCGCGTTTTGGCGGCGGGCGGCGACGCGGCGAAAACCATATTCTCAGGCGTGGGCAAAAGCGAGGCGGAAATCGAGTTCGCGCTCCATGCAGGCGTGAAATGCTTCAATATGGAAAGCATCCCCGAAATCGACCGCATTCAAAAGGTTGCCGAACGCTTGGGCAAAACCGCATCCGTCTCCCTGCGCGTCAACCCCGATGTCGATGCCAAAACCCATCCCTACATCTCCACCGGCCTGAAAGCCAACAAATTCGGCATCGCCTACGCCGACGCGCTCGAAGCCTACCGCCACGCCGCCCGCCAAAGCCACCTCAAAATCATTGGCATCGACTGCCACATCGGTTCGCAACTGACCGACTTAAGCCCGCTCATCGAAGCCTGCGAGCGCATTTTGATTTTGGTTGACGCACTTGCCGCCGAAGGCATCGTTTTGGAACATCTGGACTTAGGCGGCGGCGTCGGCATCGTTTATCAAGACGAAACCGTCCCCGATTTGGGCGCGTATGCCCAAGCAGTTCAAAAACTAATCGGCACACGTCGTCTGAAACTCATCCTCGAACCCGGCCGCAGCCTGGTCGGCAACGCAGGCTCGCTGCTGACGCGTGTCGAGTTCGTCAAACACGGCGAAGAGAAAAACTTCGTCATGGTCGATGCCGCCATGAACGACCTCATGCGCCCCGCACTCTATGACGCCTATCACCATATCGAAGCGGTGGAGCAAAAAAACATCCCGCCGCTGACCGCCAACATCGTCGGCCCGATTTGCGAAACCGGCGACTTCCTCGGCAAAGACCGCACCCTTGCCTGCGAAGAAGGCGATTTGCTGGTTATCCGCAGCACAGGCGCATACGGCGCCAGCATGGCAAGCAATTACAACACGCGCAACCGGGCGGCAGAAGTCTTGGTGGACGGCAATGAATACCGGCTTATCCGCCGACGCGAAACCTTAGAACAGCAAATGGCAAACGAAATGGCTTGTTTGTAAGGTTTGATCGTTTATAGCCCATAAACCACCAAGCGGGTTTATGGGCTAAAGATTAAGTAAATTAAAGCCTTTTATTGTGGATTAACTTTAAACCAGTACGGCGTTGCCTCACCTTAGCTCAAAGAGAACGATTCTCTAAGGTGTTGAAGCACCAAGTGAATCGGTTCCGTACTATCTGTACTGTCTGCGGCTTCGTCGCCTTGTCCTGATTTTTGTTAATCCACTATAAATCAAAGCCTTTCAGTTTGGGGATGCGCTCCCTATCCGTTTTCAGACGACGGCGGATTCGGATTTGAAGTGCAACTTTCCATATGAGCTACACGCAACTGACCCAAGACGAACGATACCCTATCCAATACCTGTCCCTCCAATGTACCGTCGCCAAAATCGCCAAACAGCTTAACCGCCACAAAAGCACCATCAGCCGCGAAACCAAGCGGCACTGAAACCAAGGGCAGTAATGCGGCACCGAAAAAGCAAAACGGCAAACCAACTTCGGTTTCAGACGACCTTTTGCTATCGATGCCTCAAGACTCAAATATCTTGCATGATTTGTCCGTATTGGCGAAATGCTGCGCCTTGTCTTCGCAGGTGCTTTCGGTCGTTTCACACGATACCGTGACAAAGCTTTCGTTGATCTTCAATACCTTGGGATTTTTATCCGACCGCGCTACTGCCTTCAGGGTAAACCGCCCGTCCGGCGTGCCTTTGGCGTCACCTTGCACCTTGATGCAAAAATCGCCGATTTCCTTAATCGGCAAATCCGGCCATTGGGTAGAGCTTTGTTTGAAACTTCCGTTTTTTTGATAAAAACGCTCCAGAAATTGGGCGTTTTCCAGCATGGCGGCACGCACTTCCTGCAACTTGGTATCTGCGACGTATTTTTGGTAAGACGGATAAGCAATCGCCGCCAAAATCCCTACCATCATGATGGTGAAAACCAATTGAGACAAAGAAAATCCCCGCTGAATTTCCTTCATTCCGCCCCCTTTCGAAACATAAACCGAATAATTTGATGTTTATTGTTGTGTGAAATAAAAATGGGGATTGATGTTTTATCGTGGCTCACTTCAAAACCATACGGCGAAGTTGCCTTCGGCAAGCCCGAACTGTTTCTGAATCAATCCCTTATCAAATGAGGTCGGTATCTTATCGTCCTTATGACGGGCATTCAAACAATATCTGAATATTTCCCAGTTTACTATTTCTTGATGTATTTAATTCGCAACAGATACGCCTGCGCCCGATTTATGCGGTGGACACGCGAAGCCTGCCTGCGGGAACGGCTTTTGTTATTCGCGGTGGTAGGGATGGTTGTGGAGGATGGAGACGGCGCGGTAGAGCTGTTCGGTCAGAAGGACGCGCACCATGCCGTGCGGGAGGGTGAGGACGGTGATGTTCATGGGGTTCCTTGGTCGGATGGGGTCGTCTGCAAGGTTTCAGACGACCTTCGTTTTGTATTTCAAATACAAAAGACGTTTCGATTAGCGGAAAGGGGCAGGGTCAGATAACAGAATGCAACTGAAAATTGTGGGATGTCTTATCAAGAGGGATTAGCTTGATGATGCTTGATGGCATGAGATAAAAAAATAACCGCCTTAGGCGGTTTTTGTGGTGGCCAGAGGCGGAATCGAACCGCCGACACACGGATTTTCAATCCGTTGCTCTACCAACTGAGCTATCTGGCCTTCATCTGCGTTGCAGGGAAGTGGGCATTAAACCAAAAACAACGGGTTCATGCAAGGTTTATTTTGAAATGGCGCAGAGATATTTTATAAACTTTTGTTTTAACTTAAATTAAATTTCGATGATTTTGAACAAAATCCGCCGGATATCGACCGTCAGCACCCATAATTTTTCCATCGGGGATGGATTGTCAATTTCAGACGACCTATGTGTCGTTTTAAGATACAATCGCTTTTTTGTTTCTGAAGATATCTGTTTGATGTTGTATGATTTTTTAAAAGATATGTGGGATATTCTGCGTCTGCGCTATAAAAATCCTGCTGATTATTTCTATACGCTGCCTGTCATTTTGGCGATTTTGCTGCTGTTGGGCATGATTAATGCGGCAGATATGTCTCCCTTGCTCGGCGTCAGCACTGCCGCTGTCGTCTTTGGCGTGTTGGTTACCGTTATAAGGTGGCTGATTTTGAGCCGTGTGATGCGTTATGTTTTAAGCATAAATGGCGCGCCGCGCCTGCCTTTATGGGGATTCATCTTGGCATCGGAGGCTTTGATGATTCCGGCGCTGCTTGTGTTTTATATCCCGCAAATTACGCCGCTGTTGATGTTTTGGAAGACTTGGGCGTTTGGGGCGCAGGCTGTCGGCTTGATGAAAATGGGGCAGGTTAAAGTTTGGACGGTATTCAAAGGCTATCTTTTGTACTTCTGCTGTATGGTTGTGATTATAGGGATTTTTATACAGCTGTTTACACTGGCTGGCTGGTTCGATAAAGCAACGCTAATGCAAAACTTTAATGCATTAATGGCTGCTATGGAGCAGGCAAGATAAGCTAGGGGTCGTCTGAAAATCCGCCCTACCCGTTTTCAGACGACCTTCTTTGAAAGAAAAAACCTGCACGGTTGTCCGTGCAGGTTTTTGTTTGCGCTCAGGTTTGGGCAACCTTACATCATGCCGCCCATACCACCCATGCCGCCCATATCAGGCATAGCCGGTTTTTCTTCAGGGATTTCGGCAATCATGCAATCGGTCGTCAGCATCAGGCCGGCGATAGACGCGGCGTGTTGCAGCGCGGAACGGGTTACTTTGGCGGGGTCGAGTACGCCCATTTCAATCATGTCGCCGTATTCGCCGGAGCCTGCGTTGTAACCGTAGTTGCCTTTGCCTTCCAGCACTTTGTTCACGACCACGCTAGGCTCGCCGCCTGCGTTGGCAACGATTTGGCGCAGCGGAGACTCAACGGCGCGCAAGACGATTTGTACGCCTGCGTCTTGGTCGGCATTGCCGGTGTGCAGGTTTTCCAGAGCGGCACGGGCGCGCAACAGGGCTACGCCGCCGCCGGCAACCACGCCTTCTTCAACGGCTGCGCGGGTAGCGTGCAGCGCGTCTTCCACGCGGTCTTTTTTCTCTTTCATTTCGACTTCGGTAGCAGCACCGACTTTGATTACTGCCACGCCGCCTGCCAGTTTGGCAACGCGCTCTTGCAGTTTTTCTTTGTCGTAATCGCTGGTTGCGGTTTCGATTTGTTGGCGGATTTCGGCAACACGCGCTTCGATTTGGGCTGCGTCGCCGAAGCCGTCGATGATGGTGGTGTTTTCTTTACCGATTTCGATGCGTTTGGCTTGACCCAAGTCTTCCAAAGTGGCTTTTTCCAAAGACAGGCCGACTTCTTCGGCAATCACGGTACCGCCGGTCAGAATGGCGATGTCTTGCAACATGGCTTTGCGGCGGTCACCGAAGCCGGGGGCTTTAACGGCAACGGTTTTCAGGATGCCGCGGATGTTGTTCACGACCAAAGTCGCCAAGGCTTCGCCTTCTACGTCTTCAGCGATAATCAACAGCGGACGGCTGGCTTTTGCCACTTGTTCCAAAACAGGCAGCAGGTCGCGGATGTTGCTGATTTTTTTGTCGAACAGCAATACAAACGGATTGTCCAGCGCGGCGATTTGTTTTTCCGCGTCGTTGATGAAGTAAGGGGACAGGTAGCCGCGGTCGAACTGCATACCTTCGACGACATCCAATTCGTTTTCCAAAGATTTGCCGTCTTCAACGGTGATCACGCCTTCTTTGCCGACTTTTTCCATCGCTTCGGCAATAATCGCGCCGACTTGTTCGTCGGAGTTGGCGGAAATCGAGCCGACTTGGGCGATTTCTTTGGAAGTATCGCAAGGTTTGGCGATGTTTTTCAGCTCTTCAACCAAAGCGGCAACTGCTTTGTCGATACCGCGTTTCAGGTCGGTCGGGTTCATGCCGGCGGTCACGTATTTCATGCCTTCGGCAACGATGGCTTGAGCCAGTACGGTGGCGGTAGTCGTACCGTCACCCGCTACGTCGTTGGTTTTGGACGCCACTTCTTTCACCATTTGCGCGCCCATGTTTTCGAATTTGTCTTTCAATTCGATTTCTTTAGCGACGGTAACACCGTCTTTAGTGATATGCGGACCGCCGAATGCGCGGTCAACCACTACGTTGCGGCCTTTAGGACCTAAAGTTACGCGGACGGCGTTTGCCAGAGTGTTCACGCCGCTGACCATTTTTTGGCGGACTTCGTTACCGAACTGTACGTCTTTTGCTGCCATATTTTGATTCTCCTAATTTATTTAATACATTTGATTCTGTCTGAGGTCGTCTGAAAACCTTGTATAGCCTTTTCAGACGACCTATCGTTTTGAATGCACGGAATGCTTATTCCACAATCCCAAAAATGTCTTCTTCGCGCATTACCAACAGCTCTTCGCCGTCGGCTTTTACGGTTTGACCGCTGTATTTGCCGAAAATGACTTTGTCGCCAACTTTGACATCCAGCGGACGGCGGTTGCCGTCTTTACCGATTTTGCCTGCGCCCACGGCGATTACTTCGCCCATATCGGGTTTTTCGGCGGCTGCGCCCGGCAGGACGATGCCTGATGCGGTTTTCTCTTCAGCTTCCAAGCGTTTGACGACGACGCGGTCGTGTAAAGGACGGATGGTCATGTTTTATGCTCCGATAAATAGTTTGAAAACAATCATCTGCCTTCAGCCGGCAGATGCGGTTTGAAAAATAAGGCGGTAAGTTTGTCAACAAACTTACCTGAACACAGCGGCAAATTAGGGTTCGGCCCGATAAATTCAAGGGAAGAAGTAAAAATTTTCTATGCAGGGTCGTCTGAAAACGGGCATGACAGATTGCGCACCATCTCTCAATACGGTTCAAACAGGCAAACATTTTCAGATGAACTTTTACAGTCGGCGAGCTTCAAATGGTTCTATCAGCAAAAGGCATGAAACGATGGATGCAAACCTATGCACGCCTTTACAAAATAATATCCTATCTTTAAAATAAATAGAAATTATTATTAATAAATAGTTTAGTTAAAGAACTGAAACTTATCCAAAAAGGAAATTTACATGACTCCCCCCCTGTTCCGATTCAGCCTGCTTTCACTGGCACTCGCCGCCGGCTTTGCCCACGCGGAAAACGAAGCGAAAGAAAGCGTTACCCTTGATACTGTTACCGTCAAAGGTCAGGCTACAAGCGCCACACACCGTGTAACAACGAAACGTATGGAAGAAACGACTTCCACTGATTTAAAAGACGTATTGTTCAACGAACCCTCTATCAGTTTCGGCGGTGGCAACGGTCAGTCGCAATGGGTAACCATCCGAGGCATGGGACAAGACCAAATAGACTATAAAGTTGACGATACTTACACTGACAGCCAGATTTTCCACCACAACGGCCGCTTTATGCTTGACCCCGCATTGGTAAAAGTCGTTGCCGTACAAAAAGGTACGGGTTCGGCCTCAGCAGGTATCGGTGCAACCAGCGGCGCGATTGTTGCCGAAACGGTTGAAGCCAAAGATTTGCTGAGAGAAGGTCAAAACGTCGGTTTCAAAGTCAATGCCGGTATCAGCAGCAATAAAGGCTATTCACGCGGCGCAAGCGTTTACGGTCAAGCAGGCGGTTTTGATGCTTTGGTTTCAGGCAATTTCGTACGCGACAAAGAATACACGGCAGGCAAAGGCTACCGTAATCTGCTCGGAAGCGATAAGGTTTTGAACAGTGCATTGGGTTCGCGCGGCTTGCTGGGCAAAATCGGCTATCGCTTCAATGAAGACAACCGTATTGAATTGAGCCACCGCCAAGAGAAACAATATGGGGAACGCGCTCTGCGTGAGGAGTTTGATTTCTCACAAGTATTCCAAACCGACCGCCGCACGGGTCAATACATTTTGGATGCCAACGGCAACCGCATTCCGAATACCGCCAACAACTCGCCGCGTTACCGCACGCTGACCCAAGACACCACTAACTTGGAATTCAAAGGCGGAAACTTGGGCTTTATCGACAAAATCAAAGCCAATGTTTACCGTTTGAACACCAAACGTGATGAAGTCCCCAATCCAAATTATGAATTGGACGGCGAAGTACGGACATACGGAGCCAACCTCAATCTCGACAGTCGTCTATTTGACCGTCACACCTTAAAATACGGATTAAACTGGCGTACTCAAAAAAGTAGCTCAAATGGAGAAGGTGGAGAGAAGAAAAACGATGCAGGCGCATATGTTGAAGGTATTTGGGATCTCTCACCGGTTACTCTGACCACAGGTCTGCGCTATGACCGTTGGAAAATGAAAACCAGCAGCAAAACAGAAAACTCAGACGGCAACTTCAATCCAAGCATCGGGTTGGTTTATGATATTTCTCCAGAATTCTCCATCAACACCAGCCTGAACTATGCAACCCGCAGCCCCCGCCTGTACGAAGCAGCTTTAGCAAACAACAGGCCGATTGTTGCATCGCCTGACTTGAAAGCAGAACGCTCGCGAAATGCAGAAATCGGCTTTAACTACCACTGGAATTCTGCCCTAACACTGTCCGGCAGCTACTTCCACCAACAAATCAAAGATGTGCAAGCCATCCGCCAAGAAGGCCGAAACTACGTCTGGTATAACGGCGGCAAGCTGAAAAACAGAGGTTACGAACTGAACGCCGCCTACCGTTGGAAAGGTCTGACCGCCCGCGCAGGCGTAGCTTACAGCAGACCGAAGTTGAACGGAGATACCGCCGACATCGTGACAACCGCTATCCCGATGGGACGTACATGGACGACAGGTCTGTCGTACCAATTCGACAATCCGAATCTGGAAATCGGCTGGCGCGGGCGTTATGTCCAAAATGCAGGCTATGCCCCGACATCGCGCGGCTCTGACGTAGCTCTGAATGTTGTCCGTGCGGGCTACGGCGTCAACGATGTCTTCGCCAACTGGAAGCCGACGGGCAAAGACGACTTGAACGTCAACTTCGCCGTCAACAATGTCTTGAATAAAAACTACAAGCCGCACAGCCAACGTGCCGGTGCCAACTCCCTGCCTGAACCGGGCCGCGATGTTCGTCTGAGCGTTAACTACCGCTTCTAAACATTGCGTAAAAGCAAAGACGTCGTCTGAAAACTTCTACTGTTTTCAGACGACGTCTCTTTGTTTGGAAAACCGTGTTTACCGGAAGACCGTTTGTTCAAATGTCCTTTCGGACAGCCTTGTCGCGTTTCGCTTCGATTGAGTGAATGTATTGCATCAGCGTTTTAATAAAAACGGTCAAATCATGCTGCCACGAATGGCGGTTGGTTTTGGTGAAATACAGCGATATTTCGGGCTGCTCCATCAGATAGCAACCGAAACTCTCGTGCAGCGGTATAACGCTGATATCGTTCACATTATAAAAAGCAATGGTCATCGGCAGCGTGAAATAAGGATGGGTCAGCGTCCACGTCGCGGGGAAAGCAGAGATATCTTCTTCTAAGGCAACGGTTAAGTCATGGATATACACGACATTGCGCAAGTCGTCGATGTGCTTTTTCATGTTTAGATGAGACATTAAAAATTATCATTTTGGGGATTGATGGATTAAGCCAGCTCTTCCCTCACAATTTCACGCCGTTTCCCTTGCGGATCAATAAGCTCAATGACTATCGCATCTATACCACTCTGCCGTAGGCGATCAAAATCTATGATTTCCCCGTTTATCAGCTCTACTTTGCCGTTTTCATCGCAAAAATCTTCGCGTTCGGCTTCATAGTCGATATTGTAGAAGGCATGAACTTCAATTTGGTACAGCGTGTCATCCAAATCTTGCAGGGGGCGATTATTCAGAGAATCTTCAGAATGTTCATCGCACAACATGGCATTGTAGCCGTGCCTACCGCCATCAAACAGCAGGATTTCCTGTCCGCTTTCAGGCTCAACGGCGACAACTTTGACCGGGGCGTTGTCTGCATCAGTAATCAGGCTATCGCAAAATTCGCCATAATAACGGATGTAGAAACGGTTTGAACCATTATGGGCTATGGCAAAACGGTACTCAATACCATCGAAACTATGCAGACTGTCAGCGTGAATATAAGGCTGCAAGTGGGTAGGGACGGGCATGATGGTTCTCCTTTTCTCTAGGGAGTCTTCAGTTTCACAGAAAATTTGTTACTTTCAGAAGATTTGTTTTCAGACGACCTCAAAGTCACCTAAAAGTTTATCTTACATACCACGACACTTCAAAAACCAAATACTTCAATTCTCATGGATGATGTGCAAGTCCAACCGCTATTTGAAATGCAATAGACAATAAAAAATCCTGCATATTGCTATGCAGGATTTTTTATTTGGGGTGGCTGATGGGGCTCGAACCCACGACAACTGGAATCACAATCCAGGGCTCTACCAACTGAGCTACAGCCACCATTAACTTTTGGCACGCCCGACAGGAATCGAACCTGTAACCCCCGACTTAGAAGGTCGGTGCTCTATCCGGTTGAGCTACGGGCGCTCATGCCGATTCGTGCTGAATTTTGGTGGTCGGGGCGGTGGGATTCGAACTCACGACCCTCTGCTCCCAAAGCAGATGCGCTAACCGGGCTGCGCTACGCCCCGACTGAAGAATGGGAATATACAGATGTGTCGAAACACTGTCAATCCAATTTAAGATCATTTTTCTTTTTTCTAAATTATCTGTTTATTTTTATTTAAAATTTAATTTTTTGCCTACTTCATACCGGGTGTAATGCCGTTCAAAAATACAGTTTCGGTTTTTGCTGTTATCCGACTGCCAAATCGGTTTAAAAATGCGATAATTGCGTTTGCTATTTATTGATAACCAAATGGAAATTTCATGACAGCCCAATTGATTGACGGTAAAAAAATATCGCAGGAGCGTTTGCAGCTGGTATCCGCTGCGGTAGCCAAGCGGCTTGAATCCGGATTGCGCGCGCCTTGTTTGGCCGTGGTGTTGGTCGGTGACAATCCTGCCAGTGCCGTATATGTCCGCAACAAGAAATCGGCCTGCCAAAAATGCGGCATCAGGTCTTTGTCTTATGAACTGCCTGCATCGACTTCTCAGGAAGATTTGCTGAAGCTGATTGATGAATTGAACGGGAACGCGGAAGTAGACGGTATTTTGGTGCAGCTTCCGCTTCCTGAGGGCTTAGACAGTCAGGCTGTTTTGGAACGTATCCATCCGGACAAAGATGTGGACGGCTTCCATCCTTATAACGTGGGTCGTTTGGTGGTAAAAATGCCGCTGATGCGCCCTTGTACGCCCAAGGGTGTGATGACGCTGCTGGAGGCTTACGGCATCGATCCGAAAGGCAAGAAGGCGGTGGTTGTCGGGGCATCGAATATTGTCGGACGCCCGCAGGCATTGGAGCTGCTGCTTGCCCGCGCCACGGTAACGATTTGCCACAGCGCGACGGAGAACCTAGACAAAGAAGTCGGGGCTGCCGATATTGTGGTGGTGGGCGTCGGGATTCCCAATTTTGTCAAAGGGGAATGGATTAAACCCGGCGCGGTGGTGATTGATGTCGGGATTAACCGTTTGGAAGACGGCAGCTTGTGTGGCGATGTAGAGTTTGATGTCGCCAAAGAGCGTGCCGGTATGATTACCCCAGTACCTGGCGGAGTCGGTCCGATGACGATTGCTACTTTATTGGAAAATACTTTACATGCTGCGACGCTGCATGATTAAACCGCTATAAACTGACTTGATGCGGCGGGCGGCAGATTGGCGGCTTCACTTTCAGCCACTAAGAACATTATTCAACGTGGCGGAACATGCCTAAGGTCAATCTGTCCAGCCCTGCCAAATCTTGTTGCGTACTGACTTTCGCAAAGCCGTTTGCCGTCAAAATCTGCCGCACTGCTGCGCCTTGGTTGTAACCATGTTCCAGCAGCAGCCATCCGCCCTCTTTCAAAAATTCCGGCGTGCGCTGCGCCAGCTCTCGAATACAGGTCAAGCCGTCGGCAAAATCTGTCAACGCCGTTTGCGGCTCGAATCTCAAATCCCCTTGGCTCAAATGCTCGTCGCCTGCTTCGATATAAGGCGGATTGGAAACAATGACATCAAAGCGGTGTTTGTCTTCAGACGACGTCTTATCCGTCTCAAACCATGAACCCAATGCAAACTCGACCCTTGCGCCCAAAGCTTTCGCGTTTTTACGGGCAATCGCCAACGCTCCGCCGCTGATGTCGGAAGCGCGCACTACCGCATCCGTTCTTTCCAACGCCACAGTCACGGCGACCGCCCCGCTGCCCGTTCCCAAATCCCAAACCTGCCCGTTTGCGGGGAGATGTTCGATTACCGCCTCCACCAAATGCTCGGTTTCAGGACGGGGAATCAACACGTCGGGACTGACTTCAAACCATCGTCCGTAAAACTCCCGTCCGCCTAAAATATACGCCATCGGCTCGCCTTTCAGACGACGTGCCTGCAGAATATCCAGTTGCGCTGCTACTGCTTCCGGCAGCGGATCGGCGCCTTGCGTGACCAACTGCACACGGCTATAACCGCCTGCATGTTGCAGCAACATACGGGCTTCGAGTCTCGGCAACTGCGAATGTCGCAGCCATTGGTCTAAGGTCATGTCGTGTTTGTCCTGAGTTTGTACGGGTAAAGGTGAGGGGCCTGTTTATCTTAATCTTTGCGCGGAGGCCAATATACGTCTTCTTTTTTGACAATGCCGCGTTTGAGAATATCGGCAGCAAGAGCAGCGGTATCAGGCGGGTTTTGGTAGAACGCTGCGTCTTCTTTACTCATTGCCGAGTAGATGCCTTTCCAGTGGGTTTTGGCAGGCGGCAGGGGCAGGACTTCGTCTAGGCGCGGGAAGGTATAGAAGGGGTTGCCGCTTTTGGTACCTGTACCTAGAAGAGCTTTATTCAATTCAGTATAAGCTGCTTTACGAACAGGATCGGCGGGAGTAGCGGTAAATTGATGCATAATCTCCTTATCTTTGGCATAAATCATAGACATTCCTAATGCTGCTTTGCCTCCACCCTCTCCACCTTGTCGTACCGCATTATGCATTAATAACAGTGCTTCTTTTAGATTGTCATAGCGTATGATCTTTACCATATACAATTCTCTCATGGCAGCAGAAAAACCCTGTCTAGCTGCGCAATCAAGCAGCAGTTCGCGCGTGTTGTAATCTTTAAATCGTTTATCGTAAATCCGTGCCAATTCATATTGTGCCAGCGGCACCCCCAAATCCACCGCCTTTTGCAGGTAGGCAAGAGCGAGTTTAGGGTTATAGCGATAGCCCGCATTGCCTTCATACAGCGCATCAAACAGCCAGTAGTTTGCCATCGCCCAGTTTTTGTCCAGACCGTAGTGCAGCCATTTGCGGGCGCGACTGGGCTGGGGAGCATACAAAGTACCGCTTGCCCCTTGTCCGTTGGTATAAAGTAAATAAAGGTTATTGATTGCCTGATAATGCCCCTTCGACGCTGCCGCTTCATATAGGGTAATCATATCCTGAGCCTGCCGCGTATTCTTGCGCCAACCTTCAGCATGAATCAGAGTGGCGGCACGATACCAAAGATGGGATTCGGCATCGGGTGGGGACGGCAGCGTCCAAGTCGCACAGGTGTATTGGGTACGCTTCGAGTCAAAGGCTTTGGGTGCGGGATGGGTGCGGGTGTAATCGCGGTCGGATTGGGAAAGTGAAACCGAACCGCAGGAAACCAGCAGGGGGATAAGTATGGCGATGAAAGTGAGTTTTTTCATGGTATGTGTTGATTGTGTTTTTGTTGAGGTCGTCTGAAACTGAAAATCAGGTTTCAGACGACCTTTTTGTCTTAGTCTTTACGCGGCGGCCAATAGACGTCTTCTTTTTTGACGATGCCGCGTTTAAGGATCTCGGCGGCCAAAGCGGCGGTGTCGGGTGGATTTTGATAGAACGCCGCGTCTTCTTTACTCATTGCGGAGTAGATGCCTTTCCAATGGGTTTTAGCGGGCGGTAAAGGGAGGACTTCGTCTAGGCGCGGGAAGGTGTAGAAGGGGTTGCCGCTTTTTGTGCCCGTGCCTTTCAAAGCAACTTTTAATTCTTTATAAGCCGTTTCTCGGATGGGGTCTGCATGGATGTCAGAAAATTGATCCATAAGTTCTTTATTCTTAGCAAAGACCATTTTTAGCTTTAAAGCAGCCCCTCCACCTCCTTCTCCTCCTTGGCGCACTGCGTTGTGCATCAGCAGCAGGGATTCTTGCAGATTTTCATAACGGATTCGTTTGATTCTAGATAATTCTTCCATAGCAGCAGAAAAACCCTGCTTGGCAGCACAACCAAGTAGTAACTCACGGGCATTCATATCTTTAAACTGTTTATCATAAATTAAGGACAGCTCATACTGCGCCAGCGGCACACCCAAATCCACCGCTTTTTGCAGATAGGCAAGACCAAGTTGTGGGTTGCGACGATAACCTGCATTGCCTTCATACAAAGCGTCAAACAGCCAATAGTTTGCCATCGCCCAGTTTTTGTCCAGACCGTAATGCAGCCATTTGCGGGCGCGGTTGTGCAAGGGGTTGTACATGATGCCGGTTGAACCTTGTACATGGGTGTAGAGCAGGTAAAGGTTGTTGATTGCCTGATAATGCCCCTTTGATGCCGCAGCTTCGTACAAGACAATCATGTCCTGAAATTCCTGTTTGTTCATACGCCAGTCTTTGGCATCCAGCAGGGTGGCGGCGCGATACCAAAGATGGGATTCGGCATCGGGCGGGGACGGCGGTGTCCAAGTCGCGCAGGTGTATTGGGTACGCTTTGAGTCAAAGGCTTTGGGGGCAGGATGGGTTTGGGTGTAATTGCGGTCGGATTGGGAAAGTGAAACCGAACCGCAGGAAGCCAGCAGGGGGACAAGCAGGGCGATGAAAGTAAGTTTGTTCATGGTATGTGTTGATTGTGTTTGTGTTGAGGTCGTCTGAAACTGAAAATCAGGTTTCAGACGACCTCTTTATGGGTTTCAACCTATCCTTTTAAACGGCGGCAGGCTGGCTAGTAATTGTTGGCCGTACCGCTGCGTTTTGACGCGGTTGTCGAGGATGGTCACGCGGCCGTAGTCTTGTTCGGTGCGGATGAGGCGGCCGACGGCTTGGATGAGTTTGATGCCGGCTTCGGGAACGGTGATTTCGATGAAGGGGTTGCCGCCGCGCTGTTCTATCCAGCGGTTTTGGGTTTTTTCGATGGGGTTGTCGGGCATGGCGAAGGGGAGTTTGGCGATGATGACTTGCACGCAGGCGGTGCCGGGCAGGTCGAGTCCTTCGGCGAAGCTGTCGAGTCCGAAGATGATGCTAGCTTTGCCTTCTTCTATGGCTTGGTGGTGTTTTTGCAGGAGGACGGCTTTGGGCAATTCGCCTTGTACGAGCAGGAGCGGCAGGTAGTCTTCGAGCAGGCGCAGGGCGACATCCTGCATTTGTTTGCGCGAGGAAAACAGGACGAGCGTGCCGATGGCTTCGGTGGGCGAAATGAGCTTGGGCAGCCATTCGACAATGGCGGCGGTGTGCGCGGCGGGGTCTTTGGGACTGGCGTGCACGGGCGGGATGTAGAGTTCGCCTTGCGCGTCGAAATCAAACGGGCTTTCTAGGGCGAGGGTGGTGGTTTCGGGCAGCCATTGCAGTCCGGTTTGGCGCAGGATCAGGTTGAAGCTGCCCAAGGATTGCAGGGTGGCGGAAGTCAACACTGCGCCTGCCGCGCGCCGCCACAGGCTGTTGGCGAGATGGGACGCACTGCTGATGGGGCTGGCGTTGAAAATGTAGTCGTTTTTGTCGTCGGCGCGGCGGGTTATCCATTTTGCCAGCGGTTCTTCGCCCTCGAGCGGGACGGTGGAGAGCAAATCCCATGTGGCGGTGATTTGTTCGATGCGGGCGCGGAATACGCCGAATTCGGTACTCAAGCGGTCGATTTGCGCGCTGTTTTGGTCTTTGTCGCGGCGGGCGGCGGACAATGCGTCGTTGAGGCTGTTGATGTGTTTGTAGAGGCTGCGGGCCGCGATGGCGGTGTTGGAAACGGTGGTTTCGAGACATTCGGGAATTTTGCCGTCTTCCCACAGCCAAGTCGGTTCGCTGTTGGTCCGTCTGTCGTTTTCAGACGACCCCAAGCTCAAAGACGGCTCTTCGGCGAGGTGGAACTGCCATTCGTGTAGGCTTTCGAGCAGCGAGGCGGCGGCTTCGTCAGCAAGGTTCGCCAACTCGCCTTTGTCGGTAAGTGCGGCGATTTTGCCGGTAACCTGCGGCAGTTTTTCCAACGCCCACACGGCTTGGTTCCACGAATGCTCGGCGGCAAACTGGCTGAGGGCTTTCTTGGGCAGGTGGTGCGCTTCGTCGATGCAGTAGAAGCTGTTTTCAGGGTCGGGCAAAATCACGCCGCCGCCCATGCTGATGTCGACCATCAGCAAATCGTGGTTGGTTACGACGACATCGACGGTTTCCAGCGTGTCGCGGGCAAGGTAAAACGGGCATTCCGGGCGGTTGGGACAGGCGGCTTTGAGGCAGCCGTAGTTGTCGTTGTTCACCTTCATCCAGATGGTGTCGTCGATTTTTTCCGGCCAAGTGTCGCGGTCGCCGTTGAACCGTCGGGCGGAAAATTCGTCGGCGATGTCGCGCAGCAGCTTCAATTCTTCGGGCTTGGGTTTGCTGTCCCACAACACGGCGGGGGCTTCGAAGCCGAGCAGGTTTTGCTGGGCGTTGCTTTGCGTGAGTTGGTAGAGTTTGTAGGGGCAGAGATAACGGCCACGCCCTTTGGCAAGCGCGAAGGTCAGTTCCAAACCGCTTTTTTCCACCAAAAACGGCAGGTCGCGGTCAACCAACTGCTCCTGCAAGGCAACCGTCGCGCTGCTCACAATCAGCCGTTTGCCGCGTGTCTGCGCCATAATGCCGCCTGCCAGCAGGTAGGCAAGCGATTTGCCCACGCCGGTCGGCCCTTCGATCACGGCAATGCTCTCGCCCTCGCGCTTGGGCGGCTCGCCGCCCTCTTCGCGCGTCAACGTCCGCGAAAAAGCGTTGGCAACCGCCGCAATCATTTCCCGCTGCGAAGCGCGCGGACGGAAACCGGGCAGGTTTTTGCCGATATTTTGGTAATGGTCGCGGATGGCGTTTTTTTCTAAATCGGTGAGCATTGAGGTCGTCTGAAAAGGTGGATTTGCTTATGAATTTGTTATTTTAGCATTTTTCGCGGACGGGTTCGGGAGAGATGGGAAAGGTCGTCTGAAAAGCATATTTTTGCGTTTTCAGACGACCTTTTATTTTCAGACGACCTTTTATTAAGGAAATCCATATCGGGACAGGGGATTTGAACCGTTGGCGTTCCTGTCCTCGCGCAGGCGGGTGGGAATGACGGAATTTGATGACATACCATATTTAAAGTTCAGTATGTTTGCTAGGGAGATGGGCAGCGGCGGTTTGGCGCGTGTGGGGTCAATTTCTTGGTGTATCGTTGAAATTAAAGATAAGGGCGCATGATTGCGCCCCTTCGGTTTTCAGACGACCCCTTAAGTTCAGCGGGGTGCTTAAGCCGTTTTGTTCCGCAACGGCAGTTTGATATGCGGCTTGGCGGGTTTGGGTGCTTCTTTCAAGCCCAGTTCGATTTGCTGCTCTTCGCTCAACAAATTGCTCCAGTCGCCTTTTTTATACCACTCGCGCCCGTCCAATTCGATGGGGTGTTGGATGCGCTCGCAGCCGTTGCCGCATTGCAAATCGTCTTCTTTACAATATTTGTCGCAACCCCAGCAGATGCGCTCCGGCGCTTTGGGGAAGATGGGGAATTTTTTTGCCATGGTGTGAAATCCTTGTTTTTATTTTCATGAAATTATAAATGATTCAATTGCGACAGCTTGGTTTTTGTACGTCTTTTTACGCTGGACAGTTAAGAAATGTATAAGGTCGTCTGAAATAGCCAGCCGATTCATGTTATATTTATACAAACAGCATATCAACCTATTCGATAAAACTAATCCGCCATATGGCACTCAAACGGCGGAAAGCCTGATATTTGAAACTATTTTTAAAGCAATTAATCAGTTGGATTTACTGTTAATTTCTTTAAAATTCAGTATGATATATTACGCTCTGATATAATGTGCGGGCAAGGCGTACGGAAGCCGGCGTCTTGTCTTTTTTCAACTTTAGATACTAAGGAACTTATATGTGCGGTATCGTCGGCGCCATCCGCGCCAATCACAATGTAGTCGATTTTCTGACCGACGGTCTCAAACGCCTTGAATATCGGGGCTACGATTCGTCGGGTATCGCCGTGAACATGGACGGCAAAATCAAGCGCGTGCGCCGTGTCGGCCGCGTGCAGCTGATGGAGGATGCGGCGCGCGAAAAAGGCGTGTTCGGACATATCGGCATCGGCCATACCCGCTGGGCGACCCACGGCGGCGTAACCGAACCCAACGCCCACCCCCACATCTCCGGCGGCATGATTGCCGTCGTCCACAACGGCATCATCGAAAACTTCGAAGCCGAACGCGAACGCCTCCAATCCTTGGGTTACACCTTCGAATCGCAAACCGACACCGAAGTCATCGCCCACAGCGTTAATCACGAATACACCCAAAACGGCGGCAAACTGTTTGAAGCCGTCCGCGCAGCTACCGCCCGTTTTCACGGCGCGTATGCCATCGCCGTGATGGCGCAGGACAAACCCGAAGAAATGGTCGTTGCACGCATGGGCTGCCCGCTCTTGGTGGCACTGGGCGATCAAGAAACCTTCATCGCCTCCGACGTATCCGCCGTCATCGCCTTTACCCGCCGCATCGCCTATTTGGAAGACGGCGACATTGCCCTTCTAAGCGCAAACGGCATCGACAAACTCATTGACAAAACCGGTACTGAAACCCAACGCACCGTCAAAGTATCCGAACTGTCGCTCGCGTCGCTGGAATTGGGCCCTTACAGCCACTTCATGCAAAAAGAAATCCACGAACAACCGCGCGCCATCGCCGATACCGCCGAAGTGTTCCTTGACGGCGGCTTCGAACCCGAAAACTTCGGCGCGAACGCACGTGAAGTGTTCGACGACATCCGCAGCATCAAAATCCTCGCCTGCGGCACGTCCTACTACGCCGCGCTGACCGCCAAATACTGGCTCGAATCCATCGCCAAAATGCCGACCGACGTGGAAATTGCCAGCGAATACCGCTACCGCGACGTGATTGCCGATCCGAAACAATTGGTCATCACCATCTCCCAATCCGGTGAAACCTTGGACACCATGGAAGCCCTGAAATACGCGCAGTCTTTGGGACACAAACACAGCCTGTCCATCTGCAACGTCATGGAATCCGCCCTGCCGCGCGAAAGCGAATTGGTGCTATACACCCGCGCCGGCGCAGAAATCGGCGTCGCCTCAACCAAAGCGTTCACCACGCAACTGGTTGTTTTGTTTGGCTTGGCGGTAACGCTGGGCAAACAGCGCGGTTTGGTTTCCGCCGAAAAAGCGCGCGAATACGTCGAAGAGCTGCGCCAACTGCCCGGCAGCATCCAACACGCCCTCAACCTTGAGCCGCAAATCGCCGCCTGGGCGCAAAAATTCGCCAAGAAAAACAGCGCACTGTTTTTAGGCCGCGGCATCCACTTCCCGATCGCCCTCGAAGGCGCGTTGAAGCTGAAAGAAATCACCTACATCCACGCCGAAGCCTATCCCGCAGGCGAATTGAAACACGGTCCGCTGGCATTAGTGGACGAAAACATGCCCGTCGTCGTCATCGCACCGAACGACGGCTTGTTGGACAAAGTCAAAGCCAACATGCAGGAAGTCGGCGCACGCGGCGGCGAACTCTTCGTCTTCGCCGATTTGGACAGCAATTTCAACGCCACCGACGGCGTGCACGTTATCCGCGCCCCGCGCCACGTCGGCGTACTCTCGCCGATCGTGCACACCATCCCCGTGCAGCTCTTGTCCTACCACGCCGCCCTCGCACGCGGCACGGACGTGGACAAACCGCGCAATCTGGCGAAATCGGTTACGGTTGAATAAAGTCTGATTGGAACGGTAAAAGGTCGTCTGAAAACTGGGAAACCAAGTTTTCAGACGACCTTTTTTAAATCGACGCGCGCTTTGGATAAACCGAACCTGTAGCGTGGGCTTTGCCCACGAGATTTGCCGCCTGTCAGTCTGAATCGGGCAGTTGTCCTCGCATCTGTTTCGCGGGTAGAACCCGCGCTACGGTTTGTTTTGACGGTATCTTATTCATTTCCTACGTTGATTAAGAAGGCAGGTTTGAGATTGAAAGAGGTCGTCTGAAAACTTTGGTTTCCCAGTTTTCAGACGACCTTTTATTAATCCAAACACGCTATGGATAAACCGAACCCGTAGCGTGGGCTTTACCCACGAATGAATAAAAATGATTGGATTCTGATGTCTGGGTTGAAAGTCGTGTGCAAAGCCCATGCTACTCTTATAGTGGATTAACTTTAAATCAGGACAAGGCGACGAAGCCGCAGACAGTACAGATAGTACGGCAAGGTGAGGCAACGCCGTACTGGTTTAAAGTTAATCCACTATATTTGACGAAAAGGTCGTCTCAACTCAATCTTAAATCATTAAGGCTGCATCAAATCCGTTTCGCCAATTCTTCCGCCTTGCCGATGTACAGCGCGGGGGTCAGGGCGAGCAGTTGGGATTTGGCTTCGGCGGGGATTTCCAATGATTCGATGAAGACTTTCAGCACTTCGGGCGTGATGCCGCCTTTGCCGCGCGTCAGGTCTTTCAGTTTTTCGTAAGGATTGGCGACACCGTGGCGGCGCATAACGGTTTGAATCGGCTCGGCGAGCAGCTCCCAAGTGGCATCCAAATCGGCGGCCAGCGCGGCGGGGTTGGGTTCGAGCTTGTTCAGGCCGCGCAGGTGGGCGGCGAAACCCAACACGGCATAGCCTACGCCTACGCCCATGTTGCGTAGGACGGTGCTGTCGGTCAGGTCGCGCTGCCAGCGGGAGACGGGCAGTTTTTCGGATAAGAAGCCCAATACTGCGTTGGCCATGCCGAGGTTGCCTTCGGAGTTTTCAAAGTCGATGGGGTTGACTTTGTGCGGCATGGTGGAAGAGCCGACTTCGCCCGCTTTGACTTTTTGTTTGAAGTAACCCAATGAAATATAACCCCAAACGTCGCGGTTGAAGTCGATCAGGATGGTGTTGATGCGGCTGAGGGTTTGGAAGAATTCAGCCATGTAGTCGTGCGGTTCGATTTGGATGGTGTAGGGGTTGAAGGTCAGGCCGAGGCTGATTTCGACGAAGTTGCGGCAGTGGGTTTCCCAATCGACGTCGGGATAGGCGACCATGTGGGCGTTGTAGTTGCCGACGGCGCCGTTGATTTTGCCGAGGAATTCTTGCGCCTGAAGGTTTTTGAACTGGCGTTGCAGGCGGTACACGATGTTGGCGGTTTCTTTGCCCAAGGTGGTCGGCGTGGCGGGCTGACCGTGGGTGCGGCTCATCATGGGGACGGCGGCAAGGTCGTGCGCCATGCCGGTGAGCTTTTCGATGATTTCGGCAAGTTTCGGCAGGATGACGGTTTCGCGCGCTTCTTGCAACATCAGGGCGTGGGACAGATTGTTGATGTCTTCGCTGGTGCAGGCGAAGTGGATGAACTCGCTGGCAGCGGCGACTTCGGGCACGCCGGCGAAGCGTTCTTTAAGCCAGTATTCGATGGCTTTGACATCATGATTGGTGGTCGCTTCGATGGCTTTGACGGCGGCTGCGTCTTCCAATGAAAAGTTTTCAATGACTTTGTCGATTTCGGCAAGCGTGAAATCGCTGAAGGCGGGAATTTCGGTGATTTTCGGTTCGGCGGCGAGGGCTTTGAGCCAGCTCAATTCGACTTTGACGCGCGCCCTCATCAGGCCGTATTCGGAGAAAATCGGACGCAATGCTTCAACGGATTGGGCGTAGCGGCCGTCTAGGGGGGAAAGTGCAGCGATAGGGTTGATCATGTCGGAGTCCTGTCGGTAGGTCGGTCAAACGGTTAAATCAAACAGTCAAATTGTTTGCAATTATACATGATTTGACTCGGCAACTTGGGGTCGTCTGAAACTACAACCTGCCCTTCAAAGCGTTTTTGACAAACGCCGCCGACTCGCGCAATACCGTGTAACCATAGCCGCCGTAAGGCTCGGAACAAAACGGCGCGGCATACACCTGAATATCGTGTCCCTGCCACTGCCTGTCTGCCATCATCCGCGCCCGCGCCAAATGAAAACCGGCGCTGACAATGACGACGCGCGGGCTGTTTTCGATAAATTTTCGGCTGAACACGATGTTTTCAAACGTATTTTCCGCCCGCCGCTCTTGGATAATGTCCGCCTTCGGTACGCCCATTTTCTCCGCAATCATCTGCATATTGCCTGAAGCAGACTGAAAATCGCGGCTGAGTCCGCCCGACATCACCAGCTTCTTCACCTTACCGGCACGGTACAGCTCGACAGCCGCCTCAACGCGCGCCACCAAACAAGGATTCAGACGCCCCCCTTCATAAGAACGCGTCGAAAGCACAACCGCAGCATCCGCCGGACGCACTGTATCCGCATCTAACCGCGACACCTGGAAATCGCGCCACATGATCCACAGCGGCAAAAGCGCGGCGGTAAAGAACAAAATCAATATAAAAACAAGGGTTTTTTTGAACATCCGAATCCTAAAATGATGAAAGTAATTGGAACGCGGCTGTATGAGCAGGTTCCGATTATTCCTTAATTTTACGAAGTTTATACAACAAAAGGTCGTCTGAAATTTCAGACGACCTCCCATTCTTCAATAACTTACTTTTGCAGCTGTGCTACCAACTGCCGCAAAGCTGAAATCTCCCGATCCTTTTGCGCCAGCAGCAAATCCTTGTGAGCCAGCAGTTCACGGCTGTGTTCCAAGCCTAGCTTTAGTTTTTCGAGTTCAATCGTAATCTGCCCATTTGCCCCATAATCGGGATTGTTGCTGTTGTTCATTCCGATCAACAAAACTAATTCTTTATCATCCGAAGCAACCAACTCGCCAATATCGATTTTAAAAATTGCCGCCAGCTTTTCCAACTTTAGACCTCTTGCGAAAATATTCATCCCATCGCATTAACCAGTCCTGCAATCAGATTTACCCTTAACCCGAACCGTTTCCGCCTGTTGCGGTAAGGCAGCGACAAGATTTTGAATATCTTCAGTTTCCTGTTGATGTGCTCGATGACGGTTCTGAGTTTGCCTAACCGCCTGTTCGCCTCTTTATCCTGTTTGTTCAGCGGATGATGTTTGGATTTCTTTTTCGGGGTCTGTAATCCGGTTTTAGCCAATCCTTGATAACCCTTATCCGCAATGACTATTTTGTAGGGATAAAGCTCTGCAAGGTGCCTCTTGGCTAAACGCATGTCATGCTGAGCACCCATCCCCGTCCGGATGCTGATGATTTTTTCAGTTTCTCTGCCGTATATGACCTGGATTTTAACCGTGTGCCGCTTTTTCTTGCCGCTGTAATACTGCCGCTGTTTTTTTGGGACGTTCAATCGGGCTTTCGGTAACGTCAATGATGACCGTTTGATCGCCCGGATTCTTGTGTTTTGGCAGGGAAAAGCGTTTGCAACGGATGAGGGCGTCCTCGGTTTTACGGATGGTGCGGCAGACATTACTTTCAGAAAGGCCGTAGATGGCGGCCAATTCGAGTTGGGTATGGTAATGACGCAGATAGCTCAGGGTAAGCAGCAGTTGGTCTGCCAAGCTGAGCGTATGCGGCCTGCCTGACTTGACCTTCCGGCTTTCTGCTTCTGTGGTGACTTTCAGCATTTCGTGAAAAAGGACGGGCGTTACACCTGTGAGCCGTTTGAATTCCCTGTCGCTTCTTTGGATGAGGTTTTCGTATTTCATTTGGGAATTGTAAATCTTCAGGATACTTTCGCAAAAGGTCTTTTGCTAAATCCAATTTTCTCTCGTCCCGTTCAAGCCGAGAATAACTGCTTTTCGACATATTCAGCCGTTCTGCCATATCTTCCTGTGACCAATTGTTCAACTCGCGCAAAGCACGGATTTTGTCATTGACGGACATTCACAGCCTCCTTGTAGTCGAATGTAATTAAAATTGGGAATTTATTCCGATAAACGGTCTTAAATCATAATAATTGGTATTGATAAGTGATGCGCGGTAAATATATTATCCTGAATGGCATATCTTTGCAAATTTATGCATTAATTAGTAAAGCAAAATGTCGGCAATAACTAGCTATTACATTTTTCAATACATCTTCTATTCAAACACAGGAATATAAAATGAAAAAATCTTTCTTGCTTTGTGCGACAGCAATTCTATTAGGAGCTTGCGGAGGAGGCGGAGGTGGTGGTGCGACACCGACAGCAGCACCGACACCAACGGTGAATTTAGATAACAAACCAGTAGAACCTACACCTACTATTTCAGATAACAATACTGAAACAACTAAAAATACTCAAACCGAAGCAACCGAAACAAAAATGCCTGAGCCAACAGCAGCACCCAGTACACCGCCTGCTCCGAGAGAAATCAAACCAAACGAGGTCAAAACTGATAATACTAGTAAAGTAGAAGCCCAGCCTTCTTCTCCTAGTGAAACTAAACCTGAAATTAAAGAAATAACGAAACTAGAGAATACAGGTATTTATTTGGATAAAAACCAATTTGAAAAAGGGGAATTAACCAATATTGGAATGAAAATTGGTGGGAAGCGTATTGCAACCTTATCAGGTTATAACCGGAGTTACTCTTTCAATGGCGCAATGAAAAAAGATAAAGAATTAGATGAAATTGTCATTGATAAGGTAGTGATACATTTAATCAATAAAGGTGTAGAAGCCACAGGACTTGCAGGATTACAAGCTCAAGCCTTAACTTATGCACTAAAAACTGCTTATAACGCCAGTAAAGACCCGAAACGTGACATTTTCTATTTTGGCTTGGAGACAACTACAGCCGATATGCCGAAATCAGGTATTGCGACATATAGGGGTAATGCCAGCCGTTACGACAATGTTTCTGGTAACGTAACTAATATCGGAACATCAACTTTGTATGCCGATTTCGGACGGAAAAAAATCAGTGGTGAATTGGCAATTAATGGTATTCGACGTGATATTTCTTTGAAAGAAGCTGACATTAGAGGTAACGGGTTTGCAGGCAAGGCAACCGCAGGTGAGGACAATATCCTGTTCCGTACCGTAGAAGGCCGCTATGAAGGTAAGTTTTACGGACCAAAAGCGGAAGAAGTGGCTGGTAAGGCAACATTCCAAGGTCAAGCAATTGTCGGGCAACTGGAAAGTTTAAACACCAGCTTTAGCGCGGAACGCGGCGCAATTCATTAAACTCTTGCAGCTTTTGGGGTGGGTTGGCTTAATTCATAGTATGAGTGTCGACCTACCCTGCCCAGTAGCAATTTTGTTAATGTATAAAGAAAGAGAAATATAATGAAATTTTCAATGCTGGCGGCAGTATCTGCCGTTTTGATGCTATCCGCCTGTGTCACTTCCGTACCGATGGGTAATGCAGATGTTTCCTCAAAAGCCAAAACTTTTGCTCCTCCATCGGAAGGCAAGGCGGGGCTGTATGTGTACCGTTCGGGTATCTTAGGTGGTGCATTGAAGAAAGATATTTGGGTAGATGGTCACTGCTTGGGTACGTCCGCACCGAATGTGTTCTTCTATACGGAAGTTGATGGGGGCAAAGAGCATATGGTAACGACTGCTTCGGAGTTCTCCACCAATAGTCTGTCGCTACATATGGAAGCGGGCAAACATTATTTCGTACGTCAATATATCAAAATGGGCGCTTTTGTCGGTGGCGCAAATGTGAAACAGGTTTCGGAGGCTGAAGGCAAAGCCGAAGTGATGAAACTGAACATGGCAGCTACGGGGCAATGTCTTAAAGCTCACCCGTAATTTAGATTAAAAAAGGTCGTCTGAAATTTCAGACGACCTTTTTAACGTTTTACAAAACAACCGAATTTTCAGTCTTTGCGGCGGCTGCCTAAGTCGGCGGCGGCGGTAAAGAGTACGTCGGTGGAGGAGTTGAGGGCGGTTTCGGCGGAGTCTTGGATTACGCCGATGATCATGCCGACGCCGACGACGCGCATGGCGAAGTCGTTGTCTATGCCCAAGAGGCTGCAGGCGACGGGGATCAGCAGCAGCGAGCCGCCGGCAACGCCGGATGCGCCGCATGCGCCGACAGTGGCGACGAGGCTCAGGAGCAGGGCGGTTGGGTAGTCGACGACGATGTCTTTGGTGTAGGCGGCTGCCATGGCTAAGACGGTAATGGTAATCGCTGCACCTGCCATGTTGATGGTTGCGCCCAGCGGGATGGAGACGGAGTAGGTGTCTTCATGTAAGCCGAGTTTTTTCGCCAATGCCATGTTGACGGGGATGTTGGCGGCGGAGGAGCGGGTAAAGAAGGCGTAGAGTCCGCTTTCGCGCAGGCAGGTGAAGACCAGTCCGTAAGGGTTTTTGCGGGTTTGCGACCAGACGATGAGCGGGTTCACAACGAGGGCGATGAATGCCATGCTGCCGAGCAGGACTGCCAGCAGGCGTCCGTAGCTGAGGAAGGCGGCAAAGCCGGTTTCGGCGACGGTTTGGGAGACCAGTCCGAAAATGCCCAAGGGGGCGAAACGGATAACCCATTGTACGACGGTGGTAACGGCTTCGGAGAGGTCGGAGACGACTTGTCGGGTGGTGTCGGAGCCGTGGTGGCGCAATGCGGAGCCTAAAACCAACGCCCATGCGAGAATGCCGATGTAGTTGGCTTCCGCGATGGCGTTAATCGGGTTGGACACGAGCTTCATCAAAAGCTCTTTGAGGACTTGGATGATGCCGGAGGGCGGGGCGAGGGTGGAGGTGGCTACGTCTTTAAACACCAGCGCGGTCGGGAATGCCATACTGGCGGCAACGGCGACGGCAGCTGCGGCAAAT
Organism: Neisseria sp. CP9; assembly: GCF_047758525.1. Taxonomy (NCBI): domain Bacteria; kingdom Pseudomonadati; phylum Pseudomonadota; class Betaproteobacteria; order Neisseriales; family Neisseriaceae; genus Neisseria; species Neisseria sp. CP9. The sequence goes on along the minus strand of NZ_CP180502.1, from coordinate 1,269,128 downwards.
GTGCCGACGAGATACAGAATAATGATGGGTTTGATTTTGGCTTCGCCGCCTTTGCGGTATTGCACCAGCGCGGCGGTTACTAAGACAAACACCAATACGGGGGCGACGGCTTTCAATGCGCCGACGAACAATTCGCCGAGCAGCCCTGCGCCCAAGCCTGCTTTCGGGGAGATGGTACCGACCAAGACGCCCAACATCAAACCGATGATGATTTGCGGTACGAGTCCGATACGGTTGACTGCGTTTAGCAGTGGATTACCACTTGCCATGATACATCCTCTTACTTTATGTGTTAAGAAACGTTGCATTTTAAAAGAAAATATCAATTATTGCGCAGGTTTACATATCAAATCGATTGTTGTGGCGGAAAATGCCCTGTTTTTGGACTTGTCGGACAGTTTGTGCCTGATTTTTTGTATTGAATGGGTAAATGTGTTTTTTGGTATCCACCTTTTCAGACGACCCCTCCGTCTCGGGCGGGTTTTAAACCCGATTGAAAATAATGGTAGAATTTAGCACTCTTCTGTCGTTGAAACATTTTTTGCCATGATCAGACTGACTTCGCCCATCTTGATTGCCTCACTCGCCCTTGCCTACGGACACGCAGCCGCAGCAGACCTGCCGCGTGCCGAAGACTACGAACCGATTCCCGGCTTCAAGCAGGGCGGGCAATCCGAGCAGGCTGCCAAAGTAGGCAAACTGACGCCCAAGTTTCCCGTCAAAATCGAAACCAAAAACAGCGAAGTCAAATCCATGCTCGAAGAATACCTGCCGCTGATTACCCAGCAGCAGGACGAAGAGTTGGACAAAGAGCAGGTCGGCTTCCTCGCCGAAGAAACGCCCGACAACGTCAAAACCATGCTCAAAACCAAAGGCTATTTCAACGGCAGCGTCAACGTCCAAGACAACGGTTCGAGCTACACCGTCACCGTCAATCCCGGCCCGCGCACCAAAATCGACAACGTCAGCGTCGCCATCCTCGGCGACATCCTGTCAGACAACAACCTTGCCGAGTATTACCAAAAAGCCATGGCAAACTGGCAGCAGCCCGTCGGCGAAAATTTCGATCAAGAAGGCTGGAGCAGCAGCAAAACCTCCGTCCTCAGCGCAGTAACCCGCAAAAAATACCCGCTTGCCAAACTCAGCAACAGCCAAGCCACCGTCAATCCCAACAACAACACCGCCGATCTGAACGTTACCGTCGAAAGCAACCGCCCCATTTATTTTGGCGACTTTGAAATCACCGGCACCCGCCGCTATCCCGAAAACGTCGTTGCCGGCCTGGCACGCTTCAAACCCGGCGCGCCTTACGATCTCGACCTATTGCTCGACTTCCAACAAGCGCTCGAACAAAACGGGCATTACTCCGGCGCATCCGTCCAAGCCGACTTCGACCGCCTCCAAGGCGATCGCGTGCCCGTCAAAGTCAACGTAACCGAAGTCAAACGCCACAAACTCGAAACCGGTATCCGCTACGATTCCGAATACGGCCTCGGCGGACGTATCGGCTACGACTACTACAACCTCTTCAACAAAGGCTACATCGGCTCCGTTGTTTGGGACATGGACAAATACGAAACCACCCTTGCCGCCGGTATCAGCCAGCCGCGCAACAGCGAAGGCAAATACTGGACGACCAACACGTCCTACAACCGCTCGACTACGCAAAACCTTGAAAAACGCGCCCTGACCAGCGGTATTTGGCGCGTGCGCGACCGCAACGGCATCGAATCGCGCCTCGGTATCGAATTTATTACCGAAGACCGCAAAGTGCCCGATACCAATTACGACCTCGGCCGCAGCCACGCCACCATGCTGACCGCCTCGTGGAAACGCCAAAACATCGAAACCGAACTGCGTCCCGAAAACGGCTACTACCTCGACGGCAAAATCGGCGTAACACTGGGCAAGCTCCTTTCTTCCACCGCCATGGCGCGCGCCACCGCCCGCGCAGGCTATTTCTACACGCCTGAAAACAAAAAACTCGGCACCTTCATCGTCCGCGGACAGGCAGGCTACGTTTACGCCCGCGAAGGCGAAGACGTACCTTCCAGCCTCATGTTCCGCACCGGCGGCGCATCTTCTATCCGCGGTTACGAACTCGACAGCATCGGTTTGGAAGGCCCGAAAAATTCCGTCCTACCCGATAGGGCGTTACTGGTCGGCAGCCTCGAATACCAATTCCCAATTACCAAAAGCGTATCCGGCGCCATCTTCCACGATGTCGGCGACGTTACCAGCAACTTCAAAAACATGAGTATGCAACACGGTACCGGCGTCGGCGTGCGCTGGTTCAGCCCCGTCGCCCCGTTCTCCTTCGACGTCGCCTACGGACACCAAGACAAAAAACTCCGTTGGCACATCAGCTTGGGCACAAGGTTTTAAGGTCGTCTGAAAATAAAAAACAGGGGTGCGTGATGGCATCCCTGTTTTTTTATGTGGTATGTGAAAACCGCATACGTCGGGTTTTCGAAAGCCAACGGATTCGCAGCCGACAAAAAACGGTCAGACCAAATGTTTTGCCAAAAGATTAAGGGCAAACTCGACGGCCTGTGTTCTGACGGCTTCGCGGTCGCCGCTGAAGACTTGCATCTGTTCCAATGATTCGGTCGGCGTGGACAAACCGAACCAAACCGTGCCGACAGGTTTCGCCGCGCTGCCGCCGCCCGGGCCTGCGATGCCGGAAATACTGAGGGCGTAGTCGGCTTGGGAGACGGCTTTCGCTCCGCGCGCCATTTCGTACACGGTTTCGCGGCTGACCGCGCCGTGTTGCAGCAGCGTGTCGGGCATGACGCCGAGGCGCTCTTCTTTGGCTTGGTTGCTGTAAGTGACGAAACTTTGATGAAACCATTGCGAGCTGCCCGCAATGCTGGTGAACGCGCCCGCCAGCAGGCCGCCGGTGCAGGATTCGGCGCAGGTGACGGTTTGGCGGTGTCGGGTCAGGTGTTCGGCGATGGTTTGCAGGGCGGTCATGGGATGTCCTTTCGCTGGGCGGGTTTCCCCGAAATATGGGGTTGGGTGGAGACCCTATTATATAGTGGATTAACTTTAAACCAGTACGGCGTTGCCTCGCCTTGTCTTGATTTAAAGTTAATCCACTATAGAAGGATTGCAGAGAGTGGGCGAAAGGTCGTCTGAAAACCGGAATCCCAATTTTTCAGACGACCTTTTGTGCTTTGCCCTATCCGTTAAACCGCCAACCGCCCGCAGCGTAGGTTTTACCTACGGATAAACAGGGAAGATTGGATAGGGATGTTCGGGCGGAAGATCGCAGGCAAAGCCCACACTACGGATTGGTTTATCCTGAGCCTTACCCATTTGACCAAAAGGTCGTCTGAAACCGAAGTTGGTTTTCAGACGACCTTTTTCTGTTTGACGGGCAATTATGCGCCGAACACTTTCAAACGGTTTTCCACAGGTTCAAAGGCTTTTTCGCCGGCAGGCGCTTCGATGCCGCCGACAACCATTTGCGCGCGCAGAAGCCAGCTTTCGGGCAGGTTCCATTCTTTGGCGATGGCGGCGTCGGGCAGCGGGTTGTAGTGTTGCAGGTTCGCGCCCACGCCGGCGGCGGCAAGCGTTGTCCAGATGGCGTATTGCGTCATCGCGTTCGCATGGTCCGCCCAAACGGGGAAGTTGGCGGCATAAGAAGGGAACTGCTCTTGCAGGCCTTTGACGACGTTTTGGTCTTCGAAGAACAAAATGGTCGCCGCGCCTGCTTTGAACAGGTTTAATTTTTGCGCGGTCGGCTCGAATTGTTCGGCTGGCACGATGGCGCGCAATGCGTCTTCAACGAATTGCCAGACTTTGCCGTGTTCTTCGCCGAAGAGGACGACGACGCGGGTGGATTGCGAGTTGAAGGAAGAAGGCGTGTGCAAAACGGCGTGTTTGACGATTTCGCTGATTTCTTCGTTGCTGACAGGCAGGTTTTTGTTCAGCGCGTAAATGGAACGGCGGGTTTCGGCCGCTTGTTGTAAGGTTTGATAAGTCATTTTGTTTTTCCTTTGATTGATGTTTAATTTGTTGGCGGGTTTGGAAATGGATGCGCAAAACCCGCGTCGTTTGTTTTCAGACGACCTTTGAGTACATCAGGATTTGTCTTTGCCAATCAGGTTGTCCAATGCCAATGAGCCGCCGCCGGCTGCTGCGAGATAGAGGAATACGAAGCAGAACAAGACTGCCGATTCGCCGCCGTTGGCAAGCGGGAACAGCGCTGAACCTTTGGCAGCGTGTGCCATAAAGTAGGCAGCCGCCATCTGACCGGACAGGACGAAGGCGGTAGGACGGGTAAACATTCCGAGAATCAGCATGATGCCGCCGACGATTTCCAAAATGCCCGCCACCAGCATCAAGCCTTCGGGCGAGCCGCTGCCCATGGCGGTCGGGAAACCGAAGAATTTCGCCGTACCGTGCAAGAGGAAGAGGTAGGCGGTTACGATACGCAATACGGACAATAAAATAGGTTGGATACGGGCGCAGGTTGCAGACATGGCATACTCCTAATCAAAATGTAAGAACGGAATGAAAACTAATCTTATCTGGGCAGTATAGATAATTACTGCCAGTAGATATATACTGCTTTTATTGATACAACGTTTCCCCAAAAGAAAACATGGATACCCTGTTCAGCCTTAAAGTTTTCCGCCAAGTCGTCCAAAGCGGCAGCTTCACCCGCGCCGCCGAGCAGCTTGATATTTCCACCGCGATGGCGAGCAAACACGTCAGCCATCTGGAAAATTCGATTAAAGCCAAGCTGCTGCACCGCAACAGCCGCAACCTCCACCTGACTGAAGCGGGCGAAGAATACTACCGCCAATGCAGCTACGCGCTCGATACGCTCGACACCGCCGCGCAAAAGGCGGCAGGCGGGGCGGACACGCCGCAGGGTATGTTGCGCGTAACTATGCCGCTTTGGTTTGCGGGCAATTTAATCGGCAACTGGCTGGCGGAATACCGCGAACGCTATCCCGAAGTCACGCTCGATTTGGTACTCGACAACCGCCACGTCGATTTAATCGCCGAAGGCTTCGACCTCGCCTTGCGCGTGGCAAAAACCCTGTCGCCGTCGCTTATTATCAAGCCGCTTGCGCAAATCCAATTCGTCCTGCTCGCCTCGCCCGACTATCTGGCGAAACACGGCACGCCGCAAACGCCCGAAGAAGTCATGCGCCATCCCGCCATCCTGCCGTCCTACACCGACCAACGCAATTTGGAAATCACCCATCGGGAAACGGGCGAAAAAAGCATTCTGACACTCAATCCGGTGATTCTAAGCGACAACACGCTGATGATCCGCGAATTGGTCAGGGCGGGCGCGGGCATCGCCTATCAACCGCTGTGGTCGGTCAGACAGGATTTGGCGGAAGGCAGACTGGTCAGCCTGCTGCCGGACTATCGCGTGCGGACCGATCAATTAAACGCGGTTTATGTGGACAGGGCGTTTTTGAGCGCGAAAGTGCGCAGTTTTATTGATTTTCTGAACGAGAAGATTTCGGCGGATGGGCAATAAGGTCATCGTCCAAAACTATAGTGGATTAACTTTAAACCAGTACGTCGTTGCCTCGCCTTAGCTCAAAGAGAACGATTCTCTAAGGTGCTGAAGCACCAAGTGAATCGGTTCCGTACTATTTGTACTGTCTGCGGCTTCGTCGCCTTGTCCTGATTTAAATTTAATCCACTATAAAGAGGTCGTCTGAAAACGGAAAACGGTTTCAGACGACCTTTTGTTTGTGCGGCGGTTTATTTGACTTGCTGCATGTATTTTTTCAGACGACCCTTGCTCTGCATGGCGCGGTTTTCCAGTTCGTCCACGACAGCTTGCGCTTTGGCTTTGTTTACCGGTTTGCCGACCTGGATCACGCCGCTCATGTTCATCATGCGGTGCGGCGGGCAGGTGTAGACGTACACGCCTTCTTTGTCGAGTTTGAGGGTGAAGTCTTTGCCGTCTTCGGACAGGAAGTCGGCAACGCCGTCGGGCAGGGCTTTGCTTTGCACCCAGTGGCCTTTGTTGGCGGCTTTGAAGGTTACGGTGTCGCCGACTTTGGCGTTGACGTAGCCGGGCTCGAACACCATGCTGCCGTCTTTGCCGTTGTCGAGCATTTTGACTTCGTGGTTGGCGGCGTATGCGCCGAGGGAAGCGGTCAGCATCAGGAGGAAGAGGGATTTTTTCATGGGGGGAGTCCTTTCTAAGGATATAGTGGATTAACAAAAATCAGGACAAGGCGACGAAGCCGCAGACAGTACAAATAGTACGGAACCGATTCACTTGGTGCTTCAGCACCTTAGAGAATCGTTCTCTTTGAGCTAAGGCAAGGCAACGCCGTACTGGTTTAAAGTTAATCCACTATAAAAAATATGGGACGGGCTGATGAGTCGGAGAGGTAAGCCTTGGGCTTACCGCCCTCTCCCTCTCCCGCGGGAGAGGGGATAAGTTGCAGGGAGTTCGCAGGCCGGATGCTCAAATCCGACATTTGCAGGAGCGGATTGTTAATTGTCAACCGTCGTCATTCCCGCGCAGGTGGGAATCCATTGGAATGACGACGGCGGTTAAGTTACGCACTCTGCCGCATCGGGCGGATAACGGGCAGGCCTTTGCTGTCGTATAAAAGTTCGATGTCCACTTTGTACAGCCTGCCTATCATGTCTGCCTGCAATACGTCCTGCGGCGCGCCCTGCGCCTGTACTTTGCCTTCGCCGAGCAGAATCACGCCGTCTGAAAACTGCGCGGCGAGGCTCAAATCGTGCAAGACCATCAGCGTAACCAGATTGTGTTCGTGCGTGTATTGCACCACGCGCTCCAAGAGGTTCAACTGGTGGTGCATATCCAGCGCGCTGACCGGTTCGTCCAGCATCAGGATTTCGGGGCGGCGCAGCATGACTTGGGCAAACATGACGAGCTGCCGCTGTCCGCCGGAAAGCCGCATGACGTCGCGGTGCGCCAGATGGCCGATGCCCAGCTCCGCCATGATACTTGCGGCTTCGTGCAGCAGTTCGTCGCCGACGTGCATGTGCAGCGCGTCCATGCGGCCGAGCAACACGACTTCCAGCGCGGTCAGCGAGGCTTCGGCGGCGGTGTCCTGCGGCATATAGCCTATGCGTTTGCGCCAGCTTTGCAGGTGGATTTTGCTCAACGCTTCATCGCCGTAGCGGATGGTGCCTTTGTGCGCCACTTCGCCGAAAATCGTTTTCATCAGCGAGGATTTGCCCGTGCCGTTCGGGCCGAGCACGGAATAGACTTTGCCTTGTTCCAGCGTCAAATCGATATTGTCGGCGACCACATAATCGCCGCGCCGGATATGGACGTTTTCAAGTTTCAACATTTCAGACGACCTACCGTTTCGTTAACACAATCCAGAAGAAGAACGGCACGCCGACAAACGACGTAACAATCCCCACCGGAAACAGCGCGCCCGGGATAATCACCTTGGACAACACGCTCGCCACCGATAAAAACGCCGCCCCCGCCAGCATCGCGCCGGGCAGGAAGAAACGTTGGTCTTCGCCCAAAAGAATCCGCGCCACATGCGGCGCGACCAGTCCGATAAAGCCGATCACGCCGACGAAACTGATTGCCGTTGCCGTCATCACCGCCACCAGCACCAGCGTTTTCAGGCGTAAAAGTTGCAGATTGATGCCCAGCCCGACCGCGCGTTCTTCGCCCAAGCGCAGCGCGGTCAGTTTCCACACATCGCGCGAAAGCAGCAACACGCACACCGCCGTAACCGCCGCCGTAACGATGACCGTTTCCCAAGTCGCCTTGGTCAGGCTGCCGAACAGCCAAAAAAGAATCTGCTGCGAAATCTCAGGCGCGGCGATAAACTGAATCAGCGACAAAATCGACTGAAACAGAAACAAAAGCGCAATCCCCACCAACACCAGCATCGCCGAATTGAAGCGGCGCGCCGAGGCAAACAGAAACAAGATGCCCGAAGCCAGCATGGTCATCACAAACGCACCGATGGGGACGGCGACCGTTTCAGGCAGCCCGAAACCGCCGAACGCAATCACCGCCGACGCGCCCAAACCCGCCGCCGCCGCCAAACCCAGCGTATAAGGGCTGGCCATCGGATTGTTCAACAACGTCTGAATCTCCGCCCCGCCGACACCCAAAGCCGCACCGACCACCAGCGCCATCACCGCAATCGGCAGGCGCAAATCCATCACAATCAGGCGGTTCATTTCATCGACTTCGGGTTTGCCCAGCAAAACATTGACCACTTCGCCGACGGGCAGCGTGTCCGTCATTGCCGGGCCGGTGGCGATGTCGAATAAAAAACTGACCGCCGCGATGATTAAAAACATCAAAACAATCAACCAACGCTTGCCTTCTAGCCTGCGCTGGTTCCTCACAATCTCGGCGACAACCGAATCATTCATTTTTTAAACCTTTGAAATTAAGGAACAAGGTCGGATATTCATGTCCGACAATCTCTTTTGTCTGTATCCGTTTTGAAGGGTGGTTTTTTGAAAATCGGGATAACGGCATTCCAAACGGCTTTACCCTCTCCCTAACCCTCTCCCACGGGGAGAGGGGGCAAATTGTAGGGAATCACAACAATAGTCGGACTTCAGTTATCCGATTCCCTCTCCCCGTGTGAGAGGGAGCAAATTGTAGGGAATCAAAACAATGGTCGGACTTCAGTTATCTGATCCCCTCTCCTCGTGGGAGAGGGTTAGGGAGAGGGTCAAAACAGTCAAACCCACCTGAAGCCCCCCACTCGGCACGACGGAAAGTCGTAGCGTGGGCTTTGCCCACGAAAACGGGGAACCTCATACCATTCGCCATCATTTTCGCAAACGTCACCCATCGGCAAAGCCCACGCTACGGTTCTGTACAAAACCCATGCTGCTTTCAGACGACCTTCCGCATAAAAAGGTCGTCTGAAACCTGCAAACCAGCCTTACTGACCTTTCGGATACAGGTAGAACGTACCATTTGGTACAACAGGCAGGTTTTGGCGGTAGAAGTCCATATAGGTCTTCTCAGGGTTGAAATCCTTAAACAACTGCGGATAAATCGCTTTGGCCATAAATTGAATCGATGCGCTGTCGGACAGCGTGCGCGAGTTGGCGTGGTAGGCGGCATAGAGGCGGTTGTTTTTAATCGCAGGCAGGTTGGCCCAGCCGGCGCGTTTGGCAAAGCCTGCCAAGCGTTTTTCCGCTTCCGCTTTCGAAATGCTCCAGCCCATGACCATGGCGGCAGGGTTTTTCTTCAATTCGGTTTCGCGGCCGGTAATCACGATCACGTCGGGTTTGGCGGCAAGGACTTTTTCAGGATTGATCGGACCGTAGAATTCGACCGAAGAAGCGGAAATATTGTTGCCGCCGACCAGTGTCACCATCGAACCCCACATACTCTTGCCAAAGGTTACGCTGTGTTCGGCAGGGCCTTTGTTGCCGAATTCGACATACACTTTAGGCTTGGGCAGGTTGGCTTTTTTCACGCGCGCCTGGATGGTGTCGGCGATGCGTTTGTAGTCTGCCGCCAGCTTGTCCGCCTTTTGTTGCTGGCCGGTCAGCGTGCCGATAAGTTTGGTTGATTGGATATGTTTGGCGACCGTTTGCGCGTTGTAGTCCAACACCACAATCGGAATGCCCGCTTTGTTGATGCGGGCGAGGTCTGAACCCAGAGCTTTGTACTGCCAGTCTGCCAGAATCAGCAAATCGGGTTTCAATGCCAATAATTTTTCAACGGAGAACGTGCCGACTTCCAACTCGCCCACATCGGCAAGCTGGTTCAACTTGGGCACGGCTTTGCTGAACGCCGCCCAGCTCGGCGGCGCCCAGTCGGACCAAACCGCTTTGGAGAAACCGACCACATTATTCAGCGCGTCTTTACCGCCGATGGCCATGTAGTCTTGATAATAAAAGCCCAAAACCACGCGTTTGGCGGGCAGGTCGACGGTTACTTTGCGGCCATTGACATCGGTAATTTGAACCGGTTTGGCATGGGCGGCGGCAGTGCCGAATGCCAATGCGGCGGCAAGGGCAAGGGAGGAGAAGCGCGAAAGTTTCATTAGAGTAAAATCCTTGTAATAAATAATGTTATATCTGATTTGTATATAAATAATAATCTTTCTTATTTATAATGCAAGACTAATGGATTTAAAATAAACGGAAAAGTTCCGTTATTCAGGGAAGTTTTTATTGCAAACGTGATGGTGTTTATTGTTCAAACAACGCCTGCCGTTTGCCCGATAAAAGGTCGTCTGAAATATCAAGCAAAGACATAACCCCTTGTCAATATTCTGTCATTTCATTTTTCGAAAGTCCGCCATGCTGACGATTACCACCTGCCTCGCCTATCCCGAACCGCCGTCCAACCTGCTGCCGTTGGCGGATGCGCTGACACAAAACGGCATCCCCACCGCCTTCGCACCCTGGCAACACCGCCCGAAATCCGCCTTTATCCTGCCTTTGTGCGCATGGGATTATGCGGCGGAGCCTGAAGCGTTTGGGCAGTGGCTGACCGAAGCGCAAGCGTGCGGGCAAAGGTTTATCAACCCCGTTGGGCTGATGCGTTGGAACATGGACAAACGTTATTTGTGCGATTTGGCAGAATGGGGAGCGGACGTGATTCCGAGTGTGCAGACGTCGTCTGAAAAAGAAAAATTGGAAGAAGTTTTAGAGAGTCGGGGCTGGCGGGAAGCGGTGGTCAAACCCGTAATCGGGCAGAGCGGGCGCGGCGTGGCGAAAATCAGGGCGGGAGAAGTGTCGTTGAAGGCGGAGGATTATCCGCAAGGCATCATCGTCCAGCCTTATATCCGCGAAATCGAAACGGCGGGCGAAACCTCGCTGGTGTTTTTGGACGGGCGTTTCAGCCATGCCGTACTGCGTATGCCGCCCCAAGGCGAATGGCGCGCCAATTCCGCCTACGGCGTCGCCGTCAGCCCTGCCGCACCGCCGGAAAAAGCAATCGAAACCGCACGGCAGATATTGTCCATGCTGCCTGAAATACCGGCATACGCCCGAATAGACGGGACGCTGATTGGCGACAGGTTGCTGCTCAATGAATTGGAACTCGTCGAACCCGCCCTTTACCTGCATACCGCTGAAAACGCGGTTGCCGATATGGTGCAGGCGGTAAAGCGCGTTATCGCGGGTTGATGATAAAGAACCAATGCAAAAAAGGTCGTCTGAAAACAAAGGTAGCGGGTTTAAACCGTGCTATGCTTGTTTTCAGACGACCTTTTTAGAAAACCGACTGCGTTCGGCAGTCAACCTTTGATCGGTATTACAATTTGGGCTCCATCATCCAGACTGCGGCGAGTGTGACGATGGATGCCAAACTGATGATCATGATTAAATTTAAAAACAAAATTGACATATAGCCTCCGAAATGTTTGCTGTTGTGTTTATTATTGATACTGCCGTTCGGTATCATGGCGTACCGTAAGGCAGTTAGCGGCTTTACGCGGATACCCTTTTATAGTGGATTAACTTTAAACCGGTACGGCGTTGCCTCGCCTTAGCTCAAAGAGAACGATTCTCTAAGGTGCTGAAGCACCAAGTGAATCGGTTCCGTACTATCTGTACTGTCTGCGGCTTCGTCGCCTTGTCCTGATTTTTGTTAATCCACTATATTGAACCGCTTTGCCGGGCGCTCAGAATAGCATTGTCAGAATAGTCACTTGGTGTATTTACCTAATTTATCAAAGAGAAAAAAGCAATAATTATCAACAATCAATAAAAAGCACTATCACTTTCGGATGTTTTTTATCAAACATGGCTCATTAACAGGAAAACCTTTCCAAATCTCTATTTTTATTTGATTTATGCATAATTTTCATATCCGTTTCCGCCGCGTGGCGCTCATAGCCGCTGTGGTATTTTTGCCTTTGGCAATATTGATTGCCGTCCGTTTGCACACGCACGGCGGTTTTGAATTTGAAAAACCTTTGATGATGTGGGTTCACCATAACATCGGCGAGGGCTTTTTCCCGATTGCCACTGTTTTGCATTATTTGGGCAAAACCGCCATTGCCGTCCCTCTAATCGGCATCGCGGCTTGGTGGCTGTATCGGGTCGGCAACCGTCGCGGCGCATTGTTTTGCGTTTCCGCCGCCTTGATACCGACGCTGAATATGTTGTTGATTAAAAATTGGTTTGAGCGTCCGCGACCGCTGTTTTGGCCGCGCATGATTGAAGAGACCAACTTTTCGTTTCCCAGCGGACACAGCACCTTTTCCGCCGCCATCGCCGTCATGATGATTATGCTGTGTCGTGAGACGCCCTATCGGCGTGTCGCGTGGCTGATCGGCATCGCCTTTGCGCTGAGTACCGGTTTTTCTCGCGTTTATCTGGGCGTGCATTACCCGACCGACGTTTGGGCGGGCTGGACAAACGGTACGCTGACCGCGTTGTTGGTTTATTATTTCGTGTTCAGGGGCCGCTATCTTTCAGACGACCCTGCCGTCTCCCAAATATCTTCAGATTATGAATAACTTATCGCCCAATACGCCGTTTTGGCTGCGCAACGGCCACGCCGACACCATCTTTGCCAAATTCCTGCAACGCCCTTCCCCCGCATACCGGCGCGAATTGCTGCCCGACAGCACCGGCAAAGCACAAGTCGCCTACGATTTTGTCGACAGCCCCAATCCCGACGCGCCGCTGGTGGTTTTGTTTCACGGCTTGGAAGGCAGCAGCCAGAGCCATTACGCGGTCGAGTTGATGCGCGCGGTACAAGACAAAGGCTGGAACGGCGTGGTCGCGCATTTCCGCAGTTGCGGCGGCATCCCCAATACCGCGCCCGTGTTCTACCACTTGGGCGATACGCCCGAAATCACCTTTATGCTCGACACGCTTGCCGCACGTTATCCCGTCATTTACGCGGCAGGCGTTTCGCTCGGCGGCAATGCTTTGGCAAAATATTTGGGCGAACAAGGCAGCAATGCGCTGCCCCGCGCCGCCGCCGTCATTTCCGCGCCGGTCGATGCGACGCTGGCGGGTACGCGTTTCGACAAAGGCATGTCGCGCCTGTTATATACGCGTTATTTTTTGAACTCGTTGCTGCCCAAAGCCCGCGACGTTGCCGATTTGCAGAATGCCCATCCCGACCGCAATGTTGCCGCCCTGTTGAAACAATGCAAAACGCTGGGCGACTTCGACGATACGTTTACCGCCCCGCTGCACGGTTTTGCCGACCGTTTCGACTATTACCGCCGCGCCTCGTGCAAACCTTGGCTCAAAAAAGTCGCGAGTCCTTTGTTGCTGCTCAACGCCGTCAATGATCCCTTCCTGCCGCCCGAAGCCCTGCCGAATGTGAACGAAGTGTCTCCGTCCGTCACGCTTTTGCAGCCCGAACACGGCGGACATGTCGGCTTCGTCAGCCGCGACGGGGGTTGTCTGAACCTGCAATGGCTGCCGCAAACCGTATTGTCTTATTTCGCACAATTTGAATAATGTTCCCAAACGGCTGTCGGCGTAGCGTTGAGGCAAACGGTTGAAACAAACAAAAGGTCGTCTGAAAACCCGTATTTCAGGTTTTCAGACGACCGACCTTTTTACTGCTCAAACGGCTGACCGCTCAATCAGTCATGACCGATATCGACGGTTTTCTCTTTGTAGCGCGTATCGGGGATGAGGACGATTTTTTCGTCCACTTTGCCGATGGCTTTCACGTCTTTGCCCGGGTAGTCCAACTGATGCAGGAAGTAGCGGATACAGTTGAGGCGGGCGCGTTTTTTGTCGTCGGAACGGATGATGACCCAAGGGGCGTCGCCAGTGTGGGTGTGGAAGAACATGGCGTTTTTGGCTTCGGTGTAGTCGTCCCAACGGTCGAGCGACTGGATGTCCACGGGGGAGAGTTTCCAGTGTTTCAGAGGGTCGTCGCGGCGGGAGATGAAGCGGCGCAGTTGTTCTTCGCGGGATACGGAGAACCAGAATTTGAAGAGGTGGATGCCGCTGGCAACAAGCATACGTTCCAATTCAGGGGTTTGACGCATGAAGAGCAGGTATTCGTTGGGTTCGCAGAAGCCCATCACGCGCTCTACGCCGGCGCGGTTGTACCATGAGCGGTCGAAGAATACCATTTCGCCTGCGGTCGGCAGGTTTTGGATGTAGCGTTGGAAATACCATTGGCCACGTTCGGTAGTGGTCGGTTTTTCCAAAGCGACAACGCGCGCGCCGCGCGGATTCAAATGTTCCATAAAGCGTTTGATGGTACCGCCTTTACCTGCGGCGTCGCGGCCTTCAAACAGGCTGACGATGCGTTGGCCGGAGTCTTTGACCCAGCTTTGCACTTTCAGCAATTCGATTTGCAGCTTTTGTTTTTCTTTTTCGTATGCGGCGCGGCGCATACGTTGCTTGTAGGGGTAATTGGCGGGGAGCGGCGCACTGCCGGAATCTTCGTCCGTACCGCGTCCTTCGTGTTCCAAAACGGCTTTTTCGAAAACTTGCAACTGGTTTTGCTTTTCGCCCAATTCAACGTTTTCGAAGGGTTCTAACTGATGATCTGCCATAGGGTCTCCTTATTGCTTAAGTTTGAAATGATATGGTATGGGATGACCTGATTTTACTCCTTTTATACTGCTGCGGACTACATAAAATTACACTGCTCCATTTTTTTCGGCGCGGTCTGCTAATTTGTGTAAAAACGGCGTATAATCAGGCTATTTGCACCACAGCCATGCCCTATTTCGCCCTGTTTGACGATGCCGTGAGCGGCCGCGCAAAACTCTATCAAAATCATGTGGAAAGCCGCCTTTTCCATCATAACGAACTGGATTCGCTAGACGATACGCTGCAAAAGGGCTGGCAAAAAGGGCTGCATGCTGTGTTGTTTGCAGACTACGAATTCGGTTTGCCGCTGATGGGGATTGAGTCCGAACGCGGCGGCAACCTTGCCCTGCACTGGTTTGCCGACTGCGCCGATATCAATGCCGAAAGCTGGCTTGCCCAAAATTCAGACGACCTCCCCGCCGGCATTTCCACGCCGCAATCCTCCGTATCCGAAGCCGATTACCTCGACCGCATCCGCCAAATCCACGAAGCCATCCGACGCGGCGACACCTATCAAATCAACTACACCACCCGCCTGCACCTGCAAGCCTACGGCAATCCCGTCAGCCTCTACCGCCGCCTGCGCCAACCCGTCCCCTATGCCGCCTTGTCCCACCTGCCCGATGCGGAAGGGCAATCCGCGTGGACGCTGTGTTTCTCGCCCGAACTCTTCCTCAAAATCGGTGCGGACGGCACCATCAGCACCGAACCGATGAAAGGCACCGCGCCGATTTTGGGCGACGGTCAAGACGAACGCCGCGCCGCCGAGTTGCAAGCCGACCCGAAAAACCGCGCCGAAAACGTGATGATTGTCGATTTGCTGCGCAACGACCTCGGCAAAATCGCCCAAACCGGTAAAGTATGCGTGCCAGAGCCGTTTAAAGTATCGCGTTTCGGCAGCGTCTGGCAGATGACCAGCACCATCCAAGCCCAAGCTCTGCCGCACATTACCGCCGCCGACATCCTCCGCGCCGCCTTCCCCTGCGGCAGCATCACCGGCGCACCCAAACGCATGAGCATACAGATTATCGAATCGCTCGAAGCCGAACCGCGAGGCCTGTACACCGGCAGCATCGGCTACCTGAATCCATGTGAAAGTGGGCTTGGGTTTGAAGGCATATTCAACGTCGTCATCCGCACCTTATCGCTCAAACCCGTTTCAGACCCGATTTCAGACGACCTTCCATTTTCAGACGACCTAGATAGTGGATTAACAAATCAGGACAAGGCGACGAAGCCGCAGACACGGCAAGGCGAGGCAACGCCGTACCGGTTTAAAGTTAATCCACTATATCAAGGGGTGTACGGCGTCGGTTCCGGCATCGTCATCGACAGCGACCCCGCCGCCGAATATCGGGAATGCGGCTGGAAAGCCCGTTTCCTCAACGAATTGCGCCCCGCCTTCGGCATCTTCGAAACCATGCGCGTGGAAAACAGGCAATGCCGCCTGCTCGACCTGCATTTAGGTCGTCTGAAAACCTCCGCCCAAGCCCTCAACCTGCCCCTGCCCGACGACTGCGAAACCCGAATCCGGCAATACATCGCCGACTTGCCCGACGGCCTCTTCCGCCTGAAAGCCGAACTCGTTTCAGACGGCCTCATCCTCAGTCATGCCGCCACCGCCGAGCTGCCCGCCCCGCAGCGCGTCATCCCCGCCCCGCAACCCCTTCCGCGCCGCGACTACCTGCGCCGCTTCAAAACCACCCGCCGCGCCCTGTACGACCAAGCGTGGCAAACCGCCGAAACACAAGGCGCGTTCGACAGCCTGTTTTTCAATTCAGACGGCCTCCTGCTCGAAGGCGGCAGAAGCAACGTATTCATTAAATACAAAGGGCAATGGCTCACCCCGTCTCTGGATTTGGATATCCTCAACGGCGTCATGCGCCAAGCCGTGTTGCAGCAGCCGCAAACCTACTTGGGCGCGGACGCAGTCATCGAAACGCACATCACCCGCGACATGCTCGAACGCGCAGAAAAAATCCGCCTCTCCAACGCCTTAAGGGGCGTGTTTGAGGCGGATTTGGTGTACTAGGAACAATAAATGATTTCTCGGAAATGGATAAAGCCTGAAGGCGATTATTCGTTAGACGGTTTATCTGTCTGAAACTTGAGTGTTCACAAACATGCGCACCACCTTACCTTCATAACGCTGGTTCAACCACGCCTGTAAGCGTTCGCGATCTTTGGCAGGCAAAGGCTCCTTAAATTCGAGCGAAACCACGACAATATCGTCATGTTCGCCTGTTTCCGATTTAGTATTTTTGCTGCTTTCAGGCTGCTCGGAAACAGGCTCTGTTTGCGCTTTCTCCCAAACCAAGCCGCGTCCGACAACGATTTTTTCCGCTTCGGGATATTGGGCTTTTAATTCCTTGAGTACCGCTGCATCGTCGATATCGGAGGCTTTGTCTGCCAGTACGGCATCGATATAGGCCTGCTGCTCTTTCAGCTCATTTTGCTGCTGAACCGGGTTGTTTCGGCTTGCCAGCAATTCTTCGATTTTGGCATCGTCCCCTCCCGCATAGACCACTTTGACCTTCGGCTCTTTCACCCCCGACGCGTTAAGGCTTTTCACCAGCAAGGCGGAAATTTTCTCGGCATTACCCGTTCCATTGACAATCAGACCGACCATATTTTCTCTGTGGTTCAACACCTTACGCAGCACGAAAAAACCTTCCTGTTGCTGCGCAGTGGCAATGGCGGCATTGGCTTTGGTGTTGAAGATCTCCTGACGCACCAGTCCTGATGCCATATAGCCGCTCGGAATCATCACAGCCAACACGACGGCGGTAATAATGATGCTTTGCAACCGGCGTTTGGATTCCGTTACCAGGCCCCTGCGCGGCAGCTTGAGCAGCTTGGAAAACAACAAGGTCGAAAAAGCGATGAACACGCAGTTGATGGCAAAGAGATAAAAAGCACCGAAAAAATATTGCCAGTTGCCATGTGCCAGTCCGTAGCCCGCAGTACACAGGGGCGGCATCAATGCAGTAGCAATCGCCACACCCGGTATGGCATTGCCTCCTTCTTTTCGAGTCAGCGCCACAATACCCGCACTACCGCCGAAGAAGGCAATCAACACATCCCAAAGGGTCGGCTGAGTACGCGCCAAAAGCTCGCTTTGCGCCTCTTTAAGCGGGGTTAACAGGAAATACAACGTAGCGGTAATCAAGCTGATGACGACGAATATAATAATATTGCGCCCGGCTTGACGGATCAGCGCAGTATCCCCTACCGCCAAACCGTAACCCATACCTACAATCGGCCCCATCAACGGCGAAATCAACATCGCGCCAATCACTACCGCCGTGCTGTTCACATTCAGACCGATACTCGCCACGGCAATGGCAAACATCAATACCCACATATTGGTTCCGGACACCCGAGTATTGGCGCGGATGACGGAATCGATTTTGTCAGGATGAGCTTGGTCATGCGAAAGATTGAACACATCTTGCAACTTGGTCATGGCACCCTTGTCTTCTTGTTCCTGCTTTTCTTGTATTTCCTGATTTTTACTTTCTTCCTGATCTTGCATGTGCGTATCCTAAAATTTTAATAGTTTATTTTAAATATCTAATTCATAGAGAATTTTTGAGTAATGAAATAATGCCTTGCCATTACGGCTAAATCTGACAGGCACAATTCTCGCAATATATTAGCATACGTACGCAAACTTCCCCCGCCGGACGGGGAAGGGACAAGTTGCCTTGCGGCAACGAGTAGCGTGGGCTTTGCCCACGAAAGCCACCGTCTGACAACCCCAATCATCCAACAACCAAATCAAACAACAGCCGAATTGGCGTTCATTTTGTGGGTAGAACCCACGCTACGCATTGCTGCCGTATCCGTTTTCAGACGACCTTTTATCTGCTCACTCCTCCTATTTCCACCACCCCGTACTCAGCGAAAAAGATACCGGGTCGTAATATTTCGGCAGTTGTTGCGGGATGCCGAGGTTGTTGCGGTAAACGACGCGGTAGCGGTCGGCGTACCAGGCGGGGACGATGATGTATTGGTGGCGGATGGTGCGGTCTAGTGCCCGGGAGGTGGTTTTCAGCTCTTCGCGGTTGGTAAAGCTGCCAAAATGTTTGAGCAGCTTTTCGACTTCGGGGCGGCACACGCCGGCGAGGTTTCGGCTGCCGGGGATTTTGGCGGCTTCGCAGCCGAAATAATCGTATTGTTCGTTGCCGGGGCTTTCGCTGTTGGCATAGGCGGTAATGGTCATGTCAAAATCGAAATCGTTGAGACGCCTTTGGTATAAGGCGGGGTCGGTAACGCGGATGCTCATGGTGACGCCGATTTTGGCGAGGTCGCGCTGCCATTTGGCGGTAATGCGTTCGTAGGTTTTGGAGGCGGTCAGGAACTCGAAGGTCAGGGGTTTGCCTCGGCTGTCGGTCAGTTTGCCGT
This sequence comes from Neisseria sp. CP9, assembly GCF_047758525.1. NCBI lineage: Bacteria > Pseudomonadati > Pseudomonadota > Betaproteobacteria > Neisseriales > Neisseriaceae > Neisseria > Neisseria sp. CP9. Next base: position 1,250,222 of record NZ_CP180502.1, on the reverse strand, counting down.
TTTTGTAGTGGTAACCTGCTTTTTCAAAGAGGGCACGGGCTTTGAGCAGGTTGGGGCGTATGCCTGTCTTCGGGGCGGTTTGGGGCGGTTCGGGGACGGGTTGGTTCAAAACGGCGGGGTCGAGGGTGTTGCCGAGGGACTGGAGCAGTTTCAATTCCGCGCCTTGCGGTTTGCCTGTCGCCGCCATCTCGCTGTTGGTGAAGAAACTGTTGCTGCGGCGGTATGCGCCGTAGAAAATGCGCGCGTTGATGCTTTCAAAGTCGAAACTCTCGACCATCGCCTGCCGCACGAGGATGTTGTTGAACGGGGCGCGGCGCAGGTTCATGACGAAGCCCTGCATGCCGGCGTCGCTTTTCTGCACCCATTCGTGCTTGCCCATGCCGCGTTTGGTGAGCATTTCGTCGGAATAGCCCCGCGCCCAGTTCCGGGCAACATTTTCGTAAACGAAGTCGTATTGTCCGGCTTTGAGTCCTTCGAGGCGGACGCTGTTGTCTTTGAAATATTTGAAGCGGACGGTGTCGAAGTTATATCTGCCTTTGCGGGTCGGAAGGTTTTGTGCCCAGTAGTTTTTGTCGCGCGCGTATTCGCTCATGCGTCCGATGTCTGCTTTGACGAAGCGGTAGGGACCGGAGCCGATGGGCATTTTGTTCGCGCCTTTTTCCAGCCCTTCGGGATAGCTTTTATGTGAAAATACAGGCAGTTGCCCCAAGACCATGTGTAATTCGGCATTGCGCTGTTTGAAGTGGAAAACGACTGTCCTGTCGTCGGGCGTTTCGACTTTGGCAACATCGCTCCAGTAGATACGGTAGGAGGGATTGGCGGCTTTGTCTTGGGTAAGCAGGCGGAAGGAGGCGGCGACGTCTTTGGCAAGCACGGGATCGCCGTTGTGGAATTTGGCTTTCGGGTTGAGCTTGAATGTTGCCGACAGTCCGTCTTCGGCAAGCCAGAAGTCTTCCGCCAGCAAGCCGTACATGGAGAAGGGTTCGTCCCAACTGTTGTCCGTGAGCATGTCCACGGTCAGCGTAAGGACGCCGACTTCTTTGTCGCCTTTGAGGGTAAACGGGTTGAACGTATCAAAGCCGCCCTGCATCGGCAGGGAAAACACGCCGCCTTTGGGCGCGTCGGGATTGACGTATTCGTAGGCGCGAAAGTCGGCGGGATATTTTGGCTCCTGCCCCAAACCCAAACCGTATGCGGCAAAAGCGGTGGCAGTGGAGAAGGAAAGCAGCAGCAGGACGAGCGTTTTCATGAGTTTCCAAACCGAACGGGACGATGAAGTCCGATTATAGCAAAAGGTCGTCTGAAAACCGTTTTCAGACGACCTTTTGTGTGTTTCAAAATCCTTAAGAAGACTGCTGCCGGTTTTTCGCCTGCGCGTCAAACTCCGCCAGCGTCATGTTCAAAGTCTGCAAACACGGCGTCATTACCGCATCGACGGCTTGGTTCACATGATCCCTTCCCAAAGGCGACGGGCGGTAAACAAAGAGCTTGAAGAGTTCGCTCAACTCAATCGAATCCGCCCCCGTTTTCAACACCCAGCCCTGACGGCCGTTGTAGATATAGCCGTGTCGCGCCAGCTTTTCCAAAAGCTCGCCCAATTCATCGTAGCCCATATTGATATGTCGTCTGAACTCCTGAACAGGCAAAGCTTTGCCCTCTTTTTGCGCCGCATCCAAAAGCAGCAGGATTTTCAACACATCATCAAACCGCCCGCGTGAATCGAAGCCCCTGCGGAACGCATCGCCCTGCCAATAAGACAGCGACGAAGTCAGCACCGCGCCGCCCAACACCAGCGTCCACAGCAAATTCAGCCACGCCAAAAAAAACGGCACGGCGGCAAACGCCCCGTAAATTGAGCGGTAGCCGTCGAAATTGCCCATATACCAAGCGAACAGGAAACGCGCCGTCTCCAAGCAAAACGCCGTAATCAAAGCCCCGACGAACGCCTGCCGCGCAGGCACAAAGCGGTTGGGTACGAAACGGTACAGCCCCCACAGCAAAAGCGTGGCAAAAAACAGCGTACCTAAGGTTTGAAGTAACCCCACCACCCATTGCGGCGCAAATGAAGCCAACGCAGAATCCTGCACCGACCCGACCATAAAAGAAATCCCCACGCCCAAAGACAGCGGCCCAAACGTCAGCAACGCCCAATACACCAAAAACTGCATCATCCAAGGCCGCTGCGAATTGACCCGCCAAATCCGGTTAAACGCATTATCAATCGTCCGAATCAGCATCAGCGACGTCACCACCAACATCACGCTACCGATTGCCGTCAACTTCCCCGCCTGATTACGAAACGCATTGATATAATCAAACACCATGTCCGCACCCTGCGGCACAATAGTCTGATTGACGAACGCAACAAAAGAATCCGACCAACGGTCGAACACAGGAAAAATCGAAGCGACCGCCACCATCACCGTCAATACCGGCACCAAAGCCAGAAGCGTCGTAAACGTCATACTCGCCGCAGCCTGCGGCACACGCTCCTCATCGAAACGCCGAACCACAAACCACGCAAAAGCAAACGCCTTACTGTCCGACAAACCTTGCCACCATTTCAAAAACGGCATAATCTTTCCCGAAAAAATAACCAATTAAAAATAAAAAAACAGAAAACGCCCGCAGCACACACCACGTCGTCTGAAAACACAGCTTTAGTGAAGTTAACACCCATTTCCCATCAACCCCATTGTAACGGAATACCCAAATGAACCCAAATCCCCTCAAAATCCTCGTCCTCTACTACTCCCAAAACGGCAGCACCCTCAACCTCGCCCGCCAAATCGCACGCGGCATCGAAAGCGTCGCAGGCTGCGAAGCCGTATTGCGCACCGTCCCCAAAGTCTCCACCGTCTGCGAAGCCGTCGAAAAAGACATCCCCGACAGCGGCGCACCCTACGCCACCGCCGAAGACCTCAAAACCTGCGCCGCCCTCGCCCTAGGCAGCCCCACCCGCTTCGGCAACATGGCAGCCGCCATGAAATACTTCATCGACGGCACCATCCCCCAATGGCTCGGCGCAGAACTCGCCGGCAAACCCGCCACCGTCTTCACCAGCACCTCCTCCCTGCACGGCGGACAAGAAACCACCCTCCTCACCATGATGCTCCCCCTCCTGCACCACGGCATGATCATCAGCGGCATCCCCTACACCGAATCCGCCCTCAGCAACACCCAAAGCGGCGGCACCCCCTACGGCGCGTCCCACGTTGCCGGATATGACGGCAAACCCGTCCTGACCGCCGAAGAAAACGACATCGCCTTTGCACAAGGCAAACGGCTGGCAGAACTCGCCGTCAAGTTGGCTTAAGGTGGGTAGCTTATAGTGGATTAACTTTAAATCAGGACAAGGCGACGAAGCCGCAGACAGTAGATAGTACGGCAAGACAACGCCGTCCTGGTTTAAAGTTAATCCACTATAGAAATCCAATCTGCCAAAAGGTCGTCTGAAAACCTTAATCGATTCCAAGATAAAAACCCGCTTCAAAAAGCGGGTTTCTTGGATCCGGTCAGGGCAGACCGTCTGTCCATATTGTCCGAAACTTCGTTACTGTTTTTCTATTTTCCGGCGGGCAATTTCCGCTTTTTTACGGCTTGCCGCCAGTTGTTCGCGCATTTCGTTCAAGATTTGCTTGGAAGATTTCGGTTTTTCCCAGTTGTCCGGTTCTGCATTTTGTCGTTGCGCCAATTGCTTTTGATGCTCTTGATAAAGCGCATTCGATTCTTCGGAGACTTTGCGGGCAATGTTCGGCAGCTCTTTTTCAACCAAAGCCTCGGCGCGTTGTTGGGCAAGATGGCGTTCTTTGCGGCTTTGGGCGCAATATTGTTTGCTGTCTTGCTCAGGGGAATAACCGTAATGAGGCAGCGGTTTCCCCGCTTTTTCCATCGCCATGCTGTAATTGACGCATTGCAAGGCTTGCGGATCGGCAGCCATGTACAAAGAGTATAAATGCCCGGCATAGTCTTTGATGTCCTCATTGCCGCCGCATACATTCACCGTAGCCTCAATCAGCGCCGCATCTTGCAGCATTTGCCGGCAATGTTCGACCTGCTCCGCATTCAAACTGACGGCGGACTCTTGCGCGGCGGCTGAAAAAGATAAAGTCAAAGCAAGTAAGCCTAAAGCAGATTGTTTCATGGTTTTTCCTTTTAAACCGGAATGATATTTTCAAATAAAGCATGAATATCGGAACGCATTATAGTGGATTAAATTTAAATCAGGACAAGGCGACGAAGCCGCAGACAGTACAAATAGTACGGCAAGGCGAGGCAACGCCGTACTGGTTTAAATTTAATCCACTATACATTCATGCCCGAAGTTTTCAGACGACCCCGTCTATCCCTATCTGCCATCTTTCTGACGGATAAAGGCATCGGCTTTGGCGCGGCGTTCGGCTTCTTCGGCAACGGTTTTACGCAGCAATTCATCAACGGGAACACCGCGGCGTGGGGCTTCTTCTTCCGCATACTGTTTTATCTTACTGTCCATATACGCCTCTACCTGGCGGCGCAAACGGTCGCGTTCTTCGCGGCTTTCCCCGCAAAGGCGCTTCAACTCCTTATCTTCGAGATGGTGAAAGCTTTGTTTTTTGAATTCCTCCTCCAGTTTCGGATATTGTCGGCACTGATCGACTTTCGGATGGTTAAACAACAAAACCATAGACAAAAGGTCGAAATATTCGGCGGTCTCTTTATTGTCCCGATAACAAAGCGAACCGTTCGCCAAAGTATTGGTATCTTTAAACAATTGCCCGCACTCAGCGGCAAGCTTTTTATTTGCCGCAGCATCGGATGACGCACCGGTTTGGTTTTGCGCGGCGGCAGAAGCGGACAAACCAGCGAGCAGCAAAGAAAATACAAAGGCTTTTTTCATATGGGTACTTTCAAAAAACAGATGGGAAAATGATGAATAGTTTATATACAGGGGTCGTCTGAAAACTTTCAGACGACCTTTTGCCTGTCAATATTTAGGCAGCGAGCAGCCTTCGGGCGTAGTGATTTTGCATTGTACCGCCCCAGAAGCCTGACATTTTCTTAATGCTGCTGGTTCAGCCTGTCCGATTTGAGCTGCGCCTCCGTAGAAAGTCTTCAATTTTTTGCCCGATTTCCCTTGGGCAACAGCAAGACAGCCGTTTCTAAACGAAGAACCCACCACACACGGTGCATTGCGTCCACCCTGTTCGCAGGATTTGATGGCTTCTCTTTCCGCTGCCTCACGCGAATCCATATTGATTGAACCAGCCGAAATACCCGTTTTAAGGTTGACCGCCCATGCGCCGTATTTGGACGGGACGTTGATATTGACGATTTCCGTAGGCTGCTGCCGAGACTGGCGGGGAGATGCGCAGTTGGAATTGTAGCCGTATGCACACAATGCCGAATTATTCTGCAATGCGCCTTTGGTTGCATCATAGGTTGGGTCGGCGGCATAGACATTAAAACTCGCCAGCCCCAACAAGATAAAAAGCAGTTTTTTCATCAGTCTTATTCCTTTGTTTGGTCGTAATCTCTCTTTGCTTGCTTAAAGCAAGAACCTGATGCCGAGGTCGTCTGAAAAAAGGTTTCAGACGACCTTTTGCCTGTCAATATTTAGGCATTGAGCAGCCCTCGGGCGTGGTGATTTTGCATTGTATCGCCCCAGAAGCCTGACATTTTCTTAATGCTGCTGGTTCAGCCTGTCCGGGAGCCTCTATTCCATAAAAAGTCTTCACCTTTTTGGCAGATTTCCCTTGGGCAACGGCAATACAGCCGTTTCTAACCCAAGCAGCCACTACACATGGCGCATTACGCCCACCTTGTTCACAGGATTTTATCGCTTCTTTTTCTGCAACGGCACGGGAAGGGGCATTGATAATATCTGCCGAAATACCCGTTTTAATGTTAACCGCCCATGCACCGTATTTGGACGGAACATTGACGTTGACGACTTTAGGACTGTTTTGAACAGAACCGCCGTTAGAAGATTGTGGCGTACCGACATTGTATAAAATCTGCCGTCCCGAGCTGTCGATAATGCGACAAGTTCCCGTCGCGGGCTGGTACTCTCCGCCGCAGCCGTTGGCATAGACATTAAAACTCGCCAGCCCCAATAAAATAAAAAGCAGTTTTTTCATTAGTCTTATTCCTTTGTTTGGTCGTAATCTCTTTTCTTAAAGCAAGAACCTGATACCGAGGTCGTCTGAAAACTTTCAGACGACCTTTTGCCTGTTAATATTGCGGCATCGAGCAGCCTTCAGGAGCAAAAATGGTGCATTGCGAATAACCGGAAGCCTGACATTTCCTTAGCGCCTCCTCCTCTGCAAGACCAGGTTTTTTTATTCCAGTAAAGGCTTTCCATTTATTCCCTAATTTACCTTGTGCAACGGCAATACAACCATTCCTGACAGAAGCTCCTATTTTGCAAGGTGCATTGCGACCGCCTTTTTCACAGGTTTTAATCGCTTCTTTTTCCGCAGCTTCACGCGAATCCATGTTGAGGGCGCCGCCTGCAATACCCGTTTTAAGGTTAACCGCCCATGCGCCATATTTGGATGGGACGTTGATGTTGACGACTTTAGAACCGTTTTGCACGGAACCGCGGTTGGAGGATTGGGGTGGAGCCATATTATATTGAACCATTTCCCCGTTATTCCCCTGAAAGCGGCAAATACCGCTGACGGGGTCAAATTGTCCGGGACAGCCGTTGGCATAGATATTAAAACTTGCCAGCCCCAAAAAGATAAAAAGCAGTTTTTTCAGTTTTTTCATCAGTTTTTCCTTGGTTTCAAGATACAAAAAAAGCTGTCCGAACATCTTGCATGATTGTTTCAGACAGCTTTTTTTCAGCGTTTTAGCCCACTTTATCCCCGGGCTGCGCGCCGGCATCGACATCGAGGAGCTTCAGTTTGCCCTCGGCGGTGGCGGCGGAGAGGATCATGCCTTCGGATACGCCGAATTTTGCCATTTTGCGCGGGGCGAAGTTGGCGACGGCAATGACCATGCGGCCGTTCAATTCGGCGGGGTTGGGATAAGACGCGGCGATGCCGGAGAAGATGATGCGTTTTTCAAAACCGAAATCGAGGTCGAATTTTAAGAGTTTGGTGCTGCCTTCGACGGCTTCGCAATTCAATACTTTGGCGACGCGCATGTCGATTTTCATGAAGTCGTCGAAGCTCGCTTGTTCGGCGACTTTTTCGTATTTACCCTCTTCGGCGGCAGGCGCGGGGGTCGTCTGAATGCTTTGTTTGTTGGCTTCGATTAAATCGTCCACTTGTTTTTGCTCCACTCGTTGCATTAAATGTTCGTATTTGTTGATGGTGTGTTCGCCCAAGGTTTCGCGCGTGTTCGCCCAGGTAATCGCGTCCAGATTGAGGAAACGCGCGGCGTTGGCGGCGGTTTGCGGCAACACGGGGGCGAGGTAGGCGGTCAGCATGGTGAAGGCGTTGATGAGTTCGCTGCATACTTCGTGCAGGCGTGCGTCTTGGCCTTCCTGTTTGGCGAGCTCCCACGGCTTGTTGACATCGACGTATTCGTTCACGGCATCCGCCAATGCCATGATGTCGCGCAGGGCGCGGGCGTATTCGCGGTTTTCGTATTGCTCGGCGATGGTGTCGCTTTCGGCGGCGAGCTTTGCCAGCAATGCGCTGCCTGAAACGTCTTTCAGACGACCTTCAAAGCGTTTGGACAGAAAGCCTGACGCGCGGGCGGCGATGTTGACGTATTTGCCGACGAGGTCGCTGTTTACGCGGGAAATAAAGTCTTGCAGGTTCAAATCGATGTCTTCGATTTTGCTGTTGAGCTTGGCGGCGATGTAGTAGCGCATCCACTCGGGGTTCAGACCTTGTTCCAGATAGGATTTGGCAGTGATGAAGGTGCCGCGCGATTTGGACATTTTTTGCCCGTCGACGGTCAAAAAGCCGTGTGCGTACACGCCGGTCGGGGCGCGGTGGCCGGAGAAATGCAGCATGGCGGGCCAGAACAGGGCGTGGAAATAGAGGATGTCTTTGCCGATGAAGTGGTACATCTCGGTTTGGCTGTCGGCTTTGAAGTATTCGTCGAAATCGACGCCGATGCGGTCGCACAGGTTTTTAAACGACGCCATGTAGCCGACGGGCGCGTCCAGCCAGACGTAGAAGTATTTGCCCGGCGCGTCGGGGATTTCAAAACCGAAATACGGCGCGTCGCGGGAAATGTCCCAGTCGGACAGGGTGGTTTCTTCGCCTTCGCCCAGCCATTCTTTCATTTTGTTGAGGGCTTCGGCTTGCAGATGGGGCTTGCCGTCGTGCGGGTTGTTGCCGGAAGTCCATGCTTTGAGGAAGTCGGCGCATTCGCCCAGTTTGAAGAAGAAGTGTTCGGATTCGCGCAATTCGGGTTTGGCACCGGAAACGGCGGAATACGGGTTGATCAGTTCGGTCGGGGAATAGGTCGTGCCGCAGACTTCGCAGTTGTCGCCGTATTGGTCTTGGGCGTGGCATTTGGGGCATTCGCCTTTGACGAAGCGGTCGGGCAGGAACATTTGTTTTTCGGGGTCGAAAAGCTGCTCGATGACGCGGCTTTCGATTTTGCCGTTGGCTTTCAGCGCGCGGTAAATGTCTTGGGAAAACTGTTTGTTTTCAAGGGAATGGGTGCTGTAATAATTGTCGTAGCCGATGAAAAAGCCGGTGAAGTCGGCGAGGTGCTCTTCGCGCACTTTGGCAATCATGTCTTCGGGCGCGATGCCTTGTTTTTGCGCGGCAAGCATCACGGGCGTGCCGTGGGTGTCGTCGGCGCAGCAGTAGTGGCACTCGTGGCCGCGCAGTTTTTGAAAGCGCACCCAAACGTCGGTTTGGATGTGTTCGACCATGTGGCCGAGGTGGATGCTGCCGTTGGCATAGGGCAGCGCGGAGGTAACGAGGATTTTGCGTGTCATGGTTTATGCTTTGGAAAACAATGGATAAAGATGGGGAATTATACCGTAAATCGTGCGGGCGAGACGGGGGAAAGGTCGTCTGAAAAAGCAGCGGGAATAGGTTTGATGAAACGGGTTATCGAAGGTAAAAGGTCGTCTGAAAACCAAAAATCAGTTTTCAGACGACCTTTTCGATAATCGGGACATACAGGCCGGACGATAAGCCGGGTTCTGTCTCGGACAGTCATTCCTCTAGGCACACCATTACTGATGCACTCCAGCAACCTACCCGAACGCTCGGCGAGCAGCGTCAAAGCGTTCTGTTTGGTCTTGCTCCGGATGGGGTTTAGCCTGCTGCGCCTTGTTACCAAGTGCACGGTGCGCTCTTACCGCACCTTTTCACCCTTACCCGTGCCGCCCGAAGGCGGCCGTCGGCGGTATTGCTTTCTGTTCCACTTTCCGTCGCGTTTCCGCGCCCGGCCGTTAGCCGGCATCCTGCTCTGCGGAGCCCGGACTTTCCTCCCCGTATGCCTTACGCGATACGCGGCGACTGTCTGTCCGACCTGTATGAAGTGCGGATTATAACACAAGCAAATTACAACCGTTTGACCACCAAAAAAACCGCCTATCAAAAAATTTGCCGATTTCGCAACATAAAAATTCAAATAAAATAAACTATTTATAAACAAAAAGTACCGTTCGTCAAATAAATAAATGACATGTTATAAAAAAGCCCATAAAATGAATATCACATAACTATTTTAAATATAAAAGTACATTACGATGAAAAACTATCCACATATCCTGTCTTACCTTGCCCTATCGTTACTTGCCGCCTGCGGAGGCGGTGGAGGCGGCGGTTCGCCGTCAACGACCTCAAGCGATACCAATCAACCCAAAATAGAATGCAACGCCGAATGCCTAGCGGGACGTAAAGCCGCTGAGGAGTCTAAGGCTGAAACAGAGCGTAAAGCTGCCGAAGAAGCCGAGAAAGCCAAAGTCGAAGCTGAACGTAACGCTGCTGAAGAAGCCGAGAAAGCTAAGGCCGAAGCTGAACGTAAAGAGGCTGAGAAGGCCAAAGCCGAAGCGGAACGCAAAGCCGCTGAAGAGGCTGAGAAAGCTAAAGTTGAAGCGGAACGCAAAGCTGCTGAAGAGGCTGAGAAGGCTAAAGCTGAAGAAGAACGCAAAGCTGCTGAAGAGGCTGAAAAAGCTAAGGCCGAAGCAGAACGCAAAGCTGCTGAAGAGGCTGCAAAAGCTAAAGCCGAAGTAAAACGCAAAGCTGCCGAAGAAGCTGAAAAAGCTAAAGCCGAAGCAGAACGTAAAGTTGCGGAAGAAGCTGCCAAAGCTAAGGCCGAAGCAGAACACAAAGCTGCTGAAGAGGCTGAAAAAGCTAAGGCCGAAGCAGAACGCAAAGCTGCTGAAGAGGCTGCAAAAGCCAAGGCTGAAGCTGAACGTAAGGCTGCTGAAGAAGCCGAGAAAGCTAAGGCCGAAGTTGAACGCAAAGCCGCTGAAGAAGCCGAAAAAGCTAAGGCTGAAGCTGAACGTAAGGCCGCTGAAGAGGCTGAAAAAGCTAAGGCTGAGGCAGAACGTAAGGCTACTGAAGAAGCCGAGAAAGCTAAGGCCGAAGTTGAACGCAAAGCCGCTGAAGAAGCCGAAAAAGCTAAGGCTGAAGCTGAACGTAAGGCCGCTGAAGAGGCTGAAAAAGCTAAGGCTGAGGCAGAACGTAAGGCTACTGAAGAAGCCAAAAAAGCTAAAGCGGAAGCCGAACGTAAGGCTGCTGAAGAAGCCGAGAAAGCTAGAGTGGAAGCAGAACGCAAAGCCGCCAAAGCTGCTGTAACCCAACAAATTGACGGCTATTACAGCAAAATTTCCCAATCAGGAATGACGGGTGACGATATTTCCCATACCGGCGACATTAATGTTCTTGAATTGGATGGACAAAAAATCCCGCTGTTGCCCGAAACTGAGCCTCAAAGGGCTGAAGTATTCGGTAATGTGAACGAAAAATCTGTCCTGGTTGCCGCCACTCATCTGAAATACGGCCGCTACGGGTTTTATGGCTTGAAAAATGGAGATACTGACATCCATACATCGTATATGTTCTACCAAGGCGTTATTACTCCGGAAGCAGCGATGCCTCAAGAGGGTCAGGCTTTTTACCGCGGTTATGCGCTTTACAGCGATGTCGGACAAGCCAATACGTTCGGCAACTCCATCTTTATGGTGGACTTCGGCCGCAAATCCCTCTCCGGTGCGGTTTACTCCGAAAACGGTGAATTTGATGAAGTGAATCTGGAAGGTCAAATCGTCGGCAACCGCTTCTTCCATGTGGATGAGAAAGAACAAAAAATCATGTCGGGTATGTTCCTCGGCCCCCAAGCAGAAGAGCTTACCGGCCGATTCGATCATCTTCTGGAATCTAAAAACGGTACGTTTGGTGCCGCCGCTCTGAAAGAATGATTTTTACCGTATCATCAGCTCAAAAGGTCGTCTGAAAACTTGGAAATCAGGTTTTCAGACGACCTTTTTCCGTTCCCGTCCAAGAAGCAGCCCATAAAATGCTACAATACCGCTTTGATTTTTTGCCCGCATCATCATGAAAAAAGCCCCCAAATCTTTTGAAGAAGCCCTCGCCCGCCTCGAAACCCTGACCCAATCCATGCAAAGCAGCGAAATGCCGCTGGAAGACGCTCTGGCAGCCTATCAGGAAGGCAACGAGCTGGTCAGATACTGCCAAACCAAGCTGGCGGAAGTCGAACAAAAGCTGCAAGTATTGGACGCGGACGAACTGAAGGAGCTGAACCTTGAACCCGGCGAATGAATTGAAAGCCTGGCAGCAAAAAGCCCAAGCGCAGACCGAATTGCTGCTGGAGAGTTTCCTGCCGTCTGAAAACCAAGTGCCGCACACGCTGCACGAAGCCATGCGTTACGTTACCCTCGACGGCGGCAAACGTCTGCGCCCGCTTTTGGTGCTCGCCGCGTCCGAATTGGGCGATGCCGACCAAAACGCCGTCGAACAAGCCATGGCGGCGATTGAAATGGTGCACGTCTATTCCTTGGTACACGACGATATGCCCGCCATGGACAACGACAGCCTGCGGCGCGGCAAGCCGACCTGCCATGTGAAATACGACGAAGCCACCGCCCTCTTAGTCGGCGACGCGCTGCAAACCCAAGCCTTCGATGTATTGAGCCGTCCGACCGGACTGCCTGCCGAACGCCAAATCGCCATGTTGTCCACGCTCGCCAAATCATCCGGCAGCCTCGGCATGGCGGGCGGACAAGCCATCGACCTTGCCAACGTCGGCAAAGCCATGAATCAGGCGCAGTTGGAACAGATGCACAGCCTCAAAACCGGCGCCCTCATCCGCGCCGCCGTCGTATTGGGCGCGCTTGCCTGCCCCGATTTGAATTCAGACGACGTCCGCACCTTAGATAGCTACGCCGCCAAACTCGGCTTGGCGTTCCAAGTCATCGACGACGTGTTGGACTGCGAAGCCGACACCGCCACCCTAGGCAAAACCGCCGGCAAAGACAGCGACAACGACAAACCCACCTACGTCAAACTGATGGGTCTGCAAGCCGCCCGCGCCTACGCCGAAACCCTGACCGCCGAAGCCGCCGCCCTGCTCGAACCCTTCGGCGCAAAAGCCCTGCATTTGCGGCTCTTGGCGGAATTTGTTACTGCGCGGAAAAATTAAACGCTTTAAATCATTTGTCTTTTAAGCTACGGAGACATCAAAGGTCGTCTGAAAAATCAGTTCCAAGATTTTCAGACGACCTTTTTGTATAGGGACGGCGTTCAATGAATCATGCTTTTATAGTGGATTAACTGAGATTAAAATGTGGATAAGTTGTGCGCAAGCAGTAGATTTTACAGGGCGTTTTCCCCACCCTTCTGCGCCCGCAAGCATCCGTTTTTAAAACCGAAGTTTGTCGCTGAGATTCCCATAACAAGCGTGCCTCAAATTGAAAGATTCAAATAAAAAGGTCGTCTGAAAACCCAAAATTCATGGTTTTCAGACGACCTTTTTGCTGGTTCAAACAAATCAAATATCGTAAGTAGTCGATGCGGTATCGCCGCCTTTGCCTGTCCAATTGGTGTGGAAGAACTCGCCGCGCGGTTTGTCGGTGCGCTCGTAGGTGTGCGCGCCGAAGTAGTCGCGTTGGGCTTGCAGCAGGTTGGCGGGCAGGCGTTCGGTGGTGTAGCCGTCGAGGAAGGTAATCGCGGAAGCCATGCAGGGCATGGGGATGCCGCATTCGATGGCTTTGGCGACGACTTTGCGCCATGCGGGCAGGCAGTTTTCCAATACGCCTTTGAAATAGGGGTCGGAACCCAAGAACACCAAATCGGGATTGGCTTCGTATGCGTCGCGGATGTTGCCCAAGAATGCGCTGCGGATGATGCAGCCTTCGCGCCACAGAAGGGCCGTGTTGCCGTAGTTCAATGCCCAATCGTTGTTTTCGCTAGCTTCGCGGATGAGCATGAAGCCTTGTGCGTAGGAAATGATTTTGGATGCCAACAGGGCTTGGCGCAGGGCTTCGACCCATGCGGCTTTGTCGCCTTCGACGGGGATAACGGTTTTGCCGAACAAGCTGCCGGTTTGAACGCGTTGGTCTTTGAACGCGGACACGCAGCGGGCGAACACGGCTTCGGAAATCAGCGTCAGCGGGATGCCCAAATCGAGGGCGTTGATGCCGGTCCATTTGCCTGTGCCTTTCTGTCCGGCGGTATCGAGGATTTTTTCGACCAAAGGTTCGCCGTTTTCGTCTTTGTAGCCCAAAATCGCGGCGGTGATTTCAATGAGGTAGGAATCCAGCTCGGTTTGGTTCCATTCGCTGAAAATGCGGTGCATTTCGTCGTAGCTCAGACCCAAGCCGTCTTTCATGAATTGGTAGGCTTCGCAAATCAACTGCATATCGCCGTATTCGATGCCGTTGTGCACCATTTTGACGAAATGGCCCGCGCCGTCGCGGCCGACCCAGTCGCAGCAGGGTTCGCCTTGCGGGGTTTTGGCGGCAATGGCTTGGAAGATGGGTTTGACGGCAGGCCATGCGGCTTCGTCGCCGCCGGGCATGATGGACGGGCCGTGACGCGCGCCTTCTTCTCCGCCGGAAACGCCCGCGCCGATAAAGCGGATGCCTTTTGCCGCCAGCTCGTGTGTGCGGCGGGTGGAATCGGGATAGTTGGCGTTGCCGCCGTCAATAATAATGTCGCCTTGCTCCAAAAGTGGGACAAGTTGCTCGATAAAGTCGTCAACGACAGAACCTGCACGTACCATCATCATGATTTTGCGCGGTTTTTCCAATTTATCCACTAAATCTTGCAATGAATAGGCACCGATAATGTTGGTGCCTTTGGCTGCGCCGTTGAGAAAATCGTCCACTTTAGCAGTGGTCCGGTTGTACGCCACGACTTTGAAACCGCGATCGTTCATATTCAAAATCAAATTTTGACCCATAACGGCCAAGCCGATGACGCCGATATCGCCTTTCATTGATGGAAGCTCCATTATTAATTTAATTTATCAGCCGTAACTCTATCTGATTTACAGAGGTTTAACAATCCTTAACTATCTAATTTTTTGAAAAGATGCCTTTACGTTGCGGGCGTTGGCTGCGCGATGGGAAAACAAACTATAAATAAGATTTTAAATAATAAATAGATGATTATATTGAGTAGTGCATTTGCTTGTGTATAACTTTGATTCCTTTTTCAGTTCAATGAGTTGAATGTAGATTTTGGATGCGGATAAACCGCTGTTTGCCTTGTTGGCAGATGTGGATAATTTTGAAATCCGGTTTGGTTTTGTGTATAACTTTCCGGCTATACACACAGCCTGCCGGTTTTATACCGATCTCAAACGGAACTGTATGACGAGATAAAGAGTCCAATTGTTTTTCATGTTTCAGACGACCTTTTGCGTGTTTTAGCCCTGTAAAGGTCGTCTGAAAAATATCTCATTAAAAGGGAGCAGATATGAAATTTTCCTTTGGCTTAAACCTGTTGGCAGTTTTGGTTTTGGCGGCGTGCGCGCACCAGCCGATGCAGAAACCTGATGCCGCGCCTGTGCCGACGGCTGTGGATAACCATGCGCCGGAACAAGGGACGGGGCTGACCGAGCAGAAACTGATCCGCGCCAAGCATTACATGGCGGCGTCTGCCAATCCGTTGGCGACCGAGGCGGGATACGAGATTTTGAAACGCGGCGGCAGTGCGATAGATGCGATGATCGCCATTCAGACGACCTTGGGTCTGACCGAGCCGCAGTCTTCAGGTTTGGGCGGCGGCGCGTTTTTGGTGTATTGGGACAATAAGGCGAAAAAACTGACGACGTTTGATGCTCGTGAAACGGCGCCGAAAGCGGCAACGCCGGAGCTTTTTTTGGATGAGAACGGCAAACCGATGGGCTTTATGAACGCAGTGGTCGGCGGTCGTTCGGTCGGCGTGCCGGGGATTCCGAAGCTGCTGGAAGATGTTCACAAACGTTACGGCAAATTGCCGTGGGCAAGCCTGTTTGACAAACCGATTGCTTTGGCGGAACAAGGCTTTACGGTTTCACCGCGCATGGCGAAATCCATCGAGCAGAATCTGGAGCCGTTGCAACGTTATCCGCAAACCGCCGCCTATTTCCTGCCTGAGGGTAAGCCTTTGGCAGCGGGAACGGTGTTGAAAAACCCTGAATTTGCCCGCTCCGTGCGCCTGTTGGCGGAAAAAGGCAGCGCGCCGTTTTATCAGGGCGCGCAGGCACAGAATATTGTCCGTGCCGTTACCGGTGCTGTGGATAACCCCGGCAAAATCAGTTTGTCAGATTTGAAAAACTACCGCGTTATCGAGCGTCAACCGGTTTGCGCGCCTTATCGCGAATACGAAGTCTGCGGCATGGGCGCGCCAAGTTCGGGGGCGATTGCTTTGGGCGAGATTTTGGGCGTCTTGCAAAATCAGGATATGAAGGCGTTGGGATCGGAAAATATCCACAGTTGGCGCTGGATAGGCGATGCGTCGCGAATTGCGTTTGCCGACCGAGATCATTACATTGGCGATCCCGCGTTTGTCAACGTCCCGACCCGTGCCTTGATTTCTCAGGCTTACCTGAAACCGCGTGCCGAAGAAATCCGTCAATCCGACAAGGCGCTGGAAAACATTCAGGCGGGCAAGTTTGGCAAGAAATACGCGCAGGGCATGGCGGTAGAGCTGCCGTCCACCAGCCATTTGGTGGTTGTGGATAAAGACGGCAACGTCGTGTCGATGACGACTTCGATTGAAAACGCGTTCGGCTCGGGGCTGATGGCAAACGGCTATCTGCTCAACAATGAATTGACCGATTTCGCTTTCAACCCTGTCGGCACGGATGGTAAAACCGTTGCCAACAGCGTGGCGGGCGGCAAACGGCCGCGTTCTTCAATGGCGCCGACCATCGTGATGAAAGACGGCAAGCCTTATCTGGCAGTCGGTTCGCCCGGCGGCAGCCGCATCATCGGTTTCGTCGCCAAAACGCTGGTGGCGCATATCGACTGGGGCATGGACATTCAGGCGGCAATCTCCCTGCCGAATATGCTCAATCGCGGCAGCCAGTATGAAATCGAGGAAAAAACCGCGGCGGCGGACAAAGCGGCAGCATTGGAAAAACTGGGCTACAAAGTCCAAATCCGCGATTTGAATTCCGGCGTACAAGGCATTGTGATCGGCAAAGACGGTTTGCTCGGCGGTGCCGACCCGCGTCGCGAAGGTAAAGTCATGGGCGATTAATCACCGATCGGCTTGTGGATAAAAGGTCGTCTGAAATCCGAATTTGGGTTTTCAGACGACCTTTTTTATCGTTGGAGAAAAGCTATGGATAAAGTGTGTATAAAATTTGAGAAAAAATATAATCTTTTTATTTTTCAGAAGGATAGATTAGATAGCCATGTGGATAATCATGTCTGAAATATTGGCGGGAGATGGTTGTCTCGCTTGAAAGGTCGTCTGAAAACTTAAAATCAAGATTTCAGACGACCTTTATCCAATAAAAAGGCTGTGGATGATTGTTTATCCACAGCCTTTTTGTACGCTGTCTTATCTCAAGCCGCCGGCAGCTCGTGGAAGGCGGACGGCAAATTCTCATCGTCACCAAATTCCACCCATTCGTAAGCGGTTTCGTCCGCCAAAACCGCACGCAATAAAGCGTTGTTGATGGCGTGGCCGGACTTGTAGCCTTCGAATGCGCCGATAATCGGGTGTCCGACGATATACAAATCGCCGATGGCATCAAGGATTTTGTGGCGGACGAACTCGTCGGGATAACGCAAACCTTCCGGATTCAAAACGTCCATGTCGTCAATCACGATGGCGTTGTTCAAATTGCCGCCCAGTCCGAGATTGTGGGCGCGCATCATTTCCACTTCGTGCATAAAGCCGAAGGTGCGCGCGCGCGCGATTTCGTCGATGTAGGACTTGCCCGCGAAATCGATTTCAAAAGTGGGCGAGCTGCGGTTGAAAACCGGATGGTCGAATTCGATGGTCAGCGTCACTTTAAAGCCGTCATACGGCGTAAAGCGCACCCATTTGCCCGCTTCCTTGACTTCGACAGGCTTGAGGATTTTCAAAAACCGCTTTTGCGCCTTTTGATCGACAACGCCCGCATCTTGCAAAAGATAAATAAACGGCAGGCTGGAGCCGTCCATAATCGGGATTTCGGGCGCGTTCAACTCAATCAGCGCATTGTCGATGCCATAGGCAGACAGCGCGGACATGATGTGTTCGATCGTGCCGACGCGCACGCCTTTGTCGGTTACGATGGTGGACGACAGGCGCGTATCGTTGATGAGGTAAGGCGTAAGTTTGATGGTTTCGCCCATTTCGCCGTCCAAATCGGTACGGCGGAAGGAAATCCCGCTGTTTTCGGGCGCAGGGTGCAGGGTCAGCGCGACCCGTTCGCCCGAATGCAGCCCGACGCCGGTTACGCTGATGGATTTTGCCAAAGTTCGTTGCAGCATAAACCGCCTCCTTATTCAATAATTGGTTTGATGTTTGGATAATACGATAAAAAGGAAAAAATAATCTATTATTTTTAATAGTATTTGCTAATGTAGGTGTTTCAGAACCATAGATTTTTCAGACGACCCTTTGTACCGGTAAGATTATCCACAATATGCCGTGTAATCCGAGTGGAAAAATCCGATTTTATCCACAGAAAAATTCAAACGATTACAGATTATCCGACTTTGTTCTCACAAAAAACAGAACTTGAACGCAGCCTTTAAATGAATCCAACAAATTGATTATACAACCAGTAATAAGGTTATCCACAAAACGGGAAGGTACTCATCACCATCATCATTTTTTTAAATAATTACATATTAATTTTAAAAACAACCAAAATTTATCCCCAAATATGGGGACAAACCGTACCAATCTACATTTTCAGACGACCTATTTCACGGTTTTTTTATTTAAATCAAACATTTTAAAAGTAGCATCGTGTAATTCTAGGTAGTAGTTTTATTTCAGGCTACAATAGCCCTTATTGAAATTTATCCCTTTCCCTACTGACAGGAGTATCAAAATGAGCATCAAAGTAGCGATTAACGGTTTCGGCCGCATCGGCCGTCTGGCATTGCGTCAAATTGAAAAAGCCAAAGGCATCGAAGTCGTCGCCGTCAACGACCTGACCCCTGCCGATATGCTGCTGCACCTTTTCAAATACGACAGCACCCAAGGCCGATTCCAAGGTACTGCCGAATTGAAAGACGATGCCATCGTAGTGAATGGCAAAGAAATCAAAGTCTTCGCCAATCCGAATCCTGAAGAATTGCCTTGGGGCGAATTGGGCGTAGACGTCGTCCTCGAATGTACCGGCTTCTTTACCAGCAAAACCAAAGCCGAAGCCCACATCCGCGCCGGTGCGCGCAAAGTCGTTATTTCCGCGCCCGGCGGCAATGACGTGAAAACCGTCGTATATGGCGTGAACCAAGACATTTTGGACGGTAGCGAAACCGTCATCTCCGCCGCTTCCTGCACCACCAACTGCCTTGCCCCGATGGCGGCAGTCCTGCAAAAAGAGTTCGGCGTAGTCGAAGGTCTGATGACCACCATCCACGCCTACACCGGCGACCAAAATACCCTTGACGCACCGCACCGCAAAGGCGATTTGCGCCGCGCCCGCGCCGCCGCGCTCAACATCGTGCCCAACAGCACCGGCGCCGCCAAAGCCATCGGTTTGGTTATCCCCGAATTGAACGGCAAACTCGACGGCTCCGCCCAACGCGTCCCCGTCGCCACCGGCTCGCTGACCGAATTGGTTTCCATCCTCGAACGCCCCGTGACCAAAGAAGAAATCAACGCCGCAATGAAAGCCGCCGCCAACGAATCTTACGGCTACACCGAAGATCAAATCGTTTCTTCCGACGTCGTCGGCATCGAATACGGCTCGCTCTTCGACGCCACCCAAACCCGCGTGATGACCGTAGGCGACAAACAACTGGTGAAAACCGTCGCTTGGTACGATAACGAAATGTCCTACACCTGCCAACTCGTCCGTACTTTGGAATACTTCGCAGGCAAAATCTAAAAGATTTCGAATTGGATAAACCAGTCTGTGGATAAGTAAGAGAAAAGGTCGTCTGAAAATTTTTTCAGACGACCTTGTTTTTGCCTGCAATCTACTCCCTCTTCCGTCCGGCGGGAGAGGGCTGGGGAGAGGGTGGTTCTGTGGTTTGTACGAATTCAATTTGACCTAAACTCACAAAGCCACCCCCATCCTAACCTTCCCCCGCCGGACGAGGGAAGGGACAAATTGCCGTTGCAGCTACGAGTAGCGTGGGCTTTGCCCACGAAATAAAATGCAAGGACAACCACCCCATTCGAATGGTTAAACGGTAGGTTTCGTGGGCAAAGCCCACGCTACGGATTTGGTTTATCCTAAGTTCATTGAATAAGATTCGCTTTGATTAAATAAAAAGGTCGTCTGAAAACCATTTCAGATTTTCAGACGACCTTTCTGCATCCTTGTTATGCGGAGTAGTCCGTCAAATCACTTCTAAAACGAAGTAATTGCGCAGCTTGTCGTACACTTTGTCGGTTACGTTGATACAACCGTTGGTCATGATGCGGTCGGAGACGACATCGGAGGCGATGCGTTTCATGCGGTGTTCGGAAGGTTTGAGCGTCCAAACGCGGTGCAGGGCAAAGAGGAAGTCTTTTTCCTGCTTGAAGCCGATGACTTCGCCGCCGTAGCCGGGTTTGGAAGTCTTCATCAACTGCATGTCGAATTTGCCTTTGGGCGTGGTTTTACCGATGAGTACGGGGTGACACTGACCATCGTCGGCAAAGCACAGCTCAGCTTTGGCGGTGTTGACGATGACTTTTTTGCGTTGCATGTATTCTTTGGCGGCATCGGCTGCTGCAAAGCTGTTCAGCCCTGCCAGCAGCGATACGCCGAGGATGATTCTTTTAAACATGGTTTCCTATTATCTGCGGATGCGGTGGGGTGTTTCAGGCGCAACCTCACGGATGATGATTTGAGGTTCGGGCGCGGGTTGTGGGGCAACTTCTTGTACGGGCGGGCAGACGGCATCTTCCGGGAAGACGGCTTTCCAATGGAAGCTGCGGGCGTATTTGTGTTTGTCGAACAAGACTTTGTATTGGCAAGTGGTAATGCCTTCTACGTCAGAGCCGATGTGGGGGTTGGCGGGAACGCCTGGGGTGCGGAAGTGGAAGAGGTAGTTCCATTCGCGCACGCCGAACATACCTTCATCGTAGTGCGGACGACCGAGGATTTTGTAGATGTCGTCTTTACTCAGACCCGGTTTCATGAGTTCGAGTTCATCGGCGGTCGGGAATGTGCCTTGGTTTTTGTTAAAGGTTACGGAATAGGGTTTCGGGAAGACGGGGTTGTCTGTGGTTCCGTCGGCTTTAACGTGGCTTTTGCCGGCGCAGGCTGACAATACGGCTGCGGCGGCGAGGTAAAGGGCGGTTTTGGCAATGCGGGACGTTTTCATGGTTAATCCTTTTTGGTGGCGGCAGTTTTGGTCAGACCGCCTGTTGCATGGTCAAGATTCGATGTTATCCGTGCGCCGCCTTTTTCATTCTGATGACATTTATTGTCACTTTGTAACAATTTCATACGAACATAAATGGAAGCGATGATATATCGTCTTCAGGCAAGCGTGTGTTTGGCACGGGTAAAATCGCGTTACTGGTTGTTTCTTTTGATGTTTAATCAAATTTCGGGTGAAACGTAAATTTCTCGCTTGAATTTCATGCAAGTTTTATGCCAATTTTTTGAAGAGGTCGTCTGAAAACCATATTTCGCCGTGTAATTCGGTTTTCAGACGACCTTTTTGAATGGGAGCGGACACTAAAAATTTAAACAACGCTTATCCTGATAACCGTCGCACGATTTTCCTCAATTTGAAACCTGACTTCATAATCCTCTATATTCATGACGTAAATCCGTTCAGGAATATTTTGATAGGCGGGACGCGGGTCTTGGGCAATGCTTTGATTGATAAGGTTTTTGGTGCTTTCAGATAAATTTTCTGCGCCGATGTTTTCCAGCCATACGACTTCCAGCTCTTCGGGTTTGCCGCTGACGAAGCCGGATGAGGCGTCGAGTTTGGATTCGACAAAGGGGATGTAGGGCTTGATGTCGACAATCGGCGTGCCGTCGAGCAGGTCTGCGCCGCTGCAATAAAGGCGGACGGGTTTGCCGGTTTCGATGCGGTTGAGTTTTAAGAGTGATAGTCCGAGATGATTGGGGCGGTGAGGGCTGCGCGTGGCGAATACGCCCATTTTTTGTTTGCCGCCGAGCCGTGGCGGGCGCACCATTTGTGCCCAGCCTTCATCCAATACGCCGTGAAAGATGAAACTTATCCACACATAGTCGAAGTGTTCCAGTCCGCGTACACTGTCTGCGGTAAATTCGGGATTCAGCTCGATACAAACTTCTGCGGCGGGAACCAAACCGGGCTGGCGGGCGACGCCGAATTTCTGTTTGTAGGGCGAGCGGGCGGTGGCGATGGGGGCGATGGTGTAAGTCATGAGGATTGTGGACAAGTTTTTCGGAAAAACGTTATCTTATCACAGCCGGTTTTACCGCTTTTGGGCAGTAATTTGTTATAATACAGGGCATTTTAATCGCGTTGAAATGATGAGATGATTGTTTCCATTGATGTTGATGCACAAAAAACTTTTACGCCTTTGTGTCCTGACGAGCTGCCTGTGAACGAGGGGCATTTGATTGTCGAAGAATTGAATGCCCAAGCCGCTTTGGCGGATTTGCGCGTGATGACGAAAGATGCGCATCATGCGGCAGCGAAATGGCTTGTGGATAACCCTGTTGATATGTTGAAGCCGACAGGTTTGCCCGATGCGGATTTGACTTGGGTGGCTCATGCGATGGTCGGTACGCGCGGCTATGAATTGTTGGACGGGCTGCCTTCTGCTAAAGAATACGATTATTGCGTTTGGAAAGGCGTCGATCCTGAATTGCATCCTTACGGCGCGTGTTTTCACGATATCGAGGAAAAACTGAGCACAGGGTTGATTGAATGGCTGCGTTGTCAAAATACGGATACGGTCATTGTCGGCGGCTTGGCTACGGATTATTGTGTGAAAACAACGGTTTTGCAGTTACTCAAAGGCGGCAATTGGCAGGTTATCGTCAATGAAGCGGCTTGTCGCGGTATTGCGCCGGACACCATTGAAACGGCATGGCAGGAAATGCGTTCTGCCGGTGCAATCATCTTTAAAAACGCCGACGAAATTAAAAAATATATTAATAATCAATAATTTATAATTGTTTCACGTGAAACCCCCTTACTGAATATGAAAATTTTGCTTGTCCGCTTGTCCAGTATGGGCGATTTAATTCACACTTTGCCCGCAATTGAAGATTTAGCGCGACAATGCCCTGATGTGGAACTCCATTGGTTGTGTGAAGCCGGATTTGCGGATATTGCGCGCCTGCATCCGTTTGTGAAAAAAATCCATGTGATGAAATGGCGGCAATGGCGCAAACATCTTTTTCAAGCAGAAACTTGGCGGGAAATAGGTCGTCTGAAACAGGCTTTGCGGCAGGAAGCATTTGATTTTGTATTGGACAGTCAAGGTCTGATTAAAAGCGCTTGTTTCGCCAAAATGGCAAAATCCCCTATTTATGGTTTGGATAAAAACAGCGCGCGCGAGGGACTGGCTGCGCTGGCGTATGCGAAAACATACGCTGTACCGAAAGGGAAAAATGCTGTTTGGCGCAATCGTGAGCTGTTCGCCCAAGTATTTGGGTATGCAATGCCGGAAACGCAGGTATTCGGCTTGACCGTTCCCGAAGCAGGTCGTCTGAAAAATTTAGAGCAGCCGTATTATGCGGCTTTGCACGCGACCAGCCGAGACAGTAAGTTATGGCCTATGGAAAACTGGCGAGCATTGCTGCAAAAGCTGAATGAAGAGCAACAATGCAACGTTTATCTGCCATGGGGAAATGAAGCTGAAAAAGCGCGTGCCGAACAGATTGCAGATGGGCTGCCGTTTGCCATCGTGTGCGACAAAATGAATTTATTGCAGGCAGCGTATCTGCTTAAACACGCGGTCGGAATTGTCGGCGTGGATACCGGTTTGCTGCATTTGGCAAATGCCTTGGAAAAACCTGTGGTCGGCATTTATACCGATACCGATCCGATTAAAACAGGCGTTCAGGTTTCGGCTGTTGCAAAAAATTTGGGCAATATCGGGCAGATTCCGACCGCAGATTTGGTTTATCAAACGCTGATGGATTGTGTTGCAGCAGACAAAGGCTAAAGGGTCGTCTGAAACTGATATAGCGCCTGATATTTTTCAGTTTGTTAAGCATAAGAATGTATATCTACCAGCCTGAGTAAATGCTTTAAAAATGGTATAATCGGCAAGCATTATCTGAAAGATTTCTGAATGAATTCGTTTTTAAGAAAAACGGATTTGATTTTATAGAGAAGAAGGTTTGGCTTCGCTGAATAGTGAAAGCAACGTTCTTTTTAGGAGAATTCAATGAAAGCACTGGTCGCAGTAAAGCGCGTAGTGGACTACAACGTCAAAGTTCGTGTAAAAGCCGATGGTTCGGATGTGGATATCGGCAATGTCAAAATGTCGATGAACCCGTTTGATGAAATCGCTGTGGAAGAAGCCGTCCGTTTGAAAGAGGCCGGAAAAGTAAGCGAAATCGTAGCGGTTTCTTTGGGCGAGAAAAAATGCGAAGAAACGTTGCGTACAGCTTTAGCGATGGGTGCCGACCGTGCCATTCATGTTGAAACCGATGCGAAATTGGAGCCGCTGGCCGTTGCCAAGCTGCTGAAGGCCGTTGCGGACAAAGAGAATCCGCAAATTTTCTTTTTGGGCAAACAAGCGATCGATGATGATGCCAACCAAGTGGCGCAAATGCTGGCAGCTTTGCTGAATGCGGCGCAAGGTACGTTTGCCTCCAAAGTACAAATTGAAGGCGACGAAGTACAGATTGTGCGCGAAATCGATGGCGGTGAAGAAACCATAGCATTGAAATTGCCCGCTGTGATCAGTGCGGATTTGCGTTTGAACGAGCCGCGCTTTGTCAAACTCCCCAATATTATGGCGGCAAAGAAAAAACCTTTGGAAAAACTGGCGCCTGCCGATTTGGTTGCCGACATTTCACCTCGTCTGAAAACAGTAAAATTCGCAGAGCCTAAAGCGCGTCAGGCAGGCGTAAAAGTAGCAAGTGTTCCCGAATTGATTGAAAAATTGAAAAACGAAGCCAAAGTGATTTGAGGAGACTGAAATGAGCGTATTGATTATTGCTGAACACGACAACAAACAGTTGAATCCTGCCACTTTGCATGCTGTTACTGCTGCCGCCAAACTGGGCAAAGTCGATTTATTGGTTGCCGGAAGCAGTGCATCGGCCGTAGTGGAGTCCGCGAAGCAAGTAGCCGGGGTGGAAAAAGTTTTGGTTGCAGATGCTGCCCATTATGCTGAAGGTTTGGCTGAAGAACTGGCTCCGCTGGTTGTCAAATTGGCGGCGGATTACCGCTATGTTGCAGCAACGGCAACCACATTCGGTAAAAACCTTCTGCCCCGCGTAGCCTCCTTATTGGACGTACCACAAATTTCTGATTTGACCGAGATTGTGGATAACACGACTTTTGTGCGCCCCATTTATGCGGGTAATGCATTTGAAACCGTGCAAGCCGATTCAGAAAAATTGGTGCTGACCTTCCGTGCGACGGCTTTTGATGCAGCAGCAGCGCAGGGTGGTCATGCTGAAACAATCAATGTTGAAGCAACCCCTGCTCAAAATCTGAGCCGTTTTGTGAACCGCCAGCTTTCTCATTCCGATCGTCCTGAGTTGACTCAGGCAAAAGTCATTGTTTCCGGTGGTCGTGCGCTGGGTAGTGCGGAAAAATTCAATGAAGTGCTGACACCGCTGGCAGATGTTTTAGGTGCGGCAATCGGTGCATCCCGTGCGGCAGTTGATGCCGAATATGCGCCAAATGACGTGCAAGTCGGACAAACTGGTAAAGTGGTTGCGCCGCAGCTCTATTTTGCAATCGGTATTTCAGGTGCGATTCAACACGTTGCCGGTATGCAAGACAGCAAGGTGATTGTTGCAATCAATAAAGATGCTGATGCGCCGATTTTCAATGTAGCCGATTACGGATTGGTTGGCGATTTATTTGAAATCGTTCCACAATTAACAGAAGTATTGAAAAATTGATGTTTCACGTGAAACTTTCAGACGACCTTGTTATTAATGAGGTCGTCTGAAAACTTTTCAGCATGATTACGACTTATAAGACCATTACTTCCCCGACGCAGGCTGAGTTTAAAGATAAAGGCAGCCGTTTTATTGCATTTGCCTATCCGATTCGGACATTAGCTGATGTGAAAAAATACCTCGATCCGTTAAAGGAAGAGCACCATAAAGCGCGACACTGGTGCTATGCCTATCGTTTGGGTGTGGATGGCATGCAATTTCGTGCCAACGATGATGGAGAGCCGTCAGGAAGCGCTGGGCGACCAATTTTGGGACAGATTGATTCGGTGGGTGTAACCGATGTTTTGATCGTGGTCGTGCGCTATTTCGGCGGTACTTTATTGGGTGTTCCCGGTCTGATACATGCGTATAAAGAGGCAACGGCTCAAGCGTTGGCAGTTGCGGAAGTAGTTGAAAAGAATATTGAAAAAACCGTTTGGCTGAGATGTGAATATCCGTTTTTGAATGAAGCGATACGCATCGCTAAACAACATCAGGCGGATATATTGGAGCAGGATTTACAGTTGGATTGCCGATTGACGGTAAGTTTGTCGTTAGCAAATTATGAGGCCTGTGTTGCGGCTTGGAAGAATACACGGCAGATTGAAGTAAACACAGAAAAGCCTTTTGAATGAAAGGTCGTCTGAAATGCTTTGTGATGGTATTTCAGACGACCTCTTTGCTCATTAATCTTCTTCTTGTGTATATCTGTTCAAGGCATCGACGCTGGAGCGCAAATATAACCAAGCCAGTTGATGGAATTCGCCCAGCGCGTTCCATAGCGCGTCTTCACTCATAATGCTGTATTCGCCTTCCGTACGAAAATCCAGTTCTGCTCCGTCTTCAATAGCCTGATGACACGCCTGATATTCGTGGGTATAGAAATTATCCATATCGCGAATCAAAGCGACGGCATGTTTCCAGCGTTTTAGGTCTTCTTCCAATTGCGGTAGCAAATGACACCATTCGCGGTATTTGCTTTGGATTTCATCAATACGTTTTTGCATGGTTGCTTGTCCTTTTTTAATTTTGTGGATAAGTTGAATAGGTTTCAGAGTGGAATGAAGTGGTCTATTGTTTGATTCCACCAAAATTTCTTCGAATGGGACAATAGTCCCCTTGTGTCGAGTTTTCGTTAAAAGTACATATTTGTCAAGGAGATGGCATGAAACTGCTGGTTATCGGTAATGGCGGTCGCGAACACGCGCTGGCTTGGAAATTGGCGCAGTCGCCCAAAGTGGAAACAGTATTTGTTGCGCCCGGTAATGCCGGTACGGCGATTGAACCCAAGTTGCAAAACATCGCCTTGACTGCGCATCAGGATTTGATCGAATTCTGCCGCAAAGAAAATATTGCTTTTACCGTCGTCGGCCCTGAAGCGCCTTTGGCGGCGGGTATTGTGGATGATTTCCGTGCCGCAGGGCTGAAAATATTTGGTCCGACACAATATGCGGCGCAGTTGGAAAGTTCTAAAGATTTCGCCAAAGCATTTATGGCGAAATACAATATTCCGACCGCGCAATACCAAACCTTTGAAAACGCCGATGCTGCACACGATTACGTCAATCAGAAAGGTGCGCCTATCGTCATCAAAGCCGATGGTTTGGCGGCAGGTAAAGGCGTGATTGTGGCGATGACTTTAGATGAAGCGCATGCCGCGATTGACGATATGCTGCTGGGCAACAAAATGGGCAATGCCGGCGCGCGCGTTGTGATTGAAGATTTCCTGCAAGGCGAAGAAGCGAGCTTTATCGTCATGGTTGATGGCAATCATGTGTTGCCTATGGCGACCAGCCAAGACCACAAGCGTCTTTTAGACGACGATAAAGGCCCGAATACGGGCGGTATGGGCGCGTACAGTCCCGCGCCTGTGGTAACGCCCGCCGTGTACGAGCGCGCGATGAACGAGATTATTTTGCCGACCATAGCGGGAATGAAAGCGGAAGGGTATGAGTTCACCGGCTTCCTGTACGCAGGTTTGATGATTGATCAAAGCGGCGCACCCTATACGATTGAGTTTAACTGCCGTTTCGGCGATCCCGAAACCCAGCCGATTATGAGTCGTCTGAACAGCGACTTGTCGGATTTGGTCGAAGCGGCAATAGACGGCAAACTCGATAGCATAACAGCGGAATGGAACCCGCAAACTGCCGTAGGTGTAGTGCTGGCGGCGCAAAATTACCCCGAAACGCCCAAAAAAGGTGAGGTTATTTCCGGTCTGGATGCAGCCAACCAAATCGGCAAAGTTTTCCATGCAGGCACAACGGCAAACGAGAAAGGCGATGTATTGACCAACGGCGGTCGCGTATTGTGTGTCGTAGGATTGGGTGACGATGTAGCTCAAGCCAAAGCCAAGGCGTATAGCGCATTGGAAAAAATCAGCTTCGACGGTATGCAATACCGTAAAGACATTGCCGACAAAGCCATCAACCGTTAATCAAAGAAACAGGTCGTCTGAAAACATGATTGTGTTTCAGACGACCTTCCCTGTCATGTCATTCCCCAGAATCCTTTCAGCTTCGACGCTTCGCAAGCTGCAATCCCATCTTAAAAAAGGCGGCTTGGTCGCCTATCCTACCGAGTCCTGCTATGGCATAGGCTGTATCCCGACCTTGCCTAAAGCACTTAACCGACTGATTCATCTGAAAAAAAGACCGCAACATAAAGGCATGATTGTCATTGGCAACCAATTGGAGCAATTACAGCCCCTGCTCAAAAGGTCGTCTGAAAACATTCAAACTATGCTCAGAAACGAATGGCCTGCGCCCAAAACCTTTCTGCTTCCTGCTGCTGCTGACGTTTTGCCCGCATTACGCGGAAAAAGGCGCAGCAAACTGGCGGTCAGGGTTCCTGCCCATGTAGGTGCGCGCCGCTTGTGTCAGGCTTTGAAAACACCTTTGGTTTCGACTTCGTGCAACCGCGCAGGCAAACGCGCGTGTAGGACGGAGCGGGAAGTAAGAAGGCAGTTTGGAAGAGATGTATGGGTAGTCGACGGTTTAATCGGCAAACAAAAGTTGCCGAGTCAGATTATTGATGGGGAAACAGGTGTTCGTTTGCGTTAGAAATCGGATGGATGAGATGAGCAGAAATTATGGTTTGAACCGATAAACCGCGACTTCAATAAAATGTGGATAATCCTGAATATAACTTTCCCGAAAAAAATCAAAAAGGTCGTCTGAATCCCCATATTCATGGTTTTCAGACGACCTTTTGATTTGACTATCTTGTGGATAAGTATGTAGATAAGTTGAGTATTAGAGCTTGCTGCCGCATACGGCTTCGAATTGTTTTTCGGTAATCGTACCGTTCATCACGCTCATCGGGCGGATATTTGTCGCGGTGTAGTTGTGTTTGGAAATTTCTTTGCCGTGTTCGTCAAGAAGCTGCAAAGCGGTCAGGCGGTAGGTTTTGTTGGTGCAATGGATTTCCCAGTCGCCGATGGCGGTTTTGTAGGCAGGCGTGTTGACGAAGCGTTCTTCTTTCATCTTTGACACGGTTTTTCTATCGCGGAAAGTAACCAAAGTACCGTTTTTCTTGATGCTGTTTTTATCAATCGCCACTTTGATATTGCCGTCGGAAATCGTGCCGATGTTGTCCCAGTTGCCGCTGACGCCGCCGCTTGTGGTCGTAGTCGTTTGACAGGCGCTCAGGAGTAGGGTTGCCGATAAAGTCGAAATAAAGGAAAAGTGTTTGATGTTCATAAGTTTTGGTTGCTTAGGATAAATTATTAGACTGCCGTATTATGCGCGAAGACGGCGGGGCAGTAAATCGGCTTTGCAAAGTCTTAAAACCGCCAAAAAATGAAAAGGTCGTCTGAAAACAGGTTTTCTAGCCGATTGACTTGAAACCGGTATGCCGCCGCTTTGCCTGAGATTAAAGAGAACGGTAACGCATTGAGTGAATCAGTTTCCCATATCCGTATTGTCAGCAGTTCCGCCATCTTGTCTCAATCAAAAATCAATCCACGATACCCAACCAAGCATAATCCGTTTTCAGACGACCCCATGTGGATAACTCAAATATCCCCCATGCAGGCAGTGTCTAAAACCGCTAAAATAACGCTTTTCCCTCCCTATGGAACCATCATGTCCCAGCCTTCCGCCCAACAGATTTTGCACGAAGTATTCGGCTATCCCGAATTTCGCGGCAAGCAGGAGGCTGTCGTCAATACATTGGCAGGCGGCGGAAGCCTGATGGTATTGATGCCGACGGGCGGGGGCAAGTCGTTGTGTTACCAAATTCCCGCGCTGATGCGCGAAGGCGTCGCCATCGTCGTTTCGCCACTGATTGCCCTGATGAACGACCAAGTGGCGAGCCTGCACGCTGCAGGCATAGAGGCGGCAGCGGTCAACAGCAGCACGACGGTGGAAGAAGCCCGCGAAGTGGCGGACAAACTCGCCCAAGGTCGTCTGAAACTGCTCTACGTCGCACCGGAGCGGCTTGTTACCGACCGTTTTCTACGTTTTCTCGACCAGCAAACCATCAGCCTTTTCGCCATAGATGAAGCACATTGCGTCAGCCAATGGGGGCACGATTTCCGTCCCGAATACCAGCAATTAGGGCTACTTGCCGAACGCTATCCGCAAGTGCCGCGCATTGCCCTGACTGCGACCGCCGATGCGGCGACCCGCGCCGACATCAAACATTTCCTCCATCTCGAAGACGCGCCCGAATTCATCTCCAGCTTTGACCGCCCGAATATCTATTATCAGGTCATCGAAAAAAACAACGGTAAAAAGCAGCTTCTCGACTTCATCCGCAAAGAAATGGAAGGGCAAAGCGGCATCGTCTATTGCCTCAGCCGCAAAAAAGTCGAAGACATCGCCCAATTCCTCTGCGAAAACGGATTGGAGGCGATTCCTTACCATGCCGGCTTGAGCATGGAAGTGCGCGAAGCAAACCAACGCCGTTTTACCCGCGAAGACAACATTATCGTCGTCGCCACCGTTGCCTTCGGTATGGGCATAGACAAACCGGACGTGCGCTTCGTCGCCCATCTCGATATGCCCCAAAGCGTCGAACATTTCTACCAAGAATCCGGCCGCGCCGGGAGGGACGGGCTGCCTGCCGTGAGTTGGCTGTGTTACGGTCTGAACGACTGGGTATTGCTGCGCGAGCGCATCGCCGAAGGCAACAGCGACGAAGTGCAGAAACAAATCGAAATGCAGAAGCTCGATGCCATGCTTTCCGTCTGCGAAACCGCCGCCTGCCGCCGCGTCCTCCTACTCAAACATTTCGGCGAAGAATCCGCCCCTTGCGGCCATTGCGACAACTGCCTGCATCCGCCGGTACGCTTCGACGGCACCGTCCTCGTACAAAAGCTCCTCAGTTGCGTATACCGCGCCGGACAACGCTTTGCTGCCGGCTATATCATCAACCTGCTGCGCGGTAAAAGCGACGACTGGATACGGCGCAACGGCCACGACAAACTCTCCACCTTCGGCATCGGCAGCGGGCAAACCGACAAAGAATGGCGCAGCGTCATCCGCCAATGCATCAGCCTCGGCTACCTCACCGTCAACGTCGCCCAATATCAGGCATTGCAACTGACTGAAGCCGCAAAAAAAGTCCTCAAAGGCGAAACCGAAGTCATGTTGCGCCCATTGCGCCGCGAAAAAGCCGCCACTCAAAAGCCCAAAGACAACTGGCTACGTACCGAACGCGAAGAACGCCTATGGCAGGCATTGCGGCATTGGCGGCAGCAGCGTGCTCATGCCGAAGAAGTCCCCGCCTACGTCGTCTGCGGCGACAAAACCCTGCGCGACATCGTCGAAAAAATGCCGCAAACGCTGGAAGATTTGCACCAAATCTACGGTTTGGGTGAGGCGAAAATCAATAAATTCGGCATCGACATCCTCAATGTCTGCGAGAACGCAGCCGAAAACCAAAGCGGGAAAACGAGCAACGAAGAACCTCTATTCACCCCCCAAACCGAGCGCGAACAGCAATTACAGCAAAAGCTGGAAACTTGGCGTGCCGAACAGGCAGCCGTTGAACAATGTGCCTTGGGCAAAATCTTTTCCAACATCAGCCTGACCGACCTCGTCGTCTTCACGCCCGCCGAAGAAGCCGACCTGCTCGGTATCTACGGCATCGGCAGCGAAAGAATTGCCCAGTACGGGCAGGCAATACTCGACATCTGCCGCCCTTACGCAGACGGGCTTTCCGAGCCGAAACAGGCAGAACGCCAGCTCGCCCGCCGCCTGTTCCAATGGTGTCTCGATACCGCCCGATATGAAGGCGGAGAGATGCATGCCGTCGCCAAAAAACAGACTTTACGTGCCATCGCCAAAGCCCGGCCGCAAACTTTGACAGCACTTTCTAAAATAGAGGGCGTGAGCGGGGAATGGTTGGACCAATACGGCGAAGAAATCATAGAAATCTGTACGGCGGATTGACCGTTAAAAAGACACAGAAAAAGGTCGTCTGAAAACCCTGTATAAAGGTTTTCAGACGACCTTCTAAATATAGTGGATTATAGTCAATTAAAATCAAAATAGGACAGTAACGCATCGTCAAATCGGGCGTAATCAGACAATACGGTTCGCAGATACCGCTTAATATTCGCCCACACCTTCTCAATCGGGTTGAGCTCAGGTGAATAAGGTGCAAGAGGCAATACCTTATGTCCCCATTTTTCCGCCATTTCCCGTAAGACACCCATACGGTGAAATCGCGCATTATCTAAAATAATCACCGATTTTTGAGTCAATGCGGGCAGTAGGCATTGCTGAAACCACGCTTCAAAAAAGACTCCGGTCATCGTATTTTGATAAACCATCGGAGCAATCAGCCGGTTGCCGACTTGTGCGGACACCAGAGATAAGCGTCGGTATCTTTTCCCACTTATCTGCGCTTTCACTATTTGCCCTTTCAGGCTGCGGGCATAGGGGCGGAACAGGTAGCGGTCAAATCCTGTTTCATCCAAATAAACACGTTGGTAGTCGGAAAATTCGGCCAGCTGTGTCAAATAATGCGTTACTTTGGCCGGGTCTTGTTCTTTGTAAGTGGTGGTCTTTTTTTGCGCGTCATCCCCATCTGTTTGAGTGCATAGCAAACGGCGGCTGCCGTACAATCAAAATGTTTGGCGATTTCATGCAGATAGGCATCCGGGTGTTGCCCAACATATTGAGCCAGTTTTTGCCTATCCAATTTGACGGCATTTAGACCGGTAACTTGATGTTTTAGGCTGCCTGTTTGTTTTTTAAGGCGAATCCACAGGTAAAGCGTGTTTCTTGACAAGTTAAACGTCGCTGCGGTTTGGCTGATGTTTTTGCATTGTTCGTAATAGTTTAAAGCTTTGTTTCTTAAGTCCGCAGAGTATGCCATGGTTAGACCTTAAAAGTTGAGTATTGTACTATTTTATTTTTAATTGACTATAACTTTAAATCAGTACGGTGTTGTCTCGCCTTAGCTCAAAGAGAACGATTCTCTAAGGTGCTGAAGCACCAAGTGAATCGGTTCCGTACTATCTGTACTGTCTGCGGCTTCGTCGCCTTGTCCTGATTTAAATTTAATCCACTATATTAATATCGTTATAAAACAATAACAAACAAAATTTTTTCAATTCGCTTGTAAGCATTTTCAGACTGCCGCGTCTAATCGGGCATGAAACGATTTTATGGAACGGTTATCATGAAAACGAATATCACAGCCCCGTGGCAATCAGCTTTAGGCTTATTGGTTTTGCGCCTTTTTGCCGCTTACGAATTTTGGGAAGCGGGAACGCAGAAATTTAACGGCAAAAACTGGTTTGCCGAAATCAACAACCAATTTCCTTTTCCGTTTTATCTGCTGCCCGACAGCGTGAATTGGAACTTGGCGATGTGGGCGGAGCTGGTTTTTCCGGTTTTGCTGATTTTAGGATTGGCGACCCGCCTGTCTGCCTTGGGATTAATCATTGTAACGGGGGTAGCATGGGCGGCAGTCCATGCCGGTGCGGGTTATAATGTCTGCGACAACGGCTATAAAATGGCTTTGATTTATATCGTGGTTTTAATCCCGATTCTGCTGCAAGGCGCGGGCTGTTTATCGTTGGATGCGTTGTTGAAAAAACGCTTCTGCCCGAAATGCCGCGTCGGAAATCAATGAAAAAGGTCGGGGAGCGGACTTTAAACGCGCCAACTCAAATTCTTAATCTGTTTAACTTGATACTTTAAAAAGGAAATCAATATGAAAAAAAATGTAGCCGCTGCCCTTGCAGGTGCTTTGTCTTTGTCTTTGGCTGCCGGCGTTGTTGCCGCTGACAAACCGGTAAGCAGCAAAGCAGGCGTTCAAAAATCTGCCCAAGGCTCTTGCGGTGCGGCTAAAGCTGCTGAAGGTTCATGCGGTGCCGCTGCTCCTAAAGCAGGCGAAGGCAAATGTGGCGAGGGTAAATGCGGTTCAACCGTGAAAAAAGCCCCCGCTAAAAACGCCAAAGCAGCAAAAGCCAAAGCTAAAGCAGTTGAAGGCAAATGCGGCGAAGGTAAATGCGGTTCTAAATAATTTAGAACAAAAAGCCGCATTTTATTGATAAATGCGGCTTTTTATCTGATTTTGACAGCAATTTCGTACCAAAACCGTCGGAACACCATCCAAAACGGAGCAACATCATGATTCAACACGCAGGCTTAGGCTACCGCCGCGACTTGGCAGAAGACTTCCTCTCGCTTTCAGACGACAGCCCGATACACTTTATCGAAGCCGCCCCCGAAAACTGGCTGAAAATGGGCGGCAGGGCGCGCAAACAGTTTGACCGCGTGGCGGAACGGCTGCCATTGGCGTTGCACGGATTATCCATGTCGCTGGGCGGACAAGCCCCGCTGGATACCGCCTTGATAGACGGCATCAAAGAGATGATGCGCCGTTACGATTGCACGTTTTTCTCCGACCATTTGAGCTACTGCCACGACGGCGGCCATCTCTACGACCTGTTGCCGCTGCCCTTCACCGAAGAAATGGTGCGGCATACCGCGCGGCGTATCTGCGAAGTGCAAGACCGATTGGGCTGCCGCATCGCCGTAGAAAACACCTCCTACTACCTGCATTCCCCGCTTGCCGAAATGAACGAAGTCGAGTTCCTCAACGCCGTTGTCCGCGAAGCCGACTGCGGCATTCATCTCGATGTGAACAATATCTACGTCAACGCCGTCAATCACGGACTGTTGTCGCCCGAAGCCTTTTTGGAAAACGTTGACGCAGGGCGCGTGTGTTACATCCACATCGCCGGACACGACGTCGAAACCCCCGAGCTTTTGATTGATACCCACGGCGCGGCGGTTTTACCGACCGTTTGGGACTTGCTCGAACTTGCCTACACCAAGCTGCCGACCATCCCGCCCACCCTGTTGGAACGCGATTTCAATTTCCCGCCTTTTGCCGAACTCGAAGCCGAAGTCGCCAAAATCGCCGAATATCAAACGCGCGCCGGAAAGGAATACCGCCGTGCAGCCTGAAACCTCCGCCCAATACCAACAACGCTTTGCCCAAGCCATACGCGAGGGCGAAGCCGCCGACGGACTGCCGCAAGACCGATTGAACGTCTATATCCGCCTGATACGCAACAATATCCACAGCTTCATTGACCGCTGTTATACCGAAACGCCGCAATATCTCGACAGCGGAGAATGGGGTCGTCTGAAAGAAGACTTCATCCGAGACGCGCGCGCCCAAACCCCCTATTTCCAAGAAATCGCTGGCGAATTCCTCCAATACTGTCAAAGCCTGCCGCTTTCAGACGACCTCTTGGCACTGATGGACTTCGAACACACCCAACTGCTCGCTGAAGTCGCCCAAACCGACAGCCAAGCCTCGCCCGCCGATTCAGACGATTTGGCGTACACCCTTTCTCCCGCCGCCTTTGTCCGCCGTTATCAGTATGACGTGACCGACGAGTTGCAGGAGGCGGAAACCGCCGTTTTGGTATGGCGCGACAGCGAAGACGACGTGATGTACCAAACCCTCGACGATTTCGACGCATTATTGCTGGAAACGCTGGCAGACACGCCCGCCTCCCTAAACGGTCTGCAAGCCATGCTGGCAGAGTTCATGTCGTCTGAAAGCGGCTGGCAGGACGCATTAAGGCAAAAATGGGCGGACTGGCTGGAACAAGGCATTTTGGTTGCCGCATCAGCCGAGGTCGTCTGAAATGATCGAATTGACGTAGTGGGCAGGAAATTCCTATAAAGGCACTATCGTACCCCCCTTCCCGAAGGAAACGGCACAGAGACAGGCAGAAATCGAAATGTCGGCGGTCTTTACTGTTTTCAGACGACCTTTTTTATATTGGGGGTAAAGACCCGCTAAAAGGCTTGGCAGGTCGTCTGAAAACGCGTAGCCGGTTACTGAGAAACAAAAAAGCTACGTCAATCATTTATGTATTTGATGACACACACGCTCAGTATCAGCGTAAAATCAGAAGTTCACAGCCATAATTCATTCAATGCTGATACATTATGTCCCTACTCGAATTGACCGACGCCGAGCTTGCCGAATCCCGCAAGCTGCTCCTGCGTTTCGCCCGTATCCAGTTGCCCGACCGCCCCGATTTGGCGGAAGACCTTGTGCAGGAAACCATGCTTTCCGCCTACCGTGCTGCGGAAGGTTTTAAAGGAGATGCACAAGTCGGCAGCTGGTTGTTTGCCATTCTGAAAAACAAAATCACCGACTGCCTGCGCCAAATCGGACGGCAGCGCGAAATATTCGCCACGCCTGCGGAAGAAATGTTGGACGAAGCCTTTGAAGAACGGTTTGCATCAGACGGGCATTGGACGGCGGACGGCCATCCGCAAACTTGGTCCTCGCCCGAAAAAACGTTGGACAACAAAGAGTTTCGTGAAATCCTGCAAACCTGCCTCTACCAAATGCCCGAAAACACCGCCCGCGTGTTTACCATGAAGGAAATCCTCGGCTTCTCATCCGACGAAATCCGCGAGCAATGCGGCATCAGTATGTCCAACTACCACACCATCATGCACCGCGCCCGCGAAACCCTGCGCCAATGCCTGCAAATCAAATGGTTCGGCAATGCAGGACATGCCGGTTAAACCCGTTAGGAAAACACGATGAACAAATGCCGCAAAACCGCCTACCTGCTCTCCAAAAAACAGGACGAAACCCGCCTGACCGTTCCCGAACGCGTTTTTCTGGGCAGCCACCTGCTGATATGCCCCCATTGCCGAGAATATAAAAAACAACTCGACCTTATTCATAAAGCCATGAAAAAGATGTTTTGAGGCTGGCGGATAAGGTTAAGAAGGTCGTCTGAAACCTGATGTAGGGTTTCAGACGACCTTTTTTGATGAAAAAAGAAAATAGGGATTGATTTGAGCATGAGTTGGGATGAAATGGCGCGCCCATAAAAAAGCCGGCTTTTTAAGCCGGGATTTTGAAATTGGGCAGGATTTGGGCGGATTTAAAGGCATGGCAAACAAGGTTCAAACCGTCCAATA
This sequence comes from Neisseria sp. CP9, assembly GCF_047758525.1. NCBI lineage: Bacteria > Pseudomonadati > Pseudomonadota > Betaproteobacteria > Neisseriales > Neisseriaceae > Neisseria > Neisseria sp. CP9. The sequence goes on along the minus strand of NZ_CP180502.1, from coordinate 1,213,185 downwards.
AGCCGGAGGCTATATAGGAATGATTGCGTGGGTGTCAACATTTTCTGCCTTTTTTCAGAACAAAACATGACTTATGCCAATATTTGTTACTACAACCCACTACATCGGCGGGAACATGAAAATGATGTGTGTTAGAATTTTTCCAGCTGTTTTATAAAACAGTACCTTAACTAAAAAATTTAAGAAGGATAGAACATGAACAAATTACTAATTGCTGCGATGATGATGGCCGCTTTGTCGGCTTGTTCCCAAGAAGCCAAACAGGAAACTAAGGAGGCGGCTTCTGCCGTAGCTTCCGAGGTTAAAGACGCTGCGGCTTCTGCTACCGATGCTGCTGTATCTTCCGCTCAAGCAGCGGCGAGCAAAGTAGAAGATACTGCCGCCAAAGCCGCATCAGAAGTAAAAGAAGCTCCTGCCTCTGAAACCAAACCGGCTGAAAAAACAGAAGCTGCGCCTGCCGACGAGAAAAAAGATGCCTCGTCCGCCAAAGTGGACGGCAAAGCCGTTTTCGAAGCCAACTGTAAAATGTGCCACGGCGGTACCATCCCGGGCGCTCCAGTCGTCGGTAAAAATGATGATTGGGCTCCGCGCATCAAACAAGGCAAAGAAACCCTGCATAAGCATGCACTCGAAGGCTTCAAAAGCATGCCGGCAAAAGGCGGTAATACCAACCTGAGCGACGACGAAGTCAAAGCGGCGGCTGACTATATGGCAAACCAATCCGGTGCCAAATTCTAAGCCGTACAAATCAAAACGCACCTTATTACAAGGTGCGTTTTTTCATGGTAAAACTGCCAAGCTTCGAGATAGTTCGGATTTGCTTTGATGGAAAACGGTATAAAATTAAGCTGAAATCAATGCGGTATTGTCTCGCCTTGTCCTGATTCAAACTGACTTCGACCACTACACAGGAAGTTGATGGAAGCTCGTCTGAAACATCATCCTGTTTTCAGACGACCTGTTCTTTGATTAACGATGGCGCGGCCTGAATGTTAGAACTAAGGCAGAAAGGCAATAAAAAAGCTGAGTTTTTCAACTCAGCTTTTTAAATTTGGTGGGTCGTGAGCGATTCGAACGCTCGACCAACGGATTAAAAGTCCGCTGCTCTACCGACTGAGCTAACGACCCGATAAGCTGTGAATTTTATAGAAACATATGAGCGGTGTCAATGTTTTTCTGTATTTTTTCGGAACAAAATAGAACTTAAAGCGCTGTTTATCGTCATATAAAAGAGATTATTAACATGATATGTGTTACAATTTTTCCAGCTGTTTTCATAAAACAGTATTTTAACCAAAATCTTAATCAAAAACTCAAGAAGGATAGGACATGAAAAAATTACTGATCGCTGCGATGATGGCGGCTGCTCTGGCGGCTTGTTCCCAAGAAGCCAAGCAAGAGACTAAGGAAGCAGCTCAAGCCGTTGCGTCCGATGTTAAAAACACTGCAGCTTCTGCCGCTGATTCTGCTGCTTCTGCCACTCAAGAAGCCAAAGATAAAGTCAAAGACGCTGCCGCTGACGCAAAAGAAACTGCTGATAAAGCCATGACTGAAACTAAAGAAGCTGCTGACAAAGCTGCTACCGATGTAAAAGAAGCGGCTGATAAAGCAGTAACCGAAACTAAAGAAGCTGCGGGTAAAGCCAAAGAAGCCGCTACCGAAGCTGCTAAAGACACTTTGAACAAAGCTGCTGATGCGACTCAAGAAGCTGCGGACAAAATGAAAGACGCTGCTAAATAATTTGTCGTTTGACAAAAAAGGTCGTCTGAAAACTGAACTGGCCCCCAAATCTTGGACACTCATAAAAGCCTATTCAGGCGCTCTGTGCAAGCTGGGTTCTGTATGCGACAGGACTCAGCTTTTTCAATTTCAAACTGCAACGCTCCCGGTTGTAGTAATCCATATAGTCATCTATCTGCTTCATCAATTCGTCCACCGTCAATTCACCTGCGTTATAGAAACACTCTGTCTTCAACACCGCAAAGAAGCTTTCCATCGGTGCATTGTCCCAACAATTCGCCTTTCGCGACATGCTTTGAACCATGGAATGTTGGGCAAGCAATTCCCTATATCCCGACGTACGGTACAGCACACCTTGGTCAGAATGAAGCATCGTTCCTTCGCCGGTCAGATGGGGGGCGGCTTTTTCGAGCATTTCCTTCACCATTTCGCTGTTAGCATTGCGGCTCATGGCGTAGGCGATGATTTCTCGGTTGAACAAGTCCAAGATTGGCGAGAGGTACAGTTTGCCGTCCTTTCCTTTGAGTTCGGTCACGTCGGTCAGCCATTTTTCGTTGGGCTTTCGGGCTGTGAACCGGCGTTTGAGGAGGTGTTCCGATATCTCGCCCATGGCGGGATGGCGGTAGGCTTTTTTCGCCCGTATGAGGGCTTTCAGTCCTAGCTGCCTCATCAGCCGCGCTGCTTTTTTGCGGTTCCAACCCAATGCTGCGGCAATGCGCCTTTGTCCGTAGCGTCCTTTATGCTGTTCGTAGATTTCGGCGATAAGGGCTTTGTCGGCTGCGTCGGGGTCGGGCCGGTCTTGACGGTGGTAGTAAAAGCTGCTTTTGGGCAGGTTTGCGATGTGCAGCAGGTATTTGAGCGGGTGTTGCGCCCTCAGTGTTTGGACGGTTTGACTTTGTCCTTTTCGGTCCGCTTTTGGCTGAGGGCTTTTAACTCCTTTAGGTAGGCGACCTCTGCGCGCATATAGCACAACTCTTCGATAAGCTCCGCCTGTGTTTTTTCGTGGTCGGGTTTGTCGGCGATGAAGGGGTTTTTGCGGTGTTGGGGCATGGTTTTGGATTGGGGATGTTCGAGTGCGCCGATGCCGCCTTCTTGATAGGCGCGTATCCATCGTCGCAGGTGGGTTCGGGAGATGCCGTAATGATCTGCGGTACGCTGTTGGCTGCGTATATGCAGGTAGTGGAGTACGGCTTGGTATTTAAAGTGTAATGTATATTTGCTCATAAAAAAACTGCACCTTGGTGGTTGGAGGGTATGTGTCCAACTTTTGGGGTGCAGTTCAAACCGAAGTTGGTTTTCAGACGACCTTTTGGTTTATATAGTGGATTAACTTTAAACCAGTACGGCGTTGCCTCGCCTTAGCTCAAAGAGAACGATTCTCTAAGGTGCTGAAGCACCAAGTGAATCGGTTCCGTACTATCTGAGACCTTTGCAAAATTCCCCAAAATCCCCTAAATTCCCACCAAGACATTTAGGGGATTTCTCATGAGCACCTTCTTCCAGCAAACCGCCCAAGCCATGATTGCCAAACACATCGACCGCTTCCCACTATTGAAGTTGGATCAAGTGATTGATTGGCAGCCGATCGAACAGTACCTGAATCGCCAAAGAACCCGTTACCTCCGAGATCACCGCGGCCGTCCCGCCTATCCCCTATTGTCCATGTTCAAAGCCGTCCTGTTCGGACAATGGCACAGCCTCTCCGATCCCGAACTCGAACACAGCCTCATCACCCGCATCGATTTCAACCTGTTTTGCCGTTTTGACGAATTGAGCATCCCCGATTACAGCACCTTATGCCGCTACCGCAACTGGCTGGCGCAAGACGACACCCTGGCGGATTCGCATTTGAAGTGCAACTTTCCATAACAGAAAAAGGCCAGTATGCGGTAGCATACGGCCTTTCCTGCAAGAAAGATTGCCATGAGCTACACACAACTGACCCAAGACGAACGATACCATATCCAATACCTGTCCCGCTACTGCACCATCGCCGAAATCGCCAAACAGCTTAATCGCCACAAAAGCACCATCAGCCGCGAAATCAAGCGGCACTGCAACCAAGGGCAGCAATACAGCGCCGAGAAAGCCCAACGGCAAAGCCGGCTGACCAAACAGCGTAAGCGAAAACCCTATAAGCTAGATTCGCAGCTCATTCAGCACATCGACACCCTTATCCGCCGCAAACTCAGTCCCGAACAAGTATGCGCCTACCTGCGCAAACACCACGGGATCACGCTCCATCACAGCACCGTTTACCGCTACCTCCGCCAAGACAAAAGCAACGGCGGCACTTTGTGGCAACACCTCAAAATATGCAGCAAACCCTACCGCAAACGCTACGGCAGCACATGGACCGGAGGCAAAGTGCCCGACCGTGTCGGCATAGAAAACCGACCCGCCATCGTCGACCAAAAAGCCCGCATCGGCGATTGGGAGGCCGACACCATCATCGGCAAAGATCAGAAAAGCGCATTACTGACCTTGGTCGAACGCGTTACCCGCTACACCATCATCTGCAAATTGGACAGCCTCAAAGCCGAAGACACTGCCCTAGCGGCCATTAGGGTATTAAGGGCACATAAAGCCAGAGTGCACACCATTACCATGGATAACGGCAAAGAGTTCTACCAGCACACCAAAATAGCCAAAACATTAGCAGCGAAAACCTATTTTTGCCGCCCCTACCATTCTTGGGAGAAAGGGCTGAATGAGAACACCAACGGACTCATCCGACAATATTTCCCCAAGCAAACCGATTTCCGAAACATCAGCGATCGGGAGATACGCAGGGTTCAAGATGAGTTGAACCACCGGCCAAGAAAAACACTTGGCTACGAAACGCCAAGTGTTTTATTCTTGAATCTGTTCAAACCACTGATACACTAGTGTTGCACTTGAAATCCGAATCCAAGCCTGTCTGAATTGCTGGAACTGATTAACCGCCAACTGACCGAAAAAAACCTAAAAATAGAGAAAGCATCCGCCGCCGTCATTGACGCCACCATTATTCAAACTGCCGGCAGCAAACAGCGTCAGGCTATAGAAGTCGATGAAGAAGGACAAGTCAGCGGCCAAACCACACCGAGTAAGGACAGCGATGCCCGCTGGACAAAGAAAAACGGCTTATACAGACTCGGTTACAAACAACATACCCGTACCGATGAGGAAGGCTATATCGAGAAACTGCACATCACCCCAGCCAATACCCATGAGTGCAACCACCTGTCGCCTTTGTTGGAGGGCATTGCCGAAGGTATGACCGTCTATGCCGACAAAGGCTACGACAGCGAGGAAAACTGGCAACATCTGAAAGAACATCAGTTGCTGGACGGCATTATGCGCAAAGCCCACCGCAACCGTCCGCTGACGGAAGTGCAAACCAAACGCAACCGATATTTGTCGAAGACCCGTTATGTGGTCGAACAAAGCTTCGGTACGCTGCACCGTAAATTCCGCTACGCCCGGGCAGCCCTATTTTGGTCTGTGTAAAGTGAGTGTCCAAAGCCATCTGAAGGCGATGTGTTTGAACCTGTTGAAAGCGGCTAACAGGCTAAGTGTGCCTGTTGCTGCCTAAAAGGTGGCCCGGATGCCTGATTATCGGGTATCCGGGGAGGATTAAGGGGGCATTGGGTAGAATTAGTGGATATTTGAAACGAAAACAGCCGAAAATCTTTGTTTAGGTTTCGGCTGATGGGGGAAAAGGAATTTTGCAAAGGTCTCTATCTGTACTGTCTGCGGCTTCGTCGCCTTGTCCTGATTTAAATTTAATCCACTATAGAACCCTGTTTACGCATGAGCTATCGGGCTGTCTTCTTCCGGCCGCTCTTCTTCGTGTTCCGCGCTGTTGAGCAATTTCAGCAGCTTTTCGGTTTTTTCCGAATCTTCGCTGCGTAGGATTTTGGCGGTTTCGGTTTCGAGCAGGGCGGTGTTGCTGTGCAGGATGATGTTTTTGACGGGCAGCAGGTTGTTGGGGTTCATGGAGAAACGGCGCAGCCCCATGCCCAGCAGCATCCGCGTGTAGGCGGTGTCGCCTGCCATTTCGCCGCATATGGAGACGCTTTTTTCCATGCGGTTGGCGGTGCGGATGATGTGTTGCAGCATTTTGAGGACGGCGGGGTGGCCGGGCTGGTAGAGGTGGCTGACACTGTCGTCACCGCGGTCAACCGACAAGATGTATTGGATCAGGTCGTTGGTGCCGATAGATATGAAATCGACGAGTTTGAGGATGCTGCCGACGGTCAGGGCGGCAGACGGGATTTCAATCATGCAGCCGACGCTGACCGTGCCGAAGGTTTCGCCGCGTTCGGCGAGCTGGCGTTGGGCGGTGTCAAGGTGGATAAGGCATTGGCGCACTTCGGACAAGGAGGTAATCATCGGCCACATCATGCGCACGGGACCGTGGGCGGCGGCGCGGAGGATGGCGCGCATTTGGGTGCGGAACATGACGGGTTCGGCGAGACACAGGCGGATGCCGGTGAGTCCGAGCGCGGGGTTGAGGCTGCCGTTGGGGGTGGAATTTTGACCGAACCAGCGGGGGTTTTTGTCTACGCCCAAATCGACAGTGCGGATGGTGATGCTTTTGCCTTTCATCTTTTTCACAATCGCGCTGTACACTTCGTACTGCTCGTCTTCGGTCGGCATGGTGTCGCGGTTGAGATAGAGGAATTCGCTGCGGAAGAGTCCGACGCCGTCTGCACCGAAATTGTGCAGGGCTTTGATGTCTTCGGCGGATTCGATGTTGGCGAGCAACTCGATGTTGATGCCGTCGGCGGTAGTGGCGGCGGTTTTTTTGAGCTTGTTGAGTTCGCGCTTGTGGAGGCGGTATTCGCGGGCGAGGCGGCGGTATTCGTTGAGGACGACTTCGTCCGGGTCGATGATGAGGACGCCGTTGATGCCGTCGACGATGACGGTTTCGTTTTCGGTAATGAGCCTGCGGGCGTTGTGCAGCCCGATGACGGAAGGGATGTCGAGGCTGCGGCCGAGGATGGCGGTGTGGCTGGTCGGGCCGCCGACGTCGGTAACGAAAGCGGTGATGCGCTGCTCTTTAAAGAGGACGGTGTCGGCAGGCGAAAGGTCGTGGGCAATCAGGATGGTGTCTTCAAACAAACCTTCGGTCAAATTCAGGTCGTTGCTTTGCCCGACGAGGTTGTTGTGGATGCGGCGGACGACTTGCAACATGTCTTGTTTGCGTTCGCGCAGGTAGTCGTCTTCGATGTTGTCGAACTGGGCAGCAAGCTTGTCGCTTTGCTGTTTCAACGCCCATTCGGCGTTGATTTTTTGTTCTTTCAAAATATCGACGGGTTCGCGCGAGAGGGTAACGTCGGTCAGCAGCATAAGGTGCAGCGAAATAAACGCGCCCAATTCGGTCGGCGCGTTTTCGGGAATCGCGCTGCGCAACTGTTCCAACTCTTTGCGCGTGGCTTTGATGGCGGCATCGAAACGGGCGGCTTCGGCGTCGATGAGGTCGTCTGAAACATCGTATTGCGGCACTTCCGCCGTTCCGCGCGTAATCAGGTGGGCTTGTCCGATGGCGATGCCTTTGCCCGCCGCCACGCCGTGCAGCACGATACTCATTATTCGCCCTCGCCGAAGTAGTCGTTGATTAAATCAGTCAATGCCTTCATGGCGGCGACTTCGTCCAAGCCGTCGGTTTCCAGTTCGATGACCGTGCCTTTGGCGGCGGCGAGCATCATTAAGCCCATGATGCTTTTGCCGTTGACGCGGCTTCCGTTTTTCGTTACCCAGACTTCGCTTTGAAACTGAGACGCGGTTTGGGTGAATTTACTTGAAGCGCGGGCGTGGAGTCCGAGTTTGTTGATGATTTCGATTTGTTGTTTTTGCATGTTCGGCTTTCGGGTGTGCAGGGTCGTCTGAAAACGTGTCAGTCGGGTTAGACGGCTTCGGCGTGCTGTTTGCACACCAAATCTTCCGGTTCGGCGGTGATGGCGAAAATGCCTTTGACGGCGGCCTCCCTGACCGTTTCAGTGAAGGCGGCGAGGTCTTCCGCCATGGGCGAGTATTGGGTCGCTTTAATCATCATCGGCGCGTTCAGTCCGGTCAGGATGGCGGATTTGCCCGCGCGAACCAGCCTGCGGGCGGCGTTGCACGGCGTCGCGCCGAAGATGTCGGTCATAATCAATACACCGTGGTTTTCAGGAAACTCTTGCAGCGCGGCGATGGCATTGTTGATAATGTCGTTTTGGTCTTCGTCAGGCTCTACGCCGAGGATGCGGATGTTTTCCGGCATTCCCGTCGGGAAGAAATGATGGGTCAGGCTGCGGTAGGCTTCGCCTACTGCCTCGTGGGTAATGATTAAAAGGTTGATCATGATGTGTTCCCTGATGATTTTATTCGGCCGGTGTGGGCGAAAGTATCGTCCGTTCACCCGCCACATAGCGCGATATGGTGGCACAAAGGTCGTCTGAAAAGGTTTTCAGACGACCTTTTTTAATCTTGTCTCAGCCTTGGTTGAGCGCGTAAATCTCGCCCAAATTGCGCCAGCAGCCCGCTGCATCCATACCGTAGCCGAAGACGTAGCGGTTGGGAACATCCATTCCGACATAATCCGCCTTGGTTGGTTTTTCCTTGTCGATCAACTTGTTGGCAAACACAGCCGCACGGCAGCTTGCCACCCCCATCTCCAAGAGCTTGGACTGAATCGCTGACATCGTGTGCCCTTCGTCCAAAATATCGTCCAATACGACCACATGGCGACCCCGAATCTGCTCTGGGTCGGGCATCCGTTTCCAGTTGAACGCCCCGCCCGCCAGCTTGTCGCCGTAACGGGAAACATGAACATAATCAAAGTCCAACGGAAAGCGCAACAGCGGCAGCAACTGCCCCGTAAACACCACCGCCCCGCCCATCACAGGCAGCAGGAGCGGATATTTGTCCCCCAAGTCGCGCGTAATCTCGTCCGCCACTTTTTGCAGCGCGGCACGGCATTGGTCTTGGTCGAACAAAAGCTCGGCATTATCAAGCATGGCTTGGGTTTCAAGGCGTTTGGTTTCTAAATCGATCATGGTAAACGGGGAAATCAGTTGGGAAAAAGGAAATTATAAACCCAAATCGGGCTGAGGTCGTCTGAAAACAGAGAAGCGGGTTTTGCCATCGCTTTCAATACACCGGCCTAGCTATCAGTTGCAGTAGCAGTAGGTCGGATTCTCGAATCTGACGGCTTTTGAGATGGCGGGTTTTTGTCGGATACAAGTATCCGACCTACGGCTGAAATCCCGCTGCCGCTTTGACCCGTATTGCCGTTTTTTGAGCAGGAAAACCCTTTTCGCAGGCAAATCCCGCGTGGCGGGCGTTGGCGGAATGCGCCGAACTGGCTTGGTTTCAGTTTCAGTAGGTCGGATTCTTGAATCCGACGGTTTTTGGGATGGCAGGTTTTTGTCGGATACAAGTATCCGACCTACGGCCGGTTCGGCATTGCCGCGCAAACCAAGCTACTTATTCGGCGGATTAATCGGCAGCGTTGAGCGGGAGACTTTGACGTCGGGGCATTTTTGCTTCATCTGATAGCGGAACACTTCCGCCTTGCGTTGATTGCCGGTTTTTTCGTAATTCGTACCCAAAATCACCTCGTCCACCTGATCCTGTATATAGGCGTAAGAGACATAGACGGATTGGGTCTTATCGCAATATTCGATTTCCTCCGAATCGATTGGCTTGATGACCAGCATACGGAACTCTTCTTCGTCGCGGAAAGCAAAGTCTTTGAACAGATAGCGGATGTATTCCAAGGCTTCTTTATCTTCGTCACTGACGGCGGATTTGTCCTTGAAAAACCCGATAAGCTCTTCCAACGCTTCTTTTAATTTTCCCAAGCGGAACTGATGCCATTCTTCATTTCCGACGGGTTTCAGGCGGATACCGAATCGACTGATGTTTGTATTTAACGTGAATCGAATGGACGAACCCAAATTTTTTTTTGCTAAATTTTGATGAAGGTCGAAAGCCTTATTGGGCGCAGAAAGCCATATTTCGCATTTCTTATCTGCAATATATTCATCTTTGTAGGCAATATAAGCGACTTGATAAAGCGGCAGCTTTTCGTATTCATCATCCGGAGAATCGGCTTTCGGCTGGTCGTCTGAATCCTGTCTAGTTTTTTTTGGGGACGGGTTATGGAACGAAGCGGAAACATCTGCTTCTTCCAGCCAATCCCCGTTTTTATTGAACACCAAGCAGCAGCCCGAAGCTTCTACGTCACCTTCTTTGCCATACAGGCGGAACTGGTTCAAGTCGTTGACGCGGCTGGAGAAGCAGGTAAAAAAGGCATTGTGGGACGCGCTATCCGCCTTGTTTTCCAATCCTAAATCCTGTTGGTTCAGCAAGTCCAACAAAGCCTTGCCTTCAGACGGGTCGTTCATATAGGTCGAGCTGCCGAGCCGCATCTTACTGTCGATTTCGTTGCCATCAATCCCGAATAATATATGGCATACATGGGGGGAAGTGTAATGCGCCATCGGGGTAAAGCCCAACTCTATCGGCGTAATATGGAGAACCGCCAACACGGCTGAAACGGCATCTTGCGGTTGTGAAGTTTTGCCTTTGAAAAGCGATTCCTGTATTTCTTGTTTTTTCTTTTCGAAATAGGAATGCCAATCTTTATTGAGGTAGTCAATATCTCTTAAACCTTGACGGATGTTTTTTTCCCATTCCTTTTTTTCTGCTTCATCACTTAAATTTGATAATTGTTCGGAGGCAGCAGAAAATTTTTCGCTAGCCTGTACCGTTTTGGATGTACTTTTAGTTCTCTTAATCCATTCAAGATAACAATGACCAAGCCAAAATTGTAAAGTGATCTGTATCTTACTACGTAATTGTTGTAATTGTTCATTTTCCAGTTTCTGGGCAAGTTTTAACGACTTGTGAACATATGTAATCGCATTGACAAACAATTTATCTGCTTCATCCGTATCTTTAACCTTCATGGCCTGTTTGTAATAACAATGACCAAGCCAAGATTTAATTCTAATTTGCTCTGCAATCTGAGTGCTTTTATCCGTAATCCCGTCTAAAGCCTGATACAGCTTTTCAATCGCTTCAGCGTATTTTTTCTCCTTAAATAATAATTGGGAAGCTGCATTAATCAAATCATTCACATCCATCATCTATCCCTCTATCAAACCAATCCATTAAAAACCAATCAGACGAAAATTGTACACTATATATACCGAAGCCTTCCTTTTCTCCGCCAAAGCAGAAAACTAATTCAGTATCCGTCAAACTTGTGAAAAGGTCGTCTGAAAACCTAAAAATACGGTTTTCAGACGACCTTTCGACCATCCGCTCTTACCTGTCCGTCCTGACCCGCACAAACGTCGCAAATTTCGGCGTGCCTTTTTGAGTGAAGCCACGGTAGCGGTATGTGATGACCGAGCCGATTTTGGGCGGGTTGTCGCGGTCTTTGTCTTTGAAGCCGCTGCCGATGCGGAATTCGCCGTGTCGGTTTTTGCAGCCGACCGCGCCCAACCGTCCGGCGTTGCGCCCTTTGCCTTCATAATGCCGCGTTACCGTGCATTCGTCGTCGTATTGGCTTTTCAGCTTCAATAATTGGCTGCTCCTGCCGCCGCTATAAGGCGATTCGGGTTGGCGCAGCATCACGCCTTCGCCGCCCTGCGCTTCGATTTGTTTCAAAAAATCCATCGCGTGCTGCCGGTCGCGGACTTTGATTTGCGGGATGATGGTGATGGGCGCGTTCGGATGCGTTTTCAGCCATTGCGTTGCGACGGCGAGGCGTTGGTGGAGATTGCCCTGCGCTTTGGGTACATCGAAAACGTGCAGGCGGATGCTGCGCCAATCGCCGGAAGACGAGCGCACGGCGGCGGAAATCTGTTCAAACTGTCCGCGCCCGCGATACAGCTCGCCGTCGAGCGGATAGGGCGGGAACTGCGCAGTAAAGCCTTTGGGCGGGGTAAACGCGTAGCCCTGCCTGCTGACCAGTTGCCGCCCGTCCCAATACGCGCGCACGCCGTCGAGCTTCTCACTCATCGCCCAGCCTGTAATGTCTTGGTCTTTGTATTCCTGCGCCAGCATCAAATCCGCGCCGAGCGCCGTTTGGATGAAAAAAGCGGCAAAAATCGGTATCATGCCCTGCATTGAAGTTCTCATAAACGTTCCTGTAATGTGAGTGATTATTTCAAATATAATAATGATACCGCATAAGCAGACCGAAGGTCGTCTGAAAATATCCGCTCCGTCCAACCACTACCCAAGGAATCCCGCCTCATGGCACTTCAAGCCGAAATCATTGCCGTTACCCCTTTCCGCCAAAACTGCACCCTCTTGTGGGATGACGAAACCCGCGAAGCCGTCCTGATCGATGTAGGCGGCGACGTTTCCTACCTCCTGCAAGAGCTGGACGCGAAAAACCTCACCCTGACCGCCATTTGGCTGACCCACGGCCATCTCGACCATGCCGGCGGCGTGGTGGAATTGCGCGAACACCGCCCCGTCCCCGTCATCGGCCCCCATGCGGACGATGAATTCCTGCTGCAAGCCCTGCCCGACACGACCGCCCAATACGGCTTTCCCGTTTCCCCCGCGTTCGAGCCGACCCGCTGGCTGACCGAAGGCGAAACGCTCAAGGTCGGCAGCCACGCCTTCCAAGTCCTGCACATCCCCGGCCACACGCCCGGCCACGTCGTTTTCTACTGCGCCGAAGCAGGGCTGCTCATCGCGGGCGACGTATTGTTTTACGAAACCATAGGCAGAACCGACTTCCCGCGCGGCAACCACGTCGACCTCATCCATAATATCCGCACCAAACTGTTCGTCCTGCCCGAAGACACACGCGTCATCGCGGGACACGGCAGAATGACCGACATCGGGCATGAAAAACGGCGCAATCCGTTTTTTTAAATCCTGAAAGCGAAAGGTCGTCTGAAACACGGATAAGCGTTTCAGACGACCTTTTTATACAAAATGAGTAAAATGCAATTGGGTACACTTTAAAGGAAATTAGTAATATGAAAACCGCGCATGAAACATTAGCTGAGTTCATTCAAAAAATGAAAGATTATGAATTGTATTGGGGAGGGCTTACTCAAAAAAGTTTGGATGAAGGTACTTTTTTTGAAATTGATGAAGATGAAAACAGTAAAAAAATGTCTGATGAAATCAAAAAAATACACCAACAATTTTTATCTAAAAAAGCTTTATCTTTAAAGCGAGCTAGACAAGAAGCTCCTTCTTTTCAAATGCCACCGGAATATAACCAAACCATTACAGCCGAACGGAAAATCAGTGATAAAAAATACGAAATAGATGTGTTGGAAAATGGGGAGAAAAAGAAAACCTATACGCTGGTTTTGGAAGGCGGGGAATGGAAAATCGATCAAATGGGTTTTATGTATTACGATAAATGGAAGAAGTCCCGCCAATTGTTTTGAATAGACGATAACTTGTCATCGGTTGGCTTAAGAATCAATACCTTGATAAAGTTGATTGAAGGGCTGATTCCCGGAAAATTTGTTTTCTTAAAAAGGTCGTCTGAAACACGGATAATCGTTTCAGACGACCTTTTTATAGAAAATGAGTAAAATGCAATTTAGAACACTTCAAAGGAAATTCGTAATATGAAAACCGCGCATGAAACATTAGCTGAGTTCATTCAACAAATGAAAGATTATGAATTGTATTGGGGAGGGCTTACTCAAAAAAGTTTGGATGAAGGTACTTTTTTTGAAATTGATGTAGATGAAAACAGTAAAAAACAATCTGATGAAATCAAAAAAATACATCACCAATTTTTATCTAAAAAAGCTTTATCTTTAAGGCAAGCTAGACAAGAAGCTCCTGATTTTCAAATGCCGCCAGAATATAACCAAACCATTACAGCCGAACGGAAAATCAGTGATAAAAAATACGAAATAGATGTGTTGGAAAATGGGGAGGAAAAGAAAACCTATACGCTGGTTTTGGAAGGCGGGGAATGGAAAATCGATCAAATGGGTTTTATGTATTACGATAAATGGAAGAAGTCCCGCCAATTGTTTTGAAGAAACGATAACTTGTCGTTAGTAAATGGAGGTCGTCTGAAAAGCCCGAAATCTTTTTCAGACGACCTCAACCTACTTTGACCGCGCTCAAACCTGCTGCGCTCCGCCCATGCTGCCTGATTTGAAATAATTTTTTTAAAAATAAAAGGATAGCCTTGTATAGTGGGTTAACTTTAAACCAGTACGGCGTTGCCTCGCCTTGCCGTACTATCTGTACTGTCTGCGGCTTCGTCGCCTTGTCCTGATTTAAATTTAATCCACTATATTTTGCCCGAGGTCGTCTGAAAACCTGCGCTTTGCAAACCTGTGGTTTAGGATTAGTATAACTATACCAATTTATCCTAAATCCATTTCAAATCATTCACTTCGGAGAGATTCCATGAGCTACACGGCCCCTGTAAACGAATTGCGTTTCGGCATCCGCGTGCACGGCAGGTTGGACGAAATCCTGCAACTGCCCCATGCGGAAGGATTGGATGCGGAAACGGTGGATGCGGTGCTGGACGAGGCGGCGCGGTTTGCGTCGGAGCAATGGGCGGACACCAACCGCACCGGCGACCTGCACGGCGCGGGTTTTTCAGACGACCTGATTACCACCCATCCGGATTTGGCGCGTGCCTACTATGATTTCTGCGAAGCGGGCTGGGCGGGTTTGCGCGCGCCGGCGGAGTTTGGCGGACAGGGGCTGCCGGCGGTCGTGTCGGCGGCGTGTGAAGAGATGTGGTGCGCCGCCAACCTTGCCCTGTCGCTGATGCCGATGCTGACGCTGGGTGCGGTGGATGCGCTGTTCAAACACGGCAGCGAGGAGCAGAAACAGACCTACCTGCCGAAAATGTGCAGCGGCGAATGGGCGGGAACGATGAATTTGAGCGAATCGCAGGCAGGTTCGGATTTGAACCACATCGCCACCCGCGCCGTACCGAAGGAAAACGGTGCGTATGCCCTCAGCGGTCAGAAAGTCTTCATCACTTGGGGCGATCAGGAAATGACGGAAAACATCGTCCATTTGGTGCTTGCGCGTCTGCCCGATGCCGCGCCGGGCGTGCAGGGCGTGTCGATGTTTATCGTGCCGAAATATTTGGTGAACGCGGACGGCAGCTTGGGCGGACGCAACGGCGTGCGCGCCATCGGCATCGAACACAAGCTCGGCATACACGCCAGCCCGACCTGTACGATGGAGTTCGACAACGCCGAAGGCTATCTGGTCGGCAGGGCGGGCAAGGGTTTGGCGTATATGTTTACCATGATGAAAACCGCGCGGCTGAACGTCGGCATTGAAGGACACGCCGTCGCCGAACGCGCCTACCAAAACGCGCTCGCCTATGCGAAAGAACGCGTGCAGGGTCGCGACGAGGCGGACGGTTCAGACGACGTGGCGATTATCTGCCATCCCGACGTGCGCCGTATGTTATTGATACAAAAGGCAACGCTCGCCGCCCAACGCGCCCTGTATCTGCGCGCCGCCGCCCTGACCGATGTTGCCGCCGCCTGCTCCGACAACGTATTGCGCAAAGAAGCCGAGCGCGAACTGGATTTCCTGATTCCCATCGTCAAAGCCTGGCCGACCGACAACGGCGTCGTCCTGACCAACCTCGCCGTCCAGATTTACGGCGGTGCGGGTTACGTCGAAGAAAGCGGTGTGGCACAATACCTGCGCGACGTGCGGATTACGCCGATTTACGAAGGCACCAACGGCATACAGGCCGCCGATTTGGCAGGCCGTAAAACCACCGGCAAAAACGGTGCGCTGCCTTTGAAGCTGCTCGCCGAAGGCAAAGGGCTGGCGGACAAACTCGCCACCGCCGAACCCGCCGCCGCGCAGCAACTGGCGCAAGCCATTGAAACGGCGGAACAAAGCATCGCCCGCATGGTCGGATACGCCGACCGTTCCGCCCTCGCCGCCGCCGCGTCCAACGCCTACCTGCAACAAATGGGGCTGACGCTCGGCGCCATCGGACTCGCCCGCGCCTACCTTGCCGCCGAAGCCGCCCAAAAGGACGACGCCGACGGCTTCGGCAGCGGTTTTTACGCCGCGCAGCAACACAACGCCCGCGTCTATTGCGCCCACGTCCTGCCGCAGGTTTACGCCTGCGCCGCGCAGATTGAAAACGCGCAGGCATTGCTGGACGTGCCGTTAGAACTTTATTGACGGATACGGGTTTGAAAAGAGGTCGTCTGAAACCGGATTTTGGGTTTCAGACGACCTCTTTTGTCAGCGTTAGCGTGGATTGAAGCAGAACGCCTGAGTCGAATTGAGCCATCTGTCCGAACGGGCATTGGACGGAAATGGAAAGGAAACAGGCTTGCCGCCGCGTAAAAAGGTCGTCTGAAAACGTTTTAACGCCATTCGTCAGACGTTTTCAGACGACCTTTTATAGTGGATTAACTTTAAACCGGTACGGCGTTGCCTCGCCTTAGCTCAAAGAGAACGATTCTCTAAGGTGCTGAAGCACCAAGTGAATCGGTTCCGTACTATCTGTACTGTCTGCGGCTTCGTCGCCTTGTCCTGATTTAAATTTAATCCACTATATTTATTCCGACAAACCGTTCAGCCTTTCGGATAAAACCGCACCACATTTTCCCCCTCGGGCAGCGTCAGTTTTTTCACGGCATGGCCGTACACGGTTTCGAGTGTAACGGTCAGACCGCCTTCGGTTTCGAAAATCTTATCCACAAACGCTTCAGCCGCTTGGGCGTCGCTGAATTTCAAGGCGTGCCATAGCCCTAAGGTTTCCATGTCCTGCCGGAACGTCGCCGCCTTGCGGTAGCTCAATTCGAGCTTGGCGGTATCGGTAACGGGGTCGTAGAAACCGTTGTCGGCAAGCATGTCGCCGAGGTCGTGCATATCGATTAAGATCGGCGTTTCACACGCTATCCCCGCGTCTTTCAGACGACCTGTCAGCTCGGTCAGGCTGTCGCGGCCGAAATGGGTGAAGAATAATAAACCGTCTGTTTTCAAGGCGTTTGCCCAGTTTTGCAGGACGGGCAGGATTCCGTCCGCGCGGGGCAGGCTGAGGTTCGCCCACAACATATCGGCGGAGGCTTCGGGCAGCGGGTCGGTGAGGGCTTGGCAGTGTTGGACGACGGTTTTGCCGGTGAGTTTTTGCCAAAAACCACTTTTGCGTGCGGCTGCGGCGGTTTGGAGGAAATCGGCACGCGGGTCGTATTCTTCGAATACGGCGTTCGGATAACGCGCGGCAAGGAGGCTGCGGCTGATGTCCGCGTCCGCACCGACCAGCAGGATGCGCTTGGGCGCGTTGCGGACGATTTGCAGCCGCTCGTCGGTGTCTTGGGCGAGATGGCGGTGGATTTGCCAGCGTTTGTCTTGGGGGTTCATGTTTCAGACGACCTTTTTATTTATAATTTGATAGTATAAGTCTTCGTATAATAGGTAGAAATGTATTATTTTAATGTTGTTAAATTAATATGGATAAAATTTAATAGGTAATCCATTACTTTGAATATTATTACAACTATCCACTCTCCACTCATTAGTTACCGACAATTCTTGAGTCTCAATCTCATCTGAATAACGATTTGTCAAATAATGGAATTTTTGGTTTGTCGAACCCACCCAATTTCTTGTTGTTTCTATTTGTGTATTATCAAATTCTCCGTCGATCAATAGGTCTGTAGAGTTTAATAGCCTTTTGCTGCCTGAAAATTTATTTTCTGACAGTTCGGTATATTCGTAACCGGAAAAAACCATTACAGATAGATTTAGATTATGTGCAGCCTCGGCAATATCGGCTAATCCTTCAGCTTGTAAAAAAGGCTCTCCACCAAGAAAGGTAAGACCCTCCAGTGGATATTTTTCTGTTGCGTTTTTAAGTAATTGGATGATTTCATTCGATCGCATAAGATGGGCAGGTTTTATTTTCAGTAATTCACCATTGCAACAACCTTTACACCGTTTCAGACATCCTTGAACCCAAATTACAAAACGCAGACCCGGTCCTTCAGCTTCGGTAGCTTCAACAATATGGGATATATTCAGCCAGTGCATTATTCCAACTCGAAATCAAAATATTTTCCTGCCTGCAAGACTTTTAATGTCCTGCCTTTTAATTTATGGGGCTGTTCTACTTGCTCAAAGAGAAATTCTGCCAGTGGGTCGAATAAATATTTTGTTAACACGTTTAATACGCCGCGTCCCCCGTGTTGGTAATTTACTTGTTTGATTAATGCATCTAGTGCTTTATCCTCATTTTCAAATACAAGTTTTTCAAGCCCCCATTTTTCTTTCAGACGGCCTGTCAACGGTTTAAGTTTTGCGCGGGCTATATCTTTTAATACAACATCATCCTGTATGAAGTTAAACGGGATAATGTTTGCATCGCCTATACGTCCTAATAATTCTGGGCGGTTTAGTTCGTCTCTAAAATGAGATTGCACTGCCTGCTTAAATTGTTCTGCAATATTTTCTTTATTATCTTCGTCAGGTCGAATATTAGTTGCACCGATATTGGAAGTGAAAACAATAAAGGTATCAGCAAAAGAAATGGTTTCGCCTTTGCCGTCGGTCAATCGGCCATCTTCTAATATTTGTAGAAACTTATCTAAAATCCGCGGATGGGCTTTTTCGATTTCATCAAACAATAGCAGGGAAAATGGGCGTGTTTTCACTGCATTGGTCAATTGACCTCCTTCTTCAAAACCGACATATCCCGGCGGTGCGCCGACTAAGCGTTGATCGGCGTGTTCGTGATTAAATTCGGACATATCGAAGCGGATGCAGGCATCCTCATCACCAAATAGAAATTGTGCCAATGATTTTGCTAATTCGGTTTTGCCTACACCTGTCGGTCCGACAAAAAACAGCGAGCCTTTAGGCATACGGGCTTTAACTGAATGTTGCAACCCTGAAAGCCCGGTATATGCCCGTATCAAAATCTTGTTTACGGCTCCAATTGCCGATTCTTGTCCTTTGACTCGCCTTTGCAGCGTGATTTGGGCATCTTTCAATCTTTGATAATTCAATTTTTCCCAAGGGGAGTGGCGTTTACCATAACGGTACAGCGATACTAAATTCTGTATATTGATAGGTGCCTGCTGTTGTCTGGATAAGCGGACAAGGTTATCTATATCGCGTAAAGTCAGGGTGTCGGTCAACGTAACAAAATCTGCCAACGATTGACTTCCCGCACTCAAATTATCACTAACCTTCCACTGTGTTTGTCTTGCCAAAATAGCGGCTTCGCGTTCGGAAATATTAGGTAGGGGGATGGTTATTTCGGCAAATAAAGGATTGTTCAGATAAACGGATGGCGGTAAGGCGGTATTGCCCGAGCACAGAAAAACCAACAGGCTTTGCGGTTGGCCCATCGCTTCTGCGGTTGTTGTTTGTTCGGCATCCCGTAGGCCAGTAGCGATTTGTTGCAACCAAGCCCGTTCCGTTTCACTCAAGGCATTGATTTGCCCGAACAGATAATTTGACCAATCTACGATAAAGGCGGCTTTTTTCTGTGTTTTGGTCATGACTTGTTCAACGGTAGCAAAAAAATCCTGAGGCTGAATGGGAATGCATCCGGATATTGCTTTATTATCTTCACCGTCATCGTCAAAATCGTAAGCTTCACCGACTTCGGCCTGCATGCCGAGCCGGTTCAATCCATCCCATTCCTGAGAGGAAACACCTGATATACCATTCAAGCGTGAGTAAAATACAACCTGTTCGAAACCTTGTGCTTTTAAACTTTCTTCAATAATTCTGTTTATCGGCATTAATTTGTTATAACGGTTGAAACCTAAGTCAATGATGTTTCCGCTGATGATTAAAGCCCGACGTATCATAGATTGACGTTCAAAGTTTTCTAGCCATGTATTGATGTATTCGTTCATTTTTTTACCTTAGTGCGATTTTGCCGTATGTGTTGGATTGATGGGTTTGGCATCGGCATGTTCGTCATCCGGATTTTCCCAAAGAACACGTTCATCAGATAAATTTACACCATAAACTTCGGATAGTTTCGGCAATACTTTTTGCATATCTTCTTTACAGCGTTGCCCTTTATAGTTATCAAATTCATAGCGAACCGCACCATCTAAACGTACACGGAATTTTGCCCGGTTTCCTTGCGGGCGGCTTGCTTGGATGACAACGACGCTGTCTTCGCCGACACCTTGTTTGACCGGCGGCAAAACCGTAAAACCGGCTTGCTTCAGCGATTGATGTACGGCTTTGACCATTTCCTTACGGACTGCTTCGTTTTCAATCACCGTATCTTCGATTTGGTGGGCTTCTTGGATGATTTCTGTCAAATCCTTCTGATTTTCTTGCTCAATTTTTTGTTTTAACCGCTCGGATTCCGATTGTGGCAGATTGGCCGTTTCAATAAATCTTAAAAGATCGGACTTTTGTGTTTGTGCAACTTCGTCTTGTACGGTTTTAGCAAAATTTTTCCGTATTTCTTCGGCTTGTTGCTCTGCCGATTGTTTAATTTCGTGAATCGCCGATTTTATGTCAGCAATACTTAGATTTTCCTCCGTAATACGTTTTCGAAGTATTGCTAAAGGTTTGAATGCCAAATTTCGTGCCTGCTTATTTTCCCAATTACTTGTTTCCTGTATCCATACGTTTTTTATTTCAGCACGCAAACGTTCCGCCGCACGTTCCGCCTCTTCACGCAACAGATGTTGGTGTTCTTCCGCTACCCTTTTATTTTCCTGTGCTTCGTAACGTATGGCTTGTACAAGCTGACCAATAGCAAAACTGCGGTTACGTCCGTCATAAGCGTTCATATGCCGTACCCGTTGAATCTCAGTGCGTATGGTAGCGATGTTTTGCAAAGCAAATTCAGCCAGATCGCTGTTTTCCAAATCGTTTAGCTGCTGTTCGTAACGGCGCAGATAAATTTCCGTTGTTTGGCTGATTTCGGCTTCCCTTGCCTTGCGTGCGGCTTCGCGGATTTCCCGTTCGCGTTCCAATTGCCAACGGTTTTCGCTGATTTGACTCATTTTATTCGTCTCCTAAATCGTTTTCAGACGACGTTACGGTTCAGATGTGGTTTTAATGCCGACAGCCGTAGCGTGATTTTTAAGGTTTTTATCTTTCGTATAAAGCACAACATCATTCAACTTATATCGTGCGGCAACAGCCAGGATGGCTTGATCGTTTTGTCCGTTGCGGTTCTGACCGTCTGCTTCTGCACCCATTAATGCCAAAATTTCCGGTTCGGCGGATTCCGTATGCCGCGCCAGTTTCAATTCTTCAATCTTGCGTATGGCTGCGCGTATTTCTGCGGCTTCCCGTTCCAACCGCTCAACGCTTTCTTCCGCTTGGATTTTTTCTTTTTCTGCCTGCTGCCGCTTCAAATCCAAATCGCGTTTTTTCTTTTCCCATTTGGATTTTTGGTTTTGGACTTGTAGGATTTGCGCGTTCAATTCATCGCGCTGTTTCTCCAACGCCAGCGTTGCGGGTGATTTTTCTACCGCTGATTTGACTTGTCCGTTGATTTGGTTTTGCTGTTTTTGCTTGTTTTTGTTTTTTTTAGCCATTTGGCCGTTCCTTACTGTTTAACTGGTTCAACTGCATTCTGACCGCATCTAACTCTGCTTTCAGACGATCTAAAAGGGCATCGCAATCTGCAATTTGTGCATCAATGTCGACTGAAACAATGGCTTCACATTGCTCGGTTTTTTCCACTAAGGCTTGTTTGGCGGTAGCTAAATCCCGTTTGAACTTCTCTTTTTGATAATCCAATTCGTTTAACACGGTTTGAGGAAGGATTACCGTACCTTCCGTTTGGATTGCAGACAGACTGCCGGGACATTTGCGGACAAAGTTGGTATCCAATACGGCAAATTTCCGAGTTTCATCTAGGGGTTCGAAAAGTCGGAATACCGCTGTTTGCCATTGTTTTAGCCGCTCCGACAGTTTGACAATGCCGTTTGAAGCGGAAATTGCAGGAAAAGTGCGGTCGATTTTTTCAACGTTTTTCTGCCATTGACCGATTTGTTCCAAACTGTTTTGCTTGATGTCTTTTAACCTCAATTCGTCGGGTTTCAGACGACCTAATGCTTTATGTTGCGCCAGCAGGTCGGACAATTCGGGAATTTTCCGTGCCGTCGATTTTTCATTATTGACCGCCCAATCAAAGGCTTGCCGTTGCGCTTCTGCTGAAAATCTTGCCAAGCTCAAATCTGTATTGGGGAAAAGTTCGGCAAATTGTTCCAAATCGTTTTCATTATTAAGAGGCTCGATTTTTTCTTCCCAGCCCTCGGGTTTGAACGGCTTGTTCCAAGTCGTTTTAATCAATTTGGCAAAGCCAACTGCTTGAGTTATCGTCATCTCAGGCAATTTTTTCAGAATATCGACTGCGGGGACAAAATTTGCCATAAATGCCAAAACCGCCATATTTGGCTGAGAAAGGGCGGGCTGGTCGGCAAGCCAATTTTCAGATTCTTGATATAAAATTTTTGCCGGTAACGGACACGGCTGATGATCGAAATAGCACTCAAGATAACCTGTTTCCTCCACGAAAAGCGTATTATCCGAAAAACGGAAAAATATGCGGGTCAGACCGTCTGAATCATCTAAGCGTGCAGGAATAAAAAGATGTTTGCCGTGTAATTCAGCTTCGGCAATGTTAGAGAAGACAATCAGTGGTGTTTTATCGTCAAGTTCCTGATCTTCATTGAATTTGACTTCAACCGCATCGCCGATTTGGCGTGTGTCGGATTCCTGATCTGCCAAAACCAGCGACAGCAAACCATTTTCAGGCAAATCCAAATCTACATCCCATTCGATTGCGTCTTCAGCATCAAAAATCATAGGTTCAAGCAGAACTTCTTTGATGACTTGTGGCTCGCGCGTATTTATCCATTGGGAGAACAGCTTGTCTTCGCTATCGATATTCAAATAGCGGTTGCCGTCCAGTGTGAGCTTGACAGGGACAGTTTGCGGTAAAGATGTATCTTCATCACACGTTACGCTGATGCCGTCATGCTCCAATTCGGTTTCGGCATCAAACCATTTTTGATTTGTAGACTCCAGCCCACTCAATTGCTGCAATAAAGCTTCATTAACAGGGAAAAGGGAACAATTCAGCTCAACAACATCTTCTACGTTGCTTGCGCTTTGTTTTGGTTTGCCGATATATTCATTCAATAATGGATTAAACCAAAATTCAGCATATTCCGTTCTACGCCGTCCCGGCATTTTTTTCTCATGGTAAAACTTTTTGCCATTGTCGGTCAGCTTTAAATCGATTAGAGGTAACTTATCTAAATCATCTTTCTTATCAGGTAAGTCAATATGTTCAATTAAACCCGTATCATTAAGATTTTCCAACGTATAGCGGATAAAGGTAAAATCCAGTTTCAGTATATGGGCAATCTGCGCCAAGTTGTTATCTGCCAACTGTGGAAAATCATTATGGGCAAGACCCATCAACAACTCGGCAAATACGGTCGGCGTACCAATTTTACGGTAGCGATACTCTGTATCCGCGCGGTAAATCGGATAGGAAAAGGTCTTTTTTGCCAGCAATTTATCCATTATCTACGCCCTTTTTGCTGAGGTTGTATGTTTGGCAGGATGGCGGAAAATTCTTTCGCATCGCAAATTCCGCCTGTTTCTGCCCAATGTTCTAAATATTTGAACATATTCTTATAAACCATTTTTTTATCGTATCCTGCTTTATCCATTCGAGGCAGTTTGACTTCCCGGTTTTCCAGCATATTTCTTGCACCGAATATCAATAAAAGATTTTGTGCGCGAGACATTGCCACATTGATAAATTCAAAACGGGCGATGTTTGCTCTGCCGGCTCGGAATTTTTGGGTTCTATCACCACCATTGTTTTTTACCAGGCTTAGTAAAATAATCGGTTTTTCTTTGCCTTGATAGCGGATAACCGTATTGATTTCTACATCAATGGCGGAAAACGATAATTTATCTTTATTGATTTTTCGGATTTCATCACGAATGACGCGGCATTGAGGCTGGTAAAATGAAACGACACCTACTTTCATTTTGTTGTCCTTGCCATAACCCAATGTCTCAAGCTGACGGTTCATATCCACCAATGTTTTGGCAATCATTCTTGACTCTAATACGTTGATATTGCTTTGTCCGTCATTAATCGAAAAACGCTTTCCTTTTTCATCATCTGTCGTATCAATCCACAGCACATGGTCTTTTTGGGACAATAGTCCTTTAAACTCAATCCCATGAGGCCGTTCGGCATCCGGATTGCCGCAGGTCAATTGCCCTTCATAAAAGTAGTTGATCATCTTCATGATGTCAGGGTGCATACGAAATTGAATATTTAAGCGTTCGCGTAAACTTTCCGGAGCCTTTTCAAACAATTCTTTAAACAGACTCGCCGTGACCATTTTTTCGAATTTATGCAGATTATCCTCGGTCAAATCCGTATCGGAATCTTGCTTGTTTTCCTGTGCTTCGCTTTGTTCGACTTCATCTTCAAATGTCAGTCCGTCGGCTTCATTGAATATCGGTGGCAATTGACGATGGTCACCCACCAAAATGGCTTTTTTGGCACGCATAAGAGGCAGCAACATTTCCAACGGTGTAGCTTTGGATACCTCGTCGATAATGACTACATCAAAACCGTCAAAATCATTATCGGTTAGTGTCCGCTCGTTTTCGTTGCAGGTAATGGCAACCAGATTGCAACTTTCCACAAATGGCTTTTCCAATTCGCTCCAATCTTTTTCCGCTCTTTTTTCCGGCTCTTTCAGGATTTCCTGCCAATGGGAGAATAAAGGCATAAAATCTTGGTTTTGTGTTTGCAGGGTTTGCAGTTCTCTTTCTAATAAGTTCAAACGGCTTTGCTGTGTGGCAAATTCTGCCAAAAAGTCTGCTTCGGCAGAAAACCCGCCATCGATAAGTATTTGTGCTGACTGTTGTTTTTTCAGACGATCTCGTTCGGTAATTTGATATTTAATCTCTTCTAGTGACTCAAGGTCAGCTTGCTTTTCCTGTATGGTTTTATCACTTGGCGGTTGCAAATCATAGCCTTGCAACTGATTGTTCAAATCCCAAACTGTGGCTTGTACCAATGTCTGATATTGCTGTTGGAATATGGTTAGATTTTGAACGCGCTGTATCAGCAACGGTTTGAGCATTGCAGGATTATTTTGCGCAAAACGTTCTGCATCGTTAAAAATTTGGTAAGGTTCGAGATTTAGACCGTCCGACGGTTTATCTTTCAGACGACGTAATTCTTTGCGCTTTTCTTTCCATTGAGCGGAAAGCTCATCGCTGTCATCATTTTCCATTTTGTCAGCGATTTCATCGATTTCCTGCTGTAACTGTTCTATTTTCAGTAGGGTTTTCGTATCTGCCCCCATTGTGCCATTGCCACCGTTCAATCGTGCTAAATCTGCTTCCATTTTTGGCAAAACTGCCTGAATACGCTGATAAAGTTGAATCAGTTTATAAAGAATGGCAGCTTGGTTTTCTCTTTCGGCAAGAAACAGCTCGTAAGAAAACGGTTGGCTGATATGCAGATGCTCAAAGTTGGTAAGATGTTCTACCAATGGATAAAGTGTTTCGGGTAAAACAAAATCGCTGTTGCGCAAGGCTTCACCGGAATTTTCCTCATTGAGTAAGCCGATAAGCTGTGCAATGTTTTCTATATCGCGGCTATGTCGTCTGAAAATATCCTGCTGTTCGTCAAACTCAATTTTAGCTTGGATAAGTGCCTGTTCTGCCTGTTTCAGATGACCTTGATTGGTACGGTATTCTTCACGAAGCCGTTGCAAATCATGTGCCACAAATTCAGCCTGTTGTACCCATTCGCGCAGTTTTTCAGTTTCAGCCGACAACTCATTAAACGGTTGTAGGTATTCTTTGGCCACATAATTGCGCAACGATACATAATGTTTGCTCAATATACTTTCGCCGGTAAATTGTTTGCCTTCTTCCGTAATGCGGTTGGCACTTTTTGCCAAACGGACAGCCCTTAATTCAGGATGGTTTTGCAGGCGCGACAAAGCATTATCCAATGCGTCGTGAGCTTGGCTTGCAAGCAAGACCGTTTCTCCGCGCTTGGCAAATTGCAGGCAGGCCTCGGCGATGACCGTGGTTTTGCCGGTTCCCGGTGGTCCCTGAATCAAACATATATCAGGTGCCGCCAGCATTTTTTGTACGGCAGATTTTTGTTTGTCATTCAGATTTTTATTTTCCCATTCGGTAATTTCGGGAATCTCGTTCGGCCGGTTGGCATTTTCAATATCAAACAGATAACTTGAAAGATACGGCGCATAACAACCTTCATTTTGTTGCAGGTTTTTTACCGCCCGGCGATAACGCTCAATCAACGCTAAATCGCCGACTAAAGAAATAGACAAGAAACCGTTTTTGGGAAGATTTCGGAATAAATGATCAATTTTATCTTGGCGGGAATGTTGATTACCGTCCTGCTTATCTGAATCGGTATTATCTTCAAATTGGGAAATTTTGTTACTCAGCTCCTCGGAAATATCGACAAAAACATCGGCAAATACCGCCTTGCTGAAATCAAATTGATTTTTTTCACCTGCATTTTCTTGTTGCAACGCTTTACGATAATCCTCACAAGCTTTCACCTTGGCTTTATCTGAATGGTTGAATTGGATAATTTTGACACCGTCTTTCGCAAGTTGTCCTAATTGTGAGAAAGCACTCTCCACACGCGAGGCGTCTTTTTGAGGTAGTAAAAAACGGAAGGGTTGATCGGAAGTTTCTCTTTTAAAAGCATGCAGGTTTTGACGGCTAAATGCGGCACGTGCTTTTTTCAATACCTGTTCATCTTCCGCAATGACCAAAAAGTGTACCTGCCCTGTTTGTTCATTGAACTGCCAATTCAGGTATCGTAACCCCTGAGTTTTGTGTTTGATTAACTTATTTTTAAAGGTCAAAAAGTCTAACCAACCCGACAAGCGTTCTTTAGTTTTAGCGGCATATGCCGGTAGGGATTTTGTAAAATCAGAGGAAAGCAAATTAGGTTGACTGCGAGGCGGATATGAATTTTCCTGTAATTGATAAAAATGAGCTTCAATTTGCTTTTCATAAGCAGTCGCATCCATTCCTCCATATGTGAGAAATACTCGTTCGGGAATAAAAACAGGACTACTAGTTGCAGTCGGACAATACCCAATAACGGCTACCGCGATGTTATGAGAGATATGTTGATTGAAAATAGGATGGGAAGAAATTCGAATAGATAAAGAAATCCTTTTTTCCGCATTATCTTGCAAAGAAAGATTGGCAAAATTAGCAACAATTGCTTCATCGGCTAAGAAGAAATCTTCGCAAAACTGTTTCGCAACAGCCTCATATTCTTTGCTTGAATATTGCGGAAATTGCGCTTTGTAGGAACGAAAAGCACGGGAAATACTTTTCCCGAGCATTTCTTGTGTTACAGAATTTTTATGTTTTTGTTCGGTTTCGGGTAGGCGAAAATAAACAGTCTTTCCAGTCATGTTTAATAGTCCCTTTAAGATAAAATTTAAAGATAAAACTTATTAAATTGCAATGTAATTGCATTTTAATTATTTGTAATATAGTTATCAAAGATATTTTTCAGACGACCTTCTCAACAAAGCCGCGGTAGCGTTCGGCAAATTCATCTGCGTGGCTTAAAAACGGGGCGTGTGCCGCTTTTTCCATCAAGACCAATTCGCTGTCCGTCAGGTGGCGGTTGAGGTATTCGCCCATGCGCGGCGGGGTGATGGCGTCTTTTTGTCCGAACACCAAAAGCGACGGGGTTCGGATATGGGCGAGCAGGGGGCGGGCATCGGCCTGATTGACGGCATCCAGCGCCGCTTGCAGGGCGGCGGGTGTGCCGTGGCGGGAGAGGTCGGGCAGGATTTTGTGTAAGATTTCGGCGGAATTAGGCGTATGCAGCAACTGTAATTGTAGAAACTGTTTAATATGTTTGGCATAATCCTGCCGGAACGCGCCGACCATTTTGCCCAGGGCGGGATTGGCAAGCCCTTCGGGGTAATCCGTGTCGGCAGTGAGGCGGGCGAAACCGGCGGTCAGGCAGAGCGAACGGATTTTGTCGGGATAAAGCGCGGCAAGATACAGTGCGACCAGGCCGCCGAGCGACCAGCCGAGGATGTGGGCGGGCGTGTCGATTTGTGCGGCAAAGGTTTCGGCAATCGCGGCAATGTCGAAAGGTTCGGCAAAGGGCGCGTCGCCGTGTCCGGGCAGGTCGAGGGCGCGGATGTCCCAATCGGCACTCAGGCGCGGGATGAGGTCGTCGAAGACGTGGCGGTTCGCTGCCCAGCCGTGTATCAGATAAACTTTTTTGGCGGAGTACGGCATGGCTGTTTTCTCTATAGATGTGTTTTCTTGGTGGCGCAATGCGGGATGGCGGAACAAAAGCCGTTGCGTATTATGCCACGCCTTGGTTTCAGCGTGCGAAACCTCGCCGTATGGCGGTTTTTGCGGCGGCTGCGCGGCGGACTTGGAAGAGTTTTTTACGGACGCGGCAAACAGTTGCCCTTTGTGTTTCCGCCCTATACAGGGCGGGGCGGTGTGCGGAGGTTGCCAGAAGAAACCGCCGGCATTTGAGCGGATGTGGGCTTCGCTGTATTATGAGCCGCCCGTCAGCAGTATGATACGCGCGTTGAAGCATTTGGCAGACCTCGGCATGAGCCGTCCGCTGGCGGAACTGATGCGCCGCCATGCGCCCGACTGGCTGGAAACGGAGCGTTTCGATTTTGTGCTGCCCGTGCCGTTGAGCAAAGAAAGGCGGCTGCACCGCGGCTTCAACCAAAGCGAGGAATTGGCGGATATTCTGTCCGAACATTACGGCTGGACGCTGCTGCCGCGGCAGACGGTTTTCAGACGACATCGCGAGCCGCAAAGCACGCTGAAAAGCGCAGACAGGGTTCGCAATATAAAAAATGCTTTTGAAATCAATGGTCATATCCCGAAAAACTGTAATATTTTGTTAATCGACGATGTGTTCACCACCGGTTCGACTCTGAACGAACTGGCGCGGACGCTGAAAAAATCAGGCGCAGGCAAGATTTTTTGCTGGAGTTTGGCGCGTCCGCCAATGAAAAAATAGCTTAAAGTTTTTGACACCTACGGAACATTTCGGCATTATGCCGCTCTATAAGTGATTGATTTATATGTTTACCATAGTTTTGTACCAACCCGAAATCCCGCCCAATACGGGCAATATCATCCGATTATGCGCCAACACCGGAGCAGATTTGCATCTGGTCAAGCCGCTCGGTTTTCCGCTGGATTCGGCAAAAATGAAACGCGCAGGTTTGGATTATCACGAGTTTGCAAAACTGACGGTACACGAGAATTTCGAAGATTGTCTCAAAGCCTTGGAAGGACGCCGCATTTTCGCGCTGACTACCAAAGGCAAAACCCGTCCCGACGAAGTTTCCTTTGTTGAGGGCGATGTCTTTTTGTTCGGTCCCGAGACACGCGGCCTGCCCGCCGAAATCCTCGACACCCTGCCCGAAGGGCAAAAGCTGCGCCTGCCCATGAAGCCCGGCAGCCGGAGTATGAATCTTTCCAACACCGTCGCCGTGATTCTGTTTGAAGCATGGCGGCAAAACGGTTACGCAGGCGGTGTATAACATCCGCAAGGGAGTCTCCCTGAGCCGTTTGACAAAAACCAAGGCCATACTGTCCGACAACAGCTTGGTTTTTGTCAAACCGCCGATACGTCGTCTGAAACCGCCTGGGAGCCATCCCGCCGCGTTATCAACTCAAGAACGGACTACGTTTTGACTTTATCTAAAACTACCCTTTTCTCCACCCTGACTGCCGTTGCAATCAGCATCCTTTCCATTCATTCCGCCTCAGCCGACTCCATCGTCCGCACCGAGAAGCTGCATTCCTCCGCCAACCGCAGCTACAAAGTCGCCGGCAAACGCTACACGCCGATGACCAAAGTATCCTCCTTCGTCCAAACCGGCAACGCTTCATGGTACGGCAACCAGTTCCACGGCCGTAAAACCTCCAGCGGCGAGCGTTACAACATGAACGCCCTGACCGCCGCCCACAAAACCCTCCCCATTCCCAGCTACGCCCGTGTGACCAACACCAAAAACGGTAAAAGCGTCATCGTCCGCGTCAACGACCGCGGTCCTTTCCACGGCAACCGCGTGATCGACGTGTCCAAAGCCGCCGCCCAGCAATTGGGTTTCATCAACCAAGGCACGGCACATGTCAAAGTCGAACAAATCGTACCGGGTCAAAGCACCCAAGTTTATGATGGCAAAGATATTTTCGTCGATTTGAAATCCTTCGGTACCGAACGCGAAGCACAAGCCTATATGAACCAGGCGGCGAGAAACCTTTCCGCCGGCATGATGAGCCCGAGAGTTTCCATGGAGAAACGCGACTACGAATACGTCGTCAAAATGGGTCCGTTCACCTCGCAAGAGCGTGCCGCCGAAGCCGAAGCCAAAGCACGCGGTCTGATTCAGGCAGCTTCGCTGTCCCTCTAAGCCGCATCCGTGTTTTCAGACGACCTGTTGCAAGACAGGTCGTTTTGTATTGAAGCATCAGCACAAAGCCGTCGTATCCTTGCCTCCTTTCCCTTATATAGTGGATTAAAATTGCAATGATACGGCGTTGCCAACGCCCTTATGTACTACCCGTACAAGGCGGGCGTTGACGCCTTGTCTCATTTTTATTTTAATCCACTATAATTCCCCGCTTCTCAACCAAAGGAATCCCCACCATGTCCCTCTCACCTTGCCCGCAATGCCAATCCGAATACACCTACGAAGACGGCAGCCAATACATCTGTCCCGAATGCGCGTTTGAATGGACGGAAAACGACGGCGAAGCCGCCGAAGAAACCATGAGCGTCAAAGATGCCAACGGCGCCGTGTTGCAAGACGGCGACACTGTCGTCCTGATTAAAGACCTCAAAGTCAAAGGCAGCTCCATGGTCATCAAGCAAGGAACCAAGGTAAAAGGCATACGCCTGCAAGAAGGCGACCACAATATTGGTTGCAAAATCGACGGCAGCGCGATGAATTTGAAATCAGAGTTTGTCAAAAAAGCATGATGTTGGTATAATAATCGTTGGTGGGTCGCTAGGCCGACCTGAAAACCGTTTGTAAAGCTACTTGTCTCCGTAAGGGTTGCTTTCAAACGGTTTTCGCCTTTTCGGCAGGAGGAAATAGGCGTTGCACAAATTATAGTGGATTAAATTTAAATCAGGACAAGGCGACGAAGCCGCAGACAGTACAGATAGTACGGCAAGGCGAGGCAACGCCGTACTGGTTTAAATTTAATCCACTATAACGGCAGCGATATTTCGTCCGCCACATCAAACAAAGGTCGTCTGAAACCTGTTTTCCGGTTTCAGACGACCTTTTTCATGGTTCGGCAAAATGGCTGTGTTGAATCAAAACGCGTCCGCAGGCATTGCCGTTTATCGGGATTTTCCGTGATGAAACTGTTTGCCCGCGTTGTTTAATCCAACAACGCGTCCACAAACGCGCGTGCGTTAAACGGGCGCAAATCGTCTATGCCTTCGCCCACGCCGATGTAGCGGACGGGGACGGGGCGGTCGGAGGCAAGCGCGGCGAGGATGCCGCCTTTTGCCGTACCGTCAAGTTTGGTGACGATTAAGCCGGTCAATCCTAACGCTTCGTCAAAGGCTTTGACTTGGTTGACGGCGTTTTGCCCGATATTGGCATCGAGGACGACGATGATTTCGTGCGGCGCGTCGGGCATGGCTTTTTGCAGCACGCGCTTCACTTTTTTGATTTCTTCCATCAAATGAAGCTGCGTGGGCAGGCGGCCGGCGGTGTCGGCCAGCACGATGTCGATGCCGCGCGCTTTGGCGGCTTGGACGGCGTCGAAGCAGACGGCGGCGGAATCACCCGTGGTTTGCGAGATGACGGTTACGTTGTTGCGTTCGCCCCATGCCTGAAGCTGCTCGCGGGCGGCGGCGCGGAAGGTGTCGCCGGCAGCAAGCAGCACGGATTTGTCCTGCGCTTGGAAATATTTGGCGAGTTTGCCGATGGAGGTGGTTTTGCCCGCGCCGTTGATGCCCGCAAGCATGATGACGAACGGCTCTTTCGTTTCGGGCAACACCAGCGGTTTTTCCAACGGCTTAATCAAGTCGTACAAAGCTTCTTTCAACGCGCCGCGCAACTCGTTGCCGTCTTTCAGCCCTTTGAGGCTGACGCGGTTGCGCACGTCTTTCATCAGGTATTCCGTCGCTTCCATACCCATGTCGCTGGTAATCAGCACGGTTTCCAGCTCTTCGTACAAATCCTCGTCGATTTGCCCGCCACCGAACACGCCCGCCAGCGATTTCGCCATTTTGTCGCGCGATTTGGTCAAACCCTGTTTCAAACGCGCCGCCCAGCCGAGTTTGGGTTCGGTTTCGGACGGTTCAGAGGTTTCAGACGACGTTGCGACGGCTGTATTTTTAAGGGTTTGCACGGAATGTTCTTCAGATGTTGTAGGCGCGGCTTCAGCTTGGGTTTCTAAGGTTTCAACGGCTTCTACGGTTTCAGACGACCCGTCGCTGACCGCTTCATGGACGTGTTCTACCGCTGCGGAAACATTTTCGGCAACGGTTTCGCCGACGGCTTCAACGTGCTCTTCCACCTGTTTGACCGTTTCAGACGACGTTTCGCTGACTGCCTCGCGGACGTGTTCGACCGTTTCGGAAACATGTTCAGCCACAGTCTCGCGGATGTCTTCAACGCGCTCTTTTGCACTTTCTACCGCCGTTTCGACTGCCGCCGTCAGTTCTTCCACTTTTTCGCCGATATTTTCCTGAACCGTTTCAAGCGTTTGCGAAACGGCAGTTTCGGCGTGTTCTACGGCTTCGGCGGCGGTTTCCTGAATGCGGGTTTCTTCTTGAGCGGGCGTTTCCTGTTTTTTCTTGCGGCGGAAGAAGCTGAACATTGAATTTTCCTTTTAATTTTAGAAACTTGAAATAGGGCGTATTGTAGCGTATTTTGCGCGGCAAGGTCGTCTGAAAACGTGATAATCGAATAAGGTTTGCTGACGTGTTCCGCGGATGGAAGTACAATACCCGTCTTCTCGGTGTCTGCTATTCGGAGCGCCGCATCGTTCCCAAGTGGAATAAGGTCGTTTTACTCCGTATCGTTTTGATTTTTAAAAGGTAAGCCAAAATGAAAAGAATATTTTTTACCATCCTGTTTTTGTCTACGGCTGCCTATGCCAGCCACACCTATTCATCAGACAATTTGACTTGCACATACCAAGATTTGACCGCCTCAAACAGCCAACCGCAAACAACGGCTTGCAGCAGCCTGACTTGGGAAAGCGCACAAGTCTACGATGAAAAACGCGGCGGCTATATCGCGGGGAACGGGGAAGAGTACAAATTGAAAAATGGAAAAACGATTATTTTTTCGTATGAAGCCTTTATGAAAACGAAAGAATCCAACCCGACAGGCGGCAAATGGACTCATTCGACCAAACTGATGAATAACAAGACTTACACCACCTCCGAGCGTACATTCAAAGGCAAAAGCTGGACCTGCTACCGCTCGGGAAAAGAAGAATTATGCGTAGATGCCCCAAGCCTTTACGCAATCTTATCGGCTGTTAATTAAATCTCCTCTGCGTTTGGCTTTGCCTAATGTATCGATAATTTAGAAAGGTCGTCTGAAAACGCGGCATATATTTTCACCGAGCAACGACCTTGTCGGGAAATACGAACTTGCTGATTATCCCGTTTATGTATATGATAACGAACACCGTGCCGGTGTAGCTCAGTCGGTAGAGCAGCGCATTCGTAACGCGAAGGTCGGGGGTTCGATTCCCTTCTCCGGCACCAGCTTGGATAAAGAGAGGTCGTCTGAAAACTTGGTTTTTATGTTTTCAGACGACCTTTTTCATAGAGAGCGGATGCAAATAAGGTTTGCTGACGTTTATTTAGCAGATAAAAAATGCTGCTCTTCTCAGTTTTTGCGCTTCATGGTGTTGTTTCCCGCGCGAAGCAAGGTTGTTTACGCTATTTCATTGCTGCTGCGACTTTGGCAGTTTATTCGTCATTTCATTATGTTGTCCCTGCGGCAATGCCAGCGGAACATTCAAGATAAACCGTACATGGTGTTGATACGGGGTAAACACGATGGCTTTCGCTTCGGGGTCGTAGTGCAGCTCACGGGATGGGCTGCCATAGCGTGCAAGGACATTGGGCAGCTCGGCGGTACGTTGGTTTTCGGGCAGTCTGTATAAGGCAAGTGCAGCCTGAAAAGCACGCTGCTGCATTTGCGTGTCTTGCAGGCGGCGGGCATAGGGATCAACGTCGCCGCCGTAATCTCCGTTAATAAACCGGCAACCCAGCGCGTTACGCAGACAGGCAAGGCTGCCGTACTGCTGCCAGAAAGTGTGCGGCATTTGGGCATCCTGCGGCGCCCATACAGGCAGATCTTGCGCGAAGGCCTGCTGTGCCTGAGGCTCGCAGCCAAAAGCAAATTGTTTGCTGGCAAGTGTTCGCGAGTGCTCAGGCGAGAACAACACGGGCACGATCCATGCGGGCATTTCTTGGCTCAGTTGGGTCGGAAGATTGGCGATGAGGGCATCCATATAGTGATACTCGAACTGCATGATACGGCAGTAGTTTTCTGCGTTGTCGCCAGTCGGTGCGAACGCGTCGGCACAGTGTTCAGGCAGTTTGCCTGCCCATTGCGGTTGCTCGGCGAGCATTGCGGCGGCGAGTCTTGTATTGTTCTGGATCATGGTGACGCCAACCATTGCAGGAAGGAGTCCGCCACGCGATTGCTGTAAGGTTTTACCTGTGCGGATGTTGCGGCAGATTCGGGCAAATGCGGCTTCGGGTTTGCCATCCAGCCAGTCCACGGCGGCAGGCGTAGTTTGGTAAACAAGATAGTGGTATGTTGGAAAAGCATCCGAAATATTTAGAGCGCGCACATCCAAATTGCTGTATTGCGACACGCGGTCGGCATTGTCAAAAAGTTTGGCATATTTCGCCACAACAGCACGGTAGGCATCGGCGTGGGCGCGCACGTTTTGCAGGCAGTCTGCAACAATAGCTCCATCATTGTTTCTAGATATACAGTCGAGGCTTTGCCCTTCTTCATCCTTCGTAATCAGTTTGCGCTGGCGGAGGCTTTCGGGCAGCTGGTCGTCCTCCGGCACTTTATTGCCCAGTTTTGCCATGATTTGACGGCGTTCGTCGGCATCGGGAATATCGTAAGGCATCAACCACAGTGCATCCGTTCCTTCACTGTCGCCGCGCGGTATTTCACCCTGCAACAGACGCTTTGCCGGCGCGGCAGCACGGTTGTCGTACCAGACGGACAGTTGGGACAAAATGCCTAAAACAAGCAGGGTTGCAACAAAGGAAGTAAGTAAGATTTTTATTTTTTTCATGGGTTGGAAAGTTTTTTGGGGGGTTATGGGCTAAGACCGGCTTTTATTCCGTATCTCTAATATTTATATTTCCTGACGAAACGCCTTCTTCTGATTCGACAAAGAGTTCGCCATCATCGCCTACGATATATGATTGTCCGGTTCTGAATATCAAATTGTATAATCCTTCATAAAATTTTCCTCCCAGATAATATAAGTCTCCTGAATCGGGAATAAAATAAATCCTGCCCAATTCATCAATCAGAATTTCCCGATTATCTGCAAAACCGAAATTTCTTAATCTTTTACCAATGGATTGTTGATAAAAATTGAAATCTTCATCATCTAGCGAATAATCAACCAAGGCATTGGTGGTTTCTCCAAAACTATGCAATACCGTAGACAGAAAAATACGGTCATTACTCCGATAATAAGCATCATAGCTGACGGTTAAATACCATATTTCTCTTAGGAATTTTTTGACATCATCAGGCAATTCCTCCAGATGGGAAGGTAGAGAATGTAAAATAATTTCTCTATTTTCATACCAGCCTGAAGCTATCATTTTCTTAAAAAAATCAGAGTGTATTTGGTAGGGTTGTTTCATTTGCATGAACCTTTGATTTTGCTTTTCCGGCAAACTGCCTCAGACTGGATTCTTGAATCTGACTTTTGGGTGTAATGATCGTGTCGGATTCGAGATTCCGACCTACGGTTGCTTACCTATTTAGATTTTAATTTTTCCCAAACAGTGAACCCCCTATACCCTCCAGTAATTATTACTTTACTATCAAGGCAATAAAGCAAATTATCCTCATTATCCATGAAATATATTGCATCTAAAATTTCTTTTAAATTTTCTTCTGAAAAACAGAAACTTATTTTTGAACTTTGGAAAAGTATAAAAATCTTATTTTCGCCAATCTCTGCATCAAGATCAGAATAAAACAGTTCTTCCTCTGATTCTGTGTAATCTGAATAGCAATATTTTATGGTTAAATCATGCTCAAAATATGCAACCCTATCTTCTGTTTTAGAAATATATGTCTCCCAAAATAGTTCAGTTGGATTTTCATCAAGAAACTGTATTTTTCCTAATGTTTCTTCGCTTACCCCAGATGCCTTAAGTTCTACATAGGAAGGATAAAGCGTTTCTCTGGATAATTTATACAACATGCTTCTTTTCATTTACTTCGTCTTTTTATGGCGTGTTTTTAAGTACCGTGCTGCCGTAGACCAGGTACCGTAGCAACTGTATTTTTCACCCCGTCGGGCAAAAATACCAAAACTCAAATCAAGCCGTTCGGATACCGTTTTCGGTGGTACCGTTTTCGGCAAAGTAATCACGCATCCGGGCATTCAATATCGTCAGCAGTTTGCGCATACATGCCGTAACGGCAACCTTATACGGCTTACCCTTGGATAGCAGGCGTTGGTAGAAATCCCGAATAAGCGGTTCAAAACGTGTCGCTACCACGGTAGCCATATACAGTGCCTTACGCACCGCAGACCTTCCGCCGAAGCAGCGGCTTTTGAATTTGGTTTCCCCACTCTCCCTCGGGTGCGGGGCAATGCCGACCAAACTCGCTATCCGTTTGTGCGACAGCCGTCCCAATTCGGGCAGCATCGCCATCAGCGTAGCCGTTGTTATCGAACCGATGCCTTTGATTTGTTCCGCTACTTGGGCTTTGCCGTCAAAATGCGTGTGGGTGTGGT
This sequence comes from Neisseria sp. CP9, assembly GCF_047758525.1. Taxonomy (NCBI): domain Bacteria; kingdom Pseudomonadati; phylum Pseudomonadota; class Betaproteobacteria; order Neisseriales; family Neisseriaceae; genus Neisseria; species Neisseria sp. CP9. The sequence continues at coordinate 1,176,411 of NZ_CP180502.1, read as the reverse complement.
CGTCGATTTGTTTGTCCAATTCGTCAATCAGCCGGTCAAAATGGGCAATCAGTTGTTTGACGCTTTCGACTTGCGTTTCATGAACCTGATGCAGACGGTTTTTCTCGGCAGTCCGCATATCCACCAGTTGGTTGCGGCGGTTGACCAATGCTTCCAACACTTCTTCAGCTTCGGTGGGCGGTTGGTAGAGCATGGTTTGCCAACCTTCTTTCTGCGTCATCATCTGTGCGAAGAAGGCAAGCATTTGGGCATCTTTGGCATCGGTTTTGGTCAGCGACTGCGATTGGGCAAACTGATGCGTCTGACGCGGGTTGGCGATGATCACGGCCATACCTGCGCGGTGGATGGCTTTGGCGGCGGGGATTTCGAGACCGCCGGTGCTTTCCATCACGACGAGGGCGACGTTGTGCTTTTTAAGGTATTCGATAGTATGGGCGATACCTTTCGGGTTGTTGGTTTCGGTTTTGGTTTTAGACAAAGACGAAACGGCGATGACGAAGTTTCGTTTGGCGATGTCGATGCCTGCGTAATTGTATTGGGTACTCATCATAAACCTGCCTTGCATTCGGTTGTGTTGTCTGGCAACTGTCCGGTTGTGTCGATGGGTTGCCCGACCGCTCCCTGAGCTACGCGACGGTTGTTTGCCTTGGTCGGATGCGGGTGGCGGCCGGGCGGTTTGTTGCTATGATACGGGTGTTCCGATATACAAGGTCGGATTCTTGAATCCGACATCGTAGAGTAACAGTTGTGTCGGATACAAGTATCCGACCTACGGCTGCTACGACCTGTGGCTGCTGAAAAGATTAAAATTCTGCCTATTCTAAAGGTTTATTTCTTTCAACAAAATCAAACCACATATCGTCCTGTGCTGCATTTGCGAAAATATTTGAATAATTATCCCCAAAAATATAACCAGTGATGAATTGATCAAACGGGCATATTATTTCGACATCCACTTCAAAGCGGATTTGCTTTGAAATTCTATCAAGAAATACAGGTTCATAGAGGACTTGACCTATTTCATACGCCTTATCCTTGAAAATACTTGGTACGCGAAATTGGTTGTCTAAAATTTCATCCGTACTCCAAAGGACAATATCTCCGAATGCCCCTCCATTGCATATCTTAAGAAAGTCCTGATGTTCTAAAACTAAAAATTTCTTTAATTCATCAGGAATTTCACCTATTCCCTCCGGTATTTCCCCAATCAAAACCGCATCAGAAAGAATATCCAATTTAGCTCTGTAATGATTAACCAGCTCCGCTAATTTCATAATAATTCCTAAAATTTAATTTTGATCGCAAGCCGTAGTTCGGATACTTGTATCCGACACAGCCGTCCAAGATGTCGGATTCGAGAATCCGACCTACAGCACTGCGCGGGAATGACGGCAAGAGTACGTTCTATTTTAAGCTACATAAATATGTGTCGGTATTAAAAAAGGTCGTCTGAAACCTAATGTTCGGTTTCAGACGACCTTTTCCTATCTGCGGGTAAGCCTATTTCGCCCCTTTAAACCCGCGCTTCAAATGCACCATCAGCAATGCCACTGCCGCAGGCGTTACGCCGGAAATGCGGCTGGCTTGTCCGACGGTTTCAGGTTTGTGCTGGTTGAGCTTCTGCTGCACTTCGGCGGATAAACCTTTGACTTTGCTGTAATCGATGTCGTCGGGCAACTTTAGGGTTTCAATGTCGCGACGGCTATCGATTTCTTCGTTTTGGCGGTCGATATAGCCTTGGTATTTGACTTGGATTTCGACTTGTTCGATGACTTCGGCGGAGAGGTTTTCAGACGACTTTGCGCCTTCGAGCGTCATCAGTGCGGCGTAGTCGAGGTTCGGGCGGCGCAGGAGGTCGTGCAGGTTGGCTTCGCGGCTGAGTTTTTGTCCGAACACGCGGATTTGTTCGTCTTCGGCGAGTTTTTGCGGCGTGTACCATGTTGTTTTCAAACGTTGGATTTCGCGTTCGATGGCTTCGCGTTTTTCGTTGAACATGCGCCATTGCTCTTCACCCACCAAGCCGATTTTGTGGCCGTCTTCGGTCAGGCGCATGTCGGCGTTGTCTTCCCTGAGTTGCAGGCGGTATTCGGCGCGGCTGGTGAACATGCGGTAGGGTTCGTTCACCCCTTTGGTGATGAGGTCGTCCACCAATACGCCGAGGTAGGCTTGTTCGCGGCGCAGCAGGAGCGGGTCTTGTCCGCGGACGTATTGCACGGCATGCGCGCCAGTCGGCCAGTTCGCCCTGTGCGGCGCGTTGCCACACGGCAAAAAAGAGTTGGCGGATGATGCCGTCGAACGCATCGGATCGGGCAAACCATTGCTGCGGCGCAGTTTCGCGAAACCAAAAATCCAATACGGCACGATAATCTGAAGACGGAGCGTTCATGATTACAAACCCTTCCGCATAATCCGCTGCCCCAGCCGTGCGGAGAGGCGGTTAATCCAATAGAGCCACTTCGTTTTGCCAATCATGCTTTCAAAGCGGTTGCGTTCAAAATCACGCCAAAATTCGTCTGCCAATTCGTCGGGCGAAATTATCAGGTGCGCGTGCCCCTTGCCTTTGTACATGGGCGTGGCGACCATGGGCGGCAGGATTTCGAACACGCGGATACCGCTGTTTTCCAACTGCCAGCGCAACACTTGCGAAAAGCTGTGTAGCGCGGCTTTGGTGGCACAGTAAACGGCGCAGGTTTCCTTGGGCACCACCGCCAAGCCCGATGATACGTTGATAACGGCGGCCTGCGGCTTGCCCGCCAGCATGGGTAGGAAGGCGCGGGTGAGCTGCACGGGCGCGGTGAGATTGACGGCGATTTCCTGCGCGATTTCGTCGTCCGTCTGCTCGTCTAACCGTTTGGTGAACTGGATGCCGGCGTTGTTGATGAGGATACTGGTTTCGGGAAACTGCGCCGCCAGCCGTGCGCGGTCTTCGGCTTGGGAAACGTCGGCGACGGCATATCCGCAACGTGCGCCGTTATCGTGCGGGCTGCCTGAAAGCTGTTCTCCTGAAAGTTGTTCTACGGCTTGGCGTAGCGCGTCTTCGCGCCGTCCGACCAAAATCACGCGGTTGCCCGCTGCATGGAACTTTTTTGCCAGCGCAAAGCCGATGCCGGTGGCGCCGCCGGTGATGAGTACGGTGTGTTGTGTGGGGAGCATGGGGTTTCCTTGTTTTGGGGGTGCAGGCTGCTTTTTTCAGGCTGCCTATTCTTTCAAAAAGCCGTATTCGTACACCAGTGGTTCGAGTTTGGCAGCGAGGGCGGCGTAGGTGGTTTCGAAGGGGGCGAAGTCGGTTTGCGGAGCGGCCTTTTTCAGGGCGTTGCGGATTTTATAGCAGCCTGCACCGCTTTTGTCGAGCAGGTATTCGTCGCGGATTTTGCGTTCGATGTCGGCCCGGTAGAAGGCCTGCCACAGCAAGCCGTAGGTCGGATACTTGTATCCGACACAGTCCAAGATGTCGGATTCGAGAATCCGACCTTGTATATCGGAACACCCGTATCATAGCAACAAACCGCCCGGCCGCCACCCGCATCCGACCAAGGCAAACAACCGTTGCGTAGCTCAGGGAGCGGTCGGGCAACCCATCGACACGACCGGACAGTTGCCAGACAACACAACCGAATGCAAGGCAGGTTTATGATGAGTACCCAATACAATTACGCAGGCATCGACATCGCCAAACGAAACTTCGTCATCGCCGTTTCGTCTTTGTCTAAAACCAAAACCGAAACCAATAACCCCAAAGGTATCGCCCATACCGTCGAATACCTTAAAAAACACAACGTCGCCCTCGTCGTGATGGAAAGCACCGGCGGTCTCGAAATCCCCGCCGCCAAAGCCATCCACCGCGCAGGTATGGCCGTGATTATCGCCAACCCGCGTCAGACGCATCAGTTTGCCCAATCACAGTCGCTGACCAAAACCGACGCCAAAGATGCCAAAATGCTCGCCTTCTTCGCGCAGATGACGGCACAGAAAGAGGATTGGCAAACCATGCTCTACCACCCGCCCACCGAAGCGGAAGAAGTGTTGGAAGCATTGGTTAACCGCCGCAACCAGCTGGTGGATATGCGGACTGCCGAGAAAAACCGTCTGCATCAGGTTCATGAAACGCAAGTCGAAAGCGTCAAACAACTGATTGCCCATTTTGACCGGCTGATTGACGAATTGGACAAACAAATCGACGACCACACCCACACGCATTTTGACGGCAAAGCCCAAGTAGCGGAACAAATCAAAGGCATCGGTTCGATAACGACGGCTACGCTGATGGCGATGCTGCCCGAATTGGGGCGGCTGAGCCACAAACGGCTGGCGAGTCTGGTCGGTATTGCGCCACACCCGAGGGAGAGCGGGGAAACCAAATTCAAAAGCCGCTGCTTCGGCGGAAGGTCTGCGGTGCGTAAGGCGCTGTATATGGCTACCATGGTAGCGACACGTTTTGAACCGCTTATTCGGGATTTCTACCAGCGCCTGCTGTCCAAGGGTAAGCCATATAAGGTTGCCGTTACGGCATGTATGCGCAAACTGCTGACGGTATTGAATGCCCGGATGCGTGATTACTTTGCCGAAAATGGTATCCAAACGGCTTGATTTGAGTTTTGGTATTTTTGCCCGACGGGGTGAAAAATACAGTTGCTACGACGCTGCGCGGGAATGACGGCAGGGGGTGCGTTCTATTTTAATCTACATAAATATGTGTCGGTATTAAAAAAGGTCGTCTGAAACCTAATGTTCGGTTTCAGACGACCTTTTCCTATCTGCGGGTAAGCCTATTTCGCCCCTTTAAACCCGCGCTTCAAATGCACCATCAGCAATGCCACTGCCGCAGGCGTTACGCCGGAAATGCGGCTGGCTTGTCCGACGGTTTCAGGTTTGTGCTGGTTGAGCTTCTGCTGCACTTCGGCGGATAAACCTTTGACTTTGCTGTAATCGATGTCGTCGGGCAACTTTAGGGTTTCAATGTCGCGACGGCTATCGATTTCTTCGTTTTGGCGGTCGATATAGCCTTGGTATTTGACTTGGATTTCGACTTGTTCGATGACTTCGGCGGAGAGGTTTTCAGACGACTTTGCGCCTTCGAGCGTCATCAGTGCGGCGTAGTCGAGGTTCGGGCGGCGCAGGAGGTCGTGCAGGTTGGCTTCGCGGCTGAGTTTTTGTCCGAACACGCGGATTTGTTCGTCTTCGGCGAGTTTTTGCGGCGTGTACCATGTTGTTTTCAAACGTTGGATTTCGCGTTCGATGGCTTCGCGTTTTTCGTTGAACATGCGCCATTGCTCTTCACCCACCAAGCCGATTTTGTGGCCGTCTTCGGTCAGGCGCATGTCGGCGTTGTCTTCCCTGAGTTGCAGGCGGTATTCGGCGCGGCTGGTGAACATGCGGTAGGGTTCGTTCACCCCTTTGGTGATGAGGTCGTCCACCAATACGCCGAGGTAGGCTTGTTCGCGGCGCAGCAGGAGCGGGTCTTGTCCGCGGACGTATTGCACAGCGTTTGCGCCTGCGAGCAGGCCTTGTGCGGCGGCTTCTTCGTAGCCGGTCGTGCCGTTGATTTGTCCGGCGAAAAAGAGGCCTTGGATGGTTTTGGTTTCAAGGCTGGCTTTGAGGTTGCGCGGGTCGAAGTAGTCGTATTCGATGGCGTAACCGGGGCGCAGGATATGGGCGTTTTCCAGGCCTTTCATGCTGCGCACGAGGGCGATTTGGATGTCGAACGGCAGGCTGGTGGAGATACCGTTGGGGTAGTATTCGTTGGTGGTCAGGCCTTCGGGTTCGAGGAAAATCTGGTGGCTGTCTTTGTCGGCGAAGCGGTTGATTTTGTCTTCGATAGACGGGCAGTAGCGCGGGCCGACGCCTTCGATTTTGCCGGTAAACATGGGGCTGCGGTCGAAGCCGCTGCGGATGATGTCGTGTGTTTTCAAATTGGTATGCGTAATCCAGCAGGACACTTGGCGCGGGTGCATATCGGCGTTGCCGCGCACGGAAAAGACGGGCACGGGGGTGTCGCCGGGCTGTTCGGTAAGTTGGGAGAAATCAATCGTGCGCCCGTCGATGCGCGGCGGCGTGCCGGTTTTCAGACGGCCTTGCGGCAGGTTCAATTCGCGCAAACGTCCGCTCAACGATTTGGCGGCGGGGTCGCCGGCGCGGCCGCCTTCGTAGTTTTCCAAACCGATGTGGATTTTGCCGGACAAAAACGTGCCTGCGGTCAGCACGACGGCGCGGGCTTTAAATTCCACGCCCATCGCGGTGATTACGCCTGAAATGCGGTCGCCGTCGAGCGTTACGTCGTCAACCGACTGCTGGAAGAGGTCGAGGTTTTCTTGGTTTTCCAGCATTTCGCGGATGGCGGCTTTATACAGGATGCGGTCCGCCTGCGCGCGCGTGGCACGCACTGCCGCGCCTTTGCTGGCGTTCAGGCGGCGGAATTGTATGCCGGATTTGTCGGTGGCCAACGCCATCGCGCCGCCGAGCGCGTCGAGTTCGCGCACAAGATGGCCTTTGCCGATGCCGCCGATGGAGGGGTTGCACGACATTTGTCCGAGCGTTTCGATGTTGTGTGTGAGCAAAAGCGTCTGCGCGCCCATGCGGGCGGCGGCAAGCGCGGCTTCCGTGCCTGCGTGGCCGCCGCCGACGACGATGACGTCGTAGGTTTTGGGGTAAATCATGTGGGTCATGTGTGTCAACGTGCCTAATGGTTTCAGACGACCTCTTTTCTCTGACAGAGGTCGTCTGAAAATATAATGAATTCAAAAATAAACGTGGGATTGTACGCTTTTTCGGGGGGATTTGACAGGTGGAAAGGCGCTTGCGGGTACGGGATGGGGAAAAGGTCGGCGGATTCGCATTTGAAGTGCAACTTTCCATAACAGAAAAAGGCCAGTATGAGGTAGCATACGGCCTTTCCTGCAAGAAAGATTGCCATGAGCTACACACAACTGACCCAAGACGAACGATACCATATCCAATACCTGTCCCGCTACTGCACCATCGCCGAAATCGCCAAACAGCTTAACCGCCACAAAAGCACCATCAGTCGCGAAATCAAACGGCACCGTGCCCAAGGACAGCAATACAGTGCCGAAAAAGCGCAACGGCAAAACCGGCTTACCAAACAGCACCCGCGAAAACCCTATAAACTCAATTCGCAGCTGATTCAACACATCGACACCCTTATCCGCCGCAAACTCAGTCCCGAACAAGTATGCGCCTACTTGTGCAAACACCACCAAATCACACTCCACCACAGCACCGTTTACCGCTACCTCCGCCAAGACAAAAGCAACAGCGGCACTTTGTGGCAACACCTCAAAATATGCAGCAAACCCTACCGCAAACGCTACGGCAGCACATGGACCAGAGGCAAAGTGGCCCAACCGCGTCGGCATAGAAAACCGACCCGCCATCGTCGACCAGAAAACCCGCATCGGCGATTGGGAGGCCGACACCATCGTCGGCAAAGATCAGAAAAGCGCATTATTGACCTTGGTCGAACGCGTTACCCGCTACACCATCATCTGCAAATTGGATAACTTAAAGGCCGAAGACACTGCCCTAGCGGCCATTAGGGTATTAAGGGCACATAAAGCCAGAGTCCACACCATCACCATGGATAACGGCAAAGAGTTCTACCAGCACACCAAAATAGCCAAAGCATTGAAAGCGGAGACTTATTTTTGCCGCCCCTACCATTCTTGGGAGAAAGGGCTGAATGAGAACACCAACGGACTCATCCGACAATATTTCCCCAAACAAACCGATTTCCGCAACATCAGTGATCGGGAGATACGCAGGGTTCAAGATGAGTTGAACCACCGGCCAAGAAAAACACTTGGCTACGAAACGCCAAGTGTTTTATTCTTGAATCTGTTCAAACCGCTGATACACTAGTGTTGCACTTGAAATCCGAATCCAAGGTCGTCTGAAAACAGGGATGAACGAGTTTCTCTAAAAAACCGAATCTCAAGGTTTTCAGACGACCTCGTTTTTATTCGCAACCTGCTCCCTCTCCCGTCCGGCGGGAGAGGGTTGGGGAGAGGGTAGCTCTTAGGGTTACACAAATTCGATTTTACCCGAGGCCAGAGAACCACCCCCATCCTAGCCTTCCCCCGTCAGACGGGGGAAGGAACAGATTGCCGTTGCAGCCACCCGTAGCGTGGGCTTTGCCCACGAGATGAAAGCAAATGAGATTATTGTCTGACATGGTTAGACAGCAGGTTTCGCGGGCAAAGCCCACGCTACCAACTTGGTTTGCCCCAACCTGCTTGAATTAAACAAAAAGGTCGTCTGAAAACCTCAAAATTCAGTGAACTGCACCCCAAAAGTTGGACACATCCCCTCCAACCACCAAGGTGCAGTTTTTTTATGAGCAAATATACATTACACTTTAAATACCAAGCCGTACTCCACTACCTGCATATACGCAGCCAACAGCGTACCGCAGATCATTACGGCATCTCCCGAACCCACCTGCGACGATGGATACGCGCCTATCAAGAAGGCGGCATCGGCGCACTCGAACATCCCCAATCCAAAACCATGCCCCAACACCGCAAAAACCCCTTCATCGCCGACAAACCCGACCACGAAAAAACACAGGCGGAGCTTATCGAAGAGTTGTGCTATATGCGCGCAGAGGTCGCCTACCTAAAGGAGTTAAAAGCCCTCAGCCAAAAGCGGACCGAAAAGGACAAAGCCAAACCGTCCAAACACTGAGGGCGCAACACCCGCTCAAATACCTGCTGCACATCGCAAACCTGCCCAAAAGCAGCTTTTACTACCATCACCAAGATCGACCCGATCCCGACGAGGCCGACAAAGCCCTCCTTGTCGAAACCTACAAACGGCATAAAGGACGCTACGGACAAAGGCGCATTGCCGCAGCATTGGATTGGAACCGCAAAAAAGTGGCGCGGTTGATGAAGCAGTTGGAACTGAAAGCCCTCATACGGGCGAAAAAAGCCTACCGCCATCCCGCCATGGGCGAGATATCGGAACACCTCCTCAAACGCCGGTTCACAGCCGAAAGACCCAACGAAAAATGGCTGACAGACGTGACCGAACTCAAAGGAAAGGACGGCAAACTGTACCTCTCGCCAATCTTGGACTTGTTCAACCGCGAGATCGTCGCCTACGCCATGAGCCGCAATGCTAACAGCGAAATGGTGAAGGAAATGCTCGAAAAAGCCGCACCCCGGCTGACTGATAAGGGAACGATGCTTCATTCGGACCAAGGCGTGCTGTACCGTACGGCGGGATATAGGGAATTGCTTGCGGAACATTCCATGGTTCAAAGCATGTCGCGAAAGGCGAACTGCTGGGACAATGCGCCGATGGAAAGCTTCTTTGCGGTGTTGAAGACGGAGTGTTTCTATAACGCAGGAGAATTGACGGTGGACGAATTGATGAAACAGATAGATGACTATATGGATTACTACAACCGGGAGCGTTGCAGTTTGAAATTGAAAAAGCTGAGTCCTGTCGCATACAGAACCCAGCTTGCACAGAGCGCCTGAAAAGGCTTTTATGAGTGTCCAAGATTTGGGGGCCAGTTCACAGTTTTTAGACGACCTTTCGCTCAGTTCAAAGCAGAAAATCCATCCCAACACCGTCAGGCATTATTCATAAACTTTTAACAGCTCTACTTCAAACACCAACGTTGCGTTAGGCGGAATCACACCGCCGGCGCCGCGTGCGCCGTAGCCCATTTCGGCGGGAATGGTCAGCTTGCGTTTGCCGCCTTCTTTCATGCCGCCGAAACCTTCGTCCCAGCCTTGAATGACCTGACCCACGCCCAACGTAATCGTCAGCGGCTGACGGCGGTCGAGGCTGGAGTCGAATTTGGTGCCGTCTTCCAGCCAACCGGTGTAATGCACGGTAATTTCTTTACCCTTCACGGCCTCTTTGCCGTGGCCTTCCTGCAAATCTTCAATAATCAAACCGCTCATGTTTTATCCTTTCATAGCGTTTTCAATCAGTTAACAATATCGACTCTTCGATATTCCGCGCTGAAGGGTATCATAGCTGCCGTTTCCGATAAAGCAAAAGGTCGTCTGAAAACGGATGGGTACGTTTTCAGACGACTTTTCAACTTATCGTCAACCGATGGGCAATCAATTTGAGCCGTTTTGCAATGAGCGGGCATAGGTGTCGTTGTAGCCGATGCCGGTGATTTCGCGCACGCCTGTGGCAGGTGCGGTGAATTTCACGCGGTCATCATCTTTACGCATATCGTGCGCGTCGTGATATTCGACTTGGGTTAAGCCCGGAATGGGGCCGGAGTCGTTGGCATGGTTCCATTCAGGAATGCGGCTATCGGCGAAAGATGCGGCGGCGGCTACGGCGATGAGGGAGGTGAAGAATGCTTTTTTCATGATACTTTCCTTATGATGTTGAATATAAACGATGAACTGCATAGGCGTTCAAGCGATGGAAAGCATTTTATTGATTTCTTTTTGATTGATAAATATCTATTTTGTTGAAAGAATATTTACTATTGAGAAACAATATTTCCTAATCCGTTTTCAGACGACCTCCAGTCAAAACTTATCCACAATGGTGCAGCGGCGTAGTCCATTCCTGTTTCACGGTTTTATTCTTTTCGTAGCGTCGCCATGCTTTTTCGTGGAAATAGAAAACGACGGTGTTGGCAAGCGGCTCGACCAGCGCGACTGCGCTTGAGATGCAAATGCTGCCGGTCAAAATATAGGCAACGCCAAACGCGGTGGCGAAATGTAAAATGGCAAAGGTCATGGTTTTAATCATGATGGTTTCCTGATATGGTGATGTCTGTATGATTCGGATAATAACCATTCTCAACTATGCCGTATATTTTGAATGTTTTATCTGATGTTAGTTTATTTAAATCATTATTTTATTTTTGATAGGTGAAATATGAATCCACTGTGCATTGCCGTTCTCGACCGCGACACGCTTGCCGATCGTCCGTTTGACTTTGATTTTCCGCATACTTTAAGCAGCTATGGTTCGACTGAGGCGCATCAGACCGCCGAACGCATACAGGGCGCGGACATCATCATTACCAACAAAGTCGTGATTTCCGCCGAACACATCGCCGCCAACCCGCAGCTCAAACTGATTGCGCTAGCCGCGACGGGCGTCAACAATGTTGACCTTGCTGCCGCCAAGCAAGCGGGCGTGAGCGTGTGCAACATCCGCGCTTACGGCAATGAATCCGTGGCGGAACACGCGTTTATGATGATGATTACCCTGATGCGCAACCTGCCTGCCTATCAGCGAGACGTTGCAGCAGGCTTGTGGGAAAACTCGCCGTTTTTCTGCCACCTCGGCGCACCGATGCGCGATTTAAACGGTAAAACACTGGCGATTTTCGGTCGCGGCAACATCGGACAGACGCTGGCAACTTATGCACAGGCGTTCAAAATGAAGGTCGTGTTTGTCGAACACAAACACGCCGAAACCGTCCGCGACGGCTACGTTTCCTTTGACGAAGCCGTCCGCACTGCCGACGCGCTGTCGCTGCATTGCCCGCTCACGCCGGAAACGGCAAATATGATAGGCGAAGCCGAATTGCAGCAGATGAAGCCCGGCGCCGTCATCATCAACTGTGGACGCGGCGGACTGGTGGACGAACACGCGCTCATCGCCGCCTTGAAATACGGGCAAATCGGCGGGGCAGGTTTTGACGTGTTAACACAAGAGCCGCCGCGCGACGGCAACCCTCTGCTGAAAGCCCGACTGCCCAACCTCATTGTCACGCCACACATTGCATGGGCAAGCCAAGAGGCCGCCAACCGTCTGTTTGACATCCTTGTGGACAACATCAACCGCTTCGTCGCGGGCAATCCGCAGAATTTGGTTTGACGCTGACAATCCTAGCCCTGTTGATAATTTTGTGAACAATTTAGAAGGTCGTCTGAAAATTTTCAGACGACCTTTTGTATATTGATATTTTTCAATAGATTAGGTTTGATTTGATTAAATTGGAGCGGGGTTCGGATTGTGGATAAGTTGTGAGCAATCCGTGGATTTTATTAAAAACCGATGTTTTGAAACGGCAAAGGTCGTCTGAAACCTGAATCTTGGTTTTCAGACGACCTTTCGCATATGGATAAGGTTTAATCTTATTTGCCGATGCAGAAACGCGAGAAAATCACGCCCAGCAAATCGTCAGCGGTGAATTCGCCGGTGATTTCGCTGCACGCGTTTTGGGCGAGGCGCAGGTGTTCGGCGAAAAGCTCGATTTGGTTGTTGCCGCAAAGGGCGGCGTTTTCCAGCTCGGCTTCGGCTTCGTGCAAGGCGTTGAGGTGGCGGCTGCGGGCGAGGAACAGGCTTTCGCTTTCGCCCTGCCAGTCGACTTCTTGTAAGAGCGCGTGTTTGAGCAAGTCGAGGCCGGCGCCGGTTTTGGCGGACAGGCTGATGACGGTGTCCGCGCCGGTTTGCGCGAGGCCGTCTGAACGGACGGCGACGGGTTCGCCGGTCAGGTCGGCTTTGTTGTGGATTTCGATTTTTTTCAAACCTTCGGGCAGGCTGTTCAAAATGGCTTGGGTTTTGGCGTTCACGCCTTCGCGCGGGTCAATCAGAATCAGGGCGACATCGGCTTCGGAGACGGCTTTGCGGCTGCGCTCGATGCCGATTTGTTCGACCACGTCGTCGGTTTCGCGCAGGCCGGCGGTGTCGATGATGTGGACGGGCACGCCGTCGAGGGTGATTTGTTCGCGCACGGTGTCGCGGGTGGTGCCGGCGATGTCGGTTACGATGGCAATGTCGTCGCCCGCCAAGGCGTTGAGCAGGCTGGATTTGCCGACGTTGGGCGCGCCGACGAGGACAACGTTCATGCCTTCGCGCAAAATCGCGCCTTGTTCCGCGCTGGCGAGGACGGTTTTCAGACGACCTTGCAGAGCTTGGAGCTTGCCGCGCGCGTCGGCGGCTTCGAGAAAATCGATATCTTCTTCGGGGAAGTCCAGCGTGGCTTCAACCAGCATCCGCAGGGTAATAAGGTCGTCCACCAGCTCGTGTATGTGTTGGGAAAACGCGCCTTTGAGCGAACGCAACGCCATGCGTGCGGCGGATTTGCTGGAGGCGTCGATGAGGTCGGCGACGCTTTCGGCTTGGGCAAGGTCGAGTTTGTTGTTGAGGAAGGCGCGTTTGGTAAATTCGCCCGGCTCCGCCATGCGCGCACCCAGTTCGAGACAGCGCGAGAGCAGCATGTCCATTACGACGGGGCCACCGTGTCCCTGCAATTCAATCACATCTTCGCCGGTGAAGCTGGCGGGGGCGGAGAAGTAGAGCAGGATGCCGTTGTCTATCGGCTGTCCGTCGCCGCCGAGAAAGTCGGTGTAAAGCGCGGTGCGCGGTTTGGGCGTTTTGCCGCCGCTGAGGGTTTGCGCCAAAGGCAGCAGGTTTTTGCCGGAAAGACGGATCACGCCGACGCCGCCGCGTCCGGGTGCGGTGGCGATGGCGGCGATGGTGGGTTGGGATGCGGACATGGCTGGCTCGTATCGGAAATTTAATGGACGGTATTATATAGTGATTTCACAATGATAAAGGTCGTCTGAAAACCTTGATTTTGGTTTTCAGACGACCTTTTTGTCTTTTTCTTCAATGAGCCGGAAGGATTAACGTTTTTTCTTGGCGTTTTTCTTTTCGGCGGCGGCAAGGCGCATGGCGACGAATTCGACCATCAGCTCTTTTTTCGTCCAGAAGAAGTTTTTCATTTTTTCCAGAGAATAGATTTTGCGAACCATCATGGGCAGGCCGGCATGGATGATGGCGGCGACTTCGCCGTTGCGGGTTTCGTCCGCCATGGCGGTTTTGAGGTCGGTCTGGTTGGCGGCGAGGTAGTCGCCGAGTTGTTTTTGAACGCTGGTGCTGATTTCAAATTGCTTAATCATGTTTTCTTTCCGTTTTGTGTTTGTTCCGCGAGGTATGGCGGCTATTAGTTTTAATTACATGCGCATTTTAACAAAGTTTAATCTTATTGCATATCGACTGTGCGAAATTATGACGTAATTTACAATTTTTCGGGCGTAAAACAGACAGTCGTTGATATAAAGAAAACAGCCGCTGCGGTTTGGCGGGTAAAATACGCGTTTTCGAGCGTGAGGTCGTCTGAAAATGTATTTGTGGTTTAAGCTCTTGCATGTGTTTTTTGTGATTTCGTGGTTTGCCGGTCTGTTTTACCTGCCGCGTATTTTTGTGAATCTGGCGCAGGTCGAAGCGGCGGAGCAGCCGGTGGAATATGAGCGGCTCTCGGCGATGTCGCGGCGGCTGTATAAGTTTATGTCGCCGTTGGGATTCGGGACGCTGGTGTGCGGCATTTTGATTCCGTTTGTTACGGGTTGGTGGGGGCAAGGCTGGCTGCATGTAAAGCTTTTGATGGGCCTGCTGCTTTTGGCTTATCAATTTTATTGCGGCGCGCTGCTGCGCGGCTTTGAGGAAAAACGCAATACGCATTCGCACAAGTGGTACAGGGTGTTTAACGAAGTGCCCGTATTGATGATGGTTGTTGCTTTGTATATGGTGGTGTTCAAGCCGTTTTGATGTGTTTGTAAAACCTGTTTTCAGACGACCTTCTTTTATATTGGAATCAAACAGATGACTATTGAAATCGAACGCCGTTTCCTGTTGAAAAACGATGATTGGAAGCGCGAAGCCTCTGCGCCGCAGGTGTTGCAGCAGGGCTATTTGAGCGTGGAAAAAGAGCGCACCATCCGCGTGCGCATTATTGACGACAAGGCTTGGCTGACTTTGAAAGGCTATATTTCGGATGTCAGCCGCAGCGAGTTTGAATACGAAATTCCTTTGGCGCACGCGCAGCAGATGATGGAGACGATGTGTCCGTTTAAGATGGAAAAACACCGTTATCGGGTGGAGTTTAAAGGTTTTGTGTTTGAAATCGACGAGTATTTCGGCGACAACGAGCCTTTGGTGGTGGCGGAACTTGAGCTGCCTGCGGAAGATACGCCCTTTGAAAAACCGGACTGGCTGGGCGCGGAGATTACGTCGGAAGGAAAATTTACCAATGCGTATTTGAGCAAACATCCTTATTCGACTTGGTAGGCGGGTTGGGGAACAACGGCACGCCGCTGATACTGGTCGCGGATTGTAGCGTGGGCTTTGCCCGCGGAAAATGGCTTGGACGATTGTCCGGTTCGGGATTTGATCGGCAGATTCGCGGGCGAAGCCCACGCTACGGTTGGCTTAATTTAATTCGCTATATCGGCTGTTTGAGAATCACAAAGGTCGTCTGAAAACCGGTTTTCAGACGACCTTTGTGATTTTATTGATTCATCGCATCGCTGGCGGACGGTTTGACGGCAAACCGCCTGTTTTCGTTTATCGGATGCGGGTGTAATGGACGAATGCGTAACCTGTGCCGTTGGCAGAAGTGTGGGTTTCGCGGGCTGCTTCGCGCCATTCTGACGGCGAAAATTCAGGGAAAAACGCATCGCCTTGTACGCTCAATGCCACTTCGGTAATCCGTAAATCGCTGGCGAGCGGCAGGGCTTGGGCATAGATTTGTGCGCCGCCCATGATGGTGATTTCTTCCACAGCCGCACATAATGCCAACGCTTCTTCAAGGCTGCCGACGGTTTCCGCGCCTTCCGCTGTATAACCTGCCTGACGGCTGATGACGATATTGCGGCGTCCGGGCAGCGGCTTGCGGGGTAGGGATTCCCAAGTTTTCCGCCCCATCACGACGGGTTTGTTGAGGGTATAGGATTTGAAAAATGCGAAGTCCTCGGGCAAGTGCCAAGGCATGGTGTTGTTGATGCCTATGCAACGGTCGGGTGCGCAGGCGGCAATAAGGGTGATTTTCTGCATGGGATAGTCTTTTGATTGATAAGTAGATGTATTGTAAACGATATGTAAACGCCGGTGTTCAAAACGAGGCGTAAAAACCATATGGCAATGAATGATGACTATTATTTTAGAATATAGTGTTTAGTTTCAAAATAATGTTCAAAACTATTAATATATAGACAAAAATTTACATACCGTTTATCATTAAAATAGACCGCTTAGATGGTCCTTTATTTATTTGAGATTTTGCATTGTTTGATGCACAAGGGAGCAGTGTATGACAGGCTCTTATGCCTTATATCGTTGCGCGGTATTGTCCACGTCGAGTGGCTCTTTGTCGGGCATACTTGATCGGGACAGCCCGATTCAGATTCTGCATCTGAATGTATTTATGGAACAACAAGAGTTCGCTGACGGACTGGAAATCAGCAATGAAGAATATTGCAATTGGCGCCGCGAGCATTTGGACAGCGATGTTTCTACAACACCGCCGTCGTCTGAAGATTTATTGAGGACTTTTCAATATTTGGTCGGTCAAGGTTATCACGAAGCCATTGTGACGACGTTGAGCCACAAATTAAGTGATTCTGCCGATATGGTGCGTCAAGTTGCCGAACAGGTTCCGCAATTAAAAGTCCATGTCGTCGATACAGGGACATGCTGTATGCCTGAAGGCTTTTTTGCTTTGGAAGCAGACCGCCTGTTGCGCGAAGGAAAAAATCCGACTGAAATCGTTGCCTATCTGGAAAAATTAAAAGAACGTTGCAACATCATTTTCGGACTGTCCACAATCAAATCCCTTGTCGGCAGCGGCACGATGGCAAGATTGGGCGCTTCGTTGTGCGACTGGTTGGGGCTGCGCGCCGTATTGCGCTTTTCGCAAGATCAGTTGTGCCGGGTCGAATCCACTTCCGATGACGAAAAAATGTTTGATGCCATCATCGACCAAGTGTTGAAACTGATGCAAGGCAAAAACAGGGAACAATTTATCCTCGGCGGTCTTTATACGGGCGAACGCGACCGGTATCGGATATTTGCAGAACGCTTCTTCAAGCGGACCGGTATCTGTTTGGATGACGGCGTCCCCGTATCGCCGGTGGTGGCGGTGCACGTCGGCATCTGCGGCGTCGGCGTCGGCATGGTCGAAAAACTCGAAGCGGCGGCATAAGGAGCAACACCGATCTGCCTGCATTCCTGATGTTTATTAAGCGGCAATTCAACATTGTGTAAATTAAAAAAGGTCGTCTGAAACTCCGATTCAGGTTTCAGACGACCTTTTTTTGTCTGAGGTAACGGCTTATTGCTGCTTCGCCGCCCATTCCGCAGGCGTGGCGGCAACAGAAATCGACAGCGCGTGCAATTCGTTGCTGGCCAATTGCGCTTTCAGACCGTCTTTGATCAGGCGGTGGCGGGCGAGGCGGGCTTTGCCTTCAAACTCGGAAGAGACAATGACGGCGAAGAAGTGATGTCCGTCGCCTTCGACTTCGACGTGTTCGCAAGCGGCGACGCCTTCAATCAGCGATTTGACTTGTTCTGGGGTAAGCATTTTTATTCCTTGTTTCAAAAACATTGCGGCATTATACAGAATAATGCCGTCTAACATCGCCAACTTGCTGAGGATAGTATTTTAAAAGCTATTCATTAATATTGAATTAACATAAGTTTTACAGAGGTCGTCTGAAACGTTTTCAGACGACCTCTTTTCTTATTTTTGGATGTCGGATACTTAAAAATATCATTTTTTCAGTACGGATGAATTCAGGTAAAAAGGGTTTTGGCATATAAATTGCTTTCAGATAAAAAGATAAAGTTTCGCTTTAATTGCAAAATAAAGTTAAGAAAATAGAAGTCATCAAAGATAATCGGATAGATAAATAGCCAAAAGGTCGACAAACAATGTTTGGGAGATTGTTATCTGAGGTATAGATAAATCCTGAAATTTGTTTGAAAGTGACAATATGCGTCATATCCGTTGAATAAATTTTGCAATCGAAATATCGGTATCAAATACGATATTTTCATTTTTGGTTATTGGATTGGATGTTTGAAAAGCAGGTTATTCCATCAGTTCAATAATATATTAAGTTTATTTGTTTAACATTTTAAATCAGAGAGTCAGCATGAATAAAATCTATCGTGTCGTATGGAACGAAACCACACAGACGTGGAACGCGGTGGCAGAATTTGCCAAAGCGCATGGGAAAACAGCTTCATCAGGCATAGGCGGTATTGTTGCCTCCGCAGGCGTGCGCTTCGCGTTTACCGCCATCATGTCCGGTCTGCTGCTTGCCAGCGGTCAAGCTATGGCCGCAGAAAATAGCGGCAAAACCCTTGCCAATGGTAAAGCTGTTGCCGAGGCTGTCGAAGGTACCGAATATAACACCTGCTATTTCGATACCGTCAGCTACAACGTTGTCTGCGGCGATGATAATACGACAGCGTTAGATTTCATTCCTCAAGATAACGGACAATCCCCGAAACAAGGTAAATCTGTTGCCATCGGACAAGGAGCTCAAACCAAAGGGGAAAGTAACGTCGCCATCGGTCCGAATTCGGCTACTGCCGAAACCGGCTCTATTGCCATCGGTTCTTCCGCCAATGCTGCCAAAAACCAGACTATTGCCATCGGTCAAGGTGCGGCAACGAAAGGTCAGGCTGACATTGCTATCGGTAAAGGTGCGGGTCCCGGCTCCAGTTCTGCAAACGGGCGAAACATCGCTATCGGTGAAAATGCGTTACAAAGCAGCACGAACAGCGATAACGTGATCGCCATCGGTACCAACGCAGGCAGTGGCAGTGACAGTACCCAGTCCATTTACATCGGTAATGGCGCAAACGGTATGGAAACCAAAAACGTCGCTATCGGTAACTTGGCGAAAACCAAAAGCGGCAGTGTCGGCATCGGCGACTCTTCAAATGCGCAAGGCAGATCATCTGTTGCCATCGGCACCAGCGCCACTGTTACTGAAGCAGCAGGTAACGGTATTTCCATCGGTTTCAATTCCAATACTTCGGGTATGAGCGCCGTAGCCATCGGTGGTGCGAGTACCGTTGGCAAGGGTGCGAATGCATCAGGTGCAGCCAGCCTTGCGATTATGAGTACTGCCATTGCTACCGGACAACGGGCTATTGCCGTGGGTGAATCGGCTTTAGGTTCGGGCTCTTACGGCATTGCCATCGGTGGTAAAGCGAATGCGTTAGGTGCTTCCTCCATCGCGATTGGCGGTAGTCAGGATCCGACTAAAGGTACGAACGCAACCGGCAATTTCTCAACAGCTATCGGCTATGGTGCTAAGACAGTCAATCACGATACTACTGCCGTCGGTAAAAGCAGCTCGGCAAACGGTCTGCGCGCCACAGCCTTCGGTGTAGACAGCAATGCAGATGCAGAAAACGCCTTGGCAGTCGGCCCGCAAACCGCTGCTTCAGCCAAAGGCGCGATTGCCGTCGGTTTTTCCACTCAGGCAACCGGTTTAAGCAGCGTAGCGGTCGGTAAAGAAGCCATTGCCACCAAAGAAACTTCTACTTCGCTCGGTCAAAACAGCAAAGCGACCGCTAACAACGCCGTTGCCATCGGTAACAAAGCCGTAGCGGCAGGTACAGGCAATATCGTAGTGGGTACGAACGCGGGCGTGTACGACGATACTGTTTCCGCAGGACGCAAGGTCGGCGCGGACACCGTCTATATCGGTGCGGACAGCGGTCGCAATGCCTATACCAACGAACGCCAAATCTCTATCGGTAAAGGTACGGGCAATAACGCCACCGGTGTTGACAACATCGCCCTCGGCCTGGGTTCCGGTGCATTTGTGGTTGGCGCGAACAACGTCGCTATCGGTAAAGAAGCAGGCATGGGTACGGATGCCCAAAAATTGAACGTCACCTCCACTGTCGCCATCGGTGAAGCTGCAAAAGGCAGCTTCAGCAACACCGTAGCCATCGGTAAAACGGCCTTGGCAGAAAAAGAATCCGCAGTTGCCGTCGGTATGGTTTCCAAAGCCAGCGGCGACAATTCCGTCGCCATCGGTAAGACCGCCAATGCCAGCGCACACGAAACCATAGCCATCGGTCATGAGACCGTTGCCGGAGCCGTTTCTTCCGTCGCTGTCGGTCAGCGTGCCAACGCTTCGGGCAGTGAGGCGGTTGCATTGGGTATCGATTCCAATGCCTCCGGTCGTTTTGCCGTAGCCATCGGTAACATGGCAAAGGTGACCAACAGCAAGCTCAACGGCATTGCCATCGGCAGCAACGCTGTCGCTTCAGAAGACTATGCAATGGCGATGGGTCTTGACACCCAAGCAACGGGCAACAGCTCGATTGCCTTTGGTAATACGACTAAAGCACTTGCTGCAGAAGCTATTGCTATCGGTCATTCCGCCAATGCTGCGGAAGGCAATACTGTCGCCTTGGGTGTATCTGCGACTTCGGCAAAAGCAGGTGCGGTTACTTTGGGTGCATATACCAAAGCTGATGCTGTCAAAGCACTTGCCTTGGGTTACGAATCCCATGCCGTCAATGAAAACGATGTTGCTTTGGGTGGCGGCAGTTTGACCGAAGCGCACCACAGTGGCGATTACACACTGAACGGTAACTACACAGCCGCCGGTACATGGTCTTACGGTACGGTTTCCGTCGGTAAAGTCGATGCAACCACCCCTGCCAACAACTTCACCCGTCAAATTCAAAACGTCTCCGCGGGTGTCATCAGCGCAACCAGTACCGATGCCATCAACGGCAGCCAGCTTTACGCGACCAATTCTTACCTGCTCAACTTGGGTAAAAACGTCAAAGATGCCTTGGGTGGCAGTACCCAAATCGACGATGCAGGCAATCTGACCCTGAACAATTTAGGTGGTACAGGCAAAGCCAATGTTCACGACGCTTTAGAAGCGATGAACAATAAAATTGACCAATTGGGCGGCGGCAGCTCCAGCCATTTTTACAGCGTTAATACGGCCTCCAATACCCGAGGCAACTACAACAATAACGGCGCAACCGGGCTGGATGCTCTGGCGGCAGGCGCTGATGCCCAAGCTGCCGGTGACTTTGCCGTAGCCGTCGGTACAGGCGCGCAGGCAGTGATCTCCAACTCTATCGCCATCGGTAAAAACGCCTCTGTCAACGAAGATACCGCCTCTGTCGCTGCCGTCAACGGTTTGACTAAAGGTGAAGGTTCCGTCGCTATTGGTGCGAACACCAAAGCCAGCGGCACCAATGCTACCGCCGTCGGTCAATCATCCAATGCTTACGGTCAAAACTCTTTCGCAGGCGGTCAGTCTTCCAAAGCGTTGGGTAAATCCAGCGTAGCGGTCGGTGACGGCGCGCAGGCCACCCAAGACTCCGCTACTGCAATCGGCGCATACAGCCAGTCCACAGAGGCGGGTGCGACCGCGTTGGGCTTCAATACCCGCGCAACTGCTTTCGGTACCGTCGCGGCAGGTCGGAACAGCAAAGCCGTTGCCAACAATGCCTTAGCATTGGGTAACGAAGCAGATGCGCAAAGAGAGGATACCATCGCCATCGGCTACAAAGCCCAAGCCACGCAAAACCGTGCCGTAGCCTTCGGTAAAAACGCCCAAGCCACCGCAGGCGATTCCTTTGCCTTCGGCGATTCGGCAAAAGCTTCTGCAAGCAATGCCATTGCCTTCGGTAAAAAAGCCAATGCCGCTCATGCAGACTCCATCGCATTGGGTGTCAATTCCGCGACTGAAGCAGCCGTTCAGACGACCTCTGCTACCGTTGGCGATTTGACCTTCGGCAACTTCGCAGGTAACGCACCTTCATCCACACTCAGCATCGGCACGGCAGGCAAAGAGCGTACGATTACCAATGTCGCCGCAGGCCGCATTAGCGACAGCAGCACCGACGCAGTAAACGGCAGCCAGCTTTATGCAACTCAAAACGTCATGAACAAAATCGGTAAGAGCGCAGTCGGCGTATTGGGTGGAAACGCAACTATTGCGAATGACGGCACTGTTAAGATGACTAACATCGGTGGTACGGGTGAGAGCACTATTCATGATGCCATTGCTTCTATCCACAACGCTTCCTACAAATCGTTCAAGCTGAATACAGCTAAAACCAACAATACCAATGGTGTTGCTGAAAACTATTCTTTGGAAGAAATTACCAATGGAGCGACCATTACGCTGGAAGCAGGTCAAAATATCCGTTTGAGCCAAAATAAAGGTGCAGTCAGCATCAATACTGTTGATAATCCGACTTTTGCCGGCAAGATTACTGCAAATGGCGGCCTGGATATGGCAAACAACAAGATTATCAATGTTGCCAAAGGTAGTGATCCGTCTGATGCAGTGAATTTTGAGCAGTTATCAGATGCGATTAAAAACGTCCATGTAACTACATTGACTACGGTTAGTAATTCAACACCGTTCTCTTATGTTGGTTCCAACGGCAAAATGTTGAGACGCGAAGTAGCCATTGATCCGCTGACGCAAACACGCACCGTTAAGTTTGTCGATGTAGAGAATGAATCTGTCTATACAGGCAATGACGTAACCATTGCCGCATTGAATCCGACTGATCCTCAAACTTCGACTCCGACTATTATCGGTAACGTTAAAGATGGTCAGAAGCAAAACGATGCGGTAAACGTATCGCAGCTGGACAAAGTTGCCAAAGCACTTGGCACACAGGTTAATCCTGCTGACGGCACTATTACTGCACCGAATTACACAGTTATTTCTGGCAATCCGGATAGTAGCAGCGTAGCGACTTACCATACTGTCGGAGAAGCATTAAGTGCGTTAAGCGATGCAGCACGCACACCGTTGACGTTTGCCGCAGATACCGGTACGCCCTCAACTCGACGTTTGGGCAGCACTGTCACCGTTAAAGGCGGCGAAGCCGATGCAACCAAACTGTCCGACAGTAACAACATTGGTGTGGTTTCAGACGACACTACCGGCACACTCAACGTCAAACTGGCGAAAGAGCTGAAAGGTCTGACCTCGTCTGAATTCATCGACGCAGCAGGCGGCAAAACCACCGTTTCTGCAGACGGCGTGACCGTCGGCACGGCGGCAAACCCCGTCAAACTGACGACCGAAGGTCTGTCTAACGGCGGTAAGAAAGCAACCGACATCGCTGCCGGTGTGAACAATACCGACGCCGTCAACGTCAGCCAGCTCACTCCGTTGGCAACCGCATTGGGCGCAACCGTCAATCCGACTACCGGCGCGGTTGAAGTACCGAATCTGGTGGTAACCAAAACCGACGGCACGCAGGCCGCACCTGTCAACACCGTACAAGGCGCGTTGGACAACATCGGTACCGAGCTGCAAAAAGGCCTGACTTTCGGCGGCGACAACGCAGACAAGAATTTCGAGCGCAAACTCGGCAACCAAGTTTTCGTCAAAGGCGGTGCGGATGCGGCGAAACTGTCCGACAACAACATCGGCGTGGTTTCAGACGACCTTAACGGCACGCTCAACGTCAAACTTGCCAAAGATTTGCAAGGTTTGAACAGCGCACAATTTGAAACCGACGGCAACGTGACCACCATCAACGGCGGCAATGTTTCCTTGGCTGACAAAGACGGCAATATTGCCGAAACCACAGCAAACGGCATCACCCTGACCCCGGTGCCAAGCAGCGGCAAAGAAGCCGTCAGCCTGACCAAAGACGGTCTGAACAACGGCGGCAACAAGATTACTAAGGTTGCCGAAGGCACGCTTGCGGCTGACAGCACCGACGCTGTTAACGGAGCGCAACTGTACAAAGTTGATCAGAAAGCCAACACCAATGCCGAAAATATTGCTAAAGGTATCAATATCGGCGGTACAAGCGGCAGCAACAAATACGCATTGGGCGACACTGTCAACATCAAAGGCGACAGCAACATTACCAGCGAAACCGTTGAAGGCGGCGTACAACTGAAACTTGCCGACACCGTCAAAATCGGACAAGACAGTGGCAAACCTGTCAGCATCGACGGCGTAAACGGCACAGTCAGCGGTCTGAGCAACACCACCCTGGGCGGTGCGGACTTTGCCACTAAAGGTCAAGCTGCAAGCGAAGAGCAGTTGAACGCAGCCCAAGCCAACCTGGCGAAACTGCTCGGCGGTAACGCGGCCAACGACAAAGGCAACGTGACCACCACCGACATCGGCGGCACGGGCAAAGACAACGTCCACGACGCCATTGCCGCAGTCAAAGAAACTGCCGACAAAGGCTGGAACCTGAACGCCAACGACGAAACCTCGTCTGAAAAAATTGCCGCAGGCGACACCGTAACCTTTAAAGAAGGCAAAAACGTCAAAGTCAGCCGCAACGGTAAACACATCACCGTCGCGACTTCAGACGACGTCTCCTTCGACAAAGTAACTGTTGGCGGCAGCGTCCTGACCGACAACGGACTGACTGTGGGCAACGGCAAGGCAGGCAAACCTGTCAGCCTGACCAAAGACGGTCTGAACAACGGAGGCAATAAAATTGCCAACGTAGCCAAAGGTACGGACGACACCGACGCAGTGAACGTTGCACAGCTCAAAGCAGCCGCAGCGAAAGCCACGTCCAAAGTGGATAGCGGCAACGACAACATCGTCGTCACACCAGAGCAAAATGCCGACGGCAGCACCACTTACAAAGTGGCGACCGCACCTAACCTCAAAGCCGACAGCTTCACCGCAGGCGATACCGTTGTGAACAACGACGGCGTCAAAGTTGGCGACAAAGTGGCGCTGGGCAAAGACGGTCTGAAAGCAGGCGATGTGAACATTACTGCTGACGGCATCAATGCAGGCAACAAAGTCATCAGCAACGTAGCCGCCGGTGTGAAAGACACCGATGCCGCCAACGTCGGACAGCTGAACCGTCTGACTGCCGCCGCCAAGACCGAAGTCGAAGCCGGTACCAACATTGCAAGCGTTACCAGCAAACAAGGTGCGAACGGTCAAACCGTTTACACCGTGAACGCAGACGGCGCGAGCGTTTCCGCAGGTTCCGACAACATCGTCGTGACCAAAGGCAACAAAGACGCCGACAACGTGACCGACTACGCCGTCGACCTGTCTAAAGCCGTCAAAGCCGACATCGCCAAAGGCGTCGCGGCGAAAGACGCGGTAGACAACAAAGGCATCAGCTTCGCAGGCGACAGCGGTACGACCGTAGCCAACAAACTGGGCGATACCGTGGCGGTTAAAGGCGATGCCAACATCACCACTACCGCAGGCGCGAACGGCATTCAGGTCGGCCTCAACAAAGACCTGAAAGTAGACAGCGTCAAAGCAGGCGATACGGTTGTGAACAACAACGGCGTCAACGTCGGCGACAAAGTGGCGCTGGACAAAGACGGTCTGAAAGCAGGCGATGTCAACATCACTGCCGACGGTATCAACGCAGGCGGTAAGAAAGTGACCGGTGTCGCCGCAGGCACCGTCGCCGCAGGCAGCACCGATGCCGTCAACGGCGGACAACTGCACCAAGTTTACGAACTGATCGGCAGCAACGGCGGCAACGTCAACACCGCACCACCGTCAGTCGAAGCAGACGGCAAAGCAGGCTTGGGTAATATCAAAAACATTACCCTGGTGGACAACAGCAATAATCCGAACGTGACCAACGTCACGAACGAGACCAAGATTGCCCAGTCCAACGGTTACAGCCTCGTGACCTACAACGTCGAAGACCAAGGCATGTACGTGACCAACAACGTCATCGAAGCCGTAGGCCGTATGAACGAACAAGGTATCAAGTTCTTCCATACCAACGACGGCGAAGTGAACCCCGACGTACAGGCACGCAACAGCGAAGACTCCAGCGCGAGCGGCGCATACGCCACGGCGGTCGGCTTCCAAGCCGCCTCCAAAGGCACCAACGCCATCGCCATCGGTAAAGGAGCCAAAGCCAACGCCGAGAACACCATCGCCATCGGTACCGGCAACATCGTCAGCGGCAAAAACTCCGGCGCCATCGGTGACCCGACCGTAGTAAGCGGCAACAGCTCTTACTCCATCGGTAACAACAACAACGTATCCGCCGACAACGCCTACGCACTGGGCAGCAACATCAAAGCCACGGTTAAAGACTCCGTCTACCTCGGCGACCGCGCCCAAACCCAAGGCATCCGCACGGCTGATGCGGCCAAAGGCGAAGCCTACACCTACGGCGGTCTGAACGACAAAGCCGTGGCAGGCAAAGCAGGTTCGGCTGCCGCAGCGAACAAAGTCGCCGGCGTCGTCACCGTCGGCAACGGCACGGACGAAACCCGTCAGGTACAAGGTGTGGCGGCAGGTGTGGTATCGGCGGATTCGACCGATGCGATCAACGGCAGCCAGTTGTATTACACCAATCAGGCGATTAACCAAAACGTGACCAACATCGGCAATTACGTGGTGAACATGGGCAACCAAATCAACCAACGTATCGACAATGTGGAAAGCGACTCCAAAGCCGGTACCGCAGCAGCCATGGCGGTGGCAGGTCTGCCGCAAGCCTACCTGCCCGGTAAGAGCATGATGGCGGTTGCAGGCGGCGTTTACCGCGGTGAAAGCGGCTACGCAGTCGGCTTCTCCAGCATCTCCGACGGCGGCAACTGGATCATCAAAGGTACCGCTACCGGCAACTCGCGCGGCCACTACGGCGCGACCGCAGGTGTCGGCTACCAATGGTAATCCTGACCTAAAGCCTGTTTGAAGGCAAAGCAGAGGTCGTCTGAAAACCCGAAACAGGGTTTTCAGACGACCTTTTTCTATATCGGATTGCATGGGAGGGGGTGGTTTTCCAATATGCTCGGTTTCGCAAACACTCGCTTGACACAAAACGCTAAGATTTGTTTTCAGACGACCTTGCAGTCATGTCCGACTATTTTTTGTGGCAAAATTCAGCCATGTTCCACATGGTCAGTCCGCGTATTTAAACTGAAGAAATTTCAAGCCGGCTGACCAAACAGATTACAAGGAGAAACAGACATGAGCCGCATTTTATCCTCACTGCGCTATCCGCTGATTCAAGCACCGATGGCGTTTGCACATGACACAGAGCTGCCTTTGGCTGTCGGCAAAACCGGCGCTTTGGGTTCGTTGGCGGGGGCGATGTATGACGCTGCGGGTTTGGAAAAAGCGTTGGCACGGATGAAGCAGGAAGGCGGCGACCGTCCGTACAACCTCAACTTTTTCGCCCACCGCACGCCGTCTGCCGAACGCGCGCAATACGATGCCTGGTTTGCCGTGTTGCGTCCGTATTTCGAAGCTTACGGGCTGACGGAAAACGACATTCCCAGCGGCGGCGGACGGCAGCCGTTTGATGCCGATGCGTTGGCATGTGTGGAACGTTACCGTCCGCCTGTGGTCAGCTTCCACTTCGGCTTGCCCGCGCCCGAATACTTGCAGCGCGTCAAAGCGACGGGTGCGGAAGTGTGGAGCAGCGCGACGACGGTCGAAGAAGCCGTTTGGCTGGAACAAAACGGCGCGGATGTCGTGATTGCCCAAGCGTGGGAGGCGGGCGGTCATCGGGGATGGTTTTTAAACCGCAATCCCGACAGCCAAAGCGGCTTGTTCGCCCTGTTGCCCGCCGTCCGCAAGGCCGTGCGCCTGCCCGTCATAGCCGCAGGCGGCGTTTCCGATGCCGCCGCCGTCCGCGCCGCTTTGGAATTGGGCGCGTCTGCAGTGCAGGTCGGAACTGCCTTCCTGCTCGCAGACGAAGCCCTGACCAAACCCGCCCACCGCGCCGCCATCCAAACTGCTCGTCCTGAAGATACCGTGGTGACCAACTTGTTCAGCGGCGGCGCGGCACGCGGGCTTTACAACCGCTTCATACGTGAAGCCGGTCCGATGAATGACGCAGCGCTCCCGTTCCCCTTGGCAGGCGCAGCCGTCGGCGCATTGAAAGCCACCGCCGAAAAACAAGGCTGCTACGACTTTTCTCCATTTTGGGCAGGACAAAACGCAGGACTGTGCCGCCCCGGCAGCGCGGCGGAAATCGTCGAACGGTTGTGCGGCGGCATCGAGCGTTAGGACGGTTTGAGCACAGGCAAGGTGGACGTTGCAAGAAGGTCGTCTGAAAATTGAAAACAGGTTTTCAGACGACCCGTAGCGTGGGCTTTGCCACGAAATGAAGATAAAGACAACCGCCCGATTCGGATTGTCGGACAGCAGGTTCGCGGACAAAGCCCACGCTACGGACTGGGTTTCTTCCGAGCTTGTCGATTAGTGGTGCCGGAGGTTTTCATTTGCCGTTAATCAGGGGTTTGCGGGTAATGCGCAGCCTGCCGTCGGACAGATATCGCCTTTCCTGAACATAAACCGATTGCAGCCCTTTACCGGAGATGCCGCGGAAGCGTCCGCCCATATGGAACGCAGCGCCCGATTTGGTGAACGTTTTGATTGATTTATGCTTTATAATTATAGAAAACAAGAGGAAATGATATATGCCTTTCTTTAAAAATAAATTAGGTATCTGGCTGGCATTAATCTATCTAATCGCATCAATGGTTATTTTGGGTGATAGTACAGAGGGGAGCTGGGGAGGTTTTCTTCTCTTCGTCTCAGCCTTTCCCTTTTCCATTTTGTCCTTATTCGTTTCCAATTATGTAAATGGTCCGTTAGCCAATTGGGTATTTATCTTTCTGAATGCAATTTGGTGGTTTTTACTGGGATGGTTAATCACTAAGATTTTTAGAAAAAAGATTCAGACAGAATAAATCCGGATTGCCGACGACAGGAAGGGCTTTTTTGCGGTCTCCCGTAGCGTGGGCTTTGCTCACGAGGTGAATACACGGACAAAGATAACTGATTCAGATTATTAGGTGGCGGATTTCGTGGGCGCAGCCCACGCTACTTGGGTTATCACAAGCCTGTATTGATTGAATAAAGGTCGTCTGAAAACGGGGATGAACGAGTTTCTCCAAAACTCAAATCCCAAAGTTTTCAGACGACCTTATTTTTACCTGTAACCTGCCCCCTCTCCCGTCCGGCGGGAGAGGGTTGGGGAGAGGGTGGCTCTACGGTTTGCACGAATTTGCTTTACCTAAACCTCAAAAGTCACCCCCATCCTAACCTTCCCCCGCCGGGCGGGGGAAGGGACAAGTTGTCGTTGCGGCAATAAGTAGCGTGGGCTTTGCTCATGAGGTGAATACACGGACAAAGATAACTGATTCAGATTATTAGGTGGCAGATTTCGTGGGCACAGCCCACGCTACGGGTTGGGTTTCCAATTTAATTGAATAAAACCTGCGTTGATTGCATAAAAAATTGAATCCAAGGTCGTCTGAAAATCCCCAACCGCCATCACTCAAGCCGTATTCCTCTCTGTTTGGAATACGGCTTGTCGTTTCTGCCGGTTTATTTCTTCTGCCACGCTTGGCGGAGGTATTCGATGTGGTCGGGGAGGGCGTAGAAGGGGGTGTTGCCGTGGTTGGCGTTGGGGTAGAGGGTAAATTGTGCGTCTGCGCCGAGGTGTTGGAGGGTGCCGGCAAGCAGTTTGGCTTGGGCGACCATTTCCCTGCCGATTTGTTCGGGGCGGTTGCTACGGCCTTCGTGTTCGCCGACGCTGATGCGGACGGCGGTGTCGGCGGGAAGGGCGGACGGGAGGAAGTCGAGGACGCGGCGGTTGTGCCACCAGACGGAGGGGGAGGCGAGCAGGTTGTGTTTGAAGCGGTCGGGGGCGGTGAAGAGGGAATAGAGTCCGAACAATGCGCCGAAGGAGTGTCCGAACAGGGCTTGTTCTTTGGGGTTGACGGGGTATTTGGCGGCAAGGGTCGGGGCGAGTTCTCGGTCGAGGAAGGCGGCGAAGCGGTCTGCTTGTCCGTATTGGCGGCGGTCTGCTTCGGTGGCGGTTTCGGGCAGGGGTGGGGTGTAGTCGAGGGCGCGTTGGGTCAGGTCGCGGACTTCGCCGTTGGGGTAGCCGATGCTGACGATGAGGCAGGCGGCGCGGCTTCGGGTCATGGGGTTGATGAGCAGGGATTGCGCCATGCTGAGGGCGGCGGGAAAGAAGGCATCTCCGTCGAGGATATGGAGGACGGGATAGCCTTGCGGGGGCGGGTCGCCGACGGCGGCGGTTTGGATGCGGTAGCTGCGGCCGGTGTGCTCGGAGCGGATGTGGGTTTCTTCGGCTTGCAGCAGGCGGGCGGCTTGCCAGTGTGCGGTGCGTGAGGTCATGGCGGGGTTGTCGGTTGTGTTGGTGGGGTGGGGTGTGTGTTATCGGGTTGTCGGATGTTTCAGACGACCTTTGGGCTATATCTGCTGTTTCTCTATGTCAAACATGAACATATAGTGGATTAAATTTAAATCAGGACAAGGCAACGAAGCCGCAGACAGTACAGATAGTACGGCAAGGCGAGGCAACGCCGTACTGGTTTAAAGTTAATCCACTATAAATGATAAAACCGGACAGGTGGTGTTCCCTGCCTGTCCGGTCTGTTTCCGTAATGTGTTGGTCTTCTGGTTTTTGGCGGTGATTTGTTTTCCTTTTGCTTTTCCCGTTTTTAGAAGTCGTAGCGGAGGTTTGCCATCAGGCTGCGCTCCGAGCCGGGAATGTTGAAGGTGTTTGCGCTGCCGACGCGGGCGTAGTAGTGGCGGTTGAAGATGTTGTCGGCGTTGATTTGCAGCTTCAGTTTAGGCGTGAAGCGGTATGCCGCCATGGCGTCGAATGTGGCGTAGCCGCCTGCACGCAGCCCTGCTGCCGAGGAGATGCTGCCCATCGCGTTCACGCCGCCGCCGAGGGTCAGCTTGGGCGTAACTTCATAAGTTGTCCACAGGTTTGCGCTGTGTTTGGGCATCAGCAGGAAGATGCCGTCGTCGCGCGAGTTGGCGGCGGTTTTGATTTGGCTGTGCAGATAGCTGTAACCTGCGTGGATTTGCCATTTCGGTGTAATCGCGCCGCTGATTTCGGTCTCAACGCCTTCCATCACGCGTTTGCCCAAGGCGGCGTAACGGGTGTTGCGGTTGTTCGGGTTCAGCGGTGCGGCGGCGTTTTTGTCTTTCAGGCGGTAGAGGGAGATGCGGGTGTTGAGGCGGTCGTCCATGTAGCTGCCTTTGTAGCCGACTTCAAACTGGTTGCCTTCGCGCGGTTTGAGCAGGTTGCCGTCGGTGCCGAGGCTGGTTTGCGGCGTGTAGAGTTGGGAGAAGCTGGCGTAGAGGCTGTTGTTGTCGTTCAAGTCGTAAACTGCGCCTGCGTAGCCGGTGAACTTGGTTTTGCTGGCTTTGTGCAACTCGTCGCCTTCGCCCGCTTCGATTTTGTAGTGTCCCAAACGCCAGCCGCCGATGAGCGACAGCCTGTCGACCGGATGGAAGACGGATTTGCCGTAAACGCCGAATTCGTCAAGGTTTTCAGTAGCGACGGTATGGCTGTAACCACGCGCGCCGGCACGGGCGTTCTGCATCAGGTTGACATAGGGAACAGAGTGGAAATCGCCCAAGGCAACATTACGCGCAACGGCTGCACGGCCTTGTTCGTTGGTGCTGCGCAGGCGGTTGTAGTCCGCGCCGACGACGAGTTCGTTTGCGGTGTTGCCCAAGGCAAACGGACGGCTGTAACTTGCGTCAACTGCGAAGGCTTTTTGTTTGATTTCCGTGCCTAAGCCGACGACGTTTGCCTTATTGTCGGCAGAAAGTTTGTTGGCGGCGAAGGTGTAGTTGGAGTCGGCATCGCGGTCGGAATAGCGCATACCGATTTTGCCGTAGCCGCCGTCGTCAAAATAATGTTTCAGATCGGCGAACACGTCATGGCTGTTCATTTTGAATTTGTTCCAATCCGCGCCGACAAAGGTGTGGTTGGGCAGGGACAGCAAATTACCGCTGCTGCCGACGGGCAGGCCGTTGTACGGTGCGAGGTGGCGTTGCTGGTAGAGATAGCCTACGCCCAAAGTCGTGTCGGGGTTGATGTCCCAATCCGCCGCCGCGTAGAAGGTTTCGTGGTGGTTGTTTTTCTCGGCAGGACGGGGAGACGCGCCCGAAGTTTGCGCCATCACACGGGCGCGAACGCTGCCGTCGGCGTTCAGAGGACCTGAAACGTCGGCTTCGGTTTTATATTGTTTGTGCGTACCAAACCCTGCCGCTGCATGGCCTTGGAACTCTTTGGTCGGGCGTTTGCGCACCAAATTCACAATACCGCCCATCTCACCGCTGCTGTCGAACAAGCCGCTCGGGCCGCGCATCACTTCGACGCGGTCGAAAGCAAACAAGTTAGGCAGTGTGCCGTTGATGCTCTGCATCTGCGCAGGCAGGCCGTCGATGTTGTATTCGCTGTATTCGTAACCGCGCGCATAAACTGACGAGCGTCCGTCGTCATTGCTTAACACGCGCAGGCCCGGCGTTTTGCGTGCCAATTGGTCAAAGGTATCGACGTTACGATCTTTTACCTGCTGATTGGTGATGATGCTGACGGATTGCGGAATTTCGCGCAAAGAGGCGGGGATTTTTGTGCCGACGGTGGCGGCAAACGAGCTGTAATCGCCGTTTTTCTCGGTGGCAATCGCGTTATACGAACGCTGCCCCTTCACATGGACAGTATCCAGCTCGACCGTTTCGGCGGCAAATACAGTGGAAGATAAAGCGGCCACAACGGCGGCAGCGGTCAGATTGGGTCGGAACATCAATTTCTCCGTTCATTGTACAAATGAGAATGGTTGTATTTTATAAGTTTGATGTCTGAAATTGTAGAAAAAAACTATCGTTTTCCCGACAATCTCTTGTGAATATGCGACAAGGTCGTCTGAAAACTTTAATTTGGTTTTCAGACGACCTTGTCCGTTTTGCCTGCAAATTTTGTTTGAAATGTTGATTTGTAATTCCGATACAAAATTCAAAAAATTTCATTTTCATATGAATTGCAGCGGGTAAAACAATAGCGATATGGCAAAGGGGAAGACTCGGCAGCCCCTTTTATCAAACTCGTTAAAATGATTTTATTTCAATGTATTAAAAACAGAAAAATCCTGAAAGAGGTCGTCTGAAAACAGCATGCATGGTTTGTGATGTAAGTCAAAGAGAAATGTAACAAAATTACTTATAGTAATCGTAGTGAAAATTTATCGACTTTATTGCCACCTTATATCAAGGAGATACACCATGAACGCATCAGCCGACAATGTCGTCAGCCCCGCCGTAGCCGAGGTCAACAGTTTGGTTGAAAAGGGTTTGCGCTCGTTGGACGAGTTTCGCAAGTTGAATCAGGAGCAGATTGATTATATCGTTGCCAAAGCCTCCATTGCTGCGCTGGACAAACATGGTGTACTCGCCATGCACGCGGTCGAAGAAACGGGACGCGGTGTATTTGAAGATAAGGCGACCAAAAACCTGTTTGCCTGCGAAAACGTCGTGCGCCGCCTGCGCGATTTGAAAACCGTGGGCGTCATCAGCGAAGACGATGTAACCGGCATTACCGAAATCGCCGATCCGGTCGGGGTCGTTTGCGGTATCGTGCCGACCACCAATCCGACTTCCACCACCATTTTCAAATCCCTGATTGCGCTGAAAACCCGCAATCCGATTATTTTCTCGTTCCACCCTTCCGCCCAGCAGTGTTCCGCCCACGCCGCCCAAATCGTGCGCGATGCCGCGATTGCCGCCGGCGCGCCGGAAAACTGCATCCAGTGGATTGAAAAACCGTCTATGGAAGGTACTTCCGCGCTGATGAAACATCCGGGCGTGGCGACGATTTTGGCGACCGGCGGTAATGCGATGGTGGAAGCCGCTTATTCCTGCGGTAAACCTGCGCTCGGCGTCGGGGCGGGCAACGTGCCTGCTTATGTTGAAAAAACGGCAAACATCCAACAGGCGGCACACGACATCGTGATGTCCAAAGCGTTCGACAACGGCATGATTTGCGCCAGCGAACAAGCCGTCATCGCCGACAAAGAGATTTATAAAGAGCTGGTTGAAGAGTTCAAATCCTACGGCGTGTACTTCGCCAACAAAAAAGAAAAAGCCATGCTCGAAGACTTCATCTTCGGCGTCACGGCAAACTGCGCCAACTGCGGCGGCGCGAAACTCAATTCCGCCGTTGTGGGCAAACCGGCAGCGTGGATTGCCGAACAGGCCGGGTTTAAAGTCCCCGAAAAAACCAACATCATCATCGCCGAATGCCGCGAAGTCGGCCCCAACGAGCCGCTGACCCGCGAAAAACTCTCGCCCGTATTGGCGATGCTCAAAGCCGATTCCACCGAACAAGGCTTGCAGTTTGCCGAACAAATGGTCGCCTTCGACGGATTGGGACACTCCGCCGCCATCCATACCGCCGATCATGAATTGGCAAAAACCTTCGGCACCCGCGTCAAAGCCCTGCGCGTGATTTGGAACTCGCCCTCCACCTTCGGCGGCATCGGCGACGTTTACAACGCCTTCCTGCCGTCACTGACCTTGGGCTGCGGCTCTTACGGCAAAAACTCCGTCGGCGGCAACGTCAGCGCAGTCAACCTGTTAAACATCAAAAAAGTAGGCCGTCGGAGAAACAACATGCAATGGTTCAAAGTACCCGCCAAAATCTATTTCGAGCGCGATTCCATCCAATATCTGCAAGATATGAAAGACTGTGAAAAAGTCATGATTGTGACCGACCGTTCGATGGTCGATTTGGGTTTCGTCGATAAAGTGACCCACCAGCTCCACCAACGCAAAAACAAAGTAACTATCCAGCTTTTCACCGATGTCGAGGCCGATCCGAGCGTCCAAACCGTCTATAAAGGCACCGATTTGATGCGCAGCTTCCAACCCGACACCATCATCGCGCTGGGCGGCGGCTCGCCGATGGACGCGGCAAAAGCCATGTGGCTCTTCTACGAACAGCCCCAAGTCGACTTTGAAGACCTCGTCCAAAAATTCATGGACATCCGCAAACGCGCCTTCCGCTTCCCCGAATTGGGCCGCAAAGCCAAATTCATCGGCATCCCCACCACATCGGGCACAGGCTCCGAAGTCACGCCGTTTACCGTCATCAGCGACGGCGACAAAAAATACCCCATCGCCGACTACTCGCTGACCCCGACCATCGCCATCGTCGATCCCGCATTTACCATGACCGTTCCCGCCGGCGTAACCGCCGACACCGGTCTGGACGTACTGACCCACGCCGTAGAAGCGTACGTTTCCGTGCTCGCCAACGACTTTACCGACGGCCTCGCCCTGCAAGCCATCAAGCTCGTGTTCCAATACCTCGAACGCTCCTACAAACACGGCGCGTCCGACCCCGAAGCGCGCGAACACATGCACAACGCCTCCACCATCGCAGGCATGGCGTTCTCCAACGCATTCCTCGGCATCAACCACTCAATGGCGCACAAAATCGGCGGCAAATACCACGTTCCGCACGGCCGCGCCAACGCCATCCTGCTGCCGCACGTCATCCGCTACAACGGCACGCGCCCGCAGAAAACCGCCACCTGGCCGAAGTACAACTACTACAAAGCCGACCTGAAATATCAGGAAATCGCCCGTACCTTAGGCCTGCCGTGCGCCACCCCTGCCGAAGGCGTAGAATCCTTCGCCCGCGCCTGTCATGAACTGGCGGTCAACGTCGGCATCAAAATGTCGTTCAAAGAGCAGGGCATCGACGAAAAAACCTTCATCGACGGCCGCAAAGAACTGGCAATGCTGTCCTTCGAAGACCAATGCACCCCCGCCAACCCGCGTCTGGCATTGGTCGCCGACATGGAAGAAATCCTGACCAAAGCCTATTACGGCGAATAAGGTTCGCGAATTACAATAAGGAGTAAGAAAAAGGTCGTCTGAAAACCGCATTTCGGGTTTTCAGACGACCTCTGTTTTTTATATTGTGCCCCACTTATAGTGGATTAACTTTAAATCAGGACAAGGCGACGAAGCCGCAGACAGTACAGATAGTACGGCAAGGCGAGGCAACGCCGTACTGGTTTAAAGTTAATCCACTATATTTTTAGCAGCCGTAGCGTGGGCTTTGCCCACGAATGAACATAAATAATTTGATTCGGATGTTCGGGCAGAAGGTCGTGGGCGAAGCCCACGCTACGATTTGCTGCAACGGCAACTTGTCACTTCCCCCGTCCGGCGGGGGAAGGTTAGGATGGGGTGGCTTTATGGTTCTAGGTAAAATCAAATTCGTGCAAACTGTAGAGCCCCTTCCCGCCAGACGGGAGAGCCAGCCGCCCGTAGCGTGGGTTCTACCCACGAATGAACAGAGATGATTAGATTCGGATGTTCGGGCGGAAGGTCGTGGGTGAAGCCCACGCTACGGGTCGGTTTATCCTGAATCTGTATCCACTTGACGAAGGGTCGTCTGAAAACAGAAATCCTCAATTTTTCAGACGACCTCAATAACAGACTTTCAATTCAATCTACGCTTGCTGGATAGCACCAATAAGAAGGTATAGTGGATTAAATTTAAATCAGGACAAGGCGACGAAGCCACAGACAGTACAGAAGATAGTACGGCAAGGCGAGGCAACGCCGTACTGGTTTAAAGTTAATCCACTATAATTTTTACCATTGAAATTTACGGCAACTATTTACATTATCCACGCCATAATAATTTTCCGCATCCAATTTATTATTTCTATAAAATATAGGTATTCCTCTAAAATATTTATTTAAATCAATATCTCTATCTCTATCTCCATCACTTAAGGTATGTTTTCCTTTCCAATTAACGTAGTATTTAGAAGGCGCCATAACCAAACACCCGCTTTTATGATTTAAAATCAAAATATTATTAGTTTCATGGTAATGCGAGGAATTTTCTTCCAAATCCTCTACCATGCCTCCTTCTATGTGCATAAATATCGAATACTTGCCATCAGGCGAAGATTCCAGATAAACCATTTCAGATACACAATTATCTACTTCATCTTTTTGATAACAGCCATCTTGTAAGGAATATGTTTTTATTCCTTTATTTTTCATCGTATAGCGCATAAAAATGTTTTTTTTATTTGGCTTTAAAAACTCTAGCTGCCCATAACCCAACAAATTTTGCACCTCGCGAACAGGAAAAATATTTTGTTCTGCCATAGCGAAACTACTATAAATAAAGAATAATAAAATGATTTTCTTCATATCAATCCACCTTTGTCGTATTGCTCCTGCTCCCGTGCCCAGTCCACCATATCTTTAGGATAGTACAGATACTGCCGCAGGGAGGTGTCGTCCAAATCTTTCAAATAGGCGACGGCGGCGGATTCAAAACTCCAGTAGCCGATATAGCCGCCATATTCGGGATCTTGGTTCAAATGTGTGTCAATCAGGAGATTGCCGATTTTTCGGTTGCCTTCGTACCAGCTGGAGAGGTAGGTGTTGAGATATTTTAGAGACTCTTCCTTGCTTTCTGCCATGATTGCTTGCAGTAGGGGTTTGCGGAAGTTGTGTCCGCCTTTGGCAAATTTGGCGCGGGGATCAAATTTCGTGGGTATCGCCATATTCATCAAAGCCCTGAACGAGGGGTCGTAATACATTTCGTCATCGTTATAGGGATTGAGGCTGTCTTTAATGGTTTCCAGCCAGTCAATCCGTTCGAACAAGAGGCAAAGTCCGATAATGTTGGGTTGCTCTTCTCCCGCCCACTCCTCCGGCCCCCAAATAAACATGATGTCTTCCTTTTGCCCGTATTGCCTGTGTATATCCAGGCATTGCTTACAGTAATAAACTATTTGATTCATACGCTTCTTGATTTCTTCTATCGGAAATCCTGCGGTGTATTCGGTAAGCATTGTTAGATAAAGCTGTTGAGGCAGTGCATCTGAAGGAATAGTTGAATCACTCTTACTTTCTTCTATCCACTCTTGCAGCAGTTGTAGATTTTCAGAATAACTGGTTTTAAAAAAATCTTCTTTAAACAATCCCTGACGGTCTTTATTGCGATCATATTTAACTTGATTGGTCATTTTAGTCCTTAAATAGACAAGTAAGTTATTTAAATCATCTGGGGCTGGTTTCTGCATTTTTCCAACGTTTTTTTTGGCATTTTCATAGTTTCTTTGTGCTTTTAGCCTTTTCTCCGTTAGCGAACAATCAATTCTTTACCTAGAAAATGTGGTCGGCAGGTTTGTGATGGCGGTGTATCACAGCCATATGAATAATTAAACAGGACGACTGCTATTGGCAAAGAGGTCGTCTGAAAACTTTCAGACGACCTTGATAGATGTTGGATTTCCAACCCAATCTACGCTTACTGCACTCCTTCGGATGTTTTGAAAAAAGCGTTTTCCAAAATAGGCGTTGGCGGAGGCAGCATATTGAATCGATACTCGGAAGGATGGCATTTGATGTTCGGTTTGTCTGCACTTTTAATGTTTATATCGACGGTATCGGTATTTTTTGCCGAACAAAATAGCATTATGATAGGTATAAACTGCGTACTTAAAATAGGCATCATAAATCATCTTCAAGCTTTTATCATTACGCATAATATCCCATATCATTTTCCGACGCTGTTCTCTTTGAACTCCCCCTGATGTGGAAAACAAAAATTTCGTTATAAAATGAAAACTTTGTTCAAATATTTGCTGATGATTGAAATTTTATCTTTTAGGACGGTAGAATGCGGGGGTATTGGATAGGAGACATCCTCTAAAATGTTGGAGCTACCTGAATTGTGGTTCCGAGTGTCAAAATTTGAACAATGAAAGTACCGATCATGCAGGAACCTTATTCTCGCGAGGGGAATAATCCCTCATCTCATTCCGGCTCGTTTTGGGAGCGCGAAGTATTACGCGAAGTATTGCTGGCTTCTTATAAAGAGCAGCGTAGCGCACGTATTTGGCGCAATATTTGGCGTGTTATCGGTGTGATTTTATTTCTCATGTTTATTGCGTCACTGTTTGGAGACGATACCGATGCAGTGCAAAGCAGTGGGGAACATACAGCAGTGATCGATTTGAAAGGCGAAATCGGCAATGAACTTGATGATCAGGTTGAGATGCTGCGCACCGGTATGGAGGCGGTTTACAATAATCCCAATGCTAAAGCGATTATCATCCGCGCCAATAGTCCGGGCGGATCGCCTGTGGTTTCCAATATTGCGTTTAACGAAATCCGCCGTATGAAATCGGAGCATAAAGACATTCCTGTGTATGTGGTGGCGGAAGATATGTGTGCATCGGGCTGTTATTACATTGCGGCTGCGGCTGACAAGATTTATGCGGATCCTTCCAGCGTGGTAGGCAGTATCGGTGTAATTGGCGGAGGGTTTGATGCGACGGGGCTGATGGATAAAATCGGTATCAAACGTCGTCTGAAAATCGCGGGCAGCAATAAAGGCATGGGCGATCCGTTTTCTCCTGAAACGCCCGCACAAACTCAGATTTGGGAAAAAATGCTGACCGATATCCATAAGGAATTTATTAAATCGGTTAAACTCGGACGCGGAAAGCGTTTGAAAGATCAGCAGTATTCTGATGTTTTCAGCGGCCGTATCTATACCGGTTCGGAGGCTAAAGAAGTGGGATTGATTGATGATTTCGGCAGCGTATATAGTGTCGCTAGAGATGTCGTCAAAGCCCCTGAGTTGGTGAACTATACGCCTGAAGAGGATTTCGGCAAAATATTGGGTCGCCATTTGAGTGCTGAAAT
Source organism: Neisseria sp. CP9 (assembly GCF_047758525.1). NCBI lineage: Bacteria > Pseudomonadati > Pseudomonadota > Betaproteobacteria > Neisseriales > Neisseriaceae > Neisseria > Neisseria sp. CP9. The sequence continues at coordinate 1,137,145 of NZ_CP180502.1, read as the reverse complement.
GGAGACTAAAGTTAAAGAAAAACTGTCGAAAATATGGTAACAGGATTTGTCCATTATTCGTTTGTTGCCGCCCTAAGTCATTGTGGGGTCGTCTGAAAACGTATCTCTTGAGGTGTTTGATGATGTTCCATATGCCATTTATAGGTTGGAAGGTAACAAACCAATGACAAAAAAGCGGCTTGGAAGGTGTCCTTGCCGCTTTTTTAAGTCCACTAATATAGGGTAAAGTTATCCGTCCTTCGATTAAAGCGACCGCAGAAGCAGTTTTTTGTATGTCAAACAGTTTTTTGTTGATAATACGAAGGCTTCAAGATCGGAACTGCTGAGGCTGAATGTTTATCATGAAATGCCAAGGAATGTTTGAGGTCGTCTGAAAAGCCATTTTGTCATTTCATCTGCGTGATAAAGGTTTATCAGTTGGCGTTAGCGTTCCCGATTTTTGCATCCAACCCCTTCATATCTTATAAATATTATGATTAATGTCCAACATCTAGATTTTTACTACGGCAATACGCAGGCCTTATACGATGTCTCGGTTGAGCTTCCGCAGGGCAGTATTACCGGATTAATCGGACCTAATGGTGCCGGCAAATCCACTTTGATGCGCTGTATGGCAGGATTGGAAATCCCGACATCCGGGGATGTCTTACTTGATGGTCTGCCTATTCTTGATAATCCGCGCGACAGCTTTTCCAAACTCGGCTACCTACCTGATTTTTTTGGTTTGCCGGATGGTTTGAGCGTAATCCAGTGCTTAACTTATGCCGCCAAATCCCGCGGTATTCCTGATGCGCGACTTCCTGATTTGCTGCTGGAAACCGTTCGCCTGCTTAATTTGGAACATAAACTCTATGCCAAAGTCAGCGACCTCTCCCGCGGTCAGAAGCAGCGTGTCGGTATCGGACAAGTCATCATCCATCGTCCTAAGTTCTTGCTTTTGGATGAACCCGCCAGCGGTCTTGACCCTGAGGCACGACATGAATTGTCTTTGTTGCTGCTGAAGCTCAAAGATGAAGGCATGAGTATTTTGGTATCGAGCCATATTCTTTCCGAGCTGGATGAATATTGTTCGCATATGCTGGTGATCAAAGGCGGACGTGTTCAGGCATTTCAATCTGTTAATGATGATGTTAACGAAGATCAGACTGTTTCGCTGCAATTTGTCGGTTTGGATGAAGCCATATTCAAGAGCGTCCGCAATACGGAAGGGGTGAAGAGGGCAGAATGGAGCAATCATGCCGTTACCGTCGTATTGGATGCGGGAGAAGAAGCGCGTGCAGCCTTGTTGCGTAAGCTGTTTGAGCAAAACTTGCCTTTGAGCGAAGCTGCCGTCATTAAAGCGTCGCTGCTGCACAGTTATCAAAACAGCCTCAATCCCCACAAACAGGAGCAAGCCGATGGACAATAAATTGAATATCCCTAAAATCCGGGTTAACGCCGAATTCCAAAGGCTGATGTGGCTCAACATGAGCTGGGGCATGATTGCAGGCATCATCATACTCTACAGCCTGTTTATCTTTGCTAAAGCAAATTCTGAGGACTTGGTGGAATATATTGCCGGAGTCGGTACATTCGGCGCATTCATTTCAAATATCGCCCTTTATCTGCAGATTGAGCGCAGTTTGCGCCAAGATGTATCCAGCAATGCATTTGACCAGTTGCGTATGTCCTCTTTGTCTCCGTGGCAGATGGCTTGGGCGAGGATTGTTGTCGCGCCTTTGACCGGTTGGGTTATTTTCCTTGTTGGCTGGATACTGCTCGGCCTAACGATGTTTCATTTCAACCATGAAGACAGCGATGTTTTCATCATATGGTTGATTATGCCGCTTAATTCATGGGCGCTTGCCTGTCTGATATTGGTCAATGCTTTGCAGTTCAAACGCGGCAACAATCAATGGGAAGGATCTCTGTTGCAACTCCTATTGCTGTTTGTTGTCATGGTCATGTTCGTAACCGGTATGTTGTCCGCCGCGGAAGATCTTTCATACTTGAGTGAAGGTGTATCCAATACAGTATCTCCAATTATTGCTTCCATTGTTTCTGTTGTCTTATGCAGCGTTGCCGCCCGCGCGGCTATGGCAGAACGCCTGCACCTGCGCTCTTCTCGATTGACTTTTATCGTACTTGGACTTCTTACGCCTTTAGCTGCGATTAGCTTCGTAAGCAACTATAAACAATTGCTGTATATTTGCGCCGTAGCTTATGGCGGCATGAGTATTTTGTCTTTGATTACGCAGAAGCAGACGACCTTTTCTTCTGTTGGAGAATTTGTCCGTGCACGTAATAGAAAACCGAAGTGGGCGATTGCTTCGTTGCCTGCTTGGATGATTCTGTTGCCTTTGGGATTGATTTGTGCCGCATTGGTGTCAGCAGACATGGTATGGGTATACATAGGACAATTCTTTCTCCTCATACTGCTGGTTTTTTCCATCAACCAAATGAAATGGCGATACAACAACATCACTATCGCATTATTGATATACCTGCTTCTTCGAGGCCTTTGGTTCGTGATTGCATCGTAACAGGAGCGTATTTTTCTGTTTTTCACCCTGCCTTTAGCCATAGAGAGGTTGGGAGGTAGGATAGGATAAAGGTCGTCTGAAAACCGGTTGGCAAGGTTTTCAGACGACCTTTTTGTCTATACGCAAATGAATTCGGCTGTATCGAGGTCGTCCATGCTTTTCCGTCCCAAACTCATGTGTAACGGCATTTATAGTCAATTAAAATTAAAATAGGACAGTAACGCATCGTCAAATCGGGCGTAATCAGACAATACGGTTCGCAGATACCGCTTAATATTCGCCCACACCTTCTCAATCGGGTTGAGCTCAGGTGAATAAGGTGCAAGAGGCAATACCTTATGTCCCCATTTTTCCGCTATTTCCCGTAAGACACCCATACGGTGAAATCGCGCATTATCTAAAATAATCACCGATTTTTGAGTCAATGCGGGCAGTAGGCATTGCTGAAACCACGCTTCAAAAAAGACTCCGGTCATCGTATTTTGATAAACCATCGGAGCAATCAGCCGGTTGCCGACTTGTGCGGACACCAGAGATAAGCGTCGGTATCTTTTTCCACTTATCTGCGCTTTCACTATTTGCCCTTTCGGGCTGCGGGCATAGGGACGGAACAGGTAGCGGTCAAATCCTGTTTCATCCAAATAAACACGTTGGTAGTCGGAAAATTCGGCCAGCTGTGTCAAATAATGCGTTACTTTGGCCGGGTCTTGTTCTTTGTAAGTGGTGGTCTTTTTTTGCGCGTCATCCCCATCTGTTTGAGTGCATAGCAAACGGCGGCTGGCGTACAATCAAAATGTTTGGCGATTTCATGCAGATAGGCATCCGGGTGTTGCCCAACATATTGAGCCAGTTTTTGCCTATCCAATTTGACGGCATTTAGACCGGTAACTTGATGTTTTAGGCTGCCTGTTTGTTTTTTAAGGCGAATCCACAGGTAAAGCGTGTTTCTTGACAAGTTAAACGTCGCTGCGGTTTGGCTGATGTTTTTGCATTGTTCGTAATAGTTTAAAGCTTTGTTTCTTAAGTCCGCAGAGTATGCCATGGTTAGACCTTAAAAGTTGAGTATTGTACTATTTTATTTTTAATTGACTATAAATATCAGTTAAGAAACAAGGCCCAAAACCGCCCCTGCCTTGTCGGAATTGCCGAATGACGGTACTATGCGCAGTTAACAGCTTGATTGCCGTTCGGATGGTCATGCGTCCGGGCGAGGTTTTAAATTCAGTATCTTATTTGAAAGTATAAAATGATTAACGATATTCAAAAAACAGCGGAAAGCAAAATGCAGCGCTCGGTAGAAGTGCTGAAAGAGAATTTGGCGAAAGTGCGTACCGGCCGTGCGCATACCGGTCTGTTGGACCAAGTGGAAGTCGAATACTGGGGCAGCATGGTTCCAGTCAGCCAAGTTGCCAACGTGACGCTTCTGGACGCGCGCACCATCGGCGTGAAACCTTTTGAAAGCAATATGGCGGCCAAAGTCGAGAAAGCTATTCGCGATTCAAACTTGGGTCTGAACCCGGCAGCCGTCGGCGATTTGATCCGCGTGCCTATGCCTATGTTGACCGAAGAGCGCCGTAAAGATTTGATTAAAGTCGTACGCAGCGAGGCGGAAGAAGGACGCGTGTCCATCCGCAACGTGCGCCGCGATGCCAACGACCACATCAAAAAACTCTTGAAAGACAAAGAAATTTCCGAAGACGAAGCACGTCGCGGCGAAGAGGCGGTTCAAAAACTGACCGACAAATACATCGCCGAAGCCGATAAAACGCTGGCTGCCAAAGAAGAAGATTTGATGGCGATTTAAACCCTTGTCCGCGGCGTTTCAGACGACCTTTGAACCGCCGCGCTGCGAAAGGCAGATATGAAGAGCAGCACGCAGACCATTTTGGAACATACTTCGGTTCCGAAGCATATCGCCGTGATTATGGACGGCAACGGCCGTTGGGCGAAAAAGCGTTTCCTTCCCCGCGTAATGGGGCATAAACGCGGCTTGGACGCGTTGGAAAATATGGTGAAGCATTGCGCCAAACTGGGTGTGCAATATCTGACCGTGTTTGCCTTTTCGACTGAAAACTGGCGTCGCCCCGAAGACGAAGTGTCGTTCCTGATGGGGCTGTTTTTGCAGGCTTTGCAAAAACAGGTGCGCCGTCTGCACGAAAACAATATGCGCCTCAAGGTGTTGGGCAGCCGCGAACGTTTTAATCAGCAAATTCTGCAAGGTATCGAAGAGGCGGAAGCCTTGACGGCAAACAATACAGGCCTGACCCTGAGCATCGCTGCGGATTACGGCGGCCGCTGGGATATTTTGCAGGCGGCAAACAAACTGATTGCCGAAGGCGTATCCGAGATTACGGAAGACGCGCTGGCGAAACACTTGATGCTGGGCGATGCGCCGGAACCGGATTTGTTCATCCGCACCGGTGGCGAAACACGCATCAGCAATTTCCTGCTTTGGCAGATGGCGTATGCCGAACTTTATTTTACCGATACCCTGTGGCCCGATTTTGACAGCAAAGCCTTAGACGATGCAGTCGCTTCGTTCCAAAAACGCGAACGACGCTTCGGGCGCACTTCGGAACAGCTGCCGGTAGAGCAGCAAAGGGGTTAAAAATGTTGAAACAACGGATTATCACGGCGCTTTGGATGCTGCCGTTGATGCTCGGTATGCTGTTTTACGCGCCGCAATGGCTGTGGGCGGCATTTTGCGGATTGATTTCTCTGGTTACGCTGTGGGAATACTCTCGCATGAGTGGATTGGAGAAACTGAAAACCAATCATTATCTTGCCGCGACGCTGGTGTTCGGCGTGATTGCCTACGCAGGCGGTTGGACGCTGCCGGATATCGTCTGGTACGCTGTTTTGGCGTTTTGGCTGGTCGTCATGCCTTTGTGGCTGAAATTCAAATGGAAATTGAACGGCGGCTGGCAGGCTTATACCGTCGGCTGGCTTTTGGTCATGCCGTTTTGGTTCGCACTCATGTCCCTGCGACCGCATCCCGATTATGCCTTGTCGCTGCTCGCCGTGATGGGTTTGGTGTGGGTTGCCGATGTTTTCGCGTATTTCAGCGGCAAAGCGTTCGGCAAACACAAAATCGCACCGACCGTCAGCCCCGGCAAAAGCTGGGAAGGCGCAATCGGCGGCGCGATTTGCGTGGCAGTGTACATGACTGTGGTGTGGTGGGCTGGTTGGCTCACGTTTGACGCAGGCTGGTTCAATACCGTGTTAATCGGTTTGGTGTTGACCGTTGTCAGCGTATGCGGCGACCTGTTGGAAAGCTGGCTCAAACGCGCGGCGGGCATTAAAGACAGCAGCAATCTGCTGCCCGGACACGGTGGCGTGTTCGACCGCGTGGACAGCCTGATTGCCGTTGTCAGCGTCTATGCCGCCTTTGAAAGCTTGTTCTGAAGCGGTTATAGTGGATTAACTTTAAATCAGGACAAGGCAACGAAGCCGCAGACAGTACAGATAGTACGGCAAGGCGAGGCAACGCCGTACTGGTTTAAAGTTAATCCACTATAAAAATCGTTGGAACACATCAAACACAATATCGAATAAGCGTTTTCAGACGACCTTTCCGACCCCAAGCCCAAAGGTCGTCTGAAATCCGGAAGCAGTACATAAAGAACACACCATGACACCACAAGTCCTGACCATATTAGGCAGTACCGGCAGCATAGGCGAAAGCACGCTGGACGTTGTCTCCCGCCACCCTGAAAAATTCCGCGTATTCGCGTTGGCGGGGCATAAGCAGGTTGAGAAACTGGCAGCGCAATGCCGGACGTTTCGCCCCGACTATGCTGTCGTTGCCGATGCCGAACATGCCGCCCGACTTGAAGCCCTGTTGAAACGCGACGGCACGGCGACGCAGGTTTTACACGGCGCGCAGGCATTGGTTGACGTTGCCTCTGCCGACGAAGTCAGCGGTGTCATGTGCGCCATTGTTGGCGCGGCGGGGCTGCCTTCAGCACTTGCGGCAGCGCAAAAAGGCAAAACCATTTATCTGGCAAACAAAGAGACGCTGGTGGTTTCCGGCGCGTTGTTTATGGAAACGGCGCGCGCAAACGGTGCGGCAGTGTTGCCCATCGACAGCGAACACAACGCCATTTTCCAAGTTTTGCCGCGCGATTACACAGGTCGTCTGAACGAACACGGCATCCGTTCGATTATCCTGACCGCTTCCGGCGGCCCGTTTTTGACGGCCGATTTAGGCACGTTCGACAGCATTACGCCCGCCCAAGCGGTCAAACACCCCAATTGGAGCATGGGGCGCAAAATCTCCGTCGATTCCGCCACCATGATGAACAAAGGTTTGGAGCTGATTGAAGCGCATTGGCTGTTCAACTGTCCGCCTGACAAGCTCGAAGTCGTCATTCATCCGCAGTCCGTGATACACAGCATGGTGCGTTACCGCGACGGCTCCGTGTTGGCGCAACTGGGCAACCCCGATATGCGTACACCCATCGCTTATTGTTTGGGCTTGCCCGAGCGCATCGATTCGGGTGTCGGCGACCTGGATTTCGACGCATTGTCTGCACTGACTTTCCAAAAGCCCGACTTTGACCGCTTCCCCTGTCTGAAGCTCGCCTATGAAGCCATGAACGCGGGCGGAGCCGCGCCCTGCGTATTGAATGCCGCCAACGAAGCTGCCGTCGCCGCCTTTTTGGACGGACAGATTAAGTTTACCGACATTGCCAAAACCGTCGCCCATTGTCTTGCGCAAGACTTTTCAGACGACCTCGGTAATATCGAAAACCTGCTGGCGCAAGATGCCGTTACCCGCAGACAGGCGCAGGAATTTATCGCCGCATTGGGATAAACCGTGCCGCAACGATATAGTGGATTAAATTTAAATCAGGACAAGGCGACGAAGCCGCAGACAGTACAGATAGTACGGCAAGGCGAGGCAACGCCGTACTGGTTTAAAGTTAATCCACTATAAAAAATGACAGGTCGTCTGAAAACCCGCCCACCCGTCATGTGTGGCGGACAAAACGGCAGACTGACTTTATAATCGGCAAAATAACGCCAATAATATTTTCTACACATTGCGAATGCTTTTCAGACGACCCCTCTGCCTTGATACGTCGTCTGAAACATCGACAACGTCAACCCATACCCAACCAGAGAGATTCTTTTGCAAACCCTTCTAGCTTTTATTTTTGCCATCCTGATTTTGGTCAGCCTGCACGAGTTCGGACACTACATCGTTGCCCGATTGTGCGGCGTCAAGGTTGTGCGCTTTTCCGTCGGCTTCGGCAAACCGTTTTTCAGCAGAAAGCGCGGCGATACCGAATGGTGTTTGGCGCCCATCCCATTGGGCGGCTATGTCAAAATGGTGGATACGCGCGAGGGGGAAGTGGCGCAGGCAGACCTGCCTTACGCCTTCGACAAACAGCATCCCGCCAAACGCATCGCCATCGTCGCCGCAGGCCCGCTGACCAATCTCGCTCTGGCGGTTCTGCTTTACGGCTTGAGTTTTTCCTTCGGCGTTACCGAAATCCGCCCTTATGTCGGCATGGTCGAGCAAAATACCATTGCCGCCAAAGCTGGTTTTCAGCCTGGAGACAAAATTATTTCGGTTAACGGCGTTAACGTCGGCGAGTGGGAAAAAGCCCAGCAAGAAATCGTGTTGAACATCGAGTCAGGCAAGGTAAATGTTGCCGTTCAGACGACCTCGGGACAAGAAACCATGCGGATTATCGATGCCGCAGGCACGCCTGAAGCAGGTAAAATTGCGAAAAACCAAGGCTATATCGGGTTGTCGCCTTTTAAAATCACCACCCGTGTCGGCAAAATGGAAGAAAACAGCCCGGCTGAAAAAGCCGGTTTGAAAAAAGGCGACAAGCTGATCAGTGCCGACGGACAAGACATTGAGTCTTGGCAGCAATGGGTGGAAATCGTACGCCAAAGCCCGGGTAAGAAAATCGAATTGATTTATGAGCGCGACGGTAAAACCGTTCAGACGACCATCCGCCCCGACAGTATCCAGCAACCCGACAGAACGCTGGTCGGCAGGGTAGGCTTCGGTCACCAAAGCGACGAAGCGTGGGCAAAAGAAATCAAGCGCGAATATAAGCCGTCTGTCGCAGAAGCATTTGCGATGGGCTGGGACAAAACCGTCAACAACGCATGGATGACGGTAAAATTCTTCGGAAAACTGATTACAGGCAATGCCTCCCTGAATCATATTTCAGGCCCGCTGACCATTGCCGACGTCGCCGGAAAAACGGCACAGCTGGGATTTCAAAGCTATTTGGAATTTCTCGCATTGGTCAGCATTAGTTTAGGCGTGTTGAACTTGTTGCCCATCCCCGTGTTGGACGGCGGGCATTTGGTGTTCTACACTGCCGAATGGATACGCGGAAAGCCCTTGAGCGAGCGCATACAGGCAATCGGCCTGCGCCTCGGACTGGCTGCCATGCTCTTAATGATGGCACTGGCTTTCTTTAATGACATCAACCGTTTGTTTGGATAATTTTATGAAATTGAAACAGATTGCTTCTGCTTTGATGGTATTGGGCATGTCGCCTTTGGCATTTGCCGACTTCACCATTCAAGACATCCGCGTCGAAGGTTTGCAGCGCACCGAACCGAGTACGGTCTTCAATTACCTGCCCGTCAAAGTTGGCGATCAATTTAGCGACGCACGCAGCGAAGAAATCATCAAAACTCTGTATGCGACCGGTTTTTTTGACGATGTCCGCGTAGAGACCATGGGCAATCAGGTCTTACTGACCGTTATCGAACGCCCGACCATCAGCACGCTGAACATCACCGGCGCGAAAATGCTGCAAAACGATGTTATCAAGAAAAACCTTGAATCCTTCGGTTTAGCGCAATCCCAATACTTCAATCCTGCCACGCTGAGCCAGTCTGTCGCCAGCCTGAAGGAAGAATACAAAAGCCGCGGTAAACAGTCGGTCCAAATCACGCCGACCGTTACCAAACTCGCGCGTAACCGCGTTTCCATCGACATCGCCATCGATGAGGGTAAAACCACCAAGATTACCGACATTGAATTTGAAGGCAACAAAGTCTATTCCGACCGCAAGCTCATGAAACAAATGTCCTTGAGCGAAGGCGGCATGTGGACTTGGCTGACTAAGAGCAACCAGTTTAACGAGCAAAAATTCTCGCAAGACATGGAGCGCATCAGCGAGTTCTACCAAAACAACGGCTACTTCAATTTCCGCATTCTGGATACCGACATCCAGACCAACGAAGACAAAACCAAGCAAACCATCAAAGTTACGGTTGACGAGGGCGAACGCTTCCGTTGGGGCGACGTGCGCATAGAAGGCGACACCCGCGAAGTGCCGAAAGAAGAGCTGCAAAAACTGCTGACCATGAAAAAGGGCAAGTGGTACGAACGCGCCCAAATGGTCAAATCGCTCGAATCCATCCAAAACCGCATGGGTACGGCAGGCTACGCGTTCAGCGAAGTCAATGTTCAGCCCGTTCCCAATGCTGAGACCCAAACTGTCGATTTCGTCCTGAACGTCGAACCCGGTCGCAAAATCTATGTGAACGAAATCAACATCACCGGCAACAACAAAACCCGTGACGAAGTCGTGCGCCGCGAATTGCGTCAGATGGAATCCGCGCCTTACGACACCTCCAAGCTGCAACGTTCCAAAGAGCGCGTCGAGTTGCTGGGTTACTTCGACAACGTACAATTCGATGCCGTGCCGGTTGCGAATACGCCCGACCAAGTCGATTTGAACATGAGCGTGAACGAGCGTTCTACCGGCTCTTTGGATATGAGTGCGGGCTGGGTTCAGGATACCGGCTTGGTCATGTCTGTGGGCGTTTCCCAAGACAATCTGTTCGGTACGGGTAAATCCGTTTCCCTGCGCGCTTCACGAAGCAAAACCACGCTCAACGGCTCGCTGTCGTTTACCGATCCGTATTTCACACCCGACGGCGTGAGCCTCGGTTACGATATTTACGGCAAGTCTTACGACCCGCGTAAAGCCTCTTCCAGCGCGAAACAATATAAAACCACCACCGCAGGCGGCGGTGTGCGCATGGGCATCCCCGTTACCGAATACGACCGCGTCAATTTAGGTCTGGCAGCGGAACACCTGACCGTGAATACCTACAAAGGCGCGCCTAAACGTTATGCTGAATTTGTGGCAGAACATGGTAAGTGTGCCAATGGTATTGATACAAAAGGCAAAGAATGTGTTGAGGGATTAGGTAACTTCAAAGGCTGGCTGTACAAAGGTACGATCGGTTGGGGACGCAATAAAACCGACAGCGCATTGTGGCCGACCCGCGGTTACATGACCGGCATCAACGGCGAAATCGCCCTGCCGGGCAGCGACCTGCAATACTACACGCTGACCCATAACCAAACTTGGTTCTTCCCGCTGACCAAAGACTTTACCCTGATGCTCGGCGGCGAAGTCGGTGTCGGCAACGGCTACGGCAAAACCAAAACCATGCCGTTCTTTGAAAACTTCTACGGCGGCGGCTTAGGTTCTCTACGCGGTTATGAGACCGGCACGCTGGGTCCGAAAGTTTATGACGAATACGGCGAGAAAATCAGCTACGGCGGCAACAAAAAAGCCAACGTTTCTGCCGAGTTGCTGTTCCCGATGCCGGGCATCAAAGATTCCCGCTCCGTCCGTCTGAGCCTGTTCGCCGACGCGGGCAGCGTATGGGATGGCAAAACGTATAACAACGACAGTAGCAATCCTACTGAGATTGGCAAGAAGCCTCAAAACCCATACGGCTTAGGCACGACCCACAAATCGACCTTCAAGGAAGAGTTGCGCTACTCCGCCGGTGCGGCAGTAACCTGGCTCTCGCCGCTGGGTCCGATGAAGTTCAGCTACGCCTACCCGCTGAAGAAAAAAGACAGCGACGAAATCCAACGCTTCCAGTTCCAATTGGGTACAACATTCTGACGTAGACAGAAAAAGGTCGTCTGAAAACTGAAATACCGATGGGTAAAACGTTTTCAGACGACCTGAAGGAAAAGGGGCAGGGCGTTCTGCCTCTTTTTAAAAAACAAACCGTCATCCCGCTGATGGGCGGGATACAAAATCAAGGAAATCCAGATGAACATCATTGCCAACGCCTTCCGCCTCGGCGGCGCGGCTTTATTGGGCTTCGGGTTGATGAACCAAGCTGTGGCGGCGGAAGCCGTGCAGAAAATCGGCTTTATCAATACCGAGCGCGTTTATCTTGAGTCCAAGCAGGCGCAACGCATTCAGACGACCTTGGAAAAAGAATTCCGCAGCCGTCAGGACGCTTTGCAGAAATTGCAGCAAGAAGGTGAAAAGCTCGAAAAATCCCTGACCGAAGGCAAATTGCAGGGCAAAGAGCGTGAAGCTGCGGCAAAACGCTGGGGCGAGCTGGTTCAGCAGTTCCGCAAGAAACAGGCGGAGCTGGCAGAAGACTACAACCTGCGCCGCAACGAAGAATTTGCCGCCCTCCAGCAAAACGCCAACCGCATCATCGTCGATCTTGCCAAACGCGAAGGTTACGATGTGATTTTGCAGGACGTGATTTACGTCAATGCGCGTTACGACATCACTGACAGCGTGATTAAAGCCTTGAATACACGTTAATCGGAAGGCTGAACGAGATACGACAAACCTGTTTTCAGACGACCTCTTTCAAGCGAAGGGTCGTCTGAAAATCCAATAAACGATATAATTACCTGTCTTATCACTCCTGCCGGCATACGTTTTAAGCAAACCGTTCTGTCCGACTGCTCCCGCCGTCCCTTTTCAGACGACCTCATCTCAAAGCTTACGAAACATCATGACTTCAAAAACCTACACCCTGTCCCAAATCACAGCGCAGCTTGGCGGCGAATGGCGCGGCAAGGACATTTCCGTCGCCGCCGTGCGCCCGCTCGCAGACGCGCAGGCAGAACACATCAGCTTCCTCGCCAATCCGAAATACAAAGCCGAAGTCCACGACAGCAGCGCGGGTGCGGTCATCGTTTCTGCCAAAGCAGTGGACGAATTTGAAGGGCGCAACCTGATTGTCGCCGACGATCCCTATCTCTATTTCGCCAAAGTCGCCCGCCTGTTTTCACCCATCGTCAAAGCGTGCGGCGCCATCCATCCGACCGCCGTCGTCGAAGAGAGCGCGACCGTTCCCGCAAGCTGCGAAATCGGCGCGAACGCCTACATCGGCGCGAACACCGTACTCGGCGAAGGCTGCCGCATCTTGGCAAACGCCGTTGTCCAACACGACTGCAAACTGGGCGACGAAGTCGTCCTGCGTCCCAACGCCGTCGTTTATTACGGCTGCACACTGGGCAACCGCGTCGAAATCCACAGCGGCGCAGTCATCGGCGCAGACGGTTTCGGACTCGCCTTCGCCGGCGATTCATGGTTTAAAATCCCGCAAACCGGCGCGGTAACGCTGGGCGACGACGTAGAAATCGGCTCGAACACCAACATTGACCGCGGCGCGATGAGCGACACCACCGTCGGCAACGGCACCAAAATCGACAACCAAGTCCAAATCGGACACAACTGCAAAATCGGTTCGCACACCGTCATCGCCGCCAAAACCGGCATTTCCGGCAGCGTTACCATCGGCAGCTACTGCATCATCGGCGGCGGCGTCGGTACGGTCGGACACATCGAAATCGCCGACAAAACCACCATCGGCGGCGGCACGTCCGTCACCCACAGCATTACCGAAAGCGGCAAACACCTTGCCGGTATCTTCCCGATGTCCACCCATAAAGAATGGGCGCGCAACGCCGTTTACATCCACCGCCTGAGTGAAATGAACAAACGCCTCAAAACATTGGAAAACCGTCTGAGCGACAGCGAAAAAGACGAATAATCCCACAATCGGTTTGCATGGCGGATGCGCTTTAGGATCAAACAAAGCGAGAAAGCCCAACGTTTTAAAGCATGCCCGCGATGAAACCGCCCAGCCAACCCGAAATACCAAGGAATACGACGAACATGGACGTACAACTCCCCATCGAAGCCAAAGACATCCAAAAACTCATTCCCCACCGCTACCCGTTTTTGCAACTCGACCGCATTACCGCCTTCGAGTCCATGAAAACCCTGACCGCGATTAAAAACGTCACCATGAACGAGCCGCAGTTCCAAGGCCATTTCCCCGACCTGCCCGTCATGCCCGGCGTACTCATCATCGAAGCCATGGCGCAAGCCTGCGGCACACTCGCCATCCTCAGCGAAGGCGGCCGCAAAGAAAACGAATTCTTCTTCTTCGCCGGCATAGACGAAGCCCGCTTCAAACGCCAAGTCATCCCCGGCGACCAACTCATTTTCGAAGTCGAGCTGCTGACCAACAAACGCGGCATCGGCAAATTCAGCGCCGTCGCCAAAGTGGACGGACAAGTCGCCGTTGAAGCCATCATCATGTGTGCCAAACGCGTGGTTTGAGTGTTCAGAAAAAGGTCGTCTGAAAGTTTCAGACGACCTGTTGCCGTCGCGCATCTTCGCGGCAACACGACAGGAAAGGAAAAACATGACCCTCATCCACCCGACCGCCGTCATTGACCCCAAAGCCGAACTCGACTCCAGCGTCAAAGTTGGCGCGTACACCGTCATCGGTCCCAATGTCCAAATCGGCGCGAACACCGAAATCGGCCCGCATACCGTCATCAACGGCCACACCACCATCGGCGAAAACAACCGCATTTTCCAATTTGCCAGCCTCGGCGAAATCCCGCAGGACAAAAAATACCGCGACGAGCCGACCAAGCTGATTATTGGCAACGGCAACACCATCCGCGAATTCACTACCTTCAATCTCGGCACGGTAACCGGCATCGGCGAAACCCGCATCGGCGACGACAACTGGATTATGGCGTACTGCCACCTCGCACACGACTGCGTCATCGGCAACCACACGATCTTTGCCAACAATGCCTCGCTCGCCGGACACGTTACCATCGGCGACTACGTCGTTTTGGGCGGCTACACGCTGGTGTTCCAGTTCTGCCAAATCGGCGACTACGCCATGACCGCCTTCGCCGCAGGCGTACACAAAGACGTACCGCCGTACTTCATGGCGGCAGGCTACCGCGCCGAACCCGCAGGCATCAACAGCGAAGGCATGCGCCGCAACGGCTTCACCGCCGAGCAAATCTCCGCCGTCAAAGATGTGTATAAAACCATCTACCACCGCGGCATCCCGTTTGAAGAAGCCAAAGCCGACATCCTCCGCCGCGCCGAAACGCAGGCAGAGCTGGCGGTGTTTAAAGACTTCTTCGCCCAATCCACGCGCGGGATTATCCGTTAACATTCTTCTTTATAAACATTATTTACACATAAAGCTTGTGAAGCAGTAAAAATTTGCTATAATGCTTAGCAAGAACTCTTTTTTCCGAGCTTCTAGTTGTATGATTAGCGGCGTTATTAGGAAATTAGGGTTCTTTTTCGTTTATGAGTTATGGACTCTTAGAATGGCAAAATACATCATATATGCAGATGAAGCATGGACTCATGAAAGCCTACCATTGAATCGATACCATAATTTTTTTGGTGGTATCATGGGGGAAGAAAAATATATTGATAGATTGATTACCCATTTGGAACGTATAAAACAAAGACATAATTGTCCTAAAATAGAGATCAAATGGTCAAATTTGGATTTCAGAAATCTAGAAATGTATAAAGAGTTGGTTGGATGTTTAGCAGAACATATAACCGCAGGACATATTAAATATCGGCAGATGTTTAAAGATCGTTCTTACCATTATGTTGGTGGTGCTAATGGAACAGCTTTGGATATTCAATTCAAGCAGTATTACCAATTTTTAAAATTAGCATTTGGAATAAAATACTTAAGGGGTGGTTCCGAGAGAAACCCTCATCAGATTATTCTGAGATTAGATACACACTCAAGTCAGCATCATAAAAATGTATTGAGTGATTTTATTACAAATTTACCAAGAATATTTGATCGAAATGATTTAGACTATAAAGTTTCATACATAAATAGTGCAAATAATATATGTTTACAAGTATGTGATGTTTTAATGGGCGCTGCAGGGTATCATGGTAATCAAATATCTAAGCGTAAAGTAAATGGAAATACAAGAAGAACCCCAAAACAAAGATTAAAAGATGAAATGTGTCAGTTCATTTATAATGTTTTACGAGAAATTCATAATGAAGATAGAGGAGCTAAAGCATTTAATTGGTTTGAGAATACTGGCATAAATGGTAATCTTTCAAATCATTTCTTACATAAAGTACGTATTTGGAAATTTATTGCTTGTCCGTATAAAAAAAATAAAGGCTGGGAAAAAGATCATTTGAGTTCAGAAGGATTATGGATTGCTGATGACTTTGATCCCACAATACATGAGATTGTTCAAAATTATCCTTATAGCCAATAAAGTTTTGAATACAAATTTTATGTAAGAAGACTTCATTATTTCAGACGACGTTGTCGCAACATCAGCTTGTCCTTTCCTGTTTGGCACGGGAATGATTGCCGTACAAACATTCGTCTTCAGTCCAATAGAAAAGGTCGTCTGAAACCTGAACTGGCCCCCAAATCTTGGACACTCATAAAAGCCTTTTCAGGCGCTCTGTGTAAGCTGGGTTCTGTATGCGACAGGACTCAGCTTTTTCAATTTCAAACTGCAACGCTCCCGGTTGTAGTAATCCATATAGTCATCTATCTGCTTCATCAATTCGTCCACCGTCAATTCACCTGCGTTATAGAAACACTCCGTCTTCAACACCGCAAAGAAGCTTTCCATCGGCGCATTGTCCCAGCAGTTCGCCTTTCGCGACATGCTTTGAACCATGGAATGCTCCGCAAGCAATTCCCTATACCCCGCCGTACGGTACAGCACGCCTTGGTCGGAATGAAGCATCGTTCCTTTATCAGTTAGACGGGGTGCGGCTTTTTCGAGCATTTCCTTCACCATTTCACTGTCGGCTCTGCGGCTCATGGCGTAGGCGACGATCTCGCGGTTGAACAGGTCCAATATCGGCGAGAGGTACAGTTTGCCGTCGCTCCCTTTGAGTTCGGTCACGTCGGTCAGCCATTTTTCGTTGGGCTTTCGGGCTTTGAACCGGCGTTTGAGGAGGTGTTCCGATATCTCGCCCATGGCGGGATGGCGGTAGGCTTTTTTCGCCCGTATGAGGGCTTTCAGCCCCATCTGTTTCATCAACCGCGCCGCTTTTTTGCGGTTCCAACCCAATGCTGCGGCAATGCGCCTTTGCCCGTAGCGTCCTTTATGCCGCCGGTAGGTTTCGACGAGGAGGGCTTTGTCGGCTTCGTCGGGGTCGGGTCGGTCTTGGTGGTGGTAGTAAAAGCTGCTTTTGGGCAGGTTTGCGATGTGCAGCAGGTATTTGAGCGGGTGTTGCGCCCTCAGTGTTTGGACGGTTTGGCTTTGTCCTTTTCGGTCCGCTTTTGGCTGAGGGCTTTTAACTCCTTTAGGTAGGCGACCTCTGCGCGCATATAGCACAACTCTTCAATAAGCTCTGCCTGTGTTTTTTCTTGGTCGGGTTTATCTGCGATGAAGGGGTTTTTGCGGTGGTCGGTCATGGTTTTGGATTGGGGATGTTCGAGTGCGCCGATGCCGCCTTCTTGATAGGCGCGTATCCATCGTCTCAGGTGGGTTCGGGAAATGCCGTAGTGGTCTGCAGTACGCTGTTGGCTGCGTATATGCAGGTAGTGAAGTACGGCTTGGTATTTGAAGTGTAATGTATATTTGCTCATAAAAAAACTGCACCTTGTGAGTTGGAGGGGGGATGTCCAACTTTTGGGGTGCAGTTCAACCGGGTAAACCAAGTTTCAGACGACCTTTTGATTTTATGGCACTGCGGATTTCAGGGGAACGGATGATTGGGGCAGCATCTTCTGCGTGGGCAATGCCTGCCGTTCCGCCCGCTTAATGGACGTGGCTGCTTTCTACGCCGCCTTTGATTTCACCATAGACTTGTGCAGAGCTGCCTTGTCCGGATTGGGCGGCGCAGGCGTTGAGGAGCAGGAGGGTGGTGGTGAGGAAGAAGAATTTTTTCATGCGGGTTTCCTTTGGTTGGATGGGAAAGGAGGTCGTCTGAAACACAAACATATGGTTTCAGACGACCTTTTTTACCAATGCGACGCCATATTGTCGCGGTGGATGAGTTCGTCTTCGTGGGCGTAACCTAATTTTTCGGCGATGCGCTCGGACGGGGTTTGCAGGATTTTAGCGGTTTCGCCGCTGCTGTAATTGGTCAGGCCGCGGGCGATTTCTTTGCCCTCGGTATCGAGGATGGCGACGAGTTCGCCGCGGTGGAAATGGCCGTCCGCGCGGATGCAGCCGACGGGCAGCAGGCTGGCATGTTGTTCGGTCAGGGCTTTTGCCGCGCCACTGTCGACGGTCAGGCTGCCGGCGGTTTGGACGTGTCCGAGCAGCCATTGTTTGCGGGCGGCGACGCGGCTGTGCGCGCTGGTAAAGAGCGTGCCTATACTTTCGCCTTGTTTGAGGCGGACGAGGATGTCGGGTTCGCCGCCCCATGCGACGACGGTGGCGGCTCCGCTGAGTGCGGCGCGTTTGGCGGCGGTCACTTTGGTGTACATGCCGCCTGTACCGACGCTGCTGCCTGCGCCGCCCGCCATGCTTTCGAGGTCGGGATGGTCGGCCGCTATGGTCGGAATCAGTTTGGCTTGCGGATTTTTGCGCGGGTCGCTGTCGTACAGGCCTTTTTGGTCGGTCAAAAGGACAAGGGCGTCGGCTTCGATGAGGTTGGTCACGAGCGCGCCGAGGGTGTCGTTGTCGCCGAGTTTGATTTCGTCGGTGGTAACGGTGTCGTTTTCGTTGATGACGGGGACGATGCCTTTGGACAACAGGGTTTGCAGGGTGCTGCGGGCGTTGAGGTAGCGGGTGCGGTTGCTCAGGTCGTCGTGGGTGAGCAGGATTTGGGCGGTGCGGATGCCGTGCGGTGCGAACGCGGCTTCGTAGGCTTGGGCGATGCCGGTTTGTCCGACGGCGGCGGCGGCTTGCAGTTCGTTGATGGCGGTGGGGCGTTTGCTCCAGCCCAGCCGTTTGATGCCTTCTGCGATGGCGCCGCTGGAAACGAGGACGGTTTGCACGCCTTGTTTGCCCAATTCGGCGATTTGCGCTGCCCAGCGGTCGAGTGCGGCTTGGTCTATGCCTTTGCCGCCCGCGGTAACAAGGCTGGAACCGACTTTGACGACAAGGGTGCGGATGTTGGAAAGGTTTTGCAGGGACATGGTTTTTCTCGCGGAGGATATAGGGCGGCTTCGGACGGGTTCTTAAATGTAAAAAAGTCGTCTGAAAGTGCGAAAACTGATTTTCAGACGACCCCTATGGGGCTGTCAATACGCGGTATCGTGAAATTGCTAAAAGACAGGCGGGATTCGGTGAGCCGACTGTTGATGCCGACACGATACAAAAAGGTCGTCTGAAAACTGAACTGCACCCCAAAAGTTGGACATCCCCCCTCCAACTCACAAGGTGCAGTTTTTTTATGAGCAAATATACATTACACTTCAAATACCAAGCCGTACTTCACTACCTGCATATACGCAGCCAACAGCGTACTGCAGACCACTACGGCATTTCCCGAACCCACCTGAGACGATGGATACGCGCCTATCAAGAAGGCGGCATCGGCGCACTCGAACATCCACAATCCAAAACCATGACCGAACACCGCAAAAACCCCTTCATCGCCGACAAACCCGACCACGAAAAAACACAGGCGGAGCTTATCGAAGAGTTGTGCTATATGCGCGCAGAGGTTGCCTACCTAAAGGAGTTAAAAGCCCTCAGCCAAAAGCAGACCGAAAAGGACAAAGCCAAACCGTCCAAACACTGAGGGCGCAACACCCGCTCAAATACCTGCTGCACATCGCGAACCTGCCCAAAAGCAGCTTTTACTACCACCATCAAGACCGGCCCGACCCCGATGAAGCCGACAAAGCCCTCCTTGTCGAAACCTACAAACGGCATAAAGGACGCTACGGGCAAAGGCGCATTGCCGCAGCATTGGATTGGAACCGCAAAAAAGCGGCGCGGTTGATGACGCAGATGGGGCTGAAAGCCAAAATACGGGCGAAAAAAGCCTACCGCCATCCCGCCATGGGCGAAATATCGGAACACCTCCTCAAACGCCGGTTCAAAGCCCGAAAGCCCAACGAAAAATGGCTGACCGACGTGACCGAACTCAAAGGAAAGGACGGCAAACTGTACCTCTCGCCAATCTTGGACTTGTTCAACCGCGAGATCGTCGCCTACGCCATGAGCCGCAGAGCCGACAGTGAAATGGTGAAGGAAATGCTCGAAAAAGCCGCACCCCGTCTAACTGATAAAGGAACGATGCTTCATTCCGACCAAGGCGTGCTGTACCGTACGGCGGGGTATAGGGAATTGCTTGCGGAGCATTCCATGGTTCAAAGCATGTCGCGAAAGGCGAACTGCTGGGACAATGCGCCGATGGAAAGCTTCTTTGCGGTGTTGAAGACGGAGTGTTTCTATAACGCAGGTGAATTGACGGTGGACGAATTGATGAAGCAGATAGATGACTATATGGATTACTACAACCGGGAGCGTTGCAGTTTGAAATTGAAAAAGCTGAGTCCTGTCGCATACAGAACCCAGCTTACACAGAGCGCCTGAAAAGGCTTTTATGAGTGTCCAAGATTTGGGGGCCAGTTCAAACCACGATACAGGTTTTCAGACGACCTTTGATTTAAAGTTAATCCACTATATTTGGTGTACACGAATATCAAATTACTCTGCGTATAGCCAACCTACCTACATCGATACGGCGGATAGCAGATACCGTATCGGCAATCAGGCGGGTCGGCCATCTCGACTATGCCCTACCGAACACCTTCTCCAAATGCGCCCGATAATCCGCCAAATACCGTTCCACCTGCGGATTCTTGATTACATCGTTGCAGATGAACGAGGGCAGCCGCGTCGTGCCGAGGAACTCGTTGGCTTTATGAAAATGGAAATGCACGCCGTCCACGCCCGCGCCCTCAAAGAAATCGCCTTCTCGGGTAAACGCCTCAATCGGCGCGTTCCAAGTGGATGAAATCATGTGTTTTTTGCCATGCAGCAAGCCGCCCGTGCCGTAGCCTTCCGTCGGGTTTACACGGTGGCGGCCGTCGTTGGCCACCAGCTTGTTCTCGCCCACGCCTGCGGTAAACACTTCATCGATATATTTTTTCACCGTCCACGGCTCGCCCATCCACCAGCCGGGCATCTGCCAAACCACCGCGTCCATCCACAGCCATTTTTCCACTTCGGCATCTTTGTCGTAGCCTTCTTCAATCACGGTTTCCTTCACCGCATGACCGAGTGCGTTCAGCGTGTCGCGTGCGGTTTGGTGCAGCGTGTGGTTCAGGCGGCCGGCGGAATGGCCGAAATGTTGGCCGCCGTCGATTAACAGAATATTCATGTTCATTCCTCAAATATTTGCGTTGAAAAAGTATCATTGTACCCCGATGCTTTATAATGAAAACAGCAATAATTGCAAAACACTTTTCTAGGAAAAGCAACAATGAAAATCCATTCAGACGAACTGGCCGTGTTCGTGCAGGTGGTGGAAAGCGGCAGTTTCAGCCGCGCGGCAGAACGGCTCGGGCTGGCCAACTCCGCCGTCAGCCGCACCGTGAAGCGGCTGGAAGACAAACTCTCCGCCAACCTGCTCAACCGTACCACGCGTCAACTGCGGCTTACCGAAGAAGGCTGCCGCTTTTTCGAGCGCGCGCGGCAGATACTGCACGACATCGAAGCCGCCGAGGCCGAAATCCTCTCCGCAGGCGGCGCGCCGCAGGGCGTGCTTCGGGTGGATTCCGCCACGCCCACGCTGCTGCACCTCGTCGCCCCGCTGGTACGCCCGTTCTGCGAACACTACCCGCAGGTGTCGCTGCTGCTCACCTCGTCCGAAGGCTACATCGACCTCATCGAGCGGCGCGTGGACATCGCCATCCGCGCAGGCAGCCTGCACGACTCCGCCCTGCGTGCCCGCCATCTGTTTGACAGTCGTCTGAAACTCGTTGCCGCGCCCGATTATCTCGCCCGTCACGGCACGCCCCAAACCGTCGCCGACCTGTCGCAGCACACCCTCATCGGCTTCTCCGAGCCCAAAACCCTGAACAACTGGCCGTTTGCCGACACCGGCCACACGCCCTACGCCGCCGTGCCGCAACTGTCCGCCAACAGCGGCGAAACCATCCGCCGCCTGTGTCTGGAAGGCAACGGCATCGCCTGCCTGTCGGATTTCACCGTCGCCGCCGATATTGCAGCGGGACACCTGCACGAACTCCTGTCCGACCGCGCCTTAAACGAAGCCAAACCGTTTTATGCCGTCTATTACGGCGATAATGCAGTCAGCCCGAAAATCCGGGCTTTTGTGGATTTTTTGGTGGAACAAGTCAATTAAAGTACGTTTATAAACACTAAGTCTTTCCGAACTTGCCCAAGATACAAAAAGGTCGTCTGAAAATCACGATACAGGTTTTCAGACGACCTTTGCTATGGCGGAACGGCTTTACGCTTCGACCGGTTTGCCGCGCAGGGAGAAGGTGTAGGCTTCGGTGATTTCCAAATCGATCATTTGGTTGATCATGTCGGGCGTGCCGGTGAAGTTGACCACGCGGTTGTTGGCGGTACGGGCTTGGAGCTGGTCGGGGTCTTTTTTGGAGATGCCTTCGACCAGACAGCGTTGTACCGTGCCGATCATGGTTTGGTTGATGCGGGCGGTTTCGGCTTCGATGACTTCGTTCAGGGCTTCGAGGCGGCGCACTTTTTCGGCGTGCGGGGTGTCGTCCGGCAGGTTGGCGGCGGGTGTGCCGGGGCGCGGGCTGTAAATGAAGACGAAGCTCAAATCGAAGGCAATGTCTTTCACCAGCTTCAGGGTTTGCTCGAACTCGCGTTCGGTTTCGCCGGGGAAGCCGACGATGAAGTCGCTGCTTAGGCACAAGTCGGGGCGGATGGCGCGCAGTTTGCGGATGATGGACTTGTATTCCAAGGCGGTGTAGCCGCGTTTCATCGCGCTCAATACGCGGTCGGAACCGCTTTGAATCGGCAGGTGCAGGTGCGACACCAGCTTGGGCAGGTCGCGGTAGCACTCGATAATCGAGTCGGTAAACTCGCGCGGGTGGCTGGTGGTGAAGCGCATACGCTCGATGCCGGGGATTTCGTGGACGATGCGCAGCAGGGTGGCGAAGTCGCAGATTTCGCCGTCTTCCATTTCGCCGCGATAGGCGTTGACGTTTTGCCCCAAGAGGTTGATTTCTTTAACGCCTTGTTGGGCGAGGTTGGCGATTTCGGTCAAAACGTCGTTCAACGGGCGGGAGAACTCTTCGCCGCGAGTGTAGGGGACGACGCAGAACGAGCAGTATTTGGAACAG
The DNA here is from genome assembly GCF_047758525.1 of Neisseria sp. CP9. Taxonomy (NCBI): domain Bacteria; kingdom Pseudomonadati; phylum Pseudomonadota; class Betaproteobacteria; order Neisseriales; family Neisseriaceae; genus Neisseria; species Neisseria sp. CP9. Next base: position 1,114,274 of record NZ_CP180502.1, on the reverse strand, counting down.
CCTTCCATGATGGATACGAATGCTGCGCCGCCTTCGACGCGGGCGGGCGGCAGGTGGTCGAATTTTTCAATTTCGGGGAAGGAAATATCGACTTGCGACAGGCCGCTGGTTTCTTTATCCACAATCATTTTAGGCAGGCGGTGCAGCGTTTGCGGGCCGAAGACGACGTCCACATAAGGCGCGCGTTTGATGATGTTTTCGCCTTCTTGGGAGGCGACGCAGCCGGCAACGCCGATGATGAGGTCGGGATTTTTTTCTTTGAGCGGGCGCACGCGACCTAAGTCGGAGAACACTTTTTCCTGCGCTTTTTCGCGCACGGAGCAGGTGTTGAAGAGGATGATGTCGGCTTCGTCGGCTTCGGTTACTTGTTCGATGCCGCCGTTTTCTTCGGCGAGTACGGCGAGCATTTTTTCGCTGTCGTATTCGTTCATTTGGCAGCCGAAGGTGCGGATAAATACTTTTTTCATGGTTTGTGTCTTTCTCAGGTAGCCCGTAATTGCGGGGCTGATTGTTATAAAAATCTTCATTTCAGACGACCTTTGGAACGTGGGCAGGTCGTCTGAAACGCAGATTCGTCAGGGCGCAAAAATGCGCGGTTGCGCTGCTGCGGCTGCAACAGCCAACCACGCGGTGTGTGTTTGGGCCGTCTGAAACGGGCAAACGACGGCTTATTGCGCGTCTTTTTTAACCTCGTCGCGGACTTCTTTTTGCGCGGTAAAACGGGAGGCTTCGTCGTCGGTCAAAACCCACACTTCGCGCACGAGGGCGTTGGTGTCGTTGTGTTTGAAGGCGATGGTTTTGCCGGTTTTGCCCGCCAGCCGCCCCATCGGGATGAAGCGGTCGTTTTCGTCGTGGATTTTGGTGAAACGGGTGATTTGCAGCTTGGCGGAATTGCCGTCGGCAATGCCCAGCGTTAAGAGGCGCGTCCATGAGAAGCCGCCACGGCTCACTTTCAGATAAGGCAGTTCGACCTGTTTCAAAACCGCCGCGTCCATATCGCTCGGCAGCTTGCGCTGGGCGGCGTAGGAGGCGGTGGAAACCAAAAGGGTAAGCATTAAAATGAATCCGCGTAACATGATGTTTTCTTTATGGTATAAATGGGTGCGGATTATAGCACAAACGCTTCAAATATGAACAGAGTGATTGTTTTTACAGAACAATTTTCATTTTCAGATACGGCGTTGTGCCGTGGCGGTTTGGGCTTTGGGGGTCGTCTGAAACGGCTGGCGCGGGCAATCTGATGATAAAATACCGCTTATTTTTCAGACGACCTCAGAAAGAACCCGCTATGAACCGTAACGAAATCCTGTTTGACCGCGCCAAAGCCATCATCCCCGGCGGCGTGAATTCCCCCGTCCGCGCATTCGGCAGCGTCGGCGGCGTGCCGCGCTTCATCAAAAAAGCCGAAGGCGCGTATGTTTGGGACGAAAACGGCACGCGCTATACCGATTACGTCGGTTCGTGGGGACCTGCGATTGTCGGACACGCGCACCCCGAAGTCATCGAAGCCGTGCGCGAAGCCGCCTTGGGCGGTTTGTCGTTCGGCGCGCCCACCGAAGGCGAAATCGTCATCGCCGAAGAAATCGCCAAAATCATGCCGTCGGTCGAACGGCTGCGCCTCGTCAGCTCCGGCACCGAAGCGACCATGACCGCCATCCGCCTCGCACGCGGCTTTACCGGACGAGACAAAATCATCAAATTCGAAGGCTGCTACCACGGCCATTCCGACAGCCTGCTCGTCAAAGCCGGCAGCGGCCTGCTTACCTTCGGCAACCCGTCTTCCGCAGGCGTTCCCGCCGATTTCACCAAACACACCTTAGTCCTCGAATACAACAACATCGCCCAACTCGAAGAAGCGTTCGCCCGCAACGGCGACGAAATCGCCTGCGTCATCCTCGAACCCTTCGTCGGCAATATGAACCTTGTCCGCCCGACCGAAGCCTTCGTCAAAGCCCTGCGCGAATTGACCGAAAAACACGGCGCGGTGTTGATTTACGACGAAGTGATGACCGGCTTTCGCGTCGCGCTCGGCGGCGCACAATCGCTGCACGGCATTACGCCCGACCTGACCACGATGGGCAAAGTCATCGGCGGCGGTATGCCGCTTGCCGCGTTCGGCGGACGCAAAGACATCATGGAATGTATTTCCCCGCTGGGCGGCGTGTATCAGGCAGGCACATTGTCGGGCAACCCGATTGCCGTCGCCGCCGGCTTGAAAACGCTCGAAATCATCCAGCGCGAAGGCTTCTACGAAAACCTGACCGCTTTGACCCGCCGCCTCGCCGACGGGCTTGCCGCCGCCGCCAAATCACACGGCATCGAGTTCACTGCCGACAGCGTGGGCGGCATGTTCGGTCTGTATTTCGCCGCACACACCCCGCAAAACTACGGCGACATGGCGCGCTCCAATATCGACGCCTTCAAACGCTTCTTCCACGGTATGCTCGACCGCAACACTGCCTTCGGCCCGTCCGCCTACGAAGCAGGCTTCGTCTCCGCCGCGCACACGCCCGAGCTGATTGACGAAACCATCGCCACCGCGCATCAAGTGTTTGCGGAAATGGCGAAGTAAGGTGGAAACCGTTTTGCCGTATTGAGCTGCACGGGAATAGGCGCAATGTCAGGGCAGGGCGGACAACGTCGCCTGAGCTGCCGCGAATGCAAAAGGTCGTCTGAAAACCCAAATTCGGGTTTCAGACGACTTTTCGTTTGTGGATAAGCTTTATTTTGTCCTTAAGCTTTTTCGTGTGTCAGATGGCGCACAGACGCGGCGATTTCGTCCGCCATCCGACGGCTGGCACCTTGATGGCCGGCGACGAAGTGTGCCGCTTGTTGGGCGAAATGGCTGCGCTCGCTCGGGTTTTCCAAACAGGCTGAGACGAAGGTGCACCATTCGTCCGCGTTTTGCACCTGCACCGCCGCTTGGGCTTCCAACGCGCTGCGGCAGGCGGCGGCAAAGTTGTAGGTGGAAAAGCCGAACACGGTCGGAATGCCGCAGGCTATCGGCTCGATGATGTTTTGACAGCCGCTGTCCACGAGGCTGCCGCCGACAAAGGCAACATCCGAACTGAGGTAGTAGGCAAAGAGTTCGCCCATGCTGTCGCCCACCCAGACTTGGGTTTGCCGGGAAACCGGCAGGTTGTCGCTGCGTTTTTGAACGGTATAACCCAATGCCTGCGCCGTTTCAAAGGTCGTCTGAAAACGCTCCGGATGGCGCGGGACGACGACCAGCAAGGCATCGCCGGTATATTTTTTCCATGCTTCGAGCAAGAGCGCCGCTTCGTCTTGGTCTTTGTAAAAACGGGTGCTGGCGCAGACGGCGACGGGGCGCGTGCCTATGCGTTCGCGGAAGGCCGCCGCCAGTGCGCGCATCCGTTCGGGCGGGGAAATATCGTATTTGGTGTTGCCACAGACATGGACGTTGGACGCGCCGATCAAGTGCAGCCGCTCCGCGTCTTCGGCGGTTTGCGCGAAACAGCCGCTTAAGGTTTGCAGTGCAGGCTCGAACAGGTTGCGGATTTTCAAATAGCCGCGCTGCGATTTTTCAGACAGGCGGGCGTTGGCAAGAAACAGGGGGACGTGCGCGTCGGCGCAGGCGTGCATGAGGTTGGGCCAGATTTCCGTTTCCATCAGCACGCCGAACAGGGGGCGGTGTTCCTTCAGGAATTGGGCGACCCATTCGGGTTTGTCGTAAGGCAGGTAACGGCATTGCGCGTCGGGGAACAGTTCTTTCGCGGCGGCGCGTCCGGTCGGCGTCATTTGGGTCATGAGCAGCGGCGCGTCGGGGAAATGGCGGCGCAGTGCTTCCACCAAGGGCTGCGCGGCACGGGTTTCGCCGACCGATACGGCATGCACCCAAATCGGATGCTGCACAGGTCGGTCAAACGGTTCGCCGAAACGCTCGCCCCAATGGTAGAGGTAGGCAGGCGATTTGACGGCGCGCTTTTTGAGATAGTGGCGGATAAGCGGCGGCGCGATGCGCCATAATTGCGTGTAAAACCAACGATTCATGTATTCCACTCGAAAACGGTACGGACGGGGTGGCGGACGGTGCGGATTCTAGGCGGTTGACGGTTTCAAACGGCCTGTCGCTGAACTTCCGGTTTCCCGAGCCTATTCTAGCCGATTTTGCCGCTTCGCCCACGCCTCTTTTGAACTGACTTGATGTAACGGCGGAAAAAAGGTCGTCTGAAAACCCGAAATCCGATTTTCAGACGACCTGTCTTGGTTGCGTCAGCGGTTTACGCCGCTTTCTTTTCGCGTATCGGCAGGTTCAGCAAAGCCGCCGTCCCCGCCAACACCGCATCGGCATACCACATCCAGCCGTAATCGTTGAACCGGTAAATCACGATGCCGCCGATATACGAGCCTAAAAAACCGCCGATTTGATGGCTCAACATCGTCAGTCCGAACAACGTCGCCAGATAGCGCGTGCCGAACAGTTTGCCCGTAATCGCAGCGGTCGGAGCGACGGTAGCGAGCCAAGTGAAGCCCAGCGCGGCGGCGAAAATGTAGAAATTGACATCGGTTCTCGGTGCGGCAAGGTAGATCAGCACCATCGCCACGCGCGAGGCGTAGAGTCCGAACAAAACGTATTTGCCCAAAAACCGCCCCGTACACCAGCCCGAAAAAATGCAGCCCGCGATGTTCGCCAAACCGATAATCGCAATCGAAGTCGAAGCGACCGAAGCGGGCAGGCCGCAGAGCGCGATTTCGTTGGGCAGGTGGGTCACTAAAAACGCAATGTGGAAACCGCAGGTAAAAAAGCCTAAGTGAAGCAGGATGTAGCTGCGGTCTTTAAACGCCGCTTTGACTGCCAGCCCCAGCGATTGCCCGTTTTCAGACGACGTGTGGTGCGTGGCGACAGCGTTTTTGCCGCCCGCCAGCCACCACGAAATCGGCAGGATTAAAAGCGCAATCCCGCCCCAAACATAAAACGTCCCCGTCCAGCCGACGGCGGGCAACACCAGCAAACCCTGCACCAGCGGCGCAAACAGAAACTGCCCCGCCGAACCGCCCGCGTTGACCAGCCCCGAAGCCAAACCGCGTTTGTGCGGCGGCACTTTCGCCGCGACCTGCCCCATGATGATGGAGAAACCGCCCGCGCCCGTTCCGAATGCAAAAAGCAGCCCGATTGCCAGCATCAGCCCCCAATAAGTCGGCATCTGTGGCACCATCAGGCAGGCGCAAGCCAACAGCAACGCGCCGCCGCCCAAAACCTTAAACGCGCCGAAGCGGTCGGCAAGCGCGCCGGAAAGCGGCTGGGACACGCCCCACATCAACTGGAAAACGGCAATAATCAGGCTGAACTCTTGGATACTCAGCTCGGTAGAGTCGACGACGGGACGGACAAACAGTCCCATAGTCATGCGCATACCGATGGTAATCAGCAGGATGGCGGCGGCAGCGGCGGTCACCAGCCAAAGGTTGGGGGATTTTTGCTGTGTGTGGGTCATGGTTATTGTTTGTTTCTATTGGAAAATGCCGTTCAATCAAACGGCAGAATGACGGATTTTAACAAACGGGCTGACGCAGGCTAAATAACTCCTGATGCTTTGGATATAGCCAAAACCTCTATCCGCGCCGCATTGACCGTTCTCCTTTACCTGCAAGGCAGGACATGGAACACGGACGGAAATTCAGCGCGTAAAGAACGGCAAAGGTCGTCTGAAAACCCGAAATCCGATTTTCAGACGACCTTTGTCCCAAGAACGGATAAAATCCGTATTGATGAAGCCATATCGGCTTCAAGCGGATTCCCGATATAGTGGATTAAAATTGCAATGATACGGCATTGCCAACGCCCTTATGTACTACCCGTACACGGCGGGCGTTTCCGCCTTGTCTCATTTTTATTTTAATCCACTATATAATCCGCCTTTTTCAGACGACCCGACCCGCAACCGCTATGACGCCCATTTATCTCGCCGACACCGCCACCGAACACGCCCGCCGTTTGGCACGGCAATTCCAGCTTCCGATTTTGTCCGACCTGCCCGACAGCGGCGAATACCTGCTTGCCGATGCGGAAGGCGTCAGCTTGTGCCGCGCGGGGGAGAAGGGGCGCGTCCGTGTCGATTTCGGCGGCGGTGCAGCCCAATACCGACGCACCAAAGGCGGCGGCGAGCTGATTGCCAAGGCGGTCAACCATACAGCCAAACCGACCGTCTGGGATGGCACCGGCGGACTCGGGCGCGACAGTTTCGTCCTCGCCTCGCTTGGTTTGAACGTCCACACTTTCGAGCAGCATCCCGCCGTCGCCTGCCTGCTTGCCGACGGCCTCGAACGCGCGCTGCAAGAGCCTGAAATTCAAGACATCGCCCGCCGCATGACTTTCCATTATGGCAACGCCGTCGAATTGATGCGCGAACTTGCCACCCAATCGCGCCCCGACATCGTGTACCTCGACCCCATGTACCCCGAACGCCAAAAATCCGCCGCCGTCAAAAAAGAAATGGCGTATTTCCACAGCGTCGTCGGTGCTGCCCAAGAAGAAGCCGAGCTGCTTGCCGCCGCCCGCGCCGTCGCCAAAAAACGCGTCGTCGTCAAACGCCCGCGACTCGGCGAGTTTCTCAACGGCGAAAAACCCGCCTACCAATACACGGGCAAAAGCACCCGCTTCGATGTGTACTTGCCTGATCATCCGGTTAAAGACGGGGAATAATTTATAGTGGATTAACTTTAAACCAGTACGGCGTTACCTCGCCTTGCCGTACTATCTGTACTGTCTGCGGCTTCGTCGCCTTGTCCTGATTTAAATTTAATCCACTATAAAACGCGAAAAGGTCGTCTGAAAACTGAATTTCAGACGACCTTTGTGTTTCTGCGTCCTGCGTTAGAACGATTTGACCAGCGACAGACCGACTTCGTTTTGTTTGTAGCTGTACAGCCAGTCGGTGTTGCCGTGGACGCGGCGGTGTTTGTAGCTGAGGACGGGTTTGAGGCCGGCGAATTTCCAGCGGTCCGCGCCTATGCTGAGGCGGTAGGTTTGTTCTTTGTCGCGGCGGCGTTGTTCGAGTACGGCGTTTTCTTCGCGGTGGCTGCGGATGCCGAAGGTGGCGGAGGCGGAGGCGTCGAAGCCGGCTTCAAACATTTTTGCCGCGCCCAGCCGTGCGGAGATGAGGCGGTAGCTGTCCACCGGTTCTTTGGCTTTGCGCTGCTGCCAGTCTATGCCGCCGTAGAGCATGAGGTCGTTGCGCGGGAAGTAGGACAGGGTGTTGTAAACGGAGATGAGGTTGCCGTCGAGCAGGCGGGTTTTGTCGGAATAGGAGAGGTGTTTCCACTCGGCTTCGGTGTTCCACGTCCAGCTGCCTTTGTCGAGGTTCCACTCGCTGCGCACGCCGTAGGCGCGGTTGAGGGTTTTGCCGCCGCTGCCGTTCCATTCGACAAGCGGGGCAAGGGCGAAGGTGTGGCGGTGGTTTTCAAACTGGTAGCCTGCGCTGAGGTTGAGCGTGTGTTCGTTGAAGTCTTTATGGTCGCGGTAGAAGCGGCCGTAGCCGAGCGCGCGGGCGGCGATGCCGTGGTGTCCTTTAATCTGCCAGCGGCGGACGGCGGCGGCTTCGTATTTGATGCCGTTGGCGGAAATGGGTTTGTCGCCTGAAAATTCTTCCCAACATTCGCCGTCGATTTCGGTTTTACACCACGTTTTGCCGCTGGCTTCGTTGATGTTGCTGTTGTGGACGGCGCCGACGGAAAGGCTGCCCTGCCAGCTTTGGCGTTGGTTTAAGGAATCGCGGAAATGTCCGATGTTTTCTTTGACGGCTTCGGGCAGGTCTTCGTTTTGAAGGCGCATAAATTCGGAAGTGGCTTCGCGGTTCAGACGACCTTCAAAGAGCAGGCGGGCGTAATCGAGCCGTCCGCGCGTGAAGTCGGGGTGGCGTTGCAGCAGGGTTTCGTAGTCTTGTTTGGCGGCTTTCCATCTGCCTTCGCCGCGGGCAAGCGAGGCGCGGGCAAAGAGGGCGATGTCGGGGTCGTATTCGGTTTGCTGTGTATAACGTTCAAGCAGCGGGCGCACGGTTTGCCAGTCGCTGCGGTTGACGGCGTTAAACAGGGCTTCGCCTTGGTCGGCTTCGGGGTTGGTTTCGGCTGCCTGCCCGATGTTTTCGGCTGGAATGTCGAGGCGGTATTCGCGCACTTTTTGTTCCTGTTCCTGCATGGTTTGGCGGGTGTCCTGCCACAGGCGTTGTGCGGTACGGTCGTCTGAAAAGTCAGAACGTGGCGCGGCAAGGACGGGGGCGGCGAGAAAGAGGAGAAGGCAGGCAGACGGTTTGTACATGATGTCGGCTTTCCGGTCGGCGGTTTTCAGACGACCTTGAGAAGGTGGTTGGCGGGCTGGTGTTTAAAAAAGCCTGCGTGAAGCAGGCTTTATTTTACTTAACTACGGATTTTAGCGTTTTACACCGCCGTATGCCGTATCCAAGTTGCGGTCGGTTTTAAACTTGGCAACACCGGCCAGCGCGCTTGCGTTGTGACCGAAGAAGTGGCCTTCGGTTTTACCGAAGTGGCCGTTGGCGCGGGCATAACCTTCAAACGATGCGCTAGACGGTTTGATGCGGGCATGGACATCCATGTTTACCGCGTTGTTCTTCATAGAACCCGCCAAGACGCGTTGACCGAAGTCTGCGCGCAAAGTACCCGCCATCGGGTTGTTGCCGGTGTAGTTGTTGATGCCTTTAACTGCGTAGTTGGCTACGCCTGATACCGGCATAGAGGTAGCGCGTTTGTCGCCAGAGTAGAAAACGCCACGATTGGTGCCTTTAGCGTATTCTTTGCCGACCCATTCACCGTAGTACACTTCAGAGCCGCCGCTCTTGATGGTGTTGAACGCATAGCGGCCGAGGTTTTGACGGGTGTATGCGTCGTTAACCTGTACGGTTTTGACGCCGTTGCGGTCTACATTGCCGGGCATGCGGTTTACGTTGGTGTAGTGTACGCCTGAACGGTAGGCAGCGTGTTTCATCACTTTTTCGCCTTCGGCTTCAGATGCGGGTTTGCCCCATTTTTTGCCGTATTTGTGGTTTTGGTAACCGTAATCAAATGGATTGTAGGCATTGTTGGCGGCAAATACGCCTGCGCTGAACAAAACAGCCAAAACAGCAGCGGTGGTTTTTTGCAGATTCAGTTTCATGATACGCTCCTTAGGGGAAAAACGATGGTTGGGAAAATAATGTTCCGTCGGTGTCAGTGTGAGCAGACTATCGTTCGTTATGTGAGGAGACTTTTGTTTTTCTTTTTTCTTGAACATCATTCTAGAGGGGGAATGTTAGAGGAGAATTAGCGGATGTTTTAGGGAGTGTCTTAATGAGATAAGAATATTTATTTTTGGTTAAGATGTATAGTGGATTAACTTTAAACCAGGACGGCGTTACCTCACCTTAGCTCAAAGAGAACGATTCTCTAAGGTGCTGAAGCACCAAGTGAATCGGTTCCGTACTATCTGTACTGTCTGCGGCTTCGTCGCCTTGTCCTGATTTAAAGTTAATCCACTATATTTGGAATCGGCGCGGACGGTATGATGCTGTCCGCCAAATTGCCCGTGGTTACGTTGTTTTGTCCCGATGGATATTCGATTTGCGATTAGGCTGATGTGTTAGAGGGAAGTTGTCCTCAAACAAAAAAAGGTCGTCTGAAACTTTTCAGACGACCTTTTTCAACAACATTATTAGCGGATGTTGACATACGCGCCTGAGTGCAGGTCGCGCAGCAGGTTGGTTGTAGCCTGTTGGGCTTTTTGCTCGGACATGTATTGGCGTACGGCGTTGCGTTGACGCTCTTCGGGCGTACCGGCGTCACGGACGTCGTTAAGCTTGATGATGTGCCAGCCGAATTGCGTGCGTACGGGTGGGCTGACTTGACCGGGTTTGAGTTTGTGGACGGCTTCTTCAAACGGCGCAACCATCATGCCGTCGGCGAACCAGCCCAAATCGCCGCCGCTGCTCGCGCTGCCGTCTTGCGAATATTGGCGCGCCAAACCGGCAAAGTCAGCGCCGCTGCGGGCTTGCGCGTAGATTTTGCGGATGGTGCTTTCCGCGCCTGCCGCCGCGTTGTCGTTGTCGGCTTTAATCAGGATGTGTTGCGCATTGTATTGGCGCATCGGTTCGCCTTCGGGCAGGGCAACGCCTTGTTGGCGCGCGCGTTCGATGAAGCTGTTGACTTCGGCATCGCTGACGCGGCTGTTTTGCATCACGGCCTGCTGGCGCACTTTTTCCATAATGATGGTGTCGGCGATTTCACGACGGGTGTGTGCGGACGGATTTTTCAGCGACGGCGTTTGGGCGATGACGGCATCGATTTCGGCATCGGTCGCTTGAATGTTGCGGCGTTTGCCCGCTTGAACAATCAGGGATTGGTTGACCAGTTGCGCCAGGACTTGCTGGCGGAGTTCGTCTTCGCTGATTTGCGTGCCTTTGGGAAGGTGTTGGCGTGCTTCGGCAATAGCATGTGCCAGCTGGCGCTGGGTAATGACTTCGTTGTCGGCAATGGCGGCGATGCCGTCGGAAAGGCGTACGGCGCCCGAATCGGCAGGCGTGGCTGCCGCTGCCTGTTTTGCTGCTTTCTGCGTTTTGACCGGCTTGCCTTTGGATGCGGCTTTGGGCGCGGCGTGTGCGTTCAATGCCAGACCGAGTGCGGCGGCAAGAATCAGGGGTTTGACGTTCATGGGGTAACTACCTCGTTGGTTTTGCTGTAGCCGGGAATGGCCAAGCGCAGTTTTTCAAATGGATTGTTGCCGAGATTGCTCAGGTCTTTGAGTTGGAGATTGAAGAATACGGCATTTTTGCGGCTGTTTTCGCCGGTTACGTAGCGTTGTCCGACGAGGCTCGCGCTCCAGCAGCCGCAATCGCTTTTGTATTCCGCGCCAACCGAGATTTCAAGCGGTTTCTTGGCTTGGATTTCGTAGTTGTAACGTGCGACGGCGTAAAGGTTTTTACGGATGGGCCATTGCGCCGCCAAATCGATTTGGCGGATTTTGTCGTAGAAATAGTTGCCGTCCGATTGCAGGTAAATGCGTTCGTTGCGGCCGTATTTGTAACGCGCGCTCAATACTTTGCCCGGTTCGGGATTGTAGCGGACGGTCGCGGCGTAGCTTTCGGCGCGGCTTTCGTTTTGGTTGTAGTGGATATCGAAGCCGGCATGGATGCTGTCGCTCAGTTTGCCGTGCGCGAAGCCGACCCAGTCGGATTGGCTGCGTTCATAACGGCCGACGCTGCCGTCCAGCAATACGTTGTCGTTTTTGAAATAAAACTTCTGTCCGATGCCGGCACGGAACAGCTCGGCACCGTTGTTCGGATTGAGGAATCGGGTTTGCGCGGCGGCGGTCAGGCTGTTGGCGGAGTTGATGCGGTCGTTGCCGACGTACAGATTTTCACGGAAAAGTTGGTTGTAAGAGAAGCTGTTTTCCGAGGTGTCGAAATTGGGTAAGTCGTTTTGGGACTTGGTCGGGATGTAGTTGTAGAACAGGCGCGGTTCGAGGGTTTGAAGATAGGCTTTGCCGAACACATTGGCGTTGCGCTCGAAGGTCATGCCGGTATCGACGTTGAATATCGGCAATACGCGGCTGACGCGGCGGCTGGATTGGTTGCCGAACGAGCCTAAGTCGTAATAAGTCGCGTGTACGCCGATTTTCGGACGGATATAACCCCATTGGTTGTTGAAATCCCAACGCACGCTGGGATACAGCACGGTACGACTGCCGTCTTGTTTGCTGTCGTGGACGAAACGGGTGAACTGGCTGAATACGTTGATATTCGCCTTGCCTATGGTTTTCTGCCAACGTCCGGTCAGGCGCGGCATGATGGCGTAGGGTTCGTCTTTGTAACCGTTTTGGTTGGCAAGGGTTTGGTATTTCTGTACGTTCAACGCGCCGTCAAAAGAGCCGCCCCAGATATTGTCGCCGTAGTTCAGCCACAATTGGCGGTTGAGGTTGACGTTGCTGGCAATGTCCTCGCGTCCGTAGAAATCGCGGTAGTAATTGTCGTCTGAAACTTGATTGAAGTTGATGCCGCCGCTGAGTTTGTCGGTCAGTTGGTGGTTGTGGTCAAACTTGATTTGATAGCGGTTGTTTTCATGGCGTTTTTTATCGTGCGGCATCCAATCGCCGTCAATGACGCCGTTAAATTTCGGCTCGAGATAGCGGACCTGTCCGCCAAGCTGCACGCCGCGCGAGCTGATGATGCCGGGGCGGAAGGTGGCGTCCAAGTTGGGGGCGAGGTTGAAATAATAGGGAAGGGCGAGTTCCAAACCGTCCGAACCGGTTGACAAGGTCGGCACCAACAGACCGCTCTTGCGATGGCCGTTGAGCGGGAAATCCGCCCAAGGCGTATAAAGTACGGGAACGCCGCCGAACACCAGCGACGCGTCTTTTGCCACGCCTATGCCCGTTTCCTGATCGGTTTCGATGCTTTTCGCTTTGATGAACCAACTCGCATCACCGGGCGAGCAGGTATTGAATTTGGTATTGATGAGCTTGTACAGCCCTTTGCCTTTCATTTCCGCCTTTTCGCTGACGCTTTGGAGGCGGCGGCCGTCTTTTTCGGCATCGACGCGGACGTATTCGCTCGAGCCGGTATTGTCTTTCAGGTTGTACACCAAAGTATCGCCGCTGACGGTCGAACCGTCTTGATACAACGTAAAGCGGTCGCCCGCCCTGACGGTATCGCTGGTTTGGTCGTAATCCGCCCAATCGGCGTTCAACACTTCCTGATTGCGCTCGATGATGACATCGCCTTCGGCGCGGACGGCGACTTTAGACTGTCCGGCAACCTTGTCCGCAATCACGCGGGTGTAATCCTGCGGCAGGGCTTCTTCGCCACTGCGTTTGATTTCAGGTTGCTTGTTTGCTTCGGAAGCCTGATGCTGGCAAAACAGGCAGGTATCGCCTAAGGACAATTTGTCCTGATCGGCCGGACGATGGTTCTCCACGCTTTGAACCGCAGGCGGGGTGGCCTTTACCGGCTCGTAATCGGCAGGTTGCGGCAAAGATGCATTTTGCGCATATGCCCCTTCCGCGCCGAAGCCGACGCTTAACGCCAAAACCAATGGTTTGAGTGAAAATAAACGAGCCAAAATCGCCCCTTAAATCGGTTTGCCAGTTAGAATAGCGGTTATTTTAACCTGAAAATCCGCGACACCGCTATGCAACGACAAACCGAATTACAAAATTGGCTTCACGCCGTCTATCCCGAACAAAACTTCGAATTGAGCTTCGCCGCCGCCGATGCCGACTTCCGACGCTACTTCCGCGCTACGTTTGCCGACGGCAAGACCGTCATCTGCATGGACGCGCCGCCCGATAAAATGAGCGTCGCTCCTTACCTAAAAGTGCAAAAACTTTTCAATATGCTTAACGTTCCCCAAGTATTGCACGTCGACGAAGCGCAAGGATTTATGGTGCTCAACGACTTGGGCAGCACCACTTTCCTGACCGCCATGCAGCAAGAGCAAGGCACGGATGCACACAAAGTCCTGTTGCTTGAAGCCATAGACGAACTGGTCGAGCTGCAAAAAGCGAGCCGCGCGGGCGAATTGCCCGAGTACGACCGCGACATCATGCTGCGCGAAATCAACCTTTTCCCCGAATGGTTCGTCGCCAAAGAACTCGGACGCGAACTCAACTTCAAACAACGCCAGCTTTGGCAGCAAACCGTAGACACTCTGTTGCCGCCGCTGCTTGCCCAGCCGCAGGTGTACGTCCACCGAGACTTCATCGTCCGCAACCTCATGCTCACAACCGACCGACCCGGCGTACTCGATTTCCAAGACGCACTCTACGGCCCGATTTCCTACGACTTGGTTTCCCTCCTGCGCGACGCCTTCATCGAATGGGAAGAAGAATTCGTATTGGACTTGGTCATCCGTTACTGGGAAAAAGCCCGCGCCGCCGGATTGCCCGTACCCGCCGCGTTTGACGAGTTTTACCGCTGGTTTGAATGGATGGGCGTACAGCGTCATCTGAAAGTCGCCGGCATCTTCGCCCGCCTGTACTACCGCGACGGCAAAGACAAATACCGCCCCGAAATCCCGCGTTTCCTCAACTACCTGCGCCGCACCTCCCGCCGCTACACCGAACTTGCACCGCTTTACGCGCTGTTGGTCGAACTGGTCGGCGATTATGAATTGGAAACCGGGTTTACGTTTTAGCCTTTTGTAACGGAAACAGCCTGTGCCACCCAACGGTGCAGGCTGTAAAACCATTCCGTTCAAACATCTTGTCATCCGATCTGTTCCGTTTTAAAGGAAAGGCCCATGCCCAAATACTCCGATATCTGCGCTGCCGCCCGTGCCGGCGATTTGGCTGCCGTGCAGGATATGGTTCAAGCTGATCCCCAAACCGTTTTCACGACGGACAAATACGGCTTCAACGCGCTGCACGAAACACTTGTTGCTGATAATTGCGGCAATGTCAATTTTGAATTGGTGCGGTTTTTGGTTCATGCAGGCTGCCCGATCAATCAAATCAGCAAAGGCAGCCACCCGCGTTCGCCGCTTTGGATAGCCGCTGAATTCTGCCCCGACACTGAAATCGTACAATTCCTGATCGACAACGGCGCAGATTTAGCCACGCTGGAATCCGACGGCAGGCATGTGGTGGACTGCATCGACAATCTCCAAGAACAAAAAGCCGTTCAACAACTACTCAGCACACTGACGGGACAGCCGCTTCCCGAACCGCCCCCACTGCCCAAATATCCCGAACAGCGCACCGATACCGCCACATGGCGTAAAACCACAGCTGCAATCAAAAAAGCCTTTGCCCAACTGGAACGCGCAGGCATCATCGCTATACCTAACGCAAGCTATACCGTTGGAGAATGTATTGCTGAATGCTTCGATAAATTGGAACAGCAGCCCGACCGCAGCCGTTTCACGGGTTACTGCTTCTATACTGAGCCTAATAAAAATCGGGCAAGGGAATTTGGTTGTCTATACCTGAACTACGGCATGATTGCGGAGGATGAAAGCGGTATTGCTGAATTGGCGGATAACATAGTTTCTTTATTGCAGCAGCAAGGCTTCGATGCGGAATGGAGTGGTAATCCGGATGATTACATCAATGTATGGTTGCAACCGTTTTACGCTGCCCTAGCAAGCTAATCAGTTTCACTATATAGTGGATTAACTTTAAACCAGTACGGCGTTGCCTCGCCTTGCCGTACTATCTGTACTGTTTGCGGCTTCGTCGCCTTGTCCTGATTTAAATTTAATCCACTATATTTTTTTATTCTCTTAATGGTTTGGGCATTTTGAGTTAGTGATATCAGATAAAAAGGTCGTCTGAAAACTGAACTGGCCCCCAAATCTTGGACACTCATAAAAGCCTATTCAGGCGCTCTGTGCAAGCTGGGTTCTGTATGCGACAGGACTCAGCTTTTTCAATTTCAAACTGCAACGCTCCCGGTTGTAGTAATCCATATAGTCATCTATCTGCTTCATCAATTCGTCCACCGTCAATTCACCTGCGTTATAGAAACACTCTGTCTTCAACACCGCAAAGAAGCTTTCCATCGGTGCATTGTCCCAACAATTCGCCTTTCGCGACATGCTTTGAACCATGGAATGTTGGGCAAGCAATTCCCTATATCCCGACGTACGGTACAGCACACCTTGGTCAGAATGAAGCATCGTTCCTTCGCCGGTCAGATGGGGGGCGGCTTTTTCGAGCATTTCCTTCACCATTTCGCTGTTAGCATTGCGGCTCATGGCGTAGGCGATGATTTCGCGGTTGAACAAGTCCAATATTGGCGAGAGGTACAGTTTGCCGTCCTTTCCTTTGAGTTCGGTCACGTCGGTCAGCCATTTTTCGTTGGGCTTTCGGGCTGTGAACCGGCGTTTGAGGAGGTGTTCCGATATCTCGCCCATGGCGGGATGGCGGTAGGCTTTTTTCGCCCGTATGAGGGCTTTCAGTCCTAGCTGCCTCATCAGCCGCGCTGCTTTTTTGCGGTTCCAACCCAATGCTGCGGCAATGCGCCTTTGTCCGTAGCGTCCTTTATGCTGTTCGTAGATTTCGGCGATAAGGGCTTTGTCGGCTGCGTCGGGGTCGGGCCGGTCTTGACGGTGGTAGTAAAAGCTGCTTTTGGGCAGGTTTGCGATGTGCAGCAGGTATTTGAGCGGGTGTTGCGCCCTCAGTGTTTGGACGGTTTGGCTTTGTCCTTTTCGGTCTGTTTTTGGCTGAGGGCTTTTAACTCCTTTAGGTAGGCGACCTCTGCGCGCATATAGCACAACTCTTCGATAAGCTCTGCCTGTGTTTTTTCTTGGTCGGGTTTATCTGCGATGAAGGGGTTTTTGCGGTGTTGGGGCATGGTTTTGGATTGGGGATGTTCGAGTGCGCCGATACCGCCTTCTTGATAGGCGCGTATCCATCGTCTCAGGTGGGTTCGGGAAATGCCGTAGTGGTCTGCAGTACGCTGTTGGCTGCGTATATGCAAGTAGTGGAGTACGGCTTGGTATTTGAAGTGTAATGTATATTTGCTCATAAAAAAACTGCACCTTGTGAGTTGGAGGGGATGTGTCCAACTTTTGGGGTGCAGTTCAAACCCGAAACAGGGTTTCAGACGACCTTTTTCATTGGAGTAACAAATTAGCCGAGACCTTTGCAAAATTCCCCAAAATCTCCTAAATTCCCACCCAAGACATTTAGGGGATTTCTCATGAGCACTTTCTTCCAACAAACCGCACAAGCTGAAACCTTTACAAAATACCTCCAGTTTGGGAGGTTCTTTTAGAAAAACATTCCTCTAAAGCGAGAGTTTTAAATGAAAAACAATTTAAAAAAGAGTTTGGTCGCTATAAAAAGTAATTTCTATATAGATGAATTAACTTGTTCTTTGTTTAATCATAGAAAAGCTTTATCTATTTTTGTCATAAATAAATCCGTATTATTTATTATAGATAATTTGGAAAATTTCATATTAAACATGAAATTAGACCTAGATTTGGATTTTAAAAACGGTAATATTACGTTAGAACAATATCAGGATGAAATGAATAGTTATTATTACCGAAACGGCATCTGGCAGTTAACTAAGGACAATTTCGAAAGCTATCTTCAATCAGATTCAGTCATTGTATTAAAAAAGGATGAATTGAAGGAACTGATGTTTCAGGGGTTTACTTCTGCTGAAGCAGTAAGGTTATATTCCGTTGTTGAGAACAAGCTGTCGTACAATGATCCTATCTCAGACTCTGGCCAGCAAAGCGATTTCTTAAAAATCAATCAGATTTCTTCGAGGCTGCCTTTGTTCTATATCAATTTTGATACGGAAGTGTATCTGCATATGGATTGGGACAGATGTCATGAAGATTATGTCTATGACGTCTGGTTTTCAAAAGCAATGGATTTTGGATATTTAATACCAGACGAATTCTGTTACTGGAAAATTGAAGGGAGAGATTATTGGAAATTTAGACAATTATAAATATAAGCAAGCCATAGCTTGTATGAATTCAAAAGGTCGTCTGAAAACAGAAAAACCGTTTCAGACGACCTTTTATCTTTTCCGGCAAACCCAGTTTAACCTCTGCGCAATACGGCGTTGTTGACGTATTTTTGGATGCCGGTGGCGATGGCGTCGGCGCATTGGCGGCGGAAGGAATCGCTGCCGAGCAGCCGCTCTTCGGTCGGGTTGGACAGGAAGGCGGTTTCGACGAGGATGGACGGGATGTCGGGCGCGCGCAGGACGGCGAAGTTGGCTTCGTCAACGCGGCCTTTGTGGAGTTGGTTGAGTTTGCCCAATTCGGTCAGGACGGAATGTCCGAGCTTGCGGCTGTCGCGCATGGTGGCGGTTTGGGTCATGTCGAGAATGGCATTATCGACGCTGCGGTTGCCGCTTTTGGCAACGCCGCCGATGGCGTCGGCGTTGTTTTGGGTTTGGGCGAGGAATTTGGCGGCGGAGCTGGTCGCACCTTTGGTGTTGAGCATATACACGCCGGTACCGCGCGCGGACGGGCTGGTGAAGGCGTCCGCGTGGATGGAGACGAACACGTCGGCATTACGGGCGCGGGCTTTGGCGACGCGCACGCCCAATGGGATGAAGATGTCTTCGTTGCGGGTCATGTAAACGGTGTAGCCTATGCTTTCAAGGCGGTTTTTGGCTTCGCGGGCGATGGAGAGGACGACGTTTTTCTCTTTCAAGCCGCTGGGTCCGATGGCGCCGGGGTCTTCGCCGCCATGACCGGGGTCTATCATAATGACGGGACGGCGTCCGCCGCGGTTGGAACGCGCAGGCGTGTCTTGGGCAATGTTTGTGCGCTCGGCAGGACGTTGGGTTTGCATGCGTTTCGGCGGGTTACCGTTGAGCAGCGCCATCATCGGGTCGTTGGCATCGACGCCGTGCGGATAAAGGTCGATCACGAGGCGGTTTTTAAAGCCGCCGACAGGGGCAAGCGAGAAGACTTGCGGATGAGCGTTTTGCTTGAGGTCGATCACGACGCGCACGGTCGTCGGGGTATTTTGTCCGGCGCGGATGCTGCGGATGTAGGGGTCGTCGGGCAGGACTTTGCCGGAAATGCCTTGCAGGACGCTGTTGATGTTGGCGTTTTGGATGTCGACGACGAGCCTGCCGGGGTTTTCCAAGGCGAAATGCTGATATTGCAGCGCGCGCGAGCTTTCGATGGTGATGCGGGTATATGCGTGCGAAGGCCAAATACGGGCGGCGACGAATTGGGCGGGCGGCGCGGCTTTGGCGAGGGCGGAGGCAATCGGCGTGAGGGTGAACAACAGTCCGGCAGTTTGGCGGACGACTTGTCTTCGTGTCAGTTTGAATTTAACCATGCTTCTAAACTTTTTTGTCCGTTGGCGGTGTGTGCGGTAGCGGTGCAGGTTCTGCCCTGCTCGGCGTGATTCAGGGATACGGTGATGTCTGCGGGCGGCGTGAACGCGCCGCCCTGTTGCGGCCATTCGATGATGCAGACGCTGTCAGGGGAGAACAGGTCGTCTAGACCCGCATCTTCCCACTCTTCGGGCGAGGCAAAGCGGTAAAGGTCGAAATGATGGAGCGTGAACGCTTCCAGCGGGTAGGATTCGACGATGGCGTAGGTCGGGCTTTTGACCGCGCCGGTGTGTCCGAGTCCGCGCAGGATGCCGCGCGTGAACGTGGTTTTCCCCGCGCCCAAATCGCCTTGCAGATGGATGACCAATGGCGCACGCAGCGATTTTGCCCAACTTCCGCCCAACTCGAGTGTGGACTCTTCGTCGGGAAGCCGGCGGGAAAAGGTTGCGCCCTCGCTCATGAAATCAGCCTTATCGTGTTCTAAAGACCTTAATTATGCTGTATTTACGGGCATTTGCAAACATAAGGGAGGATAAAGTTAGATAAAGATGTTCAATCGGCATCTTTGCCGTCTGCCGTCCAAACGCCGCAGAGGTCGTCTGAAAATACCGTTTCCGCACAACTCAAACCCTTTCAGACGACCTCCGTCCCTGTTAAGCCTTGCGCCGAACGTGTACAATCCGCCCCATCATACCTAATCCGTACAAACCGCATCATGACTATCAGCAAACAACGCCCCATCGGCGTTTTCGATTCCGGCGTCGGCGGCCTGACCAACGTCCGTGCCCTGATGGAACGCCTGCCGATGGAAAACATCATCTACTTCGGCGACACCGCCCGCGTTCCCTACGGCACCAAATCCCGCGCCACCATCGAAACCTTCGCCATGCAGATTGTCGATTTCCTGCTGGAAAACGATGTTAAGGCACTGGTCATCGCGTGCAACACCATTGCCGCCGTTGCCGGACAGAAAATCCGCCAAAAAGCAGGCAATATGCCTGTATTGGACGTGATTTCCGCCGGCGCACAGGCCGCTCTGAACACCACGCGCAACAACAAAATCGGCATCATCGCCACCAACACCACCGTCAACAGCAACGCCTACGCCCGCGCCATCCACGCCCAAAACCCCGACACGCTCGTGCGCACGCAGGCGACGCCGCTGCTCGTGCCGCTGGTGGAAGAAGGCTGGCTTGACCATGAAGTGACCCGCCTGACCGTGCGTGAATATCTCAAACCGCTCTTGGTGGACGACATCGACACGCTCGTCCTCGGCTGTACCCACTTCCCGCTACTCAAGCCCCTGATCGGCAAGGAGGCGCAAAACGTCGCCCTGGTCGATTCCGCCATCACCACCGCCGAAGCCACCGCCCAAGCACTCGCCCAAGCAGGGTTGCTCAACACTGAAAACGACAGCCCCGACTACCGCTTCTACGTCAGCGACATCCCCCTGCGCTTCCGCACCATAGGCGAACGCTTCCTCGGACGCAGCATGGAACAAATCGAAATGGTCTCGCTGGGATAAGGCGTATCCCGCATGCCAAAACGAGAGGTCGTCTGAAAACTCGAAACACGAGTTTTCAGACGACCTTTGTTCTGTTTCCTGTCCGGATTTAGAAACTGTAATTCACCCGCGCCGTATAAGTACGCGGCGCGCCGGGCATGGCGTCGGAACGCCAGTATTTTTGATTGAACAGATTGCCGACGGCGAAAGTGAGGTTCAGATTTTTGCGGTTCCAGCCGAGCATGGCGTCGGTGCGGACGAAGCCGGGAAGCGTGGTGGTTGCTTTTTGGCTCGAATTGTAGCCGTAGCGTTTGCCCGTACCGGTTACGCCGATTTCGCCGTAGAGGTTTTCAGTCGGCGTGTAACGGAAAAACAGGTTGCCGGTAACGTTGCTGGTGTTATTCAAATGGATGCCCACGCGGTTGGGATTTTCCTTGTCTTCAGCCACTTTCGCCTGCATTACGCCCAATGATCCGCGCAGGTAGAGTTTTTTGGGGATGATTTGTCCGATGGCGGACAGCTCCACGCCGCGCGAACGATGTTTGCCGCTGACTGCCCAAGTGTAGGGATCATTTTGCGCATCAGGGCGGTAGCGGATATTGAAGCGTTCGATTTGGTAAACCGACAGGGTGGTGTCCAAACGATTGTCCAGCCAACTGCTTTTGACGCCGGTTTCGTATTGGCGGGTGTACTCGGGGGCGGCGTTGAACACGGCGGCAGACGAAGTGTCGATACTCAAATAGCCGCGTCCGCCGTAAGGCGCGAAGCCTTTGTTATATGAGGCGTAGAGCGTGTGGGCGGGCGTTACGTTCCACACTGCGCCGATGTTGGGGCTGAACGAATGGCCGCTGTATTGGCGGCTGCTGCCGGTGAGTTTGTTTTCTGAATTGAAGGTGTACTTGTCGTAACGGCCGCCGAGGACGAATTTCAAGTCGGGCGTGGCTGAGAAGATGTTTTGCACGAAAATGCCGTAGGCGTCGGCTTTGTGCCGGTTTTGGCTGACGACGGGTTGCAGCCTGCCCGAAGCCGGCCAGCTTGCGCGGTCGTAGGGGTTTATGGAGGCGGAAAAGTCGCGGTGGTAACCTACTGTCGGGTTGCGGTGTTCGCGGCTGTAATCCATGCCTACGGTCAGGTGGTTTTCAAAACGGCCGATGTTGTAGTCGCCGTTGAGCGTGAAGTTGGACGACAGGGTTTTGTTGTCGGTTTGCTGCCAGGCGTAGTTGCGTTTGATTCGGCTGCCGTTTTCGCTGCCTGCATGAAAATGGTCGAAATCCTGCGCCGCCGTGCGGTGGGCAAGCTGCCATTGGGCGCGCCATTTGTCGTTGAAGGCGTATTCGAGGTCGGAACGCCAAACTTGCAGCTTGTCTTTGACAAAATCGTTCGGGTGGGCAAAACCCATGCGGTAAGGCAGTCCGAAGCGGTCGTACACGGACTTGGTCGGGCTGCGGTCGGGCGTGCGCTCCACATTGTCGTAGGTGTATTGCCCCGTCCATTTCAAGCCGTTGTCGAGTTTGACGGTAATGCTGGGCGAAACCATGACGTTTTTGCTGTCTATGCCGCTGCGGAACGAATTGGCGCGCCCGACTTCGCCGGTGAGGCGGATGGCGACGTTTTTGTTCAGCACTTCGTTGATGTCCATATTCAGGCTGCGGTTTGCCCACGAGCCGTAAACCGCACCGATGTTGCGGCTTTGTTTGAAGTTGGCGTATTTGCTGACCATATTGATGACGCCGCCGCCATTGGTGCGGCCGTAAAGGACGGAAGACGGGCCTTTCAGGATTTCCACGCGCTCGATGTTGGCAGTGCTGCGGCGCACCTGGCCGCTTTCGCGCACGCCGTCGCGGTAAATATCGGATGCGTCGGCTTGAAAACCGCGCAGGAAAATGCTTTCGCCGCGCATATCGTAGGCAGCGTCGATGCCGGCATTGCCTTCGAGGATGGAACTCAAATCGTTTGTACCGTAATTTTTGTTTTTCTGGATATTGAGCGTATCGACGGTTTGCGGCGTTTCTTTAATGAGCTGGCCGTTGCGGGTAACGGCGGCTTCGTCGTAGTTGATGTAGCCTTTGAGTACGCTGGTGTCGGACTGTCCGACCACGGTAACGGTGGGCAGGGTGGCAGTGTAATGTTCGCTATCGGTGGTATCGGCGGCATACAGCGGGAAGGCGGAGGCAATCAGGGCGGGAAGCAGGGAAAGGCGGGCAGAATATTGCATGTTCAACTCGTAAGATGAAGGGATGCGACATTAGACCTCTTGCGAAAATATTCATCCCATCGCATTAACCAGTCCTGCAATCAGATTTACCCTTAACCCGAACCGTTTCCGCCTGTTGCGGTAAGGCAGCGACAAGATTTTGAATATCTTCAGTTTCCTGTTGATGTGCTCGATGACGGTTCTGAGTTTGCCTAACCGCCTGTTCGCCTCTTTATCCTGTTTGTTCAGCGGATGATGTTTGGATTTCTTTTTCGGGGTCTGTAATCCGGTTTTAGCCAATCCTTGATAACCCTTATCCGCAATGACTATTTTGTAGGGATAAAGCTCTGCAAGGTGCCTCTTGGCTAAACGCATGTCATGCTGAGCACCCATCCCCGTCCGGATGCTGATGATTTTTTCAGTTTCTCTGCCGTATATGACCTGGATTTTAACCGTGTGCCGCTTTTTCTTGCCGCTGTAATACTGCCGCTGTTTTTTTGGGACGTTCAATCGGGCTTTCGGTAACGTCAATGATGACCGTTTGATCGCCCAGATTCTTGTGTTTTGGCAGGGAAAAGCGTTTGCAACGGATGAGGGCGTCCTCGGTTTTACGGATGGTGCGGCAGACATTACTTTCAGAAAGGCCGTAGATGGCGGCCAATTCGAGTTGGGTATGGTAATGACGCAGATAGCTCAGGGTAAGCAGCAGTTGGTCTGCCAAGCTGAGCGTATGCGGCCTGCCTGACTTGACCTTCCGGCTTTCTGCTTCTGTGGTGACTTTCAGCATTTCGTGAAAAAGGACGGGCGTTACACCTGTGAGCCGTTTGAATTCCCTGTCGCTTCTTTGGATGAGGTTTTCGTATTTCATTTGGGAATTGTAAATCTTCAGGATACTTTCGCAAAAGGTCTATTATAGGAAATATTTTTGCTTAATCGAAATAATTGATAATAATTATCTTTATTTATGACAAATCGTGTTTATAGTGGATTAAATTTAAATCAGGACAAGGCAACGAAGCCGCAGACAGTACAAATAGTACGGCAAGGCGAGGCAACGCCGTACTGGTTTAAATTTAATCCACTATATATTTTGCAACGAAGCAGCCATAAAACGAAAGGTCGTCTGAAAAGCCCTGTTTCGGGTTTTCAGACGACCTTGGCAATATTCAGAATCAACGTTCGGAAGGCTCAAACCTTCTTCAAAACCACCATATGCCGTTCTGCATCCAAGCCTGGGACGTGGAGGGCTTCGACGCGTTCGACGGCGACGGTGTCGGGGAGTTTGGCGATTTCTTCTTCGGGGTATACGCCTTTCATGGCGATCCAGCGACCTCCGTCTTTCAGCAGGTGTGCCGTCCAGTTGACGAAGTCGGCAAGTTCGGCGAAGGCGCGGCTGGTGATGATGTCGGCTTGGAAGTCTTGAACGGCTTCGACGCGGCCGCTGACGACGCGGACGTTACTTAGTCCGAGTTCGATGACGGCTTGTTGCAGGAAGGCGGTTTTTTTGGTGTTGGCGTCCAGAAGGGTGATGTTGAGGTCGGGACGGCAGATGGCGGCGGGAATGCCGGGCTGTCCGCCGCCGGAGCCGACATCCAGCATAGTGTGCGCGCCTTGGAGGTAGGGGAGCAGGGTCAGGCTGTCGAGCAGGTGGTGGCTGACCATTTGCGCTTCGTCGCGCAGGGCGGTGAGGTTGTAGGTCTTATTCCACTTTTTGAGCAGGTCGGTGTAGGCGAGCAGTTGGGTTTGCTGTTCTGCGGATAGGTCCAAACCTAATGCCTGTATTCCTGATTGGAGTTGCTGTGTCGGGGTCATGGTGTTTGTCCGTGTTTGTGTCGGGCGTTATGGTAGCGGAAAAAAAGGTCGTCTGAAAGGCGTGGGTTATTAAGGGATTAGGTTCTCAAGGCGGTGGAGTTGTAGCGTGGGCTTTGCCCGCGAAACTTGTTGTCTGACAATTTGAAACCATCTTTATTTTCACATTTATTTCGTGGGCAAAGCCCACGCTACGGTTTCAGACGACCTTTGGGTGTTTTCGGGAACGGTTGGTATTTCATTTTCCGAGCGAGTTGTAGCGTGGGCTACGCCCACGAAACTTGCCGCCTGATAATTTGAATCCATCCGTGTCTTTGCACTCATGCCGCGGGCAAAGCCCACGCTACGGGGTTCAGACGACCTTCGGGTGTTTTCGAGGAGCGGTTGGTATTTAATTTTCTGAGCGAGTTGTAGCGTGGGCTATGCCCACGAAACTTGCTGCCTGACGATTCGAATTTGCCCATCGTTTTTGCACTCATGTCGCGGGTAAAGCCCGCGCTACGGGTTTCAGACGACCTTCTTTGCGTTTTCCAGCATTAAGACAAATTGTGCCAAGTCTTGCGGCAGCGGGGCTTTTAAGATGAGTTTTTCGCCTGTCAGCGGGTGGTCAAGGTGCAGCTCGGCGGCGTGGAGGAACATTCGTTTCAAACCGAGTTTCTGGAGGCGTTTGTTGGCTTGGTAGTCGCCGTAACGTTCGTCGCCGGCGATAGGGCATTGCTGGGATTGCAGGTGGACACGGATTTGGTGGGTGCGGCCGGTTTTCAGGGTGGCTTGTACGAGGGTGAGGTGTGAGAGGCCGACTTGGTGCAGGAGGTCGTCTGAAAAGCGGTTGAGTACGCGGAAGATGGTGTGTGCGGATTGTCCGTCTTCGCTGACGCGCACCATTTTTTCGCCTTGCGCGCCGGTGTATTTGAACAGGGGCAGTTTGACGTGGAAGCTGTCGTTCGGCAGTTTGCCTACGCCCAGCGCGAGGTAGATTTTTTTGGGGTGGTCGTTGCGGATGGCTTCGTGCAGTTTGACGAGTGCGCTGCGTTTTTTGGCGATCATCAAGAGGCCGCTGGTGTCTTTGTCGAGGCGGTGGACGAGTTCGAGATAGCGTGCTTCGGGGCGGGCGCGGCGGATTTGTTCGATGACGCCGAAACTCACGCCGCTGCCGCCGTGGACGGCGGTGCCTGCGGGTTTGTCGATGACGAGTAACGCGTCGTCTTCGTAGATGATGTTGAATTCGCGCGCGGGTACGGCTTGGGCGCGGTTTTCAGATGACCTTTGTTTTTCGGCGGTGTGCACGGGCGGGATGCGGAGCAGGTCGCCTGTTTGGATGCGGCTGTCGGGCTTGCAGCGTTTTTTGTTCAGGCGCACTTCGCCGGCACGGATAATGCGGTGGATATGGCTTTTGGGTACACCTTTGAGGATTTTTATCAGATAGTTGTCAAGGCGTTGGCCAGCTTCGTGTTCGGCGACGGTAATCAGGCTGACTGAATCTTTGCTTATTGCGTGCGTTTTCATCTATAATCCCGAACATCCGTTTCGGCAGAAACCTGTACAAACAGGCCGTATGGGACGGATGGTATTGTTAAAACGAGATTTTATATTAAAAACGCACTCTGCAAAGCATTTTCCCTGCGTTTATGCCAAAGCCCGTAAACGCAGGAGCGTAATTAAGTTTGATTTGATTTTGCCGATTTGACCGGGCATAAGACGAGGGGCGGGTGTTTGACAAACCTGCCGCGCCGCACCGTTCGAAACTTCCGGCATAACGATAATAAGAAGATGTCGGCTACCTGTTTTCTAAGCCGGACCTGTACCGTCCGGACTTCGGCGGCGGACGGAGCGTTCCGCCGCATTGTTCTTTATTGCCTTCTTTATCCGTACCCTTCCGCACACGGCCGCATTGTTTTGGGCGGCGTGCAACCTTGCGGACTTCAATTCAAAAACTGATTGCTCATCCGGGTTTCTGCATCCCGCGCCGAAAAGGGGCGTGGGCTATGCCCAATCCCATCTGTCTCGCAGAGTGTCTGACAAAGAGCAGGCAGGTCGTCTGAAAAAGGCTGCCCGCCTGTGCGAGGTAATCATTATGAAAAGAATGTTGTTCAATGCAACGCAGGCCGAAGAGCTGCGCGTTGCTATTGTCGATGGGCAAAACCTTTTGGATTTGGACATCGAAACGCTGGGTAAAGAGCAGCGCAAAGGTAATATTTACAAGGGTATCATCACCCGTATCGAGCCGTCGCTGGAAGCATGTTTCGTGGATTACGGAACCGACCGCCACGGCTTTTTGCCGTTTAAGGAAGTATCGCGTTCGTATTTCCGCGATTACGAAGGCGGCAGGGCGCGTATTCAAGACGTGCTCAAAGAAGGCATGGAAGTCATCGTTCAAGTCGAAAAAGACGAACGCGGCAACAAAGGTGCGGCGCTGACCACCTTCATCAGCCTTGCCGGACGCTATCTGGTATTGATGCCGAACAACCCGCGCGGCGGCGGCGTATCCCGCCGTATCGAAGGCGAAGAGCGTCAAGAACTCAAAGCCGCTATGGCAGAACTCGACATTCCGAACGGCATGAGCATCATCGCGCGTACCGCCGGTATCGGCCGCAGCGCGGAAGAGTTGGAATGGGATTTGAACTATCTCAAACAGCTTTGGCAGGCGATCGAGGAAGCCGGCAAGGCACACCACGACCCTTACCTCCTCTTCATGGAAAGCTCGCTGCTCATCCGCGCCATCCGCGACTATTTCCGTCCCGACATCGGCGAAATTCTGGTGGATAATCAAGAGGTTTATGACCAAGTTGCCGAGTTTATGAGCTACGTCATGCCGAGCAACGTAGGCCGTCTGAAACTCTATCAAGACCACACGCCGCTGTTCTCCCGCTTCCAAATCGAACACCAAATCGAAAGCGCGTTCGCCCGCAGCGTCAGCCTGCCTTCAGGCGGCGCGATTGTGATCGACCACACCGAAGCCCTGGTTTCCATTGACGTCAACTCCGCCCGTGCCACCCGCGGCTCGGACATCGAAGACACCGCTTTCAAAACCAATATGGAAGCCGCTGAAGAAGTCGCCCGCCAAATGCGCCTGCGCGACTTGGGCGGTTTGGTCGTCATCGACTTCATCGACATGGAAAACCCCAAGCACCAGCGCGATGTTGAAAACGTCCTGCGCGACGCGCTCAAAAAGGACCGCGCCCGCGTCCAAATGGGCAAACTCTCCCGCTTCGGCCTTTTGGAATTGAGCCGCCAACGCCTGAAACCCGCTTTGGGCGAAAGCAGCCACGTTGCTTGTCCGCGCTGCGCCGGTACCGGCGTCATCCGCGGCATCGAATCGACCGCCCTGCACGTTTTGCGCATCATTCAAGAAGAAGCGATGAAAGACAACACCGGCGAAGTGCACGCACAAGTGCCCGTCGATGTCGCCACCTTCCTGCTGAACGAAAAACGCGCCGAGCTGTTTGCGATGGAAGAGCGTTTGGACGTCAACGTCGTCCTGATTCCGAATATCCATCTGGAAAATCCGCACTACGAAATCAACCGCATCCGCATCGACGACGTAGAAGAAGACGGCGAACCGAGTTACAAACGCGTTGCCGAGCCGGAAGAAGACGAATCCGCCAAACCTTTCGGCAGCGAAAGAGCCAAAGCCGCCCGTCCCGAACCCGCCGTCAAAGGCGTGCGCCATACCCAGCCTGCGCCGACCGTATCCGAACAGAAAAGCGGTTCATGGTGGGATAGCTTCAAAGCATGGCTCAAACGCATTTTCGGCGGCAATACCGCAGCCGAAACCGCGCCTGTTGCCGAAGTGGCAGAAAAACGCACTTCAAGCGGCAACAACCGCAACAACAGCCATTCCGGCAACCGCCGCGCAAACAACCGCCGCCAAAACCCGCGCCGCAACAATAGGCACGACGGCAGCAAGGTAGAAGTGCGCGAAGTGGCGGACTTCAAAGACAAAGCAGCGGACAATCAGGCAGCGGAAAACGAAACCCGCAACGCCAAAGACAACCGCCGCAGCCGCAACCGCCCAAACGAGCGCAACGCCGCAGCGGAAGCCGAAAACCTCGAAGTCCAAGCACTTGCCGCCGCAACGTCGTCTGAAAACGAATCCCGTTCAGGCGAGCAGGCGCAAGGCAACAAACGCCGCCGCAACAACAACCGCAACGAACGCAACCGCGAACAAGCGGACATCCGCGCGGAAGAAACCCTGTCCGAAGCAGTGGACAACGTGGCGGAAGAGGGCGTACAAACTGCCGAGGCTAATGCACCGAAAGGCAACGAACGCCGCCAACGCGAGCGCAACAACCAACGCGACCGCCGCGAACGCAACAATCAGCGCGACCGCCGTCAAAACGGTAAAAAACGCAATATTCCGTCTGCCGCCAAAATCGAGCAGTACCTGAATATTCACGATACCGCCGACAAAGTCCTCTTCGCAGCCGCACACGTTATGGGCGATACCGTCGAAGAAGAGCCGTTTGCCGTAACCATCCCCGCTCCTGAGGATAGCGGCGAACCTTTGGTTGTCGTGGTTTCCGAACCCGTTACCGTTGCTGAAGAAGCGTTCGTGTTCTCCATCGAAGGCGAAGATGTGGATAGCGACATCCTGATCGAAGACAGCACCGATGACGAATGCAGCATCATCGACTCCGCCATCGGCAGCGTTGAAGAAACTTCGACTTCCGTGTTCGCCATCGAAACCGAAGACGGCTACCAACCGATGACCGCCGTCCCTGCCGAAGGCGAGGTCGAAGCCGTTGCCGAAATGGAGGAAGAACTGGTCGTTTGGAAAGCCGAGCGCGAAGCCGCTGCCGCCATCGAAGCCCTTGCCGCAGCAGCAGCGGCTGCCGCAGCTGCCCAAGCAGCAGAATCCGAACCGCAAACTGTGCCGGCAGTAAGCCAAGTGGAAGTAACCGAACCGGAAGAAACTGCTGCTCCTGCCGTTGCCGTTATGCCCGACTTAGGCGGTTTGGTGTTTGTCGAAACCAATCCCGAAGCCGTCGCCGCTTTTGCCGAACAGGTTCAGCCCGAACCTGAATCCGGCCTGCGCCGCTCGGATGTGCCGAAAGTTGAAGCCGAACCCGTTGCCGCCGCCGAAATGGTCTTGGTGGAAACGCGCAAAGACTAAAGGCTGAAAGAAGAGGGCATCGCTAAGATGCCCGAATCGATATAGTGGATTAAATTTAAATCAGGACAAGGCGACGAAGCCGCAGACAGTACAGATAGTACGGCAAGGCGAGGCAACGCCGTACTGGTTTAAAGTTAATTCACTATAAAAAGGTCGTCTGAAACCGTAAATCCAGTTTCAGACGACCTTTGTCTGTTTAAAAAAGATTATTTGAAGCGATAGCCGACAGTAGCCATGTAGCTATTGTTGTGGACTTTCAAATCGTCTTTTTTATAACGGGTTTGCTCCCATTCTGCGCCGACTTCGACATTCGGTGCAACGGCGTATTTCGCGCCCACACCGTAGCCCAGGCCGTTCATATTGTTGCGTTTCGCGCCCAGATTGTCGAAGCGGCCGTAGTGGTAGCCGACCTTACCGTAAGCCAGCGCGTTGTCAGTCAGGCGGTAGCCTTGGACGTAGGAAACGTTGGCATCGACTTTTTGTTTCGCATTGCCCGCAATTTTGCGGTGCAGCGGTTTGACACCGGCTTCAACGCCGCCAATCCAGTTGCTTTGTCCGAATTGTGTGTTGTAGCTGCCGCGTACGGCAACGTCGCCTTTGGTTTTCTCATTCAGCTTGGCATTGCGCACATCACTTTTGGTCACGCCCGCGCCGACTTCCAAGCCTGCGCCGGTAAATGAACCGTCAGCGAAAGTGATGGCGGAAGCGGTAGCCAATAAAACAGTCAGTAAGGTTTTTTTCATGATAATGCTCCTTCACGGATAAACAGGAAGCTTGTTTCTGCTTCCGACGAATCCAGTATCGGACGCTTGCGGATGACCCGCAACCGCCTTTGCCGAGGCGTTACCCATTTTCTCAAGTGCTTAACGTTTGTAATTCATTGAAACGACTGAATTTGTGCCGGCCGAAATGTCGAGGTGCGCGATTTATAATTTGCGTAAAGTACGATGAAAAGTATGAAGATTTATGGAGCTTGCTGTGTGGAGAGAGGGGCGTTTGGCGGCGGCGGCGGAGTGTAGAAAAAATGATAAAGGCTTAGATGACGGTTTACATTGGTTGATGTGGCTTTATTGCCATAAGCGTGAGAAAGGTCGTCTGAAAACTTGGTTTTCGGGTTTCAGACGACCTTTGTTTTATCGTGTTTATATGATTTTTTTCTGATTTCTTTATGCGAAGGTTATAATCCCTGCTTCTTCCAACCTCTCGCAAAGAGAAATACTATGAATAAAACCTTGAAATTAAGCATGTTGGCACTGATTGCCACGTTTTCCCTGACAGCCTGCAGCAATAAAACCATCGATACTTCTTCAACTACGACCACGCCTTCATCTCTTAATGGTACAACTGCAAAAGAAACCGAGGCTTCTGCTGAATCGGATACATCTTCATCTTTCAAAAGTTTGGATGAAAAAGGCAGCTATGCAATGGGTATGGACGTTGGCAAATCCTTGAAGCAGATGAAGGAACAGGGTTTCGAAGTTGATATGAAAGCCTTCTTTAACGCCGTACAGTCCGTATACGATGGTAAACAGACTAAATTGAGTGAATCGGAAGCCAGCATAGCGCAGGTGGAAATCATGACAGAACTTGAAGCTAAAGCAACGAAAAAATACGAGGAAGAAGCCCAAGCCAATAAAGAAAAAGGCGAAGCTTTTTTGAAAGAAAATGCCACTAAAGAGGGCGTGAAAACAACAGCATCCGGTTTGCAGTACAAAATGATCAAAGAGGGTACAGGCAGAAAGCCTCGGAAAAACGATCTCGTACATGTCGAATATGAAGGCCGCCTGATTGACGGTACTGTCTTCGACAGCAGTAAAGAAGGTGTAAGTGATGATGGAGTAGGCGGCATTATTTCTTTTCAGCTTGACCAAACCATACCGGGCTGGATAGAAGGTTTGCAGCTTTTGAAAGAAGGCGGCGAGGCTACCTTTTATATTCCTGCCAAACTTGCTTACGGAGAAGAAAAGCTTGGCAATAAAATCGGTCCGAATTCCGTTTTGATATTCGACGTCAAATTGGTAAAAATCGACAGAAACGGCAAACATCGTATTCGGTAATCTGCTTCTTCCGGCAAAGAGGGCATTAAGATTAGCGCTCATGCAAAACTGGGTGTTGGTTCTGGTTAAAGCCAATCCGATGGTTGTGCTTTCCCTAAAACCTTCTTGATAAGGGGGTGGATAATCGCCGTATCAAATATAGTAGACCTCTTGCGAAAATATTCATCCCATCGCATTAACCAGTCCTGCAATCAGATTTACCCTTAACCCGAACCGTTTCCGCCTGTTGCGGTAAGGCAGCGACAAGATTTTGAATATCTTCAGTTTCCTGTTGATGTGCTCGATGACGGTTCTGAGTTTGCCTAACCGCCTGTTCGCCTCTTTATCCTGTTTGTTCAGCGGATGATGTTTGGATTTCTTTTTCGGGGTCTGTAATCCGGTTTTAGCCAATCCTTGATAACCCTTATCCGCAATGACTATTTTGTAGGGATAAAGCTCTGCAAGGTGCCTCTTGGCTAAACGCATGTCATGCTGAGCACCCATCCCCGTCCGGATGCTGATGATTTTTTCAGTTTCTCTGCCGTATATGACCTGGATTTTAACCGTGTGCCGCTTTTTCTTGCCGCTGTAATACTGCCGCTGTTTTTTTGGGACGTTCAATCGGGCTTTCGGTAACGTCAATGATGACCGTTTGATCGCCCAGATTCTTGTGTTTTGGCAGGGAAAAGCGTTTGCAACGGATGAGGGCGTCCTCGGTTTTACGGATGGTGCGGCAGACATTACTTTCAGAAAGGCCGTAGATGGCGGCCAATTCGAGTTGGGTATGGTAATGACGCAGATAGCTCAGGGTAAGCAGCAGTTGGTCTGCCAAGCTGAGCGTATGCGGCCTGCCTGACTTGACCTTCCGGCTTTCTGCTTCTGTGGTGACTTTCAGCATTTCGTGAAAAAGGACGGGCGTTACACCTGTGAGCCGTTTGAATTCCCTGTCGCTTCTTTGGATGAGGTTTTCGTATTTCATTTGGGAATTGTAAATCTTCAGGATACTTTCGCAAAAGGTCTAGTGGATTAACTTTAAACCAGGACGGCGTTACCTCGCCTTAGCTCAAAGAGAACGATTCTCTAAGGTGCTGAAGCACCAAGTGAATCGGTTCCGTACTATCTGTACTGTCTGCGGCTTCGTCGCCTTGTCCTGATTTAAAGTTAATCCACTATAAAATATAAAAAAGGTCGTCTGAAAACCCGTATTTCAGGTTTTCAGACGACCTTTGTCTTGCCTGACATCGGGTGTTTACGAAATCAGGTTCAAATCGCTGATGCGGTCGTAGAGGCGGTCGGGGTCGTTGCCTTCTTCGTGCATTTGGATGCGCAGGCGCAGGTCGTTGGTGGAAACGGCTTGGCGCAGGGCTTCGTCGTATTCGATTTGACCTTGGATGTAGAGTTCGAACAGGTGTTGGTCGAAAGTCTGCATGCCGTCTGTGCCGGAGCGCATCATGAGTTCGCGGATTTCCATGAGTTCGCCTTTGAAAATCAAATCCTGCATGGCGGGTGTGTTGAGCAGCAGGTCGACGACGGCGGTACGCTGGCTGCGGTTTTTCTTGATGGCGAGGCGCTGGCCGATAATGCCGGTCAGGTTGAGTGCCAAATCCATGAGAACTTGTTTGCGTCGGTCTTCTTGGTAGAAGTTGATGATACGCTCGATGGTTTGGGCAGCGGTGTTGGCGTGGATGGTGAAGACGCATAAGTGGCCGGTTTGGGCAAGCTGGAGGGCGTATTCCATACTGGCTTCGCTGCGCACCTCACCGATACAGACGACGTCGGGCGCTTGACGCATCGCGCTTTGGACGGCGATTTTCCAGTCGTTGGTGTCGATGCCGACTTCGCGCTGGGTGAAGATGCTGCGGCGGGGTTTGTAGATGAATTCGATCGGGTCTTCGATGGTGACGATATGGCCGGGCATTTTGTGGTTGCGGTAGTCGAGCATGGATGCCATGGTGGTTGATTTACCGGAACCGGTCGGGCCGGCAAGGATCAGCAGGCCGCGCGGGGAAAGGGAGAGGTCTTTGAGTTTGGCGGGCAGGCCGAGGCTCTCCATTTCGGGGATTTCTTGGTTGATGCGGCGCAAGACCATGCCGACGCGGCCTTGTTCGTGGTAGGCGTTGACACGGTAACGGGTGTTGCTGCGGGATTGGACGGAGTAGTTGAGTTCCCATTCGCGGTTGAAGGTCTCAAGCTGCTCGGGGTTCATGGTGGATTCGACGATGGCGGCTGTGTCTTCGCCGGTCAGGGCTTTGTGCGGGACGGGGGTCAGGGTGCCGCTGACTTTGACGGCAGGCGGGAAGCCTGCGCTGATGAAGATGTCGGATGCGCCGCGTTTTTCTGCTTCAACGCACATGCGGTCGAGCAGGGGATGGAGGTGTGTGCCGATTTCGGCGGGGGTGGGGATGTGCGGCGGTTGGTTTTTTTGCGAGTAGGCTTGCACCATTTCGCTGAGTAAGTCGTGTAAAGGGGTTGTTTCGCTCATTTTGTGTACTCTTTATCAGTAAGTGAATATTGAGACCGGCGGGCGGTTTGTTTGTTATTGGGTGTTGCCTGCCTTGCGGAGGTCGTCTGAAAACGGGAAACGGGTTTTCTCGTTGTGTAAACTGCGTTTTCAGACGACCTTGTCTGTTCCCGATAATGGTGTGCTGATCAGACGATGTTCATGCTGTCGCTGTTTTGCGCTTTGCTGCGGGCTACGTCGGGGCTGATGGTGCCTTGGCGGACGAGGGTTTGCAGCGCTTGGTCGAGGGTTTGCATGCCGTGTGCTTGACCGGTTTGCAGGGCAGAGTTGATTTGGGCGATTTTGTTTTCGCGGATCAGGTTGCGCACTGCGGGAGTGGAGATGAGGATTTCGTGTGCGGCAACACGACCGTTGCCGTCGCGGGTTTTCAGCAGGGTTTGCGAAATAACCGCGCGCAGGGACTCGGACAACATCGAACGCACCATTTCTTTTTCGCCGGCAGGGAATACGTCGACGATACGGTCCACGGTTTTGGCGGCGCCGGTGGTGTGCAGTGTACCGAATACCAAGTGGCCGGTTTCGGCGGCAGTCAGCGCGAGGCCGATGGTTTCGGGGTCGCGCATCTCGCCTACGAGGATTACGTCGGGGTCTTCACGCAATGCGGAACGCAGGGCGTTGGCGAAGCTGTGGGTGTGTTGGTGCAGCTCGCGCTGGTTGACGAGGGCTTTTTTACTTTGGTGGACGAACTCGATCGGGTCTTCGATGGTGAGGATGTGTGCGGGTTGGGTTTCGTTGATGTAGTTGATCATTGCCGCCAGCGTGGTCGATTTACCGGAACCGGTCGGGCCGGTTACCAATACCAAGCCGCGCGGGTTATCGGCGATTTTTTGGAAAATACGCGGGGCGCGCAGGTCTTCCAGTGTCAATACGTCGCTCGGAATGGTACGGAAGACGGCGGCAGGGCCGCGGTTGGAGGTAAATGCGTTGACACGGAAACGGGCGACGTTGGGCAGCTCGAAGGAGAAGTCCACTTCCAAATCTTGTTGGAACAGTTTGCGCTGATGGTCGTTCATGACCGAAGTGACCATGTTGCCGACTTCTTCGGCGGACATTTCGGGCAGGTTGATGCGGCGGATGTCGCCGTGAACACGGATCATGGGGGACATTCCGGCGCTTAAGTGAAGGTCGGAAGCTTTGTTTTTGACGCCGAAAGCGAGTAAGTCGGTAATCTGCATAATGTGGCCTTGTTTTAGTTTAGAATAATGAGGCGGAACCCGATTTAAAATGCGGACGCGGAATGCCGGGCGTTTCCCTGTTCAGGTTCCGATAAATTGTATTATTTTAAATACATAAACCGTTCAGACCAAGTAAAATTTTCAAAATCGCTGTAATTGATGTAATAAAGGAAGAAATCATGTCGGTATTGCAACAAAATTATGCGGAAGTGTGCCGCCGTATTGCCGAGGCCGAGCAAAAGGCAGGCAGGCAGGCGGGCGAAGTGGGTCTGATTGCCGTCAGCAAAACCTTCCCTTCAGACGACATCCGCGAGGTATATGCCGCAGGACAGCGTGATTTTGGTGAAAACTATATTCAGGAGTGGTACGAGAAAACGGAAACGCTCGCGGATTTGCCCGACATCGTTTGGCACGTCATCGGCGATGTGCAGTCGAACAAAACCAAATTTGTCGCCGAACGCGCGCATTGGGTGCATACGATAGGTCGTCTGAAAACCGCCCGCCGCCTGAGCGAACAGCGTCCGCCCGAAATGCCGCCTTTGCAGGTGTGCATCGAAGTCAATATCGCAGGCGAGGAGGCGAAACACGGCGTTGCGCCCGATGAAACGGTCGCGCTGGGGGTGGAAGTGGCGAAGTTGCCGAATGTGGTTGTACGCGGGTTGATGTGTGTCGCCAAAGCCGACAGCGATGATGAAGAATTGCGTGTTCAGTTCCAAACCATGCAGAAACTGCTTGCCGACCTGAATGCGGCGGGCGTTGATGCGGATGTGTTGTCGATGGGGATGTCCGGCGATATGCCTGTGGCGGTCGCGTGCGGCGCAACGCATGTGCGCATCGGCAGCGCGATTTTCGGCAGGCGGAAGTAAAAAGGGAAAGATAGTCAATGAAACATATCGTCTCGGTCGTTTTGCTTGGTTTGACCTTAACGGGTTGTCGGGTGATGGGCTGGTATCAATGTGAGTCCTTATCAGGCTGGTGTAAGCCTAAAAAGCCGGCAGCAATAGATTTTTGGGAAATTAAAGGCGAGCCGCCGCCTTCTATCGAGGATTTCCGCGGAACACGTTTTGCAGACGGGAGTTATTCTGTTGACGACAATGCTTACCGTACCGCAGCTAATGATTATTTCATGAGGAAAATCAAAAAGTTTGAAGCTTGCGGACTAGCTTGGCATACCCGCGATAAACGCCCTTTGGCGGAAACTTTCAAACAAGAAGGTTTAGATTGTTTGGAAAAACAGGGTTTATACCGAACATCGCTGCCCGAAAGCGTCCGTTGGTAAAAAGGTCGTCTGAAATTTTTCCGGTTTGATAGAAACGGCATTTCAGACGACCTCAGCAAATGTATCTCATTTAAAAAATTAAGGAAATTTATGAACATCTACTTTTTAGGCGGTGGAAATATGGCAGCCGCCATTGCGGGCGGATTGGTCAAGCAGGGCGGATACCGCATTCACATCGCCAACCGTGGCGCGGAAAAACGCGAGCGTTTGGCAAAAGAATTGAATGTCGAGGTTTCCGAATCCCTGCCCGAACTGAATTCAGACGACGTATTAATCCTTGCCGTCAAACCGCAGGATATGGAAGCCGCGTGCCGCAACGTTCGTGCCAACGGCGCATTGGTGCTCTCCGTTGCTGCCGGTTTGTCTATTGATACCCTCAGTCGCTACCTTGGTGGAACGCGCCGTATCGTCCGCACCATGCCCAATACGCCGGGGAAAATCGGTTTGGGCGTATCCGGTATGTTTGCCGCAGCGGAAGTCTCCGAAGCCGATCGCGCCGCTGCCGACCGGATTATGTGTTCCGTCGGTTTGACCGTTTGGTTGGACGAAGAAGACAAGTTGCACAACATTACCGGCATCAGCGGCAGTGGACCCGCCTACGTCTTTTACCTGCTCGGCGCACTCCAAGCCGCCGCTCAGGCGCAAGGGTTTGACGAAGAAGATGCGCGCGCCCTCAGTCTCGCGACATTCAAAGGCGCGGTTGCCTTGGCAGAACAAAGCGGCGAAGACTTCGCGCGATTACAGCAAAACGTTACTTCCAAAGGTGGCACCACCCACGAAGCCATCGAAACGTTCAAATCATGCCACGTCGCCGAAGCCATTGCCCAAGGCGTTGAAGCCTGCGTCAAGCGTTCGCAGGAAATGGCACAACAATATAAGGTCGTCTGAAAATGCGAGGAGATTTATTGATATTGCTTGCCGACGGCATCGTTATCCTGTGTTTGGCACGCCTCTTCCTGCAAGCGGCGGGATTGAGTGAAAATCATGCGCTATTGGCGTTCAGCAAGCGATCAACCGATTGGCTGGTTAAGCCGCTGCACAAAATCCTGCCAGTTAAAAAATACGACCCCGCCTGCCTGTTGTCAGGACTGTTGTTATATTACATCGTATTGACCTTCATCACTTTAGTGGCGCAGCCTACCGCATTCAGCGTCAAAATCATCATCGCCAATTTTATACTGGCCGTATTGAATACAATTAAATCAGCAGCTTATGTGTTGTTGATAGGGTTGTTTATCCGCATGGCGCTCAGTATTAAAGATCCTTATTCCCAACTTTCCGTCGCTTTGGAACGGATATATCGCCCCATACTTTCTCCCGTGCAATTTTTAAAGTACGAACGCTACGATTTTTCAGGTAGTATATTGGCATTATTACTTTGGATTTGGTTAAGCAGTCTATCGCCTCAAATTACCCGTCAAATCAACTTGTGGTTACTGCAATAGACAGCGAGTTCATTAAGAATTTGCAGTATGACGTAAGCAAAATGCAAAAAAGTGAAAATCAAAACCACGGCTGTGAAAACATGGTATTATGCCGCCATTTCTAAACGGACTTGAGAAAAGAAGTTCTAAGAAATCAATAAAATAAACCACTTGAGTAGCATTTCGTTTCCCACAATAGATTGAAAGAAAAATTATGGCAAAGCTGACAGAACAAGACATTTTGAATTGGGACGGCCCGGAAGAAGACTACATGAATAGCGACCAGTTGGCATTCTTCCGCGAACTGCTGGTAAAAATGCAAGACGAACTGATTGAAAACGCATCTGCCACCACCGGCCACCTGCAAGAACACGAATCCGCTCCCGATCCTGCCGACCGCGCCACTCAAGAAGAAGAGTACGCGCTGGAATTGCGCACCCGCGACCGCGAGCGCAAACTTCTGGGCAAAGTACAAGCAACCATCCGCAGCATCGACGAAGGCGAGTACGGCTTCTGCGCAGATACCGGCGAGCCCATCGGCCTCAAACGCCTCCTTGCCCGCCCGACTGCTACACTTTCCGTAGAGGCACAAGAACGCCGCGAACGTATGAAAAAACAGTTTGCCGACTAAAATAACGAAATCGGTTGATTGAATTAGGCAGTAAGAAAATACAAAGGTCGTCTAAAAAGAGATTTCAGACGACCTTTGGTGTTTGTTGGGAGTTGAGTTGCTGTTTGTTTTTGTGCGAGTTGGATGGTTTTGGGCTGTTTGGATTTTGGATTGAGGGTGTTTTGAAATGATGTTTTGAGGAAGTGAACTAAAATCTGTTTTATTTCAGATTGTTGTTAGGTTTTTTAGAATTTTTTGCGGTTTAGGAGTTGACGGTTTTTGCGGGTGGGGGTATAGTTCGGTTCTTCGCTGCTTCGGCGGTGGTTGAACGAACAGGTAAGTATATCACAGTTGGTCTGATTTTTCGAGGTTTTGTGAAAAGTTTTGATTGACAATGATTTGAAATGCTTTATAATTCGTTTTTGCTCTTTAACAAAACAGATTACCGATAAGTGTGAGTGCGACAGCCTCACACTGTTTGAAAGACAGACAAGATGATGTTTTAGACATTGTCCTGTCGGTTTCTTTGAAGCAGACCAGAAGTTAAAAAAGTTAGAGATTGAACATAAGAGTTTGATCCTGGCTCAGATTGAACGC
This sequence comes from Neisseria sp. CP9, assembly GCF_047758525.1. Lineage (NCBI taxonomy): Bacteria > Pseudomonadati > Pseudomonadota > Betaproteobacteria > Neisseriales > Neisseriaceae > Neisseria > Neisseria sp. CP9. The sequence continues at coordinate 1,075,248 of NZ_CP180502.1, read as the reverse complement.
TGGCGGCATGCTTTACACATGCAAGTCGGACGGCAGCACAGAGAAGCTTGCTTCTTGGGTGGCGAGTGGCGAACGGGTGAGTAATATATCGGAACGTACCGAGCAGTGGGGGATAACTAATCGAAAGATTAGCTAATACCGCATATTTTCTGAGGAAGAAAGCAGGGGACCATTTGGCCTTGCGCTGTTTGAGCGGCCGATATCTGATTAGCTAGTTGGTGGGGTAAAGGCCTACCAAGGCGACGATCAGTAGCGGGTCTGAGAGGATGATCCGCCACACTGGGACTGAGACACGGCCCAGACTCCTACGGGAGGCAGCAGTGGGGAATTTTGGACAATGGGCGCAAGCCTGATCCAGCCATGCCGCGTGTCTGAAGAAGGCCTTCGGGTTGTAAAGGACTTTTGTCAGGGAAGAAAAGGGCGGGGTTAATACCCCTGTCTGATGACGGTACCTGAAGAATAAGCACCGGCTAACTACGTGCCAGCAGCCGCGGTAATACGTAGGGTGCGAGCGTTAATCGGAATTACTGGGCGTAAAGCGGGCGCAGACGGTTACTTAAGCAGGATGTGAAATCCCCGGGCTCAACCTGGGAACTGCGTTCTGAACTGGGTGACTAGAGTGTGTCAGAGGGAGGTAGAATTCCACGTGTAGCAGTGAAATGCGTAGAGATGTGGAGGAATACCGATGGCGAAGGCAGCCTCCTGGGATAACACTGACGTTCATGCCCGAAAGCGTGGGTAGCAAACAGGATTAGATACCCTGGTAGTCCACGCCCTAAACGATGTCGATTAGCTGTTGGGCAGCTTGACTGCTTAGTAGCGAAGCTAACGCGTGAAATCGACCGCCTGGGGAGTACGGTCGCAAGATTAAAACTCAAAGGAATTGACGGGGACCCGCACAAGCGGTGGATGATGTGGATTAATTCGATGCAACGCGAAGAACCTTACCTGGTCTTGACATGTACGGAACCCTCCAGAGACGGAGGGGTGCCTTCGGGAGCCGTAACACAGGTGCTGCATGGCTGTCGTCAGCTCGTGTCGTGAGATGTTGGGTTAAGTCCCGCAACGAGCGCAACCCTTGTCATTAGTTGCCATCATTAAGTTGGGCACTCTAATGAGACTGCCGGTGACAAGCCGGAGGAAGGTGGGGATGACGTCAAGTCCTCATGGCCCTTATGACCAGGGCTTCACACGTCATACAATGGTCGGTACAGAGGGTAGCCAAGCCGCGAGGTGGAGCCAATCTCACAAAACCGATCGTAGTCCGGATTGCACTCTGCAACTCGAGTGCATGAAGTCGGAATCGCTAGTAATCGCAGGTCAGCATACTGCGGTGAATACGTTCCCGGGTCTTGTACACACCGCCCGTCACACCATGGGAGTGGGGGATACCAGAAGTAGGTAGGGTAACCGCAAGGAGCCCGCTTACCACGGTATGCTTCATGACTGGGGTGAAGTCGTAACAAGGTAGCCGTAGGGGAACCTGCGGCTGGATCACCTCCTTTCTAGAGAAAGAAGAGGCTGTCGTATTCACACTTATCGGTAAACTGTAGAAGATGCGGAAAAATGCTTGAGTGAAGACAAGATTCGCTTAAGAAGAGAATCCGGGTTTGTAGCTCAGCTGGTTAGAGCACACGCTTGATAAGCGTGGGGTCGGAGGTTCAAGTCCTCCCAGACCCACCAAGAACGGGGGCATAGCTCAGTTGGTAGAGCACCTGCTTTGCAAGCAGGGGGTCATCGGTTCGATCCCGTTTGCCTCCACCAATACTTTCCAAATCAAAGCGAGTTAAAAAGGCAGTGTAACTGCTTTCTTTTTTTCTAAAGAGAAGTCTGATTGTGAATCAGTTTGACGGAAAAAGAAAGGCTGCTATAATAATCAGCTCATTTTGATTTGCGAAGTAAATAGCAATATTGAACGCATCGATCTTTAACAAATTGGAAAGCCGAAATCAACAAACAAAGACAATGTATCTGTTTTTGATGATTGACCGATTGCAAACGGTCAGTTGTCTCCTGGATAGGAAAAGAAAAACAGGTACAGTATTTGGGTGATGATTGTATCGACTTAATCCCGAAAGACAAAAGGCGGGATTAAGACACAACAAGCAGTAAGCTTTATCAGAGTAGGAAATTCAAGTTTGATGTTCTCGTCAACGGAATGTCAGGCAAAGTCAGAGAAGTTCTTGAAATGATAGAGTCAAGTGAATAAGTGCATCAGGTGGATGCCTTGGCGATGATAGGCGACGAAGGACGTGTAAGCCTGCGAAAAGCGTGGGGGAGCTGGCAATAAAGCTATGATCCCGCGATGTCCGAATGGGGAAACCCACTGCATTCTGTGCAGTATCCTAAGTTGAATACATAGACTTAGAGAAGCGAACCCGGAGAACTGAACCATCTAAGTACCCGGAGGAAAAGAAATCAACCGAGATTCCGCAAGTAGTGGCGAGCGAACGCGGAGGAGCCTGTACGTAATAACTGTCGAGATAGAAGAACAAGCTGGGAAGCTTGACCATAGTGGGTGATAGTCCCGTATTCGAAATCTCAATGGTGGTACTAAGCGTACGAAAAGTAGGGCGGGACACGTGAAATCCTGTCTGAATATGGGGGGACCATCCTCCAAGGCTAAATACTCATCATCGACCGATAGTGAACCAGTACCGTGAGGGAAAGGCGAAAAGAACCCCGGGAGGGGAGTGAAATAGAACCTGAAACCTGATGCATACAAACAGTGGGAGCACCCTTGTGGTGTGACTGCGTACCTTTTGTATAATGGGTCAACGACTTACATTCAGTAGCGAGCTTAACCGAATAGGGGAGGCGTAGGGAAACCGAGTCTTAATAGGGCGAACAGTTGCTGGGTGTAGACCCGAAACCGAGTGATCTATCCATGGCCAGGTTGAAGGTGCCGTAACAGGTACTGGAGGACCGAACCCACGCATGTTGCAAAATGCGGGGATGAGCTGTGGATAGGGGTGAAAGGCTAAACAAACTCGGAGATAGCTGGTTCTCCCCGAAAACTATTTAGGTAGTGCCTCGAGCAAGACACTGATGGGGGTAAAGCACTGTTATGGCTAGGGGGTTATTGCAACTTACCAACCCATGGCAAACTAAGAATACCATCAAGTGGTTCCTCGGGAGACAGACAGCGGGTGCTAACGTCCGTTGTCAAGAGGGAAACAACCCAGACCGCCAGCTAAGGTCCCCAATGATAGATTAAGTGGTAAACGAAGTGGGAAGGCCCAGACAGCCAGGATGTTGGCTTAGAAGCAGCCATCATTTAAAGAAAGCGTAATAGCTCACTGGTCGAGTCGTCCTGCGCGGAAGATGTAACGGGGCTCAAATCTATAACCGAAGCTGCGGATGCCAGTTTACTGGTATGGTAGGGGAGCGTTCTGTAGGCCGATGAAGGTGCATTGTAAAGTGTGCTGGAGGTATCAGAAGTGCGAATGTTGACATGAGTAGCGATAAAGCGGGTGAAAAGCCCGCTCGCCGAAAGCCCAAGGTTTCCTACGCAACGTTCATCGGCGTAGGGTGAGTCGGCCCCTAAGGCGAGGCAGAAATGCGTAGTCGATGGGAAACAGGTTAATATTCCTGTACTTGATTCAAATGCGATGTGGGGACGGAGAAGGTTAGGTTAGCAAGCTGTTGGAATAGCTTGTTTAAGCCGGTAGGTGGAAGACTTAGGCAAATCCGGGTCTTCTTAACACCGAGAAGTGACGACGAGTGTCTACGGACATGAAGTAACCGATACCACGCTTCCAGGAAAAGCCACTAAGCTTCAGTTTGAATCGAACCGTACCGCAAACCGACACAGGTGGGCAGGATGAGAATTCTAAGGCGCTTGAGAGAACTCGGGAGAAGGAACTCGGCAAATTGATACCGTAACTTCGGGAGAAGGTATGCCCTCTAAGGTTAAGGACTTGCTCCGTAAGCCTCGGAGGGTCGCAGAGAATAGGTGGCTGCGACTGTTTATTAAAAACACAGCACTCTGCTAACACGAAAGTGGACGTATAGGGTGTGACGCCTGCCCGGTGCTGGAAGGTTAATTGAAGATGTGAGAGCATCGGATCGAAGCCCCAGTAAACGGCGGCCGTAACTATAACGGTCCTAAGGTAGCGAAATTCCTTGTCGGGTAAGTTCCGACCCGCACGAATGGCGTAACGATGGCCACACTGTCTCCTCCCGAGACTCAGCGAAGTTGAAGTGGTTGTGAAGATGCAATCTACCCGCTGCTAGACGGAAAGACCCCGTGAACCTTTACTGTAGCTTTGCATTGGACTTTGAAGTCACTTGTGTAGGATAGGTGGGAGGCTTTGAAGCAGAGACGCCAGTCTCTGTGGAGCCGTCCTTGAAATACCACCCTGGTGTCTTTGAGGTTCTAACCCAGACCCGTAATCCGGGTCGGGGACCGTGCATGGTAGGCAGTTTGACTGGGGCGGTCTCCTCCCAAAGAGTAACGGAGGAGTTCGAAGGTTACCTAGGTCCGGTCGGAAATCGGACTGATAGTGCAATGGCAAAAGGTAGCTTAACTGCGAGACCGACAAGTCGAGCAGGTGCGAAAGCAGGACATAGTGATCCGGTGGTTCTGTATGGAAGGGCCATCGCTCAACGGATAAAAGGTACTCCGGGGATAACAGGCTGATTCCGCCCAAGAGTTCATATCGACGGCGGAGTTTGGCACCTCGATGTCGGCTCATCACATCCTGGGGCTGTAGTCGGTCCCAAGGGTATGGCTGTTCGCCATTTAAAGTGGTACGTGAGCTGGGTTTAAAACGTCGTGAGACAGTTTGGTCCCTATCTGCAGTGGGCGTTGGAAGTTTGACGGGGGCTGCTCCTAGTACGAGAGGACCGGAGTGGACGAACCTCTGGTGTACCGGTTGTAACGCCAGTTGCATAGCCGGGTAGCTAAGTTCGGAAGAGATAAGCGCTGAAAGCATCTAAGCGCGAAACTCGCCTGAAGATGAGACTTCCCTTGCGGTTTAACCGCACTAAAGAGTCGTTCGAGACCAGGACGTTGATAGGTGGGGTGTGGAAGCGCGGTAACGCGTGAAGCTAACCCATACTAATTGCTCGTGAGGCTTGACTCTATCATTTGAAGAACTTCAAATAAAAAGCTTACTGACTGATTCAGTCATCACCGAATATATTGATTAAGGCTTTACCGATTTGTACAGTTTAAGTTTGGCGGCCATAGCGAGTTGGTCCCACGCCTTCCCATCCCGAACAGGACCGTGAAACGACTCAGCGCCGATGATAGTGTGGTTCTTCCATGCGAAAGTAGGTCACTGCCAAACACCTATTCTAAGCCCCCGACAGATGTCGGGGGCTTTTACTTTTATCTCATATTTTATTCATACCTTTACTTGAAACTCGTCATTGCTGTTTCTTGCCTTCTTGCCTTCTTGCCTTCTTGCCTTCTTGCCTTCTTGCCTTCTTGCCTTCTTGCTATGGCTTACTTGCTCACGAGTGGAGATAGGCGGGTGCGACGATGGCGCAGCGGGTAAATGTGACGGATTGGGAGGGTGCGGGTAGAATAGGGATGTTGCAGAATCAATACATAAAGAGATAGTAAACTAAGAAATCTTCAGGTATCGTTTGAACGGAAACGGTAAGACGGATATGATAGCCAACTATTTTACGGTGCCGCACACACAGGCATCATCCGCATTCACAAACTATGGAGTACCTTCTTATGAAAAAATTCCTCTTTGCCGCCCTCTCCCTGCTGACCGCTTCGCTGTCTCTGGCCGCCGTCAACATCAATACCGCTTCCCCGTCCGAGTTGGAAGCCCTGCCCGGTATCGGCCCTGCCAAAGCCAAAGCCATTGTGGACTACCGTCAGCAACATGGTGCCTTCAAATCGGTGGAGGAGTTGAAAAACGTCAAAGGTATCGGTGAGGGCATCTTCTCCAAACTGAAGGCGGAGGCAACCGTCGCCCCGGCACCTGTCAACCCAAAAGCTAAAAACGCCGTCCCATCACCTAAAAAATAGCCTTATTTGCGTATTCATGGAATTGAAGGTGTGAATACGATGGCCAAACTATAGTGGATTAAATTTAAATCAGGACAAGGCAACGAAGCCGCAGACAGTACAGATATAGTTAATTAAAAACAAAATAGTACAATACTCAACTTTTAAGGTCTAACCATGGCATACTCTGCGGACTTAAGAAACAAAGCTTTAAACTATTACGAACAATGCAAAAACATCAGCCAAACCGCAGCGACGTTTAACTTGTCAAGAAACACGCTTTACCTGTGGATTCGCCTTAAAAAACAAACAGGCAGCCTAAAACATCAAGTTACCGGTCTAAATGCCGTCAAATTGGATAGGCAAAAACTGGCTCAATATGTTGGGCAACACCCGGATGCCTATCTGCATGAAATCGCCAAACATTTTGATTGTACGCCAGCCGCCGTTTGCTATGCACTCAAACAGATGGGGATGACGCGCAAAAAAAGACCACCACTTACAAAGAACAAGACCCGGCCAAAGTAACGCATTATTTGACACAGCCGGCCGAATTTTCCGACTACCAACGTGTTTATTTGGATGAAACAGGATTTGACCGCTACCTGTTCCGCCCCTATGCCCGCAGCCTGAAAGGGCAAATAGTGAAAGCGCAGATAAGTGGGAAAAGATACCGACGCTTATCTCTGGTGTCCGCACAAGTCGGCAACCGGCTGATTGCTCCGATGGTTTATCAAAATACGATGACCGGAGTCTTTTTTGAAGCGTGGTTTCAGCAATGCCTACTGCCCGCATTGACTCAAAAATCGGTGATTATTTTAGATAATGCGCGATTTCACCGTATGGGTGTCTTACGGGAAATGGCGGAAAAATGGGGACATAAGGTATTGCCTCTTGCACCTTATTCACCTGAGCTCAACCCGATTGAGAAGGTGTGGGCGAATATTAAGCGGTATCTGCGAACCGTATTGTCTGATTACGCCCGATTTGACGATGCGTTACTGTCCTATTTTGATTTTAATTGACTATAAAAAACGTCCAATCCCGGAAGGGAGTGGGCGTTTTTGTTTGTTGAACCGATCTTGTTACCGTGGCAAAGGGCAGGGAAAGACAATGTAACGTTTCGGCGATTCCTACAATATTGTTACTTACCCCTTTCGGCCTTAAGTGCGCTGTAGATGGTGATACGGCTGACTTGGTAGCGGCGTACCGGGGAGGTAACGCTTTCCTTCCCTTGTGTGTAGGCCTGCTAAATGTCTTGGTGGTATAGAGTGAGGCGGGTGTCTTTGTGCGTTCATGTTTCAGTATTCGGCGAATTCGCATTTGAAGTGCAACTTTCCATAACAGAAAAGGGCCAGTATGCGGTAGCATACGGCCTTTCCTGCAAGAAAGATTGCCATGAGCTACACACAACTGACCCAAGACAAACGATACCATATCCAATACCTGTCCCGCCACTGCACCGTCACTGAAATCGCCAAACAGCTCAACCGCCACAAAAGCACCATCAGCCGCGAAATCAGACGGCACCGCACCCAAGGGCAGCAATACAGCGCCGAAAAAGCCCAGCGGCAAAGCCGGACTATCAAACAGCGTAAGCGAAAGCCCTATAAGCTCGATTCGCAGCTGATTCAACACATCGACACCCTTATCCGCCGCAAACTCAGTCCCGAACAAGTATGCGCCTACCTGCGCAAACACCACGGGATCACGCTCCATCACAGCACCGTTTACCGCTACCTCCGCCAAGACAAAAGCAACGGCGGCACTTTGTGGCAACACCTCAGAATATGCAGCAAACCCGCCTGCGCGGGAATGGTGGTTCATAATGCTGATTAAAAACCAAGCCGCCCGTAGCGTGGATTCTATCCACGAATAAACGGATATGATTGGATTCGGATGTTTGAGTGGAAGATCGTGGGCGAAGCCCACGCTACGGGTTCGGTTTGCCCCAAGTCTGTGCCCATTTGACGGAAAGGTCGTCTGAAAACCGGAATACTTAGTTTTCAGACGACCTTTTTGCAGGAAGAGTTTTATGGATAAGACCTCTGCGTTGTCAGAATGAACAGGGATAATTTGATTCGGATGTTCGGTGGAAGGTCGTGGGCAAAGCCCACACTACGGATTGGTTTATCCTAAATCTGTGTTCACGCGCTGAGCAGGCTTTGGGCGAGGAAGCCGCCTTTTTCGACGCCGGGCAGGATGAAGAAATAGCCGCCGCCGAAGGGGCTGATGTATTCTTCCAGCGGTTCGCCGTTGAGCAGGTTTTGGACGAAGATGAAGCCGTCGGAGAGGTTGGCTTGGTAGCAGATGAACACCAAGCCGACGTCGAGCTGGCCGTTGGCGGCAAGGCCGCGGGAGTAGTTGAAGGCGCGGCGGTAGAGCAGGTGTTTTTTCATGAACTTGGGGTCGCGCGGGTTGGCGAGCCTCATGTGGCTGTCTTTGGGGGTGGTTTTGCCGTCGGGGTCTTTGGCGAAGTCGGCGGTGTCGCTCTCTTTTTTGCCGTCCATGGGGGCACCGCTGTATTTGCGTCGGCCGAAGATTTCGGTTTGTTCCTGCAAGGGGGTTCTGTCCCAGAATTCGACGAAGTGGCGGATGAGGCGGACGGCTTGGTAGCTGCCGTTTTTCGTCCAGGCGGGTTCTTCTTGGCTGTTGGCGGCGATGCCTGTCCAGAGGACTTGGTCGGCAATTTTGGGATCGGATACGTCGGGGTTGCCGGAGCCGTCGCGGAAGCCTAAGAGGTTGCGGGCGGCGATGGCGCCGGGTTCGGCTTTGGGCAGCCAGCCGTCTATGCTCCAGCGGATGACGGCGGTTTGGGCGGTGTTTTTGATGATGTCGCGCAGGGCGGCTTGGCAGGTTTCGGGGGTGAAGGCGCAGATTTGGAGGCTGAGGTCGCCGTCGCACCATGATTTTTGGAGGCGGTCGTTGGGGAAGTCGCGCATTTCTTGGAGGTGGCGGGGTTTTTTGTCTTTGAGTCCGAAACGGTCGTCAAAGAGGCTGCTGCCGACGCCGACGGTGATGGTGAGGCCGTCGGGGCGGAAGGTTTTACCGAGCAGGCCGCTGCCTGCGGGGGGGAGTTTTTCGTCGCCGTCTTGGTATTCACCGCCTTGGGTGAGAAATTCGATGCGGGCGGTGAGGGTGCGGAAGAGGTTTTCGAGTTGTTTGGGGTCTTTGGCGGTTACGTCGAAGGCGCACATGATGCCGAAGAGCTGGTGCGGGGTGGTGATGCCGGCTTGGTGGGTGCCGTAGCAGGGGTAGGCTTGCGGGGAGTGTTCGTTGAGGCGGGTCTCGGCGGCGGTTTCGCCTTGTTGTTTGCCGGCGAACCAGCCTGCCGCGCCGGCTGCGCCTGCGGCGAGGACGGTTTTGAACAGGGTGCGTTTGGTCGGTTGGGTGGGTTGTGGGTTGTTGTCTTGGCTCATGGCGGAGTCCTTTGCGGGGGATTCGGGCTGCGGTAGGTACGCGGGTGTTGCGTTTACAGTTTGCTATGTCGAATGTTCAGACGACGTTTAAGGTCGTCTGAAAACTTTGAATTGTCGGTCAATCCGATACACGGTAAGTAATGTACGATTCCTGAATGTATTTTGGTATGGCGGCAAGGTGTGCCGCGGTTTTAGTTTTTTTGTGGGCAAAGCCTACGTTACGGGCTGACGGCAGAGTTAGGTTGGGTTGGTAAACCTGACAAAACGTTGGAATGAAGAGGTTTTGTTGGGTCTCGACCCAACCTACGATTGCTTTGTCGGATACAAGTGTCCGACCTACACGGCTTTGGTTTTTTCGCGGGCAAAGCCCACGCTACGTCTGCGATTGCCGCGCGGGCATGACTGCTGTCAGCGATAAGTTTTCAGACGACCTCTTAAGTGGTAAGGGGTCGTCTGAAACGGGCGGGTCAAGTTTATTTGAGACCCAGTGTCCCGCGCAGTTGGCTCAGGTCTTCGGCAAGGGCGTTAATCGGTGCCTGAAGGGTTTTGCGGTCTGCGTCGCTGAGTTTGTCGTAGGTTTCAAAGCCGTCTTTGGTTTTGTATTTGGCGAGGATGTCGGTTACTTGTTTGAAGTTGGCATCGACTTTCTCGAGCAGGGCTTTGTTTTTCTCGGCAATCATCGGACGGAAGAGTTCGACGATTTTTTGCGCGCCTTCGATGTTGGCTTGGAAGTCGCTCAAGTCGGTGTGGCTGTAACGGTCTTCTTCGCCGCTGATTTTGCTGCCGGCAACTTCTTCAATCAACACTGCCGCGCCGCCGACGACTTTGTTTGGCGGGAAGGAGAGGGCGTCGATTTCTTTTTGCAGGGCTTCAACGTCTTTCATGAGTTTGTCGGCAATGTCTTTCACGCCGGATACGTCTTTTTTGACCCACAGGGCGTGTTCGATACGGTGGAAGCCGGTGAAGGCCGCGTCTTCGGTTTTGTCTTTGAAGTCGTCTTCACGCGCGTCGATGGCGGGGTCGAGTTCGTTGAAGAGTTCGGCAATCGGCTCGATGCGTTCGTAGTGGGTGCGGGCGGAGGCAAACTGGGATTTGGCTTTTTCGATGTCGCCCGCTTTGACAGCGTCGGTGAAGGCTTTGGTTTTGGCAACCAGCTCTTTGGCTTCGCCTTGGACGTAAACTTTATAGTCGGCAAGCGGTTTGGCGAGTTTTTCCAAATCGGCTTCGTTGCCGGTGTCTTTAAAGCCGCTGTCGGTTACTACCAACTTGCCTCGCGGGTTGGTCAAAAGGCCGCAGGTCATTTCGTATTCGCCCGGCAGCAGGGTGACGGTCATTTTGTCGGAAAGTCCGGGGGCGATGTTTTCGCGTTCGTCAACCACCATCACGCCTTTGAGGATTTCCCATTCCAGCTTGCGGCCGCTGTTGTTTTTGATGTTGAACACGACTTGTCCGCTCGGCACGGTCAGTTCCATCGGTTCGCAGGCAGTGTCGTTCACGCCGACGTTGACGGCGCCGCCGGTATTCGCGCCGGATGCACCCGAAGCACCTGACGCGGCAGGCGCAGATTTTTCCGCTTCAGGCGGCTGACACGCGGTCAGACCCAAAGCCAGCATCACGGATAAAGCAGTTATATTGAGTTTTTTCATTTCAAACCTCTTTGGCATGTTGATAAGAATGAGATACGGAATTTTTAAGCGCCACTAGTGGCTTTCAGACGACCTCTGCACTGCGGCGGGCCTGCTGCCGTGCAGAAACCAAATCATGACGGGAACCAAATACAGCAGCCACGCCAGCACCTCGCCTTGCGTCGGGTGGTCGGTATAGCCGAAGAAGCCGCCGAGCAGCACACCCAGCGGGCTGTCTTCATGCAGGTATTTGGAAGAATCAAACACCACCTCTTGCAGGTGGTTCCACACGCCCGCCTCATGCAGTGCGCGCAGCGAACCGGCCACCAAACCGGCGGCCACCACAATCAAAAACGCGCCCGTCCAACGGAAAAACTTCGCCAGATTCAGACGCATACCGCCCTGATAAATCAGCGCGCCGATGACCACTGCGGTCAGCAGCCCCAATACCGCGCCGACGGGCATAGACCAAGTCGGACTCTGCTGAAACACCGCCAAGAGAAAAAACACACTCTCCAGCCCCTCGCGCGCCACAGCCAGAAAAGCCATGCCGACCAAAGCCCAGCCTTGGCCGTTGCCGCGGTTTAAGGCGGTCTGAACCGAATCCTGAAGCTGCTGCTTCATCGAACGGGCGGCTTTTTTCATCCATAAAATCATATAAGTCAGCATCGCCACCGCCACCAAACCGATAACGCCGACCACAAATTCCTGCTCCTTCTGCGGAATCTCGCCCGTTGCCGAATGGATACCGTATCCGATGCCCAAACACATCAGCGCAGCCAAAGCCACACCCAGCCACACCTTAGGCATCAGCCGCGAATGTCCCGACTGTTTCAAAAAACCCGCGACGATACCGACGATCAAAGCCGCCTCGATACCCTCGCGCAACATAATCAAAAAAGCAATCAACATATATAAAACAAACCTTAAAACTTAATAATATCAATATGAGGAGGAAAACCAGTCCATTTGGTCTTCACCGCATTCGGATTCACACGCAGCATATGTTCATGAAGCCTGTCGAAACCTTCATGACCGAACCACAGGCTTCCCCTCGGGCAAAATGTATGCCGCGCATGTTTACCGCCCGATACGCATTCGATTTCCCAAACGCTGACTTTGTTGATATGCCAACTGGTCTTCGCCAGTCTGACGACCTCTTCAAATCGGTAATGCGCTATCAAAGTCCGTCCGCGATAAACAAACACACCCTGCGTTCCGCAATACAAAAGCTCACGGCTGAAGAACTTGTTACGGCTAAAACAAATAAGTGTGTCACCGTTCAACACCCTATCGGGCGCGGGCGCGATAGAGCGGTATAAGGCAAAAAAGAAGAAAGAGAAGAAAAGGGTTATCGGTATCAGCATGACGGACATGACAAACCTCTCTAAAAATTCAGACGACCCCGGTTAGACAGGGCAGTAGAAATTTTGTTTGAAAATATCGGGTTTGAAATACTGTCTGATACGCCAAAAATATCTATTGGATATTTGATTCCTCCGTCTCTTTATCCCAAGTCTGACAAAGTACCGCCATCTGTCTGCCTTGAAAAGCAAGAGTTTATAAATTGAATCATACAAATGCAAATAATTTTTATTATTTAATCAGTAAGCCGTTATTTAAGCAAGCCAAAAAGTATAGTGGATTAAATTTAAATCAGGACAAGGCAACGAAGCCGCAGACAGTACAAATAGTACGGCAAGGCGAGGCAACGCCGTACTGGTTTAAATTTAATCCACTATAACGGCAAAATTTACCGTAAAGTAAAGCAAATCAACGTTATAGCGATTTCCTAGAGACGCTGTTCATCCGCATAGAAATATAAGCACACCAACAAGTCAAACAAAAAGGTCGTCTGAAAACCCTCGTTTCAGGTTTTCAGACGACCTTTTGATGTCGTCGCCAAACGGTTTACTTGAATTTGTAAGTGTATTGCAATCCAACGATGTTGGCGTGGTTTTTAAAGCGCGCGCTGGATGCGCCTTTGCTGTCCACATCGTTGCCGGTGGCTCGGGCGGTGTGGTAGCGGGTGTCGTTGATGTGGATGTGGCTGTAAGCGGCATCGAGGACGTGGTTTTTGCCGATATGGTATTTCGCGCCGAGCGAGAACCAGATGCGGTTGCCGTCGGGCAGGCTGTTCATGCGGTAGCCGGCGTTTTTGACGGGCGAGCGGTCAAAGGCGATACCTGCGCGCAGTTGCAGCGGGTCGGTCACTTGGTAAGAACCGCCGAGCGCGACTTTGTAAGTGTTGCGCCAGTTGGGCGTGATGACGGTGCGGTCGGATTTGCCGTTGACGATGTTTTTGGTGTTTTCAAAAACCAGTTCCGCTTTGTTGAAGCGGCTGTGGCGCGTCCAAGTTACATCGCTGAACAGGTTGAATTTGTCGGTGGCTTTGTACATGCCGTGAACGGACAAGGATTCGGGGGTTACGATTTTGACACTTGCTTTTTCATGCGGAACGTAACCGCGGGCGGCAAGTGCGCCCAAATCCCAAGCGCGGCGGGCGTATGCGCCGTCGGCTTCCCATTCTGCCGAGCCTTTTAGGGTGTGGGTTACTTTGGAGCGGTAGTTCACGCCAACCCGTGCGCGGTCGTTGATGTCCCACATCCAAGCGAGTTGATAGCCGAAGCCCCAGTCGTGGCCTTTCACTTCGGCGTGCCCATCAGATTTGCCTTGCGCGCTGACGGAAACAGGACGGCCGGCTGCGCGTGAGGCAAGGCCGCTGGCGAGTTGGCTGATGGCGCCGGAGGCATCCCAGTCGGAATATTTGCGCAATTCGGCTTTGGAATATTGGGCAATCAAACCTGCACCGAAAGCATGGTTTTCATTGGCTTTCCAAGCGACAACCGGCTCGATGTCGATGCTGGTGAGGCTGAGTTTGTTGATGTTGTGGCGCAGCACGGAATCTTTTTCGTATTCGGTGGCAGAGCCGAAGGGGACGTAAACGCCCAAGCCCAAAGTTACATCGTCATTGACTTTGTATGCGCCGTAGAGGTGCGGAGCGACGGTGGTTTTGGTGATTTTGCCGCTTTTCGAGCCGGAAACATCGCCGCCTTGATAATATTGGGCGGAATCGGCCTCGTGGCGGATGCTGGGCATGACGATGTTGGCGTTGACGGAAACTTGGCTGCTGTCGAGTTTGGACAGACCTGCAGGGTTGTAGAAGATGGTCGATGCGTCGGCTGCTTCTGCGCCGGAAGAGTTGGCGGTGCCTTGCGCGTTGACCGACTGCGTACCGAAGTGGTAGCCCGAAGCGTGGACTGCGCCGGAAAAGAAGACTGCGCTGAGTAAGATTACGGTTTGTTTGATGGGTGAGTGTGTCATTTTCTTATACCTGCGGACAAATAATAAAGAGGTCGTCTGAAACAAACGCCTCCGTATCGGGAGCGGGCTGACGGTTTGGAATCGGTATTTTGAATAGAAACGATGGCCTTCAAGGCAAAAAATGCAGCAAATGACTGGCTGACATGAATTTTGGGCTGAAGGGCAACGGTTTTTCAATCAAAGTACAGTTGTTTCCTAGCGGTCATTCCGTTTGATTAGTGTAGGTGCTCGATTCTATACCACGTTATCGCTTTTGCCTAATATTTTTGGCTTCTTTCAGAAAAACTTGCGTGTTGCGCAGATAGGAGAGGGCGGGACTGTGGTAAAGATGTCAGTGAGGGATTTTGTGCTAGTCTGGTTCCGCTGTTAAATCTTAAGCACGAAGACCATGATAAACAAAAATAAATTTCCCATCTTTTTTATGAAAACGACCTTCTAGGGTTAGGTCAGTTTCCCTGTTATCTGCATATAAACAGCATTCGATTCCTATAACTTCTTCCGTGCCATTCATTTCATATGTTTCAAATATTGCCCTATTATCATTTCGTGCGGTCAATGCTATTGCTTTGGGAGGTAATGATAATTTTTTATCTAAAAGATTTTCATCATCCAGTTCTTCCAAAATTTCCTCATACACACCTTTGTTAATCTGAAATTTGATTTCGAGTTGTTTAAAATCTCTCTGATTAAATAAATTTAGAAATTCTTCTATAAGGTCAAAAAAATTATCTTTCATTTGATCTTTGGGCATATTTATTTCTTTCTTATTGAAAGTTGATTGGTTGAAGCTCTTACATTAGCCCTCAAGCCTGTTAGATATTCTCCAGCTTTCAAAGCAGCACACTTTTCTGTCTTTGCGTCTAGACTTGAGGCTATTATAGTGGATTAAATTTAAATCAGGACAAGGCGACGAAGCCGCAGACAGTACAGATAGTACGGCAAGGCGAGGCAACGCCGTACTGGTTTAAAGTTAATCCACTATAAAAAATTATAGACTCCTACTGTTTCAGTGTTCAAAAATCTTACTTCAAAAGAAAACGAAAAGGTCGTCTGAAAACCCGTTTCCAAGTTTTCAGACGACCTCTTGTTTATCTGCCGTTTGTGTATCGATTATTTAACGCGCAACACTTCCAGCGTATTGGTCGAACCGGATTCGCGCATTTGCGAACCGCTGGTGATGATGTATTGGTCGCCGGAGCTTAAGATTTTATGTTCGACCAACATGGCTTCCACTTCGTTCAGCGCGGTATCGTGGTCGGTGCTGGTCGCCAGAATCATCGGGCGCACGCCGCGGTACATCGCCATACGGCGTTGGGCGGAAATGCTCGGGGTCAGTGCGAAAATCGGCAAAGTGATGTTGTGGCGGCTGATTTCGAAGGCGGTTGAGCCGCTTTCGGTCAGGGCGACAATCGCTTTGGCGTGAACCGCACGCGCCACGCCGACCGCGCCGCCGGCAATCGCCAAGTTGGTGCTGACGGCTTCGGGATACTCGACCTGTTCGGCAACGCCGTTGAGCGAGTCCTGCTCTTTTTCGGCTGCCGCACAAATAATCGCCATTTGGCTGACAGTTTCAAAAGGATACGCGCCGACGGCGGTTTCGGCGGAACACATCACCGCATCGGTGCCGTCCAATACCGCGTTTGCCACGTCGCTGACTTCCGCGCGGGTCGGTACGGGGTTGGTGATCATGGATTCCATCATTTGGGTTGCCGTAATGCTGAAGCGGCGCAACTCGCGTGCGCGGCGGATCATGCGTTTTTGCAGGGCGGGGACGGCTGCGTGTCCAACTTCGACCGCCAAGTCGCCGCGTGCCACCATGATGCCGTCGCTGGCGAGGATGATTTCGTCTAAGTTTTCAATCGCTTCCACGCGTTCGATTTTAGACACCAAACCGGGGCGAACGGCAGTGCTGCCTTTCATTTCTTCTTCTACTTTGGCGCGGGCGATGTGTAAATCTTCGGCGGATTTCACAAAGCTGATGGCGAGGTAGTCGCAACCGATGGCAATCGCGGTTTTCAGGTCGCGGAAGTCTTTCTCGGTCAACGCACCTGCGGACAAACCGCCGCCGCGTTTATTGATGCCTTTGTTGCTTTTCAACACATGGCTGTTTTCAACTTTAGTAACAATCTTACTGCCTTCAACGGATTCCACGGTCAAAGTCAGCAGACCGTCGTCCAACCACAAAACATCGCCTGCGACGACATCATCAGGCAGGTCGCGGTAGTCCAAACCGACCGCGTCGCGCGTGCCTTCGCCTTCGAGTGCGGCATCGAGTACCAGCGTTTCGCCTTTGTTCAATTCGATGCTACCGCCGGCGATTTTGCCGACACGGATTTTCGGACCTTGCAAGTCGGCAAGGATGGCGATTTCCTGTCCGGCACGTTTTGCCGCTTCACGCACGATGCGGGCGTTTTCCTGATGGAATTCAGGTGTGCCGTGGCTGAAATTGAAACGGACGACATTCAGACCGCCTACACGGATCATGTCTTCCAACAACTGAACATTGTTGCTGCCCGGCCCCAACGTAGCGACGATTTTGGTGTTGTGGCTGATGCGGGTTACATCGCGTTTTGCATTACTCATGTGAAGCGTCCTTTCGGTCAATCCGTTGATAAATGGCATACGGCTTTGTTGGAAAATTACAAAATAGCGTCCCAACGTCGTCTGAAACTGTAAATCTAAAACTTACACTGAGATATCCAAGCCGTAAATCATGAAGCAAATTAATATTTTGGAATTTTACTCCCAAAGTTAAATGATTGGTGGAAAATTACAGGATTTTATGACTTAGGCTAAATTTAATTTTACATACGTTAGAGCCGGCAATCCGCTACAATACCGTCTGCAACTTTTCAGACGACCTCATAAATAGACATATATAGATATAGTGCGAATACGTCGTCTGAAACGGCATCATCTTTCCATTCATACCTTATTTCATCATTATCTGACACAACCATGCTAAGACGAATGCTCACTTCCTTGCCCATAGGTATTATGCTTGCCGATATGGTTTATGGTTTCGTTTTAAATATTATTCAAGGGCTTAACCTTCAGCAGCAAGCGACGCCTGCTTCAGACAGCGGTCTGGCGGTAACGCCCGATATCGCTTTCAACAGCCTGCAAATCGTTGCAAACGGCGGCATGGTCCTCATCATCGGGTTTGGATTGATTGTCTTGTTGCAGCTAAACCGTACAGTGCTAAAACGGCAGATTTTGCCTATCGGTATTTTTCGAACGCTGGGATTGATTGCCGTGTTGGCTTTCAGCGTGCCTTCGTTGTGGGAATGGTTTAATGCCGCATTGGCTCTATCAGCGGGCGGGAATGTCCTTAATACCAACAATCCGCGCTATTTGATTTCCGCCTTGTGCATGCCGTTTATTGCCTTTTTATGTTTAGTGCGGCTGTTTGGCTGGTATAAGTTGCACACGCGCCAGCCCGAACAAACTCCGCCGACGGAGTTGCAGAAATAGCAGTTTCGATATGAAGCGCATCTGAGTGGTTTAAAATAAACCATATATATTGAGAAGAGGTCGTCTGAAATTTTGTTGTAGATGAAATTTCAGACGACCTTTTATATCGTTGAACAATAATTAAGACTGTCAAAATTCAGAACAGAATATCGATGGATTGGGTAAACCTCAAATCTGTCGGATAGCGGTAAATAATCTGCGGCAAGCCTAAGATTTTGCTTGAAAACTTCTTTATTGTCGTGGTATAGTGCAGGGCTTGGTGCAAATGTGCCAAGTTTTATCATTGTCCGAAGGCAGGCCAATCGTAGCCCGCCCCTTTACTTTAAAAGGAAAATAATCATGACTTTAGGTCTGGTTGGACGCAAAGTTGGTATGACCCGCGTGTTTGACGAACAGGGTGTTTCTGTTCCGGTAACCGTTTTGGATATGTCTGCCAACCGCGTTACACAAGTAAAATCCAAAGATGCTGACGGCTATACTGCCGTTCAAGTTACCTTTGGTCAGAAAAAAGCTAACCGTGTCAACAAAGCCGAAGCCGGGCACTTTGCAAAAGCAGGTGTTGAGGCCGGTCGCGGTTTGATTGAGTTTGCTTTGACTGAAGAAAAACTGGCTGAATTGAAAGCCGGTGACGAAATCACCGTTTCTATGTTTGAAGTCGGTCAATTGGTCGATGTAACCGGTACCTCTAAAGGTAAAGGTTTCTCCGGTACGATCAAACGTCATAACTTCGGTGCCCAACGTACTTCCCACGGTAACTCCCGTTCTCACCGTGTTCCAGGTTCTATCGGTATGGCGCAAGACCCAGGTCGCGTGTTCCCCGGTAAACGCATGGCCGGTCAATACGGCAACACCAAAGCAACTGTCCAAAAACTGGAAGTTGTCCGTGTTGATGCAGAACGCCAACTGCTGTTGGTTAAGGGTGCTGTTCCGGGTGCGGTCAACAGCGATGTTGTAGTTCGTCCTAGCGTGAAAGTAGGTGCGTAATGGAATTGAAAGTAATTGACGCTAAAGGACAAGTTTCAGGCAGTCTGTCTGTTTCTGATGCTTTGTTCGCTCGCGAATACAATGAGGCGTTGGTTCATCAGCTGGTAAATGCCTACTTGGCAAACGCCCGTTCTGGCAACCGTGCTCAAAAAAACCGTGCCGAAGTAAAACACTCAACCAAAAAACCATGGCGTCAAAAAGGTACCGGCCGTGCCCGTTCCGGTATGACTTCTTCTCCGCTGTGGCGTAAAGGTGGTCGTGCGTTCCCGAACAAACCCGACGAAAACTTCACTCAAAAAGTAAACCGTAAAATGTACCGTGCCGGTATGGCGACTATCCTGTCCCAATTGGCCCGTGACGAACGTTTGTTTGCTATCGAAGCGTTGACTGCTGAAACTCCTAAAACCAAAGTTTTTGCTGAACAAGTGAAAAATCTGGGTCTGGAGCAAGTGCTGTTTGTAACCAAACAGCTCGATGAGAATGTTTACTTGGCTTCACGCAACTTGCCAAACGTGTTGGTTTTGGAAGCTCAACAAGTTGATCCTTACAGCTTGCTGCGTTACAAAAAAGTAATCATCACTAAAGATGCGGTTGCACAATTAGAGGAGCAATGGGTATGAATCAACAACGTTTGACTCAAGTGATTTTGGCACCTATCGTTTCTGAAAAAAGCAACGTATTGGCTGAAAAACGCAACCAAATGACGTTTAAAGTTTTGGCAAATGCAACCAAACCTGAAATCAAAGCTGCTGTTGAGCTGCTGTTCGGTGTTCAAGTTGCTTCTGTAACTACCGTTACCACTAAAGGCAAAACTAAGCGTTTTGGTCGTACTTTGGGCCGCCGCAGCGATGTTAAAAAAGCTTATGTAAGCTTGGCTGCCGGTCAAGAGTTGGATTTGGAAGCCGCTGCTGCAGCTGCAGATAAGGAATAAACAAAATGGCAATCGTTAAAATGAAGCCAACTTCTGCAGGCCGTCGCGGCATGGTTCGCGTGGTAACAGAAGGTTTGCACAAAGGTGCGCCTTATGCACCTTTGCTCGAAAAGAAAAATTCTACTGCCGGTCGTAACAATAATGGTCATATCACCACCCGTCACAAAGGCGGCGGTCATAAACACCATTACCGTGTTGTAGACTTTAAACGTAACAAAGACGGTATCCCTGCAAAAGTAGAGCGTATCGAATACGATCCTAACCGTACTGCCTTCATTGCGCTGTTGTGCTATGCAGACGGTGAGCGTCGCTACATCATCGCTCCTCGCGGTATTCAAGCTGGTGCTGTATTGGTTTCCGGTGCTGAAGCTGCCATCAAAGTAGGTAACACCCTGCCGATTCGCAACATCCCCGTTGGTACGACTATCCACTGTATCGAAATGAAACCTGGCAAAGGTGCTCAAATTGCACGTTCTGCCGGTGCTTCTGCGGTATTGCTGGCTAAAGAAGGCGCATACGCTCAAATCCGTCTGCGCTCTGGCGAAGTTCGTAAAATCAACGTAGATTGCCGTGCAACCATCGGTGAAGTCGGTAACGAAGAGCAAAGCCTGAAAAAAATCGGTAAAGCCGGTGCCAATCGTTGGCGCGGTATTCGTCCGACCGTTCGTGGTGTTGTCATGAACCCTGTCGATCACCCGCATGGTGGTGGTGAAGGTCGTACCGGTGAAGCTCGCGAACCGGTTAGTCCATGGGGTACTCCTGCTAAAGGCTACCGCACTCGTAATAACAAACGCACGGATAACATGATTGTTCGTCGTCGTTACTCAAATAAAGGTTAATTAGTATGGCTCGTTCATTGAAAAAAGGCCCATATGTAGACCTGCATTTGCTGAAAAAAGTAGATGCTGCTCGTGCAAGCAACGACAAACGCCCGATTAAAACCTGGTCTCGTCGTTCTACCATTCTGCCTGATTTTATCGGTCTGACCATTGCTGTACACAACGGCCGCACCCATGTGCCCGTGTTTATCAGCGATAACATGGTTGGTCATAAATTAGGTGAATTCTCATTGACCCGTACCTTTAAAGGCCACTTGGCTGATAAAAAGGCTAAAAAGAAATAAGGTGAATCATGAGAGTAAATGCACAACATAAAAATGCCCGTATTTCAGCTCAAAAAGCTCGTTTGGTAGCTGATTTGATTCGCGGTAAAGACGTTGCCCAAGCTTTGAATATTTTGACTTTCAGTCCTAAAAAAGGTGCTGAGTTGATTAAAAAAGTATTGGAATCAGCTATTGCTAATGCCGAGCACAATAACGGTGCCGACATTGATGAGTTGAAAGTGGTCACTATCTTTGTTGACAAAGGTCCAAGCTTGAAACGTTTCCAAGCTCGTGCCAAAGGTCGCGGTAACCGCATTGAAAAACAAACTTGTCATATCAATGTGACAGTGGGCAACTAAGGAAAAGCTATGGGACAAAAGATTAACCCTACAGGCTTTCGCCTGGCGGTAACTAAAGACTGGGCTTCAAAATGGTTTGCTAAAAGCACCGACTTTTCTGCTGTTTTGAAACAAGATATTGATGTTCGTAACTATCTGCGTAAAAAATTGGCGAATGCTTCTGTTGGTCGCGTAGTTATTGAGCGTCCTGCGAAATCTGCACGTATTACTATTCACTCTGCTCGTCCAGGCGTAGTAATTGGTAAAAAAGGTGAGGATATCGAAGTTCTGAAACGTGATTTGCAAGCCTTGATGGGCGTGCCTGTTCATGTGAATATCGAAGAAATCCGTAAACCTGAATTGGATGCGCAAATTATTGCTGATGGTATTGCACAGCAATTAGAAAAACGCGTTCAATTCCGCCGTGCTATGAAGCGCGCAATGCAAAATGCTATGCGTTCAGGCGCAAAAGGCATCAAGATTATGACCTCAGGTCGTCTGAATGGTGCAGATATTGCTCGTAGCGAATGGTATCGTGAAGGTCGCGTACCGCTGCATACTTTGCGTGCCAACGTAGATTATGCGACTAGCGAAGCCCATACCACTTATGGCGTGCTGGGTCTGAAAGTTTGGGTCTATACTGAAGGTAATGTAAAGACTTCAGCTAAACCTGAGCATGAAAAGAAACAAAGAAAGGCAGGTGGACGTAATGCTGCAGCCAACTAGACTGAAATACCGCAAGCAACAAAAAGGTCGCAATACTGGTATTGCTACTCGCGGTAACAAAGTAAGTTTCGGTGAGTTCGGTTTGAAAGCCGTTGGTCGTGGCCGTTTGACTGCCCGCCAAATCGAAGCTGCTCGTCGTACAATGACTCGCCACATTAAACGTGGTGGTCGTATTTGGATTCGTGTATTCCCTGATAAACCAATTACTGAAAAACCTATTCAAGTTCGTATGGGTGGCGGTAAAGGTAACGTGGAATATTACATTGCCGAAATCAAACCAGGCAAAGTGTTGTATGAAATGGACGGTGTTCCAGAGGCATTGGCTCGCGAAGCATTTGAATTGGCCGCTGCCAAATTGCCTATTCCTACGACCTTTGTAGTAAGACAGGTAGGTCAATAATGAAAGCAAATGAATTGAAAGACAAATCTATTGAGCAATTAAATGCAGATTTGTTGGACTTGTTGAAAGCTCAGTTTGGCTTACGTATGCAAAACGCAACTGGTCAATTGGGTAAGCCAAGCGAATTAAAACGTGTACGTCGCGATATTGCTCGTATTAAAACCATTTTAACTGAAAAAGGTGCTAAGTAATGAGCGAAAATAAAAATGTTCGTACTTTGCAAGGCAAAGTGGTAAGCGACAAAATGGACAAAACTGTTACAGTGCTGGTTGAGCGTAAAGTGAAACACCCTCTGTACGGTAAAATCATCCGTTTATCAACTAAAATCCATGCCCATGATGAAAATAATCAATATGGAATTGGTGATGTAGTAGTAATTGCGGAATCTCGTCCACTGTCAAAAACCAAATCTTGGGTTGTTAAAGAACTGGTTGAGAAAGCACGTACTGTTTAAAATCTAAGACAGTTAGCTTTAATAAGAAACGAAGTGTTGCGCCAAAGTGAATTTGCGTGTAAACTTCGTTTCTTATCTTTCAGTTTCTTCTGGAAGTTTCTTCCCTTCGGGATCCAAGACTGGTTTACTAGAACCATGATGGTTTCATTTAGTTAGCTCAATTTAAATAAGTGGGCGAGTTATATGAAAATGGTAAATTAAGTTGGTTAATTTAAAGGTACTAATATGATTCAAATGCAGACCATCTTAGATGTGGCTGATAACTCTGGTGCGCGTCGCGTGATGTGCATCAAAGTGTTGGGCGGATCTAAGCGTCGCTACGCTTCTGTTGGCGATATTATTAAAGTCGCAGTTAAAGATGCGGCCCCACGTGGTCGTGTCAAAAAAGGTGATGTGTACAATGCGGTTGTTGTTCGTACTGCTAAAGGTGTGCGTCGTCCTGATGGTGCGTTGATTAAATTTGATAACAACGCCGCCGTGTTGTTAAACAATAAACTTGAACCTCTGGGTACACGTATTTTTGGACCGGTAACCCGCGAGTTGCGTACTGAGCGATTTATGAAAATCGTTTCATTGGCGCCTGAAGTGTTATAAGGAATAGCGCGATGAATAAAATCATTAAAGGTGACCAAGTTGTTGTGATCACTGGTAAGGATAAAGGTAAGCAAGGTCAAGTAGTTCGCGTATTGGGTAGTAAAGTTGTGGTTGAAGGTGTTAATGTTGTAAAACGTCACCAAAAACCTAATCCGATGCGTGGTATTGAAGGTGGTATTGTTTCAAAAGAAATGCCGTTGGATATTTCTAATGTTGCAATCCTGAATCCGGAAACTAATAAAGCAGACCGTGTTGGTATTAAACTGATTGAGAATGAAGGCAAAGTTAAGCGCGTTCGTTTCTTCAAATCAAATGGCTCTGTTATTGGAGCGTAAGGAGATAACATGGCTCGTTTGAGAGAGTTTTATAAAGATACAGTTGTTCCTGAATTGATTAAACAATTTGGTTACAAGTCAGTAATGGAAGTTCCTCGTATTGAAAAAATTACTTTAAATATGGGGGTTGGAGAGGCCGTTGCTGATAAAAAAGTTATGGAGCACGCAGTATCTGATTTAGAGAAAATTGCTGGTCAAAAACCAGTAGTTACTGTTGCTCGTAAATCTATCGCTGGCTTTAAAATTCGCGATAATTATCCTGTAGGTTGCAAAGTAACATTGCGTCGTGATCAAATGTTCGAATTCTTGGATCGTTTGATTACTATTGCATTACCTCGAGTACGTGACTTCCGTGGTGTAAGTGGCAAATCTTTTGATGGACGTGGTAATTACAACATGGGTGTTCGCGAGCAAATCATTTTCCCGGAAATTGAATACGATAAAATTGATGCTTTGCGTGGTTTGAATATTACTATTACAACTACTGCAAAAACTGATGAAGAAGCTAAAGCTTTATTGTCGCTGTTCAAGTTTCCGTTTAAAGGATAATCATGGCTAAGAAAGCACTTATTAATCGTGAACTGAAACGTCAAGCTTTGGCGAAAAAGTTTGCAGCCAAACGTGAGGCAATTTTTGCTGTTATTAATGATGCGAATGCAACTGAAGAGGAGCGTTTTGAAGCTCGTCTGAAATTCCAATCCATTCCGCGTAATGCAGCTCCTGTACGTCAACGCCGTCGTTGTGCTTTGACAGGCCGTCCTCGTGGTACTTTCCGTAAATTCGGTTTGGGTCGTATTAAAATCCGTGAAATCGCTATGCGTGGCGAGATTCCGGGTGTTGTTAAAGCTAGCTGGTAATAGGAGTATTAATAATGAGTATGCATGATCCTATTTCCGATATGTTGACTCGTATTCGTAATGCGCAACGTGCTAATAAGGTAGTAGTTGCCATGCCTTCTTCCAAATTAAAGTGTGCAATTGCAAAAGTCTTGAAAGAAGAAGGTTATATCGAGGATTTTTCGGTTTCTGCTGATGCGAAGCCGGTATTGGAAATTCAATTGAAATACTATGCAGGTCGCCCTGTGATTGAGCAAATTAAACGTGTTTCACGTCCAGGTTTGCGTATTTACAAAGCTTCTAGCGAAATTCCTAATGTTATGAATGGCTTGGGTATCGCTATTGTTAGTACTTCTAAAGGTGTGATGACTGACCGCAAGGCTCGTTCTGAGGGTGTTGGTGGTGAGTTGTTGTGCATTGTAGCCTAGTGGAGAAAAGTAAATGTCACGTGTCGCAAAAAACCCAGTGACTGTTCCTGCTGGTGTAGAAGTAAAATTTGGAACAGAAGCATTGGTTATCAAGGGTAAGAATGGCGAGTTGTCCTTTCCTTTGCATTCTGATGTCGCCATTGAATTAAACGATGGTAAATTAACTTTTGCTGCAAAAAATGACAGTAAACAGGCAAATTCTATGTCAGGTACTGCTCGTGCATTAGTTAATAATATGGTTAAAGGTGTTTCAGAAGGTTTTGAGAAAAAACTACAATTGATTGGTGTGGGTTACCGTGCTCAAGCTCAAGGCAAAGTTTTGAATTTGTCTTTGGGTTTTTCTCATCCAATCGTATATGAAATGCCTGAAGGTGTTTCTGTTCAAACTCCTAGCCAAACAGAGATCGTTTTGACTGGTGCAGATAAACAAGTAGTTGGTCAAGTCGCTGCTGAAATTCGTGCATTCCGTTCTCCTGAGCCTTATAAAGGCAAGGGTGTTCGTTATGTAGGTGAAGTGGTAGTGATGAAAGAAGCCAAGAAAAAATAATTGAGGTTCACTAATGGATAAACATACAACCCGACTCCGTCGTGCACGCAAAACCCGTGCACGTATTGCGGACTTGAAAATGGTAAGATTATGTGTGTTCCGTAGCAATAATCATATTTATGCTCAAGTAATTAGTGCTGAGGGTGATAAAGTATTGGCTCAAGCCTCTACATTGGAAGCTGAAGTGCGTGGTAGTCTGAAATCTGGTAGCAACGTCGAGGCAGCTGCAGTAGTAGGAAAGCGCATTGCTGAGAAAGCTAAAGCAGTAGGTGTAGAAAAAGTTGCTTTTGATCGTTCAGGTTTCCAATATCACGGTCGTGTGAAAGCTTTGGCTGAAGCTGCACGTGAAAATGGTTTAAGCTTCTAATAATTGGAGACTTTCAGATGGCAAAACATGAAATTGAAGAACGTGGTGACGGCCTGATTGAAAAAATGGTCGCAGTTAATCGCGTAACTAAAGTAGTTAAAGGTGGTCGTATCATGGCTTTCTCTGCGCTAACAGTTGTTGGTGATGGTGATGGTCGTATTGGTATGGGCAAAGGTAAGTCAAAAGAAGTGCCGGTAGCTGTTCAAAAAGCAATGGATCAGGCTCGTCGCTCTATGATTAAAGTACCTCTAAAAAATGGTACGATTCATCATGAGGTTATTGGACGTCATGGTGCTACCAAAGTCTTTATGCAACCTGCTAAAGAAGGTAGTGGTGTAAAGGCAGGTGGTCCTATGCGCTTAGTTTTCGATGCTATGGGTATTCATAACATTTCTGCTAAAGTACATGGTTCTACAAATCCTTATAACATTGTACGAGCTACATTAGACGGCTTGTCTAAGTTGTATACACCTGCTGATATCGCTGCTAAACGTGGCTTAACAGTAGAAGACATTTTAGGAGCAAGCCATGACTGAGCAAAAAAAGATTAAAGTTACATTGGTGAAGAGCCTGATTGGTACAATTGAATCTCATCGTGCATGTGCTCGTGGTTTAGGTTTGCGTCATCGTGAGCATACAGTAGAGGTTTTAGATACCCCTGAAAACCGTGGCATGATTAACAAAATCAGCTACTTGTTGAAAGTGGAGTCTTGATATGTTTCTAAATTCTATTCAACCTGCTGAGGGTGCTACCCACGCTCGTCGTCGTGTAGGTCGTGGTATTGGTAGCGGTTTAGGTAAAACCGGTGGTCGTGGTCATAAAGGTC
The DNA here is from genome assembly GCF_047758525.1 of Neisseria sp. CP9. Lineage (NCBI taxonomy): Bacteria > Pseudomonadati > Pseudomonadota > Betaproteobacteria > Neisseriales > Neisseriaceae > Neisseria > Neisseria sp. CP9. The sequence continues at coordinate 1,048,566 of NZ_CP180502.1, read as the reverse complement.
AAAAAAGCCGTTCTGGTGGTTTTCATAAAGTAGGTTTTGAAGGTGGTCAAATGCCTTTGCAACGTCGCCTACCAAAACGTGGTTTCAAATCGTTGACTGCTGCTGCAAATGCTGAGATTCGTTTGAGTGAATTGAACTTGCTCGCTGTGAATGAGATTGATGTATTAGTTCTCAAGCAAGCTGGGCTGGTTCCTACAACTGTTTCCAATGTGAAAGTTATTGCCTCTGGTGTGCTTTCAAAAGCTGTTGTCCTGAGGGGCATTAAAGCCACTAAAGGGGCTAAAGCAGCAATTGAAGCTGCTGGTGGTAAAGTGGAAGAATAAGGCTTGCATTATAGTGGCTAATCAACAATCTTTATCAGGCTTGTCCAAATTTGGAGATCTGAAAAAACGTCTAACGTTTCTTTTAGGGGCGTTAATTGTTTTTCGTATTGGAGCCCATATCCCTGTACCTGGCGTAGATGCTGTTGCTTTAGCTAAATTATACGAAAGCGCTGGGAACGGCATACTAGGCATGTTGAACATGTTTTCTGGTGGTTCGTTAGAGCGCTTTAGTATATTCGCAATTGGCATAATGCCATATATTTCAGCATCAATAATTGTTCAGTTGGCCTCTGAAATTATTCCTTCTTTAAAGGCATTAAAAAAGGAAGGGGAGGCGGGTCGAAAAGTTATTACAAAATATACAAGATACGGTACAGTGCTATTAGCCATCTTACAGAGTTTTGGTGTGGCTACCTTTGTATTCCAGCAAGGTGTGGTTGTCACTAATTCTTTGGAGTTCCATATTTCTACGGTAGTGAGCTTAGTCACAGGTACAATGTTCCTGATGTGGTTAGGTGAGCAGATTACGGAGCGTGGGATTGGGAATGGAATTTCCTTGATTATTACTGCTGGTATCGCTGCCGGTATTCCTTCCGGTATAGCAAGATTATTAGCTTTAACGAGTCAAGGATCAATTGGTATGCCTACGGCTGTGTCAATTGTTATTGGTGCATTGCTATTAATTTATATTGTTGTATATTTTGAAAGTGCACAGCGTAAAGTTCCCGTGCATTATGCGAAACGCCAAGTTGGTAGTGGTGTAATGCAAGGTTCTAATACACATATGCCCTTTAAGTTGAATATGGCAGGCGTCATTCCTCCTATTTTTGCGTCAAGTATTATTTTGTTTCCATCCACTTTGTTAAGCTGGTTTGGTTCTAATGATACCGGTAGTTTGTTGCATAAAATTGCTGGTTTGCTTCAGCATGGGCAAGCTTTATATATTTTGTTATTTACAGTGACAATTATTTTCTTCTGCTATTTTTATACAGCCTTGGTTTTTAGTCCAAAAGAAATGGCAGAGAATTTGAAGAAAAGCGGTGCTTTTGTGCCGGGAATTCGACCTGGTAAGCAAACTTCTCAGTATCTGGAGCAGGTTGTATTGCGCCTCACTTTGTTTGGTGCATTATATATTACAACTATTTGTTTAATTCCAGAATTTTTGACAACAGCTTTGAATGTTCCTTTTTATTTGGGTGGTACATCTTTACTGATTTTAGTCGTGGTGACAATGGACTTTAGTACCCAAATTAACTCTTACCGCATGACTCAGCAATATGAGAGTTTAATGAGCGGTCTTGATATGAAATCTTTATCACGTAAGTAGAATTATGGCTAAAGAAGATACCATACAAATGCAGGGGGAGATTCTTGAAACTCTACCTAACGCAACTTTTAAAGTAAAGCTTGAGAATGACCATATTGTATTAGGTCATATTTCCGGGAAAATGCGTATGCACTATATCCGGATCTCTCCTGGGGATAAGGTGACGGTAGAACTGACACCTTATGATTTAACTCGAGCTCGGATTGTCTTCCGAGCTAGATAAAACGATATAAGGAAAGATAATGCGTGTACAACCGTCTGTAAAGAAAATTTGCCGCAACTGTAAGATTATCCGTCGTAATCGAGTGGTTCGTGTAATTTGTACTGATCCTCGTCACAAACAGCGTCAAGGTTAAGGGAACTTTTCTTTTAGCAAGACTTTGTGGTATAGTGACGAACTTTGCCGTTTAAAGGAAAAAATATGGCTCGTATTGCAGGGGTAAATATCCCTAATAATGCACATATCGTAATTGGCTTGCAGGCTATTTATGGTATCGGTGCTACTCGTGCTAAATTAATTTGCGAGGCAGCAAATATTGCTCCCACTACAAAAGCAAAAGATTTGGACGAGGCTCAATTAGACGCTTTGCGTGAACAAGTTGCCAAGTATGAAGTGGAAGGCGATTTGCGCCGTGAGGTAACGATGAGCATCAAACGATTGATGGACATGGGTTGTTACCGTGGTTTCCGTCATCGTCGAGGTTTGCCTTGTCGTGGTCAACGCACTCGCACAAACGCTCGTACCCGCAAAGGTCCGCGTAAAGCGATTGCTGGTAAAAAATAATTTTTAAGGAATTTTATTAATGGCTAAAGCAAACACAGCTTCGCGTGTACGTAAAAAAGTACGTAAAACCGTAAGCGAAGGTATTGTGCATGTACATGCTTCTTTCAACAATACCATCATTACAATCACTGACCGTCAAGGCAATGCATTGTCTTGGGCTACCTCTGGCGGCGCTGGTTTTAAAGGTTCTCGTAAAAGTACACCGTTTGCAGCTCAAGTGGCTGCAGAAGCAGCTGGTAAAGTTGCCCAAGAATATGGCGTTAAAAATTTAGAAGTTCGTATAAAAGGCCCTGGTCCCGGTCGAGAGTCTTCTGTACGTGCACTCAACGCTCTTGGTTTTAAAATTACCAGTATTACCGACGTTACTCCGTTGCCTCATAACGGTTGCCGTCCGCCTAAAAAACGTCGTATTTAAAGGAGTGATTGAAACATGGCACGTTATATTGGCCCTAAATGTAAATTAGCACGCCGTGAAGGTACTGATTTATTTTTGAAGAGCGCTCGTCGTTCTTTGGATTCTAAATGTAAACTGGACTCCGCTCCTGGTCAGCACGGCGCAAAAAAACCGCGTTTGTCCGACTATGGTTTGCAATTACGTGAGAAGCAAAAGATTCGTCGTATTTATGGCGTATTGGAACGTCAATTCCGCCGCTATTTTGCAGAAGCAGATCGACGTAAAGGCTCTACTGGTGAATTGCTGCTGCAATTGTTAGAGTCTCGTTTGGATAATGTAGTATATCGCATGGGATTTGGCTCGACTCGTGCTGAGGCGCGTCAGCTGGTTTCTCATAAAGCAATTACCGTTAACGGTCAGGTTGTAAATATTCCTTCTTTCCAAGTTAAAGCTGGTGATGTTGTAGCTGTTCGTGAGAAAGCTAAAAAACAGGTTCGTATCCAGGAAGCTTTAAGTCTGGCAACTCAAATCGGTTTACCAAGCTGGGTTTCTGTTGATGCAGACAAATTGGAAGGCGTATTTAAAAATATGCCGGATCGTTCAGAATTAACTGGCGATATTAATGAACAGCTGGTGGTAGAATTCTACTCTAAATAACGCTAGCTCAGTGAGGGACAGTTAAATGCAAAATAGCACAACCGAATTTTTGAAACCTCGTCAAATTGATGTCGATACTTTATCTACCACTCGTGCAAAAGTATCTATGCAGCCGTTTGAGCGCGGTTTTGGTCATACTTTAGGTAATGCTTTGCGTCGTATCTTACTGTCATCCATGAATGGTTTTGCTCCTACTGAAGTGGCCATTTCCGGTGTATTGCACGAATACTCTACTGTTGATGGCGTTCAAGAAGATGTCGTCGATATTTTGTTGAATGTCAAAGGTATTGTATTTAAGCTGCATGGGCGTGGCCAAGTTCAGTTAACTTTGAAAAAGTCAGGGGCCGGTACAGTAGTTGCCGGTGATATTGAATTACCACATGATGTGGAAATTTTAAATCCTGAGCATATTATTTGTCATTTGGCCGAGAATGGTCAAATTGAGATGGAAATCAAAGTTGAGCAGGGGCGTGGCTATCAATCTGTTTCCGGTCGTCGTGTTGTGCGCGATGAAAACCGCCAGATTGGTGCAATTCAGTTGGATGCGAGCTTTTCGCCCATCAGTCGTGTTAGCTTTGAAGTTGAACCTGCACGCGTAGAGCAGCGTACGGATTTAGATAAATTGGTTTTGGATATTGAAACTGATGGTTCTATTGATCCTGAAGAAGCTGTACGTAGTGCCGCTCGTATTTTAATTGATCAAATGTCTATCTTTGCTGATTTGCAAGGTACTCCAGTAGAAGAAGTTGAAGAAAAAGCTCCTCCTATTGACCCTATCCTGCTGCGTCCGGTAGATGATTTGGAATTAACTGTACGTTCAGCTAATTGTCTGAAAGCTGAAGATATTTATTATATCGGCGATTTGATTCAACGTACTGAAACAGAGCTTCTTAAAACTCCGAATTTGGGTCGTAAATCTTTGAATGAAATCAAAGAAGTGTTGGCATCTAAAGGCTTGACACTAGGTTCCAAATTGGAAGCTTGGCCGCCTGTAGGCTTAGAAAAGCCGTAAGTTTGAAGATTAAAGGATAATGACATGCGTCATCGTAATGGTAACCGCAAATTAAACCGTACAAGCAGCCATCGCGCTGCAATGCTGCGTAATATGGCGAACTCATTGTTGACTCACGAGACTATTGTGACAACTTTGCCTAAAGCTAAAGAATTGCGCCGCGTAGTAGAACCCTTGATTACATTGGGTAAAAAACCTTCCTTGGCAAACCGTCGTTTGGCATTTGACCGCACTCGTGATCGTGATGTTGTAGTTAAATTGTTTGATGAGTTAGGTCCACGTTTTGCTGCCCGTAATGGCGGTTATGTTCGTGTACTGAAATATGGTTTCCGCAAAGGCGACAATGCACCTTTGGCATTGATTGAATTAGTAGACAAAGCAGCAGAAGCTGCCGAGTAATCTAATACACCATAACAAAACACCATTTGTTTTCTCAAATGGTGTTTTGTTATATGCAAGCTACCTTTTGAGTATTTTAAATGCTCTATTTAAAATACTCTCGGTATATTGAAGTTATTCTTTCTGTTTTGTAATGATAGGTAAGTGAGTTTGCCATAGATAGAGTATTTCTTTCCAGTATCATATTATAAGAGATATTTTAAATAACATAAGTTACTAAAATTTTATGTTCAATACTATTTTCAAAATGAAAAACCTTTCTGATTTTTCCTAGCTTTTACTCAAAATCATAAAGGTTTTGGTCAATTGAAAATTTTAGCGTATTTTTATGAGTTAAATTTCGTTAACAGACTATTTTTGCAAAGGTCTCTATAACTGAAATTTAACTAAGAACTTCTTTGCCGCCAGGTATTACACTTACCAAATTCTTTTTTGTATCCCATAATTTTATATGACTACTTCTCTCACGATTGCAATGAGTGTTGCTGAGGCATCGGGTGATCTGCTTGGTGCACATCTTATTAGTGCGATTAAAAAACGTTGTCCTGATGCAAGATTTATTGGTATCGGTGGCGAGCGTATGAAGGCGGAAGGATTTGAAAGTCTTTATGACCAAGAAAAATTGGCAGTACGAGGCTTTGTTGAGGTAGTTAAACGTTTGCCCGAAATATTGAAAATCCGAAAAGGTCTGGTTAATGACCTTATTCGTATAAAACCGGATGTTTTTGTTGGGATTGATGCACCTGATTTTAATCTTTGGGTGGAAGAGAAACTGAAGAAAACGGGTATTCCAACGGTTCACTATGTCAGCCCTTCTGTTTGGGCGTGGAGGCGTGAACGGGTGAACAAAATCGTTCATCAAGTTAACCGGGTGTTGTGCCTTTTCCCAATGGAACCACAACTCTATTTAGATGCCGGTGGTAAGGCTGAGTTTGTCGGTCATCCGATGGCTCAAACCATGCCTGTAGATGTTGATCAATCTTCTGCGCGTCGTCAGTTGGGAGTTGCACCGTCTATCCCAGTATTTGCCTTGATGCCTGGCAGTCGTGTTAGCGAAATTGATTACATGGCTCCCGTGTTTTTTCAAACCGCATTACTTCTGTTGAAGCGTTACCCACAGGCGCAGTTTCTGATGCCGGTTGCTACGCAGGCAACCCGCCGTCGTATATCAAAAATTCTTGCATCTGCGCAATTTTCGGGTCTTCCTATTACGTTAGTCGATAAACAAGCAGATACTGTTTGTGCTGCGGCAGATGTGGTCTTGGTAACCAGCGGGACGGCAACGCTGGAAGTGGCTTTGTGCAAACGTCCTATGGTGATCAGCTATAAGATATCTCCTCTGACTTATGCTTATGTGAAGCGTAAAGTTAAAGTGCCACATGTCGGTTTGCCCAATATTTTGCTGAACAAATGTGCTGTTCCAGAGCTTTTGCAACATGATGCGACGCCTGAAAAACTGGCAGAAGCCATGATTTATTGGCATGAACATCCGGAAGCAGTTGCCCGTTTGAAACAAGATTTTCATGAGCTGCATTTATTATTGAGAAAAGATACCGATACACTGGTGGCAAATGCAGTGTTGGAAGAAGCTGGTTTTTTCAAATCTTAGTTTGACTTGCTGATTCAACAAGAGAAAAGAGCGGTAATCAGATTTACAAAAAAGTAATGAAGCAGAAAACGGGTTGCAGTTTAAACATCGCTTTGCCCCAACTTATCTATCCTTCAGTAGGCAAAGATGGCGTTTCCACGGCCTTTGCTATATCATTCCCTTATCTGAAACCAAGGAAAACATCATGTACGAAGTCAACCGCAGCGTCTTCCTGCTCATCCCGCTCGATCCTTTTTGGAACTGGCTGCAAACCCTGCCCGGTAATCATCTTGACGGTTTGACGCTTGAAGATATTCAAGCCGATGCCAATTCTTATCTCGTTCGTCCGTGTGAAACCGCTGACGAAGTATGGGACGAAATCGAAGCGCGGTTTGAAGACATTTTCGCTGCCGAACTTGCCGACTGGTGTGAAGATGAGAGCGAGTGGCCTGATTTGGACGCCGATATTTTCAACGAATGGTTTGACATCCAGCTTTCTACCGTCATTACCGACCTCGAACACGAACCGCTCGCCCGTGAAGCCTTTCAACCCTTTAATCTGAACTGATGAACGTCCGCGTCCGCAATTACCATCTTGACGGCTATGGTCATGTCAACAACGCGCGCTATCTCGAATTTCTCGAAGAAGCGCGCTGGACATTTTTTGAGGAACACGGGTTTTTGTCTGAAATCGACGGCTTGATGCTGGTGGTCGTCCGCACCGACATCCGTTATCGTCGTGCCGCCGTCGATGGCGACATATTGCGCTTTGAAGGTCGTCTGAAAGAGCTGACCTCGCGCCACATTATCCTTACTCAAAATATCGTTTTGCCCAGTGGGAAAAATGCCGTTGAAGCCGAAAGTACGCTGATGGTTGTCAGCGCAGAAAGCGGGCGGAGCATCAGTATTCCCGAATCTCTATTTACCCTTTTAAAACAATACGCTGAAGCATGAAAAAACTCATTACCATTGCCGCCGTCGCCATTATCGGCGCGCTGCTCGCCATCGTCCTCATTCCGGATAACAAACCTGCTCCCGCATTCTCTTTGTCCGACCTGCAAGGCAAACCGGTGTCCAACGCCAATTTGCAAGGCAAAGTCAGCTTCATCAATTTTTGGTTCCCTTCCTGCCCGGGCTGTGTCAGTGAAATGCCCAAAGTCATCAAAATGTCCAAAGACTATCAAGGAAAAGATTTTCAAGTACTCGGCATTGCCCAACCGATAGACCCGCTGGAAAGTGTGAACCAATACGTCAAAGAATACGGTTTGCCCTTTACCGTCATGTTTGATGCCGATAAAGCCGCCGCCCAAGCGTTCGGCACGCAGGTTTACCCGACTTCTTTTCTGATTAATAAAAAAGGCGAAATCCTGAAAACCTTTGTCGGCGAGCCGGACTTCGCCGCGCTTTATCAGGAAATCGACAAAGAATTGGCGAAGTAATACTGGCTTGAGAGGTTCGTGACTGTTTTCAGACGACCTCTGTTATGAATATATTAAACAATCAACGATATTGTTTGCTGTCGGACTTAAAGAAGGGTAATTTCGGTAAGTAGATTCTGAGCATCATTGAAAATGGCTTTGAAAAATAAACAATTTATTTATTGTATTTTTGTCAGCTTTATTTTGAGCGTATTGCAGCTGACATTTGCACAAGGCGTTCCTCAAAAAGGCATGCTGTGGGTTTATTGGGGTAAAAGTTTAGATGGTAATGCTCGGAGTCAAAGGGTTTTATATTTTGACTTTATTCCTGAAGACACCAAAATATCGAATCAAAACCGAATCTCCCTTAATTTGAGCAAATCGCAGCAAGCTGCTGTTTTGAAAGAATTGGTGCTTCCACCGAATTTTTACGTCTATCAGGAAGATTCTGTCAAACAGCCTGCCCAAATTACTATGGGTAAAGTGGGTACGGAAGTCATTTGTGATGGTAAATATTATTCTGCCAAACTTATAAAATTTGAAAAAATTCCAAAAACAACAGCTAAACAAATTCCTGATTCGGGCTGTATTTACTCGTTGATTATGAATAATGATTTCATCGTTAAATCCACAGATAGCCATAAGGTTAATCTCAGGAGCCAACCGGATGCTCATGCCGACATAATCAAACGCTTGGACGACAACGCCATAGTAGAAAAATTGAAAACCGTTCGTAAGGATTGGTATCTCGTTCAATTAAAAGATACGACTACCCAAGGATATGTTCATAAAAGTCAGTTGGAGCGGGTGGATTAATCAAAAGCTGTCGAGATATAGGCGTAATAAAGAAGGTCGTCTGAAAACTTTGATTCAGTTTTTCAGACGACCTTGCACTTAATATAGTGGATTAACTTTAAACCAGTACGGCGTTGTCTCGCCTTAGCTCAAAGAGGATGATTCTCTAAGGTGCTGAAGCACCAAGTGAATCGGTTCCGTACTATCTGTACTGTCTGCGGCTTCGTCTCCTTGTCCTGATTTAAATTTAATCCACTATAATCTTCTATTGCAAGGAATGTTCATGACACCCCAAACCGTCTTAGATTTCTGGTTTGCCAAAGAAAACCGTCCTTTTCTGTTTGCCAAAAACGATGAATTCGATGCCAAGATTCGCGCGCGATTTTTTGATGTCTGGCAGCAGGCGGCCCATGGCGAGCTTGCACACTGGCGCGACACCCTGCAAGGCAGGCTCGCCGAAATCATCCTGCTCGACCAATTCTCACGCAACCTGTTTCGCAACAGCCCCCAAGCATTTGGCCAAGATTTGGCCGCTCTCATCCTTGCCCAAGAAGCCGTCCGTCAGCCCGGTTTCGCCGACCTCCTGCCGCACGAACGCCATTTCATGCTTATGCCGTTGATGCACAGCGAAAGCCAAGTTGTCCACGAACAAGCCGTTCCGCTGTTTGAACGCTATACCGACGGACACGCATTGGATTTTGAAATCAAACACAAAGTCATCATCGACCGCTTCGGACGCTATCCGCACCGCAATGCCGTATTGGGGCGTGAAGGCACGGAGGAAGAGGCGGAATTTTTGAAACAGGAAGGTTCGTCATTTTAATTTGGGTTTTAAAATTTGAAGGTCGTCTGAAAACCATTTTTCAGACGACCTTTTTTCATATTTCCGTTTCAATAATGCGGCGGAATTTCATCACGCAGGCTGTAAGGTTCGCGCTCTCCGCTTGCGCCTTTGTCCTGCATTTTCTGATAAAGCAGCCTCAACTGCGCCTGCTGCAAATCCAGCGTCTGCTGCATTTTCGCCACCGTATCGTTCAGGCTGCCGATTAAGTCTTCCTGAAGCGCGGTTTGGATTTCCAGCTCGATGATGCGGTGTTCCAATTCGTCCATTTCACTCATTTACAGCACCATAGCGGCAATCCAGCCGGCAATCATCAGCGGGATATTGTAGTGGATAAAGGTTGGGATGACGGAGTCGCGGATGTGGTCGTGTTGTCCGTCGGCGTTCAAACCCATGGTCGGGCCGAGCGTCGAGTCGGACGCGGGCGAACCGGCGTCGCCCAATGCGCCCGCCGTACCGACGATGGCGACGGTTGCCAGCGGCGAGAAGCCGAGGCTGATACACAGCGGCACATAAATTGCGGTAATGATCGGCAAAGTAGAGAAAGAAGAGCCGATGCCCATGGTGACCAACAATCCGACAAACAACATGGCAAATGCCGCCATGCCTTTATTGCTGCCGAAAAGTTGCATACTGTGTTCGACCAGCGGTTTGATTTCGCCTGTCGCGGTCATGACTGCCGCAAAGCCTTGCGCCGCAATCATGATGAAACCGACCATCGCCATCATTTTGATGCCTTCGCCGAACACATCACTGGCAGCGTCTCGGTTCATCACGCCGAGCATCATAAAGACGGCAAAACCCAACATCGCGCCCAACACCAGCGAATCTTCATACATCAACTGAATCGCAAAGCACACGCCGATTGCCACCGCCGCCACCAGACTGCGGTAAGCCGAAGGCTGGGGCTGTTCGGATGCTTCGCGGTTGTCTTCCGTATCGACGGTATTGGTTTGATAAATGCGCGATTTGCGGTAGTGGACAAACGCCGCCAGCAGCCCCGCCACCATACCCAGCGCAGGAATCGCCATCGCATGCATGACGCTAATGCCTTTTACGTCCATGCCCGCAGATTTGATGTTGCCCAAGAGGATGTCGTTCAAGAAAATCGCACCGAAGCCGTAAGGCAGGAACATATAAGTCGTCACCAAACCGAACGTAATCACACACGCCACCAGGCGGCGGTCGACTTTCAAACGGTTAAACACCAGCAAAAGCGGCGGAATAATCATCGGAATAAACGCGATATGGATAGGCACGACGTTTTGACTCATGATGCCCATCGCCAAAATAATCAGCAACAGCGTCCATTTCACCGAACTTTCGCCTTTCGCGGCATCCTGACTGTTGTTGAGTTTGCGGATAATGCCGCCCGCAAGCTGCTGCGGCAGCCCCGAATAGGTAATCGCCATCGCGAACGCACCGAGCATCGCATAAGACAAAGAAATCCGCGCGCCGCCCTTCAAGCCTTCGTTAAACACGGGAATAATCCCCGACTGAGTGACATTGCCCGCCGTATCCACGATGTTTTCCAGCGGCATTCCCGCCACCAGTCCGCCGACGAACGCACCGACAGTCAGGCTCAATACGACGTGTACCCGCGATAGCGACAACACGAGCATAACGATTACTGCAACCACTACGGCATTCATGCCTTTTCTCCGTTTCAGACGACCTGTCGGCCATCTATTTATATATTAAAAGAAACATCATAACCTAACATGATTTAACACGCTAGGGCAAGCCGATTATTCATTCAAATGAATAGGATGGAATTTTGCAGGCAAGCAATTCAGACGACCCCCAGTGCAAAAACAATCCAAGCCGCCCGCTCAAGCTATCAGACAAAATGTAAAGGTATGATGCTGCCTTGCCTGCCGTCTGTAATGTAGCAGCGGAAACTTGAGTACGCTTGTTATCTATTCGACTAGAAAGAGAACAAATGCCGTATAATCAAGCCCCAAGTTTCCCCAGCCCTGAAGGTCGTCTGAAAACCATGCACTCAACTTACGCCACCGTACAGCGCGATTTGCTCGAAGCCAATCACCTTTCTCCCGAGCTGCTCGCTAAAAGCCTGAGCATCATCGGCGCGCATCACGTCGATTACGCCGACATCTACTGCCAGCGCACTGCTTTTGAAAGCTGGCACTTGGAAGAGGGTATCGTCAAATCGGGCAGTTTCCAAATTGATCAGGGCGTGGGCGTACGTGCCGTTTCGGGTGAAAAAACCGCTTTTGCCTATGCGGACAGTTTGTGTATCGATTCGATCAACCGTTCCGCCCAAGCCGTCCGCGTTATCGGCGCGGCAGGCGGCGAAGCTTCTGTCAAAGTGCCGTCCGTTGCAAACGGCAAATCCGTCCATGCGGTGCTGAATCCCATTATCGGTCTCGATTCCGCCGCCAAAGTTGCCTTATTGAACAAAGTGGAAACGCTTGCCAAAGCCGCCGACCCGCGCATTGTGCAAGTGATGGCGGGGCTGACCTGCGAATACGACATGATTTACATCGCCCGCCTCGACGGCAGACACGCCGCGGATATTCGTCCTATGGTGCGCCTGAACGTTACCGTCATCGCCAAACAGGGCGACCGGAGAGAGCAGGGCAGTGCGGGTGGCGGCGGACGCTACGACTTGGCTTATTTTGATGAAACCCTCGTGCGGCAATTTGTCGATTCAGCCGTCAAACAAGCCCTGATTAATCTTGAGTCGCGCCCTGCGCCCGCAGGCGAAATGACTGTTGTCTTGGGCAACGGCTGGCCGGGCGTGTTGCTGCATGAAGCCGTCGGACATGGCTTGGAAGGCGATTTCAACCGCAAAGAAACCAGCGTCTTTTCAGGCAGAATCGGCGAGCGCGTTGCCGCCAAAGGCGTTACCGTCGTTGATCAGGGCGACATCGCCGACAGACGCGGTTCGCTCAATATCGACGACGAAGGCAACGAAACACGCCGCACCGTATTGATTGAAGACGGCATCTTGGTCGGCTATATGCAGGACGAAACCAACGCTCGCCTGATGGGTACGCAATCCACCGGCAACGGCCGCCGCGAAAGCTATGCCTCCGCCCCTATGCCACGCATGACCAATACCTTTATGGAAAACGGCGGCTACGAACCCGACGAAATCATCGCGTCTATCGACAAAGGCATTTACGCCGTCAATTTCGGCGGCGGACAGGTGGACATCACCAGTGGCAAATTCGTCTTCAGCGCATCCGAAGCGTGGTGGGTCGAAGGCGGTAAACTGCAATATCCCGTCAAAGGCGCAACCATCATCGGCAACGGCCCTGAAGTGTTGAAACACGTCTCCATGATAGGTAACGATACTGCGTTGGACAGCGGTGTCGGTGTGTGTGGCAAAGACGGGCAAAGCGTTCCTGTCGGCGTCGGACAACCGACCTTGCGGATTGATTCGGGACTGACCGTCGGCGGTAGCGAGATTTAAGGCAATTAAAAATAAAACGTCGTCTGAAAACTGTATTGAGGGTTTTCAGACGACGTTTTGTATTGGATGGTCAGTTGATTGGCTTGATTGGAAATGGGTGGGAGGCCTTGTCCTGCTCAAATTCGCAGGAAACCATGTTTTAAGGCATTAAGTACAAGTTTATCTGCTCGAACGTTCTACACGATTTTCGGCTTACCCATTTGCTAAGACACAAATAAAACAAGCCGCCGAAAAAAATCGGCGGCTTGTTGAATATCATCACAATTGACAGCCCTGTGCATGATTTAATCGATGCCCGGCATTCAATGCGCTTTACTCTTGGACAAAAGTAACGCCGTGAAGATGGGAATTGAGGATGGCGGTCCGCAAAGCAGTCAATGCTTTGGGGCGGACGAAGTTCCGACGGTATGCCAAAACGACGCGGCGGTGCGGTACGGAGCCTGAAAAAGGGATGATGCTGAACAGCAAATGGTCGTTTTCGGTCAATGCAGTAGCGGGCATGACGCTGATGGCGAGACCGCTGGCAACCATGTGGCGGATGGTGTTGATGGAGCTGCCTTGCAGGGTGTTGGTCAGACCTTGGATTTTCTGCTTGGCGGCAAGTTCGGAACAGCTTGATAAAACTTGATCGCGCATACAGTTGCCTTCAGTCAGCAACAAAACCTGTTCTTCGCCCAACATCTGCGGAGTAACGGCATCGAGTTCTTCGAAATGGTGTCCTTTAGGGACGATGACGAAGAAAGGCTCGTCATACAAAGGCTCGGTGACGATACCAGGCTCTTGGAAGGGTTCTGCGACTACGATGGCATCGACGTCGCCGCGTTTGAGCGATTCGGTCAGGATGTGCGTGTAGTTCTCTTCAAGCATCAGGGGCATTTTCGGCGCGGTTTCGCGCAGGGAAATGATGAGCTTGGGCAGAAGGTAGGGGGCGACGGTAAAAATCAGACCGAGTTTGAATGCGCCTTCCAATTCGTTTTGCTCTTCGCTGGCAAGGTGCTTGATCAGCTCGGCTTCTTCTAGCACGCGGCGGGCTTGGGCAACGATGCGCTCGCCCGCTTCGGTGGTGATGATGTCGTTGCTGCTGCGGTCAAACAGGGATACCGACAGCTCTTCCTCCAGCTTTTTGATGGCGATGGAAAGGGTGGGCTGGCTGACAAAGCAGCGGCGCGCGGCGCGTCCGAAATGACGCTCCTGCGCGACGGCTACGATGTAACGCAATTCGGTCAAGGTCATGTGTTAAGCCTTTTTCTGTTCCGTTTTTTGTTCAGGCAGGGTGATGTTCAATTCGAGAACGTCCATACCATCCTGTTTTTCTTGGGAAATGCGGATGTCGTCCAAAGAAACGTTGACGTATTTGGACAATACTTCCAGTAATTCTTTACGCAGGGTAGGCAGATAGTCGGGGGCTTGACCTTCTTGGGCGCGCTCTTGTGCAATGATGATTTGCAGGCGGTCGCGTGCAACGGCGGCGGTTTTCGGTTTTCTGCCGAACAACATATCCATTAATGACATGACTTAGCCTCCAAACAGCCGTTTGAAGAAGCCTTTTTTCTCGGCTTCGAGGAAACGCATTTCACGGTTTTCACCCAAGAGGCGCGCGATAACGTCTTTGTAGGCTTCTGCGGCAGTTGCGCTGTCTTGGTGGATGACGGGCTCGCCGGCATTGGACGCTTGCAGGACGTTTTGCGATTCGGGAATGACGCCGATGAGCGGGATGCGCAAGATGTCGCAAATGTCTTGTACGGACAGCATTTCGCCTTTGTTGACGCGCTCGGGCGAGTAGCGGGTAATCAGCAGGTGCTCTTTGACCGTGCCGCCTTGTTCGGCTTTGCGGGATTTGCTTTGCAGGATGCCCAAGATGCGGTCGGAGTCGCGGACGCTGGATACTTCGGGGTTGGTGGTGACGATGGCTTCGTCGGCGAAGTAGAGCGCCATCAATGCGCCTTGTTCGATACCGGCGGGGGAGTCGCAGATGATGTATTCGAATCCCATTTTGTCACTGCTCAATTCCTGCATGACTTTCTCAACGCCTTCACGGGTCAGCGCGTCTTTGTCGCGGGTTTGCGATGCGGGCAGGATGAAGAGGTTTTCGCAGTTTTTGTCTTTAATCAGGGCCTGGGTAAGTGTGGCTTCGCCTTGGATAACGTTAACCAGGTCGTAAACGACGCGTCGTTCGCAACCCATAATCAGGTCGAGGTTGCGCAAGCCGACGTCAAAGTCGATGACGGCTGTTTTGTGGCCGCGCAGAGCCAGTCCGGTTGCGATACTGGCGCTGGTCGTGGTTTTGCCTACGCCGCCTTTGCCTGAAGTTACTACGATGATTTTTGTCACGATGTTTCCTTTATCAAATGCTTGGAATGGTTAATCTGTGTCGATTGCGCTGATAACCAGGCGGTTGTCTTGCAATGAAACCTGTACGGCTTTTTTGTGCAGGTGGTCGGGCAGGTCTTGTTCGAAATTGCGGTAGATGCCCGCTACGGAGACCAGTTCCGCCTGCATGGAGTGGATGAAGATGCGCGCGTTGGTGTTGCCTTTCGCGCCTGCCAACGCCCTGCCGCGCATGGGCGCATAGATATGAATGTTTCCGTCGGCAATGAGTTCCGCACCTTGGCTGACGATACCGGTAACGATAAGGTCGCCGTTTTCCGCGTAAACCTGTTGTCCGGTGCGGACGGGGGTGCTGATGAGGACGGTCGGGTTGCTGATGACCGTTGCCTGAACGGGTGCAGGCTCTTGGTTGATTTTGGGCTGTTGCGGCTCGGATTTGTCGCTACGGCTGAAAACCAAATGGTAACGTGCTGCGAAGGATGCCCAATATTCGCTTTCGTGGCGCAGCCCCAGAATCTGCATGCCGTAACGGGCGAAAAGGGAAATCATGGAACCGATGTCCAATGACTCGGGATGGTCAAAATCCTGCACATCCAAAACGAAGGGGACGACATCCAATTCTTGGTATTGACCGGCGCGTTGGCGCAAAAATTCTTCCAGTTCGGTCAAGTCTGCGGTATGCAGGTGAATAGCCAGCACGTCAAGCCGGGCTGACTTTATGTCGAAGGCGGGTTTCATAATAGTGAGTAAATCATAAAATTTTTTAATTGTATAAGTTTACCGTGTAAATCTTGGCTATTCAATCCGTTTGGGCCGTCTGAAGTGAAATTTCCTGTATCTATCAGGTTGAAATCACGGCTGGAACGCGATTGCAAGCCGATTGCAAGGTTTTGTCATGAAATGACGTTATCTTTAAAGTTGTTTGAAGTGGCGTAAAAGCGACAACAGGTCGTCTGAAATCCGGAGCAGGCTCTGAATCTGAACGATCCGTCAACGGGAGGAACAGATTTTTTTATATAAGGACGGTCGGTCATTGAAGGAATATAGTGGATTAACTTTAAACCAGTACGGCGTTGCCTCGCCTTAGCTCAAAGAGAACGATTCTCTAAGGTGCTGAAGCACCAAGTGAATCGGTTCCGTACTATCTGTACTGTCTGCGGCTTCGTCGCCTTGTCCTGATTTAAAGTTAATCCACTATAAATGGTGGGATTCGGAGGTTTTTTCAGGGTTGGGTGAGGCGATTTGAGCCGCTAAGGTCGTCTAAAAATGCGGACACCGGTTTCAGACGACCTTTTATAGTGGATTAAAATAAAAATGAGACAAGGCGGTAACGCCCGCCGTGTACGGGTAGTACATAAGGGCGTTAGCAACGCCGTATCATTGCAATTTTAATCCACTATACTTTTCCGTTTTCTTTGCACATTCTTTGTCTAACTTGACATTTCCTTGCCGCCGCAACACCATAAAGGCAGATTCGGCAGCCGGTTCGAGCCTGCCGTCGTGTTTTTTATCAACCGAAAGGCTATCTACGATGACACAATCCACCCACGATCCTTACGCGGATTGCCGCGAGCTGACGCTTCGGGGCATGATACTCGGTGCGCTGATTACCGTGATCTTTACCGCGTCGAACGTTTACCTCGGCTTGAAGGTCGGTCTGACCTTTGCTTCGTCGATTCCGGCGGCAGTGATTTCGATGGCGGTTTTGAAGTTTTGCAAAGGCAGCAATATTTTGGAAAACAATATGGTGCAGACGCAGGCTTCGGCGGCGGGTACGCTTTCGACCATCATCTTCGTCCTGCCCGGTTTGCTGATGGCGGGCTACTGGAGCGGTTTCCCGTTTTGGCAGACGACGCTTTTATGTATTGCCGGCGGGATTTTGGGGGTGATTTTTACCATTCCGCTGCGTTACGCGATGGTGGTGAAAAGCGAGTTGCCTTATCCCGAAGGCGTGGCGGCGGCGGAGATTTTGAAAGTCGGCAGCCACGAGGAGGAAGGCCGTCAGGGTGGCAGCGGCATTAAAGAGCTGGCGGCAGGCGGCGCGTTGGCGGGCTTTATGAGCTTTTGTTCCAACGGTTTGCGCGTGATTGCCGACAGCGCGAGTTATTGGTTTAAAAGCGGCACGGCGATTTTCCAACTGCCGATGGGCTTTTCGCTGGCATTGTTGGGCGCGGGCTACTTGGTCGGGCTGACGGGCGGTATCGCCATCCTGCTGGGTATTTCGATTGCTTGGGGCATTGCCGTGCCGTATTTTTCATCGCACATTCCGCAGCCTGCCGATATGGAAATGGCGGCGTTTGCGATGAAGCTGTGGAAGGAAAAAGTACGCTTTATCGGCGCGGGTACCATCGGTATCGCGGCGGTTTGGACGCTTTTGATGCTGCTTAAGCCGATGCTGGAAGGCCTGAAAATGTCGTTCAAGAGTTTCGGCGGCGGTACGCCCGCTGCGGAACGCGCCGAACAGGATTTGTCACCTAAAGCCATGATTTTTTGGGTATTGTCCATGATGCTGATTTTGGGCGTATCGTTTTATCACTTTATCGGCGATTCGCACATTACGGGCGGCATGGCTTGGCTTTTGGTGGTCGTTTGTACGCTTTTGGCTTCCGTCATCGGCTTTTTGGTCGCCGCCGCCTGCGGTTATATGGCGGGTTTGGTCGGTTCGTCTTCCAGCCCGATTTCGGGCGTGGGCATCGTTTCCATCGTTATCATTTCGCTGGTGTTGTTGGTCGTGGGCGAATCCGGCGGCTTGATGGCGGATGAAGCCAACCGCAAATTCTTGCTGGCTCTGACCTTGTTCTGCGGTTCGGCAGTGATTTGCGTGGCTTCGATTTCCAACGACAACCTGCAAGACTTGAAAACCGGCTACCTGCTCAAAGCAACGCCTTGGAGACAACAGATTGCGTTGATTATCGGCTGTATCGTCGGCGCATTCGTCATCTCGCCCGTGTTGGAACTGCTCTACGAAGCCTACGGCTTTACCGGCGCAATGCCGCGCGAAGGCATGGACGCGGCGCAGGCTTTGGCGGCTCCCCAAGCAACTTTGATGACGACCATCGCGTCAGGTATTTTCGCCCACAACCTTGAATGGGCGTACATCTTCACCGGTATCGCGATCGGCGCGGTGTTGATCGTCGTCGATTTGGTGTTGAAAAAATCGTCCGGCGGCAAACGCGCACTGCCTGTCCTCGCAGTCGGCATGGGCATCTACCTGCCGCCGTCCGTCACTATGCCTATCGTGATCGGCGCAGTGTTGGCGGCGGTGTTGAAACACATCATCGGCAAGCAAGCGGAAAACCGTGAAGGTCGTCTGAAAAACTGAACTGGCCCCCAAATCTTGGACACTCATAAAAGCCTTTTCAGGCGCTCTGTGCAAGCTGGGTTCTGTATGCGACAGGACTCAGCTTTTTCAATTTCAGACTGCAACGCTCCCGGTTGTAGTAATCCATATAGTCATCTATCTGTTTCATCAATTCGTCCACCGTCAATTCTCCTGCGTTATAGAAACACTCCGTCTTCAACACCGCAAAGAAGCTTTCCATCGGCGCATTGTCCCAGCAGTTCGCCTTTCGCGACATGCTTTGAACCATGGAATGTTGGGCAAGCAATTCCCTATATCCCGCCGTACGGTACAGCACGCCTTGGTCGGAATGCAGCATCGTTCCTTCGCCGGTCAGCCGGGGCGCGGCTTTTTCAAGCATTTCCTTCACCATTTCGCTGTTAGCATTGCGGCTCATGGCGTAGGCGACGATCTCGCGGTTGAACAAGTCCAAGATTGGCGAGAGGTACAGTTTGCCGTCGCTCCCTTTGAGTTCGGTCACGTCGGTCAGCCATTTTTCGTTGGGCTTTTTGGCTGTGAACCGGCGTTTGAGGAGGTGTTCCGATATTTCGCCCATGGCGGGATGGCGGTAGGCTTTTTTCGCCCGTATTTTGGCTTTCAGCCCCATCTGTTTCATCAACCGCGCCGCTTTTTTGCGGTTCCAATCCAATGCTGCGGCAATGCGCCTTTGTCCGTAGCGTCCTTTATGCCGTTTGTAGGTTTCGACAAGGAGGGCTTTGTCGGCCTCGTCGGGATCGGGTCGATCTTGGTGATGGTAGTAAAAGCTGCTTTTGGGCAGGTGTGCGATGTGCAGCAGGTATTTGAGCGGGTGTTGCGCCCTCAGTGTTTGGACGGTTTGGCTTTGTCCTTTTCGGTCCGCTTTTGGCTGAGGGCTTTTAACTCCTTTAGGTAGGCGACCTCTGCGCGCATATAGCACAACTCTTCGATAAGTTCTGCCTGTGTTTTTTCTTGGTCGGGTTTGTCGGCGATGAAGGGGTTTTTGCGGTGGTCGGTCATGGTTTTGGATTGGGGATGTTCGAGTGCGCCGATGCCGCCTTCCTGATAGGCGCGTATCCATCGTCGCAGATGGGTTCGGGAGATGCCGTAGTGGTCTGCGGTACGCTGTTGGCTGCGTATGTGCAGGTAGTGGAGTACGGCTTGGTATTTGAAGTGTAATGTATATTTGCTCATAAAAAAACTGCACCTTGTGAGTTGGAGGGGATGTGTCCAACTTTTGGGGTGCAGTTCAAAACGCCGAACGTATCGGCACCTTGTTCTCCGCCGGTTTGATTGTCGGCGAAAGCCTGGTCGGTGTAGTGATGGCATTCATCATCGCCTTCTCCGTGACCAACGGCGGCTCCGACGCCCCACTTGCACTGGGTCTGGAAAACTGGGAAACCACCGCATCCTGGCTGGGTCTGGCGTTCTTCATCACAGGCATGGTGTTCTTCGCCCAACGCGTGTTGAAAGCAGGGCGCGTCAAGTAAGTCAGGTTTGAAAATAAAGAGGTCGTTTGAAAACTTGGGATTCAGGTTTTCAGACGACCTTGTTTTTATCTGTAACCCGCCCCCTCTCCCGTCCGGTGGGAGAGGGCTGGAGAGAGGGCGGCTCTACGGGGCAAACGAATTTGATTTTACCCCAAGCCATAGAACCACCCCCATCCTAACCTTCCCCCGCCGGACGGGGGAAGGGACAGGTTGCTGTTGCTGCAACGAGTAGCGTGGGCTTTGCCCACGAGATGAAAGCAAATTCAATTATTGTCTAATTTGAATGGTTAAGTAGTGGATTTCGTGGGCAAAGCCCACGCTACTTGAGTTATCCCAAGCACGCGTTGATTGAACAAACGAGGTCGTCTGAAAACGAGCGTGAACGAGTTTACTAAAACCGGTTTTCACGTTTTCAGACGACCTGATTTTTACTTGCAACCTGCCCCCTCTCCCGTCTGGCGGGAGAGGGCTGGGGAGAGGGTGGTTCTACGGGTCAAACGAATTTGATTTTACCTAGACCCACAAAGCCACCCCCATCCTAATCTTCCTCCGTCGGACGGGGGAAGGGACAAGTTGCCGTTGCTGCAATCCGTAGCGTGGGTTCTACCCACGAAATCAGTGAAACGTGACCATCCAATTCAGTTTTTAGAAGATAGATTTCGTGGGCAAAGCCCACGCTACAAACTGGCGTGGATTAAATAAAAGGTCGTCTGAAAACTCAACTTCCAAGTTTTCAGACGACCTTTCGTACCATGACAAGATAGTCGGCTTATGCTACTGAATTTTGATGAATCAGGCAGCCCATATAGAGATTGCCGTCTTTCTGCCAGCCGAACAATTGGTTTTGCTGGTCGCTGTTTTCAGCCATCAAGCCCAAAGTCAGCCAGTGGCTTTCTCGTGGAAGCTGACCGGTATAGGGTTCGGGCGTGTGTATGAGGGGCAGATCGAAATTATCGTTCCAGCTGACACCTGCTTGGCGAAGTTTGCCGACGTATTGTTGCGTATCTTTAGGAGGTGCGGCAAACCAAGCGGCATGGACGGTGCGGTTTTTCAAAGCGTAATCGGCGTAATGTCCAAACGCTTTGTTTTGTGCCGTTTCATCGGACAAGGAGATGGCAATCGGGCGCTGCAAAACCGCTTTGACGGGCAATTTATTCTGTTTGGCGGCATAAGACGAGGCAAACACCAGCCAAGTCGCGTTTTCCGTAAACTCGGCATCTGAAGCGTCTTCGTTCAGCCATGCCGAAAAAATCACATGGATGCCTTCAAACTGACGGTTTTCCACCCAATCACCCATCAAGTTTTCGCCATCAGACAGAGACTTGATGGTCGCGCGGACACCCATCGTTTCGGCGATTTCTTCAAATCTTTGCTGCCAGTTCAAATACGCTTCTTCATCCGGCGCATCGATGTGCAGGGTCACAGGCTGCCGATACTCCGCCAATTCGCTCAATTTTTGGTGAAAATGTTCGGCAACGTAAGGATAGCCGCTGCGCCACAGGTCTTCGTCTTCGTCACGCGGAAACAGAAACAGGTCGGCATTTCGTCCGCCTGACGCTTGGGTAATGATGTCCGGCAGCGACAAGGGTTCAGGCAGGATGGTATGCGAATCGACCAACACGATGCTTCTTTGCGCCCAATCCGTCCATTTTTTGCGGATATTCGATTTTTCGGTTTCCCAAGCATCTGCCGCCGCGCTGCGGTTCATCGACAAGATAAAGCGGTACAGCAAAGCCGCGCCCCAAACGCCAACCGGTATCAACAGATAAAACGGGCTGATTTTCAGCCACAACACAACAATCAACGCCGCAATGAAAAGCAAAGCCAATACCGTCAGCCATACCCAAGGGGTATTCCACTTACTGTTTTTGCGGGCGACGATGGTATCGGGGATATCAGGAATAGACCAGTACATAATCTTCAGATATTGATTTGAAATAAATGGAATGAGTATAACAGCAAAAAAGCCAAATGTTTTTCCAAACTTGATTTCAGGTATTTTTTTCCCGCCAAACGGATTGACCGAAAACCCCTGTCCAATGTTTTTCAGACGACCTTTTGAGCCGGATAGAAAAAAACACCGACATCGCGTAAAATATGCGCAAATTTTGTGATTCAATCAGGTCGTCTGAAACAGATTGCGCCTGATTTATTTTTCCGGAAAACACCATGAGCGAACAAAACAATCCGCAAACCGAGCCGCAGTTGGACGAAAACCAAATCATCGCCCTGCGCCGCGAAAAACTGCACAACATCCGCCAACAGCGCATTGCCTATCCCAACGACTTCAAGCGAGACAGCTTTGCCGCCGATTTGCACGCCCAATACGGCGAAATCAGCAAAGAAGAACTCGACCCGCAAGCCGTTCCCGTCAAAATTGCCGGCCGCATGATGCTCAAACGCCAAATGGGCAAGGCGAGCTTCGCTACCATCCAAGACGTGACCGGCCAAATCCAGCTTTATCTGAACAACAAAGGCGTGAGTCAGGAAGTTTTGGACGATTTCAACCACTGGGACTTGGGCGACATCGTCGGCGCGGAAGGCACTTTGTTCAAAACCAACCACGGCGAATTGACCGTGCGCGTGTCCGACATCCGCCTGCTGTCCAAATCCCTGCGCCCGCTGCCCGACAAACACAAAGGCTTGAGCGATCAGGAAACCAAATACCGCCAACGCTACGTCGATTTGATTGCCAACGAAGAATCGCGCAATACGTTTATCAAACGCAGCCAAATCATCCAATCCGTGCGTAATTTCATGGTGAACGAGCATTATCTCGAAGTCGAAACTCCGATGATGCACCCGATTCCCGGCGGCGCGACGGCGAAACCGTTCGTGACCCACCACAACGCTTTGGACATCCCGCTCTACCTGCGCATTGCCCCCGAGTTGTATCTGAAACGCTTGGTGGTTGGCGGTTTGGAGCGCGTGTTTGAAATCAACCGCAGCTTCCGCAACGAAGGCATGTCCGTGCGCCACAACCCCGAATTCACCATGATCGAATTCTACGAAGCCTTCTCCGACTACGAACGCATGATGCAGATGGCGGAAGACATCATCCGCAACGCATCGCGCACGGTAAACGGTACGGCGAAAATCAGCTACAACGGCAAAGAAGTCGATTTGGAAAGCCCGTTCGAACGCCTGACCATTCTCGAAGCCATCAAAAAATATAATCCGCACTACACCGACGATCAGTTGAACGATGCGGAGTGGCTGAAAAAAGAAATTGTCAAACACGGTGAAAGCCTGCCGCCGTCCCCGGGCATCGGCAGCCTGCAACTCGCCCTGTTTGAAGGTTGCGCCGAAAGCAAACTGTGGAACCCGACCTTCATCGTCGATTACCCGGTCGAAGTTTCCCCGTTGGCACGCGCTTCGGATACGAAACAAGGTCTGACCGAGCGTTTCGAATTGTTCGTTGTCGGCCGCGAACTGGCAAACGGCTATTCCGAGTTGAACGACCCTGAAGACCAAGCCGAACGCTTCAAATCGCAAGTCGCGCAAAAAGACGCAGGCGACGACGAAGCCATGCACTACGATGCCGACTACATCCGCGCGATGGAATTCGGTCTGCCGCCGACAGGCGGTTGCGGCATCGGCATCGACCGCCTGGTAATGCTGCTGACCGATTCGCAAACCATCCGCGACGTGATTTTGTTTCCGCAGATGCGTCCCGAATAAGGTAGGCAGATAATAAAGAAAAGGTCGTCTGAAAACCGGAAAATTGGTTTTCAGACGACCTTTTGTTCAAGCTAAATTTGATTTGGATTCAGCCTCTGCTTTTCAACCGTCCATGCAATTCCTACACGCTGTACACACCCAGATAGTCGCGGCTTTTTAGATTGCACCGTTGGCAACTTTACTGCCTGGTACTCAGGCTAGGCTTATTCTGGTTTTTCGGACGGTGTATCAGCGGTATTGTCTGCGCTGTTGGCGGGTGGCGTTACATCGTTAGTCTGATTTCCCAGTTGTTTTTTGTTGCCCTGTACCACCTGAACAGCCTGACTGGAAATATTTTTTACTGCTTTTGCGCTGCTTCCGATAATTTCTTGCAGTACAGCGCTATCATCGCGCGCAAAATTTTGTACTTGTGCATCAAATTTTTCATCATCGCTGTCAAAGTAATCCACTGTGCCAAACGACAGTTTTTGCGCTACTAACACCGCAGGAAATGAATTACGGTAGCTGTTGAATTGCTTCACGCGGTTATTATAATTTTCTCGGCGCGCCAAAATGTCATTTTCCAATGTTTCGAGCTGCCCCATCAGTTTTTGATAGGTAGCATCTGCTCTCAGTTGGGGGAAATTTTGTGCCATCGCAGCCAGTTGTTGGGTGTTCTGCGACTGAGCCACACGCAGTTGAGTGACCTGTTCGTGTTCTAAATAACCTGAAGCAATTTCAATAATTTGCCCGCTCAGTTGTTGACGTTTTTTTAATCCCGCCTGCAGATTGGAAAATCCTTCACGGATATTCTGCATACTGCTTTGTAACTTGTTGTATACCTTCACCAGCCACAAAACGATAACTATCAAAATCACTAATAACCAAAACATTTTATTTTCCTTTTGCTGTGTATTGTCAAATTGCAGGCTGCCTGAAATTGTTTTTTATTTTCAGGCAGCCTGTATTTTCATTACTTCAGCGCCTTCAACCGTCCATGCAACTCCTGCACGCTGTACACGCCCAGGTGGTCGCGGCTTTTTGCGCCTTCGCTCATGGCCTCGCCGCCGGCGATGGTGGTGTATTGCGGCACGCGTTGGGTGAGGGAGGTGCGGCGGATGCTGTGGCTGTCGGCGATGGATTGTGTCGAGCTGCTGACAGTGTTGACCACCAACGCGATTTCGCCGTTTTTAATCGCGTCCACGATGTGCGGGCGACCTTCCTGCACTTTGTTTACCGCTTGTACGATGATGCCGTGCTCTTTCAGGTATTCGGCGGTGCCGCGTGTGGCGCAGACGCCGTAGCCGAGTGCTTGGAAGTTTTGCGCGGTTTTGACGATGAGCGGTTTGTCTTCGTCGCGCACGGCGAGGAAGATTTTGCCGGTCGGGTTCAGGCGTTCGCCTGCACCGAGTTGGGCTTTGTAGTAGGCTTCGCCGAAGCTTGCGCCCACGCCCATCACTTCGCCGGTGGAGCGCATTTCCGGGCCGAGGATGGTGTCCACGCCGGGGAATTTGATGAAGGGGAACACGGCTTCTTTAACGGCATAGAAATCGGGGACGACTTCTTTTTCCACACCTTGCTCTTGCAGGGAAATGCCTGCCATGCAGCGCGCGCCGACTTTGGCGAGCGGCACGCCAGTGGCTTTGGAGACGAAGGGGACGGTACGGCTGGCGCGCGGGTTCACTTCCAATACGAACACCACGCCGTCCTGCACGGCAAACTGTACGTTCATCAGACCGACCACGCCCAGCGCGTAGGCCATGGCTTTGGTTTGGCGGCGGATTTCGTCTTGGATTTCTTCGCTGAGCGAGTAGGGCGGCAGCGAGCAGCCGGAGTCGCCGGAATGGATGCCTGCCTGTTCGACGTGCTGCATGATGCCGCCGATAACGACGTCTTTGCCGTCTGAAACGCAGTCCACATCGACTTCAATCGCGTTGTTTAGGAAGAAATCGAGCAACACGGGGCTGTCTTCGGATACCTGCACGGCTTCGCGCATGTATTTTTGCAGCTCTTCGGCGGAGTGGACGACCTGCATGGCGCGGCCGCCGAGGACGTAAGACGGGCGCACGACCAGCGGATAGCCGATTTCTTCGGCTTTGACGAGCGCTTCTTCTTCGTTGTGGGCGATGCGGTTGGGCGGCTGGCGCAGACCTAAGTCGTTCAACACTTTTTGGAAGCGTTCGCGGTCTTCGGCGGCGTCGATGCTGTCGGCGGACGTGCCGATGATGTTCACGCCGTTTTCAACCAATGCGTTGGCGAGTTTGAGCGGGGTTTGACCGCCGTAATGCACAATCACGCCCCACGGGTTTTCGGTGCGGACGATTTCCAACACGTCTTCCAGCGTCAGCGGCTCGAAATACAGGCGGTCGCTGGTGTCGAAGTCGGTGGACACGGTTTCGGGGTTGCAGTTCACCATAATCGTTTCAAAGCCCGATTCGCGCAGGGCGAGCGCGGCGTGGACGCAGCAGTAGTCAAACTCGATGCCTTGACCGATGCGGTTCGGGCCGCCGCCGAGAATCATCACTTTTTTACGGTCGGAAGGACGCGCTTCGCATTCTTCTTCGTAAGTGGAATAGAGGTAGGCGGTTTCGGTGGCGAACTCGGCGGCGCAGGTATCGACGCGTTTATAGACGGGATGCAGGTTCAGCGCGTAGCGGTGTTCGCGCACTTCTTTTTCTTTTACGCCTAAAAGCTGCGCGATGCGTTTGTCGGAGAAGCCTTTGCGTTTCAGACGACGTAGGGCGGCGAAATCCAAATCTTGCAGGCAGCCTGCACTTACCTGCCGTTCTTCTTTCACCAAGTCTTCGATTTGCGCCAAGAACCAAGGGTCGATGGCGCAGATTTCATGGATTTCTTCCAGCGTAAAGCCCGCGCGGAATGCGTCTGCCACAAACAGCATACGTTCGGGGCCGGGGTTCGCCAGTTCGCGGCGGATTTCCGCTTTGTCGGAGCTTCTCGGATTGAAGCCGCACAAGCCTGTTTCCAAGCCGCGCAGGGCTTTTTGGAAGCTTTCCTGAATCGTGCGGCCCATCGCCATCACTTCGCCCACAGATTTCATCTGCGTGGTCAGGCGGTCGTCTGCAGCGGGGAATTTTTCAAACGCAAAACGCGGGATTTTGGTTACCACATAGTCGATGGAAGGCTCAAACGACGCAGGCGTGCGGCCGCCGGTGATGTCGTTGCGCAACTCGTCCAGCGTAAAGCCGACCGCCAGCTTCGCCGCCACCTTCGCAATCGGGAAGCCCGTCGCTTTGGAAGCCAGCGCGGACGAACGGCTCACGCGCGGGTTCATCTCGATCACAATCATCTCGCCGTTTTCAGGGTTCACCGCAAACTGCACGTTCGAGCCGCCCGTGTCCACACCAATTTCGCGCAATACTGCCAACGAAGCATTACGCATGATTTGGTATTCTTTGTCAGTCAATGTTTGTGCAGGCGCAACAGTAATAGAGTCGCCGGTATGCACGCCCATCGGGTCAAAGTTTTCAATCGAGCAGATAATGATGCAGTTGTCGTTTTTATCGCGTACAACTTCCATTTCGTACTCTTTCCAGCCGAGAACGGACTGCTCAATCAGCAATTCATGCGTAGGCGACGCATCAAAACCGCGTTCGCAAATTGCCAAAAATTCGTCTTTATTGTAGGCAATACCGCCGCCCGAACCGCCCATGGTGAAAGAAGGACGAATCAGCGTCGGGAAGCCGACCTGTTCCTGCGCCGCCAAGGCTTCGTTCATCGTGTGGCAGACAAAGGATTTCGGGCAGGAGAGGCCGATTTTCTCCATCGCCTCCTTAAAGCGGCCGCGGTCTTCCGCCTTGTCGATCGCGTCTTCCGTTGCGCCGATTAACTCGACATTGTATTTCGCCAACACGCCGTTGCGCGCCAAATCCAGCGCACAGTTCAGCGCAGTCTGGCCGCCCATCGTGGGCAGAATCGCGTCGGGCCGCTCTTTGGCGATAATCTTCTCCACCGTCTGCCACATAATCGGCTCGATGTAGGTAACATCCGCCATTTCAGGGTCGGTCATAATCGTGGCGGGGTTGGAATTCACCAGAATGACTTTATAGCCTTCTTCACGCAAAGCCTTGCAGGCCTGTGCGCCCGAATAGTCAAATTCGCAGGCTTGACCGATAACGATAGGGCCGGCGCCGATGATAAGGATGGATTTTAGGTCGGTACGTTTGGGCATGGTGTTTTACCTTAGAGATTTCAGGTTATTTAAAACTATATTTAACGGGATTGCTGGCACCCCGTTTACGATATTCTTCAGGCAGCCTTTTACGTTGGTATTTTTGGCGGACTTCATCATTTTTAGAAAGTGATTCGCCGTGAAAACCAAAACGTCCTACTATGGTTTCATTAAGCTCAGGAAAATTTTCCTTAGTAGCTGGCAGCCATTCATGCGCTTGTAAAACATCCACAATTAAGCCTTTTTCAACCGCCAAGATGTAATGCGCACGTTTTGCCCGCTCAACATCAAGCCGCCAGGCTAGGCGAACAGCATCATAAGCCGATTTTTCTTTATCTAAAGAACGATTAATATTAATAATCAATAGATTATGATCGCTGTCAAATTGTGCAACAGGTGCATCGTATTTATCTTGTATTTCAGATACATGCATCGAACCAAATTCACTATTGCCATGTCCGCTTTGTTCATTTGATAGCCCCGGATAGGCATCTATTAAAGCAGCTTCTACTTCAAAAGCGGTTTTCTCATTCATGCCATGTCGATGAATGACATGGATAACTTCCAATTTGGCTTTTTGGATAGCGCGAATCCTACTATATTTTAAATTCAGTTCATCTTCGCCATCTTCCGCTATTTTCAAACATTGTTTCAAATGTTCAAAAACCCGGTTGTCTTTGCCTTTGCCTACATAAAAAGTTTCACCATTTCTTGGGTCAATTAAGCGGTAAACGTAATATGCAAGGGCTTTGCAAACTTCAGATGAAAACTTGTCCATATTCTTTTTTCCTCAAATGTATTTAGATAGCAAGCTATTAGCTTGTATGCAGGGTGCGTGCGATACGCACGCGTTCTCCATTTTCCCTGCACTTTAACCCATCGCGTGCGTGCCTTGCGGTACATATTAAAGGCCGTCTGAAAAAACGCTCGCGGGGTTTGTTCCATCTGCCTTGCGATAAAAAACTACCTGAAAAATTCCTGCTATTGATATTTTGGCCACTTTTTTCAGACGACCGTTTGCGTTTTTATTTTGCACAGGCCGTCTGAAAACTTCCTTAAAAACTAGTGATAAATGTAATCAAACCCAAAATAATGCCTGGGGCGTTTGCCAGTATGATGGGGTAGTCGCGTTTTTCTTTCAAAAAGCCGTAGGCAAACCATAATGTGCAGTTGATGGCGGCGACGAGGGGTTGCAACGGCGAGCCGGGGTTGCCGGCAAGGTTGTTTTGGATTTGCGGGATATAAGAAACGTACATACCGACGCCGGCCAGGGTGGCGGTGACGGAAAGAATGTGCATTTGTTTTTCAGTCATTGGTTTTCCTTTCTGATTAGACGATTGGGTTTTCAGGCTGTACAGATGTTGATTTGCACAGGCCGTCTGAAAACTTCCTTAAAAACTAGTGATAAATGTAATCAAACCCAAAATAATGCCTGGGGCGTTTGCCAGTATGATGGGGTAGTCGCGTTTTTCTTTCAAAAAGCCGTAGGCAAACCATAATGTGCAGTTGATGGCGGCGACGAGGGGTTGCAACGGCGAGCCGGGGTTGCCGGCAAGGTTGTTTTGGATTTGCGGGATATAAGAAACGTACATACCGACGCCGGCCAGGGTGGCGGTGACGGAAAGAATGTGCATTTGTTTTTCAGTCATTGGTTTTCCTTTCTGATTAGACGATTGGGTTTTCAGGCTGTACAGATGTTGAGAGGGGGCTGAATTTATATTTTTGAAGTTTGGTTTTCAGACGGCCTGTTGTCGAGTTGAGTGTGGCCGTCTGAAAAAATCAGCTTTATTGTTTTGCTGCTTTGATATTGTCAATGAATTTGTCGAATAGATAGCCGACGTCTTGCGGGCCCGGGCTGGCTTCGGGGTGGCCTTGGAAGCAGAATACAGGTTTGTCTGTCAGTTCGATGCCTTGCAAGGTGTTGTCGAACAAGGATTTGTGGGTAATGCGTGCGTTGGTGGGCAGAGTGTCGGCATCGACGGCGAAACCGTGGTTTTGGCTGGTGATGACGACTTTGCCGCTGTCTAAATCTTGTACAGGGTGGTTGGCACCGTGATGGCTGAAGCGCATTTTCAGGGTTTTGGCGCCGATGGCGAGGCTGATCAGTTGGTGTCCTAAGCAAATGCCGAAAATCGGTTTGCCGCTTTCCATCAGTTTTTGTACGGCTTTGATGGCGTAGCCGCAAGGCTCGGGGTCGCCGGGGCCGTTGGATAGGAATACGCCGTCAGGATTGAGTGCCAAGACGTCTTCCGCGCTGGTTTGTGCGGGAACGACGGTCAGGCGGCAGCCGCGTGAGGCGAGCATGCGCAGGATGTTGGTTTTGACACCGAAATCGTAGGCGACGACGTGGTAAGGCTGTTCGGAAGGTGTAACGAAACCTTTGCCCAATTCCCATTCGCCTTCGGTCCATTCGTAAGTTTCTGTGCAGGAAACTTCTTTTGCCAAGTCTTTGCCGACCATGCTGCCGAATGCGGCAATCAGTTCTTGTGCTTTTTCAACCGTAGCGTCCGCACCGGTCAAGATTGCACCGCCTTGCGCGCCTTTTTCACGCAACAGGGTGGTCAGGCGGCGGGTATCGATATCGGCGATGGCGACGGTTTTGTTGCGTACCAAATAGTCGTGCAGGCTTTCGGATGCGCGGAAGTTGCTGTGCAAGAGCGGCAAGTCGCGGATAATCAAACCGGCGACGTAAACGCAGCGGCTTTCTTCATCTTCGGCGTTGGTACCGGTGTTGCCGATGTGTGGATAGGTAAGGGTAACGATTTGTTTGCAGTAGGAAGGGTCGGTCAGGATTTCCTGATAGCCGGTCATGGAAGTGTTGAACACGACTTCGCCGGAAGTCGAACCTTCGTAACCGATTGATGTGCCGTGAAATACGCTGCCGTCAGCGAGAACGAGAAGAGCCGGAGTGGTCATGATGGAATCCTGTTGCCTGATGATGGTCGGTTTGCAGAAACGGGCAGGGGTCGTCTGAAAATTGTTTACAAAAAAGACCGCCTGAGAAAATATCGGCTAAAAAAAAACACGCCCCGCAGCCTTGATTTTGCTGCGTAACGTGCTTTTTCAGGCATAGCTGCCTATGCCGTAGAAGCAATGCATTCTACGTCAAAAAGCCGCATCGTTCAAGCTATGACTTGGCAACGGATTTTGCCTTTACAATCGCGCCGCCTGTTTCATTTTCGCCATTGTTCGCCGCGTCAGATAAAAAAAACAGCCCGAACCCCACATAAATGACATCGTAAATGTTAGAATCTCATTCCGAGAAAATAAAAACAACGTCATCATCCGTCAACCGACGATTTTATGAAAAAAGAACGCATTATGAAAAACAAATCTTCACGTTGCCCTGGCTCCATCCGTCCGATGATTTACAGCATCGCCTCCGCGCTCGCCCTGATGGGGGCCGCATCGCAAGCGCAAGCGCAATTTGCCAAAACCCCGCTTTATTTGCAAAACGAAAGCCAAATTACAGAGCAGCCGAAAGTCAAACATAACATTATGTTTTTTATTGATGATTCGGCGAGTATGGGTTCTATTGTACCTGGAGCCAGGGGGAAAAGGGGGGAACCTTTAAATAGGTTAGAAGTAACGAAAAATGCGCTAAATGATATTCTTGATCAATATAAGGATCAGTTTAACTGGGGGTTGCAGACGCTTCATAACAATGGTCGATCAGATGCTGATTTTTTCAGTTCTGACCCAGAGGCAATGAAAACGCGTGTCAACAAGATGAGTACTGGCTATGCAACCCCAGCAACACGCCGCTATTTTGAAATTGTCAGTACGATTGTTATGCCTAAGGTTGAGTACCGTTGTCAAAAATCGTATGTCGTCATGATGTCGGATGGCGATGCTAACTATAGCTCTTATTGTGGTAATTCTCCATATTGGCCAGATAGGACGATTTTTGATTATGATGCCCGTCGTTTTTATTATGCTGCTAAAGATTACAATTGGAGAGTTCATAATGCTTATGATAGTGAAGATTACCAGAAAGCATACGAATATTTCGGCGAACGAAAAGGGCAGGATAGGCTTTTACGTTGTATGAGGGCAGAGCCTTCCTACGATCAGTTTTGGGATCGCGGTAACGGTTTGGCCTTTTTCAGTAAAAAACTAGCAGAAAAAGACTTTAAAGTCGGTGGTAAGGATAAAGCGGGTAAGAGCTGGGATGGCGATCCAAATGATTTTGGGGACTACAAAAAGCAAACTGTTCAAACATTTACTGTAGGTTTTGGTGGCGATATTACCCTGGCAGGTGAAGATTATCTGAAGCGAGGCGCCAGTAAAAAAGAGTGGTATTACATTGCTAATAAATCAGAAACCTTACTTGAGGCATTCAAAACTATTACAGATACGATTAAAAATGATAGCCAAAGTGAACCGATTACTTTGGATGGCGGTACCGCTCCGGCAACTTCCAGCAGCGGTATTCCCGATTTGGCGGCAACCATCAAGCTGAATACCGGCTCTTGGAGCAGTCAGATTTTATTTAATAAATTGAATAATAGTGATGGTAGACGGGAAGGTACGGTTACCCAGCCTTCCTTTGGTAATCGTAAAACATTGATTAACACAGGTTCTAATACTTACTCTATCGACGCCATCCCTACCGATAAAGTCAACAATGCCTATTTCGGCATTGAGAATAGTGACAAAGACGAATGGAAAAAACTGCTCAATTGGACGGGCAGGGTCGGCAATGATGACAGTGCATACAAGCCTTACCGTGACCGTAAACCCGGAGAGCGTGATTTGGGCGATATTTTGGATGGTTCTGTTGCTGCAGTCGGCAATCTTGAGCATGGTCGCCGCAAATATTTGGTTGCCGCAGCCAACGATGGCATGGTGCATATTTTCCAAAGCACGGCAGGAGACTATCCTTATGATTTGAAAGTCAGCTATCTTCCTTCAGCGATGGAGCGTGAAAACGATGCGTCAGGCAACCCGATTACGCTTGCCAAAGTATTGAAAGACATTGCGCATGCGGATTACGGAAAATCCATTGAAAACCATAAATACGGCGTGAATGGTGGCTTTACCTTGCGTCAGACCCCTGTTGCAGAACAAGGCAGTAAGTTTCAGCAACGTGTCTTTATGTTTGGCGCAATGGGACAAGGCGGACGTGGTGCATACGCTCTCAATATAGGCGGTAAAGAAGATCAAACCACCAATACCGGTCTGGATGCGGCTGCTTGGAGCGATAAAGTTCCTTTGTTTGAAACGGCCAAAGGTAAAGACAATACTTTGGGCTTTACCATCGGTACGCCACAAATCAGTCGTGTTTCCATCAAACGTGAAACCGATGGTAGTGCCAAACTGGATGAAAACATCCGTTATGCGGGCTTCCTTGCCAGCGGCTACGCAGCCGAAGAAAAAGATGCGACAGCCAACGAAACGGCGTTATATGTTTACGAAATGCTTGGTAAAGAAGTCGGTACAGGCGAGAAACGCGGTCAGGCTGCAGGTAAACCCGGTGATCAACTGGCGAAAATTGTCGTGAAGGGGGGTGTAGGCGGCCTGTCTACACCGACACTGCTTGATACCGATTTTGACGGAGTTGTCGATTTTGCCTTTGCAGGCGACCGAGGGGGTAATATGTACCGCTTCGACCTGCGCGGGGCCGCTCCGAAAGATTGGACTGCGGTTAAAATCTTCTCCGGTTCGTCAAGCAAGCCGATTACCTCGGCTCCTGCCGTATCACGAAAAGGAGCTAAGGAATACGTCGTGATTTTCGGTACGGGTAGTGAAATCTACCAAAGTGATTTGAGCAATACTGAGACACAATCGATTTACGGTATTGTCCAAAAATTGGATAAAACGCCGAAAGATTTGTTCGAAGACAAGGCAAATAAAGATATTGCTGAGCAAAATCTGCGCGAACAAACTATTACTGAGGTAGAGCAGTCATATAACGATGGAAACAATCAGCCGCAAACCAGTAAAGCTTTGTATCTGAGCAACGAAAAAATTGAAGAGAAACATAAGGGCTGGTTCATCAATCTGCGTTCCGGCGAGCGTGTCAGCATTAAGCCGACCATGATTCTGCGTACTGCCATCGTTACAATACGCAAGTACGCTTCCGATGGCGGTAAGACTATCGGCAAGGAGGAAGCGGAAAAAGACTTGTGTATGCCTGTCAGCAACAATAAGTCAACCGTAACCAGCACAACCTTCCTCGGCATCAATGCCGATAATGGCGGTGCACTCAATAGCCGTAGCGCACGTTTTACGCCTGATATATTTAAGCGTGAATTGAGTGGTTTCGGTACGCAATACGCCAACGGTTTGACTCAAGAAGGTATTGTCAGCTTCACCTTTATCGATCCGAACAAGCGTACAGACGATCCTGTTACTGCCGATGGTGACAGCGGTGAAACCGGTACGGATAAAGAGCTTGGGTTGGGTTCTGGTACGCCCAACAACAAATGCTTCTCAGGCAAAGAGGGTGACCAGCGCAGTTTGTTGCTGAATAATGCGCAATCGCTGGAAGTAAAAGGCCGTATCTGTGGTCTGCAACGTATCAGCTGGCGCGAGCTGTTTTTCTGATTGGCTCGTGTAAGCGTATGAAGACCAAGAGGTCGTCTGAAAACTTGGAAACAGGTTTTCAGACGACCTTTGTTTTATAGTGGATTAACTTTAAACCAGTACAAGGCGACGAAGCCGCAGACAGTACAGATAGTACGGCAAGGCGAGGTAACGCCGTAATGGTTTAAAGTTAATCCACTATATCTGAATGCAATCAGCTTTGCGGTCGGTAAATCTTATCGAATACGCCGCCGTCGTTGAAAAATCGTGCTTGTGCTTTGCGCCAACCGCCGAAGGTTTCGTCGATGCTGACCAGTTTCAAATCGGGGAAGCGTGTTTTAAATTCGGCGCGTACGGCTTCGTCGGTGGGGCGGTAGAAATGGCGTGCCGCCATTCGTTGCGCTTCTTTGCTATACAGCATTTCCAAATAGGTTTTGGCGATTTGTTCGGTGCCTTTTTCTTTTGCTACTGCGCTGACCACGGCGACGGGCGGTTCGCACAGCATGGATATTGACGGCGTGATGATTTCAAATTGGTTCGGATTTTCCTGCAAGGCGAGGTGCGCTTCGTTTTCCCATACCAGCAAAACATCGCCTAATCCGCGCCGTGTAAAGGTTATGGTCGAACCGCGCGCGCCTGCGTCCATGACCGGCACGCGGCGGTAGAGTTCGGAGACAAACTGTTCTGCCGCCGCATCCCCGCCTTTTTCTTGTGCGTATGCCCAAGCCGATAGGAAATTCCAGCGTGCGCCGCCTGAGGTTTTCGGGTTTGCCGTGATGATTTGTACGTCGCCTTTGACCAAGTCGTCCCAGTCATGAATCTGCTTGGGGTTGCCTTTGCGTACCAGGAACACGATGGTCGAAGTGTAGGGCGTGCTGTTGTGCGGCAGGGCTTTTTGCCAATCTGCCGACAAGAGTTGTCTGCCTGCTTTGCTGTGATGGAGCGCGTCGATGTCGGATGCCAGCGCAAGCGTCACGACATCGGCTTTCAAGCCGTTTTGCACGGTCAATGATTGCTTGCCCGAACCGCCGTTGGAGAGGCGGATATCTGCTTCCTGTCCGTGTGTTTTTTGCCAGTAGTGTTGGAAAAACGGGTTGTATTCGCGGTAGAACTCGCGTGTCGGGTCGTACGATACATTCAACATGACGACGCGTTCGGGTTTGCCTGTCGACGTGCCGCCGGACTGCCCGCATGAGGCGAGCCACACCGTCGCGCCGATGAAGATAATGCCCAGCCATGATTTGAGTCCCATCATATTTTCCTTATCAGACAAATACTTGAGCGGGGAATATAACAAGGTGGGAATCGCGCGGGAAATATTGTTTGCTTCTTTGGATATAACGGAAATGCGTTTGCGGCGATATGTGGCTTGGTGTTTGCAGTTATGGCGTTTGAAGGGATGAATAACGGAAAGGTCGTCTGAAAACGGATTTCGGTTTTCAGACGACCTTTTGTCAATGATGAACCATGCAGACAATGTCTAGCTGTGAACGCTGCTTGCCAAACCGAAAGCCGTCTGCTTCGGACGGACAGGATTCAGCGGTGCATAATCATGGCTTTAATCCACGCGGGTATTTCGCGGGAGAGCTTGCGCAGGTAATTGGGCGTGGAGTCGCCGCAGGAATCGGAAGCGTAAAACTGGACGTTTTTGCCTTTTAAATGACGGTTGACAAGCCACTCGGCGCGTGCGAGATGGAAGGCGTCGCTGACGATGATGACGTTGGATACGTCTTGCAACAGCGGGGCGCTCAAGGCGATGTTTTCAAAGGTGCTTTCCGATTTGTTTTCGATGCGGATGTGTTCGGGCGGGATGCCCATGTCTATCGCCATAGATTGCATGGCTGCCGCTTCGTTGCTGCCGTCGCCGTCCGTGCCGCCGCTCATCAGCAACCCGCTGACTTTGTTTTGGCGGTAGAGGGCGACGCCTGCTTCCACTCGGGAACGCAGGCAGGGATTGGGCTTGCCGCGCCTGTTGACGGAATTGCCTAAAATGACGGCGATGTCGGCAGGTTTGATGTTTTGGGATGCTTTTTCTGCTTGGACGGCTTGGTAATGCAGCCAAGCCACGCTGGTCGCCCAGATGAGGAGAAGCGGGAGGAGGCCCCATATTATCCATCTTTTCATAAATGATTCCTTTGGGTGTATCGGGTGTGTGCGGCGGGATATCGGTTGGATGGCGCGGCAGTGAAACATCATAGCATATGCGGATTGTCTGACCGGCAAGACGGGATGGGCGGTAGATTTCGGTTGCGGGCGGGGTGGGTATGTTGTGTTGTCATCGCGGGGAGGTCGTCTGAAACCATCTTCTGTTTTTCAGACGACCTCGTAAATGTTAAGATAAACCGTTTTTCCCTTTACGGTATGGAAGGACGCAAAAAGCGGCGGCATCGGGTTGCCTGCTGTTTTGCGTGGTTCCGCCATGTATTGACCGAAAGCCATTTATGACCGATATCCTCAATAAAATCCTTGCCACCAAGGCCCAAGAAGTTGCCGCGCAAAAAGCGGCAGCACCGCTTGCGGAAGTCAAAGCACAGTTGCGCGATGCCGAACCTGTGCGTGACTTTTTTGCTTCCATCCGCAACAAACACGCCCAAAACTTGCCTGCCATTATCGCGGAAATCAAAAAAGCCAGTCCCAGCAAAGGGCTGATACGGCCTGATTTTCATCCTGCGGATATTGCGCGCGCTTATGAAAGCGCAGGGGCGGCCTGTTTGTCTGTGTTGACCGACGAAGTGTATTTCCAAGGTTCGCCCGAATATTTGAAACAGGCGCGTTCGGCGGTCAGCCTGCCGGTGTTGCGCAAGGATTTCATTATCGACGACTATCAGATTTATCAGGCGCGCACATGGGGCGCAGATGCGGTTTTATTGATTGCGGCGGCTTTGGATGCTGCGCAGTTGGCGCATTTTGAAGCCGTTGCCCACGATTTGGGTATGACCGTGCTGCTGGAATTGCACGACCAATCCGAATTGGAAAAATGCCGCAGTATGACCACGCCGCTTTGGGGAGTGAATAACCGCAATCTGCGGACTTTTGAAGTCACGCTCCAGCAAACTTTAGACCTGCTGCCCGATTTGTCGGGCAAAACGGTCGTCACGGAAAGCGGTATCCGAAACAAAGACGATGTGGACTTTATGCGCGGTCACGGCGTGCATACGTTCTTAATCGGCGAAACCTTTATGCGTGCGGCGGATATCGAAGCCGAAGTGCGTAAGTTGTTTTAATACCGTGCCGTAAGGCGTGTAAGGCACACAATACCTTGCCTGCTTTTGAGGCGGTCTGTTTCGGAAGCAGGCAGTTTATTTAGTGTTTCCCCGACCGCCACACCGACCAGATAATCCACAAACTGTTGGCGAAGGCGATCAGGTAGCCGACGAAGCCGATAAACTTGGGGCCGGTGTCTATACTCATGACGATGGACGAACCGATAATCAGGGCGGCGGTGACGATGCCCATGGTCAGGCGGTTGGCGGCGCTGTCGATTTGATGGCTGATACGGTCTGAGTGCTTGAGGTCTAGGGTAACGCCGAGCTTGCCTTTTTGCAGCATTCTGGTCAGCCTGAAGAAGTCTTGCGGCAACGACTCCGCCATTTGCAACAGGGTGCGTAGTTGCGTTTTGGCGTTTCGGGCAATGTGGGCGGCGGAGGCTTGTTCTTTGACGGCGGCTTCGGTGATGGGTTTGGCGCGTTCGAGCAGTTCGATACTGCCGTCGAGCCGTTTGACGACGCCTTCGAGGGTGATGAGGGTCTTGAAGAGCATCACGAGGTCGCCGGGCAGGGTCAGCCCGTGGCGGCGCATGATGGAGGTGATGTCGTTAATGACTTGGCTGACGCGCAGGTCGCGGACGGCGGTATGTTCGTAGTTAAGCAGCATTTCCAAGACGTCTGCGCCGAGCAGGTTTTCGTCGGGCAAATCACCCTGCGCCCAGTCGCTGAGGACGTATTGGATGAGCAGCGCGTCGTTGTTGGTCAGGGCGTTGATAAGGTTGAGGATTTCGCGGCGGCGGGTGTTGCCGAGGTGTCCGACCAGCCCGAAGTCGATGAAGGTGATGCCGCCGTTGTCGTTGATGAAGATGTTGCCTGGATGGGGGTCGGCATGGAAAAAGCCTTGCCGCAGCATCATGGTGAAGAGGGTGTCGGTAATCCGTCCGGCAAGCCCGCTGCGCAAGGTATGGGGCATGGTTTCAAGGTCGGCGTCTTTCAGCAGCGTGCCGCCGATGTAGTCTTGTACGAGGATGTGCCGATTGGAAATGTCGGGATAGACGGCGGGGATGCGGACCAAGGGGTCGTCTGAAAAGGTCTGACCGAACCGTTGCATATAGCGCAGCTCCACCGATAAGTCGGTTTCTTTCGCCAGACTCTTGGCAAAATAGGCGACCATCAATACGGGCTGGTAACGGCGCACTTCGGGGATTTCGGATTCCATCAGTCTGGCAAGGTGGTTCAAAATCCGCAAATCCGCCTGAATGACCGGCTCGATGTCGGGGCGTTTGACTTTGACGGCGACGGCGGTTTCGTCTAAAAGTTCGGCGCGGTGCACCTGTGCCACCGATGCGCTGCCTGCGGGTTTCGGGTCTATGCTGCGGAACACTTCGGAAACGGGTTTGCCCAGATAGGCTTCGACCAAAGTATAGATTTCAGACGACGGTATCGGCGCGACGTTGCTTTGCAGTTGTTCAAACTCTTCAATCCACTCCGCCCCGAAAATATCGACCCGCGTGGACAATACCTGCCCGAGCTTGACGAAGGTCGGACCCAGCTCTTCAAACGCTTTGCGAAAGCGTCGCGGCGTACTCATATAACGGCTGTCGGGATGCACTTCGTCCCCGCCCGCCGCGCCCAAACGGATGCGCTGCACAAAGCCGCCCAAGCCGTATTTCGTCAGTACGGTAATAATTTCGCGCATTCTGGAAAAGTCGCGCATAGCGAGCAGAGTAGGTATCATCATTGGTTGGGTATCTTCGCAAAATTTTTTATAAACAACGCTTTAACGCAATATAACAGACGCTTTTTTGCCAAACATCCTGTTTTTTATATACAATCGCCTGAATATCCCAGATACAGAATAACATAATAGCAGGCGGCAGACAGGTCGTCTGAAAATGGAATCAGTCAAACATGAAAGCCTTATCCAGGCTGGCGGCACTATTGGCTTCGGTCTATATGCTGTCCGGCATTCATTTTGCAAACGCCGACGATCTCGATTCGTTCGTCAGAAGCAGACAGCAGGTTTTAAACCAATTTGAAGATGCAAGACAACCTGCTTCCCCGGCACTCCTCCAACCCGGACGCGCAATCACTGCCGCGATCGCTCCCCGCCAACCCGTAAGCTCTGTACAGTCATCAGACAATGCAGACGAACTTATCAGCAGCGCGATGGGTCTTTTGGGTGTAGCCTACCGCTACGGCGGCACATCCGCGTCCACAGGTTTCGACTGCAGCGGTTTCATGCAGCACATCTTCAAACGCTCGATGGGCGTAAACCTCCCGCGCACTTCCGCCGCACAGGCAAAAATGGGTGTCGGCGTATCGCGTAGCGAATTGCAGCCGGGCGACATGGTGTTCTTCCGCACGATGGGTCGCGGCAGAATCTCCCACGTCGGCCTCTACATCGGCAACAACCGTTTCATCCACGCGCCGCGTACCGGCAAACGTATCGAAGTTACCAGCCTCAGCAACAAATACTGGAATGCCAAATACGCCTTCGCCCGCCGCGTGAAGAAAAACGATCCGTCCCGTTTCCTCAATTAAGTCTAGGAAAGCACCAACGTGAGTATGCCTGAAATGCCCAAATGGTATGACGACGACGGGCAAATCGTATCCTGCACTGAAAAAGTGAAAGTCATGACGGAAAACATGACCGAGCTTTATCAAGCAGCACAAGACGCATTTGAAGACGCGCTTCTGATGGGCTGCAGTGAAAAACAGTTGCGCGAATACCTGCAAGCCTTGATTGAAGGTGTGGAAAACCCATATCGGAAATCTTAGGCGGAAAATCCTATCCGACGGCAAGGTTTGATTCCTTGCCGTTTTTATGAATAGCGACAAAACAAGGTCGTCTGAAAGCCGGCAAGATGCTTTCAGACGACCTTATCGTTTGGTTTCAACATGGATTGATTCGGATAAATACGAAAAACAGCAAATCGATGTTGCATTTGGGCTGAACCATACTTTTCAGACGACCCCAAGGGCGTTATGATTTAATTATAGTGGATTAAATTTAAATCAGGACAAGGCGACGAAGCCGCAGACAGTACAGATAGTACGGCAAGGCGAGACAACGCCGTACTGGTTTAAAGTTAATCCATTATATTAACAAAGATTCATAAACCGCCCGTCTGCAAAGCGGCAAACCATAGAGGAAACCCGACCCATGCACACCATCCGCGCCTTGCTCGTCCTGCTCGGCTGCCTCGCGCTCGGCGAAACCGCCGCTTATCTTACGGGCATCAAACTGCCCGGCAGCATCATCGGTATGGGTATTCTGTTTGCCATGCTTCAGTCGGGGTGGGTGAAAGCCGAGTGGTTGCAGCAGCTTACCGACGCGCTGATGGCAAACCTGACGCTTTTCCTCGTGCCGCCTTGCGTCGCCGTCATCAGCTATTTGGATTTGATTGCCGACAGTTGGCTGTCGATACTCGTTTCCGCCGCCGCCAGTACCGTGTGCGTCCTGTTGGTAACGGGCAAGGTGCACCAATGGATACGGGAGAAAATCTGATGGACGGCATCCTTTCCCTGTGGCAGCAGCCCAGTGTCCTGCTTTTCCTGACGCTGGCGGTGTACGCGTTGGCACTCCTCCTTCGCGCGCGGACGGGCTACCTGCTGCTCAACCCCGTTTTAATCAGCACCGTTACCCTGATTGCCTACCTCAAAATCCTCGACATCGATTACGCCGTGTACCACGATGCCGCGCAGTTTATCGACTTCTGGCTCAAGCCCGCCGTCGTCGCGCTCGCCGTCCCGCTCTATCAAAACCGTCAAAAAATCTTCAGCCAGTGGCTGCCCGTCATCGTCTCGCAGCTCGCCGGCAGCGTTACCGGCATCATCACAGGCATGTATTTTGCCAAATGGCTGGGCGCGGAACGTGAAGTCGTCCTCTCGCTCGCCGCCAAATCCGTGACCAACCCCATAGCCATCGAAATCACCCGCACCATAGGCGGCATCCCCGCCATTACCGCCGCCACTGTCATCGTCGCCGGACTGGTCGGGCAGATAGCCGGTTATACCGTGCTTAAAAACACCGTCGGCATGCCCTCGTCGGTCGGCATGTCGCTCGGCACCGCCTCACACGCCATGGGCATCGCCGCCTCGCTCGAACGCAGCCGGCGCATGGCAGCATACGCAGGGCTGGGGCTGACCCTCAACGGCGTACTGACCGCCGCCATCGCCCCGATTATCATCCCCGTATTAGGATTCTGAACACTTTTCAGACGACTCTCGATGAACCAAAAAGGCCGTCTGAAAACCAAATCAACAACAACCCCAAACAAAGGAGCAGCAAAATGGCAGTCAACCTTACAGAAAAAACCGCAGACCAACTGCTGAACATCGACGGCATCCAACTCTTCACCGCCTGCGCAGGCATCAAACAAGCCGACCGCGCCGACCTTACCCTGATGGTACTTTCTGGCGGCAACACCGTCGGCGCCGTGTTTACCACCAACCGCTTCTGCGCCGCCCCCGTCCACATCGCCAAATCACACCTCTTCGACGAAGACGGCGTGCGCGCCATCATCATCAACACCGGCAACGCCAACGCCGGCACAGGCGCACAAGGCAGAATCGACGCCATCGAAACCTGCGCCGCCACCGCCGAACAAACCGGCTGCAAACCCTCCCAAGTCCTTCCCTTCTCCACAGGCGTCATTCTCGAGCCTCTGCCTGTCGGCAAAATCACCGCCGCCCTGCCCAAAATGCAGCCCGCCGACTGGGCAGACGCCGCACGCGCCATCATGACCACCGACACCATACCCAAATCCGCCTCGCGCGAAGGCAGCGTCGGCGAAAAACACACCGTCCGCGCCACCGGCATCGCCAAAGGCTCCGGCATGATTCATCCCAACATGGCGACCATGCTCTCCTTCATCGCCACCGATGCCAAAGTTTCACAACCCATCCTCCAGCTGATGACCCAAGAAATCGCCGACGAAACCTTCAACACCATCACCGTTGACGGCGACACCAGCACCAACGACAGCTTCGTCATCATCGCCACCGGCAAAAACAGCCAAAGCGAAATCGACAACATCGCCGACCCGCGCTACAAACAGCTCAAAGACCTGCTCGGCAGCCTCGCCCTCGAACTTGCCCAAGCCGTCGTTCGCGACGGCGAAGGTGCAACAAAATTCATCACCGTCCGCGTCGAAAACGCCAAAACCCGCGACGAAGCCCGCCAAGTCGCCTACGCCGTCGCCCACTCGCCCCTCGTTAAAACCGCCTTCTTCGCCTCCGACCCCAACCTCGGCAGACTGCTCGCCGCCATCGGTTACGCCGGCATCGCCGATTTGGATGCCGACGCCCTCGAAATGTATCTGGACGACGTATTGGTTGCCGAAAACGGCGGCCGCGCCGCAAGCTACACCGAAGAACAAGGGCAGGCAGTGATGGCGAAAGACGAAATCACCGTCCGCATCAAACTCCACCGCGGACAAGCCGCCGCCACGGTCTATACCTGCGACCTGTCGCACGACTACGTCTCCATCAACGCAGACTACCGCTCGTAAGGACAGATTGTAAGTTTTGGGTTTTCAGACGACGTCTGAGGTCGTCTGAAAGTTTGAAACAATGGTTTGAGAATAGCAAAAACCGCGTGCGTGCGTACCGCACACACCCTACACCTCGGTTTTAAAGTTTGTGCCGCCCGCAGGTAGGGTGAGTGGCGTAGCCACGCACGCGGTTAGTAGAGATTCAGGTTACGGCTTACTGCGCCACATCAAGGGAAACACGATCGAAAAGAGCGATATTTCCAACAGTGTTCAACTGGTAGCGTGGGCTATGCCCGCGAAAATATAAAAGGTCGTCTGAAACCTGAACTGCACCCCAAAAGTTGGACATCCCCCCTCCAACTCACAAGGTGCAGTTTTTTTATGAGCAAATATACATTACACTTCAAATACCAAGCCGTACTCCACTACCTGCATATACGCAGCCAACAGCGTACCGCAGACCACTACGGCATTTCCCGAACCCACCTGAGACGATGGATACGCGCCTATCAAGAAGGCGGCATCGGCGCACTCGAACATCCACAATCCAAAACCATGACCGAACACCGCAAAAACCCCTTCATCGCCGACAAACCCGACCACGAAAAAACACAGGCGGAGCTTATCGAAGAGTTGTGCTATATGCGCGCAGAGGTTGCCTACCTAAAGGAGTTAAAAGCCCTCAGCCAAAAGCAGACCGAAAAGGACAAAGCCAAACCGTCCAAACACTGAGGGCGCAACACCCGCTCAAATACCTGCTGCACATCGCGAACCTGCCCAAAAGCAGCTTTTACTACCACCATCAAGACCGGCCCGACCCCGATGAAGCCGACAAAGCCCTCCTTGTCGAAACCTACAAACGGCATAAAGGACGCTACGGGCAAAGGCGCATTGCCGCAGCATTGGATTGGAACCGCAAAAAAGCGGCGCGGTTGATGACGCAGATGGGGCTGAAAGCCAAAATACGGGCGAAAAAAGCCTACCGCCATCCCGCCATGGGCGAAATATCGGAACACCTCCTCAAACGCCGGTTCAAAGCCCGAAAGCCCAACGAAAAATGGCTGACCGACGTGACCGAACTCAAAGGAAAGGACGGCAAACTGTACCTCTCGCCAATCTTGGACTTGTTCAACCGCGAGATCGTCGCCTACGCCATGAGCCGCAATGCTAACAGCGAAATGGTGAAGGAAATGCTTGAA
Source organism: Neisseria sp. CP9 (assembly GCF_047758525.1). NCBI lineage: Bacteria > Pseudomonadati > Pseudomonadota > Betaproteobacteria > Neisseriales > Neisseriaceae > Neisseria > Neisseria sp. CP9. The sequence goes on along the minus strand of NZ_CP180502.1, from coordinate 1,004,175 downwards.
AAAGCCGCGCCCCGGCTGACCGGCGAAGGAACGATGCTGCATTCCGACCAAGGCGTGCTGTACCGTACGGCGGGATATAGGGAATTGCTTGCCCAACATTCCATGGTTCAAAGCATGTCGCGAAAGGCGAACTGCTGGGACAATGCGCCGATGGAAAGCTTCTTTGCGGTGTTGAAGACGGAGTGTTTCTATAACGCAGGTGAATTGACGGTGGACGAATTGATGAAGCAGATAGATGACTATATGGATTACTACAACCGGGAGCGTTGCAGTTTGAAATTGAAAAAGCTGAGTCCTGTCGCATACAGAACCCAGCTTACACAGAGCGCCTGAAAAGGCTTTTATGAGTGTCCAAGATTTGGGGGCCAGTTCAACCTGTACGCAGGCTTTCAGACGACCTTTGCTTTTCCAAAAACAATCCGTGGGCAAAGCCCACGCTACGGCTGTTTGTTTTTCAACCTGTAATGCGGACTTTTCTGCGAAAACAGCCCATCAATTAAACAAAAATTCCCCCATGCCGTCATTCCCGCGCAGGCGGGAATCCATTTTGAATATCGGCAACCGTTTTGCAAATATTTGATCTCAGACTTACAGCGTAGCGTGGGCTTTGCCCGCGGATGAAGATAGCGAAAAACACCCTTTAGAGCAGGCTCTATGTTTCACTACCGCCCGTAAAAACAAGGTTTTCAGGCGACCTTTGTGATGTATAGTGGATTAACTTTAAACCAGTACGGCGTTGCCTCGCCTTGCCGTACTATCTGTACTGTCTGCGGCTTCGTCGCCTTGTCCTGATTTAAATTTAATCCACTATAAATAAAGCGGTTATTTTTACACCGGCGTGTCGTCAAACCCTGTTCGTGGGCAAAGCCCACGCTACGGTTTGTTGAATATTTTTTGATGTCTTGGCTGTTGTTCGAGGGATAAATTTCCACTTTAGGAAATGCGTGTTTGTAATGAGAGCGGGCTGGATATAAATAGCCCGCTCGTGGTTTGGTAAGATGGTAAGTAAAGGGTATGGCTTATTAGTATACTTGGATTTCGTTACCATTTTCTGTTACTTTGATGTAAGCCCCTGCTTCGACGGATACCATAAGTTCGTCTTGGTTGAAACACTGGGCACCGAGCACATCTTCATACAGTTGCCCGTTATAGATGATGTAGGCACGTTCTTGCCAGCCGGTATAGCCGCCGTATCTGTTTTTGGCATTGATACGGGCGCATACAATGTAACCGCGGATGTCACGGATGGGTGTGTCGGTTTTTACCGGAAGGGAGGTCCGCTCGAGACGTACAAATTTGCGCGGCTTGGAAATACCATCCAGCATCAAGGAATTGGGGTCGATGAGGGTGCGCGCGAGATGGCGTTTGACGATTTGTTCGTAGTCGCTCGGATAACGTCCGTAGTCGAGGTTGCGGATTTGCTCCATCGTTATGATCGTCGGTTTGGGCAGGCTGTAGCAGCCTGCAAGCAGGGTGGCACTTAATAAGGCAACGAGTGTAAATTTCTTCATGTTTTTTCCTTTATTATCAGCTTTGTTAGGATTTTTTAACCCGTGTTTCCAGTCGGTCTGGAAAAGAGGGCTATTCTAATATATCGGACCACATTTTTCCGCTGTCTTTTAAAGAGTTCTCTTAATTAATTCGTGATGCGGGCTTTGTCTGCGAAAACATACTGTGCAAAAAGGTCGTCTGAAAACCCTGTTTCCAAGTTTTCAGACGACCTTTCTTAATTACAGCAATCAATGCCGAATCGGGCTTTACACCACGATGTTCACCAGTCTGCCAGGTACGACGATGATTTTCTTGGCGGGTTTGCCTTCCATGAATTTCACCGCGCCTTCGGTGGCGAGTGCGGCGGCTTCGAGGTCGGCTTTGGAGGCGTCGGCGGCGACGGTGATTTTGCCGCGCAGTTTGCCGTTGACTTGAACCATCACTTCGATTTCGGATTTGACCAAGGCGGCTTCATCGACTGTCGGCCAGCCTGCTTCCCACAGTTTCGCGCCGTTCAATTCGCTCCACAGGGTTTCGCAGATGTGCGGCACGATGGGCCACAACAGGCGTACGGCGGTTTCCAATACTTCTTGAGCGACGGCGCGGCCTTGTTCGCTGCCGGTGTCGGTTTTGTCGTATTGGTTGAGCAATTCCATCACGGCGGCGATGGCGGTGTTGAACTGCTGGCGGCGGCCGTAGTCGTCGCTGACTTTTGCGGTGGTGGCGTGCAGTTTGTGGCGCAGGTCTTTGAGTTCTTTAGACAAATCGTCTTGGTTGCCTGCAAACGCTTTGACTGCTTCGCCTTGTTTCAGGTATTCGTAAACGGTGCGCCACAGGCGGCGCAGGAAGCGGTGTGCGCCTTCGACGCCGCTGTCGCTCCATTCGAGGGACTGTTCGGGCGGTGCGGCGAACATCATGAACAGACGGGCGGTGTCCGCGCCGTAGGCGTTAATCAGCTCTTGCGGATCGACGCCGTTGTTTTTGGACTTGGACATTTTTTCCGTGCCGCTGATGACGACGGGCAGTCCGTCGGCTTTGAGGACGGCGGAAACGGGGCGGCCTTTGTCGTCGAAAGTCAATTCGACATCGGCGGGGTTGATCCAGTCTTTGCTGCCGTTGGCGTTTTCGCGGTAGTAGGTTTCGCAGACGACCATGCCTTGCGTGAGCAGGCGTTCAAACGGTTCGTCCACGCTGACCAAGCCTTCGTCGCGCATCAGTTTGGTGAAGAAGCGCGCGTACAAGAGGTGCAGAATCGCGTGTTCGATACCGCCGATGTATTGGTCGACCGCGCCCCAGTATTTCGCGGCTTCAGTCGATACCATGCCTTCTGCGAACTTGGGCGACATATAGCGGAAGAAATACCAGCTCGATTCCATGAAGGTGTCCATGGTGTCGGTTTCGCGTTTCGCCGCGCCGCCGCAACATGGACAGGTGGTTTCGTAAAACCCGGGCATTTTTGCCAGTGGCGAACCCATGCCGTCGGGTACGACGTTTTCAGGCAGGATGACGGGCAGTTGGTCGGCGGGGACGGGTACGTCGCCGCATTTTTCGCAATGGACGATGGGAATCGGGCAGCCCCAGTAGCGTTGGCGCGAAATACCCCAGTCGCGCAGGCGGTATTGGGTTTTCGGTTCGCCTGCGTCTTGGCTTTGCAGCTTGGCGGCGATGGCGTCGAATGCCGTCTGAAAATTCATGCCGTCCAAGTCGCCGCTGTTGACCAATACGCCGTTTTCTTTGTCGCCGTACCATTCTTGCCATTGGTTTGCGTCGAATGCGTTGTCGCCGACGGCAATGACTTGTTTTTTAGGCAGATTGTATTTGGTGGCGAACTCGAAATCGCGTTCGTCGTGCGCCGGAACCGCCATCACTGCGCCGTCGCCGTAGCCCCACAATACATAGTTGGCAATCCACACTTCCAGCTTGTCGCCGTTGAGCGGGTTGACGACGTAGCGGCCGGTCGGCACGCCTTTTTTCTCCATCGTCGCCATATCGGCTTCGGCAACCGAGCCGGCTTTGCACTCGGCGATAAATGCCTGCAATTCGGGTTTGTCGGCGGCTGCGGCGGTTGCCAGCGGATGCTCGGCGGCAACGGCAACATAAGTCGCACCCATCAGCGTGTCGGGGCGGGTGGTATAAACTTGCAGGAATTTCGCGTAATCGCCTTCCAAACCTTGTTTGCTGTCGTCTGAAACGGCGAAGCGCACGGTCATGCCGCGTGATTTGCCGATCCAGTTGCGCTGCATGGTTTTGACTTGTTCCGGCCAGTGTTCCAGCTTGTCCAAATCATTGAGCAGCTCTTCGGCGTAATCGGTGATTTTGAAGTAATACATCGGGATTTCGCGTTTTTCGATCAACGCGCCCGAACGCCAGCCGCGTCCGTCGATGACTTGCTCGTTGGCAAGGACGGTTTGGTCGACCGGGTCCCAGTTCACCGTGCCGTTTTTGCGATAGACAATGCCTTTTTCAAACAGCTTGGTAAACAGCCATTGTTCCCAGCGGTAGTATTCGGGTTTGCAGGTGGCGACTTCGCGTTCCCAGTCAATCGCAAAACCCAGGCTTTTGAGCTGGGTTTTCATGTATTCGATGTTGTCGTAGGTCCAGGCGGCGGGGGCGACGTTGTTTTTCATCGCCGCGTTTTCCGCCGGCATGCCGAACGCGTCCCAACCCATAGGCTGCATGACATTGAAGCCGTTTAAGAGTTTGAAGCGGCTCAATACGTCGCCGATGGTGTAGTTGCGCACATGCCCCATGTGCAGCTTGCCGCTGGGGTAGGGAAACATGGAGAGGCAGTAGTATTTGGGTTTGGAAGCGTCTTCGGAGACGTTGAAAATACGGGCGTCATCCCATTTTTTCTGCGCCGCAGGCTCGATGGCGGCGGGCTGGTAATGTTCTTGCATGGTCATTCTGTTTTTCGCTTGAAAACGTTAGGAAAAATAAAGGATGGATTATAGCAGGTTGTCGTTAGGTCGGTTTGACAAAGGTCGTCTGAAAACAGAACGGTATTTTTCAGACGACCTCGCATTCAGACACTTGAGTTTTCACCACCCCACCCATATATCCAGCCTAGTTTTTACACATATCAACAACCATTACTATCATGAGCAACCAAGATTTTTATGCAACACTCGGCGTGGCGCGCGGTGCGAGCGACGACGAAATCAAAAAAGCCTACCGTAAGCTGGCGATGAAATACCATCCCGACCGCAATCCCGACAATAAAGAAGCGGAAGAGAAGTTTAAAGAGGTTCAAAAAGCCTACGATACCTTGTCTGACAAAGAAAAACGCGCCATGTACGACCAATACGGCCATGCCGCGTTCGAACAGGGCATGGGCGGCGGCGCAGGCGGATTCGGCGGTTTTGGCGGGTTCGGCGGCGCACAAGGATTCGACTTCTCCGACATCTTCAGCCAAATGTTCGGCGGAGGTGGGGGCGGCGGCCGTCAGCCAAACTATCAAGGCGCAGATTTGCAGGTCGGCGTCGAAATCACGCTGGAAGATGCCGCCAAAGGCATCAAAAAACGCATCAACATCCCGACTTACGAAGAATGCGATGTCTGCCACGGCAGCGGCGCGAAACCCGGTACCTCCGCATCGACTTGCTCGACCTGTCACGGTTCCGGCACGGTACACGTCCGCCAAGCCATTTTCCAGATGCAGCAGACTTGTCCGACCTGTCACGGCACAGGCAAGGAAATCAAAGACCCATGCGTCAAATGTCGTGGCGAAGGCCGCACCAAAACCAGCAAAACCGTTGAAGTCAACATTCCCGCCGGCATCGACGACGGTCAACGCATCCGCTTGAGCGGCGAAGGCGAACCGGGTACGCACGGCGCGCCCGCAGGCGATTTGTACGTCAACGTCCGCGTCAAAGAACACAAAATCTTCGAGCGCAACGGCTTGGATTTGCATTGCGAGCTGCCCATCAGTTTCGCCGTCGCAGCCTTGGGTGGCGAAGTCGAAGTCCCGACCTTGGACGGCAAAGTCAAACTGAGCATCCCGAAAGAAACGCAAACCGGCCGCCGTATGCGCGTCAAAGGCAAAGGTATCAAATCCCTGCGTTCCAGCGCGACGGGCGATTTATACTGCCACGTTGTGGTGGAAACACCGGTCAACCTGACCGACCGCCAAAAAGAATTGCTGGAAGAGTTTGAAAAAATCTCCACCGGACTTGACCGCAGCCAAACCCCGCGTAAAAAATCGTTCTGGGATAAAGTGGGCGATTTGTTTGACTGATTCGGGTTTGAAAACAGCAAAAGGTCGTCTGAAAGCTGATATTGTCGGCTTTCAGACGACCTTTTCATCTGTCTGCAAGGCTTTCCCGCTATAATTCCCGCTTTCGCTATTTTCAGACGACCTCTTTTCTATGAAATCCTACCCCGATTCCTATCTCCATTTCGAAAACCTCGACGCCCCCGAAACGCAAAACTTCGCCGCTGAAGCGCATGCCGAAACGCGTGCGCGTTTTTTGGACAACGATAAAGCGCGTGTGCTGTCGGACGGGATTTTGGCGCAGATGCAGGATACGCGGCAGATTCCGTTTTGTCAGGAACACCGCGCGCGGATGTACCATTTCCATCAGGACGCGGAGTATCCGAAGGGCGTGTACCGCGTGTGTACGGCGGCGACCTACCGTTCGGGCTATCCAGAGTGGAAAATCCTGTTTTCAGTGGCGGATTTCGACGAGCTGCTCGGCGACGATGTGTATTTGGGCGGGGTGTCGCACTTGGTGGAGCAGCCCAACCGCGCGCTGCTGACCTTGAGCAAGTCGGGCGGCGATACGGCTTATACGCTGGAAGTGGATTTGGAGGCGGGCGAGCTGGTCGAGGGAGGCTTTCATTTTCCGGCAGGCAAAAACCATGTGTCGTGGCGCGATGAAAACAGCGTGTGGGTTTGTCCGGCTTGGGACGAACGGCAGTTGACCGAATCGGGCTATCCGCGCGAGGTGTGGCTGGTGGAGCGCGGCAAGAGTTTCGAGGAAAGCCTGCCGGTGTACCAAATCGGCGAAGACGGGATGATGGTGAACGCGTGGCGTTACCTCGATCCGCAGGGTTCGCCGATTGATTTGATTGAAGCGTCGGACGGTTTTTACACCAAGACGTATTTGCAGGTGTCGTCCGAAGGCGAGGCGAAACCGTTGAACCTGCCCGCCGATTGCGACGTGGTCGGCTATCTGGCGGGGCATCTTCTGCTGACGTTGCGCAAGGACTGGAACCGCGCGAACCAAAGCTATCCGAGCGGCGCACTGGTGGCGGTGAGGCTGAATCGGGGCGAACTCGGGGCGGCGCAGCTTTTGTTTGCGCCCGATGAAACGCAGGCATTGGAAAGCGTGGAAACGACCAAGCGTTTTGTGGTGGCGAGCCTGCTGGAAAACGTACAGGGTCGTCTGAAAGCGTGGCGTTTTACTGATGGCAAATGGCAGGAAGCCGAGTTGCCGTGTCTGCCTTCGGGCGCGCTGGAAATGACTGACCAGCCGTGGGGCGGCGATGTGGTTTACCTTGCCGCCAGCGATTTCACCACGCCGCTGACGCTGTTTGCGCTGGATTTGAACGTGATGGAACTGACCGTCATGCGCCGCCAGCCGCAGCAGTTCGTTTCAGACGACCTCGAAGTGCGGCAGTTTTGGGCGGTTTCGTCCGACGGCGAGCGCATCCCTTATTTCCACGTCGGCAAAAACGCCGCGCCCGATACGCCGACGCTGGTCTATGCCTACGGCGGTTTCGGTGTGCCCGAGCTGCCGCATTATCTGGGCAGTATCGGCAAATACTGGCTGGAAGAGGGCAACGCCTTCGTGTTAGCGAACATACGCGGCGGCGGCGAGTTCGGTCCGCGCTGGCATCAGGCGGCGCAGGGAATCAGCAAACACAAAAGCGTCGACGATTTGCTTGCCGTCGTACGCGATTTGTCCGAACGCGGCATGAGTTCGCCCCAACACATCGGTTTGCAGGGCGGCAGCAACGGCGGCCTGATTACCGCCGCCGCCTTCGTGCGCGAGCCGCAAAGCATAGGCGCGCTGGTGTGCGAAGTGCCGCTGACCGACATGATCCGCTATCCGCTGCTCTCCGCCGGCGCAAGCTGGACGGACGAATACGGCAACCCGCAGAAATACGAAGTCTGCAAACGCTGGCTGGGCGAATTGTCGCCGTATCACAATCTTTCAGACGGCATCAATTATCCGCCTGTACTCATTACCACCAGCCTCAGCGACGACCGCGTCCATCCCGCCCACGCGCTCAAGTTCTACGCCAAACTGCGCGAAACCTCCGCGCAATCGTGGCTCTACGCTCCGGACGGCGGCGGCCATACCGGCAACGGTACGCAACGCGAATCCGCCGATGAACTCGCCTGCGTGTTGCTGTTTTTGAAAGAATTTTTAGGGTAAGGGCGGGGAGCGACACTGCCGCCGCGAATGAAAAAAGGTCGTCTGAAACTGCTTTTTCAGACGACCTTTTTTAATGGTTGTTTCAAATCAAAATATAGTGGATTAACAAAAATCAGGACAAGGCGACGAAGCCGCAGACAGTACAGATAGTACGGAACCGATTCACTTGGTGCTTCAGCACCTTAGAGAATCGTTCTCTTTGAGCTAAGGCGAGGCAACGCCGTACTGGTTTAAAGTTAATCCACTATATCTATGCCGCCGGCCCCATCAGCACTTCTTCACATCCGAAGGCAAAAATCCGTAATGCCGTCTGAACGCTTCGTTGAACCGTCCCGCGTGGCGGTAGCCGCAAAAGTGCATGGCGGCTTGGACGGTGCTGCCGGATTCGATGAGGGCGAGCGCGTGTTCCAGCCGCAGGCGGCGCAGGCGTCCGGCGACGGTTTCGCCGGTTTGCGCTTTGAAATAGCGTTTCAGGTAGCATTCGTTCAGTCCGATGCGGCGGGCGATTTCGGCGATGGTCAGCGGGCGGGCGAATTCGTTTTGCAGGATGTCGGCGGCTTCGTCTATGCGCCGGCGGCGGTAGCCGTTGTCGTGGCGGCGGAAGGTGAAGCGCAATAATCGGGCGGAGAGTTCCAGCGCGGCGGCTTCGTCGGCGAGCAGGCCGAAGCCGTCCGATTCGAACGGGCGTTGGAGCAGGGGGCAGGCCGCCGCCGTCAGTGCCGCCGCGTTTTGCGCCAGCCGTTGCAGGGCGAATCGGCCTATCGTTTGCGGCGAAAACAGGCGTTCGTCCAGTAAACCTTCATCGTGCCAGCGGCGCAGTTTTTCCAGCGAAAAATCCAAATGCAGCGCGCACATGCCGCCGTTGTCGGGCAGCAGGGTTTCGGATACGTCCGCCAGTTCGCCGCGTACCAGCCAGATTTCTCCGGCAGACGGGCGGTATTCCCTGCCGCCCATTTGTAACCGGTTCTGCCCCGACACCATGACGAACAGGGCGCAGTTGTGGCTGAAATTGTGGATTTCGGTGGGAAACGCGCCCGTTCCGCCGCCGCGCATCCGCGACAGGGTGATGCCCGAGTCGAAGCGGTTGATGCACATTTCCAGATGCAAACCGGGCTGTTTTACCTGCGCCATGAGCGCGTTGTCGGAACAGCCGTCCAACGCCCAGCCGGATTTATCGGAGCGGACATAGGTTTGGTACTGGCGGTAGATGGCGGCGGTGTTCATGTTTGGATGGGAACGGGTTGTCTGATAAGCGGATTAAATAGGAATTATTGCCAATAATCAAGCGCAGGGATTGGTTGAAACGGAAAAGGCCGTCTGAAAGGGTGTTTCAGACGGCCTTTCCCGTTTCGGGAATTTGTTTTGCCGTTTCGGGAATTTTGCGTTTTGCGGCGTGGTTTCTGCAGATTATTTGTTTAATAATAAACATTCTTATTCGTATGCAAAGGAACCGCACACCGTGAAGCCACGTTTTTATTGGGCAGCCTGCGCCGTCCTGCTGGCCGCCTGTTCGCCCGAACCTGCCGCCGAAAAAACTGTATCCGCCGCATCCCAAGCCGCATCTGCATCTGCCGCCACGCTGACCGTGCCGACCGCGCGGGGTGATGCCATTGTGCCGAAGAATCCCGAACGCGTCGCCGTCTACGACTGGGCGGCGTTGGATACGCTGACCGAGCTGGGCGTGAATGTGGGCGCAACCACCGCGCCGGTGCGCGTGGATTATTTGCAGCCTGCATTTGACAAGGCGGCAACGGTGGGGACGCTGTTCGAACCCGATTACGAAGCCCTGCACTGCTACAATCCGCAGCTTGTCATTACCGGCGGGCCGGGCGCGGAAGCGTATGAACAGTTGGCGAAAAAGGCGACCACCATAGACCTGACGGTGGACAACGGCAATATCCGCACCAGCGGCGAAAAACAGATGGAAACCCTGGCGCGGATTTTCGGCAAGGAAGCGCGCGCGGCGGAATTGAAGGCGCAGATTGACGCGCTGTTCGCCCAAACGTGCGAAGCCGCCAAAGGCAAAGGGCGCGGGCTGGTGCTGTCGGTTACGGGCAACAAGGTGTCCGCCTTCGGCACGCAGTCGCGGTTGGCAAGTTGGATACACGGCGACATCGGCCTGCCGCCCGTGGACGAATCTTTACGCAACGAGGGGCACGGGCAGCCCGTTTCCTTCGAATACATCAAAGAGAAAAACCCCGACTGGATTTTCATCATCAACCGTACCGCCGCCATCGGGCAGGAAGGGCCGGCGGCTATGGAAGTGTTGGATAACGCGCTGGTACGCGGCACGAACGCTTGGAAGCGCAAGCAAATCATCGTCATGCCTGCCGCGAACTACATTGTCGCGGGCGGCGCGCGGCAGTTGATACAGGCGGCGGAACAGTTGAAGGCGGCGTTTGAAAAGGCCGAACCCGTTGCGGCGGGGAAAGAGTAGGGGGGCGTCTGAAAACGGAGCTTCCGAAGAAAGCGGAGTTTCTGCGAAGCTAAAACGCGGGTTTGACGAAGTGAAAAGCAGCCTGCACGTTGAAAATACCGCTCAAGCAAACCTACGGTTTGCCGCCCTCTCCCTAGCCCTCTCCCACGGGGAGAGGGGATTGGGTTGCAGGCTGCTTTTAAGGTTCAGGCAAATTTTCACTTCGTTGAAGCTCCATTTTCAGACGACCTTTTGGAACACCGCAGGCACACGCATCGAACGGCTGAATCAAAGTTCAGACCGATGGCAGCCCGCACCCGAGTTTATGCGGCAAACAGCGAGGCTACGGCAACCCGTCCCCTCTCCCTAGCCCTCTCCCTGTGGGAGAGGGCTAGGGAGAGGGTAGTAAGCCGCAGGCTTACATCAAAGTCGATAACGCTTTCACAAAGCCTGTGCACTGAAAACTGAAAGGCCATCTGAAAACGGAGCTTCCGAAGGAAGCGGGGGTTTCTGCGAAGCTAAAACCTAAGCTGTAAAAGAAGCAAAAAGCAGCCTGCACGTTGAAAATACCGCTCAAGCAAACCTACGTTTGCCGCCCTCTCCCTAGCCCTCTCCCACGGGGAGAGGGGATTGGGTTGCAGGCTGTCTTTAAGGTTCAGGTAAATTTTCACTTCGTTGAAGCTCCGTTTTCAGACGACCTTTTGAAACACCACAGGCACACGCATCGATCGGCAGAATCAAAGATTCAGACCGATGGCAGTCCGCACTCGAGCTTATGCGGCAAACAGCGAGGCTGCGGCAACCCGTCCCCTCTCCCCGTGGGAGAGGGTTAGGGAGAGGGCAGTAAGCCGTAGGCTTACATTCAGAACGAAACGAAAACCGCCGCACGGAGTCTAATCAAACCGGTTACGAAAACAAATAACGCAGCCATATTCCGCTTTCAGACGACCCAAACCGACCGAAACATATAGTGGATTAAAATAAAAATGAGACAAGACAGCAACGCCTGCTGTGTACAGCTAGAATACATAAGGGCGTTGGCAACGCCGTATCATTGCGATTTTAGTCCGCCATAAATTTTGTCTGCAACCAAAGGAAAACCATCATGAAAAACATCAAAACCCAACTTTTCGCCGTCCTCATCGGCCTCTCCGCCGCTGCCGCGCCTGCCGCCGAAATCGCCCAAAGCACGGGCAAAGTCTTTGAAGGCACCAACTACACCGTCATCCGCGAAACCCTGCCCAAAGGCAAGGAAATCCCCCGCCACAACCACCCCGGCCACACCCTGCTGGTTACCCAAACCAAAGGCAGCTCGGTATTTTTGTTTGACGGCGGAAAAAGGCAGGAATTGCGGCCGGGCAGCGTCCTGAAGGCGGACGGCAGCGAATATGTCGCCATCAAAATAACCGACGACAGCGAATTGGTGATTGTGCTGATGAAGGACGCAGAGAACGGTCGGAACGGAAAATGACATCCGTAAAAGCCGGGGTGGGTTGAAAAAAATACTAACCGTCTGACGACAAACAAAAACAAATTCCCGCTTGTAGGTTAAAATCAGGCTATGCTAATATGCACAACAACAGGTTTTTCCAGAATAATCTGTGTTAGAATGCAGACTTAGATGGAAAACTCTATCCGAACTCGGTACAATACCGACGAATTTATTTCTCTTAAACAACCCGCCGCAAGGCAAAAGGAACGACTGATATGTCAAACATCGAACAACAAGTTAAGAAAATTGTTGCTGAACAACTGGGCGTAAACGAAGCCGAAGTCAAAAACGAATCTTCCTTCCAAGACGACCTGGGTGCAGATTCTTTGGACACCGTAGAATTGGTTATGGCTTTGGAAGAAGCTTTCGGTTGCGAAATCCCCGATGAAGAAGCCGAAAAAATCACTACCGTACAACTGGCTATCGACTACATCAACGCCCACAACGGCTAATCGGCCGCACCAAACATCCCCAGCCTCTGCTGCGTTAGCGCAATAGAGGCTGTTACCTTATATATGTGGGGCAAAATCCGTTATAATAGCCGCCCGGAATCCGATTCCGAACCGCTATTATCATTTTCAGACGGCATCTTGCCGCATCCCACCGAAAACCAACAGCGAGATTATCATGAGTCAGAGAAGAGTAGTCATCACAGGCCTCGGCCAAGTATCACCGGTCGGCAACGACGTCGCCACCGCATGGAGCAACCTGCTCGCAGGCAAAAGCGGCATCGGCCGGATTACCCGCTTTGACGCATCCGACATCAACAGCCAAATCGCCGGCGAAGTGCGCGATTTCGACATCGGCCAATACATCAGCGCCAAAGAAGCCCGCCGCATGGACGTGTTCATCCACTACGGCATCGCCGCCGCGCTGCAAGCCATTGACGATGCCGGTTTGGACGAATTGGAAAGCCTCGATAAAGACCGCGTCGGCGTGAACATCGGTTCCGGTATCGGCGGTCTGCCCAGCATCGAAGCCACCGGTAAAGCCGTTATTGAAGGCGGCGCGCGCAAAATCAATCCTTTCTTTATTCCCGGTTCGTTGATCAACCTGATTGCGGGTCACGTTACCATCCTCAAAGGCTACCGCGGCCCCAGCTACGGCATGGTTTCCGCCTGTACCACCGGCGCACACTCCATCGGCGACTCCGCCCGACTGATTAAATACGGCGACGCGGACGTGATGATTGCAGGCGGTGCCGAAGGCGCGATCAGCACTTTGGGCGTGGGCGGCTTTGCTGCGATGAAAGCACTTTCCACCCGCAACGACGATCCCGCCACCGCTTCCCGTCCGTGGGACAAAGGCCGTGACGGTTTCGTTATCGGCGAAGGCGCGGGCGTGCTGGTGTTGGAAGAATTGGAACACGCCAAAAAACGCGGCGCGAAAATCTACGCCGAAATCGTCGGCTTCGGCATGAGTTCCGATGCCTACCACATCACCGCTCCGAACGAAGAAGGCCCTGCGTTGGCAGTTACCCGCGCGCTGAAAGATGCCGGACTGAATCCCGAAGACGTCGATTACGTCAACGCACACGGCACGTCCACTCCGCTGGGCGATGCCAACGAAACCAAAGCGCTCAAACGCGCGCTGGGCGACCATGCCCGCAAAGTCATCGTCAACTCCACTAAATCCATGACCGGCCACTTACTCGGCGCGGCAGGCGGCGTGGAAGCGTTGTACAGCGTGTTGGCGGTACACGAGCAGAAATCCCCGCCGACCATCAACATCTTCGAACAAGACATCGAAGCAGGCTGCGATTTGGACTACTGCGCCAACGAAGCGCGCGACGCGAAAATCGACGTTGCCATCTCCAATTCCTTCGGCTTTGGCGGTACCAACGGCACATTGGTATTCAAACGCTTCAAAGACTGATAGAAGGTTTTAAGTAGATTGAAAAGGCCGTCTGAAACTAGGTTTCAGACGGCCTTTTTTATTTTGAAATACAAATATTCTTGATAATCTGTATCATTTATATAAAATATTGACTCCTACCAATATCGCTCGGATTTTATCGGGTAATCAACCCAATTACATTTTTAAGGAGTCTGCAATGAAAACCATCCGTATTCTAGCATTGGCCGCTGCACTGGCCGCCGTGCCTGCATTTGCGTCTGATTTCGGCCATGAACAGGCATTGACCATAGACGGCAAGCCTGCCCATCTGGCAGAAACTTCAGCCCGTATTTTGGCAAACGAAACCCTGACTGCGCCGCAACTGGTCGAAGATATCACTGATGGATTCGGTTCGAAAAAAATTCCAGGTTATAAATTGATGATTATGGGCCGCACTTATTCGGTGGCGGCAGAAACCAAACCGCCGAAAGAGGGCCAAACTCAGTGGCGGGACAATACGTTCATTCATCGCGGCGTAAAACTGTTTGTCGGCATTCCGGTCAAAAACGGCAAGATGGATTTGGCGTCTGCCAGATTGATTAATATCGGCGTAGTTGACGACAACGGTGGTGCCGCGCCTCATGATGAGGGTGAAAAAATCCGTCCGGTCGGCAAGCAGCTGATGTCTCCCGATACCAAAGTGGAAAATGTGAAACTCAATATTGCCAAACTGACGTTGCCAAATATGAAATTGGGCGAAACCAGTGGCGGTGGTGTGAAATTGGAAGCATCGGCAACATTGGACGGTAAGCCGATACAGACCAAAATCGACAGCACTTTCTCCCGCTTCTATTCCGCCAAACCAGCCGCTACACGGCCGTTTATGGCAGATGTACGGTTTGTGAAATAATCGCAAAGGCCGTCTGAAATCCAGTTTCAGACGGCCTTTTATATAACGAAACTGCATAAGTTTAGTTTTTCATAGATTAAAGGTAAGGAGAGACCTTTGCAAAATTCCTTTCCTTCCGACAGCCGAGATCCAAATAAAGATTTTCGGCTGTTTTTGTTTCAAATATCCACTGATTCTACTCAAATATCCCCGTAATTCACCTTGGATACCTGATCAATCAGGTATCCGACCGCCTTTTAGGCGGCAACAGGCACACTTAGCCTGTTAGCCGCTTTCAACAGGTTTAAACACATCGCCTTCAGATGGCTTTGCGCATAATGCCGTCCAGCAACCGATGTTCTTTCAGATGTTGTCGGTTTTCCGCACTGTCGTAGCCTTTGTCGGCATAGACGGTCGTACCCTCTGCAATGCCTTCCAACAAAGGCGACAGGTGGTTGCACTCATGGGTATTGGCGGGGGTGATGTGCAGTTTCTCGATATAGCCTTCCTCATCGGTACGGGTATGTTGTTTGTAACCGAGTCTGTATAAGCCGTTTTTCTTTGTCCAACGGGCATCTTTGTCTTTACTCGGTGTGGTTTGGCCGCTGATTTGTCCTTCTTCATCGACTTCTATAGCCTGACGCTGTTTGCTGCCGGCGGTCTGAATAATGGTGGCGTCAATGACGGCGGCGGATGCTTTCTCTACTTTTAGGTTTTTTTCGGTCAGTTGGCAGTTAATCAGTTCCAGCAATTCGGACAGGGTGTTGTCTTGCGCCAGCCAGTTGCGGTAGCGGCATAAGGTGCTGTAATCGGGGATGCTCAGTTCGTCGAAACGGCAAAACAGGTTGAAATCGATGCGGGTGATGAGGCTGTGTTCGAGTTCGGGATCGGAGAGGCTGTGCCATTGTCCGAGCAGGACGGCTTTGAACATGGACAACAGGGGATAGGCGGGACGGCCGCGATGGTCTCGAAGGTAACGGGTTCTTTGACGATTCAGGTATTGTTCGATCGGGTGCCAATCAATCACTTGATCTAACTTCAATAGTGGGAAGCGGTCGATGTGTTTGGCGATCATGGCTTGTGCGGTTTGCCGGAAGAAGGTGCTCATGAGAAATCCCCTAAATGTCTTGATGGGAATTTAGGGGATTTTGGGGAATTTTGCAAAGGTCTCTATATATTGAAAAAGCCGGGTTTCGCATCATGCAAAATCCGGCTTAAAAAGTGGTTGAAAAGGCTTTTGGTCGATATCTGATTTTCGTCTTATGCCTGATAATCGATACCCAACTGTTTCAACAGATACTCAAATGTTTCCGGCGTATCGAAGTGGAGGACGATTTTGCCTTTTTTGTGATTGGTGGTTTTGACTTCCGCGTAAACGCCCAGCCTTTCGGTCAATACGTCGTTCAGACGACGTATATCGGGGCTGATGGTTTTTTTGATTTCCTGTTTTGCCTGATGGGCGGCTTGGCTGCGGCGTTCGACTTCGCGTACCGACCAACCGTTTTTCACTGCCTTTCGCGCCAATTCGAGCTGCTCGACCACAGGCAGGGTCAGCAGGGCGCGGGCGTGTCCCATCTCAAGATGGCGATGGTAGAGCATTTCTTGGACAGGCTCGGGCAGGCTCAACAGGCGCAGGCTGTTGGAAATGGCGCTGCGGCTTTTGCCGACTGCCTTAGCGATGGTTTCATGAGTCAGTCCGAACTCGTCGGCAAGGCGTTTCAAACCTTGCGCTTCTTCAATCGGGTTTAAGTTTTCGCGTTGCAGGTTTTCAATCAAACCCATTGCCAGCGCAGTCTCGTCGCTGATGGTTTTGATGACGACCGGAATTTCGGTCAGTCCGGCGAGCTGGGATGCGCGCCAGCGGCGTTCGCCGGCGATCAGTTCGTATTGGGAAAGGCCGTGTTCGCGCACGATGACCGGCTGGATAACGCCTTGCGCTTTAATCGAATCCGCCAGCTCCTGCAAGGCTTCGTCGTCCATCTGAACCCGCGCCTGATAGCGACCGGGCTGGATGTCGTTGATGGCGACGGTAGTCAGGCGGTCGCTGCTGCTGTTGTCAACGCCGTTGGAAATCAGGGAATCTAAACCGCGGCCCAAACCGCCTTTTGCTTTTGCCATATCGTGTCCCTTTCAGACGACCCTAAGGATGAAAAAACAGTATTCTATCGGATATTCACAAGCGCCGACAATTTGTATTGCTGTGTTATTCCAAGTAGCGATTTTTACTATAATGAACCCCCTCGGTTATTTTTCAGACGACCCACAGAAAGATTATTTATGACCCGACGCCTGATTATCGGCATCAGCGGTGCCAGCGGTTTCCAATATGGAGTCAAAGCCTTACAGCTTTTGCGCGCACATGACGTCGAAACGCATTTGGTCGTTTCCAAAGGTGCGGAAATGACACGCGCTTTGGAAACGGGCTACACCAAAGAAGAAGTCTATACACTCGCCGATGTCGTGTATTCCGTCAACCACATCGGCGAACGCATTGCCAGCGGCTCGTTTAAAACGGACGGTATGTTGATTGCGCCTTGTTCCATGCGGACGCTGGCATCTGTCGCACACGGATTCGGCGACAATCTGTTGACCCGCGCTGCCGATGTGGTCTTGAAAGAACGCCG
Organism: Neisseria sp. CP9; assembly: GCF_047758525.1. Lineage (NCBI taxonomy): Bacteria > Pseudomonadati > Pseudomonadota > Betaproteobacteria > Neisseriales > Neisseriaceae > Neisseria > Neisseria sp. CP9. Next base: position 987,047 of record NZ_CP180502.1, on the reverse strand, counting down.
GCGCTTAGTGTTGATGGTGCGTGAAGCGCCGTTAAACCTCGCCCATATTGAAAACATGCGCCGAGTGACTGAGATGGGCGGCATTATTTTCCCGCCCATCCCCGCTATGTATCAGCAGCCGCAAACCGTTGACGACATCATTACCCACAGCGTGGCACATGCCTTGGACATGTTCGACATCGAAACCGAAGGCGTGCCCAGATGGAACGGTGGGCAAACCGAAGCAGACTGAAGACAATGCAGTTTGATAACGAAACTTTGCTGCCCCAAACCTCGCCGCAAACGTGCTAAGCTGCTGAATTTTCCAGCAGAATCAGGTATAATGGCGGTCTATTTCCGTCCGTCGGACAGCTTGACCGTCCGGGTGGCGCGCCCAACTGTCGTTCAGACGACCTCAGCAGAAATTCTTTTAAAAAATCTTACAGATAAAGACCATGACTGACCAAAAACACGAAGAATACGGCGCCGACAGCATACAAGTGCTGGAAGGCTTGGAAGCGGTACGCAAACGCCCCGGTATGTATATCGGCGACACGCAGGACGGCAGCGGCCTGCACCACATGGTGTTCGAAGTATTGGACAACGCCATCGACGAAGCACTGGCGGGACATTGCGACAAAATCACCGTAACCATCCATGCCGACAATTCCGTCAGCGTGGCCGACAACGGGCGCGGTATGCCCACCGGCATCCACCCGAAAGAAGGACGCTCCGCCGCCGAAGTCATCATGACCGTATTGCACGCGGGCGGCAAGTTCGACAACAACAGCTACAAAATCTCCGGCGGCCTGCACGGCGTGGGCGTGTCCGTCGTCAACGCGCTGTCCGACTGGGTAACGCTGACCATCTACCGTGACGGCAAAGAACACTTCGTCCGCTTCGTGCGCGGCGAAACCGAAGAGCCGTTAAGGGTTGTCGGCGATTCCGATAAAAAAGGCACGACTGTGCGCTTCCTCGCCAGCGCGGAAACTTTCGGCAACGTCGAATACAGCTTCGACATCCTCGCCAAACGCATCCGCGAACTTTCCTTCCTGAACAACGGCGTGGACATCGAATTGATTGACGAGCGCGACGGCAAACACGAAAGCTTCGCCCTCTCCGGCGGCGTGGCTGGTTTCGTGCAATACATGAACCGCAAAAAAACGCCGTTGCACGAAAAAATCTTCTACGCGTTCGGCGAGAAAGACGGCATGAGCGTCGAATGCGCGATGCAATGGAACGACAGCTATCAGGAAAGCGTACAGTGCTTCACCAACAACATCCCGCAACGCGACGGCGGTACGCACCTGACCGCATTGCGCCAAGTCATGACGCGCACCATCAACAGCTACATCGAAGCCAACGAAGTCGCCAAAAAAGCCAAAGTTGAAACCGCCGGCGACGATATGCGCGAAGGTTTGACCTGCGTGTTGTCCGTCAAACTGCCCGACCCCAAATTCTCGTCCCAAACCAAGGACAAACTGGTTTCCAGCGAAATCGGCCCCGTCGTCAACGAAGTCATCAACCAAGCACTGACCGACTTCCTCGAAGAAAATCCGAACGAAGCCAAAATCATTACCAGCAAAATCGTCGATGCCGCCCGCGCGCGCGAAGCCGCCCGCAAAGCCCGCGAAATCACCCGCCGCAAAGGCGTGATGGACGGCTTGGGGCTGCCCGGCAAACTCGCCGACTGCCAAGAAAAAGACCCCGCATTGTCAGAACTTTATCTGGTCGAGGGCGATTCCGCAGGCGGTTCCGCCAAACAAGGCCGCGACCGTAAATTCCAAGCCATTTTGCCGCTCAAAGGCAAAATCTTGAACGTCGAAAAAGCCCGTTTTGAAAAAATGCTCGCCAGCCAAGAGGTCGCCACCCTGATTACCGCGCTGGGCGCAGGCATCGGCAAAGAAGAGTTCAACCCTGAAAAACTGCGTTACCACCGCATCATCATCATGACCGATGCCGACGTGGACGGCGCGCACATCCGCACCTTGCTCTTGACCTTCTTCTACCGCCAAATGCCCGAGCTGGTCGAGCGCGGCTACATCTACATCGCCCAGCCGCCGCTCTACAAAGCCAAATACGGCAAGCAGGAGCGTTACCTCAAAGACGAACTTGAAAAAGACCAATGGCTGCTCGGTCTTGCTTTGGAAAAAGCCAAAATCGTTTCAGACGGCCGCACCATCGAAGGCGCAGAACTTGCCGACATCGCCAAACAATTCCTGTTGGCGAAAACCGTTATCGAACAGGAAAGCCGCTTTGTGGACGAACTCGTCCTGCGCGCCATGCTGCACGCATCGCCTATTGATTTGACGTCGTCTGAAAACGCCGATAAAGCCATTGCCGAACTTTCCGGTTTACTCGACGAAAAAGAAGTCGCCCTTGAACGCATCGAAGGACACGAAGGCAACCGCTTCATCAAAATCACCCGCAAGCTGCACGGCAACGTCATGGTCAGCTACATCGAACCTAAGTTCCTCAACAGCAAAGCCTACCAAACCCTCACCCAAACCGCCGCCGCGCTCAAAGGCTTGGTTGGCGAGGGCGCCAAGCTCTACAAAGGCGAGAGCGAGTACGACGTGGACAGCTTTGAAACCGCGTTGAACATCCTGCTCCAAAACGCCCAAAAAGGCATGTCCATCCAGCGATACAAAGGTTTGGGAGAGATGAACCCCGAGCAGCTTTGGGAAACCACGATGGATCCCGCCGTTCGCCGCCTGTTGAAAGTGCGCATCGAAGACGCCATCGCCGCCGACGAAGTGTTCGTTACCCTGATGGGCGACGAAGTCGAACCGCGCCGCGCCTTCATCGAAAACAACGCCCTGATTGCGCAAAACATTGACGCTTGATAGGAGCTGAAACATGAAAAGGTCGTCTGAAAATGGGAATTTCCGGTTTTCAGACGACCTTTTTGATTGGTGGGAACGGTTGCGGCGTGATACTGCGAAAATGCTCGAAATATTCGTCCAGTCAGTCCGTTAAGCCGACGAAAACGCTGCCTATACCTTTGGGTAGTAAATTGCTGCCAATCGGAAAATTTATCTGCATTTTTTTTCAAACCATAGGCATATTAATATGCAAGCATAGGTTTGTTTATTGCAAACCTCCTCCTTTGGTCATGCCGGAGCGTATGGTGTTTCGGCTGTCCGCATTTTTTAACTCATTTTTATGGAAACCCCATGATGAAAAGCAACCGTCTCGCCTGCGCTGTTTTGGCAGCCTTGTTATCCCTCCAAACCTTGCCTGCGTATGCCGCCAAACCGGATACTGCTTCAGCCGTCGAAGCATCTGCGCCGAACTCGAAAAATGCTTCAACTGTTTCAGAGGACGAGATCGCCAAACAAACAATCACCGGCCCGGCAGTTATCGACTTGGGTAACCAGGCAAAACTAAAACTGCCCGCCAAAATGGTCTTTATTAAAAAAGATGCCGCCAATAGCTTGATGGAAGAATGGGGTAATGGCACAAATCCCGACCGCTACGGGCTGATTATTCCGGAGCAAAAAAATAAAGACACCGCAGCCCCTTGGTGGGTCGATTTGAATTTCAATGATTCCGGTTACATCAAAGACGACGATGCCAAAGAATGGGATGTCGAAGGCATGCTCAAGCAGCTGAAAGAAGGTTCTGAGGAGCAAAACAAAGAACGTGCCGCCCGCAACCTGCCTGAATTGGAAACGCGCGGCTGGGTGGAAAAACCGCAATATGATGCGGCTACCCACCGCCTGATTTGGTCGATTGACGTTTTGGAGAAAAACAAACCCGACCAAAATCCTGCCATCAACTACAACACTTACCAGCTCGGCCGCGAAGGTTTTATCGAACTGACCATGGTTACTGATTTGAATAGCGTAGACCAATACAAACCTATCGCACGGGAATTATTGGGCAATATCGAATTCAATGAAGGCAAGCGTTACAGCGATTTCAATGCCGCGACCGACAAAGTGGCGGAATACGGATTGGCAGCTCTAGTCGGCGGATTGGCTGCGAAAAAACTGGGCTTGTTGGCTCTTGCAGGCGCATTGCTCGCCAAATTCGGCAAATTGATTGCTGTCGGCGTGATTGGTGCAGGCGCGCTGTTTAAAGGCTTATGGCGCAAAAAAGATAAAAACCAAAGCGAAGAATAAGTCCCTGAGAAACCAAAAAGGTCGTCTGAAAATTTTCAGACGACCTTTTCAACGTTTTAAGAACGTATCCGTTTCAACACTTCTTCCTTGCCGATTAATGCCAACACGGCATCGACGCTGGGTGTTTTCGCCGTGCCGCAGACGGCGAGGCGTAGGGGCATGCCGAGTTTGCCCATTTTGATGCCTTCTTCGTCGCAGAAAGGTTTGAACAGGTCGTGGATGGCTTCGGCGTTCCAGTCTTCCAGCCCTTCGAGGCGTTCGGCGAAGCGCAGCATACGGGCGGCGGCTTCGTCGTCCCAGTGTTTCTGCACGTCCGCTTCGGCAGGCGTTTGTTTGACGTAGAAGTAGAGGCACTCGTCGGCGAGGGTGTTCAGGTCTTGGGCGCGGTCTTTGACCAGTGCCAACACGTCTTCCAACGCGGGTTTTGCCGTGTCGTAAATGTCGCGCAGGGCAAGGCGGGGTTTGACGAGTTCGGCGAGTTTTTCGTTGGGCGTGATTTTGATGTGTTCGCCGTTGATCCAGTAGAGCTTTTTCAAGTCCATGCGGCTTGGAGACGGGGAAACGTCTTTCAAATCAAACCATTCGATGAATTGTTCCATCGTGAAGAACTCGTCGTCGCCGTGCGCCCAACCCAAACGCGCCAGATAGTTGAGCATGGCTTCGGGCAGGATGCCCATCGCGCCGAAATCGGTGATGGCGACGGTATCGCCGCTGCGTTTGGAGATTTTTTTGCCTTGTTCGTTGAGAATCATGGGCAGGTGGCCGTATTCGGGCAGGTTCGCGCCGATGGCTTTTAAGATGTTGATTTGTTTCGGGGTGTTGTTCACATGGTCGTCGCCGCGGATAACGTGGGTAACGCCCATGTCGTAGTCGTCCACCACGACGCAGAAGTTGTAGGTCGGCGTGCCGTCGGCGCGGGCGATAATCAGGTCGTCGAGCGCTTCGTTGGGAATGGAGATTTCGCCTTTGACCAAGTCCGTCCACTTGGTAACGCCGTCCAAAGGCGTTTTGAAGCGGACGACGGGTTGCACGTCGGCAGGGATTTCGGGCAGAGTTTTGCCTGCTTCGGGGCGCCAGCGGCGGTCGTAAGTCGCCGTGCCTTCTTTTTCGGCTTTCTCGCGCATGGCTTCCAGCTCTTCTTTGCTGCAATAGCAGTAGTAGGCGGCGCCTTTTTCCAAGAGTTCGGCGATGACTTCTTTGTAGCGGTCGAAGCGGCGGGTTTGGTACACGACGTTGTCGGCGTTGTCGTAATCGAGACCGACCCATTTCATGCCGTCGAGGATGATGTTGACGGATTCGGCGGTGGAACGCGCCAAGTCGGTGTCTTCGATACGCAATAGGAACTCGCCTTTGTGATGGCGGGCAAACGCCCATGAAAACAAGGCGGTGCGCACGCCGCCGATATGCAGGTAGCCGGTGGGGCTGGGGGCGAAACGGGTTTTGACGGTCATGATGGCTCCAAAGTCTTTGAAAACAGGTATTTTACTTTTTCGGCAAGGTTTAAACAATGTAAGGCCGTCTGAAAATAATGTCGGCGCAGAAGGACCGTCTGGGAACTTTTCTCCTGAAAACAAGACAAATGATAATCATTTCTTTGAAAGTATCCGCTCATGAACAAACGCGCTTTATTTGCCGCCCTCGCCCTCCTGCCCCTTTTTGCCCAAGCCGAAATCAAAACTATCAAAGACGTATTGGGACGCGAAGTCAAAGTCGATGTCCCTGTCAAACGCGCGGTTTTGGCGTTTTACTATCCCGACTATATCGCGGTAACGGGCGCGGACAAATTTAAAAACGTCATCGGCATTTCGCGTGAGTTTTGGGAGAAATTCAATCCCGGCAGCTGGGCGATGTTCAAACAGAAGCTGCCTACGCTGCAAAACATTGCGGACATCGGCAACATCAACACCGGCACGTTTTCACTGGAGAAAACGCTCGCGCTCAAGCCGGACGTATTGATTCTGGCCGACTGGCAGTATAAGGCCGTCGCCACCCACCTGCCGCGCATTAAAGCGGCAGGCATACCCGTCGTCGTGGTCGATTTCAACGCCGAAACCGTCGCGCGGCACACGCGCAGTGCGGAAATTTTCGGCGAACTCAACGGTACGCAGGCGCGCGCCCAAAAAATTGCCGCCGAATACGCCCGAGGCATTGCCGATATCCAAAAACGCGTCGCGCGCGCCAAGCAGTCCAAACCGAAAATCTATATCGAGTTCGGCGACAAAGGCCCGTCCGAATACAGCTACACCTTCGGCAAAGATATGTGGGGCGCGATTGCCGACACAGCAGGCGGCAACAATATCGCCGCGCCTTACGTTAAAAACTGGGGACCGATAAACCCTGAAAAATTCCTGACGGCCAAACCCGACGTCATCGTCATTTCGGGGACGGAAAACGGCCATAAAGACAAGCCTGGCATTATGGCGATGGGCATAGGCATCAGCCAGGCCGATGCGCAACGCCGCCTGGCCGGATTTGTCAAACGCAAAGGTTGGGCAGACATTCCTGCCGTCAAAAACAAACGCGTTTACGGCATCTACCACACCGCCTCCCGCTCGCTCTCCGATTTGGCCAGCGCGCAATTTATCGCCAAAACCCTGTATCCGCAGCAGTTTGCCGACATAGACCCAAACAAGACCTATCTGGACTTCTACCGCAAATACCTGCCCGTCGTGCCGGACGGTACGTTTTACATCCGATTGAAATAGCGGCTGCAAAAATCATAGGCTCAGGCCGTATAGCGGTCGAAACGGCGGGTTTGATACACGACGTTGTCGGCGTTGTCGTAATCGAGACCGACCCATTTCATGCCGTCGAGGATGATGTTGACGGATTCGGCGGTAGAACGCGCCAAGTCGGTGTCTTCGATACGCAATAAGAATTCGCCTTTGTGATGGCGGGCAAACGCCCATGAAAACAAGGCGGTGCGCACGCCGCCGATGTGTAAGTAGCCGGTGGGGCTGGGGGCGAAACGGGTTTTGACGGTCATGATGGCTCCAGAATCTTTTAAAACGGGTATTTTACTGTTTTTAGACGGAATCAGACAATGAAAGGTCGTCTGAAAACCGGAAAATTCGGTTTTCAGACGACCTTTTTTCCTTTATTCGTCTTCTGTTTTACTCATTGTCAGCCAGTCCCAAAAGTTTTCGCTCCATTTGCCGATGCGGTAGAGGAAGAGGGCGTAGCTTTCTTGGAGCAGGAATTTGTTTTTTTCTTTGCTTTGGTCGAACCGCGTGGTCGGCGTGGCGGAGATGTAGGCTTCGATGTCGAGGTCGGAGGCGATTTCGAGGGCGCGGGCGAGGTGGTAGGGGTCGCTAACGATGATGATGCTTCCGATGCCTTCGGCGCGCAATATCGGGCGGATGTTGCGGATGTTTTCGTAGGTGTTGCGCGAGGTATTTTCAAAGAGGATGTTGTGCGCGGGTATGCCTTGCTTGAGGGCGTAGCGCCGACCGACTTCGGCTTCGGTCATGTAGCCTTTTTTGGGTGTTCCGCCGGTGAAAACGATTTTTTCGACGCGGTGGCTTTGGTAGAGGGTGATGGCGTGGTTGATGCGTTCGCGGAAGATGGGCGAAGGCCGTTTGTCCCACGCGGCGGCGCCGAGCACGAGGGCGGCATCGGCGCGGACATGACCGGGCAGGGGCTGCGAGCCGGTGTGGTACACCTGCCATGCGCCCTCGCCGAATATGCCGAGTACCAGCAGGATACTCAGGCCTATGCCGCGAAAAAGGTAGTAGCGCAAGCCGTTGCGGCTGCGGAACAGGGAAATCATGTAGGGACGGCCTTCCCGCGCTTCAGTCCAACAGGGCTTCGATGTTTTCGAGCGGTCTGCCGATGGCGGCTTTGTCCTGTGTGGTCAGGATGGGGCGTTCAAGCAGGGCAGGGTGGGCGGCGATGGCTTCGAGCAAGGCTTGGTTGTCGAGGTCGGGCTTGTCCAAACCGAGTTCTTTGTACAAGTCGTCTTTGACGCGCATCATGCCGCGCACGGATTCTAAGCCCAGTTTGGCAAAGATGTCTTTCAGTGTCGCCAAATCAGGCGGGGTGTCGAGGTATTTGACTATTTCGGCTTTGATGCCGCGCGCTTCGAGCAGGTCGAAAGCGGCGCGCGATTTGCTGCAACGGGGGTTGTGGTAGAGCGTGAATTCAGACGACATAGCGTTCTCCGATGTTTATAGATTTTGCTGATGGGCTTTATAGTGGATTAACAAAAATCAGGACAAGGCGACGAAGCCGCAGACAGTACAGATAGTACGGAACCGATTCACTTGGTGCTTCAGCACCTTAGAAAATCGTTCTCTTTGAGCTAAGGCGAGGCAACGCCGTACCGGTTTAAAGTTAATCCACTATATTATCGGCTGCATTGGAGATTTCCTCAACTTATCACCCAATAATCGTCATTTTTTACCGCTAAAATCCAACATCTTCATTTTCTCCATAGACAGCACGCTGAAAGGGGTTACAATGCCATCATTTGATTGATGCAAAGGATGGAACTTATGAAAAAATTATTGCTTGCCTCTGTTTTGATGACTGCCGCCCTGTCTGCCCCTGCGTTTGCCGCCGACCCGCTGGCAGGCTGGAACGACAACAAGCCGCAAAGCCTGCAATCGCTCAAAGCCCCCGTGCGCGTGGTGAACCTGTGGGCGACTTGGTGCGGCCCGTGCCGTAAGGAAATGCCTGCTATGTCCGCTTGGTACAAAGCGCAGAAAAAAGGCAGCGTCGATATGGTCGGCATCGCGTTGGATACTTCCGACAACATCGGCAAATTCCTGAAACAAACCCCCGTCAGCTATCATGTTTGGCGTTATACCGGCGCGGACAGCCGCAATTTCATGAAGTCTTACGGCAACAACGTCGGCGTATTGCCGTTCACCGTCGTCGAAGCCCCGAAATGCGGCTACAAACAAACCATCACCGGCGAAGTCAACGAAAAAAGCCTGACCGCCGCCGTCAATGCGGCTAAAGAGAAATGTAAATAAATCGGGCAGAAACCGAACTTAGAAAATCAAAAGGTCGTCTGGAAACCAATATTCATGGTTTTCAGACGACCTTTCGCATTTTGAGGTTTACACGCCTTGTTTCAGGCTGGCTTCGATGAAGCCGTCCAAATCGCCGTCCAATACGGCTTTGGTGTTGCCGACTTCGTAGCCTGTGCGCAAGTCTTTGATGCGTGAGGAGTCCAAGACGTACGAACGGATTTGGCTGCCCCAACCCACATCGGATTTGCCTTCTTCCAATGCCTGTTTCTCTTCGTTGCGTTTGCGCATTTCCAATTCATACAGTTTGGATTTCAACATTTCCATCGCAGCGGCTTTATTGGCGTGTTGCGAACGGTCGTTTTGACATTGCACCACAATCCCCGTCGGCTCGTGGGTAATACGCACGGCGGAGTCGGTTTTGTTGATGTGCTGACCGCCCGCACCCGATGCGCGGTAGGTGTCGATACGCAAATCGGCGGGGTTGATTTCAATTTCGATGGAATCGTCGATTTCGGGGTACACGAACACGGATGAGAACGACGTATGGCGTTTGTTGTTCGAGTCAAACGGCGAGTAGCGCACCAAGCGGTGAACGCCGGTTTCCGTGCGCAGCAAGCCGTAGGCGTATTCGCCTTCAACACGGATGGTGGCGCGGTTGATGCCCGCGATTTCGCCGTCGTCTTCTTCGAGGATTTCGATTTTGAAGCCTTTGCGCTCGGCGTAGCGGCTGTACATGCGGAACAACATGCCCGCCCAGTCTTCCGCTTCCGTACCGCCCGCGCCTGCGGTGATGTCGATAAAGCAGTTGTTCGGGTCTGCGGGCTGGTTGAACATCCGTTTGAATTCCAAATCCGCCATCTGTTTTTCCAGTCCCGCCACGTCTTCCTGTACGGCAGCGAAACCTTCTTCGTCGTTTTCTTCGACGGTCATTTCAATCAGCATTCGGTTGTCTTCGATGCCCGACGCGATGTTGTCGAGCGTCAACACGATGCCTTCAAGGATTTTGCGTTCTTTGCCGATTTCTTGGGCGCGTTTGGGGTCGTTCCATAGCTCAGGGTCTTCGGAAAGGCCGATGACTTCTTCCAATCGGTCTTTCTTGCCCTGATAATCCATATAGACGCGGATGTCTTCGCTGCGCTTTTCCAAATCGTTCAGGGTGTTGTTGAGCTGGTTGATTACTTCGGCTTCCATGATTCTTGTGTGCTTTCAGAATTTTAGGGGCGTATTGTAAGTGATTTGCGGGCTTTTTTCTATGATAAAGGTCGTCTGAAAACCTGAATCTCAAGTTTTCAGACGACCTTATATATTGGCATCTTTAGGTTTGCACCCTCCGCCAGCCATGTGGCGGATTCATATCTGGTCTGACCGGATTATTTATTCAGACGCTGCCATTGTGCGGGAGTGTAGGTTCGGGTAGTGGTTTTCTCGTTGCCACGACGGTCGGTTCGGGTTTCAGTTACCACGACCTTGTCCTCGTCAGAGGTATCGACTGAACGGGAGTAGAACAACGTCAGAATATACTCGGGGCTGTAACGGTAGCGTTCTTCGATACGGGTGCAGCAGTCGACTTCATTCGTCACAATCAGGGCTTTTTGTTTGTTGTCGACGCGGAACATACCCATGTAATTCTTGGTCAATTCAGTCAGTGAATAATTGGAGCCAAAATAACCATACTCGCCTTGCTCGTAGATATCGTATGTAGGAGAGTTTTTAGGACCTTTATTGCCGGTCGCAACGGCAATATCCTTGCGTCCGTCAAAGGTAAAGTCTTTCATAATCAAAGGGCTTTTTGCCGCAGAGATTTTGCCGCCTTCGCCGCGTTCAAATATCAGGTCGTCACTCTTAAAAACATTTGTGGTTTCCTGCTTAGGGTGATACAAAAACACCGCGCCTTTGCCGCCGCAATGATTGTCTTTGCAGCCCTCGACAGAAATATGCGCCTGCCAGCCGTCGGGCAAATCAGTCACACGGAAAAATTCTTTTGCCTGAGCGCCAGCAGCAGCGAAAAGAGCAAATAGCATAAGGTATTTTTTCATCATAGTTCCTTTACGTTTAACCCCGACCGGGTAATCAAATCAAATTTATGCAGAAGAGTAACCCTCTTCATATCAGGCAGCAAGGGCAATTAAGCCAAACAGGTATTCTTTCATAATTTTCTTATCCTTGCTTTACAAAATGACAAAAGGTCGTCTGAAAGCAGGAAAGGTGTGCAGATAGGCGGGAAAGGTTCGTGCGTATGATGGCACGATTGGCGGCGTAGCTTATTCGGAAGTATTGCACATGGTATGTGAAGGTCGTCTGAAAATGAGTTTCAGACGACCTTTGGTTTGGTTGGAAGGGATTAGTTTAGAAAGGCTGCACACGGATTCCACATTAAGCGTGATTTGCTGGTGTGTGAATGTGCGGCGTTGCCACATTCGGCAGCCTGCACATTAAAACCCCGCCCGATCCAATTCTTCCAGCAACGCAGGCCGACGCGGTTTTTCGCTATATTGCTCCCTGATTTCGTCGGCAAAGTCTTCCATTGCCTGCCGTTGTGCGGAATATTGGCGGCGGAGGATCTTTAATTGGTTCAAGAGCTGGCGGTATTGCTTACGGTTGCTTGCCTTATTGATTTCAGCCGCAAAGATTTTCAGGTAGAGCGCTACGATTCGGTCGTGATACGGCTCGGGGAAAGATGGAGCAAAACGTTCCATCATGTACAACGAAAGGTGTTGCTGCAATAGGGCGAGCAGCCGGTCGAATTCCTGTTCATGCTCCAATATTTCAGCTTGCAGCGAATATTGACCCGACAAACGCGCAAGCAGGCGGTTGAATTCATGCGGCCATTCGGCAGCGGAAAACGTGGCTTTCCATGCCTCGTAATGCGGCAATGAAAGGCTGGTGGAAAACGCCAAATCCGCTGCGATTTCGCGTACATTTTTATCAGTTTCCTTCAATACATCAAACAATTGCAGCTTCCATTTGTGCGCTGTGCCGAGTGTTCCTTCATCTTCGGCAATGTTGATGCCTTCACGCAAGAGGCGCTCCGCTTCCGCCCAATCTTGCTGCCCGACTGTTTGCTCTACCGCAATTTGTCTGAATTTCGGCAGGCGCAGATGTCGTCTGAAATAATCCTGCGCGGCAGCAGTATCGCCTTTCGCCTGCAAAACCTGCCAGCCTTCGAGTGCCCAAAATTCATGTTCCCAACCCGACTTGGTAACAGCCAAATGTTTAGCCACATAATCTTGCCACGCCTGCCATTCGCCGCGCAGCCGCCAGATTCGGGCGCGGATTTGGTAGATTTTATTGCCTGCCTCCGAGAAATCAAAATAGCGGCTGTCGTCCAAACATTTGTCCAAAAAATTAATCAAACGCTTTGGGACGTTTTCCATGACCGCCTCTTCCAGCAGGTCGATTGCCATATACATAGCATCGCCCAACATACCGTCTGAGTCATCCGCCTTTTCAAAAGCATCCTGCAAACGCGGTATCAATAGAGGCAAAGCCTGCTGCGCCGCCGCCGCCCCCTCCTGCGCCACATCTTCTAACCAGTTTTGCAGCCTGAAGCCCAAATCGGCGGCTTCGTAGTAATCATAATATCGGGTTCGGGAAAAGATTCGGGAGAGCTGCTGCCGATACGGATTGCCGCCCTTTTTAGGCTGCTGCGCGTCAGATTCGTCAGGCTGCCCGTCCGGTGTTTGAGCGCGCACTGCATACCACAACGCCGCCATATGCTTGCACGCCCAGCCATAAGGACAATCGCAGCCCCCGTCCTTAATGTACAAATCACTATCCAGCTTCAGCCATACCGAATAGTTTTCCGAACCGCACACCTCCGCCCGATAACGCCTGGCGGAAGTTTTTTGGACATCGCGAACCTTGCCCTGCTGAAAATACAGCAGTCCGCGTTCGGCGATATGGGACGGGAACAGGTGGAGCGGATGGATACGGGACATGGTTGGTTTCCAAGAAGTTGTTGAAATATGGGGAGTTTACTGGGTTGTGTGGCGTTTGGGGAGAGGGCGGCTGGAATTCTTGTTTGGCAAAGTGGTAAAAGGTCGTCTGAAAATGGGTTTCAGACGACCTTTGGTTTGAGTGGAAAGGGGGAGTAGTTTGGAAGACCGATGGAATATGTACCTAAAGCGCACACATAATCATGTGTAGACTACAACTTGCTGTTAGGTCTCAATACATTTTTCCCATAAATCATGACTTCGGAACCCTTAATTCTTTTATATGCGCAGTAGGATAAGATGTATTCTTCTTGATAATAATTTTTATAAATAGACTTAATCTCATTACAATTATCATATGAAACAATCCAAGGTGTTTTAATTGTACCTAAAGCATCACAAATCTGAACGTGGTCATCGTGATTATAGAAATTACGGTACAAACGATGACCTTTAATATAGTAAGGTGGGTCAAGATAGATTAAAGCAGGGGAAGGTAATATTTTGTCTGCTTTACCTAATAGTTCAAGCGCATCAAGGTTATACACATGAATATTATTGGCATAATTAGCAATACGTTTAATTAGGCTAGATAAACGGACTTTATTAAACCGAGCATCCAATTTGTATGTACCATTTTGGGCTTTGCCACCAATTACGCCCGCTTTTAAAATACCAGAGTGATTGGTGCGATTTAAATAAAAAGTTGCAAAACCATGCTCTAAATCAGAATGGTTTTCAGGATGTTTTAAAATCAGCTTTTGCTTCTCCCATTCTTCAATAGTTAAGGGAGCTTGTTGTAGTAGTGCCAGAAAATCATCTGTATTAGTAACGATAGCATGCCAAAAGTGATAGATGGCCAAATCTGCATCATTAATATGGATATCGGAAACATAGCCGTTAAAGAGTAAATCCAATGCTACTCCTGCTCCACCTGCAAACGGTTCCATATAATGACCGCCTTTGAGATGATTTGTTTCAATGACTGATTTTACAAAAGGAGCAAAAGCCCCTTTACCGCCAGGATAGCGTAAAGGTGTTAGGGGTTTGGGGTTGCCTGCCATATTTTTTACTCAATAATTTTTTATTCTTAATAATAAACTAAAAAAGTCAGCATCATTAAGAATTGTCTGGTATTCTATTTTCACTTAAACGAGCACTTTTCGGCCAAAGTTCTGGGTCTAATTTGTGCAACAATGCTACTTGGCGGAAACAATGGCGCAAGTCCCGGTAGAATTGTTCTATTTCTGTGTAATGGTTATCCAACCAAAAATCGAAAACTATTTTAAATTCTTCGAGATTGTCATTAAAAACAGTTTTATTGCTTTCTCTTCTTACACCTGATGCAGATTTACCATCTTGTCTCAATTGATTAATTCTTTCTTCAATCGCTGATATTTGCGGTTTAATTGAGTTAATATACCGGTGCTTGGTCAAACCGTTGCTTAAGGCTGTATCAGTATTCCAAAAAATCTGAGTCTGATACATTTCGAAATTTTGTTCGTTAGCTAATTCGTCGTAGTAATCAAAAATCAATTGTTCGGGATTTTTGTTGCCAGGCAATACAATAATATTATGTTTCATTGCTTTCTGACCGTTATTGTCACCATCTAATATACAAATGGCATTCATGGTGTTTTGATTTAAATACTGGTCTTTGAAAATTTCTTTCAATATTTCGCAACCGATACTGGCATTAACAAAGTGAAACTTGTCTCTTAAATCTCTAAAATATCTGCATCTGCTGTCAAAGTAGCCAAAAATCGCATTTAAAATGACACGCGCTTCATTATCTTCGGTAAATATAGGGATTTTAGGTGACGCGCTATAACTTACAGTTTGAATTTCCTGTAAGTGACGCTCAATTTTATGAATAGATGGGTCAGGTAATAAGGTTACATGATCACCTTGGTGAGTAAGATAATTTAATTTGATATGGTTGCGATAAGCAGGGGTTAATGCTTTCTCTAGCAAGTATAAGCTATGCGTAGTAAAGAAAATCTGAATCTTATATCTTTCGGAATATTCAATTAAGGTATGAAGCAGACGCAATTGCATAGCAGGGTGAAGCGTTGCGTCCATTTCGTCAATTAACAAAATGGACGCAGGTTGGTCGATATTATGCAGACTTGGAGCATTTTCGTAGTAATAGCGAAGCAGTACCAAATTTTTCAAGATAATAATCGCATTATCTTCACCAACTGATGCCGTATTGGAGTCGATGCCTTCAGTATCGGTCAAATATTCAGTTCGAGTTTTAATATTTGCGATAATCTGAGGGGTTGATTCAGTTATTTTGATGCCAGTTATATGTTGAACCAATTGATGAAAAATTGCATTATATTCTTCAGGCAACTCTTTTCTTACTCCTTTGACAGGAGTATCGTTCTTCATTTCCCCAAAAGGTAGCAATCTAGCCAAACTTAAATAAACTGTACGTAAGGTTGGAAGACTTTGGTTTTGAGAAGATGAATATTGAGGAATGAGCCGAAAACGTGAATGAGTATCGTCTGAACTCTTATTATGCCTTCTAAATCCAATAGACTGTTCATCGCTATAATATACTTTAAATAATTCACCACGCTGTCCAGGGGCAGGGTCGTTGTATTCCTTGTCACCTTTTGTCAACAATTCGATTTTTGCATTGACTTGAGCAGAAATATTGTTGATTACATTCAATTCACTTGCGGGTACTAATTGAGTATTAGTGGATTTTTCTGCTTGGAATGCATTGCTGATGAGATATAGGATAGATGATTTACACGTCCCGTTTAATCCTGAAATAATATTGATATGATTGCAAAATTCTAATTCTAAGGGGGCTTTTAAACGTCGATATTGTGTAAAGGTAATACGTTTAATCATATTTAGGCTGCCTTTTTAGATACAAAGACTATTTTTAATAAAACAACAAGAGTAATTGTAGTTTTATATTGATGTGAAAATTACGGTAAATAATGCTTATTTATGCATTATCTATTCCTAAGTGTATCAGAAAATTGTTTTTTGATTCCATTATGTACTAAATAATGAATAAGGGTAGTAAAAATTTATTCTGTAATTGATTAAGATGGTTGGCAAGGTTGTTCATTTTGCAAGCAGCCCGAAAATTTGTGGGTCATTTTTATTCATTTCTCCTTCGTTTCCCACACCTTCAACAGTCTCTTCACCGACACCGGATACGGCGTCTTCAATTCCTGCGCGAACAGCGACACTCTCAATTCTTCAATCATCCATCTAAACGCGGCGAGATCGTCTGAAACGGGTTGTCCTTGTTTCACCAAGCCGTCGGTTTTTTCCTGCCACATTTGTTCCAGCTCTTGAATATCGGCTTCGCGGGCTGAGTCGCGGGCGGGGTTGCCGCTGTATTTTTCGAGGCGCAGGGTCATGGCTTTGAGGTAGATGGGGAGGCGCGGCCATTGTGCCCACGGGGTGCGGGTGGCGAAGCCGGCGGTGAGCAGGGTTTGCAGGCGTTGGCGCATGAGGTGGGTGAGCGGGTGTTTGCCGAGTTTGCCGTTCAGTTCGGCGTAGGCAGCGGCGGTTTCCTGCAAGTAGCGGCTGAGGGCTTCTTTGACGGCGGGCAGGCGGCTGCGGGCGCGTTTGATTTGTTCTTTGAAGGCTTTTTCGTTGCGCGGCAGTTCGTCTTCGCCGATAAAGGCGCGGTCGCAGACGGCTTGGGTGAGGTCGTCGCGCAGGGTGTCGGCATTGATGTGTTTGAGCAGCATGGCGGCTTGGGTGAAGCCTTGGATGCCTTTGTTCAAATCTTTTACCTGCTCTTTTAATTGCAGCTTCATCAATTCGATTACGCCTTGACGGTGTGCCTGTTCGGCGGCTTCGTTAGTGTCAAACAAGCGCAGGGCGATGCGGCCGTCTTTTTCTTTTTGCAGGCCGAGGTAGCCGGTGAGCTGCTGTTTGCCGCGGGCGAATTTGATGGATTCGGGCAGGGTGCCGATGTCCCATGCGGTAACGTTGTCGCGCTCGAATTCTTGGGTGTTGTCGCGGAAGGTGACGGCGGCGGCTTGGCCAAGTTGTTGTTGGATTTGGATTAAATCGCGCCCCATGGCTAATTCTTGCCCGCCATCGTCGATGATGCGGAGGTTGAAATAGCAGTGTTCGGGCAGCCTGAACGCGGCCCATTCGTCTTGGTTGATTTGCTCCAGTATGCGGATGTCGCCTGCGGTTTTGGCGATGGCTTGGGCGAGTTGGGGCAGGATGGGGGCGTTGCGGTCGGGGTTTTGGCTTAAAAATTGGGTGATGAATTCAGGCACGGGCACGCAGATGCGGCGGATTTGCTTAGGCAACGCTTTGATTTGCAACTGGATTTTTTCGCGTATCATGCCGGGCACGAGCCATTCGAGGGCGGCGGGGCTGATGCGGTTGAGCACGGTGAGCGGCAGGGTGAGGGTAACGCCGTCGAGCGGGTGGTGCGGCTCGAAGCGGTAGCTGAGTTTGAATTTGCCGTCTGCGGTTTGCCAGTGTTTGGGGAATTGTTCTTCAGTGATGTGCGCGGCGGCGTGCTGCATGAGGTCGTCGCGGCTGAGGAACAGCAGGCGCGGGTTGTCGCGCTCGGCGGTTTTGAGCCAGGCTTGGAAGGTGCGGATGTCGGCGAGGGGGAGAGGTTTCAGACGGTTTTTTTGGGGTGCAGGCTGCTTTTTGGGTTTGGGGTCGTCTGAAACATTTTGTAGGGTGTGTGAACTCGGTTCACGCACGCGGTTGTCCGTATCTTTGGAATCCGCTACGTTGTGCAGGCTGCCTGAAACCGTTGAAGCTGCGGCACTCTGTTCCCTCTCCTGCGGGAGAGGGTTAGGGAGAGGGTTTGCTGCGGCTGCGGAAAAGTTGGTTTGTGCGGCAACTGTTTTGCCCTCTCCCCAGCCCTCCCCCACGGGGGAGGGGGTAGTTTGCTGGGAATTTTCAGGTAGCCTTTTTGAGTGCAGGCTGCTTTCGGTATGCAGGTCGTCTGAAACCGCGTCCGCCGTATAAAAATCGGGCAGCCGTTCGTGATAAAACGCAAACAGCGCTTCGTCATCAACCAACACGTCTTGCTTGCGCGATTTGTGTTCCAACTCGCTAATTTCCTTAATCAGCTTTTTGTTGTGGACAAAAAATTCCGCTTTCAAATCGCATTCCTGCGCCACCAGCGCGCTGCGGATAAAGATTTCGCGGGCTTCTTCGGGGGCGATTCTGCCGTAGGACACGGGGCGGCGCGGCAAGACGGTCAGGCCGTAGAGCGTTACCCGTTCGCTGGCGATGACTTCGCCGCGTTTTTGTTCCCAGTGCGGCTCGAAATAGTGGTAGCGGACGAGGTGCGGCGCTTCCTGCTCGATCCATTCGGGCTGGATGGCGGCCACGTTGCGGGCGTAAAGTTTTGTCGTTTCAACGAGTTCTGCCGCCATCACCCATTTGGGTTTGGCTTTGAACAGGGCGGAGGCGGGGAAAAGGTGGAAGCGGCTGCCGCGCGCGCCGGTGTAGTCGTTGCCGTCGGGCGATTTCATGCCGACGTTGGCGATGAGGCCGGTAAGCAGGGCGCGGTGGATTTGTTCGTAGCCCGCTTCTTTGGCGGCGCGGATTTGGGCGCGGTGTTGTTTTTTATCCAGTTGTTTTTGTTTGAGTTTAGCGGATAGGTCTTGGTCGCCCGTATTTTCAGACGACGTAAGCTGCCTGACTTCGGGAGGTCGTCTGAAAGCGGCTTCCTTAGTGGTCAAACCCATTTCAATCGCGGTTTGGGCAAGCTGGTGGTGCAGCTCGCGCCATTCGCGCATCCGCAGGTGCGACAGGAAATATTGGCGGCACCACTGCACCAGCTGCTTGTTGGACAAGCCTTTATCGCGCTCGCGCTGAAAGCTGTCCCAAATGTTCAGATAGGCAAGGAAATCGGACTGCTTGTCGGTAAAACGCTCGTGCGCCTTGGCTGCGGCATCGCGCGCTTCCAGCGGCCGCTCGCGCGGGTCTTGAATCGACAGCGCGGACGCGATCACCAATATTTCCGCCATGCAGTCGTGCTTCTTCGCCGCCAGCAAAATGCGCGCGATTTTCGGGTCGATGGGCAGGCGCGCCATTTGTTCGCCGAGTTTGGTCAGGCGGTAGCGGGGAGGGGCGACGATATTGCCCGAAGCGTTTTGAAGGTCGTCTGAAACGGTTTTGTCGTTTGTCAGATTGTGTCGGGTATGAATGCCCGAGCCGCGTGCTTGATTTTTAGTGTTTTGCATGGTCTTGTAGGTCGGGCGTTCATGTCCGACGTGGTCTCAATTTATATTGTTTGTAGGTTTGCGCCGCCTTATTGCGGATAAACATATTCCGCTTTGCCGTTGCGGATGTTCAGGCTGCCTGCATCGCCTGTGATCAGATTGCCAGTTACCGAGCCTTCGGTGCAGCCTGAAATCTTCATATCGTAGCCTAGCGTGTGAATCAGGAAAGTTGAAAGCTGCTGGTGGAAGGCAATTTCACAAGGCGCAAAGGCTTGGTTGGCGGATTGCTGCACGGCGGCATCAGGGCTGTATAACACCAGCGGTACGATGTAGCTGTCGGGATGTACCGTGCCTTGGTTGAAGGTGTCTTTGTGCACATACTGCCCGTGGTCTGAGGTATAGACAAACAACCAGTTGTTTTCAGGCTGTTTTTGCAGCTGCTGGAACACGGTTTGGATCATTTGGTCGGTTTTGTGGATGGTGCTGTCGTATTTGTCCACGATATTGGCTTCGCCGAATACCTTATCCTGTTGTTGCAACAGCGCGCCGTATGGGACGTGAGAACCGCGTTGGTGCAACACAATAAAATGCTTGCCCTGCTGCAAATTGATTTTGTCGAACAGCGGCAACAGCTTATCGTCGGGCATATTGTCGCCGTTGCGGTAGCCGAGTTGGGTCGGCTGAATCAGATGGTCGATCCACTTTTTGCCGATCAGGTTCAAAATCGCCATCTCGTTTTCTGCTTGCGCGCTGTAAAAATACGTTTCGTAACCCTGCTCTTTGGCGAGGCGGAACATATTGGTATCGCCGCTGCTGATTTGCTCGTAGCCGTTGGCATGCGGTATGGCATTGAAAAAGCTGGGCAGGGAGACTGCCGTCATCAAAGCGGCGGAATAGCTTTGTTTCACAATCGGCTTAAAGTCGGCTTGCGACAGTTGGGTCAAAAACGGCGAAGTTTCGCGTCCGTAACCAAACAATTTCAAATGCGCCGCGCTTTCGCTTTCTCCCATAATCAGGATGATATTTTGAATACTGCCTTGTCCCATTTTGCTTGGCGAAGGCTGTTTGAAAACAGGAATCTTGCTTAAATCAAACAATTGATACGGCAATACGCGCCCGACAAAATAGCCGAAGCTGAAATAATTGGCTTTGACGCGGCTATATGTCGGTTTGGGCGAAATACCGTGTTCTTGCGTCGTACTGAATGAACGTCCAAAAATCAGCAACATCGCTGCAGCGAACAATATATCGGCGGCAAAATGCGTCTTGCGGCGGAACTTGGCAAGGCTGCAAAACAACACGACTTCCGCCACACCCCACAACGCAGGCAGCCACAACTTATCCAACATCGACGCGCCCGCACTGCCGACTTCGGTAACCTCTTTCAGCATCAGCCAATAGTTAATACCCGTCATCCAACTTTGATAAACCGCATAATGCACATTGTTGGCAATGATGCTGAGCGCGAAAAACAACGCAATCAGCAACCGTGAAGCCTTATAACGCGCAAACAGATACAGCGCAGCAATTACAAATGTCAGCGCAAACGTTTCCGCCATTTTCGCAGCCGGCAGGGTTTCAATCCCGAATACAAAGCGATAGGCGATTTCGCTGGCAGTAAGTAGAGATGAATACAGAAAGAGAACGAAAAGGGATTTTTTCATAATGGGAAGTTCATAATAAAAGTTGCAGGCTGGGTTTGGGGGCTCGGCAACGGTATTCTTTACAGCTATCTGTTTACAGATTGTTTTTCAAAAAACGAGAAGTAAATTTTAAATTCATAGAATGTCTATCTTAAAATCATTAAATATCAATAAATTACAAAATATCATAAAATATCAAAATTTATCAACTTTTTATCAATGGAACTTTTGCTACGAATTTTTTATGATGCTACCTATCGTCATGGGGGTAATCATGAAAAAATTTAGCACCAATTCAAAAATCAATTCTTTTATTCATTCACTACTAAATAGGGGGTGGAAAATACAAAATAGGAAAAAGCACAATATTTTGGTAGCACCAAATAACCGTAGAATTGCAATCCCATCAACACCAAGTGATTGCAAAGCAATTCACAGTTTCACCAAGCAGATTAAATATCTTTTTCAGGAGTAGAACTAAAATGAGCAATAAACAAGCCAATCATCAATCAAACATGAGCAATGCTAATAAAGGCACGTCAGGAACAAATAAAACGTATTCACAAAATCAGGGAAATCGTGGCTGGCAGATGAATCCACAAAATCCTGTGAATAGCGGTAAAGGCAAAAAATAGCCTTTGCCTTGCCTATAAATGGCGATATTATACTTGGTATCGCCATTTTAATTGGCATATTGGGGGTATTATGGAAAACAAACAAACTGAAAAGACAGAAACACAATCTGAAAAGACAAAGAAAAAGCCATTCAAGCAGACGAGAGAACTCGTCAGATTGGCATTGAATAATGGTTGGACGCAAACTGAAATTGCCAAAACTTGCCGTACACAGCAATCAGTTGTGAGTGCATGGAGTAAGGGTGAAAAATTAGGCACAGAGCAGCAGCTAAAACCTTTATTGGATTTATTCGGATACAAGTTACGTAGGAACACATTCAAGCTGTATTGGCGCAAAAATTCAGAGACATCTAAAATTGAATTTATTAAAGTAGAAGGAAAAATAATTTTTAGTCTTCTTATTAGTAAAAAAGAAGGCTATAATAAATTTGTACCAAAATATAAATTTATCATTCATTATCAAGGGAATGAACAATTTTATATAATCTTAAAAGAGAAAATTTATGGCGATTATGATAAAAGTTTAGAAGCAGCGACATGGCAAACTATTTTAAATCAATCAATAGGAATTAGCGAGTTACTTCGCTTTTTTGATAAATTAAGTAGTAAAGATATTGAAAATATAGATGGGTTTTGGTTGGAATTTTGTCGTACCTTCCCTGGATATACTCAATCTTTACCTTTTCTCATTCGGCAAGCCTTGTTAAATCATGGATTCTCTGTAAACGATATTATTGAATATCAGGCTTCATGGTAAAATACCTTAAACCCCCAAGGCAGGAAAGCAGCCTTAAATAAAATGCTATCCATTGGGCAGTATTAAGCCTGACGATTTATCATCATGATTATTGATTAAGCCCTATGAAATGCCTGTTTGCATTCATAGCGCAAAGGTAAATCAAAATCTCGGCTTACAACTGTTGCTGTGAATACAGCTAGGAGAAAGGGAAACCGAATACCTGAAACACCGTTGTAAGAATTAGGGTCAGGGGTGGGTCAAAAACCAAGCCGTCAGTTAGCTGACCGCTTGGTTTTCTACGTTTAAGTCATCTGAACTTTATTCAATTTAACCTTAAAAGTGCAGGCTGCTTCACATTTTCAGGTAGCCTGTTTTCAATCTAATTCTCCTCCACAGCCCCCAATTCCAATAACACCTGCAATCCATCATTGATATACCGCGAATCGGGCATTTCTAAAAACGGGAATGCTGCCACATCGCCCAGTTTCAACGCTGCCATGCGCAGGATGACGGCGGCCAGGTTGCTGCGGACGATTTCAGGGTCGGTAAATTCGGTGCGGCTGTTGAAATCTTCTTCTGAAAACAGTCGGATACACACGCCTGCGGAGACGCGTCCGCAGCGGCCGGAGCGTTGGCGTGCGGCGGCTTGGGAGATTTTTTCGACATGAAGCTGCTCCACTTTCGCCCGTGCGGAATAGCGTTTGACGCGCGCGAGGCCGGTGTCGATGACGTATTTGATGCCCGGCACGGTGAGCGAGGTTTCGGCGACGTTGGTTGCTAACACGATGCGGCGTTTCGCGCCTGTGGGGTGGAAGATTTTGTGCTGTTCGGCGTGCGACAGGCGTGCGAACAGGGGAAGGATTTCGTCGTTGCGGCGCAGTGTGGATTTGCGCAGGGCTTCGGCGGCTTCGCGGATTTCGCGCTCGCCCGGCAGGAATACCAAAATATCGCCTTCGCTGTGTCGCGCCAATTCGTCCGCCGCATCGACAATCGCATCCGTCAGCTCCACTTCCGCGTCGTCTTCGTCTTTGCTGGTCAGCGGGCGGTAGAGGATTTCGACGGGGTAGGTGCGCCCGCTCACTTCCAGCACGGGCGCGCCGTTGAAGTGTTGGGAGAAGCGTTCTGCGTCTATGGTTGCCGAGGTGATGATGATTTTCAAGTCGGGGCGGCGCGGCAGCAGTTGTTTCAGGTAGCCCAAGAGGAAGTCGATGTTCAGGCTGCGTTCATGTGCTTCGTCGATAATAATTGTGTCGTAGGCGGCGAGATAACGGTCGGTCTGGGTTTCCGCCAGCAGGATGCCGTCGGTCATCAGCTTGACGCAGGCATCGCGCGAGGTGTGGTCGGTAAAGCGCACCTTATAGCCCACCGCGCTGCCGATTTCCGATTTCAGCTCTTCGGCAATCCGCTCTGCCACCGAGCGCGCGGCCAAACGGCGCGGCTGGGTATGCCCGATCAGCCCCGCCGCCCCGCGCCCGAGTTCCAGACAAATCTTGGGCAACTGCGTGGTTTTGCCCGAACCGGTTTCGCCGCAAATAATCGTTACCTGATTTTCGGCAATGGTTTTTTTGATTTCTTCGAGCTTCTCGTGAACGGGCAGGGTGTTGTCGAATTCGGGTTTGGGCAAGGCGGCCAAACGCTTCAAAAAGATTTCATGCGATTTTCGGTATTTTTCTTCGACTTTGGACAAGCCGCCGTATTTGTTGGGATTTTTGAAGGCGGAACGAAGGAAATGGCGGTCTTTTGAGAGGGTTTGGGAGAAATCGGGGGATGGCATGGTACGGGCGGATATCGGTGAAAATAAGAAAGGTAGTATTATAGCAAACTGGCTTTGCCTAATCGTTATGGGTACTATGGAGACCTCTATTGCAGGCAGACTGTATTGTTTAATGAAAAGGAATATTTATGAAAAAAGTTTTATGTTTGGTTTTGGCGATGAGCATGGGCAGCGTGGCATTCGCCGCGGAGTACCGAACGAAACAGCCCATTGCTTACGATTGGCTGAAAATCAACGGCAACCAGTTCAATATTGAATCTGCCAACGAGCGCGGACATATATGTAGCGCACAAGGCGAGATGGATAAGAATAAGGTTTGGAAAGATGGAGAAGGCTGCCAAATATCGTTCCAATTCAAGGGGGATGAGGTAAAAGTGGATGCCGAAGGCTGCGGCAATTATTGTGGCGCGGGCGTATCTTTCCCATCGGATTATTACAAACTGCCGCAGGTTTGTTCACAACAAGGTGTCAAAAAGATGGAAAACCGTTTTCAGACGACCTTACGTTCAGGAAAATTCGAACAAGCAGCGGACATCAAGCAAAACTATCTGAAACAGTGCGGCGATTTCCTCAATCCGATTGAAACAGTGACCGCCGCCAACGATGCCGCCGATGCGTACCGTCAGGCAAACAACAAAGCCGCCTGCATTCAGACTTTGGATGCGGTGCAGGATCATTATGAGAGCGAATTGTTGGATAAGGACTTGGTGAATAAGATTAATGTGCAGATGGAGCGTGAGAAAGCTTTGCGCCAACAATGTAGTTAAACACTGATAAAAAGGTCGTTAGAAGGTCGTCTGAAAGTCAACTTGTACTTTATGACGACCTTTATTATTGCCGTTGGTCGTAAAAATTGCTCGTTTGGTATATTTATTACAAAGTCATATTGTTTGTGCTTAGAATGCGTTCCTGTCTTCCTCAGATAACAATTTTAAGAACAACATTATGAAAAAATATCTTGCTTTGATTTGTGTTGCAGCCTTATCTGCCTGCGGTGGCGGCAGTTCTTCCCCCAGTACGCAATCCACTCCGACACAAAATCCGAATTCTGCCCAAGCCCTGCCCGCGGCAACCGTTGCTTCAGAATTGCCGGTAGCTGCGAAGTCGGAAAAACCGGAATCCGGCAAACAATTTTTCAGCGGAACCAATTCTTCTGATTCCGCAGTGGCATTCAATCATGCCGATTGGAACAAAATCACCATCGAAGGCGTAGAGGTCGATCTTGCAGCCGTACAAGGCGAGAGTTTTAAAAACGGCTGGCGAGACAGCGTCGGCGGTTCCGAGAATAAACGCCTTGCCAATTTTGGCGGCAATTATGTCCTGCACCACAGCACACCCGATGCGGTTGCCGGTATCGTGAAGACCGAATCGCAGAACAATTACGCGTTCTTCAACGGTAATTTTACCCGTGAAGCAGAAATGCCGAAAATCGGACAGGCGGTTTACGACGTATCGACCGTCAGCGTGCGCGGTACTCTGGCGCAGGGATACGGTACAGGTCGTCTGACTGCCGATTTCGAAAGCAAAAAAGTCAGTGGCAGCCTCGGCTATTTCAACAAAACGCTCACCGTTGACGCGGATATCAACGGCAACAGATTTTCTTCCGTCTCCCCGACGGCAGAAATACACGGCGGTTTCTTCGGTTCCGCAGCCGCAGAGACAGCCGGTGTTTATCAGGTCGGTAAAATCGTAGGGACGTTTGCCGGTCAAAAACAATAAAAAGTGAAAGTTGCATTTACTTTTTTACAAGGGGTGTAGACATTCAAAATTCCAAGGCTTTCGGTATAAATATCGGATGCGTAGCAACGGCACGGTAAAGTTGGTCATCTTACGGGCCTTGTTACTCAAGAAGAAAGTATTTAAAAACGAAAAAAGCGCAGAGTTTTGAATGGTCAAACCACCCCAAGGGGAAAGGTCGTCTGAAAACGGTTTGGTTATCCGTTTTCAGACGACCTATTTTTATGGAGGGTTCACAAAGGCAATGTTGAAGCATTCGCAAGCAGTTGTAGCGAAAAGAAAGAGCGGTTTTGTCGCAATTCCTCTATATCGGTTACAATCCGTTTTTTCCCCTAAACCAATATTCCAAAGCACACAATTATGCTGAAAATCATCTCCGCCAACGTCAACGGCATCCGCTCCGCCTACAAAAAAGGATTTTACGAATACATCGCCGCATCGGGTGCGGACATTGTTTGTGTGCAGGAACTCAAAGCGCAGGAAGCCGATTTGTCCGACGAAATGAAAAATCCGCACGGGATGCACGGCCATTGGCATTGCGCCGAAAAACGCGGTTACAGCGGCGTGGCGGTGTACAGCAAACGCGCGCCTGACAATGTGCAAATCGGTATGGGCATTGAAGAATTCGACAGGGAAGGGCGGTTTGTGCGCTGCGATTTCGGCAAGTTGTCGGTGATTTCGCTTTACCTGCCCAGCGGCACCAGCGCGCCGGAGCGGCAGGAATTGAAATACCGTTTTTTAGACGCGTTCTACCCCATGCTAGAAGCCATGAAGGCGGAAGGGCGTGACATTGTTGTTTGCGGAGACTGGAACATTGCCCACCAAAACATCGACCTGAAAAACTGGAAAGGCAATCAGAAAAACTCAGGCTTCCTGCCCGAAGAACGCGAATGGATAGGCAAAGTCATCCATACGCTCGGCTGGACGGATATGTGGCGCACGCTCTATCCCGATAATCCGGGCTACACTTGGTGGAGCAACCGCGGACAGGCGTATGCGAAAGATGTCGGGTGGCGCATCGACTATCAGATGGTTACGCCCGAACTCGCCGCCAAAGCGGTGTCCGCGCATGTTTATAAAGACGAGAAATTTTCCGACCATGCCCCTTTGGTCGTGGAGTACGACTATGCTGCCCAATAAAGTTTTCGGCAAATACGATTGGAACATGAATGGTAAAACCGGCATAGGCGCGGCATGGGTGGTCGCCGCGTTTGTACTGCCTATGCTGGTGTGGACGATATTCATGCTGGCGCGGATGTCCGGTTGGGTTGAAATGACCCGCGCAAATCCGCTTTGGGCGTTGGTGTGGCTGCTGTTCTCGCTGCCCTGCCTCCTGATTGCCGCCAAGTGTTTCGGCTGGAAAGGTTGGCGGTTGATTGCCAACATCCTGATCTGCCTCGCCACCTGCGCCGTTTTAAGCGCTCCCGCCGCGATCTTGATTACCTATACGCTCAACGATTTACTCAAATAGGTCGTCTGAAATGCGAACTTTCGAACTCGAAGACCTGACGCTGTTTTTGATACGTGACGCGGACGAAGCGGAAATGTGGATAGACCGCTGGGCGGTCAGTTATCCCGTCGTCCAAACCGCTGCCGCTTCCGCTAACCAAAGCATCACCCAATGGCAGGCAAGTATTCAGACGGCGTTTGAAGGCATCAACGGCGAACACATCGCCATCGTCGCACACGCCGCAGGCGTATCCGCTTTTCTGGCGTGGCTCTACCAAACCGACATCCTGACGCAGAAAAAAATCGCCAACATCATCCTCGTGTCGCCGCGCCCCGAAGCCTTTCACGACGATGAAATACACACCTTCCAGCGTGTCCGTTGCCCCTGCCGCACCGCGCTTGTCATCGCCGAACAAAACGGCACACCGCGTAACTGGGCGGAAGAACGAGCAAACCTGTGGAACGCCCGCCTCCTCCTGTCGCCACACTCTGGCACGCTCAATGGCGCACTCGGCGGCTGGCAATGGGGCATGAAGCTGATGCAGGAAATGCTCTTGAGTTGAACAAAACACTTGCAAGGATAAAACAGAAAAGGTCGTCTGAAACTGGAAATCAGGTTTCAGACGACCTTTTCGCAGGCAAGTAACAGTTTCGGGTAAAATACGGCAGTTCGCCAATTATCCGAAAGAATCCCATGTATTCCTTAGCCCGCAGCCTGTTGTTTAAACTTGATGCCGAAAAAGCCCACCATTTCACTCTCGACGCGCTCAACAAAGTGTACAAACTCGGTTTGCTTCCGATTTTCGACAACCGAACCAAGCCCGTCAAACTCATGGGCATCAACCTGCCCAACCCCGTCGGTCTTGCTGCCGGACTCGACAAAAACGGCGAATACATAGACGCATTGGGCGCGCTCGGCTTCGGCTTCCTCGAAATCGGCACGGTAACGCCCAAGCCGCAGCCCGGCAACCCGCAGCCGCGCCTCTTCCGCGTTCCCGAACACCAAGGCATCATCAACCGCATGGGCTTCAACAACCACGGCATCGACGCCATGATTCAAAACATCGAAAAAAGCCGTTATCAAGGCGTATTGGGCATCAACATCGGCAAAAACGCCGGCACCCCCATCGAAAACGCCGCCGACGACTATTTAATCTGCCTCGAAAAAGCCTACGCACACGCAAGTTACATTACCGTCAATATTTCCTCACCCAACACCAAAAACCTCCGCGCACTGCAAGGCGGCGACGAACTGAGCGCGCTGCTCGAAGCCCTGAAAAATAAACAGGCGCAGCTTGCCGCCGCACACGGAAAATACGTCCCACTCGCCGTCAAAATCGCTCCCGATTTAGATGAAGCACAAATCGAAGACATCGCCCACGTCGTCAAATCCGTCGAAATGGACGGCATCATCGCCACCAACACCACCATTGACAAATCAAGCCTCGGCAGCCATCCGCTCGCAGGTGAGCAGGGCGGTTTAAGCGGTCTGCCCGTGCGCGAAAAAAGCAACCAAGTGCTGAAAACATTGGCGGGACACATAGACGGCAAGCTGCCGATTATTGGCGTCGGCGGTATTATGAACGGCAAGGACGCCGCAGAAAAAATCCGCCTCGGCGCAACCGCCGTCCAAGTGTACAGCGGCATGATTTATAAAGGTCCGGCATTGGTGAAGGAATGTCTGGCAGCGTTGAAGTAAGGGAGGCTTTTAAGAAAAAAGGTCGTCTGAAAACCGGTTTAACTGGATTTAAACGGTTTTCAGACGACCTTTTTGAGATTTGGGCTTTCAACTCAATTTATGTTTACTATAAAATCGTTTCTATAAAATTAAAAAATGGGTCATGAATAAGTAACATCAATAAATTCATTTTTTATATTTTATTATATCTAGAAAATATAATAATTTTTTGAATCCTAAGCCCGAGATGGTATTTGAATCAGGATTGATCTAATGTGTTTTAACAGTATTTGAAGGACAAAGCTCTAAAGCTTCCTTGGATCGGAGTGATGTAAACATATAATGTACTAGATCAGGATTGTTTGAATAGTATTTACTGACCAAATAAGGAGAGTTGTTTGAATAAAAATAACAATATAATTTACCATTATCCAAAAAAGGTTGTATTTGGGAAGTTGGAAGATTGAAGTCTTTTAAATAGTCTATCCCTTTAGAGGTTATAGGATAAAGTTGGGAAAGGGGGATTTCATCCGCTGTATTTGCTTCAAAAATCATAATCATTTCACTTGTTTCAACAAAAGTCCTCAAGAATATATTGCTACTGCTTTTAGGAAAAATATCAATATACCATGAAAATGACTTGGAATTTAAAAACTCATCAGGAGTTTTGTAATAATCATCATGATGTTGATCATAGCTGAACCTTAATATCAGAAATGGTATAAATATGATTGCAGATATTATGCCTAAAGATATTAAAGATAATTTAATAAATTTCTTCATGGGTGCATCTTTTCAAGGTTAATTGCGGTTTTAATCAAAAGGCTGTCCTGCATAATTAGGGAAGTTCAATTCAAGTCAGATTGATTACTATGAGGAAGAACCACCTAAGCCAGTGCAGCCAAATAGCTCATCGAAACTATTTATTGCAGGCATTCTTTTTCTCAGTTCTACGTCGTTTTTCCACTCAATAACAAGAAAAATAAAAAGAATGAATAAAGCAATACTTGGCAAGTAGATATTAATAAGAGAATTGATGTCCATTTTTTAGTATGTGTAGAAAATATAATGATTTTTTTTTGCATGATAAACCTGAGATGAGACTTGAATCCGAAGTAGTCTAATGTGTTTTAACAGTATTTGAAGGACAAAGCGCTAAAGCATTCTCGGATCGGAGTGATATAAACATATAATGTACTAGATCAGGATTGTTTGAATAGTATTTACTGACTAAGTAAGGCGAGTTGTTTGAATAAAAATAACAATATAATTTACCATTATCCAAAAAAGGTTGTATTTGGGAAGTTGGAATATTGAAGTCTTTTAAATAGTCTATCCCTTTAGAGGTTATAGGATAAAGTTGGGAAAAGGGTATTTCATCCGCTGTATTTGCTTCAAAAATAACGATCATTCCACTTGTTTCAACAAAAGTCCTCAAGAATATATTGCGACTGCTTTTGGGAAAAATATCAATGTACCAAGAAAATGATTCTGAATTTAAGAATTCATCAGGTGTGTGATAATAGTAATCACGATAATAACTATAATCAAACATAAACATTAACGATGCTATTATTACAGTCAAAAACCCAATAAAGATTAAAGTTAACTTCTTAAAGTTATTCATAAATATCCTTTATTTTTTAATACTTCTTTTGTTTTATGATGATTTGGATTTAAATATTTTTCACATCGTTCTGCACATGTTTGATTTGAAGGGCATTTAAAACCATATTCGTTAACACTCATATCTTTTTTCATATCATCTATCATTTCAGAGTCTGTTAACCTTTTTTTAGGATCACCATATGAGCCAGTTAGATGTTTTACCCAATCTCTAACTTCTTTCGCTCTGCCATACATTAAAGCAAACCCTCTATCTGGTGCAATTGACTTGGAGACTTTGCAAAATGCAGTACAATGAAAAAATTGATCTGTATCCGTTAGTCCAAACGCTATCATATCATCTAAAGTACGATTAAGAATTAGAATACTACTGGCTTCCCCCTTTACTGTTGCAGCAGTAAATCCATAATAATCTCCAAACTCATCAACATAATCATTAGATGATAATCCTAGTGGGTCAATATAAGAAATAGCATTCCGAGCTAATGCATATAAATTTTCCCCCCCCTAGCAACCCAATCGGATCCTGCTGCGTAAACCGTCCAATCTCCGGATCATAGTAGCGGAAGAAGTTGTAATGTAGCCCAGTTTCTTCATCATAATGCTGATTCTGCAGACGGAAGGGTTGATGTATATCCATTTTCAGACGACCTTCTTGGGTCAGTTTGCCCCAGCCGCTATAGTCGCCGCTCCAAACAATATTGCCTTCCTCATCGGCCATTTCACGCAGGATGCCGATTAGGTTACAGGTTTTCTTGTTTCGCACCTAAAATTGTATAGATTAGTAATCTGGACACTTAGTTACCTCTTTCATCTTCAGTGCCGATGCAGCTTGGGCTTCTTCGCGATATTTTGTGACATGGACAGCCGTCTTGTAGAGACTAACTTTTGTTATCGCTTGAAGAGGATGTTTTAGGTCGTCTGAAAGTTTTTCAGACGACCTTTGTGAAAGTTGGGTTTTCAACCCAACCTACGCTTACTAACTTACACTTGCTTATTTGGATTGTGCTTGTTATTTAGTGAATGATTTTAAAAATATAATCACGAACCAAACACATGTAATATCCATAAAAAGAATTGCAGGCATATGAACTTAAGGTATATGCACTGAATAACAATGTAAATATACTTATGAGTACTGAAATTGCTAGGGTTTTTATATCTCTCATAAAGAGTAAATTTATCAGAGTAGCTACTGAAAACAGAATTGCAATATAGCTTGATAATTTAATGAATGTAAGTAAATATGAAAACAATTCTGCATCCATCACTATTGTTATTTTTATGAGCCATATGGTCAAAAATATCAATGACGGAAGATTTAGCAAAATTTGAGCAATCAGTAAGAAGTAATTTTTTTGCTTCATTTTATTTAATATTTTCAATTTGATCATGAATATCTTTAGTTTACCCTTAGCTATTCTAATAGTATGAAAAAAAACATCTTTATGGCTTATAACCTGTATGATACGGCGTCCCTACCCATGGGGACGTAAGTCATTCCTACCTTACACCTACACGAAAATGAGAATCTTGTATTTCAGTATCTGAATTAGATAACAAACTAACCATTTTCTTCGTAGAAATGTTGGTGCGACTTGGGCTTCTTCGCGGTATTTTTGTGGCAGGGACAGCCGTCTTATAGAGACTAACTTTTATTATCGCTTGAAGAGGATGTATTTTAGGTTGTCTGAAAGTTTTTCAGACGACCTTTGAGAACGTTAGGTTTCCAATTCAACCTACGCCTGTTATGTAAACAACACGGTGTTTCTTGAAATATGAATAATATTTTCTTTGAGAAAAGCCATCTAAACTAAACCTTCAGATAACTTTAACTCATTCTTTAACTTTTATCTGATAAAATTTCTTCTGGTCCTTACTTTCAAACCAGCCTACTGCACCTCTTACATAATAAGATATTTCAATCGTAATATCCTGTTTGGTCATTGGCGTTCCGGAAATAACCGTTTCATTGTCCCATTTTCCTGTTACAGAGGAAACAGATAAACCCGAATCGTCAGGCGTAATAGTTGCACGAAAAGAGTCAGGGTATGATCTAAGCCCGCCGGTAAAATTTACGCTTACCGAATATGGCCTATTAAATTTCGCATCAGGCAATGATTCGATTTTTGGGGTTAAAGTACAGCTCGCTGTGAAGCAAGCGAGAGCCAATACAAACAATCTTTTCATTTTCTTTTTCCTATGTTCACAACGGATTTGGACGGATAGTGTATCCGGTTCTCTTGGCGAAACAGATATATCATCTTCCGTTTCTTTTGTTGTATGAATAATCGAACAGGACGACTGCCATTAGTAAAAAGGTCGTCTGAAAACTTTCAGACGACCCTTGTGAAAGTTAGGTTTGCGATTCAACCTACGCCTGTTATGTAAATAACACAGTGCTTTCTTGAAATATGAACAATCCTTTCTTAGAGAAAAGCCATCTAAACTAAACCTTCATATAACTTTAACTTATTCTTTAACTTTTATCTGATAAAATTTCTTATGATTCTTCTTTCCCAATCCCAAAAATCCTCCTGACCCTCTTATATAATAAGAGATTTCAATCGTAATATCCTGTTTGGTCTGTGGAGTTCCAGAAATATGAACCGTATCATACCACTCATCGGTGGGTTTTACAGTCAACCCTGAATTTAGAGGATCCATTTTCACCCTGAAATTATCGGGATAAGCAGCATATTTAGTTACATTTAATTCTATGAAATATGGCTTATTTAATTCTGCGTCCGGTAATGCCTGAACTTTATGTTTACCGGCAAAACAACCGGATAACGCTATTGCGGCCGAAAAGATAAATACTTTCTTCATCATACTTAAATATCCTCCATAATTTGCTGATACTTCACAAACTTTTAAACACAATTGCCCCAAAGCTGGCTTTTAGAAACTTTTTCAGACGACCTTTTTGAAAGTTAGATTTTCAATTCAAGTTACGTTTACTTTTTCTAAGTAAACAGGTTTTAAATTTACTATGTCTTTTAACCTACTGTATTGGTTAGTTATCCCGCCCAGTTGCGGGCTACATAAAAGACTTTCCCATACTATCTAATTAATTAGATTGCTCTTTAACCTTTATCCTATAAAATTTTGTCTTTCTATTATCTTGAAATATTATTTTATCAACTAAATAAGATATTTTAATTGAAATTTCTTGATTCACTTTAGGTGTTCCTGAAATAACTATTTCATTATCCCATTTCCCAGTCACAGGGGAAACAGATAAACCCGAATCGTCAGGCGTAATGTTTGCATGGAAAAAATTAGGATATGTTCTATGCCCATCGCTAAAATTTACTCTTATTGAATAAGGTTGATGAAATTCTGCATCAGGTAATGATTCGACTTTTGGTGTGACAGTACAGCTCGCAGTAAAGCAAGTTATAGCAAATATAAACAATCT
Source organism: Neisseria sp. CP9 (assembly GCF_047758525.1). Lineage (NCBI taxonomy): Bacteria > Pseudomonadati > Pseudomonadota > Betaproteobacteria > Neisseriales > Neisseriaceae > Neisseria > Neisseria sp. CP9. The sequence goes on along the minus strand of NZ_CP180502.1, from coordinate 953,143 downwards.
TTTCATTTTCTTTTTTCCTATGTTATTGCTTCAAAAACTATTGCCCCGAAGCTGGCATTTAAAAACTTCTTTAAAGTTATCTCTTTTGTGTATTCACTATGTTCTATAAGATTCTTCACCTTCCCCCAAGTAAACAGTTTCAAATCTACTGTATCTGTCAGCCTGCTGTATTGGTCAATTATCCCCCCTGTTTGCTGGCTGTGTAACGGACTTTCCCATACTATCCAGTGGGCCTTAAAGTTTGGTGTCGTTGCCCCTGCAAAAATATTTGGCGAACTCATCAGTTGCACGACACGGTAGCCTTGTATAGCATATTTGTTGATTTCCGCCATTTCTTTCAGAGTGCTGCTACCACGAATCGTGACTAAGTTGTGCAGGTTTTTCGCATCCGATTTTTTCAACCACTTTTCCATATCCCAATGAGTTGTAATAGCTGCCATTTCTTTGGTTGGGCTGTCATAATCCCAAATCAGGTTTTCCGAATCGCGCAGACTGCCCAGGGTTATCCAATCTAATCCAGATATCCTTTGGTCTCCTACTTCATCAAAAAAGTTTTTAGGCTGAGCCGCATCACCTGCCTTAATTTCCAGATTGGCAAAATTTGCTTTTCCTGTTTCCCATAGTTGCTTGACCGCTATCTGATAAAGATCGGGGCGGTCCTTCAGTAGGCAGTAAAAGTAAGCAGCAGGTCCGCATAAGGATGATCGGTTTTGGTTTGGATAACCTTCGCCCTGACTTTGTCTTCCTGCTGCCAGCCTATCCCTCAATTCCTGCTCGATTCTATCTTTTTTAAACGGGTCATTTTGATGTCCGGCTGGATATTCGGGCGTTACAAAAATCTGCTTGCGACTGATGTTTAGTATGTCCGTATTAGGGGGATTACCCGGTTGGTTTTCACCAGTATCCCCTTGGCTTTCCATTGCGCGGAGCGGCTTCAAATTTTTATAGTTGTCAGCTTCGTAGAAATAGCTCAGAGGATATATGCTGTCTTCGATAAAAATAGGAGTAGAGGCCTGCCTACTGCGGTACAGATAAATCTGTACCTGATATTTTTCAGCCTGTTCTTTAGACAAATCAGTTGGCGAATTGAAAACAACATAAATTTCCTTCGAATTCGGAACGGGCTGCATTGAATTGAAATAAGGCATATAGCTCTTTTTAACCATATCATACAGTTGGATTTTATACATTAATTCGGAAATGGGGATATTGGTATCGATTCTGCATCCCAAATGAAATGTTTTCATGATTTTGTTCCTTAATTATTGTCGTCGATATTCAGTGTATTTGAATAGAACATTTGAATTTTCACTCGCTCCGGCTGAGACGAATAAAACACCTCGGTATAACCATTTTCATCAGTTTTACCCTTATGGATTTGTGCATCCTTCAAATAAGCCGCATATTCAGTATGCGCGTAGGGGTTTTGGTCGTCATCTAACATTTGGAAGCGTAAGGCATAGCGTTTACTTACTTCAAATAAAGGGAGCCTCATTGATGTATAACTATTCGGCCCTGTCACCTCCACCGGCGCCTTCACCCGCACCAACTTCGGACTACCAATCTCAACCTCCCCGTTCGCCAGTTTGATATACGCCCCTTTGCAGGTAATAAGGATCTCTTCCTTCGCCGCAATGGTGATTTTCCCTGCGCTGCTGGTTAACGTTGCATCCTTCAGCGCATTCAGCTGCAATTCGTCATTCTGTGCTTGCACTTCCACTTTTCCCTGATTGGCCTGCACCTTGATGCCGCTGCTTTGCGCAAACAGGTTGAGGCTTTCTGCCGCATGGGCGGTCAGGCTTTGACCGGCGGTGATGTCGGTATGGTTACCGCTGACGAGGTGGATGTTTTCATTGGCGGTGTGCAGTTGGCTTTGCTGGGTTGCGGTAGCAATACCGGCAGGGGCGGTTTGGATCAAGCCGGCTTCTTTGAGGTCTTTAAGGGCGTCTTTCAGACGACCCCTTTGGGTTTCTTCATCGGTGTGGTGGTTGTTGGCGGTTTGGGCGGCTTTGTTCAGGCTTTTGGCGAGGGAAAGTGCCTGTTCGAGTTGGGAAATGGCATCGTCCATATCCAGCACTTTGCCGTTGGCGTCTTGGTTTTGTGCGCTGACGAGTATGCCTTTCCCCGCCCGTACGGCACCCCAGCCGTCGGTTCTGAGTTCGAAGCCTTCGCCGTTCTCTCCGCGTTTCTCCCTACCGCTGTCGACGATGTGGCCAAGGTTGAGTTGGGATTTTTGGTAGTCGGTGGCGAGTTTGATGTGTTCCTGACCTTTTTGGTCTTCCATCCTCAGTTTGTTATTCGCCCAGGTACGGATGACGTTCCTTGTGTTCCAATCGGCAGGGATATGATCGGGATGGGCGCTGTCGTGCATGACGCCGGAGATATACGGACGGTCGGGGTTGCCTTGGACGAAGGACAGCATGACTTCGGTGCCTTCGTGCAGGGGGAAGTGGATGCCGTATTCGGGACCGGCATAGGGTTTGGCCAGTCGGACGGGACGGCTTTCTCCGCCGGGGCTCCATTCGTCCAAATCAAACGGCAGTTTGACGCGGTAGCGTCCCATGTCGTCGATGTAGGCGTAGGTGCAGTTCTCTGCCGCGGTCACCCGTGCGGGCAGTGTGCCGGCGATATGGGGACGCGGGGTGGTGCGTTCTGGACGGAAGGCGAGTTGGGCGGGTATGGCGGTAAAGGTGTGGGTGTAGGCGGTATCGCGGCTGCCGCTGTGTTCCATGCTGAGTACCAGCCAGCCGTCGGGTGCTTCGGGGAAGGCGGTATCGGTTTGGAACACTTTCATCGGTGCCATGGAGACGACGTTGCCGCTGCCGTTGGCGACGGTTTGGCGGCAGAGGACGGCTTCGTTCAACAGGGTCGTCTGAACTTTGGCTTCATCGGGGGTTTTGGGATGAAGGCCCCAGTTTTGCTGTTTGCCCAATAAGACGGTATTGTCGGCAGACTCTTCGGATTGTTTGTTGTCGGTTTCGGCAAAGAGGTCGGTATCGGCAGTGCGGTAGTTGTAGTCGGCACTGCGTATGCCTTCGACGATGGGATTGTGACGGATGCTTAAGTTGAAGAGTGCTTCGGTACCGACGCTTTCCAGTCCGGCATGGGGACGGTAGGAAACGGGTAGGCTTTGGTCGCGGAAGTAGTGTTCGGGACTGTCGCCGAAGACGACGATATCGCCGTGTTGTTCATGCTGTTCGAAGGCATACCAAATGCCTTCTTCCTCACACAGACGGTTGATAAAGGCAAAGTCGCTTTCGAGATACTGGGTCACATACTCGCGGACGCTGTAGCTGCGGCTTTTTTGGAAACGGTAGTCGACACCGGAGAAGCCGTGGTGCTTGAAGACGGCGGCAACGATGTCGGGGACGGTTTGGTTTTGAAACAGTCGGGAAGATTGGAAATGTTTTAAAGCCGCGAAGCGCGGCTCTAAAACAAAGCGGTAAACGGTTTCATCCTTGGAGACGGACAGCTTCTCACACGAAGTCACGATGCCCTGCCATTGTTTCGCCGGAGCGTCGTCCGAACCGGCTGAAAAAGCGGCGGCGACTTCGGACAATACGGCCTCCTGCGGACGGATTTCAAATGCTGCGCGCTGGTTGAGGTAGGAAGACAGCGGCAGTGAGGAATCGGTGGAGGTGGCGGTGATTTCGACGCGGTAGGCGGTGTTGGCGGCTTCGGAGGCGGTGAAGGATTTGACGGAGAGGGAGGGGAAGAAACGGGCGAAGGTGAGGTGGTAGGATTGGCGGGCAGTCATGACGATCTGGAGGATTTATGATGAAAGCTTGAACATAAATCAAAAAAGCGAGCAAGACAAACGGATAATGACAAACGGTAAAAATGTCGTATGGATGGTTTCTGAAAGTGATGGGTGAATAGATTTGGGATGAAAGAAGGTCATCTGAAAGTTGAGTTTCAGACGACTTTGATAAATGCCAGGTTCTAATTTAGATTTTATAGATTAATTTAAAAAGAAAAATGTTATTTTATAATTCGAGGGTGGATGGGTTGTTAATCCTCATCATGCCCAATAGTTTGAAAGAAATATGGTTCTTCAAATTGGCAAGGTTCGTTGCCACATACATAAATTTCTTTTAAATAGCTATTTCGCTTTAAAATGGCATCAGTAGCACATTGCAAATATTCAAATATCCCCTCTCTTCCAACCTCTTTCTCTGGCAATATCAAGCATTCATCAAATTTGTTTTTATTCCATTGCCTTTGTTGGTGAATTAAATAATTTCTTATATTTACATTTTTCTGCTTTTGAGCGATTGAATAATTATTATTTAATTCTTTCTGTGCCAATAAATATGACTTAGAAAAACATACAAGAATATCTTCTTGCATTATACTTCCTGCATAACATGGTTTGTTTAATGCACCTTTATCAATAACAGTTTCAGGTGAATCTCCAAGTGTAAAAGTTGGGGCGAGGCAAATTGTAATAAATAAAGCTCTATTATTTAAAGCGATCAAAACGCAATCCTTTCTTCAATATACGTAGTAGCAAGTAGATTATGATCCAAAAAAAATCATCCAGTTATCTAAAATATTTGGTTTCTACCCAAGCTTACACTTACTAAAATGGGTTAACAATACAATTATAGTGGATTAACTTTAAACCCGTACGGCGTTGCCTCGCCTTGCCGTACTATCTGTACTGTCTGCGGCTTTGTCGCCTTGTCCTGATTTAAATTTAATCCACTATAAGAGCGGGTATGGATGGTTTGGAAATGAAAAAGGTCGTCTGAAAACTGATTTTCAGACGACCTTTTGACTTTTTAGCCGATTTTAAGGCTGATAGCTGGGTTTCATGCCGTTGGGTAGGAGTTGCCAGACGTAGCCTGTGGTTTTCATTTTGCCGGCAACTTCGCCTGCTTCGTCGCCGTAGCCCCAGAAGTAGTCCACGCGGACTGCGCCTTTGATGGCGCTGCCTGTGTCTTGCGCCATGATGAGGCGGTTTAGGGCTTTTTTTGTGGTCGGATGGGCGGTGGCGACAAACAACGGCGCACCTAAGGTGATGTAGTGGCGGTCGATTGCGCCTGCGTATTCACCCAAGAGCGGGGTGCCCAATGCGCCGACCGGTCCGGCTTCGCTGCTGCCGGTCAGTTCGCGGAAGAAGACGTAGCTGGGGTTTTGTCCCAAGACTTCGGCGAGGCGGCCGGGGTTTTGCTTCATGTAGGCTTTGATGCCCTGCATGCTGGTTTGTGCGAGGGGGAGGTAGCCTTTGTCTGCCATGTAGCGTCCGATGGAGACGTAGGGGTGTTCGTTTTTGTCGGCGAATCCGACGCGGATGTATTTGCCGGACGGGGTTTTCAGACGACCTGAACCTTGGATGTGCATGAAGAAGAGTTCGACGGGGTCTTCTGCGTAACCGAGGATGGGGGCTTTGCCGTTGAGCGCGCCGCCGTTGATTTGGTTGCGGGTGTAGTAGGGGACGAAGCGGCTGCCTTCAAATCTGCCTTTGAGGGCGGTGCTACGGGCGGTAATGGGGAATTGGGACAGGTCGGCGGTGTGTGTGCCGCTGTTGTCGATGACGCCGCTGTTGGCACCGGTTTGGCGGATGCGGACGGTGGCTTTGCTGCCTCTCAAATTGGCGGACAGTGGGACGGAAACGAAGTCGTTGGGGATGCCGTAGATGGGGAAGCGGGCTTTGCTTGTAGCTTTGTCATCGCCGAGCAGGACGGGCTCGTAGTAGCCTGTGATGGTGCCGGCGGGGTTGCCGTTGTTGCTGACTTGCCAAGGGGTGAAATAGCGTTCGAAGAAATGCTTGGCTTGGAAATGGTGGACGGGCGTCTGCATGGCTTGGGCGCACACGTCTTGCCAGCCTGCGCGGTTTTTGAGTTTCTCGCAGCCTAAGCGGAAGGATTGGAGGCTTTGGGCGAAGTGTTGGGTGCTCCAGTGCGGCAGTTCTTGGTGGGACACGACGGTGTAGGTCGCGCCACCGCCGCTGACGGTGGTGCCGACGGGGTCGGGCGTGCCGGTCGGGCGGTCCGGGCCTTTGACGGTGGTAGTGTCGACTTCGGGGAGGTTTTTGATGCGTTTGCTCGGGCAGGCGGAAAGGACGGCTGCGGCGATGGTGAGGAGTGTGATGCGGTATAGGTGTTTTTTCATAATGCTGTCTTAAAAGCCGTCTGAAATCTGCCTCCGGATAGGATGAAACGTATCAAGCGGCTGCGCCGACTTGCTTGGGATGGACTCAGAAAGTCGGTTTGTATCGGATGGACAGATTTGCAGACGGGATATTTGGTCCGTTTATTCAAGAGCTTGGGATTTTAACACAGTTTGCCTGCCTGCTTCGGCGGTATGAAAAAGGTCGTCTGAAAACCTTGTGTATCGGTTTTCAGACGACCTTTGCCGTATCTTAAAGCCAATCTTATTTCTGATTGTCTTCGATGATTTTTTTGAGGTGCGGCATGGGGCTGTATCCGCTTTGGCTGCGGCCGTTCGGGAAAACGAGGGTCGGCGTGCCGTTGAAGCCGAATTGTTCGCCCAAAGAAGTGGTTTCGGCAACGGGATTTTCGCAATTGGCTTTGCCGCTCGGGAATTGGCCTTTGCGCATCCAGTCGGTCCAGGCCTGGGTCGGGTTGGGCTGGCACCACAGGATTTCGGCTTTACGCGCGGCATCGGGGTGCAGGCTCGGAATCGGCATCATGAAGTTGTAAATCGTGATGTCGGTCATTTTTTCAAACTCGTGTTCCAAGCGTTTGCAGTACGGGCAGTCGGGGTCGGAGAAGACGGCGACTTTCAGCTTGCCGTTGCCGCGCACTTCTTTGATGGCTTTGTCCAAAGGCAGGGAGGCGAAGTCGATTTTGTTCAAATCGGCGGCGCGTTCGTCGGTCAGGCTTTTGCGCGTGTTGACGTCGATGAGGTCGCCGACGAACATATAGTCGCCCTTGGCATCGGTGTAAATGATTTGTTTGCCACTGACAACGACTTCATAAATGCCTTGAATAGGGGTTTCGCTGACGCTGATGACTTTCAGACCTTGGGATTCGTAAATTTTCTCGAGGCGGGCTTTTAAGGCTTCGCCGACTTTACCTTGAGCGGGAGTGGCGGGCTTGGCAGCGGCTGAAGAGGGCGCAGCATTTGCTTGTGAAACGGGGGTTTGCCCGCACGCGGTCAGAGAGATCAGAGCGATGGGGGCTAAGATTTTGATTAATTTGGTTTTCATTTTTAAGTATAGGCGTGTGTCAAGAAAACTCCATTGTATCAAACCTCTGTCATGCCTGCATTGTGTTGAGGCTCAATTTATCGTCTGAAAATAGCTTTCGGCTGTTAAAATACGCAAAAAAATGATTTGCTTGCCTGTATGATCTACCACCGCATCGCTGTAAACATATGGCTAAGTGGGCTTTGGGTCGGACTGAGGTCGTCTGAAAGATTTGCTGCGGGCAACTGAAAGATTTTATCGACACTTTGAGAAAAATGATGAACCAACAAGAATACGCTGAATATCTGTTTAAGCTGCTGGGCGAAGAGCCACGGGCAGCAGATAAATATAATGGCTGGGAAGATTATTTCTATGGTTTGTTTCAAGGTTTTATGCCCGACGGAGAAGGTGTGGCTGCGGTGTTTGAGCCTTTGGAAAAGGGACAGGAATTGCTGGCGCGCATCATGCCTGTGTATCAAAGCACTACCGAACACAATCAAGAGATTCTCGATAGCGGCTATATTCCCGGTTATTTCTGCCCGCCTGCGCAAGATGAAGCAGAAGTGAGACAGACGGGCGAGCGTTTGCTGGAAGGTCTGCGCGAATTTGCCCACTTTGTTGAAGACGAAGAGCTGATTGCAGCCTTGGCAGCGATTAAACAGATACGTTTTGGCAAGCCTGCGGAAGAGTTTAATGATACTCAGGACTTGTTTGGGGAAGCATTTGGTGAATGGCGGATTAGCAATACAGATTACAACAGCCCTGAACAAGTGTTAGACGAGGCCTATTATTCTATAAATTGCGATTATTACCTGTCCGCCTATCTGCAATACCCGCTTTACCGCACCAAGCCTGACAGCGATTTTCTTCGTCCTTATTTCGATTTGTGGAGACAGGGCTACGGCTTTACTTTGGATGAAGACTGTTTGTATTTGTGCAAATAGCTTCCGTCTCTTCAGACGACCTCAAACCATTTTCCCGACCACGCCATGATCTACCACCGCATCGCCGTAAACGTGCCGCTTTCAGACGGCCTTTTGACTTATTCCCATTCCGAGCCGCTGCCGCTGGGAACGCGGGTGCTTGTACCTTTCCGCAACAAGACCGTGGTCGGGATTGTGTGGGAAACGGATATTGCGCCCGATATGGATGCGGCGCGGATTTTGAATATTCAGACGACCTTTTCGGACGAGCCACCGCTGCCTGAAAGCTGGCGTGATTTGCTCTCGTTTACGTCGCGTTATTACCACTATCCGACGGGGCAGGCGGTGTTTGCCGCGCTGCCGCAGGGTTTGAAGGAAACGCGCGCGGTGGAAATGCCGAAGCCGCCGTTGTTTTACGCGCTGAACGAAGCGGGCAGGGCGCAAACGCCGCCGCCGGCGCGGTTCAACAAAAAAGCGGCTCTGTGGGACGCACTGCTGTCGGGCGGGATGACGATGGCGGCGTTGAAGCAGGTAAACGCGCAGGCTGCGAAGTTAATCGAAGATTGGGCGGAACAGGGTTGGATTGAAACGACAGAAGCAGCAAAGCCTGTATTGAGGCCGTCTGAATTTGTGTTGAATACCGACCAACAGAAGGCTTCCGATGAAATTCAGACGGCCTTCGGCAGCTTCCAGCCGTTTCTGCTTTACGGCATCACCGGCAGCGGCAAGACCGAGGTGTATTTCGATGCGATGGCGAAAGTGTTGGCGCAGGGGCGGCAGGTGTTGTTTCTGTTGCCCGAAATCAACCTCACGCCGCAGCTTTTGAAGCGGGTGGAAAACCGTTTTGCCGACGTGCCGACCGCCGTGTTGCACAGCCAGATGGCGGCAGGCAAGCGCACGCAGGATTATCTGCGCGCGATGTTGGGGCAGGCGAAGCTGGTGATTGGCACGCGGCTGGCGGTGTTCACGCCTTTGCCTGATGTCGGGCTGATTGTGGTCGATGAGGAACACGACGGCTCGTTCAAGCAGGACAACGAATTGCGCTACCATGCCCGCGATTTGGCGGTGTGGCGGGCGAAGCAGAGCGGCTGTCCCGTCGTGTTGGGCAGCGCCACGCCCAGCTTGGAGAGCTGGCACAAGGCGCAAAGCGGCGCATACCGCCTGCTGCAACTGACCGAACGCGCCCATGCCGCTGCGCAACTGCCGCAAGTGGATATCCTCAACGTAGGCCGTCTGAAACTAGACAATGGCTTCTCGCCGCAAGCCTTACAGCTTTTGAAACAGAATTTTGAAGCAGGCGGCATGTCGCTGGTGTACCTCAACCGGCGCGGCTTCGCGCCCGCGCTGTTTTGCGGCGACTGCGGCCATACCTTCGGCTGTCCGAACTGCTCCGCCAAAATGGTGCTGCACCAACGCGCCCGCCAACTGCGCTGCCACCACTGCGATCACCGCGAACCCATCCCGTTCAAATGCCCTGACTGCGGCAACCAAGACCTGACCGCCGTCGGCCACGGCACGCAGCGCGTCGAAGAAACCCTGCGCGCCTTCCTGCCCAAGGCCGCCGTCGTCCGTGTCGACAGGGACAGCACCGCGCACAAAAACGACTGGGCTGATTTGTACCGCCGCATCGCCGACAATGAAATCGACATTTTGGTCGGCACGCAGATGCTCGCCAAAGGTCATGATTTCGCGCGGCTCAACCTCGTTATCGTGTTGAACGCCGACGGCAGCCTGTATAGCGCGGATTTCCGCGCGCCGGAAAGGCTGTTTGCCGAGCTGATGCAAGTGTCCGGCAGGGCGGGGCGCGCCGACAAACCGGGCAAAGTATTGATACAAACCCAACTGCCCGAACATCCCGTCTTCGCCGCCGTCAAAGCGCAGGACTACGCCGTGTTTGCCGAAAACGAATTGAACGAGCGGCAAATGTTCGCCATGCCGCCTTTCGGTTTCCAGACCGCCGTCCGCGCCGACGCGCCGCGCGTTGCCGATGCGATGGAATTTCTCAACGCCGCCAAAGAAACCCTCGCCCCGCTTTTACCCGAAAGCGTCTCCCAGTTCGGCGCCGCCCCCATGCTGATGGTGCGCCTTGCCGAACGCGAACGCGCGCAAATCTTCCTCGAATCTCCGTCCCGACAGGATTTGCACCGCGCCGTGAGTTTGTGGGTGCAGGTGTTGCAGCAAAACCGCGACGGCAAAATCCGATGGTCGGTGGATGTGGATGTGCAGGAAGCGTAAGCGGAATAGGGAAGGGGTCGTCTGAAAAAGCGGAAGAAGCATTTTCAGACGACCTTTTCGTTTAAACCGTCTTGATGGTTTGTATAGTGGATTAACTTTAAACCAGTACGGCGTTGCCTCGCCTTGCCGTACTATCTGTACTGTCTGCGGCTTCGTCGCCTTGTCCTGATTTAAATTTAATCCACTATAAAAAGCGGCAAGGTTAGGATGGGCAGGGTTGCGCCTGCATTGAAAAACAGTTGAGCCTTCACAAAAGCCCTACGATAAAATACGCGGCATGAAAGCCTGATGCTGCGCCGCTGTTTGCAGTTCAGGCTTTGCCGACATATCGCCCATTTTGAGTTCCATACGGAGTTTGCATGTATATAGGACGCTTCGCCCCCAGCCCTACCGGCTTGCTGCACATAGGCTCGCTGCTGACTGCTTTGGCTTCTTATGCCGATGCGCGTGCCAACGGCGGCAAGTGGCTGGTGCGTATGGAAGACTTGGATCCGCCTAGGGAAATGGCGGGTGCCGCCGCGCATATTTTGCACACATTGGAAGCGTTCGGCTTTGAATGGGACGGCGAAGTCGCCTACCAAAGCCAGAGGGACGAGTTGTACCAAGAGGCATTGGGTCGTCTGAAAAACGAAGGGCTGGTGTATCCGTGTTATTGCAGCCGCAAAGACTGGCAGGCGGTGGCAACGGCGGGGGCGGACGGATTTGTGTACAACGGGCGTTGCCGCGTTCCGGCGCAACGACCCGAAGCGAATGGGAAAACGCCTGCTTGGCGGATTGCCGTTCCCGACAGGACGATTGGTTTTCAGGATGAGATTGTCGGCTATTACGCCCAAAATTTGGCACGCGATATCGGCGATTTTGTTCTGTTGCGTGCGGACGGTTTTTGGGCGTATCAACTTGCCGTGGTTGCGGACGATGCCGAACAAGGCATCACGCATATCGTGCGCGGACAGGATTTGCTGGTGTCCACGCCGCGTCAGATTTATTTGCAGCAATGTCTCGGCGCAAACACGCCGCATTACGCGCACCTGCCTTTGCTGGTCAATTCGCAGGGGCAGAAATGGTCCAAACAAACGCTTGCTCCCGCCTTGGATTTGAACCGGCGCGAGGCGCTTTTGCGGCAAGTGATGCGTTATCTCAATCTTCCCTACGCGCCCGAGGTTGACCGTCCCGAGGAATTGTTGGCGTGGGCGGTTTTACATTGGGATATACGGGCGATACCGATTAATGACATAGTCACGGAGTAAATTTGTAAATTTGCAACAAATTACTTGAGGTATTACTTAAATTTTTTAATTTTTGTAAGTAATTGCTTGTTTTTCAGATAAAGTTAACAGAATTAAGGTATATTCCTAAACACCTCCAAACCACTTTCATTTGAGATGAATGTTTGGTCTGCCTGCCAAAACGGCAGAAGGGGGCAAACGTATGAGAAAAATGTTTCAACATACTAAAACACGCGGGAACGTTGTGTATTGATTTAAAATTCGCATCCACATTCAAAATAACAAAGAAAATTATGTTAAGTGCCATTATTGTTGAAGACGAAGTGCTGGCAGCAGAGCGCTTAAGGGTCTTACTCGAAGAATGCAACGTCGTCTTGCTCAATGTATTTCACCATGCCCAGCCGGCATTGGATTGGTTGAGCATACACGAAGCAGATGTCGTATTTGCCGATATCGGACTGCCCGAAATCAATGGTTTAGAGTTTGTCGAGCGCATCAAGCGCGGTGCCAAACGCCAGCCCGAAATTATTTTCACCACCGCCTATGAAGAACACGCCCTGCGTGCCTTTGAATTGGCTGCCGCCGACTACCTTCTCAAGCCCATCAGAATGACCCGCCTGCAAGCGGCGCTTGACCGCGTTGGCGAAAAATACCGCGAAAAAGCAGATGATTTCACCCATTTCACCGTCTTCAGCCGTGATTTGATGATTGAAATCCCGTGGCAGCAGGCGCGTTATTTATTGGCGGAACACAAAACCGTATTTCTGATTACCGGCGACGGTCAGCGCTACGAATTGCCCAAAACGTTGGTTTCATGGGAAGAGCTGCTCGGAGACAAAGTAATCCGTATCCACCGCAACGCCATCGTGTTCCGACACACCTTAGACTGCCTTATCCGCTTGGATGAAGAAGAAGACGAGAGCAACGCCATTTGGGGCGCGAAGGTTTTGGACGTACCCAAACCCCTTCCCGTCAGCCGCCGCCAATTGGCAACCCTGCGCAAGATTCTGAAAAAACAAATCTGATGGCGGATTGACCGCATCATCGACAAAGCCCTGCCGTTTGGCAGGGCTTTTGTTTTTCAGACGACCCCTTGTCGCGAACCGACCTGGCAGTCGTAACAAGGCGGCAGAGTAGCGGATAGATAAGATTAGGATAAGGCGGGATAACAGGTTATCCCGACGGAAGGGCAATCCGTTATCTGCTTCCAATTCTCGTTGTCCGAACCTTATCGCGATGCGCCATCATGTGCTGTTTTATCGTGATCCCGCACGATTTTGTCGTACACGGCTTCGGGCAGGTAGCGGCGTATCATGTCGTGCCAGCCGTCGGGGCCGACCAAGCCTTTGACCATGGTGGAAGACACTTCGGCGATTTCGCGCGGCGGCATCAGGAAGACTGTTGAGATTTCAGGCGCGAGGTCGCTGTTGATATAGCGCATCGAGCGTTCGTATTCATAGTCGGCGGCGGAGCGGATACCGCGAACGATAAAGCCCGCTCCGATTTCCCGCGCGTAGCGGACCAGAAAACGGTTTTCAAATACGCAGATGCGGACATTGGGGAAGTCGCCCGTAATCGCTTCGAGCATGGCGCGGCGTTCGTCTATGGTGTAGGTGTTGCGTTTTTCAGGATTGATGCCGATGGCGACGACGAGTTCGTCAAAAAGCGCCTGCGCTTCTTTTATCATCCAAAGATGACCGAGCGTCGGCGGGTCGAAACTGCCTGCGTAAACAGCGCGGCGCGGGGGAATCGTTTTCATGGAAAGTAGAATGAGTGATGGCAGCCGTCAGCATAGCGGTCGGGGGCGTTAATGTCAAAAAGGTCGTCTGAAATACAAAATCAGTCCGCATTGGGGCGAAACCGGGTTTTCAGACGACCATTCATTAAAACATGATTGATATGAAATCAAGTGCCGGAAATATTTGCTTCGGGTGGTTTAAAGCAATAACGCGGCGACACCGGATTAGCCTTCCTTTACTTCGAAATCCTTTAATAGCATAATAAATAGAAATTATTATCAAAATTTATCCGTATTAAGCAAATGGGCGAAAGTGCATTTGTATTTCAGACAGATTCGATATGGAGATTGGAAAATGGAACTGAAAAGACGTGATTTCTTAAAAATGACCGCCGCGCTGGCAGCGGCAGGGGTTTCGCCTTCGCTGTTGGCGGCGGGAAAAGAGCAGTTTACCGTGTACGGCGCGCCGGCGATGCCCAGCGTAACCATTGCCGTAGCGGCGTTGCAGGGCAAGCTGGCGAAGCAGGCGGATGTGTCGCTGAAGGTTTGGCGTTCGCCCGACCAGCTTCGCGCGGGCGTGGCGAGCGGGCAATTTAAAGTGATGATGAGCCCGAGCAATGTCGGCGTAAACCTGCGCAACCAAGGGCAGAAAGTCGGCATGGTGAATATTTTGACCAACGGCATCACGCAGTTGGTCTGCAAAGGCAGCGCGATTGCCTCGCCGCAGGATTTGGTCGGCAAAAAAATCCTCGTGCCGTTTAAAAACGACATGCCCGACATCGTGCTGCAAGCCTTGTTGAAAAAACTGAAAATCGACGCGCACAAAGTCGGCATCACTTACACTGCCACGCCACCCGAAGCGGTGGGGCTGTTTTTAAGCAAGGACTACCACGCCGCCATCCTGCCCGAACCAATGGCGAGCGCGGGTATGCTCAAAGGCAAAACCATGGGCGTAAACGTCGTGCGCGGCTTTGACTTAGTGAAAGCATGGGGGCAGGCTTTTGACACCAAACCGCTGATTCCGATGGCGGGCATCATCGCCAACGAAGAATATTTCCACGTACACAAGGCGCAGTTCGACATCTTCCATCAGGATTTGAAAAACGCACTCAACTGGATACTCGCCAACCGCCAAAGCGCGGCGAAAATCGGCAAAAACTACCTTCCCGCCCCCGAACCCGCCCTAGTCATGGGCTTGGACGGCGCGCGGCTGACGGTAACCAAAGGCAGCGAAGTGAAGAACGAGATTTTGAAGTTTTACGAAATCCTGATGCAATTCAACCCGAAACTCTTGGGAGGCAAGCTGCCGGATAACGGGTTCTTCTTGGCTTAAAAGAGGAAAGAGGTCGTCTGAAAATAGTGGAGTAGCCATGAAATCTGACTTGTCATTTTCAGACGGCCTATCAGGACATTATCAGCAGCGTAGGTTGGATTCTTGAATCCGACATTTCGGTTAAACGGGGCTGTCGGATACGAGTATCCGACCTACTTTTTTCAGACGACCTATCAGATAATAGTTAGAACAGTACACAAAAAGCCGTCATTCCCGCGTAGGCGGGAATCCAGTCTCTGATATTGCAGGAATGTTTTAAAATTGCAGCAACGTCAAACCTCTGGATTCCCGCCTGCGCGGGAATGACGGCGGGTGGTAACCGTAGGTTGAGTTGCCAAACTCAACAAAACCGTCGGATTACCTGAAATGTTGGGTTATGATCCAACCTACAAGTTCAATACAATATTTTATTGAAAGGGATGATTTATGGAAAAGAATTTCCTATTTATAGATCACGAAAAATTAGATACAACAATTTATAGAATTTTTCCTATACACCGTTTTTTAGAAATTTTAGATACCAATAAATTGACTTTGGTAAAACCCAAATTATGGGATGACCCGTTTGAAAATGCCCTATTATCTTCAACATTCATCATGTCAGGAGAAGAAACCAGCATAGAGGCGAGAAATTCAGTATATGGTCAATGCTGGACTTGGCATCGGGAATCAGATGCAATGTGGCGCATTTACTCTCCTAATAAAGATGGTATTAGAGTTTCTACAACACCTAGAAAATTATTAACAGCTTTACATGAGGAAATCGGAAAGTTTGCAAAAGTTCGTGGTTTTCTTGGTCAGGTGCAGTATGCGACAAGTAAGGATTTGATAAATAAATTTCAAAAAATAGAACTATTAAAAACAGATGGAAGCGGTATCGCAGAATCTCTATTGTATAAACGAAAAGCATTTCAACATGAAAATGAGGTACGTTTAATCTATTTAGGACAAGATGGGTTATGCCAAGAAGACATCTTTAAATTTGATATTAAACCAACAGAATTATTTAAGGATCTCCTGTTTGATCCTAGGATAAATCCATATTTGAAAGAGGCATATAAAGGTCAAATTTTTGAGACGGGTGAATTTAAATTTAAACGTTCTAAGTTGTATGATCCACCTGAGAATTTTAAATTCAATTTGTAAAATAATAAGCGGCAGCAGTATGCTGGCTTAGCAGCGTAGCAGCGTAGGTCGGATTCTTGAATCCGACATTTCGGCTAAATGGGGGCTGTCGAATACGAGTATCCGACCTTGTATATCGGAACACCCGTATCATAGCAACAAACCGCCCGGCCGCCGCCCGCATCCGACCAAGGCAAACAACCGTTGCGTAGCTCAGGGAGCGGCCGGGCAACCCATCGACACAACCGGACAGTTGCCAGACAACACAACCGAATGCAAGGCAGGTTTATGATGAGTACCCAATACAATTACGCAGGCATCGACATCGCCAAACGAAACTTCGTCATCGCCGTTTCGTCTTTGTCTAAAACCAAAACCGAAACCAACAACCCAAAAGGTATCGCCCATACCGTCGAATACCTTAAAAAACACAACGTCGCCCTCGTCGTGATGGAAAGCACCGGCGGTCTCGAAATCCCCGCTGCCAAAGCCATCCACCGCGCAGGTATGGCCGTGGTTATCGCCAACCCGCGTCAGACGCATCAGTTTGCCCAATCGCAGTCGCTGACCAAAACCGACGCCAAAGATGCCAAAATGCTCGCCTTCTTCGCACAGATGATGATGCAGAAAGAAGATTGGCAAACCATGCTCTACCACCCGCCCACCGAAGCGGAAGAAGTGTTGGAAGCATTGGTCAACCGCCGCAACCAACTGGTGGATATGCGGACTGCCGAGAAAAACCGTCTGCATCAGGTTCACGAAACGCAAGTCGAAAGCGTCAAACAACTGATCGCCCATTTTGACAGGCTGATTGACGAATTGGACAAACAAATCGACGACCACACTCACACGCATTTTGACGGCAAAGCCCAAGTGACAGAGCAAATCAAAGGCATCGGTTCGATAACGACAGCTACGCTGATGGCGATGCTGCCCGAATTAGGACGGCTGAGCCACAAACGGATAGCGAGTTTGGTCGGCATTGCCCCACACCCAAGGGAGAGCGGGGAGACCAAATTCAAAAGCCGCTGCTTCGGCGGAAGGTCTGCGGTGCGTAAAGCGCTGTATATGGCCACCGTAGTGGCGATGCGGTTCGAACCGTTTATTCGGGATTTCTATCAGCGCCTGCTGTCTAAGGGTAAGCCGTATAAGGTTGCCGTTACAGCATGTATGCGCAAACTGCTGACGATATTGAATGCCCAGATGCGTGATTACTTTGCCGAAAATGGTATCCAAACGGCTTGATTTGAGTTTTGGTATTTTTGCCTGACGGGGTGAAAAATACAGTTGCTACTTTTTTCAGACGACCTATCGTCCCCAAACCTTCCCCATCAACCAACACCCAAACCATGATTAAAACCGACAAAATCCGCAAACCGCAGCCTGCGGTGTTTTACATCATCGACTACCTTTGGAGCGGTTTCGCCGGTCTGAGCGTGGCGATGGTGGTGGTGGCGTTGTGGGCGTGGGGCAGCGCTGTGTTCGGTGAGTTTATGCTGCCTGCGCCGGTGGAGGTGTTTCAAAAGTCTTTGGATTTATTGCAACATTTTCAGGAAAACGAAATCGGGATTTCGCTGTGGCGGTCGGTGGTGGGGATTTCGGTTGCTTTGGCGGCGGGATTGGCGGCGGGGCTGGTGGCGGGCAGTTTTAAGACGGCGATGGCGTTGCTTAAGCCTGTGATTACGATTTTGTTGGCGATGCCGCCGATTATTTGGGTGGTGATGGCTCTGTTTTGGTTCGGTTTCGGCAATCCGAGCGTGCTGTTTACCATCATTGTGTTGGTTGCGCCGCTGACGTTTGCGAGTGCGGCGGTCGGGATGGCGAGCGTGAACAAGCAGCATGAGGAATTGTTTGACGCTTATAAATTAGGTCGTCTGAAAAAAATCCGTTATCTGTATATCCCGCATCTGACGGGCTATGTGATTTCCAGCATCGGCGTGGCGGTGGCGATGGGGGTGAAGGTGGTGATTATGGCGGAACTCTTGGGCGCGAGCGAAGGCGTGGGCGCGCGGATTGCGGACGCGAGGGCGATGCTGGAGACTTCGACGGTGATGGCTTATGTGGTGCTGGTTATCGTGTTTGTGTCGCTGTTTGAATACCTGATTACCAAGCCTTTGGAAATTTTGTTTATGCCGTGGAGAAGATGATGCTCTGTCTTGAAAACGTGCGTTTTGAAATTCTCCGCGACCCCATTGTGCGCGATTTCAGTTTGAACCTGCAACATGGCGAAGTGAAGGCCTTGTTCGGGCCGAGCGGCTGCGGTAAGACGACGGTTTTGCGGCTGATTGCGGGCTTGGAAACGCCGAAATCGGGCACGATACGCAATACTTTCCGCAAGACGGGTTTTCTGTTTCAGGAAAACCGCCTGCCGGAAAACTTAACCGCGATGCAGAATATCGCGATTTTTATGGACAAACCCAATGAAGGCGAAATCATCGCGCTGGCGGCGAAAGTCGGGCTGACTGCGGGCGATTTGAACAAATATCCGACCGAATTGTCCGGCGGTATGGCGAAACGGGTGGCGTTTTTGCGCCTGCTGCTGTGCGGCTGCGACCTTGCCTTGCTGGACGAGCCGTTTGTCGGTTTGGACCGCGATTTGCGCGATATTTTGGTCTCCATGCTGGTGGAAAAAATCGAGCAGCAGGGCATGGCGTGTATGCTGGTAACGCACGACCGCTTCGAAGCCGCACGCCTGAGCCATGAAATCATGCTGCTTTCCACTAAGGGCATGAACGTACAAAACGTGATGACCCTGCCCACGCCGCTATCTGAACGCGATTCGGCTTTTGAAGAAGCTGTGGTGGCAAGGGAGTTTCAGGGGATTCATTATTATGAGTGATGAGGGGAATTTGAATATCTGACAAACCTTGCGGTTCGTTGCCCTCTCCCTAACCCTCTCCCACGGGGAGAGGGGATCAGGTTTCTGAAAATCAGAGGGTGCAGGATTGGGAATCGAATGGCAGGTAAACCTAAAAATGTTCAGGCTCGATAGCCCGATTCCCTCTCCCCGTGGGAGAGGGCTAGGGAGAGGGTAAGCAAGCCGCAGGCTTGCCTCTTTAGCGAAAGATACGAATCTGTTATCCGAACGCGATTCGGTTTTTGAAAAAGCCGTGGTGCCAAGGGGGCAGGGGATTCATTATGAGGTGCTTTATGTTTTCGACTGTGATTACTGCTGCTGTTTTATATATTGCTACAGCAGTAGATTTGTTGGTAATACTATTAGTATTTTTTGCTAGAGCAAATACTAGAAAAGAATATCGAGATATTTATATCGGACAATATTTAGGTTCTGTAATTTTAATATTAGTTAGTTTATTTCTAGCTTTTGTTTTGAATTATGTTCCAGAAAAATGGGTGTTGGGTTTATTAGGTTTAATACCGATTTACTTAGGTATTAAAGTTGCTATTTACGACGATTGTGAGGGCGAAAAAAGAGCTAAAAAAGAATTGGATGAAAAAGGGTTGTCAAAATTAGTCGGTATTGTTGCTTTGGTTACAGTTGCTAGTTGTGGTGCAGATAATATTGGACTTTTTGTTCCTTACTTTGTGACTTTAGATCTTGTTGACTTATTAGTTACTCTTCTTGTATTTTTAATATTGATTTTTGTTTTAGTATATACAGCACAAAGATTGGCTAATATTTCAGGTGTTGGTGAAATTGTAGAGAAGTTTAGTCGTTGGATAATGGCTGTTATTTATATTGGTTTAGGGTTATTTATTATTATTGAAAATAATACAATTCGAACAATAATATCAATAATATGAATGATACGGGCATTTGAGTATCTGACAAACCTTGCGGTTTGTTGCCCTCTCCCACGGGAGAGGGAATCAGGTTGCTGAAAATCAGAGAGCGCAGGATTGGGAATCGGATGGCAGGTAAACCTGAAAATGCTCGGGCTCGACAGCTTAATTCCCTCTCCCCGTGGGAGAGGGCTAGGGAGAGGGTAAGCAGGCCGCAGGCTCGCTTATTCGGCAAAAGATACGGCCCTGTCCACCCAATAAACCCGTATCCGCAAGCATCTTCATGCAGAATAAAGCCAAGCCATGAATAAATTTTTCACCCACCCCATGCGGCCGTTTTTCGTCGGCGCGGCGGTACTTGCGATACTCGGCGCGTTGGTGTTTTTCATCAGCCCCGGCGCCATCGTCCTGCACCGCCAAATTTTCTTAGAACTCATGCTGCCTGCGGCATACGGCGGTTTTCTGACTGCCGCCATGCTCGAATGGACGGGCTATAAAGGTCGTCTGAAACCCGTCGCCACCGTCTTGGCGTTGTTGTTGCTTGCCGCATCCGTCCTGCTGCCGTTTGCGCCGCAAACCGCTTCGTTTTTCGTCGCCGCCTATTGGCTGGTGTTGCTGCTGTTCTGCGCCTGGCTGATTTGGCTCGACCGAAACACTGACAACTTTGCCCTGCTGATGCTGCTTACCGCGTTCACCGTTTTTCAGACGACCTATGCCGTCAGCGGCGATTTGAACCTGTTGCGCGCGCAAGTGCATCTGAACATGGCGGCGGTGATGTTCGTATCCGTCCGCGTAAGCGTCCTTTTAGGCGCGGAAGCCCTTAAAGAATGCCGTCTGAAAGACCCCGTATTCATCCCCAACGTCGTCTATAAAAACATCGCCATCACCTTCCTGCTCCTGCACGCCGCCGCCGAACTTTGGCTGTCCGCGCAAACCGCCGGTTTTACCGCGTTCGCCGTCGGCTTCATCCTCTTCGCCAAGCTGCGCGAACTGCACCATCACGAACTCCTGCGCAAACACTACGTCCGCACCTATTACCTGCTCCAACTTTTTGCCGCCGCAGGCTATCTGTGGACAGGCGCAGCGAAACTGCAAAACCTGCCCGCCTCAGCACCCCTGCACCTGATTACCCTCGGCGGCATGATGGGCGGCGTGATGATGGTGTGGCTGACCGCCGGACTGTGGCACAGCGGCTTTACCAAACTCGATTATCCCAAACTCTGTCGCATCGCCGTTCCCATCCTCTTCTCCGCCGCCGTCTCGCGCGCCTTTTTAATGAACGTAAATCCGATATTCTTCATCACTGTCCCCGCGATTCTGACCGCCGTCGTGTTCGTGCTTTATCTGTTGACGTTCGTACCAATCTTTCGGGCGAATGCGTTTACGGACGATCCGGAGTGAGCGTTTTCGTTTCATTCCCTATTCAATCGCAAGCCCTGTGTCGCCTTAAGTCAAAAGGTCGTCTGAAAACTAATTTCAGACGACCTTTTGTGTTGCCGCGCTTTATCTGCCGTACATTTCCCACAAGCTTTCTTGCAGGCTGAAGGCGGGTTCGCCGTTTTCGGGTTGGTCGCGGATGTAGCTGCCGTCGGGCTGCATCAGCCATGCGCGGGTATTGTCTTGCAATGCCATTTCGATGCCTTCGTGGATGACGCGAGCTTTGAGTTCGGGTGTAAAAATCGGGGTGGCGACTTCGATGCGGCGGAAGAAGTTGCGTCCCATCCAGTCGGCGCTGGAGATGAAGGTGTCGTCCGCGCCATTGTTGTGGAAGCAGTACACGCGCGAGTGTTCGAGCTGTCTGCCGATGATGGAGCGGACGCGGATGTTTTCGGACAGTCCTTTGACACCGGGGCGCAGGGTACACATGCCGCGCACGATGAGGTCGATTTGCACGCCTGCGCTGCTGGCGCGGTAGAGGGCGTCGATGACGCTCGGCTCAATCAATGAATTCATTTTGGCACGGATGCGGGCGGGTTTGCCTGCTTTGGCGTGTTGGATTTCGCGCTCGATGCGGTCGATGACCATTTTGTGCAGGGTGAACGGGCTTTGGTAGAGCTTGTTCAGACGACCCGGTTTGCCCAAACCTGTGATTTCCATAAAGATGGTGTTCACGTCGGCGGTGATTTGGTCGTCGGCGGTGATGATGCCGAAGTCGGTGTAAATGCGCGATGTGCCTTGGTGGTAGTTGCCGGTGCCGAGGTGGGCGTAGCGTTTGAGCGCACCGTTTTCGCGGCGGATGACGAGTGCCATTTTGGCGTGGATTTTGTAGCCGAATACGCCGTAAACGACGTGTGCGCCTGCGTTTTCAAGCTGTTGCGCCCAGTTGACGTTGTTGGCTTCGTCAAAACGCGCCATGAGTTCGACGACGACGGTTACTTGTTTGCCGGCAAGGGCGGCTTTCATCAGGGCGCGGACGAGTTCGGAATTGCTGCCGGTGCGGTAGATGGTCATTTTGACGGCGAGGACGGCGGGGTCGGCGGCGGCTTCGCGTATCATGTGGACGACAGGGTCGAAGGACTGATACGGATGGTGCAGCAGGATGGGCGATTGTTTCGCCAGTTTGAAAATCGATCCGTTCTTGCGCAATGCTTTCAGACGACCTGCCCCGCGTGCGGGAAACTTGAGGTCGGGACGGTCAACCAAATCGGGTACGGCATTAAGGCGCACGAGGTTGACCGGGCCTTTGACTTGGTAAAGCTCGGCGGGGGTGAGTTTGAACTGGGCGAGCAGGAAGTCGTGGATGTGGGGTGGGCAGGTGTCGGCGACTTCGAGGCGCACGCCGTCGCCGTATTCGCGGTCGTGCAATTCGTTTTGAATGGCGGCGCGCAGGTTTTTGAGGTCTTCTTCATCGACAGTCAGGTCGCTGTCGCGGGTGAGGCGGAACTGGTGGCAGCCTTTGACCGTCATGCCGGGGAAGAGCTTGCCGACGTGGGCGTGCAGGATGGAGGAGAGGAAAACGAAGCCGCTGCCGCCGTCGCACAATTCGGCAGGCAGGGGGACGACGCGCGGGAGGATGCGCGGGGCTTGCACAATCGCCATGCCGGAGGGTCGGCCGAATGCGTCCGTACCTTCAAGCTCGACGGCGAAGTTAAGCGATTTGTTCAACGGGCGCGGGAAGGGGTGCGACGGGTCGAGTCCGATGGGGGTGAGGATGGGCAGCAGTTCGGCGTCGAAATACTGCTCGATCCATTTCTGCTGCCCTTGCGTCCAGTTGCGGCGGCGGTAAAAATGAATGCCTTGTTTGCCCAGTTCGGGCTGCAAGACTTCGTTGAACAGGCGGTATTGCTCCTGTATCAGCGCGTGCGCTTCGGCGGCGACGGCGGCGATGGTTTCGGACGGCGTGGTACCGTTGTCCAAACGCTCGTGCGGATTCATTTTTTGCGCACGTTTGAGCCACGCCATGCGTACCTCGAAAAATTCGTCGAGGTTGGAAGACACGATACACAAAAACCGCAAACGTTCCAAAAGCGGCACGTTTTCATCCTGCGCCTGCGCCAAAACGCGGCGATTGAAAGCGAGCAGGCTCAGTTCGCGGCAGAGGATGCGGTTTTGTTCGGGCATGGTGTTCTCCTGAAGCGGGTGGGTCGGACAGTCAATTGGGAAGTATAACGCGTTTCGGACGGGCGGGGCAGTAGTGCGGGATGGGCGGGCGGTTGGCAGGGCGGGAGGTCGTCTGAAAAGGCTGTCGGGGCGTTTTTTGTATGGGGCAAGTGTTTTCAGATGAGGTGTATAAGAATGGTTATTATTTGTGCAAATATTGTTTATTTTTATAGTAAATGGTATCGTTAGCACGGTTTTTTAGGGCGAAAGCCGGTCTGAATTTTGCCCGAACTGACTGCCAGCATTTTTTCAGACGACCTTGTTGTAGTGGATTAAATTTAAATTAGGACAAGGCGACGAAGCCGCAGACAGTACAGATAGTACGGAACCGATTCACTTGGTGCTTCAGCACCTTAGAGAATCGTTCTCTTTGAGCTAAGGCGAGGCAACGCTGTACTGGTTTAAAGTTAATCCACTATATCGTCTTTACGGTGTTTGTTTTTCCATCTGAATTATTTTTTCCCTTATGTCCGTCAAACCTTTATCTTTAAATTTAATCAACTGCTTTGTGCTGGCGGTGCTGTTTGTCGTCAGCCTGTCGGTGGGCGTCGGCGATTTCCGCTGGGCGGATGTGTTTCGCTGGACTTTGTCTGACAGCACGGAATTGATGCTGGTCAGCCGCCTGCCGCGCACGTTTGCGATTGTGCTGACGGGGGCGTCGATGGCGGTGGCGGGGATGATTATGCAGATTTTGATGCGTAACCGTTTTGTCGAGCCGTCTATGGTGGGGGCGAGTCAGAGCGCGGCGTTGGGCATGTTGGCGATGAGGTTGATGTTTTCGACCGCCGACATGAGGGTAAATATGGCATTTTCTGCCGTGGCGGCGTTGGCGGGTATGTTGGTATTTATGATGCTGATACGCCGTTTGCCGCCGACGGCGCAGTTGATGGTGCCGCTGGTGGGGATTATTTTCGGCGGCGTTATCGAGGCGGTGACGACGTTTATCGCCTATGAATTTGAGATGATGCAGTTGTTGAGCGTGTGGCAGCAGGGAGATTTTTCGGGCGTGCTGTTGGGGCGTTACGAATTGTTGTGGCTGACGGGCGGATTGGCATTGGCGGCGTATTTGATTGCCGATCAGCTGACGATTTTGGGCTTGGGCGAAACGGTGAGCGTAAATCTGGGTCTGAACCGGACGGTGGTGTTGTGGGTAGGCTTGGTGATTGTTGCGCTGATTACGTCGCTGGTGTTGGTAACGGTCGGCAATATTCCGTTTATCGGGCTGGTCGTGCCGAACATCATCAGCCGCCTGATGGGCGACAAGCTGCGCCAAAGCTTGCCTGCGGTGGCTTTGCTCGGCGCGTCGTTGGTACTTTTGTGCGATATTTTGGGGCGCGTGATTGTGTTCCCGTTTGAGATTCCGGTCTCAACCGTGTTCGGTGTGTTGGGTACGGTGTTGTTCTTGTGGATTTTGTTGAGGAAGCCTGCCCATGTCGTCTGAAAACAAGCGTAGCGCGCTTCGCTCAAACAAGGTTGCGTTTATGCAGGGTTCTTCCCGTCCGCTGTGGGCGGCGTTTGTCTTGCTGTTGGTTTGTTGCACCTTGTTCCTGACTTTGAACATACAAGGCGATTGGGATTTTGTGTTGCAACTGCGGCTGACCAAACTAGCAGCTTTGCTGTTGGTGGCGTACGCAGTCGGGGTTTCGACCCAGCTTTTCCAAACGCTGACGAACAATCCGATTCTCACACCTTCGATTTTGGGCTTCGATTCGCTTTATGTGTTTTTGCAAACGCTTTTGCTGTTTGCCTTGGGCGGGGTGGGCTATACGTCGCTGCCGCTGACGGGTAAGTTCGGCTTTGAACTGGTGATGATGATGGGCGGCTCGCTGTTTTTGTTTTACACGCTCATCCGGCAGGGCGGGCGCGATTTGTCGCGCATGATTTTGATCGGCGTGATTTTCGGGATTTTGTTCCGCAGCCTCTCTTCGCTACTGACGCGCATGATTGATCCGGAGGAATTTACGGCGGCGCAGGCGAATATGTTTGCGAACTTCAATACGGTTCACAGCGAGCTTTTGGGCGTAGGCGCGCTGATTCTGCTGGCGAGTGTGGTGGCGGTTTGGCGCGAACGGCACCGTCTGGACGTCCATCTTTTGGGGCGCGACCAAACGATTAACTTGGGCATCAACTACACGCGCAATACCTTGTGGCTGCTGCTTTGGATTGCCGCTCTCGTGGCGACGGCGACGGCGGTGGTCGGACCGGTCAGCTTCTTCGGCCTGCTGGCTGCTGCGCTTGCCAATCATTTCGCCCCGAGCGTGCGTCATAGTGTGCGGCTGCCGATGACGGTTTGCGTCGGCGGCATCCTGCTGGTCGGCGGGCAAACCGTGTTCGAACACCTGCTCGGCATGAAGGCAGTGTTGAGTGTGGTGGTTGAATTTGCCGGCGGGCTGGTGTTTTTATATTTGGTGTTGAAACGCAAGCGATAGGTCGTCTGAAAACTTTTCAAGCCTGAATTCGAATGGCGTAAACCACTATTTCCAAACGGTATATTTCGTTTCCCATGCCCTTAGATTTGACGGCGTGAATGAAACTAAATATCGAGTTTTTACTCATAATAGGCATCACTATCAAGGTGCGTACTATGAGTAAAGTGTTGAAATACCGTCCTGATTTGGACGGGATACGGGCATTGGCGGTTTTATCCGTCATCGTATTTCATATCGATCCCCAATGGCTGCCGGGTGGTTTTTTGGGCGTGGATATGTTTTTCGTGTTGTCGGGCTATTTGATTACGACCATTATCAGCCGCGAAATTCACGACGGCAGCTTTTCGTTTCTCGAGTTTTACAAACGCCGCGCCAAACGCATCTTGCCGGTCTTTGCCTGTGTATTGCTTTGCACGACGGTCGTTGCTGCCGTATTCTTTTTATCTTTCGATTTGCGCCAATACGTCAAATCCGCCGTCTTCGCCTTGCTGTTTGCCGCCAACCTGTTCTTTGCCCGCCGCGGCGGTTATTTTGATGCGGATGCGACGGAAAAGCCGTTGCAGCATATTTGGTCGCTGTCGTTGGAAGAGCAGTTTTACTTTATTTTCCCCGCGTTGCTGATTTTGTTTTTCCGTATCAGCAAACGGCGCAATGTGCGGACGTTTATCCTTTTGCTGATTGTCATCAGCCTGTTTTCCGCGCTGTTGCCGACGCTGGGTATGGAAGCGTATTTCCTGCCGCATGTGCGCGCTTATGAACTGCTGGTCGGTTCGCTTTTTGCCTTTATTCCGCCCGCCGAACAAAACGACAAAGCCAGTACGCCGCTATTCGGATGGCTGATGATGGCAGTCATCGCCGTCACGCTGGTGCTGCCCTACGGCGTCCTGCCCGGTGCGGGAAACATCGAACGGCTGCTTTGCTGTACGGCGGTCGGCGGTTTGATTTATTCGGGCAAATCATTGCAGATGCAGGAAGGTTTCAATACATCCAAATTATTGAGTCTCAAGCCTGTGGTGTTTATCGGGTTGATTTCGTATTCGCTGTATTTGTGGCACTGGGTGGTGTTGGCGCTGATGCGTTACATCTATATGGACGCGCAGCTTCCGCTCGCCGCATCGGCACTGGCTGTCATCATCATGCTGCTGTTGTCAGTGTTGTCTTATTATTTTGTGGAAACACCGGCGCGGAAGGTAAAGAATTTTACGACGGCGAAATTCAAATGGAGCATGGCGGCTTATTTCGCGCTGCTGATTCCCGCGACAGCCTACCTGATGACCGCCAAACCCGCCGCGTTTGAAACCACTCTGTACAAGGCTGATGAAAGCAAAATTTGTGCAGATACGCTGACCAAAACCGACTGTGCCGTCGGTGCGGCAAACAAAAAGCCTGAAGTTTTGGTCATCGGCGACTCACATGCCGCGCATTTAAGCCCGTTTCTCGACATTGTCGGTAAAAAAGAAGGCTGGTCGGCAGACGTCATCACGTCCAACAGCTGCGCCACTGCGTTCGGATTCGTCCTGCCCGACAGCGACCGCCGTGCCGACCGCTGCAATCCGTATAATAGTTTTATCGAACAAAAAACCAAAGACTATCCTGTCATCATCATTTCGCAACGTTGGTTCCTCCATACCGCCAAACCGGAATTTTTAGAACGGTTCAACACAATGCTGGATGATTTGGTGAAGGCGGGCAAGCAAGTGTACGTTTTGGCGGATACGCCTATGGACGGACAGCTGCCGTTGCGGCGTTATTACCTGAGACAAAATCTCGGCATCGACATCCATTATGTTTCAGAGGATAAAAAAGAAGAGGTCCGCGATTCCGCCAAGTCGGAAGACGAAGTCGAAAAAATCGTGAAGCAGCACCACGGCGTGCAGTGGGTGGACTTTATGCAGTACATCCCCGCGGACAAACTCATAGACGGGTTGCCGGTGTATTTCGATACCAACCACCTCAACCCGTTCGGTTCAAGTAAAATTGCCGAAATGTTTATCAACGATAAACGCACCCTGTTGAAATAAGCACAAAGGTCGTCTGAAAACAGATTCAGACGACCTCTTTAAAGCAAAAGGATACCGTATGACTCAAGAACATTTCCCCGAATTTTTCGAGCAAGCCCCGACGCTGACCGTCCAAGACGCGCTCGCCGAATTTCTCGGCGCGGCAGAGGAAGGCATCATGCAGTATCGCTACGCCGATGCCGTCCGCCTGTGCGGACACTCCTGTCCCACCGTCGCAGGTGCGTACCTGATGACGCTTAAAGGCTTGAAAGCACTTTACGGCAGCGACCTGCCGCAGCGCGGTGGAATCGAAGCCGCCATGCAGGGCGCGCGCGACGAAGGCACGGTCGGCGTTACCGCATCCGTCGTCCAACTCTTAACCGGCGCCGCTCCCGAAACCGGCTTCGGCGGCGTCGGCCCGCAAGGACGCTTCGCCCGTCGAAATCTATTAAGTTTCGATGCTGACATTGAAGGCACGCTGACCCTGCGCCGCAAAGACAACGGCAAAACCGTCGCCGTCAGCCTCAACGCCGCCATGCAGCCCTTCGCCCCCGAAATGCGCGACATCATGCCCAAAGCCGTCAGCGGCACCGCCACCGCAGAAGAACTCAAACGCTTCGGCGAACTCTGGCAGGTGCGTGTCAAAGCCTTTTTGATTGATTTAGCAGACGATCCCCAATTCGTCGTCGTTCGCGAAATCTGAAGCCCGTCCTTTTCAGACGACCTCCCATGTTCGGAGGTCGTCTGAAAACAAATTCACACATCAAACCCATCATGATTACCATCCGCAACGTCAGCTTCCACATCGGCGGCAGCCCCATCCTCGACAACGTCAGCCTCGACATCCCTGAAGGCGGCATTACCGCGCTCATCGGTCCCAACGGCGCCGGCAAATCCACGCTCCTCTCCTTCATGGCGCGTCTCCGCCCGCTGGAGCAGGGTAGCATCAGCTACGCCGGCAAAGATGTTTCGACCACGCCTACCGCCGAGCTAGCAAAAACGCTCTCCATCCTGACCCAAGAAAACAGCGTCATGAGCCGCATTACCGTGCGCGATCTGCTCATGTTCGGGCGTTATCCCTACCACCAAGGCAGACCGACCCCCGAAGACCTCGCCATCGTCGAAAACGCACTTTCCGAGTTCAAACTGGACAGCTTTGCCAACCGCTACCTGACCGAACTCTCCGGCGGACAACGCCAACGCGCCATGATTGCCATGGTCTTCTGCCAAAGCACCGATTACGTCCTCTTGGACGAACCGCTCAACAACCTCGATATGTACCACGCCCGCGCCCTCATGCAGCTGCTCCAACGGCTGACCCGCGAACATAAACGCACCACCGTCGTCGTCCTGCACGACATCAACCAAGCCGCCGCCTACGCCGATCACGTCATCGCCATGAAAAACGGACAAGTCGCCATGACCGGCACGCCGAACGACATCTTTACCGCTGAAAATATTAAAGATTTGTTTGATATGGATGTGGACGTATTGGACTATCAGGGCAAGAAGCTGGTTATCCATCACGTTTGAGGTGCGGATGCGAAAGGTCGTCTGAAAAGTTTTCAGACGACCTTTTGTTATATCTGACCTGTTCGAACAGCTATGGCGAATTGGCAGCGGGTTAAATATAGTGGATTAACTTTAAATCAGTACAGCGTTGCCTCGCCTTGCCGTACTATCTGTACTATCTGCGGCTTCGTCGCCTTGTCCTGATTTAAAGTTAATCCACTATAAATGAATACGGCGTTGCTGCGGTTTGAAGAGGGTAATTCTTTAAATGGATGAAGCAGCTTTAGAAAATCGGTCTCATACGATTTGCACTGTCTCTGCTGCCGCATGGTCCTGATTTAAACTTAAGCCCTATACCGTGTTCCGTTTATAGGAATTTGGCGGCAAGGTATCCGGCAGCCACCAAGCCGAACATGGCAAGAATACCCAATACGCTGATCAGAATGTAAGTGTTCTTTTTGGATTGCAAAGCAGCCAATTGGGGTTCTTCACCCAATTCTTGGCGAAGCTTGCTTTCCAGTTCCGAACGGATTTGTTTGCGCAGGAGTTTTTCTTCGCGCTCTTTTTCGATTTGCAGCTTATGGGCGATTTCCGCTTGTTTTTTATGCTCAAACGCCACCCGTTCCTGCCATTCGATGCGCTTGCGCTGGATGATTTGCTCGGTTGCGCTGGCAAGGTGGAAATGGCAGACGGGACATTCCGTCGCCTCGTGATCCTCAATCAGGGTCAAACATACGGGACATTGGCGGATTTCAGGAGCCGCTTCTTCCTGCTCTTCGCCACTGAGATCCAGCTCCAATTCCATCGATTGACGGACGATGACATCCAAACCTAAATAATTGAAATATTGTTGGGCGTTTTCACGTTCGTCTTGGGTACAGTTTTCAGCAATAATGGCTTGCGGACGCTCGGCAAGCGCTTGAACCAAATCTTCGGCTTCTTTTTCCGGCAGATTATCGTACAAACAGGCGTTGATGCGCTCGCGATCGACATCCGGCGGATAAGAAACATAAACGTCGTAAAGTTTATCTTGTTTCTTCATTGTGATCCCATGAGATATAAAATCCTGCTTTGTCATCTGAAGGCAGGTATTTAGTGTCGGTTTTGTTATAAAGTATAGATTATTATTCGTCTATTTGTCTTAACCGAAGGATAAAGGGTATTTTATTCGGCTGAAATAGTATAAATGACCGATTTTGACCAATTATAGTATATTAATGAATATTACCAAATGGAACTATGAATTATAAGATAGATGTTATTGCTTTGAAAGCATATCAATCTAAAAGGCCGCCTGAGTGAACAGACAGCCTTTTTTAGAAAACAGCGTATTAGACGGAAAATGAAGAACCGCAACCGCAAGTAGTCTCCGCATTCGGATTGCGGATAACGAATTGGGAACCTTGCAGGCTTTCGGTGTAGTCGATTTCCGCGCCGACCAAATATTGATAGCTCATCGGATCGACCAGGAAAGTCAGCCCGTTTTTTTGGATTTCAAAATCGTCATCGTTTTTGATTTCGTCAAAGGTAAATCCGTATTGGAAACCTGAGCAGCCGCCGCCGTTGACGAATACGCGCAGTTTTAAGTCGGGGTTGTTTTCTTCGGCAATTAAATCAGCTACTTTGGTGCAGCAGCTCTCTGTAAAAATGATAGGGCTTTCGTCTGACATGATGTGATTCCTTTTATATGAATATTGCCAGTATTGTCGCGCAAACGGATTCTTGAAGCAAGAAGAGGGTGTTGCGGGTCGGGCGGCAATATCTGTCAACCGCTTACATGGCTGCAATCTCGAAAAATTTCAATAGGCAGGCGGACAGCCTTTACACCGTCCGTCCTGTTAAAAAATAGGAAAACATGAATTCAGGTCGTCTGAACACAACGCAGATCAGATAATCCGTCCAAACCATTCCACGCGGCCGATGATGGCAACATCTTCGGTCATTTTGTTTAAATCGATTTCAAAGGCCGGATAGGCTTCGTTGGCGGAGATGACGTTGACGATGCCGCCGGGTATGACTTGCAGCCGTTTCACCAAAAGATTTTCATTGATACGCAGAACATATAACCCATCGCGCGGGGTGGTTTCGCTGCGGTTGATGAGGATGGTATCTCCGTCGTTCAGGACGCCTTCCATAGAATCGCCTTTGACGGAAATGACCGACAGGTTTTTGGTGTCGCGGGTAACGTAGTTTTCAATCCAGTAACGGCGGAATGCCATGGTAAACATGGGTTTTTCATCGCCGACAAGCTGTCCGTGTCCTGCGGCGGCATGGATGTCGTAGCGCGGAACGAAGATAAATTCGTCAATATCGACCGGATTGCCCAAAGTGTCGTAAGCGGTGGCTTTGGGCAGCTCGGTGTTGGGAAACGGCTCTCCTTCTCCCGTCAGAAGCCAGTCTATGCTGCATCCTTTGAGCTGTTTGATTTTTTTCAGGGTTTCGGATTTGGGTAATCCGCCCTCGTTCCAGATGCGGCTGAAGCCGGCAATAGTCATATCGATATCAGCCGCGATTTTGGCTTGTCGTGCTTCATCTTTCCATAGAAAAGCCAGTCTGTCTTTAAAGGTATCCATGTTGTTCCTTTGGTTTAAGTGTGATTTTTAATACACTTTGAATGATTGATGTGTATTTTACCTTAGTTTTTATCAAATTGTAAGAAAAATATTAGTTATACTAAGAAAAAGTATTGCTGTTTTTGTTTTTTCTGAGTATTATGTGCTCATTGTTAGATTAATCGAATAATTTCGGTTCGAAAATATTTTTATTTTTAATTTGTGTCTCAGTTTTGATGTTTTATTCTGATTAATCTGATTTTTTAGACTGAATTATGTTTTATTTGAATGTGTTTTAGATTTTGTTGGAGGCCGTGAAAATGACTCGTTATCGTAAAAATGCTTGGTTGGTTCTGACTGCTTTTGTATTGGGTTTTTTGGCGTTTCCTTTCAGCTATTCGCAAGCGCATCAATCTGATATCAGCGTTTCGGCACAAGAGTGCGAGCAGTTGAATAATTTGGTTTTGGAAAATATGAACGGGCAGCAGCAAGTATTTGCGCGCGAGTGTGATACGGTTGAGGCTTCGCATGATTGGGAGCAGCAGTACGGCAATTTGAATGAAGAAGAATTGGTTGCCGGTATTGTGTATGAGTGAGTGGCTGTGAGGCTTTAAAGCTGGAGGCAGGCTGCTTCGCAGAGAGGTTTTTGAGTTTGTATCGTGGATAAGTCAGAGCAAGCCTGTGTTATGCGGTCAAAATTCAATGGCTATACACTCTTTAGGTCTTTGGCTTTTATAGACATTTGCCATCATGGTTGTTGATGAGGGATCGTCTGAAAACGGTGTAAGTTGTTTTCAGACGACCCCTTTTATATGGATAAACATCCGTCTTGTTTGAGAAGGTTGGTGTATGTATCAGGGGAGTAGCGGGGCGTTTTGCAGACCGAGTTGTTCGTCAAAACCAAACATGATGTTCATATTTTGAATGGCTTGTCCTGCTGCGCCTTTCACTAAATTGTCGATGACGGATAAGGCAATCCAAACGTCGGATTGCGGTGCTTGCTGTATGCTGATGCGGCACACATTGGCTCCGCGGACGCTGCGTGTTTCGGGTGTGGAACCGGCAGGAAGGATGTCAACAAAAGGACTGTCCCGATAATATTCGCGAAGGATTTCTTCAGGATGGCAGCCGTCCTCAAGATGCAGGTAAAGAGTGGCGTGCATACCGCGTATCATAGGCGTGAGGTGTGGAGTGAAGACAAAACCATCGGCGATGTTTGCCTGCAATGATTGGATGGTTTGTTTGATTTCGGGAAGGTGGCGGTGTCCGCCGATACCGTATGCTTTGAAATTGTCGCCCGCTTCGCAGAAGAGTGAGCCGATGTTGCCTTTGCGCCCTGCGCCGGAGACGCCGGATTTGCAGTCGGCAATCAATGGCATGTGTGCTTTCAGACGACCTTGTTGCAACAAAGGCAATAAGGGCAGTGAAACGCAGGTGGGATAGCAGCCGGGGTTGGCGACGATGCGTGCGTTGGCAATGGCGTCGCGGTTCATTTCGCTTAATCCGTATACGGCTTGCGGGATAATATCGGGACTGGCGTGGCGCATACCGTACCATTGTTCCCATGTCGGGATGTCTTGGATGCGGAAGTCGGCGGATAGGTCGACGATACGGACGTTTTGGTTCAGGAGTGCGGGTGCTTCCTTCATGGCGACGCCGTTGGGCGTGGCAAAAAACACGACGTCACATTGATCCAGTCGGGCTTGGTCCGGCGTTTGGAAGGTTAAGTCGTAAATGCCGCGCAAACTGGGAAAATAATCGGCAATGGTGATGCCTGCTTCGCTCCTGCTGGTAATGGCGGTTACTTCGACATTGGGGTGCGTGCTGAGCAGGCGGAGTAGTTCTACGCCGGTGTAGCCTGTTGCGCCGACGATGCCGGCTTTGATTTTTTGATTCATGATTTCTCCGTTGGGTGGACTTTAAATATGGAGGTTTAGTTTAATGGGATGGGGGTCGTCTGAAAAGGGGAAGGGGGTAATACGGCACGCTCTGACGATTGACCGTGTGGAAATCGGTATTCGTCTGACGGCATTCCTTAGTCTTTAGAAACGCTGATGGTGTGTTTGACGTGTTTTAAATTCGCCACGATGGTAAACGTCATCATCACCAGCAAGGCCCACGAACTCCATTTGCTGATATGCACCGATGCCCATGCGCCGATTTGGTTGGGATAACGCCAAACGCCGAACAAAGTCCCTAAGTTTTCCGCCAGCCAAATGAAAAAACCGATGAGGACGAACGCCAGCAGCAGCGGCATTTTTCGGGTAGTATCATAGGGCGTGTATAAAACCGTTGTCCGCGCATACAGCCCGAGTGCGAATGCGGCGAGATACCAGCGGTAGTCGCCGAGATAGTGATGAGTGAAAAAATTGACGTAAATTGCCAGCGCGCACAATGTACTCAACCAATACGGCGGATGGCTTTTGATTCTGATATTAAAGAGCCGCCAAGCCTGAATGATGTAGCTGCCGACCGCCGCATACATAAAGCCTGCAAACAGCGGCACGCCGCCGATTTTGGTATATGCCTCGTCCGGATAGCTCCAAGACTGGATGTCGCCCGATGTTTTGAACCACTCCAAAGCAAAGCCCACCAAGTGAAACAGCGTAATCGATTTCACTTCGTCCCACGTTTCCAGCTTGAAATACAGCATCGCAACCTGCACGGAGACTGCAAAAATCAGCAGCAGGTCATAGCGTGAAACCCCCAGCCAGCCTGTTTTCGGAATCAGGAACATGGCAATGAAAAACAGACCTGCAACAAACAGGCGCGCGCTTCTTTCAGTCCGAAAAACCAGAATTCGACCGCAAAACGCCGCCAACCGTACAAATCATGCCGTTTCGGGTGTTCTATCAGCCAAGTATCCAGTTTGCCCAACATATTTTCAGACGACCTTCGGGTTTACAAAGTGACGGAATATAACGGAAATAAGGAAGGGATAGGATACGGTATGACGAACGGCAATGTCGGGGGATGGGGCGATGAGGGGTCGTCTGAAATCGTATGCGATGTTTGGCATTTTTTGAGCGATAGGATGGGGTAGAACAATGGGCCTGCGGTTTGCCGATTATAGTGGATTAAATTTAAACCAGTACGGAGTTGCCTCGCCTTGCCGTACTATTTGTACTGTCTGCGGCTTCGTCGCCTTGTCCTGATTTAAATTTAATCCACTATATTTGAGTGAGGGAGGGGCTGAGTTTTAGGGCAGGTTCGGAATAGGGAGTATCGCACAGTTTGAAACAGCAAACAGCTTTTGCGAATGGTGCGCCCTAGCTTTTCAGACGACCGTACTCCTTTTTGTCTCCTTCTTAGGACTGTAAAATTTCTGCTAAAATCAAATGCCTTATCCCTTTCAGACGACATCGCCATGCAAGCACATACATTGGTCTGGTTCCGCCGAAACCTGCGCATACACGACAACGCCGCGTTGTTCGCCGCCATGAAACGGGGATTGCCTGTGGTGGGCGTGTGGGTGGCGCAGGGGTCGTCTGAAATCTCCAATCCGCGTCAGGATTGGTTTCATTATCAGGCGGCGGCGGCTTTGCATGGTGCGTTGGCGACACGCGGCGTGGCTTTGTATGCAGTGAACCGTGTGGAAGAATTGCCTGTTTTGGCGTCGCGGTTGAATGTTCAGACCGTAATTGCCGACGAAGCCTATACGTCGTCTGAAATCGAGCAAGATAACCGCATTTGGCGGATTTTGGATGAACAAGGCGTTGCGTTCGAGCGCGTTAACGACCGTGCCGTATTTGCCAAAGCAGACATCATGGGCAGCCACGGCGCGCCTTATACCGACTTCCCGCATTATAAGGAAGCATGGCTGGCTTTGTTTCGTCAGCGGTTCGGCGGGCAGGATACAGTTTGTCATCAAACCGAAATTTTTCAGACGACCTCAGCCGAAATGCCGCCGCTTCCAGCGTGGAACGGGCAACAGGATATGGTTTCTGCGCAGCGCGGCGGCGAAGATGAAGCGGACAAACAATGGCGGAAGTTTGAAGAAAATATCGGGTTTTATCCGATTATGAAGGATTTCCCCGCCAGAAAAGGCACCGGCCGCTTGAGCGCGTATTTGAGCACAGGCTGCATTTCGCCGCGCATGTTGGCGACCGAAGCCGCAGGGCAGGGCGCAGATGCTTGGTTGGACAACTTGATTCGGCGCGATTTCTATCAGCAGCTTGCTTACCACCGCGCCCGCATCGAGCCTGAATCCGATGCCGAATCTGCTCCGTTTTCAGACGACCTGACGGAACGCTGGCAGCAAGGGAAAACAGGTTTCCCGCTCATCGATGCCGCCATGCGCAGCCTGAAATCGAGCGGTTGGCTGCATCCCGCCCTGCGCTCCCTGACGGCAGAATTTTTGTGCGGCATCCTGCATCAACCGTCCGAACACGGCATCGCTTGGTTCGCCGCGCAGCAAACCGATTTTGACCCTGCGCTCAATGAAGGCAACTGGCAAACCGCCGCCCGCAACGCCCGTAGGCGTTCCATCGATATTATCCAAACCGCCCGACGGCTCGACCCCGACGGCACATTCGTCCGCCGCCATATCCCTGAGTTGGCGCACTTACCTGTCAACCTCGTCCATACCCCGTGGCTCGCCTCGTCTGAAATTGACGCACACGGCTATCCGCCGCCCGTCGTCGCGCCATAACGTAAACCAAGCATCTGATACGGCTGCGGGTTTCTCAATAAACGGCATCTTGAAGCGTAAAAAGCTTGAAGAAGTCCGTCCTTAAAGTGCTTTTCTCCTCAACTCCTGTTCTCAAACAAAAAAACCGTCCCATTGTGGACGGTTAATTAATTTTTGAAATGAGCAAGTCAGGTTGCCTTAAGAGGTCGTCTGAAAATTGTTTTGTTTATAGTGGATTAATTTTAAAACCGGTCGGTCGTTGTCCTGTCTTGATTCGGTATGAACTTAAGTTGTCATAAATATTTGAATGGCAATGACTTTATTCATTATTTTAAAAAATCGATTAGCACTCAAACCATCGTAAATTTGCCTGTTTTATAGCCCTTTTGATAAGCGGTATGAATTTGATATTTAACGGTAGTTACTAATTTATTTATTTTTTGATATGATAAGTAAATTTTTTAAAAAGGTAAAAACTATGAAAGGTATTATCAGGCTGGGAGATTCAACTACTCATGGAGGCGTTGTGGTTCAAGCGTCTTCGGATATGGTCATTGAAGGAAAGCCTGCCGCTCTGGTAGGTGATTTGGTTTCTTGCCCCATACCTGGGCATGGAACCAATCCGATTATCGAAGGCAGTCAATATATGTCGTTTAAGGGGCGTGATGTTGCTGTGGACGGTTGTAAAACTGCATGCGGCTGCGCTTTGATCAGCAGTATGCCGACTGTCGGAAGCGACTAAGGGGAATGGAATCTGCAAGGAGCTAAGGTGCCGGATTGTCGGAAATAAGATACAAAATTGAATAATCCTTTTAGTGTCGCAGGTTTTTAGGGGCGCATACCTGATTCGGGGCAGGTTTGGTAAACAGCCTTTCATCTCAATAATTTAAAAGTTCTGATCTTCAGAATACAGATTAAGTTTTTAGATTTTAAGTTTATTTTTCGGAAGTTATTATGAAGCCAATTTTTACTGGCATAGTGGTTATTATTCTAAGCATTGTCAGTGCAGTCTTACTCTACTTTTTAGGTCATAAATTCGGAATCGATACATCTGCAGCCAAAGCGGTTGTTTGGGCATGTATCACAGTAGTGACCTCGTTGATATTCTTTATCCCTCTGTTGACACGAATGCTTTGGTCAGGTGTGTCCGACAGACATTCCAATTTGAAGCATCTGAATCCCGAAGATTTAAGCGGTGACAGTGCGGAATCTACCCATTTGATTGGTGTGTCAGAACGCTGGGAGCAGTTGAGACATATCCACTTGCTGACCAAGCAATATAAAAAACACCGTAAGCCTTGGATTTTTGTGGTCACTCAAGATACTGCTTTGCTGGAAGCCTCTTTGCCGGATATCCGCCGTCAGTTGTGGGTGGAAACCGCATCGGCTATTTGGATTGATGCACAAGCCATGGAGCCTGCAGGCGGTTGGCAATATCTGAGGGGCGTGGGTAAACGTCCTGCCGAAGGCATTGTTTCGCTTCAGGCAAAATCCTCAATTCACGAAAATGCTGCGCAATTGACCGAGTTAATGAAAAAGCTCGGATGGAAGCTGCCGATTAATCAGGTTTATCTGACCAATGAAACCGATGAAATGCCATCAGCCATCAGTCATGCTTTGAAATATGGTTCGACTGTATCAGCAACGGAGTTGGCGAAAGAATTGGATCAGTTTGCCAACCAGTTGGCAGCATTGGGTACGCAGCTGATTGAAGAAGATTTGCGCCAAACACCTATTGCGAAACTGTCTGCTACGTTGCCTACCCACAGTCAAACTTTGGCGGATCATATTGCTGCTGAAAAACGGAGTTTGGGAAAACTGGATACAGTTGCCGGCGTTTCGTTTATTCAAACCAATAATCCTGAACAATCAGGAGATTTGATTTACCGTGCGTTTAATGATCTGTCTGTTTTGGGTTCAGGTAAAAAACTGCATTTGTCTAAAACGGAAAAAACCTATCTGGCAATGAGTGCCGTAGCTTTGTTGGTCGGTAGTGTGTTTGCAGTAGGTGCACACAGCAGTTATCAAGATATAGGTCGTCTGAATGCGGATTTGGAAAGCATTCAGAAGGCAAAATCACGCTCGGAAAAAGTTGCAGCATTAGTCAAACTGCAACAGAGTATTACCGAAATGGAATCCGGCAGGGATTTCTTGCAATATACAGCCAAGTTCTTAGGCTATGAACATAGAAAAGAGTTGTTGGCTGCCGCGTATCGTAAATATGGTATTTTGGTTAAAGATGTCGTCAGCCGCCCGGCTACCGTATTCTTCGCGAATAAGTTGGATGGTTTGACTATGCTCGAAGGGCAGATTCCGGACGACTTCGCGCTGCAAGACAGTTCTTATCAAGACCTGAAAGCATATTTGATGCTGACGTCTCATGTGGAGAAAACCAAAGACAAAAAAGATGCTGAATTCCTGACGAAAAAGTTGGTGGAAATGTTGTCAGCACAGAATGTTTCTAGCAAAGATGCACAAATTTTAGCTCAATTTTTCGTACCGCGCATGGCTACTCATTCCGGTTGGCTTGAAACCGAGCAACCTGAATTGGTATCACGAAGCCGTCAGATTCTGGTGGATTGGATCAATCGCGACCAAGGCAGTGAACAGTTATACAAACGCATCGTACAAGGTACGGATGCCAAGCTGAAAACCATTACATTGGCAGAGCTGCTGAATAAGGATTTGAAAGGCATTTGGAATGTCGGCAAACCTTTGCCTCGCGTATATACGGTCGAAGGCTGGGAAAAACACGTCAAGCCTGCTTTGGATCAAGCTGTTAAAGACAGCAAGAATACTGACTGGGTGTTGGGTGGAAACCTGCATCAGGCACCGGTAACGGAAGCTGCCATCAACAGTCTGAAAGAACGCTACTTCAAAGAATATGCGGCGGCTTGGTATGACATGATGAACAGTATTACATGGCAGCCAAGAACGACCAATTTGGATGCGGTCAATCAGTTCCACGTTTATGCGGATCCTCAGCGTTCCCCATTGGTGGCATTGTTCCATGCTGTAAAAGAAAGCAGCCAATTGGACAGCAAAAAAATTGACGTAAATCCGGCGGTTGCCGATGCTGCAAAACGTGCGGCGGCAAGACAGCTGTCTTCCCGCTCGCGTAGGGTTGCCGATACGGTATTAAATTCACAGGCTGAAAACATCAACGCCCTGGAAGGTAAAGTCGATGATTATCTGGCAGGACCGTTAGAAGCAGAATTTGAAAACCTGCTGCAATTGATTGACGCGCAAATCAATCCGAAGAGCGATTTGAGCCTGCAACGTTACCTTGAGCGAGTGACGACCATTAAACAACGCTTGATTCAAATGGCGTCTTCTTCCGATACCGGTGGCGTAGCCAGATCGGCCGTACAAGGTGTTTTGAATGGCGGAGACAATGAATTTCTTGAAGGTATGCAGTATGCACGTTTGATTGAGGCTGGTGTGGGCGACAGATTGCTGCCGTTTGCGCGCAACGTTTTTGTCTTGCCATTTAATTCCGTATGGGATTCGATTGCAGGTGTAGCTCAAAAAGATATCAATAATCTGTGGGCAAGCAATTTTGTTAATCCTATGCAGTCCGAGTTGGGTGGCAGATATCCGTTTACCAAATCAGAAACAGAAGTTTCGATTCCCGTATTGGCAAAATACTTGGATATCAACAAAGGTG
Source organism: Neisseria sp. CP9 (assembly GCF_047758525.1). NCBI lineage: Bacteria > Pseudomonadati > Pseudomonadota > Betaproteobacteria > Neisseriales > Neisseriaceae > Neisseria > Neisseria sp. CP9. The sequence continues at coordinate 913,273 of NZ_CP180502.1, read as the reverse complement.
CATTGAATCAGTTTGTAACGACTCAATTGGCAGGCGTTTTGACCAAACAAGGCAATCAATGGATCGTAGCGCCGGGAAGCGAATTGAAAGTCAATTCTGGACTGTTGCAACAGTTGAATAAATTGAGTGCGATTTCTGAGGATTTCTTCGTTAACGGAGAAGGTGGTTACAGCTTTGAGCTTAAGCCGACATCTACTCAGGGAATTGTTCAATTCGACTTGGTTGTTGATGGTCAATCATTGAATTATTTCAACCAACAGACAGAGTGGAAGCCATTTAAATGGCCGGGCGATGTCAGCAATGCCGGTTTGCGTATTTCTTGGGAAACCGAGGCAGAAGGTATGCGTAAAACTCAGGAAATCAGCGGACGTTTCGGTTTCATCCGTATGCTTGAAAAATCTAGGGTTACACCGATTGATGGAAGTACCTATCTGGTCGAGTTCCCATTGGAAAAAGACAAATTGATGCGCTTCTATATGCGAACCAATTCCGGTAAGGGACCGTTGGGACTGTTGGATCTGAAAAATATCCATCTGCCGAATAAGATTTTTGAGGTTAAATAATGATGACATTACCCCAATGGGTAAAGCCGATACTCGGTGATGAAGGCACATCTATCACCGATAACAATATCCATCGCTGGCAAGAATGGTTGGAGCCTGTTTCAGACGACCATCCTTGCGGCGAGGATGTCGCCTATGCAGATGATTTTGAATCCATCAAAATTGAGCTGGCCAAACTTTCGGGTATGGATTACCGATTGATTTTGGATGCTTCAGAACGCCTGCTGAAGCGTGAATCTAAAGATCTGAGGGTGGCAACCTATTACATTTTTGCCTCGCTGAGAGACAGAGGTTTGGCAGGGTTTTCAGACGGCTTGGAGATTTTGTGCGGGTTGCTGCAAAAATTCGATCAGTCGCTGTGGCCGAAAAAGCCGGTACAAAAACGTAATGCATTAAATTGGTTGTCCGGTGAAAGAGTGCTGGATACGCTTAAGAACGTGGGATTATCCGATTCTACAGAGCTTAAGCGGACATTATCGGCTTTGATGTCGTTGCAACATTACTTTGATGGATGGGAAGAGGCAGTACGTCCCAGCTTATTTCCATTGTTGCAATATTTTGAAGAGTCATCTGTTCGTTTTTCATCCTCACCGACAAGTGCAAATCAAAATCAGGAAGCTGTTGCGCCTGTTGAGCAAGTGGCAATGCCGCAAATTCATCAAGAGAGTCGAGGGTCGTCTGAAAGTTTGACCGTTACCAAGGTTAACTCTTCTAAAGCCTTACTGGATCAAGTCAGGATTAATGCTGCCTACTTGAGAGAACAGGATGATGGTTATTGGTCTGCAAACAAGATGATTCGAGCCGTCCGTTGGGGCGGATTGAACGGTATTCCTCCGCATCAAAACGGTCAGACGCGGTTGAAGGCTCCGAGGGCAGATTTATTGGCAAACCTGAATCGTTTGGTTCAGGAGCAGCAATGGCGCGATTTGCTTGATAAAGTGGAAGCGGCTTTTTTAGAAGGTGCTAATCACTATTGGCTGGATTTGCAATATTACGCATGGCAAGGTCAGCAGGCGTTGGGTGGTTTATACCTGTCCCAAGTTGATTCTTCGCTATTTGAGTTGAAATCCTTATTGACCCGATGCGAAGGTCTGACCGGTTTAAGTTTTGATAACGGATTCCCATTTGTATCGGCCGATACGCTTAAGTGGCTGGAACAAAAGGTCATGTCGTCCACGCGCAAGCAGATGAGTAGCCAAGCCATTCAAAAGGCAGCGTTAGAACCGGCATCTCAGGAGGAAAACCAAGAAAGTTACTGGCAACAGGCGCTGTTGAAAATACAAGAACACGGTTTAGACGCCGCATTTGCTTGGTTGGAAACATTACCGGAGTGGCAGACAGGTTCGGGGCAGGTTAAGAAATGGTTGATGATGGCCCGGTTGGCTGTAAGCGCCCAAAAGGCGGACTGGGCTGTGAAATTGTTGGAACAAGCTTCGAAGCAGATGCAAGTGTTGACAGTTAAAGAGTGGGACAAACATTTTACGTTTGAAGTGTATGCCCTTTGGTATCAACTATTAAGTGAAAACCTTGATAATAAAGATATTGAGGCAGTCAGACAGCTCGAATTTTTACGGACAGAGTTGATGCAGGCAGATGTTGTCCGTGCATTAGAATTAATTTATTAAGCATATATTATGTCAGATCCCACATTACGCTATTATGAAGAAGAGATGCGGTATCTCAAAGAGGCGGGATTAGAGTTTTCAAAAGCCCACCCTGATCGTGCCGCAATGCTGAATTTAGACAGGGTAGGTACGCGCGATCCTTATGTAGAAAGACTGTTTGAAGGCTTTGCTTTTTTGACAGGGAGAATCAGACAAAAATTAGATGATGACTTTCCGGAATTGACGGAGGGGTTGGTCCATATGCTGTGGCCGCATTATCTGAGGATGATTCCTTCTCTGACTGTTTTGGAATTAATTCCGGACAATAAAAAGTTGCAAGGAGGACAGGTCGTCAAAAAAGGATTGTCCGTTCAGTCCGAACCTATCAATATCAACGATAGATTGACCAGATGTTTGTATCGAACCACTGCTGATGTTGCGCTCCAGCCTTTGAGCATATTGCATACATTGTTGGATTATGATGCGAATGGTCAAAGCGTCATCAAATTAACTTTTGGTATCCACCGACAAATACAGAAAGAAAATTTAGATTTTTCCAAAATCAGAATTTATATTTCCGCCGATGAACCGATTGCCTTCGCATTGCGTCATGCTTTGTTGAATCAGACAGCGCGAATCAGCCTTCATCATGCCGAATTGCCATCTGCCGGCAATATACAGTTTAAGGCAGTCGGATTTGCTGAAGATGAAAGATTGTGGGAGAAAGTCAATAACAGCTTTAGTGGCTACCAACTATTGCTGGAATATTTTTGTTTCAAACAGAAGTTTTTCTTTATTGATTTAGTGGGCATCGATGCCGGAGCGTGGTCGGAACGGATTAATGAGTTTAGCGTGAATGTGGTTCTTTCCAAGCAATACCCTTCAGAGCTTCGATTCCCTCCTGACTGCTTGAAATTGAACTGCGTGCCTGCCATCAATCTGTTTGATATGGAAGCAGAGCCTATCCGAGTGGATCATAAGGCGTTCGAATATCAGGTGAAGCCGCTGTTACATGAAGGTATGGCTGTTGAGGTTTATTCCGTCGAAGAGGTAGAGGCGGTTAATCATGAAACAGGTAAGCGTTATCCCTATATTCCTTTTTCCTCATTCCAGCATCGTGGCGGATTGATGAAATATGATGCGCCGGAAAGGTATTTCCATACCAAAGTCAAGCAAGGCGTGTCAGGAAGACATGAAACATTTATCATGCTTGGCGGATTGTTGTGGGATAGAAAAGATATATTGCCTACTGAGACGCTTTCATTGAAGGTGGTCGGGACAAATGGCGCTTTGCCGCGTAAAAGTCTGAGGGAGACCCAGATTCAAGACGACGATATCGCCGAACCAAATGTCAAAATGGTCAGAAACCTTACCACACCGACATTGTCTTGCTATCCGCCGACAGAGGATAGATTCCAATGGCGCATATTGTCCCATTTGTCACCCAACTATTTATCACTATTGAATGTCGACAGTTTGAAAGGGGCATTGTCCATTTACGACTGGACTGAAGACGAGCTGAACAAGCGCAGACTGAATGGTATTGTTGATGTCAAACATGAAACAGTACAGAGAATCGAGCGTGGCGCAGTCCACCGCGGAATTCATATTACCGTAACATTTGATTCGACCGCATTTAGCGGTGAGGCGGAAATTTATTTGTTCGGAGAATTATTGAACGAATTTTTTGCAATGTATGCTGATTTGAACCTGTTTACCCGGTTCAGCATTGTTTCTCTGCCATCCGGGAAAACATATACATGGAAAGACAGCAAAACAACTATCACACGGTTTTAGAAACGGCGCACAAAAGCGCTAAAGAAAATAACGGCAGGCAGACGCTTCCTTTATGGGAGATTCCTAGAAATAAAGCGCAGCGTGAAAGCGGGTCGTCTGAAATCTTCCAAGAGAAATTGGGGGAGTTTATTGTACGCAATGCGGCAACGATGAATTTCTTCCAATTTTGCCGGGTTCTGGAAACCCTTGCCGAAGGAAATGAAGAAAAGGCTGTCGAGTCAACCGTAAGATTTAGAAGGGTAAAATCTTTATCTTTCCCTTCGGGGGAAATCGCATCGGTTGAATATGACGCAGAAGCCGATTTGCCGACCGTCAGGACGACATTTTTAGGTTTATACGGCGTCGATGCAGTTTTGCCGGATTACTTCCTGAACGATATTGCGACGCATAAAGACGGCAGTGAAAGCCTAGCGGCATTTTTAGATATCTTTAACCACCGAATCACAACCCTGTTTTTCCAAGCATGGAAAAAATACCGTTATCCGTTTCTGTTTCAGCGGGAGGGGCAAGATGACCTATCGCGTTCACTTCTGCACCTAATCGGGCAAGGCATGGTAAACGGGAAATTCATGCATCCCTTGCTCGATAGCAGGATTTTGGGATTGTTCAGTATTTTTTACCAGCGAACCCGAACCAAAGAAGGGATTGTCAGCATAGTCAGATATCTACTCCCCTTTGCCGATGTGAACGTAAAAGAGTTCCAGCCGCAGTGGGTCATTTTGGAAAAGGACCGCAAACTGGGGAAAGCCGGTTTGCGGTTAGACGGAGGAAGTGCATCTTTGGGCGGGCGGATAAAAGATTACAGTCATTTGGTGCGTATTGAAATTACGCCTGATACATTTGACAACGCGCAGCTTCTGTTGCCAAAGCAGCAATTGCACCAAAAATTGCTCGAATTATTAAAACTCTATTTGGGTCGTCGTTTTGATGCGAGTGTTTACCTGAATATTAAAAAACAATGGATACCCAAAAGCCGTTTGGAAAAAAAACAAATATTGGGGATTAATACCGGTTTAGGTGCGATGCACCAAGACAAACAAATAAAAATAGCGAACTATACTTACTCAAACTAACTTCAAGAAAACGGAAAATCATGAATAAAAAAACCAGAATTACGTCAGTCTGCTCATTAGCCCTTTTATGCGCCATGCTTTCAGGATGCGGGATTTGGCAAGGCATGAAAGATGGAACGGTTGAAGCAACGAAAAGTGTTTTTTATACCAAACTCAAGATTTTGAAAATCGACCTGATTGCACGAAACGGTTTGAATCAAAACGAGCGCGGGCAGTCGTTGTCGACAGTCGTCCGAGTGTATCAATTGAAAGACAAGCAAAATTATGAAGTTGCCTCATATCGTGATTTGCTCAATCAAGACAAAACCATCTTAAGCAACGATCTGGCGGAAGGTTACAAGCAATATACCATCCGACCGGGGGAGACCATCAGCTTTGATGAAACCCTGAATAAAGACACCAAATATGTCGGCGTTGTTGCCTTCTACAACAAAGTAGGGGAAGAGCAGACTTGGAAAATGTTGATTACCAAAAAGCAGCTGACCAATAACAAACCGGTCGTTATCGAATTGGTGGATAACAAAGTCCTGCTTCAAGAGACGGTCAAGAAAGTCAAATAATGGATGCCGCACTCTATGAGAAACTGACCGGATTTTATTCCGACGGTTTGCCGATAGATGACCTGCCGGGCAGCTTCCAGTTGGTTCGCAGTGTTTTGGACAATATCCAACGCATTCTTAACAGCAGAAGTGGTTCCTTGAAACATCTGCCGGATTATGGGATTCCCGATCTTAGCATGGTTTATAAAAACCTGCCGTCCAGCGCGCATGACTTGCGGTATTTTATGAGAAAAACCTTGTTGAAATACGAGCCAAGATTAAGGAATTTGGATATCCACCTCACTGAATCCAAAGACAATATCATGGTCTTGTGTTATCAGCTGGAATGCGAAATAGAAAACGTGGGTGCGGTAGTGATAGACACTTATTTTATGCCTGAGGGGACGGTTTCCGTTAAACGCAGCCGGACATAAGCTTTCTTTGGTGTGAATAGATTACTTTGAAAATTAAGAAATAAAATATGGTTAAACACATTTTCCTTACTTGCGGCGTGTTGCTTTCAGCAACCGCTCAAACCGCCTTTGCCAAAGAGCTGGAAGGCATGTTGGTCACTCAAAACAATTATGTCCGGATTCGAAGTTGTGATTTGAAAAACAATTACACTTTGCTTCCCGGTAGCGGAAACGGCTATGAAGCCGCAGCGGAAATCATCAGCGTCAGAAAAAATACGCCTGAAAACACACCAATCTATGTCGGATTAAGAGGCAATCTGGAAAACACCAATTTTTTGATTTCAGGCATTGATTTCATCAAAATGGGCGAGAGCTGCCATGTGCCGCATACCGAAACCCCGCCTGCTGAAGTCGTTATTCGAGAGTATCCGCTTAATCAGCAGAAATCAGGTTCGACAGGAGGGAAGCCTGAGTCTAAACAAGACAATGCGAAATTAAAAGCTACGGAATCCCAACAAACTAAGGCAGAACAGGACAAACCGGAAGAAACGGCAGGCGAGTCAGAAGAGCCGATTCCTTATCCTGAAGTTACACAGACTAATCAATCGGAAGACGGTAAAAAGTCTGAAGACAAGTCAAATTCAGACGACCTTGTTAAAGAAAGTGTGAAAACTGAGGATGCCAAACAGACAGATACCGAGAAATCTGATCGCACAAATGCTGGCTCGGCGACACCGGAAGTATCAAATACAACTGCGCCAATCGAGAAAAAGACCTTAGAAAACAAGGAAATTGATACGTCGGCGAAAGCAGAGGTATCTGAAACGGTAGAAGTGCCAGCCAAAGCAGAAATAACTGAAACGGTAGAAGTGTCAGCCAAAGCGGAAACGCATGAAACGGTAGAAGCACCAACTCGATTTGAACCACTTGAAACGGTAGAAACGCTACCAACCAAGACAGAAATTTCTGAAACCGTAGAAACACCAGCCCAAACGGACGCGTCTGTAACAGTAGAAACACGGGTAACAACAGAAACTACGTCAACTACGCAAGCTCCGGTAGTCGAGGAAGCTTTGACAAAAGCGGTTGATGTAGAGGAGCATTCGTCCGTATCTGAGCCTGTGGCTCCTGTGGCTTTGTCATCGGAAAGTCAGCCGGTAAAAGCCACTTCCGTATCCGAAGTGAAGCCTGAAGCCGGTAAACAGGAGTCTCCATCGTTAGAGCATGAGCCTTTGGTGCCGCAAGTAGACATACAGCGCGAAGAAACTCATTCTGCGCACAATATGCTGCCAGCAATACCAATGACTACCGAAACATCTGTGCCACAGACAGAGTCGCCTACCTTGCATGAAGAAACGCCGGTGCAGCCGGTTTATGTCAATAAGGTCATCGTGCATGATGATGACGCCTTTTAATAAAAGGCAGGTAAGCCCAACAAAATAGCAGAGTCGGTTTGCTGCTTATCCATAGAAAAGGTCGTCTGAAAAAATTCAGACGACCATTTCTTATGAATGGATTTTAGTGATGCAACATTTTTTTCGTATTCTTGCTCAAAGAAACAAATTTCCTCAGGCTTAGGAAGCAAGAAATAGATCGGTTTTATAGTGGATTAAATTTAAACCAGTACGGCGTTGCCTCGCCTTGCCGTACTATTTGTACTGTCTGCGGCTTCGTCGCCTTGTCCTGATTTTTGTTAATCCACTATATATGAACCTCTTTACCTTTTTAATTTTGAATAATCTGCCCCAGCTGATGAGGAAGAGGGGATAGGACAGCTGACTCGGGCATATTGGTTTTGCGGGTTATGCGGATTTTTTGCTTTCAAATGCCGCTATTTGTCAGCGTGTTATTTTGTGTTCGTTCTTTGTCTTTCAGACGACCTCTGATGGTAAATAGGTCGTCTGAAAACAGCTTACCAAGACAGATAGAACATGGCTTTGGCAAAAAATACGATGAACAGCATATGGGAAAACACGACGGCGTGGATGTATTTGGACCAGCCGACGGTCAGGGTGCGCCGTGCCATTTTGACGACGGCGATGGCGAAATGGACGAGGACGCTGACTGCCAACAGGATTTTGAGGGTGAGGAGCGTACCGAATGAGGTGGCGAAGGGTTGGCTCAAAAAGGGCAGGTAGCGGTTGAATACCATGACGATGCCGCTGATGAAAAGCGTAATGACGACGGGCGGCATAACGCGGACGGCGCGGTAGGACATGGCGCGTTCGACTTCGCGGCGCGATTCGCGTGAGACACGGCCGGTGTGCATGACGGACAAAACCAGCATTTCGAAAAATACGCCACCTACAAAGGCGATGGCGCAATAGAGGTGGATGATGTGGGCGATGGCGTAGAGACTCATGACCGTGTTCCGAAGTGGATATTCAGGCGAAATTGTATCATCAGTCGGGCGGTTTTAGACGACCTTTTCCTTATTGTCGGCTCAATAGCCGGTGTCGCTCGGGATGTGCAAAGAAGCCATTTTGTTTATTAGGGCAGTTCGATAGTTAAGGGGCAAAATAGTTTTAAAATCTGGTAATAAAATCGGGTATTTTATTTAACATATCGGTCTATTTTAAAGTTAACCCCCTATACACTATACTGTTGCCACATTTCATGATGATGAAGAGGAAAAAGATGAATAAATTATTGTCTCTGTTGGCTGTATGTTTGGCGATTGTGCCATTGTCTGCATGTAAACAGGAGGTTTCGGAGAAACCGTCAGCAAAGCAACAAAAAGCGGCTTCTGTTGTTATTCGTCCTGAATTGAATTGGGATACCCCTAAATTAACCAGTAATGTTTGGAAAATCAGCAAATCGGGGCAGCCGGATTCTTATTTGGTCGGCACTATCCATATCGGTAAGCCCAATGCCACCTTGTCTAAAGATGCAAAGAATTTGCTGGCATCTGTCGAACAGTTGGTTACCGAGGCCGATATGCTGCCCCAGCTCAATGATGAAGAGATGGCGAAATATCAAGAGTTTATGCAAAAAATTTATAGTCAAGATTCTTTGAAATCCAAATTGGGCGATAAGGATTTTGAACTGTTGCAACAGGACTTTATGAAAAGTCCGGAGTTGGCTCAGATGGCACCGTACATCGACCACATGCATCCTTGGGCGGTGTTGCTGTTTGCTTTAAGTATTTATCCGCCTGAATACAGCAACCAGACAGGTGTGGATATTTTGCTGTCGAAAGCGGCACAAGAGTCCGGTAAAACACGCCTTGCTTTAGAGGATGTGATGGATTTCTCTCGAATTTTTGCCAGTCAGCCGGAAAAGTTGATGATTAAAATGTTGACATTGAGAACGAATGAAGAGTATGTCGAGCGGGAAACCAAACGTCTTTTCAATTCCTATGAGAAAGGAAAGTTCGAGGATTTACCTTTGGTGCAAACTGAATTAGAGCAGGAATTTGCTCAAAAGTATCCTGATACTATTCCCGTTTTATCTTGGGTACGCAGCGATTTGCTGATTAAGCGCAATCAAATTTGGCTGCCGAAAATCAAAGAGATATCTGCTAAAAAGAAAACGGTGTTTGCAGTGGGTATCCTGCACTTGATGTCTGAACAAGGCTTGATTGAGAAGTTGCGCAAGGAGGGCTATCAGGTGACGCCGGAGCCTTCAATATTGATGTGGTAAGACAAAACGTCGTCTGAAAACAGTTTCAGACGACGTTTTATAATGAAAAAACAAACCGACCGCGAGATACAGCGGTCGGTTTATTTTTTGCACTCTATTGAAATCCAAAAATAGAGAAGGTCGTCTGAAAGATTGGTGCGTGCTTTTTTGTTTCAAATATGGCGAGAAACAGGATGGACGTGAAGGCATAGATGGTTTCAGACGACCTTTGCATTGTGGCGACAGCTTGTTGTGTCATCCTCTTATCTTATCGGGAAGGACGGTGCAGAATTGGAAACTTGGATAGGGGCGTTTGCTTACGAACGGAAGGAGCGTGCAATTGAAAACTGTATGATTTCAAATTGTAAATTACTATTCAAGATGACGTTTGGTTTTGAAAATGACCGTTTGTTAGAAAGTTAGGACGTGCGCATTTTTAGATAATAAGATAAGGGAAATTATCACAGGGGAACAAAATGTTATTGTTAGTATTATTTTGCATGATACTTTGCCTGCTTGTAATTGCTGCCTTTATCGTGGCATCAATTCGCAGAAAACGGTTTGCTTACGATGTCAGCCGCGATTACGAATATGGTCAATTGCCCAAGTCGGCGACAGTCAGTTTGCGTGAGGGCGAACTGATCTTGCCCGATACCATCGGCGCGAATGATACGGTCATCGCCAGAATCAACGTGAAATCAGGTTGGCTGGGCAGATTGGTGATGCCTTGGATCGGCGTCAAAACCAACCGCGGGGAGTGGCGGGCGTATGTCGAACATGGCGGCAACGGCGCACGCTACCTCAATTTGACCGATACCTTCGACGACGGCAGCAGAAAAATTACATTAAGCGGCAACCGCGTGTCCCTGCCTGATCAGGAAGTTGAATTGTCGGTTTATCCGCGCGAGTGTTTGAGCGGTAAAAAAATTCTGGTCCTCGCCCCCCATGCGGATGATGCGGAATTGGCGGCTTACGGATTATATGAAAAACATGCTGCCGATACGTTGGTGGTTACGATTACCGCAGGGGAGGGCGGCAGCTTCCATTACAACAATATGTATGCGCGCAATCCCGAGCAAATGCAGGCGCAGTATCTGCAAAAGGGCAGGATGCGCGTATGGAACAGCCTGACCGTGCCGCTTTTGGCGGGGGTGTCGTCTGAAAACATTTTGCAGCTCGGCTATTTTGACAGCACATTGCAAGTCATGAAGCAGAATCCCGATGCCGATGTGAAGTCGACCAAACTGGATACGGCGGATGTCAATCTGTTCCGCCGTGCCAATACCTCGTCTTTGTCCAAAGGCTTGAACGGCGGTTCGAATTGGCGCGGTTTGGTCAATAATCTGGCGTATATTATCGAAACCTTCCAACCCGACATCATCGTCAGCCCGTCGCCCAATATCGATGCACACAAAGACCATCAATATACGACAATCGCTGCGGTTGAAGCTTTGAAACAACTGGATTATCGGAAAGGTTCGCTGTTTTTGCACACACTGCATTTTTTGAGCGACGATTTCCCAATCGGCAAGTCCGGCTCGATGTTGAGCCTGCCGCCGATGTTCGGTCAGCCGTTCCATTTCCATTCCGTGTATTCCCTGCCTTTGAACAAAGAAGAGCAGAACCGCAAGCTGCTGGCGCTGGACGCGATGAACGATATCCGCCCCAACGCCAACGGGTATGCGGACTGGAAAACCATGATATTCCGCGGCTTGAACGGCTTGCGTCATCATGTATTTGATATCGATAGGGATTTGGTTAACCGTTTTGTCCGCAGCAACGAGTTGTTTTACGTCGTTCCCGTCAGCGATGTGCATCAGGAAGACAGTTATCAAAAAATCGTCCAATGCGGCTGAATGGGGCAGGTTTCAAATCATAGCCTGCCTGAGTATTGGATAAAAAGAGAAATTGAGCGAAGTTCCGGCAACGGGTAGGACCATGCCGCATACGTTGGCGGCCGATATACAAAGGTCGTCTGAAAACCTATAATGGCAAGGATTTCACACCTGTTGCCCGCCATGCCGATTTATTTTATTTCCGATTTGCACCTGAGCGAATCCCATCCCGAATTAACCGAATTGTTCTTGCGCTTTATGCGTGAAAAAGCACCGCAGGCGCGTTCGGTTTATATTTTGGGGGATTTGTTTGATTTTTGGATAGGCGACGACGAGCAATCCGAATTGACCCAAACCGTCGCGCAAGCGATTCAATCCGTCGTGCAGCGCGGGGTGGAATGTTTCTTTGTACACGGCAATCGGGATTTTTTGATCGGGAAGCAATTTGCAGCGCAATCCGGTATGAAGTTGCTGCCCGAATATGCAGTAGTCGATTTATACGGTAGCTCTGCCTTGATTTGCCACGGAGATACTTTGTGTATCGATGATACGCGTTATCAGAAGTTCAGAAAGATTGTTCACCAAAAATGGCTGCAACACTTGTTCCTAAGCCTGCCGCTTGCCCTGCGTCTGAAAATTGCCCGTAAAATACGCCGAACCAGCAAGCAGGGCAAACAATATAAAGCAGCGGAAATCATGGACGTTCAGCCGCAATTCACCGCAGATATTGTGCGTCAGCATCATGCCCAACTATTGATTCACGGACACACCCATCGTGAACATATCCATCAGGAAGACGGCTTCACCCGCATTGTATTGGGAGATTGGAAAAATGATTACGCCTCCATATTGGAAGTTGACGAACAGGGTTTCCGATTCGTTCCTTTATAACTTTGCCGGATGGAGGCGGTGAAAAATATAGTGGCTTGGATTGAGTCTTTCGTCTCGGTGTAAGCCATAATCGGTTCTCTATGTTTGAAACGTAGTTGCCTCGCCTTAGCTCAAAGAGAACGATTCTCTAAGGTGCTGAAGCACCAAGTGAATCGGTTCCGTACTATCTGTACTGTCTGCGGCTTCGTCGCCTTGTCCTGATTTTTGTTAATCCACTATACTTTAAAACCATCATCAAAAAGGTCGTCTGAAAGCCCACAATCGGGTTTTCAGACGACCTTTCATTTTTTCAACTCAACATCAGAATTTCGCTTGCAGCCTCAACCAAGCGGTACGGCCGGGTTCGTTGACGCGCAAGGTTTGCGTGCCTGCTGAAGGGTCGCCGCCTTTGCTGACGAATTCGGCATAGGTTTTGTTGAACACGTTGTCTATGCCGGCCTGCAAGGTGGCGTATTTGCTGAATTTCCAGCCGGCATTGAGCGAGAGTACGCCGAAGCCGGAAGAGGCGCCGATGTCCTGACCGACGATATTGCCTTGACCTTTGCTGTAACGGTTTTGCTTCGCCACGACGCGCCATAACGCGCCTGCGCTGAATTTGCCGTTGTCGAATGCGAGGGTGTTGTTCCACTCGAGCGGCGGAGTTTGTGCCAAAGGTTTGCCGTCGGTACGGTTTTTACCGTGGGTGTAGGCGAGGCTGCTGCCGATTTCCCAGTTGGGTGCAAACGTCCATTTAACTTCGGCTTCGCCGCCGAAACGCGAGGCTTTAACGTTGCGTACGCCTAAATCCGTGCCTTGGCGTTCGAGTATGATGAAGTTTTTGACATCGCTGCCGAATACGGACACGGAGGCATGGAGGTTAGGACGTTTCCAGATGATGCCCGCATCGATTTGGCGGTTTTGTTCGGGATGGATGATTTTCTTTTTGGCGCGCAGACGTTCCCAGTAGTCGGGCGAGCGTTCTGCGATACCGAATCCGGCGTAGTATTTCAAGCCGTTATCCGTATCACGTTCCCAACGTAAGAAACCGGAATTCAAGTTGAATTTCTGATGTTTCAAGGCGGGATCGGTTACGTCTGCGGAATCATAATCCGCTTTGACACGGTCGTGGCGCAAGCCTGCTACCCAACGTTGTTTGTCAGTTTGCTGCCAAGCGGCTTCGGTGAAAACGCCCCATTGTTTGAAACTTTGGTTGGGCATAAAAGGCTTGTGGCTGTAACCGTCGCCGCCGCGTTCCATACGGGCGACGTGTACATCGTCCATATAATCTACGCCGGTTTGCAGGTTGAGATTATCCCAATCGAAGGTGGCTTTCAGACGACCTGTGTCGGTGTTGCGTTTGGGGTTGTTGGCGTTTTTAATCTGTTTGCCTGCGGGATTGCGGATGGTGCGCAGGCTGTATGTGTCCATAACGTGGTCAATTTCGCTTTCACCGTAGCGCAATTCGAGTTCGCTGAACCAAGGGGTGAGGTTGCGTTGGGTAAAGCGGACGTTCCATGCGTCGCGGTCGAATTTGCTGCCGTCCATCATGCGGTCGGCGTAGGCAACCTTGGCTCTGCTGCGTTCGTATGTGCCGGCGATGGTGGTGTTTTCGGTCGGGGTGATACCCAGTTGCAGCATTTGGCTGTCGCGTTTGAAATGGGAGTGGACGCTTTTGCCTGAGCCGTCTTTGTAGTCGTCGGCTTCGTTATGGGAAATATTGCTGCGGACGTAGGCGTATTTGCCGCCGAACTCGGCTTCAAGCGAGCCGTCGCGGCGGTCGTTGCTGCCCGCAGTCAGGGAGGCGTTGATGTTGTAGGGTTTTTCGCTGAAATCAGGGTCTTTACGGATGAATTGTACCGAGCCGCTGACCAAACCCATGCCTTGGGTTACGGTTTGAGGACCTTTGGTAACGACGACTTTGTCAAAAGAGTTTGGATGAATGTATGCAGTCGGCGGATCCATACGCATAGCGCAACCGCCGTAAATAAACTGGTCGTCGGCGTTAATCGACAGGCGCGAACCGCCCAAACCGCGGAACAATGGATCGCCCGAGCTACCGCCTTTGCGGATGATGCTCATGTTGGGGACAGACTGTAAAAGGTCTGCCCCGTCTCCGGCAGGGAGGGGTTGCAAAGCAGCTTTGGGGTTGAAAGTAACGCTATTGGCTTTTTGTTGTTGTGTGCCGGTGACGGTGACAGGGGAAAGGGTAACAGTCTCTTCGGGAACGGGGTTTGTATCTGCCCAAGCTTGGGATACAGCTACGGCAAGCGGCAGAAGGAGTAACTGATGCTTCATCCTTAGGGCTCCTTTTATTGGTTTAGTTCATAGGTTGTAGTTAAATACTACTTTAGTAGTATAAAGAATGTCAGGTAGTTTGTGAACAAGAAAACGATTTTGTTTAATTTAAGTCAATATTTTCAGTGCATAGCCAAATTATTTTAAGAACAGTATAGTCAATTAAAATCAAAATAGGACAGTAACGCATCGTCAAATCGGGCGTAATCAGACAATACGGTTCGCAGATACCGCTTAATATTCGCCCACACCTTCTCAATCGGGTTGAGCTCAGGTGAATAAGGTGCAAGAGGCAATACCTTATGTCCCCATTTTTCCGCCATTTCCCGTAAGACACCCATACGGTGAAATCGTGCATTATCTAAAATAATCACCGATTTTTGAGTCAATGCGGGCAGTAGGCATTGCTGAAACCACGCTTCAAAAAAGACCCCGGTCATCGTATTTTGATAAACCATCGGAGCAATCAGCCGGTTGCCGACTTGTGCGGACACCAGAGATAAGCGTCGGTATCTTTTTCCACTTATCTGCGCTTTCACTATTTGCCCTTTCGGGCTGCGGGCATAGGGACGGAACAGGTAGCGGTCAAATCCTGTTTCATCCAAATAAACACGTTGGTAGTCAGAAAATTCGGCCAGCTGTGTTAAATAATGCGTTACTTTGGCCGGATCTTGTTCTTTGTAAGTGGTGGTCTTTTTTTGCGCGTCATCCCCATCTGTTTGAGTGCATAGCAAACGGCGGCTGGCGTACAATCAAAATGTTTGGCGATTTCATGCAGATAGGCATCCGGGTGTTGCCCAACATATTGAGCCAGTTTTTGCCTATCCAATTTGACGGCATTTAGACCGGTAACTTGATGTTTTAGGCTGCCTGTTTGTTTTTTAAGGCGAATCCACAGGTAAAGCGTGTTTCTTGACAAGTTAAACGTTGCTGCGGTTTGGCTGATGTTTTTGCATTGTTCGTAATAGTTTAAAGCTTTGTTTCTTAAGTCCGCAGAGTATGCCATGGTTAGACCTTAAAAGTTGAGTATTGTACTATTTTGTTTTTAGTTGACTATAATAACCGTGTTGATTAATTGCCTATTGTTCCGTTTGGTAGGAAGAAGGGATAAGGCTGTTACGGGGATAAAGAGGGCTGTGTTCGGGAGCGGGTTGCAAACCCGTTTTGGTATGTTGTTACTGCGTTCCCTTTGGTGTTCCGTTCGCAGTCATTACGATATTTCAAACAGCAAAAAGGTCGTCTGAAAATTTTTCAGACGACCTTTGTTTTACTGGGAAACTCCTGACCACCGATACAGGCGGTTTATTTAAACCCCCCCCTGACGCGCTCCAGTCCGCCGAAATTGATGCAGGCATCGGCGACCGCCTGCGCTTTCGGTTTGGCGCGGTAAGCCACGCCTATGCCGGCTTCTTTGAGCATCGGAATATCGTTCGCACCGTCACCCATCGCCAACACCTGATGCGGCTGCAATCCGAGGCGGCTGCGGTATTCACGCAATAAATCCGCTTTTGCCTGCGCGTCGATAATTCTGCCTTTCAGACGACCCGTCAGCTTGCCGTTTTCAATTTCCAAAACATTGGCGTGTTGGTATTCGAAGCCGAGGCGTTGTTGCAGCCTTTCGGTGAAAAACGTGAACCCGCCCGACACCAGCATGAATTTCACGCCGTGTGCCTTGCATTCGTCCAATAAAAATTCCGCGCCGGACGAGAGCCGCAAAACGTTTTCATAAACCTCCGCCAAAACCCGTTCGTCCAATCCTGCCAACAGGGCGACGCGGCTGCGCAAAGACTGCTCGAAATCCAATTCGCCGCGCATCGAGCGTTCGGTAATTTCCGCCACGCGGTCTTTCAAGCCGACGCCCGCCGCAATTTCATCGACGCATTCAATGGTAATCAGCGTCGAATCCATATCGCTGACAATCAGCCCGAGTTCGCCGAACGCCATATCGGGCAACACGGCGTGGTCGATTTGATTGCTGCTCAGTAATGCTGCGTCTGCCCCGCTTAAAGAAAACCCTTCTTCAACGATAAAACGCATACGCTTTTCATCGGCGTAATCAGGCTCGGGCAGGCGGGAGAGGAGGGCGGAAGGCAGGGCTTCGGCGGAGGGAAATTGGAGGACGAGGGCGTGCGGCATGGCGGTGGCTCAAAAAATGCGGATTATATAGTGAAACAGCGGAGAATGTTACGGCGGTCAGAGCCTGTAATCGGAAAATGATTTTAAACGCAGACGGCAGTATTTGTAAGGCAATACAGGGATGAAATGCCGAATTGTCGGCTTACCTATTGCCAGTCCACTGAAAATTCGCTATAAGGGGACTATATGAAATATATTAACATTTATATACAGACAACCTAAAAAAGGATTCAGAGATGAAAATCGGTATCCCACGCGAGTCATTATCCGGCGAAACCCGCGTCGCCTGTACGCCTGCCACCGTTGCCCTGTTGAGCAAACTGGGCTTTGAAACCGTTGTCGAAAGCGGCGCAGGTTTGGCGGCAAGTTTGGATGATGCGGCTTACCAAGCAGCAGGCGCGACCGTTGCCGACAAAGCGACGGTTTGGGCATGCCCTTTGCTTTACAAAGTCAACGCGCCGTCCGAAGGCGAGCTGCCGCTGCTCAAAGAAGGGCAGACCATCGTCAGCTTCTTGTGGCCGCGCCAAAACGAAGCTTTGGTCGAAGCCTTGCGTGCCAAGAAAGTCAACGCGCTGGCGATGGACATGGTTCCCCGCATTTCCCGCGCGCAGGCTTTGGACGCTTTGTCTTCGATGGCAAACATCAGCGGCTACCGCGCCGTAATTGAAGCCGCCAACGCTTTCGGCCGTTTCTTCACCGGTCAAATCACCGCCGCGGGCAAAGTGCCGCCCGCGCAGGTTTTAGTGATTGGTGCTGGTGTGGCGGGTTTGGCGGCGATCGGTACAGCAAACTCGCTCGGAGCAGTGGTGCGCGCGTTCGATACCCGCTTGGAAGTGGCGGAACAAATCGAATCAATGGGCGGTAAGTTCCTGAAACTCGACTTCCCGCAAGAATCGGGCGGCAGCGGCGACGGCTACGCCAAAGTGATGAGCGACGAATTTATCGCCGCCGAGATGAAACTCTTTGCCGAGCAGGCGAAAGAAGTGGACATTATCATCACCACCGCCGCCATTCCGGGCAAACCCGCGCCCAAGCTGATTACCAAAGAAATGGTCGAAAGCATGAAATCCGGCTCCGTCATCGTCGATTTGGCGGCGGCGACGGGCGGTAACTGCGAACTCACCAAGCCGGGCGAATTGTTCGTAACCGACAACGGCGTGAAAATCATCGGCTACACCGACATGGCAAACCGCCTTGCCGGACAGTCTTCCCAGCTTTACGCCACCAACTTGGTGAATCTGACCAAGCTGTTAAGCCCGAACAAAGACGGCGAAATCATGCTGGACTTCGAAGACGTGATCATCCGCAACATGACCGTTACCCGCGACGGCGAAATCACCTTCCCGCCTCCGCCGATTCAAGTTTCCGCCCAGCCGCAGCAAACGTCGTCTGAAAAAGCCGCGCCTGCCGCCAAGCCTGAGCCGAAACCCGTTCCCCTGTGGAAAAAACTCGCACCCGCCGTCATCGCCGCCGTATTGGTACTGTGGGTCGGCGCGGTTGCACCCGCCGCATTCTTGAACCACTTTATCGTGTTCGTCCTCGCCTGCGTCATCGGCTACTACGTTGTGTGGAACGTCAGCCACTCGCTGCATACCCCGCTGATGTCCGTGACCAACGCCATTTCCGGCATCATCGTCGTCGGCGCGCTGCTGCAAATCAGCCAAGGTAACGGTTTCGTTACCCTGCTTGCCTTCATTGCCGTCCTGATTGCCAGCATCAACATCTTCGGCGGCTTCTTCGTAACGCGCCGGATGTTGAATATGTTTAGGAAAGGGTAAAGCATGACTTTAGCCTATTGGTGCATCCTGATCGCATCGCTGCTGCCGCTGTTTTGTTCCTTCATCGCCAAAGCGCAAGGCGGTTTTCAGCCGTCGGACAACCGAAATCCGCGCGATTTCCTCGCCCGTACGCAAGGCTTGTCGGCGCGCGCCAATGCCGCACAGCAAAACGGTTTTGAAGTATTCGCCCCGTTTGCCGCCGCTGTTTTGGTGGCACACGCCACAGGCAACGCCGCACAAGCGACCATCAACCTTTTGGCAGTATCGTTCATCGCCTTCCGCATCGCTTATATTTTCAGCTATCTGAAAGATAAACCGAGCCTGCGTTCGGCAATGTGGACGGGCGGATTTGTCTGCACCATCGGGCTGTTTGTAGCCGCTGTCTGACAGCGGGGTCGTCTGAAAACGAGCTCAGCGAGTTTCGCTAAAACGAGCGACGTAAGTTTTGGCAACACCGTTTCAGACGACCTAGAAGTCAGCTTTCAAATATAAGGAGTTCGACCATGAAAGCAAAATGCCTGTGCGGCGACGTATCTTTAGAAGTGGAACACGACAAACACGTCCACGCCTGCCATTGCGGCATGTGCCGCACTTGGGGCAGCGGCGCGACGTTTTCGCTGATTGCCGCCAAGCCGCCGAAAATCGACGGTGAAGCGAACATCGCCCGCTATCATTCGTCCGAATGGGCGGAACGCGCGTTCTGCAAAAACTGCGGTACACACCTGTTCTACCATTTCCTGCCGAACGACAGCTATTTCGTCTTCGCCGGACTGTTTGCCGACAACGCCGATTTCAAATTGGAAGAACAGATTTACATCGACGCCAAAGCCCCGTATTACGAACTGGCAAACGACACGCCCAAGCTGACCGAAAAAGAATTTTTAGCACAATTCGGCAGCGAATAGGCAACCCGTACAGAGGTCGTCTGAAAACCCTCATTCCGGATTTTCAGACGACGTTGAATCAACCGCCCCGATAGTCGGAGAACCCTATGAACCTGTCCCCCGAACAAACCGCCGCCCAACTGCGCTGCCCGCATGACGAAGCAGGAAAAGCGTTCGGGCAGATGATGAACCTGCGCAACCTGACACAGATTCTCGGTTCGTTTGAAGCGGTGCAACTGCAAAACGGAGACCGCATCCTAGAAACGGGTTGCGGCAACGGCGGGCTGCTCGGCTACATTTTGTCGCAGGCAGAAAACCTGCATTACACAGGCTTGGAAATTTCCCCGTTGATGCACGCACAGGCGCAGGCATTCAATGCTCCGTTTCTCGAAGCAGGGCTGGCGGATTACCGGCTGTACGACGGCGGTGCACTGCCTTTTGCCGATGAAAGCTTCGACAAAATCGTTTCCGTCAATACCGTCTATTTTTGGGACGACGCACCAAGCGTACTTTCAGAACTGAGCCGCGTGCTGAAATCCGGCGGGCGGCTATGCCTGAATTTCTGCGAAAAAGACTTTATGGCAAGACTGCCGTTTGCCGCGTACAGCTTCGCGCTCTACGATGCCGCCGACATCCGCGCCCTGTCGGAAAACCTGCCGTTGCGCTGCATTCGGGAACAGCGAAGCCGCGATTGGGCGGTCAGCAAAAGCGGCAATCTGGTGCGGAGGGAGTTTGTCATAGTCGTCTTTGAAAAATACTAAGCATCAGGGTCGTCTGAAAACCCGAAATTCAGTTTTCAGACGACCCGATTAAAAAACACAGTTACTTTCACAAATAAACAGTTACTTTCACAAATAATTGGAGAATCACCATGTCTTCAGGACTCGTTACAGCGGCGTACATCGTAGCCGCGATACTGTTCATCTTCTCGCTGGCGGGGCTGTCCAAGCAGGAAACCGCCAAGCAGGGCTGTTATTCCGGCGTCGCCGGGATGGCGGTCGCCTTGTTCGTTACCGTGTTTTCCGAAAACACCCACGGACTCGGCTGGATCATCATCGCCATGCTGATCGGCGGCGCCGTCGGCATCTACAAAGCCAAAAAAGTAGAAATGACCGAAATGCCCGAACTGATTGCACTTCTGCACAGCTTCGTCGGCTTGGCAGCCGTATTGGTCGGCTTCAACAGCTATATCGAGCCGGGCAACGTTTCGCACGATATGCACACCATCCATCTGGTCGAAGTGTATTTGGGCATCTTTATCGGAGCCGTAACCTTCACCGGCTCGTTGGTCGCGTTCGGCAAGCTCAACGGCAAAATCAGCAGCGCGCCGTTGCAACTGCCTGCCAAACACAAGCTCAACCTCGCCGCATTGGTTTTATCCTTTATCCTGATGCTGGTGTTCGTATCCGTTGACGGCAGCGGCTTCATCCTGATACTGATGACCCTGATCGCCCTCGCATTCGGCTGGCACTTGGTCGCCTCCATCGGCGGCGCAGATATGCCCGTGGTCGTGTCCATGCTGAACTCCTACTCCGGCTGGGCGGCCGCAGCCGCAGGCTTCATGCTCTCCAACGATCTGCTCATCGTCACCGGCGCGCTGGTCGGCTCCAGCGGCGCGATTCTGTCCTACATCATGTGTAAAGCCATGAACCGCTCCTTCATCTCCGTCATCGCAGGCGGTTTCGGTACCGACGGTTCCGCCACAGCCTCAGGCAGCCAAGAAATCGGCGAATACCGCGAAGCCAAACCCGCCGAAGTTGCCGAAATGCTGCGCAACGCCGGCAGCGTCATCATCACACCGGGCTACGGCATGGCAGTGGCGCAGGCGCAATACCCCGTTGCCGAAATCACCGAGCTTTTGCGTAAAAACGGCATCGAAGTACGCTTCGGCATCCACCCCGTCGCCGGCCGCCTGCCCGGTCACATGAACGTACTGCTCGCCGAAGCCAAAGTCCCCTACGACATCGTTTTGGAAATGGACGAAATCAACGACGATTTCCCTGAAACCGATGTAGTGCTGGTTATCGGAGCGAACGACACCGTCAACCCCGCCGCCCAAACCGACCCGAACAGCCCGATTGCCGGTATGCCCGTATTAGAAGTATGGAAGGCAAAAGAAGTCGTCGTCTTCAAACGCTCGATGAACACCGGCTATGCAGGCGTACAAAACCCGCTGTTCTTCAACGAAAACAGCGTAATGTGCTTCGGCGACGCGAAGAAAACCGTTGACGAGATTTTGGCGGAATTGAAGAAATAAAATCCGAAACCAAGACAAAAGGTCGTCTGAAAACCCGATTCCAAGGTTTTCAGACGACCTTTTTTGGTAATGAAGCCAGATACAATGCTCTGTTTTTATTTGAATATATAATATTGAGGGATATAAAAAATACTTCATATCAAAATCGTTTCAGATTACATTGTTTGCTAGAATAATTGATAACTAATTAACGTGTAACAGGTAATAAAAAGTTATGGGACAACACAAAAATAAACCAAATAACTCCAAAAAAAAGCCAAATGGTCTCAGGAAAAGGCTCAATAGTGCTTCAAATATGACTGTAATGTTAATTGCAGGAGTCATTTCAATTGAGTTAATGTATTTTCTAATTCAATATTTTCCTAAGTGGATTTCTCTCACGGATAAAGTTCAAGAATCCGCAGGTTATTGGAATTTCCTTATTGTGTTGATTTCTGTCCCCGTCGCTTTGGTTGTTTGGCATTTTCGCGACGAAAACAATAGACAGCAAATCGAGAATCAACGCAAAGACATTAATCTGAAAGAATTTCAAAAACTTTCCGAATGGGTTAGTGGCGCACATTTGCCGGAAATAAAAACCGTCAGTAAAACCACACAGAAAAGCAGCTCAAAAGACGGGGCAGAAATTACAGAACAAACGACGGAACAATCTGAAGAATATTCCAAAAAACCGGATACCGCTGATTTTGATACTTTCAGTAAACGCGAAGGTGCCGTCGCTTTGCAGATTTCCGCCATTTACAACCTGCTGCCGTTTTTCCGAGGCGATTACGGGGAAAGTTTCCGTCGTCCCGCATTCAACCTATTGAAATCCGCTTGGCAGGCAATGCAGCAGGATAGTTTGAAGAAGCTGGATGGGGATCATTTATCTGATGAAGAGAGAAAGAAGATTTTTGATGAACTGACACAAAAAGCAAAGAGTCCCATGGGCGTGGCTTTAACGCAAGTTTTATTAAGTTTGAATCGAGAGTATAAGAAACTCAATCTGCGGGATTTTCCTGAAATGCTGCCTAATATTTGTTTCGCTGGGATGGATTTCCAGTTGAGCGGAGTAGATGAAATTGCCAAGGATTTGTCGGGATTAAAGTTACAAGGTGCTAATTTCCAAAATGCTATCTTAGAAAAGGCAGATTTAGAAACAGCTACCTTGATTGGTGCTGAGTTCCACAAAGCTAACTTGACAGAGGCTAAGTTAAAAGGTGCAAATTTAGGGATTGCTAATTTTCAAAATGCTATCTTAGAAAAGGCAGATTTAGAAACAGCTACCTTGATTGGTGCTGAGTTTCAAAAAGCTAACTTGACAGAGGCTAAGTTAAAAGGTGCAGATTTAAGGAAAGCTAATTTTCAAAATGCTATCTTAGAAAAGGCAGATTTAGAAACAGCTGACTTGTTTGGTGCTAACTTACACAAGGCTGACTTGACAGGGGCTAAGTTAAAAGGTGTAGATTTAAGGAAAGCTAATTTTCAAAATGCTATCTTAGAAAAGGCAGATTTAGAAACAGCCAACTTGTTTGATGCTAACTTACACAAAGCTAATTTGACAGGGGCTAAGTTAAAAGGTGCAAATTTAGGGATTGCTAATTTTCAAAATGCTATCTTAGAAAAGGCAGATTTAGAAACAGCTGACTTGTTTGATGCTAACTTACACAAAGCTAACTTGACAGGGGCTAAGTTAAAAGGTGCAGATTTAAGGAAAGCTAATTTTCAAAATGCTATCTTAGAAAAGGCAGATTTAGAAACAGCCAACTTGTTTGATGCTAACTTACACAAAGCTAATTTTCAAAATGCTATCTTAGAAAAGGCAGATTTAGAAACAGCCAATTTGTTTGATGCTAACTTACACAAAGCTAACTTGACAGGGGCTAAGTTAAAAGGTGCAGATTTAAGGAAAGCTAATTTTCAAAATGCTTGTTTGGTAGAAGCCGACTTACAAAATGCTAATTTGTCATTCGCAAATTTAAAAGAATGCGATTTAAAATGGGAACAATTAAAGTATAACGAGAAGTTATTCTCTGCTAGCATAACAATATTGGATTTTGTTAAGAGCGTTTATCCTGATTGGAAAGGCGAAAATGATTCTAAATGGGATGAACTGAAAGAGAATGAGCAAACGAAAGCAATGCAAAAATTTTGTGATGAAACTGGGATGCTGATTTTTGATAAAAGTGGGACACAAATAATGCCTCCCCCTTAGGAAAGTAAAACTTGACTTCAATCGTAACTTATCCCTTAAAGGTCGTCTGAAACCGAAAGCATAGTTTCAGACGACCTTTTCTTATAAACAAATCACGCCAAACATCCCACCGTCGTCATTCCCGCGTAGGCGGGAATCCATCGAAAATTCTAAGAAACTGATGTTTGAAAAACAGTTGCCGAGATTTAAAAGTAGATTCCCGCCTGCGCGGGAATGACGACAGTCAGACAGAAATCTATGCCACGACATGCAGCCTGCCCCTCTCCCGTCCGGCGGGAGAGGGTTGGGGAGAGGGTGGCTCTACGGGCTGCGCAAATTTAATCTTGCCTAAAGCCGCAAAGCCACCCCCATCCTAACCTTCCCCCGCCGGAAGGGGGAATGAACAAGATTGCCACTATGGAAAAAAGGTCGTCTGAAACCAAAATCCCATTTTCAGACGACCTCTCTTCATCGCTCCGCAAAGTCTTTAACCCTCAAACGGTGCAATCCCAAACGGGCAGCTTATCGCAAGCTGTTTGCGTCCAGCCATTTCTCCAAGTCTTCGGCGCTGATTTTGCCGCCGTTTTCTTCCAAATCGAGTTTGTTGACTTGTTTGCCTTTGCTGTATTTCGCTAGGACGGGTGTGCCGCCGAGTTTGTATTGTTGGCGGAACGCGGTCCATGCTTCTTTGTCTTGGTGCAGGCGGTGGACGTTGACGAAGTAGATTTTGCCGTTCAGGTTGCGGCTGGCGATGTAGCGTTTGAACATGGGTTCGAAGGCGTTGCAGTCGCCGCAGCTCGGGCGGCCGATGTAGGCGTAAACGGTGTCTCCGTTGGCGACGCGTTTTTTGAAGCTTTCGACGGTCAGGCTGTCGAGGTGGAAGTAGATGTCGGAATAGGTGTCTTCCAGCCGTTTGGTGTTTTCGGCGGAAAGGCGCACGGCGGTTTGCGCTTCGGACAGGCTGTTTTTCAGGGCTTCGGTTTCACGGTCGGCGGCGCAGGAACACAAGAGCAGCGCGGCGGTCAGGACGGGCAGGATTTTCATGATTCGGCTCCTTGGTTGCGATAGGGAAAGTATACGCTTTTCGCGGCGGCGGGGTCGTCTGAAACTCGGGAAACGGCTTTTTTCAGACGACCTTTTGATGTATGGCAATGGGCGGGCGAAGTAGCGTTGTGTAGCGTGGGCTTCGCCCGCGGTGGTTTGGGGGGCGTCGGTTTGCTGCGGGTTGAAGCCATCCCCTGCAAAACGGTAGAATGGCGGCAGTTTGACAGACGGTTTGCGCCGAACACTTGGACGCGCCGTTTCTATACCGATATAAACCATCCAATCAAAGGAAACCTTCATGACGATATTCCCCATCGCGCGCGCGGGCGATAAGACACTTGAAATCCAAGGCAAAATGGCGAACCGCCACGGCTTGATCGCCGGTGCGACCGGTACGGGTAAAACCGTGACCCTGCGCCGTATGGCGGAAGCCTTCAGCAGCGAGGGCGTTCCCGTATTTTTGGTTGACGTCAAAGGCGATTTGTCGGGCATCGTGCAAGCGGGTGCCGCCAGCGGCAAGGTGGGCGAACGCATTGCCGAGTTTGGTTTGGGCGAGCAATGGCTGCAAAGCTTCCCCGTGCGCTTTTGGGATGTTTACGGCGAAACCGGCATTCCGGTGCGTGTAACCGTTTCGGAAATGGGCCCGCTGTTGCTGGCGCGTTTGATGAATTTGAACGATACGCAGGAAGGCCTGCTGAACCTCGTGTTCAAAGTCGCCGACGATAAAGGCTGGCACATTCTGGATTTGAAAGACTTGCGCAGTATGCTGAAACACGTTTCCGACCACGCTTCGGAATACCGCACGCAATACGGCAACGTCTCCGCCGCCAGTATCGGCGCGATTCAGCGTCAGCTTTTGACGCTGGAGAACGAAGGTGCGGAAAAATTCTTCGGCGAGCCGTCGCTCAACCTGCAAGATTGGATGCAGACCGACAACGGCAAAGGCGTCATCAATATCCTCAATTCGGAAAAACTGATGCGCTCGCCGCGTATGTACAGCGCGTTTTTGCTGTGGATGTTGGCGGAGTTGTTTGAAACCCTGCCCGAAGTCGGCGATTTGGAAAAACCGAAATTCGTGATGTTCTTCGACGAAGCGCATTTGATGTTTGACAACGCCGCCAATGCGCTGGTGGAGCAGGTCGAACAAGTCGTGCGCCTGATCCGTTCCAAAGGCGTGGGCGTGTATTTTGTGACCCAAAACCCGCTCGATTTGCCCGACACCATCCTCGGACAGCTCGGCAACCGCGTGCAACACGCCTTGCGTGCCTTCACGCCGCGCGACCAAAAAGCGGTTAAAGCCGCTGCCGAAACCTTCCGCAGCAATCCGAATATCAAAGTTGCCGAAGCGATTGCCGAACTGGGCGTCGGTGAAGCACTCGTTTCCTTCCTCGACGAAAAAGGTATGCCCGAACCGGTAGAGCGCGCGCTCGTCCTGCCGCCGCAATCTTCCTTGACCCCGCTTACCGCCGAAGAGCGCAACCGCTTGTTCCAAAACGATGATTTGTATCCGACCTATAAAGACATGGTGGACAATTATTCCGCCTTTGAAGCCTTAGCCGAAGCCGACAGCCAGGCTGCGGCGGAGAAAGAAGCGGCAGCGGCGGCAAAAGAGCAGGAAAAAGCGCAAAAGGCCGCTGAAAAAGAAGCCGCCAATGCCGATCCCGGCATACTCGGCGGACTGCTCGGCGGCTTGAGCGGCGGACGCAAAAAGTCAGGACAAGGCTTGGGCTACAACGTCGCCGATGCCATCGGCAGCCAAATCAACCGCCAAGTAACCAACGCCATTTCCCGCAGCGTGATGGGCATTATTAAAAATATGTTTAAAAATAAGGCGTAAAAAGAAGGCGTAAAAAGAAGGCAAAGGTCGTCTGAAAGCCTGAAAATCGGTTTTCAGACGACCTTTTATGCTGGAGAAGACGGGAGGTTGATTGACGATATGGGAATAAGAAACTGAGATGACTGTGCAAAAAAGCGTCCGCATTTTGGGGATAGACCCCGGCAGTCGGGTGACCGGTTTCGGCATCATCGACGTATGCGGCAGGGAACATTTTTATGTGGCTTCAGGCTGTATCAAAACGCCGCCGAATGCGCCGTTGGCGGAGCGTATCGCCGTGATCGCGCGGCATATCAAGGAGATTGTGCAGCAATACCGCCCGCATCAGGCGGCGGTGGAGCAGGTGTTTGTCAATGTGAATCCGGCGGCTACGCTGATGCTGGGACAGGCGCGCGGGGCGGCATTGGCGGTGTTGGTGATGGAAAACTTGCCTGTGTTTGAATATACGGCTTTGCAGGTCAAGCAGGCGGTGGTCGGGAAGGGCAAGGCGGCGAAAGAGCAGGTGCAGCATATGGTGGTGCAGATGCTGTCGCTGTCGGGTACGCCGCAATCGGACGCCGCCGACGGACTCGCCATCGCGCTCACTCACGCTTTGCGCAATCACGGCTTGGCGGCGCAGTTGGGCAAAGGGCAGATGCAGGTGAAGCGGGGGCGTTTTCAATAAGATGCGACGCGGCATTGCTTTGGTAATCAATATAGTGGATTAAATTTAAATCAGGACAAGGCGAGGCAACGCCGTACTGGTTTAAAGTTAATCCACTATAAAAAAGGTCGTCTGAAAGCCCCTTAATCTTTCAGACGACCTTTGGTTTTCCCGATCTGTATTGTTTTTGCTCGGTGTTTATTGCAGGGTGAAGCCTGCTTTGAATTCCAGCTTCGGCACGCCGACGATAAAGCGTTCGCCGATGCTGTCTTCAAACTCGTATGCGCCTTCGATGCTGCCCCAAGGGGTGCAGAGTTGAGAGCCGCTGTTGTACTCATACGCCTCGCCCGGATAGAGGACCGGCTGTTCTTCAATCAGACCGGAATGACCTACCGGCTCGGTCGCTCCGTGTCCGTCGGTGATTTCCCAGAAACGCTGGCGCAGCGTGATGACATCGTTGCTGCGGTTGCAGATGGTAATCAAATAGTTGAAGGCATAGCGGTCGCGATAAACATCGCTTTGACCCGCAACGTAGCGTGGTTGAACATTGATTTCGATTTCGTTCATTTTTGTTGTCCCGTAATAGTGTTTTTTGTTTGCACCGATTTTTTTCGATGCGTTTGAAGTCTTATGGCTTCGAATAAGTGTGTTGAAAAAATCAGATAATCCAGGCGGCAATGCCTAAAACTATCAAGGTCATGATGGCGGCGATGATGTCGTCCAGCATGATGCCGAATCCGCCGTGCACATGCCGGTCAAACCATTTGATCGGCCAAGGTTTGATGGAATCAAACAGGCGGAACAGAATAAATGCCGCCAGCCACCAATTCCATTTAAACGGCGCAAAAGCCAGAATCAGAAGCATCGCTACCATTTCGTCCCAAACGATACCGCCGTAGTCTTGGATGCCGAGTGCCTTTTCGGTGTGGTTGCAAATGCGGATGCCCCACATAAACAGGGCGACACACAAAAAAGCCAGAATCCAGCCGTCGATACCGATTAAAACCAAGAGAAATGCTATCGGCAGCGCCGCCATCGTTCCGAATGTGCCGGGCGCGACGGGCGCGAGGCCGCTGCCGAATCCGAATGCCAACAGGCATAACGGGCGCTGCTTCAACCAGTCGAAAGTAGGTTTAAATTCAGCCAAAGTGATCAAATCCTAATGAAGTCAGTTTTAATTCGCCGCCATTGGAATCTATTATTTTCAGACGACCTGTATTATTTATTTTCCCGATGGGCGTTACTGCTACGCCACATTGTCCGGCTATTGTCTGAATCTCGCTGCGCCGGCATTCGGGGGCGGTGAAAACCAGTTCGTAATCATCGCCGCCTGCCAGTGCGCAGGAGAGCCAGCTTTCGTGCGGTAAGACGTTTTTCAATTCTTCTAAAACCGGCAGCGCATTTGCCGAAATTTCCGCTCCGACCGATGACGCGGTCAAAATGTGACCGAGGTCTTGTGCCAGACCATCCGAAATATCTTGAGCGGCATGGGCAATGGGCAAAAGCGCCTGTCCCAATCCCACTCTAGGCTCCGGACGGAGCAGCCTGTCATGGCAGCGGTCGAACAAATCGGGTGGTAGTGTGTGTGTGTTCAGGCGGCAGTTTAAAGCGGCTGCTGCTGATCCGATTTGTCCCGATACCCAAATATCGTCGCCGTCTTTGGCGGCATCGCGCCGTAGGGCTTGTCCTTGCGGAAGCTCGCCGATAATGGTGACGTTGAAGACCAAATCGCCTTTGGTCGTATCGCCGCCGATCAGGGTGATGCCGAAGCGCTGTGCCAAACTGAAAAAGCTGTCACAAAAACGTTTCAGCCAATTTTCGTCCAATTCGGGCAATCCGGCACTCAATAACACCCATTTCGGGGTTGCGCCCATCGCGGCCATATCGGATATATTGACAGCTAGCATTTTCCATGCCAAATCTTCCGGAGCGGTGTCAGAAAAAAAATGTCTGTCTTTTAACAGCATGTCCGCGCTAAAACATAAATCAAATCCGTGACTTGGACGGATAATCGCGGCGTCGTCGCCAATGCCCAAAATCAAACCGCTGCTTTTCTGTTTTTGCAAATATTGTCTGATAAAGTCAAATTCCGTCATATATTGCATCTAAAGTGATAAAGATTGTTATCAATCGAATCGGAATTTTTGATAGACGAATAATGTATATTTATACAATATATATGTTAGTTAATGTAATAAATTGCATTAAACGGTAATATAATCGAGTCGATTGCAAAAGTAAATAAGATTTTTAATCCAAATGATAACGGTCAAAAAAGCGTACTTCTATCAAAAATTATTTCCGAGGGGATAAAAAGTGCCTTAAAAAAGAGTGTCAAGCCGCGCAAGAGGAACGGTAATATAGGAAAGTCTGCAAGTTGATATCAGGATATCGAGGTCGTCTGAAAAGCCGTTTTAGGTTTTTCAGACGACCTTTTTGTCAAAATAAGAACAAAACGGCTTAGGCAGGCGTATCTTTCAACTCCGCGCCCACATCTTTCAAACGCTGCAATACTTCGTCCCAGGCTTTGTCCAAATCGCGGCACGCTTCGCCTTCCGCCTTGATGCCGAATTCGATATGCGGTTTGACCGCCGTTCCGTCCGCATTCTGCCAGCCGACGCTGGGCAGGCTGTAAGAGAGCACGCCCGGGTAGGTGTGTTCGACGTATTCCATAATCGGCGCGACACGCGATTCGGGCTGTCCGAACACATACACGCTGCGGCTGCCGCGTTCGGTTTGGTTGAAACGGTCGGCGTAATAAGTATCCAAAACCCATTCCGCCATCGGGTGCGCCATCACGGGGAAGCCGGGGAAGAAATAATGTTCGCGGATGGAAAATCCGGCGATGTTGTTGAACGGGTTGGGCACAAGCTCTGCACCTACGGGAAAGTCCGCCATTTTCAGGCGTTGGGCGTGTTCGGGGGCGTCAAGCGGTTCGCCGCGTTTAAGGGTAACGGCTTCGATGAACTTGGCGGCTTCGGGATGGCGGACGACGGGCAAATCCAAAGCGGCGGCGGCAGCTTGGCGGGTGTGGTCGTCGGGCGTGGAGCCGATGCCGCCGGTAACGAAGGTCGGCAGGCCGTCTGAAAAGCTGCGGCGCAGTTGTTTGATCAGCAAATCAGGTTCGTCGGGCAGGTATTGCACCTGATTGAGCTTCAGCCCGCGCGATTCCAGCAGGGATTTGAAAAAGGCGAAATGCTTGTCTTGGCGGCTGCCGTGCAGAATTTCGTCGCCGATGATGATGAGGTTGAAAGCGTTCATGGATAGGTTTTCTTTACCGATGCCGTCTGAAAATGTTGATGGCGCTGTAATTTATTCCCTCTCCCGTGGGAGAGGGTTAGGGAGAGGGCTGAGCTTGCGTTTTTTAGGCGGCGTTTGCTTAAGTGCTGCTGTCTGTACCCTCTCCCCAACCCTCCCCCGCAGGGGAGGGAGTCGGGTTGCGGATGGCGTAAAGGTTGTCTGAAAAGATTTTCAACGAAACGGGCAAGGCTCATTTTCAGACGACCTTGACGGCTGACAATGTGTTCTATTTATAAGATAATGTTTCAACACACAGGACTACACACAAAGCGCAGCCCTATGTATCGCCCTGATTTGGAAGAGGTTGCATTTCTCCCAAACAGTCTCTGATTCTACCGCCCTGAAGGGCGGGGTTTCAACCGTTAAGGTATTTTTAATAACCCCTTTTAAGTCCGAAGAATTGTCATGAGCCAAAACAATACTATCCTGCAACACCTCCCCGTCGGTCAAAAAGTCGGCATCGCCTTCTCCGGTGGTCTTGATACCTCTGCCGCGCTGTTGTGGATGAAACTCAAAGGCGCGCTGCCCTACGCCTACACTGCCAACCTCGGCCAGCCCGACGAAGACGACTACAACGCCATTCCCAAAAAAGCGATGGAATACGGTGCGGAAAACGCCCGCTTAATCGACTGCCGCGCGCAGTTGGCACATGAGGGCATCGCCGCCATCCAATGCGGCGCGTTCCACGTTTCCACCGGCGGCATCGCCTATTTCAACACCACGCCTCTGGGCCGCGCCGTTACCGGCACCATGCTCGTTTCCGCCATGAAGGAAGACGACGTCAACATTTGGGGCGATGGCAGCACCTACAAAGGCAACGACATCGAGCGTTTCTACCGCTACGGCCTCTTGACCAACCCAGCGCTGAAAATCTACAAACCTTGGCTCGACCAGCAATTTATCGACGAACTCGGCGGCCGCCACGAAATGAGCGAATTTCTGATTGCCAACGGCTTCAACTACAAAATGTCGGTGGAGAAAGCCTACTCCACCGATTCCAATATGCTCGGCGCAACGCATGAAGCCAAAGACTTGGAATTCCTCAACAGCGGCATCAAAATCGTCAAACCCATCATGGGCGTTGCCTTCTGGGACGAAAACGTCGAAGTCAAACCCGAAGAAGTCAGCGTGCGCTTTGAAGAAGGCGTGCCCGTTGCATTGAACGGCAAAGAATACGCCGATCCCGTCGAACTCTTCCTCGAGGCCAACCGCATCGGCGGCCGCCACGGCTTGGGCATGAGCGACCAAATCGAAAACCGCATCATCGAAGCCAAATCGCGCGGCATCTACGAAGCCCCGGGCATGGCATTGTTCCACATCGCCTACGAACGCTTGGTAACCGGCATCCACAACGAAGACACCATCGAACAATACCGCATCAACGGCCTGCGCCTCGGCCGCCTGCTCTACCAAGGCCGCTGGTTCGACAGCCAAGCCCTCATGTTGCGCGAAACCGCCCAACGCTGGGTTGCCAAAGCCATTACCGGCGAAGTAACCCTTGAATTGCGCCGCGGCAACGACTACTCGATTCTGAACACCGAATCGCCCAACCTGACCTACCAACCCGAACGCCTGAGCATGGAAAAAGTCGAAGACGCCGCGTTCACCCCGCTCGACCGCATCGGCCAGCTCACCATGCGCAACCTCGACATCACCGACACCCGCGCCAAACTGGGTATCTACTCTCACAGCGGTTTGCTGTCGCTGGGCGAAGGTTCGGTATTGCCGCAGTTGGGCAATAAGAAATAAGGTTTGTTGCCCTGCATCATTAGCAACTTGAGGGGTCGTCTGAAAAGATGATCCCTTATAAAAGGAATCCCATGAAAGAATACAAAGTCGTCATTTATCAGGAAAACCTGCTGTCCAGCCTGTTTTTCGGCGCAGCCAAAGTCAATCCCGTCAAATTCAGCGCGTTCCTCAACAGCCAAACTCCCGAAGGTTGGCGTGTCGTAACCATGGAAAAAGATCAACGCCGTATGCTCTTATTTTTCAGACGTGAAGCCTACGTCGTCATTTTGGAGCGGGAACGTGTTTAAACTCGGCGTTTATGCCTGTCTCGGGCTGTTTGTCGGCTGGGTGTTGCTGCTGATTCTGCAACTTTGGTTTTCTTTTATCGAGGCAGAATTATTCTTCAAAATTACCCTGACCATGGCGGGGTTGTTTGTCATCATCCTCGCTGCCTTGCTGGTGTGCAGTCAGTATTTTTCCGAAAAGAAAATGAAAGACGACGGGTTTATCAACTGATGCGGCTCCGGATAAAACCTGCATCCAAACCATAATAGGTCGTCTGAAAAACCGTTTTCAGACGACCCCACTATTTCCTCAAATCATTTGAAATCATGAAATTCTTCACACACTTTTATCTTGAAAACCATATGTATTTCAACGACTACTTGAAATACGTCCTCATTTTCGCCGCGCTCGTCGTCCTGCTGCTCGCCGTATCGCAATACCTGCGCCACCGCATGGACACCAAATACCGCGACCTGAGCATTATTGCCCTGCTGCTGCTCATCCTCATCAGCGGCATCCAATACCTCTCATACAGCGAACGCCAAAACTTCGCCGCGGACAACTCGCGCATGGTCGGTTTTCTCAATACCCTGATTGAAAACCAAAAAGTGGAAAAGCGCGACATCAGCGTCAACAGCACGCACCTATACAACGGCATGATCGTCGGCATCAAAAACCAATACTACGAAGTCCATTTCAATCAAGACTTCTCCGCCTACACCCTGACCCCCATCAATCTGGTCAACAACAACATCGAACTTATCGACAAAGAATAACAGGACACACTCATGGAAGCATACTCCCTCCTTGCCCTCAAACTCCTTATGGGAATTTTAGGTTTGGTTTTGCAAATCAATCTTTTAGGTAAAGGCAACCTCGCCCCCACCTCCGCCATGGATCAAGTGCAAAACTATGTTCTCGGCGGCATCATCGGCGGCGTGATTTACAGCGACAGCGTCGGGCTTTTACAGTTTTTCCTCGTGCTGATTTTGTGGACGCTGTTGGTCTTGAGTCTGAAATTCATCAAAAACCACAACCACTGGGTCAAATCCGTGATTGACGGCAAATCCGTCTGGGTCATCGTCAACGGCGAAATCCAAACCGAAGAATGTATGAAAAACGGCATCAGCGCACATGACCTGATGTTTAAGCTCCGTGCCGCCGGCATCTATGAAATCGCCGCCGTCAAACGCGCCGTCATGGAACAAAACGGTCAGCTCACCGTCATCCAATACGGCGACGAAAGCCTGCGCTACCCCCTGATTACCGACGGGCAAATCGACCACGACATCTTGGAAATCATCAAACGCGACGACGAGTGGCTGCAACAGGAACTTGACCGTCTCCATCTTGATGCTTCGAAAGTCTATATCGGCGAATATATCGACGGGAAATTGGTGGCACACCCTTATCCTTCTTAATTTATAGTGGATTAAATTTAAATCAGGACAAGGCGACGAAGCCGCAGACAGTACAGATAGTACGGCAAGGCGAGGCAACGCCGTACTGGTTTAAAGTTAATCCACTATAAAAAAACAAAGGTCGTCTGAAACCTAGACTGGATTTCAGACGACCTTTTTGCATCAACCCCAAATGACGCAGGTTTTGCTGTTTTTGTTAATCGCGATATTCAAACGACGTCCCCAAAAACTGCTCTAAGGCAGAAACATGGGAATGATGCGGGTCTTTGACGGCAGTCAGCAGTAAAACGCTGCCGTGTTGCCGTTCCAACTCCAAGAGCTGCCTAATGGCGGTTTGTTCGGTATCGCCGTGCAGCTCCTCATGGTAACGGCTGACGAAACCGTCAAAATGTTCAGCCGGATTTTCATGATACCAGCGGCGCAGGTTTGCACTGGGGGTGATGTCTTTGAGCCAAAGCGCCGTAGTGAAGACCTCTTTGCGGATGCCGCGCGGATAGAGGCGGTCGATAAAGACTGCGGTTTGTTCGGGGTCGGGCCGGTATGCGTAAATGCGCTGTACGGTAAACATGTTTGCTTGTCTCCAATGGATTCAGGTCGTCTGAATGTTCAGACGACCTGATGTTTTATAGTGGATTAACTTTAAACCAGTACGGCGTTGCCTTGCCTTAGCTCAAAGAGAACGATTCTCTAAGGTGCTGAAGCACCAAGTGAATCGGTTCCGTACTATCTGTACTGTCTGCGGCTTCGTCGCCTTGTCCTGATTTAAATTTAATCCACTATATTTTAATGCTTTAATGGTTTGAAAAAAGGAGGGCTGGAACGCCCACCTTGCAATTTATCTGCCTCAAGCGTAATGGATACCCAATACTTTGGCGTTGTGGCTGATGATTTCTTCGGCAAGCTGCGGGTTGTCGTTGAGCTTGATGCCGAAGCCGGGAACAAGTTCTTTCAGACGACCTTCCCATGAGGAAATGCGGCTTGGGAAGCATTGGTGGATGAGCTTGATCATCAAGGGTACGGCGGTTGATGCGCCGGGGGATGCGCCCAAGAGTGCGGCGAGCGAGCCGTCGGCGTGGGCGACAATTTCGGTACCGAATTGGAGGATGCCGCCTTTTTCGGAGTCTTTTTTGATGATTTGAACGCGTTGACCTGCGGTAATGAGTTCCCAGTCGTCAGGGTTTGCTTCGGGGTAGTATTCCAGCAGGGAGGCGAAGCGTTCTTCTTTGGTTTTGCGCAATTCGCCCAGCAGGTATTTGGTCAGGGGCATATTCGCCCAACCGGCGCGCAGCATGGGGTAGAGGTTGTCCAAGTGGATGGACATGGGCAAATCCATGAGCGAACCTTGTTTGAGGAAGTTGGAGCGGAAGCCTGCGTAAGGGCCGAACATGAGGTGGCGTTTGCCGTCCACGTTGCGGGTGTCGAGATGCGGGACGGACATGGGAGGCGCGCCGACGGAGGCTTGTCCGTACACTTTGGCGTTGTGCTGCGCGGCGGTTTCGGGGTTGCTGTTGCGGAAGAACAGTCCTGAAACGGGGAAGCCGCCGTAGCCTTTGCCTTCGGGGATGCCGGATTTTTGCAGCAGGGTCAGTGCGCCGCCGCCTGCGCCGAGGAAGAGAAAGCGGGTGCGGAGGGTGAGTTGTCCGTCAGGGTTGCGGGTGTCGCTGGTTTTGAGCACCCATGCGCCGTCGGATTCGCGTTTGATGTCGTCGACGTGGCGGTTGAACTCGGTTTTGACGCCTTTTTCGCGCAGGTATTGCACCATTTGGCGGGTCAGGCTGCCGAAATCGACGTCCGTACCTTCGGCGGAGTAGTTGGCGGCGACGGGTTGTCCTTCTTTACGGCCGTTGATGACCAGCGGCGCCCATTCGGCGATTTTGGCGCGGTCGGTGGAGAATTCCATCCGTTCGAAGAGTTTTTGGGATTTGAAGGCGTCGAAACGTTTTTGCAGGTAGTCGCAATGGTCGGTGTTCATGACCAGCGACATATGCGGGACGGTATGGATGAAGGAGTTGTCGGTGATTTTGCCTTCTTCGACAAGCGATGACCAGAACTGGCGGCTGATGTGGAATTGTTCGGCAATATTGAGGGCGCGGGTCGGGTCGATGGTGCCGTCTGCGCCGAGCGGGGCGTAATTGAGTTCGCATAACGCGGAATGCCCTGTGCCGGCGTTGTTCCAAGCGTTTGACGATTCCAACGCTACGTCTTCCAAGCGTTCGATAAGGGTGATTTCCCAAGACGGTTCGAGTTCTTTGAGCAAAACGCCCAAAGTCGCGCTCATAATGCCTCCACCCACCAAGACAACATCTGTTGCTTCAGCCATGGTTGTACTCCTAGAAACAGGCATATCCTGCCTTTATGATTATCCGTTGTATTACGAACGCCTGTTTCGGCGGTAAAACCTGCTGGCGCGGTGTTTTTGGCGTGGAAGATTGCGCGCGGGTTTTACGTTTTGAACCGATGTTAAACCGTTCATAATATGTTATTGAGAATTTAGTGGATTTTTCTGAGAATTGCAAAGATTTTCTGTTTGGATTTACATAAACGCAGTTTGAAAAGGTCGTCTGAAACATTCAGACGACCTTTATTTATCAGGTGTTTGGCGGGGTTGTGCCTGATTTCATTCACTTCTTAAAGACTTCAGATTGTCAGCAAGATGGACGTGTTTTGATGAAAAAATGAAGAAGAAAACGTTTTTTCAGGACGCGTCATAAGCTGCCGCTTTTTTGAGCAGTTTTGCCCTTGCCTGCGGCCATTCTTCGCGCAATAGGCTGTATTCCACCGTATCGCGCACGCTGCCGTCTTTCCGCAGTTTGTGGCAGCGCAAGATGCCGTCTTGGTGTGCGCCCAGTCGTTCGATGGCGCGTTGGGAGGCAGTGTTGAGGTTGTCGGTCTGCCAGCAGGCGCAGCGGCAGTTTAAAGTGTCAAAGACGTAGTCGAGCAACATGATTTTGCAGGCGGTATTGATGCGCGTGCGCCGTGCTGACAGGGCATACCATGTGAAACCGATGTAGAGGCGGGGGATGGCGGGGTCGATGTGGTAAAGCGAAGTCGAGCCGACGATTTTGCCCGTGTCTTCGTCGATGACGGCAAAGGCGAGGCGGGTTTGTGTGGCGGTGCGGATGTAGTCCGCCACTTGGTCGGGTTCGGGCGCGCTGGTTACGTTCAGCTTCCAGACTTCGCCGTCGCAAACTGCTTCGCGCAAACCGGCTTCGTGTGCCGCCGTCAAAGGCTCGAGACGGACGCGGTCGAAGGACAAAACGGGAACAGATGAAAAATCAGCCATGAGGTTTCCTTTGTATTTGAAGATTTGAGTTTTCAGACGACCTTTCATAGTGTCTTAACGGACGGCATCTTTGAGGTCGTCTGAAAGCTATTGATTAATGAGGTTTGAACACCAGCACGCCCGACTCCGATACAAACCCGTCCAGCGGCAGGTCGTGCGGTTCGCGCGGCAGCGTGTCAACCAGTTGACAAGCGAAGCCTACGCCTATGGTTTTTGCCTGTAAACGGTATTTCATCGCCGCGAGCGTCGCATCGTAATAGCCGCCAGCCTGCCCTAAGCGGTAGCCTTCGCGGTCCATGCCGACAATCGGGACAAGCAATATCGATAAACCGTGTACACGGATTTTGCGTCCCGTAAACTGCGGTACATGCAGCTTCGCCCTGCCTCGTTTGCGTTCTTGTTTCACTCCGTCGGCAGGATAGGGCGTGAACCACATCCGCCGCGAACGCGGTTCGATATAAGGTAGATAGAGTTTGGCGCCGCGTTTTTGCGCCGCTCGGACAAAGCCGTCCAGCCGCAGCTCGCTGCCCATCGGCCAATACACGCCGATCTTCCGCCCCTTCTTGATATAACGCTTGAGCAGGCGGTTAACCGTTTGCCCCGCCGCCAACCGCCCTTGATGCCCCATCTGCGCGCGGGCGCGGCGCAATTCTCGGCGCAGGGCGTGTTTTTCCTCATTCCTCATTTCAGACGACCTTTTGAGTGTTGTTGTAGAATACGGCGATTATAAACGCTCCGTTAACATCAAAACAGGATTCCGCCATGTGGCATATCGTCCTTATCGGCTACCTCTTCGTCGCCGTCATGTATTCCGCCGCCCAGCCCAGCATCGCGCGCGCTTTGATTTATTTGGTTTTTTGGGCGGTTCTGCCCGTCGCGTTTACCGTTTTCACCGTTACCATCCGCCGCCGCAACCGCCTGATGAAGCAGCAGGAAAAGGAAGCATTCGAACAAAGCCGCCGCACAGCCGGACAAGAAGGCGGCAAACAGGACGGCAGTGCATAAAATCCCTTTTCAGACGACCCCTTATCCGCTATAATCCGTCAGTTTTCCATTTCGGAAACACACTATTTTTTAAAACTTATGCCCACTTTCGCCGAAGGGTGCTTGACAATAGGCGCAGCCTATCAAGTTCTATGCGATTGAATGTGTGCTCTTAACCCTTTCAAGGAAATAAAATGTCTCAAATTACTATGCGTCAGATGATTGAAGCCGGCGTTCACTTCGGCCACCAAACCCGTTTCTGGAACCCGAAAATGGCACAATACATTTTCGGTGCGCGCAATAAAATCCACATCGTCAACCTGGAAAAAACCCTGCCGATGTTCTTGGAAGCGCAGGAAGCCGTACGCCGTCTGGTTGCCAACAAAGGCACCGTGCTGTTCGTCGGCACCAAACGCCAGGCGCGCGAAATCATCCGCGAAGAAGCCACCCGCGCCGGTATGCCTTTCGTCGATCACCGTTGGTTGGGCGGCATGCTGACCAACTACAAAACCGTTAAGCAATCCATCAAACGCCTGGAAGAAAAAACCGCTGCTTTGGAAAACGCTGCCGAAGGCGGTTTCAACAAAAAAGAAATTCTGGAAATGCAACGCGACGTTGAAAAACTGGAACGTTCTTTGGGCGGTATCAAAAACATGAAAGGCCTGCCTGACGCGATTTTCGTTATCGACACCGGCTACCAAAAAGGTACTCTGGTCGAGGCTGAAAAACTGGGCATCCCCGTTATCGCCGTAGTCGATACCAACAACAGCCCTGACGGCGTGAAATATGTTATCCCCGGTAACGATGACTCCGCCAAAGCCATCCGCCTCTACTGCCGCGGCATCGCCGACGCAGTTTTGGAAGGCAAAAACCAAGCGCTGCAAGAAACCGTAGCTGCTGCCCAAGAAGCTGCCGCCGAGTAATCCGGCAAACCGAAGAGGGGCGTTATGCCCCTTTTCTCAAATCCCGTTCTGAAAAGCCTTTTCAGACGACCCCATTCCCAAACACGGATACCCCGTGTTTCCCCAAAATCTAGGAGATTCAAAATGGCAGAAATTACTGCAAAAATGGTTGCCGACCTGCGCGCCGCTACCGGCCTGGGCATGATGGAATGCAAAAAAGCCTTGGTTGAAGCCGAAGGCAACTTCGAAAAAGCCGAAGAAATCCTGCGCATCAAATCCGGCGCGAAAGCCGGCAAACTGGCTGGCCGTACCGCTGCCGAAGGCGTATTGGCTTACGCCATCAACGGCAATGTCGGTGCATTGGTTGAAGTAAACTGCGAAACCGACTTCGTTGCCAAAGACGCAGGCTTCGTAGAATTCGCCAACTTCGTTGCGAAAACCGCTGCCGAGAAAAAACCGGCTACCGTTGAAGAACTGAGCGAACTGGTT
This sequence comes from Neisseria sp. CP9, assembly GCF_047758525.1. NCBI lineage: Bacteria > Pseudomonadati > Pseudomonadota > Betaproteobacteria > Neisseriales > Neisseriaceae > Neisseria > Neisseria sp. CP9. Next base: position 873,522 of record NZ_CP180502.1, on the reverse strand, counting down.
GAAGCAGAACGCAAAGCCATCATCGCCAAATTGGGCGAGAACATGTCTGTCCGCCGCTTCCAAGTGATCGACACCGCCAACCAACTGGTTGCCTACATCCACGGTGCATTGGCTACCGAAGGCGTATTGGTTGAGTTCAAAGGTTCTGAAGACGTAGCGCGTAAAATCGGTATGCACATCGTTGCCGCTAAGCCGCAATGCGTAACCGAAGCCGAAGTAGATGCCGAAACCATCGAAAAAGAACGCCACATCTACACCGAGCAAGCCATCGCTTCCGGCAAACCTGCCGACATCGCAGCTAAAATGGTTGAAGGCCGTATCCGCAAATTCTTGGCTGAAATCACTCTGAACGGTCAAGCATTCGTGATGAACCCTGACCAAACCGTTGCCCAATTCGCTAAAGAAAACGGTACCGAAGTTATCAGCTTCGTACGTTACAAAGTAGGCGACGGTATCGAAAAAGCCGTTGTCGACTACGCAGCCGAAGTTGCCGCTGCTGCTAAAGTGTAAGGCAGAGATGAAAAAGAAAGCACCTGGATTCCAAACGAATCAGGGTGCTTTTTTTTGAGAGCTACACTGTTTAGAATACTGTTGGAAATAGAATATTTCATCATAATCAACACATAATAATTTATCCAAACCCATACACCCACGGAAAATGCGTTACCCTGTCAGCCAAACATCCGGAAAGGTCGTCTGAAAAATCAGACGCCCTTTCCCCGAATTGAAGCAGCGCCACAGGATGAACTGAACATTTGGAATGAATGGTCGGTTCGTTCTGAATAATCAGCGCTATCCACCCAAAGAAAGCAAGGTATCCCATGACACAGCAAATCAAATACAAACGCGTATTACTGAAACTCTCTGGCGAATCCCTGATGGGTTCCGATCCTTTCGGCATCAACCACGACACCATCGTCCAAACCGTCGGTGAAATCGCCGAAGTCGTCAAAATGGGCGTACAAGTCGGCATCGTTGTCGGCGGCGGCAACATCTTCCGCGGCGTATCCGCCCAAGCAGGCAGCATGGACCGCGCCACCGCCGACTACATGGGCATGATGGCGACCGTGATGAACGCGTTGGCACTCAAAGACGCATTTGAAACCCTCGGCATCAAAGCGCGCGTACAATCCGCGCTTTCCATGCAGCAAATCGCCGAAACCTACGCCCGCCCCAAAGCCATCCAATACCTTGAAGAAGGCAAAGTCGTCATCTTCGCCGCCGGTACCGGCAACCCGTTCTTCACCACCGACACCGCCGCCGCCCTGCGCGGAGCCGAAATGAACTGCGACGTCATGCTCAAAGCCACCAACGTGGACGGCGTTTATACCGCAGACCCGAAAAAAGACCCGTCCGCGACGCGCTACGAAACCATCACCTTTGACGAAGCTTTGAACAAAAACCTCAAAGTCATGGACGCGACCGCCTTCGCCCTCTGCCGCGAACGCAAACTCAACATCGTCGTCTTCGGCATCGCCAAACAAGGCTCGCTCAAACGCGTCATTACCGGCGAAGACGAAGGCACGCTGGTTCACTGCTGATTCCCATCGGGTAATGTATTGAAGTGATTTGATAAGGTAAAAGGTCGTCTGAAAACCTGAAACTGGGTTTTCAGACGACCTTTTGGATGGTTGGGCAACATAAGAATCAGGCAATGAAGCAAAGTTTTTGCATCTACTCTACATTTGCCCGTCTGGAGACTGATTTGCCTAGATTTGCATATTCTGTCGTACAATACGCGTCTTTCAGACGACGTCTGGACTTTTGAAGGAATAAAACGGATGAACTTGTTAGGGGCTTTGGCAAGGGTCGGTAGCTTAACAATGCTGTCGCGCATACTTGGTTTTTTGCGTGATGCGGTAATTGCCCGCACGTTTGGTGCGAGCATGGCGACCGACGCTTTTTTTGTGGCATTTAAACTGCCCAACCTGCTGCGCCGTATCTTTGCGGAAGGGGCGTTTGCCCAGGCTTTTGTGCCGATTTTGGCGGAATATAAGGAAACGCGTTCGAAAGAAGCGACGGAGGCGTTTATCCGCCATGTGGCAGGGATGTTGTCATTTGTCTTGGTCATCGTTACCGCGCTGGGCATTCTAGCCGCGCCTTGGGTGATTCAGGCTTCCGCGCCCGGCTTTAAAGAGCCGAAAAAGATTTTGCTTTCCATCGATTTGCTGAAGATAACGTTCCCGTATATCTTGTTTATTTCTCTGTCTTCCTTTGTCGGCTCAATCCTTAATTCCTATCATAAGTTCAGCATTCCTGCGTTTACGCCGACGTTTTTAAACATCTCTTTTATCGTATTCGCACTGTTTTTCGTGCCGTATTTTGATCCGCCTGTGACCGCGTTGGCGTGGGCGGTCTTTGTCGGCGGTATTTTGCAGCTTGGCTTTCAGCTCCCTTGGTTGGCGAAATTGGGCTTTTTGAAGTTACCTAAGTTGAATTTCAAAGATGCCGTGGTCAACCGCGTGATGAAACAGATGGCGCCTGCGATTTTGAGTGTGAGCGTGGCGCAGATTTCTTTGGTGATCAACACGATTTTCGCATCCTATCTGCAATCGGGCAGCATCACGTGGATCTATTTCGCCGACCGCCTGATGGAGCTGCCCAGCGGTGTTTTGGGCGCTGCGCTTGGTACGATTTTGCTGCCGACTTTGTCTAAACACGCCACTAATCAGGATTCGGAGCAGTTTTCCGGCTTGCTCGACTGGGGTTTGCGTCTGTGTATGTTGCTGGCGCTGCCGGCGACAGTCGGGTTGGCGGTATTGTCGTTCCCGTTGTTGGCGACGCTGTTTATGTCCAGTAAGTTTTCACTGTTTGACGCGCAGATGACGCAGCAAGCGTTGATTGCCAATTCTGTCGGTATACTCGGATTCATAATGGTCAAAGTGTTGGCACCCGGTTTCTATGCGCGGCAAAACATCAAAACGCCGGTCAAAATCGCCATCTTTACGCTCGTCTGCACACAGTTGATGAACCTTGCCTTTATCGGTCCTTTGAAGCACGCCGGGCTTTCGCTCGCCGTCAGTTTGGGCGGGTGTATCAATGCAGGATTGTTGTATTACCTGTTGCGCAAACACGGCATTTACCAACCCAGCAAAGGATGGGTAATTTTCCTGATTAAAATAGTGCTGTCGCTTATTGTAATGGGCGGGGGATTGTGGGCTGCGCAGACCTACCTGCCTTTTGAATGGGTACACACCGGTGCTTTGCGTAAAGCCGGTCAGTTGTGCATCTTGGTTGCGATAGGCGGCGGTTTATATTTTGTTTCGCTGGCCGCGTTGGGTTTTCGACCAAGAGATTTTAAGCGGGTGGAAACACATTAGCGGCTGTTAAAACGTTCAAAAAGGTCGTCTGAAAACCTATATCCAAGGTTTTCAGACGACCTTTTTTCATAGCGGCAAACTTACGCAACCGCAGGAGCGACAGCTTTCACATAATTCAACGCGATAAACTGCTTTTCGGGATCAAGCTCGGTGATTTTGAGCAGGACTTGCCTTTTGGGCAGCGCGTCGAACGGGATGCCGGTGGCGCGGGTTACCAGCGGCAGGCCTTCGATGCGGACGAGGTCTTCTTTGAGGATGGTCGCGGTCAGCTCGCTTGTGCCTTGCTGTTGCAGGTACACGAGGCTCCAGTAGGCTTCCATCTGCCGTTGGAAATCGGCGTAGGCGGCGTAGGCGGTGTCGAAATCGCGCAGTGCGGCGAAGAGTTCGGCATCGCTTTGCTGGAAGAGCGGCTCGGCGGAGTCGTCTATCAAGCTGAGGAGTTGTTTTTGGTTGATGTAGTCGGCGGCACGACGCAGCGGCGAGGTGAACCAGCCGTAATGCTGCACACCCATGCCGATGTGCGGCTCGGATTTGGTGCTCATGCGCACTTTTCCGGCGGGTTGGACGCGGAAGAGGCCGGGCAGGTCGTTGTCATGGAGCATCTGCGCCCAAGTGCTGTTAGCCAAAATCATCATTTCGCTGACCAGCATATCGATGGGCGAACCGCGTTCGCGGAGGACGACGGATACTTTGCCTTCCTCATCCAATTCGATGCTGTAATCGTATTGCGGCGCGCGGTCGGGTTCGTATTTGCCGCGTGCTTTTTGCAGCGCGACGGCGAATTGGTAGAACCAAATCAGGTCTTGATGATGGGCGAACATCATTTCGCCGGCTTCGTCCAAGCCTGTTTCGGCGTTGAAATGCGGCTCGATGGTTTGAATGCGCAGGTTTTCGGCGATGTTGACGGCTTCGATTTTGCAGGTCGGCTCGCCGACGTTGAACTCGCTGTCCACATCGAAATAAATGCTGACGGCAGGGCGGTATGCACCCGCATCAAGGCTGAACGCGGCAATCCAGTTTTCAGGCAGCATGGTGATTTTGCCGCCGGGAAAATAGACCGTACTCAAGCGTTCCATGATGTTTTTTTCCATTTTGTCGCCTGGTTTAATGGCAAGCGACGGCGCGGCGATGTGGATGCCGACGCGCTTCTTGCCGTTGCCCAAGTCGGTCAGGCTTAAAGCGTCGTCCACTTCGGTGGTCGATTCGTCGTCAATGGAAAAGGCGGTAACGTCGGCTTTGGGTAAGTCGGGCATTTCAGGCAGGGGGAGGTCGGGGAAACCTGTTCCTTTGGGGAAGTATTTGATTTCAAAGCCGTCTTGCAGATATTGGGGAATGGACGTAATGCCGCCTGTTTTTTTCGCCAATTCGTAGGCGGAGGTCTTCAGCGCGTCGGCGGCTTTGGTAAAGGCTTTGTAGGTCAGCGACTGCTTGTCGGGTGCGTGCAGGATGGTTTTCAAATCCGCCGCAATTTCAGACGGCATCTCGCCGCGTTTCAAGGCTTCCGCCCAAGCGTCGATTTGTGCGTCTTGCTGTTTTTTGCGTTCGATGGCGGCAAGTGCCTGTTTCAAAGTTTCTTCGGGCGCGGCTTTGAACACGCCTTTGGCTTTTTTGTAGAAATACATCGGTGCGGCGTAAAGCGCAATCAAGGTCGCCGCCAGCTCGGTTTTGGTCGGCGCATGGCCGTAATATTCTTCGGCGATGGCTTCGGCGGAAAATTCTTCTTCGCCGCATACTTCCCACAATAAATCGGTGTCGATGTCCGCCGCCTGTGCCTGCGCGTTTTCCAAAAACGCCGCCATATCGCCGTCGAACTCGGCAAAGACGTTGTTCGCCTTCACTTTGGTGCGTTTGCCGTGTTGGGTATCGACTTGGTAGGTGGCGTCGTTTTTTTGGACGATGGCGGCGACTTTGAATTGGCCGGACTCTTCGTAAAAGATATTCATGTATTGCTGCTGTCAGGTTGAAGTGGGAAACGGGCGATTTTAGCAGATTCTTGTTGATAAAGACGGACAAAAGGTCGTCTGAAAAGCGAATTTGGTCTATTTGAAGGTATTGTTGCATTGAGGAAGGTAATGACCAATACGTTTTGTGTCAGGTTTTTTATGATGTATTGCGCGAGTAGAGGAAATGAGGTTGGTATATTATAAAACACAAATAAGAATCGTTATCATAAACTTATTGAATTTATTAGGATTTTTTTAACAGTTGACCGACATTTACCTTTAAATGGATTTTGAAATTCGATAAAATAGCAGGATATTAAGATTTGTCTGTCAACCAGTTAGGCATAAACCATGTTGGCCAGTTACTTTCCCGTCCTCGTATTCATCCTCGTCGGCCTCGCTGCCGGCGTGCTGTTTATCCTGCTCGGCACGATTTTAGGTCCGAAAAACCACTACGCCGAAAAAGACGCGGCTTACGAATGCGGTTTCGAAGCCTTTGAAAACGCCAGGATGAAGTTTGACGTGCGTTATTATCTCGTCGCCATCCTGTTCATCCTCTTCGATTTGGAGGTTGCGTTTATGCTGCCGTGGGCGGTGGTGTTCAAAGATTTGGGCGCATACGGATTCTGGTCTATGCTGGTGTTTATCGTCGTTCTGACGGTAGGCTTTGTTTACGAATGGAAAAAAGGTGCGCTGGAATGGGAATAGAAGGCGTTTTGAAAAAAGGTTTCATCACGACCAGCGCGGATACGGTGCTGAACTATATGCGTACCGGTTCGTTGTGGCCGGTTACTTTCGGTTTGGCCTGCTGCGCCGTGGAAATGATGCACGCGGGTATGGCGCGTTACGATCTTGACCGTTTCGGCATTATTTTCCGTCCGTCTCCCCGTCAGGCAGACCTGATGATTGTGGCGGGTACGCTCACCAATAAAATGGCGCCCGCCCTGCGCCGCGTGTACGACCAGCTCGCCGAGCCGCGTTGGGTCTTGTCTATGGGTTCGTGTGCCAACGGCGGCGGCTATTATCATTATTCTTATTCCGTTGTGCGCGGTGCCGACCGTGTCGTGCCGGTAGACGTTTATGTGCCGGGTTGCCCGCCGACTGCGGAAGCTCTGATTTACGGCCTGATGCAGCTCCAACAAAAAATCAAGCGCACTTCCACCATCGCGCGGGACGAGTAGGGGAGGAAACGATATGGCAAGCATTCAAAACTTATACGAAACCGTCAGCCGCGTTTTGGGCAATCAGGCAAGCAAAGTCATTTCCGCTTTGGGCGAGATTACCGTCGAGTGTCTGCCCGAACACTATGTTTCAGTGATGACCACGTTGCGCGACCATGAAGAACTGCATTTCGAGCTTTTGGTCGATTTGTGCGGCGTCGATTACAGCACTTATAAAAACGAAGCATGGCAGGGCAAACGCTTCGCCGTTGTCAGCCAGCTTCTTTCCGTTAAAAACAATCAGCGCATCCGCGTGCGCGTCTGGGTTTCAGACGACGATTTCCCCGTGGTCGAATCCGTGGTTCCCGTTCACAACAGCGCGGATTGGTACGAGCGCGAAGCCTTCGATTTGTACGGCATCATGTTCAACAACCATCCCGACCTGCGCCGCATCCTGACCGATTACGGCTTCGTCGGACATCCGTTCCGCAAAGACTTCCCGATTTCCGGCTATGTGGAAATGCGTTACGACGAAGAGCAAAAACGCGTGATTTACCAACCCGTTACCATCGAGCCGCGCGAAATCACGCCGCGTATCGTCCGTGAGGAGAACTACGGTGGCCAATAAATTAAGAAACTACACCATCAACTTCGGTCCGCAACACCCTGCGGCGCACGGCGTATTGCGCATGATTTTGGAGTTGGACGGCGAACAAATCGTCCGTGCCGACCCGCATATCGGCCTCTTGCACCGAGGTACAGAGAAACTGGCGGAAACCAAAACCTACCTGCAAGCCCTGCCTTATATGGACAGGCTGGATTACGTTTCCATGATGGTCAACGAGCAGGCATACTGCTTGGCGGTAGAAAAACTCGCCGGAATTGATGTGCCTATCCGCGCCCAATACATCCGCGTCATGTTCGCCGAAGTAACGCGCATCCTCAATCACCTGATGGGCATCGGTTCGCACGCCTTCGACATCGGCGCGATGACCGCCATCCTCTACGCCTTCCGCGATCGCGAAGAGCTGATGGACTTGTACGAAGCCGTTTCCGGCGCGCGTATGCACGCCGCCTATTTCCGTCCCGGCGGCGTTTACCGCGACCTGCCCGACTTCATGCCCAAATACGAGAGCAGCAAATTCCGCAACGCCAAAGTATTGAAGCAGCTCAACGAATCCCGCGAAGGCACCATGCTCGACTTCATCGACGCCTTCTGCGAACGCTTCCCGAAAAACATCGACACACTCGAAACCCTTCTGACCGACAACCGCATCTGGAAACAGCGTACCGTCGGCATCGGCGTCGTCTCCCCCGAACGTGCCATGCAAAAAGGCTTTACCGGCGTGATGCTGCGCGGTTCGGGCGTGGAGTGGGATGTGCGTAAGAAACAGCCGTATGAAGTGTACGACCAAATGGATTTCGACATCCCCGTCGGCGTCAATGGCGACTGCTACGACCGCTACCTCTGCCGTATGGAAGAAATGCGTCAATCCGTCCGCATCATCAAACAATGCGCCGACTGGCTGCGCGTCAATCCCGGCCCGGTCATCACCACAAACCACAAATTCGCCCCGCCCAAACGCACCGAAATGAAAACAGGCATGGAAGACCTGATTCACCATTTCAAACTCTTTACCGAGGGTATGCACGTTCCCGAGGGCGAGACCTACACCGCTGTCGAACACCCGAAAGGCGAGTTCGGCGTTTATATCATTTCAGACGGCGCAAACAAACCCTACCGCCTGAAAATCCGCGCACCGGGCTTCGCCCACCTGCAAGGCATGGACGAAATGGCAAAAGGCCACATGCTCGCCGACGTCGTCGCCATTATCGGTACGCAGGACATCGTATTCGGGGAGGTTGACCGATAATGTTATCCGCAGAATCCTTAAAACAAATCGACATTGAGTTGGCGAAATATCCCGCCGACCAACGCCGTTCCGCCATCATGGGCGCGTTGCGTATCGCTCAAACCGAAAAAGGCTGGCTCGCCCCCGAGACCATCGCCTTTGTTGCCGACTACATCGGCATCACGCCGGCGCAGGCATACGAAGTCGCCACTTTCTACAATATGTACGACCTTGAGCCGGTCGGCAAATACAAACTGACCGTCTGCACCAACCTTCCCTGCGCCCTGCGCGGCGGCATGGATACCGGCGAATATCTGAAGAAAAAACTCGGTATCGGCTATGGCGAAACCACGCCCGACGGCAAATTCACCCTTGTCGAAGGCGAATGCATGGGCGCATGCGGCGACGCCCCTGTTATGCTGGTAAACAACCACAGCATGTGCAGCTTTATGACTGAAGAGGCGATTGAGAAGAAACTGGCGGAGTTGGAGTAGGTCGTCTGAAACGACGATTTAAACGTAGGTCGGATACTTGTATCCGACAGAGTGGATAAAGAGGCAAAATGTCGGATTCAAGAATCCGACCTACCCGCGTAGGCGGGAATGACGACGGATTAAGCAAAGTAAGCGAGACCCAACAAAAACGAATAAAGGTCGTCTGAAAAGTTGGATTTGTAATCAAACTTACTTAAATTAGTCGTTCCAAAAATTTAAATTGTGATTTCAAAACAAAAATAAAAGGGAAGTGGTAATGAGGGGGATAATTGTTAAATGGAATGATGAAAAAGGTTATGGTTTTATACGGATAGAAGGCAGTAAAAAAGAAATTTTTTGCCATATTTCAGACTTTTTCCAAAGAAGCCCTCGCCCTGAAATTAATGAGGTGGTTGCTTTTGAATTAGCTTCCAATGAAAAAGGAAAAGTTGCTGCCAAACGGATTCGTTACTTAAATCGAGAGGTAAGAGATTTTGAGCGACATCATAACTATCGTCCTGCAGCAAAGAAAAAATCTTTTTCTCTCTCGGAGACATCATCTTCCGTAATAGGATGGTTTAGTTCTGTATTGGCGAGATTGGTAGGATTGATACTTCTCGGATTAATTGGTTATCAGATATATCAATTTGCAGCAGCAAAATTAGCCTCCAAACAAGTCAATTTACCGATAAACTTTAAAGATCCATTTGCGATAAAAACTAAAAAATCCAATAGTGGCAAGTACCGTTGCGATGGCAGACAATATTGTTCTCAGATGACCTCATGTGAAGAAGCCGAATGGTTTTTACAGAATTGTTCGGATACCAAAATGGATGGTGATGGTGATGGTATTCCATGTGAGGATAGATGCGGCGGATGATAATTATTTTAGTAAAGTAGGTTGGGGCTGAACCCAACAAAAACGATTAAAGGTCGTCTGAAACAGCGGCCGCAACCGATACGAAAACGAACAGGCACACCAAAAATGGCTATTTACCAATCAGGCGTGATTTTTGACCAAGTGGATACCGCCAATCCCGATTGCTGGACATTGGACGAATACGTCAAACGCGGCGGTTACAGCGCCCTGCGTAGAATCCTGTCCGAAAACATCTCGCAAACCGACGTGATTGACGAAGTCAAAACCTCCGGCTTGCGCGGGCGCGGCGGTGCGGGCTTTCCGACCGGCTTGAAATGGAGCTTTATGCCCCGTTCCTTCCCCGGCGAAAAATACGTCGTCTGCAACACAGACGAAGGCGAACCGGGTACGTTTAAAGACCGCGACATCATCATGTTCAACCCTCATGCCCTGATTGAAGGCATGATTATCGCCGGTTACGCGATGGGCGCGAAAGCGGGTTACAACTACATTCACGGCGAAATTTTCGAAGGTTATCAACGTTTTGAAGCCGCACTCGACCAAGCGCGAGCCGCAGGCTTTTTGGGTAAAAATATTTTGGGTTCGGATTTTGAATTTGAACTCTTCGCCCACCACGGCTACGGCGCATACATTTGCGGCGAAGAAACCGCATTGCTCGAATCACTGGAAGGCAAAAAAGGCCAGCCGCGCTTCAAACCGCCGTTCCCCGCCTCGTTCGGCCTGTACGGCAAGCCGACCACCATCAACAATACCGAAACCTTCGCTTCCGTGCCGTTTATCGTCCGCGACGGCGGTCAGACGTTTGCTGACAAAGGCATTCCGAATGCCGGCGGTACCAAACTGTTCTGCATCTCCGGCCACGTCGAACGTCCGGGCAACTATGAAGTGCCGTTAGGCACGCCGTTTGCCGAAATCCTGAAAATGGCGGGCGGTATGCGCGGCGGCAAAAAACTCAAAGCCGTTATCCCCGGCGGTTCGTCCGCTCCCGTATTGCCTGCCGACATCATGATGCAGACCAATATGGACTACGACTCGATTTCCAAAGCCGGCTCGATGCTCGGTTCCGGCGCGATTATCGTGATGGACGAAGACGTGTGCATGGTCAAAGCCCTTGAGCGCCTGAGCTATTTCTACTACGACGAATCCTGCGGCCAATGCACTCCTTGCCGTGAAGGCACCGGCTGGCTCTACCGCATCGTCCACCGCATCGTAGAAGGCAAAGGCCGCATGGAAGACTTGGATTTACTGGATTCCGTCGGCAACCAAATGGCAGGCCGCACCATCTGCGCCCTCGCCGACGCCGCCGTTTTCCCCGTCCGCAGCTTTACCAAGCATTTCCGTGAGGAGTTTGTGCATTACATTGAACACGGCGGGCCGATGAAGTCCCATAAATGGGGCGGCTAGTAAAGTGTAGACTGCCTAAACGCTTGGGATGGCAAGAACGTTTTGATTAATCTAAGGAACAGACTAATGAAAAAGACAGTAGCATGTATTTTATTTACTGTATTTACCGCATTGAACACGCAACAGGCATCGGCCAAAAATCATGATGATGCCCAAAAAATTGCAGTGGTCAAGGGTTTTTTAGATTGCAATGCCAAAGGCATTTGTGTTAATGAGAAAACTGCCGATGCGGCTACTAAACGCTTTCTCAGTAGGACGGCTGTCGCCGTGCTGAATCGAGAAAAAAGGCGTTTTCAGGCGGAAGATGATTGTAACGGGGTAGTTCCCAGATGTTACAGCGGCCTTTGGACGGAACCAGGCAATGGCGGTTTTGAGTGGCATACACCCAAATTTACGGTTCAGGGTAACACGGTATCCGCCGATTTTGGTAAAACGGACGGCGTAGCCCGTTTCAAGCTAGTCAAGGAAAACGGGCGGTACAAAATAGACAATTCCATTCATGTTTTGCCTGCTTATCAAACAGTGTGGTGGAGGTAGCACTTGCAGGCTACCTGAAACAGGAGTCAATATATGGCAGAAATGAGTGGTTGTTGCTCTCGGTGCGGTGGTCTGCTATATGGCCGTCAGCTATATTAGAGGGCTAAGGCGCGGTCAGACGCAGATAAAATTGTCACCATGTTGCTCAGCAAACCCAAAGTTGCCGCATGGCTCGAACAGAATTTGACGGGCAGCAACGTGGTTGACATTAAGGTCGTTCACCTGCAATTCGGGCTAGCACTGAGGGAAGTCGAAGCCCTGTTTAGACAAATATCAGGCGTAATGAAAGCAGCCTGCACCCCTTTTCAAAAATCCAGTAACTAGGAACGAACCATGTTACAAATCGAAATCGACGGCAAACAGGTATCTGTGGAGCAGGGCGCGACGGTGATTGAGGCCGCGCACAAGCTCGGTACTTATATCCCGCATTTCTGTTACCACAAAAAGCTCTCCATCGCCGCCAACTGCCGTATGTGTCTGGTGGACGTGGAAAAAGCCCCCAAACCGCTGCCCGCCTGCGCCACGCCGGTAACGGACGGCATGATTGTGCGCACGCATTCGGCGAAGGCGAGGGAGGCGCAGGAAGGCGTGATGGAGTTTTTGCTCATCAACCATCCGCTCGACTGTCCGACCTGCGACCAAGGCGGCGAATGCCAGTTGCAGGATTTGGCGGTGGGCTACGGCAAAACCACCAGCCGCTACACCGAAGAAAAACGTTCCGTCGTCGGCAAAGACATGGGGCCTTTGGTTTCCGCCGAGGAGATGAGCCGCTGCATCCACTGCACCCGCTGCGTACGTTTCACCGAAGAAATCGCCGGCTTGCAGGAAATTGCGATGGCGAATCGCGGCGAACACTCCGAAATCATGCCCTTTATCGGCAAAGCGGTGGAAACCGAGCTGTCGGGCAACGTCATCGATTTGTGCCCCGTCGGCGCGCTGACCAGCAAACCGTTCCGTTTCAACGCGCGTACTTGGGAATTGAACCGCCGCAAATCCGTTTCCGCCCATGACGCTTTGGGCAGCAACCTGATTGTACAAACCAAAGACCATACCGTCCGCCGTGTGCTACCGCTGGAAAACGAAGCGATCAACGAATGCTGGTTGTCCGACCGCGACCGTTTCGCCTACGAAGGCCTGTATCACGAAAGCCGTCTGAAAAACCCGAAAATCAAACAGGGCGGCGAGTGGATGGACGTAGATTGGAAAACCGCACTGGAATATGTCCGCAGCGCGATTGAATGTATCGCCAAAGACGGCAACCAAAACCAAGTCGGCATTTGGGCGAACCCGATGAATACGGTCGAAGAGCTGTATTTGGCGAAGAAACTTGCCGACGGCTTGGGAGTTAAAAATTTCGCCACCCGCCTGCGCCAACTGGACAAACGTCTTTCAGACGACCTCAATGGTGCGCAATGGTTGGGACAAAGCATCGAATCGCTGGCGGACAACGAAGCCGTACTGGTGGTCGGTGCGAACCTGCGCAAAGAACAGCCGCTTCTGACCGCCCGCCTGCGCCGTGCCGCCAAAGAACGCATGGCTTTGAGCGTGTTGGCAAGCAGCAAGGAAGAATTGTTGATGCCGCTTCTGGCTCAAGAAGCGGTGCATCCCGACGAGTGGGCAGGTCGTCTGAAAAACCTGTCTGCCGATGCGGAAAACGCGATTACCGCGAGCCTGAAAAACGCTGAAAAAGCAGCGGTGATTTTGGGCGCGGAAGTGCAAAACCATCCCGATTACGCTGCGATTTACGCCGCCGCACAAGAGCTGGCGGACGCAACCGGCGCGGTGCTGGGTATTTTGCCGCAGGCTGCCAACAGCGTCGGTGCGGACGTATTGGGCGTGAACTCAGGTGAGAGCGTTGCCGAAATGGCAAACGCGCCGAAACAGGCAGTCTTGCTACTCAACGTCGAGCCGGAAATCGATACGGCAGACGGCGCAAAAGCCGTAGCCGCGTTGAAACAGGCGAAAAGCGTGATGGCGTTTACGCCGTTTGTCAGCGAAACGCTGCTGGACGTGTGCGACGTATTGCTGCCGATCGCGCCGTTTACCGAAACCTCGGGCAGCTTCATCAATATGGAAGGCCGTCTGCAATCCTTCCACGGCGTCGTTCAAGGCTTCGGCGATTCGCGTCCGCTGTGGAAAGTGTTGCGCGTATTGGGCAACCTGTTTGACCTGCAAGGCTTTGAATACCACGATACCGCCGCGATTCTGAAAGACGCGCTGGATGCGGAAAGCCTGCCGTCCAAACTGAACAACCGCGCCGCTTCGACTCAAAAAGATTTTCAGACGACCTCAAACCGCCTCGTGCGCGTAGGCGGAGTCGGTATTTATCACACCGATGCCATCGTGCGCCGTTCCGCGCCGTTGCAAGAAACCAGCCATGCCGCCGTGCCTGCCGCGCGTGTGAATCCGAACACATTGGCGCGCTTAGGCCTGCAAGACGGACAAAACGCTGTTGCCAAACAAAACGGCGCAGGCGTGTCCGTGATGGTCAAAGCCGATGCCGGACTGCCTGAAAACGTGGTGCATCTGCCGCTGCATACCGAAAATGCCGCGCTGGGTGCGTTGATGAACACTATTGAACTGGCGGGAGCTTGATTATGCAGGAATGGTTCCAAAACCTCTTTGCCGCAACGCTCGGTCTGGGCGATTTGGGTATTACCGTGGGCTTGGTGGTATCCGTCATCGTCAAAATCGTGATTATCCTGATTCCGCTGATTCTGACCGTCGCCTACCTGACTTATTTCGAACGTAAAGTCATCGGCTTCATGCAGCTTCGCGTCGGTCCGAACGTAACCGGCCCGTGGGGTCTGATTCAGCCGTTTGCCGACGTGTTCAAACTCTTGTTTAAAGAGGTAACCCGTCCGAAGCTGTCAAACAAAGCTCTGTTCTACATCGGCCCGATTATGTCGCTTGCCCCGTCTTTCGCGGCGTGGGCAGTGATTCCGTTCAACGAAGAATGGGTGCTGACCAATATCAATATCGGTCTTTTGTACATCCTGATGATTACCTCGCTGTCGGTTTACGGCGTGATCATCGCGGGCTGGGCTTCCAACTCCAAATATTCGTTCTTGGGCGCAATGCGTGCCTCCGCGCAAAGCATTTCTTACGAAATCGCCATGAGCGCCGCGCTGGTGTGCGTCGTGATGGTGTCGGGCAGTATGAATTTCTCCGACATCGTTGCCGCGCAAGCAAAAGGCATCGCGGGCGGTTCCGTATTCTCGTGGAACTGGTTGCCGCTCTTCCCAATCTTCATCGTCTATCTGATTTCCGCCGTTGCCGAAACCAACCGCGCGCCGTTTGACGTGGCTGAAGGTGAATCCGAAATCGTTGCCGGACACCACGTCGAATATTCCGGCTTCGCGTTCGCGCTGTTCTTCCTTGCCGAATACATTTTCATGATCCTGATTGCCGCGCTGACATCATTGATGTTCCTCGGCGGCTGGCTGTCCCCATTCCCGCAAAGCTGGGGCATTATCGGTACGCCTTCCGCATTCTGGATGTTCGTGAAAATGGCGGCAGTGCTGTACTGGTATCTGTGGATACGCGCCACCTTCCCGCGCTACCGCTACGACCAAATCATGCGCTTGGGCTGGAAAGTGCTGATTCCCATCGGCTTCGCCTATATCGTGATTTTGGGTCTGTGGATGATTTCGCCGCTGAATTTGTGGAAATAGGTCGTCTGAAAACTTTGATTCAGATGCGGCTTGTGAAAGGATGAAGCAAATGAAGAGATATGCAGCAATGTTGTCTTCCGCCATCTTGGCATCGTGCGCTCTTGTCGGCGGTATCCAATACGGCGGTCAAAGTGCCACGTTCGGCGGCGACAACATCTTGCGCAATTCTTGCGCAATGATGTCGCGAAGGTCATCAAGCAATGGGAAAGTGCCGCTTTCTTATGCCAAAACATCAAAGCCATCGATGCAAAAATCAGCGATGTCAAACGTGTGAAAGGGCGGATGCAGTCCGAGGAAGTGTGGACAGTACAGGCCTGCGGTCAGGTGCATCATTACAATGTGCGTATGCATGAAGATGAACGCGGTGAAACGAATTTCAACGTTTCGTTTTTAAAATAACCAGTTTTCAGACGGCTTGAAGCCTTCAAAATATTCCCTGAGATAAGGGGTTGAATAATATGGCAAACCTAGTAAAAACCTTTCTTTTGGGCGAGTTGGTAAAAGGCATGGGCGTAACGCTCAAAAACTTTTTCGCCCGCAAAGACACGATTTATTTCCCCGAAGAGAAAACGCCGCAATCCGTGCGTTTTCGCGGTCTGCACGCGCAGCGGCGGTATCCGAACGGCGAGGAACGCTGCATCGCATGTAAATTGTGCGAGGCGGTGTGTCCGGCAATGGCGATCAACATCGAATCGGAAGAACGCGAAGACGGCACGCGCCGCACCAAGCGTTACGACATCGACCTGACCAAATGCATCTTCTGCGGTTTCTGCGAAGAAGCCTGCCCGACCGATGCGATTGTGGAAACCCATATTTTTGAATATCACGGTGAGAAAAAAGGCGACTTGCACATGACCAAGCCGATCCTCTTGGCAATCGGCGACAAATACGAAGCCGAAATCGCCAAACGCAAAGCCGCTGACGCGCCGTACCGCTAAGTACGAATCGTGCGTTTACGAAGTTTGGAAGGTAATCCGAATCCTACCATTCCAGTTGCTGCCGTTATTTAAGGAAGTACAGAATGAATGAACAACAAGCCTTTTCAGATATGGTTTTTCAAAAAACCGCTGCCGCATTGGCAGGTCTATCTGAAGAGACTCGGAATGATGTGTATGCCTTATCATTTTGGCTGAGCGGTGGTGATGAATGGTTGCCTAGTCTTTTAGTTAGCTACAACACCCGTCAACAATTTGTAAAGAAGCAGGGCGAGACACACAAACAAGATGACGAAGCCAAATGGAACTATGCCTATTGGTTGCAAGATGAAGCCGAATTGTTGGGCGTAGATGCATATAGAAACAACACGGAACTTCAAGCATGGCTGGAAAATACTCTCTTTGCTTACACCGAAGAACAATACGAAGCCTTGTTTGATAACGATAGTGAAGACAAGGGTGAAGATATTGATGAGAAATCAAACGAGTTTTACCAAGCCTTGGTCGAAACCCAAATTGCCGTAGTGCAACGCCTGTTTGCCGAGGGAGTGATAGCCAGAACGTTTGGCAAAAACATTCCTGTGTTGGTTCACGAATTGGAGTATTACGATGTACCCTTAGCGTGGACGGAACGTGCTAATCCCAAAGGCTTGGCGGATGAATTTTTAAGCTATTGGTGCAACCAATAAACTACGTCCGATAAAGCCAAAACGCGAAATCGATTGAAATATCCCAAAACGGAAAGTGCAAATTATGAGCTTTCAACTTATTCTGTTTTACCTATTGGCCGCCATCGTCCTATACGGCGCGCTGCGTACCGTTACTGCGAAAAACCCTGTCCATGCTGCTTTGCATCTGGTGCTGACCTTCTGCGTGAGCGCGATGATTTGGATGCTGATGCAGGCAGAGTTTTTGGGCGTTACGCTGGTGGTCGTGTATGTCGGCGCAGTGATGGTGCTGTTCCTGTTTGTCGTGATGATGCTGAATATCGACATCGAGGAAATGCGCGCCGGTTTCTGGCGTCATGCGCCTGTTGCCGGTGTGGTCGGTACGCTGTTGGCGGTTGCCCTGATCCTGATTCTGGTCAACCCGAAAACCGACCTTGCCGCATTTGGTTTGATGAAAGACATTCCTGCCGATTACAACAACATCCGCGATTTGGGCAGCCGTATTTATACCGATTATCTGTTGCCGTTTGAGCTGGCGGCGGTATTGCTGCTGTTGGGTATGGTGGCGGCGATTGCGCTGGTTCACCGTAAAACCACTAATCCGAAACGCATGGATCCTGCCGACCAAGTTAAAGTACGCGCTGACCAAGGCCGTATGCGCTTGGTGAAAATGGAAGCTGTGAAACCGCAAGTCGAATCTCTCGAAGAAAACGAAGTTTTAGACGACCTCAAGCCGAAAGAGGAGGGCAAAGCATGATTACCTTGACGCATTATTTGGTATTGGGCGCGCTCCTGTTCGGTATCAGCGCGATGGGTATCTTTATGAACCGCAAAAACGTGCTGGTCTTGCTGATGTCGATCGAGCTGATGCTCTTGGCGGTGAACTTCAACTTTATCGCCTTCTCGCAGCATCTGGGCGATACCGCCGGACAGATTTTCGTATTTTTCGTATTGACCGTCGCCGCTGCCGAATCCGCCATTGGTTTGGCGATTATGGTGCTGGTGTACCGCAACCGACAAACGATTAATGTTGCCGATTTGGACGAGTTGAAAGGTTAGGGAGACAGGGGTCGTCTGAAAAATGCAGATCCCCTTCCCAATATGTTTATAAGTGTATGGTCGCCAATCAATATAAAAAATGAGAAATATATCGAATTATGCCAAGCTAGGTTTATTAGCTTTCTTGATTGCTTGCTCTTCTAGTGTTGCGCTGGCTAAAAGTAGCCGTCCGGCAGGGTTATATATGACCCCATATTTTGGACAGGGAAATGCAAAAATTGTGACTGTTGCCTTATTTCCAAATCGTCAATATTGCATGCAGAGCGATGATAAGCCTGGAAAGGTACGACGTGGTACTTACCGACTGGTCAAACAAAAAATATATTTGGATAACGGCATGAAGTTGGCTAAATATAAAGATGATTTTGGCGACCCGAGTCATGAGTTTTATAGCCTTTCACAAAATGGCAAAGAGATAGATATGTTGGGTTATGCTGATGACCAGTTTTTCATTAAAAGAGAGGGTTGGAGCCCAAAAAAAATTTGGCGTTCTCTGAAAATAGAAGTATGTAACGATTACCGTTAGACAAAAACTGATGGGAAATTTGGAAGAGTAGGGGGCGTCTGAAAAGCGATTTCAGACTGTTTCAGGCGACCTGATGCGGTAGGTTGGGCTAACCCCGACGAAAAAAATAACATGACCGATTAAAGCCCATTGTCTTGAAGGACAGCTTTATCAGATTTGAGTATGTAGCGTGCAGTATGGGTTGAAGTTGAAAACCCATTAATAAAGATACGAAGACAGCTTGAAAGTGTCGAATTGGCAAGCCAATCTAAAAAACCTTTCGGGCAGTCTGAAGTTTAGAAAACTCCTAAAATCAAAAAGGTTCATCCAAAATGAACGACATGACTTTATATCTCATCATTGCCCTCGTGCCTTTGGCAGGCTCGCTGATTGCGGGTTTGTTCGGCAATAAAATCGGACGTGCCGGCGCGCATACGGTTACGATACTCGGCGTGGCGGTGTCCGCCGTGCTGTCGGCTTATGTGCTGTGGGGCTTTATCGACGGCAGCCGCGCCAAGTTTGACGAGAATGTCTATACCTGGCTGACGATGGGCGGTTTGGATTTTTCCGTCGGCTTCTTGGTCGATACGATGACGGCGATGATGATGGTCGTGGTAACGGGCGTGTCATTGATGGTGCATATCTACACCATCGGCTATATGCACGATGAAAAAGTCGGCTACCAACGCTTCTTCAGCTATATTTCTTTGTTTACATTCAGCATGTTGATGCTGATTATGAGCAACAACTTCGTCCAGCTCTTCTTCGGTTGGGAAGCGGTGGGCTTGGTGTCGTATCTCTTGATCGGTTTCTATTTCAAACGTCCGAGCGCAATTTTTGCCAACCTGAAAGCGTTTTTGGTGAACCGCGTCGGCGACTTCGGCTTTTTGCTCGGCATCGGCTTGGTACTTGCCTATTTCGGCGGCAGCCTGCGCTATCAAGATGTATTCGCCTATCTGCCCAACGTACAAAACGCCACCATCCAGCTTTTCCCTGGTGTGGAATGGTCTTTGATTACCGTAACCTGTTTGCTCCTGTTTGTGGGCGCGATGGGTAAATCGGCTCAGTTCCCGCTGCATGTCTGGCTGCCCGATTCAATGGAAGGCCCGACGCCGATTTCTGCGTTGATTCATGCCGCAACGATGGTTACGGCGGGTCTGTTTATGGTGTCGCGCATGTCGCCGATTTACGAAATGAGCAGCACCGCGTTGTCGGTCATTATGGTGATTGGCGCGATTACCGCCCTGTTTATGGGCTTCTTGGGCGTGATTCAAAACGACATCAAGCGCGTGGTTGCGTATTCCACCCTGTCGCAACTGGGCTACATGACCGTGGCTTTGGGCGCGTCCGCCTATTCCGTGGCGATGTTCCACGTCATGACCCACGCCTTCTTTAAAGCCTTGCTGTTCTTGGCGGCGGGTAGCGCCATTATCGGTATGCACCACGACCAAGACATGCGCCATATGGGCAATCTGAAAAAATACATGCCGATTACTTGGCTGACCATGCTGATCGGTAACTTGTCGCTGATTGGTACGCCGTTCTTCTCTGGCTTCTATTCCAAAGATTCGATTATCGAAGCGGCGAAATACAGTACCCTTCCGGGCAGCGGATTTGCCTATTTTGCCGTTCTCGCCAGCGTGTTCGTTACCGCGTTTTACGCGTTCCGCCAATACTTTATGGTGTTCCACGGTGAAGAAAAATGGCGCAGCCTGCCCGAACACCATTCAGACGACCACGGCGAAGAACATCACGGCTTGGGTAAAAACGACAATCCGCACGAAAGTCCGCTGGTCGTTACCCTGCCGCTGATTCTGCTTGCGATTCCGTCCGTCATCATCGGCTACATCGCCATCGAACCCATGCTCTACGGCGATTTCTTCAAAGACGTGATTTTCGTCAACGCCGACGCGCATCCGACCATGCACATCATGAAAGAAGAGTTCCACGGCGCATTGGCAATGGTGTCGCACAGCCTGCATTCGCCCGTCCTCTATCTCGCTATCGCAGGCGTATTGAGCGCATGGCTTTTGTACGTCAAACTGCCACACCTGCCCGCCAAAATCGCGCAGGCGTTCCGTCCGGTTTACGTTTTGTTTGAAAACAAATACTACCTCGACGCCCTGTATTTCAACGTCTTCGCCAAAGGCACGCGTGCATTGGGCAACTTCTTCTGGAAAGTCGGCGATACCGCCATTATCGACAACGGCATCGTCAACGGCTCCGCCAAACTGGTCGGCGCGATTGCCGCTCAGATACGCAAAGTCCAAACCGGCTTTATCTACACCTACGCCGCCGCTATGGTGTTCGGCGTATTGGTATTGCTCGGCATGACCTTCTGGGGATTGTTCAGATAAAGACGGATTTTCAGACGACCTGTCCGTAGCCGGTGTAGAGGTCGTCTGAAAAAGGAAACACGAGAAACAATGGTTGAAGACAAATTACCGCAAACCCTAGAAGAAGTCCGCGAAGCCATCGACGGCTTGGACAAGGAATTAATAGAATTGCTCGTCCGCCGGCAGAAGCTGGTGCGGCAGGCAGGCCGTCTGAAACCTAAAAGCGATGTAAAGGCGGTTTCCGCGCCCGAACGGGTAGCGCAAGTGATTGCCTCGCGTCGTGCCTATGCCGAAAAGGCCGGTTTGTCGCCCGAAGTGGCCGAAGCAGTTTGGCGCAGCATGATTGATGCGTTCATTAAATTGGAGATGGAAACCAACCGTACCGACGGGGCGTAGTCAACATTTCGGTCATAATTGATTTACTTGGATAGATACGGAATTTGCCGACCGCCGTCATTCCCGCGCAGGCGGGAATCCAGACCTATCGGTGCATAAACCTGTCAAGGAAAAAGGTTTCCTAAAATCTACGTTCTGGATTCCCGCCTGCGCGGGAATGACGGGATTTAAGAAACAGTTGTATCGACAGGTTTATCTAGATACAGAATCAAAGAGACGCGAAAATGCCCGACACGCACACCATCCGCTCCGCCGAATTTACCGCTTCCCGAGCATGGGGTGCACTCGACATCGCCAATATGAACGGCACCACCGTACGCCTGCACTGGACGGACCAGCCCTACAAATGGCACGTCAACGACGGAGAGGAAGTGTTTGCCGTGATGGACGGCGAAGTCGATATGCACTACCGGGAAAACGGTGAAGAACACATCGTTCGGTTGAAAAGCGGCGACATCTTCTACGCAGGAATCGGTACGGAACACGTTGCCCATCCGTGCGGCGAAGCGCGGATTTTGGTGATTGAGAAAGAAGGCAGTGTTTGAGGTCGTCTGAAAAGAAGGTTTCAGGCGGCAACAGATTAGAGTTTCAGACGACATCTGACATTTCAGATAATCAGGCCGTCTGAAAAATAGAAGGGCAGATAATATGGATAAACGGCTGTTTGACGGTACAGTTCGTTTTGAGCATGTAACCGGTGTCGGCACGATGCAGGTAGATTTCCAGCCCAATCAGCGTGTTTATACGATGATTGGCGAGAATGGTGTGGGTAAGACCAAATTTTTGGAATGTTTGTTTGCGGTATTGTTGTTTACCAGTACGGCTGCACAACAAGTTGTTTCTTGGATAACTCCAGAATCCATCCCTTTTAAAAATGTTATTACGCCCATTGGAAAGGGAAGTTTTAGTCTGGAATCTATAGGAAACGAACGCCCAAAACGTCTTCCAACAGAGAATGATGTGATATTTCCCACTTATGCCGTAAATCTTCAATGGGAAAAGGAAAGACCCTTTTTAGGGTTTCGACACTTTTTACCCATAGTTTATTTAGCGGCACAAAATCGGGGAAATGTTAAAAATAAGGATGGTGCGATTGAACAAATAGGTAGTTTTCAGCAACGTTCAAAGGGATATTTAGAACGGTTGTTTTCGGTTTTTTATCATAAGGTTGAAGATATTAAATCCTTAAATATGGATACCAATCTAGAAGAGTGGATTATTCAGCGGGCACAATCCGCCAATCCGTATCAGTCGAAAGAAGACAACCGTAAAATTGAAATCGATACTTTGCTGTCCTTGCTCAATAAAATCGACAACCGCATAGACCCCGAATTTTTGGAAATTTCAGGCAATAACCGTGTCTTTATCAAAATAGAAAACCAAAAGCTCGAACTTTCCGATTTATCCAGCGGTTTTACTTCTCTTTTGAAGATTATCCAATCTATTGTCGCGGGATACAGTTACTTTACCAACGAGCAGCAAATTGCCAATGTGCGCGGCGTGGTGCTGATTGACGAAATAGAAAGCCATTTGCACAACGAATGGCAGATCAAAATTGTACCGCTGCTGAAAAAATTGTTTCCGAACACAACGTTTTTCATTACCACGCATTCGTCTTTGGTCATCAGTCAGTTGGAGCAGGGAGAAGCCTACCGTTTGGTACGTAGCAAGGAGGACGGTGTGGTCTATGGCAAGATGATTGACTATCCAAGTAATGCTTCTTTTGTGGATTTGCTCAACGAAGCATTCGGCGTGGATTTGAATAAGAAGAAGATAGAACGCGTCCAAGAACGTGATCAAGAACAGGCAAAAAAAGCCTTATTGGAATTGGTACGTCAGGAATTGGACGGATTAGGGGATAAATAATGACGGTTTATCTTTTAGATACCAATTACTTGGTTTATTTGGCGGATGATGACAGTGACGAAGAAAAGCGGAAAGCCGTATTGAGCGATATGGCGGAAAAGTTGCAACAGGATGACAACCGTTTTGTGATTACCCCACTTATCCGCTATGAAGTTTTGCGCGGTGTGGATTGGGGAAAATCTGAAAAATTGTCTCGATTGACCGGTGTTTTGGCACAGTTTGAATCTTTGGACATTACACAGAATGTTTCTGATTTGGCGAGTGATCTGTACCGCTTTGATAAGTTTGAAGCCGAACGTGATAAGACGCCGAAGAATTTAGAAAAACGTAAATTCGATATGTTTCATTATGCGACTGCCAGTGTGAATAATTTAGAAATCTTATCCCACGATACCGATGTTAATAAGATTAAAGATTTACATGAAAGAATGAGGCTGGAAGATTCGGCAGAATTGGCTTGAGACAAATAGCAGAAGCCTGAACAACCTTTTTCAGACGACCTCCTGAAACGTCGTCTGAAAAACCAACCCATACAACTATATTTTTATTTTAACCACAGGTTAACCACTATGTTTTCCAACTACCTACTCAGCTTGGCAATATGGATACCCATCGCTGCGGGCGTGCTGGTTTTGGCGACGGGGCCGGACAGCCGTGCGCCGCTTGCCCGCGTGCTCGCTTTAATCGGTGCGCTTGCCGGTTTCTTGGTAACGCTGCCCTTGTTTACGGGTTTCGACCGTTTGAGCGGCGGCTATCAGTTTACCGAGTTCCACGAGTGGATTCCGCTTTTGCGAATCAACTACTCGCTGGGGGTGGACGGTATTTCGGTGCTGTTTGTCATTCTGAACGCGTTTATCACGCTGATGGTGGTGCTGGCGGGTTGGGAAGTGATTCAGAAACGTCCGGCGCAGTATATGGCGGCGTTTTTAATCATGTCGGGTCTGATTAACGGCGCGTTTTCAGCGCGGGATGCCCTGCTGTTTTATGTGTTCTTCGAGGGTATGCTGATTCCGCTGTACCTGATTATCGGTGTATGGGGCGGTCCGCGCCGCGTGTATGCGTCGGTGAAGCTGTTTCTCTATACGCTGATGGGTTCGTTGCTGATGCTGGTGGCGATTGTGTATCTGTCTTACCAAGTGGGCGGCTTTGCGATTGAGGATTTCCAAAACATCAAACAGATTCCGCTGGGCGTGCAACAGCTTTTGTTTGTGGCGTTCTTCCTGTCGTTTGCGGTGAAAGTGCCGATGTTCCCCGTGCACACTTGGCTGCCGGATGCCCACGTTGAGGCGCCGACGGGCGGTTCGATGGTGTTGGCGGCGATTACGCTGAAATTGGGCGCATACGGCTTTTTGCGCTTTATCCTGCCGATTCTGCCCGACGCGTCGCGCTATTTCGCGCCGGTCATCATCGTGTTGAGCCTGATTGCGGTGGTGTATATCGGCATGGTTGCGCTGGTGCAGACCGATATGAAAAAACTGGTGGCGTATTCGTCCATCAGCCATATGGGTTTCGTTACCTTGGGGATGTTCTTGTTCATTAACGGCCAGTTGAACGACTGGGCGTTGAAAGGTGCGGTCATTCAGATGATTTCGCACGGTTTCGTGTCGGCGGCGATGTTTATGTGCATCGGCGTGATGTACGACCGCCTGCACACGCGCAATATTGCCGATTATGGCGGCGTGGTGAACGTGATGCCCAAGTTTGCGGCGTTTATGATGCTGTTTGCGATGGCAAACGCGGGTCTGCCGGCGACTTCGGGCTTCGTGGGCGAGTTTATGGTGATTATGGGCGCGGTCAAAGTGAATTTCTGGGTGGGCGCGCTGGCGGCGCTGACGCTGATTTACGGTGCATCTTACACGCTGTGGATGTATAAGCGCGTGATTTTCGGCGCGGTCGGCAATCCGCACGTTGCCGATATGAAAGACATCAACTGCCGCGAATTTGCGATTCTGGCGATTTTGGCGGTTGCGGTATTGGGTATGGGTCTGTATCCGCAGGCGTTTATCGAAGTGGTGCATCAGGCGGCAAACGATTTGATTGCCCATGTGGCGCAAAGCAAGATTTGAGGTGTGCGAATGAACTTGATTGATTTGAACTTAATGCCTGCCATGCCCGAAATCGTGCTGTTTGCGCTGCTGATTGCCGTATTGCTGGCAGATTTGTGGATTAGCGATGAAAACCGCTATCTGACCCATCTGATGAGCTTGGGAACCGTTATTATCGTAGCGGTTACGCAACTGGCGGTGTGGGAGCAAGGCAGTACGCTGGCGTTTCACGGAATGTATATTGCCGACGGTATGTCGCGCCTGTCCAAGCTGGTGCTGTACGGATTGACCTTCGGGCTGTTTATTTACAGCAAGCCCTATAATCAGGCGCGCGGTATTTTTAAAGGCGAGTTTTACACTTTGTCGCTGTTTGCCCTGTTAGGCATGAGCGTGATGGTGAGCGCGGCGCATTTCCTGACCGCCTACATCGGTTTGGAACTTTTGTCGCTGTCGCTTTATGCCATGATTGCGCTGCGCCGCGATTCCGGCCGTTCCGCCGAAGCCGCGCTCAAATATTTCGTCTTGGGTGCGCTGGCTTCCGGCCTGCTGCTCTACGGCATTTCGATGGTGTACGGCGCGACGGGTTCGCTGGAGTTTGCCACTGTTTTGGCGTCGTCTTATAGCGAACTTGCCAACGAATGGCTGTTGAAACTGGGGCTGGTGTTTATCGTCGTGGCGGTGGCGTTCAAACTGGGCGCGGTGCCGTTTCATATGTGGGTGCCCGACGTGTATCACGGTGCGCCGACATCCGTTGCCGCGTTTATCGGTACTGCGCCTAAAATTGCCGCTGTGATGTTTGCCTTCCGTATTTTGCTGACCGGTTTTGGCGAAGTGCATCAATACTGGGCGCCAATGTTTGCCGTTCTTGCCGTCGCATCGCTGGTGGTCGGTAATCTTGCCGCGATTATGCAGACCAATATCAAACGTATGCTCGCCTATTCGACTGTGTCGCACATGGGCTTTATCCTGCTGGCGTTTATGGCAGGCTCAATCGGTGCTACCGCAGGTCTGTATTACGCGATTACTTACGCGTTGATGGCGGCTGCGGGCTTCGGCATATTGATGGTGTTGTCCAACGATAATATCGAATGTGAAGAAATCAAAGATTTGGCAGGTTTGAACCAACGCCATGCTTGGTTTGCCTTACTGATGCTGCTGGTTATGTTCTCTATGGCAGGTATCCCGCCGCTGATGGGTTTCTATGCCAAATTCGGTGTGATTATGGTGTTGCTGAAATTCCATCACGTTTGGTTGTCGGTTTTCGCCGTCGTTATGTCCTTAATCGGCGCATTCTACTACCTGCGTGTGGTTAAAGTCATGTATTTCGACGAACCCACCCATGACCAGCCCGTCGGCAGCAATTATGCCGCCAAATTCTTCCTAAGCGTCAATGCGTTCTTGCTGGTTTTGTGGGGCGTTATGCCGCAAACAATGATTGACTGGTGCGCCAGGGCCTTGGAAAACACCTTGTAAAGCGATGAACCGAAACGGCAGCCGTGTCAAAGGCTGCCGTTTTTGTTAAGATACGCAGCCCAAGATTGTTTTTTCAGACGACCCGTTGAATCAAAGAGGTCGTCTGAAAACAGAAAGACACATACATCATGACCGCATCCATGTACATTCTTTTGGTATTGGCGCTCATCTTCGCCAACGCTCCTTTCGTTACCGCCAAATTTTTCGGCGTACTCCCGCTCAAGCGCAAACATTTCGGACATCACCTCGTCGAATTGGCGGCGGGCTTCCTTCTGACCGCCATCCTCGCCTACATCCTCGAATCCCGCGCCGGCGCGGTACAGCATCAAGACTGGGAGTTTTACGCTACCGTAGTCTGCCTCTACCTGATATTTGCCTTCCCCTGTTTCGTATGGCGTTATTTCTGGCATGCGCGCAACCGTGAATAAGCTTTTCAGACGACCTCAGCGTTATTTCTTGCCATGAGCCTTCGCTGGCTTATCTGAATGTTGGTCAATATGCGGTTAATCGTGTTTGTTTTAAAAAAGTTTTTTGGAATCCAGCAACAAGGTGACAGGACCGTCGTTGCAGAGTGAAACCTGCATATGGGTTTGGAAGCGGCCGGTTTCTACCGTCAGACCGTGGGTGCGTAATAATTCTGCGGTGCGTTGATAAAGGGATTCTGCCCGTTGGGCAGGGGCGGCAGCGGAAAAAGAGGGACGGCGGCCGCTGCGCGCATCGGCGTAGAGGGTGAACTGTGAAACGAGCAAGACTGAGCCACCCGTGTCTTTAAGCGACAGATTTAATTTCCCGGCTTCATCTTCAAAAATGCGCAGATTGGCTATCTTGTCGGCGATATAAGAGGCATCGGCCTCGTTGTCATCGTGTGTAATGCCTAAAAGAATCAGAAAGCCGTGACTGATTTTGCCGCTGGTTTCGCGGTGTCCTTCACTCAGGACGTCAACTTGGGCATGACTTACTTTTTGAATAACGGCGCGCATGTGGTTTCCTTGAATAAGATGTGCAGCAAGGTTGATGGTTTCGCTGCCTGATGTTGATTTATCTGGGAGAGGTCGTCTGAAAACGATTGGCTCTAGTCTAACAGGGTATTTCTGTTGGTCTAGAGCCATTTGTTTTATAGTGGATTAACTTTAAACCAGTACGGCGTTGCCTCGCCTTGTCCTGATTTAAATTTAATTCACTATATAAGTTTGGATTTTATAGCGGGATGTCGTCAGGTTTAACGGCTTGCTTCTTTTTGCCATTTTGCCAACAGGGGGCGCAAAGCATCGGGATTTCCATAACAGCCGCTGATGGCTGCCTGCAACCAGCGGCAGGCAGAGGGAATATGGCTGGAGACGCCTTGCCCGTGGTAATAGAGTCGTGCCAAATAGTATTGCGCTTCGGTATGGCCTTGTTCCGCCGCGATTTCAAACCAGTGGGCGGCAGATTGGAAATCGGTTTCGACGCCTTGTCCGTAATAATACAATTTGCCCAATGCGGCGGCGGCATTTTTATGATGGAATTCGGCGGCTTCCAGATAAAGTTTTCTGGCGCGGTCGTAATCCACCGCCGTCCCTATGCCGTAATGGCATGCTTCGGCATTGCGGAAGGTTTGTTCCGTTTTTTGGAAGAACAGGGCGGCTTCCCGGATTTGTTCGTACTGTTGGGGATTGTGCAGCGCGGCATCACTAAGCAGCTTTTGGATGGCGGTGGCGCAGCCGAGTGTTGCAGCACGGTGGTAATAGTCGTGCGCTGCGTGCGGGTCGGCTTTGACGCCGAGTCCGTAGCGGTAGAGGTCGCCCATAATGCGCAAGGCCTCCGGATGGCGTCGGTCTGCGGCGAAACGGGTGTGGCGCATGGCTTGGAGCGGATCGCGTCCGGTCAAATTTCCTGTCAGGCTGTGCTGCGCCAAAGCGGCGGCGGCGTCCCCGCTGCCTTTTGCGGCGGCTTTCCGATACCAGGTCATGGATTCCGCCTGATTTTGCGCGGCAAGCAAGTCGCCCAACATAACTTGTGCGGCGATAAACCCAGCTTCCGCTGCCTGCCGTAAATGGATTTCGGCTTGGGCTGAGTCGGCTTTCATGCCGATACCGCGGTAGTACATTTTTCCCAGTTGCCAATGTGCAGGGGCAAATCCTTGTTCCGCCGCTTGTCGGTATAACTTGACTGCGCTTTCAAAATCAGGCTTCAGGCTGTGGCGGTAGGCAAGGCAGTATTGGGCTTCGGCGGAGTTTTGCGCTGAGGCAAGCTGCGCCCAGTGGTACATTTGGGGTTCGTTGCGTTCTTGGTAAAAGCGCATCAGGACGTGCTGCGCTTCCGGCATTCCTGCTTCGGCCAGGCGGGTATAGGCAGATAAGTGGTGTTCGGTCGGAATGCCTTGCTGCTCGCTGTTTTGCAATAGCGAGAATTCTTCTTCCGGCGTCAGCTCGACAGGTTTGGGTTGAGACTTAGGCGCTGTTGCCAGGCGTGTCAGACCGGAGGCGTAGGTGATTTTGTTGACTTGATAGGCAGTACCGGCGTACCGATTGCCTGCTGCCTGTTGGGGCAGCAGTGCAGGGCTGACTGTGTCGGCGGTCATTCTGTTTGCCGGCTTGACAGAGAGCGTACGAGAAGAGTCGGGTACTGCGGGCATAAGATGAAATGGGAAAAGGGACTAGGTTGGTTATTATACTGTTTTCTGTAATTTATTGTTAATGATATGACGAGAATATCGGTAGTTATTTGCAATGGCGGTAAATGGAATAAATACAGTTAGTTATATTTTCTTTTGATATTTTGTGGTATGAAGGTTTGGTAATGGGGAGGAGGTTTGGGTGTATTGAAAAAAATTTAAATATAAACAATAAGATAAATCGTTTTTGATTTAAAAGGGAGTCAGATACAATTGGCACTGGGTAGGGAGTGTGGTCGGAGCGGTGTGAAGTTGTTGGAGGTATCGGCTTCAATCAATTGTAAAGATGAAAAGGGGCTGTCTTTTGTTTACAACAATCTGAAGGCTGCGGAGATGGGAATATTGTACGGCGAATAGGGGAGCGGACTTTAAAGTGATACGCCATTCTCTTGTTTAAGTCTAAATAGAGTGATTTTTATCGCGTCTGTCGCAAGGGATGATAAAAGGTCGTCTGAAACTTGATTTTTCAGTTTCAGACGACCTTTTTGGCAGGAAAAGAGCTGGTTTTCTACTTTAAGCTTTGTTTTCCGGCGTTTCTTTTTTAACCGGTTTTTTGCCATCCTGCGGAGAATGGTAGGCGTAGTAGTCATACATACTGTTGGCTTCGCGCTTCATGCCGTTCAGGATGACGCCTTTGATATTGATCTTGTTCTGACGCAGACGGTCGGCACTGATTTCAAGCTCTCTGGTGGTGGTGTTGCCGTAGCGGCTGACCAGCAGAACCGTACCTGCCAGTTGTCCGACGATAGTTGCGTCGGTCACTGCGAGGACAGGCGGAGTGTCGATAATCACGTAGTCGTAACGTTTTTGGGCGTTTGCCAGCAATTCTGTGAAGCGGCTGTCCATCAGCAGCTCGGACGGATTTTTAGGATAACCGCCGTTGCTGATGAGGTGCAGGTTTTCAATCCGCGTTTCACAGACGGCTTTAGCAGGGGAGACATGGCCGGAAAGGATGTCTGCCAAGCCGTATTCGGGCGTCAGTTTGAACAGTTGGTCTAAATAGCCTTTACGCATGTCGGTATCGATCAGCAATACGCGTTTGCCTGATTGTGCCATTACGGTGGCGAGGTTGGCGGAAATAAAGGATTTGCCCGCTTCCGGAGCCGCACCGGTAATCATGAGGACATTGTTGCGCGCATCCAGCATGGAGAAGTAGATGTTGGTACGCAGGGCGCGGATGGCTTCGACGGCGACGTCGGAGGCGTCCTCGTTTGCCAGCAGATAATTGGAGCGGCCGGTCAGGGATTTGAATTTGCGTTTCAACAGGTCGCGTTTTTGCTGGGTTTTGGAGTAGGGTACGAGGGCGGCGACTTCGAGATTGAGGTTTTCAATCTCTTCAGACGACGTGATGCCTCGGCGCATACGGCCTTGCAGCATGACCCACATGGAGGCGAGCGCGCCTGCGGCAAGCGCGCTTAATGCGGTAATGACGGCTTTGCGCGGGGCGATCGGTTGTTCCGGAGTGTAGGCATGGTCAACGACGCGGACATTGCCTTGCGCGCTGGCTTTCATGATGTTGAGTTCTTGTTGTTTCGCCAAGAGTTGAACGTAGGTCGCTTGGTTGGTTTCTACGTCGCGGGTCAGGCGGATGACTTCCTGTTGGGTGTTGGGCAGGCCGGCGATTTGCTGGTTGATTTTGCTCTTGGCGCGTTCGAGTACCGCCAGTTTGTCCAAAACGGCTTTATAGGAAGGGTGTTCCGGGGTGTACAGTTCTGCCAAACCTGCTTCTTCGGTTTTGAGCAGGGTAATTTGGGTTTCGATGCTGGTCAGGCTTTCAAGCGCGCCTTTGGACTCAAGCGGAATGTCGAGCGAGCCGGCGCGTTCGCGGTAAGCATTGAGTTTGTTTTCTGCTTCTTGCAGGGTTTCTTTCAGACGAGGCAATTCTTCGCTGATGAACGCCAAACCGCTGGAGGCAACTTGAATGTCACGTTCGCGGTTTTGCGCGACGTAGTTGTCGGCGATGCTGTTGAGGACGGCGCTGGTTTTTTTCGGGTCAACATCGGTGTAGGCAAGGTTGATGATGGGGCTGGTTTTGCCTTTGCTGATGACCGAGAGTTGGTTTTTGATGTTTTCGATGGCGCTGAGCTTGGAAAACTTGGTCAACTCGAAATCCTGCTCTGTTTCGGCAAGGATTTGGTCGACTTTCAGAACGGTTTCGTTATTGATTTTCAGCGGCGTGCCGACGCGGCCTTCTTTGGCTGTACCGTTCGGGAGCGTCAGGATATAGTTTTTGCTGTCTTTGACGGTCAGTTTGAAAGGTTTGTTGATCCATTCTTCGGACACGGTAAATGTACCGATTTTCAAAATCGGATCGTCGTTGCCGCTGAGGTTGTGAATCATGTTGCCGAAAACCGGGAAGTAGGTGGCTTTGACTTCTTGGTCAAGCTGAAGCTCGTCAACGGTTTTTCCTATGACCATGCGCGATTGGACCAATTCGATTTCGGCTTCGGAAGGCGCCGGCTCGTTGGAAAGCATGTTGTTGATTTCGGTCAGAATCTGGTTTTGTTTGGTTTCGATTTCCAACATGGCGTCGGCGCGGTAAACGGGCGTGGACGCAAAGCTGAAAACGGCACCGAGCAAGCCGCCCGCAATCAATGCGGTGGCGATTTTGGATTTGTGCAGCCACAGATTGTGCAGTTGTTGGCCGAAATCGATTTCGTCGTTGTTGGAGGATGCTGATGACGGATATTGTTTATACATCAGTAGGCTTTCTGTTTGGATTTAATTGATTGAATCCGGCAAAGTGAGTGTTATGCCGGGGTTGGTCCGTTCAATTTTTCAGCCCAAGTCTCGGCTGCGCTTTG
The DNA here is from genome assembly GCF_047758525.1 of Neisseria sp. CP9. NCBI lineage: Bacteria > Pseudomonadati > Pseudomonadota > Betaproteobacteria > Neisseriales > Neisseriaceae > Neisseria > Neisseria sp. CP9. The sequence continues at coordinate 841,538 of NZ_CP180502.1, read as the reverse complement.
TATTTGTTGGAATACGGCTTCAAACATTTCGCTGCTTTGTTTGAACGGGTCGGGTATGTTTTTCTTGGGTAGCCATTGGGCGAGCAGGATGGTTTTCCCGCGCGCGGAAGGCAGGATATCGGCAACCATGTCGATATGCGCCGGCTCCATCACCAAAATCAGGTCTGCTGCATTGCACATTTCAGGGGTCAGTTGGCGGGCGGTGTGTCCGGCAACGACTACGCCGTGTTTAAGGGCGGTTTTAATGGCTTGGAAGTCGGCATCTTTTCCCGCCAATGCGTTGATGCCGGCCGAACTGACACGGTGTCCGGGCAGCTTTTTCTGCAAGATGCGCTCCGCTATCGGGGAGCGGCAGATATTTCCCATGCATACTACTAAAATATTTTGAAACATAAGAGAAGCGGTATTTTTTTCTTGTGTAGGGTCAAATCATGATAAAACGGTTTGAGGTCGGATATTTGGTCGGTCTGAAAAGGTTTTGTTTATATGTCGTCAGACGATAAATAACCGGCCTGCCGTTTTGCCTGACAGCAGGTGCTGTCAGGCGCCGTCAGGTTATTTGAACGTGTTGTCGATGGCGTTGACGTTGCTGAAGAAGCTGGTCAATTGCGACACTACGCGGTTCCAACGGGTAACCGGGGCGGCAGTCACATAAACAACGTCGTTCGGACGCAGGTCGAAGTCGCTGCCCAAGGCATAAGCGGTCGCGTCTTTCAGGTTAAGTTGGTAAATGTGGATAGGTTTGGCCGCATCTTCGGGCGCACGGCGGATGACGAATACGCCGGTTGCGTCTGCCAAGGCTTGGTTCATGCCGCCGGTTTCACCCAAGGCTTGAGTGAGGTTCAGGCCGTGGTTGCCGATAGGCAGGGTGGCTTGGCGGCCGACTTCGCCCATAACGTACACTTTGCTGTTGCTGTTGTTCGGCACGTAAACGATGTCGCCGTTGCTTAAGAGGTGGTTTTGCGACATGTCGCCGTACTGCATGATGCTTTGCAGGGAAATGGTGTGGTCGACACCGTTGTGCGTCCATTTGATGTTGTGGGTGTCGGCATTTTGCGCCACACCGCCCGCTTGGTTGACGGCATCAAGGATGGTCATGGGGACGTTGGTAATCGGCAGTTGTCCGGCTTGTCCGACCGCCCCGGCAACGGATACGCGTTGCGAGCGGAATTCGGTTACGTTGATGGCGACTTGGGGATTTTTAAGATAGCGTTTCAGACGACCTGTCAGGATGTTTTGCAGCTCGTCTATGGTTTTGCCTTGCGCTTGGATTTTGCCGACCAGCGGATAGGTGATGTAACCGCCTTCGTCCACCCATGCGCCACGGCTGACTTGGTTGGTTTGCGGGTTGCTTTGTTGTACGGGCGAATTGAGGTCGGTGTGCGCCCAGACCATGATGTTCAATACGTCGCCTTTGCCGATGTGGTAGCGGTAGGCGGCTTTGCTGCGCTCAAGCACACCGTTGTTTTGTGACAACACTGGAGGTTTGCGCATTTTTTCAACGAGGCCGAAGGTAATCGGATATATGGCGACGCGCTTGTCGAATTTGGTGTCTGCTACGGTTTCGCCGTTTTCGTAAACGATGGTTTTGTTGCGTGTGTTGATGGTGGAGCCGGGAATGACGGTGCTGCTGTTGCAGGCGGTCAGTGCCATCAGGGACAGGCTGATGAGGGCAAGCTGTTTTTTCATGTCGGTATCCTTGTCAGTCTTATCGGGGTCGTCTGAAAACTTTCAGACGACCTTTTTGTGGAATGTTTTGCTTTATCGGTAGGGTGTTTAATGTGTCTGCTGCCAAACCAAATCGCAAATATCGTCTTTGGGATTAAAGCCTGCGGGGGCTTCGAGCAGCAGGGCGCGCAGGGTTTGTTGGTCTGAATTTGAGCACGCTAAGTCCATACGCATAATTATGTCATTTAATTGTGCCCATGGCAGCATTACTTCGCTGGCGGTCATAATTCGGGGATGAGTGGTTTTTTGTACTTCGTCTCCAATAAGCAACTCTTCGTAAAGTTTTTCGCCCGGACGCAGTCCTGTAATTTTAATTTCGATATCGCCGTCGGGATGTTGGGCATCTTTCAATTTCAGGCCGCTAAGCGTAATCATTTGTTTGGCTAAGTCAATGATTTTAACAGATTCGCCCATATCCAACACGAATACGTCGCCGCCTTTACCCATCGCGCCCGCTTGAATGACGAGTTGGGCGGCTTCGGGGATGGTCATGAAGTAGCGGGTGATGTCTTGGTGAGTCAGGGTGATGGGGCCGCCTTCGGCGATTTGTTTTTCAAACACGGGGACGACGGAGCCGGAGGAGCCTAAAACGTTGCCAAAACGCACCATGCAGAAGCGGGTGTGTTGGCCGGGTTCGGCGGCGAGTGCCTGCAGGCAGAGTTCTGCCATGCGTTTGCTGGCGCCCATGGTGTTGGTCGGGCGCACAGCTTTGTCGGTGGAGATGAGTACGAAGGTGCTGACGCCGGATTCGACGGCGGCTTGGGCGCACAAGAGCGTGCCGAAGACGTTGTTGCGGATGCCTTCAACTGTATTGAACTCGACCATGGGGACATGTTTGTAGGCGGCGGCGTGATAGACGGTTTCAACGCCGTATGCGGTCATGACGCTGATCAGGCGTTCTTTGTTTTGTACAGAACCAAGCAGGGGCACAACTTCGATTTGACTGCCGGCGGCTGCCTGAGTTTCACGCAATTCTTTGTCTATGCTGTATAGGGAGAACTCGGACAGTTCGAACAGCAGTAATTTGGACGGGCGGCATTTCAGGATTTGGCGGCAGAGTTCGGAACCGATGGAACCACCCGCACCTGTCACCATCACGGTTTTGCCGGTGATGTCCGCGCCCATGAGTTCGGGTCGCGGGGCTACCGGGTCGCGGCCGAGCAAATCGACGACGGAGATTTTTTTCAGCGCGCTGACTTTGATTTTACCGTCCACCAAGTCTTTCATGCCCGGAATGGTCAGCACTTCGCATTTGTATTTTTCGAGGCTTTGGATGATGCGGCGGCGTTCTTCCTGAGTGGAGCTGGGGATGGCGAGCAGGATTTTTTCCACACCGTAGCGGTCGATGAGCGATTGGATGTCTTCAGGACCATAGACGGTCAGGTCGTAGATGACGGTGCGGCGGATTTTGGGGTTGTCGTCCACAAAGGCGACGGCGGAATATTCGTTGACCTGTTTGATGGCTTCTAGCAGTTGGCGGCCGGATTGTCCTGCGCCGTAAATGATGACGGGCGCCATTTGTTTTTTGTGCCGGTCGGTCAGGATGGCGCGCAGAATCATGCGAGAACTGGTGATACAGACGACCAGCAGCAAGAAATAAACGACGGGCAGGGCAAGGTGCAGTTTGCGCTCGAAAACCAAGGTGGTCAGGCAGAACAAGACGGCTGAAATCAGGCTGCCGAATGCGGCGGCGGTCAGGACGCGGGTGCTGACGAAGCGGGTAACGGCGCGGTACAGCCCCAGTCTGACAAACAGCGCGATGGTCAAAAAGGCGGTCGAGCCGAAGGCAAGCCAGTTCGCCATGCTTGCCCATTCGTCGGAGTATTGGACTCGAAGGCTTTGTGCAAACCAAAAGGCGATAAAAATCATCAAAACGTCGTGGATGACGAAGAAGGTTTTTTTGACGTTGCGGGGCAGGGATAACAGGGTTTCCAAATTCATTTTGGTATGTTCTGAATAATGTTGTGGGTGGGTTTCAGACGACCTCGGTCATGCAAAGGTCGTCTGAAAAGACGTTTGTTGCTACGGAGCATTGGTTTTCCGTATGTGTCGGCTGTTTGCCGATTCCCTTTTTTATAGTGGATTAACTTTAAACCAGTACGGCGTTGCTTCGCCTTGCCGTACTATCTATACTGTCTGCGGCTTCGTTGCCTTGTCCTGATTTAAATTTAATCCACTATATTCGGCTGAAGCAGTAAACCGCCGCCGTCCCGATGATACGGGCGCGGCGGTTTTTACTTTATGCGGTGGCTTCTGCCAATACAGCTTCGATGTGTTCTTTGCAGAACGCGATTTCGTCGTCAGTCAGCGTCGGATGCACCAAGAACATCAGGCTGGTGTCGCCCAGTTCGACGGCGTTTTTCAGCCGCTCTTTGGGTCGCCACGGCGTGTTGTCGAAGGCTTTTTCCAAATAGACTTCGGAGCAGCTGCCTTGATAGCAGGGGACTTTGCGCGCGTTCAGTTCATTGACGATGCGGTCGCGCGTCCAGCCGTCTTTGAGGTGTTCGGGTTTGACAAAGGCGTAGAACTTGTATTGCGCGTGTTCGATGTAGTCGGCGACTTCAATCAGGCGGATGCTGGCGAACTTGCCCAAGCTTTCTGCCAACTTGGTGGCGTGCGCTTGGCGGCGAGCCGTCCATTTGGGCATACGTTTGAGTTGGATGCGGCCGATGACCGCCTGCATTTCCATCATGCGCCAGTTGGTGCCGAAGCTTTCGTGCAGCCAGCGGAATCCAGGGGCGTGTTCGCGGTGGTACACGGCGTCATAGCTTTTGCCGTGGTCTTTGTACGACCACATTTTGCTCCACAGCTCTTTGTCGTTGGTGGTCACCATGCCGCCTTCGCCGCCGGTGGTCATGATTTTGTCTTGGCAGAACGACCATGCGCCGACGTGTCCGATGCTGCCGACGGATTTGCCTTTGTATTTCGCGCCGTGCGCTTGGGCGCAGTCTTCGATAACCCACAAATCATGTTCTTTTGCCAAGTCCATGATGTCGTCCATTTCGGCGGGCATACCGGCGAGGTGGACGACGATGATGGCTTTGGTATTCGGCGTCAGCGCGGCTTTGATGGTTTCCGCGCTGATGTTTTGGCTGTTCAAATCCACATCGGCAAACACGGGGTTTGCGCCTGCGGTAACGATACAGGAAGCGGAGGCGAGGAAGGTGCGCGAGGTAACGATGACGTCGTCGCCTGCGCCTATGCCCATTGCTTTGAGCGCGACATCGAGTGCCAGCGTGCCGTTGGAAAGGGCGACGGCGTATTGCGTGCCGGCGAATGCGGCGAATTCTTTTTCAAATTCGCGGCATTCGGTGCCTGTCCAGTAGTTGACTTTGTTGGACAGCAGGACTTTGGAAACGGCATCGGCTTCTTCTTGGGTGAAGCTCGGCCATGGGGAAAGGGATGTGTTAAGCATTGGCTTTTCCTGCGAAAAGGCTGGTGGAGTCTTTGGGGGCGACTTCTTCCAGCAGTTGGCGGTTGATTAAGGTGTATTTTTGACCGTCGATTTCGACGTATGCGCCGTCGTAAGGAGGAAACCAGAAGGCGCGGATTTTTTTCTCCACATCGTCGCCGTCGCGGATTTGCTTCATGGCTTCCATTTCATCGCGGCTGACGTAGCGGCCGCCGATGTTGGGCGTAGTCGGCAGTTTGGCTTGCGCTTCAATGGCGCGGGCGATAATGCGTTGTGCGAACGGCTCCAATGCCTGCATGGTTTTGCGTTCGAGCGATTGGGCGGTTTCGGCGGCGGGGTCAATGGGGAAGCGGTCCACTTCGATGATTTCGCCGGTGTCGATGGACGCATCGACGTAGTGGGCGGTGCTGCCCCATTCGGACAATTCGTCCATGATGGCGAGATTGTAGCCGCCCGTGCCTTTGTATTCGGGCAACAGGGCAGGGTGGAAGTTGATCGTACCCAAGTGCGGGATGGTCAGGAATTCGTCGCGTAGTTTGCGCCAGTAGAGTACGGACAAGCCCAAATCGTATTTCAGACGACCTTCCTTCATCGCTTCCAAGGCGGTATCGAAAGTGTAGAGCGGCAAGCCCAATTCTTTAGCGGCGGCGGTCGTCGGCGAGCCTTGCAGGTGGCTGTCGGTCAGAACGCCGACGATTTCGATGCCGTCTTGTGAGGATAAGAGTCGGAGTAGGTTGGCGGAAAGCCGTTTACGTCCCATGAATAATATTTTCGTCATGAAATAGTCCTTTTTAGTATCGTGAGTGTACGTTTGATTATGTAATGTTTAAATGCTTGAATTGCCCAAAGATGCTAAATCTTGAAGGGAGTCAATCCAAAAGTTGGGATGATATTCTGTGTTAAAACTTTCAGGCAGGTGGCGGTGGATGTTCTGCCCGGAGGGACGCAATCCTATGGTTATCCAGCCTAAAGCGTTCGGCGTGATGAAGTCTTTGGAAATGTTGTCGCCGATATAGATGAAGCAGTCTGCCTTTTCGGCATATTTGTCTTGCAGATGGCGGAAGCGTTTGCCGTCTGGCTTTTCCGAAGCGCAGGCTTCGGAGACGAGGATGTCGTCAAACAGGGAAGACAGACCCAAGGCTTCCAGTTTCAGACGTTGGGTCAGGCTTCTGCCGTCGGTAATCAGCGCGCGTGCGGCGAAAGGCGCGGTCAGTTCGGACAGGAAATCATGCGGGGCATACGGCGTCAGCATCGGGCGGTGCAGCCGGTATTGCCATAGAAGAACCTGTTTCTCCGATTCGTTGAAACCGCAGTGGCGGCACAACTTGTCCAGCCAGTCTTTGCCATCGGGGTCGATGCTGCGCCATAGGTCGTCTGAATTCCAATCGGGATACAGGGCGGCAACATTGTCGATGACCGAACGGATACCGGACAGCTTGTATTCGTATTCGGAATACAGCGTATCGTCCAAGTCGAAGACAATGACGGCGGTTTCGGGATTAATCGTTTTCATGAACCAAGACCTTGGCATCGTAGCGCAACATGATGAGGTTGTTTTCCCAGTCGTCTGAAAACGGGATTTCTCCGTCGCCGAGATATTCGCGCATCAGCCAGCCCGGATAATTGCCGCCTGCGGCATACGTCAGCGGGAAGCCTCCGCCGAAGCGGGGGTTGATTTCCACGCCGTAGAATTCGCCGGTTTCTTCGTTGCAGAAGAATTGCGCCGTAATACAGCCGCGCGCGCCTTCCAATACCGCCATTTTTTCCAGCAGCGTTTGGTAGAGGCTGTTTTTGCGGGTAACGCCTTTGCTGACTTCGCCGGAGCGCACTTCCAAGCGTTTTCGCGGGATGGCGCATTTCAGACGACCCTCATGGTCGTAATACATATCGACGGTAAATTCGGAGAATTCGTTTTCGATGTCGATAAGCTCGCAGAACATCAGTTTGGGGTCATCCACGATTTCAGGTGTCAGGCAGGCGGGCGTGTCGATTCTTTTGGCACCGATGGCGCGGCTGCCGTCGTAAGGCTTGGCGAAGCAAGGGAAAACCAATTTTTCGCGGTCGTAAATTTTAGGCGAGCGTATGCCGTAGCGGGCAAACAGATCGGCGGTTTTCCGTTTGTCGCGGCATTGCGCGATGAAGTCTGAATCGGAAACGACGATGTGGATACCTGCCGTTTCGAAGCGTTCGCGTTCGTCTGCCAGCTTTTGCAGTTCGGTGTCTATGGTGGGGATGATTAAACCGATGTTTTCGCGTACCGCCAGATTGAAAATGCTGTCGATATATGAATCGTCATTGATCAACGGCACCTCAAACGAACCGTCCGAAACGTGGCAGGCGGAAGACATACGCGGCACCAAATCCGTCGTCAAAATCTTGACGTCGTCTGAAAACTTGGCGGCTTCGGTTTGAAAATCCTGTACCAATTCGACGCGCCTTCCCGCGGAAAGGATAAGTACGTTATTTTTTCGCATCAGTGTCATTTCCTGTGAAATAGGGCATGGTGGCTTCTCCCTCAGCCGAAATACCTTCTTTGATAAAGACTTTTTTGACTGTCAAAAACAGGATTTTCATATCCAGCCAAAAACTGTAATGGTCGATATACCAAATATCGTGTGCGAACTTTTCGTCCCACGAAAGCGCGTTGCGCCCGTTGACCTGCGCCCAACCCGTTACGCCTGGTTTCATTTCGTGGCGGCGGTTTTGAAATTCGTTGTAAAGCGGCAGGTAGCTCATCAAAAGCGGTCGTGGGCCGACCAAGCTCATATCTCCTTTTAGAACGTTCCAAAGCTCTGGAAGTTCGTCCAAGCTTGTGGCGCGCAGCTTTTTGCCGAAAGGGGTCAGCCGCTCGCTGTCGGGCAGAGGGTTGCCGTCTTTATCGACTGCATCGCGCATGGAGCGGAATTTGATCATTTTGAACGGTTTGCCGTCTTTGCCCGGCCGCTCTTGGGTGAAAAATACCGGTTCGCCCAGGTTTTTGCGGATGAGGTAGATTAAAATCAAAAATACGGGTGAGAGGAAAATCAGTCCCGAGGCGGAGGCGACGATGTCAAACAGGCGTTTGAAGAATTTACTCATGGGCTAATCTTTCAATCAGGTTGACGATTTTTTGATACGCCACGTCGCGCTTGAAGCGGCGGACGATTTCGTCGGATTGAACGGGGTCGTTTTTGCGTGCCAGAATGTCTTTGGCGGCTTGGACGAAGCTGTCCACATCGCCGGAACGGTAGTCCGCGTGCGGCAGCAGGGTGAGGACTTCGGCAACTTCGTCGTTGACCTGGCTGTTTAAAATCGGTTTTTGCAATGCCATATAGTCGGAAAGTTTGTTGGTAATCGACTGCATGGCGTAGGAATGGATGGCGTTGACGGAGATGTCGCAGCCTTTGGCGACCGACATCATTTCGGTGTAGGGGATGTAGCCGTAAAACCGGATGCCCTCGCAGGCGTATTGTTTGAGCCTGTCCAAATCGGGGCCGCCGCCCATGATGTGCAGCTCTACATTTTCGCCGTCGTCCAAAAGTTTCCGAACGCCTTTGCACACGGTTTCCACGTCATAGCTGTAACTGAGCGTACCCAAGTAGAAGAAGCGAGTTTTGTTGTCGCCGAAGTCTTTTGCCGGCGCGGCATCAAGTTTCGGAAAATCCGCGCCGATATAGACGACTTCGCCGGGTACGTTCGGATTGGCTTCTTTGGCACGGTCGAGGTAGGTCTGCGATACGGCGACCAGCGCGTCGGCGTAACGGTAGGCACGGTTGGCGCGGGAGGAGAAGGGCAGCAGGTTGTGCGGGATTTTTTTCAAAAACGGCACGACCGAGGAGAAGGATTCCGGCCATACGTCCTGCACGTCGATAATCAGCTTGTAGCCCAAACGCGCTTTGTGTTCGCCCAAAAGCAGATTGGTGGCAATCAGCGGGTAGGCGGAAAAGACGACGTCTTGCTCGCCCGGACGGCAGTTGTTCAGCCATTGCTCAAAATGTTTGACGAACACATGATGGCTTTTGACACGATCCAGCGAGACGTTTTTGCCGTAGCCGCTCTCTTCCAGCAGCATGACTTTCAGACGACCTTGCGAGGCAGATTCGGCATCTTCAGGTCGTCTGAAAGATTTGTCGTAGTGTTTGAAATTGCTGGTAATCAGCAGCACGTCATGAGACTGTGACAACAGCTCGGCAAGATACCAGAAGCGGTTGAAATGAGGCTCGGACGGCAGCGAACAGTAGGGGGCGACGATGGTGATGTTCATATTTCAGACGACCTCACATATCGTAAGCAGCCATTGTGGTGCGATAGATTTCATCATCGGAACACAAGGTCTCAACGTGTTTATGCAGGGCTTTGCCCATTTTTTCGCGCAATTCGGGCTGCTTGATGAGTTTATCGACGGCTTCGATAAAGGCTTCGTCTTCGCCAAAGGGGAAACAGTATCCGGTTTCGCCGGTAATGACCATTTCGGAAATGCCGCCCATGTTGTAGGTCACGACGGGTGTGTCGTAGAGACCGGCTTCAAGGATATTGTTGCCGACACCTGCGCCGTGGTCGCCGATACAGTGCGGCGTATTCACCAAAATATCCACGTCTTTGAAATAACCGGTCAAATCGCGCACGCCGCCGAGGAAGGTAACTTTGTCGTCTATGCCCAAACGCTTCGCTTGCGCTTTCAGATTGTCCATCTCTTCGCCTATGCCTGCCACGTTCAGGCGTACGGGCATATTGCGGTCAACCATTTTCTTAAAGATGTCCAGCATCACATGCACAGCGCGGACGGTGTCCAAGCGCGACAGGGTGCCGAGCATGACGTAGTCTTTGGCGGTTTTTTCAGGAACGTAATCGACTTTGTGTAGGGCATTGTAGGTGTAGGTGATGCGGTTGGCAGGGAAGCCGTGGCGGATCAGTTTTTCCTGTTCGTGTCTGCAGTTGCCGATGATATATACGCCCAGCTTGTCGAAAAGTTCGGCGATTTTCGGATAGGTTTCCGCTTCCAAACCGCGCGCGTGATAGAACACTTTGGTTTTGGGCGAGGAAATTTTCGCAGCGATAGCGCAGGCGGGAACGATACGCGCCATTTGGCAGTGGATGATGTCGGGTTTTTCTTGTTTCAACATCTTCATGTAGGCGAACATGCCCTTGATGTAGCCCAAGATGCCGCCCTGATAAAAATCAATAGGACGCCATTGAATACCCAATGCTTGGGCTTCTTTGATGAGCGGGCCGTCAGAAGAGGCAAGTACGACCTCATGTCCCCGCTGCCTGAGCAACCGTCCTAAGCGGAAGGTCGCGTTTTCAGTGCCGCCGAGGCCGGACATGGAAGTAGTCAAAACAATTTTTTTCATATCGTGTTTTCTATCAAGGGGTGTATCGGTACGCGTTATACGCCGTATCGCGCTGCGGCAGGACGCTGTACAGGAAAATCAAAAAGCAGGGCAGCCAGAGGAAGGGCATACGCAAAATGGTGGACGGGATGAAGCCGCCCAAAATAAACAGGCCGATTGCCGCCAAGCCGATGGCTTTTTGTTTGTTCCGCAGGTTTTGGCTTAAAAAGACGTTCACTGCATACCAAATGATGTAACAGATGAAGCCGATTAAGGAAATCATGCCGAAGCCCAAATACAGTTCGATGATGAAACTGTGCGGATTTTCAAAACCGAGGCTGTCGCTCAAATGCCCGCCGAAGTATTCCTGAAAGTTTTTAGGGCCGTAACCGTAAAGCAAAAGCGGCGGATTGCTCCAGAAGTAGTTGTAAATTTCTTGGCGGTAGCCGACCGAGTTGTCACTCTCCAAATTGAACAGGAACAAATACAGGCGGGAAGAAATGTTTTCCAAAAAGGCATTGCCGTGCATCGAGAGCAGGAAATCGGCAATGTACTGTTTCGGAATCATCGACAAGCCTGCGCCTGTAACGCCTATGGTCATCAGCGTAAACAGCCCGTTGTTACGGTAAATCAAGTTCAGGATAAACAAAATGATGTAACTCATCGTCGCCGTACGCGATGCGCTGGCGAAAATAATCGCGCCCAAACTCAAAAACAGAAGCCAACCGAACAAATATTCTCTTTTGCTGACACCGATATTGAAAAATATCAAAACGGCAGGGGCGAAGCAGAGGGCGGTTGTGCCCAAGTTGTTGGGGTTGAAGAAAAAGCCTTTAATAACGCCGGCTTCAATCGCCAAAATTTCGTCTGATTTGACAAACTGGATGCCGGTCAACACCTCGATAACGGGTGGAATAATGATAAAGGCGCAAAAGTAAACCAACAGCCTGCGTACGAAGCGCAAGGGGTTTTCGTGTCGGCTCAAAATCAGATACAGCAGGTAAAACAAACCGGCGACCGACAGGAAGAAAAAGGTATCCATGACCCTGACCGAATCCAAGGGCGTGATGAACAGATGGATTGCGCTCCAGCCGGTCATCAGCCCGAGCGCCATCAGCATGAGTCCTGCCTTGCTGTTGAATGTTTTGTTTTCTATGAAAAAAATCAGCAGGGTGGCAGGCGCCAGCAAAAGGGTCAGCGGATTGTCGATACGCGGAATCCCCAGTTTATACGACAGCATCGGCCCCAGCATGTAGGCGGTAACCATCGTATAAAGCATAGTAATGTATATATTTTGTTTTTTAATTTTCACGTTGCTTCCTGAAATTTAGGTCGTTCCAAGAGCTTTATTATATGCAGAAATGATTTGTTCGGTAACAGGACGTTCTCCAAATTCTTTCAGACAGTTTTCGCGCAACAGGCGCGGGAGGTATTTTTTTCGGTTTCGATAGAGGGAGATAAGCGCCTCTGTCAGCGATTTTTGGTCTTCGACGTCAACCAAAAGCCCATTGGATGGATTGACGATAGTCTCGGGACCGCCACAGCGCGTCGCGATAACGGGCAATCCTTGCGCCAAAGCCTCGATGAACACGACGCCGAAAGTTTCGTGGCGGCTGGCCAATACGAAAGCATCGCTGTGATGCATCAAATCCAAGACTTCTTCGTTTTTCAGACGACCTTCAAAGATAACGTTGTCTTCCAAGCCCAAATCTTTTGCCAGACGGTGCAGCTTGAATTCTTCGTAGCCGCCGCCGCCGATTTTCAGTTTTAGGTTCGGATAGGCTTTGACTGCTTCGGCAAAGGCGGGCAGCAGGATGTCGTAGCCTTTTTTATGTTGCAGGTGCGCGACCGAACAGAAGGTAAAGTCTTCGTTGGCGGGTTTGTTAGCAAGGTCTATCGGCGCTTCAAAGCTGGCGGACAGGATATTGGGAACATATTGCCATTCCAATCCTTGATATTCTTCTTTCAGCAGTTCGGCAAAGTCGCGGCTGACGGCCAAGCGGCCGGCGGCGTTTTGGGCGGCGGCATACATCAGCGGGCGCTGCCAGTCGCGGATAAGTTTGCGGGCGTAGGTGGTGCTGTGTTCGGTGATGACATACGGGATGCCGGTTGCTTTGTGGATCTCGTAAGCAATAATGCCGCCGCTGTTGACGCAGTGTGCGTGCAGGACGTCGGGCATGCCGTGGTCTGCAACGTATCGGCGGAACAGTTTCATACTGGCGGCGATTTCCCGTTTACGGTCGATATACGGAATGCGCGGGAAGAAAAACATGCTGTCGTACACATAAGTCTGTACGTCTTTGTCGATGTAGGTCCTTATTCCGTAATTTTTCGGGTTGAACGCAGTTTTCGCCTGGGTTCTGAACGAACGGAATATCGGTGCGACGACCCCTACTTTGACTCCGGAGCGTTGCAAGGCTTGTGCTTGCAGGCGGAAAAAGATTCCGTTGACGTCGTCCGGAGTGGATGGATACCAAGAAGGAATGATTAATGTATGCATGATAATACCTGTGTCGGATGTGTCAGCGTACAAGCCACATGGGTTGCGGACAGGGCACAAAATCAAAGATTCTCGGTGAGTAAGCGTTTTGTGGAGGCAGAATCAAAACTGCGCGCGGTATGGTTGTTATTGTGTTGAATGTTTTTTATTCAGACGACCTTTCACTGCCGATAAAGCTGAAGAAAGTGGTGTTTTGTATTTCACAGTCAGGGCAATCAAACCTGCCAGCCAGATTAAAGCAAAAATGAAATAGTTGCCGGTGTTGCCGAAGTAGGTATAGCTCAGGCACAAAATCAGGCAGAGTGCGGTGTGAGTATAAATTTTCCGGCAGGGCAGTTTCTGCCACATCCTTGAAGACAATTCGGTCTTAATGAGCATGAATACCCAAAAAGAAGTCGCGCTCGCCATTGCGGCGCCCCGTGCGCCCAAGAGCGGAACCAGCCAATACAGCAGACCGAAGTTCAGCAGGAATGCCGCAATATTGACTGCGGTAATCAGCCAGGTTTTTTTGACGACGTTCAAACCGATGCCGGTCACTTCCGTCAGCGTATAAAACAAAGGAAACATCATGCACGACAGTAAAATAAACTGTACCGATGCATATTTCCCGGGAAGGATCCAAGTGACCACCGGCGAAAAAATACCGATAAAGCAAACCATCGCGCTGATGAGCGCAGTCATCGACAGGGTGATGCCGCCGATTTTGTCGAGGTTGGTGTTGTCTTCAACCCATTTGAACACCAATGGCGCCCATATGGTTGAGAATACGCTTTGGAAAATCAGGGCGACAGCGCCGAAGCTGACCGCCATCGAGTAAATACCCAGTTGCTCCAAACTTGCCATCTGCTTCAACACAAAGCGGTCGATGGAAGTCAGTCCCCAGTAGGCGAGATTGCCGAAGGCTAAAGGCAGTCCGTATTTCAACCCCATTTTGTGCAGCTTTGCCGACCAAGGCGAACGGATGGCGGCGGCCAAATCGGTTCGGGTTTGGTAGATCAAGACGGCGACGGTCAGTATTTGGGCAACGGTATAGGCAAAGACCAAGCTGGTGGTGTGGGTGGGGATGCCGATTAGGATGAAGAGCAAAACCAAAACCAAAATCAGGAATTTCGGTGTCAGCTGGCTGAGTGAGAAAGCAATTGCCTTTTCCTGCATCCGTAAGATGAGCGAGAAAAAGCGGGTAAACAGGGTGGTCAGTAAGAAGACCAAAAACAGAACACCCAGCTTGGCATTGTTCAAGTCAAAAATGATTTCAGACGGCCAAGAGGGATTCCACAAAAGTATCAGCAATACCCCGGCAATACTCAAAACAAACGGAGACAGGCTGAAGGATTTAAACAGCGCAGCTTTATCTTCTGTAGCGTAGTATTCGCGGATATACGCCTGATCCAAACCCAGCCCCAAAATCAGGATGGTCAGAGCGGATATGGTTTGCAGTAAGACGATGCGGCCAATATCTTCCGCAGGGTAGTACCATGAAATCAGCGGAAGCGAGAGGATGCCGAAAGCCGCACTGCCTATCGGACCCAAGGCATAGCCGAGTATTTTTCTTATATTCATAAACAGGAGGGATTTGTTGCCGCCAAGATTTTCAGACGACCTGAAAACGCAGCGGCATCATATAAATAAGGGCTTTCTTAGGTCGTCTGAAAACAAACGGTCTAAGAAAGCCGACTGCCTGCCGAAACCTGTCGGCAGGCAGTCTGCCTCAATCGTCAAAGGTATTACGCTTTCACGACTTTCGGGTTTTTCGCAGGGAACTTGCCGCGCGTATCGACAATCAGTTTGGCGTGTTCGGCAATCATGTCGTAGTCAAATTTGTCGTGATCGGTAGTCAGAACCACGCAGTCGTATTTTGCCACAGTTTCCGGCGTCAGCGGCTCGCTCTTCAGGTCGAAGTAGTGATGGCCGGGGATGTATGGGAACTCAAGCACGTGCGGGTCAGAGTAGGAAATGTTTGCACCCAATTTGTGCAGGCGGTCCATCACTTCCACAGACGGGCTTTCGCGCATGTCGTCCACATTTTTCTTGTAGGCGATACCCAAAACCAAGATTTTGCTGTCTTTGATGGAACGGTTGTGTTCGTTCAAAGCCAGGCCCACTTTGCTGATGACGTAGTCGGGCATGTGGGAGTTCACTTCGCCTGCCAACTCGATGAAGCGGGTGTTCACGCCGTATTCGCGCGCTTTCCAAGTCAGGTAGAACGGGTCGATGGGGATACAGTGTCCGCCCAAGCCCGGGCCGGGATAGTAGGCAACGAAGCCGAACGGTTTGGTTGCCGCGGCGGCGATGACTTCGTGAATATCGACATCCATTTTGTCGGCGACGATTTTCATCTCGTTCACCAAACCGATGTTCACGGCGCGGTGGATGTTTTCCAGAAGCTTGGTCAGCTCGGCGGCTTTGGTGGAGCTTACCGGTACGACTTTGTCGATGGCAGGCTGGTACAACGCGATACCGACTTCCAAACAGGCAGGGGTATGACCGCCGATGACTTTCGGGATAGTACGGGTTTCAAAATTCGGGTTGCCCGGGTCTTCGCGTTCCGGAGAGTACACCAAGAACACGTCTTTACCGACTTTCAAGCCGCCTTCTTCAACGCGCGGCAGCAATTCTTCTTCGGTCGTACCGGGGTAGGTGGTGGATTCCAAAGACAGCACTTGACCGGCGCGCAGGTAAGGTTTCACCGCGTCGGTGGTGTCGATAACGAAGCTCATGTCCGGCTCGCGGTATTTGTTCAACGGAGTCGGTACGCACAAAATCACGGCTTCCACTTCGCCGATGCGGGAGAAGTCGGTGGTGGCTTCAAACAGGCTGTTTGAGGCGGCGGCGATTTTCTCGGCAGGAATATGCTCGATGTAGGTTTCGCCTTTGTTGAGTTTGTCGACTTTGGTTTTGTCGATGTCGAAGCCCAAAACCTGATAACCGATGTCCACATAGCGGAGCATCAGAGGCAGGCCGACGTAGCCCAAGCCGACGATGCCGATTTTGGCGGTTTTATCTGCAAATTTCTGAATGGTAATATTTTTCATGACAAGTCTCATGTGATGGAAAAGGGCGTGCCGCACAGTGCAAAATGCCGCATCGGAACTCCGGCCGGCTGTCATAAAGCAGCATGGTCGGAATCCGTTTTGTCGGTGTCGAAAATAAATCTTTCCCTAAGATTGGTTTTGGACGTAAAAGTTTTGCATGTGCAAATGCAGCATTGCCCGACGATAATGGAGTGTTGGGAAATGTTTATGCAAATATTATAATCAAGCTAGGCGGTAAGATTTTGAATTGTATTATTTTTAGTGATTACTATACCGTTGGTGACTAAATATAATATCGGAAATACAAATAATTAATAAAAATTAGTATTAATATATTTGCGTAATTTAACCTAAAATTAATATTACTAAGGTATATGTTGAAGCGGTATTTGTAACGCTGGCAAGCAGATTAGGCGATACGGTCAAATATCGTTGCTTCTGACAAAAAGGTCGTCTGAAAACCAAAAATCAGTTTTCAGACGACCTTTGTTGTTTATGAATCAGCTTATTTTTTACGCAAAACCCATTTTACGTCCTGCCCGAACAGCTCTACCGAACGGCTTTCCCATTCGCCTTCCGAAGTCAAAACGGCAGGGTTGGCGGGGAGGGTGAGCAGGCTTCTGCCTTCGCCTAAGATTTTCGGCGCTTGGTACAACACGATTTCGTCTGCCAAGCCTGCTTCGATAAAGGCGGAGGTCAGCGTCGCGCCAGCTTCGACCATAATCTCGCCGTAGCCCAGCTCTGCCAACCGGGGCAGCAGTGAGGCAAGGTCTATACGTCCGGCGGCGTTTTCAGACGACCTCAAGATGCGGATATGACTGAATGCGCGGTATGGCTTGAGGCGTTCTTCATCATCGACGGCGGTTACGATGACGGTGGGGCTGAGGTCGTCTGAAACCATGTGGCTGCCCAATGGCGTTTGCAGTTTGCTGTCCAACACGATACGCGCGGGTTGGCGCAGGGTCGGGAAGGCGCGGACATTGAGGCGCGGATTGTCGGCGAGCACCGTGCCGATGCCGGTTAAGACGGCGCAGCTTTCCGCGCGTAAGGTTTGTACGTCCGCCCTTGCGGCTTCGCCGGTAATCCAGTAGCTGCGTCCATCGGCGAGCGCGGTTTTGCCGTCCAAGCTGGCGGCGCATTTGATGCGTACAAACGGGCGGCCGCGTTCGATACGGGAGAGGAAGCCGCGGTTGAGTTCGCGCGCTTCAGCTTCCAACAAACCGCTTTCGGTGCGGATGCCTGCGGCTTCCAGCATTGCCAAACCTTTGCCTGCCACCAGCGGATTGGGATCGGTCATGGCGGCGACCACGCGCGATACGCCCGAGCCGACAAGGGCTTCGGCGCAGGGCGGTGTGCGACCGTAATGGCTGCATGGTTCGAGCGTCACATAAGCCGTCGCCCCGCATGCCATTTCGCCTGCCTGCCGCAGCGCATGCACTTCGGCATGCGGTTCGCCTGCTTTGACATGAAACCCCTGCCCGACGATTTGGCTGCCGTGTGCAATCACGCAGCCGACGCGCGGGTTGGGAGAAGTGGAAAAACGCCCGAGCCGCGCAAGGGCAAGGGCGTTTTGCATCATTTGGGTATCAATACAATCAAACATAATTTGGATTTCTTAAAGTTTTCCGTTTTCAGACGACCTTTTCTTTCGCCGTATTCCATTCGTCAACTCATTAACGCGACAAGCTCAATTCTTTCAATACTTCCGACAATTCCTTCTGACCCGCGTGATGGCTGTACGCGCAAACGGTATAAATATTGGCTTCGTGAATGGCGATGCAGTATTGGTTGAACTTTCCTTGCCGGTCTTCGCGGTCGGTTTGGTAATTCATGCGGTTGTCGGTGGCGATGCCGACGCGGACATTTTGAGTCTCGTCCGATTGCAGGGCGGTTTTGAGTTCGGCGAAATAGGTTTTGGCATCCGTTTGCGCCGGGCCGTTGTTCGCCGCATAAATCGTAATGCGCGCTTCAGGGTCGTGTTGGAGCAGAATCAGGCTGGAGGCGGGAACGTTTTTCGGATGGCGGGCGGAATCGGCGATGATGTCGGTGAAGTGGCTGTTGTGAACGGAGATGGAAATTTTGCCGTCCATGCTCGTCAGCGTTTGAACCGTATCGGAGGCGGCTTTCGGCGCGGCATTGTTCTGCTCGGGGCTGCAGGCGGCAAGGCAGAATAGTGCGGCGGCTACGGATAAAACTCTTTTCATAAACATCCTCTTCATCATCAACACACCGCTTTCAGACGACCTATTTCCCGTCGGTCTGCACCAGCGTGGCGATTGCCTGAGTAAACTCGGACACGTCGTTGAAACTTTTATACACGGAAGCAAAACGGACATAGGCGACCTGATCGATTTTTGCCAACTCCTCCATCGCCATTTCCCCCACCATGCGCGACGGCACTTCCTTGTTGCCCGACTGATACAGACGCTGCTCAATCAGCGCGACCGTTTCATCGATTTTTTCCTGGGCGATCGGGCGTTTGTGCAAAGCCCGTTCCAAACTGGTTCTCAGCTTGTGCGGATTAAACGCCACGCGCGTACCGTTGGATTTAATGACCTGCGGCATCCGCATTTCGACCGTTTCAAACGTACTGAACCGTTGCCCGCATTCCACGCAACGGCGGCGGCGGCGGATACTGTTCGTCTCTTCCAAGAGCCGCGAATCGGTGACTTGAGTATTGGGATGCTGACAAAACGGACATTTCATAAGTTTTTGAATTTATTTGTTTGTGAAACGGAATTGTAGCCGATTGAGCTATTCCCGTATAGTCGGTGGGTTTATTATGGGTTGAAGAGGTCGTCTGAAAACCGTTTTCTGCTTTTCAGACGACCTCTTCGTTTTAAACGGATACGCCGACGGCGCGGGCGATTGCCAAGCCTTCTTCTACGCTCATGTAGACGGGTTGTTCAGGACGGTCGCTGCGGGCGATGTCGCCTTGTCGGAACATGACCAGTTCGTCCACTGCCAGTTGCGACCAGGTTTCGTCGCGGGTCAGCGGTAAGGTGGCGATGACGGCGACTTTGTCGTTCGGGGTGGTGACTTCGGAAAAATCGACCATGACGTCGTCGTCTAAAAGCCGTGCTTTGCCGAACGGGGCTTTGCGCACGATGTAGTGCAAAAGCGTGCTGGCGTGGGCAAACAGGTTGTCGCCGTTTGACATAACGAAGTTGAACAGGCCGAAGTGGCGGATTTCATGGGTCAGTGCGGCGAGGGCGTCGAATAGGGTGTCCGGGTCGGGTTTGGTGGCGAAGCGGCTGCGCAGGCGGTTGAGGATGTAGCAGAAGGCGCGTTCGGAATCGGTGGTGCCGACGGCATGGTAATACTCGCCTTGCTCGGGGTAGAAATCCATCAAATGTCCGTTGTGTGCAAACAGCCAGTATTCACCCCACATTTCGCGCATGAAGGGGTGGGTGTTTGCCAGTGAGGTTTGTCCTTGAGAGGCTTTACGGATGTGGGCAATGACGTTTTCGGATTTGATTTGGTAGGCGCGAACGAGGTCGGCGACGGGCGAGGCGGCACTGGGTTTGTCGTCGTGAAACAGGCGTACGCCTTTGCCTTCGAAGAAGCCGATGCCGAAACCGTCGGCGTGGTGGTCGGTGATGCCGCCGCGACGGCGGAAGCCTTCAAAGGAAAAGACGATGTCTGTGGGGGTATTGCAGTTCATGCCGAGCAGTTGGCACATGATGTTGACCTTTGTTATTTTGATTTGGGGGTTGAGGGTATAGTGGATTAACTTTAAACCAGTACGGCGTTGCCTCGCCTTAGCTCAAAGAGAACGATTCTCTAAGGTGCTGAAGCACCAGTGAATCGGTTCCGTACTATTTGTACTGTCTGCGGCTTCGTCGCCTTGTCCTGATTTAAATTTAATCCACTATAAAACGGGTAAATCGACGCAATGTACACGCGTTTTGCGTGATCGGCCTTATAGATGGAATTATGGTGTATCGGAAGGGGTGTTTCAATAGGAAGAGGAGGGATATTGGGAGGTGTTTTGTGTGATTTTATAGTGTTGTGGCTGATGGTGTGGAAAGGTCGTCTGAAAAATGCTTTGCGGGTTGCGCTAAAGCTTTTCAGACGACCTTTCTTTATTGTGCTTTGACGCTTACAAGGTGCCGTAAGAGTGCAGGCCACTCAGGAACATGTTGACGCCGATGAAGGCGAAGGCGGTAACAAAGAGTCCGATCACTGCCCACCATGCGAGGATTTTGCCGCGCCAGCCTGCGACAAGGCGCAGGTGCAGCCAGACGGCGTAGTTGAGCCAGACGATGAATGCCCAAGTTTCTTTCGGGTCCCAGCTCCAGTAGCGTCCCCATGCGTCGGCAGCCCACAGTGCGCCGAGGATGGTGGCGATGGTGAAGAACAGAAAGCCGACGGCGATGGCTTTATACATGACTTCTTCGATGACTTGCGAATGCGGTAGCCATGATTTTTTGCCGGCGTTTTCGTTTTTCAATGCCCAAAGTTCGGCGATGCCGAGCATGGCGGCGATACAGAATGCGCCGTAGCCGATGAAGTTGGCGGGGACGTGGATTTTCATCCACCATGATTGCAGGGCGGGAATCAGGGGTTGGATGGTGTGTGCTTCGCGGGAAAAGCTGTACCAAAGGACGAAGCCGACGACGATCGCCATGAAGCTGAAGACGAAGCCGCCGAGTTTTTGTACGGCGAAACGGGCTTCGTAGTAGAGGTACATCAGGGCGGTGATGACGAGGAAGAGGATGAAGACTTCGTAGAGGTTGGAAACGGGGATGTGTCCTGCGTCAGGGCGCAAGAGGTAGCTTTCGTGCCAGCGCACTAAAAGTCCGGTAAAGCCTGCGACGGCGGATACCCAAGCGAATACAGAACCCATGCCGAGCAGGGTGTTGGTGGCGACATTTTTGCGTTGTGCCAACACGGCGCCGGCGATGTAGGCAAAAAGTGCGAAGAAGATGAAGGCGCATTGCCACATAATCGCAGACTGGCTGCTGAGGAAGTATTTGAGCAGGAAGTCGTCGGCGTGTTTGATTTCGCCATCGTAGAGCATGACTGCGCCGTATGCGAGGACGGCACACAAAGGTACAAACCAGCGCATGGGTTTGAAAAACCAGCCTAAAAAGACGGTAATGCCCGCGCTTGCCCACAAAATCACCATTTCGTAGATGTCCATGGTGTGCTGGATGCGGGTTTGGGCGAAGAATGCGCCGGCTGCGGTCAAGAGGGCGAATATGCAGTCAACCGTATTCAGGGACTTGAGGAACGATTTGTGCGTCAGCAGCTCGTGTTCGGGTAGGGGGTTATGGTTATGCGTCATGGTTCAAATCTTTCGCCAGTCGTTGCAGGCTTTGTGTATGTTGCGGAAACTCTTTTTGCAGGTCGCGTTCGTTACGGCTGGAAGACATGGCAAAGCGGATGCGGTCGTCTGAAAACAGGACCCACGCGCGTTTCTCGCGGATGTAGAACATAAATATCGTGCCGAGAACCAGCAAAACAGAGCCTAAATAGACTAAAAATGCACCGGGCGAGCGGGTCATTTGCAAGCCGGAGGAGCGGACTTCTTCAAAGCCGTCGAGTTGCAGGAGCATGGGTGCAGGATATTCGGTCAGACCGGTGTAGGCGTCCATACTGTGCAGCAGGAAGCGGTTGCGCGCTTCGTCTTGAGGCCACTCGGTCAGTTTGTATTTTTGGATGGTTTCTTCCAATACGGCGTTCATAACGCCGAACAGCATTTCGTAAAAATATCCCTGCATTTTTTCCTGCTGCTCTTTGGGGATGTTTTTGGTGATAAATTCGTCCAACGCCAAATAGCCGCCTTTCGCAAAAATGCCCAAGGTATTTTCGGCGGCAAGGGTAAATTGCTCGCGGATGTTTTCGGGCGCGTTCAAGGTCGCGTTTTGGATGACGGTTTTGCGTGCGGTTTCGTCTTTCAAGAGTTCGCGCATCGCCATGAAGGTATCGGGTTTGGAGGTTCTATCGGCAGGAATGCGCAGCCAACGGTATTGTTGTTCCAGACCTGTGCGTGTGCCGGTAATGAAGAAATAATCCTGTTCTTGTTTAACCGGCAGCATGTAGTTTTTATATTCGACAGCCTGCCCCGCTTTGTCGCGGATTCGGTAAACAACGGACGGACCGATGTTGGTGTATTTTTTGTTCTCTTGGGACACGGCGCGCACGTCGTTAATCGCTGATTGCAGGGTTTGCTCTTTTTCAGACGACTTACCCATGTCTTCTACGTTCATGGACGTGAATTGGTCAAACTCCAGCTTGTAGGACGTATTGCCGATGTCGAGCGGGAAGTCGCGCATAGACGTTGCCCTGAGCGTAACCGGCTCGCGGCTTGGGTTGCCCAAATTCCAGGCTTTGAACTTCAAATCGGAGCCGCCGTCGGCAAAGCTCGCTTGATAGATGGTGATGCCGTGCAGCGTCAGCGGAT
The DNA here is from genome assembly GCF_047758525.1 of Neisseria sp. CP9. Lineage (NCBI taxonomy): Bacteria > Pseudomonadati > Pseudomonadota > Betaproteobacteria > Neisseriales > Neisseriaceae > Neisseria > Neisseria sp. CP9. Next base: position 819,148 of record NZ_CP180502.1, on the reverse strand, counting down.
GGTTGACGCGGATGGTGTGTTCGGATTTTTTGCCGCTTTCCTTGTCGGTAATTTCCAAATCGCTGGCAAAATCACGCGGCATACCGGTATTGTAAAAGTCGATGTGGAACTTCTTCAGCTTCACATCAAACGGCAAATCCTGAACCAACATTCCGTTGTCAGCGTTGAGGAAGACCACGTCCGCACTTTGCCCTTCGGTAATGTTCACATTGCCGCGGAACGACAGGTTCGACGTACCCAAAATGCTTTCCGGTTTGAAGTCTTTGGCATAGACGGAATGATTGTCCGGTACGACGCGTCCGGTCAGCATACCGATTTTCAGCAGAAGGTTGCTGTCTATCAAGCCGCCCAAGCAAATCACAATCAGCGCGGTATGGGCAAAAATATAGCCCCACTTGTTCATCGCCCCTTTTTTGGCGGCAACCAAAACCGATCCGTCTTCGCGCGTTACGGTTTTGCAGCTGAAACCTTGTACTTCGAGATAACGCTGGGCGATTTCAGACGACATCTTGCCTTCCAAAACGGTCGAATGGCGCATCGCTGCCAATGATTTTTCTTTGGCGTTTTCACGGAATGATTTGATTTCACGAAGGAAAGGCGGAACATTGCGAATCAGACACAAGCTGGTCGATATCACCAAAAACATCATGATGACCACAAACCAAGCGGACGCATAAACATCGTACAAGCCTAAAAAGTTGAAAATCTGTGACCAAAACGGGCCGAATTTCACGACATAATTGACCTGCGGCTGGTTTTGCTGCAACACCGTCCCGATAACCGAAGCGACGCCCAAAAGGCTGAGCAAGGCAACGGCAAAACGCATGGAGCTTAAAAAAGCGAACCAAGGTTTGTGGATAAGGGGGACGGATGAAGGGGATTTGCTCATAGCGGTTTGATTTGATAAAGAATACGGGGAAGGTCGGGATTCGGAAGAGACCCGATTATCGAACGGCACGAAAAATAGACATGATGGGGCAAAAAGCCAAAGGCTGCCATTTGAAAATACTTATTGCCTCAAAAGCGGCGGCATACCATCGCACAAGGTCGTCTGAAAACAACCGCCCAAGGGCAAGCGTTTTCAGACGACCTTGATATTCACATCATCCGCAAACAGACGGATTGATAGGAATCAATGCAGACCTTGGATGAAGTTGGAAACCGCATTCAACTCTTCTTCGGTCAGGCGTTTGGCAATATCTTCCATAATCGCGTTTTTGCGTTGTCCGGATTTATAAGCCTTCATTTGATCGACCACATAAGACATATGTTGGCCGCCTAAGCGCGGATATGCGCCGATTTCGGTACCGCCGCCCGGAATGCCCGCGCCGCTGGGGCCGTGGCAGGACATACAGGCAGGAACTTTTTTATCCACCAAACCGCCTCGGTAGATTTTGCCGCCCAAAACAGGATCATTTTGTTTCGGGTTAGCCTCGCCGGATTTGGCCTGTTGTTTGGCATAGAATGCAGATACATTCAGGATGTCTTGCTCGGACAGGTTCATCACCATAGGTTTCATCACAGCGGCGGAACCGTTTGTACGTTTGCCTTCTTTAATATCCAAGGTTTGACGGTAGATATAGGCACTGTGTTGCGCGGCGAGCTTGGGATACATGGCGATGCCGCTGTTGCCGTCCGCAGCATGACATGCCGCACAAATGGTAGTAGCCACTTCTTTGCCTTTTGCAATATCCGCTTTCGGGGCAGCGACAGCCGCGCCGGCAGCCAAAACCAAGGCCGCTAAAGTCAATCGTTTCATGGAGTGCTCCTGATTACAGCATTGCATACCGCGACAATGCCTTTTTTATACTCAAAACGCCGGATAAATTTTACCCGATAAAAACCGATAATTCTATAAACGTGCTATTCTATACTAGATTTACATTAAATTACTACCATGTTTCGCAACATGGACACGGCAAATTCTGCCACTCCATCCTAGGAAACAAGGAAATACGGATGAACCTCTTTCAGAACGCCAAATTCTTCACCACCGTCAACCATCTCAAAGACCTGCCCGACACGCCCGCAGAAATCGCATTTGTCGGACGAAGCAACGCAGGCAAATCCAGCGCGATTAATACCCTGACCAATCATGTCCGGCTCGCTTACGTCTCCAAAACGCCAGGTCGAACCCAACACATCAATTTCTTCGAATTGAGCAATGGCAGCTTCATGGTCGATTTGCCGGGTTACGGTTATGCGCAAGTTCCCGAAGCCATCCGTACGCATTGGGTCAAACTCTTGGGCGACTATCTCCAACAACGACGCCAGCTCATCGGCTTGGTGTTGATTATGGATGCGCGCCACCCATTGAAAGAGCTAGATTTGCGGATGCTGGACTTTTTCCATATCACTGGCCGCCCTGTGCATATTTTGTTGTCGAAAGCCGACAAGCTGTCGAAAAACGAGCAAATCAAAACTTTAGGCGCAGTCAAAAAATCTCTCAAGCCCTATATGACCCGTCAACGCATCAGCGTACAACTATTTTCCAGCCTTAAAAAGCAAGGCATAGAAGAAGTCAACCAAGTCGTCGGCGGATGGTTTGCTACGCATCAAGAAGAAATGGACAACTTGAATATCGGAAATCCGGAAAATTCCGAGTCATTGTAATCGGTCGTAGTATGGTCTGCATTGACGGGACGCAAATCCGTTTATTGTCTTGCAGGGTGAGGGAACAAAATCGTCTTACTGCCGTGTATGTTGCTTTGAAATAGATAAACCCAAAAAGGTCGTCTGAAAATGTTGGATCATGTTTCAGACGACCTTGTTGTTTTTATAGTGGATTAACTTTAAATCAGGACAAGGCGACGAAGCCGCAGACAGTACAGATAGTACGGCAAGGCGAGGCGAGGCAACGCCGTACTGGTTTAAAGTTAGTCCACTATACAATTCGTTTGATTGATGGGGTGAGTGGAAGGGGCAGAATCTAGTGTGGCGAGGTAATTTGAAATCAAGGGGTAGGGGATAAGTTTGATGAGCAGTGCAGATGACATGAAACTGGTTTTTTTTAGCATTTTGGGAAACTCTCCGCTTTAGGCTCGGATGAGGCAATGCTGTATCGGTTTAAAGTGAATTTTTCTATCTTGTTCACATGGCAATGAATTGAGATTGTGCTGCTACATATAAAAAGGTCGTCTGAAATTCCTGATTCGGGTTTCAGACGACCTTTTGACCGGTGTAATTAGAACAGCGAGTCTAATTGTCGATTGTTAACATTGCTTGGCTGTACCGGCGTTTCTTGCAAATCACCGCGACCGCGGTCTCCGCCATCCCGATCGCTATCAGGCGTTGCGGCAGTGTTAGCATTGGCCGGGCGTTGTTGTCGGGAAGGTTGTTGTGCAGGGCGTGGAACGGTACCGCTATTGTCCAGAGTGATATCGGAGCTGGTGGTCATACGTTCTTTCATATAGTATTCGCCGCCGCTGTTTACGATACCTGCCGGTGCTTTCATGCCTTTGTTTTCTACGCCTTTGAGCGCGAAGCGCATGTAATCGACCCAGACTGGAACGGCAATCGTGCCGCCGTAACCTGCGCGGCCCATGCTGCGCGGTTTGTCAAAGCCGATGTATACGGCAGTGACAATACTTGGGTTGAAGCCGACGAACCATGCATCTTTATTGTCGTTCGTCGTACCGGTTTTACCGGCGATATCGGAACGGCCAAGTGCGGAGGCACCTCGCGCAGTACCGACACGGACAACGTCTTGCATGATTTTGTACATGATGTATGCGTTACGCGGGTCGATGGCTTGAGGAGCGTTTTCACCTGCAACAAGAGGTTGCATTTGTGCTTTCAGACGACCTTCGCTGTCATAAATCTTGTCGATGACGTATGCGGAAATTTTGTAACCGCCATTGGCAAAGACGCTATATGCTTCAGCGACACGCAATGGTGTTGTTTCACCGGTACCAAGCGCCATAGACAGGCTGGCAGGGATTTCGGACGGTTTGAAGCCGAAACGTTGGATGTATTGTTGCGCGTATCCGATACCGATGGACATCAAGATTCGGATGGAAACCATGTTTTTAGAGGCGGTCAATGCTTGGCGCAGGGTGATATAGCCTGCATAACGGCCGTCTGAGTTTTTAGGATTCCAAGCAGAACCATTGGCACCTTTACCCGGCAGGGAGAGTGGTGCGTCATTAATCATGGTGGATGCTGTCATGCCTTTGGCGAGTGCCGCAGAGTATACGAAAGGCTTAAAGGTAGAACCTGGTTGGCGCATGGCTTGAGTGGCTCGGTTAAATGTCTTGCTGTGGAAGTCATAACCGCCGACCAATGCACGCACGGCACCTGTTTTCGCATCTAATGAGACCAGAGCGCCTTGTAGTAGAGGTTCTTGAACGACAGACCAATTGTTGCCGCCGCCTTTGACACGGATGACGGAACCGCGACGAATACGGTCTTCTCCCATTTTTTCGTTGTTGACTGCACGGGCTGCAAAACCGAGTGCGTAGCTGTTCAGATTGAATCTTTTTCCGCTAGGCAGTTGAATCAGAACTCCTTTTTTAGAGGCTTCCAAAACAACGGCAGGGACCATTTTGTCAACCGTATATAAAGTAGAAAGATATTGGCTGATAGTTTCTTCTACGTCATCAGTTTTGCTGAGGTCGATGTAGTTCTCTGCGCCACGATAACTGCTGCCTCTGTCGAAATTACGCAACGCTTTTCTAAGGGCTTCAGTAGCAACACGTTGGTTGGCGGTATTGACGGTTGTGTAGACCTTAAAGCCTTGGGTGTATGCGTCCTCGCCATATTTTTCATACAACTCTTGGCGTGCCATTTCAGCAACATACAGAGCGTTTTGGTCGATGTTTTGCACAAAACGTTCATAATGCAGCTCTTCTTTCAAAGCTTGATCGCGTTGTTGTGCAGTAATCATATTTTCTTCCTGCATGTTTCGCAGGATGTAGGCTTGGCGCTGTTTGGCACGCTCGGGGTTAACGATGGGGTTATACGCTGAAGGTGCTTTAGGTAGGCCTGCCAGCATGGATGCTTCAGCCAAAGTCAAATCTTTCACGTTTTTGTTGAAATAGATTTGAGCGGCAGAGGCAAAACCGTACGCCCGTTGACCCAAATAGATTTGGTTGAAATACAGTTCTAAAATCTGATCCTTACTAAGCGTCTGTTCGATTTTATAGGCCAATAGGGCTTCATTGAATTTGCGGGTAAATGTACGCTCGTTACTCAAGTAGAAGTTCTTTGCTACCTGTTGAGTAATGGTACTGGCACCTGATTGCAAACCGCCGGCGACTACGTTGCCGATAGCGGCACGGGCAATGCCTACTACGTCTACGCCCCAGTGCTCATAGAAACGTTTATCTTCTGCGGCAATAACAGCGTCTTTCAAAACCTTTGGAAAATCTCCAATTTTTGTAAACTCCCGGCGCTGTTCACCGTAAACCCCAATAATCTGACCGTCGGCAGAATATACTGTGAGGGGCATTTTGGGTTGGTAGTGTTGTAAAGAATCAAGAGCAGGCAACTTGGGGTATGTGACCAAAATCGCAATAGCGAGCAAGCCGACACCGAAGAGTGCCAATCCTAATATCAAACCAAGACAGGTCGTTATAATCTTTTTAATCATGACTAAGTAATAATTTTTGCCATCACTGGCATTAAATAAAGTAAAATAGAAACCGATTTCTGTGAAACACAGTATTTACTGTGCAAAGAAAAAGAAATCCTTTACGGATATCGAAACAGTTACTCACTCCTAACAATACAGGGAAATTATATGATTAGCTTATCAAAAAGCCCTAAAAGCAAAACCAGCAAGGCAAGTAAAGCTTCCGGAGGGTTAAGCAACCGAGCCGCTATCGGCATCGACATCAGCCAGCATGCCATTAAGATGGTTCAGCTGACAGGCCGTAGTTTAAACCAAATTCAGCTAGAAAAATACGTTATTACCAAATTACCTAAAAATATTGTAAAAGGTAACAAAATCCAAGATTACGACCAACTTGTCACCTATTTGCAACATACTTATACGCAATTGCGCAGTTCTTGTAAGAACTTTGTTGCAGCTGTACCACAAAGCTTGGCAACAATAGAGAACATAACTTACAACCCTCGCGATACCGAACTTGATTTGGACGAGTTCGCTGAATCTGAAATTTCAGCAATCGGTCCTATTGATGAAATGAGTTATGACTATCAGGTGACCGGCGTATCCGTTTCCCCGGCGGGGCAGCAGATTACAACCGTAGCAGCTAGAAAAGACGATATTGAGCCTGTTATTGAAATGTTTGAAAATGCAGGACTTGATCTGTCTGCCTTAGATTTGGATCTTTTGGCTCAGAGAAATGCCTATGCTTTTTGGATTAATAATCATGCACCTGAATTGACTAATGAAAAAGTTGCCGTATTTGGCATTCATGCTACCCAAATGTACGCATTGGTGATGCAAAACGGACAGATTTTGTATAAACAAGAGACCCCTGTCAGCACAGAGCAACTGAATCAACTGATTCAGCGTACTTATCAAGTGACAGAAGAAAAAGCGGCGCAGATGATAGCTTCATCCAGCAAACCATCTGATTATCAGACCCAAGTCGCAGATCGCTTTAACGTTCAGGTAGCGCAAGAAATCCAACGTGTATTGCAGTTTTACTACACTACGCAGACGACAGAGACCTTCTCAAACATTAAACATATTTTATTAACTGGGTTTACATCGCAACAGGCTGGATTGGCAGAAAGTATTTTTTCTCAAACCAATACTGCGACACAGTGTATTCACCCGGTTTTATATGCTGAACGAAACAATAAAATTGATTTGCCACAGCTGCAAATTGATGCGCCGTCTTTAACATTAGCATTCGGATTAGCATTAAGGGGACTGTAATATGATTGAATTTGTTAAAATTAACCTTCTTCCTTATAGGGAAGAAATCAAACAGCGCAAAAAGCAACAATTTAAAGTATTAATGCTTTCGGCGTTATTGATAGGTGCAGGTCTGCTTGTGTTGACATATTTGACAATTAATAATGCAATCAGCAGACAGGAAGACCGTAATGCCCTTCTAGGGAAGGAAATTGAAAAGCTGGATAAAGCTTTGGGAGAAATTCTAAAACTGCAGCAAGAAAAAGAAAATTTCCTATCAAAAAAACAAAAAGTAGAAGAGTTACAGGAAAAACGTTCACAGGCTGCCTATATTATCGACAGCTTAAATGTAGTCACTCCCGATAACTCTTATCTGACAGCGTTGGAAGCAGAAAGTTCGACATCTTACAAAATTACGGGTCGAGCAAGTAGTGATAATAAGATCGCAATGTTTATGCGTTCTTTGCCAAGCACTGGGGTTTTTGCTCAGCCAGAACTTCTGAGTATTAAGAAAATTGATAATTATCAAGAATTTACTCTGAAGGTTTTGTTGAATAATTCAGGTCATCCATCAGTACCCGTACAAAATCCAGCCGCGAACACGACTGAAACTGGCGAACAGAAGCAAGAGGTAAAATAAATGTCTGTAAGTAAAGCAAAAAATATTGATATCCAAAACCTCTATTTGTTAAATATGCCTGCTAAGTTATTTATCGCAGGGTTGGCAATAGCGGGGGTCTTGGCAATAGGATATGTTGGTATTTTCAAAGAGCAACTCGAAACACTTTCTACGCAGGAAGCTAAAGAAGCCGAACTAAAGGAAACATATACGAAAAAAAGTATTGAGGCTGTTAATTTGCATAACCTTCAGGAGGAGTTGGCGTCTATCCGTTCAGCTTTTGATGTTTTGTTGAAACAACTGCCGACAGATGCCGAAATTCCTAATTTAATCCAAGAATTGCATCAGGCTGGATCCGCTAATGGTTTGCGGTTGGATAGTGTTGTCCCTCAAGCTCCGGTTAATGATGGTCCAATTCAAAAGTTACCCTATGAAATTTCCATTACGGGTAAGCATAATCAGATTAGCCAGTTTGCTCGTGATGTCGGAGGTTTATCGCGAATCATTACTTTGGAATCTCTGAAGCTCTCCCAAGCAGCAGACGGAAAAAGTGGTAAAGAGGGCAAAAGTGATATTTTGACACTGAGTGCCACTGCAACAACTTATAAGGCTCGTCCTGCAGAAGAAGTTGCTGCCGAGCTTGCAGCCAAACAGAAGGAGGCACAGGCTAACGGAAGTGATGCGCAGAATGGTGCTGAAGTTGACAATAAATAAAAGTTATTAGGGAAATCATGAAAAATACTATCTTACTCGTAGGTGTTTTGTCTTTAGCAGCATGTTCCCCCACTCATGATGATTTAAATATGTGGATAAAACAGACGCAGGATGAAGCTAAAGTTAAGGTTACTCCATTTCAAGCACCGACGATTACTCCGCCAGTTGCATATACTCCTCCAGCATATAATGGGTTGAATGCGTTTGACTATCGACGTTTGGAAAATGCACCCAAGGGGAATAATGCTCCTAATTTGAATCGTCAGAAAGAGACATTGGAAGCATTTAGTTTGGAAAATATGCGTTATGTCGGTATTCTGCGTGGTAATAATAAGACATCTGGCTTTATCGATGTAAATGGACATGTTTATACCGTTATGCCGGGCAACTATATCGGTCAGAATTACGGTAAAATCCAAACGATTACTGAGGATAAAATTACTTTGACTGAATTAATAGAAGACAGTTCTGGTAACTGGATATATCGAAAGGCTGAATTGCCGTTAAGTACACAGTCAGATGAAGGTTCAAGTGGTGCTTCGACAGCTGAATCTCGAAGCGAATCTGCCGCAATTCCAAATTAATTAAGGGGTCTCACTTTATGAAAACTAAGCACATGACAAAATTTTTTGCCAGTATTGGCGTAGCCATGGCTGTGCAAACTGCTTTTGCAGGTAATATTACTGATATCAATGTATCTACTCTTCCTGATAGTCAAAAAATTATCAAAATCCGTTTTGATCGTGATGTAACCAGTCCGAGCGGTTTTGTTACTTCGGCTCCAGCTAGAATTGCACTTGATTTTGCTAACACTACTATCCGATTGCCTCAATCAGTATTGGAGTATGCCGATCCGTTATTAAATCAGATTACGGCGGCACAAAATAATGACCGTTCCCGGATCGTGTTGGGTTTGAATAAAACTGCCCAATATAATACTGAAATTCATGGTAATGAAGTTTGGGTTTTTGTTAGCGAGTCAGCTGACCGAAATTCTGCAATGTCTGTATCAAATAATAAACCTTCTATGCAGGATTCTGTTCCGTCAGAAAAAGCAAAGCAAGTCGCTAATTCCGCTAATATCGACTTCCGTAAAGGCTCGCGCAATTCAGGTGTTGTTGAATTAAGCGTTCCGGCTTTTACTGGACAGCCTGATATTAAACAACAGCGTGATCGTGTCATCATTACATTGAAAAACTATCCGTTGCCAACACAAGCACAACGTAGTTTGGATGTGGGCGATTTCAATACACCTGTAAAAAATATAACTTTAAAACGAATCGGTAATGATACTCAGCTGATCATTCGAAATAGTTCAAACTGGGAAGTTCGTACTAAGCCGGCAGCAGGGCATTTTACTTTTGAAATTTTACCTAAAGCCGCTGATACGGAGTCACGTGGTTTGAATGGTGGTAATGCAAATAAATCTTTCAATGGTCGTAAAATTTCTCTAGATTTCCAAGATGTTGAAGTTCGTACTATTTTGCAGATTCTTGCAAAAGAGTCCGGCGTCAATATTGTGGCTAGCGATACGGTAAATGGTAAGATGACTTTATCCCTCAAGGATGTGCCTTGGGATCAGGCATTGGACTTGGTAATGCAAGCCCGTAATTTGGATATGCGTCGTCAAGGTAATATCATCAATATTGCTCCACGTGATGAATTGTTGGCGAAGGATAAGGCCTTCTTGCAAGCAGAAAAAGAAATTGCAGAGCTTGGTCCTTTGTATTCGCAAACCTTCCAATTGAAATATAAAAATGTGGAGGAGTTCCGCAAAATCCTTCGTTTGGAAGATAATGGAAGTAGCAATTCCAATGGTCGCAATACCTTGTTGAGCGGCCGAGGCAGTGCTTTGATTGACCCCGCAACGAATACCTTGATTGTTACGGATAATCGAAATGTCATCGAGAAATTCCGTAAATTGATTGATGAGTTGGATGTTCCTACACGTCAAGTTATGGTTGAAGCGCGTATCGTAGAAGCAAAAGATGGATTCTCACGCGATTTGGGCGTTAAGTTTGGTGCTGCTGGTGCAAGAGGAAGAAACTCTTGGGGCAATGATTGGTCAGCTGCTCAGAATAACCACAATACTAACGCCTCAGTATTCCGCGGAGAGTCTGCTTATCCAACTTGGTCTTTGCAGCCTAACGTAAGCTTGCCTGCTACAGCAGCAACGAACAGTATTGCTTTGGTACGAGCCTTGTCATCTGGTGCATTAGGTTTGGAAATCTCTGCTTCTGAAGCAACTGGTAAGAGCAAAACCATTTCTAATCCGCGCGTTCTGACTCAGGATCGTCGAGAAGCTACGATTGAATCTGGTACCGAAATTCCTTACCAAGAAGCTTCTTCAAGTGGTGCGACTTCGGTTTCATTCAAAAAAGCGGTTTTGGGTCTGACAGTTACCCCTAATGTAACTCCGGATGGTCAAATCATTATGACCGTTAAGATAACTAAAGATACTCCGGTCGACTGTACTGTAGATTCTTTGATAACCAAGTGTATTCAGACTAAGAACTTGAATACTCAGGCTATGGTTGAAGATGGTGGTACTTTGATTGTTGGTGGTATCTATGAAGAAGACAATAGCGATACTATCAATAAAGTTCCATTGCTTGGCGATATTCCTGTAGTAGGAAACTTGTTTAAATCACGAGCTAAGAAAGAAGAACGACGCGAATTGTTGATTTTCATAACGCCTCGCATCATGGATGGCGTGGGTAGTAATTTGCGTTATTAAGTAAATGAGTTAAAAACGGGCAGATATCTTTTTGATATCTGTCCGTTTTTTTATTTATTCGATTTGGGAATCGGGATTTGTACGTCTAATATAACAGTCAAAGAATTTTAGGAATTTGAAATAAAAAACGATTAAGGTCAATGGGTTACAAATTGATGCGTGGTGCTGGTAGGCATGAGTTTTGATGGGTAGCACAAATAATGCTGAGTATCGTATAAAATGCTTTTTATGGAAAAAATCAACGGTAATTTAATATTAATTGGCTTAATGGGTGCCGGTAAAACCACTTTGGGTCGATATATTGCCCAAATGTTGGATCGCCCGTTTTATGATAGCGATCATGAAATTTGTACGGCATCAGGTGTGTCTATCCCGCTCATCTTTGAGATGGAGGGTGAGCAAGGGTTTCGCAATCGAGAGACTGCTATGCTCAAGAAACTGACTGCGATGAAGGATATTATTTTATCAACAGGAGGAGGGTCGGTTTTGCGTGAGGAAAACAGGCAAAATATGCGACGAAATGGTACGGTCGTGTATCTTCATGCCACGCCTGAAGTTTTGTTAGAACGGACCCGTTATGATAATAGCCGCCCTTTGTTGCAGGTAGAGAACCCGCTTGCTAAATTGCAGGAACTCTATAATGCCCGTGATCCTTTATATCGAAATACTGCGCACATTGTGATCGAGTCCGACAGCTGTGCAAAAACGGTGAAACGGTTGTTTGAGGCGTTAAGTCGATAATAGATTTGTTATCGGTGAGTAACGATATAGGTTTTTAGACGACCCTAAATGAGAGCTGGCAACTAAAGATTAACAAGGAATCAAAATGCGTACCCTGACCGTCCAAACTCCCTCCCATCAGTATCCTATTTTTATCGGGAATCATCTTATTGAACAAGCTGATGTTTTATTAAAGCCATATTTAAGTAATAAGGTGGCCATTGTTACGAATGAGACGATTGCGCCCTTATATCTAGAATCTTTTCAGACGACCTTGGATAGATTAGATATTCCCAGTTTCAGTATTATTTTGCCTGATGGGGAAGAATATAAAAATTGGCAAACGCTTAATCTTATTTTTGACGGTTTAATGCAAAATAGGGCAGAGCGCAAAACGACCTTGATTGCATTGGGGGGAGGGGTCATTGGCGATATGGTTGGTTTTGCGGCGGCAACTTATCAGCGTGGCGCCCCATTTATTCAAGTGCCGACTACATTGTTAAGTCAGGTCGATTCCTCGGTTGGCGGTAAGACGGCAATCAACCATCCACTTGGGAAAAACATGATAGGCGCGTTTTATCAACCTAAGGCTGTACTGGCGGACTTATCTACGCTTAAAACGCTTCCGCAGCGTGAATTATCTGCCGGTATGGCAGAGGTCATTAAGTACGGTGCGCTTGGCGATATTGAGTTTTTTGAGTGGTTAGAGCAGAACATGGCCGATTTAATGATGCAGGACCAGGAGAAACTTGCGCAGGCTGTGTACCATTGTTGCAAAATGAAAGCTGAGATTGTGGCTCAAGATGAGACAGAACAGGGGATTCGTGCATGGTTGAATCTGGGGCATACTTTTGGGCATGCCATTGAGGCAGAAATGGGTTATGGCGTGTGGCTGCATGGAGAAGCAGTAGCCGCGGGATGCGTATTGGCAGGACGGTTATCCGAGAAACTGGGTAAAATTCATGAGGCAGATACGCTTCGTATTGCAGCATTGTTTGAGGCCGCAAAATTACCATCAGCACCGCCGAAGTTTGAATTTGAAAAATGGATAGAGCACATGAGTCATGATAAAAAAGTGAGTGGCGGCGTTATGCGCTTTATCGGATTGAATCGTCTGGGTGAGGCAAACATTACGAAGATTACGGATATGGAAATTTTGCGCCAAACCTTGAGTCCGTATCTATGAAGGTCAAGTAATGTCTTTAGAACGTGTCCATAACTTCATGTAAAACAGGACAAATTAAAAGTACGATATAAGAGGCTATCAAGATAATTGCATCATGGCAGCCTCTTAACAATAGAAGGAAAGTGATGGGGTTGTGAACAGAGAGGATGGTTTGAGAGCGATTAGTTTTTTTATTCGGTGCTTAGAAAATTGATTACGTGGAATATGTGTCGTGTTGTTAATCTATGATAGAGTCAATAAATACAAAAAAAGACCTTGTTTAAAACAAGGTCTTTTTTATCTGGTGGAGGTAAGCGGGATCGAACCGCTGACCTCTTGCATGCCATGCAAGCGCTCTACCAACTGAGCTATACCCCCGAAATTTGGTGGCGAATCAGGGACTCGAACCCCGGACACAAGGATTATGATTCCTCTGCTCTAACCGACTGAGCTAATTCGCCGTTTCGTGAAGTCGCTATTATATGTTGTTTTGAGTTTTTGGCAAGTTTTATTTTGTACTTTGTGTTTTGTTTTTGTTTTTTAATGGAATAAAACGTGGATGAGGTCGTCTGAAACTCTGTTTCAGACGACCTGTGTGTTTGGAGGGTGGTTTGAGGTGGGGGATTTCAAAGTTTGTGGCAGATGTCGCCGAAGCGGAAACCTGTCCAGTCGATGTCGATGTTTTTGCCAAAGGCGATGACTTTGAAGAGTTCGCCCATTTCGTGTTGGTCGGTCAATTTTTGTACGGCGGTACTGACGCGGAGGTAGTCTGCTGTGCCTGCGGGAGCGGTTTGTGCCAGCAGTTCGGTAATACCAAGGTTGAACAGGAAATGAGATTGGGGCAGGTAGCCGATGAGGTCTAGTCCGCCGTCGATGCCTGCTTGGGCAATGTCGGTAAAGTTGACATGTGCGGTCAGGTCGGTCAGACCGATATGGAAAAACGGGTCGTGAATGGTGTGGTGGCGGTAGTGGGCGATGAGTGTGCCTTCGTCGCGTTGTGGGTGGTAATACTGGGCGGCGTCAAAACCGTAGTCGATAAATATCATGCCGCCGCGTGTGATTTTCTGCGCGAGGGTGAGAATAAACGCGTATTGGGCGGGGTGTAGCTCGCTGGTGTAGGGGGGGGCGGTTTCTGGAAAGTAGGTGGCGGCTAAACGGAGGAGGTCGGGTTGGTTTAAGAGTTGCGGGCTATGTTCAAGCTGTCCGTCGGAGTTAATGGAGACACCGATGTGTTGGAAGGTGTATTGAGTGCGGCGGATGATTTCGACAGGCATGGCATCGAGGACTTCGTTGCCGATGATGATGCCGTCGAAGGATTCGGGCAGTTCGGTCAGGTGTATGACTTTTTGTGCCAGTTGTGGAGTGGTGTGTTCGGCGATGAATTGGTGTTGGCGTTCGGCAAGTTCGGGGGAGAGTTCGATGATGTAGTAATGCTTGAGGTCGTCTGAAAGGCTTTTCAATAAGGTGGCGGCGAGATGTCCTGTGCCTGCGCCGAATTCGTAGATGTTGCCGGCGGTTTGGGGGAGTAGTTCGGCAAGTTGTCGAGCGAGGGTTTGTCCGAATAATGGGGTGAGGGTGGGGGCGGTGATAAAATCGCCGTCTGTGCCGATTTTGTGGCTGCCTCCGGTGTAGTAGCCGTATTCGGGTGTGTAGAGTGTAAGCTCCATAAATCGTGAGAAAGGAATCCAGTTATTTTGGGCTTTTATTTCCTGTTTGATTATTTCGAATAGTTTGGAACTTGAGGCTTGCGCGGCAGGGGAGGGGAGGGGGAGGTGTGCCTTCATAATTGTTAGATAATGTAAAATTTATGAATTTATTTGTCTATTATAACGTGAACGGAAAAGGGGCGTTTTTTCATTTTTTTATACCATATGTTGTGTCTAAATAATATTTTTAATACTACATATTGTGTTTTTAAAAACCAAATCGGGTAAAATGGGTGGTTAGGCTTGTTTACTTGTTCGGTTAAAATACTGTTTTTTAATGATTTTGTTGTTGCATATGTACTGGGATTTTAGAGTAAGGCGATTTGACCGAGGCGTTAAAATTTTTTATAGTGTGGGCTAGTGGGGCGATGTGGGTAAAAGTGTCTGCATTGCCCAAAAAATTCCGATTTAAACCGATTAGGACGAAATTGTGTTTGGTGGCGCTCACGAATTGAGTATTGACAGCAAAGGGCGGTTGGCAATTCCTGCCAAGTTCCGCGATATTTTGCTGCGCCATTATACGCCGTCGATTGTGGTTACTTTGGATTCCCGTCAAAAATTGCTGATGTATCCGGAGGCTGAATGGGCAAAGGTTGCCGAGCAGCTTTTGCACTTGAAAACGGCAGGAAATCCGATGTTGCAGCGTTATCAAAATCTGCTGCTGCACAATGCGGATACACTGGAATGGGATAGCGCCGGTCGCGTACTGATTCCTGCCAATCTGCGCAAACGGGTGGATTTCGAAAAAGACGTTACCTTGGTCGGTCGCGCCAACCGTTTGGAATTGTGGGGCCGTGATCAATGGGAAGCTGAAATGACTCAGGCTTTGGATGACGATCCTGAAGAGTTGGCGTTCCAATTAAGTCAGACGGATTTGCAATTGTGAGTAATGCTGAATATCAACATATCACCGTTTTGTTAAACGAGGCGGTTGATGCTCTGGCGATTCGTGAAGACGGTATTTATGTAGATGGGACGTTCGGCAGGGGAGGGCACTCCCGATTGATTTTGTCCCGTCTGGGAAGTCAAGGTCGTCTGATTGTGTTCGATAAAGACCCGCAAGCGATTGAGGCGGCGCAAAAGCTGGCCGAGCAGGATGGGCGCGTTACGGTAGTCCATGACGGTTTTTCCAGTTTTCAGACGACCCTGGATAAGCTGGGTATTGAAGAAATAGATGGTGCGTTGTTTGATTTGGGGATTTCGTCCCCGCAGGTAGATGACGGCGCACGGGGTTTCAGTTTCCGTTTTGATGCACCTTTGGATATGCGCATGGATCCGACGCGGGGAATGTCTGCTGCAGAATGGATTGCAACAGCATCAGAACAGGATTTGCACGAGGTTATCAAGAATTATGGTGAAGAGCGGTTTAGTCGCCAGATTGCGCGCGCCATTGTTGCGCAACGGACAGAAAGTCCGATCGATACAACCCGCAAGCTGGCGCAGCTCGTGGCACAAAACGTCCGTACTCGTGAGCGGGGGCAAGACCCTGCGACGCGGACCTTCCAGGCAGTTCGCATCTTTATTAACCGCGAGCTCGAAGAGGTAGAGGCGGTTCTGCCGCAAGTGATGGGTCGTCTGAAGCAAGGCGGGCGTTTGGCGGTTATCGCGTTCCATTCGCTTGAAGACCGCATCGTAAAACAGTTTGTCAAAAAGTATTCGCAACATCCTCCTTTGCCGCGTTGGGCGGTAGTAAAAGAAGCGGATTTGCCTCTGCCGCCGTTAAAGGCAGTGGGAAAGGCGATAAAGCCGGGTGTTGAGGAAACCGCCTCCAATCCGCGGGCGCGCAGCGCAGTTTTACGCGTTGCAGAGCGGACGGGCGGTGAGATTGCAGAATAAGCATTATGTGGGGCAGGTGTCCTCGGAACAAACAGATTGAGGTCGTCTGAAAATAATGAATAAATTAAATATCCTTTTGTTGGTCTTGGTATCGGTATCTGCTTTTGCGGTGGTCACTGTGCAAGACCAATCGCGTTTGCACTTCATCGCTTTGGATAAAGCGCAAAAGCAGGAAATCAAGCTTGATCAGGACTATGCACGCTTGAAATTGGATCAGGCGCGGCTGGCGAACCACAAGCTGATTAAGGTGGCGGCTGAGAAGCAACGCCTCAAACCGCCCGGCGCGGATAATACCGTGATGGTGGAACGAAAAAAATAATATAGCCGGCTTATCCGGCACTGCAAACTGGTGCCGTCGGATAAAGACACGGTTCGGGTGATCATGAATTGAGATGTTAAGATGTTGATTAAAAACGAATATAAACCAAGCATGCTGCCCAAGGCAACCAAAGCTAAAAAACCCATCACCAGTGATGGGCGGATTTCTTTGGTGTTGTGGCTGATTGCGGCTGCGTTTGTCGGACTACTGGCTCGCGGCATCTATTTGCAAACCACGCAGCATGAATTTTTGAAAAATCAGGGTGATCAGCGTTTTGTCCGTACCCTGGCTTTACCTGCGTCGCGCGGCATGATTACGGACCGTAACGGCGCGACTTTGGCGTTGAGTGCACCGACTGAATCCTTGTATGCCATGCCTTCCGGTATGGAAGAAATGCCGACTGCCGAACAGATGGCTAAGTTGGCGGCTATTGTTGAGCTGCCTGTTGAGGCATTGCAGGAAAAATTGGCGAAAAAAGATAAAGATTTTATTTATCTGAAGCGTCAACTCAGCCAGGAAAAAGCGGAAGAAATTAAAGCTTTGGGCATTAAAGGTTTGGCATTCCAAAAAGAACTGAAACGCCATTATCCGATGGGTAACCTGTTCGCACATGTTATCGGTTTCACCAATATCGACGGCAAAGGACAGGAAGGCTTGGAATTGTCGCGTGAAGACAGTCTGCATGGTGCGGACGGCGCGAAAGTGGTTTTGCGCGACAATAAAGGCAATATCGTCGATAGTTTGGATTCTCCGCGCAACAGCGATCCGAAAAACGGGCAGGACATGGTTTTGTCTTTGGATCAACGTATTCAAACACTTGCCTATGATGAGCTGAATAAGGCAGTGGCTTATCACAAAGCCAAAGCAGGTACGGTTGTGGTATTGGATGCGCAAACCGGCGAAATCTTGGCTTTGGTTAACAGCCCTGCCTACGATCCGAACCAACCGGGCAGCGCCGATAGCGAACAGCGCCGCAATCGAGCCGTTACCGATATGATTGAGCCGGGTTCTGCAATGAAGCCGTTTACGATTGCCAAAGCATTGGATTCCGGCAAAGTCGGTGTGGCTGATCGTTTTAACACCATGCCTTATAAAATCGGCCCCGCTACCGTACGTGATACCCATGTGTATCCTACTTTGGATGTGCGCGGCATTATGCAAAAATCTTCCAACGTCGGTACCAGCAAACTGTCTGCAAAATTCACACCTAAAGAAATGTATGATTTTTATCATGATTTGGGTGTGGGCGTGCGGATGCACTCCGGTTTCCCAGGTGAGACGGCCGGTCTTTTGAGAAGCTGGCGCAGATGGCAGCCGATTGAACAGGCAACCATGTCTTTCGGTTACGGCTTGCAATTGAGCCTGCTGCAATTGGCGCGTGCTTATACCATGTTGACACATGATGGCGAATTGTTGCCGGTCAGCTTTGAGAAACAGGCGGTTGCGCCAAAAGGCAAACGCGTGATTAAGGCTTCGACCGCGCGTGAAGTTCGTGATTTGATGGTTTCTGTAACCGAACCCGGCGGTACAGGTACAGCAGGTGCGGTAGATGGTTTCGACGTCGGTGCGAAAACCGGTACGGCGCGTAAGTTGGTTAACGGACGTTACGTTGATAACAAACACGTTGCCACTTTCATCGGTTTTGCTCCGGCTAAGAATCCGCGTGTGATTGTGGCGGTAACCATCGACGAGCCGACTGCAAACGGTTACTACGGCGGCGTAGTGGCAGGTCCGGTCTTCAAACAAGTCATGGGTGGCAGCCTGAATATCTTAGGCGTTTCCCCGACCAAGCCTCTGACCAATGTTGCAGCCGTCAAAACACCGTCTTAATCCGAGTATCAACGAGATTATTTTATGTTCAGCAAGTTAACCCCTTTAGCTGAAACCAACATTCCGCCTCTGCTGTGTGCAAACGCAGCAGGGCGTTTGTTGCATTCAGACAGCCGTCAAATTAAACAAGGTGATATTTTTGTTGCCTGTCAGGGCGAATATACAGACGGCCGCAGTTATATCCCCGCAGCCATTGCCAACGGCGCGGCTTTTGTTTTTTGGGACGACGACGGCAATTTTGCGTGGAATCCTGAATGGAAAGTTCCCAATCAAGGCATCAAAGATTTGAAACACCGTGCCGGCATATTGGCGGCGCAAGTTTACGGCAACGTTTCAGACGACCTCAAAGTCTGGGGCGTAACCGGTACCAACGGCAAAACCTCTATCACGCAATGGCTGGCGCAAGCCGCCGATTTGTTGGGCGAAAAAACCGCCATTATCGGCACGGTCGGCAACGGCTTTTGGGGCGAATTGGAAGAAACCACGCATACCACCCCCGCCCCTGTCGATGTCCAAACCCTGCTCTACCGTTTCCGTCAACAGGGCGCAACAGCCGCCGCGATGGAAGTCTCCAGCCACGGCCTTGACCAATCGCGCGTCAACGGCGTGCCATTCCGCAGCGCAATCTTCACCAACCTCACCCGAGACCACCTCGACTATCACGGCACGATGGAAGCCTATGGCGCCATCAAGTCGCGCCTGTTTTACTGGCACGGCTTGAAACACGCCATTATCAACGTGGATGACGAATACGGTGCAGAACTCGCAGGTCGTCTGAAAAAAGACTGTCCCGATTTGGCCGTTTACAGCTACGGCTTCAGCGAACACGCCGACATCCGCATTGTTCATTTCACAGCCTCTTCGGACGGCATGGAAGCCGTATTCCAAACCCCGTGGGGCGAAGGCCGCTGCCGCACGCGCCTGCTCGGACGGTTCAACGCGCAAAACCTCGCCGCCTGCATCGCCTTACTTTGTGCCAACGGCTATCCGCTTGATAAAGTATTGGATGTGCTGGCAAAAATCCGTCCCGCTTCAGGTCGCATGGACTGCATCATGAACAGCGGCAAGCCCTTGGTCGTCGTTGATTACGCCCACACGCCTGATGCATTGGAAAAAGCACTCTCCACCTTGCAGGAAATCAAACCACAGGGTGCGGCTTTGTGGTGCGTATTCGGCTGCGGCGGCAACCGCGACCGCGGCAAACGTCCGCTGATGGGCGCAGCAGCCGTACAGGGCGCAGATAAAGTCGTCGTAACCAGCGACAACCCGCGTTTGGAAAATCCGCAAGACATCATCAACGACATCCTGCCTGCCGTGCCCGCGCCCGAATGTGTCGAAGCCGACCGTGCCGCCGCCATCCGTTACGCAGTCGAACGTGCTGCTTCAAGCGACATCATCCTGATTGCCGGTAAAGGGCATGAAAACTATCAGGATGTACAAGGCGTGAAGCACCATTTTTCTGATTTTGAAATCGCAGAAAAAGCATTGACAGAACTCAGGTAAAAATATTTTCCAGATAATTCCTTAAGGCTATTGGCAAATAGGAAATTACACATTACTCCATCTCACTTTTAATAGGCAAAAATATGCAACGTTATACTCCTTTATTCAATGCCTTGCTTGCAGCCGTCCCTTACTTAACCCGTGAAGATTTACCCAAAGCTCCTCCGGCTGAAAATGAGGATTTGGTGTGTGATTGGTTATTTAAGCATTTAGGTTGGTATAGCGAATCAGGTGAATGGCATTATGCTGATCATCAATTTATGGATTATATGGAATAGAAAAATCCATATTTGGAATTAGAGCGGTTTTATCCTATACAAAAACTGGGTATTGAAATAGATACGACAGAAATTGATGACGAAGTGTGCGATCGTACAGTAGCAGCATTTTGCACTCAAGAAGGCATTGCCGTGCCGGATGAAGAAGATGAATTGGACGAGCTTTGTGAGAGTGATGAGATGAATATGTTTGCGATGTTCAATGCCCATATCTTTGTTTCAGATGCTTACGATACATTGCTTAAGCCCCATGGGCTTCGACTAATAGACATTGGTTATGCCGAAAATGCCTTCCTACTGATGGTTAAAGATGATGACGAGGCAGTGGGAAATGTGGAGCAGGCACTGATCGATTTGGGATATGTCGATATTGAAGAGTAATTTTTGAGTATATACAGACAGAGAGGAGTCACCTTAGGGCAGAGAAGTTTTGCTGTACTTCGTATTAGACTTATCGATTCCACTATAAATTTGACAACAATGTAATCAATTTTCAGACGGCCCGGCAGCCTTAAGGTCGTCTGAAAACGTTTATCCCCCACAAAATAAAAGCAACACAACCCACGCATTACGGCACGTCAGCCATTAAACCCATCACAGTTGTTTCAGACGACCCTGATTTCAAATTTCAAAGGTCGTCTGAAAAACGAGGAGACCGATTTGATGCTGAAAATGCCGACAAAAACCCTTTTAATCAGTGCAGTCATGATTTTATTTGCAGGCTGTACCACCAAACAACTGCCGCGCCCGAACGCCGAAATTGCCGAGATGAGGGCGAAAGAACCGCCGTCGGCGCAAAGCCTGCCCAATCCTGTTAAAGGCAAGCGTTTTGACGACACTTGGGGCGCGGCGCGCAGCCAGGGGCGCAGACATGAAGGTGTGGATATTTTCGCCAAGAAAAACACGCCGATACGCAGCACGACGCCCGGTATCGTAACCAAAATCGGGCGTAACCGATTGGGTGGCAAAGTCATCGGCATCCAAGGGCCGGGCGCATGGCACTACTATGCCCACCTCAACAAATTCGCCAGCGTCCGCCTGTATGAACGTGTGAAAGAAGGACAGGTCATCGGCTATGTCGGCAAAACCGGCAACGCCAAAACTACGCCGGCCCATTTGCATTACGGCGTGTATCTGCCAAGCGGTGCGATTAATCCGTATCCATTGATTAATCAGGATAAATAGGTCGTCTGAAAAAAGAGTGAAGAGATGAACGCAAAAAAATTGGTCAAGGCAACGAACATCATCGGTATGGTAGCAGTGACACTGCTGGTGTATTGGGTGTTCGCGTTGATATTGATCCAAGTCTTCGGACTCAAGGTGTTCCGTGAACACATTACAGAAATTTTCCTGATGAGTATTTTGGGGATTTTGGCTGTAATGGGTGGTACGTTGATGCTGAACATCATGTTGAATCTGACCCGTATTGCCGAGCGCGGGCAGGAAGAAGAAGTCCGTGGCGGTAGGAAAACCGTATATCTGCTGTTGGCGGTATTTCCTATTTTGGCGGCGTTGCTGTTCGGCGGCAATTACCTGACTATTCGGCAAAAACGCGACATCTTAACCCAATCGTCGGAGCGCATCGTCAAAGACAATCCTGCTCAAATAGATGCCTTGACAGATTACCGTTTCGACTTGGCGTATATTAAAAAATCGTCAGAAATCCTTGATTTGATGGCTAAAGATGATTTGTCGTTCAAATCTGCCATGATTATCGTGCAGGATAAGATCGACAACAAACCGGTTTATCTGGCTTTTTCAGCCGATTCCCGCCTTAACGTAGGTGGCGAAGCTGTACCTGCCGCCAGTCAAAATGAAGCTGTACCTGCCGCAAATCAAAATGTAGAAGGTAATGATAATTTTGTCATGGACCGAAATGGTGAGAAAGTGATGATCAAGAAAATGGACTATGTCTATTCTCCGAATTTAAAGGAGCGCGAATATCTGCAAAAAGTATTTGCCGGACAAACTCAGGAAATGCGCTATGAAGCGGAAGACGGTCATTACAGCCTTTGCCATCCTTACCGTAAAAACGGTAAAACCATCGTATTGTGTTTCTCCGATTATCAGGAGTACGGAAAAATCGGTAGCTGAGTGTTAAAAAACTGTCTGAAAAAAACAAACGAAAGAAACCATGAAACCATTAGACCTAAATTTCATCTGCCAAACCCTCAACCTTCCGACGCCGTCTGAAAACAAACCCGTTTCGCGCATCGTAACCGACAGCCGCGACATCCGCGCGGGCGATGTGTTTTTCGCATTGGCGGGCGAGCGGTTTGATGCACATGATTTTGTTGAAGACGTATTGGCTGCGGGTGCGGCGGCGGTTGTGGTTTCGCGCGAAGATTGTGCTGCTTTGGACGGCGCGTTGAAAGTCGATGACACGCTTGCCGCGTTGCAAACGCTGGCGAAGGCGTGGCGCGGGAATGTGAACCCGTTTGTGTTCGGCATTACCGGTTCGGGCGGCAAGACGACGGTGAAGGAAATGCTGGCTGCGGTATTGCGCCACCGTTTCGGCGATGATGCCGTTTTGGCGACGGCGGGCAACTTCAACAACCATATCGGCCTTCCGTTGACTTTATTGAAATTAAAAGAAAAACACCGCTATGCCGTGATCGAAATGGGCATGAACCATTTTGGCGAACTGGCGGTTTTGACGCAAATTGCCAAACCCGATGCCGCTTTAGTCAACAATGCTTTGCGCGCCCATGTCGGCTGTGGTTTTGACGGCACGAACGATATTGCCAAGGCGAAAAGCGAGATTTATCAAGGTTTGGGCGAAGACGGATTAGCTTTGATTCCGTGCGAAGACGAACATGCCGCCGTGTTTCAGACGACCTCCCAAGGTCATCAGCAACAGACTTTCGGCGTCGATAGCGGCGATGTCCATGCGGAAAATATCGTGTTGAAACCTTTGTCGTGCGAATTTGATTTGGTGTGCGGCAACGAGCGCGCCGCCGTGGTGCTGCCCGTTCCCGGCCGCCACAATGTCCACAACGCTGCTGCTGCTGCCGCGCTGGCTTTGGCGGCAGGTTTGAGTTTGAACGATGTGGCGGAAGGTTTGAAGGGTTTCAGCAACATCAAAGGTCGTCTGAACGTCAAATCCGGCATCAAAGGCGCAACCCTGATTGACGATACGTACAACGCGAACCCCGATAGCATGAAAGCCGCGATTGACGTGTTGGCGCGTATGCCTGCGCCGCGTATTTTCGTGATGGGCGATATGGGCGAACTGGGCGAGGACGAAGCCGCCGCCATGCACGCCGAAGTCGGCGCGTACGCCCGCGACCAAGGTATCGAAGCGGCTTATTTTGTCGGCGACAACAGCGTCGAAGCGGCGGAAACGTTTGGCGCGGACGGTTTGTGGTTCGCCGCCAAAGACCCGTTGATTCAAGTGTTGAGCCACGATTTGCCCGAACGCGCCACCGTATTGGTTAAGGGCTCGCGTTTTATGAAGATGGAAGAAGTCGTCGAGGCGTTGACGGATAAAGAGGTCGTCTGAAAATGAAAAGCCTTATTGCTGATTGGTGCGAAATTATCCGATTTGCGTGATTGAGAAAGACACTAACGCCGCCTCCGTTCCATAACGCCGCCAGCGGTCTGGATAACGGATAAAAGTTCCCTAAAAACCTGAATATAAAGTGAACTTCATTAAGCCCTGACTGTCATAACCTGCTTGGTAATCTACAAAGGTCGTCTGAAACTTTTTCAGACGACCCCAAAACCAAACTTTAAAACGGGCGATAAGCCCAATGTAACAACAAAAACAAAAGGAAGCCCCATGTTTTTATGGCTTGCACATTTCAGTAACTGGTTGTCCGGTCTGAATGTCTTTCAATACACCACATTCCGCGCCGTCATGGCAGCCTTGACCGCCTTGGCGTTTTCCCTGCTGCTCGGTCCATGGACCATCCGCAAACTGACGCAGTTAAAAGTCGGGCAGGCAGTGCGCACCGACGGGCCGCAAACCCACCTCATCAAAAACGGCACGCCGACGATGGGCGGTTCGCTGATTCTGACCGCCATCACCGTATCCACGCTGTTGTGGGGCAACTGGGCAAACCCGTATATCTGGATTCTGCTGGCGGTATTGCTCGCTACCGGCGCACTCGGTTTTTACGACGACTGGCGCAAAGTCGTCTATAAAGACCCCAACGGTGTTTCCGCCAAATTCAAAATGGTGTGGCAGTCGAGTGTCGCCATTATTGCCGCGCTTGCCCTGTTTTTCCTTGCTGAAAACTCCTCCAACAACATCCTGATCGTTCCCTTCTTCAAACAAGTCGCCTTGCCGCTGGGCGTGGTCGGCTTCGTCGTCCTGACCTATCTGACCATCGTTGGCACTTCCAACGCCGTCAACCTGACCGACGGCCTTGACGGACTTGCCGCCTTCCCCGTGGTCCTCGTTGCCGCCGGCCTCGCCATCTTCGCCTACGCCAGCGGACACTCGCAATTCGCCCAATACCTGCAACTGCCTTATGTCGCAGGTGCGAACGAAGTCGTGATTTTCTGTACCGCCATGTGCGGCGCGTGTCTTGGATTTTTGTGGTTTAACGCCTATCCTGCGCAAGTTTTCATGGGCGACGTCGGCGCGCTGGCATTGGGTGCGGCACTCGGTACCGTTGCCGTCATCGTCCGTCAAGAGTTCGTCCTCGTCATCATGGGCGGTCTGTTCGTCGTCGAAGCCGTGTCCGTTATGCTTCAGGTCGGCTGGTATAAGAAAACCAAAAAACGCATCTTCCTGATGGCGCCTATCCACCACCACTACGAACAAAAAGGCTGGAAAGAAACCCAAGTCGTCGTCCGCTTTTGGATCATTACCATCGTCTTGGTGTTAATCGGATTGAGTACGCTGAAAATCCGCTAAGTTGCTTTCCTTTTTCCGACGTTCACATTTGCAGACGACCCGATGAGATTCATCGGGTCGTCTGAATTTTTGAGAGGGCAGGGCAGATGAATGATGGTCACACATCCCCCATGTCAGAGCGGTTGTGGCTAAAATCCGCCACATTCATTTTCAGACGACCCCTCGACATATCAAGCTGATATAATCCCCGCCAATCATATTTACACGGAGTCATCATGCAGTTCTCGGCATTCGGCGAAAAATTCACGCAACACAGCGGCATCCTGCAACTTATGGACGACCTCGGCGACGCGCTCAAAAGCGACAAGCCCGTCAACATGCTCGGCGGCGGCAATCCGGCGCGGATCGCCGAAGTCAACGCCGTGTTCGCCGACGTATTTTCCAAGCTGGCGGCGGAACACGCTGTCGAGAACATCGGCAACTACTCCAATCCCCAGGGCGATGCCGCGCTAATTGACGCGCTGACCGCCTTCCTCAACCGCGAATACGGCTGGAACCTGACCGCCGACAATATCGCGCTGACCAACGGTTCGCAGAACGCGTTTTTCTATCTTTTCAACCTCTTCGGCGGAAAATTCAAGGTTTCAGACGACCTTTCCGTAGAGAAAGCCATCCTGCTGCCGCTCGCGCCCGAATACATCGGCTATGCCGACGTGCATGTCGAAGGGCAGCACTTCGTTTCCGTGAAACCTAAAATCGAAGCGGTCGAACACGAAGGCGAAGCAGGTTTCTTCAAATACCGCGTGGACTTTGATGCACTGGAAAGCCTGCCCGAACTCAAAGCAGGCAAAATCGGCGCGATTTGCTGTTCGCGTCCGACCAACCCGACCGGCAACGTGCTGACCGACGGCGAAATGGCGCGGCTGGACGCTTTGGCGCAAGAACACGGCATTCCGCTGATTATCGACAACGCCTACGGAATGCCGTTCCCCAACATCATTTACAGCGACGTGACGCTGAATTGGCACGAAAACATCATCCTCTGCTTCAGCCTTTCCAAAGTCGGCTTACCGGGCGTGCGCACCGGCATCATCGTCGCCGCGCCGGAAGTGGTCAAAGCCGTCAGCAGCCTGAACGCAATTGTGAACCTGTCGCCCACCCGCTTCGGCGCAGCCATCGCAACGCCGCTGCTACAGGATGGTCGTCTGAAACAGCTTTCAGACGACGTCATCCGGCCGTTTTACCGCAATCAGGCGCAAACCGCCGTTTCGCTGCTCAAGCGCGAGCTGGGCGCGTATCCGCTGAAAATCCATAAGCCCGAAGGCGCGATTTTCCTGTGGCTCTGGTTTGAAAACCTGCCCGTTTCATCGCAAATCCTGTACGAAATGCTCAAAGCCGAAGGCACGCTGATTATTCCGGGCGAACATTTCTTCGTCGGCATCGACACGCAGGATTACCCGCACGCCCGCGAGTGCATCCGCATGAGCATCGCGCAGGACGCTCAAACGCTGGAAAAAGGCGTCGCCGCCATCGGCAGGGTGGTACGCGGGTTGTATGACGTGGCGTAAACAGTAAAGTTGAGAGCCATTCAGTCAAACGGTCGTTTGAAAACAGTTTCAGACGACCTTTTTCTATTTCATGCGTCGAATAATAATAAAAATCTAACAAAAATAAAATCTCAATTAATAATAACAATATTAAATTGAAGTCATAGTTCCAATAGTCAAAACCTTTCTGTATAGTTCTTTTCATAGCTTAATTAAAAGGAAAAACAAATGTCGATACAAGAAATTTATGAATGCCAAGAAACCGGCTACGAATATGCTTTTCGGCAAATCATTTTATAGTGGATTAAATTTAAATCAGGACAAGGCGACGAAGCCGCAGACAGTACAGATAGTACGGCAAGGCGAGGCAACGCCGTACTGGTTTAAAGTTAATCCACTATATAAACCACTGACCATTTCACAAAGGAAATCATCATGACTGTCTCTAAATGTCCCGTAACCCACCTGACCATGAACAACGGTGCCCCCGTTGCCGACAATCAAAACAGTCTGACCGCAGGCGCGCGCGGCCCGTTGCTGGCGCAGGATTTGTGGCTGAATGAAAAACTCGCCGACTTCGTGCGCGAAGTCATCCCCGAACGCCGTATGCACGCCAAAGGTTCGGGCGCGTTCGGTACGTTTACCGTAACACACGACATCACAAAATACACCCGCGCCAAAATCTTCAGCGAAGTCGGCAAGCAAACCGAGATGTTCGCCCGTTTCACCACCGTGGCAGGCGAGCGTGGCGCAGCCGATGCGGAACGCGACATCCGCGGCTTTGCGTTGAAGTTCTATACCGAAGAAGGCAACTGGGATATGGTCGGCAACAACACGCCCGTGTTCTTCCTGCGCGACCCGCGCAAATTCCCCGACCTGAACAAAGCCGTCAAACGCGACCCGCGCACCAATATGCGCTCCGCTACGAACAACTGGGACTTCTGGACGCTGCTGCCCGAAGCCCTGCACCAAGTTACCATCGTCATGAGCGACCGCGGCATTCCCGCCAGTTACCGCCATATGCACGGCTTCGGTTCGCATACTTACAGCTTCTGGAACGAAGCGGGCGAGCGTTTTTGGGTGAAATTCCATTTCCGCACCCAGCAAGGCATTAAAAACCTGACCGACAAAGAAGCTGCGAAAATCATCGGAGACGACCGCGAAAGCCACCAATGCGACTTGTACGAAGCCATCGAACGCGGCGAGTTTCCGAAATGGACGATGTACATCCAAGTCATGCCTGAAGCTGATGCGGAAAAAGTGCCGTATCATCCCTTCGACCTGACCAAAGTTTGGCCGAAAAAAGACTATCCACTGATTGAAGTGGGCGAATTCGAGTTGAACCGCAATCCCGAAAACTTCTTCGCCGATGTGGAACAATCCGCCTTCGCCCCGAGCAACCTCGTGCCCGGTATCGGCGCCAGCCCCGACAAAATGCTGCAAGCCCGTCTGTTCAATTACGCCGACGCGCAACGCTACCGCTTAGGCGTGAACTTCCGCCAAATCCCAGTCAACCGCCCGCGTTGCCCCGTCCACAGCAACCAGCGCGACGGACAAGGCCGCGCCGACGGCAATTACGGCAGCCTGCCGCACTACGAACCCAACAGCTTCGGCCAATGGCAGCAACAGCCCGACTTCGCCGAACCGCCTTTGAAAATCAACGGCGACGCGGCGCACTGGGACTACCGCCAAGACGATGACGACTATTTCAGCCAACCGCGCGCCTTGTTTAACCTGATGAACGACGCGCAGAAACAGGCTTTGTTCGGCAACACCGCCGCAGCCATGGGCGACGCGCCCGACTTCATCAAATACCGCCACATCCGCAACTGCCACCGTTGCGACCCTGCCTACGGTGAAGGCGTGGCGAAAGCCTTGGGGCTGACCGTTGAAGACGCACAAGCCGCCCGCGCGACCGACCCGGCATTGGGTCAGCCGGGTTTGCTGTAAATGGGAGGAGCTATGTGGATAGAGATTGAAGAATTGTTATCCCACGCAATCCGATACCGTAAACCGTAAATTATTAATATCAGAGAGATAAGCAAACAAAAAGGTCGTCTGAAAATTTTCAGACGACCTTTTATTTCAAATCTTCAAAAGATTATTTTTTGTTCAGAGAGTCGCGGATTTCGCGCAACAGCAATACTTCTTCGCTAGGCTCTGCAGGTGCTTCTTCAACAGGCGCTTCGGCTTTTTTCATGGAGTTCAATGCTTTGATAACAGCAAAAATCGCAGCAGCAATGATCAGGAAGCTGATAACGGAGTTGATGAACAGACCGAGGTTCAGGGTAACAGCACCGGCTGCTTGAGCGGCTGCCAAGTTGGCATAGCCTTCTGCGGGTGCTTGCGCACCGTTTTTCAGGGTGATGAACAGGTTGGAGAAGTCAACGCCGCCGATCAACAGACCGATAGGGGGCATGATTACGTCGTCAACCAAAGATTTAACGATGCCGCTGAACGCAGTACCGACGACCATACCGACTGCCAAGTCGATAACGTTGCCGCGCATAATAAACTGTTTAAATTCTGAAGCAATAGACATAAATGTCCTCCTGTATGTTTGTGGATAATGAAAGTGAAATTTATAAAAAAAGTGCGTCCGAAGTGACGGACGGGCTTTTCCAAACCGGCAGGCATAGTATCGTTTTATTCGTTAAATAAAATTCATAAAAGTTAAAATTTGTTTTTATGACAAAATTCCCGAAATATGCCGCCTTTTATACGAAAAAAGAACCGCCTGAAATAGCCGGTGTACCTTTTTTACACCACTTATTCAGACGGATTTTTGAGTAATAAGTTGTCTTTTCCTACGAAATATTACAAATCATTACGCCTCTTCGTCGTTCAGGGCATTGATGCTGTAACCGCCGTCAACGTAAGTGATTTCGCCGGTAATGCCTGAAGAGAGTTCGGAGAGCAGGAAGGCGGCGGTATTGCCCACTTCATCGATGGTTACGTTGCGGCCGAGCGGATTGTGGGAAGCGACGTGTCCTAAGAGTTTGCTGAGATCGGCAATGCCGGAAGCAGCGAGGGTTTTAATCGGGCCGGCGGAAATGCCGTTGCAGCGGATGCCTTCTTTGCCCAAGCAGGCGGCGGTAAAGCGGATGCCTGCTTCGAGGCTGGCTTTTGCCATGCCCATGACGTTGTAGTTCGGAATGGCACGAACCGCGCCCAAGTAGCTCAGGGCGACGATGGCGGAGTTTCTGCCGCGCATCATCGGACGGGCGGCTTTTGCCAATGCGGGCAGGCTGTATGCGGAAATTTCGTGTGCGGTGTTAAACGCTTCGCGGCTGATGCTGTCGAGGAAGTCGCCGCTCAAAGCTTCTTTCGGGGCAAACGCGATGGCGTGCACCAAACCGTCGAGGCCGTCCCAATGTTTGCCCAAGTCAACGAAAACTTGGTTGATTTCGTCGTCGCTGGCAACGTCGCAGCGGAACACGAGTTCGGAACCCAATTCGGCAGCCATTTTGCGGACGCGCTCTTCCAGTTTGTCAACAACGTAGGTAAACGCCAAATCCGCGCCTTGTTCGCGGCAGGCTTTGGCAATGCCGTAAGCGATGGAACGCTCGGAAATCATGCCGGTGATCAGGATTTTTTTACCTTGCAGAAAACTCATTTTTTGTCCTTTAAAGTGTGGTATTGCGGTTTGATGAAACTGGGCATTATAGCAAACTGAGGCGGTTTCGGTATAGAAAACAAGAGATAACCTGTCGTCCTGACGGTTTTTGCATTTTTTCAGACGACCTCTTTGTACTGTTTGCGGCTTCTTTCAAATGCCTGTTTGGTACCTTATGTTCAAACTTGCTTGTCCGGTTCATGCCGTTTCAGGCGCATGGCGAAAAACACCATCACCGCGCCCAACACCAGCGCGCTGCCCATCGCTAAATGGATGCCGTCGAGCATGGCTTGTTGCGGCGAAGCGGCGGAGGAAAGTTTCTCGCCGATATTGGTTGCGCCGACGAAAAATGCCGCGCCGATCGCGCCGGCAATCGGGTTGATGGTGGTCAGAATCGCCGCGCCGTGGGGATTGAGTTTTTTCGGCAGCGCGTTCAAGCCGTGGGTTTCGCCCGTTACGCAGGCGGAGACGGACACCGCCATCAGCGTGAACATGGCGGTTAGCATCATGATTTGCGTGTCAATCCGCAAAAACAGCCACAACACCGCCAGCGACACCGTCAGCATCACCGTGGCGGGCAACACGACAAACCGTCCGCCCTTCTTGTCCAGCAGTTTGCCGAACAAAGGCGCGGCAACCGCTTGAGCGATGCTCGCGGGCATCAGAATCAGCCCCGTCGCCGTACCCGTCAGCATCAGCACCTGCTGCGTGTACATCGGCATCATCAGTTCCAAACCCAAAAATAGGAACACCGCGCCCGCCAGAATCACGACGCAGTGGCGGAACTGCTTATATTCAAACGCCCGAAGGTTCAGCAGCGGCGTCGCCAAGCGGGACTGGCGGTATGCAAACCAGCCCACCAGCGCGACGGAAGCGGCAAACAGCAGGATAAATTCCGCCAGCGGCAGACGGGCAAAATTACTGCTCGCATACACCAGCCCGCCGAAGCCCGCAATCGACAAGACTGCCGACAAAATATCAATCTTCGGACGGCTGATGTTGCTCAAGTTGACCGTCAGATACTTGCCCACCAATACCATCGCCGCCAGCATAAACGGCGCGGTAAAGCCGAACAGCACGCGCCAATGCGTGTGGTCGATGATGATGCCCGACAACGTCGGTCCTATCGCGGGCGCGGCGGTGAACATCATGGTAATCACGCCCATCGCCGTCCCGCGTTTGTTCGGCGGATAAATCGACAAAATGCCGTTAAACAGGAGCGGCACGAAAAACGCGGCGGACACCGCCTGCACCATCCGCCCCGCGACCAAAATCCCGAAAGTCGGCGCAAACGAGCAAATCAGCGAACCCGCCAAAAACGTCGCCTGCGTAAACAACACCATCTTGCGCGTTTCAAACCATTGAATCACGCCCGCCGTAATCGGCGTGAACGCGCCCATCACCAGCAAAAAGCCCGTCGTCAGCCATTGGACGGTGGTCTTGTCGACCCCAAAATCCTTCATAATCGGCGTGAGCGCAACATTTAAAAGCGTGTCGTTGAGGTAGCCGAAAAACGCGCCGAAAAACAGCGTCGCCACAATGGTTTTGGCAGGAAAATCGGGATTGTCGGCGTGGTATTCGTGAGCCGTATCGTCTATGCCAATATCGGAAGTATGCATAGCATCATATTGAAATATTTGAAGAATGCGGATTTTAACATGGGATATGTAAAAAAATGTTTATTTGGTTTTCCGCAAAACTTTTATATTCCGATATAATGACGTCTTCAAAAAATCATATTTCAAATAATTACGTTACGGACAAACATTATGGAAAATACTCAACATGTTTCGCGATGGCGTTTCGCCGTGAAAAGCGCCTCGCTGCATCTGCTTGTCAGTCTTGTTTTAGCAGGCTTGGCGGCGCTGCTTGTTTTTGAAGTCTGGTATCCCTTTCCCTATGCCGAACTGACCGGAGGCTTGGATTTGTATAAGTTGGTCGTATCGGTGGATATCGTGTGCGGTCCGCTGTTGACCCTGATTCTTGCCAGCCCCAAGAAAAAAATGCGCGAGCGCGTGGTCGATTATTCCTTAATCGGCGCCATCCAGCTTGCCGCTTTGATTTACGGCTTGTACAGCGTATCCCTTGCCCGTCCTGTTGCCGCCGCTTTTGAGCGTGACCGTATCAATATTGTGACTGCTGCCGAAATCGATGAGGCGGATTTGGCAAAAGCCAAAGACGGCTTCAAAACTTTGCCTTGGTTCGGTATAGAGCGCGTAGGCGTGCGTGAGGCGGTCAATGTTGAAGAAGCCAATGAGAGTCTGAGCTTGTCGCTGACGGGCATTGAGCCGAGTATGCGTCCGAATTGGTGGCTGCCCGACAGTCCTGCCGAACGCGAAAAAATCCGCCGTGCGATGAAGCCGTTGGCAGAACTGGCTGCCGCGCGCAATATGTCTGAAACGGACATTATCAAATCAGCCAAAGTGACTTCGTCCGGCAAACCTTTGTTCTTCCTGCCTCTGACCAGCAGCCGTACAAAAGACTGGGTAGTCATCATGGATGAAAACGCTGATTTCGTGGGTTATGCGCCGATAGACGGTTTTATGACGAAAAACGCCGCTGCGGCCAAAAACAAAGAGCAGGTTATTTAAAGCCGATTGGGAGGTCGTCTGAAAGCCAATTTCCTTGTTTTCAGACGACCTTTTGCCATCCGCCTTCCAAACTGCTAAACTATTTACATTATTTTTACTTGAGACATACGCACACATGAAAGACCCAGAGCAGAGCAGCATGACCGCCCGCCGTTTTTCGTGCGTATCGATATGAATCAGGCAGCTTGAGCGTTTCAGGCTGCCTTTTCGCGTTTGAACACAAAGGAATAGAAAAATCATGGATTTCAGTTGGTTGGCAGAGCCGCATACTTGGATAGGCTTTGCCACGCTTCTGGTACTCGAAGTTGTCTTGGGGATAGACAACCTCGTTTTCGTCGCCATTTTGGCGAACAAAGTCAAACCCGCCCAACGCGACCGCGCGCGCATTACCGGTTTGGGGCTTGCGGTCATTATCCGCATCATCATGCTCGGCTTCATGGCACACATCATGACCCTGACGCGCCCGCTGTTCCACATCAGCGGGTTGGACGTTTCCGGCAAAGACATGATTATGCTCGCGGGCGGTATCTTCCTGCTCTACAAAGCCACCACCGAACTGCACGAACGCCTCGAAGGGCATAACCAATTTGCCGTTGCCGACAGCCAGAAGAAACACGCGAGATTTTGGAGCGTGGTTGCCCAAATCCTGATTCTTGACGCGGTATTTTCCATCGATTCCGTCATCACTGCCGTCGCCATGGTCGATCACATCGTCGTCGCCATGGGCGCGGTTGCCGTTGCCATGACCGTCATGATTTCCGCGAGCAAACCGCTGACCGAGTTTGTAGACAGGCATCCTACCGTCGTCATGCTCTGCTTAGGTTTCCTGCTGATGATCGGTTTCAGCCTCATCGCCGAAGCCTTCCATTTCCACATCCCGAAAGGCTACCTCTACGCCGCTATCGGCTTCTCCATCCTGATTGAAGTGTTTAACCAAGTTTCGCAACGCAACAGCCGCAAAAACGACTATATCAGCAGCTCGTGGCGCAAGCGCACCGCCGAGAACGTCTTGGGCATGATGGGCATACGCGAAAGCGTGCTTGCCAAAGCGGGCGACGAAGCAGAGGACGACGGGCATTTTGAGGAAAACGAAAAATCCATGATACGCAGTGTCCTCACGCTTGCCGAACGTCCCATCCTCGGCGTGA
The DNA here is from genome assembly GCF_047758525.1 of Neisseria sp. CP9. NCBI lineage: Bacteria > Pseudomonadati > Pseudomonadota > Betaproteobacteria > Neisseriales > Neisseriaceae > Neisseria > Neisseria sp. CP9. Next base: position 785,186 of record NZ_CP180502.1, on the reverse strand, counting down.
TGATTCCCCGCCGCGACATTGAGCGTTTGGACATTTCCCAAAGCCGCGAAGAGCAACACGCCCAACTGCAAAATACCCCATACAGCCGCCTGCTCGTCGTCGGTAAAGCCGGTGTCGATGAACCGTTGGGCTACATCAACAAAAAAGACCTGCTCGCCCAACTACTCGAAACCGGCGAACTCAATATCCAAGCCGTCCTACGTCAGCCGCTAGTCCTGCCGGACAGTACGACTGCATTGGGTGCGATTGAACTGTTCCGCCAAAGCAGCGCGGATTATGCTTTGGTGGTCGATGAATTCGGCGCGGTTTTGGGCATGGTTACCATGAAAGACCTGCTGGAAACCATCGCAGGCGAATTTCCTGAAGAGTTTGAACGCCAAGAAGAACCCGCCGTTCAAGAAAATGCCGATGAAAGTCTGACTGTGGACGGTTCGTTTGAATATGTCGAACTCGCGCCGCAACTGAACCTCCCGCCGCAAGAAGAAGATGCCGACTTCCACACCGTCGCCGGACTGATTATGGAAGAACTGCAAAGCATTCCCGATGTCGGCGATTTTGCCGATTTCCACGGCTGGCGTTTCCAAGTCGTTGAAAAAGACGGTCAACGCATCGAGCGGGTAAAAATCACCAAGCTGCCTGAAGAAGGCTAAATCGGGGAGATGAAGTAAAAAGGTCGTCTGAAAACCTGAGATTTGGGTTTTCAGACGACCTTTTGATATGGAAATCGAAGTGTGTGAATGTTGTGACACCCTGTTTCAAGAAAACATCAATCCTGCCCGGACATTGTCAGTTCGCTTAAGCCGGGGAGGTCGGTGAAGCTGCGTTCGCGGACGATTTGGCAGAAGTTGTCGAGATAGCTTTTGTCTGCGTCTTCGGTACGCGTGGCGGCGTAGAGTTCGCTTTGCAGGCCGTTGGCAGTGATTTGACGGTGGACGACGTAGCCTTTTTCGAGATAGGGCATCACGGTCCAGTAGGGCAGGGCGGCGATGCCGCGTTTGCTGGCGACGAGTTGGATGATGGCGATGGTTAGTTCGCTGCGGCGGCGCGGCGGGTTGATGCCTTTGGGTAACAATATTTTTTTGGGCAGATCGAGCATTTCGTCGGGAACGGGATAGGTGATGAGGGTTTCGCCGATGAAGTCTTCTGCCTCCCAAACGGTTTTGGCGGCAAGCGGGTGGTCTTGGGCGCAGATGCCGACCATTTCGTAGGCAAACAGGGGGCGGAAGCTGATGCCGTTTTGCTTTTCGGCTTCGGATACGATGGCGAGATCGGCGCGGTGTTGCAGCAGGAGTCCGACGGGGTCTGCCTGAAAGCCGGAAACGATGTCCAATTCGACTTGCGGCCACATGGGGCGGAATTCGCCCATCGCGGGCATGAGCCAGTCGAAACAGGTGTGGCATTCGACTGCCAGCCGCAATTCGCCTGCTTCGCCTTCGATGATGCGGACGAGGTCGCGCTCGGCGGCGGAAACTTGCGGGAGGAGTTCGCGTGCGAGCCGCAACAGGCGTTCGCCGGCGGGCGTGAAGCGCAAGGGTGTGGATTTGCGCTCGAACAGGGGCGTGTCGTAATAGTTTTCAAGCGCGCGGATTTGGTGCGAAAGGGCGGATTGGGTCAAAAAGACGCGCTTGGCGGCAAGGGATACGCTGCCGGTTTCTTCGAGTGCTAGCAGGGTTTTGAGATGGCGCAGTTCGATGATGGAATCCATTGGTTTTTACGCTTTCAGACGACCTTTTGAAACGGGCAATATTAAAATATTTCATGCCGGGGTGTAAATGCGGGCGCGTGTTGAACGGCGTAGGGATTGGGATGCGTCATGGTTTGCGGTTAGAATGTGCGTCCGATTTTGTATGAATGCGGTGAATTGACTTGAAACAGGGATGGCGTTGTTCCGTCTTGTCCCGTGAAATTCAATCCGCTATGTGTTGAAAGGAATGATATGGCGAAACGCAACGATATTTTGGCGTGGTGCGACGAGGTGTTGCAGGTCGGAATGTTCAAGGACTATGCGCCCAATGGTTTGCAGGTCGAGGGCAGGGCGGAAGTCGGCAAAATTGCGACATCGGTGACGGCAAGCAAAGCGGCGGTTGATTTCGCTGCAGAGCAGGGCGCGGATATGCTTTTGGTGCACCACGGGATGTTTTGGAAAAGCGAGCCGGTAACGATTACGGGTTGGAAAAAAGCGCGCATCGAAACATTATTGCAACACCAAATCAATATGGCGGGCTACCACCTGCCGCTGGATGCGCACCCTGTCTTGGGCAATAACGCGCAGCTTGCCGATAAGTTGGGTTGGGAAGTCGAAAGGCAGTTCGGAGAACAGAACCTGTTGAATATAGGTCGTCTGAAAACGCCGCAGACTTTGGCTGAATGGTTGCAACACATTGCTGCAACGCTGGGGCGGCAACCCGTAGCCGTCGGCGATATGTCGCGCGAAATCAAACGCATCGCATGGTGTACCGGCGGTGCGCAGGGATTTTTTCAGACGACCATAGACGAAGGTGTCGATGCTTATCTGACCGGAGAAATCTCGGAAGCGCAGTTTCACCTTGCCAATGAAACAGGCGTTGCCTTTGTCAGCGCGGGACACCATGCGACGGAACGTTACGGCATCCGCGCCCTGGGCGAAGCCGTAGCCCGGCATTTCGAGTTGGAAATCTGTCATTTCGACGAAGATAATCCCGCCTAAGCCTTGATAATCGTCATGAAAATTTACCTTAATTTAAATAATGCTTTGAGTATCACGGCAAACTAGGTAGAATTACATCGTTTAATGGCTCGGTATTCCCAAAATTTTAGGACGACTGAATAATGGATAATCAAGAAATCAATAGCGGTCGCCGCCGCTTTCTGACGCTGGCTACATGCGGCGCGGGCGGTGTGGCGGCTTTGGGCGTAGCTACGCCTTTCGTGGCAAGCTTTTTTCCGTCGGAAAAAGCCAAGGCCGCAGGTGCTGCCGTCGAAATCGATGTCAGTAAAATCGAATCCGGACAAATGTTGACTGCCGAATGGCAAGGTAAGCCGATTTGGGTGGTTAACCGCACAGATCAGCAGCTCAAAGACCTGAAAAGTTTGAACGGCGCGGTTGCTGACCCTAATTCGGATGCGGATCAACAGCCCGAATATGCTAAAAACGAGACCCGTTCGATTAAGCCGAACATCCTTGTAGCCATCGGTATCTGTACCCATTTGGGCTGCTCGCCGACCTACCGTCCTGACGTTGCCCCTGCCGATTTGGGTGCAGACTGGAAAGGCGGTTTCTTCTGTCCGTGCCACGGTTCGAAATTCGACATGGCAGGCCGCGTGTATAAAGGTGTTCCTGCACCGACCAACCTGGTTGTTCCGCCCTACAAATATCTGAGCGATACGACAGTCTTGGTAGGCGAAGACTAAAAATAAGGAACGATAATTATGGCAAACCAAACCAATAACAAAGCAAAAGCATTGTTAGACTGGACGGACGCTCGTTTCCCTCTGTCTAAAATGTGGAATGAGCATTTGGCTCAATACTACGCGCCGAAGAACTTCAACTTCTGGTACTACTTCGGTTCTTTGGCTCTGCTCGTCCTCGTAATTCAAATCGTCAGCGGTATCTTCCTGACCATGAACTACAAACCGGACGGCAACCTGAATGCCTATCACCTGCCTGCTGCCTTTACCGCAGTAGAGTACATCATGCGCGACGTGTCCGGCGGCTGGATTATCCGCTACATGCACTCTACCGGCGCATCTTTCTTCTTCATCGTCGTATACCTGCATATGTTCCGCGGCTTGATTTACGGTTCGTACAAAAAACCGCGCGAATTGGTGTGGATTTTCGGTTCCCTGATTTTCCTAGCATTGATGGCCGAAGCCTTTATGGGCTACCTGCTGCCTTGGGGTCAAATGTCCTTCTGGGGCGCGCAGGTGATTATTAACCTGTTCTCCGCCATCCCTGTTATCGGTCCTGATTTATCCACTTGGATTCGCGGCGACTTCAACGTTTCCGACGTTACCCTGAACCGCTTCTTCGCACTGCACGTTATTGCCGTACCGCTGGTGTTGCTCGGTTTAGTCGTGGCACACATCATCGCCTTGCACGAAGTGGGTTCGAACAACCCTGACGGCGTGGAAATCAAGAAACTCAAAGATGAAAACGGCGTTCCGCTCGACGGCATTCCTTTCCATCCGTACTACACCGTCAAAGACATCTTGGGCGTTGTCGTATTCCTGATTGTTTTCTGCTCCGTATTGTTCTTCGCACCCGAAGGCGGCGGCTACTTCCTTGAAGCCCCGAACTTTGACGCGGCAAACGCGCTGAAAACACCGCCGCACATTGCACCAGTATGGTACTTTACCCCGTTCTACGCTATTTTGCGTGCGATTCCTTCATTCCTCGGTACTCAGGTTTGGGGGGTAATCGGTATGGGGGCAGCAGTTGTCCTGATTGCCCTGTTGCCTTGGTTGGATAAAGGTGAAGTGAAATCCGTCCGCTATCGCGGCCCAATCTTCAAAACTGCGTTGGTTCTGTTCATCATTGCCTTTATCGGTTTGGGTATTTTGGGTGCGATGGTAGCAACCGAGACCCGTACTTTGGTTGCGCGTATCCTGTCCTTCGTCTATTTTGCATTCTTCCTGGGTATGCCGTTCTATACCAAACTGGATACAAACAAACCGGTTCCGGAACGCGTAACCATGAGCACCACTAAACAAAAAATCATGTTCTTTGTTTATGTCGGTATTACCGCAGTGGGTGCTTACCTGTTTGCAACCAATATCTGATGAGGGCAGCGAAAATGAAACATACCCTGAAAAACTGGTTTGCTGCCTTGTTATTGGCAGTGCCTATGAGTGCCGCCGTCGCCAGCGGTGGCGGACACTATGAAAAAGTCGAGATTGACCTGCGCGACCAAGTCAGCTTGCAGCGCGGTGCTCAAATTTTTACCAACTACTGCTTATCCTGCCACTCGGCAAGCGGTATGCGCTTCAACCGTCTGAAAGACATCGGTTTGACTGACGAAGAAATCAAGAAAAACCTGATGTTTACGACAGACAACGTCGGTGATGTCATGTTGGCGGCGATGAATCCTAAAGATGCTGCCAAATGGTTTGGTGCGGCTCCTCCGGACCTGACACTGATTGCCCGTTCTAAAGGCGCGGATTATCTGTATGCCTATATGCGCGGCTTCTATAAAGACCCGACCCGTCCTAGCGGCTGGAACAACGTCGTATTCGACAAAGTCGGCATGCCTCACCCCTTGTGGGAGCAACAAGGCGTTCAAGCAGTTGAGCTGGATGCCAAAGGTCAGCCGGTCATGGTGAAAGACGAACATGGCGAATTGAAACCCAAGCTCTATTGGGAATCTACCGGCGCGCACAGCCGTCGTTTGCCAAACGGCAAAGTCGTCCAAACAGAGTACGATGCTTATGTACGCGATTTGGTGAACTATTTGGTTTACATGGGTGAACCGGCGCAACTCCAGCGCAAACGTACAGGCTATATCGTGTTGATGTTCTTGTTTGCAGTAATGCTGCCTCTGGCATACTTCCTGAAAAAAGAATATTGGAAAGACGTTCATTAAGTCTTGTAATAAAAAGGGCAAACCTAATCGGGTTTGCCTTTTTTATAGTGGATTAACTTTAAACCAGTACGGCGTTGCCTCGCGTTAGCTCAAAGAGAACGATTCTCTAAGGTGCTGAAGCACCAAGTGAATCGGTTCCGTACTATCTGTACTGTCTGCGGCTTCGTCCCCTTGTCCTGATTTAAAGTTAATCCACTATGTTACACATCTGGTTTCAGACGACCTTTTTTGAAATGGAAAGTGTTTTGTAGAGAGTGTGTTCTGTGCTCGTTTGATTGAAGATAAAGATGGTTTCATCGCTTTATTGGGTGGATGCTAATCCGGCATGGTGGTTTTGTTATTAAGGGAAATCGGGGAATAGGGGTGTTAAAAACAACCTTCCCGAATCCTTATATTGTAGCGGCTAAGGGTATTTATACAGAAAAGAGTGAAGGTTTCAGACGACCCCTTATCCTTGAGCGAATGGAGAGTCTCCGGCTTTGTGTCTAACTATTCTCCAATCAGGAAGGTTAGGGCAGATTTGAGTGTCTAGGAAGTCGAATTTATAAAAAATGCGGTTCATCTGCACTATGAAGAAAAGAGGAATTACTGAAAATGAGTGTATTGGATGTATTTAGGCTGTGTCTGATTTGTATGTAAAAGGTCGTCTGAAAAGTAGGAATGCTTTTCAGACGACCTTTTTACTGCCGGTATTATTGTGCTTTAGTTTCGGTCACAAAGCCGATTTTGGTAATACCTGCTTCGCGGGCAGCTTCGAGGGCTTTGTTGACATATTCGTATTCAACGGCCTTGTCTGCTGAAATGGCAACGATGGTATTGGCGTTTTTCTGCTTTTCAGTTTTCAGTCGGGAAGTAACCGTATTAATATCCGCTTTGGTTGCAGAATCACCATCGATGTAATAGTTGCCATTAACATCTATGGTCAGGCGTAGAGGGTCTTTAGGCTGCTTTTCCTTCTGCTTCGCTGCATTTTCTGAAGCGGACGGCAGTTCCAAAGGAATCGAGTGGGTCAGTACGGGCATGGTGATCATGAAAACGATCAACAGTACCAGCATCACGTCGACCAAAGGCGTGACGTTGATGTCTGACATCGGTGCATCATCGCCGGAATTCATAGAGCCGAATGCCATAATTTAGTCCTTTTGATTCAACAGGCGGACGTGTAAATCGTGTGCGAAAGCGTCCATATCTTGAGAGAGGGTTTTCTTGCCGCGGTTGAGGAAGTTATACGCCAAGACAGCAGGGATGGCGACAAACAAACCGATGGCGGTTGATACCAAGGCTTCACCAATCGGGCCGGCTACTGCGGCAATACTCATTTGACCGCTTTGACCGATATTGATCAAGGCGTGGTAAATCCCCCAGACCGTACCGAACAAGCCGATAAACGGGGCAGTTGAACCGATGGATGCCAAAGCAGTCATGCCGTAATCAAACTGGCGCATGTTTTGTTCCATGCTGTTTCGGATTTGAATGACGAGGTATTCGTTCAAAGGCAGCTCGGTAGTCAGTGTTTTCGCGTTGCTTTGACGATAGCTTTGGTAGGCACGCAGGGATTCGTCCGCTACGCGGCTCATGGGCGCATCAATATCTTTCACTTTTTGCACGGCTTCGGTAAGCGTAAAGGCATTAAGCATTTGCGTTTTAACGAGTGCGTTGGCGGTTTTGGCTTTTTTCAGTTTGATGGAGCGCAGGATAATCAGACACCAGGTCACGATACTCATTACTAACATCAACACGAATACACTGATCAGAACAAAATCGCCTGATTCGAATATTGTTTTTAAATCCATAATTTTTCCAAATTTTCCAAGTAAATTAAAACTTTTGTCGATAAAGGTGTTGCGCTCGATTACTCAAGAGTAAAAGAGACCGGGACTCGGAATTCAGTCCAGACAGAGGCATTGCAAGCACCATTTTTAACTGCTTTACGGGCAGCTTGGTCAAGAGCATTGGAGCCACTGCGTTTTAAAATTTTAACTTCAGCAACTTTTCCTCCTGGGCCAACCAAGACACTCAGCATAACTGTACCTGTATCTCCGTTTTCTGCCGCTATAGGCGGATATGGCGGTTTAGGAATATGGCAAGTGCCGCCTTTAACGGGATTGGCTCTACTACTACCCGGTCCGGCTCCAGGGCCATTTCCACCGCCGGAACCTCCTCCACTGCCACTACCTGAACCATGTTCGCCTTTGTTGCCACCACTGCCGGGGCCGCTGCCTTCACCTTGTCCGTTACCAGGACCTTTGTTGCCTCCGCCGTTTCCTTTGCTGTCGCCATGAGGAGCTTTACCTTGTCCGTTGCCTTTACCGTTTTCCGCAGTATTCGGACCAGTTTTGCTGCTGGTATAGTCTGAGGCTTTAGGTGCAGGTTTAGGTTCTGCTTTGGGTTGGGGTTTAGGCTCTGGGCGTGGCTCTGGTTTGGGCTCTGGCTTAGGTTCCGGTTTGGGTTCGGGTTTAGGCTCAGGTTTTGGTTTCTCAACCGGCTTGGGCTTCTCTTTCGGTTGCTGAATATCGGCATCCGCTTTTTTTGTTATTACCGGCTTGAACTGTGGTTTGGGTTGTTCGACCGGTTTGGGTTTCGGTTGAGGCTTGGGCTTTTGCGGTTCGGGCGTTTTTTCCGGAGCGGCAGGCGCACCTTCGCCTTCGGGGGTGCCGTCTCCACCTCCGTCGCCACCACCCAAATCCGCCAAATCGACAAACTCAATATTTGCCATTTCCGGTATAAGCGGTTTGTATGTTTCCCACAAAAGCGCAATCAAACCCGCGTGAAGCAATGATACGGTAATGACGGCTACTGGGATTAAAATTCGGTCTTTATTCATAATCGACGCATGATAATAGCAACAATTTTTGTTTGCAACCTATTTTTACATCTGTTTTTTGAGTTAATATTTATTCTGAAATAATCTAAAATATTAATATGTACAATGCAATGTTTTGATATTGCTATTCATTATCACAATAAAACAAAAGAAAAAGAGGAAGCGACGCCTCAGTCAACTGCATTAGTAGTCGTTCATCTGGAAAAGTTCACAAATTTACAATAAAAGTGGTTTGGATAAAACGATGGCGATGGCGTGCCTTAGAGGAGAAAAAGCTGCAAAAATATTATTTTATTGATTGGTTTGTGTTCTTAGATTGATTCCCGCTATTGCAGGTCGGTAGTTGGTGTGGCTTGAATAGCGGGATGAACCCGTACACTTTCCCAAAAAGGTCGTCTGAAAATAGAAAATTTGATGCTTGTGAAATGTTGTGGTTGTAAGAATGATCAGATGTTTCCTATTTTGGGATTGTGCGGGTTTTCAGTTAAGTCTCTTAAAACATATCGGCAGGGTAGGTAGCTTATGCTGATTTATCGTCTGTTTTTTCGACAACGATTTCGATTTTGGGTTCATATAGTAAATCGTAGGTCGGTTTATTGAGTAGATCCTGCAAAGTAAACCCGTCCAAATGCGCAAAGAAAGCCTTAATCGCTCCGCCCAAAATGCCGGTCAGGCGGCAAGACGGCGTAATCAGGCATTCGTTGTTCTCTCCCATGCATTCGACAACCTGCATGGGTTCAAGATGGCGAACGACCGCTCCGACATTGATTTTATCAGGTGTGTCGGCAAGACGCAGTCCGCCCCCTTTCCCTCTTATGCTGGTCAGGAATCCGCCTTTGACAAGCGCGGTAACGACTTTCATCAAATGACTTTTGGAAATGTTATAGGCTTCGGCAATGGTTCCGATATTGACTAACGAATCGTCGTTTATGGCCGCATAAATCAATACCCGCAGACCATAATCCGTATGTTGCGTCAGATACATGGTTTTCTCTGTTCAGAATATATTATTTTTTTAGGGCGGCGGCAGTGTTTCCAGTGGGAAATTGTCGCCGTTATGTGTTTGACTTTATATATGATTAAGTTTCATAATATCTGAAACATTTAAATTAATCCAGTGTAGTTTGATAATTTATTATCATTATAATCAAATATTATGAAGCCGTTAAAACGCCACCCAGCACTTATCGAACTTTCCCGCGAACACCATCACGCTCTTTCACTCTGCGTCCGCCTCCTGCGTGCGCCCGCTGAAAGCCATCAAACAGAGCTTGAAGCCCATTTCCTTGAATTGGAACCGCATTTTGTCGAAGAAGAAACCATGTTCGCCCCGCATTGGCAGAATATTCCCGTTGCGATGCGCGAACGTTTCGAAGCCGAACACGCCAAACTGCGCAGTATGATGGCAAATCCTGAATATCTTAACGAAGCATGGAATAAGGACTTTGCCGTTACCCTACGCGACCATGCCCGTTTTGAAGAACGCGAACTGTTTCCCGTAGTCGAGCCGTTTTTACCGGAACCCGAAGGAATCTGATAAAAAAGGTCGTCTGAAAAGTCCAAAAGCACGATTTTAGTGTTTTCAGACGACCCTCCTGTCTATTCAAACCTAAAACAAACCATTCAAAAAACAAACCAAGGAACTACCATGACCGCCTTTTTCAAACACCCTGTTTGGGCAATGGCATTCCGCCCGTTTTACTCGCTGGCGGCACTATACGGCGCACTCTCCATCCTGCTTTGGGGCTTCGGCTATACGGGTACGCCCGAGTTGTCCAATTTTTATTGGCACGCCCATGAGATGATCTGGGGCTATGCCGGACTCGTCGTCATTGCCTTTCTGTTGACTGCCGTTGCCACTTGGACGGGGCAGCCGCCCACGCGCGGCGGCGTTTTGGCAGGATTGACCGCTTTTTGGTTGGCGGCAAGGATTGCCGTTTTCATTCCGGGCTGGGGTGCAACCGCCAGCGGCATACTCGGTACGCTGTTTTTTTGGTACGGCGCAGTTTGCATGGCATTGCCTGTCATCCGTTCCAAAAACAAACGCAATTACGTCGCCGTATTCGCCATCGTCGTCCTGGGTTGCACGCATGCCGCATTCCACTTCCAACTGCATGCCGGAAACGCATCTGCACTGCTCAGCGGGCTGCAGTCCGGTCTGATTATGGTCTCAGGCTTTATTGGCCTTATCGGTATGCGGATTATTTCCTTCTTTACCTCCAAACGCCTGAATGTTCCGCAAATCCCCAGCCCTATGTGGGTCGCTCACGCATCCCTCTGGTTGCCCATGCTGACTGCCATGCTGATGGCGCACCATGCCCTGCCTTGGCTTTCATCTGCTTTTGCCTTTGCAGCGGGCGTGATTTTTACCGTACAGGTTTACCGCTGGTGGTATAAAGCCGTTCTGAAAGAACCGATGCTGTGGATTTTGTTCGCAGGCTATTTGTTCACAGGTTTGGGATTGATTGCCATCGGTGCTTCCTACTTCCACAGCTCTTTCCTTAATCTTGGCGTACATCTCATCGGCGTCGGCGGTATCGGCGTCCTGACATTAGGCATGATGGCGCGCACTGCGCTCGGACATACCGGCAACTCCATCTATCCGCCGCCTAAATCCGTACCCGTCGCCTTTTGGCTGATGATAGCCGCCACTGTCATCCGCGTCATTGCAACCTTCGTCAGCGGCACCGGTTATACCCACAGCATCCGCACTTCCGCAGTCTTGTTTGCCCTGTCCTTGCTGCTTTACGCATGGAAATACATCCCTTGGCTCATCCGTCCGCGTGCGGATGGCAAACCGGGTTAATTAAACCAAGATAGTAAACGAAAGGTCGTCTGAAACTTGTTTTAAGGTTTCAGACGACCTTTTTATATGGGAATCCGCTTTAAACCGGTACGGTGTGGTTTTACCGAAGTCCGTATCGTTTCAGTGCGTGTTATTGCTCGATACCGTTTTCACGCAATAGCTGGTGAATTTGCTGTTGGGCTTTATCTTCTTTCAGCAGCTGGGTGAGTTGATCGCGAATCAGATCAAATGGCGGTGCTTGAGGATCTTTTTGTACTTCGCTGATTTTAAACAGGAAGAACTTGTTTTCAATTTCAACAGGATTGCGAGTTACCTCTCCCCGATTCATTGGACCCAAGATGCCTGCAAGCGGTTGGCGCAGCTGCCTTGCCATGACGAAATCTTCAAATGCAGGTTGCTGATTCGGATATCGTTTCGTCAATTCTTCAAATGATAAGCCTTTCAAGAGCAATTCTTGTGCTGCTCGTGCTTCTTCGGGCGTGTCGAAGCTAACCTGCTGAATCTTGATCATACGGGTTTGCTGATCGTAAAACTTCAATAATTCAGCATTGCTGATTTCGGCAGTGCGCTTCAGATAGTCGGCATATTGCGCCGCGTAAAATTCCGCTTCCATAGTGAGGAATTGGTTACGGACCTCGGGGTCTTTATCCAATCCGGCTTTGAGTGCGGCATTTTTGAGAATTTCTATGCTTTGCAAGTGTTTGACGACTTCTTGGCGGACCACTTTGCCATCAGGCTGCTGTTTTGAGTCAGGATGCTGTTCGGCTTGCTTGAGAATGCGGGCAACTTCGCCGTCTATACGCGCTGGGTCAATATCAGGCACTTTGGCGACGGCGAATCCGGCAACAGCCGTCGCCATGATGACTGCGGCGGCAGTTTGGTGTTTCATTATAAAAACTCCGTGAACAGTTATTTAATTGTGGCTTTTTGCAACAGAGATTGTAGTGCTTCATCGACGCGGGAGGCTTGCAGGTCTTGGGCTATACTGCTTTTGGATTCGTCATAAGACGGAAGCTTTACATCCCGACGGTCGTTGACATAGAAGACGGCATATACGTCGCTGTCTTGCAGAGGCGTTGTAGTGTGCGCGCCTTTTTTCAAATCTTTAACTGCGGCATAGAGCGGGGGAACAGCCTCCTGCAAATCTTTTAAGGGAACATAACCTTGCTGGATGCCGCCCGCTTGTTTGGCGCGTTCATCTATTGAATATTGCTTCAGGACGGAGGCAAAGCTTTTCTTGGCATTTAAATCAGAAATGGCTTTTTGGGCATCCGCTTGGGTGCGGGTAATAATTTCGCCCAGTTGTACTTCTTGAGTGCCTTTGTAGAAGTTGCTGAAATTATCGTAAGCGGTTTTGACGTCTTTTTCTTGGACAGGATTTTGACGGAGGACGTGAATCGCATAAGCTTGTCCAAGTAAATCGCTTTCAAATGCCGCCCATTCGGTTTTGAAATGTGCTTTTTTATCGGCACCTTGTTTTTTGGCATCCGTACGGGCATGTTCCAAAGCTTGTTTGAATTCGGCGCTTTGGTCGAGTTTCAGGCGTTTGGCTTCTTGTGATACGACGGTATTGATGACTTGGCGCTCGGTCAGCTCCCTGCGTAGTTCGGGAGAATCGGGAATTTTATTGTTTGTGGCACGCAGCGCGGCAACTTGGGCATCAATGACGCTGCTGTCGATGGCTTGACCGTTAACAGTAACCAAAGTTTGGGCAGAAAGGCTGCCGGAAACCAAGGCAGTCATCAGCATAGAGATGAGATGTTTTTTCTTCATAATTTTCTCTTTTTATGTCCAGTATGTCTGTAATTTAGTGGAAGTATTCGTCCGGAGTGGCCGCTTTGATGCTCAATGCGTGAATCAGCCCTTCGGAAAACAGATCGTGCAGTAAGGTTTTAATGGTGCGTTGGCGGTTGAGACGGCTGATGCCGTCGAAAGCTTCGCTGACGACCACGACGGTATAATGCCCACCTCCTTTGTTCCCTGCGTGACCCGCATGCAGGTGGCTGTCGTCCTGAAAGTCAAAGAAGACAGGATTCAGTGTTTTCAGACGACCTTCGATGGCCTCGCGCATATCCATTATTTGAATACGGCTTTGAACGGTTTAATCAATACTTCTTCATAGACGCCCGAATCTACGTAAGGGTCTTGTTCGGCCCATTCTTGAGCAGCATCCAAAGATTCAAATTGAGCCACAATCAAGCTGCCGGACACGCGCTCCGGATTGTCGGGAAGAGGGTTGGGGCCGGCGGTCAGAAGACGTCCTTCTGCCTTCAAAGCTTCCAAGCGTTGCAGATGAGCAGGGCGTGCCGCCATGCGCGCTTCGTGAACATCGTCGGCATCAGTAGCCAGTAGCATGTAATATTCCATTAACTATCCTTCTTGGGTAAATACCGGCTCAAATAGGAAAATTGAGCGATAAAGAAAACAAACAAAAAGCCGGTAGAGCCAAACATTTTGTAATTTACCCATTGTTCTTTGAAGTGGGTAAACACAAACCAGTTGGCAATACCTAAAAATATCATGAATGCGACCCAGGCATAAGTCAGTTTGCTCCAAACATGTTCAGGCAGCTCCAACTCTTTACCCATAGTCGCTTTTAGTCCGTTTTTTCCACTTAAATGGCTGATCAGTAAAACCAATGCGCCAATCCAGAACAAAACGGTCGGTTTCCACATGATAAAACGGTCATCACGGAGTAGAATGGTTGCGCCGCCGAATACGACAATCAGGATCAGGCCGACCCATTGCATCGTATCGAGTTTTTTGTATTTCCAGTAAGTAAAACCAGCCTGCAAAATGCCGAATACGACGGCAACTGCAGTGGCAGTAATCATGTTTTTCGTTATCGTGTAAGTCAGGAAAAACAAAATGACTGCTAATAAATCGCTTAAAACTTTCATAATCAAACAAACAAAAAAGATGAAACCAATCGGTCAAACGCTAATCATACAGGCAGCCTTACCTTTTTGCACCACCTTGAACTGAAATTGCCGATGCAGGCGGGCGATAATCTAAAAAAGGGGTTTAAAAAATGCTGTTGGGATGATAAACTATGTTATCAGTAAGATTTGTAAAAAAGAAACACAGAAATTACAAACCTGTTAATTTCTCGTTTGTTTCATCACTTAATTCATCGGATTACTTGGCAGACTGCGACTTTAGAAGATATCATAACGTAATATATCGTAATATACGGTTAAGCATGTAGCAGTTCTAGCAGGGTTGTCATTTTACACAGGGGACAAGTTTTGAAAAACCATCATAAAATCAAATTAATCGCGGCATCTGTGGCCTTGGTAGTGTCGTTTGGTGCGAGTGCCGGGCTTGGCGGGTTGAACGTCCAATCCCACCTGGGCGAGCCGTTTTCAGGCAGTATCACCGTAACCGGTGACGAGGCTCAAGCGCTGTTGAAAGGCGGAAAAGCAACTGTTTCCAATAGCAATTTGCGTACCAGTGTTCATAAGTCAGGCGACAAAGCAGTCGTGACCATCCGCTCAAACAAAGCGATTAAAGATCCTGTGTTGATTTTCCAAGTCGGCGCAGGTTCGCAATCACGCGAATACACAGCCATCATTGATCCTGCGGGCTATTCCGGCAAAACGGATGGTTCAAGCCGCGCACGCAGTGAATCTGCATCTAATTCCAATTCTTCGGCTGACAACAATTCATACCATTCTCAATTTGATCGCCAAGCCGCGCGCGACCGCATCAATCGTGCGATACAAAACGGAAATCAAAGCGAAGCCGGTCGCAAGGAGGATACAAAAAAAGATAAAAACAATACCAATAAAGCAGCGCAGGCTCAGCCATCAAGACAACAGCAACAACCTGCTGTCCGTGCTAATGGCACTGAGATTCGTTATGGCAAGCAGCATCTGGTTCGTCAGGGTGAGACTCTGACTGAAATTGCCACCAAAATCCGCCCGCAAGGTATGACTGTCGAACAAACCATACAGGCATTGGTTAAGGCGAACCCCGGTGTTTTCATCGGTAAAGATGCAGACCGTATGCTTGCAGGTAAAGTCTTGTACATCCCGATGCATAGCGATATGAAATCGACGGCGTCCAAACCTGCCCAAGTCAAACCTCCGGTTCAGGAAAGCAATAAGCCTCAAACTCAAGGCTCGTCTGAAAAAGCGGGTAACACAACAGTTCCTACAGCAGCACCTAAAGAGACCCCGGTAGAAAACACCAAAGTAGAAAATAAAAAAGAGGATAAAAAAGCTGAGCTGACACAAGAAGCCAAGCCCGAAAACAAACCCGCGGTAACGGCGGCGAGCGCTCCGGAACAAAATAAAGCTGAAACAGGCGCAGCATCTGCAGAGCAAGTGAAAGTTCTGCCTGAACCAGATGCATCGTCTGCAGCAGTAAACGCGGAACCTCAAGAAATTTCTCAGGCACAAGCTGACGTAGAAGCGCGTATTGCCTCGGCAGTTGCCACAGAAAAACAACAACAAGAGGAAGCAGTTTCAGAAGACAGCGGTTTATGGCGCTGGTTGTTGATTGGTGGCGCAGCTTTTGCAGGTTTGTTCCTGCTGTTGTTCTTGTTGGGCAAACGTAAGAAATCCGCTGTCGCGCCTACGTCTGTTGTTAGTGCAATAAATGAGGATGAACAGGATGAAGACGATCTCGATATCAGTATCGAAGACGATGTATTTCCTGCCGCTGCTGCACCACAACTGCAGCCACAACCACAAGCAGTAGTTCCGAAAACTGTCGTAGAAGCTCCTAAACCTGAAGAAGACGGTTTGGAAATTGAAGATGATTTCGATGATGAAGTATTCTTTAATGAGCCGACTCCGGTTGCCGAACCTGCACAAGAAAACGTCGATCTGGATCTGAACGAACTGGACAATACTCAAGCCAGCATCGTGTCTAGCGCCGTAACCATCGACGAAGAAACCGAAAAACGCCGTGATATCGATTGGGATACTGTCGAATCTACCGAAAGTGTATATGAGCCTGAGCCGGAAAATCCATATCAACATGTTGCTGTTGTAATGGAAGACAGAGCTGCTGAAGTAGAAGCAGTAGAAAAAGAGGTTGCTCATGAGGAAGAGGCCCCATACGTTTCCTCTTTTGTAGCACCATCTGTTTCAGACGACCTGTCAGAAGCTCAACCACAAGCACCGGAAGAAGAGCCAATTCCTTTCGAAGTAGAGGTGGAAGAGCCTAAATCAGAAACAATTGATGCAGAAGCAGAAGAAGTAGAAGCCAAATCTGAAGAATCGGAAGAGGGTTGGGATTTCTTCGCGGAAGAGCCAAAAGCGGCTAAAGCTATTGAGCCTTTCCCTGAATTAGGCGCACAAGAAGAAACGTCGTCTGAAGTTGAAGTCGCAGACATACAAGAAGAAGTGTTGGCTGAAGTTGAAACAGCAGACAAACAGGCAGATAGCTCTGAGGAAGCGCTGGACTTCGTTATTGAAAAAACAGAGCAGCCACAGCCTGAAGCCGATGTTCAGCCGTTTGAGATTAAACAAGACGAACCTTTATCATTCCAAGATGGTGAAGATTTCAGTATTGAAAACACTCAAGAAGCCAGCGCTGACGAAACTATCGAATGGGAAAATCTGGGTGTTGAAGATACTGCCGACAACAGTAATGAACATTCCGGTTTTGACTCAGGCTTCATCTCCGAGTCCGTCGGTATGACAGCTCCGCTGGAAGCTAAATATGACCTAGCTAAAATGTATGTTGAAATCGGCGATCCCGATGCTGCCCGCGAGACATTGACTGAATTGCTGGAAGACGCAAGCGGTGAGATCCGTAATAAAGCCCAAGCATTGATGAACGAATTGAATGCCTAATATTGGCAAGTAAATCGAAATTGAACAATGCTAAAATAAAAGATGCCGTGAAAACGGCATCTTTTATTATTTTCAGACGACATATGACTGCATACACCGAATCATTATCCATAAAAACCATACAAAGATGGGCATTAACCCTGTCTTATGACGGCAGCCAATTTTACGGTTGGCAAAAACAAGCCGACGGTTTACCCACTGTTCAGACGACCTTGGAATGCGCACTCAGTCAGATTGCGGGTGAAACCATCCGTACTATTGTTGCCGGACGAACCGACACAGGCGTACACGCGACTGCACAAGTCGTCCATTTTGATACCGCAGTGGTCCGTCCCGAGCAGGCGTGGGTGCGGGGCGTCAATGCTTATCTTCCTGAAGGTGTGGCTGTATTGTTCGCGCAGCAGGTTGCCCCACATTTTCACGCCCGCTTTGACGCATACGGTAGAAGATATCGTTACCTTTTGGAATCATCTCCCGTCCGCTCCCCGATATTGCAAGGCAGAGTAGGGTGGACGCACCTCAAACTCGATCCTGAAAAAATGCAACAGGCAGCTCTATTATTAGAAGGCGAACATGATTTCTCCAGCTTTCGTGCTGCCGAATGCCAAGCAAAATCGCCCATTAAAACCTTATACAGCGCAAAAATCAGCGGTACGCCGCAATTCCTCAAATTAGACCTGCACGGCAATGCCTTTCTACATCATATGGTGCGTAATATCATGGGTGCATTGGTTTATGTTGGTAGCGGCAGGCTTAGCGTTTCCGGATTTCAGGACTTA
This sequence comes from Neisseria sp. CP9, assembly GCF_047758525.1. NCBI lineage: Bacteria > Pseudomonadati > Pseudomonadota > Betaproteobacteria > Neisseriales > Neisseriaceae > Neisseria > Neisseria sp. CP9. Next base: position 767,412 of record NZ_CP180502.1, on the reverse strand, counting down.
ATCGAAGAGCGCAGTCGATTAAAAGCCCCCCCGACTTTTATGCCTGATGGGCTGTATCTGACCGGAGTGGATTATCCGTCCGAGTTCGGTATCATTCGTCCCGAAATGCCAATATGGCTGTGAGGTCGTTTGAAATCTAAGTGCGTGCTTATGGAGAATCTTTCTTTGCCAAAGTCTGTTGCGGGTAATGCCCGCACTGCATCAATAAGGTCACAGTCTGCCCGAATAGATATTTCTATCAACCTTTCCAGAAATTTGGTTTGCGGGAATTGTATGTGCCAATGGCAAAAGGTCGTCTGAAATCAATACAAAGATTTTCAGACGACCTTTTCTTTTGAGGAAACTACGGGACAGGTCATGTCGGTGTTACACCGACGAAACCGCAAATTCAAAGGGCAGGATTTATGTTTCTACATTGAGGGAGGGAATATACCTAATGTTCATGACCGGCTAATCCCACATAAATTGCATGCTATAAGAAAGTACACACCTGCACCCGTTTATTCATTCATCCGGCTGATTTAGCTAAAAAACAACAGCCAATCGCCTAAAACGACCGTTTAGGAAATTGTGTTGTAAAAATGCAAACAACGGGTAAGTTGATATTACATTATGATTTATAAGGAAAATATTGCGAATGCCTTGTTGTGATGCGGGTGCTGTGAGGTCAGGTGGTCAGTAGGGGTAGTGAATAAAGTTTGTTTTTTTAGAGAGGAACAATTATAGTGAGAGTCATGGAATCGCTGATTCCAGCGATAATGTAAAGCCTAAGCGGATTCTATCCGAGTCTGCTTAAGTTATTTCTTCACGATAGAAAAGGAATACAGCAATGAAAAAATCTCTGATTGCTCTGACTTTGGCAGCTTTGCCTGTTGCAGCTATGGCTGACGTGACTCTGTACGGTCAAGTTAAAGCCGGTGTTGAAGTTTCTCGTACTAAAGAAACTGTTAATCACGTAAGCACCAAAAACAAAACTGCAACTGAAATTGCTGACTTTGGTTCCCGTATCGGTTTCAAAGGTCACGAACACTTGAGCAACAACCTGAATGCTATCTGGCAAGTAGAGCAAAATACTTCTGTTGCCGGTACTGACAAAGGTTGGGGTACTCGTGAATCCTTCATCGGTTTGGAAGGTGGCTTCGGTAAAGTTCGCGCTGGTAAATTGAACACTGCTCTGAAAGACAACAGCGACAGCGTAGATCCTTGGGAATCTAGCGACGCGAATGCATCAGTTTTGCAATTCGGTAAACTGAAACGTGTTGACGAGCGTAAAGTATCTGTACGTTACGACTCTCCAGTATTTGCTGGTTTCAGCGCAAGCGCTCAATACCAACCACGCGACAATGCTAACCCTGAGGACAAACATGTTCATGACGTGAAAACCCGTCACTCTTTCGACCTGGGTCTGAACTATGAAAACTCCGGTTTCTTTGGTCGCTACGCTGGTACTTTCGCAAAACGTAAATCTTTGGATACAGAACATCTGGAACTGTTCAACAGCAACACCACTTTGGGTTCTGGCGTTTACAAAGACTACCAAGTACACCGTCTGGTAGGTGGTTACGATGCTAACAACGTACTGGTTTCTGTTGCCGGTCAATACGAAGGCTTTAAAGCTGACGTAGCTGACGCTAAGAAAAACGAACGTACTGAAGTTGCTGTAACTGGCGGCTACCGTATGGGTAACGTAATGCCTCGTCTGTCTTACGCTCACGGCTTCAAAGCTAAAGAAAACGGCGTGAAACAAGGTAACAGCCAATACAACCAAGTGATTGTTGGTGCTGACTACGACTTCTCTAAACGTACTTCTGCTCTTGTTTCTGCCGGCTGGTTGAAAGAAGGCAAAGGTGGCGACAAAACTCAATCTACCGCTGGTCTGGTTGGTCTGCGTCACAAATTCTAATCTAGTACGATTAGTTTAAATAAAGAGCCTGCTTTATGCAGGCTCTTTTGTTTTTTGAATGATGTGTGTTTGGTTGGATGTGTATCGGTTTTGTATTATCTGTACGGTCTGTGGCTTCGCAGCCTTGTCTTGATTTGAATTTACCCCGCTATTGCTTGCATAGACTATAACGATGGAAGATTGCCGTAGATTGTATAGTGGATTAACTTTAAACCAGTACGGCGTTGCCTCGCCTTAGCTCAAAGAGAACGATTCTCTAAGGTGCTGAAGCACCAAGTGAATCGGTTCCGTACTATCTGTACTGTCTGCGGCTTCGTCGCCTTGTCCTGATTTAAAGTTAATCCACTATATTATCTGTAACAGCGTAAGATTGCAGCAGATTGTGGTGTGTCACTCATTCAATTCTGGCTTGAAGTTTATTGGATAGAAAAAGGTCGTCTGAAAACCGGGTTCGGATTTTCAGACGACCTTTTTTGAATCGAAAGTTTGTTTATTCGATGACTTCTTCGGTTGTCGTGCTGCGGTAGGTAGAGCCGTTGAACGTCGGCATAGGCGGGGGCAGCAGGTTGTTGAGGGTTAGGGCGGCAGGGTTCAGGGTAGGGTAGCCGCTGAAGGTTACGGTGTAGCCGCCGTTGGCTGTACTGTGGATTTTGGCATGTGCACCCAAGGGGAAGGTGCTCTTATTGGTAATGTGTCCGAAGGGGAAGCCTGTCAGGACGGGGACTTTGGCGGTGCGTGAGACGTGGTTGACGACGGCGGAGAAGTCGTAGCTTGAGTCGTACACGTCGCGGATGGTGCCCATGCGGAAGTCGCCGAAGATGATGGCGCGTTGTTTTTGCAGGATGCCTGCAAGATAAAGCGTGTTCAACATGCGTTCGATGCGGTAGGGTTGTTCGCTGACGTCTTCGACGAACAGGATGCCGCCTTGGATGTCGGGCATATAGGGCGAGCCTGCGAGGGAGGCTAGGACGCTGAGGTTGCCGCCCCATAAGGTACCTTCGACGTTGACGTTGGCGCGTTGGATGGCGGGAACGTCGATGACGTTGACGTTGTTGGTGGTGCCGCGGATGAACGAATCCATGGTGTAGACGCTGGGTTCGGGTTTGCCGAATTCGCTGTAAACCATAGGTCCGGCGAAACTTGCCATATTGCCTTTGGCGAGCAGGGCGAGTTGGACGGCGCAAACGTCGCTGAAGCCGAAGAATAAAGTGCCGCGTTCGCGCATTCTGGCGCCGAGTGAGGCGAAGTCGATTTGGGGCAGGATGCGTGCCGCGCCGTAGCCGCCGCGCAAGCCCATGAGGACTTTGGGGGTTTCAACGCGGCCGGTGGCGACCTCTTGGAAGTCGGCGGCACGTTGGGCGTCGGAGCCGGCGAAGCGTTGATAGCGTCGGCTGCCTGCTTGTTGGTTGGTCACGGTAAAACCTGCGTTATAGAGGCGGGTCAAGCCCGCGTTGACGCGGTTGGGGTCTTCGGCAAAGCCGGAAGGGGCGACGACGCGGAGGAGGTTGTCGCCGGAGCGTGGGGGATGGCTGGTTTTGGGCTGCACGGGTTGGGCTTTCGCTGTGTTGCCGGTTTGAGTAGATGGGGTAACGGTAGTGCCGGTGCCGCAGGCTTGCAGCAGTCCGGCTCCGGCTGCGGCGGAGCAGGCGCGGAGGAAATGGCGGCGGGAGGTTTTCCAGGTCATATGGTTTCCTTTGGTTGGGTTTCAGACGACCTTTTCGGCAGGGGTCGTCTGAACATTACGCCAGCAGGGCTTTGACTTGTTCCGTCCAGTTGTCCGGCAGGGTCATGCCGTGTTCGCGGACGGGGGCTGCCCAAATCGGGGCGGGAAAGTTGGCATCGTTTTCAAAGCGGGCGATGACGTGCCAATGCAGATGGGGGACGACGTTGCCCAGGCTGGCAAGGTTGATTTTGGCGGGACGGAATACTTGGCGCATGGCGGCTTCGACTTTATACACCATTTCCATGATTTCGGCACGTTCGGCGGCTGAAAGGTCGGTCATCTCGGCGATGTGGTCGTTCCAGATGACGCGGCAGAATGCCGGGGCTGCGGCTTCGTTGTGGACGGCGATGACGCGCAGGTTTGGGGTTCGTAGCAAAATATCTTCGTTGTCGGCAGTGCAGATGGGGCAGGTCATGGGGGTTTCTTTCTGAGTCTAAATAGGAATCGGATGATTTCAATCAGGATTTTTAGAACGAGATAAATGGCAGTCAGCGGTATGAATGCGTAAAACCACCATTCAGGTAGGGTTCACCAAAATATAGTGGATTAAATTTAAATCAGGACAAGGCGACGAAGCCGCAGACAGTACAGATAGTACGGAACCGATTCACTTGGTGCTTCAGCACCTTAGAGAATCGTTCTCTTTGAGCTAAGGCGAGGCAACGCCGTACTGGTTTAAAGTTAATCCACTATAAATAGGAGGGCGTGATTAAGTCGGCACACTCTTCGGCACTCTTAACGTGATCACACAAGCCAAAGCGAAAAAAATCATTGACATCATGAAAGGGCGAATAGGCGAACATCAGTGCTATTGGCGTCACACAAATCGATGCAATGATGGCAATCCAAAAGCATGGTTTGAGATGTTTGAGTATCGTCATGGGTTAAGTGTTATAAAAATTTTGCTGCGCCTCGGTTGGCGAGCTCGTCGGCTTTTTCGTTTTCAGGGTGTCCGGCATGGCCTTTTACCCAAGTCCAGCGGACTTCGTGTTGTTGAACCAGGCTGTCGAGTTCTTTCCATAAATCATCGTTTTTCACCGGTTTTTTGGCGGCGGTTTTCCAGCCGTTTTTTTTCCAGCCGTGAATCCAGCTTTCCATGCCGTTTTTAACGTATTGCGAGTCGGTGCAGATGATGACTTGGCAGCGGCGTTTTAGGGATTTCAGCCCTTCGATGACGGCGGTCAGCTCCATGCGATTGTTGGTGGTTTCCGCTTCGCCGCCGAACAGTTCTTTTTCATGTGCGCCGTAACGCATGAACACGCCCCAGCCGCCGGCGCCGGGATTGCCTTTGCATGCGCCGTCGGTGTAGAGATAGACGGGTTTGTCCATAAAATACCTTTGTGTGAAGAGCCATTATCATAACACAAGGCAGGAGGTCGTCTGAAAGCGGGGTTTGGGAATGGTTGGTTAAGCGGATGAATGGATGCCGCGCTGATTGGCGTTACGCTTGTCGGCAATAGAAAACAGGTCGTCTGAAACGGTTTCAAGACGACCTGTTTGATTAAGTGTGCGGTGTTAACTGCCTGCGCCGACGGTGTAAACCTTGCCGATGCTTTCGGGGTATTGCAGGACAGCGGCGACGGCGGCGGCGAGTCCGTTTCGGCTCATGTAGTTTTTAGGGATGCCGTCGGGGTGGTCGGTCAGGATGTGGCGGCTGTCTTCGCTGTTGTCCAAGCCGCAGGGGCGGAGGATGGTCCAGTTCAGGCTGCTTTGTTTGAGGTAGATTTCGGCTTCGGTTTTGGCACGGACGGCTTCGCCGAGGGCTTGTTTGAAGGGTTCGCTCATCATGTCCCATTGTTCGCCGCAGCCCATGCTGGTAATCAGGATGAAACGGGCTTGCGGGTTGGCGGCCTGGGCGGCGGCGATGATGTTGATGTTGCCCAGTGCGTCGCTGCGTATGCCTTGTTCGTTTTTGCCGCCGACGAAACTGATGACGCTGTCGGGGCGGTATTGTGCGAACACTTTGTCGAGCGCATCGGCATCGAGCGCGTCGGCCACGGTCGTCTGAATGTGGTGTTCGCTGAAGAACGAGTCTTCAGGCGGCTTTCTTAATACGGCGACGGTGTCGGCGGAGTGGGTGAGCGTGCGGAGGAATGCGCGGCCGGCCGGGCCGTTGGCGCCGAAGATGAGTTGCATGGGGACTCCTTTGTGTGTCGGATGGTAAGGGGTTCAATAATTTGTCCACTTTGTTGTGGAAGAGTTGTGTGGGGTAAGGATTTTTGATTTTTCAGACGACCTTATTTGCATTTGAATGTTGTGTGGTCGTGGGCATGGCCCACGCTACTTCTTTTTGGTTTTCTTTTGCGGCAGAGTGGAGGTCGTCTGAAAACGGGTAAAGCAAGTTTTATAACAACTGCCGTAACGTGGGTTTTGCCCTCTCCTTAACCCTCTCCCACGGGGAGAGGGGATGGGTTGGCAGGGAGAATCCAAGCGACAGAGAATGCCAAAAATGGGTGGATTTCAGTTGTGGTGCGTGCTTTGTCCGCGACTTTAACCCAAAGGTCGTCTGAAATCTGTATTTGGGTTTCAACAAAACTCGCTGCATTCGTTTTAACTTCATTGATGTTTGCACTTTCAGACGACCTTGTTGTGTTTGAAGCCATGTGGTCGTGGGCAAAGCTCACGCTACTTCTTTTTGGTTTTCTTTCGTGACAGAGCTGCGGTCGTCTGAAAACGGGTAAAGTAGGTTTTATAACAACTGTCGTAATGCGGGCTTTGCCCTCTCCCTAGCCCTCTCCCACGGGGAGAGGGGATGGGTTGACGGGTAAACTTCAAGTGGTAGAGAAGCACAAAATGGTTGAATCTCAGTATCCTCAATTCCCTCTCCCCGCGGGAGAGAGCTAGGGAGAGGGCGGTAAGCGCGAGCTTACTTTGTGGCAAACGCCAATCTTGCAGGCAACCTGTCGAATTTCATCGGATATTTACGATGCCGGAAGATGATTTCGTTTGTGCAGGAATGCGGCAATTTCTATCGGTTTTCAGGCAGAGGTCGTCTGAAACCTGTTTAAGCTGCCTCGAACAGTTTTCTCATGGCTTCGATTTGGTGTTGTTTGAGTTCGCCTGCTTCGTCGCGGCCGACGAAGATTTTGAACATGGCGTCGCCGTTGCGGTTGATGAAGTTGAGCGAGCAGGTGTCTTTGCCCATAAACGGGCGTTCTAAAAGGTAGATGGCGGCGCAGTTTTCGTAATAGATATGACCGTGTACGCCGCCGTCGGTTTCGGGGTGGTCGAAGTTGTAGAAGCCGCGGCCGACTTTGCCGCCGGGCAGTTTACCGGTTACTTCGACGATGGCGTCGGGGGTGTGGGCGATGAAGGTGACGGCTTCGTCCCAAGCGGCGACGGCTTGGAGGATTTCGACGATGCGGCTGCCTTCGGTTTGGCGGATGCAGCTTTCGGGCAGGCAGCGGATGACATCTTCAAAGCTGCATTGGTTTTGCGCGGCGAGCATTTCGAGCACTTGGCCGGGATTTTTTTCCAATGATTGGCGCAACATGATTTGTTGTTCGGATGAAAGTTTTTGCATGGTTTGATCCTTTTCTTGGGTCGGGAGGGTGAGCATGAGTTTGCGGATGAGGGTGGGCGACCAGTAGCGGCCGCTGGTGTTCAGGCGGATGAGGCCGTCTGAACCTTGTTCTTCAAAGAGTTGCATTGCCTGCCATTGGGCAATCAGTTTCTGCGCGGCGGCGTTGCCGTCAAACAGCGAGGGATTCAGACGACCTGTTTCCATGTCGTGCTGCACTTGTCCGAGCAGGGTTTTGTTCGGACTGTGGCCGCTCATGAAAGCAATGTTTTTTTCGCCTTTCGGTGTGGCGAGGTAGCTGTCCAAATCGCCCTGCACCTGATAGCTGAAGCCGCCGAAGTTGCCGCCTGCGCCGGAGCCGAACGCCCAGCAGGGGATATTGGATTTGACCAGCGTGTTGTAGCGGTTGCGTTCGCCGCGGCCGGGATAGGCGAAATGGCTGTTGCTGACTTGGTTCCAGCCTTTTTGCGCCAGTGTTTCGACGGCGTAGGCGTATTGGTCGGCCTGAACGTCGAAACCCGGCGGGGCGGGAAATGCGCCTTTCTCCACCATGCGGTTGATGGGCAGCATGGGATAGAGGTTGAAGGCGTAGGTGTCGAGTCCGGACAAAGGCAGGGCGGTGGCGCGTTCGAGGTCGTTTTGCCAGACGGCATCGGTTTGGTTGGGCAGGCCGAACATCAAATCGACAACGATGACGGCGTTGATTTCACACAGTTTTTCCAGATAGGCAAAGGCTTCGTCGCCGCCGTGTTTGCGGCCGAGGCGGCGGCGGATGGCGGTGTCGAAAGTTTGCACGCCGATGGAAATGCGGTTGGCACCCGCTTCGACGCAGGCTTGGGCTTTTTCGATGTCGAAATGGCTCATGCGGCCTTCGATGGTGAACTCGCAGTCGTCGGCAATCGGCAGGTATTGGTAACAGGCGCGGATGAGTCTGGCGAGGTCTTGGGTTTGCAGCGCGGTGGGTGTGCCGCCGCCGAAATAGACGGCGCGGATTTTGCCGTTGCCTTGGCGGATTTCGGCTTCTGCCGCCATTTCTTCGATGATTTTGTCGGTGTAAACGCTGCTGTAACTCTCTTTCCATGCGTTGCGGTAGAAGCCGCAGAACACGCAGTGGTTGGCGCAGAAGGGAATGTGCAGATAGGCGAGCGCGTCGGAATCGGCGGCATGGGGGAGCTTCTGCCGCCAAATATTTTGCCATTGCGGACGAGGAATCGGTATGCCGCCCCATATCGGCATCAACGCCTGCCGTTCGGGAAAGGCTTTGGGCGCGGATTGGCGCGGTGTCCAAACAATCTGCTGTTCCATAGTTGATTAAAAATGATTATTAATCAGATTTGAAAATTAAATCACTAGCGATAGGTAGTGTCAAGGGGCGATAGTGAGGGGAAACAGAAAATGAAAAGTATCGGTAATTGACTAATTTTTGAGTTCGGTATTGTGCGGGATGGCTTGAGGTCGTCTGAAAAATCTTTAGCCTTAGTAATGAAGCATTCAACTCATGGCTTGTTTTCAGACGACCTCTTTGGGAACACTAAAACTTAAGCTGCACGCGGGCGGCGAAATTGCGGCCGGTTTCGGTGTACAAATCCATCACGCTTGAGCGGCTCATGCCGGCGACGTCTGCGTGTTGCCAGTATTTTTTGTTGCCGATGTTGTAAATGTTCGCGCCGATTTCGACGTTTTTAGACGGCTTGTACCACGCGCCGACATCCCATACGCCGTATCCCGGCGTTTGGAAAACGCTGTCGCTGCTGACGCGGCTGTGTTTTTTCGACCAGCGCAGTTTGGTATCGACGCCCCATTTTTCTTGCGCGTAGTCCACGCCCAAAACGCCGTTGAGCGGGTAGGCGGAATCCAGCGGCGTGCCGTCTTGCTGCTTGCCGCGCATCCACGCGATGCTGCCGGAGACTTGCCAGCCCGGCAGGAATTTGTAGGCGGCGGAGGCTTCGGCACCGTAGGTTTTGACCCTATCCAGATTTTGATATTGGTACTGGATAATCGGGCGGCCGCCTATGGAGGCGGTCCCGACTTCGGTGCGGTCGATGAAGTTTCGGTAACGGTTGTAGAACGCGGTAACTTGCGCGCGGGCGCGTTCGTTTTTGAACTTCATGCCCAATTCGAAGCTGTTGGAGCGTTCGGATTTGAGATTCGCATTCGGGATGACGGCATAGCCGTAGGTTGTGTTGGCAAACGCCATGGTCGCGCTGTCAAACGGCGGCGTGCGGAAGCCTTGTGAATAAGTGGCGAAACCGGTGAAATGCTCGCCCATCGGAACGCTCAGACGCAGGCTGGGCGTGAGCGCGGAATCGTTGAAGCGGGTTGCCGTGCCGTCGGGATTGGCGTTGAGATAGGCTTGGTCGGTTTCGGTGGTCAACCTGTCTTTTTCATAACGCAGGGCTGGGGTCAGGACGATGCCGTTGCCGAAAGTCAGGCTGTCTTGCGCGTACAGGCTGACGGTTTTGCGTTTGCTGTCGGGAAAGGTTTTGTTCGGATAGGTGCTGCCCGCATAGACTTTGCTGACGGCGCCGGTCAGGTTGTCCACGGTCAGGCTGTCGCGCGGACGGGCGGTTTCGGTGTGTTTGTATTCGGCTCCGGCAACGACGGTTTGTTTGACCGCGCCGTCAAATTCCCACACGCCGCGTCCGGTCAAGCCGCGTATCACCTGCTCGAAACCGTAATCGGAATAGCGGGTCGAGTTGCCCAGTTGGCGCACGCCCATGCGGGTAATGCTGACATCGACGGCATCGTCTTCCGTGCGCAGTTTTTGCTGATAGGCGGTCAGGTTCGCTTCTTTCAGACGACCCTCGCCGGTGTAGCGGTAGCTCGCTTCAATGCGTTGGCGGCGGATGCGGTCGCGGGCGTTGCTTTCCGAAGTCGCCACCGTTACCGGCCCGCGCGATTGTGAACCCAAGCCGTTTGCCAACACGGTGTCGTTGGCGTGGTAATACTGTTCGTACAAGGTTTCAAAACGGTGGTGTTCGTTGCCGATACTGCCTTTCGCCAAAATATTGTAGGCATTGTTTTTCTGCGGGTTGGTGGCGGTGCGCGAAGTCGAGTAGCTTTTGTCGCCGCCCATGTTTTCCGTTTCGTGTCCTTGGCGGCGCGTCAGCATCAGCAGGCCTTCGGCGTTTTCATGGAAACCGGCGGCTGTCGCCGTTACGCCGTGGCTGCGGTCGCGGCTGCGGTAGCCGTGTTTCAAACCTAAATGACCGCGTTTGCTCGCATCGACAAAATCACGCGGCGAGAGCGTGACCATGTTCACCACGCCGCCAAGCGCATCGCTGCCGTAGAGCGCGGAATAAGGACCTTTGACAATATCAACCTGCTTGAGCGTGTCGCTTTCGACCATATCGCGTCCCGAAATCGCGCCGTTGGAGCCGCCGCCCGCGTAGGACTCGGGAATGCGTACGCCGTCCACCATCATCAGGATGCGGTTGCCGTCTATGCCGCGGATATTGATGCCCGCATGACCGCGACGGTTGTTATCAGACGGCACGCTGACGCCGGGTTCGTACAAAACGATGTCGTCCAAATTCTGCGCCGACGCTTGGTTTAAGGTCTTGCGCCCGATAACCGACACATTCGGCGCAGCTTTGTCCAGCGTTTGCGCGTTGCGGTCGGCGGTAACCAACACGGGCGCCAGCTCTACTTGCTGGGCAGGCTGAACATCCGCTGCATACAAATAATGTTGGGAAAACAATGCGCTTAAAGTACAAACGACGGCTTTTTGTTTCATAAAGCGTACCTGTAAATCAAATAATAATCGTTTCTATTTATATTGTAATTTTGAGGAATGCGCAAGTTTTATGGCGAATATCGGGAATGGGATAAGGCGGGCGGTGGTGTGGTAAGAGGGGATGGAAATAAAAAATATCCGGCTTCCATCATGTACAAGAAGGCGGAAAACGTTTTTGAATAACACTGAATTTTCGATAAAAGTTTATGAGCGGAATCGTTTGGGTGAGTTTCTGTTTGCGAGGAAAGGGCAGTAGGGCGTATGCTTTGTCCATATGATGTGGCTATGAAAAAAGGTCGTCTGAAAGTGAACTGGCTCCCAAATCGGATTTCAGACGACCTTTAAGCTTTATCCTGAGACGGATAGCTTACATTTGCTGTTGCGCCGCTTTGATGGCATTTTGGTCGGGATTGATCAAAATCTCGACGCGGCGGTTTTGGGCGCGGCCTTCGGCAGTGGCGTTAGACGCGATAGGATGGCGTGAGCCGTATCCGGCGGTGGTCAGGCGCGAGCCGTTCACGCCGCGCGATTGCAGGTAGTCGGCAACGGCAAGCGCGCGGTTGCGGGACAGCGGCTCGTTGATGGCATCGTTGCCGGTGTTGTCGGTATGGCCGTTAATCGTCAAAGTCGTGTCGGGGTATTGCACCAGCGTTTCGGAGGCGGTCGCCAAAGCGTTTCGCGCCTGATCGCTCAATGCCGCGCTGCCTGTAGCGAAGGTAACGTTTTCAGGCATGACCAGCTTGATTTGGTTGCCTTGGCGTTCTACTTCGATGTTGGTGTTTTTCAGGTTCTCACGCAGTTTTTTCTCTTGATAGTCCATGTAGCCGCCGACGCCCGCACCAATCGCGCCACACGCCAACGCGGAATTGCGCGCGCCTTTGCCGCCGTGGGTCAATGCGCCGACGATGCCGCACACTGCCGCGCCGCCCAAGCCGTACATGGCGGTTTTGCTAGTGTTGCGTTGTCCGCTTACAGGGTCGGTTACGCAGCCGGTCAGTGCCAAAGGGATTGCCAACGCGGCAACGGTCAGGGATTTAAAGAGTTTCATTAAGATGTCCTTTCGACGACGCAGGGGTCGTCTGAAAATCAGTTGGAAGAAGAGATGGCTCCCGCCATGATTCATATTATCCTTAATCCAATCTCCGTTCATCCAAAATTGCCCGCGCGTTTCAGGGATAACGCGACGCGGCAGCCTTGATTAAGGTGTTTTTCATTCAAAACAAAAGATTTGAAGGGATTGTCATCACGCAGGACTGTCTATTTGATTGGGTAAAAGAAAAGCGGTTTGGTTCACTGAAAACTGATAATTTGACTATGTCGGCATACGGATTTACTGCGATGCCGCTTTCCTTAACGCTGTTTCGCACGATGCCGCCGATACCATCCCGCCAGCGCAAATTTCACGCGCACTTTCACATCATAGCCCACAGAACCCGCGCCCAAGATGAACAAGATTGCCGATACCGGCAGCGCGAAATGGTGTCCGATTTTGTGGTAGCCCCAAGCACCCACGATACCGCCCAGTAGAAATGCCCACATCAAACCGTTCAACAGCCACATCTTCGGCTTATTGACATGCACATGCGGCAGGCGCGGATGATGTTTTTTCGAGTAATACAGCGCGCGCGAAAGCTCGATGCCCAAGTCGGTCGCCGTGCCGGTCATATGCGTCGAACGGATGGCGCCGCCGGATAAAAGCGTCATCACCGTATTGTGCATCCCCATGATGAAACACAATAAAAACAACGCTAAAGACGGGAAAACCATATTCCCGCTTCCAATGTTCCATTGTGAAGTCGTCAGTCCGAACAAGCCGAATATCAGCAGATAAACCGCTTCCAGCCACATGGAAAACCCAAAGCTGCCGCGAAACCGCTTCTGTTGCGTCCACAAAACCACCCAGCCCGAATGCGCCGCACCGACCACGAAACACAACACGCTGATTAAAGCCACTGCCGCCGTTATCCATTCGCGCAGATAAACAGCGTCCGCCAGCAGCGACATCGAGCCGGTAACGTGTGACGTGTAGCGTGCAAACGCAAAGAAACCGCCCGCATTAATCGCACCCGCCAACATCGCCATGATATAGCCCAGCCTGCGGAAGCGCACATCGGAAATATGGTGTTCGTGCAGATACGGCCTGTCCGCCTGCCAAAACGGCGGCGCATGCAGGCGCTCGTGCCGACGCTTGTGGCGGCTGGTTGGCTGCTGTTGCCCGCTTGGTGTTTCTTCGTGATGATTTGCCGTCATATCAATCCCTTTTCAATTTTTCAGACGACCTCGATTCGATTGGATATGGAGCGATATTGTATCGCTAAGGGCTTCTTCAATGAATATGGCGAAATTACTAAAACGGCTGCTGCGGGGCTGATTCAAATCAGTCTTTCATTTTGTGAACATCAACGTTGAACATGAACGCAACACAATCGTTGCAAAATGATAAAAGAGGGTAGGGCGAGATACGGGGTCGTCTGAAAACGTCTTTTCCTTTTTTTCAGACGACCTCCTGTCAGGTTTTATGGCAGGTTTTATCTGCGCTTTGTCGTTTTTGTCAGTCGAATATGGACGGCACGACAGGCTTCACAATTTGTCGCAAAAGGCGTACATTATCCCTATCCCTTGATATAAAAAGGAAAAATCATGTCTCCCATTCGAGCCTCCCTGATGTTGTGCATCGTGGCAACTCTGGCCGCCTGTGCCACTACGCCCGAACAAAAAGCCGCACGCGAACAAGCGCAAAGACGTTATGAACAGAATCTTCAAGTCAGTCTGGCAGCCGAATGCGATCCGGAGACCGCCAAACTCATGCGCAAACAGTTCGAGCAGGCGGAACAAGTCGGCGCGCCCAGTGCAGAACAAAAAGCCTTCCGTTTAAAATACATCGACAAAGTGTCCGACCCCATGTTCCAAGCCTGCTATAAGATGGCATGGCAAAATTATATTTCCCAACAACAGCTGCGCGAAGCACGCTATTACCGCTATTACGACGAGTGGGGATTCCCGTTTTACCGACCGTATTACTGGTGGTAAAAAACGGTTTGATATGTGTGCAGCCTTGAGCCGATAGAGTGGGGCAATCGTAGAGAGCCGGCGCTAAGGCGGGTTGTTTGTGGTGTTGCAGTGTCCGTTTACCGAATCATGCAGAAAGACAGCCGATGATGCAAAAAGGTCGTCTGAAAACCCGATTGCAAGTTTTCAGACGACCTTTCGCTTTATACAACGTCTTTATTTCTTCGCTTTGCCTTTGCCCTTAGCAGGTTTGGTAGGTGCTTTGTTCAATTGGGCCGTAGCGGTTTGGTCCAATACGCAGGACTTGGTGATGATGTTGTCCACGACTTGGTTTTGACCGTTGACGACAGTTTGTTGGCGGATAGTCAGCATATTGCCGTCCACTTTGTCGATGTTGGCGTAGTTGGCGCGGTTGGCAATCCATGCCACGCCTTCACCCCAGAAGCCATTGACATCATTGCCGGTGCCGACGATGCGGGCAAGACCCGGAGTCAGTTGACCTTGGTATTTCACTTGTGCGATCACAGGCTCATCACCTTGGAAACCGTACATGACATTCAAAGGATCAGTACCGTTTGGTCCGCATTTGTAAGCCACTTCCTTGGTGCGTTCAATATTATTGACTTCCATGGTTTTAGGCGTTTCAGGTGCGGGAGCAGATTGTTGCGCAGTAGGAGTCGGAGCAGTTTCCGGTTTAGATTTAGAGCCGGAGCTGCCGCATGCAGACAGCGCGGTAGCGATAAGAACGGCGGGAACGATTAATTTCAGATTGGATTTCATCAATTTACTCCGGATTTAGTCTATCGGGGTCAGCATAGGCTGACAGAAAGCCCTACCTTAACAGAGAAAAGAAGGCTTGTCTCGTCCATATATGAAAATACGATACTCATTATCAATAAAGTGACATTTGTTCTTTTGAAAACAGTGGATTTGATTTACGCAAAGCTACTTGAAATTAAGTAAAGATATATCACGGGTAGGCAAAATGCCGATTTTGACGATAGGGAGGATTAAGATTTTGCGCGGCAAAGTAGGGTGGTGAGGTGGCGAATGAGCTTTAAATTGGGGCTATGGTGCGTTAAGTTTCGACCAAAACAGCATTACTTTTCTTCAGTGTAAAAGGAGAGATTCTTTGGGTGGCTAAAGTGACAGGTCGTCTGTACTGCCTGCGACTTCGTTGCCTTGTCTGATTTAAAACGTAATGCTCAATGCTTTATTACCAAACCTTAGTCATAAATATAGTCAATTAAAATCAAAATAGGACAGTAACGCATCGTCAAATCGGGCGTAATCAGACAATACGGTTCGCAGATACCGCTTAATATTCGCCCACACCTTCTCAATCGGGTTGAGCTCAGGTGAATAAGGTGCAAGAGGCAATACCTTATGTCCCCATTTTTCCGCCATTTCCCGTAAGACACCCATACGGTGAAATCGCGCATTATCTAAAATAATCACCGATTTTTGAGTCAATGCGGGCAGTAGGCATTGCTGAAACCACGCTTCAAAAAAGACTCCGGTCATCGTATTTTGATAAACCATCGGAGCAATCAGCCGGTTGCCGACTTGTGCGGACACCAGAGATAAGCGTCGGTATCTTTTCCCACTTATCTGCGCTTTCACTATTTGCCCTTTCAGGCTGCGGGCATAGGGGCGGAACAGGTAGCGGTCAAATCCTGTTTCATCCAAATAAACACGTTGGTAGTCGGAAAATTCGGCCGGCTGTGTCAAATAATGCGTTACTTTGGCCGGGTCTTGTTCTTTGTAAGTGGTGGTCTTTTTTTGCGCGTCATCCCCATCTGTTTGAGTGCATAGCAAACGGCGGCTGGCGTACAATCAAAATGTTTGGCGATTTCATGCAGATAGGCATCCGGGTGTTGCCCAACATATTGAGCCAGTTTTTGCCTATCCAATTTGACGGCATTTAGACCGGTAACTTGATGTTTTAGGCTGCCTGTTTGTTTTTTAAGGCGAATCCACAGGTAAAGCGTGTTTCTTGACAAGTTAAACGTTGCTGCGGTTTGGCTGATGTTTTTGCATTGTTCGTAATAGTTTAAAGCTTTGTTTCTTAAGTCCGCAGAGTATGCCATGGTTAGACCTTAAAAGTTGAGTATTGTACTATTTTATTTTTAATTGACTATACTTTATTCATCAACAATTGATTCATCAAACCTTATCCATCAATATTTTAGACAGAAAAAAACCGCTTAGAAGTCTAAGCGGTTTTTTGTGTTGGTGCCGACAGCGAGATTTGAACTCGCACAGCCTACGGCCACTACCCCCTCAAGATAGCGTGTCTACCAATTTCACCATGTCGGCATTTGAAAAACTTTTATTTCTGCTGCTGAGGAGCGGGTGCAGCAGGTGCGGGTTGGTTTTCAGCAGGAGCGGCGGGCTTAGGTGCCTGCTTGGTTTGTTGTACGTTGCTGAAGTCCAAGCCGTGTTTGTTTGTGTGGGTATGGATATAAACCATTGCCATGCAGGTTGCGAAGAAGAAAGTCGCTGCGATGGCGGTTGCGCGGCTCAGGAAGTTTGCGTTACCTGCGGAACCGAATACGCCCTGCGCGCTTCCGCTGCCTGACCCGAAGGTCGCGCCTGCGTCCGCGCCTTTGCCGTGTTGCAGCAATACTAACACAACCACTGACAAAGCGGAAATAATATTAATAATCCAGATAAGGGTTTTAAAGGCTTCCATATGTTTTCTACGAGGCTTGTGCTGCGTTGATGATGGCGGTAAATGAGTCATATGATAATGACGCGCCGCCAACCAATGCGCCGTCTACATGAGGTACTGCGAAGATGTCGGCTGCATTGTCTGCTTTCACACTTCCGCCGTAAAGAACGCGGATTTTAACATCGCTTCCGCACAAAGACAAGATTTCTTTGTAGATGAATGCGTGCATGTCGGCAATTTGTTCTACGGTGGCGACTTTGCCGGTGCCGATTGCCCATACCGGCTCGTAGGCGACGGCGATGTTTTTGGTGTCCAGTCCTTGCAATACGGAGAGTTGGTGGGCAATGACTTCGTGTTCTTTGCCGGCTTCGCGCTCCTCAAGGCTTTCGCCGACGCACAATAGGGGAATCAGACCTACGTTGAGGACGTTTTCCATTTTGCGGCGTTGGATTTCGTTTTTCTCGCCGAAATAGAGGCTTCGTTCGGAGTGTCCGATGAGGACGATGTCTGTGCCGATGTCGGCGAGCATTTCTGCGGAAACTTCGCCTGTATAGGCACCGTTGTTGGGGAAACGGCTGACGTCTTGGGCGCAGGTGAGGATGCGGTTGTTGAGGACAATCTGCATGGCGTTGTGCAGTTGCAACAGGTAAACGGTCGGGGCGGCGAGGCCGATGAGGACGCGTTCGGCGGTGGGCATGATGCGGAAGCGGTGCATGAGTGCGTTGTTGTTTTGGAGTCGGCCGTTCATTTTCCAGTTGCCGATGACCCATTTTTGATCCCACATTCCGATTTGGTGATACATCTTTTTTGCTCCGTGTTGTGTTTCTTTGGCTGTACGCTGCGTGTAGCGCGATGTAACGTGAAGTTTAGTGGATATGCGACGGGTTAGCAACTTGAAACGGGATGACCGGGGTCGTCTGAAATGCTGTTTCAGACGACCTGTTTTATAATAACTGCTTGATATACACATATATAGGACCTGGCTATGCACGCGCTTCATTTTTCGGCTTCGGACAAGGCCGCGCTTTATCGGGAGGTGTTGCCGCAGATTGAGTCTGTGGTGGCGGACGAGACGGATTGGGTGGCGAATTTGGCAAACACGGCGGCGGTTTTGAAGGAGGCGTTCGGCTGGTTTTGGGTGGGTTTTTATTTGGTCGATACGCGTACGGACGAATTGGTTTTGTCGCCGTTTCAGGGGCCTTTGGCGTGTACGCGGATTCCGTTCGGGCGCGGGGTGTGCGGTCAGGCTTGGGCGAAGGGCGAGACGATGGTCGTCGAGGATGTGAACGCGCATCCCGACCATATTGCCTGTTCGTCTTTGTCGCGTTCGGAAATTGTGGTTCCGCTGTTTTCAGACGACCGCTGTATCGGCGTGTTGGACGTGGACAGCGAGCATTTGGCGCAGTTTGATGAAACGGATGCTTTGTATTTGGGCGAACTGGCGAAGATTTTGGCGAAACGGTTTAAGGCTTCGCGTCAGGCGGCTTGAGACTGAAAAACAGGCGGGCGGCGCGCGCTGAAGTTGGCGCGGCGGGAGTGTAGTTTTATAATGTCTGCCATTGCTAAAACAATTATTTAACGGAGCACAAAATGGATTTTGAAAAAGCGCGGTTCAACATGGTCGAACAGCAAATCCGTCCGTGGGATGTATTGGATTTTGACGTTTTGGACGCTTTGGAGGAGATTCCGCGCGAGCGTTTCGTGAACGAGTCTTTGCAGGGTTTGGCGTATGCCGACATGGAGCTGCCGCTTGCCAACGGACATAAGATGCTCGAGCCGAAAATTGTGGCGCGGTTGGCGCAGGGTTTGAAGCTGACCCAAACCGATACGGTTTTGGAAATCGGCACGGGTTCGGGCTATGCGACCGCGCTTTTGGCGAAACTGGCGGGCAAAGTGGTTTCAGACGACCTCGATGCCGAGCAGCAAAACCGCGCCAAAGCAGTATTGGACAGCTTGGCTTTGAACAATATCGATTATGTGCAAAACAACGGGCTGACCGAGCCTTCCGCGGGCGCGCCGTTTGATGCGGTTTACGTCGGCGGCGCGGTGGATCGCGTGCCTGACGTATTGAAAGAACAGTTGAAAGACGGCGGCCGCATGGCGGTCATCGTCGGTCGCCGGCCGGTACAGCGCGCGCTGCTGATTACGCGCAAGGGCAACGAATTTGAAGAAACAGTCCTGTTCGACACGCTGGTCGCGCATTTGGACGACAAAGAAAACCGTCCTTTCGGCGATTTCGATTTTTAATCTTTTTTGAACTCAAAGGTCGTCTGAAAACCAGCCGGACATGGCGAAACGTTTTCAGACGACCTTTCATCGTTTCCATCATTTCACACACACAACATCATGACAATTCCACAACTCACTCCGCTGCAACTGCAGCAATGGCGGCAAGAAGGCCGCGCGTTCCATCTGCTGGACGTGCGCACCGACGAAGAAACCGCCATCTGCGCTCTGCCCGATGCCATCCATATCCCGATGAACCTGATTCCGCTGCGCCAAAATGAGCTGCCCGATGACGACTTGCCGATTGTCGTTTACTGCCACCACGGCATCCGCAGCCTGCATACGGCGATGTATCTGGCAGATGCGGGTTTTGAAAATCTGTTTAACCTGCAAGGCGGGATTGACGCTTGGGCTTTGCAGGTGGATGAGGCGATGGCGAGATATTAAGATTTCCAATTTCAAAATAGAGAAGGGCGGTACGGTTTGGCGTACTGCTTTTTTTGTGTGCGAGTTGCCCAAATAAAAAATCTTGAAAGCCGTTGGTCGGTTTCAGGGTTTTTGTTTTCAGACGACCTTTCGCACAAAGGGGTCGTCTGAAAACCTTTATTTTTGATATTGGGTTTAGCCCATCAATGTTTAAACCGATCGCGATGAGTTTCATGATTCAGGCGTTTTGAGCTTCGCGCTGCCAAAGGGTTTTTTGGGCGAAAACCAGTTTGTTGTCTGTAAATTTCACATTTTCCAAACGCAACGACCAAACATCGCTTTTCATCGCGCGGGCAATCGGATGGGCTTTGTAATAGAGAGCGAGTGCTGCTTTTTTATCGGTTTCGTCAGTCAGCAGTTGCGCGGTTGCTGTCAGTTGTATGCCGCTGATTTTGGCGATATTTTCCGGCTGGCCTGCGATGGTTCCGGCGATGTTCGGATTTTTCAGCATCAGGCTGCCGTGTTTGGAACGTGCCGAAGTTAGGACAATCAGTCTTGCTTGCGCTTCATCGGGCACATAAAAGCAGCAGGCGCTCCAAATTTCGCCGTCTGCAGCTGCCGCAATGCTGATCACATGGTTGGCGCGTAGGAATTTGATGATGTTTTCGGGGATGGGCTGCATGGTGGATTTAAATTGAAAATGGTTCGGAAAGCTTGGATTAAAAACTTTCCGAACCATTGTCCGTTTAGCGTTTCATTTCGCCTTCAATGGCGCGGATATTGGCTTGACGGTCGTTGACGGCTTGGGTCAGACGGCTGATTTTTGCCTGATCGCCTTTTTTCTTGGCAACATTCAATTGCGCCTGCGCCCTGACCAAAGCGACTTGTTCGTTGCGGACTTCGTTTTCCAAGATTTGCTTGCGGGTCAGCTGCGGCTTGGGTTTGGATGCCGGCAAGATGGGGGCGGGCAGGATTTTGGCTTTGCGGTTCAACTCGGCAGCGCGGGCTTTTGCTGCTTTCAGGTCGCCGACGGAAGTCGCTTCGCCAAGTTTACCGTTGCGCAATTTGATGTCCAAACGGGGATTGGCGGCTTCTGCCGTGTTGGTTACGCTGCCGCCCGTCGTGCGCGGCAAGACTTTGATATCGCCCGGCTCGGGCGCGGCTTCGCCGAGGGCTTCTCTCAGGTTGACGCGCTCAGGTACGGCTTTGTCTGCCTCTTCAGGGCTGACGTTTGCAGTGCCGTCCGTATGGGATTCGGTACAATCGTTACCGATTTTTTTCTCGGTAAAGACCGTGTTGCCGTCCACTTTGCAGATATAGCTGGCTTGTGCGGAAAGGGCGGCGCTTCCCAGCCCGAAAGCCAAAATCAGTCGGTAAAAAATCGGTTTCATCTTTATTTCGGTATATAGCAAAGGTTTTGATTATACTATGCAGCCAGTTATAACGAATCAACTTATTTCAAACAAGGTAAAATTTTCCGCTGTCGTCTATCATTGGGAAACGCTGCATGGGATATTGTGGGCGCGAACCTAAATAGGCTGCGGTGATTATTGTGTTAAATAGGTTGGCTGACCGGATAGGTATTCCGTTTCGGCTGCCTATTGGTTTAAATAATGTCCATTTTTCTATTTTCAAACCACGATGACAAAAACTTTTCTGATTGCCGGTGTTGATGAAGCAGGGCGGGGGCCTTTGGTCGGCAGCGTGTTTGCCGCCGCCGTGATCCTGCCGCCGTCTTATCATTTGCCCGGTTTGACCGACTCTAAAAAACTCAGCGAGAAAAAGCGCGATGCGTTGGCGGTCTTGATTAAAGAACAAGCGTTGGCATGGTGTGTCGCGCAAGCCGATCCGCAAGAAATTTTCGAGCTGAATATCCTTCATGCCACGATGTTGGCAATGAGTCGCTCCGTACAAGGGTTGGCAATCAAACCCGATAAGGTGTTTATCGATGGCAACAGGGTGCCGAAGGAGCTTGGCGTGGATGCCGAAGCGGTGGTCAAAGGCGACAGCAAAATCATGGAAATTTCGGCGGCTTCCGTTTTGGCGAAGACGGCGCGCGATGCCGAGATGTATGCGTTGGCGGAACGTTATCCGCAATACGGTTTCGACAAACACAAAGGCTACGGCACGGCGCAACACCTCGAAGCCTTGCAGCGATACGGCGTATTGCCTGAACACCGACGCGATTTTGCGCCCGTGAAGGCGTTGCTGGCGCAGGGCAGGTTGTTTGAGTGAGGGAAGAATGGCTTAAAGGTCGTCTGAAATGCTTTCAGACGACCTTTTCTTTACATCCCGTTACAAAGCCGTGTATGCTTCGCGTTTAGATGGATGTGAAACAAATATCAACGGCCAAACCAGTTTTGATATTTGCGTGTTGTTTAATTTCACTGTTCTCCTTATCAATAATCTTATCAACCGTACCGCACATACTATTTATGGACACCATTGCACGAATCAGCCACTTTGTCGGCAAAACCTTCTCATTTTGGGCGGCATTGTGCGCCGCCGTTGCTTTCTTCGAACCCGAATTGTTCAAATGGGTACTGCCTTACATCACTTGGCTTTTGGGCATCATCATGTTCGGCATGGGGCTGACGCTGACGCCGTCAGATTTCAAGATTGTCGCTAGTCATCCCAAAGCCGTTCTTATCGGCGTGGCGGCTCAATTCATTATCATGCCGCTGACTGCCTATTTTTTGGTCAAGTTGTTAAATTTGCCTGCTGAAGTTGCCGTGGGTGTGATTTTGGTCGGCTGCTGTCCGGGCGGTACGGCTTCCAATGTGATGACTTTTTTGGCGCGCGGCAACGTTGCCTTGTCCGTTGCAGTTACGTCGGCTTCCACCTTGCTGGCTCCGCTGCTGACGCCTGCTATTTTCCTGCTTTTGGCAGGTAAAATGCTCGACATCAATGCGCAGGCGATGTTTGTTTCCATTGTTCAAATGGTGTTGTTGCCCATCGCGCTCGGCGTGATTGCACATACTGTGTTCCGCAAACAGACCGAAGGTGCTGCCGCTGCCTTGCCTTTGGTTTCGGTGGTTGCCATTGTGCTGATTATCGGTGCGGTCGTCGGCGCGAGCAAAGGCAAAATTATTGAGAGCGGGCTGTTGATTTTCGGTGTCGTGGTGTTGCACAACGCCATCGGCTACCTGCTCGGCTTCTTTGCAGCCAAAATCTGCAAGCTGCCGTACGATGCGCAAAAAACGCTCGCCATCGAAGTCGGTATGCAGAATTCCGGTTTGGGTGCGGCATTGGCGGCCACGCATTTTGCCGCAGCCCCTGTCGTCGCCGTACCCAGCGCGCTGTTCAGCGTGTGGCACAACATTTCCGGCTCGCTGCTCGCATCTTATTGGTCGGCGAAAGCAGATAAAGAATCGAAAGCGGAATTGTCCGATTAAAAGAGTTCGGCAAAGGACAAAAGGTCGTCTGAACATTTTCAGACGACCTTTTTGCATACCGTCAATGCAGCATCCATCAATACTCCGCCGAATGCCAAAACGGCTGCCCCACAGTCGGCGTACTCGCTTGCGCTTTGGTACGTGCCTCGACCGGTTCGGCTTCAAATGCCAGCCGTCCGGATTCGACGGCGAGTGCGAAGGCGCGCGCCATGTTGACGGGGTCGCCGCTGCGGGAAACGGCGGTGTTCAACAATACGCCGTCAAAACCCCATTCCATCACTTGCGCCGCCTGCGAGGGCAAACCCAAGCCCGCGTCGATAATCAGCGGCGTGTCGGGCAGGCGTTCGCGCAGAACTTTCAGCGCGTAGGCGTGAACCGTGCCCAAACCCGTGCCAATCGGCGCCGCCCACGGCATCAACGCCTGACAGCCCGCGTCAAGCAGGCGGCGGCAGGCGATCAGGTCTTCGGTGCAATAAGGCAGCACTTTGAAGCCGTCTTTAATCAGGATTTCCGCTGCTTCGACGAGTTGGAATACGTCGGGCTGCAAGGTGTCGTCGTCGCCGATGAGCTCGAGTTTGATCCAATCGGTTTCAAACACTTCCCGCGCCATCTGCGCCGTTGTTACCGCTTCCTGCACGCTTTGGCAGCCTGCGGTGTTCGGCAGCACGGGCACGCCGCTTTCTTCCAAAAGCGACCAAAACCCCTGACCGTGTGCCTTGCCGCCGCTTCCCGCGCGGCGCAGCGAGACGGTAATCATCGCGGGTCGGGCGGTTTGGACGGATTGTTTGAGGATTTCGGGGGTCGGGTAGGCAGCCGTGCCGAGCAGCAACCGTGAAGGGAAAGTTTCTCCGTATAGGGTGAGCATGATGGGTTCCTTTGTATAGTGGATTAACTTTAAACCAGTACGGCGTTTTCTCGCCTTGCCGTACTATCTGTACTGTCTGCGGCTTCGTCGCCTTGTCCTGATTTTTGTTAATCCACTATAACGTTATTTTTGGGACAGGGGCCGTCTGAAAAGGCAAAACCGCCTAGCCGCCGACCACCGGCCGCACAATATCGACTTTGTCGTTTTCATTCAAAACCGTTTCCGCATATGCGCCTTTGGCAACAAATCCGGTATTCACGGCGACGGCAAAGGGCTTTTGCGGCGTGGTTTGGGCGATGAGGTCGGCAACGGTTTTGCCGCGAAGTTCGGCGGGTTCGCCGTTTAAGATGATGTTCATAGGTTCTCGATATTTCGTATGTATAGTGGATTAACTTTAAATCAGGACAAGGCGACGAAGCCGCAGACAGTACAGATAGTACGGCAAGGCGAGGCAACGCCGTACTGGTTTAAAGTTAATCCACTATAAGTTTCTTTATTCGCGATGCGCCTGCTCTTGCTTGAACCCGTCGCCCCATTCTTTCAATGCCGTCAGCACGGGGGCAAGCGTTTTGCCGTAGTCGGTCAGGCGGTATTCCACTCGTGGCGGGACTTCGGGATACACGGTGCGCGAAATGATGCCGTCGGCTTCCAATGCGCGCAGTTGGGCGGTCAGCGTGCGCTGCGACACATCGGGCAGGATGCGGCGGATTTGGTTGAAGCGCAGCGTGCCGTCCGTGTGCAGGCGGTAGAGTATCGTGCCTTTCCATTTGCCGCCGATAACGGAAAGCGCGGCTTCCACCGAGCAGCCTTCGGCGCAGTCGTAGCTTGGGTGCGGTGTGCGGGGCATGACAGTATCCTTTATGTAACTATATGAAAAATAAGTGCGTTCTTGTTGATGGTGTACTTCGGGTGCATGATACACGCTTTCAGACGACCTAACAGGAGAACATCATGAAAGCCATCGGTTTCAACCGTCCTTTGCCCGTTTCCAACCCTGAAGCCCTGCTCGACATCGAACTGCCCGAACCCGAATTGCGGCCGCACGATATTTTGGTTGCCGTGCAGGCGGTTTCGGTGAATCCTGCCGATGTGAAAGTTCGGGCGGCGCATACGCCTGCGGCAGGGCAGTACCGCGTATTGGGTTACGACGCGGCAGGCATCGTTCAGGCAGTCGGCAGCGAAGTGCGGCATTTCAAAGTCGGCGATGAAGTGTATTACGCGGGCGCCATCAACCGCCAAGGTTCGAACGCTCAATTACAGGCGGTGGACGCGCGCATTACCGCCAAAAAACCGCGTTCGCTGGATTTTGCCCAAGCCGCCGCACTGCCATTGACGGCGATTACCGCATGGGAAACGCTGTTCGACCGCTTGGACGTGAACAAACCAGTGGCAGGCGGCGCCAATGCGCTGCTCTTAATCGGCGGTGCAGGCGGGGTCGGCTCGCTTGCCATCCAGTTGCTGAAGAAGCTGACCGGCATCCAGGTCATCGCCACCGCTTCCCGCCCCGAAAGCCGCGCGTGGGTGAAGGAATTGGGGGCGGATTTCGTCATCAACCATCATGAAGACATGGCGGAACAGGTTGCCGCGTTAAATATCGGCGCGCCGTCGTTTGTTTTTTCCACCAACCATACCGACCGCCATCTGCCGCAAATCGTGGAACTCATCGCCCCGCAAGGCAGAATCGCGCTGATTGACGACCCCGAAACGCTGGACGTGAACCCGCTCAAAGGCAAAAGCCTGTCGCTGCATTGGGAATTTATGTTTACCCGCCCGCTGCGCGAAACGGCAGACATCGAACGGCAAGGCGAAATCCTGACCGAAACCGCGCGGCTGGTGGACAAAGGCATCATCCGTCCGACCGCCACCCAAATCCTGCACGGCATCAATGCCGCCAACCTGCGCCGCGCGCATGAGATGCTGGAACGCGGAGATATGATTGGCAAACTGGTGGTGGAAGGCTGGGACAACTGAATCCACCGATTATTTTTACGCCGTTATGCCCGCTTCTGCCTGTATGGCATCCGAAATGACGGCAATCGAATATCCTAATTGAGCAGGTCGTCTGAAATTTGGTTTTCAGACGACCTTATTCATCCCACAAAGCCTGAAACGTTTTAACTACCGCCTCGGGATTTTCCGCTTCAGTAACGGCGCGAACGACGGCGAGTGAGGAAACGCCGGTTGCCAGCACATCTTCGGCGTTGTTCAAATCGATGCCTCCGATGGCGACGACGGGCGTGCCGCCTGCCTGTTTCACATATTCGCGCAGTTTGTCCAAGCCTTGCGGGGCGGTGGGCATTTGCTTGGTCGTGGTCGGGAAAATCGCTCCGCTGGCGACGTAGCTGGGGTGTACGGACAGGGCGCAGTCGAGTTCGGCAACGGAGTGCGTACTCAAACCCAAACGCAAACCGGCGGCGGCGATGGCGGCGAGGTCGGCGGTGTCCATGTCTTCTTGTCCGAGATGCACGCCGTATGCGCCTGCTTCTATCGCCTCGCACCAGTGGTCGTTGATGAAAAGCTGGGTACGGCTGTCTTGACAGGCGGCGACGCAGCGGGCGATTTCACGTTTTAATTCATCGCCGTACAAGGTTTTGCAGCGCAGTTGCACCGTGTCGGCACCTGCTTTGACCATGCGCTCGACCCAATCGGCGGTGGGAACGACAGCGTAGAATTTGAGCGGGGATTTTAGGGGCGGGAAGGTCATGGGGTGTCCTTTTTCATTTCTTACGGAGCAATAGGGGTCGTCTGAAACTCATTTCCTGCGTTTCAACAAGGCTTTTGCTTCGGGATAATCTTTCAAGCGAAACGGGTTGTCGTTCCAAGAGCCGCTTTTCTGTCTTTTGGGTTGTTCGGCAAGTGTGCTGCGGATATCGTGGCGCAGGTGGGTTTCCAGCGGAAGCGGTGTTTCTTCTCCGACAGGCAGAGCGTAGAGCCGTTTGCCGTCGGCGCCGGCGAGAAAGCGTTCGCCTTCAACGGTGTTGCCTTTGCCGTCAAACAGGACGATTTCGTAATACGGATAGCCTTGAACGGGCTGCGACACGATTTCAAAGCGGTAGGCCGCGCGTTCTTCGGCGGTTTTGTATGGCGAATAGGAAACTGCTGCCAGTCCGACAATCAGGTTTTTGTAGCGGTTGATGCGTTGCAGAATATCGCGTTCGGCGGCGGTGTAGGTAAACGGGTGCGGATAAAATTTGCCGTTTCGTTCGATGTCGGAAGCGGCGCGGCGGGTGTCGCTGGGCGCAACGGTATTGCCGCGTGCGTCCATCATGCCCCAAGTGCCACCCTGTACGGCGGTGTGTTCTTCGTCCACGCGCACTTCTCGACAGTCGTCGCAAAATGCGGCATAGCCATATTCAAACTGTCCTGCCCAATCGTGTTGGGCTGGAGTGACCAAGTTGTCCGCGCGGTCGGCAAAACCGACTTTGCCGTCTTTTGAAACATAGCGGCGTTTGCCTTCCGAAAAATAGTCTGATGCCAAGTCGTACATCATCGGCTGATATAAAAATTCGCCCTGCCGCGAATGCAGGAAAAACGGCGAATAGGCAACTTTGCCCCGAACTTCTCGGCTTTTATCCAGAAACAGTAACTCGTCACCAGTGCTTTCGCCGTGTTCGCAAATAAATTTGCAGTTGTATTGCGCAGGGACGATGATTTTGCCGCTTGTGGTTTTTGCGCCGAATTTGCCGTTTTGTTCGAAATAAATGATTTTTTCGGCAGAACGCGGTTTCAGGTTGTTTGAAATCTTGGGCGCGGCAAGGGCGGCGGAGTGGGCAAGTAAGAGCGCAGGCAGTAAATACAGGGATTTCGGATTCATTGGAAACCTTTCGTCGATGAGCAATATAGGTAGATCGATGACCATACGGCGTTGACGCGCCTTGCTGTATTATATTCATACAGGCTGGTGTCGGGGTGTGCCGCTTTGCTGTAAAACCTATGCCGCGACGTTTTCAGACGACCTCAAACTTATTTTTCAATATACGCCAAACCGCTTTCTTCATCACGTTCGGGCGCGTCTTTTCCATCAAACAGTGCCACTGCCAATTTGACGGCGGCAGCGGTTACGGCGGGGGAAATCATGAAGCCGTGCCGGAAAAGGCCGTTGATTTCAATCAGGCGTCGGGCGCGGCTGTAACGGATTTCGGGGTTGTGGTGGTTGAGCGTGGGGCGCAGTCCGGTGGCGATTTCGAGGATGTCGGCTTCGCCGAAAGCAGGGTGGACGGCATAGAGTGCGGATAAAAGTTCCAACCCTGAACGCACGCTGGCGGGAGCTTGGCTTTCGCTTTCGATTTGGGTCGCGCCGATAACGAAAACGTGGTTTTCTTTCGGGGCGATGTAGAGCGGATAACGCGGATGGAGCAGGCGCACGGGGCGGTTGAGCGTGATTTCGGGCGTGTAAACCCGCGCCACTTCGCCGCGTATGCCGCGCAAGGTGCTGGTGTGCTCGGGGGATTGATTCCACGCGGTTTTTGCGCCGTAGCCGCGGCAGTCGATCAGCCAGTCGTATTGGGCTTGCAGGTCGTCGGGGGCGCATTCGTGTTCACAATGGCAAGGGACGTTCAGCCCGTCCAAAGCGTCGGCAAGTGCAGACAGCATCTGCCGCCCGTCGAGCTGGCCTTCGGTCGGCAGGTAGATGCCGTCTGAAAAACGTCCGCCGAGTTGCGGTTCGCGTTCGGCGATGTCGTCGGCGCGCCAACGGACGATTTCGTCATCCGCTACGCCACCGCGTTTGAGATGGCGGACGAACTCGCCGGATAATGGCTTGTCCTGCCCGTGCCACACGATCAGACTGCCGTTTTCTTGCATCATGGTCGGCGTTTTCAGACGACCTCTGATGCTGCGCCAAAGCGGAATGCTCTGTCTGCCCAGTTTGATAACTTCAGGCGTAGCTTCGACCGCTTCCGCAGCAGGCGCGAGCATGGCGGCGGCAACATAAGCGGCGGCGTTTTCGCCTTTGCACCCGCCTTTGTCAAAGAGGGCAACCGATAAACCTTGTTCTGCAAGTTGTAAGGCAGTCAGACGGCCGCAGAGGCCGCCGCCGAGAATGGCGATACGGGGCATGGTGGATTCCTTTGCAGTATTTGGGCAGTCGGGAGGACGAAAGATAAGACGGAAGCGGAATCCACCGAATGGCGGGAAATGCGGGAAAGGGAACGGAAGCCTGAAAAGGCGTTTGACAGCTTGTTTCCTACGCAGGCATTACCCCGACAGGTTCTACGGATTCCGCTGGCGCGGTCTCAGCTGTTTGCAGGAACAAGCAGCACTCCGACAAGAAGTTTCCAGTTTACATAAAATCAATTGCTTTGGCAAAGTCAGGTCGTCTGAAAAATGGGTTTCTGCGTTTTCAGACGACCTGTTGTAAGGTGTTTTGGGTTGGTTTAGGAAATGGCGTTAGCGAGAAGTGAGTCGGCATGATTGATATATACTGTCGCTGATGAACAAGGGGCTTGGGCGATGAAATTTTTTGCGAAAAGTGCGCCGAAGTAGGTTTATTTAAATCAGGATGAGGTTGTCAGGATAACCATGTTTCAGCTTGCTTATTTTCAAATGGTTGGTGCCGGTAAAGCACGCAATCAGGATGCTTTGTTTGACGGCACGGCGGTGCGTCAGGTCAGGCTGCACAAAACCCGTTTGTCCGAGGCGGACGATGCCGTGCAGCTGGCAGTGGCAGACGGCGTATCCAGCAGCCCCGCCGCGCATCTCGCCAGCCGGTTTTGGTTGGACGCCTTCGTGCGCGAGGGCGATGCAGAAGGGCGTTTCCTGAGAAGGCTGCACGGCAGCTTCTGCGACACGCTTGCCGATGAATATTTCGGCTCGTCCTCGACGTTTGCTTCAGCAATAGTCGAGGCGGACGGTTTGTGCCGCATCTGCAATGTCGGTGACAGTCGCGTTTACCATATATCTGCTGAAGGTCGCTGGCGGCAGGTAAGCCATGACCACACTGTGTTGGCGGATTTAATCGAGCAGGGGGAAGCGCGGGCAGATACAGAATACGCCGATATGTACTATGCTTTGGCGCACTGCCTGATTGCGGATGATGAAGAAACCCATTTTAAAATTTTTACCGATTCTTTGATCTTGCAAAGAGGCGAGGCAGTTTTGGTTTGTTCTGACGGTCTGCACGACGCGCTATCCCATGAACGCTTGGAAACATTATGGAACGCTTCCCCGTCGTTGCCTGATAAGTTGGAAGCCTTACGCCGAGCAGTAAAAAGGGTTCCCTATCATGATGATTGTTCGGTAGCGGTATGTCTGTGGCAAAGATAGCGAACCAATCCTAGGATCGGTTATGCAGTTTCTTGAGAATATTTCAAAGGATTGGGTGTAAAGGGTCGTCTGAAAGATGCTTGGACCAATTTATATATACCGCATCACATATTTCAACCATCTCATCAACGCCGCCAGCAGTATGCCGATCGACAATCCCACCAAGGCTGCCTGCCACGTCCATTTAATCAGTAGCGCGCTGACCAAACCACCGATTGCGCCGCACAGATATTTGTCGCGCCGTTTGAATTCCATCGTCTGCTCGGCTAAATCTTCTTCGATAAACCAAATTGCGAAGAGCGTAGCCAATGCTAAACAGAAGCCGATAATAGGGAGCCAAGGCGTATCAATGTGGCCAAGGGCTTTATCCAGAATCATATCCCCGCCGAATAACAGTCCGAGAATAATGGAGCCGGTCAGCAATATCACATAGCCCAACATGTTGCCGGTGACGAGCCAGTCAAGAATTCGTTCGCATAGTTTTTTGAGAAACTTCATGGGTGGTCTGTTGTTGGGTTGGATGGGAAAGTATAGTGGATTAAATTTAAACCAGTACGGCGTTGCCTCGCCTTGCCGTACTATTTGTACTGTCTGCGGCTTTGTCGCCTTGTCCTGATTTAAATTTAATCCACTATAATCAGCCCGAAATAGGCTGCCCGCGCATAGCGGAATTTACGGTGCAGCGTACCGAAGCTTTGTTCCACCACATAACGGGTCTTCGATAAATAGCGGTTACGTTTGGTTTGCGCTTCCGTCAGCGGACGGTTGCGGTGGGCTTTGCGCATAATGCCGTCCAACAACCGATGCTCTTTCAGGTGTTGCCGGTTTTCCGTACTGTCGTAGCCTTTGTCGGCATAGACGGTCGTGCCTTCGGCAATACCCTCCAACAAAGGGGACAGATGGTTGCGCTCATGGGTATTGGCGGGGGTAATGTGCAGTTTCTCGATATAGCCTTCCTCATCGGTGCGGGTATGTTGTTTGTAACCGAGTCTGTATAAACCGTTTTTCTTTGTCCAGCGGGCATCGCTGTCTTTACTCGGTGTGGTTTGTCCGCTGACTTGTCCTTCTTCATCGACTTCTATGGCCTGACGCTGTTTGCTGCCGGCGGTCTGAATAATGGTGGCGTCAATGACGGCAGCGGATGCTTTCTCTACTTTTAGGTTTTTTTCGGTCAGTTGGCGGTTAATCAGTTCCAGCAATTCGGACAGGGTGTCGTCTTGCGCCAGCCAGTTGCGGTAGCGGCATAAGGTGCTGTAATCGGGGATGCTCAGTTCGTCAAAACGGCAAAACAGGTTGAAATCGATGCGGGTGATGAGGCTGTGTTCGAGTTCGGGATCGGAGAGGCTGTGCCATTGTCCGAGCAGGACGGCTTTGAACATGGACAACAGGGGATAGGCGGGACGGCCGCGGTGGTCTCTAAGGTAACGGGTTCTTTGACGATTCAGGTACTGCTCGATCGGCTGCCAATCAATCACCTGATCCAACTTCAATAGTGGGAAGCGGTCGATGTGTTTGGCAATCATGGCTTGTGCGGTTTGCTGGAAGAAGGTGCTCATGGAAAATCCCCTAAATGTCTTGGTGGAAATTTAGGGGATTTTGGGGAATTTTGCAAAGGTCTCACATTGAATTTCAAAGCCCCCGGCCAATATCAACCGCACTAAAAAAGGTCGTCTGAAAAACATTTCTGCTTTTCAGACGACCTCTTGCCATATCCAAAATCAAATAGAGAAATCTTCGACCACCGGCGTATAAAGAATACGATCCACCACATCCCGCGTCAGCTTCGGCGAGAACATTTCGATAAAATCGTAGGTATAACCGCGAAGATAAGTATCCGAGCGTACCGCCATCCAAATGGGCGAAGGCTCAAACAGATGCGCCGCATCGACCAATTCCAAATCCGAATCTTTCTCCGGATCAAATGCCATCTTCGCCATCAATCCGACACCAAGCCCCAGTCGGACATAAGTCTTCAACACATCCGTATCCGCTGCCGACAACACCACATCCGGATTATCCAAATGCGCCTTATTAAAAGCACGCGCAATACTGCTGCCCTGATTAAATGCAAATTCGTAAGTAATCAAAGGAAACGAAGCCAAATCCTCAATACTTAAAGGATTCATACATTCCAACAAAGGATGCTCTTTCGGCACGATGACCGCATGGTTCCATTCATCACACGTCAACTTGCTCAGTTCGGGATGATCGTCAATCCGCTCCGTCACAATCGCAATATCCGCCTCGCCATTACTGACCATTTGCGCAATAGCAGCAGGGCTCCCCTGCTTGATCGTCAGATTGACCCTTGGGTAACGCTTCACAAAATCCGCCACAATCAAAGGCAGCGCATAGCGTGCCTGCGTATGCGTCGTCGCAATCGTCAGAGCACCGCTGTCGTGATCGGTAAACTCGCTGCCGATATTCTTAATATTTTGGACATCGCGCAAAATCCGTTCCGAAATTTCCAACACCGCCTTACCCGGTTGGGAAACAGACACCACACGCTTGCCGCTGCGTATAAAAATCTGCACCCCCAGTTCTTCTTCCAAAAGGCGGATTTGCTTGGAAATACCCGGTTGCGAAGTAAATAGCGCATCCGCAGCCTCAGATACATTCAAATTATGGCGGTACACCTCCAATGCATACCGCAATTGCTGTAATTTCATAGGTAGTCCGGTTGTATTGTGTTTGTATGTTTTATACGACAAGCGGCACATAATTTAACATATTTTGCCGGATTTGTCGGATATCCAAAAAACACACAAGGAAGTTTTTGTTTTCAATAAAACTATACATATAAACTATGAAAACCGTCTTTACAGCACGCAAACTCTTGTTGCGTTTCCGCAACTGCAAATAGAAACAGACCCGAATTTCCTGATAAATAAATGACACAAGCTTGATTTTTAGGCATGATTCACCATTAGGAGGCAAGCAGTTTCATGTTTTTATCAAGGCATCGAGTATTGACAGTCTGTGCCATGCTTCTTTATAGTGCAAACTGATATATCCGATTTGCCGCTGTTTTATGCTGCGGCCTGTATATTGGTAATTTGCTGCGGCTGCTTCCTGTATCCGCCGCATAACAATTTTGATGAGGGAATAAAATGACCAAACAGCTGAAATTAAGCGCATTGTTCGTTGCATTGGTTGCTTCAGGCACTGCAATGGCAAGTGAAGCGCACACCAAACACGGCTACACCGTAAGCAGCCAATCTCAAGAAGTCGTCCGTAACAACTACGGCGAGTGCTGGAAAAACAGCTACTTCGACAAAGAAACCCAAGGTCGTGTCGAATGTGGTGACCGCGAAGCGGTAGCCGCAGTTCAACAAGCTCCCGAATACGTTGACGAAACTGTTTCCCTGTCTGCGAAAACCCTGTTCAGCTTCGACAAAGACATCCTGCGTCCTGAAGCTCAAGAAAACCTGAACAGCTTGGCTCAACGCCTGAGCAACGAAAACGTACAAACCGTACGTGTTGAAGGTCACACCGACTTCATGGGTTCTGAAGAGTACAACCAAAACCTGTCTGAGCGTCGTGCTAACGTAGTTGCCAACTACCTGGTTAACCGCGGTGTTCCTTCCAACAAGATCTCCGCAGCCGGCTTGGGCGAATCTCAAGCTCAAATGACTGCTACTTGTGAAGCCGAAGTTTCAAGACTGGGCAAAAAAGTATCTAAAGCCAAAAAACGTTCTGCTCTGATCGCATGTATCGAGCCTGATCGTCGCGTTGACGTGAAAATCCGCAGCGTTGTTACCAAACAAGTTGCTCCGGGTCAAACAATTGAAGGTCAAGGCGAGCGTCCTGCAGTGGATGAAGGTTGGATTCCTTCTCCATACAACGGCGTACACGGCTACGCTAAGCCTTAATCGAAACACCCCAAAAACCCCGCTTCCCAGCGGGGTTTTTATTTTGTCGGATTAACGTTGATACAAAGGTCGTCTGAAAAATCGAGATCTATTTTCTTTGCACTTTGCCACAATCTATCCTTTCAGACGACCTAGATTTTCCTCAAGAATCCTTTTATACCTCTTCTTTTCTCAATCTATCCGATAGAAGCTAAAAATCTCAGTATCAACCCGCCATATATCGCCGTCACCATTTGACACAGATAATAGCCGAATACAAAAAATTAAAAAGCGCACCAAAGCAAAAGGTCGTCTGAAAACCATAAAACCTGTTTTCAGATGACGGCGGATTCGCATTTGAAGTGCAACTTTCCATAACAGAAAAAGGCCAGTATGAGGTAGCATACGGCCTTTCCTGCAAGAAAGATTGCCATGAGCTACACACAACTGACCCAAGACGAACGATACCACATCCAATACCTGTCCCGCCACTGCACCATCGCCGAAATCGCCAAACAGCTTAACCGTCACAAAAGCACCATCAGTCGCGAAATCAAGCGGCACCATACCCAAGGACAGCAATACAGCGCCGATAAAGCGCAACGGCAAAGCCGGCTGACCAAACAGCGCCCGCGAAAACCCTATAAGCTCGATTCGCAGCTGATTCAACACATCGACACCCTTATCCGCCGAAAACTCAGTCCCGAACAAGTATGCGCCTACCTGCGCAAACACCACGGGATCACGCTCCATCACAGCACCGTTTACCGCTACCTCCGCCAAGACAAAAGCAACGGCGGCACTTTGTGGTAACACCTCAAAATATGCAGCAAACCCTACCGCAAACGCTACGGCAGCACATGGACCGGAGGCAAAGTGCCCAACCGCGTCGGCATAGAAAACCGACCCGCTATCGTCGACCAAAAAGCCCGCATCGGCGATTGGGAAGCCGACACCATCGTCGGCAAAGGACAGAAAAGTGCATTACTGACCTTGGTCGAACGCGTTACCCGCTACACCATCATCTGTAAATTGGATAACTTAAAAGCCGAAGACACTGCCCTAGCGGCCATTAGAGTATTAAAGGCACATAAAGCCAGAGTGCACACCATTACCATGGATAACGGCAAAGAGTTCTACCAGCACACCAAAATAGCCAAAGCATTGAAGGCGGAAACCTATTTTTGCCGCCCCTACCATTCTTGGGAGAAAGGGCTGAATGAGAACACCAACGGACTCATCCGACAATATTTCCCCAAGCAAACCGATTTCCGAAACATCAGTGATCGGGAGATACGCAGGGTTCAAGATGAGTTGAACCACCGGCCAAGAAAAACACTTGGCTACGAAACGCCAAGTGTTTTATTCTTGAATCTGTTCAAACCACTGATACACTAGTGTTGCACTTGAAATCCGAATCCAAGGACCTTTATTTGCAATACCGTTTACCGGAAGATTATTTCTTCGAGCCGACGAATGCGCCTACCGTATTGCCGCTAGAGAATCCGCCTGCAACTTCCGCTGCATTTTTGCCAAAGAAACCGCCTTTGACTTGGGTCGCACCGGATTGTTCAAACTTGTTGCCGCTAATTTGGGCATTAACAGCAATGTTGTCGCCAAATTTAGCATCACGAGAGATAGTGCCTGTTAATTTTTTACTGTCAAAATTGGCAGTCAACTCTGTGCGGGTAATATCGTAATTTGCGCCGCTATGCATAGAGGCAACGCTGGTGCTGTAATGAACTTGTCCTTTAGGCAGCTCGGCTGCGGGCGTAAAGTGTCCGCTGAAGAAAGCTTGTTTTTTGCCGTTAACTTCCAACACGCCGGCAGTAGCGTTTGCTGAAGCGGTATTGACCAAGAATTTCTGTACGGATTTCGGCTCGCCGGATGCAATTCCTGAAATGAAACCAGGAACTTTGCCTTTCCAATTATTCAAAGAAATACCGCCGCTTTGGGTCAAGTCGAAATCCACACCGTCAACGCGGATGTGTTTGATATTGCTATTATCGATGGCAATGCTGTTACCGCCAACTGTTTGCTGTGCAGCGGTAGGAACCGCCGGAGTAGCAGGAGTTTTAGGAGCAGTAGGCGTTTTACCCGTCTCAGGTTTTGCAGGAGTTGTCGTTGATGGGGGAGTTGCAGGCTTCTGCGACGTTGATGGGTTGCTTGGACCTGCGTTAGGCGTAGATTGTGAAGAAGGAGTGGAATTTCCACCACCGCCCCCACCTCCGCAGGCAGCCAAAGTTGCTGTACAAATCAATGCAAGTACTTTTTTCATGTCGTATCATCCTTTTTTAAATTGAATCTCGAAGTTTCTGTATTCGGGAACAAGTCTTGATTGTGCTTGCGATGCACCTGAATCAATGACTTAGACATTTTATACTAAAAAGATAAGCCAACCCATATGCAATAGTTAATTCAAGTAAATTTATAAACAAAATATAACTAAACTATAACCAAGCTAACAATTCATTAGCAGGAAACGCATCAAACCAACCCACTTTTTCAGACGACCTGCATTTTCCTCATGAATCCTTTATAATCTCTTCCTTTATAAATCAATATCTTTCGAAAGAAGCAAAATGTCCGATTTCCGTCAAGATTTCCTCAAGTTTGCGCTGGCGCAGAATGTATTGAAATTCGGTGAATTCACGACCAAGGCAGGCCGTCAGTCGCCTTATTTTTTCAACGCCGGACTGTTTAACGACGGCGCATCGACGCTGCAACTGGCGAAGTTTTATGCGCAGGCGATTATCGAGAGCGGCGTAAAATTCGACATGCTGTTCGGCCCGGCTTACAAAGGCATTATTTTGGCGGCGGCGACGGCGATGATGCTGGCGGAAAAAGGCGTGAACGTGCCGTTTGCCTACAACCGCAAAGAAGCGAAAGACCACGGCGAAGGCGGCGTGTTGGTCGGTGCGCCGCTCAAAGGCCGCGTATTGATTATCGACGACGTGATTTCTGCGGGAACATCTGTGCGCGAATCGGTCAAACTGATTGAAGCGGAAGGCGCAACGCCCGCCGCCGTCGCCATCGCGCTCGACCGCATGGAAAAAGGCACGGGCGAATTGTCCGCCGTTCAGGAAGTGGAAAAACAATACGGCCTGCCCGTTGTCGCCATTGCCAATCTGAACGACTTGTTCACACTCCTGCAAAACAATGCGGAATTCGGCGGCTTCCTCGAGCCGGTCAGAGCCTACCGCGAACGCTACGGCGTTGCCTAAAATCCGATAAACAAAAGGTCGTCAGGTTGTCTGAAAACGGACAAACCCTTTTTCAGATGACCCAACCCGATCAAACACACATTAAAACAACACATCCCACACTTTACACGGAAAACCCCTATGCCCGCCTGTATCTGCCCACACTGCAAAACCTCACTTTGGGTCAAAGACACCCAGCTCAACGTCGCACAAGGCTTTGTCGTTTGCAATAAATGCGAAGGTCTGTTCAAAGCCAAAGACAGCCTGGCGCCGTCTTCCGCCCCCGCCAATCCCGACACGCTGCCCAACGCCGTTACCGACGTCCGCCTCGTACACGACATGGGCGGCAACATCCGCAACCGCAAACAACTCTCCCGCCACGAAATCGCCAGCCTGCTCGACAGCGCCGAACGCGCCAAAAAGGCCAAAGAAGAGGCGGCACGGCGTGCCGAAGATGAAAAACGTCGGACTGAAGAATTCCAAGCCTTGATGGCTGCCGCTGCCAAACCTGCCAAATCCGAAGAAGGCTTCAACTGGACGCTGGCGGTACTGGTCGCGCTGACCGTCCTCATCATGCAGCTTTTCTATCTGGTCTTGCTATGAACACATCTCCGGGCTTTGTCGCCGATTTTCGCGAAGCCGCGCCCTATATCCACTACCTGCGCGGCAAAACACTGGTTATCGGCATCACCGACAGCCTGCTCGAAGGCGACACCCTGAACCGGCTCGCCGCCGATTTCCATCTGCTCGCCGGCTTGGGCGTGCGTCTCGTATTGGTACACGGTACGCGCCATTTCCTCAACCGCCTCGCCGCCGACAGACAATTCGTTCCGCAATACCACCGCAACCGCCGCATTACCGACGACGCCACCCTGCGCGACGCCAAGCAGGCGGTCGGCATGATACGCAGCGACATCGAAGCCGCCCTGTGCAGCAGCGCATCCGCCCCCTTGCGCAACAAACCGATTCCCACCGCTTCGGGCAATTTCCTCACCGCCCGTCCGCTCGGCGTCATTGACGGCATAGACATGGGCTACACCGGCATCGTCCGCAAAACCGATACCGACTCCATCAACCGCCGCCTTGACGACGGCGCTATTGTCCTCATCAGCCCGCTCGGACACTCCTACGGCGGCAAAACCTTCAATCTCAGCATGAGCGAAGCCGCCGAAGCCGTTGCCGTCGCCCTTCAAGCCGAAAAACTCGTGTACCTGACCGAAGAAGCCGGCATTTGCAACGCCGACGGCGTCCTCATGTCCACCCTGTCCTCAGGCGAAGTCCGCCACCTGATAGAAACCGTAAACAACGTTCCCGTGCGCCTGCTCCAAGCCGCCGTCAACGCCGTCGAAAACGGCGTCAGCCGCGTGCAAATCCTCAGCGGGCGCGAAGACGGCGGACTGTTGCGCGAACTCTTCACCCGCGAAGGCTGCGGTACCGCCATCGCCCGCGATGCCTTCGTCTCCATCCGTCAAGCCCACAGCCGCGACATCCCCCGCATCATCGCCCTGATACGCCCGCTGGAAGAACAAGGCATCCTGTTGCACCGCAGCCGCGAATATCTCGAAAACCACATCTCCGGTTTCTCCGTCCTCGAACACGACCGCAACATCTACGGTTGCGTCGCCCTCAAAACTTTCGACGATCCCGAAATCGGCGAACTCGCCTGCCTCGTCGTCTCCCCCGAAGCCCGCGACGGCGGCTACGGCGAAATGCTGCTCGACCACCTCTTCCAAAAAGCCCGCGCCATGGGTATCCGCCGCCTGTTCGCCCTCTCCACCCACACAGGCGAATGGTTTGCCGAACGCGGTTTTCAGACGACCTCTCCCGACGCATTACCCGAAGAACGCCGCCGCGACTACCTCGCCAACGGCCGCAATTCGCAAGTGTTCGTCCGAGAGTTGGCTTAAGCGGTTTTGAAACCCAAGGTCGTCTGAAAACTGCCGATAGCCTTGTTTAGCGTTCCTAAAAATCAAGCATGACTTAAAAAAACAAGCTATTGCAATAGCGTTATCAGGCGGCTCAATTTTCACAAAAAATCCATGTCCCTCAACGGCCATTCCTCACTCAAGGGCGCGACGATTTCAAACGCCTGATCTTGATAATCAAATTTGATTTTCCACGCATGAAGGAACATCCTCGATGCAGGCTTCCCGCCGTAGAGCGTATCGCCCAAAATCGGACTGCCCAAGCTTTTCATGGCGACACGAAGCTGGTGGGTTTTGCCCGTATGTGGATGTAGAACGAACAGGCGCAAGCCGGGTTCTAAACTGTGGCTGTCAAATTCGGTTACGGCGGGATTTTCCATGCCGCGCGTCAGTTTCCATGCGCCGCGCCGCGATTTTTCCATATTGCCTTTGATCCAACCTTGTTTCTTAGACGGCTTGTCCGTTGCCAGCGCCAAATAAGTTTTACGCATGGTTTTGGCGGCAAATTGCTGCGCCAGCGCCGACGCGCTTTGCGGGTTCAGGGCAAACAGCAGCACGCCGCTGGTCAGCCTGTCCAAGCGGTGCAGCAGCCAAACCTGCTCAAGGCCGAGTTGCGCCGCCAGCGTCTGCGTCAGGCTGACTTCGCCCTCTTCCTGATGTACGGATACGCCTTGCGGCTTGTTAATGGCAACAAAATCCGTATGTCTAAATAAGATTTCCCACATTTCAGACGACCTATTTCAACATAATGCCGCCACCGGCCAGAGTGATGACGCCCAATACGCAAAACAGTACGCAGGCGGAAATCCGCACGGCTTTGGCGGGGATTTTTTTCATCAACATATCGCCCAGATAAACCACGGGGACGGTTGCCAACATCAATCCGGCAACGCTGCCGAGTACGACCATGGATAAGGATTGGTATTTTGCCGCCAGCAAGACCGTGGCGATTTGGGTTTTATCGCCGATTTCCGCTATGAAAAACAGGAAAACCGTCGCCCCGAACGCGCCGTATTTGAGCCAGCGGCTGTCGGGGTTTTCATCTTTATCGGGCAGAAGCAGCCACAAACCGACCGCGATAAAGCTGATGCCGACGACCCATTTGACGATCTCGGGAGAAATGGCTTCCGCCAGCCATACGCCGACAAATGCAGAAACTAAATGATTCAGTAAAGTGGCAATGAAGATGCCGGAGACTACCGCGTTTTTCTGGGCGAAACGTGCGGCAAGGAAAAGAGCGAGCAGTTGCGTTTTATCGCCGATTTCGGCAATGGCAACGCCCAACATTGAAGAGAAAAATGCTTCCATAAGATACTCAACCGAAGCGGGCAAAAACAAAAAGCGTTGCACATACCGCCCGCAAGGGTATGGACAACGCTTACGTCTTGCCTGTCTTCCGGTTTTCAGGAAGATGCCGCCACCATGACCGATTTTTGTCAAACTCAGTCAATTATGTTGATAACGGCTCTGATGGTTAGCAAACATCAGATGGCTACTCCCGTAAGAGTGTGCGCATTATAAAGAGGTTGGCACGCAAAGACAATCATATAGTGGCTTAACTTTAAACCAGGACGGCGTTGCCTCGCCTTGCCGTACTATCTGTACTGTCTGCGGCTTCGTCGCCTTGTCCTGATTTAAAGTTAATCCACTATACTTTTCAGAAGCTGTTTGTATTTGCTCCACAAAAAATGTGTTTCAGACGACCTTTGGTGTCGGCCCCAATCCACATCAATACAATAATTTGCTAGGTTTTTGTTCGGCTTCGGACAGCTCCACCGCGTTAAGCAGACTTAAATCCAAAGATGTTTCGGATATACAGGTTTCGCCAAACACATTGCAGTACGTCATGACGAGTTTCATGATGCCGCCGAATTTTTTCTCCGGCAGACTTGCCGACAGCTCGCGGATATCGCCAAACACGCTGCCGTATACTTCTCCCGAAGCCAGCATATCCAAGCCGTCGCCAACGATAACCAATTTGCCCACTGCATCAACGATAGCGCGTTCCGCCGCCTTATCAGACACGGACGACACTTGCAGGCGGATGTTTTTCGCCATGCCTTTGCCATGGTTGCGGATAGTCAATGCCAGCATCTCCGGCTGTTCTTCCACGCTTTGAAGGGAAGCATGCAAGACGGGATGGACT
This sequence comes from Neisseria sp. CP9, assembly GCF_047758525.1. Taxonomy (NCBI): domain Bacteria; kingdom Pseudomonadati; phylum Pseudomonadota; class Betaproteobacteria; order Neisseriales; family Neisseriaceae; genus Neisseria; species Neisseria sp. CP9. Next base: position 726,546 of record NZ_CP180502.1, on the reverse strand, counting down.
TTTTCCTGCTGTATCAATTTTTCCCTGCGCAGCCATTCGTTCTTTTTCCGCGCGATGACCGAAACCGCCGTCCATGCCAACCACACCAGCGCAACGGCGGAGACTGCGGTAACAACGGGCGCCAAATCAGCAAGATAGTCTTGGGGATTAAACCAAAGGCAGGCGGTCAGAAAGCCTGCAAAAAATATTACGACGTATAAAATCGGCGCGAAACGGCTTTGAATCGTAGCATGCATAGATTTTCCTGTTTGTGGCACAAAGGTCGTCTGAAACCGGACTGCCGCGTTTATCGCCATACAGCCGGAATTTCGGATGGCATTCTAACGTAAACCGTATTTTTCGGCGCAATTGAATAACAAGCGGTAACAGTTGGGAAATATACGGCACTTTGCACCTGGTTCCTAGGCAGGCTCAACCCGTTTTCAGACGACCTCTTTCAGGCATTTGCCCGCTTCGCACAGGAAAGCGGATCCGGCCTCATCCGCCCCTGATCAAGGGTTTTAATTGTTGAATATCAATCAATTAGATACATTATTTCACGCCGATATAAAACTTTTTCAATTTGTTGACAGTCTGTTACAATGCACTACTTCCGAACGGCGGCAAACCGTCCGTCATTCAAATTCAGAAAGGCTTTTATGGATAACAACTTTACCGAATCGCTGCACCAATTGGTTCAGAAAATCAATGATCCGATGTGGACAGGGCTGGTGTATGTCCTGTTGGGTGCAGGGCTGTTTTTCACGGTTGCCACCGGTTTCGTACAATTCCGCCTGCTCGGACGCAGTATCAAAGAAATGCTCGGCGGCCGCAAACAAGGCGATGACCCGCACGGTATTACGCCGTTTCAGGCTTTCGTTACCGGACTTGCCAGCCGTGTAGGTGTGGGCAACATCGCGGGTGTAGCGATTGCCATCAGCAGCGGCGGACCGGGCGCGGTATTTTGGATGTGGATCACCGCATTAATCGGTATGAGCTCGGCGTTTGTCGAATCTTCGCTGGCGCAGTTGTTCAAAATCCGCGATTACGACAACCATCATTTCCGCGGCGGTCCTGCTTACTATATTACCCAAGGTTTGGGTCAGAAATGGTTGGGTATCGTATTTGCATTGAGCCTGATTTTCTGCTTCGGATTCGTTTATGAAGCCGTTCAAACCAACACCATCGCCGTAACCGCCAAAGCCGCATGGGGCTGGGACGAACATGCGGTCGGCGTCGCATTGGTCATCATGACTGCGCCGATTATTTTCGGCGGTATCCGCCGTGTTTCCCGCTTCGCCGAAATGCTTGTCCCGCTGATGGCGACTTTATATCTGCTGATGGCGCTCTACATCATCATCACCAACATCAGCCTGATTCCTCATGTCTTCGGTCAGATTTTCGACAGCGCGTTCAACTTTAAAGCAGCCGGCGGCGGCCTGCTCGGCGGTTTGATTTCGCAAACTATGATGATCGGTATCAAACGCGGTCTGTACTCCAATGAAGCAGGTCAAGGTTCTGCGCCTAACGCCGCCGCAGCCGCCGAAGTCAAACACCCTGTTTCCCAAGGTATGATTCAAATGCTGGGCGTATTCGTCGATACGATTATTGTATGTTCCTGCACGGCGTTTATCGTTTTGGTTTACCAACAACCTTACGGCAATTTGAACGGCGCAGAGCTGACCCAAGCAGCGATTATCAGCCAAGTCGGTGCATGGGGCGCGGATTTCTTGGCAATCATTCTGTTTATGTTTGCCTTCTCTACCGTCATCGGCAACTATGCCTATGCCGAGTCCAATGTGCAGTTCATCAAAAACCATTGGCTGTTGACCGCCCTTTTCCGTATGCTCGTTTTGGGCTGGGTGTATTTCGGCGCAGTCGCCAACGTGCCGCTGGTTTGGGATATGGCGGATATGGCAATGGGTACGATGGCATGGATCAACCTTGTCGCCATCCTGCTCCTCTCTCCGCTTGCCTTCCTACTGTTGAGGGACTACACGGCGAAACTGAAAATGGGCAAAGACCCTGTCTTCAAACTTTCCGAACATCCGGGTTTGAAACGCAAAATCAAATCCGATATTTGGTAAAACCATAGCCCGGTTAAAAAGGTCGTCTGAAATACCATGTAGTATTTCAGACGGCCTTTTGCTTTTTACCGAAAATATTTAATGCAATGATGGCTCGATCTTAGCTTTATCTTCCCAAAACAATCTGTTTCAGCCCAGCCGAAAATCCTTTATTCAGAAACCTGTATCTCCCTATCGATTCCCGTTACAATACCGCCCGATAAACCCAAAAATCTCAACAAGATAGCCCCAATCATGAACGCCTCACAACGCGAACGCTTCGTCAAACGCTGGCTCAACTCCTACGAACGCTACCGCTACCGCCGCCTCATACACGCCGTCCGGCTCGGACTTGCCGTACTGTTTGCCACCCTGCTTGCCAAACTCCTCCACCTCCAACACGGCGAATGGATAGGCATGACCGTATTCGTCGTACTCGGCATGCTCCAATTTCAAGGCGCGATTTACTCCAAAGCCGTCGAACGCATGCTCGGCACGGTCATCGGTTTGGGCGCAGGTTTGACCCTGTTGTGGCTCAACCAACACTACTTCCACGGCGGCATCCTCTTTTACCTGACCGTAGGTGCCGCCAGCGCAGCCGCAGGCTGGGGTGCGGTCGGCAAAAACGGCTACGTCCCCATGCTTGCCGGATTGACCATGTGCATGCTCATCGGCGACAACAGCAACAACTGGCTCGACAGCGGCCTCATGCGCGCTATGAACGTCCTCATCGGCGCCGCCATCGCCATCATCTCCGCCAAACTCCTGCCCTTGCGTTCCACACTCATGTGGCGGTTTATGCTTGCCGACAACCTGACCGAATGCGGCAAAATGATTGCCGAAATCAGCAACGGCAAACGCATGACCCGCGAGCGGCTGGAGCAAAACATGGTCAAAATGCGCCAAATCAACGCCCGCATGGTCAAAAGCCGCAGCCACCTCGCCGCCACATCGGGCGAAAGCCACATCAGCCCCGCCATGATGGAAGCCATGCAGCACGCCCACCGCAAAATCGTCAACACCACCGAGCTGCTCCTCACCACCGCCGCCAAGCTGCAAGCCCCCACCCTCAACGAACACGAAATCCGCCTCCTCGACCGCCATTTCAACCGCCTCCAACGCGACCTGCGCCTGACCGTCCGCCTCATCAAAGGCCACTACGCCCGCCGCATCCGCATCGACACCTCCATCAATCCCGATCTGGGCAAACTCGCCGCCCGCCTCCATTACGAATGGCAAGGCTTCCTCTGGCTCAGCACCAATATGCGCAACGAAATTTCCTCGCTCGTCATCCTCCTGCAACGCAGCCGCCGCAAGTGGCTGGACAAACACGAACTCCAACGCTTGCGTGAACACCTGCGCGAAACCCACGAAGGCGATTTGGAAGAGGTCGTCTGAAAACAAACCGTTTCAAAAAATGTGAACTTCAGCGGAGTTAAACAAAGTTTCTGCGAAGCTATAGTGGATTAAATTTAAATCAGGACAAGGCGACGAAGCCGCAGACAGTACAGATAGTACGGCAAGGCGAGGCAACGCCGTACTGGTTTAAAGTTAATCCACTATAAAATGTAAAGAGCTGCCTGCACTTCAATCAACAAAGTGCAGGCTGCTTTCAGGTAGCCCATTCCAAACAGTGTTTCAAGTGGTTTATCAAGCCCTGCCTGTGCTTAAACCTGCTTTGCCATTTTCCCATAAAGTTTTCAACAATACTTTCCACGCCGACAATTTAGGATTGGGCTTTTTGCCTTGTCCGATCAAGTCCATTTGCGTCATATACCAGTTCATTTCCAGCATCGCGCCCGCTTTTTTATCAACAAACGCCACGCCTGTTTGGATGCGGTCGGTTTGTACGGTTTGGTAGGTGCCGTTTTGCATTTTGTTTGCCAAATCAGGCACTAAGGCAAATGGGCGGGCGACGCCGACCAAATCCAAATGGCCGCTGGATAAGGCGTCTTCCATGGCGTTTTGCGAACGGAAGCCGCCGGTGATAATCAGCGGAGCTTGGCTGACTGCACGGGCTTTTTCGGCGTAATCGATAAAGAAAGCTTCGCGTTTGCGGGCTTTCGTAGTTGCCACCGGAAACTTCAATAAAATCAATGCCCATTTCTGATAACTTTTGTACCACTTGCACCGATTCGCTTTCATCAAAACCGCCTTTTTGGAAGTCCGCCGAATTGAGTTTTACACCCACCAAGAAATCTTTGCCCACGGCAGCGCGGATGGCGGTGTAGGTTTCCAAAAGGAAGCGCATACGGTTTTCCAAGCTGCCGCCCCATTGGTCTTGGCGGCGGTTGTGGTGCGGCGAGAGGAATTGGCTGATGAGATAGCCGTGTGCGGCGTGAATTTGTACGCCTGAAAAGCCTGCCTGTTCGGCAATTTTTGCGGTTTGCACGAATTGCTGAATCAGCCCGTTGATTTCATCGGCAGTCAATTCGCGCGGCGGATTGATGAAGCCGTCCATGCCCTCCAACGGCACTGCGCTCGGCGCAAGCGGCGTTTTATTGACCACCGCAGGCGACTGTTTGCCCGCATGGTTGATTTGCATGATGAGCAGCGTGTCGTTTTGCGTGCCGGCTTTCGCCCATTTTTTCAGCATCTCAAGCCCGCGGTCGTCTGAAATCACCACATCGTTTATCGAACCTTTGCCGCTTTCGGCAACCATTACATTGCCTGTAACCAATACACCTGCACTGCCTTTTGCCCAAGTATCGTACAGGCGGACAAGTTTTTCAGACGGCTGGTCGTTTTGGGCAAGTTGTTCTTCCATAGCTGATTTGAAAATACGGTTTTTGGCGGTTTTGCCGTTTGGAAAAGTGAATGGCGTGAATAACATAATCGTTCCTTTAAGTTGATAAGTTTAAAAATGTAAACGTATTTGGGTAAAAATAAAGGGTTAACGGATAACCCTATTTTGAAAGCGGGCAATTTTGCGCCATCAAATTGGCAAGCTGTTTCAATCTCTCCACCGCATCCGCCATGGCAATACTGTAAAACCGCTCTTTGCCGACCTGCTCCACCGCCACCGCCCCGGCTTGCAACATAATTTTCAAATGATGCGACACCGCAGGACGCGACAGATGCAGATGCTCGGTCAGCTCATTCACATTCATCTTGCCGTGTTCCCACAGCACGCGCAGGATTTGATGGCGGTTTTCATCGCTCAACACGGTAAAAATGGGTATGCACTCGCGCATTAAATTCATGGTTTGTTGCGGCATATTCGGCCTTTTAAGTTTATATGTTTAAAAACTTGAACTCATTTTAAAGGGAACGATGGGGAATGTCAAAGGGAGTTTTCAGAAGATGGTTTTAGTGTACAAATCACAGCATTTCATCAATCATTATCTCAGTCTACAAGCCGTTTCAGACGACCTTTTCGTAAAAAAGAGCGGTCAAATTTTTAAGTGTTTTGCAAATCATCTTAAAAACTTGACCACTTGTATCATTATCAAGACCGCAGCCGTCTGAAACATTGATAGAACGGTTACTAATGTCCGCTTTCTGCTACTTTTGTCCATTTTGCCAATGTCTGCTTCATCTGTGCCTGAGGGATGAAGCGGGCCATCCGTTCTACTTCCTTGCCTTGATAAAACAGCAGCCATGCAGGTGCGGTCAGCACGTGGAAACGTCCGGCCATTTCGGGTATTTCAGCAATATCGGCTTTTACGGCATACACATTTCCTTCCACCGCCAAAGCTGAGTCAAGCTGGGCGGCCACGACCGTACAAACACCGCAGATTGGGGCTTTGATGTACAGTGATACTAAAGAGTGTGTGGCGATGGCCTGTTCGATGTCTTTCAAAGTGTGCAGTTGTTGCATGTCATGTACTCCTTTGAGCGATTAAGCCCTTTTCTAGTTGTCCAGAAAAGGGGCTTTCAACGAAATGAAAACAAGAAAACGTTTTGAGTCGTCTAGATTTTTTCCACAACCACTTTTACCCGCGCTTTCAGGCTGTTCAACACTGGCGAGCTGGCGGCGGAGCGGTCGGCGAAATTTTGCAGGGTAGGAAGGTCGGCGTCGGCTTTTACTTTTACGGTTAGCACCAGATTATCCAGTCCGCCGTAGCCATCTTCCATGCCGCACAGTTTGGCCATGTCGATACCGCCGCTTGCGGATATTTCAAACTGTTCCAGTTTCACGCCTGCTTGTGCTGCTTGCAACTCGAAACCTATGGCGCAGCAGCCTGCAGCAGCACCGATCAGGTATTCCATCGGACTTGGGGCGGCGTTTTCACCGCCCATGTTTTTCGGTTCGTCTGTGGTAAAGGCAGGGAAGCGGCGCACGGAGATTTCGTTCTTCGTGCCGGATACCCAGCGCGAATCGGCGCGTAATGCTGCCTTGCCTTTTGTATGGTCGTTTTCAACCGCTGCCATGGTAGTTCGGAAACGTTCGATATCTAACCCGTTAATCATGTTTTGTCCTTTCATATAATGAATTGCAGATGGTTTTTCGCTACACTATTTCGTACCAATTAGCGACTGACAAAATGGTGGGCAAAAGCCCACCACTTCAAGTTGATGTTTTATCATTAACCAAACACTTTTTTCAAATGTGCTTGGTAGTCTGCGAAGTATTGTTCTACTTGTGGATTTTTAACTACATCGTTACATGTAAATGTCGGTAGACGGGTCAAACCGATGAACTCGTTGAGTTTGTGGAAAGGCATGTACACAGCATCCACATCTTTGCCTTCAAAGAAGTCGCCTTCACGGGTGAACGCTTCAATCGGCGCATTCCAAGTAAGCGAAAGCATGTGTTTTTTGCCTTGCAACAAACCACCTGTACCGAAGCCTTCAGTTGGACTAACACGATGACGGCCATCACTGTGGTAAAGCTTGCCGTGTCCAGCGATAAATACTTCGTCTATGTATTTCTTCACTGTCCAAGGCTCGTGCATCCACCAAACAGGCATCTGCCAAATCACGGCATCCATCCACAAGAATTTTTCGATTTCTGCCTCAACATCATAGCCAGCATCAATCACAGTTTCTTTTACATTGTGTCCAAGTGCGGTCAAAACTTCTTTTGCTTTTTTGTGAAGCGTGTGGTTTAACTCACCATGCGAATGGCCGAATTCTTTACCACCGTTTAATAATAAAATGTTCATTTTTACTCCTAGAATAAATAATTTATAAAAAGGGATGTGATGTTTGCGGTTATTGTCCCGTTTTCCATGAAGCGATACGTTTCAAATTATCCACCGTGTCGTGATTGACGATGGCGTCGAACGTGCCGTCCAGTTTGGCAATTTCTGCTTTGTCTTCATCGCTAAGTGCAAAGTCAAAGACATTCAGGTTTTCCGCCATGCGTTCGGGTTTGGTGGATTTTGCTAACACGATGATGTCGCGTTCCACCAGCCAGCGGGTAATCACTTGCGCCACGGATTTTCCGTATTTCGCACCGATTTTGCTTAACACGGGATTGTGGAAAATATCGTTTTTACCTTCGGCAAACGGTGCCCATGCTTCCACGGCGATGCCTTCAGCCTGCAAAGCGGCAACGGCTTCGGTTTTTTGTTGGAACGGATTAATTTCAATCTGATTGGCTTGCGGCATCACTTTATTGAATAGTCCCAAATCCACCGCGCGTACGGGCGAAAAATTGCTCACGCCGATGGCGCGGATTTTGCCGGCTGCCTGATATTCTTCCAGCGCGCGCCATGTGCCGTAGCTGTCGCCGTAAGGCTGATGAATCAGCACCATATCGATGTAATCCAAATTCAGACGACACAATGAACGATCCAGCGAGGCTTTGGCGGCTTCGTAGCCGAAATTTTCTACCCAAATTTTGGTGGTAACGAACAATTCTTCACGCGCCACGCCGCTGTTTTTAATTCCCAAACCGACTTCGGTTTCATTCATATAAACTTGCGCGGTGTCGATGTGGCGGTAACCCGCCTTGATGGCGGCAATCACGGCTTGTTCGGTTTCTGCGGGCGTAATTTGGAATACGCCGAAACCAAGTGCAGGAATTTGTACGCCGTTGTTTAATGTGATGTTTTGCATGATATTGTCTCCTGTTTGTTCTCATGAAAGTGTAGCCATTTTAGCCCATATTTTTATTGAGATAAATTAGGTTTTGTTTTATGATGTCGTGAATTAAATTCACTAATCAGCTAAAACGGGGCAGGAAAATGCAGAACTTTAACGAGCTGAATTATTTTTTGACGCTGGCGCAAACTCAGAGTTTTGTGAAGGCAGGGCAGCTTTTGGGGATTACTTCTTCGGCGTTGAGCCACAGCATGAAAAATCTGGAAATGCGGCTGAACCTGCGCCTGCTCAACCGCACTACACGAAATGTGTCGCTGACCGAAGCCGGACAGCAGCTTTTTGAGCAGCTTTTTCCGCTTTATCAGGCGATTAACCACGAAGTCGATGCATTGAATGATTTTCTGAGTACGCCATCGGGCTTAATCCGTATCAACGCCCCTGTGGTGGCGGCGGAAGCGGTGTTGTACCCGAAATTAAAGCCGATTTTGAACCAATACCCGAAAATCCGTTTGGAAATCGTGGTGGACGACCGCTGGGCAGACATTGTGAAAGAAGGGTTTGACATGGGCGTGCGGCTTGGCAACGAGGTAGCGAAAGAAATGATTGCCGTGCCGATTTCCGCACCGCTCAAAATGGCGTTAGTTGCCTCGCCCGATTATTTGGCGCAACACGGTTCGCCGAAAAATATTGACGATTTGCAGCAGCACCGCCTCATCGGCGCGAAGCTCTCCGCCGAACACGGCGCGGAGATGCAGTGGGAATTCAAATACAAAAAAGAGCTGATTACGTTCACGCCCAAATCGCAGTTTTCCATCAACAACCATCTGCGCCTGCAAGCCGTTTCAGACGGCCTCGGCATTGCGTGGATAGCACATATGAGCGTGGCGGATACACTCAATTCGGGGCACCTGGTCGAGCTGTTGCCTGAGTATGCTATGACTTACGAACCGCTTTACCTCTATTACCCCAGCCGCCGCGGGCATTCGAATGTGTTTAAGCTGATTGTGGATGCGCTGCGGGTGTAGGCTACCTGAAAAATAAAAAGCAGCCTGCACATTTGGAAAACAAAGTGCAGGCTGCTTTTCATAACCAACCACACCATCACCCATACTTTCAGGTAGCCTTTAACCAACAAAAATAAAACATAAAAGCTCAAAAGCGACCAATTATTTCTTATCGAGAAAATATATTCTTCCCCAAACGGGATGGTTCGCACAAAAATTTCCCGTAAAATCATCCGCTTCAAAACGAATTGGGAAAAACCATGAACAAAATGCCCGTATTGTTTGTCGGACACGGCAGCCCGATGAACGCGCTGGACGCGGAAAACCCGTTCAACCAAGGCTTCCGCCGCATCGTGCAGAAATTTGCCAAGCCCAAAGCCATTCTGATGATTTCGGCGCACTGGTACGGCAACCGTTTGCAGGTAACGTCCGGCGAACGCCCCGAAATGATTTACGATTTTTACGGCTTCCCCGCAGCACTCAGCCAAGTGCAATATCCCGCGCCCGGCTCGCCCGAACTGGCGGGGCAGGTGCGCTCGTTGTTGCAGCCTGCAAATGTGGAAACGAAACCGGAACGCGGCTTCGACCACGGCGCGTGGGCGGTGCTGAAACACCTATATCCCGAAGCCGAGATTCCCGTGGTGCAGCTCAGCTTGAACCTGATGCAGCCTGCACAATGGCATTTCGATTTGGCGAAAAAACTCGCCCCGCTGCGCGAACAAGGCGTGCTGGTGGCCGGCAGCGGCAACATCGTGCACAACCTGCGCGCCATGCGCCGCGAACCCGCCGCGGGCTACGACTGGGCAATAGGCTTCCGCAATGCCGTCAACCGCGCCCTTGCCGCGCGGGACAACGACACACTGGTGCATTACGAACGGCAGGGGGACGCCGCCGCGCTCTCCGTGCCAACCCCCGAACACTACCTGCCGCTGCTCTATACCGCCGCGCTGCGCGAACTGCAGGACGATATGGAAATATTCAATGACGAACTCGCCTTCGGCTCAATCAGCATGACTTCCGTTTTAATAGGGTAAGAGGCCATGATAAACAACGCGGGTTGGAAACCCTGCGCGCCTGCCCAAAAGCCGCTATGAGGACGGCTTAGACACGGCGAAATCGGACGTATTGGCCGACGTATTGCGACAAATCGGCTGCACGCAGGCAGCGGAAATCCTGACCAACTCCGCCACCGAAGCGCAAGCCAAGCAGCGCATTGCCGACGGCGCAGATTGCTTCGGACAGTTTGGACACTAACCGCCATTGTGCTGATGGTTTCCGGCAATTGTGCCGCCGAAGGAAAGGGAATAGGCCGAAAGCAGTATCGCCCAAACGCAAAAGCAGCCTGCACTTTGAAATTGAAGTGCAGGCTGCTTTTTATCTTACCGACATGTGTTCCAACGCCTCCGCGAAGTAATCCGCCACCGCCCTGACGCTGGGGCTGCGGCGTACGTCTTCGTGCATCACCAGAAAGAGTTCCGCTGCGAATTCAGGTAGCGGGGCATCTGGATTGGGTGAGACGGGATGCAGCCTGTCGGCAAGGAAAACAGCGAAATCGGGTAGGATACCGATGCCGATTTGTTCGCACACGGCTTGTTTGACGGCGGCGAAGTCGTTGCTGGCGAAGGAAATGTCGGCATCTTCGCCGATTTGTTCGGCAAACCAGCGGGAAAAACGGGTGTTTACGGCAATTTGCACGAAACGCCAGTCTTCGCGGCGGATGGTTTTCAGGTAGCCTTCATGGCCGTAGATGCGGTAGGAGAAATGGGCGATACGGCGCACGGCAAGGTCGTTTTGGGTGGGGCGGACGAGGCGCAGGGCGATGTCGGCTTGGCGGCCGTGCAAGTCGGCGAGTGCGGCATCACTTTGAATGATAAGACGTATATCGTTGTGTTTGCGGTAGAAATCGGCAATGTGGGGCATCAGCAGGAGTCTGGCGACGAATGGCGGTGCGGAAATGACGACGCTGTGCCGCAGCTCGGCCTGTTCGCGCGCGGTACGCTGCAACATGCTCATATCTTTGCAGATTTCGCAGGCATGACGGTAAAGTCGTTCGCCTTCGGGGGTGAGCAGGTAGCGTTTGCCGATGCGGTCAAACAGGCGCAGGCCGAGTGCGTTTTCCAGCTGGGCGATTTGCCGCGAAACGGTGCTGTGCTGCACGCCCAGGTGTTCGGCAGCGGCGGTAAGGGTTTGTTTTTCCACGAGGGTGGTGAAGTGGCGGATGCCGTTCCAGTCCCAATCCATTATTGCTTCCTTTGTGCATGTTTTGGCTGTGTTTGCCAATTTATCTTATTTTCGTGTTTTTATAAACGGTTTAAACTACACGATATGGATTTTTTGAGGGGAGCGAGATGAAAAAATTGCCGAAAAAATACGCGGGCGTATTGTTTTCTTTTTACGCCTCAGCGGTGATGGTGCTGATTGTGAGCGCGGTGCTGGTGGCTCTGAATATCGGCATCGACGCGGGCTACCCGCTGCGTTTGTTGAAATCATATTTGATTACTTGGCCGGTGGCATTCGCCAGCCTGCTCGGCGTGCGACCGTTGGTGGTGAAATGGGTGGCGGCTTCGGTGGCGGATTGAGGCTACCTGAAAACATGAACAAAGCAGTGACAACCCTAATTGCATCAGAGTGCAGGCTGCTTTCAGCTTCACAAAAACGCCGCTTTTCATAGACAAACTAATATTGTTTTTAAATTTCAGACGGCTGAATACAGCCAAAAGCTCCTCTGAAAACCAGCCTTTATTTACCAACCTTGCAGACAGGAGACACACATGTCCGACAAACCCATTCTCTACGTTGTAACCAGCAATGCCGTTAAAGGTGCAAGCGGCCAGCCCACCGGCTTTTGGTTGTCCGAACTCACGCACCCCATGCACGAAACCGAAGCCGCCGGGCACCGAAGCGAAATCGCCGCCATCCGAGCCGGAGTCGCCCCCGTTGATGCCGACAGCCTGAATATGGATGACCCCGTGAACGCCCATTACTGGCAGCAAACTGACCTGCAACAACGTTTGCAAGCTGCGCCCGGGCTGGGCGGTCTGAACGGCGCGGACTATTCCGCCATTCTGTTTACCGGCGGCTACGGTACGATGTGGGATTTCCGCGAAAGCCTTGACGCGCAACGCCTTATCCGCGAAGTGTACGAAAACGGCGGTATCGTTGCCGCCGTCTGCCACGGCCCTGCCGCGCTGGTGGACGCGAAACTTTCTAATGGCGAATATCTGGTCAGCGGCAAAAACGTTGCCGCTTTCACCAACGCCGAAGAAGAAGCAACGGGCGGAGCTAAAATCGTCCCCTTCCTGCTGGAAACCGCGCTCGTTGAACACGGCGCAAAACACCATGCCGCGCCGAACTGGGCGGAAAACGTGGTGGTGGACGGCCGTCTGATTACCGGTCAAAACCCGGCATCCGCCAAAGGCGTAGGGGTGGCGTTGGCAAAGGCATTGGGTTGATGAAGTGAAAAAAGCAGCCTGTACTTTGGAAATTGAAGTGCAGGCTGAGACCTTTGCAAAATTCCCCAAAATCCCCTAAATTCCCACAAAGACATTTAGGGGATTTCTCATGAGCACCTTCTTCCAGCAAACCGCCCAAGCCATGATCGCCAAACACATCGACCGCTTCCCATTATTGAAGTTGGATCAGGTGATTAATTGGCAACCGATCGAACAGTACCTGAATCGTCAAAGAACCCGTTATCTTAGAGACCACCGCGGCCGTCCCGCCTATCCCCTGTTGTCCATGTTCAAAGCCGTCCTGCTTGGACAATGGCACAGCCTCTCCGATCCCGAACTCGAACACAGCCTCATCACCCGCATCGACTTCAACCTGTTTTGCCGTTTTGACGAACTGAGCATCCCCGATTCAGCGCCTTATGCCGCTACCGCAACTGGCTGGCGCAAGACGACACCCTGTCCGAATTGCTAAAATTGATTAACTGCCAACTGACCGAAAAAGGCCTAAAAGTAGAGAAAGCATCCGCCGCCGTCATTGACGCCACCATTATTCAGACCGCCGGCAGCAAACAGCGTCAGGCCATAGAAGTCGATGAAGAAGGACAAGTCAGCGGACAAACCACACCGAGTAAAGACAGCGATGCCCGCTGGACAAAGAAAAACGGTTTATACAGACTCGGTTACAAACAACATACCCGTACCGATGAGGAAGGCTATATCGAGAAACTGCACATCACCCCCGCCAATACCCATAAGTGCAACCACCTGTCGCCTTTGCTGGAAGGTATAGCCGAAGGCACGACCGTCTATGCCGATAAAGGCTACGACAGTGCGGAAAACCGGCAACATTTGGAAGACCATCAGTTGTTGGACGGCATTATGCGAAAAGCCCACCGCAACCGTCCGCTGACGGAAGCGCAAACCAAACGTAACCGCTATTTATCGAAGACCCGTTATGTGGTGGAACAAAGCTTCGGTACGCTGCACCGTAAATTCCGCTATGCGCGGGCAGCCTATTTCGGACTGCTCAAAGTGAGTGCGCAAAGCCATCTGAAGGCGATGTGTTTGAACCTGTTGAAAGCGGCTAACAGGCTAAGTGTGCCTGTTGCTGCCTAAAAGGTGGCCCGGATGCCTGATTATCGGGTATCCGGGGAGGATTAAGGGGGCATTGGGTAGAATTAGTGGATATTTGAAACGAAAACAGCCGAAAATCTTTGTTTAGGTTTCGGCTGTTGGGGGAAAAGGAATTTTGCAAAGGTCTCAATGTCTTAAGCGCAGGCAAAAAACTGCGGGCAAAAAAACGCCTCCTGCCGGGAGCTGGCGGAGGCTATCCAAGGAGTTTTAAAAAGTAACCCTAAAGAACTAGGAAACTAGTCAGAAAGAACTATATTACTAATCTGAACGGTTTGCAAGCTCGTTGAGTGGTTTTAAATTAACTTTACGTCTGAACAAGGCTTGGATTTCGGGTTGGTGGCTGATACCGATGACGAGGGTGTCGGGTAAGGCACGTTTGAGGGTTTGCATCAGCGCCAATGCGGATTCGCCATCGAGCTGGTTGGTGGCTTCGTCGAGGAACAGGATTTGCGGTTTGTGCAGCAGCGCGCGGGCGAGGCTGAGGCGTTGCTGTTCGCCGCCGGAGAGGATGCCGTGCCATTCGTATGGTTCGTCTAAATTATCTTTCAGTCGTCCTAGCCCGACTTGTTCCAAGGTCGTCTGAATGATTTGGTCGTCTTGGCAGGCGGGGTGGGGATAGCTGACGGTGTGGCGCAGGGTGTCGGCGGGGAGGTAGGGACGTTGGGGCAGGAAGAGGAGGCTGCCGTCGAGGGCGAAGCTGCCTTGATAATACGGCCACAAGCCTGCGAGGGCGCGCAGCAGGGTGGATTTGCCGATACCGCTTCTGCCTTCGAGCAATACCCATTCGGGGGCGTGGGCTTCGAGGTTGATGTCGGTGAGCAGGGGGCTGCCGGTTTGGGTGTGGACGGTGAGGTTTTGCAGGACGAGGATGCCGCTTTGACGGCGGTTGTTTAAAGTCAGGGCGGGTGCTGGGCGGGCGGCGCTTCTGCCTTCTTGTTCTACTTGTTCCAATGCCGTCTGAAAACCGGAGAGGCGTTCGACAACTGCCGCCCATTCGATGAGGCGGCGGTAGGAATCTGTAAACCAGCCGAAGCTGTCTTGGACGCGGGCAAACGATGTACGGGTCTGCATCATGTCGCCGAAGGTCATGGTTTTGGCGAGGTACATGGGCAGGGTGGCGAGGATGGGGATGAAGATGCTGATGCGCACATAGGTCGCCCAGAAGGTTTCTTGGCGAAATTCGCAGTTGGTGAGCCGCCGCCAGTTGTCGCGGATGCGGAGGTAACGTTGTTTCAGACGGCCTGTTTCGGCTTCGCCGCCGTTGTAGAAGGCGATTTGTTCGGCGTGGTCGCGCACGCGCAGGAGGGCGGCGCGGTAGTCGGCTTCGCGGTGCTGGCGGTCGATGTTGAGGTTTTTGAGTTTGCGGCCGACGAGGTGGGCAATCAGGGTGCTGATGACGGAATAAATCAAGGCAACCCAAACAAGGTAGCCGTAAACGTTAATGCTGTATCCGCCGATGTTGAAAGTCTGTACGCCGGAGAGCGTCCACAGTACGGTAACAAACGCGCTGAATTTGGCAATATTATTGATGAAGGAGCGAAAGAGGCTGATGCTTTTGTCGGTAAGCAGGTAGATGTCTTCGGCGATACGTTGGTCGGGGTTGTCCGGTTCGCCCGTCAGGCGCAGGCGGTAGTGTTTGTGGCCTTCGAGCCAGTCTTTTTGAAATTGCTCGGTCAGATGGGTGCGCCAACGGAAGATGAGGCGTTTTTGCAGCCAGTCGGCACAAACGATACAGCCGATAACCATCGCCATATAGCCGAGGTATTCGACGATGAGCGCGGGCATGGATGCGCCGTCAAATGCGGCCAGCGCGTCGTAGAAGCGTTTGTCCCATGCGGCAATCCAAACGCTGATGGTGATGGAGAATAGGGTAAACCCTATCAAAACGGCGAGCATCAGCCATTGGAGGCGGCCGTGTGCCCCTGACCAAAAAGGGCGGGCAAGGTAAAAGAATTTTTTGAGTGTTTTCATAATGCTTGTGAATGCGTGCGAATGGCCGTCTGAAAGTGAAATTGTACTTTCAGACGGCCTTTTTATCAGCAATAGTTGGTTTATGCTTTTAAAAAATGAGCGGTCAACCCGTGCTTGCTATGCTGCTATTTACATTTTCCATTTTAGGCTGAACACGGCGTTGCGCGGTTCGCCGTAGAAGTTGCCGCTGTTGGCGGCACGGCTGTATTGGTTTTCGTAGTAGCGTTTGTCGGTCAGGTTGTTGACCGCCAGCCCCAGTTGCAGGTTTTTGCTCGGGCGGTATTGGACGTTGGTATTCCAAACCGTGTAGCCGCCTTGCTTGATGGAGCCGTAGGAATTGGCGGTTTTGCTGCTGCTCTTTACCCCCAGCCCGACCGTCCATCTGCCGTCATCCACCGGCAGGATATAGCTGGTGTAGAGGCGGAACATATGCTTCGGCGTATGGCTGCTGAAGTTGTAGCCTTTTCGGCGCGATTCAACATTGTCGCCGACGCTGTTGCGGTTGGTGCTGCGGTTGAAGGTGTAGCCTGCGTAAACCTGCCAACGGTCGGTCAGGCTGCCGGAAATTTCAGCGTCCAAACCGCGGCTGCTTTGATCTAACGGTTCCCAATAAGGGTGCGGACGGGCATTGACGCGCTGGTTGTTGTTGTCCTTGTCGGTGCGGTAGAGCGCGACGGAAGTATTCAGACGGCCTTCGTTCCATTCGCCTTTCCAGCCGATTTCGTAGTTACGCCCCATAATCGGCGGCAGCAGGTTGTCGTTGTAGTCGCGGTTCATCGTTTGTTTGAAGATGGACGTGTAGGCGGCGTAAACGCTTTGTTTAGGCGTGATGTCGTAAGTGATGCCGGCATAGGGGATGAAGCGGTTGCGTTTGAGCGCGTAATACGTGCCTTCCGAGCTGTCTTTGAGGTTTCTGTCCCAATAGAGGTTGCGGTGCCAGTTGGTGTAGCGTCCGCCGACGATGACGTGCAGTTTGTCGGTAGGATTGATGCGTGCGCCCAAACCGAAGGCGTGGGTGCGGTAGCTGCCGTTGCCGCCGCGTGACTTGGCGGTATCGGCATCCCAATCGGGTTTGGCTTTTTCGCTGCCGTTGAACGCATCCGCGTTATAGGTGCTGTTGTCGTCGAACCAGCGGTTGCCCGTGTTCATCTTCTCTCTGGAATAGCTGTGCATGAAGAAGAGGTCGTGGCTTTGACCGAAGGCGAAGATGCGGCCGGTCAGGTTGTTTTGGAAGGTAAACTGGCGGCTGTCCGTGTCGTAACGGTCGAAGCTGTAAGTTTTGCCCAAACCGTCCGCGCCTATGCCGTTGTCTGTGCCGCCTAGCGTGTAATATTCTTTTAAGCTGTCGCTTTTGCGCCAGTCCAGCTTGCTGCTCAGTTTCCAGTTGTCGTTGAAATAATGTTCAAACTCGGCAAAGAGGTTGTGTTTTTTCAGACGGGCTTCGTTCCAATCTGCGCCGAGATAGCGGCTGCGTTTCCATTCTTTGCCGTCTGCGCGCATGGGCAGGCCATCGGGGTCGGGTGTTTTGGTTTGGTTGAGATAGCTCGCGCCCCAAGTGAGCTTGCTGTTGTCGCCGATGTCTTTGTCCATCACGCCGTAAAGCAGGATGTCGCGGCCGCCGGATTGGTCTTGGAAGGTTTTGTTGCTGCCAACCGAGCCGACAAAACGTCCGCGCAGACCGTGTTCAGGGCTTAAAGCACCCGACGCATCAAACGTGCCGCCCACTCTGCCCCATGTGTTGACCGTCAAATCGGCGGAAAGCTGGCGTTTGGAGGTCGGTTTCTTACGGACGGCGTTAATCGTGCCGCCCGGTTCGTTGTTTGCCTGCGTCAGCCCAGCCGCGCCGCGTACCACTTCGATGCGGTCGTACATCGCTATATCGGTTACGCTGGTCGGGTCGCCGGACGGACCGCCCAAGCCGAATCCGCCGGGCGAGCCGATTTGAGTGGCAATGCCGTCTTCTTCAAGTTGCTCGATAAAATAGCCGCGCGACATGAAATGCGTGCGCCCGCCGCTTTTGAAGACGTTGACGCCCGTAGCATTCTGCAACGCGCCTTCGAGGCTGGCCACGCCTTGGTCTTCAAGTTGTTTTTTGGTGATGACGCTGACGGATTGGGGAATTTCCCTTGGAGACAGTACCAATCCCGTAGTCGAACGCATCGCGGATACGGTGTAGCTGTTTTGATTTTCGGTACGTAGGCTGCGGTTTTTGCCGACCACATTGACCTGCTTTAATTCGACCTGCTGCACTTCTTCTGCGGCGTGAACGGCTTGCGGCAGCGCGGCAAGGCAGAGCGCCAAGGTGCTGAGTTTGAAAAGTTTCTCTTTGTTTGTATTGTTCATTTGATTGATCCCGGATAAAGCTGTTGTCGTAAAATGTTTATTTTTATTTGATATTTATAACCATAAAAACTATAAATATTCAAAGTATTAGGTTTTTCAGACGACCTGCGTCAGAGAAAACGAATAAAATTCATCAAATCCTTTCAGATAAAAAAATGTTGCCGCCGGGCGGAGTACCCAATGGCAACTACTTATCCAAGGTTGCAAAGATAGATATAAGGAACTAGCTGAAAAATAGTTATAAAGAACTATACTCTAGCTGTAAAAATTGGCAATCGTTTTTTTCAGACGGCCTCACGCTTCTTCACGCATCTTGCCATAAGTCAAAATTCTGTCCGCAAAAATACCCCCTCTCCCGCTGAATGGGAGAGGGGGCTTTATTTGTGTATCAGTCAGATTTATCTTTGTTTTTTCTGCGGATGAAGGAGAAGGTGGATTGCTGTGTGGCTAGGCAGGTCGTCTGAAAACCGGTCAATGCCTATTCTGCGTCATTATCTTTTGTGTATCCTCTATCCAATGGATTCATTAAGCTAAAGGTCGTCTGAGAACGGTTTTTAGACGACCTTTGGGTTATTTGCGGTTTGGATTGATCCATTGCCATTGTTCGCGCAGGGTGTTTTCGAGGGCTTTTTGTTTTTCCTGCGGGCTGTTGAGGCCGTCGGTCAGGCGGTTGTAGTCGATGGTGATGGATGGGTTTTGTACCGTGCCTCTGATTTTGAGCGGAATGGGTTTGTTTTGCGGGTTCAGGGCATTGCGGATGAGCAGGTCTTCCGATAGCTCTTGGGTGCTGAGGTCGGTGTAGCCGCTGCTGACAACATGCAGGCTGTCGGAAAAGAGTTCGGTGTTGACATGGCGGCTGATGCCTTTGTCGATTTCGCTGTTGAGGACGAAATGGTGGAAAGGGGTTTTGGGCGGCGGGGTTTGGTTGGTGTTGTCTTTGCTGATGATGCCGTTTTTGAGGATGTTGTCCATGTCGATGCCGTGCCATGCGCCTTCGGAGATGTTGAGGGTCAGCATCCCGTTGAGGTTTTTGAGCATTTGCTCGCGGTTGTTGCCTTTGGCGGTCAGGTCGATGACGGCGTTGCCGTTGCCGCTAAAGCTGTGGAAGCCGAACAGGTCTTGCAGCAAGGGTTGGATTTGTACGCTTTCTGCGTTTTGTTGGAGGTGGTAGGAGGGGGGTGTGGTGTTGGCTATGCTGATGCCGCCCTCGGTACGGCCTCCGTAGAGTCCGGCTTTGAAGTTGCTCAGGGTAATATGTTCGTTATTGGCGGTCAGCCGGGTTTCGACGTTGTCCAATTGGAAGCCAGGCGTTTGGATATTGTTGACCTTGATGCTGGCTTCGATATCGGGGGTGTTGGCGTGGTTGAGAAATTTCGGGTAGGGGTCGTCTGAACCGGCTTGAAAGTCTTCCAAGTAGGGGGTGAGGTTGAGTTTTTGCAGGGCGACGCCTGCTTCGAGTCTGGGTTTTTGCTCGGCCTGGGTTTGGTATTTTAAGCTCAAGGCAACGGGTTGGCGGTCGAATGTGCCTTTGAAGCTGCCTTGCCAGTTGCCGGAATCGGTCAGGCTGAAATTTCCGTCAAGCATGCTGATAAAGCGCGGTTGGGGCAGTCGGTTGACGGTGTCCTGCAGGGTGGTAATGCGCACGTTGTCGGATTGTAAACCGGTTTTTTTCTGCCACAACATCGGGCCGCTGATGGTAAAGCTGGTTTGGCGCAGTTGGTTTTTGTATCTGCCGTTGAGCTCGAAGCTGTCAAGAGTAATGACGCTCGGACGCAGATTGGTTTTGTCGAGTTTGAAGGAGCCGTCCCATTGGCTGTCGGGCGAGCCTGCGGTAAAGGCTCCGCTGACGGTATTGAGGTTGAGATGGTTGTCTTTGAAGATGAGCAGGGGCGCTTGGGCGGTCAGGTGGAGGTTGCGTTGAACGCTTTCTGCGCGTAGGTTGATATTGCTGACTTGCAGGGTGTGGTTTTGCGTTTGCCAAGCTAAGGTGCTGGTCATATTGATTTTGACAGTGTCTTGGTCGCGGCGGCTTTGCGCTTCAAAACGCAGCTCGGGAATGCTCCAGTTTGCTGCGTTGGTTTTAAGCAGACCGTTGCCGTTCCATTCGAGGGGAAACTGCGGGTTGCGGATGTTGCCGCCGATTTTGAAACGGCGGCCGTCGGAATCTTCCGAACGGAGGTTGAGGCTGAAGTCTTCGATGGTGTACGGTGTGTTGTCGAGTCTTAGGCGCAGGGTACTGTTTTCTACAACGAGGCGGTTGAGCGTGGCTGTGTTTCGGGGCTGCTGCCAAAGGTCTTGAAGGCTCCATTTGCCGTTTTCGGCGCGTTCGATTGAAACATCTGCGCCTTTAAGCACCCATTTTTCGATGATGGGTGTGTCGTTCCACAGGCTGCTCCAGCCGATTCCGATGTTGGTTTCTTTAATATGGATGGCGGCTTGCGTGCTGTTGGGGTAGGAGATGACGACGTTTTTGAGGGTAAGGGTGGGGCGGGGGAACCAACTGCGTTGAATTTCGGGGCTGAAGCGGATGGTGCGTTGGGTTGATTGCAGGGCGGATTGGGTAAGGGTTTCGATGCGTTTGGGTGTGAAGAAGTTGTAAACCGATGCGTACAGTCCGGCAGCGGCAATGATGACCGCTATGAGGCTGAAGATGAGGAATTTCAGCCAGAATTTTCCGGAGTTTGGCAGAAGGTTCATGGGCACAAATAAAGATTAAAGAGTAAGAGTATAACACATGCCCTTGGGATGGTTGGCGCGTCGGGACAGAGGGTTACGAATGGGGCTGAGTGGTGGGATACGGATTTCAGACGACCCGATATCTGACCATGTTGTTTAGATATTAAGGCAGACGGTTGGTGCACATACCTTTGTGTTGAGGTATTGTTTTGATAAAACGTGACTATATAATGCAGGTTCTATTGGTTTGAGGAGGTGTCGATGATTATCGTAATGCGCAAATGGTCGAGCGAGGAGTCTGTTCAACGGGTGGTGGATACGATTCGCAGCCGTGGCTTGCGGGAACATATTTCGCGTGGTGAAGAAAGGACGATTATCGGCGCGCTGGGCGACGAGCGGGTCTTCCATTCCAATGAATTGGCGCGGCTGCCCGATGTGGAGCGCGTGTTCCGGGTTCTGAACGATTGGAAAATCATCAGTCGGGAGGAGCAGCCTGAAGACAGCAAGATTTCGATACGGGGCGTGTTGTTTGGCGGCGAGAAGGTTTTGGATATTACCGTGGATATCAATCGGATTGAGGATGCTGATGCGGGATTTGTCGATCCGTTTTATCTGTCGGCACAGCCTTATGCAGAAATGGACAACGGGAGCGAAAAGGCGAGAATCCAACTGATGCAGCAGGATATTCAGCGGCTTCATGAACAGGGAAAACCGATTTTGGTGCGTATCCGCGATGTGCGTCAGATTGATGAGGCTTTGAAGGCGCAGGCAGACGTTTTGTATCTGGGCGGAGAGCTGATGGGGAATCGGGTCTTGTTGGATGAAGTGGGTCGTCTGAATACGCCGGTAGTGTTGTGTAAAGATAAGCATCATCGGGTTGATGATTGGCTGGAGGCTGCCGAGCACATCGCTTTGCGCGGCAATCACCATATTATCTTGGGCGAGGCGGGGACTTTGAGTTTCGAACCGGAACATGCTTATCGTTTGGATGTGGATGCAATTGTCAGGGTGCGGCAAACCTGTCATCTGCCGGTGATCGCGAACATCACGCGGTTGTGGCACAACGATATGCCGCAACATATCTTGTATCGGTTGGCGCAGGCTGCCGGTGTAAATGGGATTGTCGGTTCTGGGGTGGATTGATATTTCAGTTTTTTGCTGAATTTTGGTATAAAATGCTGTTGTGAGAAGTGGGCGTATATCTGCCTTATGTTGTTATCAATTCTTCAAGGCAGTTTTTGAAGCCGGATAATAGGATTGTAGATATACCCTATCTTTCAGCGGGATCTGTATGGCGTTTGCGATATTTATCGTGCTTAATCAGGCGTCAGGGCTGAGTTATCAAAACTGTAGATAAAAAAAACCATTCATACCAAGGGAGAAGTATGAATGGCCAATACATTGCGGGAAAACGTCTTACTTGCTGCACCGCCCAAAAGGGATAAAAGAGCGGTGTGTGTCAGCAATTTGAATTCTACCAGCATTAGTATTAAATGCTGTTAAGAAGTGAAATCTTTTGAATAAATTGCGCGAAAACTCCGATAGACGTTAATTTATTGAGATAAGCGGTATTAAACCCGTTGAATTTTAAATTTCATATGTCATATTTTTGCAACAACCATTTTGGAAGGTCGTCTGAAAAGCTGTTTTTCAGACGACCTTTTTGTACAAGAGATGTACAGGGATACACGGCAATTGCATTTTCATTCCGTCGGGCGAAATGCTGTTGTTGAGGTTACCCGTCGATTTGTCCGCTGTTGATAGGGAGGAAGTGGGTACAGAACCGCCATTCGTGTACCGCTTGATCATCGATATAGGCGTTCGGTTTGGGTAAAAATGCTTGGAAACATTCCGATATGCCCAATTCTTCTGCGCTGCGACGGGCGTAGTCGGCTCCTCCGCTGCTCCAAAGGTAAAGCATATGTCCGTTTTCATGCAGGCGGCGGACTTGGCGGATGACTTCGGGCATGGGAATGCGCGTACTGCCTACGCTTCTGACAAGGGTGTCGTCCACATCAATGAAAATAACGGAGGGTCTGTTCATCGGTTTGATTGTTTCGAAATGGGTGGATAATTCAAATAGGGTCGTCTGAAACTTTCCCTATTTCATTATGATTGTTTTGTTTAATCTGCCGCTGTATTTGCCGATAAAACCGGTTTACTGGTTCTCCCGTATCCATTTTTCCCAACGTTCGAACAGGGCAGGTTGCAGGGCGGCGATGACGGAGCGTTTGAAGACGTGTTCGCCGCTCCAGAAGTCGTCGCCTTCCAAAGTGGACAGGTTGCCGCCTGCTTCTTCAAAAATCAGAGCGCCGGCGGCGTAGTCCCACAGTTTTTGTCCACCGTGGACGTAAACGTCGTAGCGTCCGCTAGCGAGGTAGCACCAGTCGAGCGTGCTACTGCCCATGCTGCGGATGGTGCCGAAGGGGGCAAGCGTGCTCATGCGGCTGGTGAGTTTGCCGGAACGCAGGTATTTGATTTCGACGCCTGCGATGGCTTCGCTGAGTTTTTTGTCGACGGTGCGCAGGGGGAGTTGCGTGCCGTTGAGGTATGCGCCTTTGCCGCGTTCGGCGTAGAAACATTCGCCGCTGACGGGGTTGTAGATGATGCCGAGTTCGGCGCGGCCGTTTTTGACGAAGGCGACGGAAACGGCGAAATGGGGCAGTCCGTTGACGAAGTTGTTGGTTCCGTCTATGGGGTCGACGACCCATAGCCCGTCGGTATGCGCGTGCAGTTTCCAAAGGGTGGTTTGTTCTTGCACGCTCATTTCTTCGCCGAGCATGGGGCTGTCGATCAACAAGGGCAGGGCGGCGGCGAAGGCGGTTTGGGCGGCAAGGTCGGCTTCGCTGAGCATGGAGCCGTCTTCTTTGCGGTGCGACGGGGTATTCAGGAAGCGCGGCATGACTTCGGTTTGCGCGATGTGCCGGACGACTTTTTGCAATCGGTGTAACACTTTTTGTCCTTGTTTTTGCGGTTGGGGTGCGAAATCGTATAATCGCGTTATTATATCCGTTTTCACTTGAAGAACCATGTCCAGATTTTATCTGCCTGATGCTTTATATGCGGGGCAAGTCGTTGAACTGCCTGATAATGTTGTGCGTCATTTAAATGTTTTGCGCGTGCGCTGCGGGGAAGAGGTCGTTTTGTTTAACGGCAACGGCAAGGCGTATCCCGCGCGTTTGGATGTTTTGGAGAAACGCCGTGCCTGCGCGGAAGTGTTGCGCGAGGAGGAGGCGGACAACGAATCGCCGCTGAAAATCACGTTGGTGCAGTCGGTGTCGAGCGGCGAACGTATGGATTTTACTTTGCAGAAAAGCGTGGAGCTGGGCGTGGCGGCGATTCAGCCTGTGATCAGCGAACGCTGTGTCGTGCGCCTGAGCGGCGAGCGGGCGGACAAACGGGTGGCGCGTTGGCAGGAAATTGTGGTGTCCGCCTGCGAACAAAGCGGCAGGAATATTGTGCCGGAGGTGCGCCCGCTGCTGCCTTACCGCGAGGCTTTGAAACAGATGTCGTCTGAAACGACCAAGCTGTTGATGAGTTTGAACCGCGCCCAGAGTTTGCGTGCCGTCAAGCCGTTTTCAGACGACCTGATTTTTATGGTGGGGCCGGAAGGCGGCTGGACGGACGAGGAGGAACGATTGGCATTTGAGGCGGGATTCCAGTCGGTAACGCTGGGCAGACGGGTTTTGCGGACGGAAACCGCTTCGCTGGCGGCGATTGCGGCGATGCAGACGCTTTGGGGGGATTTTGTGTAACCGAGGTCGTCTAAAAACGGGATGGGAAGCGTAAATCCCTAGATGGTTTGAAAAGTAAGTTTTATTGAAATCATGGGTTTATATTTGTTTTTCAAGCCATTGCCTGCTTTACCTGTTTTACGCCTTCGCGGCGTTGGGCAATTCATCTGTTTTCGCTTACAATAGCCGATTATCCGAATCAACGCTCAAAGGCCTTCACATGCAATACGCCAAAATTTTAGGTACCGGCAGCTATCTTCCCGCCAACCGCGTCAGCAACGACGATTTGGCGAAAAAAGTCGATACGTCCGACGAGTGGATTACCACCCGTACCGGCATCAAGTTTCGCCATATTGCAGACGAAGGCGAAAAAACCAGCGACCTCGCCGCCGAAGCATCACGCCGCGCGCTGGTTGCAGCGGGTGTCGCTGCCGATGAAATCGATTTAATTATCGTGGCGACCGCTACCCCCGATATGCAGTTCCCGTCCACCGCAACCATTGTTCAACAAAAGCTCGGCATAGAAAACGGCTGCCCCGCATTTGACGTACAGGCGGTCTGCGCGGGCTTTATGTATGCCCTGTCCACCGCCAACGCCTACATCAAAAGCGGCATGGCGAAAAAGGCTTTGGTCATCGGCGCGGAAACGTTCAGCCGCATCGTCGATTGGAACGACCGCACGACCTGCGTTTTGTTTGGCGACGGCGCTGGCGCAGTAGTATTGGGCGCGTCCGACGAAGCAGGCATCATCCACAGCAAACTCAAAGCCGACGGCAACTATCTCGACCTGCTCAATGTACCCGGTCAAATCGCCAACGGGCAAGTTTGCGGTTCGCCTTACGTCAAAATGGACGGGCCGGGCGTGTTTAAATTCGCGGTCAAAATGCTCGCAAAAATCGCCGACGAAGTCATCAGCGAAGCAGGTTATACCCCCGATCAAATCGACTGGCTCGTGCCACACCAAGCCAACAAACGCATTATCGACTCCACCGCCAAACACTTGGGTCTGGACATGGAAAAAGTCATCCTGACCGTACAGGAACACGGCAACACATCCGCCGCTTCCATCCCGCTCGCGCTCGATGTCGGCATTCAAAACGGTCAAATCAAGCGCGGACAAAACCTGCTGCTTGAAGGCATAGGCGGCGGCTTCGCATGGGGCGCGGTGTTGGTTAAATATTGATTTTTTGTCCGTTTAAAACTTAAAAGGTCGTCTGAAACTGCGTTGGTGCGGTTTCAGACGACCTTTTTGATAGGAAAGCCGGGATTCGTATTTTGAGGGATGGGTTAGTTGTTTAAAGTGTAGAAGATTCAGGTTGGTAGTTGAAAAGTATAGTGGATTAACTTTAAACCAGTACGGCGTTGCCTTGTCTTGCCGTACTATCTGTACTGTTTGCTGCTTCGTCGCCTTGTCCTGATTTAAATTTAATCCACTATATGTTATGCAGAGGGGGAAGGGTGCTGTCTCTGTTGAGCATTGAAAAGAGGTCGTCTGAAAATGTGTCGTTGCTTCAAACCGACACCGTTTCAGACAACTTTTTATTTATTATGGTTAAAATCCACATGGATTATGATAAATTGGTATAATTTCAAAACTGATTATCCAATACATTTTTTTCCTTAATATAAAAATAAAATGAACCATAATAAACATTACGGGACAATCGCCCATTGGTTCGGGGAAATGAGCCGCGGCTCCATTATTTGCGACGAATCTTCGCAACGCATCTTTGCCAACCGCCAATCCCTACACCCCGATTATCAAGAACCTGAAACCGGACACCGTGTTAGCTTTCAAATTGAAACGGAAAACAACCGCGCCGTCGCAAGGGATGTCGAGCGTGTCAATCCGGGTTATAAAAACAATGACAGCGCGGTCATTACGCTGACCGACTGGGATTGGTCGAAGAATGGTGGTTATGGAATGGATGTTTCAAACGAAGGGCAGCCTGTGTTTGTGCTGGGACAGTTTCTTGCCGACCAAACCCGTACACCTCGGGCGGGCGACCGCCTTGAAGGCACGCTCCGTCGCCATCCCAACGGACAATGGCTGCTGGTCGATGCTGTTATCCGCAGTACGCCCGAGTCGGAGCCCGAGCCTGAGTCGATACACGCTGCGCCCTCGAAAAAAGCACAAGGTCAAACCGTACACTTTTTCCGTCCGGAACACGGTCCTAAAGTTGAAGTCAAAATCGAGCAGCCGTTGGTTGCCGAAACCCGTTATCCCGCTCCGAAATCCGCCCAAAAGAATCTGTTGCCGCCCAATCAGGTCATGAGCGGTACGATTACCACATGGGATGATGCCAAAGGCTACGGCTTTATCCGTTTCGGCGACGAATCCCAAAATATTTTCTTCCACATCAGTGCGTACCATTACAATACCAGCCGTCCGCAAACAGGACAGCGCGTCAGTTTCTACTGCAACCGCCCGATAGAAGGCAACCGCCAGCAAGCCATCAAGGTCGTCCGGCTGGGCGACGAAGCATTCCTGTTTGACGAATTGCCACCCGACTACAACAGGCTCAACATTGATATGCAGGCACTATTGATCAACAGCGTCATCGCTGTCATTTTCCTGACCGTTGTCGCCGTGCTTTCCAATAAACTGTTTTTCATTTACGTCCTTATCAGTATTGCCGCCTTCATCCTCTATCAACAGGATAAGCAGACGGCGATGGAGTCCGCGCGCAAAATCAGACGTAAAAACGAATACCAAAACCGTATCCCAGAAAATAAACTGCACGCATTCAGCCTGCTGGGCGGCTGGCCCGGTGCATTGGTTGCGCGCGCCGCGTTCCGCCACAAAACCAAGAAAGTTCCTTTTGTTCAGATTTTCTGGCTGACAGTGGCAATAAATGTTGCCATTACCTATGCCCTACTGATACATTACGCCGATAATCCTCTGACGAATTTTCTGAAAAACTAAACTGAAACAAAGGAATATCATGTCTTTTGCATTTTTCTTCCCCGGTCAGGGTTCGCAAAGCCTCAATATGATGGACGGCTTCGCAGGACAATCGGTCGTAAAAAACACCTTCGACGAAGCTTCTGCCGTCTTGGGTCAAGATTTGTGGGCAATGATTAACGGTACGGATGCCGAACTCATCGGACAGACCGTGAATACGCAGCCCATCATGCTGGCCGCCGGCGTTGCCGTTTACCGTGCTTATTTGGAAGCGGGCGGCAAAACACCTGCCGTCGTTGCCGGCCACAGCCTCGGCGAATATACCGCACTCGTTGCCGCCGGTGCATTGGATTTTGCGGATGCGGTCAAACTCGTCCGACTGCGCGCCGAACTGATGCAGTCTGCCGTACCACAAGGCGTAGGCGCGATGGCGGCGATCCTCGGCTTGGAAGATGAGCAGGTTAAAGCCATTTGTGCAGAAGCCGCGCAAGGCGAAGTGGTCGAAGCCGTCAACTTCAATTCGCCCGGACAAGTCGTGATCGCGGGTAATGCCGCCGCCGTCGAGCGCGCCATGAATGCAGCCAAAGAAGCGGGAGCCAAACGCGCGCTGCCGCTGCCTGTATCCGTTCCCTCTCATTGCAGCCTGATGAAGCCTGCTGCGGAAAAACTTGCCGAAGCGCTCAAAACCGTCGAAATCAGACAGCCGCAAATCCGCGTCATCCATAATGCCGATGTTGCCGCTTACGACGATGCAGAGAAAATCAAAGACGCACTCGTCCGCCAGCTTTACAGCCCTGTACGCTGGACGGAAACCGTCAACGCACTCGTTGCAGAAGGTATTACCGAATCCGCCGAATGCGGACCGGGCAAAGTGTTGGCAGGTTTGGCAAAACGCATCAACAAAGAAGCCGCGTGCAGCGCTTTGACTAATTCCGAACAAGTCGCTGCCTTTGTCGAAGCGCATTAAATTTGCCGCCTTTTATGTTTCAGACGACCTTTCTTAATGAAAGGTCGTTTTTTAATGCCTGTCGGTTGTGTTCGCATAGGGAGGTGCAGACAGCAGGAGGGTGTTTCTTATTCCAATCCACTATCAATTTATTTTGAACATTTAAGGTCGTCTGAAAAAACTTTACAGAAATAAAAATCGTTATTCATTTAAAAACAGCAATTTCGTCGCATCGGTAACTTCGTTGCGATATAATCATAGGCTTTACCAATCCGACAGATTGATAAAATATTCAATCTGCATTATTCCGGAACACCGAGCCAATGATAGAAAAACTGACCTTCGGCCTGTTTACCCAAGAAGATTCGCGCAGCTTCATGCGCTTGATGGCTTATATCCGCCCTTATAAAACACGCATCATCTTTGCTTTAATTGCTATCTTCGGCGTTGCCGCCACCGAAAGCTATCTCGCCGCCTTTATTGCCCCGCTGGTCAACCAAGGCTTCGCCCCGCCTTCTGCGCCGCCCGAACTCAATACCGCAGGTGGCATCGTCGCCACGCTGCAAAACTGGAAAGACCAATTTACCTACCTGATTTGGGGTACGCCCAATAAAGTCTGGGTTGTGCCGGTATTTTTTATCTTTTTGGTCATCATTCGAGGCATCAGCCGCTTTGTCAGCACATATCTGCTGACTTGGGTTTCCGTCATGGCAATCAGCCATCTGCGCCGCGATATGTTTGCCAAGATGCTGCAACTCTCTTCCAAATTCCATCAGGAAACTCCGTCCGGCACAGTTTTGATGAACATGGTGCAAATGGCGGAATCATCCATCAGCAACGCCAGTAATGTCTTTATCGTTTTGACCCGCGATACCATGATTGTCATCGGTTTGGTCTGCGTTCTACTGTATTTGAACTGGCAGCTCAGTCTGATTGTCGCCCTGATGTTCCCGCTGTTGTCTTTGTTGTCCCGTTATTACCGCAACCGTCTGAAAGACATCATTGCCAGCGCGCAGCAAAGTATCGGTACGCTGAACAACGTCGTTAACGAAGTCCACCAAGGACACCGCGTGGTCAAACTCTTTGGCGGTCAGAAGAAAGCGTCTGAACGCTTTGCCGAAGTCAATGACACCATCGTCCGTCTCGGTAAAAAAATCACGCAAGCCAGCGCGGCGCGTTCTCCGTTCAGCGAACTGATTGCGTCATTTGCTTTGGCCGTCGTCATCTTTATTGCCCTTTGGCAGAGTCAGCAAGGCTATACCACCATCGGCGAATTTATGGCGTTTATCGTTGCCATGCTGCAAATGCTCGGTCCGATCAAAAACTTGGCGAACATCAGCATCCCCATGCAGACCATGTTTATCGCTTCGGATGCGGTTTGTCAGTTCCTTGATACCGAACCTGAGCAAGACAAGGGCACCAAACATCTGAAAAACGTTTCAGGTCGTCTGAAATTCGAAAACGTCGATGTCCGCTACCACGAAGACGGTAAAAAAGCCTTGGATGGATTCAATCTCAACATCCGCCAAGGGGAACGCGTTGCTTTGGTCGGACGTTCAGGCAGCGGCAAATCCACGGTCGTCAACCTGCTTCCGCGTTTTGTCGAACCAAGCTCCGGCGCGGTTTATTTGGATGATGCCAACATCGAAGACATCAAACTCGACAATCTGCGCTCCCAATTCGCCCTTGTTTCCCAAGATGTTTTCCTGTTTGACGACACTCTTTTGGAAAACGTTCGTTACAGCCGTCCCGATGCAACTGAAGAAGAAGTATTGGCAGCCCTCAAAGCCGCGAATTTGCAAGACTTGGTTGAAAGCTCGCCATACGGCTTGAACCAGCCGATAGGCGCAAACGGCAACCAACTCTCCGGCGGTCAGCGTCAACGTGTCGCCATTGCCCGCGCCATTTTGAAAGATGCTCCCATCCTGCTTTTGGACGAAGCCACCAGCGCGCTGGACAACGAATCCGAACGCCTCGTCCAACAAGCCCTCGAACGCCTGATGGAAAACCGCACCAGCATCATCGTCGCCCACCGCCTGACCACTGTCGAACAAGCCGACCGCATCATCGTTATGGATGAAGGCCATATTGTCGAACAAGGCACGCATAGTGAGCTGATGGCTCAAAACGGCTATTACTCCATGTTGCGCAATATGCCTAAGCAGGTGGCAGGTTGATTTTCAGACGACCTGTCAGTCAGTTGAAGGACGATTTATAGTGGATTAAATTTAAATCAGGACAAGGCGATGAAGCCGCAGACAGTACAGATAGTACGGCAAGGCGAGGCAACGCCGTACTGGTTTAAATTTAATCCACTATATTTAAGAGGTCGTCTGAAAACACCGAGCTGCAAGACAAGGAAGGCTGCCGAACAGACAGAAAGGAACTATCCGCATGAATCATCAAGCCCAGTCCCCCACCGTCTCCGTGATGATCCCTTACTACAACTGTAAGGAATACATTGTAGAAACAATCCAGTCCGTCCTTAGCCAAAGCCATCAGAATTTTGAAATCATCATTGTTGATGACGGCTCCGACCCGGAACACGCCGATTATTTGAGGGAGTTTCTGGCGGACAAGCCCGCAATACGTTACGCCGTACAAAACAATCAAGGCGTTGCCGCCGCCCGAAATCATGCGGCGAGGCTGGCTGGGGGCAAATACTTCCTGTTTCTCGATTCAGACGACCTCATCCTGCCGGATTACATCGAAAAATGCGTCACGGTTTTGGAAAACAATCCCGACTGCAAGCTGGTGTATCCGTTGGCGGAATATTTCGATGCGCAAGAAGGTTTGTGGAATCTGCCGGATTATGACGGTTTGGAAAGCCTTTTGATGGGCAACCGTTTTCCTTCATCCGTCTCCATGCACCGCGCCGAAGATTTTGCCGCATTGGGTGGATTTGATGAAAACCTGACGACACACGAAGACTGGGATTTTTGGATACGCCTCTTAAGCAACGGCGGAACCGTTATCCGTATTCCGGAAGTGTTGTTCCGCTACCGCAAACGCCGTGACGGGTCATCGCTGATTAACCGCTTAGAGCAAAATCCTGATTTAAACCGCGAAGACTGGCAAAAAGTCTACGAGAAAAACCGCGCGCTGTTTATGCAACATCATTTGGGATATTCCGACTGTATTCAAAAAATATCCTTACTAGAACAACAAATCCAATCTTTATCCGAGCTAAACCTTCAATTGCGAGAAGACAATACCAATATGCAAAATCAAAACCAAGAATTGCAGCATGTAATGGCAAAACTGCTGCAACAAACCGAACTGTCTGCCAAGCAGACTGAGTCTCTGCAACAGCAAATCGATATGTTGATGCAGTTGATGGTGCGCAGCCAGGCAGCAGAAGAGCAATCGAAAGAACAAGAAAAACAAATCGAACTGCTGAAAAAACAAATCGATACCTTGCAGCAGGAAAAACAGTCGCTCGAACACACCATCAATACCTTGAACGAAAACAGACAATCGTTCGAGCAAGCCATACACGGACTCAATGAAAACCGTGCTTTATTAGAACAGCACATCCGTCAGGAAAGCCAACGATTGGCAAAATACAAAGGGTTGTGGACGGTTAAGGTATTCAAGCCGTTCGTTAAAACCGAACAGGCCATCAGCTCTGCCAACCGCTACCGCAAAGGCTTCCGTCTTTTGGTGCGCGAGAAGGGCAGTATCGGCAAGGCATATCAGTTTTTACGCCGCCATTACAAGCAAACCCATTCGATTAAAAGCGTGAAACAGCTTTTAAAAATGGTCGGTTCTTCGCCTGTTGTTGCACAGGAAATTCTTGGTGTTCAGGCAGACCCGATTCCGCAAACGTTTATCCAGCGACTGACCAAACATGCTGCCGACACGCTTGCACCCAAAGTTGCCATCATTGCCGAACTCAGTATTCCGCAATGCAAAAAATATCGCGTTATCCAAAAGCAGGAAATGCTTGAGGAGCTGGGCATTCCTTGTTCCGTAACTTCATGGACGGACAGCAACGAAGCCAAGAAACAGATTTCTTTGGCAAGTTTGGTGATTTTCTACCGCGTTCCCGGTTTTGACAGCGTGATGGATTTAATTGCGGAATGCCGTCGTCTGAATATCAAAACATTATGGGATGTCGATGATTTGATTTTTGACGAAGATGTCCTGAAAACCAGCAGTACCATCAATTCGCTTGAACCGGCAGAAAGAGAAGGCGTGATTAACGGCGCGAAACTTTACCGTCAAGCCATGTTGGCGTGCGACGAAGGCATCGCTTCGACTTCGGGGCTGGCAAAAGCCATGAAGGAAGCAGGTTTGGAGACCGTTTATGTGGTTGAAAACGCGTTGGATGATGAAACACTGGCAGCGGCACGCAGCATCGAAGGTCGTCTGAAAAAACAAGAAGACGGCTTGATTCGGATTATTTACGGTTCGGGCACCAAAACACACAACATCGACTTTTTGGAAGCCGCTCCCGCGCTTGCCAACATATTGAAAGAAAATCCGAATGTCAGGTTCAGAATCATCGGCTATTTGGAGCTGCCCGAATATTTCGATGATGTACAAAGCCAAATCGAGCGTATTCCGTTTTGCAACTATACGGAATACCTGACTTATTTGTCCGAATGCGACATCAGCATCGCGCCTTTGGAAAACTTCGTTTTCAACGATGCCAAGAGCAATATCAAATACCTTGAGGCATCGATTGCCAAAGTGGCATCCGTATGTTCGCCAAGGGCGGCTTTCGCAGATGTGATTGTCAACGGCGAAAACGGCTTTCTGGCAGACAGCGAACAGCAATGGCATGAAGCGTTCGCTACCCTGATTCAAAATCCCGAACTGCGCGACAGTATGGCGCAGGCGGCATACCGTACGGTTACGGAAACATACAGCCCGCAAGCCATCGGCAGCACGCAGCTTGCACCCGCCGTCCGTTTTGAATCTGCCGCAAAAGGGAAAACCAAAGTCTTATCGTTTAATGTTTACTATCATCCGCAATCGTTTGGCGGGGCGACCATTGTTGCCGAGCAACTGAACAAACTGCTTGCCGATGAAGAAGCCTACGAAATATATGCGGTAACGACCTTGCCGATGAAGAGCTGGCTGCCGCCGTACAGCGTCATCCGTTACGAATACGGCAAAGTGACCGTTTTCGGCGTTGCCGTTCCTTCAGAAGATGCGGCCGCCCACGAAAACCCGCGTTTTGATGAAGCCTTAAAAGATATCATCAAACTCGTACAGCCCGACATCGCCCATATCCACTGCATTCAAAGCATGGGCGTCGGCATGGTCGATATTTGTCGGGAAGCTGGTGTCAAAACCCTCGTTACCCTGCATGACGCCTGGTGGATTTGTCCGAACCAGTTCATGCTTGACGAAAATGAAGTCTTCCGCGAGCAATGGAATACCGAAGACGAACGGAGCAAAACCATAGCCCGCGCCCTGTCGAAAATCGATATGTTGCTTACGCCCAGCAAATATTTTGCCGAGCTGCATGAAAGAACTTTGGGTAGGAACGTCCTCGTCAACAAAAACGGCGTTACCCGCCCCTTGGGTCAAGTATCCAAACGGAAAAAAGACGTTATCCGCTTCGGCTATGTCGGCGGAAAAACCAAAATCAAAGGCGTTCATCTGATTTTGGAAGCCTTCAGGAAACACCGTTTCCCCAATACCGAACTGGTTGTTGTGGACAATATGCTCAACGTCGGCGCACGTTCGTTCTTTGACAGTGATTTCGACGGCGTGGAACGCTTCCGCATCGAACCTGCTTACAGCCAAGATACTATCGACCATTTCTTCTCGGAAATCGATGTTTTGCTGTTCCCGACACAATGGAAAGAAAGTTTCGGTCTGACGGTCAGGGAAGCAGTATTGCGTGATGTTTGGGTAATCGCCACGGATGCAGGCGGTGTGTCCGAAGACATTATCGACGGCGAAAACGGCACGGTCATTCCGTTTGACAGCGGCGTGGAAGAATTGAGCCGCGCCATTGCCGAAGTTTGCGAACGCTATCAAGCAATGGACGACGGCGCAGTCATTGAACTGCCGAAAAGCCATATTCGGACTTTTGTGGAACAAAAAGACGAATTGGCAGGCCTATATCAAGAAATACTGTCGAACCAAGCAGATTGATGTTTTCAGACGACCCTTTCGATGACCAAAGGGTCGTCTGAAAACACAGCCCCCATCGATTAACCGCATTACCCCCGAATCATGAATAAAAACATCATCCTTGCTGTTCCCTATATGTACGAACTCGACAAGTGCATCGAAAAAAACCTGCGTTTTTTGGGGTTCGACGTCGTCAACCTTTGTTACGACGACAGGGATTCTTTTTATCCCAATATGGCAAGCAGGGTGAAAAACCTGTATTACAAATATATTGCCAAAGACGGCGACTACAAAAAAGTTTTGAAATATAGCCGCTATCGGGATGACATTGCACGCAAGCTGGGTTCGTTAAACGGAAAAAAAGCGGATTACGCCCTGTGTATCCGCGCCAATATCTATCCTAAAGAAATCATTGCCGCCATTCGTGCGCACAGCGAAATATGTGTCAATTACCAATGGGACGGCATCGGGAGGTTCCCCGATATCTTGGAATATTTGGACTATTTCGATCAATGCTGGGTTTTCGACCCGCAAGATATTAAGCAGTATCCGGAATGCGGTTTCAAAGCCACGACCAACTTCTACTTCGATTTGCCTGTTCCCGAATTGCCGTCAAACGACGGCCTCTACTTCCTTGGTGGCTACGAATTGAGGAGGGAAGAGCAGACCAAGCATTTCATCAGCGAAGCGGAACGCCTCGGGCTGCCTTTGGATTTCCATATTTATTGCAAAGACGACCGTGCCGAAAAAGCCTTCGGTACAAAAGGCATTACTTATCTCGACCGCAGCAGTATCCTTAGTTTTGAAAACAATTTAAGCAAGGTACAAAGCTGCGGGGCTGTGGTCGATTTTGCCCAGTTTGACCATTACGGTTTGTCGTTCCGTATTTTCGATGCCCTGCGTTTCGACAAAAAACTGATTACGACCAACCAAAGCATACGGGATACCGACCTTTATCATCCCGACAATGTGTTTTTATGGGATGGCGGCAGCTTGGACGAATTGTCTGATTTCTTGGCGCGTCCGTATCAGCCGGTCAGTCCGGATATTAAAGAAAAATATTCGTTTACCCGATGGCTTAACCGTATGCTCGGTATCGGCAATTAATTAAGACGATTCAGCGTAGTAGCCGTTTTAGAAGTTTCCTCCATTGCCTGATTGTATTTTCAGACGACCCTTCCTCTTTACCGCACGACGATTATGAAAAAGAAAACCGTTATCCTGGCTATGCCGGAGCTGTTTAAAATCCACGAGCTCATCATTGAGAATCTGGAAAAATGCGGCTTCGACGTACTGTCCCTGACTTACGAAGAAAAAGAATTCAAATACAAAAGCATCTTCCAGCGCATGCAGAAAATCTGGTACCGCAACATCCTCGGACGAATGGATTTCAAGAAACGGGTGATGTTCCGTTTGGTGGAAGAGCGGTTGGAAGCGTTGTTGGAGCAATATCCCGAGCAGGCGGATTATTGTTTCATGATTTGGCTGGGCGCGTATCCGAAAGAGTTTATTTCCAAACTGCGCAACCATGCCAAGCTGATGGTTTATTACAACTGGGAAGCGCTGACCTTTTTGAAAGAAGATTTTGAAAATATCGAATTTTTCGACAAATTTTATTTCTTCGATCCGTTTGATCAAAACAAGCTGCCCGAATACGACCATGTATTGCATCCGACCACAAGTTTCTATTTCGACAGCTTCACGTCGTCTGAAAAAACCGAAAACAAAATCCTCTTTATCGGATCATACGCAGAAGACCGCAACAGCGACATCCGCGCATTCTGTGACGCCGCACGCGCCATCGGTTTGGATATCGACTTCCGTCTGGCGAGCAAGAAAATTGCCGAAGAGCAAGCCGCGCTGGGCATCCCCGAAGTGCAGTTCTTCTCGTTTGCCAACGCGTTGTCTTACCGCCAGAATTTAGAAGAAGCCGCCAAATCTTCCGTCTTGGTCGACTTCCTCAACCGCAAGCATTACGGCTTGTCTTTGCGGATTTTTGAGGCCATTGGTTTGGATAAAAAACTGATTACCACCAATCCGACCATCGTCCATTATGACTTTTACCATCCCGACAATATGTTCTACTGGAACGGCAGCAATCTCGACGAACTCAAAGACTTCCTGACCCGACCGTTTGCCCCCATCGCGCCGGAATTGAAGCGCAAATACAGCTTCAGCAACTGGATAAACTGCGCATTCGATATCGAGCCGAACATACCGATCGGACTGCCGCATATCGACAGGGATGCCATTAAGCAGATATAGCGGATAAGCAAATTTGCGGGACTGGCGGTACAAATAAAAGGGAAACTATTTACTGAGTGCTTCGGCACTTTCAACGTCTATTCACAATAAACGATGCCGCGCGGACGCCGACTGTTCAAACGCAGGCGGTATGTCCGTTACAAGACATCTTTCACGTCGAGAATGTACGGTTTGCCGTACCTTCTCCCGCTTGCCGTTTCCCGAATCTGAAACCTATCCTGTTTTCAAAGGTCAGTTTTAACAGGGTAACAATATAGTGGATTAACTTTAAACCAGTACGGCGTTACCTCGCCTTAGCTCAAAGAGAACGATTCTCTAAGGTGCTGAAGCACCAAGTGAATCGGTTCCGTACTATTTGTACTGTCTGCGGCTTCGTCGCCTTGTCCTGATTTAAATTTAATCCACTATATATCTATCTATTAGTATAAAAATAATAAGTTGATGATTTTAAAATCAATAGGAGGACACACACCATGTCTCGGAAACCTATTATCTTATTAGGCATGTACCAAGTTAACGACATTTATAAATTGCTGATCCAAAATTTAGAAAAACAAGGATTTGAAGTTGTCGATATCAGCTACAACCATATCGCGCCCCCCTTCAAATATTCGTCTTTAAAAATGAGGCTGGGGGCATTTTGGTGCAAGAAAGTCCTGAAGCAGAAAAAGAAAAAAGAAATTTTGAGAAAAAAAGCCCGACTTCGGCATTTTGCGAACATTTATCAAGAAATGACGGAGAAAATAAAAACATTCGAGTATTTCGATTACGCATTGTTTTTAAACGGACAAATCTACCCGAAATATCTGCTGAAACAGGTCAAACGCAAAACCAAAAAATTGATGGCTGCCTACCAATGGGATGGGCTGGACAGATTTCCCAAAATTTGGGAAAGCATTGATATTTTTGATAAAGTGTATGCTTTTGACCCCGAGGACAATCGGAAATACGGCGATAAAGTCATTCCCGCCGCCAATTTTTATTTTGAAGTAGACAAGGACGCCGATACCGAAAACCGCTACGATTTTTATTTCCTAGGGTCGCATGTTCCCGATCTCGACAGGGACAAAGCCATTTCGACTTTTTCCGAATACGCCGAAAAGAAAGGCTGGAAAGTCGATTTCACGATATTCCATGTCAACGACGGCAGTTTGAACGAGCATTCCGATGTTTATCCCGACAGTATCAAAGCGACGGCAGAGCCGCTTACATTTGAGGACAACATCAAACGCGAACTGCAAAGCCGCGTCTTGCTGGACTTTAAAGCGGCGGTACATACGGGCTTATCGTTTCGGACAATCGAAGCGGTCGGTTATCGTAAAAAGCTCATTACCACCAATGCCGAAGTTGCCAAATACGATTTTTATCATCCCGACAATATCTTTATTTGGGACGGCAAAACCTTTGACGGTATGGAGGAGTTTCTTGCCAAACCCTATCGCGAACTGCCGCCCGAAATCTACCAAAAATACAGCTTCGACAACTGGTTGAAATACATATTGGATCTACCTCCGTATCAAGAAATCACGTTACCCGAGTAAGCCTCTTTGAGGTCGTCTGAAAGTCTTTGATGTTTTCAGACGACCTCAAAAATTAGATTCATCACACTATTTATGCTATAAGGTCGTCTGAAATTAACAGACTCCATTCCCAAAACAAGGAAGTAAACATGAGCACACAAGATTTAAGCGGCAAAATCGCATTGGTAACTGGCGCATCGCGCGGTATCGGCGCAGCGATTGCCGACACGTTGGCGGCGGCAGGTGCCAAAGTCATCGGTACGGCAACCAGCGAAAGCGGCGCGGCAGCGATTAGCGAGCGTCTGGCGCAATGGGGCGGCGAAGGCCGTGCATTGAATTCCGCCGAACCCGAAACCATCGAAAACCTGATTGCCGACATCGAAAAAGAGTTCGGCAAGTTGGACATTCTGGTCAACAACGCCGGCATCACCCGCGACAACCTCCTGATGCGCATGAAAGAAGAAGAGTGGGACGACATCATGCAGGTCAACCTCAAATCCGTGTTCCGCGCCTCTAAAGCCGTATTGCGCGGCATGATGAAGCAGCGTGCAGGCCGTATCATCAACATCACATCCGTCGTCGGCGTGATGGGCAATGCCGGTCAGACCAACTATGCTGCGGCAAAAGCAGGCTTGATCGGTTTCTCCAAATCCATGGCGCGCGAAGTCGGCAGCCGCGGCATTACCGTCAACTGCGTCGCCCCAGGCTTTATCGACACCGATATGACCCGCGCCCTGCCTGAAGAAACCCGAAAAACCTTCGAAGCGCAAACTTCGCTGGGCAAATTCGGCGAAGCGCAGGACATTGCCGATGCGGTATTGTTCCTCGCTTCCGACCAAGCAAAATACATCACCGGTCAAACGCTGCACGTCAACGGCGGCATGCTGATGCCTTGATTCGGCTTGGGAAATATAGTGGATTAACTTTAAACCAGTACGGCGTTGCCTCGCCTTGCCGTACTATCTGTACTGTCTGCGGCTTCGTCGCCTTGTCCTGATTTAAATTTAATCCACTATAAAGAAGGTCGTCTGAAAACCTTGAAACTCGGTTTTCAGACGACCTTTTTGTTTTGCCGCTTGGATGAAAAGGCTGGAATAAGCAGTTTAACCTTTGTTGAGGATTTGTTTGTTTTCGCCTTCGCGCCGCAGTTCTTTGGGGAGGACGAAGACGATGCTTTCTTCCGCACCTTCGCCTTCGCGTATGGTTTCGTGTCCCCATTGCTGTATGGTTTGCAGGACTTCTCTGACCAAAACTTCGGGGGCGGACGCGCCTGCGGTTACGCCGACTTTGTGTTTGCCTTCGAACCATTCGCGTTGCAGGTAGCCGGCGTTGTCGACCATGTAGGCATCGACGCCGCGTTGGGCGGCAACTTCGCGCAGGCGGTTGCTGTTGGAAGAGTTGGGCGAGCCGACGACGATGACGATGTCGCATTCTTCCGCCAATTCTTTGACGGCGGTTTGACGGTTGGTCGTGGCGTAGCAGATGTCTTCTTTATGCGGGTTGCGAATGTTGGGAAAACGGGCGTTCAGCGCGGCGATGATGTCTTTGGTTTCATCGACGGAGAGGGTGGTTTGGCTGACGTAGGCGAGTTTGTCGGGGTTTTTGACTTGCAGTCCGGCGACGTCTTCAACGGTTTCGACCAGCAGCATTCTGCCGGGCGGAAGCTGTCCCATGGTGCCTTCGACTTCGACGTGGCCTTTGTGTCCGATCATGATGATTTCGCAGTCTTGCGCGTCGAGGCGGGCGACTTCTTTGTGGACTTTGGTCACGAGCGGGCAGGTGGCATCGAATACGCGGAATCCGCGTTCGGCGGCTTCCTGCTGCACGGCTTTGGAGACGCCGTGTGCCGAGTAAATTAGGATGGCGTCTTTGGGTACGTCGGCGAGATCTTCGATGAATACCGCGCCTTTTTCGCGCAGGTTGTCCACGACGAATTTGTTGTGGACGACTTCGTGGCGGACGTAAACCGGTGCGCCGAATTCTTCCAGTGCGCGCTCGACGATGCTGATGGCGCGGTCAACGCCGGCGCAGAAGCCGCGCGGGTTGGCGAGGATGATGGTTTTTTGGGTCATGTGTATGGTCCGGATTTCAGACGACCTTATGGGTTGTCGGTTGTTGGTTCGTCGGTCGGTTTGGGTTGTTTTTTGTGGAACAGTCCGTCTAAAACCAATAAAACGGCACCGACGCAGATAAAGCTGTCGGCAACATTAAACGCGGGATAACTCCAATTTTTTCCGTAAAACAGTAAGAAATCAACGACATGACCGTGAATCAAACGGTCGATGGCATTGCCGAGCGCGCCGCCGATAATCATGGCTGCGCCGATTTTGCCCGAAAGGCGGAACTCGTCGCGCAGGATGGCGCGGGCGAGATAGGCGCTGATGACGAGTGCTAGCCCTAAGAAAAAGAATTTCTGCCAGCCGCCTTGGTCGGCAAGGAAACTGAACGCCGCGCCGGGGTTGTAGGCGAGGGTCAGGTCGAAGAAAGAGGGGATGATATTGAGGCGCTCGCCTTCTTGGAAGTGGGCGAGGATTTCCCATTTGGTCAGTTGGTCGAGCGCGATGCCGGTCAGCGCGATCAGCAGGTAGACGGTTTTTTTGGAAAGGGAGGAAGACATTTGGTTGAAGCTGCCTGAATAAAAACAAAGCGGCTATTTTACCCGAAAGCGCAAAAGCCGTGTTTCAAAAGGTCGTCTGAAAACCTTTTATTACAGGGTAAGATGCAGGGTTTTGCAGGGTTATCGCAAAACCGCGTAAACGCTGCGCGCAAAAACACTGTCATACGTAAAACAAGGTTTATTTGCTTGATAGGGTGTTGCCTTGCCGATAACATGGCGGCGTTTTTATATGCCTTCCCCGAAAGGATACAGTATGGCTAAAACAAAATCTTTATTGGCAACCGGCATTTTGGCGCTTTTCTCCGCCACCGCTTTCGCTGCTCCGCTTCCTGCCGAAATTTACCTTCCCGCAGGCGCGCATACGGTTAAAGCCGACCGTCAGGGCAACGGCGAATTCGAATACGAAGCCGAGCTGCCCGCACGCGGCAACCCGATTCCGTCTTTGGCTAAAAAAGTCATCGCCCACGCGCGCAGTAAAGGTTTTCAAGTGGTCGAATCGGAAATTAGAAACGACGATGCCGATTTGAAATTCAAACGCGGCGCACAAGAGCTGGACGTATCCATCGAAAACAAAGGACACGGCCGCATCGAATACAAAGCAGATTTGGACTTGGACAAACGCTAAATCGACACATACCGCAAAGGTCGTCTGAAAAGAGGTTTCAGACGACCTTTTTGCATGGCGGCTTTAACAATCGTTTTATGGTTTTTACAACATTCGTTTTATCCGTAAAAACCGTTCAGAAGAAAACACGGGTCGTCTGAAACCTCTTTTCAGACGACCTTTGCATAGGATTGGACAAACGGCATTCAATCAACAGGGCAGGGCGGATTTGTGCCGAAACAGAACAAAGCTGAATCATGCCGTATCGTTTTATTTGCCTTCGCAATATTTTGTTTTACTGTAAAACACGGTAAAATCCGCGCTCAACATAATATTGAGACCAAACAATATCTAAATAAAATAAATGATGTTGTTCGACCTCAACATAAAAATTTCGACACAATTCACTACAATACCAACGTTCACACATTGCAAAGATCATGAAAAAAACACTCTTGCTCCTCTCCCTGCTCGCCGTGTCCGCAGCGGAAGCCGCCGACGTGCCTTCCGAGACTCAAAACCAGCCTGCTCCCGAGTTGCAGGTTAAAACGGCAGAACCTGACCCCGTTGAAGCAGAAGCGGCCAAACCTGCCGCCGAAACGTCGTCTGAAAAAGTCGTCAACGTCGATGCGAAAACCCTGCTCGACAATCCCCAATTACTTTCCCGCGCCATGTATTCCGCCGTTGTTTC
Source organism: Neisseria sp. CP9 (assembly GCF_047758525.1). NCBI lineage: Bacteria > Pseudomonadati > Pseudomonadota > Betaproteobacteria > Neisseriales > Neisseriaceae > Neisseria > Neisseria sp. CP9. Next base: position 684,555 of record NZ_CP180502.1, on the reverse strand, counting down.
GCGCAATATCGCGGGCATCAAGGTTGTCCTGCCGATTTACGAACAATGGCAGGGACACGATGAAAACATGGCGCTCTACGCACACGGATTGGTTGCCCAAGACGAGGGCAAAATGAAAGAAGCCATCGGGTATTACCGTCAATTTATCGCCGAAAACCCTGATGCCCCCGTCGTCCGCTGGCAGCTTGCCACCGCTTTGTTTGAAGACAAGCAAAACGAAGCCGCCGCCGACCAGTTTGACAAACTCAAAACAGAACCCAATCTGCCCGAGCCGTTCGTCAAAGGCATTGAGTCTTACCGAAAAGCCCTGCGCGAGCGCGATTCGTGGAAATTCAATGCCGGCTTGAGCGTTACCCGCGAACAAAACATCAACCAAGCGCCCAGCCGCCGCACATACGGCAACTGGACTTTCCCCGAGCCTATCGACGCCACCGCCATCAACTACCAACTCGGCGCAGAGAAAAAATGGTCGCTGCCCAAAGGCTGGTACGTTACGGCAGGCGCGGATAATTACGGCAAAATTTATCCCGAACAAACCAAGTATAACGACGTGACCACCCGCTTTTCGGTAGGCGCAGGCTACGCCGACCAGCGCAACGACATCGGCTTGACCCCGTTCCACGAACGCCGCTTCTACGGCAACGATCCGTACACCTACTCCAGCGGTGCGCGCCTGCACTTCAACCGCTGGTGGCAGCCTAAGCTGCAAACCTTGAGTGCCGTTGAAATGGGTCGTCTGAAAAACACCCGCCGCGCCCGTTCCGACAGCAACAACCGCCTGCTGAGCAATTCCGTCGTCTATTACCGAAACGCCCGTCAATACTGGGTCGGCGGTTTCGACATCTATCAGGAACGTAATAAAGAAGACAAATCGGACAACTTTGACCGTTACAGCCTCCGTACCGCATGGGGGCAGGAATGGGGCAAAGGGCTCTCCACCATGTTGCGCCTGAGTGCGGCGCAACGCCGTTATCAAACGCCCAGCCTTTTGAGCGGTCAGGAAAACCGCCGCGATAAAGAAGCGGATATTTCGCTCGCCGTGTGGCACCGCGCTCTCCACTTCAAAGGCATCACCCCGCGCCTGACCGTCGCCCACCACAAAACATGGAGCAACGACAAATACTACGAATACGGCAAAACCAGGATGTTTGTCGAATTCAGCAAAACGTTCTGACGATTTGCTTTGAGCGATAAAAAAGGTCGTCTGAAAACCTAGAAACAAGGTTTTCAGACGACCTTTCGTTTAGCCCGATTGGGAACGTTGATTACAGGCTGTAATACATTTCAAATTCCAGCGGATGCGGCGCCATGCGGATGCGGCGTACGTCCTCTTCTTTGAAGGCGATATAGCTGTCGATCCAGTCTTTGCTGAACACGCCGCCGCGCAGCAGGAATTCGTGGTCGGCTTTGAGCGCGGTGAGGGCTTCTTCCAAAGAGGCGCAGACGGTTGGGACGAGTGCGTCTTCTTCCGGCGGCAGGTCGTAGAGGTTTTTATCTGCTGGGTCGCCCGGGTGGATTTTGTTTTGAATGCCGTCCAAACCCGCCATCAGCAGGGCGGCGAACGCCAAGTATGGGTTGGCGGTCGGGTCGGGGAAACGCGCTTCGATGCGGCGTGCCTTGCTGCTGTTCACGGACGGGATGCGGATGGACGCGGAACGGTTTTTGGCAGAGTAGGCGAGCTTGGTCGGCGCTTCGAAGTGCGGCACGAGGCGTTTGTAAGAGTTGGTAGATGGATTGGTAATCGCGTTCAGGGCTTTGGCGTGTTTGATGATGCCGCCGATGTAGTAGAGCGCGGTGTCGCTCAAGCCGGCATAACCGTCGCCTGCGAACAGGTTTTGACCGTCTTTCCAGATGGATTGGTGGACGTGCATACCGCTGCCGTTGTCGCCCATGATGGGTTTGGGCATGAAGGTGGCGGTTTTGCCGAAGTTGTGGGCGACGTTTTGGATAACGTATTTCATGTCTTGGGTTTGGTCGGCGCGTTTGACCAAGGTGGCGAAGCGCGTACCGATTTCCATTTGGCTGCCGGTACCGACTTCGGCGTGGTGGACTTCGACTTCGATGCCGAGTTCTTCCAAAATGTTCACCATGGCGGAGCGCAGGTCTTGTCCGGCGTCAATCGGAGCGACGGGGGCGTAGCCGCCTTTGACGGTAGGGCGGTGACCGGTGTTTTGACCGTCCATGTGCAGGCCGCTTGCCCATGCGCCGCTTTCGGACGTGATTTCATAGCGGGTTTTGTGCATATCGGTTTCAAACTCTACGCCGTCGAAGACGAAGAATTCGGGTTCGGGGCCGAAGTATGCCGTGTCGCCGATGCCGGTGGATTTGAGGTAGGCTTCGGCGCGGCGGGCGATGGAACGCGGGTCGCGGTCGTAACCTTGACCGTCGGCAGGGTCGATAACGTCGCAGGTGAGGACGACGGTGGTGTCGTCGAAGAAGGGGTCGATGAAGGCAGTAGCAGGGTCGGGGCGCAACTGCATGTCGGATGCCTGAATGCCTTTCCAGCCGCCGATGGACGAGCCGTCAAACGCCTGACCGTTTTCAAACCACTCTTCAGGGTCGTCGAGGACGATGCGGGCGGGGATGGTGAAGTGGTGCTGCTTGCCTTTGGTATCGGTAAAGCGCAAATCTACGAAGCGGGCTTCGCTTTCTTCAATCAGTCTTACTGCGTCTTTGATAGACATTTTCGGCTCCTAAATGGGAAGTAACGGATACGGAATCTCGCGGAAAATCTGCTGCATTTTATCACGCCGAAGGTCGTCTGAAACCGCAAATCCGTTAAATTTCTGACTTGCGGAATATAGTTTCAGACGACCTGATTGTCAACAATCTGATACATATTCCAAATTATTGGAAAACAGCGGTATCAGGCGGCAAAGGCGGTTATAATGGGCGGTCTTTGCATTTGTCCTGCCGGATAGGATTTTTATGAACACTATTCCCCGTTATGCCGTTTTCGGCAACCCCGTCGCGCACAGCAAATCGCCGCAAATCCATCGGCAGTTTGCCTTGCAGGAAGGCGTCGAAATCGAATATGAACGCATTTGCGCCGACATCGGCGGTTTCGCGCAGGCGGTCGAAGCGTTTTTTGCCAACGGCGGGCGCGGGGCGAATGTTACCGTACCGTTCAAGCAGGAAGCGTTTGCCTTGTCGGACGAACATTCCGAACGCGCTTTGGCGGCAGGTGCGGTCAATACGCTGATTTTGCTGGAAAACGGTAAAATACGCGGCGACAATACCGACGGACTCGGACTGACGGACGATATTTCAAAGAGGCTGGGCGTGGAAATGTCGGGTAAAACCGTCTTGCTGCTCGGCGCGGGCGGCGCGGTGCGCGGCGTCATTCCCGTCTTGAAAGAATACCGCCCCGCGCGCATCGTTATCGCTAACCGAACCCACGCCAAAGCGGCGGAAATGGCGGCGTATTTCGGTATTGAAGCCGTACCTTTGGATGAACTGGAAGGCGGCTTCGACATCATCATCAACGGCACATCCGGCGGCTTAAGCGGACAGCTTCCCGCCGTATCGCCCAAAATCTTTGAACATTGCACCTTGGCTTACGATATGGTTTACGGCGAAGCGGCAGAGCCGTTTTTAGCGTTCGCCCGCCAATCAGGCGCAAAACAAACCGCCGACGGATTGGGCATGCTGGTCGGACAGGCGGCAGCTTCCTACCGGCTTTGGCGCGGTTTCGTACCCGATGTCCTGCCCGTCATCCAATATATGAGAGAGTTATAAAATGTTCCGCATCATCAAATGGCTGATTGCCCTGCCTTTGGGCGCATTTATCTTTTTCAACGCTTATGTGTACGGCAACATCATCACTTACCGCGCCGTCGCGCCGAATAAAACCGCCTTCATGGCGATGCGGATGCGGCAGTTTCAAAGCGAAGGCAAAGATGTCGCGCTCGATTACCGCTGGGTGCCTTACGACCGCATTTCGGTCAACCTGAAAAAAGCCCTGATTGCCTCCGAAGATGCCAAATTTGCCGAACACGGCGGCTTCGACTGGGGCGGCATCCAATACGCCATCAAGCGCAACAAACAAAGCGGCGAAGTCAAAGCAGGCGGCTCGACCATCAGCCAACAGCTTGCAAAAAACCTGTTTTTGAACGAAAGCCGCAGCTACGTCCGCAAAGGTGAAGAAGCAGCGATTACCGCGATGATGGAAGCCGTTACTGACAAAGACCGCATTTTCGAGCTGTATCTGAACGCCATCGAATGGCACTACGGCGTGTTCGGCGCAGAAGCCGCGTCCCAATATTTCTATAAAAGACCCGCCGCCAACCTGACCAAACAGCAAGCCGCCAAACTCGCCGCCCGCGTCCCCGCGCCGCTGTTTTACGCCGACAACCCCAAAAGCAAACGCCTGCGTAACAAAACCAACATCATCCTGCGCCGTATGGGTTCGGCGGAGCTGCCTGAAAGCGATATGGATTGAGGTCGTCTGAAAATCAGGTGATGGGGTTTCAGACGGCCTGTCGGGCGATTTGAATCGTGAGTAGACGAATTGGAGAAGTAAGTTATTTAGAGAACGAGGAACGGAGATGAAACCAATAAAACCCTTATTCTTGTCTTTATTGCTTCTGACTGCCTGTGGAACGAATACGCCGCCCGCCGCGCAATCCGAAGTGCCCCTGCAAAAACAGGAAGAACAGCTTTTCGGAGCATGGGGCTGCGAATTGAAAGCGCAGCGCGATATCCATTCGTTTGCACCGAAATTTATTGAGTTTCAGCAAAAGGACAAACTGCCGGCGCATTTATGGGCAGGCTATATCGAGATTGAGTGGAAAGAAGAAAACCTGAACGACGCCGCGCCCTTGCGTTATCGGGAATGGTACAACGGCTTCTGGCGCATCAAAGACGACAGGCATATCGTCATGACTTTTGAAAGCGCAGGCTCGGAACGTTTGTTTGACGTCAAAAACTTAAAAACCACCAAAGGCCGCGAAGCGGACCGTTCTTATATGAAATTCAGTGAACAAATGGCCGCCAAGAAAAGTTTTAAATCCACCGATTACCAAATTCTCGATATCAACCGAACTTCCATGAGCATCACCGACGGCGAATCTTTAATCGCCTGCCGCAAGATAGAGAAGGTTGAAAGTGAATAAGCAGGTATCCGATTTTGAGGTCGTCTGAAAATTAGGTGATGGGGTTTCAGACGACCTTTTTGCAACTGTAACCTTGTTTGCCGTATCACATATACCACTTATCCGAATACTTTTTCCGTCATTCCCGCCCCCGCCTACGCGAGGACAGGCTACGGCGGGAATCCATCGTAAAACTTGTGAAACCTTGATTTGAAAAACAGTTTCTGAATTTCAAAAATGGATTCCCGCCGTAGCCTGTCCTCGCGTAGGCGGGGGCGAGAATGACGGCAAGCGGTAAGTTGTGTGTCAAAAATAATATCGTACATAAGGGCGTTGGCAACGCCGTATCATTGCAATTTTAATCTACTTCAGAAAACGCCCGTTTCGTCATCTTTACCCCACCTGTGTGGGAATAACGAAACGGGCGTTTTTGAATGGATTTTTTCTGCGCCGCTGTCTTAGGCAAAATTTACGCCACGAAATCCAAACCTATGTCTAACGAGCGGCTGCTGTGGGTCAGATAGCCGAGGGCGATGCCGTCCACGCCGGTTTGTGCCACGCGCTTCAGGCGGTCGAAGCCGATGCCGCCCGATGCTTCGCAATAGATGGTGTGGGGGTGGGCGGCTTGCGTGTGGCAGCGGTTTGCCGCTTCTTTCAGGGTTTCGTCGTCCATGTTGTCCAGCAAAATCCGTTCTGCGCCCGCTGTGATGGCTTCGTCCAGTTGTGCCAGCGTGTCCACTTCGATTTCCACGCAGGTCAATGCTCCGACCGCCTGTTTTGCCTGACGAACGGCTTGGGCGATGCTGTCGCAATAGGCGAGGTGGTTGTCTTTGATGAGCACGGCGTCGTCCAAACCCATGCGGTGGTTTGTGCCGCCGCCCGCCCTGACGGCGTATTTTTGCAGGACGCGCAGCAGGGGGATGGTTTTGCGGCTGCACACGATGTCTGTACCGTATTCGGCGACTTCGGCGACGGCACGCGCGGTGGCGGTGGCGATGCCGCTCAAGTGCGTGAGGTAGTTGAGAGCGGTGCGTTCGGCGGCGAGCAGCGCGCGGGCGTTGCCTTCGACGGCGGCAAGCGTCTGACCTGCGCGGACGGCTTGTCCGTCTCGGTTTTCGGCTTGGAAGCGGACGGACGGATCCATCGTCTGAAAGGCGAGGCGTGCCAAGTCCATGCCGGCGATAACGCCGTCTTCGCGGCTGACGAGGAAGAGTTTGGCGGTTTTATCGGGCGCGATAACGGCGGCGGACGTAATGTCGCCGCGCCTGCCCAAATCTTCGCTCAAGGCTTGTTCCACCATGGGGCGTAACAGGGTGTCGGGCAGGGGGAAGAGGGTGTTTTCAGACGACATGGGGTTTCCTTTGTTGAAAAAGATTGATGTTGCACCGATGGGGCAAAACTTCATGTTATAGTGGATTAACTTTAAACCAGTAGGGCGTTGCCTCGCCTTAGCTCAAAGAGAACGATTCTCTAAGGTGCTGAAGCACCAAGTGAATCGGTTCCGTACTGTCTGTACTGTCTGCGGCTTCGTCGCCCTGTCCTGATTTTTGTTAATCCACTATAGGTCGTCTGAAAACGGGTTAACGGCTGCCCAGCGGCAGTCCGATGTCCGAAATCAGCCTGTCGGGCAGGACGTCGTCGCGGAAGCGGTAAAGCTGCGCGGGACGGCCTTTGCTGCCCGATACGCCGGTATCCGACGGCTCGATGAGGTTTTGCTGCTGAATCTGGCGGCGGAAGTTTTGCTTGTGCAGCAATCTGCCGCTGATGGCTTCGACGCTGTTTTGCAGTTGCAGCAGCGTGAATTCGGGCGGCATCAGTTCGAAAATCACGGGGCGGTATTTGATTTTGGCGCGCAGGCGGGACAGGGCGGTCGCCAGTACGCGGCGGTGGTCGTGGTGCATGGGCTGCCCCGTGAGCGCGAAGTCGAAGTTTGCCTGCGGCTCGGCGGCTTCCGCTATCAGACCGCTTTCATACAGCATTTCATAGCGTTGCAAAACGTATTCTTCCGACCAGTTTTCCGGCTCGACTCCCCAACACAAATGAATGCGCTTGAGCCGCTTTTGGCGCACTTCCTCCGTGTCCGCCGAGTTTGCCCAAATGCGCAGGCGGCTGACAATGGCGTCGCGCTGCCCGCCGTCGGTACGCAAATCTTCCCACGGAAAATAGCCGTAGCAGTCCTGCCATTTCGCGTCGGGATGCAGGATGCTGTCGGCTGCCTCGCGCACCAGCCCCAAATAGCTGACGTACAAGACGGGCATGCCGTGTTCGTTGCGGCGGTGAGTATCGACAAAGGTGTAAAGCTGTTCCACATAGCCCATAGGCTGCGAAGTCTGCTTGGCGACCCACAGCTTCACGCCCGCCTGCAGGGAATTGCGCAGGGGGGAGAGCGGGCCGTTGGGCAGGAGCGTGCCTTGGGCGACGGTCAACACCCGCAGGCCGCCGTCGGTAACGGCAATCAATACGGGAACCAGTTCGACGATGCTTTGCGGCGGGGCTTCGGCTTCGGGGTAGGCGTCCATGCTCGGCTTTCTGCGGGTGGGAAAGGCTTTATTGTAAACCAAAGCGGTTTGTCGGAACGAAGCGGGTCGGTTTTGCGGTATCTCAAACCTGTTTTCAGACGACCTTGCATATTATACTCAAGTTGAGCATAATATAAAAACAGTTTGAAAAACAGACGGCAAACCTTCATGCCGCCTCAAAAACCAGCTACAAGGAAACATCATGCAAACCGCCACCCGCCGCTCGTTCGACTACGATATGCCCCTCATCCAGACGCCGACTTCCGCCTGCCAAATCCGTCAGGCGTGGGCGAAGGTTGCCGATACGCCCGACCGCGAGACGGCAGGTCGTCTGAAAGATGAAATCAAGGCTTTGCTGAAGGAGAAAAACGCGGTCTTGGTGGCGCATTATTACGTCGATCCGCTGATTCAGGATTTGGCTTTGGAAACGGGCGGATGTGTGGGCGATTCGCTGGAAATGGCACGCTTCGGTGCGGAACACGAAGCCTGTACGCTGGTGGTGGCGGGCGTGCGTTTCATGGGCGAGAGCGCGAAAATCCTCTGCCCTGAAAAAACGGTGCTGATGCCTGATTTGGAGGCGGAATGTTCTTTGGATTTGGGTTGTCCCGAAGAAGCGTTTTCAGCGTTTTGCGACCAACACCCCGACCGTACGGTGGTGGTGTACGCCAACACTTCCGCCGCCGTGAAGGCGCGTGCCGACTGGGTGGTAACGTCTTCGGTGGCGTTGGAAATCGTGTCGTATCTGAAATCGCGCGGTGAGAAACTGATTTGGGGGCCCGACCGACACCTCGGCGACTACATCCGCCGTGAAACGGGCGCGGATATGCTGCTGTGGCAGGGTTCGTGCATCGTCCACAACGAATTCAAAGGGCAGGAGCTGGCGGCCTTGAAGGCGAAGCACCCCGACGCGGCGGTGCTGGTTCACCCCGAATCGCCGCAAAGCGTCATCGAATTAGGCGACGTGGTCGGCTCGACCAGCAAACTGCTGAAGGCCGCCGTATCGCGTCCCGAAAAAAAATTCATCGTGGCGACCGATTTGGGCATCCTGCACGAAATGCAAAAGCAGGCGCCCGACAAAGAATTTATCGCCGCGCCGACGGCGGGCAACGGCGGAAGCTGCAAAAGCTGCGCGTTCTGCCCGTGGATGGCGATGAATTCGCTGGGCGGCATCAAATACGCCCTGACAGGCGGGCGCAACGAAATCCTGTTGGACAGGAAGCTGGGCGAAGCCGCCAAACTGCCTTTGCAGCGTATGCTCGACTTCGCGGCAGGACTCAAACGCGGGGATGTGTTCAACGGCATGGGGCCCGCCTGATTTGCCGTTCGTAATGGGTGCAGCCTGAAAATACCGCCCGCCTGCTTTCCCAAGACGGGGTTTGCGCACAAAAAATCTTTAAAAACAAGACTGTTTTTTATGTTATTGCATTGATATAATTATACTTTCTTTCATTTATCAGGTAAAAACATGCAAATGCACTGGCTCTTTCTGACTGTAGCAATTTTAAGCGAAGTCTGCGGTTCTTCCATGCTCAAACTGAGTGGCGGGTTTAGCAAACTGTGGCCTTCTATTGGCGTGATAGTCAGCTTTTCGGTGTGTTTTTGGGCCTTGTCTATGACACTGAAAACCATGCCGCTGGCTACAGCATACGCCATTTGGGCAGGCGTGGGACTGGTTTTAACGGCTTTAGTCAGCGTGGTGTTTTTCGGTGAGAAAGCTGATTTCATTGGGATTGTCAGCATCGGTTTGATTTTGCTGGGCGTGGTGCTGCTCAATACCATGTCGCATATGTCGGGGCATTGATTAATCCACTATACCGTTTCAGACGACCTCTCAAACAAGGACAACACCATGCAAACCGATTGCGACGTATTGATTGCCGGAAACGGGCTGGCGGCACTGACGCTCGCCCTGTCGCTGCCTGAATCGTTCCGCATCGTCATTTTGTGTAAAAACCGGCTGGACGACACCGCCAGCCGCCATGCGCAAGGCGGGATTGCGGCGGCGTGGTCGGGAGAGGACGACATCGAAAAGCACGTTGCCGATACCTTGGAAGCGGGCGCGGGCTTGTGCGACGAAGCCGCCGTCCGCACCATCCTGTCGCAGGGCAAACCGGCAATCGAATGGCTGCTGGCGCAGGGCGTGGCGTTCGACCAAAATAATAACGGCCTGCACCTGACGCGCGAAGGCGGGCATACCTGCCGCCGAATCGCCCACGTCGCCGATTACACGGGCGAAGCCGTCATGCAGAGCCTGATTGCCCAAATACGCCGCCGCCCGAACATCCGCGTTTACGAGCAGCAGATGGCGTTGGATATCCAAACCGAATCAGGCGCGGCGTGCGGACTGACCGTCCTCGACCGCCAAACGCAAGAAACCTACCGCATCCGCGCCCGCCATACCGTACTCGCAGGCGGCGGCCTCGGGCAAATTTACGCCGCCACCACCACGCCGCCCGAATGCACGGGCGACGCCATCGCCATGGCGATACGCGCGGGTTGCGCAGTTGAGAACCTCGAATTTATCCAATTCCACCCCACAGGCTTGGCAAGGTCGTCTGAAAACGGCCGCACCTTCCTGATTTCCGAAGCCGTGCGCGGCGAAGGCGGCATCCTGACCAACCAAGCGGGCGAACGGTTTATGCCGCATTACGACCGCCGCGCCGAACTCGCGCCGCGCGACATCGTTGCCCGCGCCATCGCCGCCGAAATCGCCAAACAAACGCAAGACTTCGTCTCGCTCGACATCAGCCGCCAACCCGCAGAGTTCGTCCGTCGGCATTTCCCGTCCATCCATCGGCACTGCCTGTCCCAATGCGGCTTGGACATCACGCGCCAAGCCATCCCCGTCCGCCCCGTGCAACACTACACCTGCGGCGGCATCCAAACCGACCCCTGCGGCAGAACCTCCCTGCCGCAGCTCTACGCCTTAGGCGAAACCGCCTGCACCGGCTTGCACGGAGCCAACCGCCTCGCCAGCAACTCCCTACTCGAATGCGTCGTTACCGCCAGGCTTGCCGCCCAAACCATCGCAGACGGACGAGCGTTCCAAGCCGTACCGTCCCAAAGGTCGTCTGAAAACCCCTCTGCCGAAGCAGACATCTTTTCAGACGACCTCCAAAACACATTCAGCCGCCCCGTCCTGCAAGCATTCAACCAACGCCATCTGGGCATCCTCCGCAACGATACCGGCCTGAGCCGCGCCATCGCCCAACTGCGGCTTTGGAAGAAAAACCAAGCCGAGCCGCACACCGCGTCCGAATATGAAAATCGCAACCTGCTCGAATGCAGCCTTGCCGTCGCCCAAGCCGCATACGCCAGGCGGCAAAACATCGGCGCGCATTTCAATACCGATTTGGCAGGGAGTGTCGATTGGAAAAAGCAGGCGGCAGGCTGAAGGGTAGGGCTGCGCGGGGGGTGGGGATATTCCTGTGGAGAATGAAGAAAGGTCGTCTGAAACCATTATTTCAGATGACCTTCTTCCAAATCCAAACAAATCAATCCACTCCATCTATTTCCCCTCTAAATAGCATCCGTGCAAGCAACAATCGGTGCAATCGGTTAAAATGGGTCGTCTGAAATTTGTTTGACCGAATTGAGAAAACCATGTCCCAACAATACGTCTATTCTATGTTGCGTGTGAGCAAGGTTGTGCCGCCGCAGAAAACCATCATTAAAGATATTTCCCTTTCTTTCTTCCCCGGCGCGAAAATCGGTCTGCTCGGTTTGAACGGCGCGGGCAAGTCCACCGTGCTGCGGATTATGGCGGGTGTGGATAAGGAATTTGAGGGCGAAGCCGTGCCGATGGGCGGCATCAAAATCGGCTATCTGCCGCAAGAGCCGGAGCTTGATCCTGAAAAAACCGTGCGCGAGGAAGTGGAAAGCGGTTTGGGCGAAGTGGCTGCCGCGCAGAAACGTTTGGAAGAAGTGTATGCCGAGTATGCCAATCCTGATGCGGATTTTGACGCGCTGGCGGAAGAGCAGGGCCGCTTGGAAGCGATTATCGCGGCGGGTTCGTCCACGGGCGGCGGTGCGGAACACGAATTGGAAATCGCCGCCGATGCGCTGCGCCTGCCGGAATGGGATGCCAAAATCGGCAATCTGTCCGGCGGTGAAAAACGGCGCGTCGCTTTGTGCAAACTCTTGTTGAGCAAGCCCGACATGTTGCTGCTGGACGAGCCGACCAACCACTTGGATGCGGAATCGGTCGAATGGCTGGAGCAATTCCTCGTGCGCTTCCCCGGCACGGTGGTCGCGGTAACGCACGACCGCTACTTCCTCGACAACGCTGCCGAATGGATTTTGGAACTCGACCGCGGCCACGGTATTCCGTGGAAAGGCAATTACTCGTCTTGGCTGGAGCAGAAAGAAAAACGCTTGGAAAACGAGGCAAAATCCGAAGCCGCGCGTGTAAAAGCGATGAAGCAGGAATTGGAATGGGTGCGCCAAAATGCCAAAGGCCGCCAAGCCAAGTCCAAAGCGCGTCTGGCGCGTTTTGAGGAAATGAGCAACTACGAATACCAAAAACGCAATGAAACGCAGGAAATCTTCATTCCCGTCGCCGAGCGTTTGGGTAACGAAGTAATTGAATTTGTGAATGTTTCCAAATCGTTCGGCGATAAAGTGCTGATTGACGATTTGAGCTTCAAAGTGCCTGCGGGCGCGATTGTCGGCATCATTGGCCCGAACGGCGCGGGTAAATCGACGCTGTTCAAAATGATTGCGGGCAAAGAGCAGCCTGATTCCGGCGAAGTGAAAATTGGGCAAACCGTGAAAATGAGCCTGATTGACCAAAGCCGCGAAGGTTTGCAAAACGACAAAACCGTGTTCGACAACATTGCCGAAGGCCGCGACATTTTGCAGGTCGGACAGTTTGAAATTCCCGCCCGCCAGTATTTGGGACGCTTCAACTTCAAAGGCAGCGACCAAAGTAAAATCGCGGGGCAGCTTTCCGGCGGCGAACGCGGACGTTTGCACTTGGCGAAAACCTTGTTGAGCGGCGGCAATGTGTTGCTGCTGGACGAACCGTCCAACGACCTCGACGTGGAAACCCTGCGCGCGCTGGAAGACGCATTGCTGGAATTTGCCGGTAGCGTGATGGTCATTTCGCACGACCGCTGGTTCCTCGACCGCATCGCCACGCATATTCTGGCGTGCGAAGGCGATTCGAAATGGGTGTTCTTCGACGGAAACTATCAGGAATACGAAGCCGATAAAAAACGCCGACTCGGCGAAGAAGGCGCGAAACCGAAACGGATTAAATATAAGCCGGTAACGCGTTGATAGGAAAATAACAAAACGTCGTCTGAAAACTTGAAAAAGGGTTTTCAGACGACGTTTTTGTTAAGCAGGGATTGTTCGGGCGTTGTTTGTCTAACGGGTTGATTCATAATATATAACGCCTGCTGAGGCAGAGAATAGGTCGTCTGAAAACGTGTGGTGCTTGTTTTCAGACGACCTTTTGTGTATGGTCCGTTATTTTTGTTTACGCAGTTGCGGGTGGTTTTTCAGATTGTCCAAGAGGATGTCAATCATACGCGGTGCGGTTTGGGCAAGGTCGAAACTTTTGTCGGACGAGAGCCAACGCCAAATCAGACCGTCCAGCATCGATTTGATGAAGATAACCGCCATGTCGGTATCCAAATCTTCGGATAAGGCATGTTGGGCAATGGATTTGGTCAGGACTTCGGTAATTTTCTCGCGCCAAATCGCTTGATGTTTATCCGCAATGTCGATGACGGCGGCGTTCTGCTCGGTGTGTTCGCATTTTAAAAACAGGATGCTGTGGAATTTATAGTGGATGTCGTTGGTTTGCAGGCGTGTGAAAAAGTGCATCAAGGTACGGCGGAAAAGCGGCCACTCTTGTTCATCGCTATCGGTCGCGTCCTGCTGCATGCAGTTTTCGATGTCGTCGCAAATGCGCTGGAAGAGGGCGTCGAACAAGTCTTCTTTGTTTTTGAAATGCCAATACAACGCGCCGCGCGTCACGCCGGCGGCCTGGGCGATTTCGTTGAGCGAAGTGCGCGCGATGCCTTTTTGGTAGAAGGTTTCCAGCGCGGCGAGCATGAGATGTTCTTTGGTTTTAAGGGCTTCGGTTTTGGTTTTCCGCATGATACCTGTTTCAAGTTAAGTGGAATGTTGGGGATTATAAAAAATACTTTGTATCCATGCAAGAATGTATGTATAATGACTCCTGTAATTGAGATTGGCTCTCAAATATAAACTCTTTTTTCAGACGACCTGCTTCAGATATTGAAGCAGGCGATTGTTGTTTTCGGAACCAAAAATCGGCTACAATAACAAAGCATATAGTGAAACTTCATAACAATTATCTAGATAGGAAAATCAATGATTTTTGATGCTTCTAAGGTGATGCGCATTGCGGCAATCGCTGCCGCTACTGCGTTGGCTCTCTCAGCGTGTAACAAAGGCACCGATGCGACGCAAGGTGCAAAAGATGGAAAAGGGCAGCAGGCAGCTGCACAAAAAGAAGCTCCGCCCCCTGTGGTCGGTGTCGTTACCGTCCATCCTGAAACCGTCGCGCTGACGACCGAGCTGCCGGGTCGGTTGGAGTCGCTGCGTACTGCGGATGTCCGCGCGCAAGTCGGCGGTATCATCCAAAAACGCCTGTTTCAAGAGGGCAGCTATGTCCGCGCCGGGCAGCCGCTTTACCAAATCGACAGCTCCACCTATGAAGCAAATCTGGAAAGCTCGCGCGCCCAGTTGGCAAGCGCGCAGGCAACCCTTGCCAAAGCCAATGCCGACTTGGCGCGTTACAAACCGCTGGTTGCCGCCGATGCCATCAGCAAACAGGACTACGATGCGGCGGTAACGGCGAAACGTTCAGCCGAAGCAAGCGTTAAAGCGGCTCAGGCGGCGATCAAATCTGCCGGTATCAATTTGAACAGGGCGCGCATTACCGCGCCGATTTCGGGTTTCATCGGTCAGTCTAAAGTATCCGAGGGTACGCTGCTGAGCGCGGGCGATACGACCGTTCTGGCGACCATCCGCCAAACCAATCCTATGTATGTGAACATCACTCAATCTGCGACCGAAGTGATGAAGCTGCGCCAACAGGTTGCCGAAGGTAAGCTGTCGGGCGTGGACGGCGCGATTGAAGTGGGCATCAAGTTCGACAACGGCGAAGTTTATCCGTACAAAGGCCGTTTGTTGTTCTCCGATCCGTCTGTTAACGAAACGACTGGACAAATCACGCTGCGCGCGTCAGTGCCGAACGACAAAAATATCCTGATGCCCGGTCTCTATGTGCGTGTCCTGATGGAGCAGGTTGCTGTTGCTAATGCCTTTGTCGTGCCGCAGCAGGCAGTAACGCGCGGTACGAAAGATACTGTAACGATTGTGAACGCCAAAGGCGAAATGGAGTCGCGCGAGGTAACAGTCGCCCAGCAGCAGGGAACCAATTGGATTATCACTGCAGGTTTGAACGATGGCGACAAAGTCGTTGTGGACGGCACCAGTATCGCCGGTATGATGGGTGCGAAAAAGGTTACGCCTAAAGAGTGGACGCCTGCCGGAAGTGTTGCAGAAGCCGCGCCCAAAGCTGCTTCCGAAGCGAAGAAAGACGTTCAGACAAACTCTGAAGCCAAACCGGTATCCGCAGCTAAATAAGGAAGGCACCAATGGCTAAGTTTTTTATTGACCGCCCCATTTTTGCATGGGTTATTGCGATTTTTATCATCGCAGCGGGTATTTTCGGCATTCAAAAACTGCCGATTTCCCAATATCCGTCCGTTGCTGCACCGACCATTACTTTGCGCGCTACTTATCCGGGCGCTTCTGCTCAGGTAATGGAAGACAGCGTACTGGCCGTTATCGAACGTAATATGTACGGTGTGGAAGGTTTGGACTATATGACGACTTCTGCTAATTCCAGCGGCAGCGGCAGCGTCAGTCTGACGTTTACACCGGAAACCAATGAAGATTTGGCGCAGGTAGACGTGCAGAACAAATTGTCGGAAGTGTTGTCCACATTGCCCTCTACCGTACAGCAATATGGTGTAACCGTATCTAAAGCGCGTTCCAACTTCTTGCAAGTGGTCATGCTTTCTTCTGAAAAGCAATCCATTGAGGAAATGAACGATTACGCCCAGCGCAATATCATTCCTGAACTGCAGCGTATCGACGGGGTAGGGCAGGTACAATTGTTTGGTGCGCAACGCGCCATGCGTATTTGGGTTGACCCGAAAAAACTGCAAAACTACAACTTGTCTTTTGCAACGGTAACCAACGCACTGGCTACTCAAAATATCCAAATTTCTGCAGGCTCTATCGGCTCTTTGCCGGCGGCTGCAGGTCAGACTATTTCAGCAACTGTGACGGCGCAAGGTCAGCTGAGCACTGCTGAAGAGTTTGGCAACATCATTTTGGTATCCAATACCGATGGTTCTAATGTCTATCTGAAAGACGTTGCCAAAGTCAGCTTGGGTATGCAGGACTATTCTTCTTCCACCCGCTTGAACGGTGTGAATACCACCGGTATGGCAGTGATGCTGTCCAACAGCGGTAACGCTTTGGCAACGGCGACTGCCGTGAAAGAAAAAATGGCAGTTTTGCAGAAGTATTTTCCAGACGGCATGAGCTGGAAAATTCCTTACGATACTTCCAAATTCGTGGATATTTCGATTGAGAAAGTGATCCATACGCTTCTGGAAGCCATCGTATTGGTATTCTTGGTGATGTATCTCTTCCTGCAAAACATCCGCTATACGTTGATTCCGACCATTGCTGTACCGATTTCCCTGTTGGGCGGTTTTGCCTTTATTGCCTACATGGGTATGTCGATTAACGTATTGACCATGTTTGCGATGGTATTGGTGATCGGTATTGTGGTCGATGACGCGATTGTGGTCGTTGAAAACGTTGAGCGTATTATGGCGAGCGAAGGTCTGTCGCCTAAGGCTGCAACCAAAAAAGCGATGGGTCAGATTTCCGGTGCGGTGATCGGTATTACTGCCGTGTTGATGTCTGTATTTGTGCCGCTGGCGATGTTTAGCGGTGCAACCGGTAACATTTACAAACAGTTTGCCCTGACCATGGCGGCATCGATCGGCTTCTCCGCATTCCTTGCTTTGACGCTGACTCCGGCATTGTGTGCCACCATGCTCAAACCGATTCAGAAGGGTCATCACGAAGAGAAAAAAGGTTTCTTTGGTTGGTTTAACAAAAAATTTGACAACTGGACACACGGCTATGAAGGCTGGGTTGCCAAAGTCTTGCGCAAGACTTTGCGCATGATGGTTGTCTATATTGGTTTGACTGTTGTGGGCGTATTCCTGTTTATGCGTCTGCCGACTTCCTTCTTGCCGACTGAAGACCAAGGTAACTTGATGTTGAGCGTACAGCTGCCTGCCGGTGCGACCAAAGAACGTACCGATGCAACTTTGGCTCAAATCACTCAACTGGCGAAATCTGTACCTGAGATCGAGAACATTATTACCGTTTCCGGCTTTAGTTTTAGCGGTTCTGGCCAAAACATGGCTTTGGGCTTTGTCATTCTGAAAGACTGGAGCGAACGTACTGCTCCGGGCAGCGATGCGACTTCTATTTCCGGTAAGTTGACCGGTATGATGATGGCTACGCTGAAAGACGGTTTCGGTTTGGCGATTGTGCCTCCTGCTATTATGGAATTGGGTACAGGCTCCGGCTTGACGATTTACCTGCAAGACCGTAATAACAGCGGCCATGCTGCATTGTTGGCCAAGCGCAATGAGTTGATTGACAAAATGCGCAAAAGCGGTTTGTTTAACCCAAGTACCGTTCGTGCGAGCGGTTTGGAAGATGCGCCGCAGTTGAAAATCGACATCAACCGTGCCGCAGCAGCCGCACAAGGTATTTCGTTCTCTGATATCCGTACTGCTTTGGCTTCTTCTTTGGGTTCGTCTTATGTAAACGACTTCCCGAATCAAGGCCGTCTGCAACGCGTAATGGTACAAGCTGATGCGAGTGCCCGTATGCAGCCTGCCGATATTCTGAACCTGACTGTACCGAACAAATCCGGTGTTGCCGTACCGCTTTCTACCATTGCTACTGTTTCTTGGGAAAACGGTATGGAACAAAGCGTCCGCTTCAATGGTTATCCGGCAATGGAGCTTTCCGGCTCGCCTGTTAATGGCGTATCTTCCGGTCAGGCCATGGCTGCGGTACAGCAAATGGTTGATGACATGGGCGGCGGTTACAGTCTGGAATGGGGCGGTCAGTCTCGTGAAGAGGCCAAGGGTAGCTCGCAAACTGTCGTGTTGTACGCATTGGCCGCTGCCGCTGTATTCTTGGTATTGGCTGCTTTGTACGAAAGCTGGTCTATCCCGTTGGCGGTTATCCTTGTCATTCCGTTGGGCTTGATTGGCGCGGCATTGGGCGTTACGGGTCGCAATATGTTTGAAGCGCTGCTGGGCAGTATTCCGGCATACGCCAACGATATCTACTTCCAAGTCGGTTTCGTTACGGTGATGGGTTTGAGTGCGAAAAACGCGATTTTGATTATCGAGTTTGCCAAAGACCTGCAAGCGCAAGGCAAGAGCGCGCTTGAAGCCGCGCTTGCCGCTGCACACCTGCGTTTCCGTCCGATTATCATGACTTCGTTTGCCTTCATCTTGGGCGTAGTACCGCTCTATGTTGCCAGCGGTGCCAGCTCCGCCAGCCAACGTGCAATTGGTACGACCGTGATCTGGGGGATGTTGATCGGTACGATTCTGTCTGTGTTCCTTGTGCCGCTCTTTTATGTCATCGTGCGTAAATTCTTCAAGGAAACTCAGCACGAACATGAAATGGCGGTAAAACACGCTGCCGAAGCGGGCATGATTTCCCATGAAGATCAAAATACGGACAACAAGCACTAAGCAAAAAGGTCGTCTGAAAACCTGAAACACGGATTTCAGACGACCTCAAGGAATCCTTATGAACAAAAAGACATTCAAAACGGTATTGAGTACCGTCGCCGCAGCCGTCGCGCTGTCCGCCTGTACCATGATCCCGAAATACGAACAACCGCAGGTTGAAGTTGCCGAAACCTTCAAATACGACACCTTCGACGACGGTATCCGCGCCGCTGACTTGGGCTGGCAGGACTTCTTTGCCGACCCGCGCCTGCACCGCCTTATCAACATCGCGTTGGAACGCAATACCGACCTGCGCACCGCCGCGCTGAACGCCGAAATCTACCGCAAGCAATACATGATTGCCCGCAACGACCTGCTGCCGAGCATCAACGCCAGCGGTACCGGTACGCGGGTAGGCAGTTTGAGCGGCGGCGTTACCCGCAGCGAATACACTGTCGGTTTGGGCGCGGCAGCCTACGAGCTGGACCTTTTCGGACGCGTCCGCAGCAACAGCCAAGCCGCATTGCAAGGCTATTTCAGCGTAGCCGCGAACCGTGATGCCGCCCACCTTGCTCTGATTGCCGCCGTTGCTAAAGCCCATTTCAACGAACTGTACGCCCAAGAATCGATGGCATTGGCGCAGCGCGTCCTCAAAACCCGCGAAGCCACCTACAAACTTTCCCAAATGCGCCACAAAGCAGGCGTGATTTCCGCCGTCGATTTGCGTCAACAGGAAGCCCTGATTGAATCCGCCAAAGCCGATTACGCGAACGCCGTCAAAAACCGCGAACAAGCCCGCAATGCCTTGGCAACCCTGATTAACCAACCCCTGCCGGAAGACCTGCCTGC
This sequence comes from Neisseria sp. CP9, assembly GCF_047758525.1. NCBI lineage: Bacteria > Pseudomonadati > Pseudomonadota > Betaproteobacteria > Neisseriales > Neisseriaceae > Neisseria > Neisseria sp. CP9. Next base: position 665,262 of record NZ_CP180502.1, on the reverse strand, counting down.
CGCGCTGCCTTTGAGCAAACAGTTCAAAATCACCCGACTGCCTGCCGGCTTGAGTTCCGAAGTTCTGCTCAACCGTCCCGACATCCGCGCCGCAGAACACTCGCTCAAACAAGCCAATGCCAACATCGGCGCAGCGCGTGCCGCCTTCTTCCCCACCATCAGCCTGACCGGATCGGTCGGTACCGCGTCCGGCGAGTTGAGCGGCCTCTTCAAAAGCGGTACGGGCATCTGGTCGTTTGCACCTTCCATTACCCTGCCGATTTTCAACTGGGGTACCAACAAAGCGAATCTCGACGTAGCCAAGCTGCGTAAAGAGGCGCAAATCGTTGCTTACGAAGCCGCCGTCCAAGCCGCCTTCCAAGACGTATCCAACGCCTTGGTCGCACGCGAGCAACTCGACAAGAGCTACGCCGCGCTAAACAAACAAAGCCGCGCTTACAACGACTCCCTGCGCCTTATCAATCTGCGCTACAAACACGGCGTATCCAACGCCCTCGACCTGCTTGACGCAGAACGCAGCAGCTATGGAGCAGAAACCGCGTTGCTTGCCAACCAGCTTACCCGTCTGGAAAACCTTGCCGACCTCTATAAAGCACTCGGCGGCGGTTTGAAACGCGAAACCGTTAGCCAACCAGCCGCGCAGCAGTAAGTCTGTTTGAAATAAACGGCATCAAAACGTCGTCTGAAAACCGGATATCCGGTTTGAACTGCACCCCAAAAGTTGGACACATCCCCTCCAACTCACAAGGTGCAGTTTTTTTATGACCAAATATACATTACACTTCAAATACCAAACCGTACTCCACTACCTGCATATACGCAACCAACAGCGTACCGCAGATCATTACGGCATCTCCCGAACCCACCTGCGACGATGGATACGCGCCTATCAAGAAGGCGGCATCGGCGCACTCGAACATCCCCAATCCAAAACCATGCCCCAACACCGCAAAAACCCCTTCATCGCCGACAAACCCGACCACGAAAAAACACAGGCGGAGCTTATCGAAGAGTTGTGCTATATGCGCGCAGAGGTCGCCTACCTAAAGGAGTTAAAAGCCCTCAGCCAAAAGCGGACCGAAAAGGACAAAGCCAAACCGTCCAAACACTGAGGGCGCAACACCCGCTCAAATACCTGCTGCACATCGCAAACCTGCCCAAAAGCAGCTTTTACTACCATCACCAAGACCGACCCGACCCCGACGCAGCCGACAAAGCCCTCCTTATCGAAACCTACCGGCGGCATAAAGGACGCTACGGGCAAAGGCGCATTGCCGCAGCATTGGATTGGAACCGCAAAAAAGCAGCTCGGTTGATGAAACAAATGGGGCTGAAAGCCAAAATACGGGCGAAAAAAGCCTACCGCCATCCCGCCATGGGCGAAATATCGGAACACCTCCTCAAACGCCGGTTCAAAGCCCGAAAGCCCAACGAAAAATGGCTGACAGACGTGACCGAACTCAAAGGAAAGGACGGCAAACTGTACCTCTCGCCAATCTTGGACTTGTTCAACCGAGAAATCATCGCCTACGCCATGAGCCGCAATGCTAACAGCGAAATGGTGAAGGAAATGCTCGAAAAAGCCGCACCCCGTCTGACTGATAAAGGAACGATGCTTCATTCCGACCAAGGTGTGCTGTACCGTACGGCGGGGTATAGGGAATTGCTTGCACAACATTCCATGGTTCAAAGCATGTCGCGTAAGGCGAACTGTTGGGACAATGCGCCGATGGAAAGCTTCTTTGCGGTATTGAAGACGGAGTGTTTCTATAACGCAGGAGAATTGACGGTGGACGAATTGATGAAACAGATAGATGACTATATGGATTACTACAACCGGGAGCGTTGCAGTCTGAAATTGAAAAAGCTGAGTCCTGTCGCATACAGAACCCAGCTTATACAGAGCGGCGGATTCGGATTTGAAGTGCAACTTTCCATAATAGAAAAAGGCCAATATGCGGTAGCATACGGCCTTTCCTGCAAGAAAGATTGCCATGAGCTACACACAACTGACCCTAGACGAACGATACCACATCCAATACCTGTCCCGCCACTGCACCGTCACCGAAATCGCCAAACAGCTTAACCGCCACAAAAGCACCATCAGTCGCGAAATCAGACGGCACCGCACCCAAGGGCAGCAATACAGCGCCGAAAAAGCACAACGGCAAAGCCGGACTATCAAACAGCGTAAGCGACAACCCTATAAGCTCGATTCGCAGCTGATTCAGCACATCGACACCCTTATCCGCCGCAAACTCAGTCCCGAACAAGTATGCGCCTACCTGCGCAAACACCACGGGATCACGCTCCATCACAGCACCGTTTACCGCTACCTCCGCCAAGACAAAAGCAACGGCGGCACTTTGTGGCAACACCTCAGAATATGCAGCAAACCCTACCGCAAACGCTACGGCAGCACATGGACCAGAGGCAAAGTGCCCAACCGCGTCGGCATAGAAAACCGACCCGCCATCGTCGACCAAAAAAAAACGCATCGGCGATTGGGAGGCCGACACCATCGTCGGCAAAGATCAGAAAAGCGCATTACTGACCTTGGTCGAACGTGTTACCCGCTACACCATCATCTGCAAATTGGATAGCCTCAAAGCCGAAGACACTGCCCTAGCGGCCATTAGAGTATTAAAGGCACATAAAGCCAGAGTGCACACCATCACCATGGACAACGGCAAAGAGTTCTACCAACACACCAAAATAGCCAAAGCATTAGCAGCGAAAACCTATTTTTGCCGCCCCTACCATTCTTGGGAGAAAGGGCTGAATGAGAACACCAACGGACTCATCCGACAATATTTCCCCAAACAAACCGATTTCCGAAACATCAGTGATCGGGAGATACGCAGGGTTCAAGATGAGTTGAACCACCGGCCAAGAAAAACACTTGGCTACGAAACGCCAAGTGTTTTATTCTTGAATCTGTTCAAACCACTGATACACTAGTGTTGCACTTGAAATCCGAATCCAAGAGCGCCTGAATAGGCTTTTATCGGGTGTCCAAGATTTGGGGGACAGTTCAATCTCGAATTGAGGTTTTCAGACGACCTTTTGAGTTTGTTTATAGATAAAGCACAGGAATCGGGTTGCTAAGGCTGGCTTGGGTTTTGACCATCAAGCCAGCGGGGCGAGCAGTTTGTCGAAGGCTTCTTCAAACTGTTTCAAACCGTCTTCCTGCAAGCGGTTGGCGAGGGTTTCTACGTCTATGCCGAGTGCGGCGGTTTCGGCAAGCTGCGCTTGTGCTTCTTCCACGCCTTCGGTCAGCGTGGCTTTGGCTGTGCCGTGGCCGATGAAGGCTTTGAGGGTGGCGTCAGGTACGGTGTTGACGGTGTGTGCGCCGATCAGGCTGTCAACGTAGAGCGTGTCGGGATAGGCGGGGTTTTTGACGCCTGTGGATGCCCATAAGAGTTGCACGCGGTTTGCGCCTTTGGCTTCCAGCGCGGCAAATTCGGGGCTGCCGAAGTATTGCGCCCAGTCTTGGTAGGCGACTTTGGCAAGGGCGATGGCGATTTTGCCTTTGAGGTGGTCGGGCAGTGTGGCGTCAAGCGCGCCGTCCACGCGGGAGATGAAGAAGCTGGCGACGACTTGGATATGGGCAACGCTTTGTCCTGATTCCAAACGTTTGGCGATGCCGCGCGCGTAGGCAGCGTAGGCTTTGAGGGTTTGGGCGCGTGAGAACAGCAGGGTCAGGTTCACGCTGATCCCGTCGGTGATGAGGGTCTCGAGTGCTTCGATGCCTGCGTCGGTGGCGGGGACTTTAATCATGGCGTTTTTACGCGCGATGGCGGCATGGAGGCGGCGTGCTTCTTCTACCGTGCCTTGCGCGTCTTTGGCAAGCTCTGGGGAAACTTCGAGGCTGACGAAACCGGTTTTGCCGCCGGTGGATTCGTGTTCGGCAAGGCAAACGTCGCAGGCTGCCTGTACGTCGGCAATCGCCATGGTCTCGTAGCGTTGTTTGGGGCTAAGGTCTTGCTGCTTGAGGGCGGCGACTTCATCGGCGTAAAGCACGTCGCCGGCGAAGGCTTTTTGGAAGATGGCGGGATTGGAAGTGACTCCGCACACGCCTTGTTTCAGCATTTGCGCCAATTCGCCGCTTTGTACGAGCGAGCGGGAAAGGTTGTCCAGCCAGATTTGTTGTCCTAATGCTTTAACGTCCGATAAAATAGTCATCTCTGATTCCTTTAAATATAGGTTATTTGCGAAGCAGGCGGTAATGCTACCCCTATTCGGAAAATTTGGATAGATTATTAGGGCATTTCATCATGTCCAAAACGATATAAAACGAACACAAAAAGGCATTCATTTATGGCAGGAAACGGTCAATATCTCGATTGGGCGCGTGAAGTGTTGCACACCGAAGCGGAAGGCTTGCGCGAAATTGCGGCGGAATTGGACGAAAACTTCGTCCTTGCGGCAGACGCGCTGTTGCACTGCAAAGGCAGGGTCGTCATCACAGGCATGGGCAAGTCGGGACATATCGGACGCAAAATAGCAGCGACCATGGCTTCGACCGGCACCCCCGCGTTTTTCGTCCATCCTGCGGAAGCGGCACACGGCGACTTGGGCATGATTGTGGACAACGACGTCGTCGTCGCGATTTCCAATTCCGGCGAAAGCGATGAAATCGCTGCCATCATCCCCGCGCTCAAACGCAAAAACATTACCCTCATCTGCATCACCGCCCGCCCGGACTCGACCATGGCGCGCCATGCCGACATCCACATCACGGCATCAGTTTCCAAAGAAGCCTGCCCGCTGGGACTTGCCCCAACCACCAGCACCACCGCCGTTATGGCTTTGGGCGATGCGCTGGCGGTCGTCCTTTTGCGCGCACGCGCGTTCACGCCCGACGACTTCGCCTTGAGCCACCCCGCCGGCAGCCTCGGCAAACGACTGCTTTTACGCGTTGCGGACATCATGCACAAAGACGACGCCTTGCCTGCCGTCCGACTCGGCACCCCCTTAAAAGAAGCCATCGTCAGCATGAGCGAAAAAGGCTTGGGTATGCTGGCGGTAACGGACAACGAAGGTCGTCTGAAAGGCGTATTCACCGACGGCGATTTGCGCCGCCTGTTCCAACAGCGCGACCGCTTTGATGGGCTGACCGTCGATGAAATCATGCACCCTTCCCCCAAAACCATCCCCGCCGAACGCCTCGCCACCGAAGCCCTGAAAGTCATGCAGGCAAACCATGTCAACGGGCTTTTGGTAACCGACGCCGACGACGTGCTGACCGGCGCACTGAATATGCACGATTTACTGATGGCGCGGATTGTGTAAAGGCGGGCTAACCTTTTTCAGACGACCTTTATGTTAGAATAGGTCGTCTGAAACTTGGCAATCCGCAAGGAAACACTATGCAAACTTTAGACCCCGAGCTGCAACAGCGCGCGGCGCATATCAAGCTGCTGATATTGGATGTGGACGGCGTTTTGACCGACGGACGCATCTTCATCCGCGACAACGGCGAAGAAATCAAATCGTTCCACACGCTGGACGGACACGGTCTGAAAATGCTTCAGGCAAGCGGCGTGCAGACTGCGGTTATCACAGGTCGGGACGCGCCCTCCGTCAGCATCCGCGTCAAACAGTTGGGTATAAATTACTACTTCAAAGGCATTTCGGACAAACGCGCCGCCTATGAAGAATTGCGTGCGCAGGTGGGCGTAGAAGAAGCCGAGTGCGCCTTTGTCGGCGACGACGTGGTCGATTTGCCGGTGATGGTGCGCTGCGGATTGCCGGTTGCCGTCCCCGATGCGCATTGGTTTACGCTGCAACACGCCGCCTATATTACGAAACAGGCGGGCGGCGCAGGCGCGGTGCGCGAAGTGTGCGACCTGATTATGCGCGCGAAAGGTACGCTGGGCGCGGCTTTAAACGAGTACATCAAATGAAAGTAAGATGGCGGTACGGAATCGCATTCCCTTTGGTGCTGGCGGTCGCGCTCGGCGGATTGTCGGCATGGCTGGGACGCATCAGCGAAATCGACATTGAAGAAGTCAAACTCAACCCTAACCAGCCGCAATATACGATGGACGGCATAGATGGGCGGCGGTTTGACGAACAAGGTCGTCTGAAAGAGCATCTGAGCGCAAGAGGGGCAAAACAGTTTCCCGAAAGCACCGACGTACATTTCGAGCTGCCGCACCTCGTCTTCTTCCAAGAAGGCAGCCGGCTTTACGACGTCGGCAGCGACGAAGCCGTGTACAACACCCAAACCAAACAACTCCTGTTCAAACACAACGTCGTCCTGACCAAAGCCGCCGATGCCAAGCGGCAGGCGGGCGTCGTAAAAACCGAGCTTCTACACGTCGACACCGAATCGCAATACGCCAAAACCGACACGCCCGTTACCTTCCAATACGGCGAATCAAGCGGCAGCGCCGAAGGTCTGACGTATGACCACAAAAAAGGTTTGTTGAACTTCCCATCCAGAGTGAAAGCCACGATTTATGATACAAAAAATATGTAAGGCATGTGTTTTAACCGCATTTTTCGCCACCGCCCCCGCCTACGCCCTGCAAAGCGACAGCAAGCAGCCGATACAGATTGAAGCCGACCAAGGCTCGCTCGACCAAAACAACCAAAGCACCACCTTCACCGGCAACGTCATCATCAAACAAGGCACGCTCAACATCCGCGCCGGCAGCGTCAACGTCTCCCGCAACGACAAAGGCGAACAATTCATGAAAGCCAGCGGCTCGCCCGTCCGCTTCAGCCAGACGCTCGACGACAACAAAGGCACGGTTCACGGACAAGCCAACAACGTAACCTACTCCTCCGCCATCAACCTCGTTACCCTGACCGGCAACGCCAAAGTCCAACGCGGCGGCGACGTTGCCGAAGGCGCAGTCATCACCTACAACACCAAAACCGAAGTCTATACCATCAACGGCAGCTCCAAAACAGGTGCCAAATCCGCCGCCAAATCCGGCAGGGTCAGCGTCGTCATCCAACCGTCCAGCACCCAAAAAACCAAATAACCCGCATCTGACAACACCAAAGGTCGTCTGAAAAACAACATAGCAAGCCCCAAAAACACATTTTCAGACGACCTCCGAACCAAGAGTCATTTATGAGCGAAAACACCAGCCGCCTCGTCGTTCAAAACCTGCAAAAAAGTTTCAAAAAACGCCAAGTCGTCAAAAACTTCTCCCTCGAAATCGAAAGCGGCGAAGTCATCGGCCTGCTCGGCCCCAACGGCGCAGGCAAAACCACCAGCTTCTACATGATCGTCGGACTCATCGCCGCTGACGCAGGCAGCGTTACCCTCGACGGACAAGAACTGCGCCACCTGCCCATACACGAACGCGCCCGCCTCGGCGTCGGCTACCTGCCCCAAGAAGCCTCGATTTTCCGAAAAATGACCGTCGAACAAAACATCCGCGCCATTTTAGAAATCAGCACCAAAGACAAAAGCCGCATCGATGGCGAAGTCGAAAAACTGCTTGCCGACCTCAACATCGGCCACCTGCGCCACAACCCCGCCCCCTCCCTGTCCGGTGGCGAACGCCGACGCGTCGAAATCGCCCGCGTACTCGCCATGCAACCGCGTTTCATCCTCTTAGACGAACCCTTCGCCGGCGTTGACCCCATTGCCGTCATCGACATCCAAAAAATCATCGACTTCCTCAAATCGCGCGGCATCGGCGTACTCATTACCGACCACAACGTACGCGAAACCCTCAGCATCTGCGACAGAGCCTACATCATCAGCGACGGCACCGTCCTCGCCTCCGGCAAGCCCGACGATTTGGTCAACAACGAACAAGTCCGCTCCGTCTATCTCGGCGAAAACTTCAAATACTGACAATGACAAACCGCACAATAAATTGTGCGGTTTTAAAATAACAAAGCGTCCGAAAGGTCGTCTGAAAACGCTTTTCAGACGACCTTTCAGGTAGCAACTGTATTTTTCACCCCGTCGGGCAAAAATACCAAAACTCAAATCAAGCCGTTCGGATACCGTTTTCGGTGGTACCGTTTTCGGCAAAATATAGTGGATTAAATTTGAACCAGTACGGCGTTGCCTCGCCTTGCCGTACTATTTGTACTGTTTGCGGCTTCGTCGCCTTGTCCTAATTTAAATTTAATCCACTATAATCACGCATCCGGGCATTCAATACCGTCAGCAGTTTGCGCATACATGCCGTAACGGCAACCTTATACGGCTTACCTTTGGACAGCAGGCGTTGGTAGAAATCCCGAATAAGCGGTTCAAAACGTGTCGCTACCATGGTAGCCATATACAGCGCCTTACGCACCGCAGACCTTCCGCCGAAGCAGCGGCTTTTGAATTTGGTTTCCCCGCTCTCCCTCGGGTGTGGCGCAATACCGACCAGACTCGCCAGCCGTTTGTGGCTCAGCCGCCCCAATTCGGGCAGCATCGCCATCAGCGTAGCCGTCGTTATCGAACCGATGCCTTTGATTTGTTCCGCTACTTGGGCTTTGCCGTCAAAATGCGTGTGGGTGTGGTCGTCGATTTGTTTGTCCAATTCGTCAATCAGCCGGTCAAAATGGGCAATCAGTTGTTTGACGCTTTCGACTTGCGTTTCATGAACCTGATGCAGACGGTTTTTCTCGGCAGTCCGCATATCCACCAGCTGGTTGCGGCGGTTAACCAATGCTTCCAACACTTCTTCCGCTTCGGTGGGCGGGTGGTAGAGCATGGTTTGCCAATCCTCTTTCTGTGCCGTCATCTGCGCGAAGAAGGCGAGCATTTTGGCATCTTTGGCGTCGGTTTTGGTCAGCGACTGCGATTGGGCAAACTGATGCGTCTGACGCGGGTTGGCGATAATCACGACCATACCTGCGCGGTGGATGGCTTTGGCGGCGGGGATTTCGAGACCGCCGGTGCTTTCCATCACGACGAGGGCGACCTTGTGTTTTTTAAGGTATTCGACGGTATGGGCGATACCTTTCGGGTTGTTGGTTTCGGTTTTGGTTTTAGACAAAGACGAAACGGCGATGACGAAGTTTCGTTTGGCGATGTCGATGCCTGCGTAATTGTATTGGGTACTCATCATAAACCTGCCTTGCATTCGGTTGTGTTGTCTGGCAACTGTCCGGTCGTGTCGATGGGTTGCCCGACCGCTCCCTGAGCTACGCAACGGTTGTTTGCCTTGGTCGGATGCGGGTGGCGGCCGGGCGGTTTGTTGCTATGATACGGGTGTTCCGATATACAAGGTCGGATTCTCGAATCCGACATTTCCAACAGCGGTTTTTCGGAAACGATAGACGCGTCAAATGTTTTTTGTCGGATACAAGTATCCGACCTACATCTGGATTCCCGCCTACGCGGGAATGACGGCGGAGGTTTCGGCAAAATTTGCTGTTCCCGTTTTCCGACGACCTTTTGCTTTGATGGCGTAGACGATAGCGTGGGCTTTGCCCACGATAATGGCGGGTAAAAGAGGTCGTCTGAAATTTTGGGTTTGGTTCGTGGGCGAAGCCCACGCTACGGATTTGCAGTAATTCGTAGGTGGAACCCACGCTATGCGACTAATGACTTAATCCCCTTCGTAACATCCGCTTTATCCAAGCTTCGCTTCCTCGCCAAACACTTCCCGCCACAATTTCCTGACATTGCCGTAATGTGCCAGCAATTCGTCGGTTACTTCGGTTTTTTCGGCGTCGCGCAGTTTGGTGTTGTGCTGCTGCTGGCGGTAGAAGCGGTAGGCGGTGCGGCTTTGTTCGGCGAGGGTTTTGTCGATGAGGCCGCAGTCGGCGGCGATGTTCAAGAGGGCGATGTTGCCGTAGTTGTCGAGGAGTTGCGGATATTGGCGGGCATGGGCAAGTATCAGATATTGGACGATAAATTCGACGTCGACCACTCCGCCGCGCGCGTATTTGACGTTGCTGTCAACCGGCGGATGGGTGGGGAACATTTTTTCGCGCATTGCGATGATTTCGTCTGCCAAGGCGGTTTGGTCGCGCTCGGCGGTGAGGATTTCGGTGCGGATGCGGTCGAAGGCCGTCTGAATTTCGGGTGTGCCGCAGATGAAGCGGGCGCGGGTGAGGGACTGGTGTTCCCACGTCCATGCGTTTTCGCGCTGGTATTTTTCGAAGGCGGCGATGCTGTGGGCGAGGAAGCCGGCGTCGCCGTTGGGGCGCAGGCGCAGGTCGGTTTCGTAGAGGCTGCCTGCGCCGGTGGCGGCGGAAAGCCAGTTGGTCAGGCGGCGGGCGAGGCGGCTGTATATGTCGCCTGCGTCGGGATGGGGATCGTCGTAGAGATAGACGAGGTCGAGGTCGGAGGCGTAGCCGAGTTCTTTGCCGCCGAGTTTGCCGTAACCGACGATGGCGAATTGCGGGGTGTCGCGGTGTTTTTTGGGCATGTCCGCCCATGCGCACGGCAGGGCGGCGGCGAGGATGGTGTCGGCGAGGGCGGAGAGTTGGTCGGAGAGGGATTCTACCGTCCACAGTCCGGCGAGGTCTTGGACGGCGAGGCGGAAGACTTGGGCGTGTTGGAAGCGGCGCAGGGTGTCCATTTGTGCTTCGGTGTCGCCGCCGCAGGCTTTGAGGTCGTCTGAAAGGGCGGCGGCGAGGGCTTGCCAGTCGAACGCGGTATCCAAAAGCTGCGCGCTGATGAGTTCGTCCAGCAGAATCGGATATTTGCTCAGATATGCCGCCACCCATGAGCTTTGGCTCATAATCTGCGCCAGTTGCGCCAAGGTTTGCGGATGTTCGTTGAGGAAGGCGAGATAGGCGGATCGGCGGCTGATGTTTTCGAGGAAGTCAAACAGCCGCATCAGCGTATCGGTCGGGTTGGTTTGCTCTGCCGCCGCCTGTACGAACAGCGGCACAATCGCGTCGAAACGCGGCTGGGCGTGTGCGGAAAGATGGCGATATTTATGGCCGTGCCGGATTTGGTCGAGCCTTGCGGCGATGGTTTCGGCATCGAACCCGTGTTCTTTCAGACGACCTTGCCGCTCTTCTTCGTCGGGTTTGTCCTGCCATGCCCACTGCCATTCGCTGTTGTCCTGTGTTTGCTCTTCGGGTTCGCTCAAAATTTCGTTGAACAACTGATTGACCTTGTTACGATGAACGTTGAGGTCGTCTGAAAAGGCGGCGTAGCTGTCGAAACCCATGCTTTCGGCCAGCAGTTGTTGCTGTTCGGGCGAGGCGGGCAGGGTTTGGGTTTGTTGGTCGTCCCAGTATTGCAGGCGGTGTTCGACGTCGCGCAGGAAGCGGTAGGCGGCGAGCAGGGTTTCGACGTTTTCAGACGGCATGATGCCCAGCTCGGCAAGCTTCTTCAGCGTTTCCTGCGTGCCTTTCAGTTGCAGCGCGCGCATTTGCCCGCCGCGTATCATTTGAAAAATCTGGGCGATAAATTCGACTTCGCGGATGCCGCCCGCGCCGAGTTTGATGTTGTCCGCCATGCCTTTTTTGCTGACTTCGCTGCGGATTTGGCGGTGCAGGTTGCGCATTGCCTCATACGCGCTGTAATCCAGATATTTGCGGAATACGAAGGGGCGTACCAGCGATTTGATGTCGTTCAGATACGGCGTAACCACGCGGCCTTTACACCACGCGTAGCGTTCCCATTCGCGCCCCTGCGTAATCAGGTATTGCTCCAGCGCGGTTTCGCTCAATACCAGCGCGCCCGAATCGCCGTCCGGCCGCAGCCGCATATCGACGCGGAACACTTGCCCGTCGGCGGTAATGTCGTTCAGCAGCGCAATCAGTTTCTGCCCGACTTTGGTGAAAAACTCCTGATTGCCGCGTTCGCGCCTGCCGTCGGTGTCGCCCGATTCGGGATAGACAAAAATCAAATCGATGTCGGAAGACACGTTCAACTCATAGCCGCCCGCCTTGCCCATCGCCACCACGCTCAAATGCTGCGGCGATTTTGTATAACGCCCGATCGGCGTGCCGTACATGTCCCGATAATAGGCGTAAGCAAAATCCAGCGCGGTATTGACGGCAAAATCGGCAAACAGCGTAATCGTGCGGGTAACTTCGTTCAAATCGCTGATGCGGTTTATATCGCGCACGATAATCTGCGACACGACATAACGGCGCAACTCGCGCAACTGCCGCGCCAATTCTTCCTCGTTTTCTTCCGCGCGGATTTTTTCCCAGTCGGCAAAGGCTTGGAAATCCGCTTCGGTCAAAACCTTGTCTAACATGGGCAGGAAAATTTCGGGCTTGAGTTTGCCGTTGTCGAGCTGGCGGGCGAGGAACAGGGAATGGCGGCGGGCGGTGTCGAGGCAGTTGTCGGACATTTTGGATTCCGTTTGGAAGGATGGCGGGAATGGGATAGTGGATTAACTTTAAATCAGGACAGGGCGAGGGAATGCCGTACCGGTTTAAAGTTAAGGCACTATATCATAGCAATCTTGGAGGTCGTCTGAAACAGCAAAGCGTAAGGCTGATAAGCGAGTTTGTTTGCTGATATGGGAAGTTTGTGATTTGTTCCTGATAGTCAAAAAGTATAGTCAAAAGGTCGTCTGAAAAATGTTTCAGACGACCTTTTGATGTGTTTAAACGAATTAGCCGGTCAGTTGTTTGGTAATCAGTTTTTTCAGCGGCGGGAAGTTGTTGCTGGCGCGCAATACCAAGCCGCGCAGGATTTTGGCGGGCGCGGTTTCATTGGTAAAGAGTTTGAGCAGCATATTGGTGCCGTGGTAAATCGGCTGGGCATGGAGCATATGCTTGGTGCTGTATTTTTCCAGCAGGCTGGCGGCGCCGATATCTTGGCCGCGTTGTTCCGCTTCGAGAACCAGTTTTGCTAAGAGGTCTGCGCTGGATAAGCCCAAGTTGAAACCGTGTGCGGTAACAGGGTGCATACCTACTGCGGCATCGCCGATTAGGGCGCTGCGTTTGCCATAGAATCGTTGGGCAATCATGCCGACCAAGGGGTAGTTGTGAATGGTGCTGACCAATTCCATATCGCCCAAACGGCCTTTGAGCTGCTCTTTGACGCTGGCTGCCAATTCTTCGGGAGACATTTTTTTGATGGTGTCTGCCTTGTCGCTATCGACGGTAATGACTGTGTTGGTCAGGTGTTCTTCCAAAGGCAGCAGGGCGATGGTGCGGCCGTAGTGGAAGCATTCGTAAGCGGTGTGCTGGTTGGACAGGGTATGCTTCATGCGGCAGACAAACATGGTGCGGCTGTAATCGTGCATATCGGAGGAAATACCCAGTTGTCGGCGGGTTTGGGAAAAGCGGCTGTCTGCTGCCAAGAGTAGGTGGCCGCTCAAAACTTCACCGTTTTCCAAGATGACTTGGGCTTCGTCTTCGGAAGTTTTGACTTCTTTGACGCCGATACCGGTCAGAATGGTAACGTTTTCCAGTTTGGATACGACTTCATAAGCAGCTTTGCGGATATTGTGGTTTGAAATCAGATAGCCTAAACAGTCGGCAGGTTCGCCGCGCGCTTGGGTCGGTTGCGGGAAGTGGAGTTGGTAATCGGACTGCCCGTTCAAGACTTTTGCATCGCGCAAGGGGTAAATTTCGTCTTTTGGAATCAAATCCCACATGCCCAAGCGTTGCATAATTTCGCGGGACAGGTGGGTCAATGCAATTTCACGCCCGTCATAAGGAGGATTTTGTAAAATTTCTAAAGGGCTTTTTTCAATCAGGGTGATTTTTAAACCGCTACCGGCCAGTTCTGCGGCAAAACTCAATCCGGCAGGTCCTGCACCGACGACAAGAATATCGCTGTGTAAGCTCATGAGGCATCCTTTTTGTTAAAGGGAGACGGATAATTTCAGACGACCTTAAGTTTACTGTGTTTGAATGAGATAAGGGTAATCTGCATTGAGTAATTAATTATAGCAAAAGTATCGATTGAGTAATTCAAGTATTTATATCGTGAATGATTTTTTACGCTGAGCTTAATGTAAGTCAATGGTGGCAATGTGTTGCGTATTATGAAGTGTTTAAAAATCAGTAAGTAACGGCTATATCGATTTGCTTTTCTTTTACTCTGGAGTATGAGAAGAGGGCGTGATGGCAAAGAGGTCGTCTGAAATTTTGTAGTAGTTTGGTTTTCAATCAATGCGGTGTGGTTGTTTCATTGTAGTACCGATTGTATTGTTTATCGCTGTGTTGCTTTGAACTGCTGAAGATTGAATCAGTGATACCAAAATCATTTCCAACCTATATAAACAAAAAAGCCGTATTTCCTAGGAAATACAGCTTTTTCAATATCACGATAAACTCGGATTATTCTTCAGACCCAGTGTAAGGACGGATGCTGACAGTTTTACGGTTCAGCGCGCCTTTGGTTTTGAATTCAACATAACCGTCAACTTTGGCGAACAAAGTGTGGTCTTTGCCCATGCCTACGTTGTCACCGGCGTGGAATTTGGTACCGCGTTGACGGACGATGATGGAACCTGCCGGAATCAGCTCGTTGCCGTAGGCTTTTACGCCCAAGCGTTTGGCTTCTGAATCGCGACCGTTGCGGGTGCTACCGCCTGCTTTTTTACTTGCCATTTGTAATACTCCTAAGTTTCAAAAATTAGGCGATTGCCACGATTTCGATTTGAGTGAAATTTTGGCGATGGCCTTGGCGTTTTTGGTAGTGTTTACGGCGGCGCATTTTGAAAATGCGTACTTTCTCGCCGCGACCATGGGCTACTACTTTAGCTGTTACTTTTGCGCCTTCGATAAAAGGAGCGCCAACTTTTACAGATTCGCCGTCAGCAATCATCAAAACTTCGGTCAGTTCGATTTGGCTGTCGAGTTCGGCTGGTATCTGTTCTACTTTCAATTTTTCGCCAACGGCAACTTTATATTGTTTGCCGCCGGTTTTTACGACCGCGTACATACTCAACTCCATGAGAATTATGGTTAATATCCCGCACACCATTGTGCGAAACACGAGATTCTATTGCTATTTGCCTGTTTTGTCAAAGTTTATTTCGTTTTTGGGGTCAGGGTCGTCTGAAAGATGTGTCAAACGGGCTTTGCTGCTATAATCGCGCGTTGGATTGCCGATATTTTTTATGCGGCAATATTATTTCCGCCTTATACCCAACCCATTATTTATACGGCAAGCCTGCTTCATTTTGCCGACTGAGAATGTGTTATGCTCGAAAACCTGCCTTATTTCCAACGCCATTTGCCTGAAGACCTTTCACGGGTCAATGAGGTGATCAACCAAGCGGTTCAGTCTGATGTCGCGCTAATTTCGCAAATCGGTACTTATATTATCAGTGCCGGCGGTAAGCGTCTGCGTCCGATTATGACGATTTTGGCAGGTAAGTCGGTCGGTTATGATGGAGATAAGCTGTATGCTTTGGCGGCGATGGTGGAATTTATCCACACTTCGACCCTGTTGCACGACGATGTGGTTGATGAAAGCGATTTGCGCCGCGGACGCGAAACGGCGAATAATCTGTTCGGCAACGCGGCGGCAGTGTTGGTCGGCGACTTTTTATATACGCGCGCTTTCCAGTTGATGGTTGATTCCGGCAGTATGCGCATTTTGGAAGTCATGGCGGATGCAACCAATATTATTGCCGAAGGTGAGGTCATGCAGCTGATGAACATCGGCAATACCGACATCACCGAAGCACAATATGTTCAAGTGATTCAATATAAAACAGCCAAATTGTTTGAAGCGGCAGCACAGGTCGGTGCGATTTTAGGTAGTGCCTCTCCTGAGCATGAGCAGGCACTGAAAGATTACGGCATGTATGTCGGTACGGCGTTCCAAATTATTGATGATGTTTTGGATTATTCGGGTGAAACCGAAGAAATCGGTAAAAACGTCGGCGACGATTTGGCAGAAGGCAAGCCGACTTTGCCGCTGATTTATCTGATGCGCAACGGCTCGAAACAAGTGGCGGACGATGTGCGCCACGCTTTGGAAAATGCGGATCGCAGCAGTTTCCAAAAAATCCATGATTATGTTGTCCATTCCGACGCGCTGACTTATTCGATTTCTGAAGCACGAAAAGCCGTTGAGCAAGCCGTGGCTTCTTTGGCAGTATTGCCCGATAGCGAAGTCAAGCAGGCGATGATTCAGTTGGCCGAGGAATCATTGGCACGGGTTTCTTAAATCCGATGAATTTCAATTTCGTCCCGATGTTTTTGGTGACGCTGATTTTTCTCGGCGTCGTCAGCAACAACAACTCGATTACGATTTCCGCAGCAGTTTTGCTTTTAATGCAACAGACTGCTTTGTCGCAATATATTCCTTTCATGGAAAAACACGGCTTGCATTTTGGGATTATTTTGCTGACAATCGGGGTCTTAAGTCCGCTGGTTTCAGGGAAGGTTCAAATTCCGCCGCTGTCGGAGTTTGTTAATTTCAAAATGATTGCCGCCGTATTAATCGGCATCCTTGTCGCCTGGCTGGCAGGGCGCGGCGTACCGCTGATGAGCGAACAGCCTGTTTTGGTAACAGGTCTTTTGATTGGTACGGTTATCGGTGTAGCATTTATGGGCGGCATTCCGGTCGGTCCGCTGATTGCCGCGGGATTATTATCGTTTATTGCAGGAAAAGTTTAACACGCTCGCCATAGTTCAACGGATAGAACGTATGCCTCCTAAGCGTAAAATACAGGTTCGATTCCTGTTGGCGAGGCCAGAAAATACAAAGAGGTCGTCTGAAATTTTCAGACGACCTCTTTGTATTTTCTATGAACGGGAATCGTAAATCGTTCTGTCGGACTGCATCAAGATTCTTGTGCCGGCAGCATCTGTTTTTGAGGATGTTGGGAGTGCAGTGTCGTCAGCTTCTTCGTCAAGATATTCAAAATCACGCCGTAGGCTGGCAGGAAGAAGAGGGTGCAGATGGTGAGTTTGAACAGGTAATCGACAAAAGCGATGCCCTGCCAGTTTGCCGCCATAAACTCATCGCTGCTTGCGTAGAAGGCAATGGCGAAAAATACCAACGTATCCAGGGCGTTGCCGATGACAGTTGATGCGGTCGGGGCAATCCACCACGCTTTCAGACGACGTAATTTGTTGAACACAAAAATATCAAGGATTTGTCCGAGTGCGTAAGCGGCAAAGCTGGCTAAGGCGATGCGTCCGACAAAGGTGTTGAATTCGGACAGCGCGCCTAAGCCTGTCCAACTGCCGTCGTGGAACAAAACGGAAAAGATGTAGGAAAGCAAAAGGGCGGGGAACATGACCCAAAAGATAATCCGCCGTGCCAAGTGCGAACCGAAAATGCGGACGGTCAGGTCGGTGGCAAGGAAGATGAAGGGGAAGGAAAACGCGCCCCAAGTGGTGTGGATGCCGAAAATTTGGAAGGGAAACTGCACCAGATAGTTGCTGGCGGCGATGATGAGAATATGGAAAAGCACCAGCCAGAAGAGTGCCTTCTGTTGTTGCGCTGTTGTAAATTCGTACATGGAAATCTTTCGGAAAGGCTTTCAGACGACCTTCTTGTGAAAGAGGTCGTCTGAAAATGCGTAAAAGGGGATGGATTATTGGCTGTCGTGTTCAAACAGGCGTTTTCGTGCCAATGCTTCGAACTCGGTACCTGCTTTGCCGTAATTGGCAAAGGGATGAATGGCGATGCCGCCGCGTGGTGTGAATTCGCCGAAAACTTCGATGTATTTCGGATCCATCAGTGCGATCAGGTCTTTCATGATGATGTTGACACAGTCTTCATGAAAATCGCCGTGGTTGCGGAAGCTGAAGAGGTAGAGTTTCAGGGATTTGCTTTCCACCATTTTGATGTGCGGGATATAGCGGATGTAGATGGTGGCGAAGTCGGGCTGCCCGGTCATGGGGCAGAGGCTGGTGAATTCGGGACAGACGAACTTGACGAAATAGTCGTTGTCGGGATGTTTGTTGTTGAATGCTTCGAGAATTTCTGGAGCGTATCCGGTCGGATATTGGGTTTTTTGATTGCCCAAAAGCGAGATGCCTTGCAGCTCTTCAGTGTTGCGGGACATGAGGGTTTCCTTAGTTTTTTAATGTGGGAGGTTTTCGAACCACGAAAGGCGGATTGTAATATAAGGGGAACTATGTTTGTGATTTTTTTGATAATTATTTAGCGGTTGAACGCTGGGCTGGAAATGCGAAAAAATGATAGGTGTGTGCGGATGTTTTGATGTGGCGGTAATGCCTTTGCAAAGCAATGCGGATTGAATTTAAACTGATTTTTAAATTTATGATTTTTCTAGTTAATTTTTTCGCATTAATCGTAAAAGTTAAAATTTTTTTGAAGTGTTTTCAGTAGTATCTCAAAAGTCATGTTTTGAGTTATAGAACTAAGGAGAAGCGCCATCTCTCTAATAAATTATGGGGTTTTCAATATAAACAATAAATTAAGTTGTCGGTAACCACAAATCTATCCTTTCTGAATACTGATTTTGTAGAGTAAGAATTCGGAATTACATACAAATTAGATGACTTATGCATAAAAAAACGCCACTTGTTATCTTCTTGGACCGATTGTCAGATTTTCATTCGGAAAATAATCAGTTGAATTAGTATAGCGGCATTGAATAAGTATTTGGTATTTTGAAGCAAATGAGATTGTCATTTTATTCTGATTTGCAGCATAAACAGCCAATAAATTTAAGAAGAGGATATTTATAATGAGTTTTTCACAAACCGACTTGGTCAACGCGCTGCGCCAACTTTCCGACCGTTTGCCTGAATTTTCAGAACAACAGGTAAGAACAGGACGTCTGTTACGGGTAACAACCGAGCGTTTAAGCAGTCATCTCAATGAGAATTTGAAAACTTTCGGTATCAATGAAAATTTGTGGTTTGCTTTGATGGCAGTTTATGTCAGCCCTAAAAGCGAAATCCTTCCTTCGCGTTTGAGCGACTTGATGGATTTGACGCGTACCAGTGCAACCCGTCTTTCCGATGAGATGGTAGAACGGGGATGGGTAGGTCGTCATATCAATCAGCAAGACCGCCGCCAGATTGTGTTAAAATTGACACAGGAAGGTGAGTCTTTTATCCAACAAGTATGGCCGCAGATTTCCAGTAAGAGCGGGGAAGCTTGGGAAGATTTTACCAATGAGGATTATACCCAGTTGCAAAATCTGTTGGGCAAGCTGTTGAACCGTTTGGACAGTTGATCTGATACAGTAAGAATTGTGGCAGGGATAAAAGTAAAAAAATGGAGTCTGCCATGAAATCAAATATTGCCAAACGGGGCATCTGCATTATCGCAGTATCTGTACTTGCAGCTTGTGCGCAGTTTGGTAAACAAGCACCGTTGGAAGAACCAACGGTGTATTCTTTGTCCGATGGTAAATCGGCATCCCTCATTCAAGACGGATGGTGGTTGCAATTAAAAGATAACAAACTGAATCAACTGGTTGCACAAGCTATCCAGACATCAACGGATTTGCGTATTGCCAAGGCGCGTTTCGAGCAAGCACAAGCGCAGCTGGGAATAACCGAAGCCGCCGGCAAAACGCAAATCGGTATGTCCGCGCGCGGGGTTGGGATGTATGTCGCACCCAAGCCCGCATCTTCCCGTATCGATACCGACCATACATTATTGTTGGCAAACGCGGCAGTACAGGGAAGTTGGACATTCGATTTTTGGGGAAAAAACCGTGAGCAGATTGCAGCGGTTTTGGGACGCCGTCAGGCAATTCTGTATGAAGCCCATCAGGCACGGATTGAGCTGGCGAACGCGGTAGCCAAGCAATATTTTATTTGGCAGGCTTTGAGCGAGCGACAAGCTCTTGTGCAGGAACGTATCGATCTGTCAGAGAAAATGCAGCAATTGGTCTCACGCAGAATCCATGCAAACCTGATGCCTGCGCAATCATTGTATCCAATTGAATTGGCGACTCAGCAACTTCAGTTGGAAAAAACGTCATTGGAACAACAGATTGCCAAAGTTCGACATGCTTTGGCGGTATTAAGCGGTAACGTGCCGGGAGCGCTTTCCGGACAAGAACCCAGTCGAATGGGTGTGGTTCCTGTTGTACCTGTGAATAAAATCCATGCTGATTTGTTAGCAGCTCGACCGGATATCGCGGCACAAAAATCATTATTGGAATCTAAGCTGCATACAGTTAAATCTACTGAGGCAGAGTTTTATCCCAATATTGAGTTAAAAGCCTTGGCAGGTCTTGGACATATCGATGCGTTCAATGTGGTCAGAGGTAAAACATCAGGCATGCTGGGTATTGTTCCGGCTATCAATCTTCCTATTTTCACTTCTGGTGCATTGCAGTCAAAATTGGCAGGTAAACGCGCAGAATATAATGAGCAGGTGGTCGTGTACGATCAAACGGTTTTAAATGCGATGCGTTCTGCTGCGGATGCTGTTGTAGATTACCAAAGCCTACAAAGTAAACAGTCTACTTGGGATAAAATGCTGAAAATATCCGAGAAGTCGGTTAAAAATGCTCAGGGTAGAGTGAGGGCAGGATTGGATAACGGTCTTAACGCATTGCAAAAACAAGATGATATGTTGCAGGTAAAAATGCAATTGGTGCAGTATCAATCTGAACGGTTGATTGCGTGGAGTAATCTGAATGCCCAGTTGGGCGGTGGGTTTAAAACGCAATAGGAGGCTTTTCAGACGACCTCTTTCCTTTTAATTAAGTCAGTTGGCGATATTTTGAATATGCATTTAATGTTTAAATGTATGTGTCCAGAATATCGCCAATTGCTTTTGGGTTGTCAGCAATCGATACGGCTTGAGGTTGCCGAAATGATTTTTTACGTCTAATCGTAAAAGGAGGATATCCAAATGGTTTTTAAATATGATTGTTACTTGATTGAGTAACGATGCGGCTATAAAATGCACCTCTGCATGTATTTTCAGTATTGTCTATTCTATTAAAATCAAAGAGATATTAGTGGGATGGGGTAAATAAGGAAAATAGTCTGTAATTACTCGGGTTAAAATGAAATCATGGATGTGAATCTGGAAAATAATGAACAATTACGCGATTTAGGGACAAAAAGTTCAAGGGTGGGGCGTAAGCGTGGACGTAATTTAGCAGTTATCACACTGCTTTTTATTTTGATTGCAGTCGGTGTGGCTCTTGCGTATTTCTTATTTTGGCAATACGAGGAAGAGACTGAAGATGCTTATGTCGCGGGCCATCTGGTGCAAATTACCCCTCAAGTCACCGGTACGGTAAGAAAGGTGATGTATGACGATACTGATGTGGTCAAAAAAGGGGATGTCTTAGTTGCGTTAGATGACAGCGATTTTCAGCTGGCTTACGAGCGTGCTCAAAATGAATTGATTCAGGCAATTCGTCAGAATAAACAACAAACTGCGGTTAACTCGAAAGCAAAAGCGCAAGTTCTGTTGCGAAAAGCCGAATTGGCAAAGGCTCAGGCAGATTTGCGTCGACGTGAAGCTTTATCGGGAACGGATGCGATTTCAGGTGAGGAGTTGAGTCATGCCCGCGCTGCCGTGGTTCAAGCTCAAGCGGCTTTGAAGGCAGTAGAGGCAGAAGAAACTTCTGCACAAGCAGTTTTGGGCAATAATATTCCTCTGCGTCAACAACCTGCGGTGCAAACAGCCATCAGCCATATTAAAGATGCATGGTTGAATCTGCAACGCACCCAAATTCGCGCCCCGATGAATGGACAGATTGCCAAACGGAATGTTCAAGTAGGGCAGCGTATCGCTCAAGGTTCACCAATGATGGCTGTGGTTCCTTTGAGTAATCTTTGGGTGGATGCTAACTTTAAAGAATCGCAACTGCGTCAAATGAAAATTGGTCAACCTGTTGAAATGACTGCCGATTTATATGGAAATAAAGTGGTCTATCATGGCAGGGTGATGGGTTTGTCTGCGGGTACGGGCAGTGCATTCTCCCTTTTACCACCTCAAAATGCGACGGGGAACTGGATTAAGGTTGTACAACGTGTTCCGGTCCGCATCAGTTTGGATGCGAAAGAGTTGCAGGCAAATACGCTGCGTGTCGGTTTATCTATGAAAGTAAAGGTTGATATTTCAGGTGCTGGTTCAGGAAAAAATATGACGGCGGTTGCTGATAAAAATGTAGAATCACCGGAAACTGAAAGTATGGATTGGGCTGCTGCCGATGCGTTGATCGATAAGATTTTTGAGAAATACGCTAAGTAAAAAATGTTTTCAGACGACCTTTCATGTGTTGAATTGCTGAATGCGGTTCTTTGATAGCGAATAGATATCAAAGTACATGAGGAAGCAAATTTGTGACGGATTATACAAGGCAGCACTTTGGTTATGATGATATGAATGTTCATCAAAGAGGTCGTCTGAAAAGGGATGTGTATCTAAGCGCAATCACTGTGCAATATATTGAATGAATAATAGCGAAGAAATATGAATTATCCGCCATTGCAGGGTGTTAGGCTGGTGCTGGTTACGTTGGCACTCAGCCTTGCCGTTTTTATGGAAGTCTTGGATACCACGATTGCCAACGTTGCAGTACCGGTAATTGCCGGGGACTTGGGGGCGGCGACTACTCAGGGTACTTGGGTTATTACGTCATTTGCCGTGGCGAATGCGATTTCAGTGCCGCTAACCGGATTTATGGCAAAACGGTTTGGCGAAGTAAAACTGTTTATCGCCTCCGTAGTGGGATTTGTTTTGCTGTCGTGGTTGTGCGGCATTGCACCCAATCTTCAGGCTTTGGTGATCTTCAGGGTGTTACAAGGCTTTGTAGCCGGACCGTTGATTCCGCTGTCGCAAAGTTTGTTAATGGCATCGTATCCTCCTGAAAAACGGACATTGGCTTTGGCATTGTGGGCAATGACCGTTGTCGTCGCGCCCGTTTTAGGTCCTATTTTCGGCGGTTGGATTTCGGATAATTGGCATTGGGGTTGGATTTTCTTCATCAACATCCCTATCGGTATTATTTCTGCACTTATTGTGTGGCAGCAATTGAGGGATAGGGAAACGGAAGTGGTGAAGACGCCGATAGATTACATCGGTTTAGTATTGATGGTGGTTGGTGTTGGTGCGCTGCAAATGATGCTGGACAGAGGCAAAGAGTTGGACTGGTTTGCCTCTGGAGAGATTATCGTTTTAGGTATAGTGGCATTGGTATGTCTGACATATTTTGTGGTTTGGGAACTGGGCGAGAAATACCCCATTGTCGATTTTTCTTTGTTTAGCAACAGAAATTTTACGATAGGCGTACTGGCGACCTCATTGGGCTTTATGGTTTATATGGGTACGCTCACGCTGTTGCCGCTAGTGTTGCAGTCTAATCTTGGTTATACGGCAACATGGGCGGGCTTGGCGGCTGCACCTGTGGGCTTTCTTCCTATCTTGTTGTCCCCGATCATAGGTAGATTCGGCAACCGTATTGACATGCGTCTTCTTGTTACCGCAAGTTTCTTGATGTTTGCTTTTACTTTCTATTGGCGCACTGATTTTTATGCCGGAATGAATATGAGCAATGTTGTTTGGCCCCAATTCTGGCAAGGCTTGGGTGTGTCCATGTTTTTCCTTCCGTTGACCAGCATTACATTGTCCCATATTAAATCTGATCAAATTGCATCAGCAAGTAGCCTGTCTAATTTCTTGCGCGTCTTCATGGGTGGGGTGGGCGTATCCATAGTCAGTACCATGTGGGAACGGAGAGAAGCTTTGCATCATACGCAGCTGAGTGAACAGATTAATCCATATTCGAGTTTGACTGTTCAAACAGTTCATGAAATGACGAATCGGGGGCTGAGTGAACAGCAGGTTTTGAAAAATATTTCCGATGTCATTACGCAGCAAGGCTTCATCATGGGGTCAAATGAGATTTTCCTGGCTGGCAGTATCTTGTTCATCGCCATGATTTCCATAATTTGGTTTGCCAAGCCGCCATTCAATGGAGGCTCATCAGCAGGGCATTGAATATCAAAAAGGTCGGCGGATTCGCATTTGAAGTGCAACTTTCCATAACAGAAAAAGGCCAGTATGAGGTAGCATACGGCCTTTCCTGCAAGAAAGATTGCCATGAGCTACACACAACTGACCCAAGACGAACGATACCATATCCAATACCTGTCCCGCCACTGCACCGTCACTGAAATCGCCAAACAGCTTAATCGCCACAAAAGCACCATAAGCCGTGAAATCAGACGGCACCGCACCCAAGGGCAGCAATACAGCGCCGAAAAAGCCCAACGGCAAAGCCGGACTATCAAACAGCGTAAGCGAAAGCCCTATAAGCTCGATTCGCAGCTGATTCAACACATCGACACCCTTATCCGCCGAAAACTCAGTCCCGAACAAGTATGCGCCTACCTGCGCAAACACCACGGGATCACGCTCCACCACAGCACCATTTACCGCCACCTCCGCCAAGACAAAAGCAACGGCGGCACCTTGTGCAACATCTCAGAATATGCAGCAAACCCTACCGCAAACGCTACGGCAGCACATGGACCAGAGGCAAAGTGCCCAACCGCGTCGGCATAGAAAACCGACCCGCCATCGTCGACCAAAAAAAACGCATCGGCGATTGGGAGGCCGACACCATCGTCGGCAAAGGACAGAAAAGCGCATTACTGACCTTGGTCGAACGCGTTACCCGCTACACCATCATCTGCAAATTGGACAGCCTCAAAGCCGAAGACACTGCCCAGGCAGCCATTAGGAGACCTCTTGCGAAAATATTCATCCCATCGCATTAACCAGTCCTGCAATCAGATTTACCCTTAACCCGAACCGTTTCCGCCTGTTGCGGTAAGGCAGCGACAAGATTTTGAATATCTTCAGTTTCCTGTTGATGTGCTCGATGACGGTTCTGAGTTTGCCTAACCGCCTGTTCGCCTCTTTATCCTGTTTGTTCAGCGGATGATGTTTGGATTTCTTTTTCGGGGTCTGTAATCCGGTTTTAGCCAATCCTTGATAACCCTTATCCGCAATGACTATTTTGTAGGGATAAAGCTCTGCAAGGTGCCTCTTGGCTAAACGCATGTCATGCTGAGCACCCATCCCCGTCCGGATGCTGATGATTTTTTCAGTTTCTCTGCCGTATATGACCTGGATTTTAACCGTGTGCCGCTTTTTCTTGCCGCTGTAATACTGCCGCTGTTTTTTTGGGACGTTCAATCGGGCTTTCGGTAACGTCAATGATGACCGTTTGATCGCCCGGATTCTTGTGTTTTGGCAGGGAAAAGCGTTTGCAACGGATGAGGGCGTCCTCGGTTTTACGGATGGTGCGGCAGACATTACTTTCAGAAAGGCCGTAGATGGCGGCCAATTCGAGTTGGGTATGGTAATGACGCAGATAGCTCAGGGTAAGCAGCAGTTGGTCTGCCAAGCTGAGCGTATGCGGCCTGCCTGACTTGACCTTCCGGCTTTCTGCTTCTGTGGTGACTTTCAGCATTTCGTGAAAAAGGACGGGCGTTACACCTGTGAGCCGTTTGAATTCCCTGTCGCTTCTTTGGATGAGGTTTTCGTATTTCATTTGGGAATTGTAAATCTTCAGGATACTTTCGCAAAAGGTCTAGGGTATTAAGGGCACATAAAGCCAGAGTACACACCATTACCATGGATAACGGCAAAGAGTTCTACCAGCACACCAAAATAGCCAAAGCATTAGCAGCGAAAACCTATTTTTGCCGCCCCTACCATTCTTGGGAGAAAGGGCTGAATGAGAACACCAACGGACTCATCCGACAATATTTCCCCAAGCAAACCGATTTCCGAAACATCAGTGATCGGGAGATACGCAGGGTTCAAGATGAGTTGAACCACCGGCCAAGAAAAACACTTGGCTACGAAACGCCAAGTGTTTTATTCTTGAATCTGTTCAAACCACTGATACACTAGTGTTGCACTTGAAATCCGAATCCAAGGTCGTCTGAAAATTTTCAGACGACCTTTGCCGTTGTAGAAGATAGTTCAGGTTAACCTGATTACTTACAGGTCTGGTTTGTCCAGATGGCGAGCAAGAGATTGAACAATTTCCTCTGCTACCTGTAATTTCTCTTTCTCAGGGAAAGATAGTTCCTCGTCATCCGTAATAATAGTAATCTGATTGGTGGGTTTTCCCATTGCTTGAGAAACGTCATTGGCAATCAGCATCGGAATGCCTTTGCGTAAACGTTTTTCCCGAGCATATTCCAAAACTTTTTCACTTTCTGCGGCAAATCCAATGCAAAAAGGCGATTTGGGTAGGGTGGCTACAGATGCCAAAATATCAGGATTGGCTTCCAATTCAAGGGTCGGGGTATCTTTTGAATTTTCTTTTTTCAATTTGTGCGGGCTGCTGTTTTTTACCTTATAGTCAGCCACAGCGGCTACGGAAATAAAAACATCCTGATCTTCAATATATTTATGAACAGCATCGTACATTTCTTGGGCGCTAATAGCCTGTTCCGTATGATAGAGACCGATTGGCAGGGGAGTTTGTAACTGTCCATAAATCAACGTAACTTGTGCGCCGGCCATTCTGGATGCACGGGCTAAGGCAATGCCCATTTGACCGCTGGAAATATTCGTAATTCCACGGACCGGGTCAATCATTTCCAAGGTCGCGCCGGCAGTGATTAAGATTTTTTTGCCGGCAAGTATTTTCGGCGTCCATAAATCATGAATCAAATCGGCAAGTTCAATCGCTTCAGGCATTCTCCCTATCCCGATTTCACCGCAAGCCTGTTCGCCATAGGATGGCTGGAAAACCGTGATGTCGTCTGAAATCAGTTGTTGGATATTCCTTTGATTGGCAGGATTGTTCCACATCTCCACATTCATCGCCGGAGCGACTGCCATGGGGCATTTTCGTGCTGCTGCCAAATTGGTCAGTAGATTATCAGCAATACCGTTGGCGATCTTGGCAACCGTATTGGCAGTAGCGGGAGCAATTAAAAAAACATCCGCTTCTCGGGTTAAATCAATATGACTCATTCCTCTAGTCGAGTGACCATCGTGCGTATCGACTAGAACAGGATTTCCGCTTAATGCTTGAAACGTAAGGGGGGTAACAAATTCAGTAGCTGCACGGCTCATTGCTACCGTTACAGAATGTCCTTGTTTTTTTAGTAATCTGACCAACTCACATGATTTATAAGCCGCAATACCACCGCTTATCCCTAAAAGAATGTGTTTACTCATTACAGCAACTCAATCCAATTTGAATTAAATAAGTAATAATACTAACATGGATACTGTTCAAAAAAGTAACAGGGACTGATGGGTGGGTATCTTAAGTTGTAAATCGAAGCTTGGTATATTTGGAATTGTTTCGGATATTCATGGCAAAGGTCGTCTGAAAGGGATTTCAGACGACCTTTGATGTTGATTGAGTTTGGTTTGAGAATATTTTGAAATAAAAGTCTTTGAATTTCAGTTTGTTGTCGGTTTTTGTAGAATTTTTTATTGTTTAGGAGTTGACGGTTTTTGCGGGTGGGGGTATAGTTCGGTTCTTCGCTGCTTCGGCGGTGGTTGAACGAACAGGTAAGTATATCACAGTTGGTCTGATTTTTCGAGGTTTTGTGAAAAGTTTTGATTGACAATGATTTGAAATGCTTTATAATTCGTTTTTGCTCTTTAACAAAACAGATTACCGATAAGTGTGAGTGCGACAGCCTCACACTGTTTGAAAGACAGACAAGATGATGTTTTAGACATTGTCCTGTCGGTTTCTTTGAAGCAGACCAGAAGTTAAAAAAGTTAGAGATTGAACATAAGAGTTTGATCCTGGCTCAGATTGAACGCTGGCGGCATGCTTTACACATGCAAGTCGGACGGCAGCACAGAGAAGCTTGCTTCTTGGGTGGCGAGTGGCGAACGGGTGAGTAATATATCGGAACGTACCGAGCAGTGGGGGATAACTAATCGAAAGATTAGCTAATACCGCATATTTTCTGAGGAAGAAAGCAGGGGACCATTTGGCCTTGCGCTGTTTGAGCGGCCGATATCTGATTAGCTAGTTGGTGGGGTAAAGGCCTACCAAGGCGACGATCAGTAGCGGGTCTGAGAGGATGATCCGCCACACTGGGACTGAGACACGGCCCAGACTCCTACGGGAGGCAGCAGTGGGGAATTTTGGACAATGGGCGCAAGCCTGATCCAGCCATGCCGCGTGTCTGAAGAAGGCCTTCGGGTTGTAAAGGACTTTTGTCAGGGAAGAAAAGGGCGGGGTTAATACCCCTGTCTGATGACGGTACCTGAAGAATAAGCACCGGCTAACTACGTGCCAGCAGCCGCGGTAATACGTAGGGTGCGAGCGTTAATCGGAATTACTGGGCGTAAAGCGGGCGCAGACGGTTACTTAAGCAGGATGTGAAATCCCCGGGCTCAACCTGGGAACTGCGTTCTGAACTGGGTGACTAGAGTGTGTCAGAGGGAGGTAGAATTCCACGTGTAGCAGTGAAATGCGTAGAGATGTGGAGGAATACCGATGGCGAAGGCAGCCTCCTGGGATAACACTGACGTTCATGCCCGAAAGCGTGGGTAGCAAACAGGATTAGATACCCTGGTAGTCCACGCCCTAAACGATGTCGATTAGCTGTTGGGCAGCTTGACTGCTTAGTAGCGAAGCTAACGCGTGAAATCGACCGCCTGGGGAGTACGGTCGCAAGATTAAAACTCAAAGGAATTGACGGGGACCCGCACAAGCGGTGGATGATGTGGATTAATTCGATGCAACGCGAAGAACCTTACCTGGTCTTGACATGTACGGAACCCTCCAGAGACGGAGGGGTGCCTTCGGGAGCCGTAACACAGGTGCTGCATGGCTGTCGTCAGCTCGTGTCGTGAGATGTTGGGTTAAGTCCCGCAACGAGCGCAACCCTTGTCATTAGTTGCCATCATTAAGTTGGGCACTCTAATGAGACTGCCGGTGACAAGCCGGAGGAAGGTGGGGATGACGTCAAGTCCTCATGGCCCTTATGACCAGGGCTTCACACGTCATACAATGGTCGGTACAGAGGGTAGCCAAGCCGCGAGGTGGAGCCAATCTCACAAAACCGATCGTAGTCCGGATTGCACTCTGCAACTCGAGTGCATGAAGTCGGAATCGCTAGTAATCGCAGGTCAGCATACTGCGGTGAATACGTTCCCGGGTCTTGTACACACCGCCCGTCACACCATGGGAGTGGGGGATACCAGAAGTAGGTAGGGTAACCGCAAGGAGCCCGCTTACCACGGTATGCTTCATGACTGGGGTGAAGTCGTAACAAGGTAGCCGTAGGGGAACCTGCGGCTGGATCACCTCCTTTCTAGAGAAAGAAGAGGCTGTCGTATTCACACTTATCGGTAAACTGTAGAAGATGCGGAAAAATGCTTGAGTGAAGACAAGATTCGCTTAAGAAGAGAATCCGGGTTTGTAGCTCAGCTGGTTAGAGCACACGCTTGATAAGCGTGGGGTCGGAGGTTCAAGTCCTCCCAGACCCACCAAGAACGGGGGCATAGCTCAGTTGGTAGAGCACCTGCTTTGCAAGCAGGGGGTCATCGGTTCGATCCCGTTTGCCTCCACCAATACTTTCCAAATCAAAGCGAGTTAAAAAGGCAGTGTAACTGCTTTCTTTTTTTCTAAAGAGAAGTCTGATTGTGAATCAGTTTGACGGAAAAAGAAAGGCTGCTATAATAATCAGCTCATTTTGATTTGCGAAGTAAATAGCAATATTGAACGCATCGATCTTTAACAAATTGGAAAGCCGAAATCAACAAACAAAGACAATGTATCTGTTTTTGATGATTGACCGATTGCAAACGGTCAGTTGTCTCCTGGATAGGAAAAGAAAAACAGGTACAGTATTTGGGTGATGATTGTATCGACTTAATCCCGAAAGACAAAAGGCGGGATTAAGACACAACAAGCAGTAAGCTTTATCAGAGTAGGAAATTCAAGTTTGATGTTCTCGTCAACGGAATGTCAGGCAAAGTCAGAGAAGTTCTTGAAATGATAGAGTCAAGTGAATAAGTGCATCAGGTGGATGCCTTGGCGATGATAGGCGACGAAGGACGTGTAAGCCTGCGAAAAGCGTGGGGGAGCTGGCAATAAAGCTATGATCCCGCGATGTCCGAATGGGGAAACCCACTGCATTCTGTGCAGTATCCTAAGTTGAATACATAGACTTAGAGAAG
Organism: Neisseria sp. CP9; assembly: GCF_047758525.1. Lineage (NCBI taxonomy): Bacteria > Pseudomonadati > Pseudomonadota > Betaproteobacteria > Neisseriales > Neisseriaceae > Neisseria > Neisseria sp. CP9. Next base: position 635,312 of record NZ_CP180502.1, on the reverse strand, counting down.
CGAACCCGGAGAACTGAACCATCTAAGTACCCGGAGGAAAAGAAATCAACCGAGATTCCGCAAGTAGTGGCGAGCGAACGCGGAGGAGCCTGTACGTAATAACTGTCGAGATAGAAGAACAAGCTGGGAAGCTTGACCATAGTGGGTGATAGTCCCGTATTCGAAATCTCAATGGTGGTACTAAGCGTACGAAAAGTAGGGCGGGACACGTGAAATCCTGTCTGAATATGGGGGGACCATCCTCCAAGGCTAAATACTCATCATCGACCGATAGTGAACCAGTACCGTGAGGGAAAGGCGAAAAGAACCCCGGGAGGGGAGTGAAATAGAACCTGAAACCTGATGCATACAAACAGTGGGAGCACCCTTGTGGTGTGACTGCGTACCTTTTGTATAATGGGTCAACGACTTACATTCAGTAGCGAGCTTAACCGAATAGGGGAGGCGTAGGGAAACCGAGTCTTAATAGGGCGAACAGTTGCTGGGTGTAGACCCGAAACCGAGTGATCTATCCATGGCCAGGTTGAAGGTGCCGTAACAGGTACTGGAGGACCGAACCCACGCATGTTGCAAAATGCGGGGATGAGCTGTGGATAGGGGTGAAAGGCTAAACAAACTCGGAGATAGCTGGTTCTCCCCGAAAACTATTTAGGTAGTGCCTCGAGCAAGACACTGATGGGGGTAAAGCACTGTTATGGCTAGGGGGTTATTGCAACTTACCAACCCATGGCAAACTAAGAATACCATCAAGTGGTTCCTCGGGAGACAGACAGCGGGTGCTAACGTCCGTTGTCAAGAGGGAAACAACCCAGACCGCCAGCTAAGGTCCCCAATGATAGATTAAGTGGTAAACGAAGTGGGAAGGCCCAGACAGCCAGGATGTTGGCTTAGAAGCAGCCATCATTTAAAGAAAGCGTAATAGCTCACTGGTCGAGTCGTCCTGCGCGGAAGATGTAACGGGGCTCAAATCTATAACCGAAGCTGCGGATGCCAGTTTACTGGTATGGTAGGGGAGCGTTCTGTAGGCCGATGAAGGTGCATTGTAAAGTGTGCTGGAGGTATCAGAAGTGCGAATGTTGACATGAGTAGCGATAAAGCGGGTGAAAAGCCCGCTCGCCGAAAGCCCAAGGTTTCCTACGCAACGTTCATCGGCGTAGGGTGAGTCGGCCCCTAAGGCGAGGCAGAAATGCGTAGTCGATGGGAAACAGGTTAATATTCCTGTACTTGATTCAAATGCGATGTGGGGACGGAGAAGGTTAGGTTAGCAAGCTGTTGGAATAGCTTGTTTAAGCCGGTAGGTGGAAGACTTAGGCAAATCCGGGTCTTCTTAACACCGAGAAGTGACGACGAGTGTCTACGGACATGAAGTAACCGATACCACGCTTCCAGGAAAAGCCACTAAGCTTCAGTTTGAATCGAACCGTACCGCAAACCGACACAGGTGGGCAGGATGAGAATTCTAAGGCGCTTGAGAGAACTCGGGAGAAGGAACTCGGCAAATTGATACCGTAACTTCGGGAGAAGGTATGCCCTCTAAGGTTAAGGACTTGCTCCGTAAGCCTCGGAGGGTCGCAGAGAATAGGTGGCTGCGACTGTTTATTAAAAACACAGCACTCTGCTAACACGAAAGTGGACGTATAGGGTGTGACGCCTGCCCGGTGCTGGAAGGTTAATTGAAGATGTGAGAGCATCGGATCGAAGCCCCAGTAAACGGCGGCCGTAACTATAACGGTCCTAAGGTAGCGAAATTCCTTGTCGGGTAAGTTCCGACCCGCACGAATGGCGTAACGATGGCCACACTGTCTCCTCCCGAGACTCAGCGAAGTTGAAGTGGTTGTGAAGATGCAATCTACCCGCTGCTAGACGGAAAGACCCCGTGAACCTTTACTGTAGCTTTGCATTGGACTTTGAAGTCACTTGTGTAGGATAGGTGGGAGGCTTTGAAGCAGAGACGCCAGTCTCTGTGGAGCCGTCCTTGAAATACCACCCTGGTGTCTTTGAGGTTCTAACCCAGACCCGTAATCCGGGTCGGGGACCGTGCATGGTAGGCAGTTTGACTGGGGCGGTCTCCTCCCAAAGAGTAACGGAGGAGTTCGAAGGTTACCTAGGTCCGGTCGGAAATCGGACTGATAGTGCAATGGCAAAAGGTAGCTTAACTGCGAGACCGACAAGTCGAGCAGGTGCGAAAGCAGGACATAGTGATCCGGTGGTTCTGTATGGAAGGGCCATCGCTCAACGGATAAAAGGTACTCCGGGGATAACAGGCTGATTCCGCCCAAGAGTTCATATCGACGGCGGAGTTTGGCACCTCGATGTCGGCTCATCACATCCTGGGGCTGTAGTCGGTCCCAAGGGTATGGCTGTTCGCCATTTAAAGTGGTACGTGAGCTGGGTTTAAAACGTCGTGAGACAGTTTGGTCCCTATCTGCAGTGGGCGTTGGAAGTTTGACGGGGGCTGCTCCTAGTACGAGAGGACCGGAGTGGACGAACCTCTGGTGTACCGGTTGTAACGCCAGTTGCATAGCCGGGTAGCTAAGTTCGGAAGAGATAAGCGCTGAAAGCATCTAAGCGCGAAACTCGCCTGAAGATGAGACTTCCCTTGCGGTTTAACCGCACTAAAGAGTCGTTCGAGACCAGGACGTTGATAGGTGGGGTGTGGAAGCGCGGTAACGCGTGAAGCTAACCCATACTAATTGCTCGTGAGGCTTGACTCTATCATTTGAAGAACTTCAAATAAAAAGCTTACTGACTGATTCAGTCATCACCGAATATATTGATTAAGGCTTTACCGATTTGTACAGTTTAAGTTTGGCGGCCATAGCGAGTTGGTCCCACGCCTTCCCATCCCGAACAGGACCGTGAAACGACTCAGCGCCGATGATAGTGTGGTTCTTCCATGCGAAAGTAGGTCACTGCCAAACACCTATTCTAAGCCCCCGACAGATGTCGGGGGCTTTTACTTTTATCTCATATTTTATTCATACCTTTACTTGAAACTCGTCATTGCTGTTTCTTGCCTTCTTGCCTTCTTGCCTTCTTGCCTTCTTGCCTTCTTGCCTTCTTGCTATGGCTTACTTGCTCACGAGTGGAGATAGGCGGGTGCGACGATGGCGCAGCGGGTAAATGTGACGGATTGGGAGGGTGCGGGTAGAATAGGGATGTTGCAGAATCAATACATAAAGAGATAGTAAACTAAGAAATCTTCAGGTATCGTTTGAACGGAAACGGTAAGACGGATATGATAGCCAACTATTTTACGGTGCCGCACACACAGGCATCATCCGCATTCACAAACTATGGAGTACCTTCTTATGAAAAAATTCCTCTTTGCCGCCCTCTCCCTGCTGACCGCTTCGCTGTCTCTGGCCGCCGTCAACATCAATACCGCTTCCCCGTCCGAGTTGGAAGCCCTGCCCGGTATCGGCCCTGCCAAAGCCAAAGCCATTGTGGACTACCGTCAGCAACATGGTGCCTTCAAATCGGTGGAGGAGTTGAAAAACGTCAAAGGTATCGGTGAGGGCATCTTCTCCAAACTGAAGGCGGAAGCAACCGTCGCCCCGACCGCACCGGCTAAAACCGCCGTGCCTGCCGCTAAGAAATAAGCCCGATGCCGCATTCCCGAATGGGAGTGTGTGCAACAGGTTGATTATCAAAAGGCCGTCCGAACCCCTCGGGGATTCGGGCGGCCTTTGTGTCGGGCGGGTAATGCCGTCATGCCTGTCCCGCTTCATTCGGCCGTCAGAACGGGATAGACGGAGGCATACGGATGGATTGGGGAGGAAGAATAGGTCGAGACCTTTGCAAAATTCCCCAAAATCCCCTAAATTCCCACAAAGACATTTAGGGGATTTCTCATGAGCACCTTCTTCCAGCAAACCGCCCAAGCCATGATCGCCAAACACATCGACCGCTTCCCATTATTGAAGTTGGATCAGGTGATTAATTGGCAACCGATCGAACAGTACCTGAATCGTCAAAGAACCCGTTACCTTAGAGACCACCGCGGCCGTCCCGCCTATCCCCTGTTGTCCATGTTCAAAGCCGTCCTGCTTGGACAATGGCACAGCCTCTCCGATCCCGAACTCGAACACAGCCTCATCACCCGCATCGACTTCAACCTGTTTTGCCGTTTTGACGAACTGAGCATCCCCGATTACAGCACCTTATGCCGCTACCGCAACTGGCCGGCGCAAGACGACACCCTGTCCGAATTGCTGGAACTGATTAACCGCCAACTGACCGAAAAAGACCTAAAAGTAGAGAAAGCATCCGCCGCCGTCATTGACGCCACCATTATTCAGACCGCCGGCAGCAAACAGCGTCAAGCCATAGAAGTCGATGAAGAAGGGCAAGTCAGCGGCCAAACCACACCGAGCAAAGATAAAGATGCCCGCTGGACAAAGAAAAACGGTTTATACAGACTCGGTTACAAACAACATACCCGTACCGATGAGGAAGGCTATATCGAGAAACTGCACATCACCCCCGCCAATACCCATAAGTGCAACCACCTGTCGCCTTTGCTGGAAGGTATAGCCGAAGGCACGACCGTCTATGCCGACAAAGGCTACGACAGTACGGAAAACCGGCAACATCTGAAAGAACATCAGTTGCTGGACGGCATTATGCGCAAAGCCCACCGCAACCGTCCGCTGACGGAAGCACAAACCAAACGCAACCGATATTTGTCGAAGACCCGTTATGTGGTGGAACAAAGCTTTGGTACGCTGCACCGTAAATTCCGCTATGCCCGGGCAGCCTATTTTGGTCTGCTCAAAGTGAGTGCGCAAAGCCATCTGAAGGCGATGTGTTTGAACCTGTTGAAAGCGGCTAACAGGCTAAGTGTGTCTGTTGCTGCCTAAAAGGTGGCCCAGATGCCTGATTATCGGGTATCCGGGGGGGATTAAGGGGATATTTGGGTAAAATTAGGAGTGATTTGGGGGAGAGAAATAGACGAAAACCTGTGTTTGGGTTTCGGCTGTTGAAGGAAGGGCTTTTTTGCAAAGGTCTCAGGTCGTCTGAAAAGGTTGCGGGCTGCAATACTGTCTTAGTATGCGCTGTGAGAACGCTCGTTATTGGAAACGACTGCCTTGCTGGCGCACTATGCCGACTACGTCCCCGCCAAATAGCGCGTTCACGTCCGTTGCGGTAGATGACGCTAGGGGAATAGGGGTATAGGGAACCTTTTGAGGAGAAGGGAGGGTCAAAAAGGCTGAGAAGAGGCGGAAAGAGGATAGAAACGATGTTATAAACGTTTCGAATTGTATTAGACCTTTTGCGAAAGTATCCTGAAGATTTACAATTCCCAAATGAAATACGAAAACCTCATCCAAAGAAGCGACAGGGAATTCAAACGGCTCACAGGTGTAACGCCCGTCCTTTTTCACGAAATGCTGAAAGTCACCACAGAAGCAGAAAGCCGGAAGGTCAAGTCAGGCAGGCCGCATACGCTCAGCTTGGCAGACCAACTGCTGCTTACCCTGAGCTATCTGCGTCATTACCATACCCAACTCGAATTGGCCGCCATCTACGGCCTTTCTGAAAGTAATGTCTGCCGCACCATCCGTAAAACCGAGGACGCCCTCATCCGTTGCAAACGCTTTTCCCTGCCAAAACACAAGAATCTGGGCGATCAAACGGTCATCATTGACGTTACCGAAAGCCCGATTGAACGTCCCAAAAAAACAGCGGCAGTATTACAGCGGCAAGAAAAAGCGGCACACGGTTAAAATCCAGGTCATATACGGCAGAGAAACTGAAAAAATCATCAGCATCCGGACGGGGATGGGTGCTCAGCATGACATGCGTTTAGCCAAGAGGCACCTTGCAGAGCTTTATCCCTACAAAATAGTCATTGCGGATAAGGGTTATCAAGGATTGGCTAAAACCGGATTACAGACCCCGAAAAAGAAATCCAAACATCATCCGCTGAACAAACAGGATAAAGAGGCGAACAGGCGGTTAGGCAAACTCAGAACCGTCATCGAGCACATCAACAGGAAACTGAAGATATTCAAAATCTTGTCGCTGCCTTACCGCAACAGGCGGAAACGGTTCGGGTTAAGGGTAAATCTGATTGCAGGACTGGTTAATGCGATGGGATGAATATTTTCGCAAGAGGTCTATTCTCGGTTTCAGACGACCTTGGATTCGGATTTCAAGTGCAACACTAGTGTATCAGCGGTTTGAACAGATTCAAGAATAAAACACTTGGCGTTTCGTAGCCAAGTGTTTTTCTTGGCCGGTGGTTCAACTCATCTTGAACCCTGCGTATCTCCCGATCACTGATGTTGCGGAAATCGGTTTGCTTGGAGAAATATTGCCGGATGAGTCCGTTGGTGTTCTCATTCAGCCCTTTCTCCCACGAATGGTAAGGGCGGCAAAAATAGGTTTCCGCCTTCAATGCTTTGGCTATTTTGGTGTGTTGGTAGAACTCTTTGCCGTTATCCATGGTGATGGTGTGCACTCTGGCTTTATGTGCCCTTAATACCCTAATGGCTGCCAGAGCAGTGTCTTCGGCTTTGAGGCTGTCCAATTTGCAGATGATGGTGTAGCGGGTAACGCGTTCGACCAAGGTCAGTAATGCGCTTTTCTGTCCTTTGCCGACGATGGTGTCGGCTTCCCAATCACCGATGCGGGCTTTTTGGTCGACGATGGCGGGTCGGTTTTCTATGCCGACGCGGTTGGGCACTTTGCCTCTGGTCCATGTGCTGCCGTAGCGTTTGCGGTAGGGTTTGCTGCATATTCTGAGGTGTTGCCACAAAGTGCCGCCGTTGCTTTTGTCTTGGCGGAGGTAGCGGTAAATAGTGCTGTGATGGAGCGTGATCCCGTGGTGTTTGCACAAGTAGGCGCATACTTGTTCGGGACTGAGTTTGCGGCGGATAAGGGTGTCGATGTGCTGAATCAGCTGCGAATCGAGCTTATAGGGTTTTCGCGGGTGCTGTTTGGTAAGCCGGTTTTGCCGTTGCGCTTTTTCGGCGCTGTATTGCTGTCCTTGGGTATGGTGCCGCTTGATTTCGCGGCTGATGGTGCTTTTGTGACGGTTAAGCTGTTTGGCGATTTCGGCGATGGTGCAGTGGCGGGACAGGTATTGGATGTGGTATCGTTCGTCTTGGGTCAGTTGTGTGTAGCTCATGGCAATCTTTCTTGCAGGAAAGGCCGTATGCTACCGCATACTGGCCTTTTCTGTTATGGAAAGTTGCACTTCAAATGCGAATCCGCCGACCTTTAACATTTCCCTGTATAATCACGCTTTTGTTCAAACGCTTGTACTTTTCGACATGATTTATCCGTGGCATCAAAACCAGTGGCGGCAGCTTGCCGATCATTGGGGAAACCGTCCGAACGCTTGGCTGTTTACCGGCAAGGAAAACACCGGCAAAACAGCGTTTGCGCGGTTTGTGGCACAGGCTTTGCTGTGCGAATCGTCTCGGGAAGATCATCAGCCTTGCGGCGTATGCGCTTCGTGTCATTTGTTTTTGCAAAACAGCCATCCCGATTTCTACGAACTTACTCCTGAAATCCCCGAAGATGGTGCGGTCGGGCGAAAATTGTTGCAGATTAAAATCGATGCCGTGCGCGATATTGTGGAAAACATTTATCTGACGGCTGTGCGCGGCGGATTGCGGGTGGTATTGGTGCATCCCGCTGAAAGTATGAACGTGCAGGCGGCAAACGGCTTGCTTAAGGCTTTGGAAGAACCGCCGCAACATGTTGTTTTTTTGATGGTTACGCATGCGCGTGATAAGCTTCTTCCGACCATTAAAAGCCGTTGCCGCCAGATGGTTCTGCCCGCGCCTTCGCGTGATGAAGCTTTGGCATATCTTCGAGAAGAGGGTGTGGATGATGCGGAATCTTTGCTGGCTTTTCACAGCGGCGCGCCGTTGTTTGCCCATACGCCTGAAATCGATGACTTGCGCGAAGAGCTGCTCACTTTACTTGTCGCCCCGCGCCTGTTGACGATACTCGACTACGCCGCTGCGTTCGACAAACACAAGCAACCGTTGGCAGTATTTATCGATTGGATGCAGAAATGGCTGTTGGATGTCGGCTTGGCGCAACAACAAATGCCGCCGCTTTATTATCCGGATTACGCGCAGGCATTGTCGCAGACGGCTTGCAAAACCGATCCGCGCCGCCTGTTTGCGCTGACAGGTCGTCTGAACGCACTCAGCCCTTACGGATACCACACCTTGAGTGTTAAAATGCAGCTTGAGTATCTGCTGACTGAATATCTCGAATTTTGGCAAAACAAATAATCAGATAAGGTAAAACAAAATGGTAAACAACAATAAAGACATTCCGGCGAAAATGATGGCGTTGCAGCTTAAAGACCCGACTCTGCTCTACAACTGCTATATGCCGTTTCTCGAACACGGCGGACTTTTCGTTCCGACCGAAGACGTATTTTCATTGGGCGAAGACATCCTGCTCGCCGTTGAAATCGCCGATTACCCCAAACGCTTCCTGCCTACCAAAGTCGTCTGGATCAACCCCGCCCGTACTTCGGCACACCGCCCTAAAGGTGTCGGGCTGGCATTTTCCGAACACGAGAGCTGCCTTCAGGCGAAAACCCTGATTGAAGGCGAGCTGGGTCCAAAATTGCGCAGCGATCGCGTTACCTTTACGCTTTAAAACCATGCATTTAATCGATTCACACTGCCACCTCAATTTCGAAGGCTTAAGCAACCGCCTGCCTGAAGTGCTTGCCAATATGGAAGAACAAAGCGTCAAGCAGGCGCTTGCCATCAGCGTAAGCAAACAGAGTTTTGCCGAAGTCTTCGACATTGCCCAAGCCAACGAACAGATTTACTGCACCATAGGCGTCCACCCCGACAGCCAAGAAGCCGAAGAATTTACCGTCGCTGAAATGGTCGAAGCGGCAAAACACCCGAAAGTCGTCGGCATAGGCGAAACGGGCTTGGATTATTACTGGTGCAAAGGCGATTTGGCATGGCAGCACCGCCGCTTCGCCGAACACATCCAAGCCGCCAACGAAAGCAGTTTGCCTGTGATTGTCCACACCCGCGATGCCGCCGCCGATACTTTGGCGATTCTGAAAGAAGGTCAAACCAACTCGGGCGTTATTCACTGCTTCACCGAAGATACCGCTTTCGCCAAAGCTGCTTTGGATTTAGGGCTATACATTTCCTTCTCCGGCATTGTTACTTTCAAAAATGCCCCGCAAATTCAGGAAGCCGCCAAATACGTCCCTGCGGACAGAATACTGGTCGAAACCGATGCCCCGTTTCTCGCTCCGGTTCCCAAACGCGGCAAGCCTAACGAACCTTCCTATGTCCGCTATACCGCCGAGTTTGTGGCGAAACTGCGCGGCGAACCCGTAGAAACGCTTGCCGCTTACACTAGCGACAATTTCTATCGTCTGTTCAATAAAGTACCCGACATCCGTGTTTGATTCGAATAGAAAAAAGGTCGTCTGAAAATGCTTCATCTAGCGTTTCAGACGACCTTTTGAAATTTGGAATGTTTTTATATAAGTGTTCAGTCGAATATCAAATAGGCTAGGGACGGCAATGAACGATGGCAGGGTAACCTATAAATCGGTATAACAAGAAGGCAAGTGCAAAAGCGGACAGATAGTCATGGATGGGTTTAAAATCAACAATCGGCTGTTTGCGCGGATAGTAAAATTACCATTGTCTATTAAAAACCTCTCTATTTCGGTTAACCATTCATTTTGTTCCAAGAATATTGGATTGCGTGGGTAATAGGCAGCTATCCAAAAATCAAGATGGCAACTTCCTGAAAACATTTAAAGATATGGCTTTCATCATATCGCTCCCGCTTTTCCGACAAATCATACATCTATCGACAAATCGCTTTTCCAATAATGAATTACGACATCACCTTTTTTACTTTGTTTTTACTCGGCTTTTTCGGCGGTACGCATTGTGTCGGAATGTGTGGCGGGTTGAGTAGTGCGTTTGCGTTGCAGCTTCCGCCTCATCTTAATCGGTTGGGGCTGATTGTCCTATTGAATTTGGGACGTATCAGCAGCTATGTATTGATTGGTTTGATTGTCGGGCTGGTCGGGCAAATCGGTATTTCTTTGGATGATACGCGTTGGCTGCAAAACGGCTTGTATATTGCGGCGAATATGTTGCTGTTGCTGTTGGGGCTGTATCTGGCGGGTCTTTCTACAGCGGCTACGCAGATTGAGCGCATAGGTAGACCGATATGGAAGCGTTTGAATCCGATATTGAACCGACTGCTGCCGATTAAATCCGTTCCGGCTTGTTTCGGTGTAGGCATGTTGTGGGGCTGGCTGCCTTGCGGCTTGGTGTATAGTGCCTCATTGTATGCTTTAGGCAGCGGCAATGCGGTGCAGGGCGGGCTGTATATGTTGGCTTTCGCGCTGGGAACGTTGCCGAATTTGTTGGCGATGGGGATTTTTGCAGCGCAATTGAAAACACTTTTGCAACGCAGAGCCATCCGTTTGTGCGCCGGACTATTGGTTGCAGGCTGGGCGATTTTCCGTTTGGCGGTAATGCTTTGAATCTGGCACTGAAACGCCTTTTAAAAGGGTAGGGGCTCTTAATATCAAAGGTCGTCTGAACATCAGTTTTCAGACGACCTTTTTGAATGACGCTCAATGGCGGCGCGTTTTGATAACGGCTTCGGTTTAAGCCGCAGACAGCCAGCCGCGTATGCGTTTTTCCATTGCGTCGGCACTCAAGCCCAAATCGTCCAAAAGTTTTTTCGGATCGCCGTGTTCGGTCACGGTGTCGGCTACGCCCAAAAGTAAAACGGGTTTGCAGATGCCGTGTTTCGCCAACACTTCCAGCACTGCGCTGCCTGCGCCGCCTTGTTCGGCGTTTTCTTCGGCGGTAATGATGTAGTCGTGGCTTTGGGCGAGGCGGACGATGAGTTCCTCATCTATCGGTTTGACAAAGCGCATATCGGCGACGGTGGCGTTCAGTTTTTCGGCAACCGCCAATGCGGGGGCGACCATGCTGCCGAAGGCAATGAATGCGGTTTTCTCACCTTGGCGGCGGATGACGCCTTTGCCGATGGCTACGGTTTCAAGGTCGTCTGAAACGGGAGCGCCTGTTCCCGTACCGCGCGGATAACGGACGGCGGCAGGGGCGTCTGCCTGATAGCAGGTCGAAAGCAGCAGGCGGCATTCGTTTTCATCGCTCGGTGCGGCAATAATCATGTTCGGCACGCAGCGCAAGAAGCTCAAATCGTACAAACCGGCATGGGTAGGACCGTCCGCGCCGACGATGCCCGCACGGTCGACGGCAAACAAAACGGGCAGGTTTTGCAGGGCGATGTCGTGCACCAGTTGGTCGTAGCCGCGTTGGAGGAAGGTGGAATAAATGGCGACGACGGGCTTCATGCCTTCGCAAGCCAAACCGCCGGCAAAGGTAACGGCGTGCTGCTCGGCGATGCCGACGTCGAAATAACGGTCGGGAAATTGTTGTTCGAATTCGACCAGTCCGCTGCCCTCGCGCATAGCGGGGGTAATCGCCGCCAATCGGGAATCTGCCGCCGCCTGGTCGCACAGCCATTTGCCGAACACTTGCGTATAGGTCGGTTTGGCGGCAGGTTTGTTTTCTTTTTCAGACGACGTTGCGGTTTTGAGGTCGTCTGAAACGTCTTTGGGCAGGTTGGCGACGGCGTGGTATTTAACGGGGTCGTTTTCGGCGAGTTTGTAGCCGTTGCCCTTTTTGGTGATGACGTGCAGCAGTTGCGGGCCTTTGCGTCCGCGCAAATCTTTCAATACGTCAACCAGATGCTCGACGTTGTGGCCGTCCACGGGACCGGTGTAGCGGAAACCGAAGTTTTCAAACAAAGACAGCGATTGCTTGGCGTGTTCGGCTTCGCCCGCCAGCGTTTTGATTTTGTGTTCGACTTTTTGGGCAAGCTCCATCGCGCCGGGCAGCTTGTCCAAAACCTTGCTCGATTGCGCCTTGATTGTGCTCAACACGCCGCGCATATCGCGCACGACGTTGCTGGCGAGGTATTTCGGCAGCGCACCGACGTTGGGGGAAATCGACATTTCGTTGTCGTTGAGGATGACCAGCAGGTTCACGTCCATATCGCCTGCGCAGTTCAAGGCTTCAAACGCCTGCCCCGCCGTCATCGCGCCGTCGCCGATAATGGCGACGCTGCGGCGGTCGTTGCCCAAGAGCTTGTCTGCCGCCGCCATGCCCAACGCCGCGCCGATGGAGGTAGAGGAATGACCCACGCCGAAAGCGTCGTATTCGGATTCGCTGCGCTTGGGGAAACCCGCTAAGCCGCCATAACGGCGCATGGTGTGCATCTGGTCTTTGCGACCGGTGAGGATTTTGTGCGGATAACTTTGATGGCCGACGTCCCAAACTAACTTGTCTTCAGGCGTGTGATAAACATAGTGCAGAGCCACGGTAAGCTCGACCGCGCCTAAATTGCTGGCGAAATGACCGCCGGTTTTGCCTATCGAATCCAGCAGAAACTCCCGCAGCTCGGCGGCGACTTGGGGCAACTGTTTTTTATCCAGACGGCGCAAATCTTGCGGGCTGCCGACGGTATCGAGTAGCGGAGTGTGGCTCATGGTGTGTCTTTGCAGGCTTATTTGTGTATAGCGGGCAATTATAGCAAGAGTTTAGAAAGACGTGGGTTTCCTGCCGGAGGTCGGGTATCGCCGTTAAGCGGTTGCTTGCCGATGGAAGCGGCGTTTGGGGATGCATGTAAAGGTCGTCTGAACATGAAATTACACGCCCCGTATGCTACAATCAACAGATAATTCCATCGGTACCAACATCATGAAACCCCATAAAAAAGGCAATATTTTCATCATCTCCGCCGCTTCCGGTACGGGCAAGACTACGCTGGTTTCCCGTCTTTTGAAAAACAACGGCGATTTGCGCGTCTCCGTATCGCACACCACCCGCCAGCCGCGCGAAGGCGAGCAGCATGGCGTGCATTATCATTTTGTTCCCAAAGAAGAATTTGAATCCTTAATTGAACAAAAAGCCTTCCTCGAACACGCAAACGTTTTCGGTAATTATTACGGAACCAGCATCGCGGGGGTCAATTCCCTTAGCGAAGAGGGTTACGATGTGATTTTGGAAATCGACGTGCAAGGTGCGGCGCAAGTGCGCAAATCCCTGCCCGAAGCCAGCAGCATCTTCATCCTGCCGCCTTCGTTCGAAGTCCTTGCCGAACGCCTTAACGGGCGCGGCACCGACAGCGAGGAAGTTATCCAAACCCGCCTCTCCAAAGCGCGTCACGAAATCGAACAATCCGTCCTATTTGACTATATCGTCGTCAACGATGATTTAGACAGGGCGGAAGCCGATTTGCTTCACATCATCAAAGCAGGTCGTCTGAAAAAATCTTCCCAGCAAGGATTTATCTCAAACCTGTTGGAAAATTCCTGAAAAACAGCGAAAATACGCATTTACATTCCATCACAAATTAATAGAAAGAAAGCAAACAAATGGCCCGTATCACCACTGAAGACTGCACAGGCAAAATCCCCAATCATTTCGACCTGACCCTCGTCGCCGCCCGCCGCGCACGCCAGCTTGAAAACGGCAACGCCCCTATGGTTGACGACATCCGCAACAACAAACCGACCGTTACCGCCCTGCGCGAAATCGCCGCCGGTCAAATCGGTACCGAACTGCTGACCCGCAACAAATAATACCGGCAGGCAAAATCTGCTCAACCGCCGCGCGGATTGTATCGGCGCGACACATCCGACCGATACAGTCTGACGGCTCAAAACAAAACACACACCGAAGGCCGTCTGAAATGCCCGCCCCCCAGCCCACTGCCCCCTACGACGCGCTGACTGCCGAAGCCCGCGAACTCTTGTTCCGCACCGCCTCCTATCTCAGCCCATCCGAACAGGCCGAGCTTGAAAAAGCCGTCGCCTACGCCTTTCACGCCCATGACGGACAAACCCGTAAAAGCGGCGAACCCTACATTACCCACCCCCTTGCCGTCGCCACGCAGCTTGCGTTGTGGCACATGGACATACAAGGCTTGTGCGCGGGCGTGATGCACGACGTACTCGAAGACACGGGCGTATCCAAAATCGAAATGGCGGCAGAGTTCGGCGAAACCATCTCCGAGATGGTGGACGGGCTTTCCAAACTCGAAAAACTCAAATTTGAAGATCACGCCGAGCATCAGGCGGAAAGCTTCCGCAAGCTTATTCTCGCCATGACCAAAGACGTACGCGTGATCGTCGTCAAACTCGCCGACCGCCTGCACAATATGCGCACGCTCGGCTCCATGCGCCCTGACAAACGCCGCCGCATTGCCAAAGAAACCCTCGAAATCTACGCCCAAATCGCCAACCGCCTAGGTTTGAACAACGCCTACCAAGAGCTTCAGGATTTATCGTTTCAAAACCTCCACCCGAGCCGCTACGAAACTCTCAAAAAAGCGATGGACAACAGCCGCAAAAACCGCCGCGACGTCGTCGGCAAAGTTTTGCGCGCCTTCAGTCAGCGTTTGGTCGGCGCGAACATCGAAGCCAAAATCAAAGGCAGGGAAAAAAACCTGTACAGCATCCATCAAAAAATGTTGGCGAAAAAATTGCGCTTTGCCGAAGTCATGGACATTTACGGATTCCGCGTCATCGTCAACAGCATTCCCGCGTGTTACGCCGCACTGGGCGCGCTGCACAATCTCTATCAGCCCAAACCCGGCCGCTTCAAAGACTATATCGCCATCCCGAAAAGCAACGGCTACCAAAGCCTGCACACGACCTTAGTTGGTCCTTACGGCTTGCCCATTGAAGTCCAAATCCGCACGCGCGAAATGGATGCCGTAGCCGAAGGCGGCATCGCAGGACACTGGATATACAAATCCGGCGAAAATACCGTCGATCAAGCCGTCCTCCATACCAACCAATGGCTTAAAAACATCCTCGATTTGCAAGCCAGCAGCGCGAACGCCATCGAATTCCTCGAACACGTCAAAGTCGACCTGTTCCCCAACGAAGTCTACATCCTGACACCCAAAGGCAAAATCCTCACCCTCCCTAAAGGATCGACGCCCATAGACTTCGCCTACGCCGTTCACACCGACATCGGCCACAAAACCGTTGCCGCGCGCATCAACAACACCATGATGCCCCTGCGCACCAAACTCAAAACCGGCGACTCCGTTGAAATCATCACATCCGAACACGCCAAGCCCAATCCGGCATGGCTGAATTTCACCGTTTCCAGCCGCGCGCGCAGCGCCATCCGCCAATACGTCAAAAACCTCAACCGCCACGACGCCATCGTCCTCGGCGAAAACCTACTGCAAAAAGCCCTGTCCAGCCTGTTGCCCAAAGATGTATTGCTTTCAGACGACCTCAAAGAAAAATACCTTGCCGACCTCAACGACAAACAAACCTCGTTTGAAGAAGTCCTCTACAACGTCGGCATGGGGCATACCCTGCCCGTGTATGTCGCCATGCACATCGCCGAACTGGCAGGGCAGCACTTCGGCAGCGAAGTCAAACTCAGCCCCATCAAAGTCAACGACCAAGAAACCGGCCGCATCCATTTTGCCGAATGTTGCCATCCCGTCCCGGGCGATTCCGTCCGCGCCCTTTTGGTCAAAGAAAAAGGCATGATTATCCACCGCGATACCTGTCCGACCCTGCTCAAATCCGACCCCGAACAGCAGCTTGATGCGAACTGGGAAGGCATAGGCAGCCATACCTACCGCACCGGACTCAGCATCCAGTCCGAAGACGCCCACGGCCTGCTCGCCCTTATGGCGCAAGCCATTTCCAACTCCGGCGCAGACATCGAATCCGTCGAAACCCCCAACAAAGCGCTGGCAGGTACGGAAGGGTTTGTCGAATTCAAGTTCATCATCAAAGTGAAGGACTTGGCACAAATCAACCAAATTATTCACAACCTGCACGCCATTCCCCAAGTGCGCAAAGTGGTCAGAAGCTAGTGGAAAAAGGGCGGTAAAGCCGATGTCGTTGTGCCGCCTGATAGGGTTTAAGTCTTCTTAAAATCCGGAAGATATAGTGGATTAACTTTAAATCAGGACAAGGCGACGAAGCCGCAGACAGTACAGATAGTGGAACCGATTCACTTGGTGCTTCAGCACCTTAGAGAATCGTTCTCTTTGAGCTAAGGCGAGGCAACGCCGTACTGGTTTAAAGTTAATCCACTATACTTTCGCAAAATCAACAAGACGCGCGAAAATTTATATTGATTACTACATGAAATAGTGGTTGATTAATGTCTATGTATATGTATAATATGAAAAATTTTGCGTTTTTATTTGAAATGCAGATTCGCCAAGTTTGAGTTTCTTATGTCGCCTACAGTTATTCCCATAACCCTTGAGACCACAGATTTCCAGATAGTTAGAAATGGTATTATTGACGAGTATCTTAGTCCATCACAATCTTACCCTTGGATTGTAACTTTCTCCGGCGGAAAAGACAGCACTTTGGTTGCCCACCTTGTATTTGAAGCATTATTGGAATTACCCCCCTCTCTACGCAACCGAAAAATCTATTTCGTATCCAACGACACTTTGGTAGAAAGCCCACTTGTCGCACAACATATGCATAGATCGCTAAAAAAAATACTTGATGCGGCAAAAATCCTCAAATTACCTGTCGAAGGCACAATTACTAAGCCGAGTTTGGATAAAACTTTTTGGACTTTGCTGATTGGTAAAGGCTATCCCTCTCCCAACCGTAATATGCGCTGGTGCACAGACCGTTTGAAAATCGAACCAACCAGTCAATTTATCAAAAATACTGTTGATGAAAACGGGGCAGCGATTATTCTTTTAGGTGTGCGTAAAGACGAGTCGTCCACACGCAAAACCAGCATCGAAAGCCACAAGAATATCGCAAATTCCAATCTGACCCCGCATGGCAGCCTTACCAATGCTTTTGTTTACCGTCCGATTGTCGATGTCTCTACAGACGACGTATGGGAATTTTTATCTCTCAACAATCCACCTTGGGGCGGTACACACGACGGTTTGATACGCCTCTACCGCGAAGCGGCAGGTGGTGAATGCCCCATCGTTCTCTCACAAGAAGAAGCTCCAGGCTGCGGCACCAACTCCAGCCGATTCGGCTGCTGGACCTGCACCGTCGTCAATAAAGACAAAAGCCTACAAGGATTTGTAGATATCGGCAAAACCGAATTCCAACCCCTTTTGGACTTCCGCGACTGGCTGATCGAAATTCGCAACAAACCGGAATACCGTCAAGTCGAACGCCGCAACGGAACGTTGACCATCAAAGGCGGCAAACATATCCCTGGTCCATTTACCGTAGAAGCACGGCAAATGATTCTGAACAGGCTTTTGGAAGTTCAGACGATCTATGGTAGCGAACTGATTACGCAGGAAGAAATCGATTTGATCAAACAGATTTGGGCAGACGACCTGATTGCACTGCACAGCAGGAAAAAGATCGTCTGAAAAGTGATTTTATCGGAACAAACCATGTACATAAGGAAAGAAAATGTCTCCTGAAACACGAGAACAAGTAAGTGATTTACTGCTTTGGAGCGATGAACCGGCATATCGCCTGATGAAAGAAATTGCCGAAGAACACGGCGTATCTGTCGATGCTTTGGCTGAATTAATTGCATGGGAACGTGAAAGCCAGTCGAAACAAAGAAAATTCGGAATGACCGAAATGTTTGACAGCGTATTTGGCAACAGCAACTACTGGAGGAAATGACGATGTGTATCCATTCCATCCGGCTCAAAAATTTCAAATCCTACGATGATGCTTTTTTCAGTTTTCCCGAACCCGAAGACGGCAAAAATATTGTATTGATCGGTGCGCAAAACGGACATGGTAAAACAACATTGTTAGAAGCCATATATTTGTGCCTCTATGACAAAGATGCGGTCAAACACTTACAACGCGCAGGATTGAACAGCAGTGAAAACAATTATGCAGATTTTTTGAAATCTGCTTTACACCATAAAGCCAAACTTCAATACGGTCAGTATTCCATGAGTTTGGAAATCGAAATCCGTCAAAATTATCAGGGCAAACAATATGGCTTCAAAATCCGACGGAATTGGTCTTTCGACTACGACAAAAAATTAAGGACTGCCGACAACGAATCCCTATGCGAACTGCTTGTTGACGGAGTCGGCAAACATATCGGTGGCGAAAAAATCGGGCAGTATCTGAATGCCTACGCCCTACCCATCGACTATGCTCCGTTTTTCTTTTTCGATGGCGAAAAAATTGTTCAGACGGCTCAACAAAGTGGAACAGGTCTATGGCTTAACTCCGCATTGAAAGGTTTGCTGGGCGTTACCTTATTGGTCAGCCTGCAAGAGAGCCTGAAGAAATATAAAAATGCCTGTATTTCCGAGAATACTTCGCTGAAAATGAGGCAGGATTTGGATCGTGCCGAAAACGCATTGAAAACGGCAGAGGATACCTTGTCCGTTATGAACGAAGAATTGTCTGCTGTCAAAGAAAAATGGGGGCATTGGGCAGCAGAGCGCGACCGTCTGATGTTGCAATTAGGTGGCGGCAGCGACATTCGTACTTCTCAAGATTTGCTTGATAGACGTGCTGCACTGGAAAAAGAGATGGCAGAGTTTGATAAAAAAGTCAAAGATGCCGTCAAGGCCATGCCGCTTGCCTTTTTACCGCGTGAACAGCTCAAAACCTTACAAGTCGTATTGGAACTGGAGAACAACCGCTTGAATCATGAGGCAGCAAAAAATCAAACCAAGGATAAGGTAAACGATTTTTGGGAAACATTTGTTGAAAGCGATAAAGTTAAACAAGCCATCGGTCCGTTGGCAAAAACCATTTTTAGTGAACCATTATTGAAAGAAGCGGTTGAAGACTGCTGGGAAAAACTGTTCTACCCGCTTCCGAAAAACTGTGCCAATACCATACGCCACAACTATCTTTCTGTTAACGCCCATGCCGAAATCCAAAACGAAATTGGCAGGTTGGGCGGTATGCCGCAAACTCAAATTGGTAATTTGTTGGAAGAGATAGAAAAAAAAGAAGATGAACGAAAAAAAGTCCAAGCCGAACTCGAATTGCTGAAAGGAACGAATAATGACGAACTGGTCGAACAGTTGAAAACCGCCAATCAGGAAGCGGATAAGGCACAAGGACAAACAGGGCATCTAAACAGCAATGTTGCCAATCAGGAAAAAATCAGACAGCGGCTGGAGAACGAAGTTAAAGCATTACAGGATAAAATCAGCGAGAGCGACCCCCGTCTGTTGAAGTCTAAGCGTGCTGGAGAAGTTGAAAAAGTAATTAACCGCCTGACCGAAGAGCTAATGAAGCAGAAAGTCAAAGAAGTTGGAGACGCTGCGACACGGATAAATCGAGAAATCGCACACGATGACCGTATTGACCGAATCCGTATCGAGACCAATGGCAGAATGGGTTTGTTTGGCAAAGACGGTTACGAATCACGTGTTGACTTATCAGCAGGGCAAATGCAGATTTTGATTATGTCCTTAGTATCCGCAATGGCGGAAGTTACCCGTTACCGTGCACCGTTTATCATCGACACCCCACTGGCACGCTTGGATGAAGGACACCGAGAAGGCTTGTTCAAACATTGGAGCGGATTAGAACAGCAGGTCATTTTGCTGTCTCAAGATACTGAAATTACACCCGAAGTATATAACCGTCTCGAACCATATATCAGCCGTACTTATTTAGTTAAAGCAGAATCATTGGATAGTGCGGGCGCGCGTTCAACAGTTAGTGCAGATGTTTATTTTGAATAAAGGGGAACAAAATTGTATCAATTAAACAATCAGGAACAATGGGATACCGATTTTTTTCATACATTGATGAGCGAAAAGCGGATTATCTCAAGCAAGGAAGCCAAGGAAATCCGCCAGCGATTGAGTGATGCAGGTGCATTGCCAGTTTTGGATAATAATTTCGATTGGGCCATGTTGTGTATCGGCTATTGCTTTGCCAAAAAACTGACCGAAAATCCTGAAAAACTAATTCCCGCACCAAGTTCTTCCGGTGGGACGGAAATCCCGTCTTTCCAAACCTGCTTCCAAGATTACGCAAGACTTTGGCTGGTTTTGCTCAGTGAAACCCTGTTCAAGCTGAATCCCGAAAAAAAAGTTACCAAAGACGACTTATACACCTTAATTCATAAGCTTTGGCATACGGGCGCGATTGAATTGGAAAAACGCTGGCTCGCCAACAAAGCATGCCAGGAAACCGATTTGGAAGCACGAAAAGCTTTTTTGAACGAATTAGTAGGACTTGCCGTGAAGAATGCGGGTATCGGAAATGATTCAACGCATTTAGACGATGTACAAGACAAAAACAGCAATTTAAACGGAATTGATTTGAAAAATACTCCTGCAGCCACCCGTGAAACAGGCGAAAAAATCGTTGCTGCGTTACAGAGCATCGGCAAAGGCATAAAGAGTATTACATTTTTGGGTAAAGGTGTTCGCTATGACAGTTATCTCGTCCAGTTTACAGAATATGTAGATTGGGATAAGTTGCATGACAAATTCTGTTCTGCAATGGGGATTAAGGCCGATGGTAGCGAGATTCGTGCGGAACAACATTCAGGATTGCCGCACGCTTGGCAGATTAAATTACTTCGCCCTGAAAATACTTGGCAACAATTCGCTCAAAATGAATTTCAGTCAGCTTTATCCCAATATCAATATTCAAATAAAGCTTTCAAACTGCCTGTATTGATTGGTGTGGATGAAACAGGCAACCCCGTATTTGCTGATCTTACTGCTGCTGTACACAGTTTTGTCGCAGGGAAAACAGGCTCAGGTAAATCCGTGTTTGTACACAGTCTGTTACACAGCTTGCTAAAACTCAACCCTCCGGAACAGGTACAAGTTGCCATCCTCGATCCTAAAAAGACGGAATATCAAGATTTTATGCAAACATATTCCAATATTTACGGTGGCAGCATCGTTACAGACAGTAATGAAATGGATAGTGTGTTGCGTGAATTGGTCGATGAGGTTGAAAGGCGTAACGATTTATTGCAAGCGCAGGGCAAAAAAAATATTGCAGAATTGCCGACAGGCCAAGTATCGCCGCGTTACGTTGTTGTTGTAGTTGACGAAGTTGCCAACCTATTGAGTAAAAATAAAGAAGTGGAGGATTTACTTTGCCAACTCGCAGAAAAAGCTCGTTCTGCAGGAATTTTTCTGTTGTTGTCTACTCAAACCCCAAATAGCGAGAGCTTCTCGCAAAGGCTACGTGCCAATATCCCCACCCGTATCTCTTTTAGTGTAGTTAATGCTAAAGCGTCTGAAATTGTATTGGGAGAAAGTGGGTTGCGTGCGGAAAAATTAGCAGGAAGCGGCGATCATTTGGTCAAATGGAATGATGGCAAAATACAGTTTTTACATGGGTATAATGTCTAATCTCTACTGGCTAATCACTTAAAAAGTCGTCTGAAAAACTTTTAACCTTCTTTTTCAGACGACCTTCAAACTTGACAGAAACGACGCAATCAAAGATAATCCCGCAATTCATTTGCAGCCGCATCGACGGCATGCCCGGCGTCCAAGCTGACTTGTTAGGAGGTGATGTTTACATCACGGCGTGTATCCCGCCGGTCGCAAGACACCCGAGATACAAATAACCATTTTTTTGACAAACCGCCCTTTTTATCCTTATCCCTTTCGGCGGTTTGAAACCAGAATTCAATTTAAAGGAAATAAAATGCCTGCAATCCGCGTTAAAGAGAACGAACCCTTCGAAGTAGCCATGCGCCGTTTCAAACGTGCCGTAGAAAAAACCGGTCTGCTGACTGAGCTGCGCGCCCGTGAAGCTTACGAAAAACCGACTACCGAGCGCAAACGCAAAAAAGCCGCAGCCGTAAAACGCCTGCAAAAACGCCTGCGCAGCCAACAACTGCCTCCTAAAATGTACTAAACATCAATTGCAGGTCTGCCCTGTGATGCCGAAACACACCGCAAGGCTTGACCTGCGGTGTGTTTTGTTTTTCAGACGACCTTTAGGAGCTGTCGACATTCAATAGTTTCCGTGTCTTTTTATCCCCCAAGCGGTATCTTCTGCGTTGGAAATCCTCACAAGGTGTCCAACCTTGTTGCGGTTTCCGCCTTGAATCTTCCGCTTTGTGAACAAAAATCCACTTGGAAAATTAAATGTCGACAGCCCCTAGGATAATAGGTCGTCTGAAAAATAGAGAATCCCTAAGGCAGTATGTGCAATACCATCTTCCATTTTTCCTGAAAGTCATCCCATGAGCCTGAAAGCACAATTAACCGAAGACATGAAAACCGCGATGCGTGCCAAAGATCAAACTACGTTAAGCACCATCCGCCTCATCAATGCCGCCATCAAACAATTTGAAGTGGACGAGCGCACCGAAGCCGATGACGGCAAAGTGATTGCCATCATCACCAAAATGGTCAAACAGCGCAAAGACAGCGCCAACATCTACGCCGAAGCAGGCCGTCAGGACCTGGCGGACAAAGAAAATGCCGAAATCGAAATCCTGCACCGCTACCTGCCACAAATGATGTCTGCCGAAGAAATCCGCACTGCCGTGGAAACTGTAATCGCCATGACTGGGGCTTCCAGTATGGCTGATATGGGCAAAGCCATGGGCGTGTTGAAAACCCAGTTGGCAGGCAAAGCCGATATGGGCGAAGTCAATAAAATCCTCAAAGCTGCGCTGACTTCATAATTGAATACCGACCGCTTTGGACGGATTCAAGAACGACAAAAAGGTCGTCTGAAAATGGGATTCCCGTTTTCAGACGACCTTTTTTAAGCTTAGGCTTACCGTTTACCGATATTGTGAAATATCTTGCCCATATCGTTTAAGAAACGGGGTTCGCGCTGGATCAGGTAAACAATCAAGGGGATATTGCCGATGGCGACGATCAGGTAAAGCAGGGAAATGCTGTCGAACAGCATCAAGAGTACCGCGCTTAAAATGGCAGCCGATACCATGAACACGCCATTGATGATGTTGTTGGCGGCGACGGCGTGGGCGCGGAAGGATTCGCTGCTGGCGGTTTGCAGCCAAGTGTAGAGCGGGACGGAGAAGAAGCCGCCGAAGAAGCCGATCAGCGTCATGACGAGCATGACGGGATACGCCATGCCTTGCGACAGGAACCAGGTGATGCCGTTGAGTTCGGTAAAGCGTTGCCCTTGGGTCAGCCATACCAAAATCAAGCCGAATACAGTCAAACCCGTCGTGCCGACGGTTACCAAGCCTAAGAGCAAGCGTTCGTGGCTGAGTTTGGCGCACAACACCGAGCCGGCGGCGATGCCGATGGAGAATAGGGTAAGCATGAGGTTGAAGACGCTGTCGTTGCCACCCAAATGGATTTGCGTGAAGGTCGGCAGTTGGGTGGTGTAAACCGAGCCGATAAACCAAAACCATGAAATGCCGATGATGGATGTGAAGACGGAATCATATTGTGCGGTTTCGCGCAGGAGCGCGTGCGTGCCTTTGACGATGTTCCATTCGATTTTCGTGTTGGGGGCTTTGGCGGGGACGTTAGGCATGAAGAAGCTGGTCAACGTGCCGCCGATGGCGACGAGCAAGACTAAGATACCGACGACGGAGGGCGGCAAGCCTGCGACAGATGTGCCTAAAATCTGACCGAACAAAATGGCGATGAATGTTCCCGATTCGATCAGGCTGTTGCCCATAATCAGCTCTTTGTCGTTGAGGTAATCGGGCAGGATGGCGTATTTCAGCGGGCCGAACAGCGTCGATTGCGCACCCATGCAAAACAGGCAGATCAAGAGCAGCGGGGCGGACTGGATATAGAAGCTGAACGCCGCCACCGCCATGATGACGATTTCCAATACTTTGATCCATCGCGCCAAGACGGCTTTGTCGAATTTGGTGCTCAATTGTCCCGACAGCGCAGAAAATAGGAAATACGGCAGGATAAACAGCAATGCGCCCAAGTTCAGCATTTGGCTGGCGGGCAGGAAGTCGTTTTTGCCCAAACCGTAGAAGCTGATCATCACAAACAGCGCGGTTTTGAACATATTGTCGTTGAACGCGCCCAGAAACTGCGTGCCGAATAATGGGGCGAAACGGCGGCTGGTCGGGAAATTCAGGTTGTCTTTTTTGAGGCTCATTTTTCGGATTTTTGTTCTTCTTTTTCTATTTCGTTTTCAAGCAGCTTGTCGGTGGAATCGTCGTCCATCAGGATGCGGTGTGCCGGTCCTTCGAGATCGTCAAACTGTCCGTTTTTGCCCGACCACCAGAAAAAATAGCCGATGGCAAATGCCAAAATGATGCTGATGGGCACCAAAATAAACATACTTTCCATCACATCGCTCCGGTCAAATCGGTTAAGACGAAAGTCTGTCCCGATACGGTCAGATATTCGTTGCGCAGCGAGCCGACAAGGGCGTCGTCGAAAAACAGCTCGATATGGTCTTTCACGACGCGCCAATATTGCGGAATCTCCGTTTGCTCGAAAGGAGCCAAAGCCTCCGCCGCCACGCCTTCTTCACTTTGCAGCTTGACGGCAAAACGCCCGCTCTGCGGCTGCGTTTCGGATTCGTCATCCGGCAGCATGATGAAAAAGCCCACATGGGCGCCTTGTTGCGTATGGATACTGAAGTAGTGCATATCAAAGAATCTTAAAAGGCTGCCGCTGTTTTCAGACGACATAGTGAACACAAAAACTGTCTAAATGTAACAGTTTGACACGCCCCTGCAAAGGGCTTTACGCCCCCGCGTTCGACGGGTCGTCTGAAAACAAACCGTTTCCCTTTAAACATCAATATCTTCCTTTATCGTCTCCAGACTGTTCCAAGTCAAACATTAAGCCAAGCAGCCGCCCCCGTTTTTTGCTAGAATAGCGCGGTTTACATTCATCAACCGATTTCAGACGACCCCGTCCAACCGGCGGCGGCAGAAGCCACAAGGAAAGCAACATTCATAAAGTTGCCGCCATTCCGAATGTAACGATAATTTTTTCTTTCATAGATTTTACGCCACCAAATCAATACGGCACGTCGCGCAGACGCTCGGCGCCGCCCTCAACGCATCCACTATGCCTGCGGGAGATGTTTGGCGGGATATCGACGACAAAGAACAGATTGCCGATACTGCCTACACAGGTCGTCTGAAACCTTCAGGAGCCACAACAAATGACCCAAAAACTCATCTTAGTTTTGAACTGCGGCAGCTCATCCCTCAAAGGCGCCGTACTGGATAACGACAGCGGCGAAGTCCTGCTCAGCTGCCTTGCCGAAAAACTCAACCTGCCCGACGCTTACATCACGTTCAAAGTAAACGGCGAAAAACACAAAGTAGACCTGTCTGCCAAGCCCGACCACACCGGCGCAGTTGAAGCCCTGATGGAAGAACTCAAAGCCCACGGCCTCGACAGCCGCATCGGCGCCATCGGCCACCGCGTCGTCAGCGGCGGCGAGTTGTACAGCGAATCCATCCTCGTTGACGACGAAGTTATCGCCGGCATCGAAAAATGTATTCCGCTCGCTCCGCTGCACAACCCTGCACACCTCTTGGGTCTGCGTGCCGCACAAAGCATTTTCAAAGGTCTGCCCAACGTTGTCGTATTCGATACCGCCTTCCACCAAACCATGCCGGAACATGCCTACACCTACGCTATTCCGCATGAACTGTATGAAAAATACGGCTTGCGTCGCTACGGCGCGCACGGTACCAGCTACCGCTACGTTTCTGATGAGACTGCCCGTTTCCTCGGTAAAGACAAAAAAGACCTGCGCATGGTGATTGCTCACTTGGGTAACGGCGCATCTATTACCGCCGTCGCCAACGGCGAATCACGCGATACCAGCATGGGTCTGACCCCGCTGGAAGGTTTGGTCATGGGTACACGCAGCGGCGACATCGATCCCGCAGTGTTCAGCTTCTTGGCTGAAAATGCCAACATGACCATCGCCCAAATCACCGACATGCTGAACAAAAAATCAGGTCTGCTCGGTATCTCAGGTTTGTCCAACGACTGCCGTACCATCGAAGAAGAAGCCGCCAACGGCCACGCAGGTGCCAAACTGGCTCTGGAAATCTTCATCTACCGCCTCGCCAAATACATCGGCAGCATGGCTGTCGCAGCCGGCGGTCTTGACGCACTTGTCTTCACCGGCGGTATCGGCGAAAACTCCGACATCATCCGCGAGCGCGTACTCTGCTACTTAGGCTTCCTCGGTCTGAAAGCCGATCACGAAGCCAACCTGAAAGCCCGCTTCGGTAACGCAGGCGTGATTACGACTGCCGACAGCGCAGCCGTCGCCGTTGTGATTCCGACCAACGAAGAATTGATGATTGCACACGACACCGCCCGTCTGAGCGGCCTGTAATACAGCACATCATCCGATAAAAAACCTGCCCGAAGCGGCAGGTTTTTCGTTTACGCAGCGAAAAAAGCATGACTTGTCTGCATAATCCGCTTCGGGATTTTTTCTCTATCGTCAAAGGAAAGAAGAGGGCGTAGGTTTTTCTGCTGCGTATCTCAAACGACATTACCCCGATTTTCTTCTTCCAATAAGGGCGGCGATAAGTTGCTTTGCAGTAAAAAGGTCGTCTGAAAATTTTCAGACGACCTTTTTCATCGCTATTGCTTCACGGGCTTCAAAGTCGGCAAAACCGTATCCCAAATCGCCAGCACTTCGGCTTCACTGCGCTTCGTCCCGTCTTTCTTCTCCGCGCCAAACTGCATCATGATGCGCGGGTCTCCGCCGTCGCGTTCCCAAAAGAACATATATTTGTTACCGCCCCATTTCACCAGTTTTTCCTCGCCCGACATACCGTTGATGGTGCGTTTGCCTTGGCGGATGGTGCGGGTTAACGCTTTAACCAATAAGCCTTTTTCTGGGTCGACTTTGCGTTTCAGCAGTGTCGCTTCGCCCGCTTTCAGCACATCGCCGTGCATGATTTCCAGACTCATATCGTGTTGCTTGGCAAATTCGACGGTGCTATGGACTTCAAACGGTTTTTTGCCGTCATCGGCGATAAAACCGCCTATCAGACAGATGCCATGTTTATTTGGCACTTCAAATTCCTGCCTGGTTTTCAACCCATTGAGGATTTCTTGGCGGAATTTTTTCTCCATGGTGTTTATTGCTTCTTTTTCTTGGGCTTTCCAGTTGGCAGGGGCTTTCTTATTGTCGGCAGGGATATAGAAAAAACTGCGTACGATATAGGCGTCATCATTATCCAGTTTGAAATATAAATCGGCTTCGTAGGGCATACCGTCATCCCCAACAAGATCTTCCCAATCAAACCCTCCGCGTGTAACCTGCATCATCGCCCGATTCGGAATCAGGGTACGGGTATCGACGACAATATCGGTTCCATCATAACCATATTGCTGATTCTCATTGATGGTCCTAACGTTTCTCTTCCAGTCGTTAAACATGACCATCACACTCCAGCCATTGTAATCAAGGTGCGTACTGCCATGACGGCGTTTGGACGGCAGGCGCAATTGATAGCGACCGCTGCAATAGGGCTGTTCGGTCCAGTAGGCGGTATCGATGGTAGATTTGTTTACGGTCGGCGAAGTTTCTGCGGATGGGGAAACATTGGGCGAGCAGGCTGCGACGGCAAGGATCAGGGATAATGTAGTCAGACGGATGGGCATGGATAAGCTCCGTGTTTGAAAAAGGTCGTCTGAAAGTATAGTTTGATTCAGACGACCTTTGTCATAAAACGGGTTTGGCGGTATTTATCCGACATGGGCGGGCATTTCGCGCGACAGAATAAGCATAATGTCGGTAGGGAAAACGGCTGTTTGGCTTTATAATCTGATTCATTCTTTTCAGGCAGACCATTATGGAACACGATTCAAACGAAACCATGCGCCTTTCCAAGCGTATGGCGCAATTGGGCTTATGCTCGCGCCGCGAGGCAGACAGCTACATCGAGCAAGGCTGGGTCAAAGTCAACGGGCAAACCGCCGTACTCGGTCAGAAAGTAACCGAACGCGACCGCATCGACCTCAACCGGCAAGCGCATGAAAAACAGGCAGAGCGCGTTACCATCCTGCTCAACAAGCCCGTCGGCTACGTCAGCGCGCAGGCGGAAAAAGGCTACAAATCCGCCGCCGAGCTGATTACTGCGGACAACCGTTGGGAAGGCGACGACAGCCGCATTCCGTTCAACGAAAAACACAAATTCGGCTTGGCGCCCGCCGGACGGCTGGACATTGATTCCGTCGGGTTGCTGGTGTTGACGCAAGACGGGCGCATCGCCAAGCAGCTTATCGGCGAAAACAGCGGCAGCGAAAAAGAATATCTCGTGCGCGTGCGCGGCAAATTGGACGAAAAAGGGCTTGCCTTGCTCAACCACGGATTGAGTTTGGACGGCGAGAAACTGCGTCCCGCCAAAGTCGAATGGCAAAACGAAGACCAACTGCGTTTCGTGTTGAAACAAGGCAAAAAGCGGCAAATCCGCCGCATGTGCGAACTCGTCGGTTTGCGCGTTGTCGGGTTGAAGCGGATTCGGATGGGTAAAGTCAAACTGGGCAAACTGCCGCCCGGCAAATGGCGTTACCTGCGGGCGGATGAATCGTTTTGATTGGATTTGAACTTGGGAATGACGGCAAGAGGTCGTCTGAAAACGTCACTGTATCTGTTTTATAAAGACAAGAATATGAATTTAGAAACCAAAATTCCGCCGCCGGCGGTATGTTTTATCTGCGCATTGCTGATGTATGCCTCTGCGCAAGTATCCGCGCTGGCAGGCATACTGCCACGCTTTCCTATATGGCTGTCGGCTGTTTTGATCGTGTTTGGGACGGCGTTGGGCGTATTGGGTGTGTGGGCTTTTCGCCGTGTGCGCACGACTGTCAGCCCGTTCAATCCCGAAGAAACCGAACATTTCGTTTCAGACGGCGTGTACCGTTTCAGCCGCAACCCGATGTATGCGGGTATGGGCTTCTGGCTGGCGGCATGGGCGGGACACTTGGCGCATCCGCTGCCGTGGCTGTTTTTAGCGGTATTTGCCGCCTATATGACGCGTTTTCAAATCATGCCCGAAGAACGTGTTTTGGCGCGGAAATTCGGTGCCGAGTATGAAGCGTACTGCCGCCGCGTCCGCCGTTGGTTATAAAAGCGGCAACGTCAAATCAGATATCGCCATCCTGCACTTTTTCGGCATGAAATGATTCGGCTGCGCCAATTACTCTGATTGTATAGTGGATTAAATTTAAACCAGTACGGCGTTGCCTCGCCTTGCCGTACTATTTGTAGTGTCTGCGGCTTCGTCGCCTTGTACTGATTTAAATTTAATCCACTATATGAACCCGCGATGGTTCAAATCAAACAAAAGGTCGTCTGAAACCCCAAAGCAAGGTTTCAGACGACCTTTTTAGTCAACTGCCTACATCAAATTAATGATGACCGCAACCGCATTCTTTTTTCATGTCGATAACCATACGACCGGTGATTTTGCCTTCGCGCATTTCTTGGAAAATCGCCGGAGCTTCGTCCAAGGCGCGCAGTTGGACTTTCGGTACCACCAAGCCTTCTGCGCC
This sequence comes from Neisseria sp. CP9, assembly GCF_047758525.1. Taxonomy (NCBI): domain Bacteria; kingdom Pseudomonadati; phylum Pseudomonadota; class Betaproteobacteria; order Neisseriales; family Neisseriaceae; genus Neisseria; species Neisseria sp. CP9. The sequence continues at coordinate 605,837 of NZ_CP180502.1, read as the reverse complement.
GAATTGGAAGGCTTCTTCCAAGTCTTTGCGCGTACCGACCAGCGAGCCGACCACTTCGATGCCGTCCAAGACCAGACGAGGGATGGACAGGTCCATAGATTCGGGCGGCAGACCAATGGCAACGACGCGGCCGCCAGCGCGGACGCAGTCCACGGCAGAGTTGAACGCGGCGGCGGATACGGCGGTAACAACGGCTGCGTGTGCACCGCCGGTTTTTTCCTGAATCACTTTGGCTGCGTCTTCTTTGGCGGCGTTGATGACTAAATCTGCGCCGCTTTCTTTAGCGAATGCCAGTTTTTCATCGTTGATGTCGATGGCGACAACGTGTGCGCCGAATACTTTTTTCGCGTATTGGACACCCAAGTTGCCCAAACCGCCCGCGCCGTAAACGGCAATCCATTGTCCCGGACGCACGCCGGAAACTTTCACGCCTTTGTAAGTGGTTACGCCGGCGCAGGTGATACTGGAAGCTTGTGCAGGGTCAAGACCGTCGGGTACTTTGACAGCGTAGTCTGCATCGACGATACAGTGGGTCGCCATGCCGCCGTCAGCGGTGTAGCCTGCGTTCAATACGGAACGGCACAAGGTTTCGCGACCGGTATTACAGTATTCGCACGAACCGCAGCTTTGGAACAACCATGCGATGCTGACGCGGTCGCCGACTTTCAGGGCGTTCGCACCCGGAGCGACTTCTTTGACGATGCCGATGCCTTCGTGCCCCAACACACGACCCGGTTTTTCGCCGTAGTCGCCTGCCGCAACGTGCAAGTCGGTATGGCACACGCCGCAATATTCGACTTCAACCAACGCCTCGCCGTATTCCAACGGGCGTACTTCGCGTTCTACAACTTCTACATCGCCTGCTACATTTTGATTCACAACAACTGCTTGCATCTTCATGGTGTTCTCCTTGGCATTCGTAAGAAATCCGTAAATGGTGGGACAGGCGGAATCGGAATAACGCCCTTCCTCTAAATGAGAATACTCCCCTTCATTTCGCTGTGTCAACACCCTATCTTTTTGAAAAATAAGAAATAAAATGTTATACCATAACATTTTATCTGCGTAAAAATATACCTGTTAAAGCGCTGAAAAATTCTTACACATATCATGTAAAAAAGGTCGTCTGAAAAATTTAAATATATTAACAAACGCGCTTCGTTTCCATACGGGGCCAAGCCTTATCGGATTGGATTTCCTATTTTAGAAAATTACATATTTGGAATTTTGAGAACGTTATCTTTTTTAGTGCTTGAACTGAAAGAGAAAAAATACTATCCTGTTTTCAGACGACGTTTGAGGAACGTCCAAAACCTAAGAAAGACAACCAAGGAGACAGCATCATGGCAAAAGATTTAAATGTGTTTGATAAAGAGTACGGCCTTTTGATTAACGGCGTGTGGACGAAACCCGGCGCGCTTTTGGATTCATACAATCCTGCCAACGGCGAAGTATTGGCGAAATTTACCGACGCGACCGACGCCGATGTGGATGCTGCCGTCGCCGCCGCGCAAGGAGCGTTCAAAACATGGCGCAAAACCACCACCACCGAACGCGCCGCCATACTCAACAAAATCGCCGATGTGATTGACGACAACTTGGAATTGTTCGCCTTGCAGGAAACGTTGGACAACGGCAAACCCATCCGCGAAACCCGTGCCGCCGACATCCCGCTGGCTTCCGACCATTTCCGCTACTTTGCCAGCGTGATCCGCGGCGAAGAAGGCACTGCCACCCAGCTTGACTCCGAAGACCTGTCTATCGTCCTGCGCGAACCCATCGGCGTAGTCGGTCAGATTATTCCGTGGAACTTTCCCTTCCTGATGGCGGCTTGGAAAATCGCCCCCGCACTCGCCGCAGGCTGTACCATCGTTATCCACCCGTCTTCCAGCACTTCGCTGAGCCTGTTGTCGTTCGCACAAAAAATTAACCACTTGCTGCCTAAAGGCGTGCTGAACATCATTACCGGACGCGGTTCTAAATCCGGCGAATACATGCTGCACCATAAAGGTTTCAACAAACTCGCCTTTACCGGTTCGACCGAAATCGGCCGCCACATCGGCATCGCCGCCGCCGAAATGCTGATTCCCGCCACCTTGGAGCTGGGCGGCAAATCCGCCAACATCTTCTTTGACGACATGCCGTTCGACAAAGCGCTCGAAGGCGCGCAAAAAGGTATTTTGTTCAACCAAGGCCAAGTGTGCTGCGCCGGCTCGCGCATCTTCGTACAAGAAGGCATTTACGACAAATTCGTTAACGCCTTGGCTGAAGAGTTCAAAAAAATCAAAGTCGGCCTGCCTTGGGAAGACGACACCCAAATGGGTTCGCAAGTCAATGCCGGCCAGCTTGAAACCATTTTGAAATACGTCAAAATCGGCGAGCAGGAAGGCTGCCGCATCATCACCGGCGGTAAGAAAATCGAAGGCGAGTTGGGCAAAGGCGAATTTGTCGAGCCGACCTTGATCGAAGCCGGCAGCAACAGCGCCCGCGTCGCCCAAGAAGAAATCTTCGGCCCGGTTGCTACCGTGATTAAATTCAAAACCGAAGAAGAAGTCATCAAAATGGCGAACGACAGCGAATACGGCTTGGGCGGCGCAGTGTGGAGTACCGATATCAACCGCTGCCTGCGCGTTTCCAACGCGCTGGAAACCGGCCGCGTCTGGGTGAACTGCTACAACCGCCTGCCCGCAGGCGCACCGTTCGGCGGCTACAAAACTTCAGGCATTGGCCGCGAAACCCACAAAATGATGCTCGCCGCCTACACGCAGGTGAAAAACATCTACATCTCCACCCGCGAAGAGCGAGAAGGCTTCTATTGATTGAATGTTGAACATCGTTTATTGATGTAGAAAAAAGGTCGTCTGAAAATCCGGATTCGGGTTTCAGACGACCTTTTTGTGTTGACTGGATTTTTATGAGTATAGTGGATTAACTTTAAACCAGTACGGCGTTGCCTCGCCTTGCCGTACTATCTGTACTGTCTGCGGCTTCGTCGCCTTGTCCTGATTTATAGTCAATTAAAAATAAAATAGTACAATACTCAACTTTTAAGGTCTAACCATGGCATACTCTGCGGACTTAAGAAACAAAGCTTTAAACTATTACGAACAATGCAAAAACATCAGCCAAACCGCAGCGACGTTTAACTTGTCAAGAAACACGCTTTACCTGTGGATTCGCCTTAAAAAACAAACAGGCAGCCTAAAACATCAAGTTACCGGTCTAAATGCCGTCAAATTGGATAGGCAAAAACTGGCTCAATATGTTGGGCAACACCCGGATGCCTATCTGCATGAAATCGCCAAACATTTTGATTGTACGCCAGCCGCCGTTTGCTATGCACTCAAACAGATGGGGATGACGCGCAAAAAAAGACCACCACTTACAAAGAACAAGACCCGGCCAAAGTAACGCATTATTTGACACAGCTGGCCGAATTTTCCGACTACCAACGTGTTTATTTGGATGAAACAGGATTTGACCGCTACCTGTTCCGTCCCTATGCCCGCAGCCCGAAAGGGCAAATAGTGAAAGCGCAGATAAGTGGAAAAAGATACCGACGCTTATCTCTGGTGTCCGCACAAGTCGGCAACCGGCTGATTGCTCCGATGGTTTATCAAAATACGATGACCGGAGTCTTTTTTGAAGCGTGGTTTCAGCAATGCCTACTGCCCGCATTGACTCAAAAATCGGTGATTATTTTAGATAATGCGCGATTTCACCGTATGGGTGTCTTACGGGAAATGGCGGAAAAATGGGGACATAAGGTATTGCCTCTTGCACCTTATTCACCTGAGCTCAACCCGATTGAGAAGGTGTGGGCGAATATTAAGCGGTATCTGCGAACCGTATTGTCTGATTACGCCCGATTTGACGATGCGTTACTGTCCTATTTTAATTTTAATTGACTATAAATTTAATCCACTATACTTGTCGTTATAGACAAATAAATCGTCAGGCTTGGCTTTGGGAAAGATTAAACGGTTTTTAGAAGATTCATGATGCCAAAGGGTGGTGGGTAATTTTGTTATACGGTGTTTGCCAGCATGGTTAGCGCATAAGGTTCCAAACCATTTTGAGGGCAATCAGCAGCAGCATGATGCCGAAGGAGATTTTGAGCTGGCGGGCGGGGAGTTTGTGCGCGGTTTTGACGCCGATTGGGGCGAAAATCATGGTGACGATGCTGAGGATGGCGACGGCGGGCAGATAGAGGAAGCCGCCGGAGCCGTGGGGTAGGTCGGGGATGTTCCAGCCGGTAATGAGATAACCGATGGTACCTGCAAGCGCAATCGGCCAGGCGAGGCCGGAGGATGTGCCGATGGCGCGGTGGGCGGGGAAGTTGCAATACATCAGGAAGGGGACGGACAGCGAGCCGCCGCCGATGCCGACCCAGCTCGAAGCTGCGCCGAACAATGTGCCGACAGCACTTAGGCCGGGTAGGCCGGGCAGGTGGCGCGAGGCTTTCGGTTTGGAGTCGGTCAGGGTTTTGAGGGCGATAAGGGTCAGGAATACGATAAAGAAGATTTGCAGGGCGCGGGTAGGCATGTATTTGGCGGTGACCGCGCCGATCAGTACGCCAAATATCATGGAGGGGGTCATGCGGCGGACGGTCTGCCAGTCGATGGCGCTTTTTTTATGCTGCGCGTACATGCTGGAGAAGGTGGTGAATACCATCACGGCGAAGGATGTGCCGATGGCGAGATGTTGGGCGTAGGGATGACCGCTGATGCCTTGCAGTTGCAGCGTCCACAAGACGACGGGGACAATCAATGTGCCGCCGCCTACGCCGAACAATCCTGCAATAAAGCCCGCCGCGCTTCCGACGGCGAGCAGGGAAAGGATAATATCCCAAGTCCACATTTTTCAGACGACCTTTTTGTTCCTGCGGCGTTTTTTCAGCCAACGCCGTGCCGCCATAATGTAGCCTGAGAGGCTGTATCCCAAGAAGAAGAGGAATAAGACGAGGGCAGGCTTCCATGTGACTAAGAGGAGGATCAACACGGCAAGTACCATGCCCATAAAGGGAACTTGGCGGCGGATGTTGATTTCTTTAAAGCTCCAAAACGGGATTTGGACAATCATGGAAATGCCGGCGAAAAGCGTGATGCCCAATGCCCACCACTTTACGCCGGGGAAGCGTTCGACGCTGTGGTTAACCCAAATCAGACCGACAATCAGCGCGGCGGCGGTCGGGCTGGGAACGCCGATGAACCAGCGTTTATCGACTTTGCCGATGAGGGTGTTAAACAGTGCGAGGCGCAGTGCGGCGCAGGCGCAGTAGATGAAGGCAACGGAATAACCGATTTTGCCGAACTGCGAAAGTTGCCAATTGTAAATAATCAGTGCAGGCGCAACGCCGAAGCTGACCATATCGGCAAGGCTGTCGAGCTGTTCGCCGAATGCACTTTGGCTGTTGGTCAGCCGCGCTACACGCCCGTCCATGCCGTCGAGCAACATGGAGAGAAATACCGCAATCGCCGCTATTTCAAAATGCTTGTGCATGGATTGGGTAATGGCGAAGAAAGCACAGAACAGGGCGGCGATGGTGAAGGAGTTGGGTAGCAGGTAGATGCTGTTGCGACGCAACGAATTGCGTTGCGGATTTTGAGGAATTTGCGTATTGTCCATAAGCGTTTGATGATGCTGTACGAAGCAGATTTAGGGATTATACCGTATCGTGACTGCCTGACAATTTAATAACGATGGTATTTTTTTATGGCGGCGCGGTTCTGTAACTTGGGTGATGAAAAAGGTCGTCTGAAAACCTTTCGAGGTTTCAGACGACCTTTTGTTTAAGCTGTCATCAGCTCAGTTTGCCGTGACATTGTTTGTATTTCAGGCCGCTGCCGCAAGGACAGGGGTCGTTGCGGTGGACGATACGGCCTTGGGCGGTAAGCGCTTCGGGGCTGAAGTCTGTTCCGTCAGGGGCGAACGCTTCGGTAACCAAATCGGTTTGGGATTGTCCGAGCAATTCTTCCATGTCGGGCGCTTCGGAGTGGATGGTTTGGATGCCGACGGGTGCGGGTTCGGCAATTTCTTCTACATCGGTGTTGCGCTCGATTTGGACGGAGGTCAAGAGGGCGGCGGTTTGATGCTTGATGCCGCGCCACAGGTTTTCAAACATGGCGAAGGCTTCGCGTTTGTATTCCTGTTTCGGATTTTTCTGGGCATAGCTGCGCAGGTGGATGCCTTGGCGCAGGTAATCCATGGCGGCAAGGTGTTCGCGCCATTGCAGGTCGATGACTTGCAGCATGACGTTTCGTTCGAAATCCGCCATCGGTTTTTTGCCGACCAGCTCGACTTTGGCCGCGTATTCTTCTTCCACGCGTTTAATCAGACGCTCTTTGATGTCCTGATTGTCCAATGTGGTGTCTGCTTTGAGCAATGCTTGGATGTCTTCGTGCAGGCGGAATTCGGCGGCAAGCTGGCTTTCGAGTGCGGGGATGTCCCATTGCTCTTCCATGCTGTCGGGCGGTATGTACAAATCGACCAAATCGCTGATGACTTCTTCGCGGATACCTTTAGTCAGGTCGCTGACGTCTTTGCTGTTGAGGATTTCGTTGCGTTGGTGGTAGATGACTTTACGTTGGTCGTTGGCAACGTCGTCGTATTCCAATACTTGTTTGCGCATGTCGAAGTTGCGGCCTTCGACTTTACGTTGCGCGCCTTCGATTTGACGGGTCAACATGCCGTGTTCGATAGCGACGCCGCGTTCCGGCGCAAGGCGGTTGAGGATGGCGGCGGCGCGGTCGAGCGCGAAGAGGCGCAGCAGCGGGTCTTCAAAAGAGAGGTAGAAGCGGCTGGAGCCTGGGTCGCCCTGACGGCCTGCGCGTCCGCGCAATTGGTTGTCGATACGGCGGCTTTCGTGGCGTTCGGTGCCGATGATGTGCAGACCGCCTGCCGCGACCACTTGGTCGTGTTCTGCCTGCCAGCCGTTTTCAAGGGCGGCAATTTGTGCAGTTTTTTCTTCGTCGTTCAGGTTTTCGTTGGACTGGATGGCTTCGATTTGGTGTTTGAGGTTGCCGCCGAGGACGATGTCGGTACCGCGACCCGCCATGTTGGTGGCAACGGTAATAGCACCGACTTTACCGGCTTGGGCGACAATCAGGGCTTCGCGTTCGTGTTCTTTGGCGTTGAGGACGTTGTGCGGCAGTCCGGCTTTTTGCAGAAGACGGGAAACCAGCTCGGAGTTTTCGATGCTGGTGGTACCGACGAGAACGGGTTGTCCGCGTTTGTGGCATTCTTCGATGTCTTTGACGACGGCCTCGAATTTTTCTTCGGCAGAACGGAAAATCTGGTCGTTGAAGTCTTTACGCTGTACGGGGCGGTTGGTCGGGATGATGACGGTTTCGAGGTTGTAGATGCTTTGGAACTCAAAAGCTTCGGTATCGGCGGTACCGGTCATGCCAGAGAGCTTGGTGTACAGGCGGAAATAGTTTTGGAAGGTGATGGAGGCGAGGGTTTGGTTTTCGCGTTTGATTTCCACGCCTTCTTTGGCTTCGACGGCTTGGTGCAGACCTTCGGACCAACGGCGGCCGGACATCAGACGGCCTGTAAATTCGTCCACGATGACGATTTCGCCGTCTTGGATGACGTAGTGTTGGTCTTTATGGAATAACGTATGCGCGCGCAATGCTGCCATGAGGTGGTGCATCAGGGCGATGTTGGCGGCGGAGTAGAGAGAGTCGTTTTCTTGCAGCAAGCCCATTTGAATCAGGATTTGCTCGGCGTGTTCGTGACCCGCTTCGCTCAAGATGACTTGGTGTGCTTTTTCATCGACCCAGTAATCGCCTTCGCCTTCTTCGGTTTCTTGGCGGATAAGGTGCGCAGGAAGGCTGTTCATGATTTGGTACAGTTGGATATTGTCATCCGCCTGACCGGAGATAATCAGCGGGGTGCGCGCTTCGTCAATTAAAATGGAGTCCACTTCGTCCACTACGGCAAAATTCAATTCGCGCTGAACCTTGTCGTATTGGTCGGTTACCATATTGTCGCGCAGGTAGTCAAAACCGAATTCGTTGTTGGTACCGTAGGTAATGTCGGCACCGTAGGCGTTTTGACGGTCAAACGGCTGCATATCGGCGATGATGACGCCGACGTTTAAGCCGAGGAAGTTGTAGAGCGGTTCCATAATGCCTGCGTCGCGGGCGGCAAGGTAGTCGTTGACGGTAACGACGTGCACGCCTTTGCCGGACAGGGCGTTGAGATAGACGGCAAGGGTGGCGACCAAGGTTTTACCTTCGCCGGTACGCATTTCGGCGATTTTGCCGTCGTGCAGCACCATACCGCCGATAAGCTGGACGTCGAAGTGGCGCATACCGAGTACGCGGCGGGACGCTTCGCGACAGACGGCGAAGGCTTCGACCAAAATGTCGTCCAAAGTCTGTCCGTCGGCGAGGCGTTGTTTGAATTCGGCTGTTTTAGCCTGTAAATCCGCATCGCTCAAGGCTTTCATTTGTTCTTCGAGTGCGTTGATTTTGGCAACGGATTTACGGTATTGTTTGAGCAGCCGGTCATTGCGGCTGCCGAAGATTTTCTTAGCAATGTTTGTCAGCATGAAATAGTTCCTGCGCCTGATATAAAATAATGGCGAAACGGGGATTTTAACACAAGCCTCGCGGCAAGGCAGTCATGCCGTTTGAAATAAAGGCAGTTTTACCGGATTTCAATCTTGATAATATAGTCAATTAAAAATAAAATAGTACAATACTCAACTTTTAAGGTCTAACCATGGCATACTCTGCGGACTTAAGAAACAAAGCTTTAAACTATTACGAACAATGCAAAAACATCAGCCAAACCGCAGCGACGTTTAACTTGTCAAGAAACACGCTTTACCTGTGGATTCGCCTTAAAAAACAAACAGGCAGCCTAAAACATCAAGTTACCGGTCTAAATGCCGTCAAATTGGATAGGCAAAAACTGGCTCAATATGTTGGGCAACACCCGGATGCCTATCTGCATGAAATCGCCAAACATTTTGATTGTACGGCAGCCGCCGTTTGCTATGCACTCAAACAGATGGGGATGACGCGCAAAAAAAGACCACCACTTACAAAGAACAAGACCCGGCCAAAGTAACGCATTATTTGACACAGCTGGCCGAATTTTCCGACTACCAACGTGTTTATTTGGATGAAACAGGATTTGACCGCTACCTGTTCCGCCCCTATGCCCGCAGCCTGAAAGGGCAAATAGTGAAAGCGCAGATAAGTGGGAAAAGATACCGACGCTTATCTCTGGTGTCCGCACAAGTCGGCAACCGGCTGATTGCTCCGATGGTTTATCAAAATACGATGACCGGAGTCTTTTTTGAAGCGTGGTTTCAGCAATGCCTACTGCCCGCATTGACTCAAAAATCGGTGATTATTTTAGATAATGCGCGATTTCACCGTATGGGTGTCTTACGGGAAATGGCGGAAAAATGGGGACATAAGGTATTGCCTCTTGCACCTTATTCACCTGAGCTCAACCCGATTGAGAAGGTGTGGGCGAATATTAAGCGGTATCTGCGAACCGTATTGTCTGATTACGCCCGATTTGACGATGCGTTACTGTCCTATTTTGATTTTAATTGACTATACAACCGTACACTTTGAAAAGGTCGTCTGAAACATATGAATTTGGAACAATTGGGCAAGCGGGATGCGCGGTTGGCCGGTTTGTTGCAGCAGTCGCAACAATGGCGCAGGCTGGATGCGGCAGTCAAACGCATCCTGCCGGCAAACCTACACCCGCACTTTCAAACTGCCTGCATCGAAGAGGGCAGGCTGGTGTTGCTGGCGGCAAACGGTATGGCGGCTTCGCGCCTGAAAATGATATTGCCCGCGCTTGTGCCGCAGCTTCAGGAGTTGAACGCGGGGATTCGGGATGTGGCGGTCAAAGTCGTGCCGAAGCCGCCGGCGCAACCCAAAGTCAACAGCCTGCATTTGAGTGGGGCGGCATTGGAGAGTTTTGATGCGGCGGCGGCAAAATTGGAAGACAAGCATCCTGAATTGGCTGCCGCGCTGGCGGAGTTGGTGCGCAAACACAGCCGTTGAGTTTGAAATGGTTATGTTGTTTGTTAATTAAAGTTAAAGAGTATTTCGTATGACTGATAAAATCTAATACTAAAGAAATACGACATTAATAGTAGCCATTCTCATTTGTGTAAACTGAGGTAAAACAGCCGTTGAATTTTGGATTTGTTCGATTTGTTGTAGCAGAATATAGCTTCATTTTCATCCTTCTTTCGCTTGCGGATATGAAATCTGAAATTAGGTTCATTAATATATATTCGCAAGTTTTTATTTTGTAGAACTTAACATATTCTCACCTATCATTAGGAGATACACATGAAAGCTTATTTGGCTCTGATTTCCGCTGCCGTTATCGGCTTGTCCGCTTGTTCACAAGAAGCTTCAAAACCTGCCGAAGCCTCTGCCCCGACTGCATCTGCTGCTTCCGAAGCCGCACCTGCACCTGCAGAAAGCGCACCTCCTGCCGATGCTCCTGCTTCCGGCGCGGCTTCAGCTAACTCTGCAGCAGCACCTGCCGCCGGCAACTGCGCGACTACTGTCGAAGCCAACGACGCTATGCAGTTTAACACTAAAGAAATCCAAGTCAGCAAAGCTTGTAAAGAATTCACCGTTACCCTGAAACACACCGGTACCCAACCTAAAGAAAGCATGGGTCACAACATCGTCATCGGTAAAGCCGAAGACATGGACGGTATTTTCAAAGACGGTGCCGGCGCTGCTGCAACCGACTACGTGAAAGCTGACGATGCACGCGTTGTTGCCCACACCAAACTGGTCGGCGGCGGCGAAGAAGCTTCCCTGACTCTGGATCCTGCCAAACTGGCGGGCGGCGAATACAAATTTGCCTGCACCTTCCCGGGACACGGTGCTTTGATGAACGGCAAAGTGACTTTGGTCGACTAATCCGTCCAAGCTTCAAAATACAGACAGCCTGCTTTATGCAGGCTGTTTTGTTATAAAATGGTCGTCTGAAAAGTACCCCGTTGAGAACACGCCAACATGAATCCGTTTGAAACCAAAAGCGTTACCTTTGCCGAACCGATAGAAATGCTGTATGCCTGCCACGGCAAAGTGCGCCGTTTCTGCGGCCAGGTCGCTATGCTGTCGGACTATATCGCCGAAAACGGCTGCAATCAGATTGTTTTGCAAACCATCCGCCAAATCGCCCAGTATTTCAACGTTGCCGCGCCGCTGCACCATGAAGACGAAGAAGAAAACTTCTTCCCGCTCCTGCTGCAATACGCGCCGCAAGCCCAAGAAAGCGTGGACGAGCTTTTGCGCCAGCATGTGAGCCTGCATGGTAACTGGGATGCCGTGGCTGCCGAATTTGCCAAACTCGAAGCAGACAACGCCTATATCCCCGATGCGGAAGCGTTCAAACGCTTTGTGGCAGGTTACGATGTCCATTTGGCGATTGAAGAACCCTTGTTCGACATGGGCAAAACGTTTATCCCCAAAGAGAAACTGACCGAAATCGGCGAAATCATGGCGGCACGCCGACGCAGATAAGGCCGTTTACAGATTGCCGTTTCTTCAAACAAAGGTCGTCTGAAAACTTGAAAACAGATTTTCAGACGACCCCAGTATCCCCCGTAACACAACCACGTCGTCTGAAAAGGAAGCAAACCATGCTGACGCCAAAAAGCTGCGATTTGTTCAATATCCCGTTTTTCCAGTTTGTCCAGCTCAAAAAATACCAGCCCGAGAGCATTCCGCAAATCAAAGCCGACTACAAGGAAAACTGGCAGATATGGCAGCAGCTGATACAGCAGGTCGCTGCGGATTTGGGCGAACCTTTCGCCCCGCCGCATATCGAACGCTGGTGTAACGGCTGGCAGGTTCGCGCCCATTTCTTCGCCTACTTCAAATACGCCCAATACAAAAATTCCGCCGCGATTTTATCGATTTTATTGAACCGCCGCCGCCTGAGCGTCAGCTTGGATTGGCACTGCTACAAAGCCGACGTGTCGCCGATTGCGCTGCCGGAATACAACCGCTGGCTGGATGATTTCGATACCGAAAAATACGCCGCATTCGATATGTGGCACGGCGCGGAAAGCGAATATGACGACTACCGCACTGTCGCACAACAAAGCGAATCCGACCGAAGGTTGCAAAACGACGAAGACTTTTTCTGCATCGGCAAACATATAGAACGCGATGATTTGGGCAAACAGGATGTAGCAAAATGGATAGTCGAAACAGTGGAAGATTTGCTGCCGCTTTATGAAGCCTGTCATGGCAAATGATTCAGAACATATCAACCCAACCCAAAGGTCGTCTGAAAATCAAATTGAGAACATTTCAGACGACCTGATTTCCAAAGTGAACAAAATGACTGAAACCCAATCCCTAGAACTCGCCAAAGCGTTGATTTCCCGCCCGTCCGTTACCCCCGACGACCGAGATTGCCAAAAATTGCTTGCCGAACGCCTGTACAAAATCGGTTTTGCGGCTGAAGAACTCCATTTCGGCGACACCAAAAACATCTGGTTGCGACGCGGCACGCAGGCTCCCGTCGTCTGTTTTGCAGGGCATACCGACGTCGTGCCGACGGGCCCTGTTGAAAAATGGGATTCGCCCCCGTTCGAGCCGACCGAGCGCGACGGAAGATTATACGGGCGCGGCGCGGCGGACATGAAAACCAGCATCGCCTGCTTCGTTACCGCCTGCGAACGCTTTATTGCTGAACATCCCGACCACCAAGGCAGCATTGCGCTTCTGATTACTTCCGACGAAGAGGGCGACGCGTTGGACGGTACGACCAAAGTCGTCGATGTGTTGAAAACGCGCGACGAGCTTATTGACTACTGCATCGTCGGCGAACCGACCGCCGTGGACAAATTGGGCGATATGATTAAAAACGGCCGACGCGGTTCGCTGTCGGGCAACCTGACCGTCAAAGGCAAGCAAGGGCATATTGCTTATCCGCATTTGGCAATCAACCCCGTGCATACTTTTGCCCCGGCCTTGTTAGAGCTGACGCAGGAAGTCTGGGACGAAGGCAACAAATACTTCCCGCCGACCAGCTTTCAAATTTCCAATATCAACGGCGGTACAGGCGCGACCAATGTCATTCCGGGCGAGCTGAACGTCAAATTCAATTTCCGCTTCTCCACCGAGTCCACCGAAGCAGGGCTGAAACAACGCGTTCACGCCATTTTGGACAAACACGGCGTGCAATACGATTTGCAATGGTCGTGTTCGGGGCAGCCCTTCCTGACCCATGCGGGCAAACTGACCGACGTGGCACGCGCAGCCATCGCCGAAACCTGCGGCGTAGAGACCGAATTGTCCACCACCGGCGGCACTTCGGACGGACGCTTCATCAAAGCCATTGCAAAAGAACTCATCGAATTAGGCCCGTCCAACGCCACCATCCACCAAATCAACGAAAACGTGCGGCTGGACGATATTCCGAAGCTGTCGGTGGTGTATGAGGGGATATTGGCGCGGTTGTTGGCTGAAAAGGTCGTCTGAAAACAGCAGAAAGGGTATTGCCGCGCTCAAATCGGCATATTTTGAGGTAATACCCTGAAGAACATTTCAATGATGGTTCAACCCGGTTTCTTCTGATTTCTTAATTGAGATTTGAGGAAATATTATGGGGTGTTTGAAAGTTTTATGAGTGATAGTGGCTATTTTTCATGGTTTTATGAATTTTAATTTCAAGTTACGCCATTTGGTTAAGATTTGAAACGAAGCTATAATAAATGCTTATCATAAAAATCATTTTATTTTGCTGCCCAATACATTGACTGTCATTAATCGATTTCTTCACTAAAGGTTTCCCCATGCCGAAATTTATCTCTGCCCTTGTTGTATTGGGATTGTCATTGTCTTTGACAGGTTGCTTTGAGTCCAAACCAAAGCCCCCGGTGGTTTCAATCAGTCAAGGAAAAATTTTAGAAAAAAATACACTGGTGGGATTGTGGCATATTGACGAGTTACCCATGGATACTCCCCAAAACGCATATTATCTCAGTCGGGTAGAAACAGCCGGCTCTGACAATCACATTTATGGAAAGCACATTGAGTTTGATAAAGATGGCAGGTTTAGCAGCGGTTATTCAGCAGAATGCGGTAATGATTGTTTTCCGCATTCAGAAGGTCTTTATCGATTTGTAAGTGATGACGAAGTGATTTTGCAAACAACCAAAGTTGAGCAAAGAGGCTATTGTGGAGAAAACGGAGAGTTTAAAAAGAACGGCGAGTGGGTCTTGGGAAAATTTAAGATAGAAAAAGACAAAGAATTTGTTGTTTTAAAGAAAATTCTATAATTTCAACTTTGGGATTTTATAAAATTTTGAGTGAATTTTGTTGAGAAAGGCGACGGTTTTCAGCCAGTCTGTACATAATTGGTTTTAAAGTCATCATACCGAATCGGCTGTGGAATTTATCGATCCGTCGGGTAATCGGTTGGGGTTTGTAGATTATCGGGAATAAAAGTCTATGAAATGAAAGCGGGGTGCGGTGTGATATTGGCAAAGAAGCCGATAAATCGTTATAACAGTAACAGGGAGGAGCAAGCCTCCCTTTATCGTAAATTGATCTATCCCTATGATTACCCTACCTGCGATTGCTGCGCCAAACCGCCGATTTTCACAAGAATTTCTTAAGGAATATAACCGTGCCGTCAAATTACTTTCATACGCGTGAACGATTGGGTGCTTTAGGCGGCATCGTGCAACATCATACCGCCTTGTACCGCAGCGTGGCGGTACATGAACCGACCGTGGTTATCGTGCGGCGCGGATGCAAGAAGCTGCGGTGGGCGGGGCGCGAATTGAGGATTGCGGCGGGTGAGGCTGTCGCCTTGGCAGGCGGGCAGACGTTTGACGTCATCAATATTCCCGATTCAGACAACCTCTATCAGGCGCAATGGATTGCTTTCGAACAGGAAGCCATAGAAAGGTTTGCCGCACAATACGGGACGGCGCAGGCAGTGTGCGATGCGGTGAAGCTGCCGCACCCCGGGCAGATGAACGCGGCGTTTGATTATGCGGCTGCGGTGCTGGCGGATGAAAAAGTGCCGCACAATGCGGCGGAGGCCGCGCTTTGCGGCGTGTTGGCGTGGTTGCAGCATGACGGCATCGGTTTTACCGTGTACGAAGGCGTCAACCTGATGCGGCAAATCCGCAAACTGATTACCGCCGATATGGCTGCAGACTGGTCGTCGGCGATGTTGGCGCAGCGGCTTAATTGCAGCGAGGCCGCGTTGCGGCGGCGGTTGGCGCGGCAGGACACGAATTTCCGTACGCTGCTGACGGATGTACGCATGATGCGCGCGCTGACGCTGTTGCAGGTTACGCAATGGCCGGTGGCGCAGATTGCCGGCGCGGTCGGCTATGACTGCCCGTCCCGTTTCAGCGCGCGCTTCAAAGAGCGGTTCGGTTGCGTGCCGTCGGCGGTCCGCTCGGAAGCGGAGCCGGCGGCATATCGGCGCACGGGGCAGGTCAGCGTCGGTGTTCGACCGTGAATTTCGCTTCGCCCAAGCTGTTTGCCTTAGTAAAGAAACCGACCAGCGCGGGTGTGGATTCGGCGGTGATGTTCGGCAGCTTGGCGACTTTCAGCGCGGTGAGCGTGAATTCGTAGCGGTGTTTCCTGCCTTCGGGGGGACACGCGCCGCCGTAGCCCGGAGTGCCGAAGTCTGTGCGGGTTTGCAGCGCGCCTTTGGGCAGCCTGCCACCTTGCGCGGTAATGCCTGCGGGCAGGCGGCGGACATCGGCGGGGATGTTGGCGACCACCCAGTGCATCCAGCCCAGGCCGGTCGGCGCGTCTTTATCGTAAACGGTCAGGACGAAACTTTTTGTCCCTGCGGGCGGATTTTTCCACGACAGCGCGGGCGAAACATTGCCACCCGAACAGCCAAAGCCGTAAGGCGCGCTCAAAAGCTGGTTTTGCGTGAAGCCGCCGTCTTTGGACGGGTTGTCGAATTGCAGCGTGAATGCGCCCTTGGCAAAGGCAGCGGTTGAAAAAGCCAGCAGTACGGCGGAGAGGATGCGGGTTTGCATAGATGATTCCTTTGCTTGATGAATAAGTGGATTCATTATAGGCTGTCAACGGCGGCAGGAATGTGCCGAAACGGTTGGATGATGTGCCGAAATGCGCAAATGCAAAAATCGTGGTTTCAGACGACCCTTTGCAGGTCGTCTGAAGTCTTTAATTCCTTTCCCTGAGGCTTTAGAAATATCGAATATTTAGGAATTGCCGCAACCTAACCCTCAAGATTTCCGTCGTAGCCCGTTCCTGCGCCGGCGTGCGGGAATGGCGAAAATTGGGGATTTTGCCGCCAAATCCATGATAGAGATACGGAGCAAACGAATGATTACCCTGCCTTCCTTAAACAATCTGCCGTCAAAATGGGATGAAATCCGCCATTGGCTCGAAACCCAAGTTTTTGAGTGTGAAGTCATGCCGTATCCCAATCTGACGGAACACGAAGCCAAGCAGTTCGAACAGGATTTTATCGACTGCATCGGCTGCACACCTGAAGAATATGTCCGCATCCGCAGAGCCATCCGCCTGCTGGAAGCACGTTATCTTGACAGTCCAAACGAATTAACTACTGCCGCCATTGCCACGCCTTTGGGCGAGATGCTGGCGGTGTTCGGCGGCAAAGGCTTGTGTTTGCTGGAATTTGTCGGGCAGAAGCATATGGAGCAGGAAATTACCGCCGTCCAAAAAGCCTTGCGCGGACGGTTTGTGTTTCGGGAGGATGAGCGAACGCAACTTCTGCGGCAGGAATTGGACTTATACTTCAAGGGTCGTCTGAAAACCTTTGCCACGCCTTTGGAGCAGATTGGCACTGAATTTCAAAAGCAGGCATGGGATGCGCTGCTGGCGATTCCTTACGGCGAAACGCGCAGCTACAAGGAGCAGGCGCAGCGTTTGGGCAATCCTAAAGCCGTCCGCGCCGTTGCCGCCGCCAACGGGCAGAACAAAGTGTCCATCCTGATTCCCTGCCACCGCGTCATCGGCAGCGACGGCAAGCTGACCGGCTACGCAGGCGGCCTGAACCGCAAACAGTCGCTGCTTGCTTTGGAACGCGGCGAAGTTCAGACGACCTTGTTTTGATTTTGAGGTAGGTCGGATACTGGTATCCGACAACGCCGATTGAAATGATCGGATTCGAAAATCCGACCTGACTAAAATAGAGTAGCGGCAGATTGTTCATCAATGCCCGACCTGCCGGAAAGGAGAAATACGAATATGAACCTGAAAAACCGCCATTTCCTGAAACTTTTGGACTTCACGACCGAAGAAATCACCGCCTACCTCGACCTTGCCGCCGAGTTGAAAGCCGCTAAGAAGGCAGGGCGCGAAGTGCAGCGGATGAAAGGGAAGAACATCGCCCTGATTTTTGAAAAAACATCGACCCGCACCCGCTGCGCGTTTGAAGTCGCCGCGCGCGACCAAGGGGCGGGGGTGACTTATCTGGAGCCGTCCGCCAGCCAAATCGGGCATAAGGAAAGCATCAAAGACACCGCCCGCGTTTTAGGCAGGATGTACGACGGCATCGAATATCGCGGCTTCGGGCAGGACGTGGTCGAAGAATTGGCGAAATACGCCGGCGTGCCCGTGTTCAACGGCTTGACCAACGAGTTCCACCCCACCCAAATGCTCGCCGACGCGCTGACCATGCGCGAACACAGCGGCAAACCTTTGAACCAAACCGCGTTTGCCTACGTCGGCGACGCGCGTTACAACATGGCAAATTCGCTGCTGGTGTTGGGCGCGAAGCTCGGTATGGACGTGCGTATCGGCGCACCGAAAACCTTGTGGCCGTCTGAAAACATCGTCGCCCGCGCACGCGCCGTCGCCGAAGAAACCGGCGGAAAGATTTTGCTCACCGAAAACGCGGAAGAAGCCGTCAAAGGCGCAGATTTTATCCATACCGACGTGTGGGTCAGCATGGGTGAGCCGAAAGAGGCGTGGCAGGAACGCATTGATTTATTGAAAGATTACCGCGTTACTCCCGAACTGATGGCGGCATCGGGCAACCCGCAGGTCAAATTCATGCACTGCCTGCCCGCCTTCCACAACCGCGAAACCAAAGTCGGCGAATGGATTTACGAAACCTTCGGCTTAAACGGCGTGGAAGTGACGGAAGAAGTGTTCGAAAGCCCCGCCAGCATCGTGTTCGACCAAGCGGAAAACCGGATGCATACGATTAAAGCGGTGATGGTGGCGGCACTGGGGGATTGACGGCGTTTCTGTTTGAATCCATTAAAAAGGTCGTCTGAAAATCAATATAACGGGTTTTCAGACGACCTTTTGCCTTTATATCCTTTATAATCACGTCCATCACATTTTTATCCGCGCGCCCCTCCAAGCGGCGACGGAGCAATACGCGGCAGAGGCATGGCGGGTTCAGTTTAAACGGGTTTGGCATGGCTCCGCCTGTCCAGATTGAAGCTTAATCCGCCATTCGAATACGCCGCTCATCCGAAAGGTTCGCATGACCACTTATTCCCTCTTCGTTACCTGCCCGCGCGGTCTCGAAGCCCCTTTATCCCAAGAACTCGAACAATTCAAATGCCAAGACATCCGCGCCGTTGACGGCGGCGTCGCGTGCAAAGGCGGTATGGAGCAGGTGTACCGCATCAACCTGCATTCGCGCACCGCAAGCCGCGTGTTGCTGCGCCTGACCAAAAGCGGCTACCGCAACGAGCAAGACATTTATAAAGCGGCGAAAAATATCCGCTGGACGGATTGGTTCGACTTGGAACAAACCTTCAAAGTCAAAGTAGAAGGCAAACGCGCCCAAGTCAAAAGTTTGGATTTCGTCGGGCTGAAAATCAAAGACGCCGTGTGCGACGTGTTCCGCGACGCTTGCGACGCGCGTCCCAGCGTCGGCAAAATCCGCCCCGACATCCGCATCCATGCCTTTATCGACGAGCGCGACATTCAAATTTTTATCGACACGTCCGGCGAAGCTTTGTTTAAACGCGGCTACCGCCAAGACACAGGCGAAGCGCCGATGCGCGAGAACTTGGCAGCGGGCTTGCTGCTGCTGGCAGGCTATGACGGCACGCAGCCTTTCCAAGACCCATTTTGCGGCAGCGGCACCATCGTCATCGAAGCCGCATGGATTGCCACCCGTCGCGCGCCCGGTTTGATGCGCCGTTTCGGGTTTGAAAAGCTGAAAAACTTCGATGCCGCCCTTTGGAAAAAGCTGCAACACGAAGCCGAAACGCAAATCCGCCCCGCGCCAGCTGCGATTTCGGGCAGCGACAATGACCGCTATATGATCCGCGCCGCCGTTGCCAACGCCCAAGCTGCCGAAGTGGACACGTTTATCCGTTTTGAAGTCAAAGACGCGCAGGACACCCGTCCGAACGGGGAAGGCGGCATTTTGATTTCCAATCCGCCTTACGGCGTCCGCCTTGCCGAAGTCCAAGCCCTGCAAGCCCTTTACCCGCAGTTGGGCGCGTGGTTGAAACAGCATTACGCGGGCTGGCTGGCGGGCATGTTTACCGGCGACCGCGATATGCCGAAATTCATGCGCCTTTCGCCCAAACGCAAAATCCCGCTCTACAACGGCAACTTAGACTGCCGCCTGTTTTTGATGGATATGGTCAAAGGGTCGAACCGATAAATCTGATAGAGGTCGTCTGAAAACCAAGGCAACGATGCAGTATCGTTTTCAGACGACCTTTTCGTTTGGAAAAGAGTGAGTGAAACATGATGCAAAACAACCCGCCAAACAAGCGCACAATATCCGCTCTTCCGCTTATCGCAGCGGGCATCTTCTGCCTGCTTGCCGTCGGGCGCGCGGAAGCCATGTCGCAGCCTTTGACGCAGCATGTGGAAATCATCAATCGTTGCGAACACGCCGTCGAAGCGCGAGCCAAGCAGCGGCTGACGCGTCCGTGGAAGCAGATTCCCCGCCGATTCACTTTGGAAGCGGGCGGACGTTTGGAAGACAGTAGGCAGTTGGCGGGGTTGTTCGGTTTCGGTGTGAGACAGGCGCCGCCGCCTAAAGTATCGTTCAACCATCAGGGGCGGGAAATTTCTTCGGCAGTTATCAAACGCTTTATGTACGCCGATGAGCATTTCATCATCATCGCCTGTTCGGAAAACATGACCGACGAAGAGAAAATGAGTCCGCAAGAATGGTATCGTTGGCGGAATGAGCAGCGAAAGCAGGAAATGGGCGGGTAATCCGATGAGGTTGATTGCGTTTATTTGCTCAAGCGTAGGAACTTTCTTTCAATAGAAACTGTCCGATTTCACTCGGATGACCCGTGAAAACAGCGCGGCAGCTCGTGTTGCCTGTCGCGAAATTTGGGCTGAGGTCGTCTGAATCACAATATCGAAAGGAAATAATATGATTAAACCTGCTGTTTTAAGCATTGCCGCCGCTGCGGTTTTGGCGGCTTGCGGTACGTCTGGTAATGAAGATGCCCCTATGGTCGGCGCGGCAAATCCGGCTTCTGAGTTTTGCGTGAAGCAAGGCGGCAAGTTGGAAATGAAAAAAGACAAGGACGGTGCGGAGTATGCGCTGTGCCATCTGCCGGACGGTACGGTCGTTGAAGAATGGGAATATTTCCGTCAGAACAATAAAAATTAACGCTTTGGGCATTTGGACGAGATGATGTTCTGATTGCCGCTAAATATAGTCAATTAAAATCAAAATAGGACAGTAACGCATCGTCAAATCGGGCGTAATCAGACAATACGGTTCGCAGATACCGCTTAATATTCGCCCACACCTTCTCAATCGGGTTGAGCTCAGGTGAATAAGGTGCAAGAGGCAATACCTTATGTCCCCATTTTTCCGCCATTTCCCGTAAGACACCCATACGGTGAAATCGTGCATTATCTAAAATAATCACCGATTTTTGAGTCAATGCGGGCAGTAGGCATTGCTGAAACCACGCTTCAAAAAAGACTCCGGTCATCGTATTTTGATAAACCATCGGAGCAATCAGCCGGTTGCCGACTTGTGCGGACACCAAAGATAAGCGTTGGTATCTTTTTCCACTTATCTGCGCTTTCACTATTTGCCCTTTCGGGCTGCGGGCATAGGGACGGAACAGGTAGCGGTCAAATCCTGTTTCATCCAAATAAACACGTTGGTAGTCGGAAAATTCGGCCAGTTGTGTCAAATAATGCGTTACTTTGGCCGGGTCTTGTTCTTTGTAAGTGGTGGTCTTTTTTTGCGCGTCATCCCCATCTGTTTGAGTGCATAGCAAACGGCGGCTGGCGTACAATCAAAATGTTTGGCGATTTCATGCAGATAGGCATCCGGGTGTTGCCCAACATATTGAGCCAGTTTTTGCCTATCCAATTTGACGGCATTTAGACCGGTAACTTGATGTTTTAGGCTGCCTGTTTGCTTTTTAAGGCGAATCCACAGGTAAAGCGTGTTTCTTGACAAGTTAAACGTCGCTGCGGTTTGGCTGATGTTTTTGCATTGTTCGTAATAGTTTAAAGCTTTGTTTCTTAAGTCCGCAGAGTATGCCATGGTTAGACCTTAAAAGTTGAGTATTGTACTATTTTATTTTTAATTGACTATATGATAAAGAAAGGTCGTCTGAAACCTTGTTTAAGGGTTTCAGACGACCTTTTGACATGTTTGCGATGGAATGCAGTTACGCGGTTTGCTGGATTTCCAGTTTGGTCACGCCGCCCATGTAAGGCTGCAAAGCGGCAGGAATATTGATGCTGCCGTCGGCGTTTTGATGGTTCTCCAAAACCGCCACCAAAGTACGGCCGACTGCCAAGCCGGAGCCGTTTAAAGTGTGTACCAAGCGGTTTTTGCCGTTTTCGTCTTTGAAGCGTGCTTTCATGCGGCGGGCCTGGAAATCTTCGCAGTTGGAGCAGCTTGAGATTTCGCGGTAGGTATTTTGCGCGGGAACCCAGACTTCCAAGTCATACGTTTTGGTTGCGCCGAAGCCCATGTCGCCGGTACACAGGGTAATCACGCGGTAGGGCAGTTCCAAAGCCTTCAGGATGTTTTCGGCGTGACCGACCATTTCTTCCAGCGCTTCGTATGATTTTTCGGGATGAACAATTTGTACCATTTCCACTTTGTCGAACTGGTGTTGGCGAATCAGACCGCGCACGTCTTTGCCGTATGCGCCCGCTTCGGAACGGAAGCATGGAGAATGGGCGGTCAGCTTCAGCGGCAAATCGCTGCCTGCCACGATGCTGTCGGCAACGGTATTGGTCAGCGTCACTTCGGCAGTCGGAATCAGATATTGCGTTTTTTTGCTCTCGTCGCCGCCGCGGGTAACGTGGAACAAATCTTCTGCAAATTTAGGCAGTTGGCCCGTGCCTTGCAGGGTGGTGTCGTCCACGATGTAGGGTGTGTAATGCTCGGTATAGCCATGTTTCAGCGTGTGCGTATCGAGCATGAATTGCGCCAGCGCGCGGTGCAAGCGGGCGATTTGACCTTTCATGACGGTAAAGCGCGCGCCGGACAGTTTCGCGCCGCCTTCGAAATCCAAGCCCAAAGGTTCGCCCAAATCGACATGGTCTTTGATTTCAAAGTCAAATTCGCGCGGTGTGCCGACTTTGCGGACTTCGACGTTTTCGGTTTCGTCTTTACCGACGGGGACGCTTTCGTGCGGCAGGTTGGGAATGCTTAACAACCATGCGTCCAATTCTTTCTGAACGGCATCCAAATCGGCGGCTGCCTGCTCCAAATCGGTTTTGATTTGGGCAACTTGATCCATGGCCGCCTGCGCCTCTTCGTGTTTGCCCTGTCCTTTCAATGCGCCGATTTGTTTGGAAATGCTGTTGCGCGAGGCTTGCAGTTCTTCGGTTTTCACTTGGACGGCTTTGCGCTGCTCTTCCAAGGCATTGAAACGTGCGGTATCAAACTCGTAACCGCGCTGTGCCAAACGTTCGGCGACGGCTGCGGTGTGGCTGCGGAGCTGTTGGATGTCTAACATTTTGTTCTCTCGGTAAGATTTGGAAATGGCATCATTGTAAACCAAATTAAGGATATTTTCACAATGGAAGCGTTGGGCGGCGGGCTTTGCGGCAGATATGAAAAGGGTCGTCTGAAACGCCGGATTTAAGTTTTCAGACGACCTCGGACGGATTCGGATACGCTAAACCCGATGCCGTCGGATGTGTTTTTTCTAATGCCCTTAATGTCTGCAAAAGACGGTCGGCAGGTTGCCATCATCAGGTTTTCGGCAGGGTGACGCCGGTTTGACCCATGTATTTGCCGTTGCGGTCTTTGTAGGAAGTTTCGCAGATTTCGTCGCTCTCGAAAAAGAGGACTTGCGCCACGCCTTCGCCTGCGTAGATTTTGGCGGGCAGGGGGGTGGTATTGGAAAACTCGAGGGTAACGTAGCCTTCCCATTCCGGCTCGAACGGGGTGACGTTGACGATGATGCCGCAGCGGGCGTAGGTGGATTTGCCCAAACAGACGGTCAGGACGTTGCGCGGGATGCGGAAATATTCGACCGTGCGCGCCAGTGCGAAGGAATTGGGCGGGATGATGCAGCAGTCGTCTTCGACGGTGACGAAGTTTTTGGGGTCGAAGTTTTTGGGATCGACGATGGTGCTGTTGATGTTGGTGAAAATTTTAAATTCGTTGGCGCAGCGGATGTCGTAGCCGTAGCTGGACGTGCCGTAGGAGATGATGCGCTGTCCGTTGGCTTCTTTGATTTGGTTCGGCTCGAAGGGGTCGATCATGCCGAACTCTTCGCTCATGCGGCGTATCCATTTGTCGGACTTGATGCTCATAATGTTTTCCTTGTTTCTTGCGGTTTCAGACGACGTCTTCGGGGAGGTCGTCTGAAAATGCGGGACGGGATTATTTGGTTTTGGGCAGTTTCACTTCTTTAATCATGCCGTTTTCGCATTTCATGATGAAGACGGTTTCGCCGTTTTGCGAGGCGGTGAATTTGCCGTGTGCCAGGCCTTTTTTGAACGTGCCTGACAGTACCATGTTGCGGAACTTGGTGCTGTTGGAATTGAACGGCTCGATGAAGGTTTCGCGGTTGACGGAGACAGTGTAAACGCCTTGACCGTCGAATTTGCCGTTTTTAAACGCGCCGGTGTAGCTGCGTCCGTCTTGGCAGCGCCATGTACCTTTGCCGGCGGGTTTGCCGTCTTTGCCGACATCGCCGTCGTAGGTGCAGCCCGGTTCTTGATAGGAATTCAGGACGGCGGCTGAGGCGGGGAGGGCAAGCATAATGGCAAGCGGCAGGAATGCGAGGTGTTTAAACATAAGGTTGTCCATCGGATGTAGGTTTCAGACGACCTTTTATAGTGGATTAACTTTAAACCAGTACGGCGTTATCTCGCCTTAGCTCAAAGAGAACGATTCTCTAAGGTGCTGAAGCATCAAGTGAATCGGTTCCGTACTATCTGTACTGTCTGCGGCTTCGTCGCCTTGTCCTGATTTTTGTTAATCCACTATATCGTGTAAAGGTCGTCTGAAAAATTAGTCTTGCCAGCCGCCCAAATAGGAAACCAGCTCTTCCAACATGGTGCTGACGGATTCCGCCATCAGGATTTGTGAGGCGAAGGCAAGGCTAGCAGCATCGTCGCCGTTGCTCTCGGCTTCTTCCTGCAATACGTCGAGGTATTGGATGCGCTTGAGCGTGAAGTCTTGCGTGAGGATGAAGGCGATTTGTTCGCGCCACACTAAGCCCAGTTGGGTCACGGTTTTGCCGTTTTTGACGTGTTGAACCACTTCATCGGCGGTCAAATCTTGTTTGGACACTTTGACGACGGGAACAACATCACCCACGCCTTTGAGTTCGCAATCACTGTCCAATTCAAAACCGCCCTCGCAATGCCCTTGCAAAAGCCATTCGGTCATCAGGGAGGAGGGTGATTGCTTGGTATTCGGCAGCGAGGCTTCCAAACCGCCCAAGGCTTCGCGCAGCTTGGTCAGGATGTTTTCCGCTTTGGCGGAAGCCGCATTGTTGACGAGCAGATAGCCGTGGCGGGTGTTGAACACTGCTTCAGTACGGCTGCTGCGGGTAAACGCGCGGGGCAACAGGTCGTCTGTAATTTGCTCTTTAAGCTCTTGTTTTTCCTTGCGACCGACATTGCGGGCTTCATTGTTTTGAATTTCCGCCACCTTCTCTTCCAAAATATCGCGGATGACGCCGGCAGGCAGGACTTTTTCTTCTTTTTTCAGGGCGACGCGCAAAGTAAAATCGGCAGGGAAAACAAGTTCTGGGGAGAACGAAACCGGTGCGGCAAAGCCTTCGCTGGACCAGTCCAAACCTTGGCAGCGGGTAAATTCAGCCTCTGCAAGTTTGTCGGCAAGTACGTCCGCTTCGGGCAGCTTTTCTTTGTTGAGCGGATAAAAACTGATCTGCTTGAACCACATGGTTTGTTTTCCTTTTCATTAAAAGCGGCATTATACAGGCAAAGCCGATACAAAGATAAGGAGCAGAAGGGTCGTCTGAAACCAGTTTGACCATAAAAAACGCCAGACCCGTTGACAGCGTTTTAACGCTTATGTATAGTTCGCAACTCGGTTACGCGCCCATCGTCTAGAGGCCTAGGACACTGCCCTTTCACGGCGGCAACCGGGGTTCGAATCCCCGTGGGCGTGCCAGATTTTCAATAAACCCTTACTGGAGAACAGTAAGGGTTTATTTTTTGTCTTTTGAAATGGGTGGGATGGGGTGCTGAGTGTTTTAATGCAGCCATTCAAGAATCTGCATCACATGCCTCAATCCCTGCGCGTGCATTCCATACATACCTTAGTGTGCAAATTAAGAAATTATGCGTGTTATGGTTCTTTTTCAGACTAAACCCATCAACTCTCCAATAGGTTCGCATTCTATTGAATTTTCTAAATATCCAGGCTGCCAGATTCTTTCATAACAAAATACTATAAATCTAGGAAACGCAAGTAATTCTTCAAAGATGCTTAACCAATTATAGATAAAATCATCCGTATCCAGTATCCAAGGTCGATGTGATGGCGAGTAGTAAATTACTACGTACTTTCCTTGGCAAGCTTTAAATCTTTTAAAAGTGTCATAATGAATAGATGCTGTCGTTATTTCCCTAAATAAGGAAATACGCAGCTTCTCGCCTTTAATCTTATCCCAATCTATGCTTGATCCAGTCCAAGGCAGTTGATTTAAAGCTAAATCGATTCTCTCAGCATCGGTAATAGATAAAAAATTCTTAATTTCTAATGACATAATATAGGTATCTTTTCATGATGTGGTCGTCTGAAAATCCCAAAATTCAGGTTTTCAGACGACCGTGAATGTTGAATTCTGAAGCAGAAAGGTGATTGTATTTATTACATATTCAGGAATTTGAAATTAATTGGTTAAATACATATGTATTTTCTTCTTCTATGTCTTCATCTTCATAAACTTGAATTGGATTTTCCGATTCCCCAGTCAATAAATATCCATTAAAGTCATCATTAGGGATATAACAAGCAATATGTTTGAGTTGAGATACTGCTATAATTTTATCTCTAATTTCATCATCTGTTGCTGCAACCCGATATAAATTCACAAGCCAAGAAGCATTGCCATCAATTTTAGAATAAACACAAAGGCAGCATATTTCATTCAAATCATTGTTTGGAAAATTTGGATCATTAAGTTTTTCAAAAGTGGTTGCTAGAATTTTATTTGAAGAACAGCCTAAGGCTGAGGCAAGAAATTCTATAATTTCATCTATAGAAATTGGATTTTTAATGAAAAAATCAAACATATAATATTACTATTTCAGGTTGCTGGTTGATTGTATTTGAAGTATGAAGAATTACTTTTACCCACTTGAAGATGACGTTAATGCCCCTTTTAAGGTTGTCTGATCACGGGTTTCAGACGACCTTTATTGCGGATCGCTTCTCGCGATGGCGGTGCGCAGTTACTGACAAAGCTTACAACTATAAAAGGGCGTAGGAAAGTCTAAACAACTTATACGGCTACAATCCCATAGGGTCGTCTGAAAAGTTAAAACGTATTATTTTCTTTGCCTATATCCCGCTTCCCTGATTTATGTTTTTCAGGCGTTGCTCACGACTGATAAAGGGTAAATCGCTAATTTGAGGAATGCCAAAATGATCCACAAGAGGCAGCAATCCTAAATGGTGCAGCTCCTGTTCGATTGCGGCAGCCACTTTACGCATTTCAGGATTCTCAAAGTCGTAGGGTTGCTCGGTGCTGATAATGATACTGCCTCTATTCGGAAGATAGATAACCTCGTTTGCACTGGGTACTTCCTCTGGTAGGATTTCGGCAGGTAGAAAGGTAAACCATTCAAAAGCCATACGTTTTTCATAAAGGGAAAATGGCCGGACTCTCGAGGGATAAAAACGGTTTACTCCTCGAAACCGACAATGTGGCAGATATTTATCCAAATAAAAGAATATCCATTCTTTTATCAAGGCTTTATCAATGTCGGATTCATTCATCAAAAAATAATGACCAAACGCAACAGAAGAAGATCCATCGGTACTTGGGGCTAAACCTAGTTTAAACAAACCGTGTTGTTTTTCTATTGGACGATGTTCATCCTCATATTTATACCATTCCTTATAGGACACATTCAGCCAATCTAGGTCGAACATTTCGGGTTCATGCCGTACTTCTTCCGAAGTCAGTGCAAAATCCTTCATCAGTGCAAGATCGGCAAGAGGCAGGGGAAACTCGACGTATTTGTCTTTATAGTTGTGATTGTAGTTTTTACTGGTCTTGATCACCGGATAGCTTTTGTCTTTAAAGTTGACCATGCCGTTTTTGATATTTCTACGTTCTGTCAACAGTTTTACCGTAACCGTATCGTTGCATATAAATAATTCCTGGAGGTGTTCTTTTTGAAAGGCCAGCATATCCTTAAATACCCGATCAAGGGACTGCTGCACAGCAGAAAAATGCATAGTAAAATCGATTTTTTTCATTTAGTTTCCTAGATTCATTCTTTGGGCGTATTTGGGATTCGCTGCAATTTCCTGTCCGCCTATCGAATACTGCTAGAGTTCAATATTATTAAAAAAATTCTCCCGATTCATGGCGTCGAATGTTTCCATATCTAAATGCGCCCATTTATATTCACTGACGAAATCACGCAGCATTTGGCTTTTTGACACGGTTCTGCCCCATGCGTCATAGATGGTTTTTCCCAAATATTCTTTGAGCGCACTGATTACCTCCTCTGGTGCTGAGGCGGAAATAATAATGTAGTCGTTGACTGCACTTTTTTTCAATCCTGCTGCAACGGCTTCGTCATATAACGATGAGAATTTTGAAAAATCGTTCAACAAGGATTTAATTTCCTCTTCTTTTTCAAGCTGGTGCAGAGTTTTAAAAATCCACTTCTTTTCGGCTACGTGATCTATATCATCATCGTCTAAGTAGTTGCACGTTAAATCAAACATTGTATGTGTCCTTTCTAGAAGTAATTGTTGTGTTTGGGCAGAGTCAGGGGGCGTCTGAAACGGCGGAGCAGCAATATCGGATCATTAAAACTCTGAAGCCACCAGTACACTGCCGCCATCGTCTCGTTTGAGTAGCCGCCAGACCGCATCGGTTTTCCAAATTACGGTCGTACCATTTTGTAGGTGCTGAAGGTATTCACCATCATCAGGAAAGATTTCTCCCTTTTCAAAATGCCGTTCTATTGCATTCTCCAGATTGTCGGGTATCCACAGCCCGGCATAAGGTGCTTCCAAAGGTCTCTCACGGTAAACCGGCATCAGTTCCTGCTTCGTCCCTTTAGGATCAAAAATCCCGTTTTCAAAATTGGCATTATCCCAACGGTGCAGCCAGTAATAGCCTTGGGAAGCTGAGTAGCGGTTTTTGCCGTTGCCGAAGGCGGTATGTAGTGAGTCGTTCAGCTTTTGTGTCAGTATCGGCCGCATCAGGTTGTTTACTACCAAGTAATTAATGGGCAACGGTTTGGTTTTATCTCCCAAGTCGGGAAATTTCCCTGCTTTGAATACCATGATGCCGTTAAAGGTCTTCAGCGTAATGTCCGGATAATGGTTTAAAACGTTTTGGATTTCCATGCTGTTCAATTTATCTTGGAACGTCTTGCCGACAAGTGTGTACCAGCTGATAGATTTTATACCTGCGTACCAAAGGAGGGTTATGGGTGAATCTGAATCAGGTGTTACCCCCCAATAACGTTTGGTCACAGCGTATTCATAAAATTGGTATTTATAGTAGGAGTCAGGGAGGGCGATGGTCAGTCCGGCATAGCCATGGAAAATATCAAACTGTTTGCAAACATATTCCACCCACTCTTCAAATTCCTGCTGTTGGGCAGTGGTTGATAAAAAGGACAAAGGCAGGGTAATTTGAAGGCAAGACAATCCATTTTCATCTATGGGATGGGAGGATAGAGTTTTGAATTGATATTCCGGGGCTCTTTGACCATATTCCGTATCAGAAGTCAGCACACATTCTAATCTGCGACCTGATTCGGCATTTTTAATGGTACGGTCTATTTTGTTTTGAAATGCGGTCGGATTGAGTCGTGCAAAACGGCGCATGTCTGTCCAAAAATGCATTTTCAAACACCTATGATATTTTAAATAAAAGCGTTCGGCAGCTTCCAGCGTCTTGCGTTGTCCCGCTACCGAACCGCCACCCGTGTAGTAGATCAATATGGTCAGTCCCAGACGGGCATTGATATTGTAGTCTTCGTCATACATCAGGATTTCATCGGCTTCCCGTTGCAGGGACTCGTATAGTTTGGTTGTCATATTGTCTCTTTTATATGGCTGTTGTGGTTTATTCGGCAGGTGGATTACCATGATGGGCATCGAATTCGTGTACTTTTCCAGTTGAACATAAATCAAAAAGGCAGATAGGACAAATGAACGATGATGAATGGTGGAAATGCGTTATGGATGGTTGTTTGAGGGTGGTGGGGATAAATAGAATTGGGTCGTCTGAATAGAGAGTTTCAGACGACCCCTTTTTGATAATGTTGTTTTTAACTTGATCTATGTTTTGAGTTTTGAGGATATCTTCCCTGTAAAGGTTATTAAGGGGAATTGTGCAAGGCGTAGCCAGCAGGTACATCAGCATATCCTCGAAAATGCCAAATTGTGAAAAACGCTTCTGTTTCTTAAAACAGAAGCGTTTTCGCATTTCAGACGACCTGCAATCCGTTTGTCGGAATCGGGCTGAGGCTTGGTTTGGGTTCTATTAAGATGTGAATCAACCGGGCAGGTACTGCATCGGGTCGACGGCTTTGCCGTTCAAGCGGACTTCGAAATGCAGTTTGACGCCGTCTGTGTCGGTATTGCCCATGGTGGCAATCGGCTGGCCTGCTGCGACTTTTTGGTCTTTTTGAACCAGAATGGTGTCGTTGTGTGCGTAGGCGGTGATGGAGAAGTCGTTGTGGCTGATGAGAATCAGTTTGCCGTAGCCGCGGACTTCTTCGCCGACGTAGATGACGGTTCCGGCTGCTGCGGATTTGACGCTTTGTCCGAGTGTGCCGCCGATATCGATGCCTTTGTTGGTCGCGTTGTCGTAGCCGCGGATGATGGAATTTTTGCCGTTGTCGACCGGCCATTGCAGGGTCAGGCGGTTGACGGGGGTGACGGTTTTGGCGTTGCTGATGTCGGTGCTGCCGGAGCGGGGGCGGTTGGCGACGTTTTTACGGACGCGCAAGACTTGTCCGACTTCAATTTGTGAGGCGTTGTTCAGATTGTTCCAGGATGCCAGTGTGTTGACGTTTTGTCCGTAGCGTTTGGCGATTTGGCTGAGGGTGTCGCCCGGTTTGACGCGGTAGTAGCCGTCGGGTACGGCACCAGTGGGCGAGCCGCCGCCGGCACAGGCGGCGAGCGTGAATGCTACACCTAATGCGGTCAGACGGAGAAGTGCGGTTTTGAAAGATAGGGTACGGTTTGTTTTCATAGGGAACTAAATGGATAAATCAATAGGATTATGGGCAGGCTCGAAGGTTCAACCTGATAGGATATCTTTTTGATTCGTCGGACAGTTTGAAAAGCAATACGACGGATGTTGACGGTAGCCCGGGGTCGTCTGAAACGGTCGGGCTGCAACGGCTGTTTCGGTTTTCGGTATAATCCTGCATTTTACACTCGGCACGATGCCTGTTGAACTTTATCCGTGAATACTTCTTCTCATAAATCTTCTTTGCCTTATCTGGCTGCTTGCGGCAGCTTGATTTTTTTGATTGTCCTTTCTTTATCTTGGGAACTGTGGATTGCGCCTTTGCGCAGCGGCGGTTCGTGGTTGGCGCTGAAGGCTTTGCCTTTGTGCCTGCCGTTGTCGGGTATTTTGAAGGGTAAAGTTTATACTTACCAGTATAGTTCTATGTTGATTTTGATTTATTTTGCCGAGGCGGTGATGCGTTTGTTCAATGCGGGTACTGCCGAGGTGGTGTGTGCCGCTTTATCGTTGACGGCATGTTTGGTGTTTTTTGTTGCATGCCTGGCTTTTGTGAAGCAGCAGAGAAAGGCGGGGAAATAATGTTTATGCGTTTTTCAGACGACCTTAAGAGTGAATGGGACAAGCGTTTGCTGCCGTTGTGGTGCTGTTTCTTGTGGATATGCGCCGCGCCGTTTTTGTCTTTTTACCGTGTCGGTCCGTTGTCGAGTTTTTATCTGGAAGCGGCTTCGCTGCTGGGTGCGCTGATGCTGGTGTTGGTCACGGCGTATAAGGGTTTGTTGAGCGTGCGCCTGCCTAAGGCGGCTGTCGGTTTGTTGGTTTTGGCGGCTTTTTGGTGGCTTCAGGCGCGGATGATGGATTTGATTTACGTCGGCATGAACGATATGGTGATGTGGACGTTTGTCATTTTGGCTTTGGCGGTATGGGCTTGCCGCGGTTGGGTGGCTGCCTATGGGCAGGAACGCATCGTGACGGTGTTCGCATGGTCGCTATTGTTTGGTACGTTGGTAGAGGCTGCGATTGCGTTTATACAGTTTAAGGGCTGGTATGATCTTGGTTTCCTGCGCAACATGATTGTGTATAGCGGGAAGGAGGTCAGCGGTCAGCTTGGACAACGCAACCACCTCGGGCATTATTTGATGTGGGGTGTTTTGGCGGCGGCTTATTTGTGGTCAACCCGCAAAATGCCGAACTGGTTGGGATTTTTGTTGGTTTTCTTGATGACGGCTGTCTTGGGCTTGGTCAACTCGCGCACGATTCTGGGCTATGTGGCCGGCGTGGCGTTGATTTTGCCCGTGTGGCGTTGGCGTGCGGGACGGGATTCTGCGAGGCTGGTGCGGATATTTTTCCTGACGGTCGCGCTGGTGGCGGTATTTCAATTTGCGATGGGTTCGATTTTGGAGCTGCTGGGCAACGGTCAATATGAAACGGCGGTCGAACGCGCCGGAAACAGCGGTTTTGAAGGCTCGATGCGTCAGATTGAATGGCGTAAGGCCTGGACTGCTTTCTTGTCAGCGCCTTGGTTCGGACACGGTTGGAACAGCTTTGCCCAACAGACTTTCTGGATTAATGCGGAGCAGCAGTATTTCCCGAATAATATCCTAGGAGTATTGTTTACCCATTCGCACAATATTGTTTTACAACTGCTTTCCGAAGTCGGGCTGGTCGGTACGGTATTGGTTGCCCTGACGATGCTTGCGGGGCTGTGGCGGATGTTGGTGCGTCCTTACCATCCGGCTTCGTTGCTGTTGCTGTCTATGGTTGCCGTCAGTATGTGCCACAGTATGCTGGAGTATCCTTTGTGGTATATCTATTTCCTGACGCCGTTTGTATTGATGTTCGCACTTGCGCCGGCACGTTATGAAGACGTTTCAGACGACCTCGCTTGGGCGCGCGGCCGCAATTGGGCAGGCGGGCTTGCCACGCTGCTGATTATCGGCGGGCTGCTGCATATGGGCTGGACGTATACCGATTTGGTCGATTACAGCCGGATTCCGAAAAATGAAAGTACGGAGATGGTCGGACGTAAGATTAACGGTTTGCGCCATATTTCTGAAAACAGCCCGATGCTGGCTTATTATGCCGACCTCAGCCTGACCCGCCGAGCCGAGCCGACCGATATGCAGGTCAAACCTTGGGCGGAGAAGGCGGCGATTAATTCCTTGTCTTACCGTCCGTATTCCAACGCTTATCAGGTGGCGCTGTATCTCTACCGGCAAGGCAAGAAGGAAGAGGGCGCGAAATGGATGCAGGCGATGCAGTATTATTATCCGTACATGATGTCGTTTTACGCGGGCAAGTTGCGCAGCCATCCCGTGTTCCAACCGCTTTTGCCCAAGCTGCTGGCGGACTGCAAAGATTTCGTCAATGCGCCTAAACACGAAAAAGCGAAGTCTTGCGATGTTGTGCAATAAACAATAGGCTGATGTAAAAAGGTCGTCTGAAACCCGATTTCAAGGTTTCAGACGACCTTTTGTTATTGATTATTCACACATATTCCCTTTTATTGTTTTCCTTCCAAGCCTGATGCGAAAAGAGCCAAAGCAACACAATCCCGCATACTGTCGAAGTCAGCATCATGCCCGCCATGACCAAGGCGGAACCATTGTGCAGCCGAGTCGCCAGCAATCCCACGCTTGCGCCGATGATGGATTGGAATACGCCCAACACCGCATTCGCGCTGCCGCTTTCCTGCTTGAAATAAGTCATAAAGCAAGCTTGTGTGTTTGCGCCGACCAAGCCTTGCGTGCCTACCGAAAACATTACGCATGGCACCAAAGCCCACATCGGCGGCAGCCCCATCGATACGACCAACAGCACCATCGTCAGGTTCGCCACAAACTGCACGATAATGCCCCATTTCAAAATACTTTGCGGGTGTGCCCCCGTTTTCAGCCGCCATGCCGTGATGCGGTTGAACGAAGCCATCGTAAGGACGTTCAGCGCAAAGGCCCAAGAATATTGGTGCGGCGTCACATGGTACAGTTTTTGGTAAACAAAAGACGATTCCGTCAAAAATGCAAACATCGACGCAAAGCTGAATGCCTGAAAAAACAGATAGCCCATCGCCGCCCGCGTTTTCAGCACTCTGGCAAACCTGCCCGCCACCAGTCCGAAAATGTCCATCCTGATTTTACCCGTCTGCTTCGGACGCGGGAGGAAAGTAAACACCAAGATGAACAAAACAAACGAATACGCCGCCAAAAAACCGAAAATAAAACGCCAGCCGCCCAAATCCTGCAACATCGAGCCGAACATAGGCGCAATCAGCGGCACGACCATCAGGATAATGCCGATTAAGGCAAACATCTGCGCCGCCTGCCTGCCCGAATAATAATCGCGCACCATCGCACCGACGATGACCACCGTCATCCCCGCCCCGAACGCCTGTACGGCGCGCAGGTTCAACAGCCCGTCCACCGACTGCACCATCGTCAGCGCGACAACGGCCGCAAAATAAATGCTCAAACCGACCAAAGCCACCGGTCTGCGTCCCTTGATGTCCGAAACCGCGCCACCGGCAATCTGACCGAACGCCACGCCGAACATAAACAAAACCAAACTCTGCTCAATGCGGTGGATATCCGTGCTCAGCGACTGCGCCATTTCCGGAATGGCGGGCAGGTAGGCATCGACCGAAAACGGCATCAGGGCAACCAACATCGCCATCAAAACCGCCATTTGCTTTTCGCCCAGCGGGGAGGGGGTGGATTGGGACATAAGGGACTTTCTGTGTATTTGAATTTCTATGGCGGATTCGTTCGGCAATAACGAGGGTTCGGTTAATCCGCACAATAACTGCCTTCGGAACAAAATCCGATATAAAAGGTCGTCTGAAAACCGCGATACAGGCTTTCAGACGACCTTTCTTATTGCTTAAGAACGTTGGAACAGATTATTTGGCTGCTTCAGGTTGGCTGGCTGCTGCCGCTTTATCGCCTTCTTTGGCGAAGTATTTGGCGTGGATTTTGTCGTATTCGCCGCTGTCGCGTACTTTTTTCAGCGCTTCGTTCAGCATTTTGACGGTCGCTTCGTCGCCTTTGCGTGCGGCGATGCCGTAGTTTTCAATCGTGAAATCAGGCAGGGTGATGAAGTCCATGCTTTTGGTCGGGTTGTTTTTCACATAGTTGGCGATGACCGCGCTGTCGCTGACTACGGCATCCACGCCGCCGTTTTCCAGCTCTTTGATGACCAAAGGAACGCTCTCAAAGCGGGCAATTTTCGGATTGTCGTTGCCCAAGAGTTTGGAAACGGAGAAGTCGCCGGTTTGTCCGGTAACGACACCGACTTTCGCCATGTTTTTGAGGTCGTCTGAAGAAGTAACTTTTTTACCTTTGGGAACGAGGACGACTTGGGTGATTTCAAAATAAGGGTCGGTGAAATCCATGGACTGCTTGCGCTCGTCGGTAATGGTTACGCCGGAGATGACGATATCCGTATCGCCGTTTTTGAGCGCGGGGAAGAGGCTGTCCCAAGGCTGGTGTTTGAATTCGACTTTGAAGTTGCCGGTTTTTGCCATGGCGTTCATCAAATCGACGTCGAAACCTTCAACGTTGCCGGCGGAATCCAATGATTCGAAAGGGGCGAATTCGGCGTTGGCGGCGACGCGGTACACTTTGTCGGCTTTAGGGGCTGACGAGGAAGCGTCTTTGCTTTGGCCGCCGCAGGCGGAGAGTGCCAGCGCAGAGCAGGCGAGGGCGGCTGCAATCCATTTTTTCATGTTCATGGGGAGGTTCCTTCTTTACGGATATTAATAAATAAACGGATAGTTTAACACGGTTTGGGGAAGTCGCTACGCGTCAGTGTTCTTTTTCGCGGAAAAAAGCGTAGGTTACGTCATGGAAGAGGTCGGTATGCGGGCTGTCTTCGTAGTTCAACTCGGCGAGTGCGTCTTCAAAGGCAAGCTGGATGGATTCGACGGCTTCGTTTGCCATGTCGGACGGCAGCGAACGGATCAGGCCTTTGAGGGCGGTGGCGAGGACGTGGTTCTGCATACGCAAAACGTCGTTGGCTTCTTCCAAATATTCGAGGCGTTGTTCGATGCTGCTCATGATGTGTTCCTAGGAATCTGTTAAAATACCGCATTATAGCAAATCACGGCATTCGCTATGCGCGTGAAATGAAATGACACAACGGAAGAACGAAAGTAAAAAAATGGATACGAATCGTCCCGATACGCCACAACAAGCGGATGAAAGCCTGGATTGGGAAAGCCGCTTGGAAAAGCTGCGGCAAACCCGCCAATTGAACGCACCTTACACACACGCGCCTTTGGTGCGCGAATCTCAAGAGCCAGCCGTCGAGCAGAAGCCCAAAGCCAAAACCGCCAAGCTCGACGATGCCAACCGCGATGCCGTCTTGACGGAATATCTGCGCAAATGGCAGGAGGAACACAACGCCATGCTGGAGGAAGACGCTGCCGAAACGGCGGAGACCGATGCGATGGTGATTTTGCAGGAAAACTGGCTGAACGCGCAGTCTTCGCTGCAAATGAGCGCGTCCGACAGGCAAATCGAGTCCACGCGCACAGTTTGGCTGAACCCGAAACGTAAAACGGTCGAATTTAACGCACCCGTAAAAGAAGAGGCAACGTCGTCTGAAAACGAAGGTTCTCAGGCGCAAGAGCAGGTTTCAGACGACCTCAAACAAGAAATGCCGCCGATTACCGTCAATATCAACGTGTTGAACCCGCAGGTTATCAACCGCAGGGAAGTGTTCTGCATTTCCGAGCAAGACCTGAGCGAGCGTTTGATCAAACGCCTTCGCCCGCACGTCGCCGACGCAGTCAACGGCATGATACGCACCGCCGTTCAGAAACAAATGGCGCTGTTTACCTACCAGCTCCAACAAACCCTCAGCGAGCAGGCGCCCGATTTGGTGGAACAGCTTTTGGATTACAACGTGAAAAAAATCCTGAATGACATCAAATACGAAATGAAATACAGTCAGGGAAACAAAAAAGCGTGATCACGCCGCCGCTTCAGGTATCGGACTGAAAATGCTGATTTTTCCGCCGGTTTTGTATATAATGGCGGCTCACGTTATCGTGATTTAACTCCTTTCAAATAATTTATGCCCGATGAACCGTCGGGCATTTTTTTGGGCACGGATTTTATGAACAAAAACAAATGGATTTGGATACTGATTGTTGCCGCTGTGGCAATCGGTTATCAAAAAATGCAGCAGGGGCGGCAAGGTCAGGCAGCGGATGCCGTACCAACCCAAACGCAGCCCCAAACCCAAGCGGGAAAACGCCAATCCGGGCAGCCCCAGCCTGAGCAATCTGAATCCAAAAAGTCGCAACCGAAGCAGCCGAAGTCCGACCGCCAAGCAGGGCAGGGCAGCGCGGAACAAATATTGCAGCAAGCCTTTGAAAACCAACAAAGTGATATTCAGGTGAAAGGCGAAGGTACCGTTCTCAAAACGCTGCCCGACGACAACCAAGGCACGCGCCATCAGCGTTTTATCTTGAAGCTGTCGAGTGGGCAAACGCTTTTAGTGGCGCACAACATCGACCTCGCCGACAAAATCAAAGGCTTGAAAAAAGGCGATAAAGTCGGCTTCTACGGCGAATACGAATGGTCGGAGCAGGGCGGCGTCCTCCATTGGACGCACCACGACCCCGCAGGCCGCCATACCGACGGCTGGCTGGAACACAATGGACGTGTTTATCAATAAAAGACTGGAACGATTGCAAAAGGTCGTCTGAAAAACGTTTTCAGACGACCTTTTGCCATTCGCTGCCAAACTTGAAAGACGGCGCAAATAAGCGCAAAATGTTAACGAGTTAACCTATGGCTTCTCTTATTTATAGTGGATTAACTTTAAATCAGGACAAGGCGAGGTAACGCCGTACTGGTTTAAAGTTAATCCACTATAAGACATCAAACAAACCTGCTGAACAAGATTGGAAAACAAATGAGTAAAAAACTCCACCCGCAGACGCTCGCCATACGCGGCGGCAAAGAGCAAACCGAATACCGCGAACACAATCAGGCATTGTTCCTCACCAGCAGCTTCATGTGGGACAACGCCCAACACGCCGCCGATTTGTTTTCCAAAAAAATCAAAGGGTTCACTTATACTCGCACCGCCAACCCGACCATCGCCGCTTTTGAAAAACGCATCGCCGCTTTGGAAGGTGCAGAACGCGCGGTCGCCACTTCGACCGGCATGTCCGCGATTCAGGCATCGTTTTTCACCTTCTTGCAGGCGGGCGACCATGTGATTTCCAGCCGAAGCCTGTTCGGCACGACCGTCGGCTTTATCAATAACATCGTCACCAAATTCGGCATCGAAGTGAGCCATGTGTCGCCGACCGATTTGGACGAATGGAAAGCCGCCGTCAAAGCCAACACCAAACTGCTGTTTTTGGAAACGCCGTCCAACCCTTTGGGCGAAGTGGCCGACTTGGAAGCTTTAGCCGAATTGGCGCACAGCATCGGCGCGCTTTTAGTGGTGGACAACAGCCTGCTGTCACCCGCCGGTTCGCAGCCTTTGAAACACGGCGCGGATATTTCCGTTTCCTCTGCGACCAAAGCTATTGATGGACACGGACGCGTGATGGGCGGCGTGTTGGCAGGTTCGGAAGATCTGCTGACGCAGGTCGCCATGTATTGCAACTCTTGCGGGCTGGCGATGTCGCCGTTTAACGCATGGCAGTTGTTGAGCGGCGTAGAAACCCTGTCGCTGCGTTTGGAAAAACAGTTTGACAACGCTCTGAAAATCGCGCAATGGCTGCGGACACAGCCGCAAGTCCAAGCCGTGTACTACACCGGATTGCCCG
Organism: Neisseria sp. CP9; assembly: GCF_047758525.1. Taxonomy (NCBI): domain Bacteria; kingdom Pseudomonadati; phylum Pseudomonadota; class Betaproteobacteria; order Neisseriales; family Neisseriaceae; genus Neisseria; species Neisseria sp. CP9. The sequence goes on along the minus strand of NZ_CP180502.1, from coordinate 567,204 downwards.
ACCATCCGCAGGCGGAGCTTATCCGCAAACAGCAAAACGGCGGCGGTATCGTGGTGGGTTTTGAAGTCGCTGACCAAGAAGCCGCGTGGAAAGTCATCGATAGCGTCGAACTCTTCTCCCGTACCGCCAACCTCGGCGACGTGCGCTCGACCATTACCCACCCGTGGACAACCACACACGGCAGGATGCAGCCCGAAGAAAAACTCGTCGCCAACATCCGCCCCGGACTGGTGCGCCTGTCCGTCGGCTTGGAATACGTCGATGACTTGATCGACGATTTGAAACAGGCGTTGGCGCGTTAAGGCAAACACTTAACGGACGGCATTTGCTGAACCATTACATTTCAGACGACCTCTTGGCGTTCCAAAGGTCGTCTGAAAACATTAAAATACACGCAACATCAAATAAGGACATTGATTATGAGTGAAGCAGAATTTTCCGATTGGGCGATGAAAATCTGCCTGACCGGACTGGTTATTTTCTTGGGTTTTATCGTCTGGAACTTAGGCAAGGAATCCAAGGCGGGCAAATTCGGCATCGCGATTTTGTTCTTGGTCTTGGGCTTGGGCGTTTTCGGATTTATTTTTAAAGAAGTGCTGATTAAATTCATCGCCCTGCCTTGAGACGGTATAGTGGATTAACTTTAAACCAGTACGGCGTTGCCTCGCCTTGCCGTACTATCTGTACTGTCTGCGGCTTCGTCGCCTTGTCCTGATTTAAATTTAATCCACTATAACGGCGAAATAAGCGCAAAGGTCGTCTGAAAACAGCTTAGAAAACAGGGAGAATATGTATGTTTATGACATCGGGTCTGTTGTTGTGTCTGTTATGGTGTGCAGTAGATATCGTTGCCGTCAATCGAGGATTCGGATTAAACACGAAACAAGGAGCCCATAACCGCACCAATTTTATGGCAGAACTAAATTCACGAGGAGGACGCGTAAAATCTGAAACCCAAACTGATATTGAAGGCATTACCCGAATTAAATATGAGATTCCTACACTAGACAGGACAGGTAAACCTGATGGTGGATTTAAGGAAATTTCAAGTATAAAAACTGTTTATGATCCTAAAAAATTTTCTGATGATAAAATACTTCAAATGGCTCAAAAAGCTGCTTCACAAGGATATTCAAAAGCCTCTAAAATTGCTCAAAATGAAAGAACTAAATCAATATCGGAAAGAAAAAATGTCATTCAATTCTCAGAAACCTTTGACGGAATCAAATTTAGATCATATTTTGATGTAAATACAGGAAGAATTACAAACATTCACCCAGAATAATTTAAAGGAAAAATTATGAAAAATAATATTTTTCTAAACTTAAAGAAAAAATCTATAAATAACAACCATTTTGTTATTTCGATTTTTTTTGAAACAATTTACCAATTTGAAACTAAAGATACGCTTTTAGAGTGTTTTAAAAATATTACAACTACCGGACATTTTGGAGTAATAGGTGCTGAATATGAAAAAATAGATGCTACCAGATGGATTGGAGATTATGAAGAGGTAAATGGATTTGAGTATATTGATAAAGCTCCTTCTATTTATTTTTCAGTTGGAGATGATTTCAATCCTGAAGAATTAATTATACCTATTAATTTAGCATATCATTACTTTAATATTGCAATATCTGATTTCTTAATAGCTCACCCTGAATATCAAAAAAAGTGTAAAGAAATACAAAAAACATATTCTCAAACAAACTGTAGCCTGCATGAAACCTAAAATCCATGCGTAAGGTGTGTGCTTCAGCACGCACGCGTTCCATGATTTACGGCTCAATGCCGTCTGAAAAGCTCACAATTTTTCAGACGGCATTTGTTATGCAAGTAAATATAGCCAAAAACCTTAACTTCCTCCATACTATCCACCATGACCTACTCAACAGACTTCCGCCAACTGGCCTTAAGCAAAATCAAACAAGGCCAATCTATCTACAAAGTTGCCAAAGAAATGGGTAATAGTGGATTAACTTTAAACCAGTACGGCATTGCCTCGCCTTGGCTCAAAGAGAACGATTCTCTAAGGTGCTGAAGCACCAAGTGAATCGGTTCCGTACTATCTGTACTGTCTGCGGCTTCGTCGCCTTGTCCTGATTTAAATTTAATCCACTATATAAACGCAATACATGGAATGAAAAAGGTCGTCTGAAAACCTTGAATCTGGGTGAACTGGCCCCCAAATCTTGGACACCCGATAAAAGCCTATTCAGGCGCTCTGTGTAAGCTGGGTTCTTTATGCGACAGGACTCAGCTTTTTCAATTTCAAACTGCAACGCTCCCGGTTGTAGTAATCCATATAATCATCTGAGACCTTTGCAAAATTCCCCAAAATCCCCTAAATTCCCATCAAGACATTTAGGGGATTTTCCATGAGCACCTTCTTCCAGCAAACCGCACAAGCCATGATTGCCAAACACATCGACCGCTTCCCACTATTGAAGTTGGATCAGGTGATTGATTGGCAGCCGATCGAACAGTACCTGAATCGTCAAAGAACCCGTTACCTTAGAGACCACCGCGGCCGTCCCGCCTATCCCCTGTTGTCCATGTTCAAAGCCGTCCTGCTCGGACAATGGCACAGCCTCTCCGATCCCGAACTCGAACACAGCCTCATCACCCGCATCGATTTCAACCTGTTTTGCCGTTTTGACGAATTGAGCATCCCCGATTACAGCACCTTATGCCGCTACCGCAACTGGCTGGCGCAAGACGACACCCTGTCCGAATTGCTGGAACTGATTAACCGCCAACTGACCGAAAAAAACCTAAAAATAGAGAAAGCATCCGCCGCCGTCATTGACGCCACCATTATTCAGACCGCCGGCAGCAAACAGCGTCAGGCCATAGAAGTCGATGAAGAAGGACAAGTCAGCGGACAAACCACACCGAGTAAAGACAGCGATGCCCGCTGGACAAAGAAAAACGGCCTCTACAAACTCGGTTACAAACAACATACCCGCACCGATGAGGAAGGCTATATCGAGAAACTGCACATTACCCCCGCCAATACCCATGAGTGCAACCATCTGTCCCCTTTGTTGGAGGGTATTGCCGAAGGCACGACCGTCTATGCCGACAAAGGCTACGACAGTACGGAAAACCGGCAACACCTGAAAGAGCATCGGTTGTTGGACGGCATTATGCGAAAAGCCCACCGCAACCGTCCGCTGACGGAAGCGCAAACCAAACGTAACCGCTATTTATCGAAGACCCGTTATGTGGTGGAACAAAGCTTCGGTACGCTGCACCGTAAATTCCGCTATGCGCGGGCAGCCTATTTCGGACTGATTAAAGTGAGTGCGCAAAGCCATCTGAAGGCGATGTGTTTGAACCTGTTGAAAGCGGCTAACAGGCTAAGTGTGCCTGTTGCTGCCTAAAAAGTGGCCCGGATGCCTGATTATCGGGTATCCGGGGAGGATTAAGGGGATATTTGGGTAAAATTAGGAGTGATTTGGGGGGGGGCGGAAATAGACGAAAACCTGTGTTTGGGTTTCGGCTGTCGGGGGAAGGGCTTTTTTGCAAAGGTCTCCATCTATCTGTTTCATCAATTCATCCACCGTCAATTCCCCTGCACGATAGAAACACTCCGTCTTCAATACCGCAAAGAAGCTTTCCATCGGTGCATTGTCCCAGCAGTTTGCCTTACGCGACATACTTTGAACCATGGAATGCTCCGCAAGCAATTCCCTATACCCCGCCGTACGGTACAGCACACCTTGGTCGGAATGCAGCATCGTTCCCTTATCAGTCAGACGGGGTGCAGCTTTTTCGAGCATTTCCTTCACCATTTCACTGTCGGCTCTGCGGCTCATGGCGTAGGCGACGATTTCTCGGTTGAACAAGTCCAAGATTGGCGAGAGGTACAGTTTGCCGTCCTTTCCTTTGAGTTCGGTCACGTCGGTCAGCCATTTTTCGTTGGGCTTTCGGGCTTTGAACCGGCGTTTGAGGAGGTGTTCCGATATTTCGCCCATGGCGGGATGGTGGTAGGCTTTTTTCGCCCGTATTTTGGCTTTCAGCCCCATCTGTTTCATTAACCGAGCTGCTTTTTTGCGGTTCCAATCCAATGCTGCGGCAATGCGCCTTTGCCCGTAGCGTCCTTTGTGCCGCCGGTAGGTTTCGATAAGGAGGGCTTTGTCGGCTTCATCGGGGTCGGGTCGGTCTTGGTGGTGGTAGTAAAAGCTGCTTTTGGGCAGGTTTGCGATATGCAGCAGGTATTTGAGCGGGTGTTGCGCCCTCAGTGCTTGGACGGTTTGGCTTTGTCCTTTTCGGTCTGCTTTTGGCTGAGGGCTTTTAACTCCTTTAGGTAGGCGGCCTCTGCGCGCATATAGCACAACTCTTCGATAAGCTCTGCCTGTGTTTTTTCGTTGTCGGGTTTGTCGGCGATGAAGGGGTTTTTGCGGTGTTCGGTCATGGTTTTGGATTGGGGATGTTCGAGTGCGCCGATACCGCCTTCCTGATGGGCGCGTATCCATCGCCGCAGGTGGGTTCGGGAGATGCCGTAGTGGTCTGCGGTACGCTGTTGGCTGCGTATGTGCAGGTAGTGGAGTACGGCTTGGTATTTGAAGTGTAATGTATATTTGCTCATAAAAAAACTGCACCTTGTGAGTTGGAGGGGGGATGTCCAACTTTTGGGGTGCAGTTCAGGGTTTTCAGACGACCTTTTGTCCTGATGGAGCTGTCTTTATTTGTTGGCGTTCAGATAAAGATTGATCAGGCGGGTGGTGGAGCTGTCGTGTTTCTGCAAGCCGGTTTCTCCGGTCAGCTCGGCAAGGATAGTTTTGGCGAGCTGTTTGCCGAGTTCGACACCCCATTGGTCGAAGCTGTTGATGCCCCAGATGATGCCTTGGACGAAGGTTTTGTGTTCGTACATGGCAATCAGGCTGCCCATGTTGCGGGGGTTAACCTTGTCCATGAGGATGAGGTTGGTCGGGCGGTTGCCGGAGAAGGTTTTGTGCGGAACCAGCTCTTCGATGCGGGCTTCTTCCATGCCTTGGGCTTTGAGTTCGGCGCGGACTTCGTCGGGGGTTTTACCGCGCATGAAGGCTTCGGCTTGGGCGAAGACGTTGGCGAGCAGGATTTCGTGGTGGCCGCGCAGGTTGCTGCGTTTTTCAAGCGAGGCGATGAGGTCGATCGGGGTGATGTGGGTACCTTGGTGCAGCAGTTGGAAGAAGGCGTGCTGACCGTTGATGCCGGTTTCGCCCCAAATAATCGGGGAGGTTTCGTAGCCGATAGACTTGCCGTCGAGGGTAACTTGTTTGCCGTTGCTCTCCATGTCGAGCTGCTGGATGAATTTGGGCAGGCGGTGGAGGTGCTGGTCGTAGGGGGCGATGACGTGGCTGCCGCCGCCGTAGTAGTTGATGTACCAGATGCCGATGAGGGCGAGGATGACGGGCATGTTTCGCTCGAGCGGGGTGTTGATGAAGTGTTGGTCCATCAGGTGCGCGCCGTTGAGCATTTCGATGAAGTTTTCTTCGCCCAAGTAGAGCATGATGGGCAGGCCGATTGCCGACCAGAGGCTGTATCGTCCGCCGACCCAGTCCCAGAATTCAAACATATTGGCGGTGTCGATACCGAATTCGGCAACGGCTTTTTGGTTGGTGGAGACGGCGACGAAGTGTTTGGCGACGGCGGCTTCGTCGCCTGCGTGGTCAAGGAACCATTTGCGCGCGGTCAGGGCGTTGGTGAGGGTTTCTTGGGTGGTGAAGGTTTTAGAGGCGATGATGAAGAGGGTGGTCTCGGGGTGGACTTTGGACAATACGTCGCGCAGTTGGGAGCCGTCCACGTTGGAGACGAAGTGCATGTTGAGGCGGGGGTGTCCGAAGGGTTTGAGCGCGGTACACATCATCAGCGGGCCGAGGTCGGAGCCGCCGATGCCGATGTTGACGATGTCGGTGATGACTTGGTTGGTGTAGCCTAACCAGCTGCCGCTGCGGACTTCGTGTGCGAATTCGCCCATGCGTTGGAGGACGCGGTTGACTTTGGGCATGACGTCTTCGCCGTCAACGACGATGGGGGAGTTGGTGCGATTGCGCAGGGCGACGTGGAGGACGGCGCGGTTTTCGGTGGTGTTGATTTTTTCGCCGTGGAACATCTGCTGCATACGCTCGGGTACGCCGGCTTCGCGGGCTAGCTCGGTCAGCAGCGACATGGTTTCGTCGGTGATGCGGTTTTTGGAGTAATCCAGCGTCAGCCCGCCGACTTGCAGCCAGTAGCGTTCCACCCGCTGCGGGTCTTGCTCGAACATTTCGCGCATGTGTTGTTCTTTGGTTTCGTCAAAATGTATCCATAATTTTGACCAAGCCGGTAAGTCGTGAAGGTGTTTCATCGGATGCTCCTGAGGTTGGACGGTTTTGTGGGAAAAACGGCCGCGAGGTCGTCTGAAACGGGAACGGGTGGGTTTCCGTTTTTAGGGTTTGTTGCAAAGGCGGGTTGTCTGCCGTTATTTGGGTTGGGTATCAACATTGAGGGAAAACGGCGGCACTGATTTTTTGGTCGGTATTTTCAGACGACCTTGATTTTCAGACGACCTTGGGATATGCCGGGTCGTCTGAAAATGTATAGTGGATTAACTTTAAACCAGTACGGCGTTGCCTCGCCTTAGCTCAAAGAGAACGATTCTCTAAGGTGCTGAAGCACCAAGTGAATCGGTTCCGTACTATCTGTACTGTCTGCGGCTTCGTCGCCTTGTCCTGATTTTTGTTAATCTACTATATTTGGTGTTGAGGGATAACGGTAGCGCTGATTTGTCGGTCGGTATTTTCAGACGACCTTGAGATATAGAAGGTCGTCTGAAAAGGTATTGTTTAGTCTTTATCGTATTCGATGTGTTTGTTGTGTATGCTTTTTTTGCTTTTTTGCAGTTGCAGGCTGGCGGCATCACCCAAGCGCAGGGCGAGTCCGATGGCGAGGATGTCGATGACAGCAAGTTGCAGCAGGCGGGAAACCATGGGGGTGTAGAGCTCGGCATTTTCCTGCGTAGCGATGCTCAAAACGCAGTCGGCAAGCTGCGCCAGCGGGGAGTCGTTGCGGGTCAGGGCGATGACGGACGCGCCGTTTTCTTTGGCGATGCTGACGGCGTCTAAAAGCTCGATGGACGAGCCGGTGTTGGAAATGGCGACGAGGACGTCTTGATCGGTCAGGACGGAAGCCGCCATCAGTTGGGTGTGGGTATCGACGTAGGCGACGGTGGAAATGCCGAAGCGGAAGAATTTGTGTTGCGCGTCTTGGGCGACGATGCCGGAGTTGCCGACGCCGTAGAACTCGACACGGCGCGCGTGCATCAGGGTGGCGATGGCATTTTCCAGTTCGGACTCTTTCAGGAAGCGGCGTTCGCCCAAAATGGAGGCGGCGGCGTTGCCCAATACTTTTTCGACAACGATGCTCATGTCGTCGTCGGCGTTGAGCTCTTCATGGACGTAGGGCATACCTTCGTGGCCTATGCTGGCGGACAGGGCGAGTTTGAACTCGGGCAGTCCTTTGTAGCCCAGGCTGCGGCAAAAACGGATGACGGTCGGCTGGCTGACGGATGCGCGCTCGGCGATTTCGGCGACGGCGGCATGGACAAACCATTTGGGTTCCGCCAAGGCGCATTCGGCGACTTTGCGTTCCGCGCCCGACAGGTTTGACAGTGATTCGCTGATTTTGCTTAACATAAATATGCCCTTCGGTGTGTGCCGCCCCGCGGCGGGGCGGCTGGTGTGATTAAACGTTTTTCAAGTGGTTGTCGAGTGCCGCCGCTGCGCCGGTGATGCCCGGAAATTCGCTTAAGACGACATAGACGGGAATCGCGGCGAGATAGGCTTCGAAACGGCCTTTGTTTTCAAAGCGGCTGCGGAAAGGTGAGTTTTTAAAATATTCCAAAACACGGGGGATGATGCCGCCGCACAAATACACGCCGCCGCGCGCGCCCAGCGTCAGGGCGAGGTTGGAGGCAACCGTGCCGAGCATGGCGCAGAAGATGTCCAAAGTCTGACGGCAGAGCGGGGAAGTGCCGCTTAAGGCTTTTTCGGTGATTTCGGACGGTTTGAGGCGGTAGTTTTTCAGTTTGTCGCGTTTGGCGAGTGCTTCGTAAATCAGGCTCAAACCTGCACCGCTGAGGAAGCGTTCGGCGGAAACATGGCCGTATTTGTTTTTTGCATACTGCCAAATCAAAACTTCCATGTCGTCAAACGGCGGGAAGCTCGAATGGCCGCCTTCACCGGCAAGCGCGACCCAGCCTGCGGGGCTGTGTACCAGTCCGCTTACACCCAAACCGGTTCCCGGACCGATGACGGCTTTAGGAGCAAATTCGACGGGTTTTTGCCCGCCTATCTGCATCAGGTCTTTGCTTGAAGTCTGCGTTACCGCCAAAGCCTGCGCGGTAAAGTCGTTCAAAAGGATGAGGGTGTCCAGTCCCAGCGCCTGACGGGTGGTTTCGATGGAAAACGCCCAATGGTGGTTGGTCATTTGCACCCAGTCGCCCAAGATCGGATTTGCCATGGCGAAGGCGGCGTGGCGGACTTCGACTCCACCTGTCTGTTCCAAATAGGAGCGGGCGGCATCGACGATGGTGTCGTAGTCTTTGCACGGCAAGACTTGAGCTTTTTCAATCTGCTGTGGGGCGGTTTCGAGCGCGAAGCGGGCGTTGGTGCCGCCGATGTCAGCGACCAGGCGCGGATAGCTTTTGCTGACGGGTTGTTGAATATCAGTTTGAGTAGAAGACATGGCAGTTCACTCCTTGATGGTTCAATACCAGGCTGGTCGGATATTCCAAATCGGCACGGGAGGCGGCTTTGTCGAACACGGCTTTCTTCTCCGCACCTTGAATCGACAGAAAGACGTTGTCCGTTTTGGCGATGGCACCCAAAGTCATGCTGACGCGCTCGTGCGGCGCGGTAACGGGGGTGGTGTGGATAAGGGTTGGGTCGTTCGATTCGTTGATGGCTGCCTTCAGTTGCGGCGCTTGCGGGAAGAGGGAGGCGGTATGCCCGTCGCCGCCCATGCCCAAAATCAGCACGTCAGGTTGTTTGTAATGTTTCAGCGCGTAGGCAACGACGCTGTCGGGTTGTAATTCAGTTTCAGATTTACCCGCTTCGACAACGGGAATCCAAGTCGCTGCGGCGGCTTTGTTTTGCAGCAGGTATTCGTGTGCCAAGGCGGTGTTGCTGTCGGCGTGGGTGGTCGGCACGATGCGCTCGTCAACCAAAGTAATGCCGACTTTTTGCCAGTCCAAATCTTTTTGCGACAGGGCCTGGAAGAACGGAATCGGCGAGCGGCCGCCGGAAACCGCCAACGCTGCGCTGCCTTTGTTATCCAGCGCGTTTTGCAGCGCGGCGGCAACTGCGTCCGCCAAAGCTTCTGAGGCTGCTGCTGTGTTTTCGTATTCATGCCAAACGAACATAAAAGTGTCCTTTCTCTGTTTTCAAACGACCTTTTGTAGGGAGGATGTGGGCGGTCGTCTGAAAGGCAGTGTTTGTGAGCGGGAAAGTAAGTAAGAGCCTGTGTCGTTGATGGCGGCGTGAATGTCGGTGGAAACTCCTAATCCGCCGCCTTATGGTTTTCAGACGACCTTTTTGAACCGTGAACGCTTCAAACAAAGGTCGTCTGAAAAGGCTTTACTGGTCTTCGTGCCACTTGTGTCCGTCGCGTGCCAACAGTTCGCGGGCGGCTTCCGGCCCCCATGAATGCGCGTCGTAGCCGTGCGGCGGGGTGGTGTTGCTTGCCCAGTTGTCCAAAATCGGCATCACATATTCCCAAGCGGCTTCGAGTTCGTCGCGGCGGTTGAAGAGGGCGAGTTTGCCGTTGATGACGTCCAGCAGCAGGCGTTCGTAAGCTTCGGCGCGGCGGCCTTCGAGGGCTTTTTCCAAGTCGGTTGCCAACGGCACGATTTCGACTTTGTTGCCTGCGCCCGGCGTTTTCATCTGTGTATAGAGGCGCACGGATTCGGTCGGCTGCAATTCGATAACCAAACGGTTGGGCGCGGCTTGGCTGTTTTCAAAAATATGGTTTTGCAGTGGACGGAAGTTCAATACGATTTCCGCCACTTTGCCCGCCATGCGTTTGCCGGTGCGCAGGTAGAAGGGCACGCCTTTCCAGCGGTCGTTTTCGATTTCGGCTTTGATGGCGACGTAGGTTTCAGTGAAGCTGTCTTGCGGAACGTTGATTTCTTCCAGATAGCCGTTCATGCCTTTGGCGGCGGTGTATTGTCCGCGCACGACGTTTTCGTTGACGGATTCGATGGCCAGCGGTTTCAAAGATTTGATGACTTTGACTTTTTCATCGCGCACTGCGTCGGCATCCAAGCTGGCGGGCGCTTCCATCGCGGTCATGCACAGTATTTGCATCAGGTGGTTTTGCACCATGTCGCGCAGCGCGCCGGTAATGTCGTAGAACTCGCCGCGTTCTTCCACGCCGAGCTGTTCGGCGATGGTCAGTTGTACGCTTTCGATGTATTTGTTGTTCCACAACGGCTCGAACATCACGTTGGCAAAACGCAGCGCTAGCAGGTTTTGAAGGCTTTCTTTGCCTAAGTAGTGATCGATGCGGTAGATTTGGCTTTCTTTGAAGTAGCGGGCGACATCGGTATTGATTTGTTGGGAAGAGGCGAGGTCGGTACCCAGCGGTTTTTCCAAGACGACGCGCGCGTTGTCGGCGTTCAGTCCGACTTTGGCAAGGTTTTCACAGGCTTGTGCGAAGAATTTCGGCGCGGTGGAAAGATAGATGATGACGTTGTCGGTCTCTTTGCGGGCTTTGACTTTTTCGCCCAAAGCGGCAAAATCGGCTTCTTGGGTAACGTCGACTTTCAAATATTCGATGCGTTTGACGAACGATGCCCAAGCGTCGTCTGAAAAGTTTTGTTTGACATGGATTTTGGAGTTGGTTTCCACTTTTGCCAAAAAGCCCGCCGTATCCAAATCGCTGCGGCTGACACCCAAAATACGGCCCTGAGGATTGAGCAACCCTGCAACGTGCGCCTGATACAGACAAGGCAGCAGCTTACGCATTGCCAAATCGCCGGTCGCGCCGAACAACACCAAATCAAAATTTGTTTGTGTACTCATCGTTTTATCTCTCGTTGAGGAAGGCCTTGTGCCGGTGCCGCCGGATGCCGTGAAAGACGGGCGGTTTCGGCAGAAAAGCAATGGAAACCAATCGCCTGCACCAAAATTTCAAAACAGGCGGGCTAATGAGTAGTAATACTACACATGGCTACACATTTTGTCTATTCTCATTTTTACAAATTATTTGACTTAGTTTAAAAGTTTGATGAGTTTGGTCTGGTAGATTTTCACAAATGACGCATATCACGATTTAAATCAAATTTCTTACATTTAGCGGATTATTTTGTAACTAAATTACAAGTTTTGTATTATAATAGCCTACATATATAGAGTGAGGTTTTCAGACGACCCCTTGTACGGTTTGAAAGGTCGTCTGAAACGCCAAACGCCCCACACCCAATACAAAAAATCAGAAACGCGCAAACAAAAATCCCATACCACCCCTTCCGACAGGAGACCGAACATGACCCCCACTCCTATCCACCCCAAGCTCGCCGAAATCACCGAGCGCATCATCGAACGCAGCCGTCCGACCCGCGAAAAATATCTGGCGAAAATCCGCAGCGCCAAACAAATGGGACGGCTGGAGCGCAACCAGCTCGGTTGCAGCAACTTGGCGCACGGCTACGCCTCCATGCCCAAAAGCATCAAAATCGAAATGCTTCAGGACACCGTTCCCAACTTAGGCATCATCACCGCCTACAACGACATGGTTTCCGCACATCAGCCGTTTAAAGACTTCCCCGACCAAATTAAAGACGAAGCGCAGAAAAACGGCGCAACCGCGCAAGTTGCCGGCGGTACGCCCGCCATGTGCGACGGCATCACGCAAGGCTACGCCGGTATGGAATTGTCGCTGTTCTCCCGCGACGTCATCGCCATGAGTACCGCCGTCGGCCTGTCGCACCAAATGTTTGACGGCAGCCTGTTTATGGGTGTGTGCGACAAAATCGTGCCGGGTTTGATGATTGGCGCGCTTTCGTTCGGTCATATTCCCGGCATCTTCGTCCCCGCAGGCCCGATGTCCAGCGGTATCGGCAATAAAGAAAAAGCCCGTACCCGCCAGCTTTTCGCCGAAGGAAAAGTCGGCCGCAATGCCTTGCTCGAAAGCGAAATGGGTTCTTACCACAGCCCCGGCACCTGCACTTTCTACGGCACAGCCAACTCCAACCAAATGATGATGGAAATGATGGGCGTACACCTGCCCGCCGCCGCTTTCGTTCATCCTTATACCGATTTGCGCGAAGCCCTGACCCGCTACGCCGCCGGACACCTCGCGTGCGGCATCAAAAACGGCACCATCAAACCCTTGGGCGAAATGTTGACCGAAAAATCCTTCATCAACGCCCTGATCGGTCTGATGGCGACCGGCGGTTCGACCAACCACACCATGCACCTCGTCGCTATGGCGCGTGCCGCCGGCGTGATTTTGAATTGGGACGACTTTGACGAAATTTCTTCCATCATTCCGCTGCTTATCCGCGTGTACCCCAACGGCAAGGCTGACGTGAACCACTTTACCGCAGCAGGCGGCCTGCCTTTCGTTATCCGCGAATTGCTGGACGCAGGCTTGTTGCACGACGATGTCGATACCGTCGTCGGACACGGTATGCGCCACTACACCAAAGAACCTTTCCTCATCGAAGGCAAACTCGAATGGCGCGAAGCCCCTGAAACCAGCGGCAACGACGACATCCTGCGTAAAGCCGACAACCCGTTCTCCCCAGACGGCGGTCTGCGCCTGATGAAAGGCAACATCGGACGCGGCGTAATTAAAGTGTCCGCCGTGCGTGAAGGCTGCCGCATCATCGAAGCGCCCGCCATCGTATTCAACGATCAACGCGAAGTGTTGGCTGCGTTTGAGCGCGGCGAGTTGGAACGCGACTTTGTGTGCGTCGTCCGCTACCAAGGCCCGCGCGCCAACGGTATGCCCGAGTTGCACAAACTGACCCCGCCTTTGGGCATCCTGCAAGACCGCGGCTTCAAAGTGGCGCTGCTGACCGACGGCCGTATGTCCGGCGCATCCGGCAAAGTGCCCGCTTCCATCCACATGACGCCCGAAGCCCTGATGGGCGGCAACATCGCCAAAATCCGTACCGGCGACCTGATCCGCTTCGACTCCGTTACCGGCGAGCTCAACGTCCTGATTAATGAAGCCGTATGGAACGCCCGCGAAGTCGAACACATCGATTTGAGCGCGAACCAACAAGGCTGCGGCCGCGAACTCTTCGCCAACTTCCGCAGCATGACCAGCAGCGCAGAAACCGGCGCCATGAGCTTCGGCGGCGAATTTGCCTGATGCACGTTTCAGACGACCTTTTCAAACGGAAGGTCGTCTGAAAAATTATTGAAGCCGTTTAAAACAGACGTAGCAACTGTCGGATTCTCGAATCCGACGTTATCAGCGGGCATTTGTCGGATACGGGTATACGACCTACAGCCCTCCAAAGGTCGTCTGAAATTTTAAATCCCGTCCCGTTTGAACGCAGCAAACATAGCGTGGGCTTTGCCCGCGAACAAAAGCAAAGACGTAGGTCGGATTCTTGAATCCGACGTTATCAGAAGGTTTGTCGGATTCAAGAATCCGACCTACAGCCCCCAAAGGTCGTCTGAAAACTTAAACCCCCATCCCGTTTGACCTCAACAAAAACGACAACCCCATCCCATCTGGAGAATCGAAATGTCCAAACTGACCCCACGCGAAATCCTGACTGCTGGCGCAGTTGTGCCTGTCATGGCGATTGACGACTTGAGCACCGCCGTCGATTTGTCCCACGCCCTTGTCGAAGGCGGCATCCCCACCCTCGAAATTACCCTGCGCACCCCCGTCGGCCTCGACGCCATCCGCCTGATTGCCAAAGAAGTGCCCAACGCCATCGTCGGCGCGGGTACGGTTACCAACCCCGAACAGCTCAAAGCCGTCGAAGATGCAGGCGCGGTTTTCGCCATCAGTCCGGGTCTGCACGAATCCCTCGCCAAAGCCAGCCACAACAGCGGCATCCCCCTGATTCCCGGCGTTGCCACTCCGGGCGAAGTCCAACTGGCTTTGGAACACGGTATCGATACCCTCAAACTCTTCCCCGCCGAAGTCGTCGGCGGCAAAGCCATGCTCAAAGCCCTCTACGGCCCTTATGCCGACGTACGCTTCTGCCCGACCGGCGGCATCAGCCTCACCACCGCGCCCGATTACTTGGCGCTGCCCAACGTCTTATGCGTCGGCGGCTCATGGCTGACCCCGAAAGAAGCCGTGAAAAACAAAGACTGGGACACCATCACTCGCCTCGCCAAAGAAGCGGCGGCGTTGAAACCCAAAGCCTGATGTTTCAAAAGGTAAGCCAAACCTTAGCGGTCATGATGTCCGCCTGCTAAGGTGGTTGAAGTAAGTAAGGCAAAGGTCGTCTGAAAATCCGATTTTGGATTTTCAGACGACCTTTTACCATGTGTCCAAATGAAAAATGCCATGCCGCGATTTCGTTATTTTATAGTGGATTAATTTTAAACCAGTACGGCGTTGCCTCGCCTTAGCTCAAAGAGAACGATTCTCTAAGGTGCTGAAGCACCAAGTGAATCGGTTCCGTACTATCTGTACTGTCTGCGGCTTCGTCGCCTTGTCCTGATTTAAATTTAACCCACTATAATTCACTGTGATTTCCCACCGCGCTGGCTGAGGATAAGGCAACGCCGTATGGCTTAAAGCCGACCTGCCACATTCCCTACCTTAATCTGCCAAACTAAAGAGGTCGTCTGAAAACCCTTGTTTCGGTTTTTCAGACGACCTTTGTGGTTCAAGATGCCCTTGTTTCAAATTTCAAAACTGTCCGCTTGGTCAGCCTTGCGTATCATGCCTGCGGCGACGGTGTGGTTGGTGGCTTCGTCTATCAGGATAAACGCGCCGAGGGCATGGTTTTCTTCGTAGGGCGCGGCGGCGATCGGCTGCTGGGTTTTGAGGCTGACGCTGCCGATGTCGTTGAGTTTGAGCGTGTCGGCGGATTCGACGCGGCTGAGGGTGTTCACGTCCCAAACGTAGGAAATCGCGCTGATTTTGACGGGCGTGGTTTGGGTGGTGTGTTTCAGCAGGTATTTGCGGCGGAGGTTGAGCGGGATGTCGTCGAACCAGCACAGCGCGGCTTGGAACTGCTGTTCGGGCGCGACGGAGCTGTCGGCGGCGGCGATGCTGTTGCCGCGCGAGATGTCGAGGTCGGTGTCGAGCGCGATGGTCAGCACTTCGCCTGCTTCGGCGGATTCGGTTTTGCCGTTTGGATTGTAGATTTCGGCGATTTTGGCGGTGTGTGCGCCAGGCAGGACTTTGATTTCGTCGCCTGTTTTCAGACGGCCTGCTTCCAGTCTTCCTTGATAGCCGCGAAAGTCGTCGCTGCTGCTGCCGTCTTGCCGTGCGACGCGCTGCACGGGGAAATGGGCGGCTTGGTCGGCGGCGTTTTGGCGGTTGACGGGCAGGCTTTCGAGCAGGGGTAACAGCGGCAAACCTTGATACCACGGGGTTTGGCTGCTGGCGTTGACGATGTTGTCGCCTTTTAACGCGCTGATGGGCAGGAAGTGGATTTGGGCTTGGAGGCCGATTTGTTCCGCCAGCTTGCGGTAGGCTGCGGTAATGGCTTGATATTTGGCTTCGTCGAAGTCGAGCAGGTCGAGTTTGTTGACGGCGACGATGATATTGGGGCAGCCCAAGAGTTTCAGAATCGCGCTGTGGCGTTTGGTCTGCGGCAGGAGGACGGGTTCGCTGCCGGAAAAATCAACGCGCGTTGCGTCTATCAGGACGATGGCGGCGTCGGCGGTCGATGCGCCCGTTACCATGTTACGGGTGTATTGTTCGTGTCCGGGCGTGTCGGCGATGATAAATTTGCGCTTGGGCGTGGCGAAATAGCGGTAGGCGACGTCGATGGTGATGCCTTGTTCGCGCTCGGCGGCAAGGCCGTCGGTGAGGCTGGCGAAGTCGGGCGTTTCGCCGTTTTCGGCGGCGCGGTTGAGTTTGTCGAGTTGGTCGGTCAGCAGGGTTTTGCTGTCGTAGAGCAGGCGGCCGATGAGGGTGGATTTGCCGTCGTCGACGCTGCCGGCGGTGATGAAGCGCAAAAGCGGGGCGGTGGTTGCGGTCATGGTTCTTTCCTTATTTCTCGGATTGCTCGTTACTTTAATGAGGTCGTCTGAAAATGGGAAAGAATGCTTGGTTTTAAAAAAAGATGATTTCGTTATATTCGGGCGGTTTCTTTCGGACAGCGTCGGCTTCCCGCGTTTGCCAGAAAACCCGCTTAAAGGTAAAATCCCGTATTCCAACATGGGTACTGCATCATGACTAAATTTATTTTCGTAACCGGCGGCGTCGTATCTTCACTCGGAAAAGGTATCGCCGCCGCTTCTATTGCCACCATCCTCGAATCGCGCGGTCTGAACGTGACCATGCTCAAGCTCGACCCTTATATCAACGTCGACCCCGGCACCATGAGTCCGTTTCAGCACGGCGAAGTGTTCGTGACCGACGACGGCGCGGAAACCGACCTCGACTTGGGACACTACGAACGTTTCATCAACGCCACCATGACCCGCCGCAACAGCTTCAGTACGGGGCAGGTGTACGAAAACGTCATCGCCAAAGAACGCCGCGGCGATTACCTCGGCGGTACGGTTCAAGTCATCCCGCACATTACCGACGAAATCAAACGCCGCATCCACGAAGGCGCGGCGGGTTACGACGTTGCCATCGTCGAAATCGGCGGCACGGTCGGCGACATCGAATCGCTGCCGTTTTTGGAAGCCATCCGTCAGATGCGCAGCCAGTTGGGACGCAACAACACTTTGTTTGCCCACTTGAGCTACGTCCCCTACATCGCCGCCGCAGGCGAAATCAAAACCAAGCCGACCCAGCATACCGTTAAAGAAATGTTGAGCATCGGTTTGCAGCCCGACATCCTGATTTGCCGCATGGACAGAACCATGCCCGCGGATGAACGCCGCAAAATCGCCTTGTTCTGCAATGTGGAAGAGCGCGCGATTGTCGGCAGCTATGACGTGGACAGCATCTACGAATGCCCCGAAATGCTGCACGACCAAGGCATCGACAACATCATTACCGAGCAGTTGCAGCTGAACGTACAACAGGCGGATTTGACCGCGTGGAAAAAAATCGTCCATGCCATCAAAAATCCGAAACACACCGTCAAAATCGCCATGGTCGGCAAATACGTCGATTTGACCGAATCCTACAAATCGCTGATCGAAGCCTTGAAACACGCGGGCATCCATACCGAAACCGACGTGCAAATCACCTTCGTCGACAGCGAAAACATCGAAAAAAACAACGGCGACGTTTCCATGCTCAAAGACATGGACGCCATCCTCGTTCCCGGCGGTTTCGGTTCGCGCGGCGTGGAAGGCAAAATCGCCGCCGTGCGCTACGCCCGCGAAAACAACGTGCCATACTTGGGCATCTGTCTCGGTATGCAGATTGCGCTGATCGAATACGCCCGCGATATTGCAGGCTTGAAGGGCGCGAATTCCACCGAGTTCGACCTCAAATGCGCCGCACCTGTTGTCGCCCTGATTGACGAATGGCAAACCGCCGACGGCAGCGTCGAAACCCGCGACGAATCTGCTGATTTAGGCGGCACCATGCGTTTGGGCGCGCAAGAGGTTGAATTGAAAGCAGGCAGCCTCGCCGCCAAAATCTATGGCAGCGAACACATCCGCGAGCGCCACCGCCACCGCTACGAAGTCAACAACAACTACGTTCCCGCGCTGGAACAAGCAGGTTTGGTCATCGGCGGCGTATCCGCAGGACGCGAACGTTTGGTCGAAACCATCGAACTGCCGAACCATCCTTGGTTCTTCGCCTGCCAGTTCCACCCCGAGTTCACCTCCAACCCGCGCAAAGGCCATCCTTTGTTCACCGCGTTTGTCAAAGCCGCGTTGAACAATAAAAAAGGCTGATACTCGGCAAAAGGTCGTCTGAAAAGAGAAAAAGCACCTCGGTTGAGGTGCTTTTTTTGTTGGTATGGCGATGTTTTGAGAAACCGGGTATCAGCCGCCTTTTCAGACGACCCGCAAGGAATGTTCAGTCTTGTACTTGCTCAGGTTTCCAACCGGGTTCCGGTTTCCAGTCGGGAGAAAGCGGTGCACCTGCGGGCTGTTTGTAGCGGTTGTACATGAACAGATATTGGGTCGGGAAGCGGCGTATCCAGTATTCGGTGTTTTCATTGATAATTTGCGCGTCGTGTTGTTTGTCGCCGTTCAGCTCGCCGCGCATAGGCTCGATGTGCAGCGCAAATCCTTTGCCGTTCGGCAAACGCTCGCCGCAGAAAAACAGTGCCTTCACGCCTTTGACTTGTGCCAGTTTGCCCGCCAGTGTCATGGTATAGGCGTATTTCCCGAAAAACGGCACCCATACGCCGTCTCCGCCTTCCTCGGGGGAGGGCGCGTGGTCTGGCAAGACAATCGTGGCTTCGCCGGAACGCAAAGCCTTAATGACTTGTTTGACCCCTTGAATATTGGTGGGAGCGGTTTTCCCTTTGCCGCGAACCCGCCCCGCCTGCATGACGGAATCTAAGGCTTTGATTTTAGGCGGTTTGTACATGGCGGTCAGCGGAAACGGCAGCTGCTGGCTGATATAGCGTCCGGCGAGGTCGTAGCTGCCGATGTGCGGGGTAATAAACAACAGTCCTTCTCCGGCGTCCAAAGCCGATTGGACATGTTCCCAACCGTGCACTTCTTTAAACAGCGTTTCAATGCTTTCAGGTCGTCTGAAAAAGGCGACGGACAATTCCAGCCCGCCTTTTGCCGTTTCGCGGAAAACGGCTTTGACCGACGAAGGCTCGGGATTCAATCCGGCAAGCCGCATATTGTCGAACACGCGCTGCCGGTCGCTTTTGAGCAGATAATAGCCCAAGCCGCCCGCCGCATTTCCCAGCACGTGTAAAAACGGCAAAGGCAGCGCCGCAAAGCATTTAAACAAAAAAGTGAGCAGGATTTGCATAATAGATTGATGAGATGGAACGGGGGGATTGTAAATGAAAACGGCAGGTCTGAATATTGAGTTTCATCCGAATGTATCGGATTGCCGCCATGCTTAAAATATAGTGGATTAACTTTAAAACAGGACGGCTTAGCTCAAAGAGAACGATTCTCTAAGGTGCTGAAGCACCAAGTGAATCGGTTCCGTACTATCTGTACTGTCTGCGGCTTCGTCGCCTTGTCCTGATTTAAAGTTAATCCACTATATCGGATGCGTTCATTCGGTTCGCCAAACGGCATAATGTAAAAAGGTCGTCTGAAAACGGTTTCCATTCGTTGAAACGGTATTTCAGACGACCTTTGCGTTTGGTTAAACGGAAGGCGTGTTACACCAGCCCGTTTTGTTGCGCGTCTTGCAGGCGGGCTTCGAAGTTGCTTAGGTTGACGCCTGCTTGTTGTGCGGCAGCGACGACTTCGGCGACGCTTGCACCGTTTTGCACCTGATGATAGCCCCAGAGCAGTGAACAGCGGGTACCGGTGCGGCAGTAGGCGAGGACGGGTTGGGGAACGCTTTTGAGCAGGTTTTGGAAGGCGGCGACATCGGCGGCGTTGATGGCGGGTGCGACGACGGGCTGATGATGGTATTCGCGGATGCCCGCGGCTTTAAGCCAGCTTTCGACTTGTTTGAACGAGGGTTGGTTTTCTTCTTCACCGTCAGGACGGTTGCAGATGACGGTTTGGATGCCGAGTTTGGCGGCTTCTTGTACGTCTGCTTCAGTCAGTTGCGGGGCGATGTAGAGGTTGTCGGCAAGTTTTTGGATAGACATGGGTTTTCCTTTTCTACGTTTGAAGATGGATTGATTTTAGTCGTCTTGAGGGGCTAACAGGGTCTGTTCCAATAGTTTTTTATTGGCTTCGGATTGTTTTTGTATGTGTTTGCGGACAATGCTGTCAATCGTTGTATTTTGTTCCATATTGGATCGGGTTGACAAAATGGCAACGGTAAGTGTGAAGTCATCTATATAGTCAGGGGGGTGGGCGGCAGTCGTTTGGGCTTCGATGATGTAGTCAACGATACGCTCGACCGCTTCCGGATTGCCAGTAGCAAAGTAGGTTTCCCAATAGAAATCCAGTGATACAGGGGAAGTGATGGGGTCTTGAACGGGGGCGGCAGTGGCGTGCAAACTGAGTAACAGGGCGGTGATGCCGATAAGGAGTTTTTTCATGGTTGTTTCTTTCGGTGTGGATGTTTCAGACGACCTCAATCTGGTATTTGAGGTCGTCTGAAAATCAGGCTCGGTCATTATAAAGCCAGTTTTCAAATAATTCGCGGTCGGTGATGTAGAGGACGGCGGTGTCGGCTTCGGCGGCTTGGACGGTGATGTCGGCGACGTACAGGATGCCGGTGCGGAAGTAGTGGAGGCGGGCGGTGGCGCCGATGGGGAGTTGCGCCCACTGTGCTGCAAGGTCGGTGCAGGCGTAGCCGTCGATGGCGATGATTTTGTCCTGCGGGCAGAGGGCGGCGTTTTCCGCGCTGCCGCCGTTGAAGACGTGGGTCAGGGTGGCGTGGTCGCTGTTTTGTTTGAACCTTGCGCCGAAGTCGGATACGGGGGCGGGCGTTTCGGTTGGCGGTTCGGACAGGAATGCGCCGCCGTGGCTGCGCGGCTGTGCCTGCCATTGCAGTCCGATACCTATGGTGGCGAGGAGTTCGGCAAGGGGCAGGTCGGCGGTGGTGTAGAGGGTCGTCTGAAAAAAGTCTTCGAGGTCCAGACCGGTAAACACTTGGCAACGGGCTTGCCATTGTTTTTCGGGGATGCCTTGACGGGTGTCCAGCCAATCGCGGTAGTGTTGCTGCATGACGCTGTCGAGGGTGTGTCGCCCGCTGCTTTTGTTGCGGATGGCGAGGTCGAGGCAGAGGGCGGCGAGTGCGCCTTTTTGGTAGTAGCTGACGATGGCGTTGGGGCTGTTTTCGTCTTGTTTGTAGAATTTGTTCCAAGCGGTGAAGCTGGATTCGGCAAGGCTTTGTTTCAGACGACCTTTGGTTTGCTGAATGCGGGTGATGCTTTGGGCGAGCAGGCGCAGGTAGGCTTCGGGGGCGATGGTGCGGCTTCGGGCGAGGAAGAGATCGTCGTAGTAGGAGGTGATGCCTTCAAACGCCCAGAGCTGCTCGGTGTAGTTTTCGCGGTCAAGGTCGTAGGGGGCGAAGGCGGCGGGTTTGATGGATTTGACATTCCAAGCGTGGAAGTATTCGTGTGAGAACAGTCCGAGCAGTTGGGTGTAGGCGTCGTTGGCATCGGTCATGCCGTGCGGCGGCAGACTGTGGCGGTCGGCGAGCAGGGCGGTGCTGCTGATGTGTTCAAGTCCGCCGTAGATGTTGTCGCCGACGTGGAGCAGAAAGAGGTAATGCGTGAACGGGGCAGGGGAGGGGAACATGGCCAATTCGGTTTCGCAGATTTTGCGAATGTCTGACACGAGACGGTTGCGGTCGAAATCGGGATAGTGGCCGCTTAAGGCGATGCGGTGCGGGATGCCGCCGGCTTCAAAATCGAGAAATTCGATGTTGCCCAGTTCGACAGGGTGGTCGATTAAGTCGTGGTAGGAGGTCGTCTGAAAGCTATGGACGTTGGTTTGGGGTAGGGTGGTGGCAATCCGCCATGTTTTTGGCAGTGTCGGGAATTCGATTTGGTGTGTGCTGTTTTCGTGTCCGTTCACCTGCAAAAAGAGGCATGCACCGTCAAAGAACCCGCGTTCGGCAGTCAAAAACGAGCCGCGGACGGACAGGTCGTAGGCGTAAACGGTGTAGTAAATTTCCCACTCGCCGGACTGCGGGGCAGTGTGCCATCGGTTTTTTTTGACTTGGGTCAGATGGGCATATTCGCCGTTGCAAAAGGCGCGGATGGTGGTGATGTGGCGCGAGAAATCGCGTATCAGATAGCTGCCGGGAACCCAGTTCGGCAGGCTGATTTCTGTTTCCAAATCATGTTCTTGTCGGAAGGTTAGGCGGATATGCCACTCGTGGGCGAGCGGGTTAGGGGTGATTTTGTAATTAATCATGACTATTAATGCATTTGTTAAATTTTATGAATAAAAAAGTCGAATTATGCAGTTTGATTTATATCGATAAACTCCCCTTCACAAGGGAGGCTTGAAAAAATAAAGTGGCGCTGCCGGGAAGGTTGTTAAATAATAATATGATTATAAAGTAAAAAATATAAAAAATCGATAAAGCCGCCAGATGGAGTGAAATGTAATTCTGCTTGGCTAGGCTTGTCTTATATGTTAAATTTAGAAAAATTTAAACCTAGCCCTTATTGCGTTTGTTCAAAACGCATACGGCAAAGTGAGATAAAAAATTTTTATTCCCATAATTCATGGAGACTCTCATGGACACACAAACTTATAACTACAAAGTGGTGCGCCAGTTCGCCATCATGACCGTAGTTTGGGGTATTGTGGGCATGTTGGTCGGCGTCATCGTTGCCGCCCAATTGTTCGCCCCAGCCCTTGATTTATCAGATGTCGGCCCTTGGTTCCACTTCGGTCGCCTGCGTCCGTTGCACACCAATGCGGTGATTTTTGCGTTCGGCGGTTGCGGTCTGATGGGTACATCATACTACGTTGTTCAACGTACCTGTAATGCACGCCTGTTCGGCGGTTGGCTGCCGGCATTTACCTTCTGGGGCTGGCAGGCAGTTATCGTTGCGGCAATCGTCAGCCTGCCTTTGGGTTATACCCAAGCTAAAGAGTATGCCGAATTGGAATGGCCTATCGACATCCTGATCGCTTTGGTTTGGATTGCTTACGCCATCGTATTCTTCGGTACGATTGCCAAACGTAAAATCAAACACATCTACGTTGCCAACTGGTTCTACGGCGGCTTCATCTTGGCTGTCGCACTGTTGCACATCGTCAATAACATCAGCATCCCTGCCGGTCTGATGAAATCTTACCCTGTTTACGCCGGTGCAATCGATGCGATGGTTCAATGGTGGTATGGCCACAATGCCGTAGGTTTCTTCCTGACAGCAGGTTTCTTGGGCATGATGTATTACTTTGTGCCGAAACAGGCAGGTCGTCCGGTTTATTCTTACCGCCTGTCCGTTGTCCACTTCTGGGCTTTGATTTTTACTTACATGTGGGCAGGTTCCCACCACTTGCACTATACCGCGCTGCCTGACTGGACTCAGTCCTTGGGTATGGTGTTGTCCCTGATTCTGTTCGCACCTTCTTGGGGCGGTATGATTAACGGTATCATGACCTTGTCCGGGGCATGGGACAAACTGCGTACCGACCCTATTTTGAAGTTCTTGATCGTCTCCCTCTCCTTCTACGGTATGTCCACCTTCGAAGGTCCGATGATGTCCATTAAAACCGTCAACGCTTTGAGCCACTACACTGACTGGACCGTTGCACACGTTCATGCCGGCGCATTGGGCTGGGTGGGCTTCGTGACCATTGGTTCCGTGTACTACATGATTCCACGCCTGTTCGGTAAAAATGAAATGTACAGCACCAAATTGGTGGAAGCACACTTCTGGATTGCGACCATCGGCGTGGTTCTGTATATCGCCTCCATGTGGATTGCAGGGGTATTGCAAGGTCTGATGTGGGGTTCTCTGAATGCGGACGGTACTTTGACCTATTCGTTTGTAGAGTCAGTTAAACGCACCATGCCTTTCTACATGATTCGTTTCACCGGCGGCCTGCTGTACCTGAGCGGTATGTGTATCATGGCATACAACGTTTACCGTACGGCCATCAGTGGCAAAGCGGTTGATGCCGAGATTCCCGTGGTGTCTCAAACCCAGCACCACTAAAAACATAAGAAAAGGCTACCAAAATGAAATTACAACAATTAGCTGAAGAAAAAGTCGGCGTCCTGATTGTATTTACCCTGCTTGTAGTCAGCGTAGGCCTGTTGATTGAAGCCGTGCCGCTGTTCTTTACTAAAGCTGTCACCAAGCCTATTGAAGGTGTGAAACCTTATAACGCTTTGCAAGTGGCTGGTCGCGACATCTATATCCGTGAGGGTTGTTACAACTGTCACTCTCAAATGATCCGTCCGTTTCGTGCGGAAACCGAACGTTACGGTCATTACTCCGTTGCCGGCGAGTCTGTTTATGACCATCCGTTCCAATGGGGTTCCAAACGTACCGGTCCGGACTTGGCACGTGTCGGCGGCCGCTATTCCGACGAATGGCACCGCATCCACCTGCTGAATCCGCGCGACGTTGTGCCGGAGTCCAATATGCCCGCTTTCCCATGGCTTGCCCGCAACAAAGTCGATGCCGAAGCAACCGTGGCGCATATGAAAGCCCTGCGTAAAGTCGGTACGCCTTACAGCGACGAAGAGATTGCTAAAGCGCCTGAAGCCTTGGAAAACAAATCGGAGCTGGATGCGGTGATTGCATACCTGCAAGGCTTAGGCTTGGCATTGAAAAACGTAAGGTAACATCATGGACGTAAACTGGGCACGCTCGCTCTTTACTGTTTGGGTTTTTATCAGCTTTATCTTAGTGCTTTATATCGTTTTCAACCGACGCAATAAAAAGAACTACGATGATGCCGCCAACAGTATTTTCGAAAATGATGAGGATAAAGAGTCGTCTGAAAAAGACGGGCGATAACAGTTTAGTCCGTGATCACGGAGCAAAATAATGAACACATCACCCCAATTTACCAGTAATTTCTGGAATATATACATTGCAGTCATCGTCGTGCTCAGCTTTATCGGCTTGGCATGGCTGCTGCTTTCCCAAAACGTTGTGAAGCGTCCTAAAAAGGGCGAAGAAGTCAAAACGACAGGTCATCAATGGGACGGTATCGAAGAATATAACAACCCGTTGCCACGCTGGTGGTTTTGGCTGTATGTCTTTGTCTGGCTGTTCGGTATCGGCTATCTGGTCATGTATCCGGGTTTGGGCGATTATGAAGGCCAGTGGAAATGGAGCAGCCACGGACAATATGATCAGGAAATGGCTAAAGCAGACCAGAAGTACGGCAAAGTTTATGCCAAGTTTGCTAATATGCCGATTGAGCAAGTGGCAAAAAATCCTGAAGCACGCGCCATCGGTCAAAACCTCTTCAATACCTACTGTATCCAATGTCACGGTTCTGATGCCAAAGGTTCCAAAGGCTTCCCGAATTTGACCGACAACGATTGGTTGTGGGGCGGCGAACCTGAGAAAATCCATGAGACCATTGAAAAAGGCCGTACGGCGACGATGGCAGCATGGGGTCCTGCGTTGGGTGAAGAGCGGGTAAAAGATGTGGCAAACTATGTCATGTCCTTATCTAAATCCAAAGACCAATACGATGAAGAACGTGCCGCACGCGGTAAAGTATTGTTCAGTGGTCCACCGGCAAACTGCTTTACCTGTCACGGCGACAAAGGTCAAGGTATCCAAGGACTGGGTCCGAACCTGACCGACAACGTATGGCTGTGGGGCGGTACTCAAAAATCGATTATCGAAACCATCACCAACGGCCGACACAGTCAAATGCCGGCTTGGGGTCGTTTCTTGGATAAAGACAAACTCCACATCATGACTGCGTATGTATGGGGTCTGTCCAATAAAGACGGCAAAGTGCCCGTGAAAAAAGCCGAACCTGCTCCCGCACCGGCACCTGCTTCTGCTGCCGCATCATCCACTGACGCTTCATCTGCGTCCGCACCTGTACAAGCTGAAAAAGCAGCTTCAGCAGCTGATGCAAAAGCGGCCGCTCCTGCCGAAGCCAAGCCGGCAGAAAAAGCAGATGCTTCTTCTGCCAAAGTGGACGGTAAAGCCGTTTTTGAAGCCAACTGTAAAATGTGTCACGGCGGTACCATCCCCGGTGCTCCAGGCATAGGCAAAAAAGACGAGTGGGCTCCGCGTATCAAACAAGGTAAAGATACCCTGCACAAACACGCGCTCGAAGGCTTTAAATCCATGCCTGCCAAAGGCGGTAACACAAGTCTGAGCGATGACGAAGTCAAAGCAGCGGTTGACTATATGGCCAACCAATCCGGCGCTAAATTCTAAACCATAGAAATTAAAACGCACCTTTTCATAAGGTGCGTTTTTTTATGGGGTCGTCTGAAGTTGCTTTCAGACGACCTGAAGTTCATCCCGTACTTTCATTAGTGCGAAACCAAGTAGGTTCAAACCCCGCCATTGCAATGGATTTTGGGCGCGTGGATCATCTTGGGCAAGTCCGATTCCCCAGATTGCGTCAACCGGGCTGGCTTCTACTAGGATGCGGCTGCCGGTGCCAAGCAGAAAGCGTTTCAAATCGGGGTGTTGGATGAATTTGGCACGGTTGCCTTCGCAAACGATATCGAAGCGGCGGGCATTCCAAATATCGTTTTTAAAACCGATGACTTGTCTTCCCAAATCCTTAGCCTGTTTGGGATGGGCGGAAGCGATGATTTGGCGGCGGATATCGTCTGCGCCGAACAGCCTCGCCTTTTCTGCCATCATATAGTGTTCGGCAGTCGCATAGCGGATGCCGTCGATTTCAAAGGGCGTAGGATACCATTGGCTGAAGACGGCTTTATCTATCTCATTTTTATGTTTTGGCGTGTGTCCCCAGAAGTATAGATATTTCAATTTTTCTTTGCGCTGGTAGGCGGCTTTCAAATCAACAAGAGAGTAGAGGGCAGGCATAGTATTTCTTTCTTATTGCGTATTAAATTCAAATCGATAGAGCGTTGCGTGATTTAAGACTCATGATATGTGCAGGCGCACTAGATTAACCTTAAATCAGGATGGGACTAAACCTCAGAGAATACAGATGGTATAGTGGATTAAATTTAAATCAGGACAAGGCGATGAAGCTGCAGACAGTAAAATAGTACGGCAAGGCGAGGCAACGCTGTACTGGTTTAAATTTAATCCACTATATATTCGCTATTCATGCCATTACCGATAGAAAAAGGTCGTCTGAAACAGGTTTTCAGACGACCTCTGTTATTTAAGGCTTATTTCCAAACCAAGAGCGCGTGGTTGCGTTTGCCGCGCCGTACGATGGTGTATTTGCCGAAGCGTTTGTGTGCGTCGGTCAGCAGGTAGGCGTCGTCGGGGCGTTCGGCAGAGTGGTTCGGGTTGTTCAATTCGGCGGCTTGTCCGTTGAGCAATACCGCTTTGCTGTTCACAAAACCGCGCGCTTCTTTGTTGGAAGATGCCAAGCCGGTTTTGACTAAGGCTTCAACGACGTTGAGGTCGTCTGAAACTTCAAATGCGGGCAGACCGTCGAGGGCGAGCTGTTCGAAGTCGCCTTCGGTCAGGCTGCTTTGGTCTTCGGCAAACAGGCTTTCGGAAATGCGCTGCGCGGCTTGCAGGGCGACTTCGCCGTGAATCAGGCGGGTCATTTCTTCGGCGAGGATGCGTTGCGCTTCGGGCTTGGTGCCGCTGGCTTGGTCTTTCGCTTCGATGGCGTCGATTTCCTCGATAGACAGGAAGGTGAAGTATTTCAGGAATTTATACACATCGGCATCGGCAACTTTCAGCCAGAACTGGTAGAACTGATACGGAGAAGTTTTCTTCGCGTTCAGCCATACCGCGCCGCCTTCGGTTTTGCCGAATTTGGTACCGTCGGATTTGGTGACCAGCGGCAGGGTCAGGCCGAATACTTGTTTTTGGTTCAGACGGCGGGTCAGGTCGATACCGGCGGTGATGTTGCCCCATTGGTCGGAGCCGCCGATTTCCAAAACCGCGCCGTGACGCTTGTTCAATTCGGCAAAGTCGTAGCCTTGCAGCAAGGAATAGGCGAACTCGGTGAAGGAAATGCCCACATCGTCGCGCTCGATACGTTGTTTGACGGATTCTTTGTTCAACATGGCGTTGACGGAGAAATGCTTGCCGATGTCGCGCAGGAAGTCGAGGCAGTTCATGCTGCCGAACCAGTCGGCGTTGTTCGCCATAATGGCGGCGTTTTCGCCTTCAAAGCTCAAAAACGGTTTCAGTTGGTTGCGGATGCTTTCTACCCAGCCGGCAACGGTTTCGGCGGAATTCAAGCTGCGCTCCACTGCTTTGAAGCTGGGGTCGCCGATCATACCGGTCGCGCCGCCCACCAAGGCAATCGGCGTATGTCCCGCCTGTTGGAAACGACGCAATGCCAATACGGGCAGCAAGTGTCCGATATGCAGGCTGTCGGCAGTCGGGTCGAAACCGCAATAGAGGGCAATTTTTTGTTCGTTCAACAAAGCGTCTAAGGCTTCGATGTCGGTGGTTTGCGCGATAAGGCCGCGCGATTGTAGGTCTTGGATAACTGATTTCACTGAAATTCCTTTTATATAGTCGTTATATAGTCGGTGTTTCAGACGACCTTTTCTATACCTTAAAATATCGGAGGTCGTCTGAAAAATTAAAAATCTTTATCTGCCAGTGGATAGTCTTTTGGGGTGCTGTAATATCCTTTGGCAGAGTTATAGGTGGCAATAAAGACTTTATTGGTGTATTTTTTCGAGCCGTCAAAACCAGATACCGTCAATTGAAGCGGGTAGAAACCGGCACTTGTTTTACCGTCTTTTAGTATTTTGATTTTAGAAGAAAGGTTGTACAGTTCGCTCAAGCATTTACGTCGTTCGGCAGCGGTGTTTTTACGACCTTTATAAAAATTTTCCGAGCAGTCGCCTAATGCCCCCGTATTTTCTGCTTCTGCCGTGATACTGCTTTTTGTGATTTTTTTCGCGCCGTCATGAACAAACAATTGATAGGCAGAACCCGCATAACCATTATGAACATCGCCATGAAGGGTCAGAAATCCCCATTTGTCTTTGCCGAATTCGTGGAACGACCAAGACTTTGCTTCAGGCGCATTACCGAATGAGCCCGCCCAGCCATGTGGTTGCGCAGCGAGAAGTTTCCAGTCGTTGCCAGTCTGTTTCAAAACAAATACGCCCGCCAGACCGGATTGAACGTGCGCACCGTCTGCTACGCCTTTTTCAAAATTAAATGCGTTGCCTGTAAACAGCAGGTACATCAGTTTGCCTTGAGCAGTTTGGCGCGTTTCGCTTTTGGTTTGACGTACACAGTATTGACCATTGTCTTTCACATTGACTTGGTAACATTGGTATTTTTGCGAATATTTCGGATAAAACTTCTGTACGATTTGTTGCGGTGTTTGTGCTTGGACAGTTGAGGCAGCGAAAAATAATGTCATATAGAGAATAGATTTTTTCATGGATAACTTCCTAAGTCCGAAACAACAGAATGATGGTTTTCAGACGACCTCGGTTAGGAAGGTCGTCTGAAAACTTATTGCATTTGGTTTATACGTTGAACAAGAAGTGCATCACATCGCCGTCCTGCACGACATATTCCTTGCCTTCTACGCGCATTTTGCCGGCTTCTTTGGCTTTGGCTTCGCCGCCGAGCGAGACAAAGTCGTCGTAGGAAATGACTTGGGCGCGAATGAAGCCGCGTTCGAAGTCGGTGTGGATGACGCCGGCAGCTTGCGGGGCGGTGTCGCCTTTGTGGATGGTCCAGGCGCGGACTTCTTTTACGCCGGCGGTGAAGTAGGTTTGCAGACCCAAGAGGTCGTAGCCGGCGCGGATCAGGCGGTTCAAGCCTGGTTCTTCCAAGCCCATTTCGGCGAGGAAATCGGCTTTTTCATCGTCTTCCAATTCGGCGATTTCGCTTTCCATCGCGGCGCAAACGGCCACAACCGGCGCGTTTTCTTTTTCAGCCAATTCTTTCAGGCGGTCGAGGTGCGGATTGTTTTCAAAACCGTCTTCGGCAACGTTGCCGACATACATGGCGGGCTTGGCGGTCAGCAGGAACAGCGGTTTGAGCATGGCGAGTTCTTCCGCGTCCAAACCGAAAGAGCGGACGGGTTTGCCTTCGTCCAGATGCGGCAGCAGTTTTTTGCACAGTTCGACCAGTTTTTGCGCGTCTTTGTCGCCTGAGCGGGCGCGTTTTTCTTCACGGACGATGGCTTTTTCGACGCTGGCGAGGTCGGCAAGCGCTAATTCGGTGCCGATGGTTTCGATGTCGGCAATCGGATCGACTTTGCCTGCGACGTGGACGATGTTGTCGTCGTCAAAGCAGCGCACGACGTTGACGATGGCGTCGGTTTCGCGGATGTTGGCGAGGAACTGGTTACCCAAGCCTTCGCCTTTGCTCGCACCTGCAACCAAACCGGCAATATCGACGAACTCGACGATGGCGGGCTGCATTTTTTGCGGGTTGACGATTTTCGCCAGCTCCGCCATGCGCGGGTCGGGCACTTCGACGATGCCGACGTTGGGTTCGATGGTGCAGAAGGGATAGTTCGCCGCTTCGATGCCCGATTGGGTCAGCGCGTTAAAGAGGGTGGATTTGCCGACGTTGGGCAGGCCGACGATGCCGCATTTCAAGCTCATGGTTTTTCCTGAAAAGATAAAAGTTTAACGGCGGATTATAGCATATCGGGGAATGACTAAAACACTGTAAAGGTCGTCTGAAAAACGCGGTTTCCATGCGATGGGAACGGTTTGGCGTTTTCAGATGACCTCGATAATGAGTGGAAAAGTAGTGTGGGCTTTGCCCACGAGAAACATATCGGTCTATTCTGTTTTCGGGCGATGGATAAAGTATCCTGATTTTCGTGGGCAAAGCCTACGCTACGGTTGCGGCGGGTGTTTTATTCAAATTCATAATAAAAGGTCGTCTGAAAACGGACATATCGGGTTTGCTTAGCTGTAATCAGTGTTTTCAGACGACCTCGACGAAGATGGGAACAGGTAGCGTGGGCTTTGTCCGCGAGAAATTATGTTGGTCAATTTTGTTTGGTGTGAGAGGGAAAATATCTTGATTTTCGTGGGCAAAGCCCACGCTACGGTAGTGGCAGACGTTTTATTCAAATTCATAATAAAAAGGTCGTCTAAAAACAAAGGTGGCGAGTTTTTCTAAAACTACTATTTCGTTTTCAGACGACCTTTTGTGTACATATATTTTTAATCAAACAGCAAAATCAGAAACAAAATAACCGCAATCACGCCCAGCCACATGCTTTGCCGCTGCTGCACTTTGACCAAATGGATATAGGCATCGCGCATTTCCTGCTGGCGGTTTTCGTCAACCAGCGCGCTGATTTTGCGCGGTAGGGAAGGGATGATTTGCGCCCAGTCGGGGGC
The DNA here is from genome assembly GCF_047758525.1 of Neisseria sp. CP9. NCBI lineage: Bacteria > Pseudomonadati > Pseudomonadota > Betaproteobacteria > Neisseriales > Neisseriaceae > Neisseria > Neisseria sp. CP9. Next base: position 536,100 of record NZ_CP180502.1, on the reverse strand, counting down.
TTCGTTTTTGAGGTTGCGCAAAAAGGCTTTGGGACCGACCTGTTCGTTCATCCACTTCACTAAAAACGGTTTGGCGGTTTTCCACAAGTCCAAATCGGGATCAAGCTGCCGTCCCAAGCCTTCGATGTTGAGCAGCGTTTTTTGCAGCAGCACAAGCTGCGGCTGGATTTCGACATTGAAGCGGCGACTGACTTCAAACAGACGCATCAGTACCAAACCGAAGGAAATTTGCGAAATCGGTTTGTTGAACACCGGCTCGCACACGGCGCGGACGGCGGCTTCCAATTCTTCCGCGCGCGTGTCGGCGGGCACCCAGCCCGATTCGATGTGGGCGGTGGCGACGCGGTGGTAGTCGCGGTTGAAAAAGGCGAGGAAGTTGATGGCGAGATAGCGTTTGTCGTAGTCGGTCAGCGTGCCGACGATGCCGAAATCAAGGGCGATGTAGCGGTTGTCGGCGGCGACCAAAATGTTGCCGGGGTGCATATCGGCATGGAAAAAGCCGTCGCGGAAGACTTGCGTGAAGAAGATTTCCACGCCGTAATCGGCGAGTTTGTGCAAATCAATGCCGTCGGCTTTGAGTTTGGCGATTTCCGATACGGGCGTTCCGTCCATCCATTCGATGGTCAGCACGTCGCTGGTGCAGTAGTCGTAAAACACTTTAGGCACAATCAGCATATCGCTGTTTTGGAAATTGCGTCCGAGCTGGCTGGCATTGGCGGCTTCGCGCATTAAATCCAACTCGTCATGCAGATATTTGTCGAACTCCGCCACCACTTCGCGCGGTTTCAAACGCTTGCCGTCGGCAAACAGACGCTCGACCCAAGCCGCGCCGAAGCGCATCAGCGACAAATCCTGTTCGATAACGGGCAAAAGGTTGGGGCGCAAAACTTTGACCGCCACTTGTTCGCCCGAATGCAGGCGGGCTTTGTGTACTTGGGCGATGGATGCGCTGGCGACGGGTTCGGTTTCAAATTCCGCGTACAGCGTTTCGATGGATTGCCCCAGCGATTTTTCGATTTGCGAGCGTGAAAGCTGCGCGTCAAACGGCGGGACTTTGTCTTGCAGCTTTGCCAGTTCGACCGCGTAATCATGCGGAATCAAATCGGGGCGCGTAGAGAGAACCTGTCCGAACTTGATGAAGATCGGCCCTAAGCTTTCTAAGGCAAGGCGCAGGCGGACGGCCGGCGGTTCGTTTTCGTATTCAGACGACTGCGGCAGCATTTTCAACAGCGTCCGCGCCCAGCCTGGACGGACAAGCGCGGTAAACAGCTCGGCGAGGTGGTAGAGGTAAAGCGTGCGGAGGATGGTTTTGATGCGTTTGAGCCGTTTCATGATTAAGCGCGGAAAATGCTGAAAGTCGAAATTATATAGTAAATAGGCCGTGCCCACACGGAATGGTATGGGGCTAAGACAAGGATGTGAGCGGGAATTGGCTTCGTGCGTGGACGGATGGCATTAGATTCATAGAATCAAAAAGGTCGTCTGAAAACGTTGGACAAAGCTGCTTTTCCGTTTTCAGACGACCTTTGTTTATGGCTCGATATTATTCGCCCAAGAGTGCAATATCCGCTACCGCGTTCATCTGCTCTGCCAAGCGGTTCAGCAGGTTCAGGCGGTTTTGTTTCACTGCGGGATCTTCAGCCATTACCATCACGCCGTCGAAGAAGGCATCGACTTGCGGTTTGACGGAAGCCAGTTCGGACAAGGCGGTTTGGAAATTGCCTTCGGCAACAGCAGCGGCAATTTTCGGCTGCAAGCCTTGCGCGGCAGCGTACAGGGCTTTTTCTTCGTCTTGTTGCAGCAGGCTTTCATTGACTTCGCCCAACTCGGCATCGGCTTTTTTCAGCAGGTTTTGCACGCGTTTGTTGGCGGCGGCGAGCGCGGCGGCTTCGGGCAGTTGTTTGAACGCGGCAACGGCTTGCAGTTTGGCAGTCAAATCGTCCAAACGGCGCGGCTGTTTGGCGAGTACGGCGGCAACGATGTCTTGCGGATAGTCATTTTGTAGCAATACGGCAAGGCGCGCCTGCATGAAGTCGGCGGTTTCAGACGACGTTTTCTCGTTGAGCAAACCTTTTGGGAAGCTGTCGAAGGTCGTCTGAATCAGCTCGTTTACGTCCAAACCATACTGCATCAGCATCCGCAGGATACCCAAGGCAGCGCGGCGCAGGGCGTAAGGGTCTTTGTCGCCGGTCGGAATCAGACCGATGCCCCAAATGCCGACCAAGGTTTCCAGCTTGTCGGCCAGCGCTACGGCGGTGGCAACTTTGCCGTTCGGCAGGTTGTCGCCGGCGAAACGCGGTTGGTAGTGTTGCTCGACGGCTTCGGCGATTTCTTCGGTTTCGCCGTCCAAGCGGGCGTAGTATTTGCCCATCGTGCCTTGCAGTTCGGGGAACTCGCCGACCATTTCGGTCACCAAGTCGGCTTTCGCCAAACGCGCGGCACGTTCGGCTGCGGCGGCATCCGCACCCAAAGCCTTGGCGATGTGGGCGGCGATGCTTTGCAGGCGTTCGATACGCTCGGCTTGCGAACCGATTTTGTTGTGATAAACCACGTTCTCCAGCTTGGGCAGGCGGCTTTCCAAAGTCGCTTTTTGGTCTTGCTTGTAGAAGAACTCGGCATCAGACAGGCGCGCGCGCAAAACGCGTTCGTTGCCTTGGATGATGTGCGACGGGTCTTCGGTTTGCAGGTTGGAGACCAGCAGGAAGCGGTTCATCAGCTTGCCGTTTTGGTCGAGCAGCGGGAAGTATTTTTGGTTTTGCTGCATGGTCAGAATCAGACATTCCTGCGGCACGGCGAGGAAATGCTCTTCAAAACCGGCTTCCAAAACGACAGGCCATTCGACCAGCGCGGTGACTTCGTCCAACAGCGCTTCATCGGCGGCAACGGTGGCTTTCAGACGACCTGCCTGCTCGTTCAAGGCAGTCTGAATCGCGGCTTTGCGCTCGGCAAACGAAGCGACGACTTTACCTTGTTCGCGCATTTGTGCGGCGTAGCTGTCAGCGTTTTCAATGGTGATTTCGCCGCTGGACAGGAAGCGGTGTCCTAAGGTTTGATTGCCGCTTTGCAGGCCCAAAACGCTGACGTTCACGATGTCGCCGCCGTGCAGCACAATCAGCCCGTGAACGGGGCGCACGAAGGTAAACGTGCTGCTGCCCCAACGCATCACTTTCGGAATCGGCAGTTTCTTAACGGCTTGATTGATAATGTCTTCCAAAAGTTCGCCCAACGGCTTGCCGGTTTGGACGTATTCGTAGGCATACACATCCTGCTTGCCGTCGTGGAGGATGGTCAAGTCTTCGATTTTCGCCCCAGCACCGCGCGCGAAACCTTCCAAAGCCTTGGTCGGCGCGCCGTCTTTCATGGCATTCGCCACGGCTGGGCCTTTTTTCACGATTTTCTGGTCGGCTTGCACGGTTTTGACATTTTTGATTTGAACAGCCAAACGGCGCGGCGATGCGTAGGCGGTATATTCGGCTGCACCGTCAATCAGTTGCGTTTTTTCCAAGCCTTCGGCAACAGAAGCGGCGAAGTGGTTGCCTAAATTATTCAGGGCTTTGGGGGGGAGTTCTTCGGTAAGGAGTTCGATTAAAAGGGTTTGGGTTGTCATGGGAGACTTTCTGCTCTTTACATTTGTCGGTTTTAATTTCGTTGAAGCGGATACTTTCAGACGACCTCTGGCTGGAAGCTCCGTCTTGATTTGATTTGTCTGAAAGTTTGGTGATAAAGCCATCGGATCCGCGCGCCGGTATGGTGTGCATTGCCGATGTCTGTTTGATTTGGTGCAGATTATGCCACAATTGCGCCTTCTCTGCGGCGCGATTATTAGAGAAGTTGGTGATAGAAGCGGGTAGAGGGTGATGAAGATAAGAGGCAAAGCTGCCGGATAAGGATAACTTCCTTGTTTTTCGCTGATTTCAAATCAATTTGTCGCTGCATTGGGTAATCGTGTTATGCGCTTTCATATTGGTGCGGGTATGTTTGGCAGGTAAAAAGAAAAAGATAGTGTATTCCACCGTCAACAACATTTACATATCTTAAAGATACACGAGGTCTGCGCCCCGATTTTTCGGGGCGTTTTTTCATGCCGCTGTCTAATTTCGGTATCGGGAACGGTCGTAATCTTTACCTGTTTTATACAGTTGGTAGGCAATAACCGCCAGTTTGCGCATGATGGCGACTATTATCAGCTTCGGAGGCTTTCCCCTCGCTTTGAGGCGGGCTGTAAAGGCTGGAAATGCGTTCATACGGTAAGCGACAAGTGCGGGCATATACAGGGCTTTGCGTGCGTTCTTTTGCCCCTGTTTAGATATTCGGGGCTTTCCTTTGACGCTTGTCCCCGAATCTTTGATTTTTGGATCTAAACCGAGGTATGCGGTAAATTGGTTCTGATTGGCGAAGTCGTAGCGTGTGAGTTTGGTAAGCAGAACGGAAGCGGCGGATTCGCCTATACCGTCTATGGTTTTCAGGCGGTTCTTTTTTTCGTTGTAGGCGGGGTTTTGGCGGTAGAAGTCTTTGAGTTCGTTTTGTACGGTTGCTATAAGCCTGTTCAGATGGTCTATGGTGGTCTGTATGTGATGGCGGATAGTATCGGGTGCGGTTTGGTGTTTGGTCTGCTCTGCGGCTCTCTGCTGCTTAAGGCGGGCTATATAGTCTGTGATGGCTTGGAGGTATTCTTGCTCTTCTGTCGGCGGCTGCCATGCTTGGGGCTGCATTCGTCGGCAGTATTCGGCTATCAGCCTCGCGTCCTGTCGGTCGGTCTTAGTTCGTGTCTGTTCGGCTTCTCTGAAGCCTTTTATCTTGCTTGGATTGACTATGCTTACGATGTGTTTCTGTCTTAAGTGTGCGGCTATGGCTTCGTGGTAGATTCCTGTCGCTTCACAACAGCAATGCACCGCTTTAGCGGTGTACCCCTGTATCCAGTCGTCCAACCGTCTGAATCCGTCCTCTGTGTTGTCAAACCTCCGTTCATAAAAAATGCTGTCTGAAATCAGACAGCAGTCTATGGTTTTCTTTGATACGTCTATCCCTAGGTAGTACATTGTTTTGCCTTATTTATTCAGGCTCGTAGCCTTGTATAGTGTTCAAACTGGGTATGTACGGAAGCCCGCGCTTCTATCTTTTTCCCAAGCTGTGGCTTTGGTCGTGCTTCGGAAGTCGCGGGCTGCGGTTCGGGTCATGAATCCGAACCCCTGAAAGGGAGGTTTTCCCGCTCAGGGCTTAGAACTCTTTTTGCCTTCGGCGACGTTCGCCACGTGGCAGGGGGTGGGGTAAAAAACACACCCCACCCCTTGCGGGCAGCGTCTTTGGGTGGGTTAGCGTCAAGGGGTATCCAAAAAGATTTATAAAGACGATAAAGCCGTCTTTACAAATCTTTCTGGACGCCCTCCCCTTGACTTGTGGTTAGGTGGGCGATTGGGCTGCGAACATTAAAACTCCTGCGGCGCATAATACAAGAAAAATAATAGCAAGACCAAAAATAAAAATGCCAAATTCTTTAATCAACATTTTGAAATAAGCCGTGCCATGCTTTCTATGAATATGAATTATTGCATACACAACCAAACACGAAATAACAAATTCTAATGCGTTCATCGTTTCCCTAATTTATCTTTCCGCCCACATTAGTCAGGGCTTTATCATTGTATCCGTCATACATCAGATTTTGCGGGGCTGCCCCGCCCATTGTCAAGACCTGCGTGGCGTCGGGAGTGTATGCAGTCTGCGTCGGTTTTACCGCTTCTGCCGTCTGCGTTTTGTAGGGGTTGAACGGTAAGCCGTCTTTTACGTAGTTTAGGCAGGTTTGTTTGCCGATATCTTTAATCTTCGTGCCTTGGTCGGTGTAACAGGTGCAACGGTTCTCTGCTTTGATACAGGCGGCAGGCCACGGCATGACTTTGACGGCTTTGTTCATGCCGTCGTATATCGGGGCGGTTTCGGGACGTTCTGCGATACGGGGCTGATAGTCTTCTTCTGTCAGATGGGGCTTTGGCGGTTCGGACGGCATTTGCACCTTTGCGGCTGCGTACTGCCCCGCTGCGCCGTCGTCCGCCGCGGGAGCGGCTGCCGCCTGCGCTTCGGGGCTTGCCGCTGGCGCGGCAACGTGTGCCTGTGCCGTCTTCGCCTGTTCTTCGCCCGAGAATTTGCCCCAAAATCCAGTAAACGACCAAACGCCATAACCGACAAGGCATAGGGCGAGCGGGAACAGCATTAAAAGTTTGCTTTTTTTCGTCCTGATTTTGGTGTGTACTTCGGCGGACTTGTACAGCCCGTACACGCTTTTATCAAGCCTGTACACGCTGATTAGGGCTTCCCTGATGTTTGCCCTGCTTTCAGGGTCTTTTGCGCCGCCTGTCGTCCATTCCATCTTACGACGCAGCCCTAGATTGGTCTTCCCTAAATGCGTGTGATGTTCTATCAGTCCACGCAGATGGACGTCTATCAGGCGGGGATGTTGGGTTATCAGAATGAAATCAAGACCACGGTGTCGGTGTGTTTCGAGTTCGGCGACGTAATCGGGCACTTTCGAGCCGCTTGGTCGCGGTCGGAATATGCGTTGACATTCGTCAACGACGATAATCGCACCCGGAGGCGCCCACTTCGGCCATGTCTGAATGCTTTCGCCTTCGGGTATATCGAAATAGTTTATTTTGTCGTGGTCTAGGTCTTTGATTCCGTCCACGAAGATGGGACGGTCTTTAAAGTCCTTGCGTTTGACAAGATTTGAAACCGCATACAATGTTTTTCCCGCACCGGGAACGCCTGTATATAGGTAAAGCATTTTTTATCCCTCGCTTTTGACGATAGTGGACAGTTTCTTAAAGCCCTTTATCGTTGCTATAAATGTGAATGCGCCAAATATCCAATTCAGCATGACGCCGAAGCCCATGATGTAGACGATTTGCAATGCGTCTTCAGGGAAACCGCCAATATGGTTTTGAACCTGTTGGATAAAATAGGATTGCAACTGGCGAAATCCCGCCACTGTCACAAAAGAAAGCCCTATGGCGGTCAATATTCTGCCTGCCACAGACATTAATACGGCTGTTATCAAACTACCCCAGTTCATAGCTCCTCCAATGCGCCATAGACGAACCATGCACAGGTAAGAATGGTCATCATGATTAAGACAGGTCTCAATTTAGCGGCAAAGTCGCAAAGCGGCTGATAGCTGAATTCGACCTGCCCAAATGCGCCTAAATCCACGCTTTTCGGTTGCGGGCAAACGCCTTCGGTTTGGAAGACGTTTTCAGGTCTAAAATCTAAATCTATTGTGTTTTCAGGCAAGACGATGTCTTCATAGGTCATATCGCCACCCGGCATACATTGCGCAGCATTCGGGTTTTGCTGACAAAAATTCTGCTGCTGATTCTCTTGATTTTGATTTTGCTGCCCTGTCGGACTGTTCGGCTGATTCGGCGTATTCGGACTGTTCGGCGTCGTCGGTGCATTCGGACTGTCGGGCGTTGTAGGTGTATTCGGACTATTGGGTGTTGTCGGTGTGTTCTGTCCTTTATTCGGTGTCGGTATGATTTCGCTGCGTGTCGGGGCGAGCGTGGAATTTGGTTTCAAATCAGGACGCGGAATAATCGTTGTCGTAATTGAACCGTCTCTGTTTATCGTGAATCGTGTTTGTTGAGGTGTATTGCTACCCTGCGGGGTGTAGGGTGCTGAATCGGCGGTCATCGGGGTAAATTCATTCGACGTAGTCGATTTTTCAACGGAATCGCCAATTTTTGACAACTGATTCATCAATTCGGCATGGTTGGTCTGTTGGTTATTCAACATACGCTCTAATATGTCTTTGATATCCTTTTGATTGAGCGTCATTTCTTTGATGATTTTTTGTTGTTCCGCAGGCGTTTGAGAGGTTACTTTTGCTCTAGCATCTTGTAGCTGGGCGTCGTTTGTGATTGGTGTATAGACGTATCCTGCAACTTTGTCATAACCTTCAGGAAGACTACCTTTATACCAACCACTACAAGTTCCACCATTACAATATCCCCAATTATATGAACCATTATATTTATCTATTACCCAAGCATAGCCTTCTATATTAGGTCTTGGTCTAACATTAGAACCTGAACCAATATCGACACGTCTCAAATATAGTTGGGAATAACTACCGTCTTTGTTCTTTGAGGCTTCAGCAAGCATTTTTCCTGATGTCGTCCATCCTTCCGCCTGTTTCGCTGCGGCTGCTGCGCCTTCGGCTGCTTTTTTGGCGGCTGCGGCGGCGATTGCTTCGCCTAATTGACCGCTTTGTTCCTTCTGCATTTGCCATTGATAAAAACGGTCTCCAGCTTGTCTGAAATCTTGAGGAGACGGGCTATCAATCAGACCTAATCCACGTCCTAAATTCCCCAAGGACTCTGCAATTCCTCCAAACAAATTATTTCCAAAGGTACCAGCCATTAAAACACCACTTTCGACAGCACCTTTATAATCTCCTGACCTTATTCTTGCTCCCATCAAACCACTATGTTTATCAACCGCAGCTGCCAATGCACCACCTGCCCAAACGCCATTTATAGTATTCTGCAATTTTGACGAGCTTACAGTCTGCGTTTGTGTCGTTCTAAACGTTCCTTTTTCGCCATAATTGCCCGTTGCGGTTACGGTCTTCGGTTGTGACCCCTTGATGGTATCGCCCGACTTGGTTACGGTCGGTCTGCCGTTGTTTTGGCTTTGCACGCGCCATACGCCCGTTTTCGGGTCGTAGCCTTTTTGTCTCAAGGCTTGCTCAGACGGAAAGCCCGCCCCCTGATGTTGTGCCGGCGGGGGCAGTCCTACTTCTGCACTTACAGGAGCAGCGAATAAAGCAGCAGACAGAACAAGGCATAAGGCAGTATGCCGATGATGAACATTGCTTCGGGTATCATTCTTCATTACTCTTTTCTCTCGTGGATAATATGAATTTGTAGATTAGGTTGACGACAAATACCGTGGCGACGATTGAAACGCACATCATACCTATCTCTTTGCCCAGCTTCTGATATTCCATCGGGTCGCAATCGGGAAAGGTCAGTTTGACTTGCTGTTCGTTATACTGCCATGTAGAGCCGTTAAAAACGGGGTGATGCAGCACCCCGTCTTTGTCTATTGTCGGCACTACACGGGTCATCACTTCGTTTGTCGCCGCTTCGTGTGTGAAATGGCAGACACGGCCGACTTGATAACCCATTGCCATTAACCGCCTTTGCGTACTGCTTTGATAATCAGACCAACAACGACCATTGCAGCAGCAACACCGATTACAACCGCGCCAATAGACGAAACACCCTCTTTCGCACCTGACAATTCAGCTTTGGCGGCTGTAATCAACGCGCTGTCTTCTGCCATTGCAGGCAAAGACATGATGGCAACGGATGCACCGGCTACGGCGTATTGCAGTTTTTGTTTCAGTTTCATTTTGTTTTCCTTTACGAAATGTTGATAAAAAGTAGTTGTGGCGGTGTTTCGGGGTCAATTCAGGGGACACCGCCGAACCCCTGAAACTGGTTTATGCTTCGTCCGAATAGTAGATGTTGTCTTTAAATGCACGGGGAAACACTTGCATGGAGACGATTTGCTGCGGTTTGTACTGCTCGTACTTTTCGGGATGTTTTGTGCGAACTTCGCAAAGGCGGGTTTCTGTGTCTGAACGGATAATCAGACCGACATAGTGGGTCTTGCTGAATGTGCCGTCTTGGTTTTTGCGTTCGCGTGTGAACATACGGTCAAATGCGGCAATGACGAAAATACCTTGTTTGCGTTCGGTTTCTTGAGACATGATGTTTCCTTTCTTTAAAGTCGGGGTTGCTGGTATTCAACGGTTCGGGGGCGGGACGGGAGGGGCGCTCACACACGGCTTGCGCCGTTCGCCTTGCTTCGCAAGTGCGGTTTCGCGCCCATCCCGCCCCCGAACCAAAATCAACGGTTACGGGTTTCGCTACATATTGATGATGGTTTCTCGGTTATAAAACGCCCATTTCGGGCTTAAAAGGGCTGATAGGACGGCGTTGTAATTGTCCTCTGTAATCTTTTTGGGCTTTCTTTCGTAGAAAAGCTCGGCATGTGCCTGTAAAAGGGGTTCAATGCAGATAACCCACTTTTGCAGCTTCTCGCGCCACTGGCGCGAACCTGCGGATACAAACGAAAAATTGCTGTTCGCAATCTTCCACAACTGTTTTTTGTCTATGGTGGTACGAATCAGACGATAGCCTTTGTCTTCAGGCAGACGGCTATCAATGTGTTTGGCGATATATTTGCCGACGTAGCGGGCAAGTCCTTTGCTGTTGGTTTTGACGGGCAGTAGTTCGGATCGTCCGAATCCGTACTTTTCCATGTTTTCACGGAGGACTTGCCAAAGCTGACGCAGATTTTTATTTGCGCTTGTATAATTACGAGCTTGAATTTGTTGGAAATTCAGACCGCGGCGGATGTCTTCGCGGGTGTTGACGATAAGATGAAAGTGAATACGACCGCTTTTCATGCGCTCGTATACGCAGACATAGTGTTCGAAATGCTTTTTAAGAAAGTTTGTGCGCAGGCTGTGAAAGCGGCGGCTTGCCTCTTTGACATCTTGTACGTCGTCGGCAAATGTGAGGGTAAGAAATCCGACCTTTTCAATTCCGAAAACTTCGATGAACTGTCTTACATTCATCTCTAAGGCTGCGGCGGATTTCTTGTGTGAGGTGGAAAATTCGTTAAATTCGGGTTTTGCTGTGTTCGGCAGGTATTTTTCTATGCTTGCGGGTTTTTGCTTTTCCTTGATTACATTGGTATTTTTTGCGTCAATGCAGTTGTTACTATTTAGACAAGGAAGCGCGGCACGCTTCGCGTCCGCTTGCTGCTGAAATTCAATCTGTTGCTGTAAAAACATTTTAGACCCCTCTCAAATGTCGGTTAATCGAATTTGTCAAGGGGTTCTAAATGTGTTTTACACTCCCTTAACGGAAGCGAAATATATAAGGTCGTCTGAAACTGCAAACAGTCTTTCAGACGACCTTTTTTATTTAAAGGAGACGGTCATTAGGATTATTGACGTTTCGCGCCGTAACCACCGATGAGGTGTTCGCTGCCGTCTTGGTTTTTCAGACCGTAAGTACCGCCGATTTCAGCAGCTTTTGCACCGTAGAATTTACCACTCAAATTACCTTTCAGACCTGCTGCGGCTGCTTCAACCGAGCCAAGGAAGAGGTTGCCGTTTTCCCATTTCGCCGCACCTTTCATGTCGTACTTCGCATCGGCTTCGCTTACGCGGCGGCCGTTGGCGTCGAGAGAGTGGAATTGGGAATTGGCAGTTTCAAAGCGTACGCCTTTAAAACCAAAATCGACGATGGCTTTAACATCCGCCGTCAACTGACGGCTTTGATCACCTTTCACAACATAGGCAGTAGTCAATCCGTTGTAAGTTGCCGTACCTTTTTCAGGCAGGTCGGTGAACTTGGTCTCATCGCCTAAGCTTTGATAGCCGTAAATCACACCGGATTTCGGATCAATATAGTGGGCGAAAGTTTGGTAAGTCCAACCGGCAGCGGCAGGATCGTGCATAACGATCTGCGTACCATCAACAAAGCGGATGACGTAGATGCCGTCGAATCGTTTGTCAAACACCAAACCATCGGCATCAGTGCGGAAATAGGCAATTTGATTCATGGAATCTTGAGTATATTTTGTCAAACCTGCACGAAGTTGGCGTTTAAAGTCATACAGTTCTGACAGCTCTTTGATCTTGGCTTCAATTTCTGCAATTTTGTTTGTATCAATACCGTCGGTACCGCCTTCTTTTGCTTTTTTAAGGTTTTCCCGTTCGGTCTTCAATTGTTTGAAGATTTCGACAATACGGTCGTCCAAAGTTGATTTGCCGTATTCGTATTTGGTATTTTTTTCGCTGCCATCTTGTTCGCTGATATCGGCTTTTGTGTTGCCTTTAGAATTGATTTTTGCGATGAGGGAATCGGTGGTTGTCCATTCGGGTTGTGTTGCACTGCCATTCGCATTTTTATTGAATAGTACAATTCCATCCAATTTCACTTCATCGTTGGCTTTAAAATCTAAAGAGCTGATCAAACCGCCTTGGTTTTTATTTTGGTTGTCAGTTTGGAATTTCTCTCCTGTTTCTTTTTGGCGCAATTGAACATTTGGGTTGTCTTGTTGTGCGCTGGCTGAAGAAATGAAGCTGGTGTGCAGCGGTGTGGCAAGGTTTAAAGCTTCAAGCGGTGCTTCATCAATCAAGTCCGCGAGATTGTCAGCGCGGTTATGACTAGGGGTTGCTGCTGCTACGGTATTGCCATTATTGTTGTTAGCGCTGGGGGTGGCATTGCTTGGGCTGCTGTTTTTAGCAGGGCTGCCGTTGCCGCTTGTGCTGGTTGAGCCGGTGGAAAGGGTGGATGCGCCGCCGCTGCCACCGCCGCCACCACAGGCAGACAGGATTGCCGCGCTGATCGCGGTTAAGATGATGGTTTTGATTTTAGTGTTGATTACAGACATGTTGTCCCCTTTTTTGTCGGTTGGAATGGTGCGTTTTTATCAAACAGCATAAAAGCGTTATCATAGATATAATAGACCTTTTGCGAAAGTATCCTGAAGATTTACAATTCCCAAATGAAATACGAAAACCTCATCCAAAGAAGCGACAGGGAATTCAAACGGCTCACAGGTGTAACGCCCGTCCTTTTTCACGAAATGCTGAAAGTCACCACAGAAGCAGAAAGCCGGAAGGTCAAGTCAGGCAGGCCGCATACGCTCAGCTTGGCAGACCAACTGCTGCTTACCCTGAGCTATCTGCGTCATTACCATACCCAACTCGAATTGGCCGCCATCTACGGCCTTTCTGAAAGTAATGTCTGCCGCACCATCCGTAAAACCGAGGACGCCCTCATCCGTTGCAAACGCTTTTCCCTGCCAAAACACAAGAATCTGGGCGATCAAACGGTCATCATTGACGTTACCGAAAGCCCGATTGAACGTCCCAAAAAAACAGCGGCAGTATTACAGCGGCAAGAAAAAGCGGCACACGGTTAAAATCCAGGTCATATACGGCAGAGAAACTGAAAAAATCATCAGCATCCGGACGGGGATGGGTGCTCAGCATGACATGCGTTTAGCCAAGAGGCACCTTGCAGAGCTTTATCCCTACAAAATAGTCATTGCGGATAAGGGTTATCAAGGATTGGCTAAAACCGGATTACAGACCCCGAAAAAGAAATCCAAACATCATCCGCTGAACAAACAGGATAAAGAGGCGAACAGGCGGTTAGGCAAACTCAGAACCGTCATCGAGCACATCAACAGGAAACTGAAGATATTCAAAATCTTGTCGCTGCCTTACCGCAACAGGCGGAAACGGTTCGGGTTAAGGGTAAATCTGATTGCAGGACTGGTTAATGCGATGGGATGAATATTTTCGCAAGAGGTCTAATCATGACAAAAACAAACTGTTTTTTACATTTACTGCGATGATTGTTCTTCGATATGTGGTTTGTGTTTGATTTGTACGACATAAAGGTCGTCTGAAAATGCTTGAAGTTGCCGGTTGTGGTTGTTCACTTTAATCAGGCTTCGTTTTCAGACGACCTGCTATTACAATCACGTTTTATTTTAGAGAAGAATTTATGCGTCATTTTTTATCTGTAATTTTGTGCTCATGTTTCCTCGCTGCGTGTTCCACTCCTATGGCTCCTCAAGATATTTCTGCCGCTTCCGCCCGTTGGGCGACTTTGGTAAAGCAAGATGCTAATTTGTACCGTATTGATGATAAGCTTTACCGCAGTGAACAGCCGGTTGCGGAAGATGGGGAGCTGATTGAGCAACTCGGTATCCGTAGCGTGATTAATTTGCGATTTTTTGATCGGAACGACAACGAAACACATTTAAAAGGCCGCAATTTGATGCTGCTGAACCGTCCTTTGTTGACGTGGAAAATTAAGCCTAAAGATGTCGCGCAAACGCTTTTCTTAATTGAAAAGCAGCAAGAATACGGTCCTGTATTGGTTCATTGTTATCATGGTGCTGACCGTACGGGTTTGATTTCCGGAATGTACCGTATTATTTATCAGGGTTGGTCGGTGGAAGAGGCTAGGTTGGAAATGCAACACGGGCCTTATGGTTATCATAGTATTTGGAAAAATATTGAGAATTTGTTTACCGAAGAAAAGGTGCAGGAGGTACGCGAACATTTGGAACGTTTGCGAAAAGAGGGATGATGTTGAATGTAAGGTGAGGTTGAATTAGGCGCTTCAGAATGATAACGGTGTTGGTTTTAACTTATTTTTATCATTTTCTTGCGCTTGTGACATTGTGTTTGGCGTACACTTGCCGGTCTATTCAAGCTAAGAACGATTCTTATGTATCATGGTGAACGCTTTAATGCGTATACTCATTTAATCGGTACCATGCTGGCTGTTGCCGCATTGGTGCTGATGATTATCAAGGCTGATGATTCATATCAGCTTGCCAGTGCGATCACTTATGGCGTTTGCCTGTCTTTGCTTTATCTGGGCTCAACGCTATACCATAGTATTCCTCAACCTAAAATTAAGGCTGTCTTGCAAAAAGTGGATCATTGCATGATTTATCTGTTAATTGCAGGCAGCTATACCCCGTTTACCTTGATTCCTCTTAAGGGAGAATGGGGTTGGTCGATTTTCGGTGTGTCGTGGGGCTTGGCATTTTTAGGGATTATTCAAGAGCTTACGATAGGGAGAAAGAGTGAAAAACGGCTGTTGTCCATGATTATTTATGTGGTAATGGGATGGTTGATTTTGGTTGCTTTATTTCCATTGGTTCAATCGCTTTCATCTGCCGGACTGTTTTGGCTTGCGTTGGGCGGTGTATTGTATAGCGTCGGTATCTATTGGTTTGTGAATGATAAAAAGATTAAACATGGTCATGGTATTTGGCATTTGTTTGTTCTTGGTGGAAGCTTGGCTCAATTTATCTGCATCTATTTTTATGTACTTTAAGAGGCTGACGGTTTACAGAAGTTATTCTAAGGTTTTGGTTGTAGGGTGGTAACCGAAATCTTATCTGTGATTGAATTTGTTGCAGAATGATAGAAAGATGATGTAAAAAAATCCCCACTGAAAAGTGGGGATTTTGTTTTGCAATTCTTTTGCTTAACCTTTACGGGCAGGTAATTTTTCTTTAATGCGGGCCGCTTTACCGGTCAGACCGCGCAGGTAGTACAGTTTGGCGCGACGAACGTCACCGCGGCGTTTTACTTCAATTTTTTCTACGGTAGGGGAGTAGAGTTGGAAAGTACGCTCAACGCCTTCGCCGCTGGAAATTTTGCGAACGATGAAGTTGCTGTTCAAGCCGCGGTTACGACGGGCGATAACAACGCCTTCGTAAGCTTGCAGACGGCTGCGTGAACCCTCTACTACGCGTACGGAAACGACTACGGTGTCGCCCGGTGCGAATTCGGGGATGTCTTTGTTCAGGCGAGCAATTTCTTCTTGCTCTAATTGTTGAATCAGGTTCATTGTTTTTCCTAAATTATGATTGGATTTCCTGTTGCTCTTGCAAGATTTCTTTTAAGAGGCGGGATTCCTTTGGGATTAAACTGCGCTTTTCCAGTAGGTCTGGTCTGCGCTCCAGGGTGCGCCGCAGCGATTGTTTCAACCGCCATTCGGCTATCAAGCCATGATTGCCCGAACGCAATACGTCGGGAACAGTCATGCCTTGGAATTCTAAGGGTTTGGTGTAATGGGGGCAGTCTAGCAGGTCGTCTGAAAATGAGTCCTGCTCGGCTGACTGTATATCGCCCAATACGCCGGGTATCAGTCTGAGTACGGCATCCATCAGTATCATGGCGGGCAGCTCTCCGCCGGAGACAACAAAATCGCCTATGCTGATTTCTTCATCTACGCTGCTTTGCAACAGGCGTTCGTCAATTCCTTCGTATCGTCCGCAAAGCAGTATGAGATGCGGAGATTTCGCAAGTTCTACGGCTTTTTTGTGGGTCAGCGGTTGACCTTGCGGGCTAAGATAGATGACTTTTGCAGGAACTGAAGATGTTTGTTTTGCTTCTTCTATCGCTGCTTGCAGCGGCGGTGCCATCATAATCATTCCCGGACCTCCGCCAAAGGGGCGGTCGTCAATATAGCCGAGTTTGTTGTCGGCGAATTTGCGAGGATTGATGGCTTGGAATTGCCAAAGGTTTTGTTTTTTTGCGCGACCGGTTACGCCGTATTCGGTGATGCTGTCGAACATTTCGGGGAAGATGGTGATGGCTTGTATCAACATCAGTAGTCTAAGCCCCAGTCGGCGGTAATGGTTTTGCTTTTGGTATCGACGGCTTCAATGTAGTTGGATACGAACGGGATCAGGATTTGACCATGTTCTCCATTAATCATCAAAACATCGTTGGCACCGGTTTCCATCAGGTTTGTGACTTTGCCGAGCACGATATCGTCTTTGTTGACAACAGTCATGCCGACTAAATCTGCCCAATAGTATTCGCCTTCCTCGGTAGGGGCGAATTCTTCTCGGGGGATTTCGATGGTATAGCTGCGCAGGGCAAAAGCCTGATCGCGATCGTCTATGCCTTCGAATTTGACCTGAAGCTCTCCGCTGACGATTTTGCCGGCTTCGAGTGTCACATTCAGTGTTTTACCGTCTTTGCTTAACTGCCACTCAGGGTAGTCCAGGAGGCTGTCGGCGTATTCTGTATTGGCGGCTATTTTGAGCCAGCCTTTGATGCCGAATACGCCTTTGATGTAGCCCATGGCTACCCGTTGTCGAGTGTCGGTCATAGCAAGATTAGCCGGTGATTAAGCAGCAGCTTTTTGTTCTTTGATCAGTTTTGCAACTGCGTCACTAACTTGTGCGCCTTGAGCGATCCAGTGGTTCAGGCGGTCGGCTTGGAGGCGTACGCGCTCTTGTTTTTCATTGGCAACAGGGTTGTAGAAGCCAACGCGCTCGATGAAGCGGCCGTCGCGACGGTTGTGGGAGTCGGCAACGACTACGTGGAAGAAGGGACGGTGTTTAGAACCACCGCGAGCCAAACGGATAACTACCATTTTGAGTCCTTTTGAGAAAATCGGATAGATAAGAAACCGCTAATTTTAGGACATTTTGCGTTGTTCATGCAAGTTTTTATTTGTTTTTGTTGCTGTTTTGCGGAGTGGTCAGGCTGAGGCGTGCTTGGCACAAAGTGTTGTCTTCTTCGGAAGGTGTGATGGTAAAGCCTGATTTTTCAGCAAGTTTAAGCATAGGGGTGTTGGATTTGAGTATTTGGGCGCTCATGACGCGGTAGCCTTGTTGTGTTGCCGATTGGATAATCAGCTTCATCATTTCCACTGCCAACCCTTTGCCGCGTACGTTTTCAGCAAGCGTGATGCCGAATTCGCATTCATTGCGGTTGATACGGCTGAAGCGGCTGACGGCGACGATGAGGTCGTCTGAATTGCGTGCCGTCCATGCGGCTTCGCTGTGGTAGTCGAGTTTGCTGAAGCGTGCGAGGGTGGGGATGGGCAATTCGTTGGTGTGGGTCATGAAACGGGTGTAGCGCGCTTGCGGAGAAAGGCTGCGGACGAATTGTTGCTTGGCTTCCGCGTCTTCGGGAGTGAGGGGGCGGATGGTTACGGTTTCGCCGTTTTTGAGGGTAAGCGTGGAAGGATGCTCGGTCGGGTAGGGGGCGAGTACGTTTTGGATGGGGGCTTCGCTTTCAGTTTTTGCGCCCAAAAGTTCGGCGGCGGCTTCGCCGGTATTGCGGAGGAACTCGGCGGCAGCAGGATTTTTGCTGCGCAGGTATTCCGCTGCGGTCTGTACTTTGGCGGCGGCTTGTTCGAGCTTGAGGGTGGCTATATTGGTTGGTTTGTTTTTCGGGGAGGGACGTTCGTCAGCCTGCAATACAAAGTCACTGCTGTATTGGTCGCCGTTGAGGTTGAGCAGGATTTCGCCGATGTATTGCTGCCGCTGGCTGAGTGTGTTTAAGGTGTGCAGGAGTTGGTTGAGAATATGCGTGTTTTCAAGTTGGGCGAAATGGGCGATGTGTTCAATGTCCAGCGTAGAAAACGGCGGGAGCGCGGCAGTGGTTCTGCCTTGATGGCATACGGTCAGGATGTCGCCATAGACGGTATGGCGTTGAAAACGGAATTGCACCGCGTTATGCGTGGTGTGCTGATAAGCGGGCAGGCACAGGGCTTCGGCAAGCAAGGGGAGGTCTTTTGAAGCGAGGGCTTTGGTAATGTTTCTTGCTTGCGGGGTTTTCAGACGACCTTTTTTAGGCGTGGCGATGCGTAACTGCTCTTTTTGTAGTTGGTCGGCAATGTTTCGGAACGATAAGGCTTGCAGGGCTTGTTCAGGACGGTCGAAATGCAGGAGGTCGTCTGAAAAGCGGCTGCTGACAAGTAGGGGTTTGGCAGTGTGTTTCGCCAGCATGCTCAGGGTGCGGGTCAGATTTTTTTCGTCAGGGCTGTCGGTCGGGGAGACGATGGCGAGCAGGGCTTCGGTATGGGTGTTTTGAAGTTGTTGGCTGGCGATGCTGTGGTAATGCGCGGGCGTGGGTGTGCTGCCGATGTAACCTTGGCGGATGTTTGGCTGCTCGGTGGGGAATTGGAGTTTTAGGTTTTGAGGCGCGCAGGTTTCCAACCACTCGGCAGGGGTATTAGACAGGATGTCGATACTGTTCAGAGGGGGGAGATCGGATAAACGTGCGTGCAGGGCGGCTTCGAGTTCGCTGCTGCTGAATGTGGCGAGGAAGTTGCAATGACGCGCAAGGCAGCGTAACACGGCTTTTTCAGTGTCGTCTGAACAGTGGGTAACGTGGAGGATGAGCGGGGTGTGGCGGGCGAAATGGCGGATGGCGCTGAACAGGTTGCGTTGGTTTTCGGCTGGGTTATGCTCGATGACGGCAACTTTAGTATGGCGGTTGTGGCCGAAACGGTTGAGCCAGTCGGCGGAAGTGGTGGGGCTGAGCGGATAGTTGAGACTGATGTGGCGCGAAATGCCTTGTCCCATTTTTTGCAGCATGAGGTTGATTTCGCTGCTGACGGAGGCGTGTCCGGTCAGAAGGGCGGTGTAGCCTGCCGGATGGTCGGGTTGGGAACTGATGTTGAGGCTTTGCGATGGAAGCTGTACGCCGGCGGGGCTGCACACGCTGATGTTGAGCTCGTCGCCGTGGTGTTTTTTGATGGCGGCTTCGGCGGTGTGCCATTCGTCGTCGGACAGGCTTTCCCAGTCTTGGATGAGGATGATGTGGCCGAACTGTTTTTTGCGGCAGGATTTGAACAGGGCGTCGTAGCTGTCAGGCGGCGTTACGGCGATGACGAGGTCGGCGCTGCCCGGGATTTTGTTGAGATTGGTGTAGGAGGTGAGTCCGGCAACTGTGCGGTGGCGTAGGTTGACGGGTGTGATTTGACCTTGAAACGGTGCGCTCAGGAGGTTGCTTAGGATGCGTTCGCCCAGGCTGTATGGGCGTTCGCTCGCGCCCACGAGGATGATGTGGTTGGGCATGAAGAAGTAGCTGGACATGGATTGGGCGGACATGGTGCCTCCTTTTCGGTGTGAGGATGGTGCGTTTCAGACGACCTTTCGGGCGGTTTGGGTTGGAAGGGTTGCCGTGTGTAAATGAACCGGATTCGGTGTTTATTATTTGTTTTTGTTGTAAATGAAAAGTTTGTTTGCTGCTTGGTATGGCGAACATGCAAACTATAAATGATTTAATTATTTATATGAATTATATATGACAAATGGCATAAAAGGTCGTCTGAAAGGCGGGAACGTAAGGGTTTGTTCTTTTCAGACGACCTTTTATAGGCTTGGGGTGTGGCAATTTGTTTACAAGCCCCGATTGGCAACATTCATGGTCAAGTGGTTTTAGGATGCGGCTTTTCTGCTTTGCCGTTCACTTTCTTTTTGGGCAGGATAAAGTGCATTTTCAAACCATTCGGCTTGATGTTTTCAGCCATGATTTTGCCGTTGTGCTGCTCCATGATGTGCTGAGTCAGGGCAAGACCCAAGCCTGTGCCTGGTTTGCTGGCGCTGGAGTCGGCACGGTAAAAGGCGGTGAAAATGTGCGGCAGTTGCATTTCGTCCACGCCTGGACCGTTGTCGGTAACGTCCACAATCCAATGTTTGCCGTCTTGTCCGATATTGACGCGGATGGTGCTGCCTTCGGGGCTGTAATTGATGGCGTTGCGGATAACGTTGTCAAACGCGCGGTACAAATAGCCTTCGTTGGCGCAGACCGTGGCATTTTCGGGGATTCTGGGTTCGACCGAAAGGGTAACGCTTTGTTTGTTCTGCTGAGCGATGCTTTGGTTGTCTTCCACGATGTTTTTCAGGAAAGGGACGAGTTTCAGGCTTTCTTTTTCCAGCGGGATGTTGGATGTTTCCAAACGGGAAAGCGTCAGCAACTCGCCGACCAAGGTATCCATGCGGGTCAATTCGCCTTCCAGCCTTTTCAGGTATTGCTCCTGCTTTTGCGGCTGTGCCTGAATCAGTCCGACAATCGCCTGCATACGCGCCAAGGGAGAGCGCATTTCGTGGGAGACGTGATGAAGCAGGTGGCGTTCTTTGGCAACGAGTTTTTCCAGTTTTTCCGCCATTTTGTCGAACTGGATGGCAAGGTGGGACAATTCGTCGTCGCGGTCATCCACTTGCTGGGAAATACGGGTTTCAAGTTCGCCGTTTGCCACCCTGTCCATACCGCTGCCCAAGATCTTGATGGGTTTGGTGATGTTGCTGGCGAGGATGTACGCCATCAACAGACCGACGACGATGATGAAGGATAGGATGATAAATTCGTGCCAAATCGGGGCGAGCGGCAGACCCGGGATGAAGAGCGGGCTGGGTAGGCGTTGCGCCTGATGGCTGTCCCAACCTTTGATAAAGAAGAGGTATTCTTCGCCGAAACGGTCGTATTCGATGTGCGCCAAATCGGAATTGGGATTATTGATGGCAAACACGCGGGCGCGTTCGATGGTGTGTCCGTCGATATTGCGGTCGAGGATGTCTTTTTTCTCGTCGCCCAAAATGACGTAAACGGAATTGGAGACGGGGCTGTCTTCCCATTCCGCCAAAATTTCGCGCGCACCGCTGTCCCCGCGCGCCCTAAAGGCGGAGAGGATGCTGTTCATCAAAGTGGTTTCGATGGTGCGGCGTTGGTTGAATTGGTTTTCGGCAAGGGTATTTTGCACCAGCCAAAAAGAAAAACTCGCCACAAAGATTGCGCAGACGATGACTGCGCAAAATGTGGCGAAGATGCGTTGAAACAGTTTCATTGATCTGTTTTATCTTTAGTTTTTAACAAACAGGTAGCCCAAGCCCCGTACGGTCTGAATCAGCGAGGCATCGCCCAATTTGTGGCGGATGCTGGAGATATGGACGTCGATGCTGCGGTCGAATTTTGCCAGTTTGCGGTCGAGTGCTTCGATGGACAAAGTTTCTTTGCTGACGACTTGTCCGGCATGGCGCATCAGGACTTCGAGCAGGTTGAACTCAGTGCTGGTCAGCTCAAGCGGAGTGTCTTTGATGGTTGCCTGACGTTTGGCAGGGTAGAGTACGACATCGCTCACGGAAATACTGTTTGGCGCGTTGTTCGGCTCGCCGCTTTGTTGAGCACGGCGCAGGATGGCGTTGATGCGTGCCAACAGTTCGCGCGGGGTGCAAGGTTTTGGAACATAGTCGTCCGCACCCATTTCCAATCCGATGATGCGGTCGATATCGTCGCCTTTGGCGGTCAGCATGATGATGGGAACGGTGCTTTGGGAGCGGACGTTTTTCAATACGTCCAAGCCGTTCATTTTCGGCATCATGGAGTCTAATACGACAACATCGTACTGGCCGGTCAGGATTTCGTGTACACCGGCTTCGCCGTCCGGAACGCTGTGGACGTTCAATCCTTCGGCGGTGAGGTATTCGGTGAGCAATTCGGTCAGCAAAGCGTCGTCATCTACGAGTAATACGCGACTCATGGGATTTCCTTTTCGTGATTGTATGCGCTGCGCAAACCCGAAATAAACGGGTGCGGCGGATAGTGATGGCTAATCTTAACACGCATTTTGAGTTTTTTGATAGCTTGTTTTCCTATGCTTTTGCGCTTTTTTGCATTGCAGGGACGCTGTCTTTACATTTTCAGACGACCCCTGTACCAAATCCCCAAAATATACGCCGGATACGCGTCAAACGGACGGCAAAATAATGCCGGTAAAGGCTGCGTTCGAGAAAGGACGGAGTGATTCTAAAACAGGTCGTCTGAAAACGTATTCGGGCTTTCAGACGACCTGTTTGATGTTAGAATGATTGCTTGTATTTTATGAATGAATCACAAGGGGCTTGTCGATATGTCCTTATCCATTGACGAACAGCTTTTGCCGCACCGCAATGCCATCGATGAAATCGATGCCGAGATTTTGCGCCTGTTGAACGAGCGCGCAGGCCATGCGCACGCCATCGGCGAATTGAAAGGAACGGGCGCGGTGTACCGTCCCGAGCGCGAAGTAGCGGTATTGAGGCGGATTCAGAGTTTGAACGAAGGCCCGCTGCCTGACGAGTCCATCGCAAGACTGTTTCGCGAAGTGATGAGCGAATGCTTGGCGTTGGAGCGTCCGCTGACGATTGCCTACCTCGGTCCGCAGGGAACGTTTACCCAACAGGCAGCCATCAAACATTTCGGCCATGCCGCCCATACCGCCGCATTTCAGACCATAGACCAATGTTTTCGCCAAGTCGAAACGCGGCAGGCGGATTATTTGGTCGCGCCGGTTGAAAACTCGACCGAAGGTTCGGTCGGACGCACTTTGGATTTGCTGGCGGTAACTGCATTGAAAGCCTGCGGCGAAGTCATTGTCCGCATCCATCACAACCTCTTGCGTAAAGGTACGCATGAATTGGGCGGCATCACAAAAGTCTTCGCCCACGCCCAAGCGCTTGCGCAATGCAACGACTGGCTCGGACGCAACCTGCCCAATGCCGAACGCATCGCCGTTTCCAGCAACGGAGAGGCGGCAAGACTGGTGGCAGAATCAGACGACTCCACTATCGCCGCCATCGCGGGGCGTACCGCAGCGGATATTTATCATTTGAACTATGTCGCCGAATGTATCGAAGACGAACCGAACAACACCACGCGTTTCTTGGTTATGGGGCATCAAGATACCGGCAGCAGCGGCAACGACAAAACCTCGCTGGCAGTCTCCGCGCCCAACCGCGCCGGCGCCGTCGCCGCGCTGTTGCAGCCGTTTACCGAATCGGGCATTTCAATGACCAAGTTCGAAAGCCGCCCGAGCAAATCCGCGCTGTGGGAATACCTGTTCTTCATCGACATCGAAGGACATCAAAACGACGAAAAAGTCCAAAACGCACTGCGGCTTTTGAGCGAACGCGCATCGTTTGTCAAAGTCATCGGTTCCTATCCGGCAGCCGTTTTGTAATGTAGTAGGAATGAAGAAGGTCGTCTGAACATTCAGACGACCTGTTTTTTTCACTAGACAAGGGTCGTCTGAAATATTGAACACATTTTTTCAGAATTAATCAGACTTCGGTATGGATGCCGCGCTTTTTAAAGGATGCTTTTACACGCTCATGCCAGTCTTTGATAATCTGTGTGGTTTTTACCTCATCGTTGGCGCAGCGGTTTAATGTACCCATCGGTTGAGGCAGGGTTTCGCCATTGATTGCCCAATCCAATATACGGACGGGACGGCGGTTTTCTATCCATTTGGTACGCTCATCTTCATCGCTTTCGCGTGGTACGAAATATGCGCCGCCGATGATTTGAACCAATGCAACCAATTTACTGCCGCGTTTGATGGCGACGATGTCGTTTACCGTCATTTCGTTGATAAATGTACTAATCGTCTCACGACCACCTTCCCACTCTCCCATACCGATAAAGCCTCGGTGTTCCAAAATCCAGTCGATATAGCCGCTGAATTTTTCCAATTCGTCTGTTGGATGCATCTGCATATGCCAATAATTGTTTACGGTCATTGTTTATTCCCTTAGTTGCGGATAAAGAGTTTGGCAGTATAAACGACTTTTTAATCCGTGTGAAAGGTCGTCTGAAAGCCGTTACACCTTCAATTTGCAACATTTCCTTCAACATGACCATTCCATTGGTCAGCCCACTCTTTCAATAAACGGTGGCGTTTTTCAAATGTCCGACGCAAAGTTGGTAATCCGATTAGCCAGTCAACCGTTTTTCCCAGCCCGAAAGTAAATTCCACCGTATCCGTTACACAAGTACGCCCACCGGAAGATTTGAATTCATGCGTATGGCGGAAGGCGCGGTAAATCCCTTTTAACATTAAGTCAGTAAACGATTGGTTCGGTTCAAGCGAAATGACTTCGGCACGATGCCGCAACCAAATCCCGCAAACTCTGTATCTGAAATCCAAAATATCTCCCCGCGCCCAGTATTCCTTTTCAGACAGCCATTGCACGTCAAACGGAAACTGACGGGCAAATCCATGTCGGGAAGTGCAGTAGCGGAATATCGGTTCGAGCGGCGCATCCAGCCAGACGCTGCGGGTGTAAGTCAGCATGATATTGACCGTTGTGGGTAAAGATGGGGATATTGATAAGAGTGGTGCAGTTGGTATCAGTTCATAATGGCATTGAACGACGTGGGTTGGTTTTGTATAGATAAAGGGATAAATAAAGGTCGTCTGAAAATTTTCAGACGACCTTTATGATGAATCGCGGCGACAGGTTCAAATTATTCTTGGCTGATGGGTTCGAAGCCCGGGCAGTCTTCATTATTTTTGGAATTGCTTGCCCAGAAGATGCCGTCGCTGTTGAGGTAAACGGAGCAGGTCTCGGTGGACTTGTATTCGTCTGTGGGTTTGGCTTCGAGGATGTATCTTGAGGAGGCGGAGTTTACGATTTTTTTATCGTTGTCGTCCGGGCCTTCGAAGTTGAAGATGGAGATATTGAAATATTGGTTTTGAACCAAAGGAGGCAACGAGGGATTGCCTGCTTCGGCTTTTACGGTCACATGCTGGGCATAGTAACGCTCGAGGTTTTGGGCGTTGATCAGCAGCTCGGAGCGGACGCTTTCCAAGCGTGTTTTGCGGACGTAGCGTTGGTAAGAGGGATAGCCGATCGTCGCTAAAATCGCGATGATTAGGACGACAACGAGTAGCTCGGGGAGAGTAAAACCTTGTGATTTGTTTTTCATAGTAAGTGTCATTGTGTTGTTATATTTATCATGCCGGGTCGTCTGAAAGGTTCAGGGGAGAGGCTGTTGTGGTATTCGATAGATGTTGAATTATAGTTCTTTTCTCTTGTTTTGAATGTTTGGATAAATATTGAGATTGGGAAAATATGTAAATACGTTGAAATATTCTGGAAAAGGGTTTTGATTATTTTTATTTAAAACAATAAGTTGGATTTTAGTTTGGTTGGTTATTGTCTTGGCTGGGGTGGATGTTTACAGTAAAATTTGTCCGTTTTCAGCGTTTTCGGCGGATAAGTGTTGGGATTATGCGACATGAATCGGGTGCCGGATTGAACAGATGAAATGGATGAATCAGAAAGTCAGTTATGGCAAAAATTATTAATAAATGGACGGTCGGAATAACGGTTGCTGCGGTGCTTGGGTTTGCTGCGTGGTCTTATTTCCAGCCCGAACCTCAAACTTCTTACATCACGGAAACGGTCAAACGCGGCGACATCAGCCAGACGGTATCCGCTACGGGCGAGATTTCGCCGTCGAACTTGGTGTCGGTGGGCGCGCAGGCTTCGGGGCAGATTAAGAAGCTGTACGTCAAGCTCGGACAGCAGGTTAAAAAGGGCGATTTGATTGCGGAAATCAATTCGACCACTCAGGTGAACACGCTGAATACGGAAAAATCCAAGCTGGAAACGTATCAGGCGAAGTTGGTTTCCGCCGAAATCGCGCTGAACAGCGCGGAGAAGAAATACAAGCGCGAGGCGGCCTTGTGGAAGGAAAACGCGACGTCCAAAGAGGATTTGGAAAGTGCGCAGGATGCGTTGGCTGCGGCTAAGGCAAACGTTGCCGAGTTGAAGGCTTCTATCAGGCAAACCAAAATTTCCATCAATACCGCCGAATCGGAATTGGGCTATACCCGCATTACTGCGACGATGGACGGTACGGTGGTGGCGATTCCGGTGGAAGAAGGGCAGACGGTGAATGCGGTGCAATCCACGCCGACGATTATCCAGTTGGCGAATCTGGATACGATGTTGAACAAAATGCAGATTGCCGAAGGCGATATTACCAAGGTCAAAGCGGGGCAGGACATTTCGTTTACGATTTTGTCCGAACCGGATACGCCGATTAAGGCGAAGCTCGACAGCGTCGACCCGGGCTTGACCACGATGTCGCTGGGCAGCTACACCACCAGCACGGACACGACTTCTAATGCGATTTACTATTACGCCCGCGCTTTGGTGCCTAATCCCGACGGCAAACTTTCTATCGGGATGACGACGCAGAACACGATTGAAATCAACGGCGTGAAAAACGTTTTGCTCGTGCCGACGCTGACGATTAAAAAACACGACGGCAAATCGTTTGTCAGCGTTTTGGGCGCGGACGGTAAAGCTTCGGAACGCGAGATTACGGTCGGTCTGAAAGACAGTATGAATACCGAAGTGAAAAGCGGTTTGAAAGAAGGCGACAAGGTGGTGATGTCGGAAATGAGCGCGGCGGAGCAGGCTGAAGCGGCGCAACGCGCCATGCAGGGTCCGCCGAGATAAATAGGCAACAGGTCGTCTGAAAGTTTTGTTTCTGAGCAGAATCCCCTTTCAGACGACCTTTCCACTCCATACATCATTATCGGTCGGAAACACTTATGAGCTTAATCGAATGTAAAAACATCAACCGCTACTTCGGCAGCGGCGCGAACCGCGTTCATGTTTTGAAAGATGTCAGCCTGTCGATAGAGAAGGGCGATTTCGTCGCCATCATCGGGCAGTCCGGTTCGGGCAAATCCACGCTGATGAACATCCTCGGCTGTTTGGATAGCGCGACTTCGGGTTCGTATCAAATCGACGGCATCGAAACCGCCAAAATGGAGCCGGACGAACTGGCAGCATTGCGGCGCGAACGTTTCGGCTTTATTTTCCAACGCTACAACCTTTTGGGTTCGCTGACGGCGCGGGACAACGTCGCCCTGCCTGCCGTGTATATGGGCATGGGCGGCAAAGAGCGTTCTAATCGTGCGGAAAAACTGTTGCAGGACTTGGGTTTGGAAGGCAAGGAAGGCAACAAACCCAGCGAACTTTCCGGCGGTCAGCAACAGCGCGTCTCCATCGCCCGCGCCCTGATGAACGGCGGCGAAATCATCTTCGCCGACGAACCGACCGGCGCGCTCGATACCGCCAGCGGCAAAAACGTGATTGAAATCATCCAAAAGCTGCATAAGGAAGGGCATACCGTGATTATGGTGACGCACGACCCCGGTATCGCCGCCATCGCCAACCGCATCATCGAAATCCGCGACGGCGAAATCATCTCCGACAGTTCAAAAAATCCCGAAATCCCCGAAAGCAAAATAGAACGCATCAAAGAAAAATCTTCGTGGCTGTTTTATTACGACCAATTCGTCGAAGCCTTCAAAATGTCGGTGCAGGCGATTATGGCGCACAAAATGCGTTCGCTCCTCACCATGCTCGGCATCATCATCGGCATTGCCTCGGTCGTGTCCGTCGTCGCTTTGGGCAACGGCTCCGAGAAAAAAATCCTCGCAGACATCAGCGCGATGGGGACGAACACCATCAGTATTTTCCCCGGACGCGGTTTCGGCGACAGGCGCAGCGGCAGGATTAAAACCCTCACCATTGACGACGCAAAAGTTATCGCCAAACAAAGCTACGTCGCTTCCGCCACGCCGCAGACCACCTCCGGCGGCACGCTGACCTACCGCAATACTGACTTGTCCGCCTCGCTTTACGGCGTGGGCGAACAATATTTCGACGTGCTCGGGCTGAAGCTGGAATCAGGCCGCCTGTTTGACGAGAGCGATGTCAAAGAAGACGCGCAAGTTGTCGTGATCGACCAAAACACCAAAGAAAAACTCTTTGGCACAGACGTCAATCCCTTGGGCAAAACCGTCCTCTTCAACAAACGCCCGCTGACCGTTATTGGTGTGATGCAAAAAGAGGAAAACTCCTTTGGCAACGCCGACGTATTGATGCTTTGGTCGCCCTATACGACCGTGATGCACCAAATTACCGGCGAGAGCCACACCAACTCGATTACCGTCAAGATCAAAGACGACGCCAACACCCAAGTCGCCGAAAAAGGACTGACCGAGCTGCTCAAAACGCGGCATGGTACGGAAGACTTTTTCATGAACAACAGCGACAGCATCAAGCAAATGGTTGAAAGTACCACCGGCACGATGAAGCTGCTGATTTCCTCCATCGCCTTGATTTCGTTGGTGGTCGGCGGCATCGGCGTGATGAACATCATGCTGGTGTCCGTAACCGAACGCACCAAAGAAATCGGCGTGCGCATGGCGATTGGCGCGCGGCGCAACAACATCCTGCAACAATTCCTGATCGAAGCGGTCTTAATCTGTATTATCGGCGGCTTGGTCGGAGTAGGGCTGTCCACGCTCATCAGCCTTGTGTTCAACCATTTCGTCACCGAATTTCCGATGGAAATTTCCATCGGTTCCGTCATCGGCGCGGTTGTCTGTTCGACGGCTATCGGCGTAGCGTTCGGTTTTATGCCCGCCAACAAAGCCTCCAAACTCAACCCGATTGATGCCTTGTCTAAGGATTAAAGTTTCAAACGACCTCCAAACCCAAAAGGTCGTCTGAAAATACAGTTTGGCTATTGTCATCACAATGAATATATAGTGGATTAAATTTATAGTGAATTAACTTTAAATCAGGACAAGGCGACGAAGCCGCAGACAGTACAGATAGTACGGAACCGATTCACTTGGTGCTTCAGCACCTTAGAGAATCGTTCTCTTTGAGCTAAGGCGAGGCAACGCCGTACTGGTTTAAAGTTAATCCACTATATTTCAGACGACCCCTCCCGAAACAGGCATCTCAAGCCTTCAATACAAGGAAACCTATGGACGTTTACGCAACATACACAGCCCATCCGCAAAGCGGCATCGAACAAATCAAAGCCTCCGCCGGCACGCCTGCCGCCGTAGCCGAATGCAGCGCAGGCAAACTCTGGGACGCGCTGCATTTCGTCCTGACCGGCAAAGGCTCGGACGATGCCGACGCGGCAAACCCGTTGAGCAAAGCCATGATTGGCAACACCCTGCGGCAGGACGAAGAAGCGGGTGAACACATCGGCTGGATTGGCGATACCGAAACCGCCGAAATAGCCCAAGCCCTGAAGCAAACCGACTTCGCCGCGCTGCTCGACGGCAAAACCGCCGCAGATTTTCAAAACAACCAAATCTACCCCGATATTTGGGGCGACGAAAAAGCCTTTGCCGAAACCCGCGCAGAATTGGCGCAGCGGTTTCAAGAACTCGCCGCGTTCTACCAAGCCGCCGCCGAACAGCATTGCGGCGTCGTGGTCAGGATTTCATGATTTCAGACGACCTTTTTGAATGGGAAGAGGTCGTCTGAAAAACGGATTCAACGGCGAAAGGCATATGAATAATTGATTTAATTGAATTTTATTGAAATGAGTAATACGAATTACGTTTGTTTTTCCTGCCGCACCGCCGTGCGCCGTCCGAAACGCTATTTCCGCCCCCAAGACAGCAGTTCGCCCCGTTGTTCGCAGTGTGCCAAACCATGTGTGGAGCTGTCCGATAGAATTCCGCTTCCGTCGAAGCATAAAACCAAAGAATGGCAGAAATTGCAGCAGGATTTGTGGCGGCAACAGTTGCAAATATTGGAGAGACAGCAACGCTCCAGAGTCAGATATAAGCATGAACTCGAACACGAAGCCGATCGGTTGGAGCGTAAACTGCAAGAGCCGATGCATCCGCAAACTGCCAAACAGTTAAAACGTCTTCTGAAAAATTGTTTGAAGAACTTAGAACAAGTCAAATGACTGAGCAAGAACTGGTGCGCCGTTTCCATCAGGCTTTAACCGATATTTCCACCCTTGCGGAAGCCATTGGCGAACTGCATTGGAAAAGGGCTTTTTTTGATAAGGCGGCGCGGACGCTCGAAAACGAATCCATGCCTTTTGAAGAACGGTTGCGGCTTGCCTGCGAACAAAGCCACGTTTTCGGCGGCATGGGTTCTTGGAATGACTCCCCGCCGTTCTCCGCCCACGAACACGGCTTGTCTGATGAATTTGAAAAGACCACTTCGGCTTTGTATGAAATACGTTCGACGGCAATGGCGCATTTAAGGCGGAAGAGCGTGAAGTAGCGTGGGCTTCGCCCACGAAAACAAGTTCATACATCCGGTTGCAGGTTTTCAGACGACCTCCAAACCAAAGGCTAAAACATGAGTCCCGACAAAGTACGACGAAGCAAGCTGAACACACTGACCGACCTGCCCAATGTCGGCAAAGCCGTGGCGGAGGATTTGGTTTTGCTCGGCATCACGCAGCCGCAGGATTTGGCGGGGCAGGACGCTTACGAAATGTACGACCGCCTGTGCAGCCTGACCGCAACCCGACACGATCCCTGCATGATTGATATTTTTCTGTCGCTGGTTGATTTTATGCAGGGGAACGAACCGAAGCCGTGGTGGCATTTTACGGAACAGCGAAAAGCGTTTTTAGCCGATAAACATAGTGGATTCAAATAAAAATACCCATGCCTGTCATTCCCGCGCAGGCGGGAATTCAGACCTAGGCATTTAAAGAATATTTTGGGATGCTGCAATTTCAAACCTCTAGATTCCCGCCTGCGCGGGAATGACGGCAAATGGCACTTCCAATATTGTTCAGACGACATCCCAACCAACCCTCCATGCCGTCTGAAAATTTAAACCGAAAGACACAACATGCAGAAAAAACCTTTTTTTCAGACGGCATTATCCCTGTCGCTCGCCCTAGCCTTAAGCGCGTGCGCCGTCCACAGCACCGACCAAAACCTCACACTCGAATCGACGGGGCAGGTCATGAGCGCGGCGGAAACCGCCGAACGCTACGACGTGAACGGCAACTGGTGGGAAATCTACCAAAGCCGGCAGCTCAACGCTCTGATGGCGCAGGCTTTGGAAAACAATATCGATTTGAAACAGGCGGCCATCAGCGTCAATAAAGCCCTGTATCAGGCGAATATTTTGGGGGCGGATTTGGTGCCGTCGTTCAGCGGCTCGTTGAGTGCGTCCACATCCAAAAACCTGAAAACCGGCAGCCACGGCAACACCTTCAGCAGCCAGCTCGGCTTGAGCTACGAATTGGATTTGTGGCGCAAACTCAGTGCCACCGCCGACGCGCAAGTCTGGGAATACCAAGCCACGCGGCAGGATATGGCGAACACGCGCCTGACTTTGATCAACAATGTCGCCGACGCCTATTTCAATATCGCCTATCTCAACGAAGCCATCGAATTGGCACAAAAATCCCTCAAACAATATCAGGAAATCAACCGCATTGCCGATGCCAAGTTCCGCTACGGCAGAGCCGATTCCAGCCAGCCGACGCAGGCGAAACAATCGCTGTTGAGCGCGCAAAACAACCTGATTTCCCTGAAAAACAGCCTCGACACGCAAAAACAGGTTTTACGCAACCTGCTCAACCTCAAACCGAACGAAGCCATCGCCGCCGACCCCGCGCAATACCGACTGCTGCCCGTCAAAGGCGTGAACCTCGACGTACCGATTACCGTGTTGGCGAACCGCCCCGACCTGCGCGCCGCCGAATACCGCCTGCAATCCTCGCTCCAGTCCGTCAAAGCGCAAAAACGCAGTTGGTATCCCTCGATTACATTGGGCGCGAGCTTGAGCACGTCGTCTGAAAAAGCCAAAAGCGCGTTTAATATCCCGCTGCTGGGCGGCTCCGCCACCATCAACCTGCCGTTCCTCAACTGGCAGACCATGAAGTGGAAAGACAAAACCGCCCAAGCCAATTTCGACAGCGCCAAACTCGATTTTGAAAAAGCTCTGACCACCGCGCTGAACGAAGTCAACACCAACTATCTCGCCTACCAAAACGCCCAAGCCGCGCTTAACAACCAAGAGCAGCGTTACGCCTTGGACAAGAAAAACAGCCGCTACTACCAAGTGCGCTACCAACACGGTAAAAACGAGCTGAAATACTGGCTGGAAGCGTTGAGTACGGAATACGGCTCCGCCCAAAACGTGCTGAACCAGCGGTACGAGACGCTGAAATACGAAAACATGGTGTATAAAGCGATGGTGGGTCGTTATACGCCGAAGTAGGGCGGTCGGCTCAAGAGGTCGTCTGAAAACTGAAAAAAAGCGGTTTTCAGACGACCTTTTTGACGGCTTGTCGGAAACAAGCCGCCGATTTTTTCGTTTGTGCAGTAAAGACGTCGGTAATGTCCCGTTGCGGTTTAAATTTGCTGTAAAAATCGAAACGCCTCGGAAAAGCAAAAAATTTGAGTTTGGATATCGTTTTTTAGAAATTTGAATTTTATTGAAAATAGCTTGATAAACAAAAGGATATGTGCTTTTTGTGGAATTGTTGGATGCAATCGCGTATAATTTTGCGATTGTTTTATTCTGCAATTTCAGGCAGTGGATTGTCTGGGATGCTTATAGGAGCCCAATACCATGATGATATTATATTCAGGCATTACATGCCCGTTCAGCCAACGCTGTCGCTTCGTCCTGTACGAAAAAGGCATGGATTTTGAAATCAAAGACGTTGATATTTTCAATAAGCCCGAAGATCTTGCCGTAATGAATCCGTATAACCAAGTCCCCGTTTTGGTTGAGCGTGATTTGATCCTCTATGAATCCAATATCATCAATGAATACATAGACGAACGTTTCCCTCATCCGCAACTGATGCCCGGCGACCCCGTGATGCGCGGCCGCGGACGATTGGTTTTGTTCCGCATGGAGAAAGAGCTGTTCAGCTTGGTGCATGTATTGGAAAACCCGAATTCCACCAATAAAGAAATGGCGAAAGCGCGCGAAGCCATCGGCAACGGTCTGACCATGCTCGCGCCTGCGTTCACCAAAAACAAATACATTCTCGGCGATGATTTCTCAATGATTGACGTGGCGCTGTCTCCGTTGTTGTGGCGCCTCGACCATTACGACATCAAACTCGGCAAATCTGCCGCGTCATTGCTGAAATACGCCGAACGTATCTTCCAACGCGAAGCCTTTATCGAAGCCATGACCCCTGCTGAGAAGGCCATGCGCCGTTAAAGGCCGAAAGGATTCATCATGACGACATCTACCAAGCCTTATCTGATTCGCGCTTTGTACGAATGGTGTACGGACAACAATCAAACGCCGCATATTGTCGCATGGGTAAACGAACATACCCGCGTCCCCATGCAGTATGTTCGCGAAAACGAGATTGTCCTCAATATCGGACCGACTGCCAGCCATAATCTGAACATCGACAACGATTGGATCAGCTTTTCAGCCCGCTTTGGCGGCGTGGCGCACGATATTTGGATTCCGGTCGGACACGTTGTCAGCCTGTTTGCCCGAGAAAGCGGCGAAGGCATGGGATTTGAAGTCGAACCCTATGAGCCTTCCGATAAAGAACAACTGGAACAGGAAACTGAAAGCAAACAAGAAACCGATGCGCCGGCAAAATCCGGCAAGGTGCTGAAGTTTGTGAAATAGGTTGGAAATGTAAAAGGTCGTCTGAAACTTGTGGTTTCAGACGACCTTTTTGAATGAGGCGAATCAAAGCTATTGCCAATCCTGATCCGCTTGTCTCATCGTTCAAGCATTTCTCGGGTAACTAAGGGAATAAAATCCAAATTGCTGTCCACAGAGGCGGATAGCTTTTCGGGCAGACTGGGAGCTGCATCGTGGTGAAAACAGGCAAGATTGAGATGTAGGAAAACGTTGCGTTGTTTACACCACAGATTGAGAAAAATAAGCCTGCAAGACCTCAAACGGCGTATCGCCGTTCAAACTGCGGTGCGGCTTCACAGTGTTATAGAAATTAACAAAGCGGCACAACTCCTTTCGCCGGTGTTCCGGACTGTCAAACAACTGTTTCTCATGCCACATCTCCATCAGGGTGCGGATAACCCGTTCCGCCTTACCGTTGGTCTGCGGACGGGCAACCCGGGTAAACTTTTGACCAATCCCGTTCTCATAACAGGCTACACCGAAAGCATGGTTAGCCGAGCCTTTATATTCCGTACCGTTGTCGGAGTAAACGCACTCAATCAGGTATGGACAGGGATCAATCAGGTGTTCGGTCAGAAACTTGACGGCACTGTCTGCGGTTTTGTCCGGCAAAATGGCGGCGTATAGCTCCCTTGAGAAGTCGTCAATGGCGACAAACAGGTAATCCCGCTTATCGGTAGCTTTCTGCCCTTTGAGCAGCGGCAGCCGTTTGGTATCGAGATGTACCAGCTCTCCGGGGTAGGATTTATTGTAGCGTTTGGCCTGCCTTTTGAGTTTTTCCTGAATGCCGCGTTCTACCTTGGCCAGGCGTTTCATTCCGTACTTTGCCTGTTTGAAACGGTTGTTGGTACTGGTTTGGGGTTTGAGCAGTCTGCCTCTTGCGGCTTTAAGTGCGCGGTAAATGGTGACGCGGCTGACTTGGTAGCGGCGTGCTAGGGAGGTGACGCTTTCCTTCCCCTGCGTGTAGGCCAGCCAAATGGCTTGGCGGTGGTGCGGGGTGAGACGGGTGTTTTTGTGCATGTTCATGTTTCAGTATTCTCCTGGAAATACTGTAAACAACGCTACTAGTTTCTACAATTGAGATCTACGCCCGATAGGCTTTCGGGGCGGCGGAAGAAGTTGTCTTCCTGATAGCGGTGGGAAGCAAACCAATAGCAACGATAATCCATACGCTCAAAATGGCGGATTAAATCGAGGCAGTTGTCAGGCTGAGCCTCTGCAAAAATGATTGGTTTATGCTGTTCAATCAGGCGTTTTGCGCCGTTGAGTACATGGCTTTCAAAGCCTTCCGCATCGATTTTCAGCAAATCCAGAGCATTGAGTTTTTGAAGCTCGGGATGTCGGTCTAATGCAGTAAGGCGTATGGTTTCGTTGTAGCGGATACCGTCAAAGCTGGATTCGGTGTCAAAACCCTTGTCCAAAGAAAAACTACCGTAATTCCACTCTGTTTCATAATCTGAAGAGGGAATCTCCAGCCAAGCGTTTTCATCGCCCACGCCTTTTTGATAGGCGTAAACATTGGTCAGACTGTTGAGTGATATATTGGCACACAGAGTTTGGAAAATCACCCGCTGCGGCTCGAAACAGAATAGTTTGCCGCGCTCGATATGTCGGGCGATGGGAATTGCGTACATACCAATATTTGAGCCGACTTCGACGACATTGCTGTCGGCACGAAGATTGTTTAGAAGAAAACGGACTTCCAAATCCGACCATTCGCCATAAGCCTGCGCGTATCGGCTGATGAAGTCGCCTTCGATTAAGTTAAACATGCCTCTTTTGAGCATATGTAAAGACGTCCGCATGATGATGCCCTTTAAAAAATAATGGATTGATTTGATACTTTGAAAATTATAGTGGATTAAATTCAAATCAGGACAAAGCGACGAAGCCGCAGACAGTACAGATAGTACGGCAAGGCGAGGTAACGCCGTACTGGTTTAAAGTTAATCCACTATATTTTCTTAATGCGTGTATCAGGCTGCTCCGCCGGGGTTTAAATTTTGCCTATCGAATCAAGCCTGACAGTGTAGTCGAGTTAAGTCGAAGCCGACAAACCATCGGTATTCTAATAGAAAAGGTCGTCTGAAATTAAGTTTTCAGACGACCTTTTTAGTGTGTCAAACCGCTGTTAGGAAACCACTTCGCCTTGGGCGCGTTGTTTGTCGATGCTGCGGTTGATGTGCCATTGTTGGGCGATGGTCAGGAGGTTGTTGACTACCCAGTACAATACCAGACCGGCGGGGAAGAAGAAGAACATGGCTGAGAAAACCAGCGGCATGACTTTCATCATTTTTGCCTGCATCGGGTCGGTCGGCGGCGGGTTGAGGAATGTTTGGGCAAACATCGTTACCGCCATAATCACGGGCAGGATGTAGTAGGGGTCGGAGCGGCTAAGGTCGGTAATCCAGCCCAGCCAAGGTGCCTGACGCAATTCTACGGAGGCGAACAATGCCCAGTACAAGCCGATGAAGACGGGGATTTGCAACAGCATGGGCAGACAGCCGCCCAGCGGGTTGATTTTTTCGTCTTTGTAAAGCTGCATCATGGCTTGCTGTTGCGCCATACGGTCGTCGCCGTATTTTTCTTTGATGGCTTGCAGTTTGGGCGCGGCGGCGCGCATTTTTGCCATCGAGCGGTAGGATGCGTTGGTCAGCGGGTAGAGTACGGCTTTGACGATGATGGTCAAAACGACGATTGCCCAGCCCCAGTTGCCGATAATGTTGTGCAGTTGGTTCAGGAGCCAGAAGAGGGGGGAGGCGAACCAGTGTACTTTGCCGTAGTCTTTTGCCAGTTGCAGGTTGTCAGCGATATTGGCGATAACGGATGTGGTCTGCGGGCCGGCGTAGAGGTTGATGGAGGCTTCAGATTTCGCACCGTTTTGGATAGCGGCAAGGGGAACGCTGACGCTGGTGCTGTACAGGTTGTCGTTGCGGCGTTTGATGTCGATACGGCAGTCGCCTGCGGCGCAAACGCTTTGTCCGCCTTTGGGTTGGAGGATCCAGGTGGACATGAAGTGGTGTTCAATCATGCCGAGCCAGCCGGTTTGGGTTTTGCGGGCGTATTCGGCTTCGTTTTTGCCTGATTTGGCATCGTCGTCCAAGTCGGAGAAGCTGACTTTTTGGAATTTGTCTTCAGGAGTGTAAACGACGGGGCCGACGAAAGAGCGGGTAAAGTAGCCTTGACCTTCAGGTTCGCTGTGGTCGCGTACGATGCGGTAGTCCGCGCTCAGGTTGGCGGGCTTGCCGCTGGTGTTGGTGATGTCGAAACGGACGTTGACGAGGTAACTGTCTTTGGTGAAAGTATAGACTTTGTCGATTTTCAGTCCGTTTGTTTCAGGCGCGCTCAGGCGGACTTCGACTTTGTCGCCGTTGAGGCCGTATTCTTTTTGCGCTGCGGTAAAGTTGACGCCTTTGAGGATGTTGTTGCCTTGTGCATCCAAAAGCTCGGACTGGGCAACGTAGGTGTATTCTTTACTGTCGTTAAACAGGGTGAATGCTTTGTTTTCGTCGCCATTTGCTTTGTATTTGAGCAGGGTCATTTGACGCAGGTCGCCGCTTTTTTCGTCGATGACGGCTTTGACCGTGTCGGTCGTTACGGTAATCGGCGTTGCGGGGGCGAGTGCGGCTTCAGCGGCAGCGGTTGCGGCGGTTTGCTGCTGTTGCTGTTGCTGCGCGGCTTGTTGTGCCGGATCGGGTTTGGGGCTGGGGAAGAAATGTTCCCAGCCGGCAAAGATTGCCAGCGAGATGGCAAAAAATGCCACTAGTCTTTTAAAATCCATAAGAGATTCCTGGAATTGACGGGTATGTAATGGAGATGAAAACTGCTTCAGACGGCATTATATAGAAACCGACGGGAAATTAAAGGAAATCAAGTTATCCGAATGATTTGGATTACGGGACGGGGTCGTGTCCGTGTCCGCCGAAAGGGTGGCAGCGGGCGATGCGTTTGACGGCAAGCCAGCCGCCTTTGAATGCGCCGTATTTTTTGACTGCCTCGACCGCATATTGCGAACAGGTCGGGGTATAGCGGCAGCGCGGCGGTATCAGCGGGCTGATAGCGTATTGGTAAAAACGGATCAGCGCGAGGATGAATTTGGACAACAGGGTGTTCATCAGCGTTTGCACATGAGTTGCGCCAATTGGTTTCGGGCTTCGGCAGCGTTTTGCCGATTGAATGCCAGACGGACGCGTACGACGAAATCATGTGGTGGCAGGCTGTTTTTGTTCAGTCTGAACCAGTCGCGGATGACGCGCTTCATATAGTTGCGCTCATGTGCGCGTTTCGCTGTTTTTTTGCTGACGACCAAGCCGAGCCGCGGATGGTTCAATCCGTTGTCGGCAGATTGGGAGACTTGCAGCAAATCGCGGCTGCGCCGGTTTTTGAACGCAAAAACGGATGAAAAATCATCCGTTTTTAATAAGCGGTACTGCTTTCCGAAGCGGTAGTCCAAAATTACACTGCCAAGCGTTTGCGGCCTTTGGCGCGACGGGCTGCCAATACTGCGCGACCACCGCGGGTTTTGGAGCGAACCAGGAAGCCGTGGGTGCGTTTGCGTTTGGTAACGGAAGGTTGATAAGTGCGTTTCATGATGTTTCCTAAAAAATCGGTAGATAAATAAACCGTGAATTACACTCTAATTTTCATCTTTTGTCAATCTCGGTTGAGTAAATGGATATGGCGCGCGGGGTGGTTCGGTTTGCGGATTTGCGCGGCGCTTTGTGGATAAAATTTCCGGCGGGTTGTGGATAAAGTTGGTCGGAGTGGGTATAATCGGCAATCCCTGTCCCTTTGTCGGGCGATAGGTCGTCTGAAAATGTTGATATGGATTTATCGTGATGATTTTCCAAAAATAGTTTAATTGTATTTTCAGACGACGTTTGGTTTGGCGGATAGGGTTTGTGCGGTATTTGCGACACTTTTCCCGTCGGGCTGAAACCGCATTTTCAAAGGCTGCAATTTCCGACGGTTTCTCTCTGTTTCTTTCCAACGATTTCCACGACTCGAGCTTATTCATGACGCTAGCAGAATTTTGGCCGCAGTGCCTCCGCCGACTTCACGATATTTTGCCTGCCGGGCAGTTCGCGCAATGGATTGCGCCCTTGACCGTGGGCGAGGAAAACGGCGTGTGGGTGGTTTACGGTAAAAACCAGTTTGCCTGTAATATGCTTAAAAGTCAGTTTGCTGCCAAAATCGAAGTGGTGCGCGCGGAATTGGCTCCGCTGCAGGCGGCTTTTGCGTTTAAGGCGGGCGTGGGGCAGCATTATGAAATGGCGGAAAATGCAGGGACGGTTGCGCCTGAACAAGCCGCGTTGACGGAAGAAATGCCGAAAGTGGACGCGCAAGAATCTTTTTCGGACGGGACGTCGTCTGAAAACTCAGACAGACCTTCCGTTGCGAAAACAGCGGCGGATATTTTGGCGCAGCGCATGAAAAACCTGCCGCACGAAAACAAGCAGCCTGCCGCCGCGCCCGCAGAATCCAAAGCCGTTGCCAAAGCCAAAACGGAAGCGCAACGCGATGCGGAAGAAGCGCGTTACGAACAGACCAATCTGTCGCGCGACTATACATTCGATACTTTAGTAGAAGGTAAGGGCAACCGCCTTGCCGCCGCTGCCGCCCAAGCCATTGCAGAGAACCCGGGGCAGGGCTACAACCCGTTTTTCCTGTACGGCAGCACGGGTTTGGGTAAAACCCACTTGGTGCAGGCCATCGGCAACGAACTGCTGAAAAACCGTCCTGACGCCAAAGTGCGCTATATGCATTCAGACGACTATATCCGCAGCTTTATGAAGGCGGTGCGCAACAATACTTACGATGTGTTCAAGCAGCAATACAAACAATACGACCTGTTGATTATCGACGACATCCAGTTCATCAAAGGCAAAGACCGTACGATGGAAGAATTCTTCTATCTGTACAACCATTTCCATAACGAGAAAAAACAGCTCATCCTCACTTGCGACGTATTGCCTGCCAAAATCGAAGGCATGGACGACCGCCTCAAATCGCGTTTTTCATGGGGTTTGACTTTGGAACTCGAGCCGCCCGAGCTGGAAATGCGCGTGGCGATTTTGCAGAAAAAGGCAGAAGCGGCAGGCATCAGCATTGAAGACGAAGCCGCATTGTTTGTTGCCAACCTGATTCGTTCCAACGTGCGCGAACTGGAAGGCGCGTTCAACCGCGTCAGCGCCAGCAGCCGCTTCATGAACCGCCCCGTCATCGACATGGATTTGGCGCGCACGGCTTTGCAGGACATTATCGCCGAAAAACACAAAATCATTACCGCCGACACCATTATCGACGCGACTGCCAAATATTACCGCATTAAAATCAGCGATATACTTGGCAAAAAGCGCACGCGCAACATTGCCCGTCCGCGTCAGGTCGCCATGAGCCTGACCAAAGAGCTGACCACCCTCAGTCTGCCGTCCATCGGCGACGCGTTCGGCGGACGCGACCACACGACCGTCATGCACGGCGTGAAAGCCGTCGCAAAACTGCGCGAAGAAGATCCCGAGTTGGCACAAGATTACGAAAAACTCCTGATTCTGATTCAAAATTGAGCCAGAACCGGCTTTCAGACGACCTATCTCTTAAAAGGTCGTCTGAAAACACAAATACACTTTGATTTTAACGGCGGCGAATCAACCATCTCGTCCGCCGAACCCGATTTAAAAACACCCGAAATAACCGATTCAAAAGGAATTGACCATGCTGATTTTACAAGCCGACCGCGACAGTCTGCTCAAGCCGCTGCAAGCCGTTACCGGTATCGTCGAACGCCGCCATACCCTGCCCATCCTCTCTAACGTCCTGCTCGAAAGCAAAGACGGTCAAACCAAACTTCTGGCGACCGACTTGGAAATCCAAATCAACACAGCCGGTCCGGAAAGTCAGGCGGGCGACTTCCGCATTACCACCAACGCCAAAAAATTCCAAGATATCCTGCGCGCCTTGCCCGACAGCGCCATCGTTTCGCTCGACTGGGCGGACAACCGTCTGACCCTGCGTGCAGGCAAATCACGCTTCGCCCTGCAAACCCTGCCTGCCGAAGACTTCCCGCTGATGAGCGTCGGCGAAGACATCAGCGCAGCGTTTTCCCTGTCGCAGGAGACTTTCAAAACCATGCTTTCGCAAGTCCAATACAGCATGGCAGTGCAAGACATCCGCTACTATCTCAACGGCTTGCTGATGCAGGTTGAAGGCAACCAACTGCGCCTCGTCGCCACCGACGGCCACCGCCTTGCCTACGCCGCCAGCCAAATCGAAGCCGAATTGCCCAAAACCGAAGTCATCCTGCCACGCAAAACCGTTTTGGAACTCTTCAAACTGCTGAACAACCCGTCCGAACCCATCAGCGTCGAACTGCTCAACAACCAAGTGCGCTTCCAATGCAACGGCACGACCATCGTCAGCAAAGTCATCGACGGCAAATTCCCCGACTTCAACCGCGTCATCCCGCTGGACAACGATAAAATCTTCCTCGTTTCCCGTACCCAACTTTTGGGCGCGCTTGAACGTGCCGCCATCCTTGCCAACGAAAAATTCCGCGGCGCGCGCCTGTTCCTGCAACCCGGCCTCTTGAGCGTCGTGTGCAGCAACAACGAGCAGGAAGAAGCCCGCGAAGAACTCGAAATCGCCTACCAAGGCGGCGAACTCGAAGTCGGCTTCAACATCGGCTATCTGATGGATGTATTGCGCAACATCCATTCCGACGATATGCAGCTCGCCTTCGGCGATGCCAACCGCTCGACCTTGTTTACCGTACCGAACAACCCGAACTTCAAATACATCGTTATGCCGATGCGCATTTGATACGGCAGTTGTTTTGAAATGAATAAAAAGGTCGTCTGAATAATTGGAAAGTTTAAGGTTATGAATTTTTTTAGAAAAACCATCTTTTTTCTGGTTGTCTTATCGATCTTGGCTGCCTGCGGTTCGTTCGTCTCGCAATATGTTTTAGGAATGGACCCTTGCGTTTTATGTATTTTGCAGCGCTTGTCGGTTTTGGCGGTCGGATTGGTGGCTTTGACGGCAGCCTTTTTCCGTCAGGCTTCTAAGATTGGCAGACTGTTCAGCGCCTTGTTGGTCAGTGTGCCTGCGGTTTATGGCGCGGGTGTTGCGGCCTATCAATTGTGGCTGCAAAGCCTGCCGCCGGGCAGTGCGCCGTCCTGCGGTGCGCCGTGGACTTTCCGTTTGAAGGATTGGCCGCTGTTTGACTGGTTTGAACCGATTGTGCGCGGCTTTGGCGATTGTGCTGTGCCAGACTATCTGCTGGGCATTGCTTTGCCGTACTGGAGCATCGCCTATTTCGGTTTTGTGATTGTGTTGGTGTGGTTTGCCTGGTTTAAAACCAAATAACAGCAAAGATCAAAAGGTCGTCTGAAAACCGAAAATCAGGTTTTCAGACGACCTTTGTTGTATTTGGTAACTATATGTTCCCGTTGTATAATTACAGGTTTGCAATTCAATAATAAATATACAGGAACCGCCATGACAGAATCCATCACCCGCGACAGTATGCAATACGATGTCGTGATTGTCGGCGCAGGCCCGTCGGGTTTGTCCGCCGCCATCAAACTCAAGCAGCTTGCCGAACAAAACGGGCGCGAAATCAGCGTTTGCGTGGTGGAGAAGGGTTCGGAAGCGGGCGCGCATTCGCTGGCGGGCGCGGTCATTGATCCGATTGCGCTGAATGAGTTGATTCCCGACTGGAAAAAGAAAGGCGCGCCGCTGACGCGCGCGGTAACGCAGGACAAAGTGTTGTTCCTGACGGAGAAAAAAGCGTTCAATCTGCCTATTACCCCTAATTTCGACAATCATGGCAACTATATCGTCAGCTTGGGCGAAGTCGTGCGCTGGTTGGCGGAGCAGGCAGAAAATATGGGCGTGGAAATCTATCCGGGCTTCGCCGCCGCCGAAGTGCTGTATCACGAAGACGGTTCGGTTAAAGGCATTGCAACCGGCAATATGGGCGTGGGTAAAGACGGCGAGCCGACCGACAGTTTCCAGCCCGGCATGGAGCTTTGGGCGCAGCAAACCCTGTTTGCCGAAGGTTGCCGCGGTTCGCTTTCCAAACAAGTCATCGAACGTTTCCAACTCGACCAAAACAGCCAGCCGCAAACTTACGGCTTGGGCATCAAAGAGATTTGGGAAGTGTCGTCTGAAAAACATCAGCCCGGCTTGGTGGTGCACAGCGCGGGCTGGCCGCTGGACAGCAAAACCTACGGCGGCGCGTTTGTTTACCATT
This sequence comes from Neisseria sp. CP9, assembly GCF_047758525.1. Classification (NCBI taxonomy): domain Bacteria; kingdom Pseudomonadati; phylum Pseudomonadota; class Betaproteobacteria; order Neisseriales; family Neisseriaceae; genus Neisseria; species Neisseria sp. CP9. The sequence goes on along the minus strand of NZ_CP180502.1, from coordinate 493,217 downwards.
TCGACGACAACAAAGTCGCCGTCGGTTTCGTGGTCGGTTTGGATTATCAAAATCCTTATCTGTCGCCGTTTGAAGAGTTCCAACGCTTCAAAACCCATCCCGAAATCCGCAAAACCTTCGAAGGCGGCCGCCGCATCGCTTATGGCGCGCGTTCGCTGATTGAAGGCGGTTTGCAAAGCCTGCCGAAGCTCTCGTTCAAAGGCGGCGTTTTAATCGGCGATGCGGCGGGTTTCCTCAATATGCCGCGCATCAAAGGCATTCATACCGCGATGAAATCCGCCATGCTCGCCGCCGAAGCCGTGTTCCCCTTGTTGGAAAACCTTGAAGAAGTGGAAAACTTCAACAACGGCAAAGAGGCGGCGGATTATCAGCAACGTTTTGAACAAAGCTGGCTGTATCAAGAGCTTTACGCCGCGCGTAACGTCCGTCCGTCATTCAAATGGGGCGTTTACCTCGGCTCAATCTATACCGGCATTGACCAGATGATTTTCAGAGGCAAGGCCCCGTGGACCTTGAAACATCACGGCAAAGACAACGAGCAACTCAAAAAAGCCGCCGCGTGCAAGCCGATTGATTATCCGAAACCCGACGGCGTGTTGACCTTCGACCGCTTAAGCAGCGTCTTCCTCGCCAATCTTGCGCACGAAGAAAACCAGCCCGACCATTTGGTGCTGAAAAATCCGCAAACGATGATAGACGTGAACTACAAAGAATACGCCTCGCCCGAAACGCGCTATTGTCCGGCCGGTGTGTATGAAATCGTCGAAGAAAACGGCAGTCCGCGCCTGCAAATCAACGCCGCCAACTGCGTTCACTGCAAAACGTGCGACATCAAAGACCCGACGCAAAACATCACTTGGATTTGCCCAGAAGGTGCGAGTGGACCGAATTATGGCGGGATGTAGGTTTCGGCGGTAACTTTGGCTAAGTTGGGCAAACATTTGCCGCGCCAGATAAAGAAAGGTCGTCTGAAGATCTTGATTTCAAGTTTTCAGACGACCTTTTGGGTTTTTGCAAGAAATAGGCGTTAACAGAATATCGTTGATTTATAGTGGATTAACTTTAAACCAGTACGGCGTTGCCTTGCCGTACTATCTGTACTGTCTGCGGCTTCGTCGCCTTGTCCTGATTTAAATTTAATCCACTATACCTGATTACGGTACGCATTCATCCGCGCTTGAGATTTGTGTTGAATCGGCTGTGCTTTTAAAGGCGCATTTTGTCTTATCCGTAACGCCGCTGGAAATCGCTCATAAAGTCCGCCAAAGCCTGTACGCCTTCGAGCGGCATGGCGTTGTAAATGCTGGCGCGCATACCGCCGACGGTTTTGTAGCCTTTGAGCAGGCACAGGCCTTGCAGTTCGGCTTCGAGGACGAAGCGGCGGTCGAGTTCGGCGGAGGCGGTTTGGAAGACGACGTTCATTTTGGAGCGGGCATCGGGGCGGATTCGGTTGATGTAGAAGCCGCCGCTGTTGTCGATGGCGTCGTAAAGCGTTTGGGCTTTGATGTTGTTGACGGCTTCGATTTTCTTCACGCCGCCTTGTGTCAGCAGCCAGCGGAACACTAAACCTGACATATAAATGGCGTAGGTTGACGGGGTGTTGTACATGCCGTCGCGGTTGATGTGGGAACGGTAGTTGAAAACGTCGGGAATGCTGTCGGGGCAGCGGTCGAGCAGGTCTTCTCGGGTGATGACGACGGTTGTGCCGGCAGGACCGATATTTTTTTGTGCGCCCGCGTAAATCAGCCCGTAGTCGGAAACGTCAAATTCGCGCGAGAGGATTTCGCTGGACATATCGCAAACGAGCGGCGGCAGGTCGTCTGAAAGTTTGGGAACGGTTTGGTATTGCAGACCGTTGACGGTTTCGTTGATGGCGAAGTGGACGAAGGCGGAGTTTTTGTCTATGTCCCAAGTTTCGACGGGCGGCAGGGCGGTGTAGTCGAATTGTTCGCCGCCGTGTGCCGCCAGTCGGATTTCGGCATCGGTCAGGCGGCTCATTTGTTCGTAAGCAATGCGGCTCCAGTTGCCCGTTACCACTGCGTCGGCAGACGGAAAGCCATGCGCCAGGTTCATGGCGACCATGTTGAATTGCGTGGTCGCGCCGCCTTGCAGGAACAGGATTTTGTAGTTGGAAGGAATGTTCAGCAGCGTGCGCAGGTCTTGTTCGGCATGATGGAGGATGCTGAGAAACATTTCCGAGCGGTGGCTCATCGCCATGACGGGGAAGCCTGTGCCGTTGTAGTCGAGCATTTCTTGTTGTGCGGTACGCAATACGGCTTCGGGCAGGACGGCGGGACCTGCGGAAAAGTTGTAGATGGGGCGGGCGGACATGGCGAGGCCTTTTTGTTTCGATGATAACAGCTTTGGATTTTAGAATGACGGCGTGCTTCGTGCAAGCCGTATGGCAGGAAAATGGGGTCGTCTGAAAAAGAAAGATTGGAAATAAAATGATTATTATCAATGGGTAAGGTTTAATGGCGATTTTTCAGACGACCGTTTTTGTCAACAATTTTAAGCTTGGTTTTATGCTGCCAGGCGTATCCATTCTATGAGGTCGTCTGAAAAAAGCCGCGATAAATCAACGCTTTTCTTTTGAGTGGAAAGCGGTTATAATAAGCCAATTTTTCAATTTTGACGAAAAATGGCCACGGGGCCATTTTTTTGTTTATGTACTCCGGGAGATTCATGGATATTCAAACAATTCTCGAAAAAACCCTGCCGGGTTTGGGCTACGAACTGGTCGATTTCGAGCTGACTGCGCAAGGCACGCTGCGCGTGTTCATCGATAAGGAAGGCGGTATCACCGTCGAAGACTGCGCGACTGTCAGCAATCATTTGAGCCGCGTGTTCATGGTGGAAGACATCGATTATAAAAATCTGGAAATTTCCAGCCCCGGCCTTGACCGGCCTCTGAAAAAAGCCGCCGATTTCGTGCGCTTTGCAGGACAACAGGCAAAAATCAAAACCCGCCTGCCGGTTGACGGACAAAAGAATTTTATCGGCCGCATCGAGGGTTGTGAAAACGATACCGTAACGCTCTCTTTCGACGGCAAAACCGCGCAAATCGGCTTGGATAATATCGATAAAGCCCGCCTGCGCCCCGAATTTAAATTTTAAAACTTGATATTGGAGATTCTAAAAAATGAGTCGCGAAATGTTGCAACTTGCCGAAGCGTTGGCAAGCGAGAAAAACGTTGAAGCGGAAGTGGTATTCCAAGCATTGGAATTTGCTCTTTCTACCGCAGCCAAGAAAAAAGCCGACCGCGAGCATATGGACGTGCGCGTCGAAATCGACCGCGATACCGGCGAATACCATACTTACCGCCGCTGGCTGATTGTTGCCGACGAGGATTACACCTATCCCGACCTGGAAAAAACCATCGAAGAAATCCAAGAAGAAATTCCGGGTACCGACATTCAAATCGGCGACTACTACGAAGAAACGCTGCCGAACGAAGGCTTTGGCCGCCAAGCCGCGCAAACTGCCAAACAAATCATCCTGCAACGCATCCGCGATGCCGAGCGCGAGCAAAATCTGAACGAATTCTTGGCCGTTAAGGAAGACATCGTTTCAGGTACGGTAAAACGCGTAGAGCGCCACGGCATCATCGTCGAAGTCGTCCCGGGCAAGCTGGACGCGCTGATTCCGCGCGAACAAATGATTCCGCGTGAAAACTTCCGCGGCGGCGACCGTATCCGCGCGCTGTTTTTGCGTGTGGACGAAATCGGCAACACTGGCCGCAAACAAGTCATCCTCAGCCGTACTTCGGGCGATTTCCTCGCAAAACTGTACGAAATGGAAGTACCTGAAATTGCAGACGGTTTGTTGGAAATCCGCGAAGTGGCGCGCGATCCGGGCCAACGTGCGAAAGTGGCGGTCAAAGCCAACGACCAACGCATCGATCCGCAAGGCACTTGTATCGGCGTGCGCGGCTCCCGTGTGAACGCCGTCAGCAACGAATTGGCAGGCGAGCGCATTGATGTGGTGCTGTGGTCGTCTGAAACTGCCGAGTTCGTGATGAACGCACTGTCTCCTGCCGAAGTCAGCCGTATCGTGATTGACGAAGACAAACACGCGGTTGACGTGATTGTCGCCGAAGACCAGCTTGCGCTTGCTATCGGCCGCGGCGGTCAAAACGTGCGCTTGGCATCTGATTTGACAGGTTGGCAGTTGAACATCATGACTGTCGAAGAAGCGGACGAACGCACTGCTGCCGAAGACGCAGCCATCCGCGACCTCTTCACCGCGCATCTGAACATCGACGACGAAACCGCCGATATTTTGGTAGAAGAAGGTTTTGCCACGCTGGAAGAAGTTGCTTACGTTCCGGCTGCCGAATTGCTCGCCATCGAAGGCTTTGACGAAGAAATCGTCGAAACCCTGCGCAACCGCGCGCGCGATGCGATTCTGACCATGGCGATTGCGTCCGAAGAGAAGCTGGAAGAAGTTTCAGACGACATGCGCAATCTGGACGGCGTAGATTCCGATATGCTCCGCAAACTGGCGGAAGCCGGCGTAACCACCCGCGACGATCTGGCGGAACTGGCCGTTGACGAACTGATTGAAATAACCGGTGTAGATGAAGAAGCGGCGAAAAAAGTGATTCTTGCCGCCCGCGAACACTGGTTTACTGAAGAGAACTAATGGGGGTACAGATGAGTAACACAACCGTAGAACAATTTGCCGCCGAACTGAAACGCCCCGTCGATGATTTGCTGAAACAACTGAAAGAAGCCGGCGTCAATAAAAACAGCGGCAGCGATTCCCTGACGCTGGACGACAAACAACTGCTGAACGCCTATCTGAAAAAGAAAAACGGCAATGACGGCGGAACCATCAGCATCCGCCGCAAAAAAACCGAAGTCAGCACTGTCAGCGGCGTCAAAGTCGAACGCAAACGCGGCCGTTCCGTAACGATTCCTTCGCCGGAAGAGCTTGCCGCCGAAGCTAAAGCCAAAGCAGTAGCTGAAGCGCAAAAAGCCGAGCAGACAGAAGCGAAAGACCAAGCCACAGAACAGGCAAAAGCCGAAGCTGAGGCCGCCGCCCGTGCCGAAGCGCGTGCGAAAGCCGAAGCGGAAGCTGCGAAGTTGAAGGCTGCCAAAGCGGCAAAAGCCGAGCCGAAAGCCAAAGCGGAAGAAGCAAAACCTGTTGAAGCGGCTGAAAAACCTGCCGAAGTGAAAGCAGCTGAAAGCAAAGCCGACGACAAACCGGCAGAACCTGCTGCACAAGCAGTTCAGGCTGAAGACAAACCTGCCCAAAGGTCGTCTGAAAAACCTGCCGAAGGCAAAGCCAAGCCTAAACAAGACAAAGGCAATAAAGGCAAAGACGCGAAAAAAGCAGCCAAACCCGCTGCCCCTGCCGCTCCGCAACCTGTGGTCAGCGCGGAAGAGCAAGCGCAACGCGACGAAGAAGCACGCCGCGCCGCCGCTTTACGCGCCCATCAAGAAGCCTTGTTGAAAGAAAAACAAGAGCGTCAGGCGCGCCGCGAAGCCATGAAACAACAGGCGGATCAGCAAGCCAAGCCCGCAGCCGAAGCCAAAGCTGCCGAGCAGCGCAAGCCTGCCGAAAAAGCCAAAGCCGCGCCCGCAGAAGGCAAAGCCGCTAATCCTGCCCGTGCGAAAAAAGAAGACCGCCACAACCGCGACGATGACAACCAAGGCCGAAACGCCAAAGGCAAAGGCGGTAAAGGCGGACGCGACCGCAATGCGCGCAACGGCGACGACGAGCGCGTACGCAGCGGTAAAAAAGGTAAGAAACTCAAACTCGAGCCGAACCAACACGCCTTCCAAGCGCCGACCGAACCTGTCGTACACGAAGTCTTGGTTCCTGAAACCATTACCGTTGCCGATTTGGCGCACAAAATGGCAGTCAAAGGCGTGGAAGTGGTCAAAGCCCTGATGAAAATGGGCATGATGGTCACCATCAACCAATCCATCGACCAAGACACTGCCCTGATTGTGGTGGAAGAACTCGGCCACATCGGCAAACCTGCCGCCGCCGACGATCCCGAAGCATTCTTGGATGAAGGCGTGGAAGCTGTGGAAGCCGAAGCGCTGCCACGTCCGCCGGTGGTTACCGTCATGGGTCACGTCGACCACGGTAAAACCTCGCTGTTGGACTACATCCGCCGCGCCAAAGTGGTACAAGGCGAAGCGGGTGGCATTACCCAGCACATCGGCGCATACCACGTTGAAACCCCGCGCGGCGTGATTACCTTCTTAGATACCCCGGGTCACGAAGCGTTTACCGCCATGCGCGCGCGCGGTGCGAAAGCAACCGACATCGTGATTCTCGTGGTCGCAGCTGACGACGGCGTGATGCCGCAAACCATCGAAGCCATTGCCCACGCTAAAGCAGCGGGCGTACCGATGGTGGTTGCCGTCAACAAAATCGATAAAGAAGCTGCCAACCCCGAGCGCATCCGCCAAGAGTTGACCGCACACGAAGTCGTGCCGGACGAATGGGGCGGCGATGTACAATTTATCGACGTTTCCGCCAAAAAAGGCATCAATATCGACGCGTTGCTCGAAGCCGTATTGCTTGAAGCTGAAGTTTTGGAACTGACCGCCCCTGTCGATGCACCCGCCAAAGGCATCATCGTTGAGGCACGTTTGGACAAAGGCCGCGGCGCGGTCGCCACCCTCTTGGTGCAAAGCGGTACGCTGAAAAAAGGCGATATGCTGCTTGCCGGCACCGCGTTCGGTAAAATCCGCGCGATGGTCGATGAAAACGGTAAAGCCGTCAACGAAGCCGGCCCGTCCATTCCGGTCGAAATCCTCGGCTTGTCCGACGTGCCGAATGCCGGCGAAGACGCAATGGTGTTGGCAGACGAGAAAAAAGCCCGCGAAATCGCGCTCTTCCGCCAAGGCAAATACCGCGACGTGCGCCTTGCCAAACAGCAGGCGGCGAAGCTGGAAAATATGTTCAACAACATGGGCGAAAACCAAGCCCAATCCTTGTCGGTCATCATCAAAGCAGACGTACAAGGTTCTTACGAAGCTTTGGCGGGCAGCCTGAAAAAACTGTCCACAGACGAAGTGAAAGTGAACGTATTGCACAGCGGCGTGGGCGGTATTACCGAATCGGACGTCAACCTTGCCATCGCTTCAGGCGCGTTCATCATCGGCTTTAACGTGCGTGCAGACGCTTCTTCGCGCAAACTTGCCGAAAATGAAAACGTGGAAATCCGCTACTACAACATCATTTACGATGCCATTGACGACGTCAAAGCAGCCATGAGCGGCATGCTGGCGCCGGAAGAGAAAGAGCAGGTTACCGGTATGGTCGAAATCCGTCAGGTCATCAGCGTATCCAAAGTCGGCAACATCGCAGGCTGTATGGTTACCGACGGCGTGGTCAAACGTGATTCCCATATCCGCCTCATCCGCAACAACGTGGTCATCCACACCGGCGAACTGTCTTCTTTGAAACGCTACAAAGACGACGTCAAAGAAGTCCGCATGGGCTTCGAGTGCGGCTTGATGATCAAAGGCTACAACGAAATTATGGAAGGCGACCAACTGGAATGCTTCGACATCGTCGAAGTTGCCCGTTCGCTGTAATTTCCCGTTGTAAATAAAAGGTCGTCTGAAAACCTCATCCATTAGGTTTTCAGACGACCTTTTCATTTTATAGCGGATTGGATTGGCGCAGTACGGCGTTGCCCAACGCTTAATCTTGATTTGAATTCAATTTGACATAAATGATAAACAAATTAATCAATTGAAATATAAATTCCGATTAAATAATGTTTTGAGAAAGAGTTAGAACTTGTTGAGGATAAAGCAGTCTAAGGAAGCCACGCAGTTCGACTGAGTGTAACGATTCAATCAATAAATTACGATCCCCCCAATCTGGTTATTTATCCCATCTCCCCGGATAGGCAACCGTCAGCTCACGGAAAAAATAATATCATGGATACAAAACAAGTCTTTCGCGCAATCGTTTCTGAAGAATCCGCCGCACACTCCGCATCTTTGGAAAAGTCATCCGAACCCAAGGTTTTTCAAGGAACCAAGGGCAATGATGTCTATTATGCCACCCATACCGCAGACAACATTGTGGAAAAGGCAAATGAAGGACAGGATACCGTTTATAGCAATGTCAGCTACACCTTGCCGAACAATGTCGAAAACTTGGTTTTGACCGGTTCGGATAATATTTATGGCGCGGGCAACAATTCAGACAACGTATTGGTCGGCAACAGCGGTAACAACCGCCTGTACAGCGGGCGCGGCAATGATACGGTTTACGGGGGCGCAGGTCACGACAACATCAACGGGGGAGACGGCGACGACCAACTGTTCGGCGATGAAGGCAACGATATCTTGGATGGCGCGGCAGGAAACGACGTATTGCAAGGGGGTGAAGGCAACGATACCTATTTGTTCGGCGAAAAAAGCGGCAAAGATACAGTAATTGACCGCCAAGGCAGCAACAGCATCCGCTTTTTAGACGGTCTCAGCGCAGACGATCTGACGGTTACCGCCGTGCGCAATGCAGAAGGCGGACAGGACTGGCGTATCGCAGTGAAACACACCCAATCCGTCCTGACCATTTCCAATCAATACCAAGAAGGCAGCAATATGCCTTCCGTCCAACGGTTTGTTTTCGCAAACGGCACATTAAACCTCAACCAATTCATCAAAGCCACCCAAGCGCAAGTAGAAATACGCGACAATGCAGGCGAACGTATTGAAGGTACGGAAGGAAACGACGCGCTGAACGGCACCGTCGGCAACGACGTCATCGACGGCAAAGCAGGCGTGGACATGATGCGCGGCGGCATCGGAGACGATACTTACTATGTGGATAACGCAAAAGATGTTGTCGTTGAGAATAGCGGCGAAGGCAATGATACCGTGATCAGCAGCGTTTCTTATACCGCCTCAACCCACGTTGAAAACGTTACCCTGACCGGCAACGCCAATATCTACGCGGCAGGCAACAACAGCAATAACACCCTGACCGGCAACGACGGACACAACCGTCTCAACAGCGGCCGCGGCAACGATACCGTTTACGGCATGGGCGGCAACGACAACATTAACGGCGGCGACGGCAATGACTATTTGGACGGCGGCGATGGCAACGACACCATCAACGGCGACGCAGGCGACGACACTTTAATCGGAGGAGCAGGCAAAGATATGTTGAAAGGCGGAACAGGCAACGACACCTATATTTACGGCAGCGACGATACGATTATCGACAATCAAGGCAACAATACCCTGAAGTTTTCAGACGACCTCCGTGTCAGCGACATCAAAGTAAACGTCATCGACAATGCCGACGGCAGCAAAAACTGGGAAATCACATCCGCCAACGGCTCGGCAACCATTCAAAACCAAGTTGACGCCCAAGGACATATTTCCATCAACCAATTCCAATTCCTCGGCGAAAACTATACGGCCGAAACCCTGCTCAAAGCCGTCAACACCGGAAAAGCCGAACAAGGCATCAAAAATGAAGGCACACCGAACGACGATGTGATTGTCGGCAGCAAGTTTAATGACGAATTAAGTTCCGGCACAGACGGCAGGGACGTGATTTACGGCATGGACGGCGACGACATTATCCGAGACGAAGGCACGACCTACTGGGGCAACGAATGGTCTTCAGACGACAAACTGTACGGCGGAAACGGCAATGACAAACTGTATGCACGGGTCGGAGCCGATTACCTCGACGGCGGTGCAGGCGACGATTATCTGGAAGGCGGAGACGGGCGCGATACCTATGTCTTCGGCAAAGGATACGGACACGACACCATTTTCGACTTCGGTTTCGATATCGACGAAGAATTCAATCCCACCTCCATCAGCAACGCCGTAAAATTTACCGGCGGCTTGACATTGGATGACTTGAATATTTCCGTGACCCCGGGTTACGACAAAACCGGCATCGACTACACGCCCAATCCGTTCGACTTCACCATCAACCCCCGTCTGAACGGCAACACATGGACCGTTTCCATCAAAGGCAGCAATGACGTATTGACGATTAAAAACCAAATGGGTTCGCAAGGCGCCATATCCGAGTTCCAATTCGACAACGGCACATACAGCACGGAACAAATCATCGAACATTTCGGCTTGAAAGTATCCCATGTCCGCAAAGACGGCACGATTATTCAATACCTGAATGACGACAGCGATACCTTTGAGCAACGGCTGTACGAAGGTTCCAACCGCATTATTCACGGCACCGACAACGGCGATACCGTCAGCGTTTCAGGCAACTACGGCGGCAAAACCACCTTTATCGGCGGCAGCGGCGACGATACCGTCAAAGTCGGACACGACAGCACCATTGATGCCGGCGCAGGCAATGACACCATTTCCGGCGGCAGCTATGCCAATACGATTACCTTCGGCAAAGGCAGCGGGCATGACAAATTGTCGCTGAACGCAAGCGGCGAGGACAATACCGTATTGTTCTCAGGCAACCTGACGCTGAAAGACATCGATTTGGAAATCAATAAAGCAGGAAACAACAAAGAGAACTGGGTGGTCAAACTCAAAGGCAGCGACGACACCCTGACCGTCTTGGATGCCGTCCACTCCTCAGATGGCGGCGATACCGTAGACGCGTTCAAGTTTGCCGCTTCAGGCGAAACATACAGCATGTCGCAATTCCTGACCGCTTTGGGACACGATACCGCCCATCAAGGCGTTTTGTAAGTTTCACAAAGCAATACGGCAGCATTGTCGATTGATTTGTTTTTTCAGACGACCCCTGAAAGATTAGGGGTCGTCTGAAACTTTATTGTGTGGCGATAGACGATAAAGAGAAAACAGCCCATCTGATTTCGACCGGGTTGCTTGGGGAACAGGGTAAAGTAAGAATATGATTGATGTTCAAAAATAAGGAATAAACCGATGAAGCATATATTATTAATGGCTGCCATGATTTTAAGCAGTTTCGCTAACGCAAACGAAATGAGCAATCCTTGTGTCTATCATCCCGATTTGCTGGGATGCGCGGGAGGTAATGCTCCTAGGAGACAAACAAGGCAAGTGATTAATATCCCTGATCGTTGGGGCGCTATTTATTACAATGCTGCCAATCGAGCTATTGGAGTGTCTGAAAACAATACTAAAGGGGAAGAAGATGCAAGACGAGAGGCGTTGGAAAGTTGTATTAAGAATGGCGGCGGTAAAAATCCAATATCTAGGAAAGGACAAGGGTGTCATGTTGTAAGTGAATATCGCAACGGGTGTTCTGCCATTGCAGTGGGGGGCGAGCTTGGAAAAGGTAAAATGGCATCACAAAGTGATCCTTATTTAGAAAAAGCAGAACAAAAAGCTATTGCTATTTGTGAGAAGGGAAAACCTTTCAAATGCGAAATTAAATATTCAGGCTGTTCCCGTCATCCTGACTATCTCCGTTACTAAATGAATTTTCAGACGACCCCAAATATTCAGAGGTCGTCTGAAAACTTATTTTGCATCGATAGGAACGAAAGCGGTGCCGAGTTATACGGCAGGGTTTTGAGAGAAACGAATAGCGGAAAAGATTAAGAGGTATAAAGATGAAGAAGATATTTTTGGTGTTGTTGGCTTTGAATAGTTTTACCGTCTTGGGCAACCCTTTGGGAGGGAATCCGACTGACGGTTATTGCCAAACTGTCGATGGCAGCGCGTGCGGTTGGGGAGGTGGCAGTTCGTCTTCTCGACGGGTGTATAAAGTGCCGAACCGTTGGGGTGCGATTTATTTTAATCCTGTTAATAAAGCGGTTGGATATTCTGAAAATAATACAAAAAGTGAAGAATCAGCTAATAAAGAAGCTTTAGCAAACTGTATTAAGGCAGGCGGAGGTGAAAATCCTGTAACGAGAAGCGATGGCAAAGGCTGTCGTCGGATGAGCCAATATCGCAATGTATGTGTCGCTTTTGCTGTTGGTCCTGATAGAAATAAGGAAAGTCGTAGTGGGTTTGCTGTGATAAATGACGATTATGTTGAAAAGGCAGAGCAAAAAGCATTGGATGAATGCGGACGATATTCTGATAAATGTGCTATTAAATATTCAGGTTGTTCCCGTCACCCTGATTACCGCTATTGATTGATTTTATTTTTCAGACGACCTCCAAATGTTCAGAGGTCGTCTGAAAAGCCCTTCGCTTTCCGTTCCGACAAAAACCGTTTTAAAACCGACCGCGCTTTGATGTGCGGTTTTTTGTTGTCTGTGTTTTGTTTGTTTTCGGTTTCAGACGACCTTGTTTTCTAAACGGCATTGGGGTCGTCTGAAAAATAGGGAAAACAGGGAGGGCGGTTGTCGCGGGATGGGGAGGGATTCAATTTGTTGGAGGAGGGGGGTAGGGTAGGGATAGGTGGGTAAAGAGGGGTGTTCTGTGCGTATGGCGGTTAAACGGGGACGGGCTGTTGCCGAAATGAAAGTAGGCAGGCATCAAAAAAGGTCGTCTGAACATTTTCAGACGACCTTTTGCAGGGTATTCAAGCTAGGATTTATTTATCGCGGCTGAATACGATTTTGGTTGCTTGGATGGCTACGCAGATTGCACCGCCGATGAAGATCAAGTCGGCTGCTGTGCGTACCCAGCGCAGGGTGTCGAGGATTTCCATTTGCAGGAATTCTTCGCTACGGGCATACCACAGACCATGAGTGATGGAGGCGTATGCTTGAATCGCGCCGACAGGCAGCAGGCTGATGGCGATCATGCCGACCAAGCCGCCGTTGAGCAGCCAGAAGCCCCAAGTCATGAGTTTGTCGTCGAATTTTGCGTTTGGTTTCAGGTAGCGGGCAACCAGCAAGACGAAGCCCAGTGCCAAGAAACCGTACACACCAAACAAGGCTGCGTGTGCGTGAACTGCGGTAGTGTTCAGACCTTGGATGTAGAACAGGGAAATCGGCGGGTTAATCAGGAAGCCGAATACGCCGGCACCGATCATGTTCCAGAAGGCAACTGCTACGAAGCACATCAGCGGCCAACGCAGGCGTTTCGCCCATTCGGACAGGTGTTGGTAAGACCAGTGTTCGTAAGCTTCACGACCCAGCAATACCAGCGGTACGACTTCCAATGCGGAGAAGCAGGCACCGATTGCCATAGAGGCGGAGGTAGAACCGGAGAAGTACAGGTGGTGCAGCGTACCCGGGATACCGCCCAACATGAAGATGGCGGCGGCAGCCAGAGTGGATGCGGTAGCGGTACTGCGACGGACGAAGCCCATGTTGTAGAAGATGAAGGCAAAGGCTGCGGTAGCAAATACTTCGAAGAAGCCTTCTACCCACAGGTGAACTACCCACCAGCGCCAGTATTCCATCACGGCAATCGGGGATTTTTCGCCGTAGAACAGACCGGGCGCGTAGAACACGCCGACACCGACCATAGAGGCAACGAAGATTGCCAGCAGGTTTTTGTCCACGCCTTTTTCTTTAAAGGCGGAGATGGTGCAGCGCAGCATCAGGAACAGCCACAACAGCAGACCGACCATCAGCAGGAGTTGCCAGAAACGGCCCAAATCGAGGTATTCGTAACCTTGGTGTCCGAACCAGAAGTTGAGATCGGGGCGAATGATGTGGGTCAGGGCGAAGAAGTTACCTGCATAAGAACCGCCGACTACGATGAACAGGGCGATATAGAGGAAGTTTACGCCGGCACGTTGGAACTTGGGATCTTTGCCGCCGTTCACAATCGGAGCCAAGAACAGACCTGCTGTCAGGAAGCCGGTTGCAATCCAGAAGATGGCGGATTGGATGTGCCAAGTACGGGTCAATGCGTAGGGGAACCAGTCGGACATTTCGAAGCCCAGTGCTTCGTCGATGCCGTAGAAACCTTGACCTTCGACGGTGTAGTGCGCGGTCAGACCGCCCAGCAACACTTGTACCACAAACAGGGCGACTGTCAGGAAGACGTATTTGCCCAATGCTTTTTGGGAAGGAGTCAGCTGTACTTTGGAAATCGGGTCTTCAGTCGGAACTTCTACTTCTTCGTGTTTGGTCAGGAAGGAGTAACCCCACATCAGCAGGCCGATACCCATCAAGAGCAATACAACGCTGGTGAACGACCACATGTAGTTTTCAGTAGTCGGTACGTTGTTGATCAGAGGCTCGTGCGGCCAGTTGTTGGTGTAGGTGAAAGTTTCGTCAGGACGGTTGGTCGAGGCAGACCATGAAGTCCAGAAGAAGAAGTTGAACAGTTTTTCACGCGCTTCTTTACTTGGCAATGTGTTGTTTTTCATTGCGAAGTGTTCGCGGGTCGTCTGAAGGGCGGGATCATCGCTGTATACGCCGTGGTAGTAAGGCAGGATGCTCTCAATGGCTTTGACACGGGTATCGCTGATGACGACGCTGCCGTCTTCTTTAATACGGCTTTGGTTGCGGTATTCGTCGGCAAGGCGGGTTTTCAGTACGGCTTGTTCTTCAGGAGAAACTTCGTTGAATTTTTTGCCGTAAGTCTCTTGCGCAGTCAAATCCAACCATGCGACAAGCTCGCGGTGCAGCCAGTCGGCTGTCCAGTCCGGAGCCTGGTATGCGCCGTGTCCCAATACGGAACCGACTTCCATACCGCCGGTGGTTTGCCAGGCTGATTGACCTGCCAAAATATCGTCTTTGGTCATCAGCTGAGTGCCTGATGCCGAAACGACTCTCTCAGGATAAGGCGGGGCTTTTTTATAAACCTCGCTGCCCATGTAGCCAAGAATGGTAAAGCAGACTGCCAGGACGGCAAACAGCAAGTACCATAGCTTCTTGTACTGTCCCATTTCAGAACTCCTTATTTTGGTAAAAAGTGGTTGCTTATAAATTCATACTATATGAATGTTAAAGATTGTAGCACTCTTTTCAGGCAAAAGAAATATTCTCTTAACAACAATCTTTAAAAAACAGATATATAGTCAATAATAATTCTTATTATCAAAAATACGGTGGCATTTTTGTAAAGAATTGGATAAAACATGTGAGCAATAATAGATGATTTGATGTAGTTTTATCTAGTTATTAAGTAGTAAAATGGGTAGTAAAAGTTCATCTTTGATGAATTAATTGATTTAGGTCAAGATATAGCGGTAAAACCACCTACATAATCCTACAAAAGTTCACAAGAGATGCCTTTCAGACGACCCGGAATAAGGCAGTTTGAAAGAGCCGAAAGCGGTATGCCGCGGATGACAAAGGTTGAAAAAATATACCCTGACCTTCTTAAAATAGTTATTAAAGGAAATGACAACTATGAAACGCCAAGCTTTAGCTGCAATCATTGCTTCAGTTTTTGCTTTAGCCGCCTGTGGTGAGCAAGCTGCCCAAAAACCTGCCGAGCAAACCGCTTCCGCTTCCGCTCCTGCAGCTTCCGAGGCTCCTGCTTCCGGTGCTCAAGCTGCTGCCGAAACTCCTGCTGCCGAGCTGCCTGTTATCGACGCGGTAACTACCCACGCTCCTGAAGTTCCGCCTGCCATCGACCGCGACCATCCTGCACGTGTCCGCGTGAAAATGGAAACCGTCGAAAAAACCATGAAAATGGACGATGGCGTGGAATACCACTACTGGACATTTAACGGCGACGTTCCGGGCCGCATGATCCGCGTACGCGAAGGCGATACCGTGGAAGTCGAATTCTCTAACAACCCGTCTTCTACTGTACCGCACAATGTTGACTTCCACGCTGCAACCGGTCCAGGCGGTGGTGCAGAAGCCAGCTTCACTGCTCCGGGCCGTACTTCTACATTCAGCTTCAAAGCCCTGCAACCCGGTCTGTATATCTACCACTGTGCCGTTGCCCCTGTCGGTATGCACATTGCCAACGGTATGTACGGTCTGATTTTGGTTGAACCTAAAGAAGGTCTGCCTAAAGTGGACAAAGAGTTCTACATCGTACAAGGCGACTTCTACACCAAAGGTAAAAAAGGTGCGCAAGGCCTGCAACCGTTCGATATGGACAAAGCCATCGCCGAGCAACCTGAATACGTTGTATTTAACGGTCACGTAGGCGCTATCGCCGGCGACAACGCCCTGAAAGCCAAAGCAGGCGAAACCGTTCGTATGTACGTTGGTAACGGTGGTCCGAACCTCGTTTCCTCCTTCCACGTTATCGGTGAGATCTTCGACAAAGTTTACGTAGAAGGCGGCAAACTGATCAACGAAAACGTACAAAGTACCCTGATTCCTGCCGGTGGTGCAGCGATTGTCGAATTTAAAGCCGACATCCCGGGCAGCTACACTGTGGTTGACCACTCTCTCTTCCGTGCGTTCAACAAAGGCGCGTTGGGTCAATTGAAAGTAGAGGGCGCAGAGAACCCTGAAATCATGACCAAAAAACTGGAAGACAAAGCCTATGCAGGTAGCGGTGCGGCTTCAGCCCCTGCCGCTTCAGCTCCGGCTGCCCCTGCATCTTCCGCAGCAGCGCCTGCTTCCGCAGCATCTGCAGGTAAAGGCGGCTACTAATCCAGTCATCTCGGCATAGAAACAGAAAAAAGCCACTGCTGTTCCGGCTGATGCAAGGACAACAGTGGCTTTCTTCCACAACCAATCGAAAGATTGGTTTTTCAGACGACCTATCAAGTATCGAAGGTCGTCTGAAAAACCGATTTCAAGTATAGTGGATTAAATTTAAATCAGGACAAGGCGACGAAGCCGCAGACAGTACAGATAGTACGGCAAGGCGAGGCAACGCCGTACTGGTTTAAAGTTAATCCACTATATGCACGAACCGACAAGCCCAAAGCACAATAATCAGACGGCTTTTAAGGATTTTTATCCGGTTTCGCTATATAATCAGAGCCTAATACTCCGTATTCAGATGAGAAAGCCCGTTATGAAACTCATACCACTCCTCGCCTTCTTTACCCTTGTCGCAAGCGGCAGTGCAGCGGCGGCCGAAATGGCAAAAGTTGAAGGCGGCAGCTACCGCCCGCTCTATCTGAAGAAAGAAACAAGCCTCATTAAAGTCAAACCTTTCCAAATCGACAAGTACCCCGTTACCAATGCCGAATTTGCAGAGTTTGTCAAAAAACATCCCCAATGGCAAAAAGGTAAAGTCAGTTCCAAACAAGCCGAACCTGCCTATCTGAAACACTGGGTTAAAACCGGCAGCAACAGCTACGCGCCCAAACCCAACGAACTGAAACATCCAGTAACCAACGTATCTTGGTTTGCTGCCAATGCCTACTGTACTGCGCAAGGCAAACGCCTGCCGACCATAGACCAATGGGAATTTGCCGGACTTGCCTCCGCCACTCAGAAAAACGGTTCTGCCGAGCCCGGCTACAACCGTACCATTCTTGACTGGTATGCAGACGGCGGCAGAAACGGCTTGCGCGATGTCGGCAAAAGCAAACCCAACTACTGGGGCATTTACGATATGCACGGCTTGATTTGGGAATGGACGGAAGACTTCAACAGCAGCCTGCTCTCGTCTGGCAATGCCGATACGCAAATGTTTTGCAGCGGCGCATCCGTAGGCTCCAGCGACCCATCGAATTACGCCGCCTTCCTGCGCTACGGCATACGCACCAGCCTGCAATCCAAATACGTCCTGCACAACTTGGGCTTCCGTTGCGCCTCGAAATAACCGGTTTCATCACCAAAGCAGCTTTGGCGGTACTGAAAGGTATCGCCTTTTTTTGTCCATACAAAAGGTCGTCTGAAAACATTTCGTTTCTCCGAAACCGTGTTTTCAGACGACCTTTTTGGATGATTGGGTTTCGTTAAGCTGAATGGTTGCATACGTTCTGTAAACCTTGCTCATCATTTTCTTCAGATGATTCAAATCAAATATTAATTACATATAACTAATAATATTGTAATAACACTATACAATATAACTAATTCTAAATGACTAAATATAGTCATAAGGATTTGGTTGATATTTTTTAAAAAATTCAAAAATGGAGAATGAAAAGATGAAACTAAACTTATCCGTCAAACCGCTGTGTTTGGTGTTGTCCCTTGTTTTTGCAAATGTTTGTGTTGCGGAAGGTATTGCGACAGGAGCGATGCACAAAAACGGTTCTACCGCATTGGGCAAAGAATCGAAGGCGGGGGAAAATGCGACCGCGTTGGGCGACAAAGCGGCTGCGGCGGGTTATAAGTCTGTTGCTGCTGGCTATGATTCAAACGCTTCGGGTTTGAGTGCGTCGGCGCTTGGCAGTGAGGCTAAGGCGGAAGCATTGCGGACAGTTGCCGTCGGTTTCAGAGCGAATGCAAAAGGAACCAACGATATTGCCGTCGGCGGCGCATCGAAGGCTTCCGGCGGACAGTCGGTGGCGGTCGGTTTGATGTCGCAGGCAAAGGGTTTGCGTTCTATTGCGATCGGCGAAAGTGCGAAGGCTGCCGATATTGATGCGGTTGCGTTTGGACGCGGCAGTGAAGCCAATGCGCTCAGTTCCACTGCTGTCGGGGATAGGGCAAAAGCCAATGGTACGCAGGCGGTTGCGCTGGCATCTGCTGCCGAGGCAAACGGTTATCAAGCGGTTGCAGTCGGTACGCGTGCAGTTGCCGAAGAAACCAACAGCGTGGCATTGGGCGTAGAATCCTCATCCACCGCGCTCAACGGTCTTGCAGCAGGCACGCGCGCACGGGTACGGAAATCGGGCGGAACGGCTTTGGGCGCAGGTGCTGCCGCATTTGAGGAAAAATCCGCTGCTTTGGGCTACAAAGCAGAAGCACGTCAACAAAACTCCGTAGCGCTCGGTACGGACAGCGTTGCCGATACTGCGGCAGGCGTTGCAGGTCATGACTTTGCTACCGGCGTGGCAAGTACGGAAACAGGCAAAACATGGGTATCGACTTTAGGCGCGGTATCTGTCGGCAGCGAACAAAACAGCCGCCAGATTACTAATGTTGCTGCGGGTAAGGAGGATACGGACGCGGTCAACGTTGCCCAAGTGAAGAGCCTTGCCCGCCAAACCCAAAACAGCCTTGCCGCAGCCGAGAGTAATCACCAGACCCAAATCGCCGCTTTGCGCAACGAAGCCAAAGTCCGTATGGACAAACTTGAAGAGCGCGCCGATTCAGGCTCTGCCGCTGCAATCGCGGTCGGCAGCCTCGGACAAGCATATCAGCCGGGACAAGGTGCGGTTTCCGTCGCAAGCGGTATCTGGCGCGGTAAAAGCGGCTATGCCGTAGGTATTTCCAAAGTATCCGCCAGCGGCAAATGGCTGGTTAAAGGCTCGGCAGTCGGCGCGGCGAAAGGCGGTGCGGGCGGCGGTGCCAGCGTAACCTACCTCTGGTAGTCGTCGTTAGGCGTATTGCCGAAAGGTCGTCTGAAAACATTCCGTTTCGTCGAAACCGTGTTTTTCAGACGACCTCGTTCTTGATAATTCCATATTTGTCCCAATTCTGTCGATGTTATTAATTTTCGACAGAACAAAATGAATCCCAAATACGCCCCGCTTTTCCAACCCTTCACGCTGAACAACGGCGTAACCGTCAAAAACCGCCTCGCCGTTGCGCCCATGACCCACTTCGGTTCCCACGCCGACGGTGTAATCAGCGACCAAGAGCGCACGTTTCTCGGCAACCGCGCAGGCGATATGGGTCTCTTTATCTCCGCCGCCACTTTGGTTCAAGAAGGCGGCAAAGCCTTTCGCGGACAGCCTGAAGCCACAGGCGAAAACTGCCTCGACAACCTGAAAGAAACCGCTCAAATCATTCAAAAACAAGGCGCGAAAGCGATTTTGCAAATCCATCACGGCGGCTCGCAAGCGATGGTGGAACTCAACCGCCGCGACAAAATCAGCGCGTCCGCCAGCGAAAAGGATGGAGCGCGTGAAGCGAGTGCCGCAGAAGTGGAAGAACTCATCGCCTCCTTCGCCCAAGCTGCCGATTTGGCACTTCGCGCAGGCTTTGACGGCGTAGAAATCCACGGCGCGAACGGCTATTTAATCCAACAGTTTTACTCCGCCCAAAGCAACCGCCGCAACGACCAATGGGGTGGCAGCTTGGAAAACAGAATGCGCTTCCCACTCGCCGTCGTCGATGCCGTTGCTGCCGTCCGTGAAAAACACCAACGCAACGATTTCATCATCGGCTACCGTTTCTCGCCCGAAGAAGCAGGCGAAGACGGGTTGACCATGGCTGAAACGGGCGCACTGATTGACGCGTTGGTACAAAAGCCGCTGCAATACTTGCATGTTTCTTTGTGGGAATTCGATAAGAAAATCCGCCGCGGCGGCAATACGGCGCAAACCCGTATGCAGTTCATCCACGACCGCATCAACGGCAAGCTGCCTCTTATCGGCGTGGGCAACCTGTTTACCGCCGACGATATTCTGGCGGCGTTTGAAACCGGCTGGGCGGAATTTATCGCATTGGGCAAAACCGTCATGATCAATCCGCACATCGCCACACAAATCAGCGAAGGTCGCGAAGCCGAAATCGAAACGCAACTCGACCCGACGCGTGCCGACCATTACGGCTTCCCCGACATCCTGTGGGAATTTTCCGCCAGCGGTACGCAATCTTGGCTGCCGCCGGTAAAAGGTGCAGAGTGGAAACCGGTAGATGCTTGATGGACTGTAACGACAGCTTAAAACGGCAAAATTCATGTTTGCTGTTTAATGGGGTCGTCTGAAAGGTTTCGTCATACGCATAACCTTTTCGCTATGACTGAGAGGTCGTCTGAAAAATCAAATACGAGATTTCAGACGACCTTTTTATTGTTTAGCTTCAAGGCAAAGACGGTTGATGATTCCAGTTGGCTCTGTGTTGCGGATGAAAATGTATTATCGGGCGAGGGGGACTAAACAATCATGGTCTTGCCGTTGTTTAGCCTATGGGTCGTCTGAAACGGAAAATGTCGGCTTTTTGAAGAGCCTTATTTATAGTGGATTAAATTTAAATCAGGACAAGGCGACGAAGCCGCAGACAGTACAGATAGTACGGCAAGGAGAGGCAACGCCGTACTGGTTTAAAGTTAATCCACTATATTAAGCCGATGCGCGTGATGAGATGGTTTGGTGGATGTGTACTTTTCAATTTGTTGTTATATGTCATATATTATTTTCATTTAAATCAGTTGGTTGAGAAAATAGGAAGATTTTTTTAACTTGCAGTTTGAGTGCTTTGTCATATATATGGTTTAATTCATGCTTTGAGTTGTAATGCTGTTATTTATAATCACTTGAAAACTTGCGGTTGTTTGTAATATAACTAAATTATTGTTTTTTATATTTTTTGACTTTGTGGGCAATGATGCAGATTGTCTTTGGCAGGGTTGGTGTAAGGAGTAAAAAATGCATGTTGTCGTTCTTCCATCGTGGTATCCGAAATCCGAAACAGATGTGGACGGGATTTTCTTCCGTTTGCAGGCTCAGGCTTTGCAGCGCAAGGGTTTGAAAGTAGGGGTCATTGCGCCTTTGTTCCGTTCTTTGCGGACCGAATGGAAAAGTATTTTGACCGGACCTTATGGAATGCGGCATCACCAGCAGGGCGGTTTGAATACTTATGTTTACGACAGCATGTATTTTTTCCCGCATTGCCCCGTCGTCGATATCGACCGTATCCGTTGGGTAAGGGCGGGCATGAAGGCTTTTAAGCGGTATGTGGTGGAAAACGGCAAGCCTGATGTCCTCCATGCGCATACGATGAATTTTGGCGGCGTTTTGGCGCATGAAATTTCTAAGAAATACGGTATTCCTTATGTGATTACCGAACACAGCAGCGCAATCGCCCGCAATCTCGTCCGCCCAAACCAATGGCCGATCATGAAAGAATCCGCACAACATTGTCAGGCGCGTTTTGCGGTCAGCAAGGATTTTTGTGCGTTGCTGCGCGAGAAATACGGTTTGGACTGGGAATATCTGCCGAATATTTTGGGCGATAATTTCGCGCGTCCGTTCGAGCCTTTCGATAAGTCCCATCAGGATTTCACGTTTTGTTCCGTCTCCCATCTGCGTCATCTGAAAGGGCATGATTTATTGCTCCCTGCCTTTGCCAAAGCTTTGGAGAAATACCCCTTCCTTAAACTCAAAATCGGCGGCAATGGCGCGGAGGCGGAAAATCTGCGCCGCTTGGTCGACGAATTGGACATCGGTCATGCCGTCACCTTTTTGGGCGCGTTGAAGACGGATGAGGTCTTGGATTTGATGCGCCATAGCAATGCTTTTGTGCTCGCCAGCCGTGTGGAAACATTCGGCGTGGTATTTATCGAGGCGCTTTCGCAAGGTTTGCCGGTCATTGCGACGATGTGCGGCGGGCCACAGTCGATTGTCAATGAAGACAATGGTTATCTGATTCCGACTGAAAATATAGAAGCCCTGAGTGATGCGCTGATTCGGATGTATGAAGAACGAGGAAAGTTTTCAGCGGAAAAATTGCGTGCAGATTGTTTGAACGAGTTTGGCGAAGATGCCGTGATTGGAAGGCTGATTCAAGCGTTTGAAAAAGTGACCGGCAAATCGGCGGAGGTGTAAACCGATCACGTTATGTGAAAGCAGGAGGTTTGCGACCAAGCTTAGAGTCTGGCGCAAGCCTTTATTGTTTGCGAATATGGGTTCTTTGTGATTAGAATTCCCTTTTTTGACGATATAGTGGATTAACTTTAAATCAGGACAAGGCGACGAAGCCGCAGACAGTACAGATAGTACGGCAAGGCGAGGCAACGCCGTACTGGTTTAAAGTTAATCCACTATAAATTCAAATTTTGGACAGGCAAAACAAGATTTATGCCGCTTTAAATACGGAAATATTAAGGAAATCCTAATGAAAATCAAACTTTCAGCCTTCGTCTTGTCACTTGCTGTTTGTACGCATGCCAATGCGTTGACTACGCGTCCGGTCGAACATACTTGTCCGATAGGCGGCGAAAAATTCACATCGGTTATGGTAATGTCGGGCTTTTCGGTAGATATGAAGACTGATTTGGAGCCGGTAGGTATGATTATGGCGCCTGCCCCCATTCCTGTTTGTCCTAGCAATAAGTTTGTGATGTTTAAGGATGACTTTACGCAACAAGAATTGAATAAGTATGAAAAAGTTATCCGGAGCGAAGCTTATCTCAAGCAGGTGGCTGAAAAGGCCTCTGCGCAAAGGTTGGCGGGGGTAATGTTGGAGTTGGCGGGCGAAAATCAAAACGCAGAACAAATGATGTCGATATTTTTGCATGCCAGCTGGTTGGGCGGTCATCAGCAAGATCTGGAGAAAGTCCTGCATTACGCCGATTTGACTTTGAAAGATGGCAGCCTGCCGGCTGAAAAGCGTGTGAATACCAAGTTGGTGCGCGGAGAAATGTTGCGCAAACTGAGTCGGTTTGATGAGGCGAAAAAGCAGTTCGAAGAATTGACAAAAGAGCCGACGGTCATGGCTTCCGAGTATTTGCAAAAACTGACGGAATTGGAGTTGGAACTGACGGCGGAAAAAGACACCTATTCGCATCCGGTAAGGCAAACCTTGAGTTTGCGCGGCAAAATAAAAGACAAATAACCTCCATCGTAAGATTGGGACGCATTGCTTTGCGTTGAATGTATAGTGGATTAACTTTAAACCTGTACGACGTTGCCTCGCCTTGCCGTACTATCCGTACTGTCTGCGGCTTCGTCGCCTTGTCCTGATTTAAATTTAATCCACTATATTTGACCGCCATATACGGCAAAAAGGTCGTCTGAAACCTGATTTGGGTTTTCAGACGACCTTTTACTTTAGGACTTACAGTTTATTTTGCTGCGGAAGCGCCGGAGGCTGCGGTAGCACTTGCTGCTGAAGCAGTAGAAGCGGCTTCGGCTTTCGCGCCGGCTGCGGCGTTTTCACCCCATGCGGCAGGGTATTTGTAACCTGCGAAGCGTTGGCGCGCGTAGGCTTTAAACTCGTCGGAGTTGTAGGCTTCGGTCACGTCTTTGAGCCATTGGCTGTCTTTGTCGGCGGTTTTGACGGCAGCCCAGTTGACGTAGGCGAAGCTCGGTTCTTGGAACAGGGCTTCGGTCAACTTCATGCCGCTGCTCATAGCGTAGTTGCCGTTAACAACGGCGAAATCGACGTCGGCGCGGCTGCGCGGCAATTGTGCGGCTTCCAGTTCTACGATTTTGATGTTTTTCAGGTTTTCGGCGATGTCGGCTTTGGAAGCGGTCAGCGGATTAACACCGTCTTTCAGCTTAACCCAGCCCAATTCGTTCAACATGACCAGCGCGCGGGCGAAGTTGGACGGATCGTTAGGCGCGGAAACACTGCTGCCGTCTTTGACTTCGTCCAGCGATTTCAGTTTGCCTGGATACAGGCCCAAAGGCGCGGTCGGCACTTGGAAGACTTCGGTGATGTCCAATTTGTGTTCTTTTTTGAAGTCGTCCAAATAAGGCTTGTGCTGGAAAATATTGATGTCCAGTTCGCCTTCTGCCAAAGCGAGGTTAGGGCGGACGTAGTCGGTGAATTCGACCAATTTGACGGTATAACCTTTTTTCTCCAGCGCAGGTTTGATTTGGTCTTTGACCATGTCGCCGAAGTCACCGACGGTCGTGCCGAAGACGATTTCTTTTTTCGCGCCATTGTCGGCGGCAGGCGATGCGGCGGATGCGGCAGGGGTGCTGTCTTTTTGACCGCCGCAGGCTGCGAGTACTACGGCGAGCGCGGCGGCGGAAAGGGTTTTGAATAAGGTGTTTGTCTGCATGTTTTACTCCTGGTAAGTGTTAAGTCGATTTTTCAGACGGCCTCTGCCGTCGGGACAGTTGGGATTTTAAATCCATTTATGGGAAACGGGACGGTTTTTTATGGTGAAGTACAGCCCTTTGACGGAACGGTAACACAGCCAAATCAACCCCGCTTTAAAAGTCAGGGCTGAGATGAGCTTGAGCCAATCCAACGAGGTGGCGAACGGAGAAACATCAAAGGCGGTATCGGGACTTTCATACATTTCATCTGTTCCGTCGATTACGGCGTGTCCGTCCATTTCATCATCATAGTCTTCAGCCATCATGGCACTTTCATCCGGCTCGCTGATTTCGCCCATTTCATCGATGTCCATCGTACCAATTGATCCGTTCATTTCACCTATGGAAACCATATCGTCAAATGAAAGGATGCCCCAGATGGGGACAGGTGAGGCGAGAAGGGACCATATCATAAAGACAGCCAATAATCCGAGACACAGTAAAATGAAGAAACCCATATCGTTACGCAGCATTTTGCTGTTGTGTGCGTTGACGTCATCGGAGGTCGGGCGTTCTAATTTTTCCAAGATGACGAGTTGTGCAATAAAGATGCCGACGCTCAGACCTACGTACAATATTTTCGGCATATGGTTCATGGGACCGATAAAGTACCAAAGGATGTTGCCGATATTGATTAAATAAACGGTAATTAGAATTTTTTTGGCAGATTTCATGTTGTATTTTTTTACTCAAAAGGTCGTCTGAAAATGCATAAGGTATTTTCAGACGACCTTGTTTGCGTTTGTGAGGTTTAACGTTTGTCCAATTTCCGCGCCAATGCGTTGCCGATGCTTTGAATCAGGATAACGAGCAGCACGAGGATGGCGACGATGAAGATGATGACTTCGGTTTGGTAGCGGTAGTAGCCGTAGCGGATGGCGAGGTCGCCCAAGCCGCCGCCGCCTATCATGCCCGCCGCCGCGCTGTACGAGAGCAGGCCGATGGCAAGGACGGTGATGCTGGAAACCATGCCCGCGCGCGCTTCGTTTAAGAGGACTTTACGGACGATGGCAAGCGGTGATGCGCCCATGGCGGTGGCGGCTTCAATCACGCCTTTGGGGACTTCGCGCAGGTTTTGTTCCACCAGTCGGGCGAAGTAAAACAGGCCGGACACGCTCAATACCAGCGAGGCGGCAATCGGGCCGATGGTGCTGCCGACGATGGCGCGGGTGGCGGGTATCATGGCAATCATCAGGATGACGAAGGGGAAGGCGCGCATCAGGTTGACTAAGTTGTCAAACAGGAAATTCACCGGCTTGTTGTAATGCAGCTGGCGGTTGGAAGTCACGAAAAGCAAGACGCCCAAGAGGGTGCCGAAGATAACGGCAATCGTGGTGGACAGTCCGACCATGACGAAGGTTTCGCCCAAGGCGCGGACGATTTCGTCTTTCATGCCGACGATGGTGGAAACGGCTTGTTCGAATGTTAAGTCTGCCATATCAGTCCTCCCGAATCAGTTCGCGCCCGATTTCGGATTGGGCGTGGATTTGGTTGCCGCGTACTTCGACGATTTCCACCACTTTTCCTTTATCCAAGAGGGCGGCGCGGTCGCACAGGCGGCGGATGACGCTCATTTCGTGGGTCACGATGACGATGGTGACGTTGAAGCGTTTGTTGATGTCTTCCAAACATTCCAAGACGCTGCGCGTGGTAGCGGGGTCGAGGGCGGAAGTGGGTTCGTCGGCAAGAATGACTTGGGGTTTGGGCGCGAGCGCGCGGGCGATGCCGACGCGTTGTTTCTGACCGCCGGAAAGCTGGGCGGGGTAGTGGTCGGCGCGTTCGGTCAAGCCGACGATTTCAAGACATTCTTTGACACGCTCTTTGATTTTTTCAGACGACCATCCGGCAATTTCCAAAGGAAAGGCAACATTGTCGGCGACGGTGCGGTTGCTCAAAAGATTGAACTGCTGAAACACCATGCCGATATTCTGCCGCGCCTGACGCAATGCTGCGGCATCGAGCGCGGTCAGCTCTTGTCCGCACACATTGACCTTGCCGCTGTCGGGACGTTCCAACAGGTTAATCAGGCGCAACAGGGTGGATTTGCCCGCGCCGGAATAGCCCATCAGACCGAAGATTTCGCCGTCTTGGATTTCGAGGCTGGTCGGCTCGACGGCGGCAAAACGGGTTTTGTCGCGCGTTTGGTAATGTTTGGAAACGTTGTCCAAAATAATCATAAATACTTCCTGATACTTCCGGAAAAAAAGAAGCCCGATGCTGTACACAACGGGCTTGGATATAAAGAAAGGAATAAAAACAGCAGAAAATGAAAATACGCTTTAGCTGTTAATGCCCGCAAGCTGTGTCAAATCGGCAATGTTAACTCATATACGACTATAATCAAAATCGGTAACTTTGTCAAGTTTTGATATGATTTGTAATTTTAAAATAATAAATTGTCAGTTTATTTGCCGAAAAGCTCCGCCACCATGCGGGCTTCTTCCTCGGTATAAGCCGCGCCGTTGAGCTTGGCGGTCAGGATAAATTCGCCGCTTAACCCTTGTTCGGCGCAGGTTTCGCGCCAGCCTTGCAGCCGTTCTTCGTCGCTGGCTTTACGTTTCAGACGACCTATGGTCTGAGCCGCCTGTTTGGTTTGTTCGTTCATACAGTTCCTTAACAAAAGACAAAAGGTCGTCTGAAAATTTTCAGACTACCTCATGATTATTTGATAACCCGCGCCAGCAAGGCTTTTTCTTTACCCTGCATATTCGGGATTTTGACTTGGATGCCGTTGCCCGGGGCGACTTCGACGGCTGCGCCTTTGCGGGTCATTTGTTCCAGCGTGACGGTTTGGTTGCCTTCGGGATGGATGATTTCCAAAGTATCGCCGACGGCAAAGCGGTTTTTGACCTCCACCGTTGCCCAGCCTTCGGCGTCGATTTCGGTAACGTGTCCGACGTATTGGCTTTGTTTGGCGGTGGAATGGCCGCTGAGGTAGTTTTGGTAGTCTTGAGTTTGGTGGCGTTCGAGGAAGCCGCTGGTGTAGCCGCGGTTGGCGAGGCCTTCAAGTTCGCTCAGCAAACCGTAGTCGAACGGACGGCCTGCAACGGCGTCGTCAATCGCTTTGCGGTAGGACTGGGCGACGCGGGCGACGTAGTAGAGCGACTTGGTGCGGCCTTCGACTTTGAGGCTGTCCACGCCGATTTTGGCGAGTTTTTCGACGACTTCGATACCGCGCAGGTCTTTGGAATTCATGATGTAGGTGCCGTGTTCGTCTTCCATAATCGGCATCATTTCGCCTGGGCGGTTGGACTCTTCAATCAGGAAGACTTTGTCGGCGTAGGGGTGGCGTTTCTGACCGTTGATGCCTTCGAAGTTTTGGTTGGCTTCTTCTTGGGCTTTTTCAAAGTTGAAGCCTTGCAGAAGCTGGGCGTCGCCCGCATCGCTTTCAGTGGCGTTGTGGACTTTGTAATCCCAGCGGCAGGAATTGGTGCAGGTGCCTTGGTTGGGGTCGCGGTGGTTGAAATAGCCCGACAATAGGCAACGGCCTGAGTAGGCGATGCACAATGCGCCGTGGATGAAGACTTCGAGTTCGATGTCGGGGCATTCTTGGCGGATTTCGGCGATTTCTTCCATGCTCAATTCGCGTGACAGGATGATGCGTTCGACGCCGATGTTCTGCCAGAATTTCACGCCCCAGTAGTTGGTGGTGTTCGCCTGTACGGACAGGTGGATCGGCATCTCCGGCCATTTTTCGCGCACAGTCATAATCAAACCCGGATCCGCCATAATCAGCGCGTCGGGTTTCATGGCAATCAGCGGCTCCATGTCGGCGACGAAGGTTTTGAGTTTGGAATTGTGCGGCAGGGTGTTGACGGTCAAAAAGAATTTTTTGTTGCGCTTGTGCGCTTCTTTAATGCCTTGCTCGAGGATGTCGAGTTTGGCAAATTCGTTGTTGCGGGCACGCAGGGAATAACGCGGGCTGCCGGCATAAACGGCGTCTGCGCCGTAATCGTAGGCGGCGCGCATACGTTCGAGGCCGCCGGCGGGAAGGAGGAGTTCGGGTGCTTTCATGTTCGTGCTTTATAAAAGGTTTCAGACGACCTTTTGAATCACAGGAAAAGGTCGTCTGAAACGGTGTTTTAAGGATGGGCGGATTATCCGCCTTTTTGTCGGGACGGTCAATTTTGCGACGGCATATCGGGATTGTTTTGCGTTGTTTTTTCAGAAGAAAACGGATTCGAGTGCGACGATTGGCGGATAGGCGCGACGGATGGGGAAATGTAAAAAAACGAATGCAACCCGATTAATTTAACAAAAAGGCATTCAAAGAATGTATTTTCTTGTAAAATATTGATTTTCATTTTTCCAATGTTCGGGAATCGGGCGGCTGCCGCAAACCGTTTCCCAGAGTTTTAGACAGGCGGACGAGTATGGATTTTCGGTTTGACATTATTTACGAATACCGCTGGATGTTTTTCTACGGCGCGCTGACGACGCTGGGTTTGACCGTAGTGGCGACGGCGGGCGGCTCCGTATTGGGTCTGCTGCTCGCGCTGGCGCGCTTGATTCATCTGGAAAAAGCGGGTGCACCCATGCGCGCGCTGGCTTGGGTTTTGCGTAAGGTTTCGCTGCTGTATGTAACGCTGTTCCGTGGTACGCCGCTGTTTGTGCAGATTGTGATTTGGTCTTACGTCTGGTTCCCGTTTTTCGTCCATCCTACCGACGGTTTGCTGATTAACGGCGACGAGGCGGTGGAAATCCGACGTTCTTACGGCGCGCTGATTGCCGGTTCGCTTGCCTTGATTGCCAACTCCGGCGCGTATATCTGCGAGATTTTCCGCGCGGGCATCCAGTCCATCGACCGCGGTCAGATGGAAGCGGCGCGTTCGCTGGGGCTGACTTATCCGCAGGCTATGCGCTATGTGATTCTTCCGCAGGCTTTGCGCCGTATGTTGCCGCCGCTTGCCAGCGAATTTATTACGCTTTTGAAAGACAGCTCGCTCTTGTCCGTTATCGCCGTGGCGGAGTTGGCTTATGTGCAAAGCACGATTAGCGGCCGCTATTCCGTTTATGAAGAACCGCTCTATACCGTCGCGCTGATTTATCTCATGATGACGACTTTCTTAGGTTGGGTGTTCCTGCGCTTGGAAAACCGTTACAACCCGCAGCATCGTTGATTTCCCAAGAAGCCGATTGTTTTCGGCTAGGGCAATGTCAAAAGGTCGTCTGAAAACCGATTCGGGTTTTCAGACGACCTTTTAGTTTTTTAGGCTTACAGACCGAATAGAGCGGTGTCGCCTTTGCCTTGGCGGATGAGTTCCGTGCCGTCGGTCATGTCGATGACGGTGGTCGGCTCGGTACCGCACCAGCCGCCGTCAATCACCAAATCGACGCTGTGTTCGAGGCGGTCGCGGATTTCGTAGGGGTCGGTCAGCGGCTCGTCGTCTTCGGGCAGCATCAGGGTGCAACTGAGCAGCGGCTCGCCCAATTCCTGCAACAGGCTTAAGGCGATGTTGTTGTCGGGAACGCGCAGGCCTATGGTTTTGCGTTTCGGGTGCAGCGTGCGGTTGGGGACTTCTTTGGTGGCTTGCAGGATGAAGGTGTAGCTGCCCGGGGTGGCGGCTTTGAGCTGGCGGAACTGGGCGTTGTCAACTTTGGCGTAAGTGCCCAATTCGCTCAAATCGGCGCACATGAGGGTCAGGTGGTGTTTCAAGTCGATTTTGCGAATAGCGAGGATGCGTTCCATCGCGGCTTTGTCGCCGAGTTTGCAGCCGAGCGCGTAGCAGGAGTCGGTGGGATACACGACGACCCCGCCGTTGCGGACGATGTCGGCGGCTTGTTTGATCAGGCGTTCCTGCGGGTTGTCGGGGTGGATGGCGAAGAATTGTGCCATGACGGCTTTCCTTTTGATGGTTTGTGTTGCCGATATTTTAAAACCGATGCTTTGAAATGACAAAAGGTCGTCTGAAAATACGGTTTCGGAACGGAAACTGCGTTTTCAGACGACCATTAGGATTGTTAAATGTCAGGGGAGGGAGCAGCCTTCAGGTAAATAAATTCGGCAGTTGCTCATGCTAGAATCAGCTTTACACTTCGCCAATGCGGCAGCCTCTGCCGTTCCTTTTTCTGTACCAATATAAAAAGACTTCCATTTACCTGAATTAAGTTCCTTACCTTCGGCTCCAGCAATACATCCATTCCTAACCCATGAAACTATTTTGCATGAACCTTGAGGATCTCTTTTCTTGCATTCAGCCAGAGCATTTTTCTTCGCGTTAGACAAAGAGTCCTGATCTAATACGCCGCTTGCGTAACCTGTATTCAAATTCATAGCTACGGCACCGTATTTAGAAGGCAGATAAATGATAGTAGTCTTAGTAGGTCTGCCTACTTGGCCATTATTCATAGAACCGTTGTAATATGGATCGTTTGCCAAAATAGGGGCCATACAATGAGGGTCTCCGGAAGGACCCCCGCCAATGCCGGGCGAACAGGCAAAGGAGACGGCGGAAGACGCGCCAAGACAAAGGGTTAAAATAAATTTATTCATAAAGGGATTCTTCATTTATTTTTCTTGGGATCAATCACATCTTTGTTGTCAGAGGCTTGTCTTAAAGCCGATTGTCTTTGTAATTCCATGATAATGATATTAGACACGGAAATTTTTGATGTCAATATTCTATGTATATTGGGATTAGAAGTTTGGTTTGAGGATAGTTTGTTGCTGCATGGTATTCAGCTGAAGAGGCACTATAATTGAATATCGGATTTTGAACACGACTCAGGGTTCGGGACGCAACCACATCCAGACAGCGACGCAGCCGCAGCCCAATGTGGATGCTGCGCCTATCCACCATTGTTCGGGGAAGCGCCAAAACATGAAGATGCAGGATAGGCCCATCATGCTGATGGCGAAGATTTTGGCTTTGCGCGGGACGGCGCCGTTGTTTTCCCAGTTTTGCACCATAGGGCCGAAATAGCGGTGTTGGTGCAGCCAGCGGTGGAAGCGGGGCGAGGCTTTTGCCCAGCAGGCGGCGGCAAGGATGATGAAGGGGGTGGTGGGCATAATCGGCAGAAAAATGCCGATGATGCCTAAGAGAAAGGAAACTGCGCCGCAAAAGATGAGTAAGTAGCGAATCATATTGTTGTTTTGTTGTAGGTTTTATTCGGATTCTTTGGATTTGCCGTGCGGGAACGGACAGCGTGGGATGTCGAGCTTGTCCCAGCCTTCGTGTCCCATTTCTTCGAGCAGGGCGATGTTGCGCTCGAAAATGGCGGAGGCATCGGGGAAGGCTTGTGCGGCTTTGGCGATGCTGTCTTCGCGGATGAGATGCAGGGTGGGGTAGGGCGAGCGGTTAGTGTAGTTGCTGATGTCGTCTGAATCCGTGCCTTCAAATTGGAAATCGGGATGAAACGGGGCGATTTGGACAATGCCTTCCAAACCGTTGTCCACAACGGCGGCATCGGCGATGTCGAGCATTTGGTTGAAGGTGTCGAAGTCGGGGAACAGGGTCGGGTGGACAAGCAGGGTGGTTTCCAGCTCGTCGGCGGGCGTGTCGCCCAAAAGCTGCAATTCGCGGTCTAGGTCTTCAAGGAAACCGTCCAGATGGTGGGCTTGGCTGACGCTGATGCGCACGAGGTTTTTGACGTGCGGCGCTTTGGCGAAGGGGCAGAGGTTGAGCCCGATGACGGCTTTTTCTAGCCATTGGCGGGTGTGGTCGGTTACGGTGGCTGAGTCGGGGGTAGTCATACGGGGATCGGATTGGCTTTAATTAAAAATAATTCTCAAGTATAGCATAAAACTTTCTGTTTTCAGGATGCCGCCATGAGGATGAAAAAAGGTCGTCTGAAAATGAAAACGCTGAGAAATACAGGGTTTTCATTTTCAGACGACCTTTATGTTTTGCCCTTAATCGGGGATGAGGTGTCCCAACGGCAGGGCGGTTGTGTTTTTGATTTCTTTCAACACGAAGCTTGATTGTGCGTCTTGTACGCCGTGGTGGGACAGAAGCGTGTCCAAAACGAAATGGGAAAACGAGTTCATATCGGTAAAAAATGCGTGGAGCAGGTAGTCGGTTTCGCCGGTCAGGGCAAAGCAGCTCAATACTTCGGGCCATTCCTGCACCGATTGCGCAAAATCTTCGCGCGCATCTTTTGCCTTGCTGATGGAAACGCGGATAAATGCCTGCAAGCCCAAATGAACGGCTGCGGGGGAGAGCAGGGCGGCATATTGGCGGATGATTCCTGCGTCTTCCAATTGTTTCAGGCGGCGCAGGCAGGGAGAGGGTGAAAGCGCGATTCGCTCGGATAATTCTACATTGGTCAATCTGCCGTTTTCTTGCAGGACTTGTAAGATTTTAAGGTCGGTTTTATCCAAGGTTATCGGTATCATTTAGTTTGCTCCCTGTTGTTGTATAGGTTAAAAATCAGTCGGATTGTGTTCGTTTGAACGCTCAAATCGACCAGTTAGGCAGAGTATATAACAAATAACATTTACTTAACATACAATCAACCAATGAAAAAGTATTTTTGAAAATAATCTGTGTTAAAAAGTATGGATGCAAACAAATTGATTTAATTTTCCTGTCTGCAAACATGCTTTAGCCAATTTGGACAAAACGAATGTCCGTCATATAAAAGACGGCTTGCCCAAACTGCCTTTTCAAGCCATAATCGCGCCATGTGCAGGAGAGAGCTACATCAGGTTACGCGTAGCCGCCGAAGGCGCAGATGCCCTTAAATCGCTCAGGCAACAGGGACTGCACATTGAAATAAAACATCTGGAGAGCGGTGCAATCGCACCCACCGAAGGGGAGAAGGTCGTCTGAACCACCATTCAGACAGCCGCGCAAAGCAGTGAGCAGACTGGTTTGCCATCAAGCGGATACGGCCGAAAATCTCAGGTTCAAGGACAGATAGGGTCTTCCGCGCATCTTGTGCGGACGGCATCTGAACAATAAATCCGGAGAAGCTGAGAATGACTGCCCTGAAAACCACCCCGTTTCACCAAGCCCATCAAGATGCAGGCGCGAAGCTGGTCGATTTTGCCGGCTGGGAGCTGCCCATCCATTATGGTTCGCAAATCGCCGAACACGAAGCCGTGCGCACCGACGCAGGCATGTTCGACGTATCCCATATGCTCGTTACCGACGTCGCCGGAGCGAACGCCAAAGCCTTTTTCCGCAAACTGATTGCCAACGACGTTGCCAAACTTTCCTTCGTCGGCAAAGCCCTTTATTCCGCACTGCTCAACGATAACGGCGGTGTAATTGACGACTTGATCGTTTACCGCACCAACGAAGCCGAGACCCAATACCGCATCGTATCCAACGGTGCGACCCGCGAAAAAGACACCGCCCAGTTCCACAAAGTCGGACAAGAATTCGGCGTCGCCTTCAACCCGCGCTACGACCTCGGTATGCTTGCCGTACAAGGTCCTAAAGCCATCGAAAAACTCCTGACCGTCAAACCCGAATGGGCGGATGTCGTCCACAACCTCAAACCGTTCCAAGGCGCGGATTTGGGCAACGACTGGTTTGTCGCCCGCACCGGCTATACCGGCGAAGACGGCGTCGAAGTCATCCTGCCCGGCACCGAAGCCGCCGCATTCTTCAAAGCCCTGCAACAAGCCGGCGTACAGCCCTGCGGTCTCGGCGCGCGCGACACCCTGCGCATGGAAGCCGGTATGAACCTCTACGGCAACGACATGGACGACGACACCAGTCCGCTCGAAGCAGGCATGGGTTGGACCGTTGATTTGAAAGACGAAAACCGAGATTTCGTCGGCAAAGCCGCCTTGTTGGCATTAAAAGAAAAAGGCGTTGCCGTCAAACAAGTCGGTTTGCTGCTCGACAAAGGCGGCATCCTGCGCGCGCATATGGAAGTGTTGACCGACAAAGGCAAAGGCGAAACCACCAGCGGCGTATTCTCGCCCAGCCTGAAACAATCCATCGCCATCGCCCGCGTACCGAAAGATTTTGACGGCGATACCGCCAAAGTGCTGATGCGCGGCAAGGAAGTGGACGTGCGCGTATTGAAGCTGCCGTTTGTACGCAACGGACAGAAACAGTTTGATTGATGCGGTTTCAGACGACCTTTGCCAAAGTTAAGGTCGTCTGAAAACAAACGTAGAACAGCCTGTCGATCCTATCCGAAGGCTTCACTCTTTAAGCCAAAAACCAATGGAGAATCAAACCATGAGCAACAACATCCCAGCCGAACTGAAATACGTTGCCAGCCACGAATGGCTGCGCCTTGAAGAAGACGGTACGATTACCGTCGGCATTACCCACCACGCGCAAGAGTTGTTGGGCGACATCGTGTTCGTCGAGCTGCCCGAAGTCGGCGCGAACCTTGCCGCTGAAGAACAAGCCGGTGTGGTTGAGTCTGTGAAAGCCGCGTCCGACGTGTACGCGCCGATTGCGGGCGAAGTCGTTGCCGTCAACGAAGATTTGCCCAGTGCGCCGGAAACCGCCAACAGCGACCCTTACGGCGCAGGCTGGTTCTTCAAAATCAAACCTGCCAATCTGGCCGACTACGACGGCTTGCTGACCGCCGAGCAATACGCGGGCGAAGTGGATTGATTTAAACTTGCGCGGCAGGCATTTTGCCGCGTTTCGATTTTGAAAGGTCGTCTGAAACCCCGTTTTAGGTTTTCAGACGACCTTTGTTTTGCTTGGTTGATAAAACATGAATTACTGCGAATTTGTTGCCGCTCTCCCAAACGATACCGACAATCCGAACAAACATTACCACGATACGCAATACGGTTTTCCGATTTCAGACGACAATGAATTGTTCGGACGGCTGGTGTTGGAAATCAATCAGGCGGGGTTGAGTTGGACGTTGATGCTGAAAAAGCAGCAGGCGTTTCGGGCTGCATTTAAAGATTTCGACATTGACACTGTCGCCGCATTCGACGAAGCCGACATCGAACGCCTGCTTGCCGACGCAGGTATTGTCCGCAACCGCCTGAAAATCAATGCCGCTATTTACAACGCTAGACAAATCAAAAAGTTGCAACAGGAATACGGTTCGTTCAAACACTGGCTCGATACGAACCATCCGCTCGATAAAGCCGAGTGGGTGAAGCTCTTTAAAAAACATTTCAAATTTGTCGGCGGCGAAATCGTCGGCGAATTTTTAATGAGTACCGGCTACCTGCCCGGCGCGCATATTGAAAGCTGTCCGGTTTATCAAGAAGTTTTAGAATGCCGACCGAAATGGACAGAGTCCTTGGATTCGGATTTCAAGTGCAACACTAGTGTATCAGTGGTTTGAACAGCTTCAAGAATAAAACACTTGGCGTTTCGTAGCCAAGTGTTTTTCTTGGCCGGTGGTTCAACTCATCTTGAACCCTGCGTATCTCCCGATCGCTGATGTTTCGGAAATCGGTTTGTTTGGGGAAATATTGTCGGATGAGTCCGTTGGTGTTCTCATTCAGCCCTTTCTCCCAAGAATGGTAAGGGCGGCAAAAATAGGTTTTCGCTGCTAATGCTTTGGCTATTTTGGTGTGCTGGTAGAACTCTTTGCCGTTATCCATGGTAATGGTGTGCACTCTGGCTTTATGTGCCCTTAATACCCTAATGGCCGCTAGGGCAGTGTCTTCGGCCTTTAAGTTATCCAATTTGCAGATGATGGTGTAGCGGGTAACGCGTTCGACCAAGGTCAATAATGCGCTTTTCTGATCTTTGCCGACGATGGTGTCGGCCTCCCAATCGCCGATGCGGGTTTTCTGGTCGACGATGGCGGGTCGGTTTTCTATGCCGACGCGGTTGGGCACTTTGCCTCCGGTCCATGTGCTGCCGTAGCGTTTGCGGTAGGGTTTGCTGCATATTCTGAGGTGTTGCCACAAAGTGCCGCCGTTGCTTTTGTCTTGGCGGAGGTAGCGGTAAACGGTGCTGTGATGGAGTGTGATCCCGTGGTGTTTGCGCAGGTAGGCGCATACTTGTTCGGGACTGAGTTTGCGGCGGATAAGGGTGTCGATGTGTTGAATGAGCTGCGAATCGAGCTTATAGGGTTGTCGCTTACGCTGTTTGATAGTCCGGCTTTGCCGCTGGGCTTTTTCGGCGCTGTATTGCTGTCCTTGGGTATGGTGCCGCTTGATTTCGCGACTGATGGTGCTTTTGTGACGGTTAAGCTGTTTGGCGATTTCAGTGACGGTGCAGTGGCGGGACAGGTATTGGATATGGTATCGTTCGTCTTGGGTCAGTTGTGTGTAGCTCATGGCAATCTTTCTTGCAGGAAAGGCCGTATGCTACCGCATACTGGCCTTTTTCTGTTATGGAAAGTTGCACTTCAAATGCGAATCCGTCAGGGTTTACCAGTAGCCCAGCACTTTCCACCAGATAATGCCGATGGTGCCGAAAATCAGGATTTCGACCACGCTCATGATGAAGCCGGCTTTCCACCATTCGGTCATGCTGACATAGTTCGAGCCGTAGATGACGGGGGATGAACCTGAAGCGTAGTGGGTCAGCGACATCATGATGCCGGTGGCGGACGCCATAATCAGGGCGAACAGCATCGGCGGTGCGTCCAACGCCAGACCTGCACCGTAGAACGCGCCGAACATGGCGGTAACGTGTGCCGTGCCGCTGGCGAAAACGTAGTGGGCGTAGAGGTAGGCGAGTACCAACAGCGCACAGCCGGCTTCCCAGCCCAAGCCGAGATGGGAAATGCCGCCCTGCAGGGATTCGGACAGCCATGCAATCAGCCCCAATTTGTTGAGGAAGTTCGCCATCATGACCAAGGCGGCAAACCAGACGATGGTGTCCCACGCGCCTTTTTCTTTCAGCGCGTCGTCCCAAGTCAGTACGCCGGTGAGCAGGCACAGGCTCAGGCCGAGGAAGGTGGTGGCGGTGGCATCGACTTTCACGCCGAACAGCATTTCGGGAACACCTGCCCACAAAAGCAGCAGAATCACGAAAATGCCGAGCATGATTTTTTCGTCGCGCTTCATCGCGCCCATTTCTTTCAGTTTTTCTTTGGCAAGGGCGGTCGCGTTAGGCGTTTGTTTGATTTCGGGCGGATACAGGAAATACAGCACCAGCGGCATCAGGAACATGGCGATCAGGCCGGGTACGACCATGGCGGCGAACCATGTGCCCCAAGAGAGGTGGATTTTCGAATCGGTGGCTTTGGCGACCAATTCGACGACCAGCGGGTTGGGCGCGGTTGCGGTAACGAAGATGCAGCAGGTGATGATGTTGGCGTGATAGTTGACCAGCGCGAGGTATTTACCGATTTTGCCCTCAGTACCTTTTTCGGGGTCGGAATCGAAACTCAGGGCGATGGAACGCATAATCGGATGCACAATCGCACCGCCGCGCGCAGTGTTGCTCGGCGTTACCGGACCGATGACCAAGTCCGCCAAAGCCAAGCTGTAACCTACGCCCAGCGTGCGTTTGCCGAAAAGGGAAATCAGCAGGTAGCCGATACGCATCCCCAAGCCGGTTTTCAACAAACCGCGCGAGATGATGATGGCAATACCGATCATCCAAATTAACGAGTTGTTGAGGCTGCTCAGAGCGTCTTTGGTTGCGTCGGCGGCTTTTTCGTTGGTCACGCCGGTCAGCGCGACCAAGGTAATGCCCAAAATCGCCATTGCGCCGATGGGCATGGCTTTGCCGATGATGCCGGCGATGATGCCGACGAACAACGCCAAAAGGTGCCATGCGTCGGGCGATACGCCCTGCGGCACGGGTATGGCGAACCAGATAATCAGCGTCAGCGCGAGCGCAACCGCAGCAGGAATTGGCTTGAAGCCCATGTTGAGTCTCCTAGTTTGAGGTATTGGGGAAATTGGGTTTCAGACGACGTGTGCCTGATTTTGGTGGGAACAGGTCGTCTGAAACGTATTTGGCAGCAGTTGTTTTTTATGTTTTTCTTTTGAGTGTTTGGGTAATGCGTATTTTTTTGTTGCCATCTTTTTCAGACGACGTTTTCTTAAGGTTATTGCGTTTTGCCCTCTCCCTAACCCTCTCCCACGGGGAGAGGGGACAGATTGCAGAAAGTCCGATAATGGTCAATTTTCAGCACCATCATTCCCTCTCCCCGTGGGAGAGGGCTAGGGAGAGGGTAAAACCTCAGATTTAGCAGGTTCGGTTGTGAAACCCAACAAATACTTACAATGTTGTGTCATGTCCCAATCTACAAGTATTTTTCAGACGACCTCCTATATAGAAAAGGTCGTCTGAAACCCTGTATCGGATTAATCCTGCTCCGCAGGCAGGCCGTACTCTTCGGGGAAGGTGCGCAGCGAGCTTTGCAACACGGTAACCGCGCCGTCAATCAGGCCGCAGCGGCCGCTTCGGGGCAGCAGTTGGCACAGGCTTTGCAAGGCGCGGAGGTCGTCTGAAGTGCCGATGCCGGTATCCACGCGGTTGAGCAGGCGCGAGAGTTGGAAAGTGCCGCCTTTGCACGGCGGGCATTGTCCGCATGAGTTGGACGCAAAAAATTCCACATACTCAGCCACTTTGCGTACCACGCTGGTGCCTTCGGAAATCACAATCATTGCGCCCGTACCGAGGCTGGATTTGCGTTCGCGCACGGACACGAAGTCCAAAGGCACGTCCAAATCTTTCGCGGTCAGAAGCGTGTTTGACGGGCCGCCGGTGAAGACGGCTTTAAACGTGCGCCCTTCGAGCATACCGCCGCCGTGATCGAAAATCAGCGATTGCAAGGTCGTGCCCATCGGCAGTTCGTACAGACCCGGATTCAATACGTCGCCGGAAAGCGAGTAGAGTTTCGTGCCTGCGGCATCGCCCAAACCCAGCGATTTGTACCATTCCGCGCCTTTGGCAAGGATTTGCGGGATGTTGGCGAAGGTTTCAGTGTTGTTGATTAAGGTCGGTTCGCCGTTGACACCGCTTTCGGCAGGGAAAGGCGGCTTGCGGCGCGGAAACGGGAAACCGCCTTCCAACCATGAAATCACGGCGGTTTCTTCGCCGCCGATGTAGCGGCCTGAAGTTTCGACTAATTTCAGGTCTAAAGGTTTGCCCAGATAGTTTTCGATGCGGATGAACAAATCGCTTTTTTTCCACTGCTCGATGGCGGGTACGATGGCGGCGACGGATTCGGTCTGGTGCGGGTTGACATACATAATCGCTTTGTTGGCGCGGCAGGCGACGGCGGCAATCAGGACGCCTTCGATGACTTGGTGCGGCGTTTTCGCCAGCAACACGCGGTCTTTAAACGTACCCGGTTCGTCTTCGTTGGCGTTACAGACGACGTATTTGTCGCCGTGTTTGCTTTGTGCGGCAACGGCCGCCTCCCATTTGCGCCAGGTTGGGAAACCTGCGCCGCCCATGCCGCAGAGGTTGGCGTCTTGCAGCTTGGAAACGATGCTTTGAGGATCGGCAAGCGCCGCCAGCAGGCCTTCGCCGCCGCCGACTTTGCGCCACGCGGCCAAATCCGCGCCGACTTGGCGGGACGGGTGCAGTAAGTTTTGATTGGCTTGGTTCATGATTGTTGCTCCTGCAAACCGGCGTGTTCGCGCAAATCGAATTTGCCGTAGTCGGGATATAAAACGGGGGCTTTGATGTCGCTGGTCAGTCCGGCGCGGGTCATTTCGCGTTGCAGATCGTGAACGTGTCCGACACCGCCGCGCACTTTCTTCAACGGCAGGCCGCAATTGGCGGCGGCTTTACCCGCGCGGCGGCCGAAGCTGATGATGTCCAAAAGCGCGTTGCCCATTAAGCGGTTGCGGCCGTGGATGCCGCCGGTTACTTCGCCGGCGCAATAGAGGCCTTCGACGCAGGTTGCGCCGTCGCCGTTGATTTCGACGCCGCCGTTTTGGTAGTGCAGGGTCGGATGAATCATTACGGGTTCGACGGCGGGGTCGATGCCGCATTTGTGGGCGACGTGGCCGAGCGTAACCAAACGGTTCAACACATCAGGATCGTTTTCAATCAGGCGCGGGGTGTCGAGGAACACGCCGACCTGTCCGTCGCGCACCACGCCGCGGCCTTCGCGGCACTCTCGCAAAATGGCGGCGGCAACGACGTCGCGCGGCTGCAATTCGTCAACGAAACGCTCGCCCAAGCCGTTGATCAGTTTCGTGCCTGCGGAACGCACGGCTTCGGAAATCAGCGCACCCGCCAAGTGTGGCGGATGGGCGACGCCGGTCGGATGGTATTGGAAGGAATCAATGTCGCGCAGTTTCGCGCCGATGCGGTATGCCATCACCAGACCGTCGGCGGTTGCGCCGTAGTGGTTGGAAGTGGAGAAACCCTGCAAATGCAGCCGTCCGCTGCCGCCGGTTGCCAAGACCACGGCTTTGGCGTGAACCAATACCAAAGAGCGTTTTTCCAAATCGTACAAAATCGCGCCGACGCAGCGGCCGTGTTCGTCCGACAATAATTCGATGGCGGGGTGGCGGTTGAGCTGGGTGATGTTTTCGTCGAGTTCGACCGCCTCGCGCAGTACGCGCATCATTTCGAGGCCTGTGAAGTCGCGGTAGCTCAGAATGCGCGGCACGGTCGTACCGCCCGCACGTTTGCGGCTCAACATGCCGTTGCTGTCCGCGCCTTTGGCAAGGTCGAAAGTCATGCCCAAGCCGATCAGCCAGCGGATGGCGGACGGCGCGTCGGTAACCATTTGCGCCACCAATTCTTTTTTGCCTGCGTTGTGGCCGCCTTTGATGGTGTCGTCAAAGTGCTGCTGCAAGCTGTCTTCCGCGCCGACTGCCGCCTGAATGCCGCCTTCGGCCATCACGGTATTGCTGTCGCCGATACGCAGCTTGTTCGCCATAATCACGCGCGCGCCTGCTTCGGTTGCAGACAATGCCGCTGCCGCGCCCGCACCGCCGCCGCCGATAACCAGCACGTCAGTGTTCAAATGTTCCGCGCCCGACAAATCATAGTCGTCAATCAGGGGATGACTGATCAGCAGTTTCGCCAAATCAGGATGGCAGTAATCGCCCGTGTTCGGACCGATGGGCAGTTTGACGCGCGCATTTGCCTGATAGTCGGGGTGAAACTGGCTCAACAATTCGTTTTTTTCCGGCAAGTCGCCGCGCAGTTCCAATGAGGAAGCGCGCAGGTTGGCAAGGGCGGTTTCGTAGTCTATGCCTTGGATTTCGTTCGCCATCACATTGCCTCCTCTTCAAATTTGACTTTCATTTTGCCGCTGTCGATTTCTTGCAGGCGGCGCATCAAATCCACCGGACGCAGCGTGCGCGCCGCTTTCATACGGCGGGCGAACAAGCCTAAGTGGTTCGGACGGATGTGTTCGGGGCAGGAAAGGGTGCAGAGGTTGCACATCACGCATTGATCAAAGGTCAGCGCAGCCGCGCCGAAATCGCCCGATACCACTTGCGCTACGCCGTTTTCCACTTCCAAACCTTTGGGGCAGGCTCTGTTGCAGCCGCCGCAATGACGGCAGTGTTGCGCTTCGGGGAAGGCTTTGGCGGTGTCGTCCAGCCAGTTCCAGCCGTCGCCGACCTCGCTCACGTCGTAATATTGGATATGCTCGGGAATGAAGTAGTCCAAGAAGCTGACCTGCATCCCTTCTTCGACTTTGGTTTCACACGCCAATGCAGTCGTTACCTCGTGCTCGCCTTCCTTGCGGATCATGCAGCGGCACGAACCGCACACGCCTTGCCCCATACAGCCGACGTTGGCAGTAATCGCGCTGCCTGAACGGGCATAGGCCTGAATGATTGACGAGTCGGCGGAGGCTTTGACCTCGTGGCCGTCTATGGTCAGGGTTAACAAGTTTTCACTCATGGTAGTGTCCTGTGGAATGAGATAGGGGAAATTGGATGTGTGTATTTTTATTACAAATTTTTTAGAAGTGCGGATATTTTTGGGAAATATCTTATAAATCAATGTCTGAATGTCTTTTATCAGTGTATCAGAATTTGGATTTCTTGATGATGGCGGAGCTGTGAAGGTAGGATAGGGGCAGTTTATGAACACAAAACAGCAGTTTTCAGACGACCTTTACGCCATCTTGTTATTTTGTAAGATAAAATAGACGTACGATAAAAGAATAAGAGTTAAAGACCGTTTTGAGATACGAGTAAATATCATTATTAAGCAATTAATATGAAAGTATATATCTATGTATTTATTAGATAAATTTGCAAAGTGTAAGCAAATGAAAATGATGTTATAAAATTTCAGAAAAATAACTAAGTTTGACTTCTATCAAAAATCATCATGGGTAGAATGACACGGCTTTTACATTTGTGTATGGTGGAAAAAAGAAGGATAGGTCGTCTGAAAAGTAATTGTTTCTTTTTAAATTCATGTTATTAGTAAGGTTCATTGCGGCGGTGAAACCGAAGTTTTCAGACGACCCCTTACGCTTTGAACTATCATTTTGC
Source organism: Neisseria sp. CP9 (assembly GCF_047758525.1). Taxonomy (NCBI): domain Bacteria; kingdom Pseudomonadati; phylum Pseudomonadota; class Betaproteobacteria; order Neisseriales; family Neisseriaceae; genus Neisseria; species Neisseria sp. CP9. The sequence goes on along the minus strand of NZ_CP180502.1, from coordinate 450,351 downwards.
TTGTAGTTTTATTTCTATCAGTGAAAATTGCCGACAATATCCGTTATCATCATCCGAGTAGAATGATGGGTTATTAAGTTTTATAAGAATCAATTAATTATAAAAATTATATTGTCGCCCATAGCGATTGACAGCACTATTACACCGATTAAGGTCGTCTGAAAACGACATCTATAAAAAGTGAACAAACCCTCCCTACCATGAGAAAAGGAACACAATCATGACCGTCATCAAGCAAGAAGACTTTATCCAAAGTATCTGCGATGCCTTCCAATTCATCAGCTATTACCATCCGAAAGACTACATCGACGCGCTCTATAAGGCGTGGCAGAAGGAAGAAAATCCCGCCGCCAAAGACGCGATGACGCAGATTTTGGTCAACAGCCGTATGTGTGCGGAAAACAACCGACCCATCTGCCAAGATACCGGTATCGCAACCGTCTTTCTCAAAGTCGGCATGAACGTCCAATGGGATGCAGACATGAGCGTGGAAGAAATGGTTAACGAAGGCGTACGCCGCGCCTACACTTGGGAAGGCAACACCCTGCGCGCGTCCGTCCTCGCCGACCCGGCCGGCAAACGCCAAAACACCAAAGACAACACCCCCGCAGTCATCCACATGAGCATCGTACCGGGCGACAAAGTCGAAGTAACCTGCGCGGCAAAAGGCGGCGGCTCTGAAAACAAATCCAAACTCGCCATGCTCAATCCTTCCGACAACATCGTCGATTGGGTGCTGAAAACCATCCCGACCATGGGCGCGGGCTGGTGTCCTCCCGGCATTTTGGGCATCGGTATCGGCGGTACGCCCGAAAAAGCCGTGCTGATGGCAAAAGAATCCCTGATGAGCCACATCGACATTCAAGAATTGCAGGAAAAAGCCGCGTCAGGTGCAGAATTGTCCACCACCGAAGCCCTGCGCCTCGAGCTCTTTGAAAAAGTCAACGCGTTGGGCATTGGCGCACAAGGTTTAGGCGGACTGACCACCGTGTTGGACGTCAAAATCCTCGATTACCCGACCCATGCCGCTTCCAAACCGATTGCCATGATTCCGAACTGCGCCGCCACCCGCCACGTCGAATTCGAATTGGACGGCTCCGGTCCGGTCGAACTGACCCCGCCGCGCGTTGAAGATTGGCCCGATTTGACTTACAGTCCCGACAACGGCAAACGCATCGATGTCGACAAACTGACCAAAGAAGAAGTCGCCAGCTGGAAAACCGGCGACGTATTGCTGTTGAACGGCAAAATCCTCACCGGCCGCGATGCCGCGCACAAACGCCTCGTCGATATGCTCGACAAAGGCGAAGAGTTGCCTGTCGATTTCACCAACCGCCTGATTTACTACGTCGGCCCCGTCGATCCGGTCGGCGACGAAGTAGTCGGCCCGGCAGGTCCGACCACCGCCACCCGCATGGACAAATTCACCCGCCAAATGCTCGAACAAACCGGCCTCTTGGGCATGATCGGCAAATCCGAGCGCGGCGCAGCCACCTGCGAAGCCATCGCCAACAACAAAGCCGTGTACCTCATGGCAGTCGGCGGCGCGGCATACCTCGTGGCAAAAGCCATCAAATCTTCCAAAGTCTTGGCGTTCCCCGAATTGGGCATGGAAGCGGTTTACGAGTTTGAAGTCAAAGACATGCCCGTAACCGTCGCCGTGGACAGCAAGGGCGAGTCCATCCACGCCACCGCCCCGCGCAAATGGCAGGCAAAAATCGGCATCATCCCCGTCGAGTCCTAATGACTTGATGCCAGGTTGAAAAAGGTCGTCTGAAAACTTGAAACAGGGTTTTCAGACGACCTTTAATTTGTTTGGAAACATTACGATTGCAAGGGTAGAGGAATGAACGGCAAAGCAATATGGCGGACAAGTCTTGATAAAGAACAAGCATCGCCCCGCCCCGACTGCAGAAGCAGCCGAAATATGTTATAAATAGCCCCTTCTACCTACCTCAAATTGGAGCATACGACATGGAATTGGTATTTATCCGCCACGGACAAAGCGAATGGAACGCGAAAAACCTGTTTACAGGCTGGCGCGACGTGAAACTGAGCGAGCAGGGGCTTGCCGAGGCCGCCACCGCTGGTAAAAAACTGAAGGAAAAAGGCTACGAGTTCGACATCGCCTTCACTTCCGTCCTGACCCGCGCGATTAAAACCTGCAACATCGTTTTGGAAGAATCCGACCAACTGTTTGTGCCGCAAATCAAAAGCTGGAGGCTGAACGAACGCCACTACGGCCAACTGCAAGGTTTGGACAAAAAACAAACCGCCGAAAAATACGGCGACGAGCAAGTCCACATCTGGCGCCGCAGCTACGACACCCTGCCGCCGCTGCTCGACCCGAAAGACCCGTTCTCCGCGCACAACGACCGCCGCTATGCCAACCTGCCCGCCGATGTCATCCCCGACGGAGAAAACCTGAAAGTTACTTTGGAGCGCGTATTGCCGTTCTGGGAAGACCAAATCGCCCCCGCGCTTCTGAGCGGCAAACGCGTCTTGGTCGCCGCACACGGCAACTCCCTGCGCGCACTGGCAAAACACATCGAAGGCATTTCCGACGAAGACATTATGGGCTTGGAAATCCCGACCGGTCAGCCGCTGGTGTACAAATTGGACGACAATTTGAAAGTGGTTGAAAAATTCTATCTGTAAGCTTTTTCGGATAAGGCAAAAGGTCGTCTGAAAACTCGGATTCGGGTTTTCAGACGACCTTTTGATTGTGAGAAACGCTTGAAATATAAAGTTTGAGGGAGCTAAAGGCAAAAAACAGCCCGGTCAAAAATGACCGGGCTGTTGAATTTTTGGTCGGAGTGAAAGGATTCGAACCTTCGACCCCTTGCACCCCATGCAAGTGCGCTACCAGACTGCGCCACACTCCGACTCGATAAGTTTCAGATTATAGTTTTCTTGTCCGGCTTTGGCAAGCGTAAGGCAGGGCGGTTTGGGCTATCTGTTTGAAGCGGCTTTGAATTTGTTTGGCGTCAGGGAGGGTAGGGCTGCGAAATGGTTCATACTTGATTGGAAGCCGCGATGTTTTCAGACGACCTTGGGGTAAACGGATGTGGCGGAATTTAATGGCTGCTATATAATCTCAGCTTTGATTTTTAATGAAAAAACAGGGCTGATGGACAATATTTTGCATGAATTGTTTGCGCGTCAGGCGTTTACGTCTAGCTTGGTAGAGCGCAATTTCGGACAGGTTTCGGGCTGGATTGAGCTGGTCGGCGTATTGATACTGATGGCGGTAGCATTTTGGTTGTCAAACCGACTAAAAAACCGTTATTTCTTTGCGGAACAAGGTAACTTCGCGCTATTGCGGCATATAGGCAGGCGGATTTTGTGGCCGGTGCTGATGATGATTTTCGGTGCGGCGGCTTTGTTTGTCTGCAACCTGACGGAGTTTCGCCCGGTATGGCTGCATCTGCTGATTTTGGCGGCGCGCTGGATGATTCTGATTCGGGTCAGCGTGGCGGTTGTTCATGCCGCTTTGCCGCAGAACAAACTGACCGACTGGCTGGAAAAATCGGTCTCCATGGTTTTGTGGGTAGGCTTCGTGCTTTGGCTGTCGGGCTTGGATGATAAGATTTTGGCGATGCTCGACGGCATCAGCTTCTCGGTCGGTTCGGGCAAACTGAGCCTGTTGATGATTTTGAACGGGATTTTGTGGGTCGGGCTTCTGATGATAGGCGCGTCGTGGTTGGCGCGTTTTATCGGCGAGCGTTTGGAGAAAAGCAGCCTGGACAATAATCTGTCCATGATTTTGTCCAAAATCATCAAAACGGTGATGATGGTTTTGGCGGTCTTGATTGCGCTGCCGCTGGTGGGGATTGATTTGACGGTATTGTCGGTGTTCGGCGGTGCGTTGGGTGTCGGTATCGGTTTCGGCCTGCAAAAAGTGGCGAGCAACTACATTTCAGGCTTTATCATTTTGGGCGACCGCTCCATCCGTATGAACGACCGTCTGACGGTCAATAACTTTACCGGCTATGTCACTAAAATTACTTCGCGTTTTGTCGTGCTGCGCAATGCCAACGGTACGGAGGCGCTGATTCCGAACGAGACGTTCGTTACCTCGATGGTGGTCAACGAATCTTATACCAGCCGCGAATTGCAGCAGGCGTTCAATATACAGGTTGCCTATCATTCCGACTTGATTAAGGCGCTGGACATCATTAAAAGTGCAGCCGCCGCACAGCCGCGTGTTTCCAAACATCCCGCGCCTTTGGCGGTGGTGACCAATTTCGGCGACAACGGTATCGATTTGCGCGCGACTTATTGGGTGAAAGACCCGGAAAACGGTTTTGCCGCGCTGCAATCGGCGATTTTTCTGGATATTTGGCGGCAGTTTAACGAACACGACATCGAATTCTCTTATCCGCAACGCGAAGTCCGCATCCTGAACGAAGAACAGTCGCCGAGCAATATTGCCATGATTAAGGCGGGAATGCAGGCGCGCAGCGATACCAAATCTGATCCCGCGATGGACGCTGCCGGAGACGATTGATGGCAAAGCCCTTGAAGTATCCCGTGTCCGCGCTGGTGGTTTTGCATGATGCCGACGGCAATATCCTTCTAATCGAACGCACTTCGCCGCCAGGTTTTTGGCAGTCGGTAACCGGCAGCATCGAGCCGGACGAAACCATAGAGGAAACCGCCAAACGCGAAGTCTGGGAGGAAACCGGCATCCGCCTTGCGGACGGACAGCTCTGCAACTGGCACGACAGCACGGTTTACGAAATCTACCATCATTGGCGGCACCGCTATCCCAAAGGCGTGTTTGAAAACCGCGAACACATCTTTTCCGCCGAAATCCCGCGCGATACGGCGATTGTGTTGCAACCCGACGAACACGTCGCTTACGGATGGTTCGGCATAGAAGAAGCGGCGGAAAAAGTGTTTTCCCCGTCGAACAAAAGGGCAATTTTGGAATTGGGGAAAAGGTTGGGTTTGAGCGTTTGAAGGATGACGGCGCATAGAGAGCAGGCAAACGGGGTTAAAGGATAATAGACAGTCTCTTTTATATCTAATAAAATAAACGATAATTGTTATTGATTAAATTTGGTAACATCAAACCGTAAAGGTCGTCTGAACGTTCGGCTTTTTGATTGAAAGCCCTTAAATCCTTTGTTCAAACGGCCTTTTCCATATTTTCGTTTTCTATCTGCTTGGAGAATCCATGTTACGCCTGACTGCTTTAGCCGTATGCTGCGCCCTTGCCTTGGGTGCGTGTTCGCCGAAAGATTCCGCTTCCAACCAAAATGCCCAAACCGCTTCCGCAACCCAAACCGAAGGCGCGGGCTTGACCGTCAAAACGACGCGCGGCGACGCGAAAGTGCCGCAAAATCCCGAACGCATCGCCGTTTATGACTTGGGTATGCTCGACACGTTAAGCAAATTGGGCGTGAAAACCGGTTTGTCTGTCGATAAAAACCGGCTGCCTTATTTGGACGAATATTACAAAACAACGAAACCTGCCGGTACGCTGTTCGAGCCGGATTACGAAGCGCTTAACGCCTACAAACCGCAGCTCATCATCATCGGCAGCCGTGCAGCCAAAGCGTTTGACAAGTTGAACGCCATTGCGCCGACCATCGAGATGACCGCTGATACCGCCAACCTCAAAGAAAGTGCCAAAGAGCGCATCGACGCGCTGGCGCAAATCTTCGGCAAACAGGCGGAAGCCGACAAGCTGAAAGCCGAAATCGACGCATCTTTCGAAGCCGCGAAAACCGCCGCGCAAGGTAAAGGCAAAGGTTTGGTGATTCTGGTCAACGGTGGAAAAATGTCCGCCTTCGGCCCGTCTTCACGACTGGGCGGCTGGCTGCACAAAGACATCGGCGTTCCAGCCGTTGACGAAGCCATCAAAGAAGGCAGCCACGGTCAGCCCGTCAGCTTCGAATACCTGAAAGAGAAAAATCCAGATTGGCTGTTTGTCCTCGACCGCAGCGCTGCCATCGGCGAGGAAGGGCAGGCGGCGAAAGACGTGTTGAACAACCCGCTGGTCGCCGAAACGACCGCATGGAAAAAAGGACAAGTGGTTTACCTCGTTCCCGAAACCTACTTGGCGGCGGGCGGCGCGCAAGAATTGCTGAACGCGTCCAAGCAGGTTACCGACGCGTTTAATGCGGCGAAATAAGCAAACAAGTTGCTTTGAACAATCAAAAGGTCGTCTGAAAACAAGCATTGCGGGTTTTCAGACGACTTTTTGATTTATAGTGGATTAACTTTAAACCAGTACGGCGTTGCCTTGCCTTGCCGTACTATCTGTACTGTCTGCGGCTTCGTCGCCTTGTCCTGATTTAAATTTAATCCACTATACAACTGCGTTTCTTAATCTGCCAACAGGTTTTCAAGCCCAAAAATCGCGCGGCGGGTCGAGGACGGGTTTGACGATGCCGGTGCGGATGGCGAAGTCGCCGAAGCCTTCGTCGTCGAGGCGGTTTTGCGCCCAGTTGCCGACCCAGCCGTCGACGATTTCGAGGATTTCGGGTTCGGTGATGTTTTCTTTAAAGAGACGTGGGATGCGGGTGCCTTCGCGGTTGCCGCCTGCGTAGAGGTTGTAGCGGCCGACGGCTTTGCCGACCAAACCGATTTCGGCGAGCATGGCGCGGCCACAGCCGTTGGGACAACCCGTTACACGCAAAACGATGTATTCGTCTTCCAAACCGTATTTGGCGAACATTTCGTCGATTTTGTCGGAAAACGACGGCAGGAAGCGTTCGGCCTCCGCCATTGCCAGCGGACAGGTTGGCAGGGCAACGCATGCCATGGAGTTTTCGCGCTGGATGGTGATGGATTTGCTGATTAAGCCGTGTTCTTTGGCGATTTTGTCTATGGTGTCTTTCAGCTCTGGCGGAACGTTGGCGACAACGAGGTTTTGGTTAGCGGTCAGGCGGAAGTCGCCCGGGTGGATTTTGGCGATTTCGCGCACGCCGGTTTTCAACGGTCTGCCGGGGTAGTCGAGCAGGCGGCCGTTTTCGATGAACAGGGTCAGGTGCCAGTTGCCTTCGAGTCCTTTAACCCAGCCGATGTGGTCGCCGCGATGAGTGAAGGCGTAGGGGCGGATGGGTTGGAACTTGATGCCCATGCGCTTTTCGACTTCTTCTTTGAACACTTCGACGCCGACGCGCTGGAGGGTGTAGCGGGTACGCGCGGCTTTGCGGTCGCTGCGGTTGCCCCAGTCGCGCTGGGTGCTGACGACGGCTTCGGCGGCGTTGAGGGTATATTCGAGGGGGACGAAACCGAATTCGTAGGAGGTGTTGGGGTAGGTTTTGGTGTTGCCGTGTTCGCTGGACAGCCCGCCGCCGACAAGGACGTTGAAGCCGACAAGTTTGCCGTTTTCTTCGATGGCGACGAAGCCTAAGTCGTTGGAATGGATATCCACATCGTTGTCAGGCGGGATGACGACGGCGGTTTTGAATTTGCGCGGCAGGTAGGTTTTGCCCAAAATCGGTTCGACATCGTCGGCGATTTCTTTGTTGCGCGGCTCGGTCGGTTCGGTGGTGAACACTTTTTCGCCGTCCAGCCAGACATCGGCGTATGCCATGGTGCGCGGCAGAAGGTGCATACTGATGCGTTTCGCCCATTCGTAGGCTTCTTGGTGCAGCGGGCTTTGGACGGGATTGCTGGTGCAAAGTACGTTGCGGTTGACGTCGCTGGCGGTGGCGATGGAATCGAGGCCGAGTTTGTGCAGGGACTGGTGCGCCAGTTTCAAATCGGTTTTTAAAATGCCGTGGTATTGGAAGGTTTGGCGGTTGGTCAGGCGGATAGAGCCGTAAATGGTGTGGTCGCCGGCAAATTCGTCTATGCCCAGCCACTGTGCCGGCGTGATGATGCCGCCGGGCAAGCGGCAGCGCAACATCATGTTTTTTAAGGGTTCGAGTTTTTGGTCGGTGCGCTCGGCGCGAATGTCGCGGTTATCCTGCTCGTACATGCCGTGGAAACGGATGAGCTGGAAATTGTCGGCGGTAAAGCCGCCGGTAAAGTCGTCGGTCAAATCGTCTTTGATGGTACCGTGCAGATAGTCGCTGCGGTCTTTCAGGGCTTCGTTGCCGGAAAGCGGGGTATCGGGCAGCTTGGCGCGCGGGTCGGCGGTAGTAGTCATAGGGTGCTCCTTATTCTCAGTTTGGAGCTACTTTAATCAGGTCGTCTGAAAATGGGAAAGAATGGTTTGTTCGATTTAAAGATGATTTCGTTATATGAATCTGATGTTTTCAGACGACCCCAAGTAATCTAAATTTTGCCAATCGCACTGTTTGTTTGGAAGCCAACACATTCATTTCAAAGTCAAGTTAAGCTATAATACCCGCCGACACATACCATCTCTCCCACCTTATCCCATGCAACTTACCGCCGTCGGACTCAACCACCAAACTGCGCCTTTGAGTATACGCGAGAAGCTGGCATTCGCCGCAGCAAGCCTGCCCGAAGCCGTCCGCAACCTTGCTCAAAGCAAAGCAGCGAAGGAGGCAGTAATTCTATCGACCTGCAACCGCACCGAGCTTTACTGCGTCGGCGAAACCGAGCAAATCATCGAATGGCTGGCGCAATATCATAACCTGCCCGCCGAAGAAATCCGCCCCTATCTTTATACCTTGGACAACAACGAAACCATCCGCCACGCTTTCCGCGTCGCCTGCGGATTGGATTCCATGGTATTGGGCGAGCCGCAGATTTTGGGACAGATTAAAGATGCCGTGCGTGTCGCACAAGAGCAAGAAAGCATCAATACCAACCTCAATGCATTGTTTCAAAAAACGTTTGCCGTTGCCAAAGAAGTGCGTACCGACACCGCTGTCGGCGAGAATTCCGTTTCGATGGCTTCCGCATCCGTCAAGCTTGCCGAGCAGATTTTTCCCGATATCGGCGACCTGAACGTTCTATTTATCGGCGCGGGCGAAATGATTGAATTGGTCGCCACCTATTTCGCCGCCAAAAATCCCAAACTCATTACCGTTGCCAACCGTACTTTGCCGCGCGCCCAAGAGTTGTGCGACAAACTCGGACTGAATGCTGAGCCTTGTCTGCTGACAGAGTTGCCCGATATCTTGCACGAATACGATGTCGTCGTTTCCTCTACCGCCAGTCAGCTGCCTTTGGTTGGCAAAGGCATGATAGAACGCGCCTTGCGCCTGCGTCTCAATATGCCCATGTTCCTGCTCGACCTTGCCGTTCCGCGCGATATCGAAGCCGAAGTAGGGGAGTTGAATGACGCTTATCTCTACACCGTCGACGACATGATGGGCATCGTTCAAAACGGCAAGGAAGCCCGCCAAAAAGCGGCTGCCGCAGCCGAAGCCATGGTGGAAGAGAAGGTTGGCGAGTTTGTCCGCCTGCAACAAAGCCGCCAAAGCGTCCCACTTATCCGCGCCCTGCGTGACGAAGGCGAACGCGCCCGCAGGCAGGTTTTGGAAAATGCGATGAAACAGCTTGCCAAAGGCGCATCGGCGGAAGAAGTGCTGGAGCGGCTCTCTATCCAACTGACCAACAAACTCCTCCACTCGCCCACTCAAACCCTCAATAAAGCCGGCTCGGAAAACAGTAATCTGGTCGATGCTGTTGCCCAAATTTATCAATTGGATCAACACGATTAACGATTAGAAAGGTCGTCTGAAATTTTCAGACGACCTTTCCGTATGTTTATCTGCCTTATCGGTTAAATCCCAAAATTTCCTTGAAAACTATCCCTACTATGCAGACACTTTATCTCGCCTCCGGCAGCCCGCGCCGCCGTGAAATCCTTGAAAACTTAGGCTACCAAATTCAACGCATTCCCGCCGATATCGATGAAACGCCGTTTCCTGACGAAAATGCCGCCGATTATGTTCAGCGTATGGCGAACGAAAAGAACGCCGCTGCCGTTGCGCAATGGTTTGCAAAACATGATACGCCGCCCGAATTTCCCATTCTGACCGCTGATACTACCGTTGCCTATCAAAACCATATCCTCGGCAAACCCGAAACCAAAGAGCATGCCGCCGCAATACTTGGGCGGCTGTCAGGGCAAACCCATCAAGTGCTGACCGCCGTATGCGTTTATTGGCAAGGCGAAACGCGCAGCGTCTTACAAACCAGTGATGTGCGTTTCAAAACCTTATCCTATGACGAAATCTCCGCTTACATTCAAAGCGGCGAACCGATGGATAAAGCCGGTGCATACGGAATCCAAGGCTTGGGAGGCATGTTTGTCGAGCATTTGCAAGGCAGCTTTACCGGCGTGATGGGGCTGCCCGTTTATGAAACCGTCGGTTTATTGAAGCAATTTGAGTTGTCTGTTCCGCCTTTTTTCTGAGATTCGGGCTGCTCAGTTGCAGTAAAAACCATCAATCTTCTTTGTTTGTCTTTATGGCTGTATTTTGTAGATTTAGAAAGAGTAAAAAGAAAATGAAAAAAATCGGTTTGTATTTATTAATAATGCTGTTTCCTGTGTCAGTAAGCGCCAATAATTACGAACAAATTGGAGATAAAAGGCAATCGATTGAAATAAATAATTTTTTTAGTGACGTAAAGAAGGAAAATATTACCTCTTATGAGGAGGGCGATTTTATTGTCGTTAGTGTTGATGATTTTGGCGGAAGATTTTATGAAGAATATTACATCAAAAAGACTGGGAAGTTATTAATTTTAGATAAATTAAAAACTATTAGTCTGTATAAGGAAGACTTTGACGTTAAATCTTTAGAGTGCAGAAAAAATATCCATAAGCCCATAAAAGATTATGATAGGCAGGCTGTTTTAAAGATGCATGGTGAGAAATGTAGAACGTTTTATGCGGTTGAAAATACATTAGACGATTTAGAAGAGTATGTTAAAAATTACTCGGATTTTGATATAGACAAAAGTAGAATGGATTGGTATCTAGGCAGATATCCGATGAATCAGAAAAATATTACAACTTATAATAATATTGCATTTTATCTTAGTAATCATAACAATTACAAACCTGCAATATATCTCTTACATAAAATTATTAAGGCATTCCCAGACAGAACTGTTGCATACTTAAATCTTGCAGATGCGTATTGGGATTCAAAAGATAAACGAAATGCGAAAATCTTTTATAAAAAATACCTCTCTCAAATAAATAACAAGGGGGAGAACGTCTCTATTCCTTCTCGAGTATCCAAAAGAATAGCTCAATAAATCTTATGACGGATTGAGGTTTTGTATTTGAAACAGCTGTGATAAACCGTAGATTTGGATAATTCTCAGTCATGATAAAAGGTCGTCTGAAAACGCTAACTTGGTTTTCAGACGACCTCTTTGTTTGTCCACTTACGTCAATTACTCAAGCGATAACGCGGATGTTTTGTCTGTCTCGTTTGAATTTAATTTTTAATATAGACGGCAGCAGGTTGTCGAAATACCAGTGTCCGTTCGGCAGCTCTAAAGCGCCTCCGGCGCAGCGCATGATGACGCTGTGGCCTGATAATTCGTCTGTTTCCGTGATTTCCACTTCATGCACTTTCCCCCAGTCGGCAACAGGCAGCTTGGATGCCATGGCATGAATTCGGGTATTTTGTTCTTCGATTCCGTCACCTTTATGGCATGTTCCATCGCATTTTCCGACGGCATGTACGGGACATGACGTTCCTTTTGCATGACTGACCGGCAAAATGTTTAAGGCATCGGGACAGAAATTATGTTCTTGCGCCCAGATGTTCAATGCGCGTTTTGCCGCTTTTTTGTGGATAAACAAACCGTAAGGGCGGGTGGTGCTGCTGCCGTTGTCTAGCGGCACAATTCGTGCCTTCAGTACGCCATGTTCGTCGGGGATGAACTTAACGGTCATAAATGTTTTGGGATTCAGTTGCTTGAGGGGAAATGGTGCAGATAACTCCTCTTGATATTCCTGCATAACCTGCGCTTTCAACCACAAGGCATGCAGGCTCCCTACTGCGGGGATGAATTTCACATCTGCGGCATTTTGAATATAGTGCAAGCCTTCTTTGCTGTGGAGTAGGGCGGCGATTTCGCTATACGTTTTTTCATACGCCTCTAAGGAATACACTTTTTCTGAATGGTCAAACCACACCAGCACGCCCTCGGTATCAGGTAATGAATAGAGTTTTGCAGCTAAAGAATCGGATAGCTGCGTCGGCAGCATTTTCGGATTCATCAGAGCGCGGCAGTGATTGTCCCATTCTTCCGAGGTTTTCTCTTTCAGACTGTGTTCCAAATAATCGGCAAGCGCCAAAACATCTGCCAATGCACGATGCCGCTCGTCCGTTTGGATACCCATCCTGCTGATAATGCTGTCAAGATTGTGTTTATAAAATTGAGGGTATAGGCGGCGGGACAGTTGGACAGTGCACAACGCCGGAGCGGCAAAATCAATGCCTGCCCGACAAAATTCATGACGCAGGAAGGTGTAGTCGAAACGGCTGTTGTGTGCGACGATCAATGCCCCGCGAAGCAAAGGCAGTATATCGGAGGCAATTTGGTCGAAAGCGGGAGCCTGCGCCACCATTTCGTTGGTAATGCCGGTCAGTTGGATGACAAATTCAGGAATCGGCTTCCCCGGGTTGATCAATTGTTCGTAATGTTCTACCCGGCCGTTTTCAAAGCGCAGAAAAGCAATTTCCGTCACCCTGTCTTGATACAGATTGCCGCCGGTAGATTCTAAATCAACGACCACAACAGGTCGCTTCAATCGAGTAAAAGCTTCCGATAATCTCAACCAGCGAGAAAGATGAAACATTCTAAATTCCTGAAAATTCACACAACAGGGCAGTATTCTACACTTTGCCTGTCGTTTATCCAAGAAAACCCTTGACAAGCCCTGTATGGGAAAATATAATTCGAATCTTTCTTTCAGTGCACCCGTAGCTCAGTTGGATAGAGTATCTGGCTACGAACCAGAGGGTCGGGCGTTCGAATCGCTCCGGGTGCGCCAATAGAAAATTTCTGCGCCCATCGTCTAGCGGTCAGGACATCGCCCTTTCACGGCGGTAACCGGGGTTCGATTCCCCGTGGGCGTGCCAGATTTTGACAAGCCCCTGATTTTTCAGGGGCTTGTCTTTTTTGTATCTCCGAAAAAGATAAAACTCTGGTTGTTTGTGGTCATAAATGTTTAGATATATCAACCAGATATTTTTTTGATTAGGTTGGCGGTACAATAGTCGAACTTTGAAATGATGAAACTTTTGTTTGCCTGCTTATGAAAAATCCGAAAATTATCTTCTTCGATATTGATGATACCCTCTATCAAAAATATACCGATACGCTAAGACCTTCAGTTCATCAAGCTATGATGGCATTGAAAGAGAAGGGGATATTGACTGCGATTGCAACAGGTCGTCCTCCTGCGGCTATTCCGAAAAAAGTGCGGGAGCTTATCCGTGAAAGCGGAATCGATATGTTGGTGACCATTAATGGGCAATATACGTCGTTTCACGGGGAAGTGTTGCAGGAATATCCGATGGACTCTGCGAATATGATGGAAATATGCGCGTTGTTGGACAATAAAAAGATTGATTACGCCTTCGTGAATAACAATGAAATCGCAGTTTCCCGTTCTTCATCACTTATCAAAGATACGTTAGCGCATATTTTCCCCAATTATTTGGTGGATAAAGAATATTTTCAGCGCGCAAAAGTGTATCAAATGCTGATCTTTGCAGATTCAAATCAAGAACGTGCCATTGAAGATGAAATTCAACAAAACGGGTTTAAATTGGTTCGTTGGCATGAATCTGCTTTGGATATGCTCCGTGCTGAAGGTTCTAAGGCAAGAGGAATTGCTCATGCGGTAGGTAAGCTGGGGATTGAAATGAAGGATGTTATGGCATTTGGCGATAGCTTCAACGACTTGGAAATGTTGTCTACTGTCGGATTCGGGGTGGCAATGGGCAATGGGGAAGCTGAGGCAAAGGCTGTGGCAAAATTTGTATGTCCAAGCGTGGACGAGGATGGGGTGTTGCGGGGATTGCAGGAATTGGGCGTTATCGAATAAATATAGTGGATTAACTTTAAACCAGTACGGCGTTGCCTCGCCTTAGCTCAAAGAGAACGATTCTCTAAGGTGCTGAAGCACCAAGTGAATCGGTTCCGTACTATCTGTACTGTCTGCGGCTTCGTCGCCTTGTCCTGATTTAAATTTAATCCACTAAGGTTGTCTGAAATTTCAGACGACCTTACGAGAAAGGGTTGATAATGGTGATACGGCATTTCTGTTCTACTGCCAGTATATCCTGAGTAAAACAAAAGACTGCTTCGTTTGTTGCGGTCTTTTGTTTTATACGGCAGAGGGTGTTGATTAGTTATCCAGTTTGCCGATGATTTCATTTAACGCTTTTTGCCAATCGGATGCCTTGATGCCGCATTCGTTTTCAATTTTTTGGCAGTCCATAATGCTGTAAGCAGGACGCAGGGCGGGTAAGGGGTATTGGTCGGTCGTAATCGCGTTCAGTTGCGGAATTTTGAACTGTGGGTCGTGTTGTTGAGCCGTTTGAAAAATGGCTTGGGCAAATTCATACCATGTTACCGATTTGTTGCCGCCATAATGGTAAATACCCCGTGGAGCGACGGGTCGTTGCAGCAATGTAATGATGGCTTGGGCGAGGTCGCCGGCGTAGGTGGGGCAGCCTGTTTGGTCATGGACGATGGAGAGATTGTCTCTTTCTCCTGCCAGTCGGAGCATGGTTTTGACAAAGTTGTTGCCGTATTCGCTGAATAACCATGAGGTACGGATGATGACGCTGTCCGGATTGGCTGCCAAGGCGAGTAGTTCGCCTGAGACTTTAGTGCGCCCATACACGCTTTGCGGGTTGGTATAGTCTTGCTCTTTGTATGGGGTCTTGTTTGTGCCGTCGAACACATAGTCTGTAGAGATATGGATAAAGCGGGCTTGGCAGGCGCGGGCGGCAGAGGCGAGGTTGTGGACGGCGGTGGCATTGACGGCAAATGCGGTGCCGACATGGGCCTCTGCTTTATCGACTGCGGTAAAGGCCGCTGCATTGACTATGGCGTCGGGTTGGAAGTTTTGAACCATATTGCGAACGGCTTCGGTATCTGTAATATCCAAGGATGTCGAATCTGTGGCAATCAATTCCCAATTTTCAGGCAGGCGGTCGCGAAAGCAACGCGCCAATTGTCCTTTTGAACCGGTTAACAGGGTTCGCATAGGGTGTCTCCTCGTTTGAAAGTTTTAAAAAAGTATTGCCGGATTAAAAGGACGGCAATTGGAACGATTTGGGCAAGCGTCCGAATTCATTATTCGGGAACGCTGAAACAGTACATTCAAGACAAAACAGATTGGAAGACGGTTGGGCAGATGTTTGACCCGCCAATAAGACCATTTTGTGAAATAACCCTTTTGCAAATTCAGGCTGGGACGCCTTTACTGCATCATCCTTGCGTAGAAATGAAGGCAGAAGATGCTTCCCATTTTCTATTTTCAGACGACCCCGCCTGTTTTCGAAAAAGATGGAAAGCGGATTTAACCCTGAAATCATGCTGATTTTTGCAAGAGGAATAATAAAAATCCGATGCGGTAGGGAATCTGTCAATGCCCGATATATTATAGTGCAAACTTCGCAGCGATACCGATTATCTGAAAATAATTTTGTTTGTTTGATTTTTATCTGGGTAAGGGTAGCTTAGCGATATACTGTTTGGTGGTTTTCAGACGACCTCTTATGAAGATTGGGGTCGTCTGAAAACTAAATACGGTAAGCAATGTTGAGTATATTCACGGAGTATGTGGTTGATGTGGAAAAAATGGTGTCCGATAGTATTGGTCGCATTGGTAATAGGTATTGTCGGGCGCAGCTATTATGTGATGCATGCTCAAGCACAGGATATCAAACATGCTTGGGTGGAAGTGATGAAGCAATACGGTCAGCGTTCGGCATTGGTGTCCGATTTATCGAATGTCGTTAAGACGTATGCCGGCCCTGAAGAGGATATTTTGTTCAAGTTGTCTGACGTTCAAAGTCGGGCGGTCCGTATGAATCTGAATTTGGAGGAGGCTGCCAACCCGGCGAAATTGAAGCGTTTTCAGGAGGTTCAGGGAGAATTGAGCGGAATTTTGACGCAAATGACACTGATTTCAGACCATTATCCGCTTTTGGCGGAAAGCTTGGATTATCAGCGTCTGACTACGCGTCTTGAAGAGGCGGAAAACCGGATTAATCAAGCAAGGAATAACTATATTCAGGCTGTCCGCACCTATAACGCTACGTTGAGGCGTTTCCCGCAAAGTATGACCGCGAAACTTTTCGGGCAGTATGTAAGGGCAAATTTCAGTATTGAGAATGAACGTGAAATTTCCAATGCGCAACGGGTGCAATTTTGATACAGTTTAGCAGCCAATGGATTTGAGTGGTACCCAAAAGGGTCGTCTGAAAATATGCAGTTTCAAACGACCCTTTTGTCATTTTGCAACGAATTATTGTTTATTAATCAAGATTGGTATAATTTTCTGATTTATCTGTTTGATTTGTAAAGATAAAATTTTAGTGTAAAAATATTTAAATTATATTCAGATGTCAAAATGGCTGGTAAAACGATAAAGTATTGATAGGTAAGGAAGGAAGGAAGATTTCCAATTTAATTAAAACCAAGCAGAATTGAGTAAAAACTAGCAATTTTTAAAAAACCATTGAAATATATGAATAATATTTCAATTGCGTATTGTTTTTTCATTTGATTAAAATAATCATAATATTGCATTTTTGAGGAAATAATAAAGGTAGTTTCCAATGTAATATTGTTCATTCTCATGGAAAAATTAGTTTCCACTTATCCTAAATTTATACCGTTGGTGATGAGAATGTAAGTTTTCTGCGAAATATCACTAAAATAACAATGTAGGCAGTTTGGCTGGTCTGTATTTTTGTCAAAAGGCCTATGCTTCTTAATTATATTCTGGGAGTGATTTATTATGACTTATCATTATGGCGGCTACTCATCCAAAGGCCACTTCAACGCATATTGCCCTCCGGTCAAACCGTACAATCCTTACTGCCCACCGAGCCATGGCGGTTTCGGTTACAAAGGCGGTTTCCATAACTACGGTTCTTCACACGGCTTCAAAATGCCTCACGGCAAATTCGGTCATGGCGCCTACTGCCCTCCGCCGAAACCTGCGTACAAATGCATCATCATCGATTTCAACTGTAACCCGGGTAAACCTTATTACCCTAAACCGGCTCCAAAACCGGTTCCTCCGAAGCATGTTGATCCTTACTGCCCACCGGTTGAGCCAAAACCACAGCCTCAACCCCACCCACAACCCCAACCTAAGCCGCAGCCACAACCTCAGCCGCAGCCTAAACCTCAACCTCAACCTCAACCGCAACCTAAACCACAACCAAAACCGCAGCCTAAACCTAACGACAAAGACTGCAAAGATTGCGTTGATGACCAAAACCAACAAAATACTTACGGCCATGACGACAAAAATCCGGGTAACATCATCCATGTCGATGGTTCAACCAAAGATAAAGACGGTCTGACCAAAACCGTAGGTACTGATAAGAAAGATACCATTTACGGTACAGGCGGTGATGACGTTATCTACGGTGGCGACGGTGCTGACGTGATTTACGGTGGTGACGGTAACGACACTCTGCAAGGTGACAACAACGGTGACTCCCTGTACGGTCAAGGCGGTAAAGACTACCTGCAAGGCGGTGACGGTAATGACTACCTGAACGGCGGTTCTGACGCTGACATCATGCGCGGTGGTGACGGTAATGACGTTTACTTTGTTGACCACAAAGGCGACCAAGTTATCGAATACGGTAATGCTAACGGCGGTATCGATACCGTTCGCAGCGTAATCGACTACACCCTGACTGACAACGTTGAACACCTGTTCTTGCAAGGTTCCGGCAACATCAACGGTACCGGTAACGCTCTGAACAACGACATCAACGGCAACTCCGGCAACAACCACCTGTACGGCTTGGCAGGCGATGACTGCCTGGTTGGTAAAGACGGTAACGACTACCTCGACGGCGGCATCGGCAACGATGTCCTGATCGGCGGTACCGGCGACGATACCTACTTCTTCGATAAAGGTTACGGTCGCGACACCATCCAAGACGAAAGCGGTAACGATACCCTGCAATTCGGCAAAGGTATTTCTGCTTCCGACGTGTTGTTGAGCAAAACAGGCAACAGCCTGACCGTATCTGTCGGCGGCGGTGACACTGTTACCATTGACGACTGGTTCTCCGGTAACAACCACAAAATCGAAAACTTCAAGTTTGCCGATGGCAGCACTTACGAAGTAACCGGTCATGGCGATTACTACTCTCTGTCAGCTGTAAACAGTATCCAACAACAAACCCAAGTTCCTAGCATCTAATCTCTGATTAGCTATACTTAGGATTGATAAGGTCGTTTGAAAGCGTCTGCATCCGTGCAAAACGTTTTCAGACGACCTATTTTGTAAACAATCTGACCCAAAAATCCAAATTCGGATAAAATAACGGAATCCTGTTTAAACCGAGTCAGCGAAGGGAGAAACCCGAAATGTCCGAAATCAGCTTGAAAAAGATTTACTCCGGAAAAGTGCGAGATTTATACGAAATCGACAGCAAACGCATGTTGATGGTTGCGTCAGACCGACTGTCTGCATTTGACGTGATTTTAGACAATCCGATTCCGGGTAAAGGAGAAATCCTGACGCAGATTTCCAATTTCTGGTTTAAAAAACTGGCGCATATCATGCCCAATCATTTTACCGGTGACACGGTTTATGACGTGTTGCCTGAACATGAAGCCAAAGCCATTGAGAAACGTGCGGTTGTCGCCAAGAAACTGACTCCTGTCAAAGTAGAGGCGATTGTGCGCGGTTATTTGGCGGGCAGCGGGTGGAAAGATTACCAAAAAAACGGTTCTGTCTGCGGCATCAAACTTCCTGAAGGGATGAAAGAAGCGCAGCAGCTTCCAGAAGTGATTTTTACTCCGTCCACCAAGGCTGCCGTCGGCGATCATGATGAAAATATCAGTTTTGAAGAATGCGAACGCATTATCGGTAAAGAGCTGGCGGCTGAGGTACGCGCTAAAGCGATTCAGCTTTACACGGAAGCCGCAGAATATGCAAAATTACGCGGTATCATCATATGCGATACCAAATTCGAATTCGGGCTGGATGAAAACGGTACATTAACCCTGATGGATGAAGTGCTGACGCCCGATTCCAGCCGCTTTTGGCCGGCTGACCAATATCAAGTCGGCACCAATCCGCCGTCTTTTGACAAGCAATTTGTTCGGGATTGGTTGGAGCAAAGCGGTTGGAACAAAAAAGCTCCGGCACCGGACGTCCCTAGCGATGTTATTCAGAAAACAGTTGATAAATATCGGGAAGCATTGAATTTATTGACGGAATAATATAAAGGCGGACTGGCTGTGGCAAATCAGGTCAGTCCGTTTTTATTTTCCGATTAAAGAATAAAATCATAAATTTACAAAAATCCTCTGTTCATCAACGGATAAAGTATTTATGATGTCCTCCATAGCATCTCACAATAACTGTACTATATTTTATTTGAAAAAATAAATGGTATAGATAGGGCATCCGGTTTATAGAACCGGGAATAATCCAAATAATAGAAAAAGAAAGGAAATAATGATGCAACATCGTAGACGATTGGCTATCTTTCAAGCCGCAAAACGTGCTTCGTTCACTGGAAAACCAGTTGCACCGACTACACCGAAAGCACGCTAAGGAATAATGCTGAAATTCCTACCAATATCTAAGACCGCCCGATTTTTCGGACGGTCTTTAGTTTTTTGTATTGTTTAAAATGTGCCGCAATATTGCATGAGCTGGAGAGATGAATGAAATTCGAATCAGAGTTGCCGTCTAAATTTATAGTCAATTAAAAATAAAATAGTACAATACTCAACTTTTAAGGTCTAACCATGGCATACTCTGCGGACTTAAGAAACAAAGCTTTAAACTATTACGAACAATGCAAAAACATCAGCCAAACCGCAGCGACGTTTAACTTGTCAAGAAACACGCTTTACCTGTGGATTCGCCTTAAAAAACAAACAGGCAGCCTAAAACATCAAGTTACCGGTCTAAATGCCGTCAAATTGGATAGGCAAAAACCGGCTCAATATGTTGGGCAACACCCGGATGCCTATCTGCATGAAATCGCCAAACATTTTGATTGTACGGCAGCCGCCGTTTGCTATGCACTCAAACAGATGGGGATGACGCGCAAAAAAAGACCACCACTTACAAAGAACAAGACCCGGCCAAAGTAACGCATTATTTGACACAGCCGGCCGAATTTTCCGACTACCAACGTGTTTATTTGGATGAAACAGGATTTGACCGCTACCTGTTCCGCCCCTATGCCCGCAGCCTGAAAGGGCAAATAGTGAAAGCGCAGATAAGTGGGAAAAGATACCGACGCTTATCTCTGGTGTCCGCACAAGTCGGCAACCGGCTGATTGCTCCGATGGTTTATCAAAATACGATGACCGGAGTCTTTTTTGAAGCGTGGTTTCAGCAATGCCTACTGCCCGCATTGACTCAAAAATCGGTGATTATTTTAGATAATGCGCGATTTCACCGTATGGGTGTCTTACGGGAAATGGCGGAAAAATGGGGACATAAGGTATTGCCTCTTGCACCTTATTCACCTGAGCTCAACCCGATTGAGAAGGTGTGGGCGAATATTAAGCGGTATCTGCGAACCGTATTGTCTGATTACGCCCGATTTGACGATGCGTTACTGTCCTATTTTGATTTTAATTGACTATAAAAAAGAATTTCTGAGAGGGTAAAGTATGAGCCTCATCTCTACGGTTCGTAACTTCGTCATCTTGTTCAAATTCTTGCTCATTTGCTAAAGGCAAGTTGGTGCTTTGGAAAGATTAAAAAGGTCGTCTGAAAACCTTTGAATACAGGTTTTCAGACGACCTTTCATGTTTACAGCTTTATCTTAATGCTTTTACAGCTTTGCCAATGCCTGATTGAACGTTGCGCTCGGGCGCATGGCTTGGGCGGCTTTGGCTGCGTCTGGGGCGTAGTAGCCACCGATGTCGGCTGCTTTGCCTTGTGCGGCGGAAAGCTCGGCAACGATTTTCGCTTCATCGGCGGTCAGGGTTTCTGCCAACGGCGCAAATGCCGCTTTCAGTTCTGCGTCTTTATCCTGCGCTGCCAGTTCTTGCGCCCAGTAGAGCGTGAGGTAGAAATGGCTGCCGCGGTTGTCGAGTTCGCCTGCTTTGCGTTTGGGCGATTTGTCGTTCAACAGCAGTTTTTCGGTGGCGGCATCCAGCGTGTCGGCGAGGACTTGGGCTTTGGTGTTGCCGGTTTTTTGCGCCAGATGTTCAAACGATACGGCGAGCGCGAGGAATTCGCCCAGCGAGTCCCAGCGCAAGTGGTTTTCTTCGAGGAACTGTTGGACGTGTTTCGGTGCGGAGCCGCCCGCGCCAGTTTCAAACATACCGCCGCCGTTCATCAACGGAACGATGGACAACATTTTCGCGCTGGTGCCGAGTTCCAAAATCGGGAACAGGTCGGTCAGATAATCGCGCAAGACGTTGCCGGTTACGGAAATGGTGTCTTCGCCGTTTTTCAGACGACCCAAGCTGAACTTGGCGGCTTCTTCGGGGGCGAGGACGCGGATGTCGAGGCCGTTGGTATCCAGTTCGGCAAGGTAGGCTTTGACTTTGGCGAGCAGGCTTTTATCGTGCGGACGGTTTTCGTCGAGCCAGAACACGGCGGGCGTGTTGCTCAGGCGGGCGCGGTTGACGGCGAGTTGTACCCAGTCTTTGACGGGCGCGTCTTTGGTTTGGCACATACGCCAGATGTCGCCTGCTTCAACGTCGTGCTGTATCAGGACTTTACCCGCCGCATCAATGACTTGAACTTGACCGTCGGCTTCGATTTCGAAGGTTTTATTGTGCGAACCGTATTCTTCGGCCGCCTGCGCCATCAGACCGACGTTGGGCACGGTACCCATGATTGTCGGATCGAACGCGCCGTATTCGCGGCAGAAGTCGATGGTCGCTTGGTAAACGCCGGCGTAGCTGCTGTCGGGAATCACGGCTTTGGTGTCTTGCGCTTTGCCGTCTTTGTCCCACATACGGCCGGAATTGCGGATCATCGCGGGCATGGAAGCATCGACGATGACATCGCTGGGAACGTGCAGGTTGGTGATGCCTTTGTCGGAATCGACCATCGCCAAATCGGGGTTGGCGGCGTAAACGGCGGCGATTTCGGCTTCGACGGCAGCGCGGGTGTCCGCATCCAGTTTGTCGAGGTTGGCAAGCAGGTTGCCGAAGCCGTTGTTGACGTTGACGCCGGCGGCAGCCAGTTTGTCGCCGAATTTTTCAAAGACAGGCGCAAAGAATACTTTGACGGCGTGTCCGAAGATAATGGGATCGGACACTTTCATCATGGTGGCTTTCATGTGCAGCGAGAACAAAACGCCTTTTGCTTTCGCATCTTTTACTTGTTCGGCAAGGAAGGCAAGCAGGGCTTTTTTGCTCATCACGGTTGCGTCGATGATTTCGCCGGCTTTCAGGGCGACGGGCTCGCGCAGCTCTTTCTTGTTGCCTTGTTTATCGGTGAACACGATGGATACGGAAGTCGCATCGGGTACGGTAACGGATTGTTCGTTATGGAAAAAGTCGCCGCTTTGCATGGTGGCAACGTGGGTTTTGGAGTCTTTCGTCCATGCGCCCATGCTGTGCGGATTTTTTTTCGCAAAGTTTTTCACTGCCTTAGGCGCGCGGCGGTCGGAGTTGCCTTCGCGCAAAACGGGATTGACCGCGCTGCCTTTGATGCGGTCGTAACGTTCGCGCACGGCTTTTTCTTCATCGGTCTGCGGGTCGGCAGGATAATCGGGGACGGCAAAGCCTTTTGCCTGCAATTCTTTAATCGCGGCGGTCAGTTGCGGTACGGACGCGCTGATGTTCGGCAGTTTGATTACGTTGGCGTCTGGCTGTTTCACCAGTTCGCCCAATTCGGCAAGCGCGTCGGGTACGCGCTGCGCTTCGGTCAAATGCTCGGGAAACGCCGCCAAAATGCGGCCGGACAGGGAAATATCGCTGGTTTTGACTTCGATACCGGCATGGCGGGTAAATGCCTGCACAATCGGCAGCAGGGATTGGGTCGCCAGCGCGGGAGCTTCGTCGGTATGGGTGTAGATAATGGTGGCTTTGCTAGTCATGGGATATTCTCTTGTAGGTTAGGTTTTTCTTTTCGAATGCGGCACAAAAGCGCGCTGCGTGGCTATTATGGCATATTTCGGCAGGCTTGGGATATGGTTTTAATATGTTATCAAGCAGCTTGCAAAAAGGTCGTCTGAAACGGCTTAGGTAGCGTTTTCAGACGACCTCTGGTGGAATTTAACTCAGATTATTGAGCATATTTTTTACCCAAGGCTTGAGCAGCTTTTTGTACTTCCTGATTGGCTTGGCGTAAAACCGTTTCCATATTGTGGGTTTTGTCTTGGTATGCCTTCATGAATTGGACAGCCTCTTTGTCTTTCATGTCAATCTTTAGTGCAGAAGCATTTTCGCTGGACAGGATGATCATTTCGTTGGCTGTTTTGCTTGTTTGCAGCATACGGTCAAGAACGGCTTTAACTTCAGCATCTTGAATATTGAGTTTCTCGGCATCTTGAAGGTATTTATCAAGAGCGGGTGTCAACTCTTTGACAGCTGCAAGCGCGGCTGCTTCATCACCTTTTAATGCAGTTTGTTGCAGCTTGGAAGACATTTTCGCGATTTTTTGTGCTTCCGCTCCTGAGATATATTCCATGAATTTCTTCAGGTCTTCCAAACCGGTTGGGGATTTTTTGTCGGAAATGGTGATCGGCTCTGCCAATTTAGGATCGGGAACGGGGAATTTATTGATGATTTCAGCGTATTTACCGGAGAGGGTAACTTCGCCCTCGGCTGTTTGTACGGTAGTGGGTTTGCTGTCAGCCGATTTGCCGGAGTCGCCACAGGCTGCCAATGCCGCAGCGGTGAATAATGCCAAGCCGAATTTTGTTAAGGTGTTCATAAGAGTCCTTTGAAGAAATAGGCAGATAATCGATGCTATCGAAATGATAGACGCTTGATTCTAGCACGGACTCGATTGATATGCTTAAAACTATTTGTATGGAATGGCAGGGTTATTGTTTCGGGATATGTTGAATATCAAAATAAGGTCGTCTGAAATCTGTGTACAGGTTTTCAGACGACCTTAGATTTTGTTGTGGGCTGATTGTTAGGAGGAAGCAGTGACAGACAATTTAAGCAGAGGTATTTCCCCCAATTGTCGGCTGCCGCTAAAACCCAATTAACCCAAATTAAACGCTTTATGCAGGACGCGGGTGGCGAGTTCCATGTATTTCTCGTCAATCAAGACGGAAACTTTGATTTCTGAGGTGGAAATCATTTGGATGTTGATGCCTTCTTCGGCGAGGGTGCGGAAGATTTTGGCGGCAATGCCGACGTGCGAACGCATGCCTAAGCCGACTGCGGAGACTTTGCACACGGTGTCGTCGCCGTCAATGGCGGCTGCGCCGATGCTGTCTTGCAGCTTGGTCAGGATTTCGATGGTTTGTCTGTAATCGCCGCGCGGTACGGTGAAGGAGAAATCAGTGGTGCCTTCGCTGCCGACATTTTGGATGATCATGTCGACTTCGATGTTGGCATCGGCAACCGCGCCTAAAATCTGATAGGCGACGCCGGGTTTGTCGGGTACGCCGCGCACGTTGATGCGGGCTTGGTTTTTATCGAATGCGATACCGGTTACGGCAGCTCTTTCCATGTTGTCGTCCTCTTCAAAGGTAATTAAGGTGCCGTTGCCGCCGTCTTGCAGGCTGCTCAGTACGCGCAGGCGCACTTTGTATTTTCCGGCGAATTCTACTGAACGGATTTGTAAGACTTTCGAGCCGAGGCTTGCCAGTTCGATCATTTCTTCAAATGTAACCGTATCCATGCGGCGCGCTTCGGGTACGACGCGGGGGTCGGTGGTGTAAACGCCGTCTACGTCGGTATAGATTTGGCATTCGTCCGCTTTGAGGGCTGCGGCGAGTGCAACGGCGGAGGTGTCGGAACCTCCGCGTCCGAGGGTGGAAATATCGCCTTCGCTGCTGATGCCTTGGAAACCGGCGACGATGACGACTTTGCCATCGGCGAGGTCGGCGCGCATTTTTTCGTCATCGATGCTTTCGATGCGGGCTTTGGTGTGGGCGGTATCGGTTTTGAGGGCGACCTGCCAGCCGGTGTAGCTTTTGGCATCCACGCCGATGTCTTTCAATGCCATTGCCAAAAGGCCGATGGTCACTTGTTCGCCGGTAGCTAAAACTACGTCCAGCTCGCGCGGATCGGGATGCTCCTGCATTTCGTGCGCCAGCGCAACCAAGCGGTTGGTTTCGCCGCTCATGGCGGATACGACGACAACGATGTCGTGTCCTTCGGCGCGGGCTTTGGCGACACGTTTGGCTACGTTTTTAATGCGTTCGGGCGAGCCTACTGATGTGCCGCCGTATTTATGTACGATTAACGCCATGTTTCGTGCTTTCTTGAGGGGAGTTGGTCGGGCAGCATGGTTTGCTGGAAAAGGGCTTATTATTACTATTTTTTACATGAAATTCAAGGCTGGGACGGGAATAATCGAATTTTCTACCGGAATCGGAGAATAAGGGCGGTGGAGTGTCATTCATGACAAAAGGTCGTCTGAAAACCAAGAGGATGGTTTTCAGACGACCTTTTGTTTCAGTTGGGTAATGAAACCGAATCAGGAGCAATGAATTGACGGTTTGATTGGTTTTGGGAGTATGGTTTGCCGTCAAGCGGTGCGGTGTTTTTTGCCGCGTATCCATTTGGTCAATATGCCGCCTTCACTGCCAAAGATGACGGACAGGGTGTATAAGACGCCGCAACACAAAATAATGGCAGGGCCGGACGGTATTTCGACGTGATATGAAAACAGTAAGCCCGCAAAGCCGCAGAAGAGTGCCAGCAAGACTGACAATAAAATCAACATGCCCATATTTTTCGCCCACAAGCGCGCGGTAATGGCGGGCAGCATCATCAAACCGACCGACATCAGCGTGCCGAGTGCCTGAAAGCCGGCAACCAGATTCATGACTACCAACACGAGAAACGCGACATGCCAAAAGCCGCCTTTCCCGCCAACGGCTTTTAGAAACAGGGGATCGATGCTCTCCAAGACTAAGGGGCGGTAGATGATTGCCAAGACGGCAATCGTTACGCTGGCGGCGATGGCAATCAGTTGCAAGGCGGGGATGTCCACTGCCAAGACGGAACCGAACAGCAAATGCAGCAAATCTACGTTGCCGTCTTTTTGTTTGCTGACCAAGATGACGCCGATTGCCAGACTGCTCAAATAAAATGCGGCAAAGTTGGCGTCTTCTTTCAAGGAGGTAAAACGGCTGACCAATCCTGCCAAAAGAGCCATCAGCATGCCGGCAACAAAGCCGCCGATACTCATTGCCGGCAGGCTCAAACCGGCGAAAATATAACCTATCGCGGCTCCGGGCAAAACGGCATGACTTAATGCGTCTCCAACCAGGCTCATGCGGCGCATCACGAGGAAGACGCCGACAGGTGCGGCACTGAGTGCCAGACAGAATATCGATGCCAGCGCATAACGCATGAAATCGAACTCTGCGAACGGAAAAATCAGTAAATCGTAAAAATTCATGGTGTTTGCCGTTTGGGTTTGAGAATAATCGATGCAGGCGCATTATCCTGATTCTGCTGCATAAGGGCAAATAAGATAACCGCCTGCAATCGTTTTCAGACGACCTTAAAAGGTTGCGGCTTCTGCCAAGATTTTACCTGCCAAGTCTTTGGGCGACAGGTTGGGTTCGCTTTGCAGCGGCCATTCGATGCCGACGGTCGGGTCGTTCCAAATCAGCGAATGTTCGGCTTTCGGGTTGTAATAGTCCGTGCATTTGTAAACGAATTCGGCTTCATCGCTCAAAACGTAAAAGCCGTGTGCAAAACCTTCTGGCACCCACAGTTGGCGTTTGTTTTCCGCCGACAGGATTTCGCCCGCCCATTTGCCGAAAGTCGGCGAACCTTTGCGCATATCGACGGCAACGTCAAACACTTCGCCGACAACAACGCGGACGAGTTTGCCTTGCGTGTTTTCGGTTTGGTAATGCAGGCCGCGCAATACGCCTTTGCCTGATTTGGAATGGTTTTCCTGTACGAAGGTGCGGTCGCAGACGTTGGCCTTAAACCATTCGTCGCGGAAGGTTTCCATAAAGAAGCCGCGCGCGTCGCCGAAGACTTGCGGTTCTAAAAGTTTGACTTCGGGAATGGTGGTATCAATGATTTTCATATTTTCAATTCCACTTGAACGAATTAAGAAAAACTACGCGTGATTCGATGAATATAGTGGATTAACTTTAAACCAGTACGGCGTTACCTCGCCTTGCCGTACTATCTGTACTGTCTGCGGCTTCGTCGCCTTGTCCTGATTTAAATTTAATCCACTATACAATCTGTTTGACCTTACCGGTTTATGCCTGCCAGCAGGCGTAACAGATATTGACCGTATTGGTTTTTTGCCATCGGGCGGGCGAGTTCTTCCAGACGCTCGTCTGAAAGCCAGCCGTTGCGCCAGGCGATTTCTTCGAGACAGGCGACTTGCAAGTCTTGGATGTTTTGCACGGTTTGGACGAATGAAGCGGCTTCGTGCAGGCTTTCGTGCGTACCGGTGTCCAACCATGCAAAGCCGCGTCCCAAAAGCTGGACGGACAATGAGCCGTCGTCAAGATACATTTGGTTGAGCGTGCTGATTTCGAGTTCGCCGCGTGCGGACGGTTTGACTTGTTTCGCAAACTCGACGACGCGGTTGTCGTAGAAATATAAGCCTGTTACCGCCCAGTCGGATTTGGGCTGTTTCGGTTTTTCTTCGATGGATAAGGCGTTGAAGTTTTCGTCAAATTCAACGACGCCGAAACGTTCGGGGTCTTTGACTTGGTAGCCGAACACGGTGGCACCGTGTTTTTTAGAAGCAGCCTGTTTCAGAGTTTGGGTAAACGACTGACCGTAGAAAATATTGTCGCCCAAGACCAAGCAGACGTTGTCGTTGCCGATAAATTCTTCGCCGATGATGAATGCTTGCGCCAAGCCGTCGGGGCTGGGCTGCTCGGCGTAGCTGATGGAGATGCCGAAATCGCTGCCGTCACCGAGCAGTCGTCTGAAAGACGGGTTGTCTTCGGGGGTGGTAATAACCAAGATTTCGCGTATTCCTGCCAGCATCAATACGGACAGGGGGTAGTAGATCATGGGTTTGTCGTACACGGGCAGAAGCTGTTTGGATACGCCGCGCGTGATGGGGTAGAGGCGTGTGCCGCTGCCGCCGGCAAGGATGATGCCTTTCATAAGTTTCTCCTGAAGTGATGTATTTTGATTTTCAGACGACCTCCCTGACTTAGAAGGTCGTCTGAAAACTTATTTTTCTGTTCCTAAGCGTTCCAAACGGTAGCTGCCGTTCAATACATTTTGCCACCAAGTTTTATTGTTCAAATACCATTGCACTGTTTTGCGGATGCCGGATTCGAACGTTTCCTGCGGTTTCCAGCCCAGTTCCCTGCCGATTTTGGCGGCATCGATGGCGTAGCGAACGTCATGGCCGGGGCGGTCTTGCACGAAGGTAATCAAGTCTTCGTAGCGCGCCACGCCGGCAGGTTTTTCAGGAACGAGTTCTTCCAATAGGGCGCAGATGGTTTTGACCACCTCGATATTGGCTTTTTCATTGTGCCCGCCGATATTGTAGGTTTCGCCGACGACGCCTTCGGTAACAACCTGATACAGCGCGCGGGCGTGGTCTTCGACAAACAACCAATCGCGGATTTGCATCCCGTCGCCGTACACGGGCAATGGTTTGCCGTCGAGTGCGTTCAGAATCATCAATGGAATGAGTTTTTCAGGGAAGTGATACGGACCGTAGTTGTTCGAACAGTTGGTTACGATGGTCGGCAGGCTGTAAGTGCGCAGCCATGCACGCACGAGATGATCGCTGGACGCCTTGGAAGCGGAATAGGGGCTGGACGGGGCGTAGGGCGTGGTTTCGGTAAACAAATCGTCCGTGCCGTGCAAATCACCATAGACTTCGTCGGTGGAAATATGGTGAAAACGGAAAGCTTCGCGTTTTTCAGACGACATCTGTTGCCAATAGGCGCGCGCAGCTTCCAGCAGGTTGAACGTGCCGACGATGTTGGTTTGGATGAATTCGCCGGCAGAATCGATAGAGCGGTCGACATGACTTTCCGCCGCCAAGTGCATGACGGCATCAGGTTGGTGTTGTGCAAACACGCGGTCAAGTTCGGCATGATCGCAGATGTCCACTTGCTCAAAAGCGTAACGAGGACTGTCGGCTACATCAGTCAGCGACTCGAGATTGCCTGCGTAAGTTAACTTGTCGAGATTGATGACGGAATCTTGGGTATTTTGGATGATGTGGCGGACAACTGCCGAGCCGATAAAGCCCGCACCGCCGGTAACGAGGATTTTTTTCATGGGATGGGTCTAAGATACAGTACAGCCTTGAATTATAACTGTATACGCGTATACGTGTATACATGGAGGGAATTTAACGACATAGTATTTTTCTTGCCGTTTAGGTGAAATTTATGCCATTCATCTTAATAAATATATTCGTCATTATGGTTATGGTATATTCCAGGCGTTCATCATAAATTCATCCTAGTGTTATCATGACTGCCCGCCAATCCTATCATCTCACCTTCGCCCGATTCTCCCCGTCCCTCTCCGTTAAATCCTTCACCGCCTCCGAAGCCGCCAATACCGCCTACCGCGTCGAAATCACCGCCACCTCCACCGATTCCTCACTGCCGCTGTCTTCCTACCTCAACCAGCGCGCAGCATTTGAAATCCGTCCGCAGGAGGCCGTATTGTCCGAAGTCGCCGCCGCCTTCGCAGCCGGTTCGGACGAGTCTCCGGCGAAACAATGGCAGGGCATTGTGACTTCATGCGAGAAACTGTCGGTCTCCAAGGATGAAACCGTTTACCGCTTTGTTTTAGAGCCGCGTTTCGCGGCTTTAAAACATTTCCAATCTTCCCGACTGTTTCAAAACCAAACCGTCCCCGACATCGTTGCCGCCGTCTTCAAGCACCACGGCTTCTCCGGTGTCGACTACCGTTTCCAAAAAAGCCGCAGCTACAGCGTCCGCGAGTATGTGACCCAGTATCTCGAAAGCGACTTTGCCTTTATCAACCGTCTGTGTGAGGAAGAAGGCATTTGGTATGCCTTCGAACAGCATGAACAACACGGCGATATCGTCGTCTTCGGCGACAGTCCCGAACACTACTTCCGCGACCAAAGCCTACCCGTTTCCTACCGTCCCCATGCCGGACTGGAAAGCGTCGGTACCGAAGCACTCTTCAACTTAAGCATCCGTCACAATCCCATCGTCGAAGGCATACGCAGTGCCGACTACAACTACCGCACTGCCGATACCGACCTCTTTGCCGAAACCGACAACAAACAATCCGAAGAGTCTGCCGACAATACCGTCTTATTGGGCAAACAGCAAAACTGGGGCCTTCATCCCAAAACCCCCGATGAAGCCAAAGTTCAGACGACCCTGTTGAACGAAGCCGTCCTCTGCCGCCAAACCGTCGCCAACGGCAGCGGCAACGTCGTCTCCATGGCACCGATGAAAGTGTTCCAAACCGATACCGCCTTCCCCGAAGCACCCGACGGCTGGCTGGTACTCAGCATGGAACACAGCGGCAGTCGCGATACCGCCTACAGCCACACCTTTACTGCCGTTCCCGCCCAACTCGCCTTCCGTCCCGAACGCACCACCCCGCGCCCCCATATCGCCGGCACACTGCCCGCACGGGTGACCGCAGCAGAAAACTGCACCTACGCCTACATCGACGACATGGGACGCTACCGCGTCAAACTGCCGTTTGATTTGGACGAATGGAGTCCCGGCGGAGAAAGCCGTCCCGTCCGACTGGCCAAACCCTATGCCGGTCCCGAATACGGCATCCACTTCCCCCTGCACGAAGGCACCGAAGTCATGCTGTCCTTCGTCCAAGGCAACCCCGACCGTCCGTATATCTCCGGCGTCATGCACGACAGCGCCCATCCCGATCATATCCCTGCCGATTGGAACACAAGGAACGTCATCCGTACCTGGGCGAATAACAAACTGAGGATGGAAGACCAAAAAGGTCAGGAACACATCAAACTCGCCACCGACTACCAAAAATCCCAACTCAACCTTGGCCACATCGTCGACAGCGGTAGGACAAAACGCGGAGAGAACGGCGAAGGCTTCGAACTCAGAACCGACGGCTGGGGTGCGGTACGGGCGGGTAAAGGCATACTCGTCAGCGCACAAAACCAAGACGCCAACGGCAAAGTGCTGGATATGGACGATGCCATCGCCCAACTCGAACAGGCACTCTCCCTCGCCAAAAGCCTGAACAAAGCCGCCCAAACCGCCAACAACCACCACACCGATGAAGAAACCCAAAGGGGTCGTCTGAAAGACGCCCTTAAAGACCTCAAAGAAGCCGGCTTGATCCAAACCGCCCCTGCCGGTATTGCTACCGTAACCCAACAAAGCCAACTGCACACCGCCAATGAAAACATCCACCTCGTCAGCGGTAACCATACCGACATCACCGCCGGTCAAAGCCTGACCGCCCATGCGGCAGAAAGCCTCAACCTGTTTGCGCAAAGCAGCGGCATCAAGGTGCAGGCCAATCAGGGAAAAGTGGAAGTGCAAGCACAGAATGACGAATTGCAGCTGAATGCGCTGAAGGATGCAACGTTAACCAGCAGCGCAGGGAAAATCACCATTGCGGCGAAGGAAGAGATCCTGATTACCTGCAAAGGGGCGTATATCAAACTGGCGAACGGGGAGGTGGAGATCGGGAGTCCGAAGCTGGTTAGGGTGAAGGCGCCGCTGGAGGTGACGGGGCCGAATGGTATAAATACACGAATGCCATTGCTTCCTCAGACTGGTTTGTTTAGTAGACGTTTTGATTTTAGTAGCATATTTACGCCAGATTTTTTAACTGCAGGCATTAGTTATCAAGTCATTAATAGAAGTCAAAATTCCGAGCGGATTGAAGTGCTTGATGAAAAAGGTAGAACATCAAGATTTTATGGGGATTCGAAAGATGAAATCGAAATTTCTGTGATAGGTAAGCTGACCAAAGAGCAAAAATGGGCTCTAATCCCAGATAATGAGACAGAACATGAAGATCACTGTTGTGCCTGTGATGATGAAGAAGATCATGATTGCGAAGAAATATCTGAGACGGAAGAAGTCGTCGAGGATAATTTATTGGAAGATTACAACCAATTCGGAAATTAATATACTTAAAAATACTATTTTAGGAAATATTAAATTTATTATTAAGAATGCTTATTTAGGAAATTAATTATGAGAAAAAATAAGGCTGTATATGACATATCTTATCCTTCTAATAGAAAAGGTTTTATCTATGCATTAGCTAGGCGTGAAAGTCCTGCTGATTTAAATAAGGATGATTTAGTAAACAGAGAAGCTCTTCATAAAATTAATAAACGAGGATATATTGGTTTGTTCCAGTATGGAAGAGAGGCTCTAATTGATATAGGTTATAATACAGAAGAGGGGAGCTGGACAGGAAAAAATGGGGCAGTATCAGAAGAAGCATTTAGGTCATCTCGTGAAATTCAAATAGCAGCAATCAATTTAACTATCGATTTATGGTGTAAAAGATTACGAGTATGGGGGTTTAATGAGTATTATGGAAAAATTGTTAAGGGGATAGAAATTACCGAATCAGGCTGTATTGCCGGCTGCCATCTAGTTGGTTCTGGTGGTTTAGCATCTTTTTTAGATATGCCTGGAAATTACAAAATTAATAAAAAAACAGGAAAACGACACAGCGAGTTTGATGGTAACAAAACACATATCAGCGAATATCTCGATTTATTTGCTGGTTACGACCTGGAAACCTGTTGTAAACGTAAAATCCGAGTAAAACTGCAAGATGCTGATGGTCTCGTTCTAAAAGATAAGACGGTTAAAATTTTTTCTTCCTATAATGGAAAGCATTTAAATAGTAAATTTGAAGTTACCCATAAAACTGATAAAGATGGGGAGCTGCCCGTTATAGTCAGACATCCTGACGCTGAAATTATTTTAGAAATTGATGGCCGCAAAAGTGAGACAATTTCTCAAAAAGCGGATCAGGTACAGCCATATAAGATCATAGCTTCAGATATGAAAGTTTCTGCACCATTGGCAGCAAAAGGCACTCCTGAGCCTAAAAAACAAGATGAAATGGAACAACAGCCACAACAGCCTTCTTCAGATGCGGAAAATAATGCGTCTAAAGATGTCAACTTCCATCTCAGCCTTTTAGAAGGAGATACCAAAAAACCAATAAGTAATGTGAAATTCACTTTGGTGTACAAAGGGAAGCCCAAACAACACATTACAAATACACAAGGAATTAAAGAAAATATTATTGCGGAAATAGGACAAACTATTCAGATTTGTATGGCAGGTGAAGGCAACCTCCAGCCGATCAAGTCATTTACGGTTACAGAAAGTCTACGTGATACAGTAGTGAAGGTTTCGCTTCCTGTACACACGTTTACAATTACAGTTGTAGATACCAAAGGGAAAGCTGTTTCCAATACAGAATTCAGTATATTTTATAGGCAAAGAGAAAAAAGCAAAAAAACTGATCATGAAGGCCGTTTAAAAGTAAAGGCCTTAGTCGGTTTCGTATATGGGTTTGGAAATAAAGGTAAACCACTTTTACACTTACGATGTTTGCAATCTGTCTCTATTAGGCAGATTACTGTTAATCAGAAAGCAATACAAAATGCACAGGGTGCTTTAGGAACAAATTCAATAACAGCTGTGGCAGAAATGGTAACACAGGCTGCTTCGAGTGTTGTAGAACAAGTATTGAAGCCAAAAAATAATACTGCACAAAACAAACCGCATAAGCAGCCATCCAAACAGACAGACAAACAGGCATCCAAGCAGCCAGAAAAGCCCAGACAATCTGAACCGATCAAGCAGATGAATACTCATACTGAGAAGAACGGGAAACCGTTAACTGTGGTAGGGAATGAGAAAAAATCTGAAGCTGATAAAAAGCAAAGAGAAGGTCAATTACCAAGTGGGGTAGAATGGGTTAAAAAATTCCCAGATAATGCGAGATTTGAAGATTTAAGGGAGCCCTTTAAATCTAACGTTAAGTTATTCTTGGCGGCATTGAAAGAGGCTGGAATTTCAGTCAGGATCAATTCGGTCATACGTCCGCCACAGCGGTCTTATCTTATGTATTATACTGCTCGAATTGTTTCGGGCGAATCCAACCCAATGAGGATTCCTCGTTTTAAGGATTATAAACAGGCAGCCAATGCTGAAGATGTTAATATTGATTGGACATGTGGTGGCAATATTCGACTGGCCCGTGCCAATGCACAAAAAATGAAAGCAGCTTACGGCATAGGTGACACGGTCGCTGAACCCTTTAGTTCCAATCATAATAAAGGACTGGCAATAGATATGACCCTGTCTCCTTGGTTTGGAATCGGTAAAACGGTTAAAAATGCTTCAGGTCAACCAGTAGTAATTAAATCAAAAAGAGACATGATCGAAGTAGGTAAAA
Organism: Neisseria sp. CP9; assembly: GCF_047758525.1. NCBI lineage: Bacteria > Pseudomonadati > Pseudomonadota > Betaproteobacteria > Neisseriales > Neisseriaceae > Neisseria > Neisseria sp. CP9. The sequence goes on along the minus strand of NZ_CP180502.1, from coordinate 415,728 downwards.
CCTACAAAGTTTTTCATTGGGATATCAAACCAAGAACTCGCGCTGATAATCCTCATTGGTCTGTAACGGGTAGCTGACATTTCTAAGAGATATATTATGAGAATTAAACAAATCACATTATCTTGTTGTTTTTTATTTTGTATTGCTTGCACTCAGTCCGAACATGATGGGCAAAAGAACCGGGCGCAGGAGAAACGTACTGATACAGTTTTAGAAAATAGACAACAGAAGCCTGATGCTAAGCTATTAATTCCAATTAATAAAGTAACAAAAAGTGAAAATATTCTTTCAGATTTCGCTCAGGATCGTATTTTAGACTTACTAAATGCTACGGATGCAGAATGGATTGAATGTAAAGATGAAAAAGGTAAAAGAGTTAAAGATGTTACGTATCCTACAGATAGGACATCTATTCAATTCAGAAGTATATCTGATCGATATATACACGAACTGGAGTATTGGAAAGATACATACAAAGAAATTCAGCAGCTCATTAAGTCAAAAAATATGAATATTCAAGATTTGAAATCAGAATATCTAGTATTAGATGCATTTTCATTAAGTAGTAAAAGTAAGAATCCTATCTCAATGAAAAAAGTTGGTGCAGTTTACGTTTCTTCTGATAATAAATTGTTTGAAATTAGATTATTAGATGGTTCTTCTGCCCATATTGAGGTATTTAAAAATATTCCAAATTACCTTTTTGAAAGCCCTAATCCAGAATATGAATTAGGTAATGCTCCAGATTATTCTCCCTATTATTTTCGTTTTTGGTTTGATGGAGATAAAGAAAAACAAACATGCCGTTTAAAATATAATAATGATGTTATTGATTAAATATCATCAGATTGTCTGAAACTCAACTTATCCTTTCCCTTTTGTTTGCAGGGCTAGCAATCGTAGATTGAGTTGAAGCTCAACATCTATCAAGGTCGTCTGAAAGTTTTCAGACGACCTTTGAATACCAACGTTGGAATTGTCTCCCATATGATTTGAACCAAACACACGCTATTTCAATAAAAAAAACAATGAAGAACAAACATATATCGTCACTTTTATCTACTATATTGGTGAGTATGCCATTGCTTACCGCATGCGATGTCGGTAGGGAACTGGCAAGGTCTGCGATGGATATTGTCAGAAATCCCCAAACAGACGTGGGCAAGCAAGTTTTGGGTTCATCTTCTTACAAACATTCCAAACTCAAGAACTTAGAATTTACCTGTGTCAAAGAACAGTTTCCTTCTTTGCCACAGGAAGCAGATCAACTATATCGCTACGCCCTTTACCACGATTTTAAAAACCGTTGGCTGCCTAAACCGGGCGTACTTGACCGTTATTTGCCGTATTACCGTATTGCCGCAGCCAACGGACATTGGCAGGCAAACCTGACCTTGCAGGAAATCTTGTTAAAGAGCAAAGACATTAATCTCGAAACCCGCGAACGTCGTGGCGAAGGTATTTACTGGAACGAAAAGTTGATGAAAATCCTGCCTGCCAGCGCACATTATTGGTGGTCGCTCTATATTGATGTCGGTTACGGTCCCAAACATGGCCCAGACGATTCGCTTATTTATCTGCGCAAAGCTGCGGATTTGGGGAATGCCAAGGCACAGTATGAAGTAGGTGAGCTGTTGCTGAAAATAAAAGATGAGATGGTCCGTCCTACAGTGCTGAAAATAGTGGACAAGATGCGTGTTTGTTCTTTAAATCAAACTTATCCCGATGGTATGGCAGCACGAATGATGGCTGCTGATGCTAGAAATGAAGAGAATTTTCAACAATCTCTTGTATTTAGCCACCAAGCTCTAAAGGCTGGAGAAAGTTCTTCTGGATTAACTTTGTCACGTGCTTTTTACACGGAAAATTCTAAGTCTAAACATAAAAATTGGGGTATTCCAACAGATTTGGAACGTTCGAAGCGTTATCGTATCATTAGAGATTTTCTATGGAAAAACGCTCACCTCAAACCCGAACTCAACGTTCACGACCTAGACGAAATTGTCCCGCTGCCCCCAGCAAAACTGCCGAGTTGGGACGGTAAAATCGCCATCCAACGTTTTGTAGAAGGTCCTGCTCCGGCAAAACCATCCGATGAACTGGTGCGCAGATTGGCGCAGCAGGCGGGATTGGATCCGAATACCGGGCTGCCGAAGTAAATAAAATAGGCTGACAGGGAATAAAGCCTGAAGGTCGTCTGAAACATGGTTTCAACATTTAAAACCCGTTAAAACTGTACTTTCAGACGACCTCATCATCTAAAAACCAACTTTGGGATTGCCTCCCATATGATTTAAACCGAACACACACTATTTCAATAAAAACAATGAAAAACAAACATATATCGTCCCTTTTATCTACTATATTGGTGAGCATACCTTTGCTTACTGCATGCGATGTCGGCAGGGAGCTGGCAAGATCCGCGATGGATGTTGTCAGAAACCCCCAAACAGATGTAGGCAAGCAAGTTTTGGGTTCATCTTCTTATAAGCGTTCCAAACTGAAAAACTTAGAATTTACTTGTGTCAAAGAACAGTTCCCGTCCTTACCGCAGGAAGCAGATCAACTATACCGCTACGCTCTTTACCATGATTTTAAAAACCGTTGGTTACCCAAGCCGGGTGTACTTGACCGCTATCTGCCGTATTACCGTATTGCCGCCGCCAACGGACATTGGCAGGCAAACCTGACTTTGCAGGAAATCTTGCTGAAGAGCAAAGACATCAATATCGAAACCCGCGAACGTCGGGGTGAAGGTATTTACTGGAACGAAAAGCTGATGAAAATCCTGCCAGCCAGTGCACATTATTGGTGGTCGCTCTATATTGATGTCGGTTACGGACCCAAACATGGTGCAGATGATTCGATTATTTATCTACGCAAAGCTGCAGATTTAGGTAATGCCAAGGCGCAGTATGAAGTACGTGAATTAATTATGAAAATAGAAGATGATGCGAGTTTACAATATAGATTGAAGATACGTAATACACTACAGGAATGTGCTGCTACTCAACAGTTTCCTAATGCAGATGCAGCACAGATGGCAGCAGCATCATATAGGAACTTAAAACAATATGATAAATCTTTATTCTATTCTCACCAAGGAACTAAAGCAGGTAAAGATTCTTCTGCACAATTATTAAGTGATGTTTTTTACGTAAAGAGTCCTAGAAGTCGTTATAAACCATGGGGGATTCCCGAGGATAAAGAACGTTCGCGCCGATATGAAATTATTTCCGACTATCTAACCCGCCGAGCACACCTCAAACCCGAACTCAACGTTCACGACCTAGACGAAATTGTCCCATTGCCTCCGGAAAAACTGCCAAGTTGGGACGGTAAAATCGCTATCCAACGCTTTGTAGAAGGCCCTGCTCCGGCAAAACCATCTGATGAACTGGTGCGCAGATTGGCGCAACAGGCAGGATTGGATCCGAATACCGGTCTGCCGAAGTAAATAAAATAGGCTGACAGGGGATAAAGCCTTAAGGTCGTCTGAAACATGGTTTTCAATAGTTGAGTTTCAAACTTGTTGAAACCGTACTTTCAGACGACCTTCATCTAAACACCAATCTTTGGGATTGCCTCCCGAGACCTTTGTAAAAATAGTCTGTTAACGAAATTTGACACATAAAAATGCACCAAAAAATTTCAATTGACTAAAATCTTCCTAATATTGAGCAAAAAGTAGGAAAAATCAGAAAGGTTTTGCATTTTGAAAATGAGATTGAGCATAAAATTTTAGTAACCTATGTTATTGCAAAGGTCTCTCCCATATGATTTGAACCAAACACACACTGTTTCAATAAAAAACAATGAAAAACAAATACATATCGTCACTTTTATCTACTATATTGGTGAGCATGCCATTGCTTACCGCATGCGATGTCGGTAGGGAACTGGCAAGGTCTGCGATGGATGTTGTCAGAAATCCCCAAACAGATGCAGGCAAGCAAGTTTTGGGTTCATATGCTTACAAACATTCCAAACTCAAGAACTTAGAATTTACTTGCGTCAAAGAACAGTTTCCTTCTTTGCCACAGGAAGCAGATCAACTATACCGCTACGCCCTTTACCACGATTTTAAAAACCGCTGGCTGCCCAAACCGGGCGTACTCGACCGCTATCTGCCGTATTACCGTATTGCCGCCGCCAACGGACATTGGCAGGCAAACCTGACTTTGCAGGAAATATTGCTGAAAAGCAAAGACATCAATATCGAAACTCGAGAACGTCGTGGCGAAGGTATTTACTGGAACGAAAAGCTGATGAAAATCCTACCTGCCAGCGCACATTACTGGTGGTCGCTTTATATCGATGTCGGTTATGGTCCAAAACATGACCCTGATGATGCAATAATTTATTTACGCAAGGCTGCAGATTTGGGGAATGCCAAGGCGCAGTATGAAGTAGGTGAGCTGTTAATGAAAATACAAGATGATTCTAGTCATTCTGTTAGGTTAAAAGTAACTGACAAAATGCGGACTTGTGCTACCAATCAAATGTATCCAGATGCTGATGCTGCGTTAATGGCAAGTGTTACAGAAAGTAGTGAGCAAAATTATAAACAGGCGTTAATTTATACTCATCAAGGAGTCAAAGCTGGTAATGATACATCTGCACATATAGCAGGAAAAGTGTTCTATAGTAAAAACCCTGATAGTCGTCATAAAAAATGGGGGATTCCTGAGGATAAAGAACGTTCTCGTCGATACGAAATTATTTCCGACTATCTGACCCGCCGAGCCACCTTAAACCCGAGCTCAACGTTCACGATCTAGACGAAATCGTCCCGCTGCCTCCGGCAAAACTGCCGAGTTGGGACGGTAAAATCGCCATCCAACGTTTTGAAGAAGGTCCGGCTCCGGCAAAACCATCCGATGAATTGGTGCGCAGATTGGCGCAACAGGCAGGATTGGATCCGAATACCGGTCTGCCGAAGTAAAGAAACCAATTCGTGCCAAAGTAGTTTGACCTTATCCAAAGGTCGTCTGAAAGTGCACTTTGATAAAGTGAAAAACACTTAAATATTTTTCAGACGACCTTGTTCTATAAGCCGTCATACTGAAATTAACTTTTATAGAGACTGACCGTAAGCAGTAATGACGTTGCACCGTTCTAAAATTCATTAACCCATTACAAGAAAACATGATGAAGCACACACCTGTACCTTACGAACGTCAGGAAATCATCCGACGTGAACGTGAGTTGGCTAAATATGCCAACACTATGGATAGTTTGTTTTGTATTCCTTTTACCAAGCAGGGTATCGGCGTCGATGCCATATTGTCGCTGATTCCTTTTGTCGGGGATATTGCCGGACTTTTGTTGACGATGAAGGCTTTTCGTATGGGGCGGGAGTTGGGCGTGCCGGATCATAAAATGCGTCCTGCCGTATATCTTGCTTTTGCCGATATGGTGCTTGGCATGATTCCTGTTGTCGGTACGCTTATTGATATTTTCTTGCAGCCGAGCCGCCGTACTTTGAAAGTTATCAATGAGCATGTGCGCAGTGAGTATGGCATCGACTACGACATACATTTGGAGCGTCCGTTTATGCACGCGGCTTTGGAGAAGAAACAACAAAAATCAGACTTTTGGCACAAGCCTGTTGCTGCTTGGTTGTATCTGCATCTGCCTGATTTTTTCGGTTTGATTGTGCTGGTGTTGATGGGTTGGATAACGGTTGTCGTAAGTAAATGGGCGTGGAGCGGTATGACTTATCTGTTTCACGCTGTTGCCGGTTGGTTTTGAATGTCTGTGATTTGAGCGGATATGCAATTTATCGGAAATGGCTTTAAATTTGTCGGGTGTGGTTGGGACTGAACTTAAATGCGTTTGGATAAATTGAAAAGGTCGTCTGAAAAATCGATATTTGATTTTGAACTGGCCCCCAAATCTTGGACACTCATAAAAGCCTTTTCAGGCGCTCTGTGCAAGCTGGGTTCTGTATGCGACAGGACTCAGCTTTTTCAATTTCAAACTGCAACGCTCCCGGTTGTAGTAGTCTATATAATCATCTATCTGTTTCATCAATTCGTCCACCGTCAATTCACCTGCGTTATAGAAACACTCCGTCTTCAACACCGCAAAGAAACTCTCCATCGGCGCATTGTCCCAACAGTTCGCCTTACGCGACATGCTTTGAACCATGGAATGCTCCGCAAGCAATTCCCTATATCCCGCTGTACGGTACAGCACGCCTTGGTCCGAATGAAGCATCGTTCCTTCGCCGGTCAGCCGGGGTGCGGCTTTTTCGAGCATTTCCTTCACCATTTCGCTGTTAGCATTGCGGCTCATGGCGTAGGCGACGATTTCTCGGTTGAACAGGTCCAAGATTGGCGAGAGGTACAGTTTGCCGTCCTTTCCTTTGAGTTCGGTCACGTCGGTCAGCCATTTCTCGTTGGGCTTTTCGGCTGTGAATAGGCGTTTGAGGAGGTGTTCCGATATCTCGCCCATGGCGGGATGGCGGTAGGCTTTTTTCGCCCGTATGAGGGCTTTCAGTTCCAACTGCTTCATCAACCGCGCCACTTTTTTGCGGTTCCAATCCAATGCTGCGGCAATGCGCCTTTGTCCGTAGCGTCCTTTATGCCGTTTGTAGGTTTCGACAAGGAGGGCTTTGTCGGCCTCGTCGGGATCGGGTCGATCTTGGTGATGGTAGTAAAAGCTGCTTTTGGGCAGGTTTGCGATGTGCAGCAGGTATTTGAGCGGGTGTTGCGCCCTCAGTGTTTGGACGGTTTGGCTTTGTCCTTTTCGGTCCGCTTTTGGCTGAGGGCTTTTAACTCCTTTAGGTAGGCGACCTCTGCGCGCATATAGCACAACTCTTCGATAAGCTCCGCCTGTGTTTTTTCGTGGTCGGGTTTGTCGGCGATGAAGGGGTTTTTGCGGTGTTGGGGCATGGTTTTGGATTGGGGATGTTCGAGTGCGCCGATGCCGCCTTCTTGATAGGCGCGTATCCATCGTCGCAGGTGGGTTCGGGAGATGCCGTAATGATCTGCGGTACGCTGTTGGCTGCGTATATGCAGGTAGTGGAGTACGGCTTGGTATTTAAAGTGTAATGTATATTTGCTCATAAAAAAACTGCACCTTGGTGGTTGGAGGGTATGTGTCCAACTTTTGGGGTGCAGTTCATTTTTCAGACGACCTTTTTGCAAGGTGAGAACTATTGTAGAAAATGGGATGGGGAACGTGAGAAATTTAGTTGAACCAAAAACGGAAGACTAAATAGAACACTAAAGCCAATACGCCCGCCCATACGATAACCATAAATCCGGCGACAGCCCGACCGAGTCGGTAAACGGGGTTTTTGCGTTCGTCTTCCAAAAGCGGATTGGGGGTGTTGCGTTGTTCTTCAGACATGGTTATCTCGGTTGTGAATGGTTGGCAAAAGCGTAAGGGTACGCCGATGGACATGAAGATTCAAGCGGGGAGTTTCAATTTTCTCCGTATTCAAAAACATCGTCTTCGTCCCAACTGCTTTTGAGCGCGGCGTGGATGGTGTCCATGTCGAATCCGCGGTAGGCGAGGAAACGCGCTTGTTTTTGTTTGTCTTTCAAATCGGCGGCGGGTTGTTTGAATTTTTTGCGTAACACGGCGACTGCGGTTTGCAGTTCGCGCGCTTTGTCGGGCATGAATTCGCGGCTGAGGGTTTCGTCTATGCCTTGCTGCGCCAATGCCTGTTTCAGACGCAGGGAGCCGTGTTGGCGGCTTTTGCTGTGGATGTAGGCTTCAGCGTAGCGTTGGTCGGATTGCCAGTTGCGTTCGGCAAATTCGTCCAACACGTTTTCCAATTCTTCTTCGCTTTCGGCATACGGGGCGAGCTTGCGCTTGAGTCCGACACGGCTGATTTCCTGTCGGGAAAGGATGTCCATCGCGCGGGCGCGCAGGGATTTTTGGGGTTTCATGCAGAGGTCGTCTGAAAAAGGTCGATTCGTAGGTCAGATTCTTGAATCTGACTTGCAGGTTGCAAGATAGTGGGAGATAAGAAACTTTCATTTCGTCATTCCCGCGCAGGCGGGAATCCAGTGATTTGAAATCAACACAACTTTTAAACAATTCTGAAAAATTAAAGTCTAGATTCCCGCCTGCGCGGGAATGACGAATCTTTTTATTTCCACTGCTTTACTTTCAGACGACCTTTGAAGCAGGAATAAAGGTCGTCTGAAAACAAGGATACTGATTATTCGTCGTCCTCCGCTTTTTTCGGTTGCAGGTTTTCGTAGATTTCGGGCAGTGAGCCGATAATCCAGTCGGGCTTGGTCGCTTTGTCTTGTGAGAGCAGGGTCATGTCGCCGTAGCCGAAGGTTACGCCGACGCTGAGGCAGCCGGCGGCTTTGGCAGCGATGATGTCGTTGCGGGAGTCGCCGACCATAATCATGTTGGCAGGATCAATGCCCAAGACTTCGGCGGCGTGTTGCAGCGGCAACGGGCTGGGTTTCTTTTCGGGCAGGCTGTTGCCGCCGAGAATCAGGCTGAAGTAGTCGGCAAGTCCGAGCTGTTTTAAGAGTTCGACAGCGAGGATTTCGTTTTTGTTGGTGATGACCACCAGCGGGATGCCCAGCGATTTGAGCAATGCCAGTCCGGCTTCGGTTTCGGGGTAGGGACGGGTGAAGTCACTCAAGTGGTCGCGGTAGTATTTCATGTAGAACACGAAGCCTTTTTCCCACAAATCAGGCGCGGCTTCTTGGTCGCGGTCATTGGTGATGACGCGGTGGACGAGTTTGCCGATGCCGTCGCCGACGTAGCTTTCTACCGTTTTAGCGGGCAGCGGCTCCATGCCGAGATATTCGCGCATGGCTTTGGCCGCGGCGGCAAGGTCGGGGACGGAATCGCATAATGTGCCGTCCAAATCAAAGGCGGCGGCTTGGACGTGTTCGATGGCGGCGGTCATGATGTGTTTTACTCGTAGATGAAAGAGGCGCGTATTTTAGCATTGATTCGGCAGGCAAGGCTTGGAGGCTGCTGATGCTGGCTTGGTGTTTGGTTTGCAGTGGGTGACTTTTATTTGGAAGCGGCATGCTAAGAGTAATGAAATAGAGTTACAGCTTAAATATTCCAATAAATTAATTTAGAAATTTTACAAGAAAAATACTTGCCTAAAATTTTATTTTCATGGATAATCCGATTCGTTAGCTGGTTCGAGTAGTCAGTTAATAGTTTCTCCTCTATTTCTCCTTTGTAGACTTGGCACACATTCAGTTGGATGTGTGCATTTTTTTTTGTTTGTAGGTTTGGCGAGAATGTGCTTGGATTTGATGGGGAAGGGATGTGTTTGAACGCGTTAAAGCCTCTTGGTTGATAGCGTTCCTCTGGTTTGTATAGTGGATTAACTTTAAACCAGTACGGTGTTGCCTCGCCTTGCCGTACTATCTGTACTGTCTGCGGCTTCGTCGCCTTGTCCTGATTTAAATTTAATCCACTATATAAAAGGTATTTTGAAAAAAGGTCGTCTGAGCGTTATAAACTTTCAGACGACCTTTTTTGATGTAGTTAAATCACTCTAAGTCTAACACAGCCGTTTCTTTGACCTCTTCCATAACGACATAGCTGCGGCTTTCCGCTGCCGCAGGTAGGTGCAGCAGGATATTGCCCAACATATCTCGATAAGCAGCCATATTTGGCAGGCGGACTTTAATCAGGTAATCGTATTCGCCGGACACAAGATGACATTCCAAAATTTGCGGAATCCGCATGATTTCACGGCGGAAATCTTCAAAAATATTGCCCGATTTGGAACGCAGCTTCAGCTCGACAAAGACCAACAGGCTTTGCCCGAGTTGGTGCGGGTTGAGGCGGGCATGATAGCCGGTAATAAAATTGTCGCGCTCAAGACGGCGGACGCGTTCGGTAACCGGAGTAGTGGATAATCCGACTTTTTCTGCCAGCTCGGTCATGGGTGTGCGGGCATTTTGCTGAAGGATTTTCAGGATTTTCAGGTCGGTTTTGTCTAATTCTTTCATTGCGGAGTTTCTTTCAACTGAGCTGAAACGCATCATTTAGGCAGATGGATAAAGCGCAGGGCTGGATAATGCAAAGCCACCCTTGTTTTAAGTTAACCCACTATATCTTTAAAGCAACTGAAAAGAAAGTCAGTCAGCGGTCGATGGCATTGCGCTTTTGCGGCATCGGGGCAAACAGGTCGTCTGAAAACGGTTTTGTCCCTAGTCGTGCCTTATGGGCGGGAAAACAAGGAAGGGCGGATTCTAATGGAGGAACGCCTCTTCCGCAATGTGAGTTACTGAATCTAAAAGAAAAGGTCGTCTGAAACGGAATAGGCGGCAATGTGGCGCAGATTGGTTTTCAGTTAAAATACTGCCTGTTTCATATAGCATTCCGCCACAATCGCGCAGCACCGATAAGGCGGCATTTTTCAAGGGAGGGTGCTATGCCCGTAGATTCGTTTTTCTACCTCTTACTGCTCACCGGATTTTGCGCCGGACTGATGAACGCGGCGGTTGGCGGCGGCGGATTGTTGCAAATACCGGGGCTGTTCAACCTGCTGCCCGCTTCCACGCCCGTGGCTTCGGTAATCGGCACCGACAAATTCGCTGCCTTATGCGGCACGCTGACTGCAACGGGGCAATACCTGCGCAGAATCCCCCTGCCGTGGAAAATGCTGCTGCCCGTCGCCGTGCTGGCGTTTGCCGCTTCCTATCTGGGCGCGAATGCCGTGGCGTATCTGCCCGTGCACTACATGAAACCGGCGATGCTGGTCATCATGATTGCCATGTGTGTTTACACCTTTATCAAAAAAGATTTGGGGCAGACGGTGCGCACCGAAAAACTGACGCGCCGCGAAACCTTATGGGGCTTACTCTTCGGCGCGCTCATCGGTTTTTACGACGGCATCTTCGGGCCGGGCTCAGGCAGCCTGCTGGCCTTCGTATTCGTCCGTTTTTACGGTTATGATTTTCTAACGGCAAACGCATCGGCAAAAGTCATCAATTCCACCACCTACCTTGCCGCGCTGGCGGTTTTCATCCCGCAAGGTCATGTTTTTTGGGCGTGGGCGATTCCGCTTGCGCTGGCGAATTTGTGCGGCGGCGTGGTCGGCGCGAAATTGGCGATACGCGGCGGAACCAAGTTTCTGCGTTACGGATTTATGGTGTTGTTGTGTCTGACCATAGGAAAATTCGCTTGGGATTTGATTCGATAACAGAAGGTACGCAGCAGGCAGGATTCGCCCCCCGAAAGCGTTTCAGACGACCTTTGTATGTTAAAATCCGTCATCTTTCAGCATATGACCGATAGAGGGAAAACATGGCAGGCAACACTTTCGGACAACTCTTCACCGTTACCACCTTTGGCGAAAGCCACGGCGCAGGTTTGGGCTGCATCATCGACGGCTGTCCTCCCGGACTGGCATTGACCGAATCAGACATCCAAGCCGACCTCGACCGGCGCAAACCCGGCACCAGCCGCCACGTTACCCAACGCCGCGAGGCCGACCAAGTCGAAATCCTCTCCGGCGTCTTCGAAGGCAAAACCACAGGCACACCCATCGCCCTCTTAATCCGCAATACCGACCAACGCAGCAAAGACTATGGTAACATCGCCACTAGCTTCCGTCCCGGTCATGCCGACTATACCTACTGGCACAAATACGGCACGCGCGATTACCGCGGTGGCGGCAGAAGCTCCGCCCGCGAAACCGCCGCCCGCGTTGCTGCCGGAGCCGTCGCCAAAAAATGGCTGAAAGAAAAATTCGGCACGGAAATCACCGCCTACGTCACCCAAGTCGGTGAAAAAGAAATTCAGTTTGAAGGCTACGAGTACATTTCCCAAAATCCCTTCTTCGCCGCCAACCAAAGCCAAATCGCCGAGCTGGAAAACTATATGGACAGCGTGCGCAAATCGTTGGATTCCGTCGGCGCGAAACTGCATATCGAAGCGGCCAACGTCCCCGTCGGTTTGGGTGAACCCGTTTTCGACCGCCTCGATGCCGAAATCGCCTACGCCATGATGGGCATCAACGCCGTCAAAGGCGTGGAAATCGGCGCAGGCTTCGGTAGCGTCGTCCAGCGTGGCAGCGAACACGGCGACGAACTTACCCCGCAAGGCTTCTTGTCCAACCACTCAGGCGGCATCCTCGGCGGCATTAGCACCGGACAAGACATCCACGTCAACATCGCCATCAAACCCACCAGTTCCATCGCCACACCGCGCCGCAGCATAGACATCAACGGCAACCCCGTCGAACTCGCCACCCACGGCAGACACGACCCCTGCGTCGGCCTGCGCGCCGCCCCCATCGCCGAAGCCATGCTCGCGCTCGTGCTTATCGACCACGCCCTACGCCATCGTGCACAAAATGCCGACGTAGTTGTTGATACGCCAGACATCACCAAGCAGCATAGATAAAATTGAAAGAGGTCGTCTGAAAACAAACATGGCGGATTGTGCCGAACATTTTCAGACGACCTTTCTCAACGCCTATTGAGATAAGTGTGCCAGACTGTCCGCAAAATAAACATTTACAATCGAACATTCGCAAAAAAACTTAGCCAAAACACAGGCTTTATACTAAAATACCGCCATTACCGTGCCATAGCGAAACGCACGGCTTTATTTTAGAGGAATACAAACGACATGACACAAGAAACCGCTTTGGGCGCAGCTTTGAAATCCGCCGTCCAAACCATGAGCAAGAAAAAACAGACCGACATGATTGCCGACCACATCTACGGCAAATACGACGTCTTCAAACGATTCAAACCGCTGGCCGTCGGTATCGACCAAGACCTTGTTGCCGCATTGCCCCAATACGATCCTGCCCTGATCGCCCGCGTCCTCGCCAACCATTGCCGCCGTCCCCGCTACCTCAAAGCCTTGGCGCGCGGTGGAAAACGTTTTGATTTGAACAACCGCTTCAAAGGCGAAGTCAGCGCGGAAGAACAAGCCATCGCCCAACAGCATCCGTTCGTCCAACAGGCTCTGGCAGAACAAGCCGAGCGTCAAGCCGCCAAACAGGCAGCACAAACTGAGGCAGTAGAAGCCGAACAAGTCGGCGCAGCAACCGAAACTGAAGAAGCGGCACAAAACAACGCTGAATAATACTGCATGATTTTAAAAGGTCGTCTGAAAACGGATTTTCTGTTTTCAGACGACCTTTTTTATTGGTATTTCAAATGAACGGAGGATAAAGGTAGACCGCGCTTTACGACCATCATTTCTGACTTGGCGCGTGTTCGCATGGGGTTTTGTTTTTTCGTTTTTATCGTGGATTGCAAGGTTTTCAGAGATGGGTTTCCGTATGCGAGAGAATGGAAGAAGAGGGGGAAATATATTGTTTTATTTGAGCTTATTGGATGACTTAGAAAATCAAGACAAAAAAATGCGCATATCGTTTGGGATATGCGCCAAGTCTACAAAGGAGAAATAGAGGAGAAAAATCAAGCTGCATCAAGCAACTCAACGGGCATCATTATGTATGAAAGGCATCGGTTTGTCAATTTTTTATATGCAAAAATTTTATATTTTTTGAGGAAACGGCAGATTGCTGCCCAATTGGTGCTGTGTAATACGCTCGTTTTTCTGAAAATATCATATAAATCAATGAGTAAGTTGTGTGTTGTATAAGGTACAGGATGCTTGTTTCCGTATAAGGTGCATAAAATGCGTCAGCGGTTTTCGTTGTCAAAAGAACGGTTTACCGAATAGCGCGGACGGCTTGGATGAAGGCGGCCATTTTGGCTTCGTCTTTAATGCCGCCGGCGCTTTCCACGCCGCCTGAAACATCGACTGCCGCCGCATTGCTGGTTTGGATGGCTTCTGCAATGTTTTGCGGGGTCAAGCCGCCTGCCAGAATCCAAGGTTTGGTCAGATTGTCCGGCAACAGCGCCCAATCGAAGCTCAGTCCTGTGCCGCCGTATTCGTTGGGATGGTAGGCATCAAACAACAGGGTGCGGGCGTTGGGGAATCGGGTTTGTGCGGCTTCGATGTCTGAAGCGGATTGGACGCGTATGGCTTTGAGATAGGGGTGGTCAAACTGACGGCAAAATTCATCGTCTTCGTCGCCGTGAAATTGGATGATGTCGATGGGTACTTGCCGTAGGGTTTCGCGTATGGTTTCCGCTGTTTCATTGACGAATAAGGCAACGACGGAGACGAAAGGGGGAAGGGCTGCCACGATTTTTTTTGCCTGTTCGGGCGTGACAGCGCGTTTGCTGGCGGCGTAAAAAACCAAACCGATGGCATCGACGCCCAGTTCGGCGGCTTTTTGGGCGTCTTTGGGGCGGGTGATGCCGCAGATTTTGATGCGGATGGTTTTCATCTGTTTTCCTTTTTGGTCGGTCTGTTTGGTTGCCGGCAAAAGATGTACTGCCGTTTAAATCGGGCATGGGCGTATTTTTGTTGATATCGTTCTTTATGGTCAAGGTCGTCTGAAAATTTTCAGACGACCTTTTTGTCTGTTTTGACGTTTAACTTGAACAACTGACGCAAACCGGAATGCTGCCTTCGGGCGGCGGTTCGGCAAGGTCGGCGAACTCTGCCTGTTCGTCAAAGGGACGGGCGAGGCAGCGGCGCAGGCGTTCGATTTCGCGGTAGTCGCCGTTTCGGGCTTGGGCGATGGCTTGTTCGGCAAGGTAGTTGCGCAGGATGTAGAGCGGATTGGTTCGGCTCATGCGTGTTGCGCGTTCGGCGGGATCGCTGTTTTCGGCGCGCAGGCGTTGGCGGTAGCGACCGAGCCAGCGGGTGAAGGCGGGTGGAACGCCGTTTTTGAAGGTTTGTTCGAGTTTGGGCGAGAGGGGTTCGCCGTGCATATTGCTGACTTCGGACAAGTTTCTGAAAAACAGGGTGAAGTCGGTTTTTTGATCTTGCAGGGCGGCGAAGAGGTCGGCAATAAGGCTTTCGTCGTCTCTTTTGTCTGCTTGTTGCAAACCGAGTTTGCGGCGCATTTTCTCTAAATAGGTCGTCTGAAAAACTTCTGTCCAGCCGTCGATGAGTTGTTCGAGGGTTTCGTGTGGGACGAGGGCGTCGAAGCAGGAGGCGAGGGCGGCGAAATTCCAATGGGCGACGAAGGGCTGGGCATTGTAGGCGTAGCGGCCTTGGGTGTCGGAATGGTTGCAGACGTGGCGGCGGTCGTAGTCGTCGAGGAAGCCGAAAGGGCCGTAGTCTATGGTCAGCCCCAATGCAGACATGTTGTCGGTATTCATCACGCCGTGGCAGAAGCCGACGCTTTGCCATGCGGCGACGGTATCGGCGGTGCGGTTGCGGATTTGTTTTAACAGGGCGGCGTAGGGGTTGTCGGCATCTTGGCAGTCGGGGTAGTAATGCCGGATGAGGTAGTCGGCAAGTTGTTGGATTTCGGCTTCGCGGCCGGTGTAGTAGAAGTATTCGAAATGGCCGAAACGCAGAAAGCTCGGGGCGATGCGGGTGAGGACGGCGGCGGTTTCGACGGTTTCCCGATAAACGGGGTCGTCGCTGCCGCACAGGGCGAGGGCGCGGGTCGTGGGGATGCCGAGACCGTGCATGGCTTCGGAACAGAGGTATTCGCGGATGGAGGAGCGCAAGACGGCGCGTCCGTCGGCAAAGCGGGAGTAGGGCGTTTTGCCTGCGCCTTTAAGCTGCCACTCTTGGCGTTGTCTCGCGGCATCGACGGAATCGCCAATCAGAATGGCGCGTCCGTCGCCGAGGCGCGGAGTATAGACGCCGAACTGATGGCCGCTGTAAACGCCGGCAATGGGCGCGGGTGCGTATTGCGGCGCGTTGCCGCTGAGGTAGGCAAGGTTGGCGGTCGTCTGAAAATCTGTATCCAGATTCAACTCTGCCGCCAAATCGGTGTTGAAGGCGATCCAGTAGGGCGCGGTCAACGGCTCGGGGGAAACGCGGGAATAGAAAAACGGCGAGAGTTCGGCGAATTGTTGGCTAAGCAGGGGAAGGGTGTGCATGGGATTCCTGACGGGTGCGTGCGGGTATGTTTATTGTGTTTTAGAGTTGGATGCTGCGTGTTTCATTTTCAAGCATTTTCAAAACAATACTTGCTGTCGTTGTTTCAAATAATCCGCCAGCGGTTTGGGCAATCCGTAATCCGCCAAATTTTCGGGTTTAACCCAAAGGCAGTTTGGCGGCAAGGCCGTATTTTCAGACGAGCTGGTTTGCGCTTCAAACGGCGTAATCATCAATAAACGGTGCGTCAGGCGGTGGGTAAGGGCGGGTTGCTCGGAAAGGTCGTCCCATGGGGAGGCTGCGCACCCTGAAACGATGCCAAGCTTCTCAGCGAAAGTATATGTTTCGTCCAATTTTTCAAAACACGGCACGCAATACAGCCCGCCCCAAATGCCTTTGGCAGGACGTTTTTCCAGCAAGATAGCGCCGTCTTGGTTACGGACAATCAGCCAGTAAAGCGGCAAGGTTTGCACTTCGGGGGCAGTTTTTTTACGCGGCAGCTCGGCGATGCAGTTTTGCTTTTTCGCTTCGCAGATGTCCGCCATCGGGCATTGATGGCACAAGGGTTTTGTCCGTTTGCACACGGTTGCCCCCAAGTCCATCAAGCCTTGGGTGTAGGCGGGCATATCGGCGTTTTCAGACGGCAGCAGGCTTTCGGCAAGCGTCCAGAGTGAGTTTTCAAATTTTTTGTCCTGCGGATTGCCGTCGCGGGCGAACACGCGGCAGAGAACGCGTTTGACGTTGCCGTCCAAAATGGTTTCTCGGCGGTTGAAGGCGAAGGCGCAAATGGCGGCGGCGGTACTTCTGCCTACGCCGCAGAGGGTTTCCAAGTCTTTGCGTTCGGATGGAAACGTACCACCGAATTGTTCGACGACTTGTTGCGCGGCTTTGTGCAGATTGCGCGCGCGGCTGTAATAACCCAAGCCCGCCCACAACGACAACACTTCGTCTTGCGGCGCAACGGCAAGCGTTTGTACGGTCGGGAATTTTTCTAAGAAACGCGGATAGTAGTCTAAAACGGTGGCAACCTGCGTCTGCTGGAGCATGATTTCGGAAAGCCAGACACAATAAGGGTTTTTGACCTGCCAAGGCAGGTGGTGCCTGCCGTGTTGTTTTTGCCAGCGGATGAGCCGTTCGGAGAAGGGGATGGGTGTGTTCATTAATATCAATCGGGGGTTTTATTTATATTTAAAACAGTATGTTATGGTATAACATCGTGAAAATAATTCTTATTGACTTATTTTTTGTAGGGGTATATAACTCATATAAAGAGACTTTATTGCGGTATTGAAATTATTTATCAACAAGCAAGGAGTATCAGCATGAAAGCAATGGTTTATCACGGCGCAAACGACATCTGTTTTGAAGAAAAACCCCGTCCGCAGATTATCGATCCGACCGACGCAGTGGTGAAAATCGTCAAAACCACGATTTGCGGTACCGACTTGGGTATTTGGAAAGGCAAAAACCCCGAAGTTGCCGACGGCCGTATTCTCGGTCATGAAGGCATCGGTATTGTAGAAGAAGTCGGCGAGGCTGTAAAAAACGTCAAAGTCGGTGATAAAGTCATTATTTCATGCGTCAGCAAATGCTGTACTTGCGACAACTGCAAAATCCAACTCTATTCACACTGCCGCAACGGCGGCTGGATTTTGGGCTACATGATTGACGGCACGCAAGCAGAATACGTTCGTACGCCTTATGCCGACAACAGCCTTGTTCCTCTGCCCGAAAACGTCAATGAAGAAGTCGCCCTGCTGTTGAGCGACGCCTTGCCGACCGCCCACGAAATCGGCGTGCAATACGGCGATGTCAAACCCGGCGATACCGTATTCATTGCAGGCGCAGGCCCTGTCGGCATGTCCGCCTTGCTGACCGCCCAACTGTACAGCCCCGCCGCCATCATCGTTTGCGATATGGACGAAAACCGTTTGAAACTGGCGAAAGAACTGGGCGCGACCCATACCGTCGGCCCCGCTTCAGGCGACGTCTCCAAACAAGTCTTTGCCATCGTCGGCGAAGACGGCGTGGACTGCGCGATCGAAGCCGTCGGTATCCCCGCCACATGGAATATGTGTCAAGACATCGTCAAACCGGGCGGTCATATCGCCGTCGTCGGCGTACACGGTCAATCCGTCGATTTCAAACTTGAAAAACTCTGGATTAAAAACCTCGCCATCACAACCGGCTTGGTAAACGCCAATACCACCGAAATGCTGATGAAGGCAATTTCCAGCAGCTCCGTCGATTACACCAAAATGCTGACCCACCGTTTCAAATTCAGCGAATTGGAAAAAGCCTACGATGTGTTCAAACACGCCGCTGAAAACCAAGCCATGAAAGTGGTGTTGGAAGCGGATTGATTTGAAAAAGATTATTGAGTTTTAAAAAGATAGGGGTCGTCTGAAAACAGATTTTCAGACGACCTCTTTATTTATTGGGCTGATGTTTGGTTCAAATGGAGCGATTTTTATAGTGGATTAAAATAAAAATGAGACAAGGCGGCAACGCCCGCCGTGTACGGGTAGTACATAAGGGCGTTGGCAACGCCGTATCATTGCAATTTTAATCCACTATAAAGTCCATTCGTGATAAACCTTGCCGTACTCATTTTCAGACGACCTTTGCCATCTATCCGTAAAGTGTTTCCCTGACTGAAACCAACGCCGCCAACGCCGAAGCGGCATTTACCGTTTCGGGCAGGTCGGAAGCCTCAAATGCCGTTTCCACTTCCGCCATCAGCCGTTCTGCTTTTTCCAGCAGGTCTTCGTAGGAGGATTCGCCGCGTTTGATGGCGAGCAGTTCCTCGCGGTTGGGGCGGCGCGGGCGGATTTCGCCGTGGCGGGCGATGTCGCGGGCGGTTTCAAGCAGGCGGAAGGTGTGCATCATGTTTTTGGTGTCGTAGCCCTGTCCGTGTGCCTGCGTGCCTTGGTAGCGCGTTTCGTTGCGTTCCGCCAGCCATTGCTGATAGGAGGAGTATTCGCGGCAGTAGCTGCTGTATCCGTCTTGGTTGAAGGAGAGGTAGGCAAGCGGGGTTTCGCCTTCGGGAACGGAGCTGAGGGAGAGGTTGGAGGCTTCGGGTTTGGGCGCGATGCCGTGGTAGCCGCGCGTGCCGTCGGGGTCGTAAAACAGGGCGTAGAGTTCGCGGGCGTGGGTGATTTTGACCAAACCGACGCGCCGCTGCTCCATTCCGCGTTGCGAAAGCCAGTGCCGTAGCGGCACGGTTTGCGCACCTTCTATGATGTGGCAGAAATCGAGTACGCTTTTCTTTTCAGACGGCATCGGATTGCTGATTTTCTTGTTCAACCCGCGTGCTTTTTTGATTTGCCCGTAGGCGTATCCGGCGAAACTCTGGCGGCAGGCTTTGGATACAAACCATTCGGTTTTGAACGCATCCATCAGCGGCGAACGGTAGCGCACGCAGTCGGGCGGGGAGGCGAGCAGTTCCAGCGTGTTCGGGTTGCTTTGCAGCAAAAGCTCGATAAACCGCCCCAGTTCGTAATACACGATGTCGTTGGTTTCGTTGCTGATTTGCGGGACGTATTCCATGCCGTAAAACATGGATTTGGGCAGGTAAAACACGCCTTTGATGTCGGTATCGGATTCGGGCGTCGCCAAACCGTAGGCGCGGCTGCCGGAAACGGCTTCGAGCAGAAGCAGGTTTTGTGTGTGCAAGTCTTCGATGGTGAGCATTTTCAGGCTGCCTTATATTCGGAGTCAGGTAGGTCGGGCATTGAAAAGCAGCCTGCACGTTCAGGCTGCCTTTGGCGTGTGTCGGATTTGTGAATCCAATTTACAGCTGATGTTGGTTGGAATTATCAAGCGAAGGAAATCCAAGATTTTTATCCCCGTTCCAAGATAAATTTTCTTTTTTCCAGAAATCGGTGTGAGACAGAATAACGCCAAGTTTAATCATAGCCAAATAAATAGCTTGCAACATATCCTCACCGATTGCCCTTCCCTCATCCACATAATCATATTTACTTATTAGACCTCTTGCGAAAATATTCATCCCATCGCATTAACCAGTCCTGCAATCAGATTTACCCTTAACCCGAACCGTTTCCGCCTGTTGCGGTAAGGCAGCGACAAGATTTTGAATATCTTCAGTTTCCTGTTGATGTGCTCGATGACGGTTCTGAGTTTGCCTAACCGCCTGTTCGCCTCTTTATCCTGTTTGTTCAGCGGATGATGTTTGGATTTCTTTTTCGGGGTCTGTAATCCGGTTTTAGCCAATCCTTGATAACCCTTATCCGCAATGACTATTTTGTAGGGATAAAGCTCTGCAAGGTGCCTCTTGGCTAAACGCATGTCATGCTGAGCACCCATCCCCGTCCGGATGCTGATGATTTTTTCAGTTTCTCTGCCGTATATGACCTGGATTTTAACCGTGTGCCGCTTTTTCTTGCCGCTGTAATACTGCCGCTGTTTTTTTGGGACGTTCAATCGGGCTTTCGGTAACGTCAATGATGACCGTTTGATCGCCCAGATTCTTGTGTTTTGGCAGGGAAAAGCGTTTGCAACGGATGAGGGCGTCCTCGGTTTTACGGATGGTGCGGCAGACATTACTTTCAGAAAGGCCGTAGATGGCGGCCAATTCGAGTTGGGTATGGTAATGACGCAGATAGCTCAGGGTAAGCAGCAGTTGGTCTGCCAAGCTGAGCGTATGCGGCCTGCCTGACTTGACCTTCCGGCTTTCTGCTTCTGTGGTGACTTTCAGCATTTCGTGAAAAAGGACGGGCGTTACACCTGTGAGCCGTTTGAATTCCCTGTCGCTTCTTTGGATGAGGTTTTCGTATTTCATTTGGGAATTGTAAATCTTCAGGATACTTTCGCAAAAGGTCTATTTTATATTGGCAAATATATGCTTTGTATTCGTCAGAAAAAAAGGGGAGATACATGGTAATTTCAACAGGCTCGCCATTTTCCGTATGTAATTCTCTATATCCTATAATTTTATGCATAAATTTATCCATTTACTGCCGCCAAAGTTTCGCGGAACAATTCATTCAGCGGTCCGCTGTCGGCGGCTTGGGCGGCAGGGGCGGATAATTCGGAAACTTCGTTATATAAATCAATGGTCAGTCGTTGCAATTCGGGCGACAGGGTATGCAGGTAACTTTCATCCTGTTCCGCCTTGATTGCCACTAAATCGGCGATTTGGGTAGCGCAGTCTGTTTGCCATTCGCTCATCAGTTCCGCCAGCGTCATCGGCGGGATGCCGCCTTGTTTGACTGCCCACCGTGCCGCGAGCAGCGGACGCAGAACGTAAAACCATTTTTTCAGTTTGACGGGGTGTGCCAAATCCATGTTTCTCAAAGCGTTGCCCGCGATGCCGCGATAATGGTGCAGCAACGCGGCAGCTTGGACATATTGCGGCGCGAGCGCGTTCAGACGACCTGTGAAATCATCGTCCTGCGTATAAACCATCGGCGAACGCAGCCATTCGAGCAGCGTGGCATTGCTTTTCCGCAGCAAACGCAACGCCTTGCGGATGTCCCAGCCGCCGACGTCAAACCATTGGTTTTCGATAAATTCAAAGGTGTCTTTCGCTTCGTCGATTTGCAGATAATATGGCTGCGGACGGATATAAATGGCGCGCACGTCGTAATCGCTGTCGGGCGAGGCAAAGCCCCATGCGCGGCTGCCGCTCTCTACCGCCAACAGGAAATGCAGCGGCTCGGTATGGGCGATGTGGGTGAGTTTTTCTTGAATCGTTTGTTTCATGATGTTTCTTTTAATAGAGGTCGTCTGAAAACCCTAAAACAGGTTTTCAGACGACCTTTGCTTTTTGATGGATGGCGGGTTCGACCGAATCAGTCTTTCAATCTGAATTCCGCCGCGCGCGCGTGGGCGGTCAGGCTTTCGCCGTGTGCCAACACGCTGGCGATTTTTCCCAGTTTCTGCGCGCCTTGTTCGGAGACTTGGATCAGGCTGGAGCGTTTTTGGAAGTCGTAAGTGCCCAGCGGCGAGGAGAAGCGGGCGGTACGGCTGGTGGGCAGGACGTGGTTGGGGCCGGCACAGTAGTCGCCGAGGCTTTCGCTGGTGTAGCGTCCCATGAAAATCGCGCCGGCGTGGCGGATTTTTTTCGCCCATTCCTGCGGGTTTTCTACCGACAATTCCAAGTGTTCGGGGGAGATGTAGTTGGCGATTTCGCAGGCTTCGTTCAAGTCTTTGGCGAGTATCACCGCGCCCCTGTTGCCGAGCGAGGCTTCGATGATGCCGCGGCGGGACATGGTTTCGATCAGGCGGGTCATGGCAGCTTGGACTTCGTCGAGATAGGGCTGCGACGTGCCGATAAGGATGGCTTGGGCGATTTCGTCGTGTTCGGCTTGGCTGAACAAATCCATCGCCACCCAGTCGGCGGGCGTGGTGCCGTCGGCGATGACGAGGATTTCAGACGGCCCCGCCACCATGTCGATGCCGACTACGCCGAACACGCGGCGTTTGGCGGCGGCGACGAAGGCGTTGCCCGGACCGGTGATTTTATCGACCTGCGGTACGGACTCGGTGCCGTAGGCGAGGGCGGCAACTGCCTGCGCGCCGCCGACGGTGAAAACTTTGGTAACACCCGCGACGAAGGCGGCGGCAAGTACGATGTCGTTGCGTTCGCCTTTGGGCGTGGGGACGACCATGATGATTTCTTTCACGCCTGCGACATGGGCGGGCATGGCGTTCATGATGACGGAACTCGGATACGCCGCTTTGCCGCCGGGGACGTAAATCCCAACGCGGTCAAGCGGTGTAATTTGTTGTCCCAACAGCGTGCCGTCTTCGTCTTCATACGTCCACGATTCCATTTTTTGGCGTTGGTGGTAGCTTTCGACCCGTGCGGCGGCGGTTTTCAATGCGGTTTGAATTTCGGACTGCAAACGCTCAAATGCGGCCTGCAAATCGTCTTGAGTGAGGATGAGGTCGGTTATGGTTTGGGCGGACGTGCCGTCGAAGCGGTTGGTGTATTCGATGAGCGCCGCATCGCCGCGCTTTTGCACGTCGGCGCAGATGTCGGCGACGATGCGGTCGATTTCGGGATTCTGCGCGGTTTCAAAGGCCAGCAGGGCTTTGAGCTCGGCTTGGAAATCGGGCGATTGGGTGTTGAGTTTTTTCATGACTTGGTTTTCTCCTTTTTTATTTTTGGACTGGGGGTCATCTGAATATTCTCTTGTTCAGTCTCTGTCTCTGTTTTGGGTCTGATATACGCCTTTTCGCCCGCGCCGCCGAACTTCAATTCGGGCAGGCATTTTTGGTGCAGACCGAGTTTGGACAGCACTTTTTTGCTGGACGAGGCGGTATGGAAACGGTAACGGGTTTGTGTCCTGCCGTTTTTGCTTTCTTCAGCCATCGTTTCAAAACCGTCCACTTCATACGCGCTGACCACGGCGTTTTGTAGATCCGCGTGAATGCCGATAACGTATTTCACTTTTGATGCGGCATCTTTGCCGACAATCCAGTTGCCCAACGTACGCGATTTGAGGTTGGCATCGTCTTGGTTGTCGAAGCGGTAGTCGGCTTCTTCGTCGGTATCCAAGTCCAAAGCGTTTTGGATTTTGACGGCGAGAACGAGTCCGTCGGGGTTGAATTCGTCGAGAGGGCAGGGCGTGAATTTGAAGCGTTCGTCGAGTTCTTCCGCGCTGATGCCGCCTGCGCCGCATCCGGCGGATTGTTTTTTGAACTTTTTATCGACAACGGATTTGACGAAATGAATCAGGGCAGTTTCGGCGGTTTGCGCTTCGGCTTCGGTCAGATGATAGCTGATGATATGGCGGCCGAGTTTCTTGCATTTGGCAATGGCTTTGCGTGCCGGTACGTCAATGTCACCGTCTTGCGAACGGGCGGCCTGTTCATGTTCGAAGATGCGGTTGTCACAGCCTTTGCCGATGTAGAGAATTTTGTCTTTTTTCAGGTCGGTCAGACAATAGACGTAAAACCGACGCTTGCCGTTATTCAAAACGGAAAGGGTTGAATCTGAGAATTTTTTTATTTTTGCAACCATTTTAACTTCTCCTATACAGTTTACTGCCGGTGATATTTTCAGACGACCTGTCGGCGGGAACGACTAGGGTCGTCTGAAAACGCATCTTCATTCAAATGAATGCTCACTTCGCCTTCACTGCGCCGCCGAACGCCTGAATGATTGGCTCCAGCAGCGCGTGTTTCGTTTTCAATGCGGCTTTGTTGACCACCAGACGGCTGGAAATATCGACAACGTGTTCGACCGCTTCCAAACCGTTTGCCTTAAGCGTGTTGCCGGTGGAGACCAAATCGACGATGGCGTCGCTCAAACCGACCAGCGGCGCAAGCTCCATCGAGCCGTAAAGTTTGATGATGTCGACGTGTACGCCTTTGCCGGCGAAATGCTCGGCAGCGATGTTGGGATATTTCGTCGCGATGCGCAGGCGGCTGCCGGGCTGCGAGGCGGCGGCATAGTCGAACCCTTTGCAGACGGCGACCATCATGCGGCATTCGGCGATGTGCAAATCCAGCGGCTGATAAAGCCCGCTGCCGCCGTGTTCGATTAAAACGTCTTTGCCTGCAATGCCGAAGTCTGCCGCGCCGTATTGGACGTAAGTCGGCACGTCGGTGGCGCGGACGATGACGAGGCGGATGTTTTCATGGTTGGTGCCGATAATCAGTTTGCGCGATTTCTCGGGAGCTTCGGCGGGAACAATGCCCGCCGCTGCCAAAAGCGGCAACGTTTCTTCAAAGATGCGTCCTTTGGACAGGGCGATGGTCAGTGTGTTTTCAGTCATTGTTGTTGTGTGCTGTCAGACTTTTAACCCGTACCAAGCAGGCGGTCTGACTTTCTCCATTGTATAGTGGATTAACTTTAAACCAGTACGGCGTTGCCTCGCCTTAGCTCAAAGAGAACGATTCTCTAAGGTGCTGAAGCACCAAGTGAATCGGTTCCGTAATATCTGTACTGTCTGCGGCTTCGTCGCCTTGTCCTGATTTAGTTAATCCACTATATGTTTCAGATGGGAAAAAGGTCGTCTGAAAACCGCAACCGGCATTCAGACGACCCCATGTGGATCAAAGCAGTTTCTTGATGTCGGCGGCAATGGTTGCCGGTTCGCTGCCGTAAGGCGAGAAAATCGCCACTTCGCCGTTTTTGTCGATCAGATACGCGCCGGAAGAGTGGTCAACCAAATAGTTTTCGCTGTCTTCCTTCTGAACCACTTTGGAGGAAACCACGCGGTATTGCTGTTTGATGACCGGCAGGCTTTGGTCGCCTGTCGCAGTCAGACCGATAAATTCAGGATTGAACTGCTTGACGTATTTGCTGATGACTTCAGGCGTGTCGCGCTCGGGGTCGATGCTGACGAACACTACTTTCACATCTTTCGCCTGATCGCCCAATTGTTTCAATGTGTCGCTGTAAGTCAGCAATTCGGTCGGGCAAACGTCGGGGCAGTGTGTATAGCCGAAGGACAGGATCACGACTTTGCCTTTCAGGTCGCTTAAGCTGAACGGCTTGCCGTCGCCGTCGGTCAGCGTGAAATCGCCGCCGATGTCCTCTTTACGCATATCCGTTCCCGGACCTTGCGGTTTAGGAGCGGCAGCAGCATTAAGCGAGGTCGTCGTTTCAGGAGAAGAAGCAGGCGTTGCGGCTGGGGCGGACGCTGTTGAAGAAGCAGCTGAAGCAGTCGCGGGATTTTGTTCCGGCGTTTTGGCTTCAGGTTTGCAGGCAGCAAGTGCGGCAAGGGCGAATGCGCCCAAAATGGCGGTGCGGATTGCAGTAGGCATCATAAAAATTCTCCAATGCAAATATGGTGTGTGAACGTCGTCTGAAAATAAAAAATGAAACGAACGCCGCCATCTTAGCGCGTTTGCAACATTTAATATAGCGGTTTATGCCATTTTTCGGCTGAAAATGAATGATGTTTGATATAAGTGGAAAGAGTAGGGCGCGTCGGGAACAAAATAAAATAAATTTAATGTTTTTAAAAATCAAAAATATAAGCAATATATCTGCAAACAAGGAAAGATTTTGCTTTACAAGCCCGAATACGCCGCTATAATAGCGACTTCTTCACCAGCCCAGGTGGCGAAATTGGTAGACGCAGGGGACTCAAAATCCCCCGCCGCAAGGTGTGTCGGTTCGAGTCCGACCCTGGGCACCACAATAAACCGCTTATCAGCGGTTATTTTTTTGCCTGTCGAAAGCTTATATTAGAAACCAACATTTTGATCAATCAGGATTTTTGTTGGTTTTGCCATGTTCTCGGTATTGGATCAAACCAAACACGCGGTTCAGCGAAAGTCGGATTCATTTCCCTCTTATTCCTCCGCTTATGTTGAATAAATACCGCAAAGCCCGTTTTATGACAAAGGTCGTCTGAATAAACTATACTTTCAGACGACCTTTTTCAAATACGGAGCTTATCCATGTCCATCCGTCTGACTACATTATCCCTGATCCTTGCCGTCGCAGCCTGCACGCCTACCGCGTCCCCATCGGCAGAAACTTCGCCGACCGTCACCAAATCCTCCATCGATACTGCCTACTGGACCGAACAGCCCTATTGTAGCGGCCGCTATCAATTGCGCCTGCCGTCCAAACGCCGTCATGGCAGTACGCACCTTGGTTACAATGGCTGGAGTGTGATGGTCATGTTTAACGACTGGAATAGAAACGTTAGGAATATCAACGAGTTTAAAGAAAATGGTAGAGCAGGAACAAAAAATATTGTTGATACCCGCACCCTGATTCCGGATCGGGCAATGATGCAGGTTACGCGAAAAGGATTTGGTTGGGAAGATCTTGTCGGGGATGACGGTATGCCCTACGAAGCCGATTTATATTTCAAGCTGGATAATGATGACGCTTATATCGTACGCAGCTATTTCTATATTCCCGCCGAAAACGGTAAAGCCCCTGCCAACTGGAAAGCCCAAGAAAAAGAAGCGATAAACAGCATAGAGAAAAAATTCCGTCAAGAAATCCTTAGTGGTTTGAAAACAAGGCGGGAATTTGAAGTGCCAAATAAACACGGCATTTGCCTGATAGGCGGTTTTATTGCGGACGACGGCAAAAAACCGTTTGAAGTTCATAGCACCGTCGAATTTGCCAAGCAACACGATATGAGTCTGGAAATCATGCATGGCGATGTGTTGAAAGCGGGCGAAGCGACGTTGCTGCAACGCAAAGTCGACCCAGAAAAAGGCTTATTGGTTAAAGCACTAACCCGAACCATCCGCCAAGGCAAACGCACCATTAATGGTATGTCGGGCGAGGAAAAATTGGTGAAATGGGGCGGCAACAAATATATGTTCTTTTGGGAACGCGACGGCGGCGACCCGCGCATCATGATGCAGTTTGGTGCTGAGAAAAAAGACGGAACGAAGCGCAGCGAAGCCGAAGTGCTGGCGATTTGGGATACGGTTTTGCCGACTTTGAAACCGGTGAAGCAATAGCAGCAATAAACAAAGGTCGTCTGAAAATGTTCAGACGACCTTTGTTTTAGGAAAACGGCTCAACGGGTTACGTTGCGCCAATCGCTTTCGAAATAGCTGACGAGGATTTGGTTGTTCAGATAGTTCGGCTCGACCTTGCGCCTTGCCATGTCGGGCGGGAAGCGGAACATTTCGGCGGCGGTTTGGGCGTTGAGATAACGCGTGGGGACGTCGAATTTCTGCGGGACGGGGAATTGTTTATCAAAGCCTGCCAACACAAATCCCCATTCGCCGAAGGAGGGGACGTAAACGTGATAAGGCGCGGTGGAAAGGCCGGCGGCTTCGAGGGTGGCGACGACCGACCAGTAGGCGTTGGGGGCGAAGTAGGGTGAGGTGGATTGGACGACGATTTTGCCCTGCGGCTGAAGATGGCGGGCGACGAGGCGGTACATGGGGACGGAGTAGAGTTTGCCCAGTGAGAAATTGGACGGGTCGGGCAGGTCGATGATGATGACATCGAATTTTTCAGACGACCCCTCCAGCCATTTGGCGGCATCGTCGTTGACGACGTGCATTTTGGGATGGGATAGCGAGCCTTGGTTCAGCGCGCTTAAGGCGGCGGAGGTTTTAAAGGTGGCGGTCATGTCGGGGTCTAAATCGACCAGGGTAACGTGTTTGACCTGCGGGTATTTCAAGACTTCGCGCGCTGCCAGCCCGTCACCGCCGCCGAGGATGAGGACGCGGGAGGCGTCGGAAACCATCTGCATGGCGGGCAGGACGAGGGCTTCGTGGTAACGGGCTTCGTCGCGGGATGAGAATTGCAGGTTGCCGTTGATGTAGAGGCGGGTGTCGTCTTTCCAGCGGGTAACGACGAGCCGTTGGTAGGGCGAGTGGCTTTGATAGACGACGGGGTCACCGAAATAGCTTTGTTCGGCTTTGAAGGAGATGCGGTCGGCGTAGGTGAAAGCGGCGGCGAGGACGGACAAGACAATCAGCGCGCGCAAGTAGATGGCGCGGTAGCGGGGCAGTTCGGCTTTGAATACGCGTGCGGTCAGGTAGGCGACGGCAGCGTTGAGGATGCCGAACAAGAGGGCGGAACGCGCCATGCCGAGTTTGGGGGCGAGGAGAAGAGGAAAGAGCAGGGAAACGGCGAGTGCGCCCAAATAGTCGAAGGTCAGGACTTTGGAAACGAGTTCTTTAAACTCTGCGCCTTTGCGGTTTAACACGCGCATCACCAACGGGATTTCCATGCCGACGACCGCGCCGACAATCAGCACGAAGGCGTAGAGAAGGGTGCGGAACGGGGCGGCGGAAAGCCCGAAGGCGACGAACAATGCCAGCGCGGAAATGCCGCCGATGATGCCGACCAGAAGTTCGATTTCGATAAAGCGGTGCAGCACGTCTTCGTCTTTGATGTAGCGGGTCAGGTGCGCGCCGATGCCCATCGAGAAAAGATAAAGCCCGATGACGGAGGAAAACTGCAAAATGCTGTCGCCCAAAAGATAGCTCGCCAGCGCGGCGATGATGAGTTCGTAGGCGAGGCCGCAACTGGCGACGATGAAGACGGAGATGATGAGGGTGCGGTTGGCGGTCATGGTGTGGGCGTTTTATAGGGTCGTCTGAAATCTGAAAAACGGATGATTCGACAATGGTGGGGCTTGATGTGTAAAACGGTATGTTTTGAACAGAAATGCGTATCCTGCCGCGCTGCCTTGGGTGTTGAATGTATGGTTTTTCGAGTCCAAAACCGTTTTTTAAGGAAGGGCCGGTTTGTGGTGCGTCCCCTTTAATTTCAGATGGCTTAGAGTTGTGGCATAATCCATTATATCAAAATACCGAGGAAGCCCTATCGTGAGTATTTCCCTGCCCCAATACCTGCTTTACCTGCAATATATGCTTGCGGGGGTGGCGATGACTGCCGTTTTCGGCGCGGTGTATCTGCGGATTACGCCTGCGGAAGAATTGCGGCTGATTAAAAACGGCAATCTTGCCTGCGCCTTGTCGTTTGGCGGCGCGCTGGTTGGATTTTGTTTGACGCTCGCATCCAGCATTGCCCATAGCGTCAGTTTCGTTGATTTTATCCTGTGGGGTCTTGCGGCGGCGGTGATTCAGATTTTGGTGTATTTCGCCGCCACGATGATGATTAAAGGCGCAACGGAGGAACTCATCGGCAACAACGTCGCCGTCGGCGCGCTGTTTGGCGCGGTGTCCGTATCCATCGGCATCTTGAATGCGGCTTGTCTGACCTGATGCTTCTGTTTTCTTGGTTTCAGAAAGTTGTGTGTTTCCATAAATATAGTGGATTAAATTTAAATCAGGACAAGGCGACGAAGCCGCAGACAGTACAGATAGTACGGAACCGATTCACTTGGTGCTTCAGCACCTTAGAGAATCGTTCTCTTTGAGCTAAGGCGAGGCAACGCCGTACTGGTTTAAAGTTAATCCACTATACTAAAAATTTCAGACGACCTGCCTGTCTGCAAGGTCGTCTGAAAAGGTAAACGCACCATCAGTGCATCAGAATGTATATCGTACTTTTACACCAGCTTCATGGGTGTAGTTTTTAGGTTCGGTGGAACCATATATGCCGTCTGGCAGATAGACGAGGGCCGTATCCGATTTCTTGACTTTCCAGCCGCGATAAAACGGAACGACGCTTATTTTAGATTCGTTGGCGAATTTTTTAGATACGGGTACTTCGACTTCGATGCCGTGCCCGCTCGACTGTTTCATTTCAATGTCCTGATGGGCGCGATAAGAATGCTGACGGCCTCTCAGGGAATGGTTGTAGACGATATTGGGTGAAACTTCGAAACCGGCAGGAAGCGCAATGTTTACACCGGCATTGATTTGCGCATAAGTGGTCCGGTTTTTGCGGTCGTAATTGTTGGCTACGACGCGGGAACCCAAATCTTTCAAAACGCGGTGACCCACGCCTGCTCCGGCTGTCAGGCTGACACGGTCGTTAATCGGGTGCGTATATTCATATAAGGCGCGGACATCATAGACGCGGCGCGGAGAGCCGTTGAACGTGGCAGTGCCGTATTCCGTTACATTGCCTCTTCCGTCCTGATACCTTCCTGTGTAATCCGACTTGCCTCGGGAGTAGCGTCCTTCTAATTTTGCCGCATGGCGGTCGTTAAAGCGATATTTTACGCCGCCTGTCAGAGACCACAGGTTTCCCTTTTGACGCATAAGGCGCTCGCCGTCTTTATATTCTCGATAATTCTCTTTGTAATATTCCGTACCCACGGTAAACTCGACAGGACGGGCAGCCTGTGTGCCGACGGCGGCAGATAATGCCAAAACGGCGAAGCAGAAATGGGTGGTTTTTTGCATGTATATTCCTTTTCTTTGTTAGAATCAATATGATAAGTTAGAGAAATTGCACTAACCATTCTATAATGACCCAACAAAACCCAACAATTACCGCTTGGCGGATATATCAACCGCTCAGATTTTTCATCCGACGATTTTCCCGATGGGCATTTTCCGATTAGCGGCGAAAATCCCCGAAATAGCGTAAACCTGACCGGGTACATAAAGTACAGGCGGCAAGCAGTCCGACGCTATGCCGATATTCTTAGGAATGCCGGTGTTTAACCTGATTTTATAATCGGTTGAAGAAAACATACGTTTTCTGCCATTATGTCATGTCGACAACCGACAAGTTACCCATTCTTCAAAATAAGGAACCGCAATGTTCAACTTTATCAAGAAACAGTTTATCGACGTCATCCAATGGCCGAATCCCGACGACAGCCTGCTGATGTGGCGTTTCCCGATTGCCGACGAGGAAATCCAAAACGGCGCGAGCCTGACCGTGCGTGAGGCGCAGATGGCGATGTTTGTTGACGAGGGCGTAACCGCCGACGTGTTCGGACCGGGGCGTTACACGCTCAACACGCAAACGCTGCCGCTGCTGACCAACCTGAAAAACTGGGACAAGCTCTTTGAATCCCCGTTTAAATCCGACGTTTACTTTTTCAATACCAAACAACAGCTTGCGCGGAAATGGGGTACGTCGCAACCCGTTACCGTGCGCGATGCCGAGTTCGGCGCGGTACAGTTGCGCTCGTTCGGCATGTACGCCTACCGCATCAGCGATCCGGCAAAATTCTTCAAAGAAGTCAGCGGTGTAGCGGCAGAATACAGCGGCGTCGAGTTGGAAACCCAGTTGCGCAATATCGCCGTTACCCAACTTGCGGCGGCGTTCGGCAGCTCAGGCATTCCGTTTTTGGACATGGCGGCAAACCAAGTTTTGCTGTCGCAAAAAATCGGTGAACTGCTCGGCGCGGAATTTGCCAGACTCGGCTTGACGCTGGAAAACTTCACTGTCGAAAGCATCACTCTGCCTGCCGCCATCCAAGAAGCCTTGGATAAGAAAATTTCCATGGGCGTCATCGGCGACTTGGGACGTTACACCCAATACCAAACCGCCGAATCCATCCCGCTCGCCGCGCAAAACGAAGGCGGACTTGCCGGAATCGGCGCAGGCTTGGGCGTGGGCGCAGGCGTCGGTCAGGCAATGGCTGGCGCGATGGCGGGCATGATGCAGCCCGCGGCGCAACCGGCAGCCCAACCCGCGCAAAGCGTTCAGACGACCTCCGAAGACCCGCAAGCAAAATTGGCGAAACTCAAATCTTTGCTGGACGGCGGTTTGATTTCTCAAGACGATTACGATAAAGCCAAAGCGGAAGTGTTGAAGCAGTTGATCGGCTGATGAAAAAGGTCGTCTGAAAACACTGGGCTCCAAAATATTGGATAATCATAAAAGCCTGCTTTGGTGGATTAAATAAAAAGCTGGGTTCTGTATGTGACAGGACTCAGCTTTTTTATAGTTAATTAAAAACAAAATAGTACAATACTCAACTTTTAAGGTCTAACCATGGCATACTCTGCGGACTTAAGAAACAAAGCTTTAAACTATTACGAACAATGCAAAAACATCAGCCAAACCGCAGCGACGTTTAACTTGTCAAGAAACACGCTTTACCTGTGGATTCGCCTTAAAAAACAAACAGGCAGCCTAAAACATCAAGTTACCGGTCTAAATGCCGTCAAATTGGATAGGCAAAAACTGGCTCAATATGTTGGGCAACACCCGGATGCCTATCTGCATGAAATCGCCAAACATTTTGATTGTACGGCAGCCGCCGTTTGCTATGCACTCAAACAGATGGGGATGACGCGCAAAAAAAGACCACCACTTACAAAGAACAAGACCCGGCCAAAGTAACGCATTATTTGACACAGCTGGCCGAATTTTCCGACTACCAACGTGTTTATTTGGATGAAACAGGATTTGACCGCTACCTGTTCCGCCCCTATGCCCGCAGCCTGAAAGGGCAAATAGTGAAAGCGCAGATAAGTGGGAAAAGATACCGACGCTTATCTCTGGTGTCCGCACAAGTCGGCAACCGGCTGATTGCTCCGATGGTTTATCAAAATACGATGACCGGAGTCTTTTTTGAAGCGTGGTTTCAGCAATGCCTACTGCCCGCATTGACTCAAAAATCGGTGATTATTTTAGATAATGCGCGATTTCACCGTATGGGTGTCTTACGGGAAATGGCGGAAAAATGGGGACATAAGGTATTGCCTCTTGCACCTTATTCACCTGAGCTCAACCCGATTGAGAAGGTGTGGGCGAATATTAAGCGGTATCTGCGAACCGTATTGTCTGATTACGCCCGATTTGACGATGCGTTACTGTCCTATTTTGATTTTAATTGACTATAATTGCTGTATGCACCGATGTGCTTTCAGACGACCCTTTAACTAAGTTCGATAGATTTAGTTAAAGTGCGTGTATATCAAATTTTTTCAAAACGTTTTCTCAAAATCTATAAATACGCGATTTTTAGTA
Source organism: Neisseria sp. CP9 (assembly GCF_047758525.1). Lineage (NCBI taxonomy): Bacteria > Pseudomonadati > Pseudomonadota > Betaproteobacteria > Neisseriales > Neisseriaceae > Neisseria > Neisseria sp. CP9. The sequence continues at coordinate 382,577 of NZ_CP180502.1, read as the reverse complement.
TAACTATGAAGTTCGTTAATATTGCTGTTATTGTTTGTATATCGCCAATTTAATCTCGGCGTAATTCCTAGAAAACTAAGTTTATTGTGCCAGAGGCTTAAATTGGTAACCACGACATTATCTGTACGATGACGGTCGGTAAAGACGTAATGTTTTCCATCAAAGCGTTCATTGTAGTAATTAATGATAAGGCGACTATTGAAATTTTCATCCCAAATTTGCCCCCAACCTAAGTAACCTCCTATCCGTTTGGAGCTGCTGCCTGCGAAATTTTCAACTTTGTCACGCGCATAATTCAAACCTCCTAAGAAATAAGTTTTATCATTCATCAGGTAGGTCGCCCCAAATCCAATCTGATAATCTTTCCCTTGTCGTTTGGTATAGGCATAATCTTTTTGTGCAAAGGTTCCGTTGGCAGATAGGCGTAAATTTGGTTTTATCCAACGTGAAATACCTAAATCTACACCTGTACGCGTGTAATAAGGATGATTTCCGTAGCGACGCTTTTCTAAAAATGGCATAACAAAACTATCTGTTTTAAAACTTTTATTTTTATAACCAAGACTGACCTTTGCCGCTTGATCATCATAATCATGATTATCCCAATAGCTGACACCGTCGACATCGCCTGAAAGAGCGAAATAATGGTTGTCTTTGAGATTGATATCGCGATCAACGGATAGGGCGTAGGTAAAACCATGCCCTTTTTGTGGCAGATAGTCAGAATTTTTTTCAAAAGCCAAGTTATCAAACTGAGGAAGATGGATTTCACGCTCAGCTGAAACGTTGTTGATATTGTTGTCTTGGGTGTAACTCAGACTGCCTGAAAATTGCCATTTATTTTGCCCCATAGCGTTTTCATAAAGGGCAATAGTAGGAAGGACATCTTCTGGTAAACCTTGCTTTTTGGCAGTATTAAATTCATGTTGTGAATTACGGGTTTGCTTATCCTCATAAAGCATAGCAGCCAAGTCTAGACGGACGGCAACAAGATTAGGATGTCGAACAAGAATATTACGGTAAAGTGTAATGGCTTTTTTATGCTTTCCTTGCGAACGCCAAATTGCGCCTTGCGCATAATCCAATAAAATAGGATCATGCCTATCCCATTTACGATATATAGGCAAGAGCTGCTCTGCAGCAATATAGTTTCGCGCTTGCAATGCTTGATTTAACAAAGGTTCGGCCAGCTCTGGTTGTTTGGCTAGATCATCTAATGTCAATGTCTGAGTATGCTCATTCAAAGAAGCCTTGACACCATTCAAAAGGGAGGTGCCTATCTCCGGTGGTTTAGGAATGGCCATTTCTTGGATTCTTTCCATTTGGCGATCGGCTTCAGTTTCAGGGTTGGTAATGGTTTCGGCAGTAACCATTATGGGAAATAATATGCCCGCAATAAAAATGAATTGATTAGATTTCATGAGTATATTTTTCAGATAATTCAGGATATTTTAAGTTGCCCCTCCAATTGCGCTTTTGTTTATTTGCAGAGGGGTTTGCTTGGAAAATAATAAGCAGCAGATGCAAAGCTTCTGCTGCTTATTTCTTTGGGTAAGCGTCTTAGCGTTTGCCAATGAAACCGATATTGTTTTCGCCATGGCTGGTAGTAATTTTTAACAAACCACCGACTTCTTCAGCATTTGGACCGGCAAAACGTACGTTACCTTGACCATAAATTACTTTATTTTCACCTGGGTTTTTTCCTTCCATCCAGACAGTAACATTTTGAGCAACTTGGTTTCTACCCACTAGAGAAACTTTTTGACCTGCGCTTGCAGAAGGCATTCCACTCTCTGTTTTTACATTACCGCTGGCAAAATATACATTACGTTTGTCATCTAGGCGACGGTTGGTAATCGCGCCATTGAAGGTAACGTTATTGCTTGAAACAGTATTGTTGTAAGCCATATCTGGTTCATGGAACTGTGCAGTCATATTCATCACACCGTCTTGTTTACCATCTCGGCTAGAATAGGCAACGCCTGTATATTTGGCAGATAAACCTTTTTTAGTCTTCATGTCATAGACATTGGCAACTATACCATTTTCAGTAGCAACTCGGTCGAAAATGCCGATGTTAAAAGGATTATTGAGTTCATAAGTGCCATCGCCATTTTTATAGCGCCATGCATTTAATGAGAGATATTGTTGATTGAAGCCATTGGCTTGTCCAACGTCATAGGTATAAATCGCACGAATTTCATTTGTCTTGCCATAGTTTAATGCACTGAACATTTCGGCAATTACACGTTTATTTTGGAATGCACCCAATGCTTTATTGTCATCAATACCGACATGGACTGAATATAAGGATACCTGCGTCATTTGTCCGTTATCGGCTACAATTTTTAGGCTGCCATCTTTTTGTGTAACCATAAAGTAGCTACCTGGTGCGAAGTGATATTGCTTGCCAGCAGACCACCCTAATGCTTTGAGTGCCTCTGCACGTTCCGGATGGGTTTTTGCTGATTCTGCACTGACTTCAAATGTAGTTGATTTTTTTAATGTAAAACGATATGCATATTCACCGTTTTGGTTAACATATAATTCATCGTCTGGATTATTGTTAAAATAACGATTTAAAGAATGTGCATATTGATAACCGCTGCTGGGTTCGGTAGTTACAGTCCATACAGGATTATTATTTGCATCTAATTTGTATTTCACATCTGTTAATACACGGCGGCCTTTATCCAATTCAGTTTCATTATCGGCATTAGTAGCAAAATTATTAAACCATTTTGTATAACGGCTACCGCCTACACTATCTAATTCGAGTTTGCTGGCAGTTTGATCTAAGATGTTAACGCTCCTGCCATTTTTAACCAAGATGCCATTTTTATTGCGTTTATCTACACCAATCAGATTTTTTGCACTTAATGGCGTATCAATCTCATCATAACCGGCTCTCTTCGCAACATAACCATCTGTATAGTTAGTAAAGTAACGCGTTGCTACACCCCCTAATATAACTGTTTGAGGGCGCAAAAGTTTGGTTTTATCTTTTCTATAAGCGGATGTCAAAAGGTGAGAGGTAGGGTGATCATGTGGACCTTTAGCTGTCTCTAATAATGGGGTCGCACTTAAGTTATTTGCAATGAAACCGGTATTCACTTCAGTTTGATTGAATTGTTCAGTTTTTATTACATCACTTAGTTTTAGTGTGGTCAGTTTATCCTGAATGCCTTTATTTAATAATAATGTTTCTTTGTTAGTGTTAGTTTTATTATCTTTATTGGCATTATTTTTGTCGGCATTTCCTTTGTCAGTGTTAATCTTGTTGGAATTGTCTTTATTGGTAGTGCCTTTGTCAGTATTATCCTTACTAGTGTTGTTTTTGTTGGTATTGTCTTTTTTTGCGTCATCTTTATTGATGTTGTTTTTTGGGGCTACAGATAGATTTTTGGGTGAATCTCCACCTCCATTTGAACTGCCGCAGGCTGCTAAAATTGCAGCACAAATACCGCTTAGAACAAAATGAGTAATAGGTGATTTATTTTGAGTGTGCATAAATAATCCTTACTGGTTGAAAAATAAATTTATAGTAGTTTAAGTTTAAATCAGTATGGTCTTACCATTCTGATCTAGACTTGCGACGCGATATTTTAAAAATAATAAGCAGTGATTTCGTAGGTGATAAAAACAAACATAAGCAATGTTTACGCTATCGTAATATTATAAACAAATACAAATATGCGGGCTTGATTAAGTTCAGTTAAAAATGGTAAATGAGTAATTTGAATGTATTTTTTGCACGAGTGAACTTTGCTATATGAAATTTAAGGATGTCACAGTTGAAGTAAGGAAGAAAGGGGAGGTTTATTCGTTAAGAATTACCATAAAACACAAGGTCGTCTGAAAATTAGTTTTCAGACGACCTTGGATTCGGATTTCAAGTGCAACACTAGTGTATCAGTGGTTTGAACAGCTTCAAGAATAAAACACTTGGTGTTTCGTAGCCAAGTGTTTTTCTTGGCCGGTGGTTCAACTCATCTTGAACCCTGCGTATCTCCCGATCACTGATGTTTCGGAAATCGGTTTGTTTGGGGAAATATTGTCGGATGAGTCCGTTGGTGTTCTCATTCAGCCCTTTCTCCCAAGAATGGTAGGGGCGGCAAAAATAGGTTTTCGCTGCTAATGCTTTGGCTATTTTGGTGTGCTGGTAGAACTCTTTGCCGTTATCCATGGTAATGGTGTGCACTCTGGCTTTATGTGCCCTTAATACCCTAATGGCCGCTAGGGCAGTGTCTTCGGCTTTGAGGCTGTCCAACTTGCAGATGATGGTGTAGCGGGTAACGCGTTCGACCAAGGTCAGTAATGCGCTTTTCTGTCCTTTGCCGACGATGGTGTCGGCTTCCCAATCACCGATGCGTTTTTTTTGGTCGACGATAGCGGGTCGGTTTTCTATGCCGACGCGGTTGGGCACTTTGCCTCTGGTCCATGTGCTGCCGTAGCGTTTGCGGTAGGGTTTGCTGCATATTCTGAGGTGTTGCCACAAAGTGCCGCCGTTGCTTTTGTCTTGGCGGAGGTAGCGGTAAATGGTGCTGTGATGGAGTGTGATCCCGTGGTGTTTGCGCAGGTAGGCGCATACTTGTTCGGGACTGAGTTTGCGGCGGATAAGGGTGTCGATGTGTTGGATCAGCTGCGAATCGAGCTTATAGGGCTTTCGCTTACGCTGTTTGATAGTCCGGCTTTGCCGCTGGGCTTTTTCGGCGCTGTATTGCTGCCCTTGGGTGCGGTGCCGTCTGATTTCGCGACTGATGGTGCTTTTGTGGCGGTTAAGCTGTTTGGCGATTTCTGTGACGGTGCAGTGGCGGGACAGGTATTGGATATGGTATCGTTCGTCTTGGGTCAGTTGTGTGTAGCTCATGGCAATCTTTCTTGCAGGAAAGGTCGTATGCTACCGCATACTGGCCTTTTTCTGTTATGGAAAGTTGCACTTCAAATGCGAATCCGCCGACCTTTGGTTTTATCGAAATAAAACGGGCAACTTACTGGATGCTGCTGCCGATGCGGCTGTAATCGCCGAAATTCATCCACACGAAGAAGGCTTTTCCGACGATAAGTTTGTCGTCCACAAAGCCCCAGTAGCGGGAGTCGGCGCTGTTGTCGCGGTTGTCGCCCATGGCGAAGTAGCGGCCTTCTGGCACTTTGCAGGTAAAGCCGCTGCCGTCTTCGGCGTATTGACAGTGTTCCAAACCGCTTTGCTCTACGGAATAACCGTTTTCAGGCATGATTTTCATGCGGTAGTTGTCGAGCGAGGGAATGAAGACAGAGGGTTGTCCGGGTTCTTTCAGGATGTTGAAGATTTTGCCGTTGAGGGTCGTCTGAAAAAGTTCGGGGTTGTGGATTGCGGACGGTTCGGTATCGTCAGGGTAGGAGTAGGTGCCGTTCGGTTGGTCGGGGGCAACTTGTCCGTTGACGGTCAGGACTTTGTCGCGGTATTCGACGGTATCGCCCGGCAGTCCGACGATGCGCTTGATGTAGTTCATTTCAGGCTGGACGGGGTAGTTGAACACGACGACGTCGCCGCGCTCGATTTGTCCGGTCGGAATCAGGACGTTGTTGATAATCGGGGTTCTGATGCCGTAGGCGAATTTGTTCACAAGGATGAAGTCGCCTTTAACCAAGCCGGGGCGCATGGAGCTGGACGGGATTTGAAATGGTTCGGCTATAAAGGTGCGCAGGATGAAGACGACGAGGATGATCGGGAAAAAGCCGCTCATGTAGTCGGTAAAGTGGGCTTTGTCCTGATGCGACGGGTCTTTTTTCAGACGACCTTTGTGAATGGCCCAAACAATGCCGGTGAATACGACGAATATCAGCAATACGGCGGTAAAGCTCATGTAAAAAGACAGGATGCCGAAAACGCCGATCATGCACAAAAGATACGCCCATTGCAGGCCGGAGCTCCATTCTCCGTTTTCCTGACGTTCTTTGCTGCTTATGAAATAAAGGAAAATGCCGATAACGATGGCGGCAATCGCGCCGTAGATTAAATTTGTGCTCATTATTTGTCGCTCACTTGCAGAATCGCCAAGAACGCGCTTTGCGGGATTTCCACGTTGCCCACTTGTTTCATGCGGCGTTTGCCTGCTTTTTGTTTTTCGAGAAGTTTTTTCTTACGGGTAATGTCGCCGCCGTAACATTTCGCCAAAACGTTTTTACGCAGGGCTTTGACGTTTTCGCGGGCGATAATCTGGCTGCCGATGGCGGCTTGGACGGCGATGTCGAACATTTGGCGCGGAATCAACTCGCGCATTTTCGCTGCCAGCTCGCGGCCTCGGTGAACGGCGCTTTGACGGTGCACAATCAGGCTCAAGGCATCGACTTTTTCGCCGTTGACCATGATGTCGAGCTTAATCAAATCAGACGGTTGGAACTCTTTGAAATGGTAGTCCAGCGAGGCATAGCCGCGCGAAGTGGATTTGAGTTTGTCGAAGAAGTCCATCACGACTTCGTTCATGGGCAAATCGTAAGTCAGCATGACCTGACGGCCCATGTACTGCATATTGACCTGTACGCCGCGCTTTTGATTACACAAAGTCATGACGTTGCCGACGTATTCCTGCGGCACGAGGATGGTCGCGGTGATAATCGGCTCGAGAATGGTTTCGATGCTGCCGATGTCGGGCAGTTTGGACGGGTTTTCGACTTCGATTTTTTCTCCGCTCTTCAACACGACTTCGTAAACCACCGTCGGCGCGGTGGTAATCAAATCCATGTCGAACTCGCGCTCCAAGCGTTCCTGCACGATTTCCAAGTGCAGCAGGCCCAAGAAGCCGCAGCGGAAGCCGAAGCCCAATGCTTGGGAAACTTCAGGCTCGAATTTCAACGAAGCATCGTTAAGCTGCAATTTTTCCAAAGCGTCGCGTAGAGCTTCGTAGTCGTGGCTTTCCACGGGGTAGAGACCTGCAAATACTTGGCTTTGCACCTCTTGGAAACCGGGCAGCGGCTCAGAGGCGGGGTTGGCAACCAAAGTAACCGTGTCGCCGACTTTTGCCTGTCCCAATTCTTTCACACCGGTAATCAAAAAGCCCACTTCGCCGGCTTTGAGTTCTTGTTTTTGAACCGATTTCGGTGTGAATACACCCAACTGTTCGACCTGCGTTTCCGCTTTGGTGCTCATAAAGCGCACTTTGTCTTTCAGCTTGATGGTGCCGTTTTTCACTCGAATCAACATGACCACGCCGACGTAGTTGTCAAACCACGAATCGACGATAACGGCTTGCAGCGGCGCGTTTTCATCGCCGGTCGGCGCGGGGATTTTGGCAACGATTTCTTCCAAAACGTCTTCCACGCCGATGCCGCTTTTGGCGGAACATTGCACCGCGCCGACGGCATCGATGCCGATGATGTCTTCGATTTCCTGTTCCACGCGCTCGGGGTCGGCGGCGGGCAGGTCGATTTTGTTCAAGACAGGCACGACTTCCACGCCCAAATCAATCGCGGTATAGCAGTTCGCCACGGTTTGCGCTTCCACGCCTTGCGATGCGTCAACGACCAAAAGCGCACCTTCACAGGCGGACAGCGAACGGGAGACTTCGTAAGAGAAGTCGACGTGTCCCGGCGTGTCAATCAGGTTGAGTTGATATACCTGTCCGTCGCGTGCTTTGTAGTTGAGCGCGGCGGTTTGCGCTTTAATGGTAATGCCGCGCTCTTTTTCAATGTCCATGGAGTCGAGCACCTGCGTACTCATTTCGCGCAAATCCAAGCCGCCGCAGTATTGGATGAAGCGGTCGGCAAGCGTCGATTTGCCGTGGTCGATGTGGGCAATGATGGAGAAATTTCGGATATTTTTCATATTGTTATTTTGAAAGATAAGCAGTGATTCTGAAAAGGTCGTCTGAAAATCAAATAGACCGTTCAGACGACCTTCAGGTAAAGTGAAATAGCCTGACATTCTAGCGGAAATTTACTGTTTCCGCATGATTTTATGCGTGTTTTACAGCGACGCGACAATCTTTTCCACCATTTTCGCCGAGCTTGCCGCCGCCGTTTTCAAAAACTCTTCAAAGCTGATGTCCGCTTTTTCGTCCGCCGAGTCGGACATGGCGCGGATCACGACAAAAGGCGTGTTTAATTGGTGGCAGGCTTGCGCAATCGCCGCCGCTTCCATTTCCACCGCTTTGACTTCGGGGAAATGGCTGCGGATTTCTGCCACGCCTTCGCTGCTGTGGACAAAGCGGTCGCCGCTGACAATCAAGCCTTGCTCTACCGCCGCACCTTCAAACACTTCCGCTGCCTGTTTCGCCTTGCCGACCAAGAGGTCGTCTGAAACGAATACGGCGGGCAGTTGCGGCACTTGTCCCCAAACATAGCCGAACGCCGTTACATCGACATCGTGGTGCGCGATTTCCGTGCCGACCACTACGTCGCCGACTTTCAAACCCTTGCCCACACCGCCCGCGCTGCCGGTATTGATGACGCAGTCAGGCGCGAATTGATGGATAACCCAAGCCGTTGAAACCGCGGCGTTGACCTTGCCGATGCCGCTCAATACCAACACCATGCGCTTGCCCGCCATTTCGCCTTCGTAAGCGGTAAACTTACCGAAAGACACGCTTTTGGCATTATCCATTGCTTCGCGCAAAAGCTCGATTTCCTGTTCCATCGCGCCGATGACTGCTACTGTTTGTACAGACATTTTTTACCTTTTCATGAAATTGTGGGCGGTATTATAACAGCAGCGGCGGCATTCCATACCCGTATTGAATCCGCCGTATTGCACGCCTGTCTTATTATTCGATACGGTAATCATGCTATTTTTATGTATCATGATTTATTTGATATAATCCATTTTAATAAAATAACCACCGAAATTATCAAATATCATGATGACCAATCCTCCCAGCGCAAAAGACGAATTGTTCACTTGGCTGCGCCATATGAACAAATACAAAGGCTCCGACCTCTTTATCACCACCAATTTTCCGCCCGCTATGAAAGTGGACGGTAAAATCACACCGATTACCGATGAGCCGCTGACCTCTGAAAAATGTATGGAAATCGCTTTTTCGATTATGTCCACCAAACAAATCGAAGAGTTTTCCTCTACCAACGAATGCAACTTCGCCATCAGCCTGCCCGACACCAGCCGCTTCCGTGTCAATGCGATGGTGCAGCGCGGCGCGACGGCGTTAGTGTTCCGCTCCATTACCAGCAAAATCCCGAATTTTGACAGCCTCAATCTACCGCCCGTCTTGAAAGACGTGGTGATGAAAAAACGCGGCCTTGTGATTTTCGTCGGCGGTACCGGCTCGGGCAAATCGACCTCGCTCGCCGCGATGGTTGACCACCGCAACGAAAATTGCCAAGACCACATCATCACCATCGAAGACCCGATTGAGTTCGTCCATCAACACAAAAAAAGCATCATTACCCAGCGCGAAGTCGGCGTGGATACAGAAAACTGGTTTGCCGCACTGAAAAACACCCTGCGTCAGGCGCCAGACGTCATCCTCATTGGCGAGATTCGCGACCGCGAAACCATGGACTACGCCTTGGCGTTTGCCGAAACTGGCCACCTCTGTCTCGCCACATTGCACGCCAACAACTCCAACCAGGCGCTCGACCGCATCATCAACTTCTTCCCAGAAGAGCGCCGCACCCAGCTTTTGACCGACTTGTCGCTCAACCTGCAAGCCTTCATCTCGCAACGCCTGATTCCCCGCGAAGGCGGCAAGGGCCGCGTAGCCGCAGTGGAAATCCTGCTCAATTCGCCGATTATTTCTGAGATGATTCAAAAAGGCGAAATCCACGGCATTAAAGAAATGATGAAAAAATCTACCGCCATGGGTATGCAAACCTTCGACCAAGCGCTCTACGAGCTGTACGAACGCGGCGACATCAGCTTCCAAGACGCTATTAAAAACGCTGACTCCGCCCACGACCTGCGTTTGGACATCCAACTGCGCAGCCGCCGCGCCCAAAACGCCGGTCCGGATTTGGAACTGATTTAAAAGTTGTCGGAAATGAACAAAGGTCGTCTGAAAACCACTTTTCAGACGACCTTTTTTGTCTGTGCCGACAAAGCATACCAATAAGGTTCAAGCGATTTCTGTTAAACTGTTTTATAAATATAGTGGATTAAATTTAAATCAGGACAAGGCGACGAAGCCGCAGACAGTACAGATAGTACGGCAAGGCAAGGCAACGCCGTTCTGGTTTAAAGTTAATCCACTACACCATACGGCTTCATGGTTCAGCCGCATCCAAATCACTACCTACAAAAGAAATCCTATGAAAATTACCCCCGTCAAAGCCTTAAACGACAACTACATCTGGATGATTCAAGCCGGCAACCACGCCGCCTGTGTCGATCCGTCCGATGCCACGCCCGTTTTGGTATTTCTCGTCCGCAACCGCCTGATGCTGGCGCAAACGTGGATTACCCATTTGCATCACGACCATATCGGCGGAGTCCAATCCCTCAAAAACGGCTTTATGGAATCGCCCGTGTACGGCGAGGCGGATATTGACTTGGCAACGCACACAGTTACGGCGGGTACGCAGTTTCCATTCGGCGACGAGTTGGTTACCGTGTGGGCGACGCCCGGCCATACCGACCGCCACGTCAGTTATCTTTTGGAAAACGCCGAAGGTTTGCACGTTTTCTGCGGCGACACATTATTCTCTGCCGGCTGCGGCAGGTTGTTTACGGGAACGATAGAAGATTTGTACGACAGTTTCCAAAGATTCAATCAGTTGCCCGAAGATACGCTGTTTTATCCTGCGCATGAATATACCGCCTCTAATCTGCGTTTTGCCGAATTTATCGAACCGGAAAATGCCGATATTCAAGCGGCTTTACGAGCGGCGGAACATACGCCGACCCTGCCCGTTACCCTCGCGCATGAACGCAAAATCAATCCGTTTTTACGGGTCGATTTGCCCCATGTCCGCGAACGGGTTGAAGATTTGGTAGGGAAGCGGTTGAACAGCGGTTTGGAAGTATTTGCCGCGTTGCGGGAATTAAAAAACCGGTTTTAAACGGGGATTGGATGAGGTTTTTTAGGAACTCCGCCTAGGCAATACGTTCAAGCATCCAATGCTTGGAGTTTTTATCCCAATCTGTCGGCTTGATGCTTGTCCATTAATAAGATAATTAATTGGGCGGACGCATCGGATATTTAAAAAATGCGTCTTTAAGCCTATAATTATAAGCATTAGCCATATTTTAAGGTCGTCTGAAAACGTGAATATCCATTTTCAGACGACCTTCATTAACGGAGAGAACAAATCATGCGTCCATTAAATGCCCGAATCCGCTTGGACAATCTGCGCCACAATTATCAAACCCTGAAACAGATTCACGGCGGCAAAATGCTTGCCGTTATCAAAGCAGACGCTTACGGACACGGCGCGGTACGGTGCGCCCACGCATTGTCCGACCTTGCTGACGGGTTTGCCGTCGCCACCGTGGACGAAGCCGTCGAATTGCGCGAAAACGGCATTACCAATCCCATCGTATTGCTCGAAGGCATCTTTGAGGCGTCGGAATACGCTACCGTCGATAAATACAATCTGTGGCCGGGCGTCGCCAGCCAATGGCAACTCGAAGCCTTAATCGTCCATCATTGGCAGAATCCCGTTAAAGTCTGGCTCAAAATGGATTCCGGTATGCACCGCGCCGGCTTCTTTCCGCACAATTACACTTCCGCCTACACCGCTCTGAAACAATGCAAACACGTTGACAGCATTGTTAAATTCAGCCACTTCGCCTGTGCCGACGAACCCGACAACGGCATGACCGAAATGCAGCTTGAAGCCTTTGATTTGGCGTGTGAAGGCTTGGAAGGCGAAGAAAGTCTTGCCAACTCCGCCGCTATCTTGAATATTCCCGAAGCGCGCCGCGACTGGGGTCGTGCCGGACTGGCGCTTTACGGCATCTCTCCGTTCGGCGGCGTGGACGAACGCCTGAAGCCCGTCATGCGCCTGACTTCCCGCGTATTCGGCGAACGCGTTCTGCAACCTCATTCTCCCATCGGCTACGGCGCGACGTTTTACACCAGCAAGTCCACCCGCGTCGGCTTGATTGCCTGCGGCTACGCCGACGGCTATCCGCGCCGAGCCTCGACCAACTCGCCCGTTGCCGTCGAAGGCAAACGCAGCCGCATCATCGGCAGGGTGTCTATGGATATGATTACTGTCGAACTCGATGCTTCCAAAGAAGGTTTGGGTGCGGAAGTCGAATTGTGGGGTGACGTTGTCAATATCAACGAAGTCGCCGAAGCTGCCGGTATGATTCCGTATGAAATTTTTTGCAACGTCAAGCGCGCGAAGTTTACATACTCGGAATAAGACCAGATTGTTTTGTTTAAAGGTCGTCTGAAATCATGGTATTTGGTTTCAGACGACCTTTTGGTTTTTAAGGCAGTAAGGCAGGATGTTGGATGTGTTTTGCTCTTAAATGCAAATGCCGCATCTCAAGAGGTCGTCTGAAAACATCGAGAGCTTTAAAAAGGTGGGGCGGGTTTGGCTTATTAAGTTTTATAGTGGATTAACTTTAAACCGGTACGGCGTTGCCTCGCCTTGCCGTACTATTTGTACTGTCTGCGGCTTCGTCGCCTTGTCGTGATTTAAATTTAATCCACTATATCTTCTACTAAACACCAAGCAAAAAACCAAAAAGCGCGAACCTTGCGATTCGCGCTTTTTCAGACGGCCTCAATTATTTTTTGTCGTCTTTTACTTCTTCAAAGTCGGCATCTACGACGTCGTCGTCTTTCTTGGCGGAAGACGGTTCGGCTTGTGCGCTTTCGCCTGCTTGGGCTTCGGCTTGCGCTTGTGCGTAAACCATTTCGCCCAGTTTTTGGCTGGCTGTGCCTAGTGCTTCGGCTTTGGCATCGATAGCGGCTTTGTCGTCGCCTTTCACGGCTTCTTCGGCTTCTTTCAACGCGGCTTCGATTTTTTCTTTCTCGGCTGCGTCGAGTTTGTCGCCGTAGTCGGCCAAAGATTTTTTCACGGAGTGAATCAGGGCTTCGGCTTGGTTGCGGGAAGCGACCAATTCAGTCAGTTTTTTATCTTCCTCGGCATTGGCTTCGGCATCTTTCACCATGCGTTCGATTTCTTCTTCGCTCAAGCCTGAAGAACCTTGAATGGTGATGTTGGCTGCTTTGCCTGTGCCTTTGTCTTTGGCGGAAACGTGCAGGATGCCGTTGGCGTCGATGTCGAAGGTTACTTCGATTTGCGGCATGCCGCGTGGTGCGGGTGCGATGTCGCCCAAGTTGAACTGACCTAAAGATTTGTTGGCGGAGGCGCGTTCGCGTTCGCCTTGCAGTACATGGATGGTTACTGCGCTTTGGTTGTCTTCAGCGGTAGAGAACACTTGCGACGCTTTGGTCGGGATGGTGGTGTTCTTCTGAATCAGCTTGGTCATCACGCCGCCCATGGTTTCGATACCCAAAGACAGGGGCGTTACGTCCAGCAGCAATACATCGCTGCGGCCGCCGCTCAATACTTCGCCTTGAATCGCTGCGCCTACGGCAACAGCTTCGTCAGGGTTCACGTCTTTGCGCGGTTCTTTGCCGAAGAAGTCTCTAACGGCTTCTTGTACTTTCGGCATACGGGACTGACCGCCGACCAAAATCACGTCGTCGATGTCGCTGGTGCTCAAGCCGGCATCTTTCAATGCAATTTTGCAAGGTTCGATAGAGCGGGCAATCAGGTCTTCAACCAGGCTCTCGAATTTGGCGCGGGTAATTTTCATTGCCAAGTGTTTCGGGCCGGTTGCGTCCATGGTGATGTACGGCAGGTTGATTTCGGTTTGCTGGCTGCTGGACAATTCGATTTTGGCTTTTTCGGCAGCTTCTTTCAGGCGTTGCAATGCCATCACGTCTTGTTTCAAATCAATGCCTTGGTCTTTTTTGAACTCGGCGATGATGTAGTCGATGAGGCGTTGGTCGAAGTCTTCGCCGCCCAAGAAGGTGTCGCCGTTGGTTGCCAATACTTCGAATTGTTTGTCGCCGTCGAGGTTGGCGATTTCGATGATGGAAATATCGAAGGTACCGCCGCCCAAGTCATATACGGCTACTTTGCGGTCTTTGTTGTCGCCTTTGTCCATACCGAATGCCAAAGCGGCTGCGGTCGGCTCGTTGATGATGCGTTTTACATCCAAACCGGCGATGCGGCCTGCGTCTTTGGTGGCTTGACGTTGGCTGTCGTTGAAGTAGGCCGGAACGGTAATTACGGCTTCGGTTACTTTTTCGCCCAAATAAGATTCGGCGGCTTCTTTCATTTTACGCAGGACTTCTGCGGAAACTTGCGGTGGAGACAGCTCTTTGCCTTGCGCTTTTACCCATGCGTCGCCGTTGTTGGCTTTGATGATTTCGAAAGGCATGGATTCGATGTCGCGTTGGACTTCTTTGTCTTCAAATTTATGACCGATCAAACGTTTTACAGCGTAGATGGTGTTTTTAGCGTTGGTTACGGCTTGGCGTTTTGCCGGTGCGCCGACGAGGACTTCGCCGCCGTCCAGATAAGCGACGACAGACGGCGTAGTGCGTGCGCCTTCTGCGTTTTCAATAACTTTGGTTTGACCGTTTTCAGAGATGGATACACAAGAGTTGGTTGTACCTAAGTCGATACCGATTACTTTTGCCATATTGATGTTGCTCCTAAAAAGATTTTTCTAAGTTAATAATCGTGTGGAACATTTTGTTCCGTTGACCTGTAAATAAGGTTGCCCGATATTTTTTCAAGGGTTTTGTTGAAATTTTTTTTATATAAAATTCAAGAAGTTAAACTATTTATCCACAGGACGGTATTTTGTTTTTCAGACGACCTTGTCTTTCTTTTCCGATTGGGCATCATCGGAATGATTTTCCAAAAGCGGGATTGGGGCTTGAGGGACGGGGAAGGGTCGTCTGAAAATTTTATGCTTGATAAACTTTATCAAGCGGTGCCTTCAGGATTCTTGTTTCGCCACGACAACCATTGCGGGACGTAATACGCGGTCGGACAGGGTGTAGCCTTTTTTCATGACGCTGACGATGGTGTTCGGCTCTTGCTCGCTGACGACCGCCTGCATTGCTTGATGTTGGTGCGGGTCGAGTTTGCCGCCGGGCTGCGGGTTGATTTCTTTGATGTGCGTGGCGTCAAACGCTTTTTGCAATTCGTTCAGCGTCATTTGCACACCCATTTTCAGCACGTCGAAATTACCGCTTTGGTCGAGCAGCGCCATTTCGAGATAGTCTTTGACCGGCAGCATTTCGGCGGCGAATTTTTGTCCGGCAAACTTGTGCGTATCGGCGATTTCCTGTTGATGGCGGCGGCGCAGGTTTTGCTCGTTCGCCAGGCCGCGCAGTTCGCTGTCTTTCAACTGCCCTTCCAACTCGGCGATACGTGCCTGCAATTCTTCGTAAGTCGGCGGTTCGGCAGCTTCGGGTTGTTCGGTATTGGGCTTTTGGGCGGCTTCTGCGTTTGCCGCCTCTTCGGTTTCGTGTTGATATTGTTCGTGATGTTCGCTCATTTCATGCATCCTTTGGAATGGTTTGAATCGAATGCTACTTTATATAAGGTCGTCTGAAAAAACTTCAAGCACACGGAAACCATCATAAGCATATTCCGCAATGCGCTATCGCAAATCGTTGATAAAAGGTAAGATACACCGACACCATCCTATTTTCAGACGACCCCCGACATGAAAAAAGACCACCTGAACACAACCGATTTCAACCTCTGGCATACCATCCGCGAAGAAACCGCAGCCACAGCCGCTGCCGAACCGATGCTGGCGAGCTTTTTGCACCAAACCGTGTTGCGCCACGACTCGCTCGATTCCGTCCTTGCCTACCACCTTTCCAGCAAACTCGGCAGCCCGATTATGGACGTGCGCGCCCTGTTTGAAATTTACCAGCAGGCATTGGGCAGCGACGCGCGCATCAGCAACTGCGTCGAAGCCGATTTGAAAGCTATTTACGAACGCGACCCCGCCTGCGACGAATATTCGCTGCCGCTCTTGTATTTCAAAGGTTTCCACGCCATTCAGGCGCACCGCATCAACCACTGGCTCTACCAAAACGGCCGCAAAACGCTGGCGTATTTCCTGCAAAACCGTATGTCGGAAGTGTTCGGCGTCGATATTCACCCCGCCGCCCGTTTCGGTCATGGGCTGATGCTCGACCACGCTACCGGTTTCGTCGCCGGCGAAACCGCCGTGTTGGGCAACAATATTTCCATCCTGCACGGCGTAACGCTCGGCGGCTCGGGTAAGGAATGCGGAGACCGCCACCCGAAAATCGGCGACGGCGTGATGATCGGCGCGAACGCTTCGATATTGGGCAACATCCGCATCGGCGACAATTCCAAAATCGGCGCAGGCAGCGTGGTCGTTGCGGACGTACCGTCGTCAATCACCGTCGTCGGCGTGCCTGCCAAACCGGTGGGGCGTTCGGTCAAAACCCCATCGGCGGACATGGACCAGAGTTTGCAGGGGACGGCGATGGATTTTGTGATTTGAACTGAATCGCCTGATAAGGCCGCAGATATAGTGGATTAACTTTAAACCAGTACGGCGTTGCCTTGCCTTGCCTTAGCTCAAAGAGAACGATTCTCTAAGGTGCTGAAGCACCAAGTAAATCGGTTCCGTACTATCTGTACTGTCTGCGGTTTCGTCGCCTTGTCCTGATTTTTGTTAATCCACTATATAAAAAGGTCGTCTGAAAACCTGATGGATCAGGTTTTCAGACGACCTTTTTGATGTGAAGGGATTATTTGAAGATATAGGAATCGGGCATTTCGTCGAAGCTGACGACGCGGCCGCCTTTTTCTTTGGCAAATTTCTCTGCTTGGGCTTTGTCGGCAAAGGGGAGGGCGTCTTCTGCACCCATGCCACCGATGAAGCCGCTTTCGATGACGTAATAGGCTTTTTTGCCGTCTATCCATGCGGTGTCGGCATTGGGTTTGCTCCAGTCTTTGACTTTGCCCATGTCGGTAACGTAGATGATATGGATGCCTTTAGGCTCCTCGGGCAGCTTGGTGTAGCCGAACATCTGTTTGATGGTCGAGAACCAGACGGGGCGGTCGGGTTTGCCGTTGAGGTAGATTTGGGCTTTGGGGCCGTTGTGTTCGGTCAGGTTCATGCTGCAATAGTGCCCCACGGCGCGGTCGCTGATTTGCTGAGGCTCAGGCGGCGGGGTGTCATCCTCTTTGGGACAGGCACTCAGGAGCAGGGCGGCGAGGAGCGCAGGTAAAATCTTTTTCATATTTGTCGCTTTCCAAAAATTCTTGCTGCCAAGATAAGGGGAATAATAACCCATAATATCTGCGCGGTCAGCAATACGGGCATGGTCAGGCTGATTTGTTCGCTTAAGCCTGCCATGCCTGCGTACATGGCGGTGTTTTCGTAACCGGTCAGGTTGAGCAGGCGGTAGATGTCGGTGGGGTTGAAAAGGAGGACGGTTTCAACGACGGGGGCGGTAATTGTTTGCTGGGTATCGGCGACGAGGATGCCCAAAAGTGCCATGTCGAAGATGACGACAAAAAACAGCCAAACGCCGATGGCGATACCGGCGGCGGTGCCGCGTTCTTTCACTTTTGCGCTGATGAGGTAGCCCATGGACAGGAATGCCGCGCCCAAAATGACGCTGGCGGCAATCAGGAGGGCGAAGGGTTTCCATGCGGCGATGTCGAAGCTGCCGTTGGCGAGTTGGAGCGTGATGCCTGCGATTCCGTAGCCTGCGGTGGTGGCAAGGGCGAGGATGATGAGGTGTCCGATGAATTTTCCGGCAAGGATTTGGTTGCGGGAAACGGGGTAGCTCAACAATAGAGCCATGGTGCCGCGTTCGATTTCGCCGATGAGGGAATCGTAGGAGAGGAGCATGGCGATGAGCGGGATCAGGAAGATGGATAGGCTGGAGAGGCTGACGACGGTTACGGTCAGCGGATCGACTTTAACCGAGCCTGTGGGTGAGCTGCCGAGGAAGCCCAAAGAGAGGGCGAGGGCGGCGAGCAGGACGGAGGCGGCGAGTACCCAGCGGTTGCGCAGGCTGTCGCGGACTTCTTTTCCGGTGATAATCCAAACGGGGTTCATACGTCCTCCCTTTTTAAGAATTGTGCGTACATGTCGTCGAGTGTGGGTGTGTGGATGTCGAGGTAGGCGAGGTCGGACAGGTTGCCCAGTTCGCTGAGTAATGCCATGCGTTCTTCAGCCTGACATTGCGCCCGATAGCTGAGGTCGTCTGAAAGCGGCTGCCAGCGATCGCTTAAGGGACGGGGGGCTTTGAGGCGGATGTTGACGGTGAGGGGGAGGCCGCTTTGGACGTGCAACTCGTCCATGCTGCCGTCGGCGACTTTGACGCCGTTTTTCATGACGACGATGCGGTCGGCGTGGCCGTCGAGTTCGGCGAGGGCGTGGGTGCTGAGGAGGACGGTGGCGCCGCGTCCGTTGAGTTCGCGCACGACTTCGTAAAACATTTGGCGCGAGGCGGGGTCGAGGCCTGTGGTGGGTTCGTCAAACAGCAATACTTTGGGTTCGCCCAGCAGCGCTTGGGCGAGGGCGAGGCGTTGGCGCATACCTTTGGAGTAGGTGCCGACGCGGCGGCGGGCGGCTTGGGAAATGCCGACGCGCTCGAGGAGTTCGTGGTTTTTGGTGAGCGGCTGTTTTTTGAGTTTGGCGTAGAAATTGAGGGTTTCGATGCCGCTGAGGGAAGGGTGCAGGGCGACGGTTTCGGGCAGATAGCCGATTTGGCTGCGCAACTGCGCGCCCGCTTTACTTCCGGTGCGCTCGCCCAGCAGCATGACTTCGCCTTCGGTGGGGGTAATCAGCCCGAGTATCAATTTGATGAGCGTGGACTTGCCTGCGCCGTTGTGTCCGGCAAGACCGACACTTTCGCCCGCCTTCAAGACTAAATCGACTTGGTTGACGGCTTTTTGTGCGCCGAAGCGTTTGGTTACGTTTCTCAATTCGACATGGTGTGCGCTCATGAGTGCTTCCTTGTGTGGATTGGGTTTCAGACGACGTTGGGGTCGTCTGAAAGGGCGTTCTTCGTATGGGGTCGTCTGAAAAAGGGGAGAGGGATTTCAGACGACGTTTGTTATGGGTTTATGTTTTTGACTGCTGCCTGCATCGCGGGTTGCATCGTAATTGCGGCGGATTTCCATGGATACGGAAATGATGGGGCAAAACCTTGCTGCGGTAGGTTTAAAAGGTCGTCTGAAAAGTTTTCAGACGACGTTGCAGGAGGTGTTCACGGCGTTCTGCTCAGTTTAATGCGCCGTTTTCGGCATCGCCCCATTTGGATTGATTGGTTTTGGCTTCCTGCAATAGTTGTTCTTTCATGGCTTCATATTTAGTGGTGGTTTTGTTGCTGCCCGCTTTCATGAGCGGTTTGCTGTCGATCACGCCGCCAGGAAGGATGGCGGGGAACTGCGACTGCGCCCATTTGACGATGCTGATGGCGGGGCTGTTCATCAGGAGGCGGGAAACGGGGGCGCGCCAGACGATTTGGTCGATGATGCCGTTGGGACGGTATGCGCTGTCGCCGAAGCCGTCGCCGTCAAGGTCGAACGCGCTGTTGTCGCTCCAGTAGTTGCCGCGTCCGCCTTCGCCCCAGTCAAGAAAACGTGTGCTGACGTATTTGACTTGGCTTTCGTTGTTGATGAAGGCGTTGTCGGAAAGGGAGGTGCCTTCGATGGCGGCGGTGAAGTGGATGCCGATTTCGCAGTTTTCAAAATGGTTGGCGACAATTTTGTTGTAGTTGGCGTTGTAGGCGAAAACGCATTTGCCGGCTTTGTTGATGATGTTGTCGTTGATTTCGGAATAGTTGACGTAGTTGAGCATGATGCCTTGGTCGCGGCTGCCGACGGCGATGTTGCCGTGTACTTTGAGGCGGTCGGAGAACATCAAGACGTAGCCCATGTTGTTGCCGACGGAAATGTTGTCGCTGACTTCGCTGTCGTTGGTGTACATGTAGTGGACGGCGAAACGCAGGTCGCTGAAGCGGTTGTTTTTGTAGGTGTTGTTCTTGCTGGTGTTGGAGAAAATGCCGTCGCGGCCTTTGGAAATGTCGTTGCCGATAACTTGCGCGCCGGGGGCGTTCCAGACGGTGACGGCGTTACCGCGTTCGTTGACGCGCAGGGTGGAGTCGCCGACGATTTTGTTCTCGCGCACCATGGATTCGGCAGAACCGTGGATATACACGCCGACGGAGTTGTCGAGGATGTTGTTGTGTTCGATTAAGGCGCGGGGGGCGGTTTCTTCGAGGTAGATGCCGGCGTCCATGGCGGGCAGGCTCATACCGGAACGGGTGACGGTGAGGTTGCGCAGGGTAACGTCGGGGGCGATAACGGCAATGGTGCGGCCGGTGCGGTCGCCTTCGATTTTGGCGGAGCGGTCGGCAGGGCCTTCGATGGTGATGGGTTTGTCGATAAGCAGTTTGGTTTTGTAAGTGCCGGAGGCGAGCTTGAGCGTATCGCCTGCCTGCGCGCGTGCGATGACTTCGGGGAGGTTGTCAGTAGGGGAAACGTCGATGGTGGCTGCAAAGGTCGTCTGAATCATGCCGCCGAACATAAATGTCAGGACAGCGCGTCGCCATGTTTTGAATTGGGGTGTGTGCATGGAGTTCCTCTGATTCGTGCGGTGTGCGTCGGCACGGTGATGCCTGCCTGTGAGGGCCGTGTTTTTGTTTTATAGCGGAACAGTCTGTTGCGTCCAAACGGTTCTGCTATAAAAGGTCGTCTGAAAACGAGGGCAGCGGGTTTCGCTAAGACCTGAAAGTTTTTTCAGACGACCTTTCCGTTAAGTCAGTGATAAACCGTCAAACCCGATTATCGGGGTTTAACGATCATTTGACCGGACATTTCCATGTGCAGGGCGTGGCAGAACCATTGGCAGTAGTACCAGTGTACGCCCGGACGGACGGCTTTGAAGGTTACCGATTGGGTAGCTTGCGGGCCGATTTCTATGGCGATGCCGTAGCCTTCCAAAGTGAAGCCGTGGGTCAAGTCTTCGATGGTTTCGACGTTGGTCACATATACGGTTACTTCGTCGCCTTGGTTGACTTCGAATTGCGGGATGCTGTACGCAGGAGCAACGGCAGTCATGTATACGCGGACTTTGTTGCCCTCGCGGATGACTTTGGCGGCTTTTTCCAGCTCGACACCGTCTTTTTTCGCCTGTTCCACAGCGTCTTGCCAGAACCATGGGTCTTTGCGGTCCCAGGTTTTTTTCGGGTTGACTTTGGAAGCGGCAACCAGACACAGGTCATGCGGTTCGGCAAAGGTCGGGTTGTCGTGTACCAGGCGCATTTCGTCGCCGGAAATGTCGATCAACTGGTCGCATTCCGGTTTCAGCGGGCCGGCGTTGAGGAAGCGGTCTTTGGAGAATTTGTTCAAAGATACCAGCCATTTACCGTCGGCTTCCTTGGTTTCGCCCATGGTCGTATGGTTGTGGCCGGGTTGGTAGTGGACGTCGAGTTTCTGTTTGATCGGATCCACTTTTTCGCCTTTGTAGGCTTTGATGGCGTCGTCGATGTTCCATTTGACCATTTGGCTGTCGATAAACAGCGTGGTGTAGGCGTTGCCGCGGCCGTCAAACGCGGTGTGTAAAGGACCGAGACCCAGTTGGGGTTCGGCGACAACCACGTCGCGCTCTTTGATTTTGCCGGCGAACAAATCGTCCAGTTTGCTGACGTCCAATACGGTAACAGTCGGAGACAGTTTGCCGTTGAGCATGATGTATTTGCCGTCAGGGGAAGCGTTACAGCCGTGCGGAGAGTTCGGCACGGGGATGTAGCGGGTGTAAGGGGAATTGGCTTCTGCGCGGCCGTCCAGCATTTTCACGCCGTTGACTTCTTTGAAGTCGCCTTTTTTGATGCCTTCTTCGATGGCGGCAAGATTGAAGACCACGCACCAGTCTTGCTCGTTGGAAGAAGCACCTTGTACGGTCAGGGCGCGTTCGGAGTTGTAGCAGGTGGAGAAGGAGTATTTGCCTTGGTAGTCGGCATCGCCGTTGTCCAAGTTGCCGTCCACCAATACTTGCCATGCGATGTCCATGGTTTCACCGTCAATGGCGGTATAAACGGCATTCCAAGTTTTGGCGTCGTTCCAAGTACCCACGCCGCTTACCGGTACGATGTGTTCGCCGTTGGCAAAGACGTAGCCGGTTTTCGGATAACGTTGCGGACGCAGACCGTGTACACCGGAAACGTTAGGGATTTCGGTGATTTTGTCGGTTTTCATGAAGTCCAGGCGGACGCGGCAAACGCGGTTGTTTGCTTTGTCGTTGGCATACGCGTAGCGACCGTCGTAAGTTTGGTCGGTAAACGACAAGTGAGGGTGGTGCAAGTCGCCGTTAGGGTAGCAGCGCAGGCCGCTGTCTTTCAGGAACTGGTTGGTTTCCGGCGTATTTTTTTCATTCAAAATACGCAGGCTCTCGTTGGTACGGCCCCAACCGGTCGCGCTGTCCATGTTGAACACGGGGATACGCATCAGTTCGCGCATGGAAGGTACGCCGATCAAGCGCATTTCGCCCGATTGGCCGCCAGAGAGGAAGCCGTAGTATTGGTCGAGTTCGCCCGGACCGACTTCGGAAGTCTGTTTACCCGGTTCGGCAGAGGCATGAGACTCGGTTTTGGCGGCAGGTGCAGCACCTGAAGCAGCGGATTTATCGCCACCCTCTTTGGAACAGCCCGCCAAACCCAACAGACCGGCGCCGGCAATACCTGCGCCTGAAACGGCGGCAGTACCTAAGAATGAACGACGGCTTAAGCCGTTTTGTTCTAATTTTTCGTCTGACATACAACACTCCTTGGATAAAATTCGGCAGCCGGCGTTTTCAGACGACCTGCCGATTGAAAAAACGTATTTATGTTTATAAGTGTGGGTACGGTTGACCCAGTATTTCTTTAGGGTTTCAGATTATTCGCCGGCTTTAGGGGCGGTTTCTTTTTTCACAAACTGCACAACCTGCTCCTCAGGCTGCTGTTTTGCAGATGCGGTTTCGGGGTCGGCTTTTGCCGCCGCCTGTTTTTGTTTTTTCTTGTTGGTTGCCACAACTTGCGGACAACGTGTGTCATGGTGATACATGACTTGGCAGTGCAGGCACTGGATACATTCGTTCGGATGGATGTCGCCTTCCGGTGCAATCGCCTGAACGGGGCATTCGTGCGTACAGATTTGGCAAGGGTTACCGCACATTTTGTAGCGGCGAAGCCAGTCGAATACGCGGAATCGGCCGGGTAGGGCGATGCCCGCGCCCAATGGGCACAGATAGCGGCAGAAGAAGCGCTCGATGAACAGGCCGGCAACCAAAAGGGTAACGGCAAACGCGACAAACCACCATTCGCGGACGAATTTCAAAATAATCGCCGTTTTAAAGGGTTCTACCTCTGCGAATTTTTCCGCCGTGCCCAAATCGTACAGGGAAATTGCCAACAGTGCGAAGAAAATGACGTATTTAATCGCAGTCAGGCGCGTGTGCAGCAGGTGCGGCACGGTAATCTGTTTCACGCCCAATTTTTTGGCGATACGGTTGGTCAACTCTTGCAGTGAACCGAAGGGGCAGAGCCAGCCGCAGAATGTACCGCGGTTCCACAGCAGCATGGTTGCGGCGGTAAACAGCCACAAAATGAACACAATCGGATCCATCAGGAAGAAGTCCCAACGGAATTCGGTCAGGATGGCGGAGAACAGCGTCAGCGTATTGACGACCGACAGTTGCGCCTGAGCGTACCAGCCGATATAGAACAGGGTAAATGTCAGGAATACCAGGCGGAAGCGGTCGTACCATTTCTCATAGCGGACAATCCAGTCCTGGAACAGGAAGACCAAAAGCAGGATGGTCAAGGCGATGCCGACTACGGCGATTTGTCCCTGTTTCGCTTTCCACACCTGTTTCCAGAGTTGGTTGGACGCACCATCGTTTGAAGAGGCTTCAGAGGCTTCTTCGGCTATGCCTTTGGTGTCTGAGGCTTGGTCGGCGGTAGGAGCGGCTGCCGGTTCGACTGGTGCACTGATTTCGACGGGAGGTGCTTTCGGGTCATCGACATAGTAACCTTGAGGCAGTTCGTAATCCAAATCGGCGGTTACGAACGCTTTGTCGTTTACGCTCAATACGCGTTGAACCATCAACTGCAAACGCCAAGGTTCGGCAGCATCGAATTCCACACCTTCGGGAATCGTAAACCAAGATACTTCTTTAAAGTGGGGCGCGCCTTCGGCTGCCAAATCAACCAAGCGTTCGTGTTGCGCGTCGGTGAAGCGGAAGCTGTTTTCGCCTTGAATCATCTCGATACGGTCGAAAATGCCACCGCGGACATAACCCGAACCTTTCCAAGAATAACGGCCTTCACCGGCAACCAAGACAGCTTGTTGACCCGGTTGCAGACGGTTTTGCAGGTTTTTCCAACCTTCCTCGCCCAACAGGCTTTTGCCGATGGAAGGCTGGCTGACTACGGCAGTGTACAAATCGATAAAGGTATCGTCGCCTGCACCTTGTTCGGCGTGTTCGGCAACACCTGCTTTGCCGCCTTTTTCAAACAGCTTGTTGATTTCGTCAACTGTAATGTGCAGATGACCGATGGCTTTTTGTTCCAGCAGCGCATTCCAAGATTGAATGTCCTGTTTGTCAGGATTGACAGCGCGGCGAGGTCGGGTTTGAGCCGCAGGGGCAGCAGCCTGTTGTGTATCCGCAGCATTGGCGGAGGTCGTCTGAACGGCTTTGTCAGTACCCAAACCATATTTGCCGGCAACAACTTTGAACGAACGCTGGATACTGTCGTTAATCACCATCAGCGTAACAGTCGCGCCGCTGATGATGTCCCCGGGGGCGACACCTGGAGTAGGTGGGTTTTTAATAAAATTCAAACCGATATATTTATTGATGAATTTATCCACACGCGATTGCGGAATACCAATAAGCATAATCGGCTCATGGTGATCGACCAGCTTCGCACCGGCAATCGTTCCGTCGTTGGCCAAAGCCATCATCGTATCAATCGGTTTGCTCGAATAGCCGCGCGTATTGACCACGTCCGTCGTG
The DNA here is from genome assembly GCF_047758525.1 of Neisseria sp. CP9. Lineage (NCBI taxonomy): Bacteria > Pseudomonadati > Pseudomonadota > Betaproteobacteria > Neisseriales > Neisseriaceae > Neisseria > Neisseria sp. CP9. The sequence goes on along the minus strand of NZ_CP180502.1, from coordinate 357,595 downwards.
ATATACACCAAACCCAACTGCTCGTTGCCCTTATAAACACGGGCAACCATAGGCTTGCCTTCAGGCTTGCCATAACGGTCTGCACCCGGAAAAATTTCCGAAGGCTGGACTTTTGACAGGAAGTCAGGCAAACGCTCGGCGTAAGCGGGCAGTGTCGAAAACAATAGGACAAATACGGCAAACATCGCCAGCATCGTATTCAAGATGCCTGATGTGTGTTTCGTTTTTAGGCAGGACATGGCTGTTCCCGATTATTCGATACTCTAAACATTAACATTATATGAATCCATTATTTGCAATAATTTGACCTATGTCAAATTTACAAATCTTAAAACCTGGTTTTAACGGTAAGTAATACTTTGTGATTATATGGGGATGGCTCTATTTTTGTTGCTAATGGAATAGAAAACCGGGTAATTAAATAATTTTGGGTTTTGTGGTGTATTAATATGTTTTCGATATAGGGCAATCGCAATCTGTACATAGCGCAGGTAATGCGGTGCTGATTTGTTTAATATAGTGGATTAAATTTAAATCAGGACAAGGCGACGAAGCCGCAGACAGTACAAATAGTACGGCAAGGCGAGGCAACGCCGTACTGGTTTAAAGTTAATCCACTATATCTTCAAGTTGCAGTTTATTGAGTAATCTTTAAATTCGTTCGATAGCAGTAAAAAAGGTCGTCTGAAAACCAAATTTGATTTTCAGACGACCTTGGATTCGGATTTCAAGTGCAACACTAGTGTATCAGTGGTTTGAACAGCTTCAAGAATAAAACACTTGGCGTTTCGTAGCCAAGTGTTTTTCTTGGCCGGTGGTTCAACTCATCTTGAACCCTGCGTATCTCCCGATCACTGATGTTTCGGAAATCGGTTTGCTTGGGGAAATATTGTCGGATGAGTCCGTTGGTGTTTTCATTCAGACCTTTCTCCCACGAATGGTAAGGGCGGCAAAAATAGGTTTCCGCCTTCAATGCTTTGGCTATTTTGGTGTGCTGGTAGAACTCTTTGCCGTTATCCATGGTGATGGTGTGGACTCTGGCTTTATGTGCCCTTAATACCCTAATGACTGCCGGGGCAGTGTCTTCGGCCTTTAAGTTATCCAATTTACAGATGATGGTGTAGCGGGTAACGCGTTCGACCAAGGTCAATAATGCGCTTTTCTGTCCTTTGCCGACGATGGTGTCGGCCTCCCAATCGCCGATGCGGGATTTTTGGTCGACGATGGCGGGTCGGTTTTCTATGCCGACGCGGTTGGGCACTTTGCCTCTGGTCCATGTGCTGCCGTAGCGTTTGCGGTAGGGTTTGCTGCATATTCTGAGGTGTTGCCACAAAGTGCCGCCGTTGCTTTTGTCTTGGCGGAGGTAGCGGTAAATAGTGCTGTGATGGAGCGTGATCCCGTGGTGTTTGCACAAGTAGGCGCATACTTGTTCGGGACTGAGTTTGCGGCGGATAAGGGTGTCGATGTGCTGAATCAGCTGCGAATCGAGCTTATAGGGTTTTCGCGGGTGCTGTTTGGTAAGCCGGTTTTGCCGTTGCGCTTTTTCGGCGCTGTATTGCTGTCCTTGGGTATGGTGCCGCTTGATTTCGCGGCTGATGGTGCTTTTGTGACGGTTAAGCTGTTTGGCGATTTCGGCGATGGTGCAGTGGCGGGACAGGTATTGGATGTGGTATCGTTCGTCTTGGGTCAGTTGTGTGTAGCTCATGGCAATCTTTCTTGCAGGAAAGGCCGTATGCTACCGCATACTGGCCTTTTCTGTTATGGAAAGTTGCACTTCAAATGCGAATCCGCCGACCTTTAGTTTTCCAACGCATCAAACGGCTATTTGCCTGCTTTCAACGATTGCCACAGGCGGACGCTCAGGCGGCTCGCATCTGTTGATTTGGGCGATACGATGAAACTTTTATCCATCAATTCCTTGGTTGGGAAAATAGACGCATCGCCGGTATATTTCTCGTCCATCAATGCGCGGGCAGGGCGGCTGGCGGGGGCGTAGGTAACGAAATTGCCGTTTTGCGCCGCGACTTCGGGAGCGAGCGTGTGGTTGATGTATTTGTGCGCATTGGCGGTATTTTGGGCATCGCGCGGAATCATCAGGGAATCCACCCAGATGCCGACGCCGCTTTTGGGTGCTAACACTTCGATTTCGACGCCGTTCTTCGCTTCTTGCGCGCGTGTTTTGGCGATGTTCAAATCGCCGCCGTAACCGACTGAAACGCAAAGGTTGCCCGCCGCCATATCGTCAATATAGCCTGACGAAGTGAAGCGTTTGATGTCGGGACGCACTTTTTTCATCATGTTGACGGCGGCTTTGATGTCGTCGGGGTTTTCGGTATTCGGGTCTTTGCCTAAATAATGCAGCGCGAGAGGGATTTGTTCGATGGCGCTGTCAAAATAGCTGATGCCGCAGGATTTCAGCTTTTTGGTGTATTCGGGATTGAACACCAAATCCCATTCGTTTTCGGGCAGCTGCTCCGTCCCCAAGGCTTTTTGAACCAGTTTTTTATTGATAGCGAGCGTATTGATGCCCCAAAAATATGGGACAGCGTATTGGTTGCCCGGATCGACTTTTGCCATCATGGCAAGCAGGTCGGCATCAATGTTAGCGTAGTTCGGGATTTGGCTTTTGTCTATTTTTTGATACGCTCCGGCTTTGATTTGGCGTCCGACGTTGGCAATGGACGGGGCAACGAGATCGTAACCGGATTTGCCGGTCAAAAGTTTGGCTTCCAGGGCTTCGTTGCTGTCGTAGTAGTCGTAGCGGACGTTGATATGCGTATTTTTTTCGAACGCTTCAAGCGTGGCGGGATCGACGTAGTCCGACCAGTTGTAGATATTGAGTTTGTCAGACGAAGTATGCGAAGAGTGGGCGGAAGATTCTGCGGCGGTTTGTTGTCCGCCGCTACATGCAGTCAAGACGAGGCCGATGAGTGCCGCCGCCATTGAAGTTTTTTTCATGGATACAGTCCTTTTGCGAAAGAGGAAAACATTGCAGCGGTGGCAGCGGGTAATATAGTGGATTAACTTTAAATCAGGACAAGGCGACGAAGCCGCAGACAGTACAGATAGTACGGCAAGGCGAGGCAACGCCGTACTGGTTTAAAGTTAATCCACTATACAAACTGACCACATGCAAAAGGTTAACTGTGGGGGCGGCCGGCATATGCCTCAGGCCCTTGATTCAGCAGGTTCGCATTAAACGGCAAAATCCCTGTCGGCGCAATAGTTTAGACAGGAAAATTTCTTCGTTTTTTCATTGCTTTCCGCTATGGTTTTCTTCATAAACAAAAAAATATTCAGACGACCCGAAAAGGTCGTCTGAAAAAAGTTGCAATTGCCTTATTTTCAATCTTGAGGCAAGGGAAAAATAGGGATTGTGCCAACAAAATTGCAGAAAGGATGAATATTAAAGATTCCAACGATATCGTGTTGTTGAAATGCAAATTATATTTGAAATAAATAATAATTTTTATCAAGATAAAAAGAGTTGTCTAATAATCCATAAATCATTATGATTGAGTTTGGTATTTTTACTCAATTTTAAAATTCGAGGAGGACTCATGAAGAAAATATTGATTACTTTAACCGCAGCAGCCCTACCTTTTGCAGCATCCGCCGAAGTTGTCCTGTACGGACAAGTTAAAAGCACCATCACCTCCGGACAGGTGAAAATCAAAGGTAGCGAAGGTACGGAAAAAAGCGCGACCGCGACCCGTATCAATGACAATACCTCGCGTATCGGCTTCAAAGGCAATGAAAAACTTTCAGACGACCTCAAAGCCATCTGGCAAATTGAACAGCGCACTTCCATTTTGGGCGAATCCAACAGCCAACGTTTCGGCAACCGCAATTCCTTCATCGGTTTGGAAGGCAACTTCGGTAAAGTTCGCGCCGGTAACATCGACAACATGCTCAACGAAATGGATACCATTGATCCATGGATGTATAAAACCGACGCCATGGGTTTGGGTATCAACACCCGCACCGGCGTACGTACGACCTCTTTGCGTTATGACAGCCCTTCGTTCGGCGGATTCAAGTTCAATGCCTCCTACGCTCCGCGCGACAACCGCAATCCGGACGACAGACACGTACACGAAAAACCGAGCAAAGAGCAATATACTGCCGGTTTGATCTACGAAAACAACGGTTTCGCCACCAAACTGGGCTACGGTCATTATAAAGGCGCGTACACCAACAAAGACGGCAAAGCCAAAGCTGCCCAAATCGCTAAGATTGAAAGCTACTACGACAAAGACAACCTGTTTGTCGGCGTAGGTGCGCAATATGCCAAAGGCCATGAAAGCGCGAACAAATATTTGGCGCACTTTACCGATGATTTCAATACCTACAAAGGTGTTGACATCACTAAAGATTCAGGCAAAGAAGAAGCTGTTAAGGTTGTAGATGCAGCCGTTACCGTGGGCTATACCTTCGGTAACTTGACCCCGCAACTCAGCTATGCTCACGGTTGGGCGGCAAAAGGCGTGAACAGCGGCGAGAAACTGGTTGATAAATTCGACCAAGTTGTGGTTGGTGCTAAATACAAATTCAGCAAACGCACTTCCATGCTTGCTCATGCCGGCTATATGAAACTGGGCAGCAAAACCCGCCTGACTCCTGATTACACAGGCTCTGTTGAGCAAAAAGCCGTTTCTTTCGGCTTGGCACATAAATTCTGATTAAGTAGGACAAATAGTCAGAAAATATAAAAGGTCGTCTGAAAACTCAGTTTGGGTTTTCAGACGACCTTTTTAGTTTGGTCTTTGGTTTCCCTACATTCCGTTTCCCGATAAAATACACGCTTTCGATTTTGACTCTATCTGCCATGCCGACCGACCTTCAAGCCATCAACCGCCTGCTGCCGCAAACTCAGTGCCGAGAATGCGGCTATCAAGGCTGCCTGCCTTATGCACAAGCTTTGTTGCACGAGGATGCGCCTGTTAATCTGTGCGCGCCCGGTGGAGAAGCGGTGATGGTAGACATTGCCGCCTTATTGGGTAAGCCGTGTGTCGCGCCGGTCAAAACTCAGCCCAAAGCCATCGCCCTGATAGACGAGGCCGCCTGTATCGGCTGTACCGCCTGCATCCGCGCTTGCCCTGTCGATGCGATTATTGGCGCAAGCAAGTTCATGCACACCGTTATCAGCGACGAATGCACAGGCTGCGGACTCTGCCTTCCGCCTTGTCCGGTGGATTGTATCGACATGATACCTTCCGAACACGACTACCTCCCCGCCGCGCGCAGCCTGAGCCACTCTTCCGAAGCGCGTTTCGCCGCCGCCGAACACGCGCAAAGCCGCTTTGATTGGCACACCGAGCGCAAAGCGCGTGATGAGGCAGAACGCAAAGCCATGCTTGCCGAGCGCGAAGCCGCCGTTAAAGCCAAGCAGGCGCAAATTCAAGCCGAAACCAAAGCTGCTGCCAAACCTGCCTTCAATCCCATGGATTTGATTGCCAAAGCCATGGCGAAAGCCCAATCCCAACAAGACAAACTGGTTGCTTCCGACAACCGCGAAGCATTCAAAAACCGACAAATCGAAGAAGCCAAAGAGCGCGCCGAATTGCGCCGTGCCCAACGCGATGTCAAATATGGCAACGAAGAAGAAAAAGCCGCCGCGCTTGCCTATCTGCGCCGTTATAAAGCGGAGCAGGAAGCAGCCAAAGAAATACGATGATTTTGGTGGAGAGACTTTAAAGGTCGTCTGAAATAGGTTTTCAGACGACCTTTAAGCTAAATCGAATATGGGATTGATGATATGTTGGGGATAGTGCAAACAGTGTCTTTACTTTGAAATCCCCGATTGTCAGATACGCTTCCTAAACTTATCATTTCTCGCACACAAAACCTGATTTACGCCAAAGTCTCGGGTTGTCGTGTATGAAAACAGGCTGCACAAAACTGTTTTGTATGGTAAAGTTTGCTTTTAATAACTCGGCGGTTTAAAGCCGTCATTCAGGGGCTGTTTGAATTTAAAATCAGATTTATTGGAAACGCTGCATCATTTGCGCGGCGTATTTCGAGAAGCGGGCTGTGTGTCCGTCTGGTTTTAAATTCAAGCAGCCCTTTGCGTTTGCAAAAACAGATAGAAGGTAGATTCCCATGCAATCTTGGCAGCTTCCCGAACATGTTGCCGATGTGTTGCCGACCAACGCCCGACAGTTGGAAAGCGCGCGAGAGCAGTTGTTGACTTTGTTCCGAGTGCACGGTTACGAGCTGGTACAGCCTCCGCTGATGGAATACAGCCATTCCCTGCTGACGCACATTGACGCGGGTTTGTCTTTGAAAACCATTTTGGTGGTCGATCAGCTGAGCGGTCGGCAGTTGGGCATCCGCGCCGATATTACGCCTCAAGTGGCGCGTATCGATGCGCATCTTTTGTCTGCCAATCAAGGGATTAACCGATTGTGTTACGCAGGCCCTGTGTTGCACGCACGGCCGGAGGGTTTGCTCAATATGCGCGAACCTTTGCAAGCAGGGGCGGAGATGTATGGTTTCGCCGACATCAGAGCGGATATCGAACTGATTGACTTGATGCTCAAGAGCATGAAGATTGCCGATATGGGCGAGGTTTTGCTGTCGCTGGGTCATATCGGCGTATTCCGCGCTTTGTCCGATGCGGCGCATTTAAATGCGGAGCAGTCCAAAACGCTGCTTGCTTTGATGCAGGATAAAGATACCGAGGCGGTCGAAGCGCAGGTCAAGGCTTGGAAGCTGGACGGTATGTGGGCAAAAGCATTCTCGCTGCTGCCGCGTCTGTATGGCGGACGGGAAGTGTTGTCCGCCGCACGCGAACGATTGCCGGATTTGTCTGTGGTCGGCAGCGCCTTGGACGAATTGCAGGCAGTGTGCGACGCATTCCCGAATCAGAAAGTCCATATCGATTTGTCCGAACTGCGCGTCGACAATTACCACACAGGCTTGCTGTATGCGGCATACGGCTCCAATTTCCATGACGCGGTCGCTCGGGGCGGGCGTTATGACGGATTGGGCGAATATTTCGGCCGCGCACGTCCTGCGACGGGATTCAGTTTCGACTTGCGCAGCTTTATCGGACGTTTGCCCGCCATTGAGCGGCAGCCCGTCGTGTTGGTCGATGCGGACGATGCCGAAGCGGCACGCGAAGCAGTCGAAGCCTTGCGTGAACAAGGGCAGTGTGTCGTGATTGATTACGGTATCGGACACAACGCTTCGGAAGAGATTACAGGTCGTCTGAAAAAGTCGGACGGCGTTTGGCAGGTTGAGAAACTTTAAATACCCATTCATAGCGGATTAAAGGCAAATCAGGGTAGGGCGAAAAGCCGTCTTGGTTTGAAGTTGATTCACAATAATTTTTTAATATTAATAGGTTATATGGCTATGGCTAAAAATGTTGTAGTAATCGGCGCCCAGTGGGGCGATGAAGGCAAAGGTAAAATCGTTGACTGGCTGGCGGAAGAGACCAGCGGTGTCGTGCGTTTCCAAGGCGGACACAATGCGGGACACACTTTGGTCGTCGGCGGCAAGAAAACCATTTTGCGCCTGATTCCGAGCGGCATTCTGCATGAAAACTTGGACTGCTTTATCGGCTCGGGCGTTGTCGTTTCCCCTGAAGCATTGTTGGGCGAAATTGACGAATTGAGCGCAGCAGGTGTGAAAAACGTCGAAGGTCGTCTGAAAATCGCGCCGACCTGCCCGCTGATCCTGCCTTACCACATTGCGCTTGACCAAGCCCGCGAAGCATCACGCGGCAAGGGCAAAATCGGCACGACCGGCCGCGGCATCGGCCCTGCGTACGAAGATAAAGTGGCACGCCGCGCCATCCGCGTCGTCGATTTGCTGCATCCTGAAAAACTGCGTGAAAAACTGGATGCCGTCCTTGCCTATTACAATGTTCAACTGCAACATCTGCACAATGCCGAGCCGGTGAAAGCGGAAGACGTGATGGCGGTTATCGAAAAAGTCGCGCCGCGCATTACGCCTATGATTACCGACGTATCCCGCGTGTTGAACGAGAAAAACAAAAACGGCGAAAAACTGCTGTTTGAAGGCGCGCAAGGTACGCTGTTGGACATCGACTACGGCACTTACCCCTTCGTTACCTCGTCCAACTGCTTGGCAGGAGCCGCTTCCGCAGGCGCGGGCGTAGGTCCGCAAATGCTGGATTATGTTTTGGGCATCGTCAAAGCCTATACCACGCGCGTCGGTTCAGGCCCGTTCCCGACTGAATTGTTTGACGAAGTCGGTGCAGGTTTGGCAGAACGCGGACACGAATTCGGCTCCGTAACCGGTCGCGCACGCCGCTGCGGTTGGTTCGATGCCTCCGCATTGAAACGCTCCATCCAAGTCAACGGCATTTCCGGGATGTGCATCACCAAACTGGACGTGATGGACGGCATTGAAACCATCAATATCTGCGTCGGCTACGAATTGCCCGACGGCAGCAAAACCGACATCCTGCCTTGCGGTTCCGATGCGGTAGAAACTTGCAAACCGATTTACGAAACTATGCCCGGCTGGAGCGAATCCACTTTCGGCGTGAAAAGCTATGACGCATTGCCTGCCAATGCCAAAGCATATTTGAAACGCATCGAAGAAGTCTGCGGCGCGCCGGTAGCCATCGTCTCTACCGGCCCCGACCGCGAAGAAACCATCGTTTTGCATCATCCGTTCGCATAAGGGTTTGATTGTAAAAGGTCGTCTGAAAACTTGGGTTTTCAGACGACCTTTTTGTATAGGCCTGACATGGAACGGCAGTCATGAAATATGGTTTACTTTGCCGATCATTTTCCTATATTCATGATTTCCTTAGTAATAAGCATTATTGTTGATTTCGTAACGTTGATGGAGCTTAGCATCTGGCAATGCAATTTTTTGTCCATCTTTTTGAATATATGCTTCTATCAACTCAAAATAATCATTGAATTTCAATTTCAAAGTAGCAAACTGATTCATTGATGGTGTACTAATATTATGCACTCGAGTCCTTCCAGGAAACGCCTGTTGAAATATTCTATACAGCCTGTTCAGCCGAATATCGTCGTATATAATTTTATAATCATTCTGCTCTTGTTCTTCAGTCTTAAATGGATGCAATCTAATACCCCACCGCTTACCCGTTTCCTTTTCGATCAACCATATCTTGATGTAAGTCGGAATTGCCTTCATTGTATTCTTCTCTTCTTCGATTCTCTCCTTACCTATGGCTGTCCAGCGCTCTGTATTGGCGAATTCCATATAGTATTCGCCGTTCCATTCTCCCCCATCCACTTCAACTTCCAAATTCCATGGATATTTCGTTTGCATCTGTTTGTACCACTCCGCACTAACCTTTTTGGGCCCATCAATATAAGAGTGGTAGAAATTGGGGTATTCTTTACGGACTCTGTCTAAATATTCTTTCCGTTCTTCCTGATTGTGAAAACCTGCGACTTTGTAATACCATATTTCATTGAAGTGATGTTTGGCAGCCTCTTCCACAGAAGGCATGATTTCTTTTGCCTGCCAGGACATCAATTCCTTGCGGATAAAGACATCGGTAAGGTTCAACGTAACCCATCCTCCAGGCGCAACTGCCAATTCAAAATTATCAGGAGATTCATATCGCGGAATTTCTGTATCCTCTACTGTATTATTGAATACCCTGTAACTTTTTGCCATCATAGGACGTATCTCGTCGGTTGGGAGGGCTTCGTCCAACTGATAAAATTTATTTTCAAACTGGGAGGAATAGGTAAAAGTCAACCTTTCGGGAAGTAAATCAAACTCTGCCGTTCTTCCCAAATACCCTCCTCTGCCCCATATAGATCCCTTACCAAAGAAGTTTCGCAATACTGTTCCGTTCTGCAAATAAAAATCAGAACTGTACTTATTTGATACATCTATTGCTTCTGCATCCAATGTTAAATATGAGGAATTTTCTGGTGTGGCGTTAACCAATATTGCATCTGCCATCGTAATTCCCCAAGCCATACCTTTTGCCTGCTCGGGATTGCCGTGGCCTTCAATCATTCTGTTTAATCCCGCATTTGCCAATGCAATACTGAGGTAGCCTGCTGCTACTATTCCTAAAAGGATATTTGTTTTCTTGTGTTTCATTCAGACGACCTGTTTACTAATTTATTGATTCCAATATAGATAAGAGTTAATGATTTCCATCCAATATCTGTAAATTACCCAGCCATTGAGCAAAATAAAAATAACTGCGCAATATTTCCAATGACGGTTTTGATACATTCTGATGATGCAGTAGGCATTGATAATTAGAAAAAACGCATATTTGCCAATTTCTTCCCAAAATACCTGAAGCGCTAACACCCAATATCCCATATCCCCACCCATTTAAATTTTTTCAAGGTTTTCATTATCGAATTTAAAAATTATCCCTATGTTGCTATTATCAGTGATTAAACCCTATGAGTGAGGTCGTCTGAAAACGATATTTCAGTTTTTCAGACGACCTTTTTCTATCATTGGACCTGATTGGCAGTGTTTTTATGAAAAATATATGTATTATACATTATTAAACGAAAGGCGATTTTGTTCATGTCAATATAAACATCTCATCCGGTCCTCTGAAAAACTTTTCAGACGACCTGTAAACCTATATGATTGCACGGCGATACAAACAAAGGAGCAAATTCAATGTCAACAAACGAATACACGCAAATCGGCTGGATAGGTTTAGGTCAAATGGGCAATCCGATGGTAACGCGGCTTTTGAACGCCGGTATTGAAGTCGGTGTTTACAACCGCTCGCCCGATAAAACCGCCGACCTTGCCAATAAAGGCGCGAAAGTGTACGCAAGCACCATCGATCTTGTCCGCGCTTATCCCGTTATTTTTCTGATGGTTTCCGACTTCGCGGCTGTGCGCGATATTTTGAGTGAAGAGGTTCGCGAGGAGCTTGCGGGCAAAATCATTGTCAACATGAGCACTATTGCTCCTTCTGAAAATCTTGCCGTTAAAGAATTGGTCGAAGCTGCGGGCGGTCAGTTTGCAGAAGCGCCTGTTTCCGGTTCGGTCGGTCCTGCTACCAACGGTACGTTGCTGATTTTGTTTGGTGGAGAAGAAAGTGTTTTAACGCCTCTGCAAAAAGTGTTTTCCATTGTCGGCAAACAAACTTTCCATTTCGGCGGGGTAGGGAAAGGTTCGGGTGCAAAACTCGTGCTCAACTCCCTGCTGGGTATTTTCGGCGAAGCATACAGCGAGGCTATGCTGATGGCCCAACAGTTTGGTGTCGATACGGGTACCATTATCGAAGCCATCGGCAATTCCGCAATGGATTCGCCTATGTTCCAAACCAAAAAATCGCTGTGGGCAAACCGTGAATTCCCACCTGCCTTCGCACTCAAACACGCTTCCAAAGACCTTAATCTGGCGGTCAAAGAGCTGGAGCAAGTCGGTAAGTCGCTGCCTGCCGTTGAAACGGTTGCTGAAAATTACCGCCAAGCGGTAACGGCAGGTTACGGAGAGCAAGACGTTGCCGGAGTTTATTTGAAATTGGAAGAACGTTAGAAATAGCGTTGTCTCAGAATATGGGTTCAAGGTCGTCTGAAAACCGTATAGAAGTTTTCAGACGACCTTGTTATCGCAGGCAACCCCCAATAAATACTGCTTCAATCGGCTTCTCAACTTCATACGAAAGCTGCACCTCTAAAAAGGATATTTCCCATGACGCAAAATGAAAAACAACACACTAAACCACAAGGCGAGCTTTTGCTGCGCACCGTTGCTATGCCGCGCGACACCAATCCAAACCAAGATATTTTCGGCGGCTGGATTATGTCGCAAATGGATTTGGGCGGCGGTATTTTGGCGGCGGAAATCGCACAAGGCCGCATTGTTACCGTAGCTGTTCAGGAAATGAATTTCATCCGCCCTGTGAAAGTGGGGAATGTCGTCTGTTGCTACGGCCGCTGCGTGAGCGTGGGTAATACTTCGTTACAACTGAAAATCGAGGTTTGGGTAAAAACATTGATGAACGATCATCTTACTGAAGATCGCCAACTTGTTACGGAAGCTGTCTTCACTTATGTTGCCATTGATAGTGAAGGTAACAAACGCCCGATTCCGAAAGAGGGTAATCCAAAACTGGAAGGCTTGATTTAAGCAAAAAAGGTCGTCTGAAAACGGGTTTCAGACGACCTTTTAATTTGGTATTGGGATTAAATTTTATCTACTATAAAAACTTTCTCTTTAAAGGGAAGTGTGGTGATGATGTAGGGTAAATTAAGTTTCTTGGCAAATAAAAAGTCGCCTGAAAAATTTCAGACGACTTTTTGATGAACAATGATCTTAACTGCCGATTAATTTCAAACGTTGACCGGGTGTCACGCCATTGGTATTTCGATTCCAGCGGCGGATATCGTTTACATCAACATTGAAGCGGTTGGCGATGGTATTTAAAGTATCGCCTCTGCGAACGGTATAAGAAACGTTTCGGATGCTGTTTCGAGTTTTAGCAGGTGCTGCGGTAACACGCAACAGCTGACCTTTACGGATGTTATTGCCTTTGATGTTGTTGGCAATAATCAAATCAGCAACGCTCAAATTGTAACGACGGGAGATATTAAACAGCGTATCACCATCGGCTACACGGTGCATACCGGCACCTGCAGTTTGAGATTGCTGCTGATTGCCCGCACGAGCTAAACGTGCCTCAGTACGGCTTTGTTGTTTGGCAGTATTGGCGGCAATGCGCTCGCTACGTGCTTTGACTGCGTCAGACGCAACATTTTGCTCGCTCGCAGCTTGTGCGACTACTGTATTTTCAGTTTGAGTGCGAAGATTAGAGTCCACCAATGCCATCAGTTCATCAGCTGTTTCAGTAGCTTGCGCCGGAGTGGCTTGAGCAGTAGTCAACTCAGTAGTTGTATTCGCAGCAGTTTGCTCGACAACGGCAGGCTTGCTTTCAGCTTGAGCCAATTGGGCAAATATTTCAGGAATACGTTCTTCTTTGACATTTGCTGATGCCAAATCTGCAGAAGAGTTGGTTTGAACGGCTGCAGGTGCGGCAGTGATATCTGCTTTGGCGACAACCGTAGAAGCTGCGGAAGTGACTTTGCTTTCTTCGATAGCAGGGGCTGATTGTGCAACCAAAGTTTCGGATACTGCTTTTTTGCCTAGAGCTACATAATCAGTAGGTGTTGCGGCAACGGGCTTGATGTTTGCAAAATTCGTTGTAGGAATATTTGCTTTTGCCGTTTGAATAGGCGCCATTTCCGGCATATTGGAACGGTAAGTATCCGGTCTGTTATCAACATCAATGAACGAAAGCGCATCAGGTGCGGCAGAATTAGACGCTTCATTCTTGGCTACCAAAATACTGCGATCGGAAGACAGGGAATTATTACCCAAGCCATTCAGTCGTTTGATTTCGGAAACGCTCATGCCGGTTTCTGCTGCGATGGCGTTCAAGCTGGTATTGTTTCGAGATGTGTATACGTTCCAAGACAACAAAGTATCGGGATTTGCGTTTCGGTAGTTTTTCTCGAAAGAAGCCACAGAATCAACAGGCAGCAACAGGCGGCGATTGTTTTTCGGGATGAATACAGGCGCATTGAATCCCGGATTGAGTGTCAGCAATTCGCTTTCGCTGATGTTGGCGAAGCGGGCGATAGTGCTGTTGTCAATCGGCTTGTCGATGCTCAGGGATTTGAAATACGGCTGATTGTTGATTTCGGTGATATTCATGCCGAAAGTTTGCGGGTTTGCAACGATATTGCGTACGGCCAAGAGTTTGGGAACGTAATTCCGTGTTTCGTCAGGCATGCGCAGATTTTCGTAAATCGGCTCCAAACCTTGCGCACGCGCCCGATTGACGGCGCGACCGACATTACCTTCGCCCCAGTTGTAGGCAGCCAGTGCAAGAGACCAGTCGCCGAATAATCCGTGCAGGTATTGCAGGTAATTCAATGCTGCGTCAGTTGCTGCGTAGACATCGTGACGGCCATCATACAAAGGGGTTTTTTCCAAGCCGTAGTGGCGACCCGTTGCAGGCATAAACTGCCACAGACCGGATGCGCCGACATGTGATTTTGCTTTGGTAACAAATGCGCTTTCGATAAATGGCAGCAATGCGATTTCGGCAGGCATATTGCGTTTTCTGACTTCGTTGGCAATATGATACATATAGGGTTTGCTGCGGGTAATGGTGCGGTCGAAATAAGCACCATTGGCGGCAAATTTGCTTTCATGACGGCGAACAAGTTCGGAATTGACCTCGTTCATGCGGAAATCCTTGCGCAACGATGCCCAAAGGCTGCCCGTTCCGAAAGTTTGCGCTTTGGCTTGATCCAAAAGAGAGGAATTGAGGCGCATCATTGCCATACCTACTTGATCTGGTGTGGCATTTTGAGCGTATGCTGCGCCTGAAGCTGCGGATAAACTTGAAATGGTAAGTGCGATGGTTTTCAGTTTTGCCATGATGAATCAATAATTATCAATGATATAAGGTTAAATTTAGTCTACCCGATGGTACTGTTTGAAGATGTAGCCGTCAAGGTAAAGGGGGTGAAATTTACATATGCTTGAGTCTTAATGTTAAAATCTGTGGCATAAATACGGCGATTGCATTGTATTTTTCTATCGGACAGTAGAAATGAACGCATGAAACAGTTAATAGGATAACGACTATGGATGTATGGTTTGAAAATACGGCTATGGGGCGTTATGTTGCTCAAAACGAAGCTGCTTTTTTTGAGCAGCATTTACAATATTTCGACGGACAAACCGTCGTCCAGCAAGGCGGCGAATGGTTGAGGTCGTCTGAAAACGTGGTTGTCGTGCACCGCGATGTATTGATGACGGCGGATGCTATGGCTTGGGAAAGTCATTCTATTGATGTGCTGCTGATGCCGCACAGTCATGAAACTGCCGCACTGTCGCAAGTGCTGCATGAAGCGTCCAGGGTGTTGAAACCTGAAGGGCGGTTGGTTTTGACGGGGTTTAATCCGAAATCTTTGTGGTTTTTCAGCAAGTGGTTTGATGGAGTGCGCCTGCCTAAAAGGGAGCATTGCCTGACTTTGCCGGCTTTGAAGCAGCGGCTGGCGGATTTGGATTTTGAGGTGGAATTTGGAAAGTTTATGGTGTACCTGCCTGCTGTGAATTCGCAAAAGGGGCTGCGGTTTTGGCGTTTTATGGAGAAGGCAGGGGACAGGTGGTGGCCACAGTGCGCGGCGGTGTACGGTTTGGTTTTGGTCAAACGTATGGCGGGGGTTACGCCTTTGCCGGAGTTTGAAAAAATATTGGGAACGCAGACGGTGGCTTTGGGTGCGGCGCGGATTTCGGATTGAGAAATGCGGCGTTGGTAAAACCGGAATGGCCGGGTTTCAGACGACCTTTCGAGGCTGAGCATTTGAAAACAGCAGGTTTGACTCCATAAAAATAGCCTCTTCTATATTTGTCATCCTGCCTTGAATTTGCTGCTTTCTGCCTGTAAAGCCGATTGGTTGCAAATTGTCAGGCCGCTTTGGCATCGGTAGAATCTTAGGTCGTCTGAAAAAGGCGATGTTGATTGTATTAGCTTGAGGATAAAGAAAATGCCGGAATTGCCTGAGGTGGAAACGACTTTGCGCGGTATCAGCCCGCATATTCAAGGTAAAAAGGTGGCGGATGTCGTGTTGCGCCAAACCAAGCTGCGCTGGCAGATCAATCCGCAGTTGGCGGAGCTTTTGGCGGGGCAGGAGGTATTGAGTTGTCGTCGGCGGGCGAAATATCTGATTATCGGTTTTGAAACGGGTATTTTGTTGATTCATCTGGGCATGTCGGGCAGTCTGCGGATTTTTACGGACGGCGATGCGCGGATTGATCATCCCGATAAACATGATCATGTGGACATTGTGTTTGCGGACGGAACGGTGTTGCGCTATCACGACCCGCGTAAGTTCGGCGCGATTTTGTGGTATGAAGGCATCGCGGAACATCATCCGCTCCTTGAAAAACTGGGCCCAGAGCCGCTTTCAGACGACTTTTCTGCCGATTATCTGTATCAAAAGCTCAAAACGCAAAAACGCGCGGTCAAACTGGCTCTGATGGACAATGCCGTCGTGGTCGGCGTAGGCAATATTTATGCGAACGAAAGCCTGTTTAAATCGGGCATATCGCCGCACCGCCCTGCGGACAAGGTTAAGAAAAAAGAATGCGCCGTCTTGGTGGAGACGGTGAAAGCAGTGTTGCAGCGCGCGATTGAAACCGGCGGCAGCACGTTGCGTGACTTCGTCAACAGCGACGGCAAAAGCGGCTATTTCCAGCAGGAATATACGGTGTACGGCAGGCACAACGAACCTTGCGTCTGTTGCGGTGGTTTGGTACAGAAGGAAGTTTTGGGGCAGCGCGGGACGTTTTATTGTCCGAACTGCCAAAAATAATGTATGAACCTGTTTTCAGACGACCTCTTTGTCATCTTGGTCGTCTGAAAGCGTTATTACTATGATTTGATACACATTTAAGACGAAAAGAAAAACAGTTATGCACTCACAAAAAGCCCCGTTTTTTACCCGTTTGGGCAGATTGTTCCGCTTGGCAGGGTGGTTATTCCGAACCGGAAGGCATTTGCGCCGTATCGATGCCGGCAATCCTGCCGAACGCGATCATGCGGTCATTACTCTGGGAAAAGGCGCGCTGGAAGCCTTGGATATCGAATTGGAAATCGGCACGCCGCCCGCGGATAATGTGAAGGGTGTTTTGGTGGCGGCAAACCATGTGTCTTGGCTGGATATTTTCGCCATGAGCGCAGTGTATCCGAGCAGCTTTATCGCCAAGCAGGAAATCAAAGACTGGCCGGTGTTGGGCAAAATGGGGCAAAACGCAGGTACGGTGTTTATCAACCGCAATTCCCGTCGCGATGTCGAGCCGATTAACCAAGCCATTTGCGCTGCGTTGAAAGCAGGGCAGAATGTCAGCTTTTTCCCCGAGGCACGGACTTCTTTGGGCTTGGACATTTTGTCATTTAAAGCCGCACTCTTTCAATCCGCCATCGATGCCGACGCGCCTGTTCAGGCGGTTACGCTGCGCTATTATGATGATGCCGGTAAAAGGACGACTGTGCCGTCTTATGCGCAAGTCGATTTGGTGCGCTCGCTCTGGCGCATCGTTTCCATGAAAAAGCTGCGCATCCGTATTGATTTTGCCACCCCGATTCGCCCCGGCAAAGAAGAAGACCGCTTTATGTTGAAAGACAAAGTGGAAAGCAGCATCCGTGAAGTCGTATTGTCCGATGCACACGATTCCGAAAAATAATTCCAAGCCAAGGGCTTGTTTTCTTTCAGACGACCTCTATTTAAATGAAACGTTCGCAGGTTGGGTTTCATAGCTTCAGGTAATTAATATTATTTGAACTATAAATTATACAAATCAAACTACCTGCGCTAGAATGCACACATTCACTCGTATCATTCCCTAAACCTAAAATTTCAAGGAGATCCAAAATGGCTTTGCAAGATCGTACCGGTCAAAAAGTACCTTCCGTCGTATTCCGTACCCGCGTGGGCGACACTTGGAAAGATGTTTCCACTGATGACTTGTTCAAAGGTAAAAGAGTAGTCGTATTCTCTCTGCCCGGCGCATTTACTCCGACTTGTTCTTCTTCCCACCTGCCACGTTATAACGAATTGTTCGGCGCGTTCAAAGAAAACGGCGTTGACGCAATCTACTGCGTATCTGTAAACGATACTTTCGTGATGAACGCTTGGGCTGCCGAAGAAGAAGCTGACAACATCTACATGATTCCTGATGGCAACGGCGAATTTACCGAAGGCATGGGCATGCTGGTCGGCAAAGAAGACTTGGGCTTCGGCAAACGCTCTTGGCGTTACTCCATGCTGGTTAACGACGGCGTGGTTGAAAAAATGTTCATCGAGCCTGAAGAGCCGGGTGATCCTTTCAAAGTGTCTGACGCTGACACTATGTTGAAATTCATCGCCCCTGACTGGAAAGCTCAAGAGTCTGTTGCCATCTTCACCAAACCCGGCTGCCAATTCTGCGCTAAAGCTAAAAAAGCTTTGCAAGACAAAGGTCTGTCTTACGAAGAAATCGTATTGGGCAAAGATGCAACTGTTACTTCCGTTCGCGCCATTACCGGCAAGATGACTGCTCCTCAAGTCTTCATCGGCGGCAAATACATCGGCGGCAGCGAAGATTTGGAAGCTTACTTGGCTAAAAACTAATTGCTTGATGCTTAAGACGGTTTGAAAAAGCCGTCTGAACAGAAAAATAGAGTTATTCAGACGATACGCTACATGGTCGTTCTGAATAGCTCTATATTTACAAGTAGAATTTGAGATTATTGTTTTAAATCGAGATTTTTAAAATGGCTATTGATTTTATATTATCGATAGTTTATTAAAAGGTCGTCTGAAAACCTGATACGCTTCACGCTGATACCGCTTCGGACGCTCAACAAAAAAGGACAAAGATTATGAAAAAAATTCAAGCAGATGTCGTCGTAATCGGCGGCGGTACTGCCGGCATGGGCGCGTTTCGCAATGCCCGTTTACATTCGGATAATGTTTACCTGATTGAAAACAATGTGTTCGGCACGACCTGCGCGCGCGTGGGCTGTATGCCTTCCAAACTCTTGATTGCCGCCGCAGAAGCGCGCCATCACGCACTGCATACCGACCCGTTCGGCGTGCATTTGGACAAAGACAGCATTGTCGTCAACGGCGAAGAAGTGATGCACCGCGTCAAATCCGAGCGCGACCGTTTTGTCGGCTTTGTCGTTGCCGATGTGGAAGAGTGGCCTGCCGACAAGCGCATTATGGGTTCGGCTAAATTTATCGACGAGAATACCGTCCAAATCGACGACCATACCCAAATCACGGCAAAAAGTTTCGTGATTGCTACCGGTTCGCGTCCCGTTATCCTGCCGCAGTGGCAGTCTTTGGGCGACCGTTTGATTATCAACGACGATGTTTTCTCATGGGATACGCTGCCTAAGAGCGTTGCCGTGTTCGGGCCGGGCGTTATCGGTTTGGAACTGGGTCAGGCATTGCACCGTTTGGGCGTGAAAGTCGAGATTTTCGGCTTGGGCGGCATCATCGGCGGTATTTCCGACCCCGTCGTTTCAGACGAGGCGAAAGCCGTGTTCGGCGAAGAATTGAAACTGCATTTGGATGCTAAAACCGAGGTCAAACTCGATGCAGACGGCAATGTAGAAGTCCATTGGGAGCAGGATGGCGAAAAAGGCGTATTTGTTGCCGAATATATGCTGGCAGCCGTAGGCCGCCGTCCGAACGTTGACAATATCGGTTTGGAAAACATCAATATCGAAAAAGACGCGCGTGGCGTACCCGTTGCCGATCCGCTGACCATGCAGACCAGCATTCCGCATATCTTCATCGCGGGCGACGCATCCAATCAACTGCCCCTGCTGCACGAAGCTGCCGACCAAGGCAAGATTGCCGGCGACAATGCGGGCCGCTACCCGAATATCAGCGGCGGTTTGCGCCGCAGCACCATCGGCGTGGTGTTCACCAGTCCGCAAATCGGCTTTGTCGGTTTGAAATACGCGCAGGTTGCCGAGCAATACCAACCCGACGAATTTGTTATCGGCGAAGTATCGTTCAAAAACCAAGGCCGCAGCCGCGTGATGCTGGTAAACAAAGGCCATATGCGCCTGTATGCCGAAAAAACCACCGGCCGCTTTATCGGCGCGGAAATTTTAGGCCCGGCCGCCGAACATTTGGCGCACCTGTTGGCATGGGCGCATCAAATGAAGATGACCGTTGAGCAAATGCTGGATATGCCGTTCTACCATCCCGTTATCGAGGAAGGTTTGCGTACCGCGTTGCGCGATGCTGATGCGAAGCTGAAACAGGCTTGATAGGTTGACTTAATCAATCAGCCGAAATGAAAGGTCGTCTGAAAACCTGATGATTTAAGGTTTTCAGACGACCTTTTTTGTCTTTACATTGCGGAATAAAATCAGTTGCTGGGTAATGTGTAGTTCGGATACCTGTATCCGACGAATATTTGATGTTTCTGTTTTCTTTACGCGTTGTGGCAGATGGAGATGTCAGATTCAAGAATCTGATCTACAGCAGACTTAGCTGCCGAAACGAGAGGTCGTCTGAAACTTGGGCTTAAAGGCGGAAATCCTTTCAATCTTAACTATTCATCAAAGCCTGTTCAGATGGTTGATATCAGCAGGGTTCTGTATGTTACAGGACTCAGCTTTTTTTCATTTCAAACGGTATTGTTCGCGGTAATCAGTAAAGATTAAAAGGAAGGGGATGGCTGGTTTCGATTTTAGCCCATTCTTTATGCGTTTCTTAAAAATCCATTGCATTTTCGCTCAATCCATTAACATTTAACCTTGTTGGAAACGCGGTTTGTTTGTTAGTATTAAGCCATTGCCGTTAGGTCCGCATCACGGCGGCGACGGACAACCTCCAAATAGAAAGGACACATATCATGGCTAAATTATTGGTCGCTCCGGTATCCGCCGGTTTGGACGTGGCAGCAGCAAGCAAAGCCTTTGCCCAAGCTTTGGGCGCGCAAGTTTTCCAACCGCTCGACGCATCCGCCGAAACCCTGTTGGCGCAAGGCAAAAGCGACGACTGGTTTGACGCTGTGGTCGGCAAAGCCGTCGCACTCAATACCGACAAACTCGTTATCGAAGGTATCGCCCCCGATGCGGACAAACTCTTCCTGTCCGGCAAAAACGTCGAGCTGGCACTGTCTTTGGATGCAGGCGTAGTCCTGGCATTGCAATCTGACAATGCCGACGCAGCCGAAGCGGCACACCGAATCAACCTTGCCAAACAGCTTTACACCAACTCTCCGGGCCTTTTGGAAGGCTTCATCATTGAAGGCGCGGCAGCATCCGTAGGCGAAGAAGTTGCCCGCCTGACCGGACTGACGTTCTACGGCTCAAGCAGCGCACTCAAAGACGTATCTGCTTTGGCAAAACGCGAAGCCTCCCGCCTTTCTCCTGCTCAATTCCGTTACAACCTGATTGATTTTGCCCAAAAAGCCGATATGCGCATCGTCCTGCCCGAAGGTGCAGAACCGCGTACCGTCGCCGCAGCCGCCATCTGCCACGAAAAAGGCATTGCCCGCTGCGTCTTGCTTGCCAAACGCGAAGAAGTTGAAGCCGTTGCCAAAGAACGCGGCATCAGCCTGCCTGACTCGTTGGAAATCATCGATCCCGCTACATTGGTCGAGCAATACGTCGAGCCGATGTGCGAATTGCGCAAATCCAAAGGCCTGACGCCTGAAGACGCCCGTAAACAACTGCAAGACACCGTCGTCCTCGGCACCATGATGATGGCGCAAAACGACGTGGACGGCTTGGTATCCGGTGCCGTTCATACGACCGCCAACACCATCCGCCCCGCCTTGCAGCTGATTAAAACCGCACCGGGCGCCAGCCTCGTGTCCAGCGTATTCTTCATGCTGCTGCCCAACCAAGTCCTCGTCTTCGGCGACTGCGCGGTCAATCCGAACCCGACGCCCGAACAGCTTGCTGATATCGCCATCCAATCCGCCGATACCGCCAAAGCCTTCGGTATCCCGCCTAAAGTTGCCATGATTTCCTACTCCACCATCAACTCAGGCAGCGGCCCTGATGTCGATGCTGTGATTGAAGCCACCAAACTGGCAAAAGAAAAACGCCCGGACTTGGAAATCGACGGCCCGCTGCAATACGATGCGGCTACCGTGCCTTCAATCGGTAAAAGCAAAGCGCCTGAAAGCACCGTCGCCGGTCAGGCAAGCGTCTTGATTTTCCCAAGCCTCAATACCGGCAACTGCACCTACAAAGCCGTACAACGCAGCGCCAACGTCCTGAGCGTCGGCCCGCTGTTGCAAGGTTTGCGCAAACCGGTCAACGACCTCTCCCGCGGCGCACTGGTAGAAGACATCGTCTTCACCATCGCCCTGACAGCGGTTCAGGCAAAACAAATGGCAAACTGATTACTTGAATTTTTAAAGTAAACACAGGTCGTCTGAAAACCTATCAATAAGGTTTCAGACGACCTTTTTATAGTGGATTAAAATAAAAATGAGACAAGGCGGCAACGCCCGCCGTGTACGGGTAGTACATAAGGGCGTTGGCAACGCCGTATCATTGCAATTTTAATCCACTATATATTTTGGCATAGCCCAAACAGGTTAGACACAATTCCTTCGTCTGTCTCAATCTTCTTTTCAGCTTTCAAAACGCCGTCCGAAACTGCTTGTTCAAACCTCCTTCCCCCGCTTTTCAGACGACCTCCTGCCCGCTATAATACGCTTGCAAATTATTTGCATTATCATTTAACTTAGGAGAAACGAATGAGCACCCGTACCGAACACGACACCATGGGCAATGTCGAAGTCCCGTCCGAAGCCTATTGGGGCGCGCAGACCCAGCGCAGCCGCAACAATTTCAAAATCGGCGGCGAAACCCTGCCGCAGCCGTTGATTCATGCTTTGGCGTTGGTGAAAAAAGCCGCCGCCGCCACCAATGTTTCCCTCGGCAGGATTAAGCCCGAACAGGCGGATTTGATTACGCAGGCGGCGGACGACGTGTTGAACGGCAAGCTCGACGGGCAGTTTCCTTTAGTGGTTTGGCAGACCGGCTCCGGCACGCAGTCCAATATGAACATGAACGAAGTGCTGGCAAACCGCGCCAACGAAATCGCCGGTACAGGTTTGGCGGCGTACCAGCCCGTTCATCCCAACGACCATGTAAACCACGCGCAATCGACCAACGACGCGTTCCCGACCGCCATCCACGTCGCCGCCGCGATTGAAATCAACCGCCACCTTATTCCGGCGGTAAAAGCCCTGCGCGACACATTGGACAAAAAAGCCAAAGAATTCGCCCCCATCGTCAAAATCGGCCGCACCCACTTGCAGGACGCGACGCCGCTGACTTTGGGTCAAGAGTTTTCCGGCTACGTTTCCCAGCTCGACCACGGCTTAGGCCGTCTGAACGACGCGCTCAAAGGTTTATACGAACTCGCCTTGGGCGGCACAGCAGTCGGTACGGGCTTGAACAGCCATCCAGAATACGCCGAAAAAGCCGCCGCCAAACTCGCCGAACTGTCCGGTCTACCGTTTGTCAGCGCGCCGAACAAATTTGAAGCCTTGGGCGGACGCGATGCCGCGGTTGCCGCTTCGGGCGCATTGAAAACACTGGCGGCAAGCCTGAACAAAATCGCCAACGACATCCGCTGGCTGGCAAGCGGCCCGCGCTGCGGTTTGGGCGAAATCAAAATCCCTGAAAACGAGCCGGGTTCGTCCATCATGCCGGGCAAAGTCAACCCGACCCAATGCGAAGCGATGACCATGGTGTGCTGCCAAGTGTTCGGCAACGACGTCGCCATCGGCATGGCGGGCGCGTCGGGTAATTTCGAGCTGAACGTCTATATGCCCGTTATCGCCTACAACCTCTTGCAATCCATCCGCCTGTTGGGCGACGCGTGCAACAGCTTCAATGAACACTGCGCCGCCGGCATCGAACCCGTGCCGGAAAAAATCGATTATTTCCTGCACCATTCCCTGATGCTCGTTACCGCGTTGAACCGAAAAATCGGTTACGAAAACGCCGCCAAAGTCGCCAAAACCGCCTATAAAAACGACAAATCGTTGCGTGAAACCGCCGTCGAATTGGGCTTGCTGACGGGTGAAGAGTTTGACGAACTGGTCGTCCCCGCCGATATGGTTCATCCGCGCTGATTGACGGTTTGAAATACGGCAAAGGTCGTCTGAAAATGTTTCAGACGACCTTTTTTGATTTTTTGAAACCGGTCAAAACAGCTTATTTGTCGTGGTTTACCATCTTCGGCGCGTAGCGTCCGGCGCGTTCTTTGAGGCGTTTGACCAGGCCTTCGGTGGTGGTCGGTACGCCGTCGGTACAGAAGGCTTGGTAGAGGACGGCGCGCATCGCGTCGTTTTTGTTGAAGGTTGAGCCTATGGGTTTCCATTCGGCTTTGCGCGGCTCGATCCAGCGGCGGTTGACGGTGTCGCCGTAGCCGAACACTTTATAAGACGAGCGTTTGTCTTTGCCGTATGTGAAGGACGAACGGGCGCAGAAGAGGCCTTCGACGGTCAGGTTGTCATGGCCTTTGTCGGAACGCACGTTGAGGATGTAGCGGATGCTGCCGTCGGGAGAGGGCATGATTTGCAGGCTGCTGAGGAGGATTTTGGGCTGTTTGCCGTAGTCTTCGCTGACGTAGAGGTCGAACCAGTCGCCGGATTGGGTGTCGGGCAGGGGCGGGAGCGCGGTTTTTTGTTCGGCGAACTCGCGGGCTGCGGCTTCTTCCGGGCTTTCTTTGTAGCGTGTGTTGAAGGGGGTATCTTTTTCGCTGAATCCGGCGGCGTTGACTGCCGTGGCGGCAAGACAGAGGGTCAGGAGGGCGAGACGGCGCATGGTGTGCTCCAAAGTGAAAATGGCTTTATTTTATGGGTTCGGCGGGGTGGGGTGCAAGTAAGTACGGTATAATTCATGTTAATCCTTTTAACGGAACATCGGAAACTATGAACGCACACACCTTAGACCTGAAGGGGCTCAGATGCCCTTTGCCGATTTTGAAAACCAAAAAAGCGTTGGCGCAAATGGAGGCAGGCGAAGTCCTGACCGTGTTGGCGACCGACGGCGGTGCGCCCGGCGATTTTGAGGCTTTCTGCAGCCAGACCGGGCATGTCTTGCTCGAATCGCGTGAAGAAGACGGCGTGTTCACGCTGGTTGTGAAACACAAATAAAGGTCGTCTGAAAATGGCGAAACGTCCGATTTCAAGGCTTTTGACGCTTGCCGCTTTCTCCGTTTTATTGGCGGCGTGCGGCAGGGAAGAAGTGCCGCCCGAGCAAATGGCGGATCGTGCGAACGCGGCAGCGGAATTGTTCCGTCAAGGCTGCGTCGCTTTTGACGGGGCTGCCGATAAGGTGCGCTCTTTTGCCGATAATGAAAAGCTGACGGCTTTGAATGCGGAAGAAATCGGCAGGCTGCCCGCAGGTTTCATCGAGCCGGATGCGCTTGCCGTTTGGAAGAAAACGCAGGACGGCGCGGATTATTATTTGAGCCTGACCGGCGACAGTTGCAGCGTGAAGACGGCGCGGGCGGACGAAACCCTGATACGCAAGCAGTTTATGGTATTGGTGGAAAACCCGCCGAAGGGTTTGAACAACGAATTGCGCACCGATCAAGCCTCCGAATCGCCGATTCCGATCCGCCAGTTGTCCTACGCGTGGCGCGCGTCGGGCAGCTCGGAAGAAACCCTGCTGACCGTCAAAACCACCCCATCCGACCAGCTGCCCGTGCAGGCGGTGTTTTACCTGACGCATCAGTCCTACAACGGCAAGCCTGTTCTTGTGCAATAGCCTTTTCAGACGACCTTAGGGACTGTCGGCATTCAATAGTTTCCGTGTCTTTTTATCTTCAAATCGTCATCTTCCGCTTTGTGAACAAAAATCCACTTGGAAAATGAAATGTTGACAGATCCTAGGGAACATCAAGGGGTCGTCTGAAACCCAAAATCTAAAAAGGAACACCCATGCAAACCCTGACCATCATCCGCCCCGACGATATGCACCTGCACCTGCGCGACGGCGACGCGCTCCAAGCCGTTGCCCCCTATACCGCCCGCCAGATGGGTCGCGCCGTCATCATGCCCAACCTCAAGCCGCCCGTCGTCAGCGTAGCCGACGCGCTTGCCTACAAAGCGCGCATCATGGCGGCGTTGCCCGAAGGCAGCGCGTTTGAGCCGTTGATGACGCTTTACCTGACCGATCAAGCCACGCCCGAGCTGGTGCGCGAAGCCAAAGCCGCCGGCATCGTCGCCTTCAAACTCTACCCCGCAGGCGCGACCACCAATTCCGATTCCGGCGTAACCGACCTGTTCAAACTCATTCCCGTTTTGGAAGAAATGGCGAAACAGGGCATTTTGTTCCTCGTTCACGGCGAAGTAACCGACCCCGAAATTGACATTTTCGACCGCGAAGCCGCCTTTATCGAGCGCGTGATGAAACCCGTTTTAGCGCAAGTGCCGAATCTCAAAGTCGTGTTCGAACACATCACCACCGCCGAAGCCGCCCGCCTGGTTTTGGAAGCAGGCGACAACGTTGCCGCCTCCGTTACCCCGCAACACCTCCTGCTCAACCGTAACGACCTCTTGGTCGGCGGCGTGCGCCCCCATCATTTCTGCCTGCCCGTACTCAAACGCGAGACTCACCGTCAGGCATTGGTTGCCGCCGTTACCGGCGAGAAGGCGCACAAATTCTTCCTCGGCACCGACTCCGCGCCGCACGCCAAATCCGCCAAAGAAAACGCCTGCGGCTGTGCCGGCATGTTCAGCGCCATGACCGCCATCGAGCTTTACGCCGAAGTGTTTGAAAAAGCAGGCGCATTGGACAAACTCGAAGCCTTCGCCTCGAAAAACGGCGCAAGGTTCTACGGCATTCCCGAAAACGCCGACACGATCACCCTCGTCAAACAAAGCCAAACCGTCCCCTCAAGCGTCCCTTACGGCGACGGCGAACTCGTCCCGATGCGCGCGGGCGGCGAGATAGGCTGGACGGTGGAATATTGAGCCGAACTTGATTGAACTGACGTATGAAAATGCCTGCCCGAAAAGAGGGCAGGCATTTTGGTTTGATGAGGGAGCGGATAAGGTTTGTCCTAGGATAGTCTCGCAAATGGATTTACGTTCTGCAAGAAGACAGCAGCTTGATTACGTTTGATATTGTCAAAAAGGTCGTCTGAAAACGGGTTGGCGCAAAATCCGCCAACCCGTTTTCAGACAACCTTTTTGTTTTTTAAATTTTAAACATCAATCTTTCAACAAAGCCCCCGCCAGCCAAATATTGAACGCTACGCCGACCGTGACCGTAATGCCGAAGGCGGCGACGGCGGGCGTGCCGCTTAGGGCGAGCAGGGCGAAGGAGATGGCGGTGGTAGCGGCGGCAAGCAGCATCCCGCCCAGCCGCGCGGGTGCGCTGTGTCGCGCGGTGAGGGCATAGACGGCGTAATCGACGCCGATGGCGGACACCAAAAGCAGGCCGAACATGGCGAACAGGCTGACGGGGATGCCTGCCAGACCGAGTACGGCGACGGTGCAGACGGCGGCGGCAAGCGGTACGGCAAGGATTTTGGTGCCGCGTTTCATGCCGAACATATGCCATAAAACCAACCATGCCAGCGCATAGGATGCCAGTTTCAACCACGCCGCCTGATTGCGCGTGTGGTGGAAAAGGTCGTTCAGGTGGGCGCGTTTGTCCGCCCAATGTACGCCCGCTACGCTTTGCGCGGTGGAGCGGACGGCGGTGTCGTCGGTCATGCCGTTCAGGCGCACGATGGCGGCAAAACGGCCTTTTTCGACTTCACCCAAATAAAGCGGCCGCCAGGCTTCCGCCAAATCGGTTTTCAGCGCATCGGCAAGCGTCAGCGGCAGCGCATCGGCGGCTTGCAGCAGCGCGTTGCGTAGGGTTTTGTGCGGAATGCCGATATCGACAAGCGGTTGGCGGCTTTCAGGCAGCTTGGACAGCTCGCGCAGGCGGTTTTGCAGTTTTTTCTGTTCGGATACGGGCATCAGGAGCTGGTCAGGAGATTGGAAACTGACCAGCTTGCCTTGCGCAACTAAAGGTTGCAGCGCGCGGCCGAGTTCGGCGGTTTTCATCAACAAAGCGTCTTCGCTCGGCGCTTCGGCAACCAAGTATTTGCCGCCGAAATCCGCGCCGCTCAACTGCCCGATGCGTTGCACTTCCGCCAGCATTTCAGACGGCATGTTGACCCACTGGCGGATGTCGTCGCGCCAGTCGCTGCGCCACAGCCCGACCGCCAGCAACACGCCGCCGACAATCAGCCAGCCGCGTTTGTGCAGACGGATTTTCAGACGACCCGACAGCGCGTAGAGCCGTTCGGTCAGCGCGGCAAACGGCACGGTTTTGGCGCGGTAACGCTGAAACAGCGGCGGCAGCCACAACACCGTCGCGCCGAAAGCGCCCGCCAGCGCAAACCCTGAAAACACGGCGGTCTGCCGCAATACGGGCAGCGGCGTGAACCACAAGAGCGCGTAGCCCAAGACCGTAATCAGCAGGCTGACGGTAAAGCTCGGCAAAACGTGTTTCATGGCGGGTTCTGCCTGCCAGACGGGGTCGTCTGAAAAAGCCGTTTTGCCGTTTTTCGCCCGTGTGCCGAATACCGAAGGCGCGAGCCAGTGCAGCGGGAAATCCACCAGCATACCGACCAAACTCGTGCCGATGACGATGGTCAGGATATGCACCTCTCCGAAGAACAGCAAAGCCGCCGCCAGCCCGGTCAGCATACCCGCCGCTAAAGGCAGCGTCAGCCAGAACACGCGGACGCTGCGGAATACCCACAGCAGCAGCGCGAACGTCAGCAGCATCCCCACCGTACTCATCGTCCGGCTTTCCTGCTCCGCTTCGGTTTTAGACGCGGCGGCAAACAGCGCGCCGCCTGCTGTCAGCGTGTCCGCGCCTTTGGCTTTTGCCAGTTTGCGGCTTTCCGCTATCAGCGGCAGAAGGGCGTTGTTGCCTGAAAAATTGTCGCCCGCCGCCAGTTTTCCGCGCAGCCAGACCCAAGTTTTCCCGTCATCGCCTTCGGTGAACAACATGCCGTTGTCCATGTTCCACTGCAAGCGGCTTTGCGGATTCGCCTTGCCCGCGACAAAGCGCCCGAAGCCCAGCCAGTCTTGTTCCAAAGACAAAGGCGAGGGCGCGGCAAACGGGTTGACCGCCGCTTCCGCCCGCGCTTGGAAATAGGCTTGCGGATGCTCAAACAGCAGGCGCACTTGTTCATCCGGCAGCAGGGCGAGTCCCAGCTTGCCGATATCCGCGCGCACCTTGTCCAAGTCGGGCGTCACGCTGCTGTCCACTTGCTCGAACACGCCGCTTTTACGCCACAAAGCGGCAATCTCAGAGGTCGTCTGAAACGCCGTTTCCACGTCTTTGCTGCCCGCCAGCAAAATCACCTGCGTGTTCAACTGCTCTTCGCCCGCTTTGTCTGCCGCCGTCAAAAGCGCGTCCGGCTGCTGTTCGCTCGGCAGCAGCGCGGTCAGGTCGGTTTGCAGCCAGTTTTTCGTGGAGACGGTATAGATGAGGAACAGGGTCAGCAGGGCGGTGAGGACGGTGTAGGCGCGGCGGTAGGTAGTCATCATTTTTCAAATGGGTTTGAAGTGTGTCTACGGCATTTTATGGGGAAGTCGGGTGCATTGACAATCCGAATGGATAATCGGCAGGGGAAAGAAACAGGTCGTCTGAAAATGTGTTTGAAACAGAAGACAGTTTCGGATTTTCAGACGACCTGTCGGCGCGGAGGCAGCGACGTATTTCGGAACACGTTTCGCGTTTGCGACCTCATAGAATTTCTGCGCGCGCCATCATGATTGGGTTGGGTTTGTCAGATGACAAATCGTCGGCAAGGCACAATGTTTCTAAAATATCGGCAACATCCTGCCAGTAATATCCTTGCGTTTCAGAGTGCGCAGCCTCCTGACGGGACGGCCTTTCAGCTTCTTTAGTTTGTCCGCCCAAGGTAACGGGAACGCCGTGTTCCGCGCCGTGTCCAAGCAAAATCCAAATGCTGCCTTCGCGCGTATCGGCGTGGGTGGCTTGGTGTTCGTATGCCCAGCCGACCGCGGCCTGTCCGCCGCTTTGCAAGGATTGTGCGGCGAGCAGCAGGGGGTGGAAACGGGTTTCCAAATGGCGTTCGGTGGCAACCGCCAACGTCGCGCCGTGCGTGCCTAGGGTTTGCGCGGCATGAAAAACGGGGGCGTTGTGCAGGTTGGCGATGAAGTCGAAAGGCATGGCGGCATGGTGGTTGAGCACGTTGTCTGCCATTTTTTCAAACACGGACGGCGAGGAAAACGGCGTGCCGAGGAAGACGGCGCAATCGGGGCGGATTTCGCCTTGTCCGCGCAGCAAGCCTGCGCCGAGTGCTGCAATCAGGCTCAGGCGGCTGAGGCGGCGGGCGTCCGCGCCGCTTTGCTGCTGCAAGGTTTGTTTGAGGATTTTGTTGCCGACGGCGGCTTCGGTATCGAAACGAGCGGCGGCGGTGATGCGGATGTCGGGATTTATGATTGCCATTGCCATACCATAGCTGTGTTGCTGCCGCCGAAACCGAAATGGTTGGCGAGACAGAAAAGGTCGTCTGAAAACCGGATTTCGCGTCCTTGATAATCGGTGCCGCCGCCTTGTTTCAGGGCGGACAAGAGCAGCGCGGTTTCGAGGGCGGCAGTTGCGCCGAGGGTGTGGCCGATTTGCGCTTTGAACGCCATCAGCGGCGGCACTGTGCCGAACACGTTTTCCAGTGCAGCCAGTTCGGCGGCGTCGCTGTCGGCGGTGCCGATGCCGTGGGTTTTGACGGCGGCGATGTTTTCGGGTGCAACGGCGGCGATGTTTAAGGCGCGGCTGATAACCTGTTCCAACGCCTTACTGTTGCTTTGAATCAGGTCGTTGCCGGTATTGGCGGCGTGGCCGACGAGTTTCAGACGACCTGCACAGTCGGGCGGTGTGGCAGAGAGGGCGAGTGCGGCGACACCTTCGCCCAAAATCAGACCGTTGCCGCCGAAGGGCCGATAGCGTTCGGTAAACAAACCCAAGCTGTGAAAATGCAGCAGGGTCAGGCGGTTGAGGTTTTCGATGCCGAGAACAAAGGCGCGTTCCGCTCCGCCGCGCAAACAATTGTCTGCCTGAATCAGCGCATGGGCGGACGAGGTGCAGGCGGTCGCCAAACTGAAAATCTGCCGGTTGCCGCTGCGTTTGCGCAAATCTTCGGCAAGATAGAGCAGGCCGTGTTCCCCAATGTCCGTATTGCCCGCGCGGCGGCGGTTTTCGTATTCGGCGATGGCGTAGGAGCTCGAACCGATGAACACCGGCGCGTCGTGCCAGCTTTCAGACGGCCATCCGGCATCTTCGGCGGCGCGGCGCAAATGTTGTTCGGCAATATCCGCAAAAGCGGCGCTCCCCAAGCTGTCGTCGGCAAAAGCGCGGAAATAAGCGGCCTGCTGCGGCTGGTTTAAAAACGTATAAGACACCGCATCGGGTCGTCTGAAATCCGCCTGCGGATTCAGCGCGGAGGTGGCCGCCGTACCGCAAACCCAGCTCACGCCCCATGCTCCGCGCGGACGAACGCCGCCAAATCGCGCACGCACATCATATGCTTGCGCACCATACGGTCGCCTTGCAGCCGCACTTGGAAATACTGTTGCAGCGCGACGCAGATTTGCAGTGCGTCGAGCGAATCCAAATCGATAGGGCTGCCGTCGCCGAACAACGGCGCATCGTCGGTAAAGTCTTCGGCGGCAACATCATCGGTCTTGTCGGCTTCTTGCAGGATCAGCTTTTTCAATTCCGCTTCCAGCGCGTGTTCTGCCAAGGTAAAGGTGTAGGACATTTTTTGCTTTCGTGTTTGGGGTGGGGATGGATGTCGGCTTGTGTTTTCAGATAGCCTGAAGGTTCTCCAAACCGATATAATCCAAATTTTCGCATACAGAATTTTACCATGCCTCTATCTGCCTATCTCGCTCAAATGCAAATGTCTTGCTAAAACTGAGTGATAAAGAAACTTAAAATGATTGGGTTTTATTTAGAAAAAGCAGATAAAATATGGATGGTTAAACATTGATACGTTATGCATCATGCTGCCGGTGTGGTTATAATGCGCCGATTTTTTACAAATTTAAGGAACATTGAAAAAGTGAAAAAAGTATTGTTTTTCTCTGTGGCTTTAATGGGTACGGCTTTTTGTTATGCGCAAGAAAATGCTGCCCATAATAAAGATGTTTGCCCTAAGAGCATGCTGGAAAATATTGAAGAGGTTGACTACGATTGCCTAGATATACTGGATGGGCGTCTGGAAAAAGAAATTGATGAACAATATAAAATACTGTACCAACGGGTAAAGAATAAAGATGCTGCCTTACATGGTTTGCCGGCTTCTTATTTTAATAAGGTACGTAAAACTTGGGGGGAGTATAAAGAGCAACTTTGCTCTGACCCGACAAATGACACTGATCTGAAATCTGCGGCTGATTGGTATATTCTTAAATGCAGCATTGAACAATCACAAGCGCACCTGAAAGCCTTGAAACGTTTTTAACCTCTGTTATCCACTATATGGGAATCTTTATATGAAAAAATTATTTATTTTGACATCGCTCACTTTCTCGGTTGCAGCTTTTGCGGCACCTTCTTCGGAAGGAACTGAAAATGAGATAAATAGCGGGCTGTATAACATCGATTTTCGTGCCGGAAACGGTAAGATTTATTGCGGCGGCGATGCGAAAACATCTGATTTGGCTCAGGGTATATCATGTCTGATTGAAATTAAAGGCAAACCTGTTTTACCGCGTCCCAAGGATTGCGACCTCGAATGGGGCGGAACATTTTTCTTAGGTAAAACAGGCAAAGCAGATATGGTTTGCCATAGTGATTTTCCTTTTAATCCCAAAGCCCGTATCTTGAAAGACGGAGAAACAGTGAAAGGCAACGGCTGGCAATGTACGGCTTCTGGTTCGGAGGTGACTTGCTCCAATCAAGATAAACATGGGTTTAAGGTTAGCCAAAAAATGCAGAAGTTGTTTTAATACATATAGTGGCCGTATGTTTACCTGATGGGGTTAACAATAGAGTTGCTATGGGGTTGTCTTGATTATCGAAGCAATTTGAAATTGTTATAGCTCTAAAAAAAAGGCTGTCCGAAATTTAAACATAATTTCGGACAGCCTTTTTTATGGTTTTGACAAGGTTTTTTAGACTCTTTGTCAACTGTAGTGGGTTGATGAAAAGTTATAATCTGGAGAAGACTAAATCAGTCCTCTCCTTTTTGATGTTCAAAGCGATGAGGATTCTAGTTTTAAAATTGTCAAAGTTCCGAAAGCCGAAAGCGTTTCGCTTGATGACTTTGATGAGGTTGTTAGTAGCTTCTAGTTTTGCGTTTGAGTAGGGCAGTTCCAGTGCGTTCAGGATCTTATCCTTGTTTTTCAAGAAGGTCTTAAAAACAGTTTGAAAAATAGGATTTACATAAGAAATGGTATCTTCAATGAGTCCAAAGAAATGCTCAGTTTTTTTCTCTTGAAGATGTTGTACAATGTGAAAGTGGTCGAGGACAATTTTCGCAGAAGGAAATAGTTTTCTGGCAATATCGTAGTAGGGGCTAAACATGTCCATTGTAATGATTTTCACGCTTTTGAAAAACGCTGTGGCGTTAGTAAGCTGTGGCTTGCTCGCTTTTGGAGCGGCGCAAGTCCAAGCTGATGAGCAAAAGTTGCCGTCAGGCACACATTACGACCAAATCGGTCAGAAGATTGAAAATTACTACCAAAAACACGAAAAAACAGCCAGTCTGCTCCCTTTGCTTGGTCGCTCTGGCAACACCTGACTTGTGGGCTTATTTTGTCTACCATGCTGCTACTTTTCTTCTTTATCCAAAGCGTCCTAAAACTTAGTAGCTCACAAAGCGACCGTGTTTGGTTTTCTATGGGCTTTGCGGCAATAGGTGCTAGCCTTCTGATTAGCTTGATTGCCCCATTTTTCATGCGCTCCAAATTCCAAGTGAGCAAGAGTAAAAAGGTCTTGACCTACTTAACCAGCAGCGCTTCGCTTATTACAATACTCAATCTCCTCTACTGGTCTCTTTATCAGTGGTGGACGCTCTATTAAAAGAAAGGAAAACGATGACTCATTCTCAAAAAATCGAAACGATGATCCGAAATGGCTCCGACCAGCTCTACACCATCTGCTACCCCAATCCCGACAAGGAAACGATTATCTTGCTACACGGTGGACCGGGAGCACCTGACGACTTTCTTTGGTTTGCGCCAGAGTTTGAAGAAAACTTCCAAATCATCACCTTTCACCAGCGGGGAACCAGAAAATCTCCCTGCCTGAGCGGTGATTATAGCATAGAAGCCTACATAGCAGACATTAACACAATCGCCAACCAATTCGGACTAGAAAAATTTCACCTTTTTGGACATTCCTGGGGCGGTCTGTACGCGCAAATCTACGCCAATAAAAATCCCGACCGCCTCCTTAGTCTCTTGCTTTCCTCGTCAGGAACAGGGACAGGCTCCCAGTGGCAAGAAATGGAAAAGGAGATGATGCGCTACAATCGAAAACACTGCACTTTTCTTGAGTGGACGAAAATGGCGCTCAACACTCTGCTTGGCGGTCTCGGTAGTTCCAAGGCTTCGCAGGCTCTCTTTCGCCAAGTTGTCCGTAATTACAATGCCGACTATCCAGCCTTTCATGATGTGAAACTAGACATGAGCAATGTTTCAGTCCAGGCAAGCAATCAAACGAGAAAGGAAATCACTGCCTACCCTCTCTTGCCCCGCCTAGAACATCCTCCTTTTCCTATCACCGTGACCTTTGGTGACAATGATATTTTTGGTGCCAGTGGAAATTTTGTCATCAGCCGCTACCCTAGCGCCCAAGTCTTTACGATTAAAAACAGCGGTCACTTCCCATTTCTTCATAATCCGCAGGATTACTTTGCTATCTTGCACCAGCATTTTCAACCTTAGCATGAACCTCTAAAGTTTTCCAACTTTAGAGGTTTTCACTTAGTCTGCAACTTATCCCTCTTTTTCGGGCTCTTTGTCAACTGTAGTGGGTTGATGAAAAGTTATAATCTGGAGAGGACTAAATCAGTCCTCTCCTTTTTGATGTTCAAAGCGATGAGGATTCTAGTTTTAAAATTGTCAAAGTTCCGAAAGCCGAAAGCGTTTCGCTATTCCTATAGTGGTTTTACCCACTACAGAAATTATAGAGCCGTTTTTTAAAACCGCACCTGCGTCTGCAACTGCCTGCGGTAAACCAGTACGGCGGCGGTCAGGGTGGTGGCGGAGAAGGCAGACAGCAGGATGAGGTAGCGGCCGATTCCGTCCAGTCCGCTGCGGTTGAGCAGCAGTTCTTGAAAAGCTTTCAAGCCCCATGCCATCGGGGAAATCCAAGTGAGTTGCTGCATGGTTTCGGGCATGACGTGGGCGGGGACCATAATGCCGCCGATTGCCGCCATCAGGATGATGCCGCCGCCGCCGAGAACGACGGCGTGTTCGGTGGATTTGGCGCAGACGCTGACCAAAAGCGCGTAGCCGAGTGCGGCGGCGCTGACGGTGGCGGACAACAGCGCGTAGGGAACAAGGCTGCCGTTGAGTATGAGGGCGGGCACGCCGATTTCGGGCAGCAGGTAGCGGCCGAGCAGCAGCATTCCGACAAACTGAAGCTGGTTAATCAGGAAATAGGGGACGAGTTTCGCAGCAATCAGGCCGAACGCGGAGGCGCGGGCGAGACGCAGGCGGGTGATGGTGTTGGTCTGGCGTTCCAGCGCCATGACGTTCGACAGCGGTATCATGATGAAAAACATACCGAAAATCAGCCATGCGGGAACGCTGTGCTGTACGGCGTTGGGTTTTTCCACCGTGCCGCTGCCTGCGCTCAGATAGTGTTCTTCCAGCATTTTTTTATCTAAAAAGGTTTGCACGGCGGCGAATTGCTCGTCGTTTTTTTCATCGACTTTTTTCTGGATGTCTTTGCGGATGGAACGGGGCAGTTTTTTATTGTCGATTTTGATGCCGTCGTTGTTGTCGAAATAGGCGTCCAGCCGCGTTTGGGTGTAGTGCTGCTGCAAAACGCCTTTAACCGCCGCCAGCCACGAAGGCTCGGTATCGGGCGGTACATAGATTTGCAAGGCTTTGTTGTCGGCGATTTTGCCGGAAGCGGGATTCGGGTTGTGCAGCACCAGTTGGAAACGTTTGTCGTGCAGGCCGTTTTGCGCGTCAGTCAGTTTTTCAGACGGCATCAGCGTGACATGAATCTGCTCTTTTTCCAGCGCGGCGGCCAGCGCGGTATTGACGCTGTCGTCTGCCGCGCCGACCAGCGCGATGCGGCTGTCGGTGTGCGGGTCTTGGTCGCGGCTCAGCGCCAACGACATAATCAGCATGAAGGCGATGGGCATCACAAACAACACGGCCAAACCGTGCAGGTCGCGGCAGAGCAGTTTGAGTTCTTTGAGGAGGGAGGAGGTTGTCATTGTGGATTTTGCTTATCTGTTGCCGGTTCGTCTTTGCGCAGGAAATCAAGGTAAAACGTTTCCAGCGAACCGTGTCCCTGCTGGAAGTAGCGGATTTGCGCGCCGCTTTGTTGCAGGGCGGCGTAAACGGCGGCGGCATCGTGCGCCGTTTCCATCATGCCGCGGCTGTCCACTTGCTTTGCACCCAAAGCGGCCAGCGTTTGAGGCGGCAGCGGCGGTTCGACGGTAAAACGCACGACACCGGTTTGCGTACTTAAAAGCTCGTCCAAACCGCCGTGGTACACCAGTTTGCCGTGTTGCAGCAGCGCGATTTTGCCGCAAAGCTGCTCGATTTCCGACAGATAGTGCGAGGTGTAAACCACCGTTACTCCCTGCCGCGTCAAATCCGCCACGCTGTCGAGGATAAAGCGGCGCGACTGCGGGTCGATGCCGACCGTGATTTCGTCGAGGAACACCAGTTGCGGCGTGTTAATCAGGCCGATGGCAAAATTCAGACGACGTTTAAGCCCGCCCGAAAGATGCTTCGCCGCTTTGTTCTTGTGGGCGGTCAGGTCGGTCTGTTCTAACAGCGCATTCAGACGACCCTTGTCGCGCACTTTGTAAAGCGAGGCGAAAAACAACAGGTTGTCCCACACAGAAAGCTGCGGATAAAACGCGAAATCCTGCGGCACCAAACCGATTTTCTGCCGCTCGCTACGGCTTAACAGACGCAATGGCTTGCCGTCAAACAAAATTTCGCCCTGCCGCACTTCCTGCAAGCCTGCCAAAAGCGACATCAGCGTCGTTTTTCCCGCACCGTTGTGGCCGAGCAGCCCCAAACATTCGCCGTCGGCAATATCGAACGACACATTGTCCAGCGCGGCGGTTTCGGCTTTGGGATAACGGTGGGAGAGGGATTGGATTTGAATCATGGCTTCCAAATTGCCCTTTAATGAATATTCATAGTAATGCAGTCCACACATAACGGCGCTGGAATTTGCCGTCTTTAAATACGAAACACATACCGAAAGAACCAGCATCATTATTCACCGAATTAAACAGATAAAGCGTCTTGTCGGTACGGCGGTAATAGGCTTCCCAGCCATCATACGCATTGCTGCCGCGTGCAGTGGCGGCAAAATCGGGCAAGAACAGCCCTTGCAGTTCGGCAGCGGGAACTGCTTGACCGTTCAGCGTAATCTGTTCTATGGCAAATACGCTTTTCGGAATGGAGTCGTCTGTACCGTAAAACGGTTTGCCCCGATAAAGAGACGCGGTGTCACTATTTGGGGCTGTACCTGAAAAGTCGCTGCGTTTGGGGTGGATACGCCGGGCGGCGATGTGTACCGTTTGACCGTTGCCGGACAAAGTCAGTGTGTCGTCGCGACCGAAGTGTTCACGCAGTGTAGCGAAGTTTTTGTCAGAGGCTGGAAATATCAGACGGCTGCGGTGGATAAAGCCGTAACCGCCGGTGGCTGTCTGTTGCAACTTCGCGGTACAGAAATTCGGATTGTCTTTGCTGGCTTCGCCTACACATTCCAACGGCGTGCCGTTGGGAATTTTTGCCAAAACTTTGGCATTCAAATCGGGGCTTTCGCGTAAGTTGGTGTGTCCGTCGGCATCATAAACCAAGGCAAAGCCGTCCGGCGGCGCGGCATGGGTTAAGGCGGAACACAATAATAAGAGGGAAGCTAAGTAACGCATTTTTATCATTTCTTTGAGTTTTCAGACGACCTTTTCGAGCGATATTTAAATCGCAGCATCCCACAAATAACGGCGCTGGAATTTACCGTCCTTAAATATAAAGCAGACATCGAAAGGAGCGCCGTCCGAACCTTGTCTGCCAAACAGATAAAGCGTCTTATCGCTGCGGCGGTAATAAGCTTCCCAGCCTTGATATACATTGCTGCCGCGTGCGGTGGAGGCAAAATCGGGCGAGAAGAGTCCTTGCAGTTCGGCAGCGGGAACCGCTTGACCGTTTAGCGTGATACGTTCAAGCGCGAACACGCTTTTGGAAATCATAGAGTCCATGCCATAGAACGGCTTGCCTTGATAGAGCCGCGCGGTGTATTTGTCTTTGCTGATACCCGAGAAATCACTGCGTTTTGGGTGAATGCGGCGGGCTACGATGTGTACCTTTTGACCGTTGCCGGATAAAGTCAGCGTATCGTCATGACCGGATTGTTCGCGCAGGCGGACGAAGTTTTTGTCGGAGGCGGGAAATATCAGACGGCTGTAATGGATAAAGCCGGAATCATCGGCGTTTGCCTGTTGGAGCTGAACAAAACAGAAGTCTGGCTTGTTTTCACTGAGTTCTTCCGTACATTCCAACGGTGTGCCGTTGGGAATTTTTGCCAAAACTTTGGCATTCAAATCGGGTCTTTTTCGTAAGTTGGTGTGTCCGTCGGCATCATGAACCAAGGCAAAGCCGTTCGGCGGCGCGGCATGGGTTAAGGCGGAACACAATAATAAGAGGGAAGCTAAGTAACGCATTTTTACCATTTCTTTGAGTTTTCAGACGACCTTTTCGAGCGATATTTATAGCGCAGCATTCCATAAATAGCGGCGCTGGAATTTACCGTCCTTAAATATAAAGCAGACATCGAAACTACCGGCTCCCGAACTTTGTCTGCCGAACAGATAAAGCGTCTTGTCGGTGTGGCGGTAATAAGCTTCCCAGCGTTGATATACATTGCTGCCGCGGGCAGTGGAGGCAAAATCGGGCGAGAACAGTCCTTGCAGTTCGGCAGTGGGAACCACTTGACCGTTTAGCGTGATGCGTTCAAGCGCGAACACGCTTTTGGGAATGTCATAGTCTGTACCATAGAAAGGTTTGCCTCGATAGAGCCGCGCGGTGTATTTGTCTTTGTTGATGCCCGAGAAGTCGCTGAGTTTTGGATGGATGCGGCGGGCAACGATGTGTACCGTTTGTCCGCTACCGGACAAAGTCAGCGTATCGTCGCGACCGGATTGTTCGCGCAGGCGGACGAAGCTTTTGTCGGAGGCGGGAAATATCAGACGGCTGTAATGGATGAAACCGTAGTCTTCTGCGGCAGGTTGTTGCAGCTGGGCAGTACAGAAACTCAAACTGCCTTCGCCACCATCACCCAAACATTTCAACGGTGTGCCGTTGGGGATTTTTGCCAAGACTCGGGCATTCAAATCGGGGCTTTCGCGTAAGTTGGTGTGTCCGTCGGCATCATGCACTAAGGCAAAGCCGTTCGGCGGCGCGGCATGGGTTAGGGCGGAACACAATAATAGGAGAGCAGCTAAGTAACGCATTTTTATCTTTTCTTTTAGTTTTCAGACGACCTAATTTCAAAACTGTACGCGGCGGTTTAAGTTAAGCCGCATGATTCCCCATTATTTCAACAATCCCCGCCACAACGCTTCTTCATCATCCGCAATCTTGCGCAAAAATGCGGCGATTTCGCGGCAGCCGTTTTCAGACGGCTTTTTGCACTGCTTCACGCACATCGCTGCAAACTGCCGCCATTGGTCGCCGATGGCGGTCATTTGTTCTGAGGCCGTCTGAAACGCGGGATTGTCGCAGATACGGGCGGCCTGTTCGAGGAAATAGGCGTAGATATAGCGGAAACCCGCGCCGCCGGTGCCGATTTCTTCCTGCATCCGCACGAGATGACCGAGGAACAGCTTTTGGTATTTTGCATTTCGTTTAGTGGGCAGGGCTTCGATGTTTTTTGCCAACGTGCGTATGCCTTTTACGCCGGCGAAAAAAACGGGGGGGAGCATTTGTTTGGCGTTTTTGCGTATGGCTTTGCAGATGATGGTGGGCAAGTCTGCCTGAACTTTTTCAGACGACCTGTCGTTTTCCAGCGTATACATCATGCCTTTTGCCGCCAGCACACCTTTGGCGAAGCGCGCCCGCTGCAAATCTTCGGCGGCGCAGCGTTGCACCGTTTCAAATACGGGGTCGCTGATCAGGTAGTCGCCACCGTCTTTGCCGTACACCAAGAGATTGTGTGCGTTGAAATGGAAACGCATTTGCGGCGGGAAATACGGCAGCCAGAATACGGAGGTCTGCAAACCCGCCAGTTTGCCCGATGAAAGCACGGCATCCAGTGCGTCTTGTCCCTTTTTGGCATTGGAAAATTTGCGTACGGACAATTTCAGCCCCAATGCCTTGCAGGTGTTTTTGATGATGCCGCGCGGTGCGATACGGTAGGAAACCAGCGGCATGCCGCCCAGTTTGACGACGGGCAGCCAGACAAAGGTCAGCGCATGGGCGATGCCGAAAATCATGGCTTCGTCCAAATCGTGGCCGTGGTATTTGAGCAGTGTGGACATTACGCCGCTTTCGCAGTGGGCGGTATGCTGGTGTGGGAATTCGGTCATGGGGTGTCAATCGGATATTTGTTTGGGAGTGTTTTTATAGTGGATTAACTTTAAACCAGTACGGCGTTGCCTCGCCTTGCCGTACTATCTGTACTGTCTGTGGCTTCGTCGCCTTGTCCTGATTTAAAGTTAATCCACTATATGATTAGGCGGCCGTTTCAGACTCTATAGGAGGTCGTCTGAAAAATCAGGTCGGTTCGCCTTAATCCGCGTCCGTCCGCTTCAATTCGCCTATGCTGATTTGCAGCGCGTCGGCGTATTTTTGCAGGGTTTTGTCGGGCAGTTTAGCGAAGATTTCGGGACGCAGGTGGCGGCGGAGCTGCCATTTCCATACGCCCGCGGCCATTGCCAAACCGGCTTCGTCGTGGCGGAAGCGGAACATATGGTAATACAGCGGCGAATATTCGCCCCGTGCCACTGCTTCGCGGGCGGCGCGGGTTTGTTCGTCGAGTTCGGCGACCGCCATTTCGGTGGCGTAGGCTTCGTCCTGCCAGCCGCTGCTGGTACCGGCTTCGTAACGCCCGTCGCGCGTGCCGTAAATGACTTTCAGATGTCCGTGGTAGCTTTCG
This sequence comes from Neisseria sp. CP9, assembly GCF_047758525.1. Classification (NCBI taxonomy): domain Bacteria; kingdom Pseudomonadati; phylum Pseudomonadota; class Betaproteobacteria; order Neisseriales; family Neisseriaceae; genus Neisseria; species Neisseria sp. CP9. The sequence goes on along the minus strand of NZ_CP180502.1, from coordinate 316,731 downwards.
CTGTCATCTTGCGGGATGTCTTTGATTTCCATAGTTTCAGACGACCTTTTTTCAGTTTGCTATACCGCTTCCAAAAGCATAAAGCAAGTTGAGAAACGCCCGCTTTCGGGAACGTAGCACAAAACTTTTTGACCGCGCTCCAATGGGAAGGTGCGCATAAATTCTTCAAGGATGATGTAAATCGATGCCGAGCCGGTGTTGCCTTTGGTATAGAGGTTGGTAAACCATTTTTCCTGAGGGATGTCGAAGCCGATGTTTTTCAGGCCGTCTGAAAGACGGTCGCGGAAAAAGCCGGAAGAGTAGTGCGGCAGGAACCAGTCGATTTCGTCGGCGCGGATGCCGTGTTTGGCGGCGATTTGCGCGAGCGGTTTTTCCACCGTGTATCGGACGATGTTTTCGTTCAATAGTTTTACGTCCTGCTTGACCGCCATCAGGCTGTGGCGGCGGCTGTATTCGGGGTCGGCGTGTTTCCAGCCTTCGAACACGCCGTCACGGAATTCTGCGCCGGCATACATGCAGGGCGGCATTTCGTTGGCGTAGGAGAGCAGCTCTATCCAGCGGATTTTCAGGCTGAGGCCGTCTGAATTGGGGCGGTCGGACAAGTATGCCGCGCCCGCGCCGTCCGACAGCATCCAGCGTAAAAAGTCTTTTTCAAAACCGATTTCGGGGGAGGCGTTTTCCAGCTTTTTATAGTCGGTTTCGTGTTGGAACACTTCGCCGCGCATCACCGCCGAAGCGTTTTCCGACGCGGCGGCGACGGCGTGGGCGTGTTCGCCGGTGCGGATGGCGTTGTAGGCGTGTTTCATCGCTGCCATACCTGCCGCGCAAACGCCCGCCATGCTCAACACTTCGCAGGAGGGTATATTTAAAAGACCGTGTACCATCACGCCGTGTCCGGGCATGGTTTGGTCGGGGTAGGACGTAGCGCAGGACAGGCTGGTGATGTCTTCGGGCTTGATGCCTTGTGCGAACAGCCGACGGACTGCCTCGGCGGCAAGTTCGGCATTGGTATGCGTGGCGCGGCGGCTGTCGGGGTCTATGGCGTAATGCCGTGTTTGGATGCCGTTGGAACGCAAAATCATGCGCCGAACGCGCGAGGGCAGCTCGCCCGCCATGCCGAGAACGGCTTCCATCTCGTCATTGCCGACGGGCGCGTTGGGCAGGAAGGCGGCGATGTGGTTGAGGTAAACGTTTTTGAGTGTGTTATTTGGAATCATGGTTTTGGGTTATATGGCGAAACAAAATAGGGATATTACGGCGCTATTTTGTCTCACTATGGTAAGTGGTCAGCCGATAAACCGCGCCGCGTAATCGCAGCTTGCGGTGAGCGGGATGCCGTGTGCTTCGGCATATGCCGTTAACGCATCCACCAGCATTCGGGCGATGCCCTGATTGCGGAAATTGGGCGAAACTTCGGTATGGTCCACGTCCCAGCCTCCGTTGTGTTCGGTATAACTGATGTAGCCTGCTTCTAAGCCGTTGATGTCGATTTGGAAGCGGCGGCGTTCGGGGTAATGGATCACTTCGTGCATGGAGTGCTTTCTGTATTTGAGGCCGTCTGAAAAACAGGACTGTCGTCGGCCGTTGCTGTAAAACATTTTGGTCGTTTTCAGACGGCCTCTGCCAACGTCGGTGCGGCTTCCGGCGTCAAGCCTTAACCGCTTTGGCGAGTGCCGAAGCTGTCAGCATCTGCGTGCCGAACCAGCCCCAATAAATGCGGTGGTGCTTGATTTTGCCGCTTTCCAGCCGCATCACTTCCAAAATATCCACCTGATCGCCGTCGGGCGTTTGGCGCGGGTATTCCCACACCAGCGTATCGCCCGCAACAAAATAGCGGCCGTCCCGATACCAGCGCACCAAATCGTTGGGACGGCGGCGCGTGCCTTCCTGTAAGAAACGCAGGATTTCGGCCTTGCCGCACAGGATGCCGCTGTCGGTATCCATAATCGCGGGCACCAGCGGGCTTTCAAATACGGCGTCGTCGGCATACAGCGCAATCAGCGCGTCGGTGTCGCGGTTTTTGGCATATTCGTGCCAGTCGCGGTAAATGCGTTCAAAATCGTCCATATACAGTCTCCTTACAGGTTGCCGCCCGCAATCCGATTCATCCGCCGGAGGGTTGGCCGTAATAATCGGCCAGTTTTTTCAGACGGCCTTTGAGCAGCGGATGCAGCAGTTTTTTCACCAATACGCTTACCGGTACCAACACCAGAATCATCGCCAGCAGAAACAGGATATAAAAACACAGCAGGGCGCGGCGCAGCAGCGGGGACACACGTCCGGCGGCCATCAGCAGCCTGCCCCACAGGAAAAAGCTGCGTCCGGCGGCTTTTTCGCTGAAAATCAGTTTTTCGTTTACCTTGACCGCGCCCATGTTTTGAAACAGGGTTTCGTCCAAGGTTTTGTTTTGCAACAGGGTATCCCGCATTTTTGTGCCGAAGCGCGTCGCGTCAGCCAGCTCTCCGTCTGCAATGCCGGCGGAGGGCAGGGCGCGGAAGTATTGTTTGTCGCCCGACAGCAGCCATGCGGGGGTGGTGATGAAGCTGGCGGCGCTGTTGCACGCGTCGATTTTGACGATGTTGCCGATGAGTTTTGCGCCGTTTTGTGTCAACAGCGACTTCATTTTTTCCTGCGCGCCCAACCACATATTGCGGCAACCGATAAGCGTTACCACGGGTTTGCCGTTGAGCAGGCGGCGGGTTTCTTCACGTTGCAGGAAGGCGGTAATCGGCTGGGCGGGCGAGAGGAACCAGACGGTATAAGCGATAACCACGGCGTCGTAATCGTCGGCGGGAATGGTGGGCGGCAGAATCGGCGCGGGTTTCAGGTGGACGGTTTCGGGAAAGGTGTTGAAAAACCGCCAAAACGACCACGGAAACGGATACGGTTCTTGCGGCTCAAGGTTAACGCAATCCACATGGACGCCGCCCTGCTGCAAAGGCTCGGCGAAATTCCGCGCCAATTTTGCCAATTGTCCGGTCTGCGAGTAATACACCAGCAGCACTTTTTTCACGTCGCTTCCCATTATCTATTAACAAAAATTATTCGATGAACGGCTATTATAGCTTTTTTGTAAAATTATTTAAAGAACAATAGGGTGGGATAAATGGAGGTCGTCTGAAAAGGGCGGTAGGCGTGAAAGTGGAGGCAAATGGCATATCCTGAAAGCACTGGGCTTAGGGCAAAAATATGTGCCTAATAAAATGCGAACCTGCGGCTTGCCACCCTCGCTCAACCTCTCATGCGGAGAGGAAAACGCGGGCGGCAAGCCGTCAGGCAGGTTCTTCAAAAGCCGACAGGATGACTTTGCGGGTTTGTCGGATGGTTTGTTTACAGGGCTTTTTTGGCAAAGTCGTCTAACGGTTTGCCGGTTTGCACTTCTCTAAACTGCATCACAGTTTTGTCGCCTTGTTTTTCGTCCAACTCGATTTTGCGTACTACACTGTCGCCGCTGATAACGATGTGGTTGAAAATTTGGCGGGTAACGGCGGTTTTCGGCGTCAAATTCAACGTCCATTGTTTTTCGCTGCCAGAGAGGGCGAGGTTGAATTGTTTTTCCAAACCTTGCGTGTTGCCGCCGAGCAGGTCGAGGAAGAGTTTGATTTGCTGGGTTTGTCCGAATTTGCCTTGGTTGGGGTTGGTCCATGCGCTGCCGTTCCACTGCATGATGCCGTCCGAGCGCACGCGCAGGGTGGTTTCAAACGGTTTTTGCATTTGCCACAACAGGCCTTTTTTCGGGACGAGGACGAATTTCCCGCCTGTAACCATCGGTTTGCTCAGGGATTTCAATTGACGCTGCTGGGTAAACGCACCTTGTACGTTGGACGGTTTTTGCAGGGTTTGGGCGAGTTCGGCGGTGGAAAACGCCCATAAGGCAGGGCTGGCAAGGGTCAGCACGAGAGCGGTAAGTGTCTTTTTCATGTTGTTCCTTTTCAGGTTTGTTTTTCAGACGACCTGAAGGGTCGGGGTCGTCTGAAAACGTAAAGTGTCAGGCAGGAGTAAAGGTCGGATGGGTTTGCACGGCATCCAGCCAGCTTTGCGGAGTCTGAAACTGCATCAGGCCGTCTGCCAGCGAAACGGCGGCTTGGGTAGTCGAAGCGCGGTTGAGCTTTTCGTTGGTTTGCGCATCATAAATCGTATAGTCGATGCGCAGGCAGCTTTCTATTTCGACGATTTCCATATCAACGCGGATTTTTTGGCTGAAGCGGGCGGGGCGGATGTATTTGAGGTTCATCTGCACAATCGGCCAGCTGTATCCCTGCCGCGCCATTTCATTGTAGTCGTAACCGATGGCGGACAAAAAGGCGCAGCGGGCGGTTTCGAGGTATTTCACATAGTTGCCGTGCCAGACGATGTGCATGGCGTCCACATCGAAAAATGGGACTTCGATTTCAAAGCTGTGGCGGCAGTAGATGTGTTTTTTCATGAGTTTCCTTGTGTGACGGGCGCAAGCGGCATAGATTATATAGTGGATTTGCCGCCAAACGGTAAGGCGTTGTGTTGCGCGGATGTAATGTGGCACGCTGCCTAAAACGCGTTTTATTTTACTACACTATGACGGTATTGTTAGGCAGTTTGGCATTTGCTTTAAGGCAGGAAGGTATTGGATATGGCTTATTTGCAAAAAGGTCGTCTGAAACTTTTCAGACGACCTTTGGCTATAAACGGATTTATTGGGTGCTGACAATCCGGTTGATCTGCCATTCAAGAAACGGCGTATATGCCGAGGCGCGACGGATAATGGCTTGGTCTTCGTTATCCGGCGTGCTTGGGCGGCTTTCGGCGGTTTGGATGTTTTTGTTGTCCCATTTGTGGAATGCTTTGCTGTGTTGATGATAGAAACCGCGTTCCGTGATGATGACTTCGGGGTTGTAGCCGTAGCCGCACCACGCGGAATCAGGTTGCGGGGCGGTGAGGTTGCAGCCGGTTTGGTAGTAGCGCGATTTGGACAGGCTTAAGTTGTAGAGGGTCGGCAGGATGTCTTTGTGCGAACCTGCGCGTTCGGGATGGTATTCGGCGCTGCCGCGGTAGGCTTGCGGGACGTAAAGGTAGAAGGGGACGCTGTGGCCGAGTGCGGCATCGGCGGATTCGGGATAGCCGATGGCGCGCATATTGTGGTCGCCGGTGGCGGCGATAATGGTGTCGGGCGCGATGGTTTTCACTTTGCCGATAAAGCGGCCAAGTTGGTCGTTGCTGTATCGGAAAGTGTTGAAGATTTCATTCAGCTCTTTGCCTGAGGCGAGGTTGGCAAGGCGTTTTTGCTCTTGTTCGTCCAAACGGAAGTTTTTCGCCTGATGCGGCGCGGGCAGGCGGTAGGGCGGATGGTTGGTCACGGACATCATCATGATGAATACGGGCGTGCCGCTTTTTTCGGCGCGCGCGAGTTCTTCTTCGGCATAACGGAACATGAATTCGTCGGGTACGCCCCATGTTTCGGATTTGGCTTCAGGATAGTGGGTTTTGAGGGTGTTTTCATCGATGATTTCGTTGACGCCCAAGTGCCGCAGGAAGGTGTCGAAATCGCGCCAGCCGCCGTTACCCGCCGTAATATAGACGACGCGGTAGCCGGCATCGAGATAGGGTTTGAACATATTGCCGGGGAAGATTTTGTTTTTAGCAAGGGATTGGCTGAGGTTGAGACGCGGGCTGCGGACGAAGAAGCGGTGCAAGGTGTCACTGGTGCCGTCTCCCTCGGAAACGAATTTGCGGTACACCCAGTCTTGCTGCCAGTGTTTGCCCAGTTCGCCCAAGAGGTCCCGTTCGGGATTGTCCATGTTCAAGAGATGAGCGCTCATGCTTTCCATGACGGTGAGAACGACGTTGGGACGGTGTTTTTCGACGGCGGCGTTTGCAGCGGTTTGGGCAAAGAGCTGCGTCAAGTCGGCGTCGGTTTTTTTATCGAGCAGAGTACTGATGAGCCGGCTGCCGTCTTCGTCGGAGACGGGATGGAAATTATTGCTGTTGCGGTATTCGTTGACTGCCCAGCTTAGGGAAGTCAGGGCATTGGGAACGAGTTTGTTGATTTGCGGTGCGGCGGAAATCTGCATGGCGGTCTGACGCAGGGGGAATTTGCCGAACGAGCCGCGTATGCCTGCGGCAAGCGCGAGGACGGGTAAGAGGACGGCGGCAATCCAAGCGGTTTTCCCCCATGAGGTCGTCTGAAAGCGGGTACGGTGGCGGATGAGGCTGAAGATTTTGCCGAAAACGAAAGCTGCGGCAATCAAGGCGGCAAGACAGGGGATGACGGGATAGTCCGACCAGACGGTTTTCAGGACAGCGCGGGTATCTTCGTCCGCCAGTCCGAAGACAAAGACGTCAAATTGACGGTCGTAAACGCTGTAATAGAACCAGTTGCCCAGCGCGGCGGCAAAGGCGGTCAGGGAAAGGACGGTTGCGACGGTAGGCAGGAGGCGTAGGGTAAAGGCGGCGGTTTTCTGCGTAGCCAGTCCGAACAGCCCGATCAGGAAGGGGAAGGCGGCGGCAACGGAGGCGATTTTGATGTCGAACAACAGCCCTTTGACAAACAAAGCCGCCAAATCGCCCGCGTAACGGCTGCGGATGTCGTCTGAAACGAAATGGTGCAGCATGAAGAAACGTTCGGCAGAGAAAACGGCGACGATGGATGCCCATAAAATCAGGCAGATGAGGAGGGTTTTCCGATAGGTAGCAAGGCGAGTCATCATAATTGGCGGGTAAGATGGGTTAGATGTAAATTTATATCAAATTTAGTAAGGTGTAATTTTACGGTTTGGCGGTGCGGCTTTCAAGATATGGCAAAAGATTATCAGGAATAGGAGGGGCTTCAGATGCTGCTTTATTCGGCGTTTCTATGCAACTTCGTTGGCGTAGGAAGAGTTGCGCCACTGTATGGGTTGGATTTCTGTTAAACCGGTTTGGGCGGCTTTAAAGGAAAAAGGTCGTCTGAAAACCTTATCTTCCGTTTTCAGACGACCTTTGATGCGATGGCAGTCGTTTACAGCACTGATTTCACAGTATCCACCACATTTTCCACGGTAAAGCCGAATTCTTTGAACAGCAGTTCGGCAGGGGCGGATTCTCCGAAGCGGTTGATGCCGACGACTGCGCCGTTCAGTCCGACGTATTTGTACCAGCCGTCGGCGTGTCCGGCTTCTACGGCGATGTGCGGCAGGCCTTCGGGCAGGACGGCGGCTTTATAGGCGGCGTCTTGGCGGTCGAACACGTTGGTGGACGGCATGGAAACGACGCGGACGGTGATGTTTTGCGCGGCGAGTGCTTTTTGCGCTTCCAAAGCCAGCTCGACTTCGGAACCGGTCGCAATAATGACGGCTTGAGCGTTGCCTTGGGCTTCGCTTATGACGTAGCCGCCGCGTTTGATGTCGTTCAATTGTTGTTCGTTGCGCGCTTGGAATTTCAGGTTTTGACGGCTGAAAATCAGGCAGGACGGGTGGTCTTCGGCTTTTGTGGCTTCCGCCCATGCGACCAAGGATTCGGCGGTATCGCACGGACGCCATACGTCCATATTCGGAATCAGGCGCAGGGTGGCGGTTTGCTCGATGGGTTGGTGGGTCGGGCCGTCTTCGCCGAGGCCGATGGAATCGTGGGTGAAGACGAAGACGGGGTTGATTTTCATCAGTGCCGCCATGCGCAAGGCGTTGCGTTCGTATTCGCTGAACATCAGGAAGGTCGCGCCGAACGGTTTAACGCCGCCGTGCAGGGCAAGGCCGTTCATGATGGCGCCCATGCCGAACTCGCGCACGCCGTAGTGGATGTAGTTGCCGCCTTTTTCGCGGGTAACGGAGACGCTGTTTGACCAGTCGGTCAGGTTGGACGGGGTCAGGTCGGCAGAACCGCCTACCAGTTCGGGCAGCGCTTTGGCGAGGATTTCGATGCTGTTTTGGCTGGCTTTGCGGGTGGCGATGGTTTCGGCTTTGGCGCACACTTCTTTCAATGCGGCTTGAACGTATGCATCGAAATTGTCCGGCAGTTTTTTATCCATGCGGCGCACGAATTCTGCGGCTTCGGCAGGATATTTGGCTTGGTATTGCGCGAACAGTTCGTTCCAGTCGGCTTCCAGTTTCGCGCCTTGTTCTTTCGCGCTCCATGCGTCGTAAATTTTTTGCGGGATTTCAAAGGCGGGGTAAGTCCAGCCCAAATGTTTGCGTGTGGCTTCGATTTCGTCCGCGCCCAAAGGTGCACCGTGGGTTTTGTGGCTGCCTTCTTTGTTGGCACTGCCTTTGCCGATTAAGGTTTTGCAGCAGATGATGGACGGTTTGCCGGTTTCGGCGCGTGAGGCTTCGATAGCGGCTTGAATGGTGGCGGTGTCATGGCCGTTTACGTTGGGAACGACGTGCCAGCCGTAACTTTCAAAGCGTTGCGGGATGTTTTCGGTAAACCAGCCGTCCACTTTGCCGTCGATGGAAATATTGTTGTCATCATATAAAACAATCAGTTTGCCCAAGCCTAAAGTGCCGGCGAGCGAACAGGCTTCGTGCGATACGCCTTCCATCAGGCAGCCGTCGCCCATGAAGACGTAAGTGTAGTGATCGACGATGTTCAAACCGTCTTTATTAAATTCGGCGGCAAGGATTTTTTCCGCCAATGCCATGCCCACCGCGTTGGCAATGCCTTGTCCCAACGGGCCGGTCGTGGTTTCCACGCCGTCGGTGTAGCCGTATTCGGGGTGACCAGGGGTCTTGCTGTGCAGTTGGCGGAAGTTTTTCAGGTCTTCAATGCTCAGGTTGTAGCCGGTCAGGTGCAACAGGCTGTACAACAGCATGGACGCGTGGCCGTTGGAGAGGACGAAGCGGTCGCGGTTGTAGAATTTGGGGTTGGCAGGGTTGTGGCGCAGGAATTTCGTCCACAATACTTCCGCCATTTCCGCCATACCCATGGGTGCGCCGGGGTGGCCGGAATTTGCTTTTTGAACGGCATCGGCCGAGAGGAAACGGATTGCGTTTGCCAGTTGAGACATTTTGTACCTTCCTTGCTGTATTGGTTTGAAACGGTAATAACGGTAAAGAAAATCCCGTTGATTATCGCCCGATTCGGGCAGGCTTTCAAGGATGCGGGCGTCTTTCAGACGACCTTTCCGCCTATCGGGAGGGCAACTTCAAACCGGTACGGCATCGGTTTCGCGTTGTCCTGTTTTAAAAATTGTCCGCATAAGGGGTCGTCTGAAACAGGCAAAGCAGATGAGATTAACTGTTATTCCGTTTTGAAACAGTAGTTTATAAATTTTTATCGGAGATATAGCGATTCGCTATAAACATAGCGTCATCGGTTATATGCAACTGCTTGAATATCGCCGATTTCAGACTTGGGCAACGGAAAAATCAAAACGGGTGGCATATAAAAGCCAAGTAGGGCTTTTTGCTTTGGTCAAGCTCAAATGATATGATTCCGACGCATATAAAAGGTCGTCTGAAAAACCAATCAAACCAGTAATCAGAATAAAAGACCTGCGCGCAAACACACGAAGGAACACTGAAAAATGTCAACAGAAAACCAAGCCGAAAACGCTGTGTCAGAAGAAAAAAACGCTGTCCCGAAAGAGCAGTCCGAGAAACCGGCAAAAACCGCTCCGCCCAAACCCTCAAAACCCAAATCCAGCGTCATCCAAATCCATCCCGAAGGCGAACGCATCCATCCGAAAAAAGCGGAAGGGCGGTTCGCCAAGTTGCGTATAGCCGCCGTATTGGCGACGCAGTTTGTGTTTTATGTGATTCCGTGGTTTAACTGGAGCGACCGCCAGGCGGTACTCTTCAATATTCCGGACCGGCATTTCTTCATTTTCGGGCTGTCACTGGGTATGGGCGACTTGATTTACCTTGCCCTGCTGCTGATGATTTGCGCTTTCGGACTTTTTTGGTGGACGACGATTGCCGGACGCTTGTGGTGCGGCTATTCCTGTCCGCAGACGGTTTACACCGAAATCATGCTGTGGATCGACAACTTGGTCGAAGGCGACCGCAACAAACGCCTGAAGCTGGAAAAATCGCCGTGGAATTTCACTAAAATCCGCATTAAAGCAACTAAAGCCCTGCTGATTTTCCTTGTCTGCGCGTGGACAGGCATTACCTTTGCGGGCTGGTTTGTCCCGATCCGCCAGTTCGTTCCAGACTTGTTTGCCGGAGCAGCAGGCGGCGGCGCGATGTTTGCTGCAGCGTTTTACGGCTTCATGACCTTCTTCTTTGCCCACGTTATGCGCGAGAAAGTGTGCCTGCATATGTGTCCGTATGCACGCTTCCAAAGCGCGATGTTCGACAAAGACACGCTGATTATTTCTTACGATACCGAACGCGGCGAACCGCGCGGCGCACGCAAGAAAACCGCCAACAAAGAAGACAGCGGATTGGGCGACTGCATCAACTGCACTATGTGCGTACAGGTCTGTCCCGTCGGTATCGATATCCGCGACGGTTTGCAATACCAATGTATCGGCTGTGCGGCGTGTATTGATGCCTGCGACGAAATTATGGACAAAATGGGCTACCCGCGCGGTTTGATACGCTATACGACCGAAGGCGCGTTGGAACATGAATATCCTGAAAGCGACATCAAAAAACGCTTGAAACGTCCGCGTGTGGCGGGATACGGCGCTGTTTTGCTGGTGGTCATCATCGCTTTCTTGGTCGGACTTTCCACCCGTAAAATGGTCGAAGTCGATATTCTGAAAGACCGCGGCGTGATGGTGCGCGAAAACAGCAAAGGTTGGCTGGAAAACGCATATAACCTGCGCATTATCAACAATAGTGAAAACGAACAAGTGATGACTGCGACAGTCAAAGGCTTTGAAGAAATTGCCCTGACCGGACTGCCGGAAGGCGGCGTGAAAATCGCACCGCGCCAAACGTTGACCATCCCCGTCCAAGTTTCCACCATTCCCGAATACGCCGACAAGGGCAGCCATCCGATTGAGTTTACCTTCACTTATCGCGAAACCGGCAAAGCAGATGGCAAACCCACTATCTTGGAAGAAGAAGCAACCTTTATCGGAGAATAAAACGTGTCCGAGCAAAAACAAGTCAAACCTTGGTACAAACACATTTGGCCGTGGGTGCTGATGGCGGGTCCTATTTTTGTCGTGATTGCCAGTGTCGCCATGTTCTTCGTCGCCAAAGAACATGCAACCGATTTGGTAACGGACGACTATTACAAAGATGGCAAACACATCGACATCCAGCTTCATCGCGATGAAGAAGCGGTGAAGCGTCATATACAGGTGCAAGTGCTGATCAGTCCGGATAAGGATGCGGCCAAAGTGTTTGTCAGCGGAGAATTCGATCCCAAGCAGCCGTTGAACCTTCTCTTGATGCACCCGACTAAAAAATCGGAAGACCAAACCGTCAAACTGCGCGCCGTCAGTACGAAAGCCCAAAACGGCCGTATGGAGTATGAAGCGACTTTCAAACCCCTGACGCCGACCAACCACTGGTATCTGCGTGTGGAAGATACCTCGGGTGTTTGGCGGGTGGAGGATAAATGGATAGTCAGTCAAGGCAATGCAATCAATCTGACCCCTATGAACAAATTGTTTGAGAACGCCAATCAGAAGCCGAAAGATTCAGGACAATAGTTTGACAGGCTCAAAAGGTCGTCTGAAAAATTTCAGACGACCTTCATGCTGTAAGGTTTGTGATGATGTTGGCGCAAATATAGTGGATTAAATTTAAACCAGTACGGCGTTGCCTCGCCTTAGCTCAAAGAGAACGATTCTCTAAGGTGCTGAAGCACCAAGTGAATCGGTTCCGTACTATCTGTACTGTCTGCGGCTTCGTTGCCTTGTCCTGATTTAAATTTAATCCACTATAAAGCGGGTAGGGGATATGGCAGTATCGCTTGTAAACGTAGCTGAATGAGTGTTAAGGCAGAACAACCGTTTTCAGACGACCTCGGCCGTCATGAAAGTAACAAGGACAAGATATGAGCAAACGCTGGCGCAGGCTGACGGACAACGAAATCAAAATGGCAAAGCTGATTTTTGCCGACAGCATTGATTACGCCCGCGTCAAAATCTATCGCGGCATTCCTTGTCTGCCGACCATGCGGGTTGCCGTTTCGCCCAATGGGAACATCTATTTCCCGCGTAATAACTGCCCTGACGACTTCGCCCTTGCTTCCGAGTCCCATCAAATATGGATGATTCATGAATTGACCCATGTTTGGCAGTACCAGCAAGGATTTAAAACCTGGTTGGGCGGATTGTTTTTGTTCGTCAGCGGAGGCTACCGTCGCCGTCGTGCCTATCTCTATCCCAAGCTGTCCGATATTTGTCATTTCAGTATGCTGAATATGGAGCAGCAGGCGGATTTATTGGCGCATTATTACGCGTCGTGTTATCTAAAAGGCAACATATACAACGCCCAAAATCAAACCTTTCAAAGCGTTTTAAAGTCATTTATTGACGACCCGTGCCAAAAAGAATGGCTGCCTCAATGCAGGTTTTATCGAAAAAACAAACAGACTTGAGAGATTTTATTGGCTGAAAGATGGTTCGAATACAAGCTTTCAGACAGACAAGCAAGTCCGTTATAATAGGCAAATTAACTATCATAACCACATCAAAGGTAAATCATGCCTTGGAACATACCGATTTTTCTGACTTGGATGCGTGTTTTGCTGATTCCGGTCTTTACTTTGCTGTTTTTCCTGCCAAAAGGGTGGATTGCACCGGAAACCGTCAATTGGACTGCTGCTATCATTTTCGCACTCGCAGCCGTAACCGATTGGTTTGACGGATTTTTAGCAAGGCTTTGGAAGCAAACCTCCGATTTCGGCGCATTCCTCGATCCCGTTGCGGATAAATTGATGGTAGCGACCGCATTATTGCTGCTGGTCAGCCTTGGCCGTACTTATGTTATTTTCGCCATTATCATCATCGGCAGGGAAATCACCATTTCCGCTTTGAGGGAATGGATGGCGCAAATGGGCAGACGGAGCAGCGTTGCCGTTGCCACGATCGGCAAATTTAAAACTGCCGCGCAAATGGTTGCCATATTTTTATTGCTCTTAGCCTCCAATCGATTTGACAATATTTTTTACCTGACAGGTAACATATTGATGTTTATCGCATCTGTATTAACCCTCTGGTCAATGTTCTATTATCTGAAAATGGCGTGGCAGGAAATCAAATAAAAAATAAAACAAACCCCTTGACGACAAGTTTTAAATCCATAATAATTGCGTCTTCTTCAGAAACAGCAGCAAGAAACAGACATTCGGCGGGAATAGCTCAGTTGGTAGAGCGCAACCTTGCCAAGGTTGAGGTCGCGAGTTCGAGACTCGTTTCCCGCTCCAAGCGAATCCTGTTTTAAGTTGCCCTTCAGTTTCTCAGATGCGGGAATAGCTCAGTTGGTAGAGCGCAACCTTGCCAAGGTTGAGGTCGCGAGTTCGAGACTCGTTTCCCGCTCCACAGTTTAATTTTCAGATGTGTCCCATGCGGGAATAGCTCAGTTGGTAGAGCGCAACCTTGCCAAGGTTGAGGTCGCGAGTTCGAGACTCGTTTCCCGCTCCATATTTCAGGCACATTTGGATATGCGGGAATAGCTCAGTTGGTAGAGCGCAACCTTGCCAAGGTTGAGGTCGCGAGTTCGAGACTCGTTTCCCGCTCCAGTTTGAACACTACCTAGTAGTTTATTTGGCGAGATAGCAAAGTGGTAATGCAGCGGATTGCAAATCCGTGGACGCCGGTTCGATTCCGACTCTCGCCTCCACTCATTTCATGGCGGGGTGGCAGAGTGTTTATGCTATAAGGGGTGCAACCCTTATATAGGCCGGTTCAAATCCGCGCCCCCGCCTCCAAATTTCAATATAAAACAGTCTGCGCCCGGGTGGTGAAATAGGTAGACACAACGGACTTAAAATCCGTCGGCCCTAAACCGGCCGTGCCGGTTCGATTCCGGCTCCGGGCACCAATAAATCTATGAATTTATTGAATAATCTAAGACTCTAAATTACTAAAAGACAGCTTATAATTCAGGCTGTCTTTTTGCTTTGTGCCCAATTTGTGTCCAACTTGTGACCTTTACCACAATGTAATTGCATGAAATCAAAAGCCCAAGAAAAAGCCCTGAAAACCGGACAAGTTTTCAGGGCTTAATTTTATATTCTACACTCGTTTACACGCTAAGAGCTTGAAAGATAAGATGTAGTCGTAAGTAATAACTGTTCTCATTGATGTAAGTCAAAAAAATATCGGGTAAGTGTTCACATCTCTGTCAATCGTTACACTTCATAGAGCTAAAGTGCTATTCTGCAAAGGTAAATTTCTTCTACCTATAAATTTATCTGACAAATTAGGAGCTTGATATGTCAACCGATGTACAGCAACGCCCTGCCGCTTGGGAAGGTTTTGTCGGCGGTAATTGGGAAACCAATGTCGACGTGCGCGATTTTATTCAGAAAAACTACACGCCTTATGAAGGCGATGCGTCTTTCCTCGCGCCTGCAACCGAGGCGACAACCAAACTGTGGGCGGACGTGATGGAAGGCATCAAAGTCGAAAACCGCACGCACGAACCTTACAAAATCGACGCTCAAGTCGTGTCCGGCATTACCAGCCATGCACCGGGCTATATCGATAAAGATTTGGAAACCATCGTCGGTCTGCAAACAGACGAGCCTCTGAAACGCTCCATTATGCCGTTTGGCGGTTTGAAAATGGTGCAGGACGCGTGCAAAGTGTACAACGTCGAGTTGAACCCTGAAGTCAGCGAAATCTTCACCAAATACCGCAAAACCCACAACCAAGGCGTGTTTGATGTTTATACGCCCGACATCCGCCGTTGCCGCAAATCCGGTGTGATCACCGGCTTGCCGGATGCTTACGGTCGTGGTCGCATCATCGGCGACTACCGCCGCGTGGCATTGTACGGTATCGACTTCTTGATGAAAGACAAACTCAACCAGTTCAACTCGCTGCAAGCCGATTTGGAAAACGGCGTGGATTTGGAAGAAGTCATCCGTCGCCGCGAAGAAATCAACGAACAATACAAAGCCTTGGGTCAAATGAAAGAAATGGCAGCCTCTTACGGCTACGACATTTCCGGTCCTGCGAAAAATGCGCAAGAAGCCATCCAATGGACTTATTTCGGCTACCTTGCCGCCGTTAAATCACAAAACGGTGCCGCCATGTCGTTCGGTCGCGTGTCTTCGTTCTTGGACATCTACATTGAACGCGATCTGAAAAACGGCGTAATTACCGAAACCCAAGCGCAAGAATTTATCGACCATTTGGTGATGAAACTGCGTATGGTCCGTTTCCTGCGCACGCCCGAATACGATCAACTCTTCTCCGGCGACCCGATTTGGGCGACCGAATCCATCGGCGGTATGGGTTTGGACGGCCGCACGCTGGTAACACGCACCAACTTCCGCGTGCTGCACACCCTGTACAACATGGGTCCGTCTCCCGAACCGAACATCACCGTATTGTGGTCCGAACAACTGCCGCAAGGCTTTAAAGAATTTTGCGCCAAAGTGTCCATCGACACCTCGTCCATCCAATACGAAAACGACGATTTGATGCGTCCGGACTTCAACAGTGACGACTACGCCATTGCCTGCTGCGTCAGCCCGATGGTGGTCGGCAAACAAATGCAGTTCTTCGGCGCCCGTGCCAACTTGGCGAAAACCCTGCTGTACGCAATCAACGGCGGCGTGGACGAAAAATCCAAAGACCAGGTCGGCCCGAAAACCGAACCGATTTTGGACGAAGTCTTGGACTACGACACTGTCTTTGCGCGCATGGACAAATTCATGGATTGGCTGGCAACCCAATACGTTACCGCGCTGAACATCATCCATTACATGCACGACAAATACAGCTACGAAGCCGCGCTGATGGCGCTGCACGACCGCGATGTGAAACGCACTATGGCCTGCGGTATCGCCGGTTTGTCTGTGGCCGCCGACTCGCTGTCCGCCATCAAATACGCCAAAGTCAAACCGATTCGCGACGAAAACGGTATTGCCGTCGACTTTGAAATCGAAGGTGAATACCCGCAGTTCGGTAACAACGACGACCACGTGGACGACATTGCCTGCGACTTGGTGGAACGCTTCATGAAAAAAGTGGCGACCCACAAAACTTACCGCAACGCAACGCCGACCCAGTCCGTGTTGACCATTACCTCCAACGTCGTATACGGCAAAAAAACCGGCAACACGCCGGACGGTCGCCGTGCAGGCGCACCGTTCGGTCCGGGTGCCAACCCGATGCACGGCCGCGATGTCAACGGCGCCGTCGCTTCCTTGACCTCCGTAGCCAAACTGCCGTTTGAGTTCGCCAAAGACGGTATTTCCTACACCTTCTCCATCGTGCCGGGCGCATTGGGTAAAGACGAAAGCTCACGCGAACGCAACCTCGCAGGTTTGATGGACGGCTACTTCCACCACGAAGAAGGCGAATTGGAAGGCGGTCAACACTTGAACGTCAACGTACTAACCCGCGAAACGCTGGAAGACGCGATGAACAATCCGGACAAATATCCGCAACTGACCATCCGCGTGTCCGGTTACGCCGTACGCTTCAATTCGCTAACTCGCGAACAACAGCTTGACGTGATTACCCGTACCTTTACACAAACCATGTAAAGCAAAGGGTTTGCAGTAAACCAAGCCGGGGGACGGATTATCCGGAACCCGGCTTGATTTTGCCTGAAGCAATGGTTTGGTAATATCAAAATCCAGCGGATTAACTTTAAATCAAGACGACTGAAGGCGGTACAATAGAGTTATCGTTAAAACGCTTTTAGCCATTCAAAAACAACCCATAATCTTCCCCAAAAAGGGAACGCAATGCCCGCGCATTAATCCAATAAGAAGAAGCCTCTGCAACACAAAAACAAGTTTTCAGACGACCCCAATATCCGGTACATCAGACACCATGCAGACATCCATCGCCATCAACCCCGAAACACCCGCCCCCGCCAAAGACCTCGGACACCGCCATTACAACGGCAAAGGCATCGTCCATTCCGTAGAATCCTGCGGTGCGGTGGACGGTCCCGGATTGCGTTACGTCCTCTTCCTGCAAGGCTGTCTCATGCGCTGCCTCTACTGCCACAACCGCGACACATGGGACTTGCACACCGAACAAGCTCAAGAAATGAACGTCGCCGAAGTCATGAAGCAAGTCATGTCCTACCGCCACTACTTGCGCGCCACAGGCGGCGGCGTTACAGCAACAGGAGGCGAACCGCTCCTGCAATACGAATTCGTACGCGACTGGTTTACCGCCTGCCACGAACACGACATCCACACCTGTCTCGACAGCAACGGCTACGCCCTGCATTACGACTCCATCCTTGACGACCTGCTCGACCACACCAACCTCGTCATGCTCGATTTAAAACAAATCGACCCCGAAATCCACAAAGTCCTCGTCGGCATCCCCAACACCAAAACCCTCAAATTCGCCCACTACCTCGCCGAACGCAAACAGCCCGCACGCGTCCGCTACGTCGTCGTCCCAGGCTATACCGACGACGACCGTTCCGCCCACCTGCTCGGCGAATTTATCGCCGATATGGACAATATCGAAATGGTCGAACTCCTTCCCTATCACGAACTGGGTGCGCACAAATGGGCATTGTGCGGCGATACCTACAAACTCACCGGCGTACATCCGCCTCCCAAAGAAACCATCCTCAAAATCAAATCGATTTTGGAAAGCTACGGTAAAAACATCATTTATTGAGTTCAAATCCAAAAAGGTCGTCTGAAAAAGAAATATTCGCTTTCGGACGACCTTTTAGCCGTTTATCTCATTTGTTGCAGCACATTACATCAATCAATTTATCATATATAGTGGATTAAATTTAAATCAGGACAAGGCGACGAAGCCGCAGACAGTACAGATAGTACGGAACCGATTCACTTGGTGCTTCAGCACCTTAGAGAATCGTTCTCTTTGAGCTAAGGCGAGGCAACGCCGTACTGGTTTAAAGTTAATCCACTATAAATCTATTGTCATTTTAGACCTTTAGTCGCAATCTTTGAGCTACGGTGACGCAATGCAGTATGGGTTCAAACTTGGGCTACTAGACCATTCTTAATCTTTAAAAATTAACTTAGGAAAGAGCAGTATGATGAAAAAGTTTTTATATGTGTTTTTACTTTTTATACCTTTGTCAGCCTATGCAGGGACATATCGAGTAAACAAAACAGGTCTATTGCTTCAGACAAAGCATTTGAAAAATGGAAATATACAGTTTGATATATATAACCCGCGGAATTCAGGGAAAAATTCTTTGGTGCAAGGCGTGGCAAAATTAAAATCAGGGGATTTGGAAATTAATACAGATGAAGAAACGGGTCTAGGTTATGATGTAGATGAATATATTCATGATAAAAACCAATGCTTCATATCGATACGCCTAGATGTAGAAAAGGGTAAGAAAGGCTCGTTAAAGACCTCATGTCCGAAACAAAATGAATTAAGACATCTTAATCTTCCAATTTTGAAAATTAAGTAGGTGTAACCCGTGATGGGGTTGAAACGCGCCATTTATAGTGGATTAAATTTAAATCAGGACAAGGCGACGAAGCCGCAGACAGTACAAATAGTACGGCAAGGCGAGGCAACGCCGTACTGGTTTAAAGTTAATCCACTATAAAAAGCTCGTCTGAAAATTATTTCAGACGAGCTTTTAGTTTTGTGGAAGTGTGATTCCACTTAAGCTTGATCATTTTATTGAAAATCTTTTTTCAAAATCCTTTTTATTATAATTGTAAGTTCTTTTATATTTATATAAATATACATAAGACAAAGTTGTAGATTCAAAAATTGGAGATAAATCATTATCTTCTATTTCTTTACAAACAAATGATTTTATGTTTTTCATTTCTTTAAGAAACAAGCAATTTGGTATACTCATGTGTAAGTATAATCCTTTTAAATTCTCACATTTAGATAAAATTGATAAGTCAACTTGTTTGTTAATCCCTTCGAATTCTATTTCGCACAAGTTTTTACACTCTAAAATATCTTTAATCTCAATTAGTTTTCTGGCTAATCTGATTGTTAATTCATCTAAATTGCTCAAATGATTAATTCCTGATAAATCTATTCCTGAATAGTTCCTTAATACTAATCTTGTGAGGTTAGGTATTTTGTCTAAAAAGGATAATTTATTGGCGTATGATAAATATAAAAAACTCAGATTGTTGTTATTAAATATAATGTTATCCGAGTAATGGCATACAAGCGTGTTTAATTTAGGAAATTTACTGATATCAACTTTATTATCACTCCACCATTGTAACCACTGTAATTCTTTTAAGTAATATATCGGTTGAATATCAGCTGATTTTGCTAAAAAACAGGAAAGTTTGAAATGAGTAATATTTGGAAATTGCTTTAGGAAGTCCAAATTTATTTCGTAGACTCCATTCGTATTCGATGCAATACCAATTTTATCTACCTGAGGAAATTTTGATAAAACATATTCTATGGCACGGTCAATATTTTCAACATCGAGCATAATGTAGTCGTCTAATTTCCAAATGCCATTTTTGTCAAATAGCGTATTCAATTCTTCAACTCCTTATTTTTATTTTAATAACAGTAAACTTAGGCTAGATTAAAAAACCACCATTTAAAAAGGTCGTCTGAAAACCCTGTTTCAGGTTTTCAGACGACCTTTCGTCTTTATTTTTCGTTTTGTTTGTACCAGTTGATGAATTCGTCCGGTTTGGCGAAGCCGAGCAAAGGGTCGCTGCGGCGGCCGTCGGCGTGGATGGCGAAAATGCCCGGCGGGCCGTAGATTCCGTATTCTTTGTAGAGTGCCTGATGTTCGGGCGTGTTGGCGGTTACGTCGATTTGGAAGAAGCGTTCCATATCGACGGCTTCATGCACTTGCGGCTGGTTGAGCGTGTAGTTTGCCATTTCTTTGCAGGCAATACACCAGTCGGCATAGAAATCCAAAACGACGGGTTTGTCGGGGTTGGCTTTCAATGCGGCGTCCATGGCGGCTTTAAGTTCGACGACGTCGGTGAACATTTTGCCGTGGTCGGTCGTTTTGCCTGCTTCGGACGGGGGCGAGAGTGTCAGGAAGTGGTGCAGGGCGGTGGTTTGTTTGTTTGCGCTTTGCCAGCCGAACCATGCGCCGCCGATGATGAGCAGGAAGCCTAAAACGGAGGCTGCGGTTTTCAGACGACCTTTTTGTTTGCTAGATTTAATCAGCAACATGATGGCGGGGACGATCATGAGCAGGGTGTAAAGCGCGACAACGAGGTAGTAGGGCAGGTGCGGTGTGGCGAGGTAAACGGCAACGGCAAGCAGGATGAAGCCGAAGGCGTATTTGATGCCGTTCATCCAGTCGCCTGCTTTCGGTAGGACGTGGCCGCCGAATGTGCCGATGAGGATCAGCGGAACGCCGGTGCCGAGTGCTAAGACATACAACGCCAGTCCGCCCAAAACGGCATCACCGGTTTGTCCGATATAGCCCAAGGCGAATCCGAGCGGCGGGGCGACGCAGGGACCGACGATCAGCGCGGAGAGTATGCCCATGACGAAGACGGAGAAGATTTTGCCTCCGGAGAGTTTGCTGCTTTGGTTTTGGAAATAGGATTGGACGGCGTTGGGCAGTTGGATGTTGAAGAGTCCGAACATGGAAAGCGCGAGGACGACCATCAGGCCTGCAGCGGCAAGGACGACCCATGCCTGTTGCAGCCATACGGTCAGAAGCGCGCCTGTCAAGCCTGCGATGACGCCGACCAGCGTGTAGGTCAGTGCCAAACCTTGCACATACGCTACGGACAGCGCGAAGGCGCGACCTTTACCGGCGGTTTTATCGCCGACGATGATGCTGGAGACTATCGGTAAAAGCGGATACATACAGGCGGTAAAGCTCAAGAATACCCCTGCGGTAAAAAACGCCAACAGGTTGGCGTTTAATGTGTCCCACGATAATTTGAAGCGGCTGTTGTCATCGTTTTGCGAGGCTTTAGGCGCGGCGGCGGGGGATGGTTTGGCGGAATCGGGTTGAAGAAAGCGGTCTTTGGCGGATATGGGTTCGTCGCTTTGCGTCTTATACAGGCCGTTGCCTTTAATCTCAAAAGATGTGTCGACGGGCGGGTAACATACGCCGGCTTCGGCACAACCTTGATAAGTCAGCGTCAGCTTGTAGGTCGGCGCGGCTTTTTTGTAAGGCCAGTTGACCTGAGCGGCGCGGTGGAACACGGTTTGTTTGCCGAAAAACTCATCTTCTTTGAGTTCGCCTTTGCTGAAAACCGGTTCGGCCAATACGCCTTCAGGCGCGGTGGCGGCGACGATTTTCGATTGGTACATATAGTAGCCGTCGGCGATTTTGAATTCGACGTTGATGCCTTTGTCGGTAACGTTCACTTGCGGCACGAACGCTTTTTCAGGCGGCAGCAAATCATCCGCGTTCACAGCGAACGCGCTGGAACACAGGGCAAAAAAGGCGGTAAAGAAGTAAAGGAGTTTTTTCATGGCGTCTTCTCTGTGGAAGGGTTAAACAGGCGCATTATAAACGCAGCAGCCGTTTATAGGCCTTAATTTATATTAAAAGCAACGATTGTTTTTTATAGTGGATTAACAAAAATCAGGACAAGGCGACGAAGCCGCAGACAGTACAGATAGTACGGAACCGATTCACTTGGTGCTTCAGCACCTTAGAGAATCGTTCTCTTTGAGCTAAGGCGAGGCAACGCCGTACTGGTTTAAAGTTAATCAACTATATCGTTGCGAGGGGGATTATCGGACTGCCGGATAGATGATGCCCGTCGGATTGTCTCTTTTTCATAGCCGATTGGAACGGGAAAGGTCGTCTGAAAACCTGATTTCACAGGTTTCAGACGACCTTTTCGATTTTTTTTGCTTATTTAAGGGTAAGCAATATAGGCATAAGCCGAGTGGTTGTGTATCGATTCGAAGTTTTCGCTTTCGACGATGAAGCTTTCGATGCGTCCGTCGGCAATGAGCGCGGTGGCTACGTCGCGCACCATGTCTTCCACGAATTTCGGGTTTTCATAGGCTTTTTCGGTAACGTATTTTTCATCGGGGCGTTTGAGCAGGCCGTAAAGCTGGCAGCTTGCCTGCGCTTCCACGCAATCGATGATTTCCTCGATACCGACTTCGGCGTTGGCAGTCAGGCTGACGGTAACGTGCGAGCGTTGGTTGTGCGCGCCGTATTGGGAAATTTCTTTGGAACACGGACACAAAGAGGTCACGGGCACCATAACTTTCAAATTATGGCTGTATGTTCCGTTTTTGATTTCGCCCGTCAGGGTAACGTCGTAGTCCAGCAGGGATTGGATGCCGGAAACAGGTGCGGATTTTTTGCGGAAAAATGGGAAGGAAACGCTGATTTTGCCGGAATGGGAGTCTAAAAGGGCAACCATTTCGGCAGTCAGTTTGTGCAGCCTGTCGAAATCCAAAGCTTCGGTTTGTTGTTCCATCAACGCCACGAAGCGCGACATATGCGTGCCTTTTTGGTCGGCGGGCAGGAAAACCGTCATGGTCAGGCGGGCGACGGTGGATTGGCTGCCTTCGGCGGTATTCAAAGTAATCGGAAAGCGCAGGTCTTTGATACCGACCTGGTTAATCGGCAGATTGCGTAAATCTCGGCTGGATTGCACGTCTGCAATGGCGTTCATGCGTTGTTTGTCCTTAATTGTCGGATTGCTGGGATGTGTGTCGTTTGGAAACGGATTCATGCCGTCCGTTTTGTAAATGCGAGATTATATCACTTGCAAACCGTGTCCGCATTGATTGTTTCTATTTTTCGGATAGTGATAAAATCCTGAATTATTCACATCTTTACAAGGTTGAACCGAGATGAAATTTGCCACCAAAGTCATCCATTCCAGCTACGATTGCGACGAACACAACCGCGCGCTGATGCCGCCGATTTATCAGAACAGTATGTTCGCGCTGCACGAAATCGGCGAGCAGGTTCCCTACCGCTATTCGCGTCTGAGCAATCCGACCCGTCAGGTTTTGGAAGACACGGTTGCCGATTTGGAACGCGGGGCGGCGGGTTTTGCCTTTTCCAGCGGCATGGCGGGCATTGATGCCGTGTGGCGTACATTCCTGCGCCCGGGCGATACCA
Organism: Neisseria sp. CP9; assembly: GCF_047758525.1. Lineage (NCBI taxonomy): Bacteria > Pseudomonadati > Pseudomonadota > Betaproteobacteria > Neisseriales > Neisseriaceae > Neisseria > Neisseria sp. CP9. The sequence continues at coordinate 293,671 of NZ_CP180502.1, read as the reverse complement.
TTGTCGCCGTCACCGATATTTACGGCGGTGCGTATGACTTGCTGGTTGACGTCTATAAAGAGTGGGGCGTAAACGTCGTCTTTGCCGATTTGGGCAACTCCGACCGCTTGGACGAGCTGCTTGCCGCGTACAATGTGAAACTGGTTTGGCTGGAAACTCCGTCCAATCCGCTATTGAGATTGGTGGACATCAAAGCGCTTGCCGCCAAAGCCCACGCCGCCGGCGCGCTCGTCGGCATCGACAACACCTTCGCCACGCCGTATCTGCAACAACCTTTGGAAATGGGCTGCGACATCGTGTTTCACTCCGCCACCAAATACCTTTGCGGACACTCCGACGTATTGATGGGCATCGTCGCCGTCAAAACCAAAGAACTGGCAAAACCGTTGCACGACATGATGGTGCATACCGGTGCGATTGCCGGCCCGATGGACTGCTGGCTGGTGTTGCGCGGCATCAAAACGCTCGCCCTGCGCATGGAAGCGCACTGCAAAAACGCGCTCGACATCGCCCGCCGCCTTGAAGCCCATCCCGCCATAGAAAAAGTGTTTTATCCCGGCCTGCCGTCGCACGAACATTACGAACTGGCGAAAACCCAAATGCCCAAAGGCATAGGCGGCGTGGTAACGGTTTACCTCAAAAACGACACGCGCGAAGCGGCAAACAGCGTGATTAAAAACATGAAACTGGTCAAAATGGCATCCAGCCTCGGCGGTGTCGAAAGTCTGGTCAACCATTGCTATTCCCAGTCCCACAGCGGCGTGCCGCATGATGTGAAAATGGAAATGGGCATCAAAGTCGGCCTGCTGCGCTTCTCCATCGGCATTGAAGAGGTGGACGATATTTGGAACGATATTTCCAAAGCTTTGGATACGACGCTGTAAAGACAAATAGGTCGTCTGAAAAGTGCGTAGCGGGGTTTGCTAAAGCGGTTTCAGACGACCTTTTAGCTGACCTCACGTTAGAAAGGCAAAATCATGAAAACCCTGATCCCCACCCTTATGACCGCAATCATTCTGATCGCCTGTACTTCGCCTGCTGAAAAAACGCAATCATCCCAACCTGTCACGTCGTCTGAAAAACCATCCGAACCGCGTCAAGCGTCAACGTCGGCTTTGGCGGCGAAATGGGTTGTGGTGTCTTTCGATAAATTCACCGAAAAAGATTTGGCGGGCAGAACGGCTTTTTTGGATTTGAGCAAAATGCCCAAGGCACATGGCAAGATGGGTTGTAATCATTTGATGCTCCAAGCAAAAGAAGTCGGTTCGGGCAAAATCGATTTCGGTCCGATTGCGACGTCAATGATGTTGTGTGAAAACATGAAGTTGGAAGAGGCTTTCTTGAACATGAGAAGCGTGTGGAACTATCGTTTCGACGGCGATGATTTGATTTTGGAGCAAAACGGCAAAACCATGCGCCTGCGCCGTGAGCCGTAAATTTTGAGTTTACCGTTAATTATAGTGGATTAAATTTAAATCAGGACAAGGCGACGAAGCCGCAGACAGTACAGATAGTACGGCAAGGCGAGGTAACGCCGTACTGGTTTAAAGTTAATCCACTATATAAAAGGTCGTCTGAAAACCGGATAATCAGGTTTTCAGACGACTTTTCGTCAAGCGAACGGGTATAATACCTTCCGTTTCCCATCCCGCACACACAAGGATCCCCATTATGGCAGCCTCGCCCGAAGCAAAGTTCACCGAAGAAAAAGTCCTGTGGATCAAACACCATACGCCCAAACTGATGACTTTTGCCATCAGCCGCCCTGAATCCTACCGCTTCTCGGCAGGACAGTTTTCGCGGCTCGGGTTTCGCGACGGCGAAGGTTTTATCTGGCGCGCGTATTCCGTCGTGTCCGCCGAATACGCCGACACGCTTGAATATTTTGCCGTTTTGATCGAGGGCGGTCCCATGTCCGCGCGGTTTGCCGCGATGAAAGAGGGCGATACTATTTTGCTAGATAAGACGGCTACCGGCTTCCTCCTGCCCGAACGTTTCCCCGACGGCAAGGACTTGGTCATGCTCTGCACGGGTTCTGGCATCGCGCCTTTCCTTTCCATCATCGAGCAGCCCGAAATCTGGCAGCGTTTCGACCGCTTGATTTTGGCGCACTCGGTTTCTTTCGCCGATGAACTGATTTTCAGACGACGTGTTGAAGCGTTGAAAGACCATCCGCTGATTGGCGAATATTTCCACAAATTCCGCTTTGTCCCAATCACCACGCGCGAGGAAACCGAAGGCGCGTTGAGCGGCAAGCGCATTCCCGAACTGCTGAAAGACGGCAGCCTCGAAGCATACGTGGGATTCAAGTTCACCAAAGCGGATACGCGCTTTATGGTCTGCGGTAATCCCGCCATGGTCAAAGACACATTCCAAGCCCTGATGGACTTGGGCTTCGCCATGCACCGCAACCGCATACCAGGCGAAATCATGATGGAAAACGGGTTTTAAGCCTGACAGTTTGATAAGGTATCGACAGCAGCAAAAAAGGTCGTCTAAAAAACGGTTTGCCGTTTCAGACGACCTTTTGTTTGAATGGTTTTGTAGCCGTCGGTGTGGGCGCGGCTGCTTATTCTTCGCTCGGTTCTTCTACATAATCATCCACTTGTTGTTCGCGGGATTTCTTTTCTTTGTCCTTCTTTTTGTCCTTGTCGGGAATGGCGGCATTGATTAACGCGCCTGTGCCTTTGACGGCGATTTTACCTGCAGTCATGACGGTAGTTGCTGCCAGATTGACGGCGCTGGTGACGATACAGCCGCTGAGTGCTAAACTGAGGAACACGGGAAGTAGAAGGACTTTTATGGTCATCAGTGTTCGCATCCGCATTGATGGTCGTGGTGTCCGCCGCTGCATCCGGAAGCCGCTTCGTGCCAGCTTTCGTCGTCGCCGTCGAATTCTTCCATTTCGTCAAATTCGCCGTTTTCAACCAGCGCGACAAGCTCTTCGAGGCTTTGCGCGCCTTCGACCCAAAAGCAGGGAATATCGGGCGGCGTATCGGGGGCGAGTAGGGCGGCGGTTTGGTCATGCCACGCAATCCAATAGCCGTTTTCGGTGTGAACGAATTGGGCATCGGGATGAATGGTTTCGCCGGTCGTTCCGATCAGCATTCTTTCGGCAATGTCGGCTTGGTAGGGTTGAATCTGCATGATGGGCTTTCTGTGAACAAAATCTGCTTTATTGTAACGAAAATCCATGGCGGATTAAATCGTCTTTCGATATGGGGCGATTTGGGATGGAATATAGAATCAACGGTTTCTGTACAAAAGGTCGTCTGAAAATAAGTTCGGCAGATGGTGTGCAAACACTAAACCAATAAAACTGACCCAATAAAAAAGCAGCCCGTTTCAGGCTGCTTTTTGCGTTATGGGATGTAACGCGTCAAATTTATACCACTTCGGCTTTGGTGATGACGACAGGTTCGGTCGGTACGTCGTCGTGGTAGCCGTGGCGTTTGGTGGCGACGCCTTCAATGGCATCGACTACATCAAAACCATCGACCACTTTGCCGAATACGGCGTAGCCCCAGTCTTGGACGACGGTTTTGCCGTACAGTTCTTTAGAACGGAAGTTCAGGAAGGCGTTGTCGGCGGTGTTGATGAAGAATTGCGCGCTGGCAGAATGCGGGTCGGAAGTACGCGCCATAGCGATGGTGTATTTCTCGTTGGGCAGGCCGTTGGACGCTTCGTTTTGAATCGGCTCGCGGGTTTCTTTTTCGTTCATGTTCTCGTCCATGCCGCCGCCTTGAATCATGAAACCTTTGATGACGCGGTGGAAGATTACGCCGTCGTAGAAGCCGTCTTTGACGTATTGCTCGAAGTTTTTGGCGGTAACGGGGGCTTTGTCGAAATCGAGTTCGATTTTGATGTCGCCTTTGTTAGTGTGCAGGATAATCATGGGTTTCCTTTCGTTAAGAATCTTTTTGGAAATGGTGCTGGGCGGAAAAACTTCAAGGTCGTCTGAAAAATATTCTTTCAGACGACCTTGGCTAGGGTTTTACGGGTTTACGGCATCAGGACGAAATAAGCCCACAGCGCAACCAATACGATACAGAGGACGTTCAGCAGCAAGCCGACGTTCATCATTTCTCGTTGCTTAATCAAGCCGGTACCGAACACAATAGCGTTGGGCGGCGTGGCAACCGGCAGCATGAAGGCACAAGATGCGCCGATGCCGATAACGAATACCAAAACTTGTTCAGGCAGCCCCATTTGCGTGGCGATGCTGGCGAAAATGGGTACGAGCAGCGCGGCAGAAGCGGTGTTACTGGTGAACTCGGTCAGGAAGATGATGAAGGCGGCAACCACGAAAATCACCAGTAATGCAGGCGAATGGGAGAAAGTGGAGGCAACCTGCTGACCCAATGCTTCGGATGCGCCGGAAGATTGCAGCAGCGCGCTCAAGCTGATACCACCGCCGAAGAGCATCAATACACCCCAGTCGGTATTGCGGGCGACTTCTTTCCATTGCGCCACGCCGAATACGACGACGGCGACGGCGGCAATCAGGGCGATGACAGTATCGGGGTTGGAAATACCGAACGCTTCTTTGATTTTGGAACTGAATACCCAAGCCACGGCAGCAGCCAAGAAAATCAACAGCGCGATCACGCGGTGCAGCGTCCACGGAATAGATTCGGCTTTAACTTCGACGCGCTCGTTCAGATTAGGCTTGAGGATGACGTACATGGAGAACAGCATCAGCGGCAGAATCAACAACATCATTGGCAAGCCGAGTTTCATCCAGCCGACGAAGTCCAGATTCAGAGCTTTGGCGGCAATCATGTTAGGCGGCGAACCGACCACGGTACCCAAACCACCGATACTGGCGCAGTAGGCGATGCCGAGTAAGACGAAAACATAGGTTTTGCGTTCTTTTTCTTGGTCGAGGTGGCTCATCATACCCATTGCCAAAGGCAGCATCATGGCGGCGGTGGCGGTATTGCTGATCCACATGGACAGGAAGGCAGTAACGATAAACAACATCAACACCGCGACTTTCATATTGCCGCGCGACAGGCGCAGGAGGCTGACGGCGATTTTACGGTCGAGACGCTGCATGTGCAGGGCGGTAGCAAGCGCGAAGCCGCCGAAGAAGATGTAAATCGTCGGATCGGCAAAGCCCGCCATCGCTTTTTTGATGTCCATATCGGGGAAGCCGAGCACGACGGCGAGAATCGGCACCATCAATGCGGTTACCGTGATGTGGACGGCTTCGGTAAACCAAAGCGCGGCAACGAAAATCAACAGCGCGATGCCTTTGTTGGCATCGGTACTGTACGGCAGGATGTGGTAAATGCCGAAACAGACGACGGCGGAGATGATGGTGGTCAGCAGACCTTTAAAGTCGGTAATCGGCTTTTGCGCACTGAGTAACTCGACATTCTCAGGATGCTGGGTTTTGTCCTTTGCATGTAAGTCCATGGAGTATTCCTCTGAAGCATAACGTGAAATCACTAAAACCGCGGATGCTTGGGCTCATCGCCTGACATTGCTTTTTTATTGATTTCACTGAATCGGTTTTTCTTGTTTCCCGCGTCGGGACGTTCGCAGGCTTTGGATTTCAGTCAAAAAAAGCCGTGCAGCATGGCGACGAGTATATTTGTAATCGCGTGTAGTGTAAATATAATGTTAACAATCGGGCGCGGTTTTTACGAAAACGGATTGATGGGAAACTAAAAATATCTATTTGTTGATTTTCAGACGACCTCCTTTGTAGTTAAAGCGTTAAGGTCGTCTGAAATGCCTAAAACATGCCGTTATCGTGATATGATGCCGCATCTTTAACGACGCCGTCACGTCAATGAAAAAAATATTCAAAATCTTCCTGAAAGCACTGTTGGCGTTTATCATCGCCGCCATCCTTTACTTTGCCGCCGCCTACATCCTCGGTAAAATTCCACAAGACGGCACCGCCTCCGACGGCGACGTCACACTTTACCTGAACAGCAACGGCGTACACGCCGACATCGTCATGCCGCTTTCAGACGACCTTTTCGACTGGACCAGCATCATCAATCCTGCCGACAGCCCCGCAGGGCAAGGCGATGCGCCCATCCGCTACGTCGGCATAGGCTGGGGCGAGCGCAATTTCTATTTGAACACGCCGCAGTGGTCGGATTTGACCGCCTCTACGGCAGTACAGGCGTTAAGCGGGGTCAACAGCACGCTGATTCACGCCATCTACTACCGCGAGTCGCCGCGCGAAGGCGAAAATACCGTCAAATTTACCGTCAGTCGCGAACAATACCGCCGCCTGAGTGCCAACCTGATGCGCCATTTCAAATTGAAAGCAGGCAAAGCCATCCCCGTCGCCGGTGCGCATTACAGCGCTGACGACGCATTCTACGAGGCAGAAGGACGCTACCATCTTTTCAATACGTGCAACAGCTGGCTCAACCGCCGCCTGACCGAAAGCGGCATCAACGGCGTCGTTTGGACACCGTTCCCCGATCCGCTGCTCGACAGCCATCGTACCGATACAGCAGAAAAACCATGAAAACCCTGACCATCCGCCATCTCACGCTCGGCAGCGGACAGCCGAAAATCGCCGTTCCCTTAGTTGCCCGAGACGAAGCAGCCTTATCCGCCGCCCTGAAAAATCTCGAACACGCCTGTTTCGATATTATCGAGTTCAGAGCCGACTATTTCGCCCAAGCAGGCAACCCCGAATACCTGCTTGCGCAAGCCGCCGCAGTGCGCCATGTGTTTCCCGAAACCCCGCTGCTGTTTACCTTCAGACGCGCGGAGGAAGGCGGCGAATACCCTTGCAGCAAAGCGTATTATTTCGAGTTGCTCGATAAAGCCGCCGCTTCAGACATCATCGACATCATCGACATCGAACTTTCCGCCGGAGAAAGCGAAGTCCGCCAAGCGGTTGCCGCAGCCAAAGCGCACAACACCACCGTCCTGATGAGCAACCACGATTTCCATCAAACGCCCGCCAAATCGGACATCACAGGTCGTCTGAAAAAAATGGAAGAGGCAGGCGCAGACATCTGCAAAATCGCCGTGATGCCCCAAAGCCCCGCCGATGTCCTGACGCTTTTGGATGCTACTTGGGAAGCACGTCAAACTGCAAACCGCCCGATTGTTACCATCTCCATGGGCAAACTCGGACTCATCAGCCGCATCGCAGGTTCAACCTTCGGCTCCACCATCACGTTCGGCACTGCAGGAACCGCCTCCGCCCCCGGCCAGCTCGATTCCGCCAGCCTGAAAAACATCTTGGATGTTTTGGAAAACAGCGGCGTTGCCGGATAACCATAAATACAAAAAGATAAAAGGTCGTCTGAAACAGCGTTCAGACGACCTTTGTAGGATATTCCGCTATAATGGCGGCAAAATTTGAATAGAAAAGGAAAATTATGAACCGTCTGTACCCCCACCCGATTATCGCCCGCGAGGGCTGGCCGTTTATCGGCGGCGGTTTGGTATTGAGTTTGCTGGTGTCCGCCTGCTGCGGCTGGTGGTCGCTGCCGTTTTGGATTTTCACCGTATTTGCCCTGCAATTTTTCCGCGATCCCGCACGCGAAATCCCGCAAGACCCCGAAGCGATTTTAAGCCCCGTTGACGGACGCATCGTCGTCGTCGAACGCGCGCGCGATCCTTACCGTGATACCGAAGCGTTGAAAATCAGCGTGTTCATGAACGTCTTCAACGTCCACTCGCAAAAATCGCCTGCCGACTGCACCGTGACAGCCGTCGAATACAATAAAGGTAAATTCCTAAATGCCGACTTGGACAAAGCCAGTACCGAAAACGAACGCAACGCCGTACTGGCGACCACTGCTTCAGGCCGCGAAATCACCTTCGTCCAAGTCGCAGGCTTGGTTGCCCGCCGTATTTTGTGTTACACCAAAGTGGGCGAGAAACTGACCCGCGGAGAACGCTACGGCTTTATCCGCTTCGGTTCGCGCGTTGATATGTATCTGCCGGTTGACGCGCAGGCACAAGTTGCCATCGGCGACAAAGTCACCGGCGTGAACACCGTTTTGGCGCGCCTGCCGCTCCAAGCTCCGGAAGCTGCCGCACCGACTGAAACACCGCCGCCTGCCGCTGCACAAACGGAAACGCCTGTTTCAGCGCAAACCGTTTCAACACAAACCGCTCCGGTGCAAACCGTTTCCGAAGTTGCACAATCCGAAATCGAAGCGGCTGCCGATAAAGTCCGCAATGCCGTAGAGCAGTCATTGAAAGACTGACGGCTGAAAGCTGAATAATGAGGTCGTTTGAAAACCTTTTCAGACGACCTTGTTTTATCAGAAACGGTAAATACGGTATAATTTGAACCCAACACACATTACACCCGACGGATTGATTCCCCGTCGGTTTTCCCTTTTCAGACGACCTATACCGAATATCAAAAATCCATCCATGACCGCAAAATCCTCTAAAACCGCATCAAAGCCGAAAGCCAAAACAAACGCCAAACCGACTACGCGCCGTCAAAGCCAAACGAAGGCGCAGACCGAGCCGAACAAGGTTTCCGAGCGTTTGAAGGCTGCCAAAGCGTTGCAAAAAAATGAAGAAAAAAAAGCGCGCCCCGAACACGTTGTTAATCTGATTAACGACGCGCTGTGGCTCTTCGGGCTGATGGTAACGGTCTTCATCGCCATTTCCCTCGCCAGCTTCAAAATGACCGACCCCGCATGGTCGCGCAGTGTGCCGAAACCGGACGGCATCGCCAACTTCGGCGGGCTGTTCGGCGCGTATGTTTCCGATGTCGGCTATTATCTCTTTGGTTTGTCGTTTTGGTGGTGGATCGCCGCTTCGTGCGTTTTCCTCTATAAAAATTTCCGCCCGCTGCAAAAGCGTGAAAACTACAAATCCTACAACCACGGCGTTGCCGCGCTGGCTTTGTTCCTGCTTTTGGTGTGCAGCCCGATTCTCGAATACTTCACCCTTCAAAATACCTTGGACGAAACCCTGCCTGTCGGTGCGGGCGGTTTGGTCGGTGCTTTGGCAGGTTCGGGCTTGGCTTGGCTGTTGGGCAAATCAGGCAGCCTGCTGATTATGTGCGTCATGCTGCTGCTTTCTGTTTCCTTGCTTGCGCAAGTGTCTTGGCTGGAAGTCATGGCGAAAACAGGACGCAATACCGAAAGCCTGTTTTCAGGCATTTGGGGTCGTCTGAAAAAGACATTGGGCAGACGAAAAGACGACGGCTCGACCGCCGAAGCATTGGAAACGGAAAACACCCGCCGCATGGTGAAAGAAGCCAAAAACATCACCGCCACGCCCGTTGCCCCGCTTGCAGGCAGCACCAGCAACCGCAAATCCGTCGCGGTCTCCGTTGCGCCGCCGCCCAAAACTCAGGCTTCTTTGTTTGAAGACAACGAGTCGCAACAGACAGGCGAATACCACAAACCCAGCATGAGCCTGCTGCGCCTGCCCAACGGAGAACCCGTCAGCATCAATCCTGCCGAATTGGAGCGCACTGCCGAACTGATTGAGTCCAAGCTGGCAGAATTCGGCATCGGCGTGCAAGTTGTGTCCGCCACTTCCGGCCCTGTGATTACGCGTTATGAAATCGAACCCGCGCAAGGCATAAAAGGCAGCCAAATCGTTGCTTTGTCTAAAGACTTGGCGCGTTCCATGTCGCTTCAAGCCGTGCGCATCGTGGAAACCATTGCGGGCAAAAACACGATGGGTATCGAGTTGCCCAACGAAAAACGCCAAGATGTGATGTTGAGCGAAATCTTGTCTTCGCCCGTGTTTACCGAAGCCAAATCCAAGCTGACCGTTGCGTTGGGCAAAGACATCGCTGGTACGCCCGTCGTCGGCGATTTGGCAAAAATGCCGCATCTTTTGGTCGCCGGTATGACCGGTTCGGGTAAATCCGTCGGCGTGAACGGCATGATTATGTCCATGCTTTTCAAAGCCACGCCCGACGAAGTCCGCTTTATTATGATTGACCCGAAAATGCTCGAATTGAGCATTTACGACGGCATTCCGCATTTACTTTGCCCTGTCGTTACCGATATGCGCGAAGCGGGGCAGGCGTTGAACTGGTGTGTCGCCGAAATGGAAAAACGCTACCGCCTGCTTTCCCACGCCGGCGTGCGCAACTTGGAAGGCTTCAACCAAAAAGTCGAAGCCGCCAAAGCATCGGGCAAACCCATGCCCAACCCGTTCAGCCTGAATCCGGACGATCCCGAACCGCTGGAAAAACTGCCGATGATTGTGGTCGTTATCGACGAGTTGGCAGACCTGATGATGACCGAACGCAAAGCCGTCGAGCAACAAATCGCCCGCCTCGCCCAGAAAGCGCGCGCCGCCGGTATCCATATGATTGTCGCGACTCAGCGTCCGAGCGTCGATGTCGTCACAGGCCTGATTAAGGCCAACATCCCGACGCGTATGGCGTTTACCGTACAAAGTAAAATCGACAGCCGCACCATCCTCGACCAGATGGGCGCGGACGAGCTGCTGAAATACGGCGACTCCCTGTTCCTGCAACCGGGTAGCGCCGAGCCGACCCGCCTGCAAGGCGCGTTCGTTTCAGACGACGAAGTGCATCAAGTCGTCAACTACGTCAAATCGCAAGCCCCTGCCGACTATATCGAAGGTCTGCTCAGTGGTGAGGCCGCGCTGGAAACCACCAATATCGTCAATCCGAATGCGGGCAGCGACGAATTGTTCGACCAAGCCGTCGCCTACATTTTGGAAAGCAAAAAAACTTCCATCTCCTCCCTGCAACGCCAGTTGCGCATCGGCTACAACCGCGCCGCCAACCTGATGGAAGCGCTCGAAAACGCCGGTGTCGTTTCCCCCGCAGACATCAACGGCAGCCGCAGGATTTTGTCGCAAAAAGACCAGTTGTGATCTCAATAATTACCAAAGGTCGTCTGAAAACTGGTTATATCTGTTTTCAGACGACCTTTTTATGATGTCGGATTCAATACCTTATTTTATCGCGGCAAAATCAGCCCGCCTTTCGACGATATAGTGAATTAAATTTAAATCAGGACAAGGCGAGGCAACGCCGTGCTGGTTTAAAGTTAATCCACTATATTATCCAGTCAATCAAACATTGTGATATACTAGCCAGCTAATTTTCCTGCCTTTTGCAAGCAACGGACGATAAAAGCCCTGATGGGTCGGAGCCGCTTTTGCAGTCATCATTGGCAAAAGGATTCCCATTTTTTATTTAACACAACAAATTAAGGTCTTACGATGAGCGTAACTGTTGAAACTTTAGAAAATCTGGAACGCAAAGTAGTGCTGTCTCTGCCTTGGTCCGAAATCAACGCAGAAACCGATAAAAAACTGAAACAAACCCAACGCCGTGCAAAAATCGACGGTTTCCGTCCGGGTAAAGCACCTTTAAAAATGATTGCCCAAATGTACGGTGCAAGCGCTCAAAATGAAGTCATCAATGAAATGGTTCAACGCCGCTTCTACGATGTTGCCGTTGCCCAAGAATTGAAAGTTGCCGGCTATCCGCGTTTCGAAGGCGTTGAAGAACAAGACGATAAAGAATCCCTGAAAATCGCTGCGATTTTCGAAGTGTTCCCTGAAGTCGTTATCGGCGATTTGTCTGCACAAGAAGTCGAAAAAGTAACCGCTTCCGTCGGCGATGTCGAAGTGGACCAAACCGTAGAAATCCTGCGCAAACAACGCACCCGCTTCAACCATGTTGAGCGCGAAGCCCAAAACGGCGACCGCGTCATCATCGACTTCGAAGGCAAAATCGACGGCGAACCTTTTGCAGGCGGCGCATCCAAAAACTACGCCTTCGTATTGGGCGCAGGTCAAATGCTGCCTGAATTTGAAGCAGGTGTAGTCGGTATGAAGGCAGGCGAAAGCAAAGACGTTACCGTCAATTTCCCCGAAGACTACCACGGTAAAGACGTTGCCGGTAAATCCGCTGTCTTCACCATCACATTGAACAACGTATCCGAACCCACTCTGCCTGAAGTCGATGCCGACTTCGCCAAAGCATTGGGTATCGCCGACGGCGACGTTGCCAAAATGCGCGAAGAAGTGAAGAAAAACGTAGGCCGCGAAGTTGAACGCCGCGTGAACGAACAAACCAAAGAATCTGTAATGAGCGCGCTGCTCAAAGCCGTAGAGCTGAAAGCGCCTGTGGCTTTGGTAAATGAAGAAGCCGCCCGCTTGGCAAACGAAATGAAACAAAACTTTGTCAACCAAGGCATGGCTGACGCTGCCAACTTGGATCTGCCTTTGGACATGTTCAAAGAGCAAGCCGAACGCCGCGTATCTCTGGGCTTGATTTTGGCAAAACTGGTTGACGAAAACAAACTGGAACCAACTGAAGAGCAAATCAAAGCTGTTGTTGCCAACTTCGCAGAAAGCTACGAAGATCCTCAAGAAGTGATCGACTGGTACTACGCAGAGCCTTCCCGCCTGCAAGGTCCGACTTCTTTGGCAGTAGAAAGCAACGTTGTTGATTTCGTTTTGGGCAAAGCCAAAGTAACCGAAAAAGCTTTGTCTTTTGACGAAGTGATGGGCGCACAAGCCTAATCATCTTCAAAAGGTCGTCTGAAACAGACAACTTGAAAGCACCAAAGCGTTCCTTTGGTGCTTTCGCAACATTGACAGGAGACAAAAATGTCCTTCGATTTCAATAATTACCTCGTTCCTACCGTTATCGAACAAAGCGGACGCGGCGAGCGTGCATTTGATATTTACTCGCGCCTTTTGAAAGAGCGCATCGTATTTTTGATCGGCCCGGTAACCGACGAGTCCGCCAATTTGGTGGTTGCCCAGCTGTTGTTTTTGGAAAGTGAAAATCCGGACAAAGATATTTTCTTCTATATCAATTCTCCCGGCGGTTCAGTAACGGCAGGTATGTCGATTTACGACACCATGAATTTCATCAAGCCCAACGTCTCCACTTTGTGCTTGGGACAAGCGGCAAGCATGGGCGCATTCCTGCTCTCGGCAGGAGAGAAAGGCAAACGTTTCGCCCTGCCGAACAGCCGTATCATGATTCACCAGCCTTTGATCAGCGGCGGTTTGGGCGGTCAGGCATCCGACATTGAAATCCATGCCCGCGAGCTGTTGAAAATCAAAGAGAAACTCAACCGCCTGATGGCGAAACACTGCGGCCGCGACTTGGCAGATTTGGAACGCGACACTGACCGCGACAACTTCATGTCCGCCGAAGAAGCCAAAGAATACGGCTTGATTGACCAAGTTCTGGAAAATCGCGCTTCTTTGCAGGCTTAAGATTCTAATTGGATTGATTCAGAGGACGCTGCTGATTATTCAGATATTGCGTTATGTAATCAGTGGCTTTCTTGATGAAACTGCTTGGGTAGGAAAAGAGCGGTTTGGTTGGGACGCTGCTGACGGCGGTGTTTGAATGGATTTGACGAAAAGGTCGTCTGAAAACTTGAAAGACAGGTTTTCAGACGACCTTTTTGATTTGCTGTATTGGAATTGAGATTACGTTAACGACTTTGGTTTGCTTTGTCGTCTTGTCTTAATGGATAAAGAATCCCGCTGTATGCCTTATTCCGTAAAGAAAGTATGCGCGCCGAGATAATGTTTGGCGTAATACGGGCTGGAGAGTTTTTCGGTTTTGATGGTTTTGCCGCTGCTTGGGGCGTGGATAAATTCGCCGTTGCCGATGTAGAGACCGACGTGGGAATATTGGGATGAACCGCCTGTGTTAAAAAAGACGAGGTCGCCGGCTTTTAATTGGTTGTCGGGGATTTTGCGGCTGGCTGCCGCCATGTCGCGGGCGGTTCGCGGGAGGCTGACACCGAGGGCGTTTTTATAGACGAATTGAATCATGCCGCTGCAGTCGAAGCCGGTGGCAGTGCTGCTGCCGCCCCATCTGTAAGGCGTGCCGACTAGCCCCATGCTGTGCAGCATAAGTTCTTGCGAGCCTTGAGTGCGGTCGATGTTGCCGATGCGGACGGGTTGGACGGTTCGGGCGGTGGTGTGGGTTTTGGTCTTTGGATGATGTTTGCCGGAAAAAAGGCCGCAGGAGGCGAGGGGCAGGATGATGGCGGCGGTCAGGGCGGTGCGGATAATCGGTTTCATGGGATTCCTTTTTAGGGGCGTTTCAGATGAGGTCTGCATGAGGTCGTCTGAAAAAGGTTTTTCTGTTTCTACGAATATGGGCGTAAAGAACGGAAGGGCGAGAAAAACGAAAAATACGGTTTGGCGCAGATGAGTGAGCAGACTGGTTTGTTTTTGATAATGTTCGGTTTTATCGGCAGGCTAATGTATAGTGGATTAACTTTAAACCAGTACGGCGTTGCCTCGCCTTGCCGTACTATCTGTACTGTCTGCGGCTTCGTCGCCTTGTCCTGATTTAAATTTAATCCACTATATTGCGGGTTGAAAACGAGTCCGTGGCTTTGTGCGGTAACTTGATATTGTGTCGGGTCGATGTTTGTGCAGTTTGTCTTGAGGTCGTCTGAAAACTTGAAATACAGGTTTTCAGACGACCTTTTGTTTGGGTTTTACAGCAATCCTTCTATCGGCAGGATGGAGAGGATTTTGGAGGTAACGCGTTTCCAGAATTTGGCTTCCGGCTCGGTGGAGTAGGTTTTTTGAGTGGTGGGGTCGTACCAATGCAGTTTGTTGTATTTGTCGAGGGTAACCTGATAGGCGTATTTGGGGGTGGTATTGACGAGGGTGCGCTGCATTTCGCCTGCGATTTTGGGGCTTTCGAGGACGACGCCCATTTCGGTGTTGAGTCTGGCGGAGCGCGGGTCGAGATTGAATGAGCCGATGAAGACGCGTTTTTCGTCCACGATGAAGGTTTTGGCGTGCAGGCTGGTGGCGGAGCTGCCGGTCAAACCGCGGTCTTTGGTGGTGGGGACAGCGTGGTTGGGTTGCAGCTCGTAGAGTTTGACACCGGCTTTGAGCAGGGGTTTTCGGTATTTGACGTAGCCTGAGTGGACGGCGGCGACATCGGTTGCTTGGAGCGAGTTGGTCAGGACGGTTACGTCCACGCCGGCTTGGACGAGTTGATCAAGCGCGCGCACACCTGATTTGGTGGGAACGAAATAAGGCGAAACGAGATAGACGCTTTTTTCGGGCGTTTTGAGGGCGTCCTGCATACGGTCGAAAATGGGCGGTTTGTGGCGGTCGCGGTCCAGCCCTTTGGCGGGGTCGTCGCTGATCAGGCGGGTGTGGACGCTTTGCCAGTCTATGCTGTTGCTCTGCATTTTTTTGTAGAGTTCGGAATTTTCGATGTTGCTGCGGTAACGGCTGAGGGTTTCGTTTTTGTCTTTGTCGTTGTAACCCAGCTCTTGGAAGCCTTTTTCTATATCGCCTTTTTTGATGATGCTGGTGGCGGTGTAGGAGGAATGGCTTGCCCAATAGCGGTCGAAATCTTGGGAAACTTCGGGTACGACGCGGCCGGTGGCGAGGATGTCGAGGTCGGCGAAGATGGTGTCTTCGCCGACTTTAAAATATTCGTCGCCGATATTGCGCCCGCCGAGGATGGTGGCACGGTTGTCGGCGGTGAAGGATTTATTGTGCATCCGGCGGTTGAGGCGCGGGAAGTCTGTTAAATAACCCAGCGCGCGCCATTTGCGGCGGACGAAGGGATTGAACAGGCGGATTTCGATATTGGGATGGCTGTCGAGAGCGAGCAGGACGTTGTCCAGCCCGTTGGTGTTGTTGTCGTCAAGCAGCAGGCGCACGCGTACGCCGCGTTCGGCGGCACGGTGGATAAGGTTGAACATGAGCTTGCCGGAGATGTCGTTGTGCCAGATGTAGTATTGGAGGTCTAGGGTGTGGTCGGCAGCTTCAATCAGAGCGGCGCGGGCGACGAAGGCTTCGTGTGCGTCGTTGAGCAGATAGACATTGGAAATGTCGCCGCTGGTTTTGCTAGAGGCGGTATTGAGCAGGGCATCCATGCGTGGGGTGGAGGGGATGTCCAGATAGTGGCTCTCAGGGCGCTCGTCCAGTGAGGGGAGACCGGCGCAACCTGTCAGAAAAACCGGAAGCATAAGGATGAGATGGATTTTTTTCATTCTTGAGGGCATTTCAGACGACCTTTTTCGCTGAAACGGTATTTTTATATTGGATTAACTTTAAACCAGTACGGCGTTGCCTCGCCTTAGCTCAAAGAGAACGATTCTCTAAGGTGCTGAAGCACCAAGTGAATCGGTTCCGTACTATCTGTACTGTCTGCGGCTTCGTCGCCTGTCCTGATTTTTGTTAATCCACTATATTTAGAAGGGTCGACTGAAAAGAAGTTCGATGTTTATACGGTTCGCATTTTAACCTATTTTTTTGAAGTCGTTAGGTTGCGTCCGTCGGAAATGTGCAGGCGGCTGAATATGATGCTGGAGATGAGTGTAATCAAGCCGATGGAAAGGAGGGTAAGGCGGAATGAAAGGTGGAGGTTGCCTGCGGTGAAGCTGCTTTGCGACCAGTTTTGCAGGATAAGCGCGCCGAGTGCGATGCCGAGGCTGATGGCGAGTTGTTGGTTGACTGCCATCAGGCTGTTGCCGCTGCCGGTTTGGTGCGCGCGCAGGTCGGCGATGGTCAGGGTGTTCATGGCGGAGAACTGGATGGAGTTGCAGGTACCAATCAGGAGCAGCAGGACAATCCATACGCTTAAGGACGTGTCCGCGTCGGGTAGGGCAAGCAGCATAATCAATATGGCAAGGAGGCGTGTGTTCCAAATCAACACGCTGCGGTAGCCGAAGCGCGACATCAGGGGTTTGATGAGCGGTTTGACGGCAAGCGATGCGAAAGCGACGGGTGCGACCAGCCAGCCGGATACGCTGGCGGCAAAGCCGAAAGCGACTTGAAACAATAGCGGCAGCAAAAAGGGGATGGAACTGATGCCGAGCCGGCTGAACAGATTGCCTGTCAGACCCAGCCGGAAGGTGCGGACTTGGAACAAATCCGCCGCGTAAATCGGGTTGGCGGCGGTTTTCATGTGGCGGTAGTAGAGCAGGGTGAAGGTTGTGCCGCCGAGCGCGAGCAAGAGTGAAAACCAAACCGCGCCGGAGTGGGACACCATTTCCACTGCCAACATCAAGAGACACGCCGCCGAGGCGAAAGTCAGGTAGCCGCTCAAGTCTAGAACCATATTTTCGCCTTTGACATCGGGCATAATCCGCCAGCCCAGCAAGACGCCGAGCAGCCCTATGGGCAGGTTAAGCAGGAAAATCCAATGCCAAGATGCGTATTCCACCAAATAGCCGCCGACCAAAGGACCGAATATCGGGCCGATTAGAGCGGGCATTACGGCATAATTGATGGCGTTTAAGAGTTGGGATTTGTCGTACACGCGCAAAATCGTCAGGCGCGGTACGGGTACCAACATCGACCCGCCTATGCCCTGAATCACCCGCGCCATCACCAGCATGGGCAGATTGGTTGCCGCCGCACACAATGCCGATCCGAGCATAAAAATGCCGACCGAACCGAAAAATACGTTTTTAGTGCCGAACCTGTCTACCAAATAGCCGCTTAAGGGAATCAGTAGGGCGACGGTCAGCGTATAGGAAATCGCCGCCAGCTGCATATTGAGTGGCGATACTTGGAAATCTTTGGCAATTTCGGGCAGGGCGGTGTTCAGAATCGTCGCGTCCAGCATTTGCATGAAAATCGCAATCGCCAACAGCAGCGGCAGCCAGCGGGACGGGCGGACGGGCGGCGTTTCCGAAACGTTTGATTCGGTCGTGTTCATAGGGATGAATTGTAACTGATTTGGCAGTAGGTCGTCTGAAAGGCGGCTTGCTCTTTCAGGCTTTGGGATGCGAACCGAATGGCTGTTGAATGACGCTTTTTTAGAGATTTGATTGTTGGATTGGGAACCAGGGAATGAGCTTGCGTCCATGTATAGTGGATTAAATTTAAATCAGGACAAGGCGACGAAGCCGCAGACAGTACAGATAGTACGGAACCGATTCACTTGGTGCTTCAGCACCTTAGAGAATCGTTCTCTTTGAGCTAAGACGAGGCAACGCTGTACTGGTTTAAATTTAATCCACTATATTTTGTCAAAAAGGTCGTCTGAAAACGGGCAATACCGGTTTTCAGACGACCTTTGCGTTTTAAGCTGCCTCAATCATCAGGCGATTTCGAGCCACATCACTTGGTAGGGGCGCAGCACCAAATCCTGATTCAATGCCACGGTTTCGCCGCTGATGAGGTCTTTGGCGCGGGCGGGCATGGCTTGCAGGGTGTGCGCGCTGATGGTCTGCGGGTGTTCGCTGAAGTTGCCGAACGCCAAAAGCGCGTTGTTGCGGATATAGCCGATGATGTGTTTGTTGTTGGTGTTGAAAGTAACCAGACGACCGCCGTTCAAACGCGGGTTGTTTTGGCGGATGTCTATCATGTGGCGCAGACCTTGATAGATTTGTCCTGCTGCGGTTGACGGATCGTGGCGTTGTTCGTACAACTCGGTGTTGTAACGCGGACGGTGCGCCCAGCGGCTGTCGTCGCTCTTATTGCTGTCGCTTGACCAGTCGTCGTCGTTGAGCGTGCCGACTTCGTCGCCGAGATAAATCAGCGGCAGACCGCCGGTACTCAGGGCGATGCTGTACAAGAGTTTGATGCGGTCAACGGCGTGTGGGTCGTGTTGCGCCAGACCGGCGAGGGCGGCGGCAGTGCCGCTGACGCGGCAGTCGCCGGTGTTGGGGTTGTATTGGAAAGGGACGCCGCGCGCGAAGCTGCCGTCGAAATGGTTGACGAAGAAACGGTTGAGGAATTGGCGGTGGTCGTAGCCGTGAATGCCGAATTGCGATGCGTCTTCGTCGGCGAACGTCCAGCCGATGTCGTCGTGGCTGCGGACGTAGTTGACCCATGCGGTATGGTCGGGCAGGTTGTGGCGGTAGGAGAGGGCTTGGTGGAGCAGGTTGACTTCGCGGGTGGCGAGGGTGTTCCACAGCAATGCCATTTGCAGCGGGTTGTAGCCGATTTGGCATTCGTCTTGTCCGATGTATTGGACGACTTGGTCGGGGTGGACGATGGCTTCGGATTTGAAGAACACGGCAGGTGCGGCGATGCGCATGACGGCGTTGAACGCGCGGATTAAGGCATGGGCTTGCGGTAGGTTTTCGCAGCAAGTGCCCATTTGTTTCCAAATGAAGGCAACGGCGTCCATACGCAGGATGTCAACGCCCAAATTGGCGAGGAACATCATTTCGCCCGCCATGGCGCGGAATACCCAAGGATTGCTGTAATTCAAATCCCATTGGAAGGAATTGAACGTCGTCCACACCCAGCGTCCGTCTTCCAATTGGGAGAAGCCACCCGGATGCTGGTCGGGGAAGATTTCGCGCAGGGTGCGGTCGTATTGGTCGGGCATCCAGCGGTCGGGGAAAATATAGTAGAAATTGTCGTAAAGCGGATCTCCGGCGGAGCAGCCTTTCGCCCATTCGTGTTCGTTGGAAGTATGGTTGAAGATGAAATCGACGACGGCGGAAATGCCCGCTTCGTGCAGCGCGGCAATGACATCGCGCAAATCGTCTATCGTACCCAAAGCCGGATTGACGTCGCGGTAGCTGCTGACCGCATAGCCGCCGTCGCTTTTGCCTTCGGGACATTTAAACAGGGGCATCATGTGCAGATAAGTCAGCCCCAGCTCTTGAAAATAAGGGATTTTAGCTTTCAAGCCTTTCAGATCGCCCGCAAACAAATCGACATAACACACGCCGCCGACCTGTTTATTAGACAAAATCCAATCGGGATCGCTCTCGCGTGCG
Organism: Neisseria sp. CP9; assembly: GCF_047758525.1. NCBI lineage: Bacteria > Pseudomonadati > Pseudomonadota > Betaproteobacteria > Neisseriales > Neisseriaceae > Neisseria > Neisseria sp. CP9. The sequence goes on along the minus strand of NZ_CP180502.1, from coordinate 274,016 downwards.
GCATCAATGGCTTTCAGAGACTTGTCGCGTTGGGAATAGCTTTGCCATGCTTGTGCAATCAGTTGTTCCAGCATGGGCAGGACGGCTTCGTTGTCGTTGTAAACGTTGTCCAGCTCGTGCATCAGCTTGGGAAAATGCTCGTTCAAACGCCTGTCAAACTGTTTCCAGTCTTCGGAAGCTTCGACGGTCGCACGCTGTTGTGGGCTATATTCTGCCAAGGCGCGCTCTTTGAGATGATGCAGGGTCAAATCGACCTGTTGGGTCTGGGTCAACATGATGTTTACTCCGAGTTGAGGTTGGATTTGTTTGGAAGCCTGATTCCTGCCGCCTGCGCTGCTGAAACTCATGCAGGCTTAAGGCAAAATCGAAAAGTCCATCATACTGTAAGAAGCTGTTTGTGCATAGTAGCCTGAAATGCTTGGGAAAATAGGCTTTTAATCGGATTGAGGTCGTCTGAAAACGGCATGGATTTTTTGTATAAAGTCGGGTGTGTTGGCATGGTTGGCATTTAATATTATATTGGGTGGCGATTTTGTAGATAAATGGCTCTATTTTTTGACTTTTAAACATTAATTCGCTGTTGTGTCAGCTGTGTATTTATTCAATAAGCAATATTTGGGTATTTGATGAGGATGTGTACGCATTTATTTTCTTAGTCAAAGAACAGCGGGCATATTTTGAAGAAGATAATTTTGTTTGATGGAAGTCAAAGGTCTTGGATAGGGAAGTTTGAGCGTATTTGCTTGAAAGAATAGGGTGTTGCCCTGACTGAGTTTAAAGAGCGTAAACATCGAAATATAGTGGATTAACTTTAAACCAGTACGGTGTTGCTTCGCCTTGTCCTGATTTAAAGTTAATCCACTATAAAAGGTCGTCTGAAAACCTGCAATATTGGTTTTCAGACGACCTTTCGAACTTTAAAGCCTCAATAATTTACAGCGGCCATTTCAGCGCGGGATTGCTTTCGATGACGGCTTTAAACTGATTTTGAATCCGCTCAATGGCTTCATCGGAATCTGCCTCGAAGCGCAACACCAAAATCGGCGTGGTATTGGAGGCGCGCATCAGGCCGAAGCCGTCGGGGAATTCGACGCGCAGGCCGTCGATGGTGATGATTTCGGTCGCGCCTTCGAATTTGGCTTTGGCGGCGAGTTCGTCGATAACCTGATGGCCGTTGCTGCCTTCGGGCAGGTCGATGTTGAGTTCGGGCGTGGAAATGCTTTGCGGCAGGCTGTTCAACACTTCGGACGGATTATCGAAGGCAGACAGGATTTCCAAGAGGCGTGCACCGGCGTACATGCCGTCGTCGAAGCCGAACCAGCGTTCTTTGAAGAAGATGTGTCCGCTCATTTCGCCGGCAACCAGCGCGCCGGTTTTTTTCATGGCGGACTTGATGAAGCTGTGGCCGGTTTTCTCCATGACGGCTTCGCCGCCGTGTTCTTTAATCCACGGAGCCAGCAGGCGGGTGGATTTCACGTCGAAGATGACTTTCGCGCCGGGATTGCGGCTTAAAACGTCTTGGGCGAACAGCATGAGCTGGCGGTCGGGATAGATGATGTTGCCGTCTTTGGTCACGACGCCCAAGCGGTCGGCATCGCCGTCAAAAGCCAAGCCGATTTCGGCATCGCTGTTTTTCAGCGCGGCAATCAAATCTTGCAGGTTTTTCGGTTTGGATGGGTCGGGATGGTGGTTGGGGAAAGTGCCGTCCACTTCGCAGAAAAGTTCGGTCACTTCGTTGCCCAAACCTTTGTAGAGTTTGCCTGCGAATGCGCCGCCTACGCCGTTGCCCGCGTCGATGGCGATTTTCATGGGGCGTTTGAGTTTGACGTGGCCGACGATGTGGTTGTGGTATTCGCCGGAGATGTCTTTTTCAGTCACGCTGCCTTTTTTGTCGGAGGCAACCAGTTTGTCGGCTTCGATCAGGTCGAGCAGTTCTTGGATGGCTTCGCCTGCGAGGGTGTCGCCGCCGAGCATCATTTTGAAGCCGTTGTAATCGGGCGGGTTATGGCTGCCGGTAATCATCACGCCGCTGCCGCCGCATTCGTTGATGGCGGCGAAATAAAGCATGGGGGTGGCGACCATGCCGACATTGAGGACGTCGATGCCGCTGTCGGTAAAACCGCGTTGGATGTGTTCCATCAGTTCGGGACCGCTCAAGCGTCCGTCGCGTCCGAGTGCGATGCGGGTGATGCCTTTTTCGGCGGCTCTGGTGGCGATGGCTTTGCCGATAAGGTAGGCGGCTTCGTTGGTCAGGGTTTTGCTGACAATGCCTCGGATGTCGTAGGCTTTGAAGATGTCGCGGGCAATATTTGCCATGATGGTTTCCTTTGTGATTGTGAATGGAAAACGGGCTTATTCTAACATAGGCAAAGGTCGTCTGAAGGCTTTCAGACGACCTTTGGAGGTTACATCAAATAACATTTACTGCGGTTTCAATCAGTTACCAAAAGTGTTGCATTGGTTGATGTCGCCGCTGTCCAAACCGCGTTTGAGCCATGCCATGCGCTGTTCGGACGAACCGTGTGTAAAGCTGTCGGGAACGACATAGCCCTGCCCCTCTTTCTGCAGGCGGTCGTCGCCGACGGATTCGGCAGCCAGCATGGCTTTGGTGATGTCTTCGGCTTTGAAGATATTATTGTTGACGGCGTAATGCCCCCAAATGCCTGCGTAGCAGTCCGCCTGCAATTCGAGTTTGACGGAAAGGACATTGGCTTCTTTTTTGCCGACCTGCTGCTGCATTCTGTGGACTTTGGGCAGGATGCCGAGCAGGTTTTGGACGTGGTGTCCGACTTCGTGTGCGATCACATAGGCAAACGCAGCATCGCTGGCGGAGTTGAGTTTGGTCTGCATATCTCTATAGAAGTCTAAGTCGAGATAGACTTTTTGGTCGCCCGGGCAGTAAAACGGGCCCATTGCTGATTGGCCCATGCCGCAGGCGGTTGATGTGCCGCCGTTGTATAACACCATGGTGGTCGGGGTGTAGGTTCGTCCGATTTGCTTGAAATAGCTGCCCCAAGCTTTTTCCGTATCGGCAAGGACGACGCGGGCAAGTTCGTTCAGTTCGGCTTCTTCTTGAGGCTTGAGCTGGGAAGTTTGGGTTGAACCCGTACCCATGGAAGGAGTGCCGACCAAGCCGCTCAAATCAACGCCGTAATAAGCACCGACCAAAACGACGATGATGCCGAGGATGCCGGGCGTTCTACCGCCGCCGCCTCCACCGCTGCTGCCGCGTCGGTCTTCTACGTTTTGACTCTGTTCGCGTCCTTTCCAATCCATCTTGTGTGTTCCTTGTTGTGAAGTGATATGGGGCTGATTATACCTTGAAGGGGCGGCGTGATGCCTGCCTATATTGAGAAAAGGTCGTCTGAAAACACCAAACGGAGTTTTCAGACGACCTTTGGGCAGATAAACCGTTGGGTATTTCAACCAACGACTAGGGCAGTCAGACTTTATGTCTGATTTCCCAACACTGATGGATTTTCTTGTTGCGGAAATCGTCGGGAACGGATTGTTTGGAAATGTCTTTGACGGCGTATTGTTCCAATACCGAGTCGTCCAAGACGAAGCTGCGCAAGTTGTTGGAGAAGTAAAAAATGCCGTCTGAAGCGAGCAGGTTCATTGCGCCGTCAATCAGTTTTTTGTGGTCGCACTGGATGTCGAGGATGTCGAGCATCTTTTTGCTGTTGGAGAAGCTGGGCGGATCCATGACGATAAGGTCGAACTGTTTGCCTTCGGCGGCGGCGTTTTGCAGGTATTGGAACACGTCGGCGCGGACGATTTTGTGTTGTTCGGGGCTGATGCCGTTGAGTTCGAAATTGCGTTTCGCCCAATCGAGATAAGTGTTGGACAAATCGACGGTTTCGCTGGACGCTGTGCCGCCGGTGGCTGCATAGACGGTGAAGCTGCCGGTGTAGGAAAACAGGTTTAGGAAGCGTTTGCCCGCTGCGGTTTCGCCGACTTTTTTGCGCGTGTTGCGGTGATCGAGAAAGAGGCCGGTGTCGAGGTATTTGTCGAGGTTGACCCAAAACTTGCGGCCGTTTTCGGTGATGACGAAATCGTCGCCGGTTTTACCGGTTTTCTCGTATTGCTGCAAGCCTTTTTGGCGTTCGCGGCGTTTGAAGTGGATTTGTTCGGGCGCAAAACCGGTAACGAAGGCGACGGCTTCCAATACTTCGGCAAGCCACGCTTCGTATTCTTCGGGCTGCATCAGCCAGCCGGTATCGTATTCCTGAAGGTGGATTTGGTCGCCGTAAACATCGACGGCGAAGGGGAATTGGGGGATGTCGCGGTCGTAAATGCGCCAGGCTTCGATGCCGTTGCGTTTCGCCCATTTCATGAGGTGTTTGATGTTTTTGCCCATGCGGTTGGCGAAGGGTGTGATGTCGGTCATGGTTTCAGACGGCCTGAATGAGGATTGGGAAGGGTTTGAATTTTAACGCACTTGATGCCTTTTTGCTTGACCGTTATCCATAAAATCGATATTATCCGCCGTTCACCTTTTTATACGAAGCCATCGTCTTCCAACCTAAACCGCCGTTTCGGGCTCGTTTCTTTTATTGCTTGCATATTTGCCAAGCCTTTCTGTGCAGGTTGTCGTCGATGTTAACTACAAGCAAGATGCTTGCGACAACCCTGTAACTTCACATTTCCCGTATCGTTACTTTCCTTTGCTTCAGGTCGTCTGAAAACTGTTCAGGCGTGCGCGTTGTTGTCTCTTTAGGATAGCCATGTCTATTAAATTTGCCGATTTGAACCTTGATAAAAACATCTTGTCCGCCGTACGCAGCGAGGGTTACGAAAGCCCGACACCGATTCAGGCGCAAGCCATTCCGTTTGCTTTGGAAGGCCGCGACATCATGGCTTCGGCGCAAACCGGCTCCGGCAAAACCGCCGCCTTTCTGCTGCCGACTTTGCAGCGGCTGACCAAGCGCAGCGAAAAACCGGGCAAAGGCCCGCGCGCGTTGGTGTTGACGCCGACCCGCGAATTGGCGGCACAAGTCGAGAAAAACGCGCTGGCGTACGCTAAAAATATGCGCTGGTTCCGCACCGTCAGCATCGTCGGCGGCGCATCTTTCGGCTACCAAACCCGCGCCCTGAGCAAACCGGTTGACCTGATTGTCGCCACGCCGGGCCGTCTGATGGACTTGATGCAAAGCGGCAAAGTCGATTTTGACCGCTTGGAAGTGCTAATTTTGGACGAAGCCGACCGTATGCTGGACATGGGTTTTATCGACGACATCGAAACCATCGTCGAAGCCACTCCGACCGACCGTCAGACTTTATTGTTTTCCGCCACTTGGGACGGTGCAGTTGGCAAACTGGCGCGCAAACTGACGAAAAACCCTGAAGTCGTCGAAGTCGAGCGCGTGGACGATCAAGGCAAAATCGAAGAGCAGCTGCTTTATTGCGACGATATGCGCCACAAAAACCGCCTGCTCGACCACATCCTGCGCGACGCCAACATCGACCAATGCGTCATCTTCACATCCACCAAAGCCATGACCGAAGTCATCGCCGACGATTTGTACGAAAAAGGTTTCGCTGCCAACTGCCTGCACGGCGACATGCCGCAGGGCTGGCGAAACCGCACGCTGATGGATTTGCGCAAAGGCCGCTGCAAAATTTTGGTTGCCACCGACGTTGCCGCACGCGGTATTGACGTGCCGACCATTACCCACGTTATCAACTACGACCTGCCGAAACAGGCGGAAGACTACGTTCACCGCATCGGCCGTACCGGACGGGCAGGGCGCACGGGTATTGCGATTACCTTTGCCGAAGTGAACGAATACGTCAAAGTGCACAAAATCGAAAAATATATTGACCGTAAGCTGAACGAAGTGACCGTCGAAGGCATGGAGCCGACCCGCAAGCGCAAATCCGCAGGCGGCAAACCGAAAGGCAAAGGCGGCTGGGGCGATAGAAAATCCAGCGGCTGGCGCGGCGATAAGAAACCGGGCAAAGAAGGCTTTGGTGGCAAATCACGCAGCGAAGGTTTCAAAAAAGAAGGATTTAAGAAAGGCGGCGAAGGCTTTAAAGGTAAACGTAAAGCCAACGATTCTTTCGGCTCGAAACCAAGCCGTCCAGCGAAAAGAGGCTGATGCTAAAGTCAAATCAATAGCGGATATTAAGCAACATTGATACCGCGTTGTCCAACAAAAAAGGTCGTCTGAAAATTTTCAGACGACCTTTTGTTTTAAGCATTCAACTTAAGCGGCAAAGCGTTTGGCGACTTCGTCCCAGTTGACGATTTCCCAGAAACCTTTCAGGTAGTTGGGGCGGCTGTTGCGGTAGTCGATGTAGTAGGCGTGTTCCCATACGTCGCAGGTCAGCAGCGGAGTGTTTTTAGTGGTCAGCGGAGTGACCGCGTTGGAAGTGGAAACCAAATCCAATTCGCCGGCAGGGGTTTTTACCAGCCATGCCCAACCGGAGCCGAAAGTACCTGCCGCGCAAGCGGAGAATGCTTCTTGGAATTTCTCGAAGCTGCCCCATTTGGCGTCGATGGCGGCGGCCAGCTCGCCGGAAGGTTTGCCTTGACCTTTAGGCGTGAAACCCAGCCAGTAGAAGGTGTGGTTCCAAGTCTGGGCTGCGTTGTTGAACACGCCGCCTGAAGATTTTTTCACAATCTCTTCCAAAGGCAGGTTTTCAAATTCGGTACCTTTGATTTGATTGTTCAGATTGGTGATGTAGGTTTGATGGTGTTTGCCGTAGTGGAACTCCAAAGTCTCTTTGCTCAGATGCGGGGACAATGCGTCCAGTTCATAAGGCAGTTGTGGCAGCTTATGTTCCATTTTAGTGCTCCTAATTATTTATATATGATTGTATTTTGGTAGTGTGCGTCGGATGGTGCGGGTGTTCGCCCGCATCAGGCAACGGTTGCCATTCTACCTGCTTTAGATTAAAGAAACTAGGGCAGACCGATATTTTGACTCTTTCGTAGTTTGAGAAAAATTGGGGGAAATCGGGTGTCGATACAGATATTTATCTTGAATGAAGCAATGATTTCAGACGACCTTTTGCTATAATCCGTCCGTTTCCCCACGCCCCTTTTGATATGAACACCCCAAAAGCCTTTGCCATCCTCGGCCCGACTGCCGGCGGGAAAACCGCCCTTGCCTTGAAAATCGCCGAAGCCCTGCCGGTCGAAATCATCAGCCTCGATTCCGCGCTGTTGTACCGCGATATGGACATCGGCACGGCAAAGCCGACCGCCGCCGAGCTTGATGCCGTGCCGCACCACCTTATCGACATCATCCCGCCCACGGAGTCTTACAGCGCGGCAGAGTTTGTCGGTGACTGCGTGCGGCTGGCGGAGGAAATCCACGCGCGCGGCAGGCTGCCTTTGATTGTCGGCGGCACGATGATGTATTTCCACGCGCTGACAGAGGGCTTGAACGACCTGCCCGAAGCCGATGCCGCCGTGCGCGCCCGGTTGCAGGAAGAAAAACAACGATACGGCTTGGCGCATCTGTATCAAAACCTGCAAACCATAGACCCTGAAACCGCAGGTCGTCTGAAACCGAACGACAGCCAACGTATCGAACGCGCTTTGGAAGTGTACCGACTGACCGGCAAGCCCTTGAGTGCGCATTTTGCCGAAAAAGCCGATTACACTCCGCCGCTCGATCTCTGCACCACCGCCCTGATTCCCGAAAACCGCGCCTTGCTGCACGAAAACATCGCCCGCCGTTTCACACAAATGCTGGAACAAGGCTTCATCGACGAAATGCGCGCCCTGCGCCAAAAATACCCCGAACTGACCGCCGATATGCCGTCTATGCGCTGCGTCGGCTACCGGCAGGCATGGGATTACCTCGAAGGCTTGACCGATTACGACACCTTTGTCGAAAAAGGCATTGCCGCCACCCGCCAGCTTGCCAAACGCCAACTCACTTGGTTGCGCAAAATCCCATTGGCGCACAGCATCGACCCCTACACCGACGGCAACCACGTTCAGACAACCTTGGCACTCGTCCGCCGCCATTTCCAAATCTAAAACGCCATGCCGACCCTGTTGACCACACCGCCCGTCGCCCCGCAAACCTTAGCCGCCCTGCAAGCCCTCGGCATCCGCAGCGTAGAGGAGCTGCGCGACACCGGTTCCGTCCAAGCCTTCCTGCTGCTCAAAGCCGCCGGACTGACAGTCACCCGCAGCACGCTTTGGCAACTCGAAGCCCTGCTGCTCGGTATCAAGTCGCAAGAGCTGCCGCAAACGCAGAAAACCGCTTTGGAGCAAGCCGTTAAGAACCATCCGCCCGTTGCCGTTTTCCCCACGTCGTCTGAAATGGAAACCTTCATGCGCGCTGCCTTGGCGCAGGCAGAACAATCCGTCCGCATTGGCGAAATCCCTGTCGGCGCGGTCGTCGTCTCCAACAATCAAATCATCGCCGCCGCACACAACACCTGCGTCAGCGACCACGACATCAGCCGCCACGCCGAAATCCGCGCCCTTGCCGCCGCAGGTAATGCCCTTCAAAACTACCGCCTCGACGAGTGCGACCTCTACATCACGCTCGAACCCTGCGCCATGTGCGCCTCCGCCATCATCCAAGCCCGCATCCGCCGCGTCATCTACGGCGCGGCAGAGCCCAAAACCGGAGCTGCGGGCAGCGTTGTCAATCTGTTTGCCAACCCGCTGCTGAACAAACACACGGCAATCAAAGGCGGCATCTTGGAAGACGAATGCAAAGCCGTTTTGCAGGCGTTTTTTCAGACGAGGCGCAAACAGGGTTGAGGAAATCAAAAAGGTCGTCTGAAAACTTAAATCCAAGATTTCAGACGACGTTTTGAGCGAATGCGAACCTTGTTTCATCCCGTTTTTCAGCAATTCTGATAAATATTCGGCGCGCCGTATTAAAATACGGTTTTCAGACGACCCCATCCATAAGGAACCCGCCATGCACACCGAAGCCGTTTTAACCGTATTGAAAAACCTGCAAAACCAAATCTGCGCCGCGCTTGAGCAAGAAGACGGCGGGGCGGTGTTTGCGCGTGAAGAATGGACGGGCAAATTGGGCGTGGGCGAAACCCGCGTGTTGAAAAACGGCGCGGTATTCGAGCAGGCGGGCGTGAATTTTTCGCATGTGAAGGGCAGTAAAATGCCCGCTTCGGCGACGGTGCACCGCCCTGAATTGGAGGGCGCGGCGTTTGAAGCGATGGGCGTGTCGCTGGTGATTCATCCGAAAAATCCGTATGTGCCGACCAGCCATGCGAACGTGCGCTTTTTTATCGCGTATCCGGAAGGTGGAGAGCCTGTGTGGTGGTTTGGCGGCGGCTTTGATTTGACGCCGTTTTATCCGTTTGAAGAAGATATTTTGCATTGGCACACGGTCGCGCGGGACGTATGCGCGCCGTTTGGGGAAGCGGTTTATCCCGAGTTCAAAAAATGGTGCGACGAATATTTTTATCTGAAACACCGCGGCGAAACGCGCGGCGTGGGTGGTTTGTTCTTCGACGATTTGAACCGCTGGGATTTCGACACCTGCCTGAATTTCATCAAGGCGGTCGGCGAAGGCTATATCGGGGCGTATCTGCCGATTGTGGCGAAACGCAAAAACACGCCGTACGGCGAACGCGAGCGCGATTTCCAGCTTTACCGGCGCGGGCGTTATGTAGAATTTAATTTGGTTTGGGACAGGGGCACGCTGTTCGGCCTGCAAAGCGGCGGACGCACGGAAAGCATTTTGATGTCCATGCCGCCTTTGGTGCGTTTCGAGTATCAATACGCGCCGGAAGATGGTTCGCCCGAAGCGCGGCTGAACGAGTTTCTCACTGCCCGCGACTGGCTCTCGGAGATGCAATAATGGCGGATAAACGCAAGCCCGACGCCCATCCTTCGGATAAATTCATCCTTGCTATGATTGTCATGGCGGTGTTCCTGGTGATCATCATCGGCGGCGGATTTATCGCCGTAGAGTATTTCAAGGCGCATCCCGAAGTGTTTGAATTGAAGCCGCCTGCAAAATAGTTTAGGAAGAAAGACAAAAGGTCGTCTGAAACTTTTCAGACGACCTTTTTCAGCTCTAAAACCCTTGTTTACAAAACAGCCAAAGCCGCGTCGTAATCAGGCTCGTTGGCGATTTCGCCAACCAGTTCGCTGTGCAGGACTTTGTCGTTTTCGTCCAAAACTACAACGGCACGCGCAGTCAGTCCGCGCAACGGGCTGTCGGTCAGGGTGACGCCGTAATCAGCGACAAAGCTGCTGCGGAATGTGGACAGGTTTACCACATTGTCCAAACCTTCCGCGCCGCAGAAACGCGCTTGGGCAAACGGCAGGTCGGCGGAGATGCACAATACGACCGCGTTGTCCAAAGAAGACGCGCGTTTGTTGAAGGTGCGCACGGATTGGGCGCACACGCCGGTATCAATGCTTGGGAAAATGTTCAAAACTTTGCGCTTGCCTGCAAAGTCCGCCAAAGTTTTGTCGGACAGATCGCCAGCAGTCAGGCTGAATGCAGGCGCGGCTTGACCGACGGCGGGCAGGTCGCCGGAAGTGTGGACAGGGTTGTCGTGGAAGGTAATTTGAGCCATAAGGGTTTCCTTTTTGGAAGTTGACTGGAAAATAAATAGAGCGAAATGAATCGGTTATCGGTATCGGGCGAGGGCTCGAAGATTGCGCATAGCAAAATGGACCAACGCCGCGACAGCCGACAGTATAGCCGAAACCATTGTCTATTGGATTTTATAGTGGATTAACTTTAAACCAGTACGGCGTTGCCTCGCCTTAGCTCAAAGAGAACGATTCTCTAAGGTGCTGAAGCACCAAGTGAATCGGTTCCGTACTATCTGTACTGTCTGCGGCTTCGTCGCCTTGTTCTGATTTAAATTTAATCCACTATAGTGAAACGCGTGATATCCGTTTTCAGCATGAGAAGTCTGCCTGTGGATACAGCCTATTTTGTTTCGGCTCGGATGCTCAATCGATGCTGCCGAATTTGCCGCTTTTGAAATCGCTGATGGCTTGGCGGATTTCTTCGGCGGTATTCATCACAAACGGACCATAGCCGACGACGGGTTCGTCAATCGGGACGCCGGAGAGCAAAAGGATTTTGACTTCTTCGCTGCCGGCTTCTATATACACGTTGCCGCCGTTTTGTTCAAAGCCGACCAGCTCTCCTGCGCCCGCCTGCTCTTTGCTGTTGAAGGTAACGTTGCCCCGTAGGACGACCATAGACAGATTGTGGGTTTCGGGTATTTCCAATACGGTTTTTTTACCGGCATTCAAAATGATGTCCCAGACATTCATTTCGGTGAAGGTGTCGGCTGCGCCTTTTACGCCTTTATATTTTCCTGCAATCAGCCGCAGGTAGCCCGCCTCGCCAGGGAACTCAACAACGGGGATACTGGCTTTGGCGAGATGCTGATAGCGCGGCGGCGTGTTTTTGTCTTTGGCGGGCAGGTTGACCCAAAGTTGGACCATTTCAAACAGTCCGCCTTTTTTGCTGAAGTTTTCGGAGTGGAATTCTTCATGGATGATGCCCGAGCCTGCGGTCATCCATTGCACGTCGCCTTCGTGAATGATGCCGCCCCCGCCGCTGGAGTCGCGGTGTGCCACTTCGCCGTGGTAGGCGATGGTAACGGTTTCAAAGCCTTTGTGCGGGTGTTGCCCGACACCGCGCGGGCTGCGGGCTTCATTGGCGGAGAATTCATAGGGTGCGGCGTAGTCAAGCATCAGGAAAGGGTTGGTGCCGCGGTCGTCGCCCATGTGGGAGAACAGGGGTTGGACGAGGAATCCGTCGCCGACCCAGTGTTGGCTGTTTGCACGGTAGATTTGTTTGACGTTGCGCATAATGAGGTTCCTTCTTGTGGGGTCGTCTGAAACCTTTTCAGACGACCTTTGTGTAATGAAATTAATAATGTCGTGGTTGCCATACTTTGTTGCATGTATTATATGGGGTACAAACTTATTAACAAGTACGCACAATTTTTATACTGTCATTCGGAGGTCAATAATGGCGGAAACAGAACCGACACACGGCGCCTGCTGTCCGGTCGTTAATACTTTGGATATTATCGGTGGGAAATGGAAGGTATTGATTTTATATTATTTACACGGGGAAACCCGACGATTCAACGAATTGCAGCGTCTGCTGGCGGGTGTTACCCAGCGGATGTTGACGTTGCAGCTGCGCGAATTGGAGAACGACGGTATTGTCCATCGCGAAGTGTATCCGCAGGTTCCGCCGAAGGTGGAGTATTCGTTGACGGCGTTCGGGCAGACATTAATGCCCGTTATCGAGGCGATGCACCGTTGGGGCGAGCAATATGCCGCAGAATGTGTGAAACACAAAAAACCGCCGCAAGCGTAGGCATTTTTCAGATGTAGAAACTAGTAGCGTTGTTTACAGTATTTCCAGGAGAATACTGAAACATGAACATGCACAAAAACACCCGTCTCACCCCGCACCACCGCCAAGCCATTTGGCTGGCCTACACGCAGGGGAAGGAAAGCGTCACCTCCCTGGCACGCCGCTACCAAGTCAGCCGCGTCACCATTTACCGCGCACTTAAAGCCGCAAGAGGCAGACTGCTCAAACCCCAAACCAGTACCAACAACCGTTTCAAACAGGCAAAGTACGGAATGAAACGCCTGGCCAAGGTAGAACGCGGCATTCAGGAAAAACTCAAAAGGCAGGCCAAACGCTACAATAAATCCTACCCCGGAGAGCCGGTACATCTCGATACCAAACGGCTGCCGCTGCTCAAAGGGCAGAAAGCTACCGATAAGCGGGATTACCTGTTTGTCGCCATTGACGATTTCTCAAGGGAGCTATACGCCGCCATTTTGCCGGACAAAACCGCAGACAGTGCCGCCAAGTTTCTGACCGAACACCTGATTGATCCCTGTCCATACCTGATTGAGTGCGTTTACTCCGACAACGGTACGGAATATAAAGGCTCGGCCAACCATGCTTTCGGTGTAGCCTGTTATGAGAACGGGATTGGTCAAAAGTTTACCCGGGTTGCCCGTCCGCAGACCAACGGTAAGGCGGAACGGGTTATCCGCACCCTGATGGAGATGTGGCATGAGAAACAGTTGTTTGACAGTCCGGAACACCGGCGAAAGGAGTTGTGCCGCTTTGTTAATTTCTATAACACTGTGAAGCCGCACCGCAGTTTGAACGGCGATACGCCGTTTGAGGTCTTGCAGGCTTATTTTTCTCAATCTGTGGTGTAAACAACGCAACGTTTTCCTACATTTCAGACGACCTTGTAACAAGGGACTTGAAATGAAAAGTGATGCAGGCATATATTCGCCATGGGCTTTGCTTTATAATGATGACAGTCAAACATAACGACATAAGCATTTGGAATCAATAATGAAAAAAATTGTAATGGCACTTATCGCCACCATTTTGTCAGCGGGCGCGAATGCAGCGGATACTTATGGTTATCTCGCCATGTGGCAGAATCCGCATGACGGCAATGATGCGCTGCTGATTAAAACGACAAAAGAAAATATGTCGCAAATCGAGGCAAATGCGGAGCTGGAGGCGTTTTGCCGAGGGCAGGACACACTTTCCGGCGTGCAAAACGGCGAGGCGACAGGCTGTAAATCCGTTGTTCCGCTTCATAACACCTGCATCGCCGTCGCTTACCCGAAAGCAGAAGGCAAACTGACGACGGATAATGCGGTGGTGATTACTTCGCCGCGCTTTAAGAGCGTGCATCAGGTCGCGCTGAACCAGTGTATTAAGAAATACGGTTCGCAAGGGCAATGCGGCTTGGAAACGGTGTACTGTACTTCAAGCGCGTATTACGGCGGTACGGTCAAAACGTTGTTGAACCGATTGAAGGCGCAATAAATGGTGCAAAAAGGTCGTCTGAAAACCGCACAATGGCTTTCAGACGACCTTTCAATTGATATGCTATAAACGGGTAAGGAAAAATGTGATGATTGATTATATAAAAATGTATGAAAACATGAGTGTTTCTAAGGAGGTAAGCAGTCTCAACTTTCCGCTTAATTTCCATTTCAAACTTTTATCCATTGCCAATGATTTTTTTGTCAGAGACGAAGCGGGGAACGAAATCGCTTATACGCGGCAGAAAATAGACCTCTTGCGAAAATATTCATCCCATCGCATTAACCAGTCCTGCAATCAGATTTACCCTTAACCCGAACCGTTTCCGCCTGTTGCGGTAAGGCAGCGACAAGATTTTGAATATCTTCAGTTTCCTGTTGATGTGCTCGATGACGGTTCTGAGTTTGCCTAACCGCCTGTTCGCCTCTTTATCCTGTTTGTTCAGCGGATGATGTTTGGATTTCTTTTTCGGGGTCTGTAATCCGGTTTTAGCCAATCCTTGATAACCCTTATCCGCAATGACTATTTTGTAGGGATAAAGCTCTGCAAGGTGCCTCTTGGCTAAACGCATGTCATGCTGAGCACCCATCCCCGTCCGGATGCTGATGATTTTTTCAGTTTCTCTGCCGTATATGACCTGGATTTTAACCGTGTGCCGCTTTTTCTTGCCGCTGTAATACTGCCGCTGTTTTTTTGGGACGTTCAATCGGGCTTTCGGTAACGTCAATGATGACCGTTTGATCGCCCAGATTCTTGTGTTTTGGCAGGGAAAAGCGTTTGCAACGGATGAGGGCGTCCTCGGTTTTACGGATGGTGCGGCAGACATTACTTTCAGAAAGGCCGTAGATGGCGGCCAATTCGAGTTGGGTATGGTAATGACGCAGATAGCTCAGGGTAAGCAGCAGTTGGTCTGCCAAGCTGAGCGTATGCGGCCTGCCTGACTTGACCTTCCGGCTTTCTGCTTCTGTGGTGACTTTCAGCATTTCGTGAAAAAGGACGGGCGTTACACCTGTGAGCCGTTTGAATTCCCTGTCGCTTCTTTGGATGAGGTTTTCGTATTTCATTTGGGAATTGTAAATCTTCAGGATACTTTCGCAAAAGGTCTAATGTTTAAGCTCAAAGAGTCGATTCAGGTTTTCCCTAATCGCGATCAGAATACGCCTGTGTTTACGATTCAGGCGGACAGGGTTATTGATTTTGGTGCGACCTATGTCATTCAGAATGCTTCCGGTACGGTTTTGGGGAAAGTGGTACATGAAGGGGTCAAGTCGCTTTGGCGCACGAGCTATCAGGTGACGGACGCGGAAGGTCAGTTGCTCTTCCATATCCGCGAAAAAAATCCTTGGGTGGCTGTGTTGGATAAAATGGTAGGAGAGGTTCCGTATCTGGGTTGGCTGACAGGTCTTTTCTTCAATCCGACTTATTTGATTACCCGACCCGACGATACGGTGGTGTATCGTTTGAAGAAATTGAGGGCGTTGTGGGAGGGCAAATTCAGTTTGCACAAAGAAACCCAAGCAGCTTCGAGCGACGATATCCTGATATTAAACGCCGTCATGTTGTTTCTATTGATGGAAAAAAATAAAGGGTAGGGCGCGCGGTCGGCATATCGCATCCATTCACATTTAAACATTTTCATTTCTAGGACGCGCTGATAGAATAGCTCGTCTGAAAAGTATAGAAGAATCAAAATAATGAGTATTGCCAATAATAAAAAAGCCTTTCACGACTTCTTTATCGAAGACCAGCTCGAAGCCGGTTTGGTATTGGAAGGTTGGGAAGTCAAAGCCATCCGCGCCGCGAGGGTGCAGTTGAAAGAAAGCTATATCTACTGGAAAAAAGACGCTTTTTATCTGGTCGGCTGCCATATTACCGCGCTGCCGACTGCCTCGACACACGTCAAACCCGACCCCGTCCGTCCGCGCAAGCTTTTGCTCAAACAATCCGAAATCAACAAGCTCATCGGTAAAACCGAGCGCGCGGGTTATACCATCGTCCCGTTGAATCTGCACTTCACGCGCGGCAAAATCAAAATGGAAATCGGCTTGGCGAAGGGTAAAAAACAACACGACAAACGCCAAAGCCTGAAAGAAGCCGACTGGAAACGCGAAAAACAACGTTTGATGAAAAATGTGCGCTGAGGCTGGTAGCAGCTTGAATTGACCGCATGACACCGATGTTGCCGCAAACATGTATAGTGGATTAGATTTAAATCAAGACAAGGCGACGAAGCCGCAGACAGTACAGATAGTACGGAACCGATTCACTTGGTGCTTCAGCACCTTAGAGAATCGTTCTCTTTGAGCTAAGGCGAGGCAACGCCGTACTGGTTTAAAGTTAATCCACTATACCCGCCGTTTACACATCAAGCCCTATGTTTGCAAAAACATACCCAAGATTGCTTTCTTCAGGCTTTTCAGATGACCCCTGCGACCCAATAATCAGGGTCGTCTGAAATTTTACGGAGTAACGCCATGTCCCGCTCTTCGCTTTTCCTGCCGCTGTTTTTGATTATCTTCGGTGCCGTTTGGTTTTTGAAAACGACGGACATCCTGCCCGCAACTTCGACCATCGTGTCCGCCGGTATGGTGCTGGCGGGGATTGCGGTTTTGGTGATGGACGGCGTCAACAAGCAGTCTATCGTTTCCGGCCCGCTGCTGGTGTATATCGGCGCGGCGGTGTATCTGCACAATCAATACTGGCTCGGCTATTCGCCGCTGGTTGCTTTGGGAATGATGGTGCTGGGCTGCCTGCTGCTGCTTTCGCGCAGCGACATGGTGCCTTATAAGCAGCATAAACAGCAGGATAACTAAGCCCCTCTCCCTGCAAAGGTCGTCTGAAAATGGTATAATCCGCCGTTTTCAGACGACCTTTTTTGATGCCGTTTTTCTGACAGAAAATTTTAATAAACAAAAGTAAGTGGAGTATGGGCTGTGAAGCCGTATTATAGATTTTCCATTTGCTGATTTGACTAACTAGTAAAGATGAGATTAAAGATATGAAAGTCATTGGTCTATACAACGTAGGGAACTCTGGTAAAACAACCACATTGGATTTGGTTATTGATAAACTGCAGGAACCAGAATATGGTTATAAGTTAGTACCAGAAAAAAAGCCAAACACTAAAGACAAAAGAGTTTTATTGCAGTACAAAAAATTAAAAATCTGTATCACTACATTTGGAGATAATAGGACAGAGACAGAAAAAAATATTAAATTTTTCGAGGATCATCAACCGGATATCGCCATTTCCGCAGCACGGACAAAAGGTGAGACCCGTGATTTACTAGATAAGTATGCTGAATTATTGGGTACAGAAGTCATATGGCTGAAAAAGCAGAGAGCAGAAAGCGAAACAGAAAGAACTATACTTAATAAAAAAGACGCCGATTTGATCTTGACATATATCCCTAAGCAAGGATAACTAAAAAATCAGTTAATCTTTTGATTTTCATATCTCTTATAATCCCCTTTTAGAAAAGTCTTAGCACCATGACCCAAGACAAAATCCTCATTCTCGACTTCGGTTCGCAAGTTACCCAGCTTATCGCCCGCCGCGTGCGCGAAGCCCATGTTTACTGCGAGCTGCATTCCTTCGACATGCCTTTGGACGAAATCAAAGCCTTCAATCCTAAAGGCATCATCCTCTCCGGCGGCCCCAATTCCGTTTACGAATCCGACTATCAAGCCGATACCGGCATCTTCGATTTGGGTATTCCGGTTTTGGGCATCTGCTACGGAATGCAGTTTATGGCGCACCACTTGGGTGGCGAAGTGCAGCCCGGCAACCAGCGCGAATTCGGTTACGCGCAAGTTAAAACCATCGACAGCGAACTGACCCGCGATATTTACGACGACGCGCCAAACACGCTGGACGTATGGATGAGCCACGGCGACAAAGTGTCCAAGCTGCCCAACGGCTTTGCCGTTATCGGCGATACTCCGTCATGCCCGATTGCCATGATGGAAAATGTCGAAAAACAATTCTACGGCATCCAATTCCACCCCGAAGTGACCCACACCAAACAAGGCCGCGCCCTGTTGAACCGCTTTGTCTTGGACATCTGCGGCGCGCAACCGAGCTGGACGATGCCGAACTACATCGAAGAAGCCGTTGCCAAAATCCGCGAACAGGTCGGCAGCGACGAAGTGATTTTGGGTCTGTCGGGCGGCGTGGACTCTTCCGTAGCCGCCGCGCTGATTCACCGCGCCATCGGCGACCAACTGACTTGCGTATTCGTCGATCACGGCCTCTTGCGTTTGAACGAAGGCAAAATGGTGATGGATATGTTCGCCCGCAACTTGGGTGTGAAAGTGATTCACGTCGATGCCGAAGAGCAATTCATGGCGAAACTTGCCGGCGTTACCGACCCTGAGAAAAAACGTAAAATCATCGGCGCGGAATTTATCGAAGTATTTGATGCCGAAGAGAAAAAACTCACCAACGCCAAATGGCTGGCACAAGGCACTATTTACCCCGACGTAATCGAATCCGCAGGCGCGAAAACCAAAAAAGCCCACGCCATCAAATCGCACCACAACGTCGGCGGTCTGCCCGAAAACATGAAGCTCAAGCTGCTTGAGCCGCTGCGCGACTTGTTCAAGGACGAAGTGCGCGAACTGGGCGTCGCTTTGGGCTTACCGCGCGAAATGGTGTACCGCCATCCGTTCCCAGGCCCTGGTTTGGGCGTGCGCATCTTGGGCGAAGTGAAAAAAGAATACGCCGACTTGCTGCGTCAAGCGGATGACATTTTCATCCAAGAATTGCGCAACACTACCGACGAAAACGGTACATCTTGGTATGACCTGACCAGCCAAGCCTTCGCCGTGTTCCTGCCCGTAAAATCCGTCGGCGTAATGGGCGACGGGCGCACTTACGACTATGTCGTCGCACTGCGTGCAGTCATCACCAGCGACTTCATGACCGCACACTGGGCAGAACTGCCATACTCACTGCTCGGTCGCGTGTCCAACCGCATCATCAACGAAGTCAAAGGCATCAACCGCGTGGTTTACGACGTAAGCGGCAAACCGCCTGCCACGATTGAGTGGGAATAAAAGTAAAGATATAAACGCATAAAAAGGTCGTCTGAAATGGTTTCAGACGACCTTTTGGTTTTTATAAAAGAATAATGGAACAAGGAGATGGCTGAAGTGCGTTTAGACAATATAGTGGATTAACTTTAAACCAGTACGGCGTTGCCTCGCCTTAGCTGTAGGAAAACGTTGCGTTGTTTACACCACAGATTGAGAAAAATAAGCCTGCAAGACCTCAAACGGCGTATCGCCGTTCAAACTGCGGTGCGGCTTCACAGTGTTATAGAAATTAACAAAGCGGCACAACTCCTTTCGCCGGTGTTCCGGACTGTCAAACAACTGTTTCTCATGCCACATCTCCATCAGGGTGCGGATAACCCGTTCCGCCTTACCGTTGGTCTGCGGACGGGCAACCCGGGTAAACTTTTGACCAATCCCGTTCTCATAACAGGCTACACCGAAAGCATGGTTGGCCGAGCCTTTATATTCCGTACCGTTGTCGGAGTAAACGCACTCAATCAGGTATGGACAGGGATCAATCAGGTGTTCGGTCAGAAACTTGGCGGCACTGTCTGCGGTTTTGTCCGGCAAAATGGCGGCGTATAGCTCCCTTGAGAAATCGTCAATGGCGACAAACAGGTAATCCCGCTTATCGGTAGCTTTCTGCCCTTTGAGCAGCGGCAGCCGTTTGGTATCGAGATGTACCGGCTCTCCGGGGTAGGATTTATTGTAGCGTTTGGCCTGCCTTTTGAGTTTTTCCTGAATGCCGCGTTCTACCTTGGCCAGGCGTTTCATTCCGTACTTTGCCTGTTTGAAACGGTTGTTGGTACTGGTTTGGGGTTTGAGCAGTCTGCCTCTTGCGGCTTTAAGTGCGCGGTAAATGGTGACGCGGCTGACTTGGTAGCGGCGTGCCAGGGAGGTGACGCTTTCCTTCCCCTGCGTGTAGGCCAGCCAAATGGCTTGGCGGTGGTGCGGGGTAAGACGGGTGTTTTTGTGCATGTTCATGTTTCAGTATTCTCCTGGAAATACTGTAAACAACGCTACTAGTTTCTACATATCTGTACTGTCTGCGGCTTCGTCGCCTTGTTCTGATTTAAATTTAATCCACTATATGTTGAGACAATATAAGGAGAAAACGCGATGTCGTCCTAACGAATTTCATTTGCCAAAAAATAAAGCGGTCGTTCATGTAGCAAATACAGAACGACCGCTTGAGTTCAGCACCATTTTAGATTGTCTTCGACAGCAAACTGCTAAGGATTTGCTGTCTTAATGATTCATTGTCTGAATATATGGAAGACAAATCATGCGATACCGTTATCCAATGGTTTATTTTTTCTCTTTCGGCATTTGAGATACCAAGGACAGGTTCACATCCAAGCCTTCGATTTGGAAGTGAGGACGGGCAAACAGGCGCACTTTAAAGAAGCCGGGGTTGTCTTCGATATCTTCAACCAAAACTTTGGCTTCACGCAAAGGATGCGTTGCTTGCAATTCGTCGCTTGGATCTGTCATTTCAGTAACCAAGGTATTGATCCAATTGTTCAATTCCAGTTCGAGCATGCGGCGGTCTTTGGTTGTGCCAATGTTTTCGCGTTGGATCAGTTTGAGATAGTGGGCCAGACGGGAGAGCAAGAAAACATAAGGCAGACGGGCATTGATGCGGCTGTTTGCCGTCGCTTCTTTGGTTTCGTAGAGCGCAGGTTTTTGTGCTGAGTTGGCCGAGAAGAAGCAGGCGTAATCGCGGTTTTTATAGAAAGACAGCGGTACGAAGCCCAAATTGGCAAATTCAAATTCGCGGGTTTCAGGAATCAGAACTTCGGTAGGAATTTTCACTTGGTTGCCAGTGCCCAAATCATACATATGGATAGGCAAATCTTCGATCAAACCACCGGCTTGTGGTCCGCGGATTTGGACGCACCAGCCATTGTTAATAAAGCTGCGAACCATGTTGGCAGCAAAGGCAAAGGATGCGTTTGCCCATAAGTAACGATCGTGTTCGGTGCCTTTAACTTGTTCTTCGTAATTGAAGCTGCGTACAGGAACTGTATCGCTACCGTAAGGCAGACGGGCAAGGAAGCGGGGCAGGGTCAGGCCGATATAGCGCGCATCATCGGTCTCGCGGAAGCTTTTCCATTTGATGTATTCGGCACGGTCCATATAGTTCGCCAAGTCCTGAATGCCGGCGACTTCTTCCATGCTTTCTTTACCGAAGAAAGATGGGCCGACAGAGCCGATGAATGGCATGTGTGCAGAAGCGGAGACGCGTGAAATATTGCGCAGCAAAGCCATGTCTTGCGGGCTGCGGTCAAATTCGTAGTTGGAGATGACTGCGCCGATAGGTTCGCCGCCCGGGGTGTCGTATTCGTTGCTATAGGTGTGGCGATACAGTCCGCTTTGGACGATTTCCGGCGCATCTTCAAAGTCTTGAATCAAGTCTTCTTTTGAGACGTCGAGGATTTCGATTTTAACATTGTGACGGAAGTCTGTACGGTCAACCAAGAATTTCAGACCGCGCCATGCAGATTCGATTTTTTGGAATTCTTCGTTATGGAGGATTTCATCTAATTGGTGGCTGAGCTGTTCGTCAATGCGTGCGATGTGGTAGTCCAACAGGCTTTTGTCGAGGCGTTCTACTTTTTGAGATGAATCTTGAATCATCTTTAAAAATACGCTGACCGCTGCTGCGATGCGTTCATCCGCAGAGGCTTCGGACATTTTTTCGGCGCTTTGGAACTGTTCGATGTCGATGACGGAGTCGACGGCGTTTAAATTGATTTTTTGGCACAGCGCTTCATAAACACTGGCTGTGTTTTCTTGTTCTATAACGGTTGTTTGGGCTTCTTGGCGTTTTTGCATATTTTAAATCCTTACGGGTGTTTTCAGACGACCTTGTGTTTTATTTGTTAACAGGTGCAATTTTTTCGAGGCGGTCGCGCAGTTCGGCAGATAGATTTTCGTCACGCAAGATGGTTTCCAGTTCGCGACGGAATGCCGAATCGTCCAACAGGTTGGATTTCAAGTCACGGAGCAGGTTACGCATAGCCAATAAAGCGCGCAGCTCGGGAACATTTTGTGCAATTTGTTCCGGATGGAAATCCCGCATAGATTTGAAATTCAAATTGATGTTCATCTCGCCGCCGGCAGGGGAGAGGGTGTTTTTCACAGTCAGGTTGGCTTTAGGATTGAAGTCGGACAATACGGAATCAAAGTTGTTTTTGTTGATATTGACTTTTTCTTTTTCGGCAAGATCGCGTTTGTCTTGACCATTACTGTAATCACCGGTGACTAAAAGTTTGAGCGGAAGCTCGACTTTTTTCTGTGCGCCTCCGGTATGGAGGTCTAGTTTGATATTGATACGTGAAGGTGGAACTTCGTTTTGGAAACTTTTGCTCACGGCTAATCCTATTCTCTGTTATGTGTTGAAGGGAAAATCTTTCGTTTCAAATGAAATATAAATACTAAATTTGGATATATTTCTATCTAAATAGTATAAATGTTAGGTATACTGTTGTCTATTGCATTCAAAATTTATCTGACAAAAGGTATTTAAAAGGTATAAACAGTGAAATTTCATAAACCATTATGGGAAGAGGGTGTCTTGCTCTCTCCTCAGCACTTCCAACAGCAGAACGTTTTTAATAGTTACATTTATGCAACAGTAATAAAATTGATGGGCGAATTCAAGTGGGGATGTTTTCGTTGCGAGTTCGATCAGCAGACACTTGAGTTAGGAAAAATTAAATTGAATGAACTTCAGGCCTGCCTGCCGGACGGAACCTTGATTGATTTGCAGTCGGGCAGTGGCTCTGTTGAAGTTCGTGACATCAATAGCCTGCCTATGAGAGCAAGAAATACAGTGTTGCTGGCTCTCCCAGTTTATCAAGCGCATGTACCGAATTTGGTGGATGAAAACGGGGCTGGAAATACCCCCAGACGGTTTGTGAAAAAGTTTGAGCAAGTTGAGGATTTATTTTCCGCTGAGGAGGCAGAACTTGCCGTTGAGCAATTAAATTTACAAATTCGTTTTGATTTCGAGGATAATGACGATTACATTACATGCCCCATCGGCGTAGTGGAGAAAAACGAGAATGGGGCATTGATTTGGTCTAAAGACTACATCCCTCCATTATTGTCGATTACAGGTTCGGAAGTTTTACTTTCATGTCTGAATAGAATCACTTTGCTGGTGTTGTCCCGTATAGATAACTTATCTGCCCGCCGCCGGGCGCGTAGTGAAAATACGGTCGATTTTTCTGTGTCTGACTCAACCTTGTTCTGGTTCTTGCATGGATTAAATACGATTTATCCTGAATTGAAACATTTGAATGATTACCCGCAGCAACATCCTGAGGAGCTTTATAAACTCTTAGTGCGTCTGCTTGGTATGTTGTATACATTCAGGGTGAGTGAATCTGTGAATGAGATGGAACCATACGATCATTTTGATCTGTTTGGAACCTTCAACCGTTTGGAGTTGAAAATCCGCAGTCTGTTAGATGAAGTCATTCCATCGCCTGTTATCGAATTGTCGTTAGAACATACAAAATCCACACATTGGCGAGCTCAGATATTTGACAGCAGAATTGATGATAATGCGGAGTTTTATATCTCGGTACATTCTGATTCCGTTGTTTTTGCTGAATTGCAGAAGCAATTGCCATTGGTCAGCAAAATTGGTGCACCTGAAGACGTGGAACGCGTTATCAATACGGCAGTAATGGGAGTGCCTTTGCAGTTGTTGAATCAAACCCCTCCTGGTTTGCCGTTCCGAATGGATAATGTTTACTTCAGATTAGACAAACGGCATGTGGCATTTTCAAGAATGATGCAATCGCAGGTATGTAGTATTTACGTTCCAACATCTATACCCAATTTACATTTAAGCTTGTTTGCAGTAGTGAGTATTTAATATGAACCATAATCCATTGATTCGAAGTGAATTAAGAGATACTGCTTTGACCGTATCCGCATTATCGGCAGGTTTTAGTCCCGAGCATGCCTCAACATGGTATGAATATGGCAAAACTTTGGTAGAGAATTTAAGAAAAAATTTAGCAAACTCTGGTCGTAGTGCAGAGGAGATTGAAGAGATTTCTTATGCGCAGTGTGCGCTTTTGGATGAGGTTGCACTGCAGAATCTGCAAGGAAGTGATCGAGAAGTGTGGGAAATGAATCCCATGCAAGTACATTTCTTCCAATCATACAATGCGGGCGATGTATTGTGCGACAAAATTGAAAAGCTGTGCAAAACAGGCAGTGCCAATTCTTTGATCGCTGAGGCATATTTGAGTGTAATCAATTTGGGCTTCAAGGGACGTTATATTTTAGATGAAATGGCTCTTCAAAATTCACAAAATAGCTTGAAAAAAATGGTTGCTGGGTTGTCTAGCAATGCGGTAACTCAAGATGGGCAAATATTCTATGTCGATCGTAAAAGCATGCCTCTTAAGAGTTTGCTGACGATTAGTCCGATATGGGTATTTATCTGTTGTTCTGTGATTGCAGTAGTAGCTTATTTTGCATTTGGATACTATCTGGATACTTTGGCTGAACAAACTCAAGCATTATAAATTTAGAGTAATTTCATAATGACTTATCAAAAGCTCTCGTCTTTCATTATTTTTATAGTAGTTGAGCTTATACTGTTTTATGTATTGGCAATATATTGGCAAGCTAGTTGGATGCTGAAAGGCGGTATTCTAGCTTTGTCAATTGTTGCTATATTTTGTGCTTGGTTAATCAGGCAGCGTAAGAACAAGGAAAATATCAGTATTGGTTCAGAAGTTTGGCAGCAAATTGCGACAGAATTAAATAATACTGGATTTACTGGGCGTTACGTTTTACGTATGCCTGATTCTGCAGTGAAGATGTCGAATTTAGTCGAGAGGTATGATGACACAGTATATATAAATATTTTTAATCCAGAACATTTATACACTGTAGTTTGGAATCTGCTTCAGAATATAGCCCGTAAACAAATCTCACTTAGCATAGAGCTGGTGTTGTCTCCCGCCATAAATGCCGATGTATCTATGGTTATGCGGGGGTGGTTGCGCAATATATTGTTTTTGCAAAAAAAGATGGGTATATCTATACCTGTAAGTTTTGTTATTCGTGCCCCCTTTCTTTTCAAAGAGTCTTCAGATAAAAGAGAGCTATTTTTTGCCTTAAAAACACAGGGCAGATGGAATGTATTAAATATTAATCAGTTTTTTACTGATTTTAAAGAAAGTTTGTCTATTGAGTTTTTACGGCAAAATAAACAATCAAACGGTTGTCAATACATATGGCTGATCGAGGCACTCAATTGCGTCGAAGAGCAATTGTTGAATCGTACAGACGGGGGGTGGGAATATGTCGATGTACGCAGCTTAAGCGTAGTTGACGATGGAGACTGCCAAGCCAAATCAGTATGGGCAACTTATATTTCTAAGAATACACAAGGGTTAATCCATTCTTTTAATAATTATCAAGGTAATCAATTTCAATATATTCATACCGAATTGTCAGATAAATATACCGTTTATCATAAAAATCATGCTATTGATATACTTTTTAAAGTATTATCTGTTTGTGCATTAGGTTTTTTATCTGCTTCGTTTTTCTCTATGAAAAACAATAGCCGTTTAATAGAACAAATCAGCCGGCATATAGAAAATGTTCGGTCTGAGGCAAATTCAAATGAGCGGCAACAACATTTGGTATTGCTAAAGCAGGATTTGCAATTGCTTGAGAAATACCGTGATGAGGGTGTACCAGCACATTTAGGATTAGGGTTATATCGTGCGGATTTATATATTCCAAAGTTAAAAGCCTTAATGCCGAAAGATCCTCCACCTCCAAAACCGATAAAACCGGAACCTGTGAAACCTGTAGTTATTACTTTAGACAGCTTGGCTTTGTTTGAAACAGGTCAGTTTGAACTAAAAAATAATGCCAATAAAGCATTGATTGGTGCATTAAAAGCAATTGAGTCACATCCTGATACACGAATTTTAGTTGAAGGACATACTGATAATGTTGGAAATCCTGTTTCTAATCAGCAATTATCAGAAAAGCGTGCTCAATCGGTCAAAGATTGGTTGGTTATCTCTTCTAATGTTCCGGAGAGTCGGTTTGAGGTTAAAGGATTGGGTGATACCAAGCCTATTGCAGATAATCAGACGGAAGAAGGTAAGGCCAAAAACCGTAGGGTTGAGATCATACTGATTCCGTCTGTAAAACAGTAAATTTAATGCAGCACAAGTTGCTTTAAGCCTCACAACTTAAGGCGTTTTCAATAAAACTAAGGAGTAAAAATATGGCAATTCCTGCTTATATGTGGTTGAAAGACGATGGCGGTTCCGTTATTAAAGGTTCTGTTGACGTCAATGGTCGCGAAGACAGCGTTGAAATCGTTGAGTTTCTGCACAATGTCCGTATTCCTACGGATGCCAATACCGGCAAACTGACAGGTACTCGCGTTCACGAACCTATCGTATTGTTCAAAGAATACGATGCTTCTTCACCATACCTGTACAAAGCAGTAACAACTGGTCAAACTTTGAAAGAAGTAGAAATCAAGTGGTACCAAATTGACGCTTCCGGTCAAGAGAAAGAGTATTTCAATACCAAACTGGACAACGTTAAAGTTGTAGCAGTGGGTCCTGTAATGCACAACATCAAAGATCCTGCTCGCGAACGTTACAATCACTTGGAACGCGTTGAATTGCGTTACGAAAAAATCACTTGGACTTATAAAGACGGAAACATCATTCATTCCGACAGCTGGAACGAAAGCCGCGCTTAATAATCCACATAAAGTGCTGCCTGATAAAGGTAGCACTTTTTTATAACACATTTTTACATCAGGGATATCAAATGTCTGCACATGATCAAGCATTATTATTACGTCGTCTGAACACGCATTGTCAGCAGGCGATGGAAGCTGCAGCCGGCTTATGTCAAACACGAGGTCATGCCGAAATTACGGTTGACCATTTATTTATCAAATTGCTCGAACTAGGGGATGGAGACGTTAATGCCTTATTGAGGCGTTACGAAATTGATTTAGAAAATATTTGGAATCCTTTGTTGAGTACGATGGACAAACTTCCACGCAATGTTCGTGGTAATCCTTCTTTGTCTAAATCATTGATTAGTTTATTGTCGGATGCATGGTTGTTGGCAAGTGACGAAGGTGCATCTGAAATCCGTTCGGCTTTCCTATATCAGGCATTGCTGAAATCTCCTTACCGTCTGATGACGCAGGAAGCATGGCCCTTATTAAGCCTGACTGAAACACAGATAGGTCGTCTGAAAACTTGGTTGGACGAAGTTTCTATCGAAGGTGAGAATAATACATTTGCGCAGCCGGCTTCAGAAGAAGGTCAGCATACAGTTTCAGCGGAATCTAAACCCCAACAAACCGCTACAGCAGGACAAAACGATACGCTTGCACGTTTTACCGTCAATTTGACTGAAAAAGCCGCTCAGGGCGGTATTGACCCTGTATTTGGACGTGAAACTGAAATCCGTCAAATGATGGATATTTTATCGCGTCGCCGTAAGAACAACCCTATTTTGGTTGGCGAGCCGGGTGTCGGTAAAACTGCATTGGTAGAAGGTCTGGCATTGAAAATCGCTTCGGGCGAGGTGCCTAAGATATTGGAAAACACCCAAGTATTGGTGTTGGACTTAGGTCTTCTGCAAGCGGGTGCAGGGGTGAAAGGCGAATTTGAACAACGCCTGCGCAATGTTATCGAGGCCGTTCAAAATTCTGAAGAACCCGTTTTATTATTCATCGACGAAGCACATACGTTAATCGGTGCCGGAAACAGCGCGGGCGGCGCGGATGCAGCCAACCTCTTAAAACCGGCTTTGGCGCGGGGTGAATTGCGTACCATCGCAGCGACAACCTGGAGCGAATACAAACAATACTTTGAAAAAGACGCCGCATTGGAACGCCGTTTCCAAATGGTCAAGGTTGACGAACCCGATGATGAGGCTGCGTTCACAATGCTCCGCGGTTTGAAACAACGTTATGCCGCTTACCATAAAGTCCATATTCAAGACTCCGCCGTCATCGCAGCCGTACAACTTTCCCGAAAATACATTACAGGCCGCCAACTGCCGGACAAAGCCGTAGATTTGTTGGATACGGCAGCCGCACGCGTCCGCATGAGTTTGGATACCGTGCCTCATATTTTCGGTTTGATGGATGCCCAAATTTCTTCACTGCAACGCGAGCTGGAAGCATTGGATGCCGATAAGCAATTAGGTCGTCTGAATGCTTCGCAGCAAGATAACATTCGACAAGTTGAGCAAGAGATTGCCCAATTGAATGAAGAGCGCGAAGAAATGAACCGCCGATATCAGGAAGAAAAACAATTGGCGGATGAAATCCAATCCTTGATGGAAACTGCCAAGAATACAGAATTGACTTCTGAAGCGCGACAAGCCGCGCAACACAGCCTGACCGAGAAACAGCAGCAACTTGATGCCGTTGTCGCGGGCAAACCGTTGATTTTCACCAGCGTTGATGAGACCGTGATCGCCGATATTATCGCCGATTGGACAGGTGTCCCCGCAGGCAGCGTCCTCAAAGACGAACTGGCAAACCTGCTGCAACTGGAAAGCCTGCTTGAGAAACGCGTGGTTGGGCAAAGTGAAGCTATTCATGCTATCGCGCAAAGTTTGAGAGCCGCTAAAGCCGGTTTGAAAACCAACGATTCTCCATTGGGTGTATTCCTGTTGAGCGGTCCGTCCGGCGTAGGCAAAACAGAAACGGCGCTGGCTTTGGCAGATGCGCTGTTCGGCGGCGAAAAATCGCTGATTACCATCAACCTATCCGAATACCGCGAAGCACATACCGTTTCCCAACTCAAAGGTTCGCCTCCGGGTTATGTCGGTTATGGCGAAGGCGGCGTTTTGACCGAAGCAGTACGTCAAAAACCTTACAGCGTCGTATTATTGGATGAAGTTGAGAAAGCTCATAAAGACATTCTCAACCTTTTCTACCAAGTCTTCGACAAAGGCATGATGCGTGACGGTGAAGGTCGGGAAATCGATTTCAAAAATACCGTTATCCTGATGACGTCAAATTTGGGTGCGAACGAATTGACCCAATTGCTGCAACCGCAAGAGCCTGAAGAAACCGAAGAAGCTGTTGCAGAAGAAGGTAAAGAGCAAAACGCGCAAGAGCAGATTGTGGACACTGAAGTCGAACTTTCTGCACAAATGCCGGATGGCTCGTCTGAAAACGCCTGCGTTTCAGACGAACCTGTTGAAACCGATGAAACGCCTGAATTCAGTCTGGAAGAGTTGGCAGAAGCGATTCGTCCGATACTGACAGACCATTTCCAAGCCGCGCTGTTGGCGCGTATGCAGGTTGTTCCTTATCGTCCGTTGGAAAAAGAGGCATTGGCTCAAATCGTCAGACTGAAGCTGGACAAAATTGCTGACCGACTGTACGAAGCCCATCAAACACGCCTCAGTTACAGCGAAGATTTTGCAGCGCTTCTGGCTGATTCTTGCACTACCGGCGACAGCGGCGCACGCAATATCGACCATTTGCTCAACCGCCAAGTCATGCCTGCCATCGCGCAAAGCTTTTTGCAATGGCAGCAAACCGCAGGGCATATGCCTGAACATGCAAAATTGGAGTTGGGCGAAGACGGAATAGACGTTTTATTTGAATAATGGGAAGAGAATAGGTCGTCTGAAATTATTATGTTGTTCAGACGGCCTTTGTTAAACTTTCACTTTATTGATAACGCATCCCGAGAGTCATTCGAAAGGTCGTCTGAAAAAAAGCTTTTCTTAGTTCAGACGACTTTTTATAGTTAACGTATTGTTGAAACCCATTATATAGTGGATTAACTTTAAATCAGGACAAGGCGACGAAGCCGCAGACAGTACAGATAGTACGGAACCGATTCACTTGGTGCTTCAGCACCTTAGAGAATCGTTCTCTTTGAGCTAAGGCGAGGCAACGCCGTCCTGATTTAAATTTAATCCACTATATTTGGATTGCCGGCTTAATCGGGTTTTAGCAGTGTATTGATAAATATTGAGAAAATAATGTCTTGTTACTTTCTTTATATTGTGTCAAAACACGAATATTTAAAAGCTGTTCTACGAACGAATGGGTTTGATATCGCTCAGACTCAGCCTGATAAAAAAGGCTGAATAAAAGCGATAGCTTTGTTATAATGAAACTATAGAGATTTCCATCAGTTTCTTGGCATTGCGCCGTTTTATCCATATCAACGAAAGAGGAAAACAAAATGTTTCCAGAATATCGCGATTTAATTTCAAAATTAAAACAAGAAGATGCGCATTTTGCACGATTGTTTGACGAGCATAACGAGCTGGATGACAAAATTACCGGTTTGGTAAACAACCCTGTTACCAGCGGTGCTGAAGAAATCGAAGAGCTGAAAAAAGCTAAATTGAAACTGAAAGACGAGTTGTACGCTCTTCTGCAAAAAGCAGCAGGCAAATAATTTGAGTTTCTCAGGTCGTCTGAAACCATTTCAGACGACCTTTTTGTTTGTGGATGAAACGTAGTACAGGACAAGGCTGGTAAGCAGCAGATATAGTGGATTAACTTTAAACCAGTACAGCGTTGCCTCGCCTTGTCCTGATTTAAATTTAATCCACTATAGTAAGCAGGTAATGGTTTATTCCATGAAAACGCCAAGCAAAGGTCGTCTGAAAACACTGAACTGGCCCCCAAATCTTGGACACTCATAAAAGCCTTTTCAGGCGCTCTGTGCAAGCTGGGTTCTGTATGCGACAGGACTCAGCTTTTTCAATTTCAGACTGCAACGCTCCCGGTTGTAGTAATCCATATAGTCATCTATCTGTTTCATCAATTCGTCCACCGTCAATTCCCCTGCACGGTAGAAACACTCCGTCTTCAATACCGCAAAGAAGCTTTCCATCGGCGCATTGTCCCAACAGTTCGCCTTACGCGACATGCTTTGAACCATGGAACGTTGTGCAAGCAATTCCCTATACCCCGCCGTACGGTACAGCACACCTTGGTCGGAATGAAGCATCGTTCCTTTATCAGTCAGACGGGGTGCGGCTTTTTCGAGCATTTCCTTCACCATTTCGCTGTCGGCTCTGCGGCTCATGGCGTAGGCGACGATTTCTCGGTTGAACAAGTCCAAGATTGGCGAGAGGTACAGTTTGCCGTCCTTTCCTTTGAGTTCGGTCACGTCGGTCAGCCATTTTTCGTTGGGCTTTCGGGCTTTGAACCGGCGTTTGAGGAGGTGTTCCGATATTTCGCCCATGGCGGGATGGCGGTAGGCTTTTTTCGCCCGTATTTTGGCTTTCAGCCCCATCTGCGTCATCAACCGCGCCGCTTTTTTGCGGTTCCAATCCAATGCTGCGGCAATGCGCCTTTGCCCGTAGCGTCCTTTATGCCGTTTGTAGGTTTCGACAAGGAGGGCTTTGTCGGCTTCATCGGGGTCGGGCCGGTCTTGATGGTGGTAGTAAAAGCTGCTTTTGGGCAGGTTCGCGATGTGCAGCAGGTATTTGAGCGGGTGTTGCGCCCTCAGTGTTTGGACGGTTTGGCTTTGTCCTTTTCGGTCTGCTTTTGGCTGAGGGCTTTTAACTCCTTTAGGTAGGCAACCTCTGCGCGCATATAGCACAACTCTTCGATAAGCTCCGCCTGTGTTTTTTCGTGGTCGGGTTTGTCGGCGATGAAGGGGTTTTTGCGGTGTTCGGTCATGGTTTTGGATTGTGGATGTTCGAGTGCGCCGATGCCGCCTTCTTGATAGGCGCGTATCCATCGTCTCAGGTGGGTTCGGGAAATGCCGTAGTGGTCTGCGGTACGCTGTTGGCTGCGTATATGCAGGTAGTGGAGTACGGCTTGGTATTTGAAGTGTAATGTATATTTGCTCATAAAAAAACTGCACCTTGTGAGTTGGAGGGGGGATGTCCAACTTTTGGGGTGCAGTTCACACTTATGCGTATATTTTCAGACGACCTTTTTCATTCCATTTACAGCCATTGCGCCAAGGATTCGGTATCCAGGTTCCATTGCCAGACGCCGTTGTCCGTGCCATCCAATCCGCGCAGGAAGAGGTATCGGATGGCGATTTTGGGTAACGGTTTGCCGCGCAGTTTGAAATAGCGGGCTACGGCGATGGCGTAGATGAGCGCTTGCAGGTAGTAGTGGTGGTCTGCTACGGCTTCGTTCATGGCTTGTTGCGTATAGGCTTCGGCGTTGTCGCCCAGATGGTTGGATTTGTAATCAATGATGCACACGAGGTCGTCTGAATCTTGGCAGACCATGTCGATGAAGCCGTTGAGAAAACCTTGTACGTCTTGGAAATCCAATCTTTCTGCGGCTTCGATACATTCCGGCGGCAGGGAACTGTTTTCGCGAGCAAACCAGCGGCGCAGGTCATGGAGTTTGAAGTCTTCGGTGTAGAGGGTGAATCCCATTTCCGGAAGGCGGCGCTCGGGTGGGATTTCAGACAGGCTTTGTGCAACAAGGCACGTTTTGCGACAGGTGTCGAGCATTTGTTTGACGGCATCTGTCCAGAGCGGGTCGAAGCCGTAGCGGGTCAAGGTTTCGGCTATCAGGCTGCTTTGGCTTTCGGCGCTTTGAGCAAAGTCGAATTTCTCCAACATTTCATGCAGGCAGACGCCGGCATTGGCGCCGCGCGGGAAATGGTGGATGTCGGTGTTTGGGAGGTCGTCTGAAACGGGGAGGGCGGTTTCAGACGACCTTTCTGTTTCAGCGGCGGTTTCTGCGGGGTCGAGTGCGGGTTGTAATTCTTCGCGTTCGTCGTCTCGGGTTTTGACTTGGCGGCTGAGGCCGGTAAAGCTGGTATGGCGGATAAACTGAAATCCGCGGGCGGGGATAACGGCGGCTTGATAGAGGTCGTCTGAAAGATGGCGGTTTTGCGCGGCAGCGGGTTGCGGCGCGTCTTCGGAAAAGCTGAAGTCGGTATGTTCGGGGGAATTTTTGAGGAAACGCAGCCAGTTGTTTTTCAGCATTTGCAGCTCGCCTAGGGCTTTGTTTGCTTTGCGTTCTTGGTCATAGGCTTGGCGGGTATCCGCCCGATTGCTGTCGGCGCTGCCTTCAAGCAGGTAGGCGAAAGGGGAATCGGCGGTATCGCCGCAATGGGCGGCATAGAGGACGAGCTGCTCTTCGGCGCGGGTCAGTGCGACGTACAGCAGGCGCAGGCGTTCTGCCATTTCTTCGTCGGCAAGGTGGATGCGGTCTTCATCATTGAGTTGCGATTTGGCAAGCAGTTGCGTGGTGTGGTCGGTGGTGTGGAGGATTTGCCAATCGGCGGGCTTCATGTCTTTCGCGTCCCAAACGAAAGGGCAATAGACCAAAGGATATTGCAAACCTTTGGAGGCATGCATGGTCACGATTTTGACCAGTGCTTCGTCGCTTTCAAGCCGTAACAGTCCTGATTCGCCGACAGAGCGGTCTTGCGCCAGACTGATTTGGTCGTTAAGCCATTGATGCAGGGCGGCAGGGCTGAGGCTTTGTCCCTCTTCTTCGGAGAGGCACTCTAAAAGCTGATGGAAATTGGTAAGGCCGCGCTCGTCGCCGCGTGCAAGCAGTCCGGTTTCGATGCCGTGCAGCGAGGAGAAGTATTGCAGCGCGGCATAAATCCCACTTTTCCGCCAAATGGCAACGGATTCGGCAGCAGTGTTTATCCAGTTTAATAATTCGGCTTCGTTGCGGTTGAGTTGATACAGGGCTTGCGCGTCATAACCGAACAATGTGCCGGACAAGACGAAGCGTAACGAGCCGATTTGTCCGGGATTGAGCCAATAATCCAATAGTGCGGCAAGAGCGAGGGCTTCGGGCGTGGTGAAAACCGATTCCCGCGACAGCAAAACGCTTTGTATGCCGCGCGTTTTCAACGATTTTGCCAGCATTACGCCTTCGTTAAACGTTCTGACCAAGACGGCAATGTCGCCCGAAACGACCGGTCTGTCTTTGATTTTCAGACGACCTTCGGCAGCTTCGTTGAGCGTGTGGGCGATTTCGTCGGCGCAATATTCGGATGCACGGCGGCGCAAGATATCTTTGTTGAGCACTTCGTCGTCTTTGCCGTTGAGCCAGCGTATCTGTATGGCGGTGCGTGGCGGCGAAAGCCGACTTTCGGAACGTGCGGCACCGACTTCGGTATAGTCTATGCCGTCCAAGACGAAAGGGCGGTTTTTGCAGCGGAACAATGCGCCTATACCGTTGATCAGCTTGGCATGG
Source organism: Neisseria sp. CP9 (assembly GCF_047758525.1). Taxonomy (NCBI): domain Bacteria; kingdom Pseudomonadati; phylum Pseudomonadota; class Betaproteobacteria; order Neisseriales; family Neisseriaceae; genus Neisseria; species Neisseria sp. CP9. Next base: position 239,942 of record NZ_CP180502.1, on the reverse strand, counting down.
CTGCGGTAATTGGTCGCTAACGTGTAGCTGTGTTGCGCGTCGGCTGCGGCTTGCAGATAGGCGTAAATGTCGGCGCCGCGAAAGCTGTAAATCGCTTGTTTCGGGTCGCCGACTAGGAATAAGGGTTTGTTTTGGCTGATGAAGATTTTTCGGAAAATCTCGTATTGCAGCGGATCGGTGTCTTGAAATTCGTCAATCAAAGCGATGCGCCAGTTTTGCGCTACCGCCTGAGCCAGTGAATCGGCCTGCGGGTTGTCGGTCAGGGCGTCATAAACATCCAGCAGCAAATCGTCGAAACCGCGTTCGCGTTTGGATTTTTTCTGCTCGCTCAGACTGGCATTAAGATGGTCGAGCAGGTCGAGGTGGAGCAGGGTAAGCGTCTCTTCTTCGGCTTGCGCAATGGCAGCCGAATCTGCGCCGAGATTCGCCAATATCTGCAAATCGGCAAAGGCGGCAGCATCGGGAGTATTGCCTTTTTTGACTTTGGACTCTAAAGCTTCTACGGCAAACATGGGCAGCTTTTCTGCCGTCGTTTTGCTAAAAGAAGGAAGGGCATCGGATTGGGAGGCGGATTGGAGTTCGAGAAAGACGGTTTTGAATGTTTTTTCTTGATAGGATTGACCATTTAATATCGGACGGATGCGCCAGAATGTTTCTTCCAAAGCATCCAGTTTGGAACGCACTTTTTCCCATGTTTTCCGAAAGTTTTCCTGCGCCGCGACCAAGTCTGCTTCGGGTCGTCTGAAAACCAAATACGGACGGCTGACGAACTTTTGTATTGCAGCCAGCATGGTTTGCGGCGTTTGGCGGCGTTGGAATACCAGCTTCGCCAAAACGGGATGATTGACGATGCGGTCGCGCCAAAAATCCTGAGCGGGAATCAGCAGGCGGTCGCGGCTGTCTTCGGTCAGCTCGACATCCATAGGCGCGCGGCACAAAAACGCATAATCGCGCAAAATGCGTTGGCAGAAGCCGTGAATGGTATAAATCGCGGCGTTGTCGAATTGTCCGATGGCGGCTTTGAGGCGGACAATCAGCCGCGCCCGACTTTCTTGAGCCAATGCCTGTTTGAGCAAACCGGTCAGAAACACATCGCCCGGATGATTGTCTCGGCAATATGCTGCGAGGTCGTCTGAAAGATTGTCCGTATCCTCCACGCTTTCTAAGGCTTGCAATACTTCGTCCAAACGCGCGCGCAAACGGGTTTTTAATTCCGCCGTCGCCGCTTTGGTAAAAGTAACGGTCAAAATACTTTCGACCGGCATCTGCTCAAGCACGACCAAACGCGTGAACAAAGCCGCAATGCCGTAGGTTTTGCCCGTACCGGCAGAGGCTTCAATCAGATTGGTACCTGTTATGGGGATGCTTAGGGGATCGAAGGCTGGAATGGAGGCGTTGGCGGGCATGATAAAAGGAGGGAAGTACAGACAGAAGGCGTAATCATAGCAGAGGTCGTCTAAAAACGGTGGGGAGCTTGGATATGAAAAAGGTTTTGGTTTGGCTGTATTTTATGGCTTGCAGCTTTGCTGCTGTGTTCTCTTGGATTTAATTATGGTGGATTAAATTTAAACCAGTACGTCGTTGCCTCGCCTTGCCGTACTATCTGTACTGTCTGCGGCTTCGTCTCCTTGTCCTGATTTAAATTTAATCCACTATAATGAGTTCAACCATAGAAATAGGGCGGTTCAAATAATAAAAACGGCAGCTTTTAGGCTGCCGTTTTTTCTTGTGCGATTAAGCTTGGTCTTCCGGTTTGTCAGATAACTCTTGGGCTTTATCTGATGGCTCTTGAACGGTTTCTGTGGAAGCGGGTTCATGCTGACTGACTGCTTCCGGAGTTTGAGCTACCGCCTCGGTTTCAGGTTGTTCCGGATTGTCCTGACGCAGATTGTGACTGTAGTCTTTAGGCGGGCTGGGTTGCTTGCCTGCCATAATTTCCAGCACTTGATCGCGGTCTATGGTTTCCCAATCCATCAAGGCTTTACACATGATTTCCATCTTGTCGCGGTTTTCATCAAGGATTTTGTAGGCTACTTGATACTGCTCGTCCAAGATGCGGCGAATTTCTGCGTCGATGTCTTGTTGGGTTTTTTCGGAAATATTTTGAGAACGGGTAATGCTGCGTCCTAAGAATACTTCGTCTTCGTTTTCCGTATAAACCATCACGCCCATTTTATCGCTCATGCCGTAACGGGTAACCATCTCGCGCGCCATTTGGGTGGCACGTTCGAAATCGTTGGATGCGCCGGTAGAAATACGGCCGACGAAGATGTCTTCGGCAATGCGTCCGCCAAACAGAATCGACAATTGGCTCAGCATTTGGTCTTTATACATGCTGATACGGTCGCGTTCGGGGAGCTGCCAAGTCAAACCGAGCGCACGACCACGCGGCATGATGGTCACTTTGTGAACCGGGTCGGTAAACGGCAGGCTTTCGGCAACAATCGCATGACCTGCTTCATGGTAGGCAGTCGCACGTTTTTCGTCTTCGTGCATCACCATGCTGCGGCGTTCGGGACCCATATAGATTTTGTCTTTAGCATCTTCAAAATCGCTTTGGTCGACTTTGATTTTGTTGCGGCGTCCTGCAAACAGGGCGGCTTCATTGACCAAGTTGGCCAAATCCGCACCGGAGAAGCCGGGTGTGCCGCGTGCCAATGATGTCAAATCTACGGATTCGTCCAAAGGTACTTTTTTCGCATGGACTTTCAGGATTTGCTCGCGACCGCGGATATCGGGCAGCGGAACAACAACCTGACGGTCGAAGCGGCCGGGACGTTGCAATGCCGGATCCAGTACGTCGGGACGGTTGGTTGCGGCAATGACGATAACGGTATGATTGCTTTCAAAGCCGTCCATTTCGACCAAAAGCTGGTTCAAGGTTTGTTCGCGTTCGTCGTTGCTACCGCCCAAGCCGGCACCACGTTGACGGCCGACAGCATCGATTTCGTCAATGAAAATGATACAAGGGGCGTTTTTCTTCGCTTGTTCAAACATATCGCGCACGCGGCTTGCACCGACGCCGACGAACATTTCAACAAAGTCGGAGCCTGAAATGCTGAAGAACGGCACACCGGCTTCGCCTGCGATGGCTTTTGCCAGCAAAGTTTTACCGGTACCCGGGCTGCCTGCCAGCAAAATGCCGTGCGGAACGCGGCCACCCAAACTTTGATAGCGGTTGGGGGATTTCAGATAATCAACGATTTCTTGTACTTCTTCTTTTACTTCATCACAACCGGCAACATCGGCAAAGGTAACTTTATTGGTTTCTTTGTCCATTAGGCGGGCGCGGCTTTTACCGAAAGAGAATGCGCCGCCTTTGCCGCCGCCACCACTCTGCATACGCATGAAGTAGAACCATGCGCCAATCAACAGCATTACCGGTAGCAGGCTGAAAAACAGGCTGGTAAGGATACTCGGTTTTTCTTCAGGTATAACGTTGACACGGACTTTGTTGTCAAGAAGTGTTTTGACCAAACTATCATCTAAAGGCGCATTGGTAAAGAAAGTGGTTTTGTCGGTGCGTTCGCCTTTAATCAGATAACCGATGATAGCGGAGCCTTCGATTTTGACGTTGCTCACTTCACCGTTGTTTACCTGTTGGATAAATTGAGAGTATTCGATTTGCTGCTTGTTTTCCTGCTTGCTGGTCAGTGCGTTGAACGCGGCCATCAAACCGACGCACAAAGCAACCCATAGCAGGATTGACTTAAAGGTATTCCCCACTTAGCCAGACTCCATGATATTAAGATAAACGAAAGGAAGATTTTAAAACACGCTGTCTGTATTGTCAGCGTTTATTTTTCCCTAATAAATAAATCTCACTGGAACGATTGCGTGATGCTTCGGGCTTGCGCGTCTGCACTGTTCCGAAAATTTCGCGCATGGCTGCCATATATTCCTGATAGCCCGCTCCTTGAAATACTTTCACCAAAAAGCTGCCGCCCGTTTTTAAGTGATTGACTGCAAAGTCCAAAGCCAGTTCGCACAAGTAAAAGCTGCGTGCTTGGTCGGTTACGGCGTTACCCGACATATTGGGTGCCATATCGCAAATTACAAGGTCTAGCGGACGGGAGTCTAGAAGGGTCTCAAATTGCGCCAATACCTCGTCTTCCCTGAAGTCGCCTTGAATAAATGAGACACCTTCTATTTCATCCATAGGAAGGATATCCAATGCGAACACGCGTCCTGAATTGCCGACCAGTTTTGCCGCGACTTGCGACCAGCTTCCCGGCGCGCTGCCTAAATCCGCCAAAACCGTGCCGGGTTTGATTAATTTGTCTTTTTCGTTGATTCCCAGCAGTTTGTATGCGGCGCGGGCGCGATAGCCGTCTTTTTGCGCCATGTGGACGTAATGGTCGTTGACGTGTTCGTGAAGCCAGGCTTTGGATGATTTGGAACGTACTGCCATAATATATTTAATGATTTAGAGAAACGCCGTATTGTACGTTATTTTCCCCCGAGATTGCGCCAAATCGCGTACAATGCCGCATTATTCTTTCTTTTCAAGCACTAGAACATGACTGACAATAAATTAAGCACTAAAGAAATTTTGGAATTGAAAGCCCGCGCGCATCACCTTCATCCCGTTGTAATGGTGGGACAGCAAGGTTTGACCGAATCCGTTATCAAGGAAACCGATGCTGCCTTGACGGCGCATGAGTTAATCAAAGTCCGTGTATTCGGCGACGACCGTGCCGAGCGCGTTGAAATTTGCAATGCGTTGTGTGACGCCGTTGATGCGCAACTGGTTCAACATATCGGCAAACTGTTGGTGTTGTGGCGTAAAAACTTGGAAGCTTGATTCTTCAAGAGCATATTCAGACATCTTAAGGGCAGATATACAAAAGGTCGTCTGAAAATATTTATGACGCTTACGAAGTGTTTTTGTTATGCGCTCGTAAAATCAGGAAAATCGATAAACTCTCTTTGATTGATTACTGTCAATGGAAACATACCCGCAGTTTTTAAAGCTGCGGATTGGCTATACTAACGATAGGAGCACATCATGAAAGCATTATCTGTTGCACTGGTTTTATTGACTTTGGCAGGTTGTTACAATACTTGGAACGGCGTTCGGGAGGACGGCTCCCGCATTATCGGACGTTCTGTCAGCGGTATCGGTCACGGTATCGGCAAGGCAGGTCAGGCATTGGAACGTACCGGCAGCAGAATCGACAACAGCCAACAAGTACAGCAGCCTCAAATGTACGAACAGAATCAATATCCATACCCGGCGCAGAACCAATATCCATACCCGGCGCAGAACCAATATCCTGAGCAGAATCAATACCAATATTAAGCCTTTTTTATGGATAACCCCGATTACACGGTTTGTAGTCGGGGTTTTGGTTTTTCAGACGACCTTTATCCTGTATGATTCAGAGTTTGCAATGAAATAGGCATAACTTTCGCCGTCTTCTCACTTATATTGATAACAAGATGAAAAATCTCACTTTCTGGCTTCTGCTGCTGGCTGCGGCATTCGGTTTTTTTTATTACCAGCAAAACCATAGGATTTCCCATGACGAGCTGATTCATGCTGAGTCGCCGCATGACAGGTCTTCCGTTTCGTCATTCGGCGGATTGGCTTACCTGAACTTTTTGCGTGCAAACGCGGGGTTGCCGACTTTGGCGTATTCATCGGTTTTGGAAAAATCTGCCCGCAATCATGCGCGTTATTTGTTGCAGAACCCTGAAGACGGTCATGACGAACGTCATCGCAGCAATCCGTTTTTCACGGGCAACCGTCCGGCGGAACGCGCCCAAAAGGTCGGTTATTTTTATGATGGCGTACATGAAAATATCAGCACCGGTTTTTATCCGTATCCTGAAGAGGTAGATACCCATTTGCCTGTTCAGCAGCAGATTGACGGTTTGATGACCGCCATTTATCACCGTTTCTCTCTGTTGGAACAAGGCATTGATGAAGCTGGTGCGGCATTTGAGTATCGCGACGGGCGTACATCTGTCGCCATTAATCAGGGAAATCATCAGTTTAATTATTATTGCGGTTTAGGCAGGGTTTATCCTGAACCGGGGCGGCGTTATTATCAAAACGCCTGCAACAACTATGCCATTGTTTACGCGGACGAAATCAAGGCGCAACGCGAGTTTCTTTATGTTGTTTATCCGCAAGGCAATTTTGCCATGCCGGATTTTCACGGCGAACATCCCGACCCCATGCCGGGTTATGAATTTACTGGCAACCCTGTCAGCATTGCTTTTGCGGAATCTGCCGGAAAAATCCGAATGAAGTCGTTCAAGCTTTACCAAGGCAAAAACGAAATAGAGAAGGTCAAGGTGATGACGGCAAGCAATGATCCGAATCATACGTTTTCTGATCGACAGTTTGCCTTATTTCCCTTGTCGCCTTTGGAATACGATACCGCGTATCGCGCCGTATTCGAGTATGAACGCAATGGCAAATCCAAAAAAGCCGAATGGACTTTCAGAACGAAAAAGCCTGATTATCCTTATTTCATCGTTAAAGGCGGAGAGAAACTGGCTATTGAATCGGGCAAGAAATATTTCATTCATTGGAAGGATTTTTGGTGCCAGCGGGAATGCGAGGAGTATGTTTACCGCCAACGCGGCAAAGCGAAACTTGAAGTCATGGAGCGTCAGATCGGCGGTATGGTGGTACGGGTTACCGGAGACAAAGGAGATGATGTCCGTTTAACGCCGAAAGAAGAAAATGATAAGGCAGTCTTGCTTTATATCTGGCAATAGGCAATCAAGGTCGTCTGAAATCCAAACAGGTTTTCAGACGACCTTCTTTATACGCAACAAGACAAAGCAGGGTAGGGCAAGATATAGTGGATTAACTTTAAACCAGTACGGCGTTGCCTCGCCTTGCCGTACTATCTGTACTGTCTGCGGCTTCGTCGCCTTGTCCTGATTTAAATTTAATCCACTATACTTTATTGTTTGGGTGAACCGTAAAACTGTTAGAATAGCGGAAATTTATTTCTTGTTTCTCAAACAATGATCCGCCATCCGAAAATTGCCGCCCATACGCGTTACGCCTTTATCTGTATCGGACTGATGATGCTTTCTTTCCTGATATATGTGGTTTTGGCAGTGTTTGATTTGGGTTTGGATATGTCGATGCGGATTGCGCTGACCCGTTTTGCGCTCATTTTAATCTTGCTGTTTGCGTTTTTGGGCGGCGTTTTTTCAATCTGGGTAGCAGTGCTGCGCAAGAAAATGGGGGGTATGACATGAACCAAGTTGATAATAACATTCCTGAAGAAATCCGTTTGCAATATGACCGCTCGGCTTTGGTTTTGGTTTATCGCGGCGAACGCAAAACCCTTCCTGCCGAATTTCTCCGCGTTTACTCTCCCAGCGCCGAAGTGCGCGGACATGGTGCGGGACAAGATGTCTTGCAGACGGGTAAAGCAGAAGTCACAATTTCTGATTTAGACCCTGTCGGTCAGTATGCGCTCAAAATTACTTTTTCAGACGGTCATAATAGCGGTTTGTATGACTGGGCTTATCTTTACAAATTGGCTTACGATTATGATGCGCTTTGGCAGGATTATCTCCGCAGAATGAAAGAAGCCGGAGCTTCCAGAATACCGAGTGCCGCAGACCTTGTTGCCGGTAAAAAGCATTCCTGCGGCAGCGGCGGTTGTGGCGGGCATCATTGATTACTGAGCGTGTTTGTTCTTTTTGAAGCGGCATTGTGACGGACAGCAGGATGTCGGCAAAGCAGGCTCTGTTCCTCGCTTGAAAAATATATCAGCCTGTCGGATGTCAAACAGAATCGGCTGGAAAGATACGGTCTTGAGGGTACAATGCCACTACACGGGCGAGTTGCGTTGTTACCTGAATAAAAAAGATTATTTAGCCATCCATTTGATAGACTACGCTAAGCCGGTCCGCAAAAAGCATATCGTGAATGACGATAAAAATGCCATCACCTTCTGAGATGAAATTTCAGCATTCGGCGTAGCCATGGACAAATTGAAAGACAGGTTTGCCCCTCAATGATTAAACTTTCAGACGACCCCTAGAGCAAGGTCGTCTGAAAATCGAAATACTATTTGAACCATATTGATTTCAGATTATTTTAGGAAAGCACCTCTATGAGCGACCACAAAACCCATTTCGGTTTCACTACCGTCAACGAAGAAGAAAAGGCAGGTAAGGTGGCCGAAGTGTTCCATTCCGTAGCCAAAAACTACGACATCATGAACGATGTCATGTCTGCCGGCCTGCACCGCGTTTGGAAACATTTCACCATCAATACCGCCCGTCTGAAAAAGGGCGATAAAGTGCTGGATATCGCCGGCGGTACCGGCGACCTGTCGCGCGGCTGGGCTAAGCGTGTGGGGAAAGAGGGCGAAGTATGGCTGACTGATATCAACTCATCCATGCTGACAGTGGGCAGAGACAGACTGCTGAATGAAGGTTTGATTCTGCCCGTATCGCTGGCCGATGCCGAAAAATTGCCGTTTCCCGACAACTACTTCAATCTGGTTTCCGTTGCTTTCGGTTTGCGCAACATGACCCACAAAGATGCCGCGCTCAAAGAAATGTACCGCGTGCTCAAACCGGGCGGAACGCTCTTGGTATTGGAATTTTCCAAAGTCTACAAGCCACTGGAAGGCGCATACGATTTGTATTCCTTCAAACTGCTGCCGGTCATGGGCAAACTTATTGCCAAAGACGCAGACAGCTATCAATATCTGGCAGAATCCATCCGCATGCACCCCGACCAGGAAACATTGAAACAAATGATGCTGGATGCCGGTTTCGACAGCGTTGATTACCATAATATGAGTGCAGGCATCGTAGCCTTGCATAAAGGTGTGAAATTCTGATGCCCGAATCGGCTGACCTATCTGTCTGATGCCCATAGCCTATTCCAAAGTATCGGGCTTATGTTGATGGCTGAAAAAGGTCGTCTGAAAACCGATTGATAAGGTTTTCAGACGACCTTTGTTGTAAGAAATCTCTGAGTTGTACTGATATATAGCCGCCTGAAGGCGGCTGGCTACATCAACAAAGCCAAGACAGCGACCGAAGCAGTTTCAACACACAGCCGCCCGAAGGCGGCTGGATGGCTTCAGCTTTGCGGTCGTCCACGTCTTCATGTTTCAACACACAGCCGCCCGAAGGCGGCTGGTTGCATAAAATTTCAAAGATGGGTCGTTTGTTGGTGTTTCAACACACAGCCGCCCGAAGGCGGCTGGGGCAACAAGTACACCGAAAAGGGTCTTGTCATGGTTTCAACACACAGTCGCCCGAAGGCGGCTGGAAGTGTTCGAGGATACGAAATGAAACCTTTGAATGTTTCAACACACAGCCGCCCGAAGGCGGCTGGAAATTGACGGTACGGCTTGTAGCGATTCCTTGATGTTTCAACACACAGCCGCCCGAAGGCGGCTGGTACACATTTTTAAAATCTTGACAATCATTGGGACTGTTTCAACACACAGCCGCCCGAAGGCGGCTGGTTTCACGTCGATAATGGAATGAGCCACGATGTAGTTTCAACACACAGCCGCCCGAAGGCGGCTGGCAAGGTTTGCGTCCAGCGTTCGAAAGAGCAAATGGTTTCAACACACAGCCGCCCGAAGGCGGCTGGAGCTGGAAAACGTGCGCACCAAAACCGCCGACCTGGTTTCAACACACAGCCGCCCGAAGGCGGCTGGCTACATCAACAGCAACTCGGTCGAATACACCTGCGTTTCAACACACAGCCGCCCGAAGGCGGCTGGGCACACGGCGGCTACACTTTTTCTGATAGTCATGGTTTCAACACACAGCCGCCCGAAGGCGGCTGGACGGCTCATATGGTGCAAGAAGACACCTCTGAAATGTTTCAACACACAGCCGCCCGAAGGCGGCTGGGTTTTCAACCCGTTAAGAAAGGCTGATTGAATGCAGTTTCAACACACAGCCGCCCGAAGGCGGCTGGGAAATTGAAAGTCACTTCCTGCATGGTCTTCCAAGTTTCAACACACAGCCGCCCGAAGGCGGCTGGCAATTTATCAACATCTTTTCAACAGAGAATGTGCAGTTTCAACACACAGCCGCCCGAAGGCGGCTGGCAAAAAGGAATGGGCAGATAGAAAAATCTTCATTGTTTCAACACACAGCCGCCCGAAGGCGGCTGGGGAGAAGGAATGGAGCTCGCTGTCGGAGAAATCGTTTCAACACACAGCCGCCCGAAGGCGGCTGGTGATTCCAAGAAGATTTATTGGGCGAGTACAGTGGTTTCAACACACAGCCGCCCGAAGGCGGCTGGCAAGACGAAAAGCAGCGGTTGGCCGTCTTGGAAGAGTTTCAACACACAGCCGCCCGAAGGCGGCTGGTTCAAAGACACGCATTTGCGGTTCGACTCCGATGTTTCAACACACAGCCGCCCGAAGGCGGCTGGTGAATCCTTCATACTTTGCAATCAGAAGCATTGAAGTTTCAACACACAGCCGCCCGAAGGCGGCTGGGTCGAAAGCTTACCCAGTGCGACCCAGGTCGAAAGTTTCAACACACAGCCGCCCGAAGGCGGCTGGTTCAGACGACCTTTCTTTATCGTGGGTTATTGACTGTTTCAACACACAGCCGCCCGAAGGCGGCTGGGGCAATTCAAAAATGGGTGGTTCTGATGATAATGGTTTCAACACACAGCCGCCCGAAGGCGGCTGGAAGGTGTTCGTATTTACTCGCTGCACGACATCAAGTTTCAACACACAGCCGCCCGAAGGCGGCTGGGATTTTTCTTTAAACGTGAAACTAAGCGTGTCGATGTTTCAACACACAGCCGCCCGAAGGCGGCTGGAGTTAAAGAGGCGGCGTGATGTTGCAGAAACAGGTTTCAACACACAGCCGCCCGAAGGCGGCTGGTTCTCCGCCACATCTTTCCCGCCATCTGCCAGCGGTTTCAACACACAGCCGCCCGAAGGCGGCTGGCAAAGTGTCATAATATGATACATTGCATAAAAAGTTTCAACACACAGCCGCCCGAAGGCGGCTGGGAATAAAGTTGATGATTCTACGGGTGTTCCGACAGTTTCAACACACAGCCGCCCGAAGGCGGCTGGATGACCACCGCCCAAACTTTACGGTTAATCTTTGGTTTCAACACACAGCCGCCCGAAGGCGGCTGGCGAGTTATGGCAACGCCTAAGTGTGGGGTGGTGTTAGTTTTGTCATAGATATATAACGAGAAAAAAAGGCGGAAATTATTGAAAGGCTAAGGAAATTTAAAAAAGTGGGGGAAATTTTAGAATTGCGAAAAAAGCGCGAAATCTGACAGTTTTTTGTCGGTTTCGCGCTTTTTTTGTCATGGGAATTATCGGGAAGTTGTTTATTTTGATATGCCGCAGCTCCAGAGGTATTTGCCGAGGATTTGGAAGTCGGCGGGGGTAGTGGCGGACAGGGTTAGTTGGGTTGTCGGGTAGATGGATTTATTTGGATTGTCGCTGATGATGTTGAGTGTATCGGCGGTCAGGCGTTGCAGGCGTTTGACTCGGAGTTCGTCTTGCTGCCGGAACAGGTAGATTCCTTCACGGGTGTAGCGCGTGGCGGTTTGCCATAGGACGGTGCCTTGGTCGATTAGGGTTGGAAACATGCTGTCCCCGTCGATACGGGTACAGAAGCAGTCTGCGGGGGAGAGCTGCAGGTGTTTGAAGAAGGCTGTTCGGAACCACATGGCTTCGGGGTTAGTATCCCACGGTATTGCGCCGCTGCCTGCGCTGGCGAAGACTTCTTTGTAATAGCGGACGGGTACGATGTCGCGCGTATCCTGACTCGCCGCCCAGTCGGCGTAATCTATATTTTCGATATACGCCACATCGGGTTGAGTGTTGCGGACTTCAAGCGGCGTGTCTGTTTCCGCGCCATCTATCAAATGGAGCAAGCCTTTTTGTTCCAATTCATCAATAACGTAAGGAGGAAGAGGATAGATTCTTTTAACACCTTTCTTCCCACCTCGTGAAGGTGCTTCTTCATATTCCCAATGTTCTCTTTCTGCCCTGTATTGAATGGCACGTGTTGTATTCGGCAGGCTTATTAGATTCAACTGGGTAATCAAATTCTGAATTTCAGAGATGCTGAATTTTGGCTTTTTCATTTCCATGCTCCAATCAAAAACATGGAAAAAATCTTAGAAATTATTTTCATATTTAAAACAATCACTTGTTAAAACAACATGGAAAAGCATGGAAATTTTAGTTGCGAAATAATTTCCAAGTTATATAATTTTAAAAACAGCGAAACGGCAACTTTAAAACAGTATAACCGATTTTGCAGCGTTCTTTAACAATTTGGAAATAGCCAAAAAAATGACGGGTATTCGCCCCGTCAGGAAGGAGACTGTTTAACAGGTCGTCTGAAACGGTTCGGACGACCGATTAAACGGTTTTATTGAAATATTCAACAAATGCGAAAGGACTTAAAAAATGAAACATGTTGCAAATGTTATGAGAATGAATGATTGGAATACAAATCAGGAAAGCACGGTAGGGCGAATCTTTGCCCAAGGGCGTGGGGAAACCAAAAAGCACCTGATTGTATGGCTGAACGGCAAAAAAGAAGTGTTTGGCGGTAACTATTACGACGCATGCGCCACCGCACTGAATGCCGATACGTGGAATTTCATCCGCCCCGTCTAATATTTAACAGGAGGTTGTTTATGCACCCAGAACTGATTAGGGCTGAAATTAAGATGAAGGGGCTGACGCTTGCCGATGTGGCTGCGATGGCAGGTATAGGCGAAAGCACAGTGCGTCAGGCTTTAAGAAAGCCATCGACTGCCGGAGAGATGGCGATAGCGGAAGTATTGGGCAAGCCCTTGTGTGAGTTGTGGCCTGAGCGGTGGACAAAAGACGGGCGGCGCATCCGACCCCGCTACGCTTATTTATATAAAGAGGCAGCAGCATGAAAACGCATTACTCAATTTCCGAGTTGTTGGAAATGAACTTGGAAAAATTTCCTAAAACGAATAGAGCAATCTTATATAAGGTTGAACGAGAGAAGTGGTCTTTTATTGAAGCCTCTTGTCAGGGTGGGAAAAACGGCAAACGCCGCGAATATGCACCGCCCCCTGAAGTATTGAAACTGATTCAGGCGAAGAAGTTGAACGAGGTTCTGGGCGGTTTGTCAGATTTACCCACCCCACTGTCTTATTCTGAAGAAAAAGGCGGCGAGGCGGCGGGGCTGCCCTCTCCCGATGTGAATGGGGGACAGCTGACCATCGGCGTTGCGGACGGATCGACGGAGCAACAACGGCTGTGCGAATCGGCACGACGCGGGGTTTTGTCTGCGGTCGAGCGGGTAATGGCGGAATCGGGTGTATCGAAGGAGGCGGCGATGACGACTGTTTTGACGCAGGCGAAGATGCCGGGCTTCGAACATATCGCAAAGCTGTTTTCTTTGGCTGCCGACGGGCGCGGCGGCGGTGGGAAGCTGCCGAGCGTACGGACAATCAAGCGGTGGTTTGCGGCGCGGGAATCTAACAGCCTCGCGCCGAAATCCAGAACCGAGGATATGAACGTCCCGTCTTGGCTGCCTGTGTTTTTGGAATGCTACCGGCTGCCGATGAAGCCTTCTGTTTCCGAAGCTTACCGCTTGTTTGTGAATAGGCTGGAGGCTTTGCCCTCTCCCCAACCCTCTCCCACGGGGAGACGGGGCGATGTGCCGAGTATCCATCAGGTGCGCCGGTGGTTGGGCAAGCTTGGCAATGTGGAGCGTGAACGCGGACGCCGCGGCGCGCGGGATTTGAAGAATATCCTGCCGCACAAACGGCGCGATTTCCTGCACTTGAAACCTGCCGCCATCTACACCGCCGACGGTCATACATTTGATGAAGAAAGGTGTAATTGTTTCAACACACAGCCGCCCGAAGGCGGCTGGAGTATTAAAATCGACCGCGCGTTTGAAAAAGCAGGTTTCAACACACAGCCGCCCGAAGGCGGCTGGTCAATAGGATAACAAGTTTTTTAGGTACAAATATGTTTCAACACACAGCCGCCCGAAGGCGGCTGGAAGTCTATATTTAACAAAATCATTATTCAAATTTGTTTCAACACACAGCCGCCCGAAGGCGGCTGGTGCGTGACCGAAAATTTTGTGATGTTCGGAGATGTTTCAACACACAGCCGCCCGAAGGCGGCTGGGACAAGATAATCAGGTCTATTCTGAGACTCAGTGTTTCAACACACAGCCGCCCGAAGGCGGCTGGTTAGGAAAGCGGCTTTAAGGCAAGGTCATTCAAAAGTTTCAACACACAGCCGCCCGAAGGCGGCTGGGGGTAAGCCCTTTCAGGTGCGGATTCCGTTCATAGTTTCAACACACAGCCGCCCGAAGGCGGCTGGAACAACAAATGAATCTATTTCCTGATTCTATCAGGTTTCAACACACAGCCGCCCGAAGGCGGCTGGCGATAGGCAATAAAAAATCCGCAAAACGTAATAAGTTTCAACACACAGCCGCCCGAAGGCGGCTGGATTTCTGCATATAACTTTGCCATTGTGTACTCCAAAGTTTCAACACACAGCCGCCCGAAGGCGGCTGGCTGCTCGGTCATTGCTTTATCAGAGCGCGATGTCGTTTCAACACACAGCCGCCCGAAGGCGGCTGGGGTTTGGGTCGGCATTGGGATAGTTGATTTGCAGGTTTCAACACACAGCCGCCCGAAGGCGGCTGGGGTTTGGGTCGGCATTGGGATAGTTGATTTGCAGGTTTCAACACACAGCCGCCCGAAGGCGGCTGGGAGAAAACCAAACTGCCCCGACGCAGTAATAAATGTTTCAACACACAGCCGCCCGAAGGCGGCTGGGGCGAGAGCCGCGCAGACATTATGCCGCGAATTGTTTCAACACACAGCCGCCCGAAGGCGGCTGGGACGGTTGAAGACGAGTTAGCCAAAATCAAGACTGAGTTTCAACACACAGCCGCCCGAAGGCGGCTGGGTTGTTGTTTTTCCGTATAAAGTGGTGCAAGTTTGTTTCAACACACAGCCGCCCGAAGGCGGCTGGGGGGGGTATATGGGGATATACGGGGGATATATGGGGTTTCAACACACAGCCGCCCGAAGGCGGCTGGCAGATACGCAAGACAAAGGCTACTACAAATACAGTTTCAACACACAGCCGCCCGAAGGCGGCTGGATCCCCGTATATTCCCGTAGTATCCCCGTAGGTGTTTCAACACACAGCCGCCCGAAGGCGGCTGGGGCTCGGTCATGCGCCCATTTGACGGCACGACTGCGTTTCAACACACAGCCGCCCGAAGGCGGCTGGCACTGCCGTCTGAGGACAATTCCACTTCCGTTTTGGTTTCAACACACAGCCGCCCGAAGGCGGCTGGGCCTGATTATGATGGCGCGACATGGGTAATGATTGTTTCAACACACAGCCGCCCGAAGGCGGCTGGGATTGGAGGAATGACATTAAAAAGGGGTTTGCCGTTTCAACACACAGCCGCCCGAAGGCGGCTGGGACCCGAAATAACCCACGCTAAAGCCATGACCGCTGTTTCAACACACAGCCGCCCGAAGGCGGCTGGTTCGCGAAATCTCGATGTTACTATCTTCGTAGTAGTTTCAACACACAGCCGCCCGAAGGCGGCTGGCGTCTGAGATGGTTTCAGACGACCGCGAGGAGATGTTTCAACACACAGCCGCCCGAAGGCGGCTGGCAACCACGGGGACAATGCCGTTTTGTTTATCGGGGTTTCAACACACAGCCGCCCGAAGGCGGCTGGCCAATCTTGCAGCATTTGGCGGCGTTGCGTGATGTTTCAACACACAGCCGCCCGAAGGCGGCTGGGCCTTCGAGCCTGAAGCGATAACGCCATAGTTTCGTTTCAACACACAGCCGCCCGAAGGCGGCTGGCGCCTGTGTTCCAATACGCAGGGCTTAAAAGTGGGTTTCAACACACAGCCGCCCGAAGGCGGCTGGCGCCCGACAGGGCGTTTTTCTTTCTCGCTCATATCGTTTCAACACACAGCCGCCCGAAGGCGGCTGGTTGTAATTAATCAGGCTGATTCCCGTGTTTTCCTCGTTTCAACACACAGCCGCCCGAAGGCGGCTGGCAGCCTGACAAACTCCTCTGCTGTTTCAATCGACGTTTCAACACACAGCCGCCCGAAGGCGGCTGGGTAGTTTTCGACCCACCGCATTTAGTGCGTGCAGGAAGTTTCAACACACAGCCGCCCGAAGGCGGCTGGGACACTAGTAAATACTGATATTCAACAAGTACTGTTTCAACACACAGCCGCCCGAAGGCGGCTGGTATCACGCAGTTATGTTCGCGGATTATCGACTTGGTTTCAACACACAGCCGCCCGAAGGCGGCTGGACGACCTGTCGCCAAACCAACGGCGCGAAGTCCTGTTTCAACACACAGCCGCCCGAAGGCGGCTGGTCGAAACAAAACAGACACCACCCGAAAGAAATCGTTTCAACACACAGCCGCCCGAAGGCGGCTGGTTGCAGTTTGCGGCAAAAATTGCCAAAGCCTACCAGTTTCAACACACAGCCGCCCGAAGGCGGCTGGTTCTTGGCTTAAACGATTCTTTAAAAGAAAGAATTGTTTCAACACACAGCCGCCCGAAGGCGGCTGGGAATGGATTAAAGAAGCACGAAAACACATCGGTTTGTTTCAACACACAGCCGCCCGAAGGCGGCTGGGTATAGAGGCGGTATCCGTTGCGTGGGACGGATTGTTTCAACACACAGCCGCCCGAAGGCGGCTGGCAGCAAACGAGAAAAGCGTGGAGTTTGCCTGTAAGGTTTCAACACACAGCCGCCCGAAGGCGGCTGGCGCCCTTTCGGACGGTCTGCACGGATTACTCTTGTTTCAACACACAGCCGCCCGAAGGCGGCTGGTGTTGGAGGATGGCGGAATATTAATTTTTAAATGGTTTCAACACACAGCCGCCCGAAGGCGGCTGGAAACCGCTATCGACAGAGATGCCTTGCAATGCTTGTTTCAACACACAGCCGCCCGAAGGCGGCTGGGGGTAACGGGCGGCTACTGTTTCCGAACAGTAAAAGTTTCAACACACAGCCGCCCGAAGGCGGCTGGCTTACCCGTAGCTTACCCGTAGCTTACCGTAGGTGTTTCAACACACAGCCGCCCGAAGGCGGCTGGCGGATGCTTTACTAGTACTTAACGCAAATTAACATTGGTTTCAACACACAGCCGCCCGAAGGCGGCTGGGATAGATACAGTATTACCTACGGATATACTACAGGGTTTCAACACACAGCCGCCCGAAGGCGGCTGGAATAACCTTAATCGTTCTTTAATTGAAAACGCTGGTTTCAACACACAGCCGCCCGAAGGCGGCTGGTAAACTCTAATAAAATCAAGGCTGTAACCAAAGGGTTTCAACACACAGCCGCCCGAAGGCGGCTGGATCGCCTTCGAGCTTAGCTGCCTTGACGTGGCTGTTTCAACACACAGCCGCCCGAAGGCGGCTGGAACTTCGAAAGGGATAACGATGTCTTTTGCTTTGTTTCAACACACAGCCGCCCGAAGGCGGCTGGGGTTTGCTTTCGGGCTTTTCGGCGAGCGTAGGGACGTTTCAACACACAGCCGCCCGAAGGCGGCTGGTACGACGATATAAGTCAACAACCTTTGTAATATGGCGTTTCAACACACAGCCGCCCGAAGGCGGCTGGCCTAACGGGGTCGGCATCTCTTCGCTGAATTGATGTTTCAACACACAGCCGCCCGAAGGCGGCTGCTCGATTTTGTGAGTATTAATATATTTATGCCAGTTTCAACACACAGCCGCCCGAAGGCGGCTGGATACTATTGTTCGGGGTCTTCGTAGGTTAATCCATGTTTCAACACACAGCCGCCCGAAGGCGGCTGGTGCGTGACCGAAAATTTTGTGATGTTCAGAGATTGTTTCAACACACAGCCGCCCGAAGGCGGCTGGTACACAAGATGGAGCTTTAGAACATAACAATGATGGTTTCAACACACAGCCGCCCGAAGGCGGCTGGCGCCTTTGGGCGGTCTTTTTTTTAGATGTCTGTGGTTTCAACACACAGCCGCCCGAAGGCGGCTGGTTCAAATACTGTATTGACTACAACGCCGACTTCGTTTCAACACACAGCCGCCCGAAGGCGGCTGGCCCTATCAGCACTAACCGATATTGGCGGACGTTCAGTTTCAACACACAGCCGCCCGAAGGCGGCTGGCCCTCAACATGGATTCGCGTGAAGCTGCGGAAAAAGTTCAGTTTCAACACACAGCCGCCCGAAGGCGGCTGGCTGTTGCTCCATACTCTTTGGTAAGGAATATCCTGTTTCAACACACAGCCGCCCGAAGGCGGCTGGCTTGGTTCAAGCAGGTATTTCCTTGACTGATACAGTTTCAACACACAGCCGCCCGAAGGCGGCTGGATGATTTGGATGAATTTGGTAATGGTGAATCTTTGTTTCAACACACAGCCGCCCGAAGGCGGCTGGTCTTCGTAATGTGAGCAATTTGGATAAGGTGCTGGTTTCAACACACAGCCGCCCGAAGGCGGCTGGAGCCTCTCTCAAAAGCCTTGCTCCATCAGGTTTCGCAGCCCCGATTTCGCTAAGCTCACAAGAAAAGCGCGAACGCGAGTATAACACAGCCTTTTCCGTTACACCCGTATTCGCAATATCCTGATTGTTAAAGAACAATCCCCATTCGCCAACCCTGTCGCATTTTCATGAGAACCGTAGGTTGGCGATTCACACAATCAACGTATCCTTAAACACATCCACCGCCGGTTTTGCGCCGTGGTGTTCCACTTTGCGCCGCCATTTGCTGCCTAGATGGTAAAAGCGTAGGCTGTCGGTTTTGGGGTTATAGGTTTTTAAGAGTTTGTCTTTTAAAACAACCCACTGGTCGGGCGCGATGTCGCATTCGAACACCGAATATTGCACGCGCACGCCGTAGTCCAGACACAATTTTGCCACGCGCCGCAGCCTTGCCTGCCCTTCTGCGTCTTCCAGCGAAATATCGTAAGTAATCAGCATCAGCATTTTGTATTCCCATGTGCAGGCTGCTTTAGAGGTCGTCTGAAAATGTCCAACCCGCTTTCAGACGACCTGCAAACCTATCTCATCAAAAACGGCGGATATTCCGCCAAATCCCCGCGCAAATGGCGCGCCAACAGCATCGCCTGAATATACGGCAGCAGTCCGATTTCCACTTCCTCCCCCAAAAACGGATGCACAATTTTCTCCTGCTTTTTCGCTTGCAAGGCTTGGAACAAGAGCTTACGCGCCTCCGCTTTCAAGCTTACCGCGCCGCTTGCCTCGGTAACAAAATCCTGCGGTTTGATTTGCCCGCGGTTAATCAGCGACAACACCAGCCTGTCTGCCCACCATGCGCGGAATTCTTCCAAAATATCCTGCGCCAAACTGTCTCGTCCCGGTCGGTCGGCGTGCAGAAATCCCACCTGCGGGTCCAGCCCCACGCCTTGCAGCGCGCCGCTTATATCCTTGCCCAAGATGCTGTACACAAACGACAACAGAGCATTTACCCCATCTCTAGGCGGACGGCGGTTGCGCCCGTCAAAAGAAAAACCGCTTTTTTCGCTCAAAAGCTGCCTGAATGCGCCGAAATAACGCGCCGCTGCATCGCCCTCAATACCGCGCACCACGTCCAGCTCCGCTGCACCCTTCAACTGCCGCAGCGAAATATTCAAAGCATCAACTGCACTTTGAATCGCCGCATTCTCGCCATAATTGCGAATCTGCCGCTGAAGCACCCGCTTACTCGCCTGAATCTTCGCCGCAATGATATTGCGCGCAATCGGCACGGGATTTTGCTCCGACACCCGATACTGCACCCGACGCAACAGCACATTGCCGCTTTGGCGCCCTTGAAGCCGCCCTAAATAACGCCCGTTTTCGGTAAAAAACGCCAAATTCACATTATTTTCACCGCAAAACCCCAGCAGAAACGGCGACACCAACACATTGCCAAAGCAGAAAATATGCCCGATGGAATGCACCGGCAACTGCGCCACCTTCTTACGCTCCTGCTCCACCACCAGCGTCTCCCGCTCTTTATGCAGATAGCTGCCTTGGGTGGTGATATAGAGCGTGTTTTGCAGTTTGCGCATGGCTTAAATTCCCTTTGATTTTGAACTACTCTCTTTATATTTCTTAATCGCTATATTTCTTGATTGGCTTAATATAAAGGCCATCTGAAAATTTTAGTTGCGTTAGCTAAAACACCGTAATCCATCAGAACGGCTGGAAGATTACTTTTTCAAACGGCCTCAGTTTGAAATTTCAACATTTTATTGGGTTACATCGCCAAGCTATCCTATGATTGCCAACTAACCACCATCAGAACTTTCAAATACTCTTGTAGTAACTGATTTGCTAACCCGTCGGTCGACAACACAGTTGTTACTCTTGCTCATGAATTTATTTCAATCATAATCAAATTTTAATTGCCGTTTTGACTTTCAGCTTCAAAAATACGCCAAAATATTTCAGCCAATTCAGTAGCTCTATCATCTATATCATTAAGATTAAAAGACTCCCTTTTACATAATTCTTTTACCATAGTGTACTTACTTTCTTGATAAGTTTCCTTTTTATCTTCAAAACTAGAAATTTTGCTTAAAGAATTATTAATTTTTTCTTCAAGAACCATAAGATTTCCTATATTTGTTGTAACCTCATTTTCACTTTCATTTAAAATATGCTCAATAGAGTAATCACTATCTTCATAATCTCTTCTATCTAGATATTTTGCAATTCTTTTAACTGCAAAAGAACTAGAAAAAGAATCTTTAAAAGATTTTCTTGCAGTGGATTTTTCAAATGACAATTTTTTAAATTCCGAAATAAATTTTTCTTTATCAATCAGTTTAAATAGGTTTTTTTTCAAATTATTTACTGCTTTTATTATTTCATCTTTTGATTCTGCCTTATCTATCTCTTCCGAGAATATCTTACAATGTGTAGTCACTTGATTCGATCTTAATCCTAATCCCGTACCAAATGCAACAAAGTGAAAGTCACTTAAAAAATTGAATAGAGAAACTCGAATCTTATTGTTTATTTTATTTTTTTCTGGGTTTAAGTTTTCTTTAATCATAAATGAGAGTATTGCAGGGCGAATTTGTATACCATTAAATCTACTTATAGCTAATAAAGCCTCATACTCATATTTATACTGTTTAGGCTTATAATCTTGCAAATCCGGAGATATTATTTTTTTATAGATTGGGAAAGATTTTTCAATATCCTTAATAAATTTACGACACTTTTCTTCTGAGTTTATCTTCTTATAAAACTTATTAAATAAACTATTACCTGTTACTGAATCTTTGGGGTAAATTGCCTTCCAATAATGTATAAAATATTCACTAATCGAAGTGTCTAGATTCGCAATCTCTTTTTGCATATTCTGCCAAAATATTGATAGCTCATCAACACCTGCATCTGTTATATCAACATATTCGAATAATTTATTTTTTATCAAGTCAACTTGAGATAAAGGTTTTCCTTTAGAATTAATATTGCTAAAAATTTGGTTTGCTTGATCTTTTTGATCTGCAAAAATTGCTATGACTTGAGAAACTAAAATTTGATCACGTAAACAAATTAATAAATCTATGTATTTAGTATATTCTATTTTTATTCCATGTTTCTTAGACATCTCTTTTATCAAATTTTTAGCAATAATTTGTTTGGTGAAAAAATCAAAAGCAGATTTCAATAACTCTTCCTCTTCTGTTGTTGCAACAACATTCTCATTTCGAGTATGGAAATCTTGAATTGTTTGAGTGAAATAAGGGTAACTTGTTAAAGTTTCTATTTTTCTTTGAATTTTCCCGTCGTGTTTTTTTATGATATAGGTGTGCGTTGTCTCTGCAATATCTTGAGCTTTAGTTTTTAAATTTTCAGATAAACCTTCTTTTTTACATTCTTCATCTAAAGCATTCCTAATTACTGCCAATACAATAGTTATTACCGTAAGTCGTTGCTGCCCATCAACAACATCAACTTCTAAACTATCACGGCCACCTAAAAAAAGCATATTTCCGAGAAAATACTGATTAGTTTCGAATTTCTCTAAACTTTTATTAAATTTAATTTGAGAAAGCATATCATTGAAAAACTCCTTATAATTCTGAAGATCCCATGAAAAATCTCTTTGGAAACGTGGAATCCGATAAACTCTCGTTACTTCTAACAACCCTTTAACATTAGTGCCATCTGCATAAAAACTCATAATTAAATCTCCTATTTATATAACTTCAAAATCATAATTAACATATTTTCTTACTAATTTACTTCAGTTGCAATACACTAAGTTAATTTATCTAAAATACCTAGCTTTCTCAGAAAAAGTTATGGATCTTTTATCCCAAACAACTCCTCCACATACCCCACCGACCTATCCCGCTTCCCCAACAACTCCGGCTGGCAAATCTCCACCAGCGAGCAGGCTTTGCAGCGTTTGCCGTAGTCGGGCGGCGGAGTTTGGCCGCTGTTTAGAAGTTCGCGCGCGGCAGCGATGGTGGCGAGGGTTTGGGCGCGTAGGTCGTCTGAAAATATGATGGGGACGCGGTGGCGGGTTTGCATATACCACAGCGCGCCCTCAGAGACGGTTTGCCCCGTCATTTCTTCTAGGCACAAGCCTTGGGCGCAAAGCTGGATTTCATCCATCGGGTCGTGTTTGGGCTTGCCGCGTTTGTATTCCACGGGTTTCAGACGGCCTGTTTTCGTGTCCACTTCCACCAAATCCAACACGCCGCTGATGCCTAATTTCTCCGCCGACACATGCACCGTCCTCTCAAAGCGCACGCCTTTGCGCGTTTCCGGCTCTCCCGAATCCACCCGCTCATGCAACGCCTTGCCCTGCGCGGTCAAATAGTTCTCCGCCCACGCCTGCTCGTTATGAATCAAGGCGCATTGACGCGGGCAGAAGGCATAGTGTTGCAGGGCGGAAAGGGGAATCAGGCGCGTGTCCTGATTTTCCCTTTGGCTTTCGGTTAAAAGTGCGGTCATCTTTTTGAATGCTTTAGAAACCGTCAATTTCCTGCGGAGTTAAACCGTCAAGGTTTTCCAGTTCATAGTTGCCATCGGCATTCACTTTCAGACTGCTATGCACTTTGGCGGAAGAATATTGCCCTGCTTTGCTGTTGTGTTCCCACCAGATAAGTTTCAGCACCTGCATGCTGCCCTCGGGGCGGGCGGAAGATGCGTCTCCTTCAAAGAGTTTGGTGAGTACGGCTTTGATTTTTTCGGCATCGTCGTCTGAAAAGCCGGTGCGCTCGGCAAGCTGCGGCGACATCGCGCCGAAGGCAACGTACACGCCCTGATCGACGCGGTGTTTCATGCCCATGGTGTCGGAAGATTTTTTCGTACCGTCGCCTTCGCCGCTGACGCTTTTGGTGATTTGGGTACTGGTGATGTTAATCGGCTCAACGCTGAATGCGGATTGAATGGTAACGGGCCCACGCACAGCAATGGAAATGCCGCTGCTGCCGTCGCCGCTGAATGCGAAGACCTGCCCGAAACTGCGTACATCCAGCCATTTTTCACAGGCCTTTTTGGCGGTATCGTCTTTGTTGGCTTTTTTGGCGTTAAAGGCATCCGCACCCAAGCCGACATCTTTGTCTTTGGCGCGGTTGGCCAGGCTGGTCATGCCGTCGGTTTTCTTTTCGTCCGATTGCACAAAAATGCTCTCGCCACTGTCTTGCAGGCGGTCGCGGATTTTACGTTTCAGGCATACGTCGGTCATTTCGCCAAAACCTTGGAAATCAGCACGTGGGCGGTTGCCGTTTAAGGGGTCGCCGTTTGGGTTGGCGTTGGTTACTTTCAGGATTAAGGCGAAGTCGATTTTTTTGGTTAAGCTCATTTTAGTTTTCCTTTAAATAGGTTATTCGTGGGTTTCGGTTACTTCTTGCTCGGGTTGGTTGGATTTGTTGCGATACGCCATTTTTTGGCTGTGGTATCCCAATAGGAACTCCGGTTCCAAAGGTTTGTCTAAATCGCATCCTTCCTGTTTCAAATCATCCAGCACGCATATAAGCTGATTAATTTCGTTTTCTCGATTGTTCAAAAAGCCTATCGGGCTGGTTAAAACAAATTTTTCCGAAATCCTAACTGGGTAGTCTTTACGCAATCGGTCTTTATACGGTTTCAGATTGGTTTCAAGCTGCTCCCAGGTATGAAACGGACGCATAACAAAACGCTGCATGTAGTTTTCTGCGTTGGTTGCACGGGTTTCGTTGGCTATTCTCAACGCGGTGCGTTCTAAGTGTTCGGCAACTGCCAGTAATCTACCAAATATATAATCGCGCGAGCGATTTTGGGTATCCAAGCTCATAGGGTAAGTTCTCCGTTGTGATAAATCGTGATGACGGGCGCGCCAGCCTTTGTATAGAGCACAGGCGACGCCGATGTTTCTTTGCCATTCCCAGTTTTCGCAGCCATTCGGGTTACAGGCTGCCTGAAAACTTTGACGCACCAAATCTTCGGGAATCGGCACGGATGTTCCGCCTGCGATAACAGGCAGAAGGCGGGCATAAAGTTGTTTTTTGAGCGTATCGGACAGGGATTTGCCGTACACGGCTTCGGCAATGCTGTAAGGCGATGGCGGGACGAAGCGCCATTGGGTACGTTTGTTGGTTTTCTTGCCATTTGAAACTTCAACGCTGTAACGCTGATACCAGGAAAAATCGTCAATCCACGCGTCTAAATTGGCGAAATAATCGGCAGGCAGAAATTCTTGGTAATAGGTCAGTGCCATGCGCCCTGGTGTGGCAGAATCGAGCATAATCAGGGAGATTTGTTCGTGCTCTTTCAATTCTGCCTGATAGCCGTGCAGTTTCTTTTTGATGATTTGCGCAGCAGCACGCCCGATATTTACCGACCAATCGGGGGATGCTTCCGAATTTTCAGGTAGCCTTTGCGCGGTGGCTTCATCGGGATTTTCAACCGCACTGATGTCCCAGTTTTCCATATCCGCCCAATTCAGTTCGGCGGAAATGTCTTTCATCGGCGACGGAATAGGTTTGCCGCTGATTGCCCAGGCGACGGTAACTTGGTCGCCGTTTCGGATGCCTTGGCGGGAAATCAGCCAACGCAGCGCGCTGTGTGCCTTGGCGGATACGTCTGCCGATACGCTGGCGGCTTCTTCGGCGGTGGCAAAACGCCCGCGAAAGGTGTAACCCGCCGTATCGTTGGAAGAAATCAGTTTGGCTTTATCGCCCGTGTGGCGCAGCTTGGCGGGATGCATGGTGGAAATGACAGTTTCTTCGCCCTGCACCAAGCAAAAACCTTTTTCGGCTTTTTCCGAAGCGGCGTAATCCGCCCAAGATCGCTGTATGGTTTTGTCCGTCCATGTTTGGCTGTGTACGTCGCCTGCAATTTCCACCTGCCAGCACACCAATGCCGAGCCGAATTCGATTTCGCCCTTGGTTTTAGGCAGCACGGAGAAAATCGGCGGCGCATCGCCTTCTGTTTCCCATTTGTTCAACACTTTGCCGTACGAATCAAGCGGAAATATGCCTGCTTCCACCAAATCGGCAACCACCCGTCCTTTGGCAACATAGTGCAACACAGCCTGCACTTTAGGATGGGCAAAAGGCGATTCGCACCATGCTTTGAGTTGTTTCAGGTAGCCTTCAAAATAGGCTTTCTTTTCGCCACCGTAATCGGCGTAATCTTTGGCGACATATTGGATTTTGTCAGCAAGCGGATGCGGGGCTTCGCCGCTGGTTCGGTTTTCAGACGACTCGGTGGCAGGCAGCAGAATCGCCGTTTTCGGCGGCATAACGCGTGCCGTCTGAAAATTGCCCTGTCCGTCAATCACGATAACGATATGCGCGTTTTGGATGGTATGCCCAACCGGCGTCAGTGGCTCGGCATCATCGGTAACACCCTGTTCCAAAATGCTTTCATACGTCCGATAAAGTTTCTGCATCCAGCTCATAATTCCAGCTCCTTGGCTTCATCTTCCACAGGCTTGATGTTTTCGCCGCGCTTGAACGGTTTTTCAGGCTGCATTTTGCGGATAAATCGGGTTTTCAGGCAGCCTGCACTTTCGTTTACACTGGGGAATTCAATCACGCCGTTTTGCATATTCGCCATCCAAAAGCGGCTGAGCAATTCGGGCTTTCCTGTTTCTTCGGGATAGCCGAAGCTGTGGAACATCAGGCCAAAATCCAAATTGCCGTATCCATCGTAAAAGCCTTCACCTTCGCCAAATTCACAAGGCTCGACATAGCCTTGGCAATCGCGCGTGCCGAGAAAAATATCCTGCCGTCCGCCGCGTTCCAACATTCTTCTGGCAATGGCGATATGTTTGCCGAAATTGCGGTCACCTGCCAATTCTTCCCAATGCTCATTCCATTCAAAATGGGCTTCCACTTGATATTCCACATCCTGCAAAAAGGTGTAAATCGCCAAGGTATTGCCGCCGTTCCAGTCCAGGGGTTTGGTGGATTTGCTTTGGGTGCGGATGGGTTTCATCACACGAATGCGGTCGATATGCCAAATCAAGGTGGGTTTCCAATAGATACTTTTGACGATACCTTTAATGGCTTCGTATGTCGGCACTTGGTAGCTGAATTTTTCGCCGCCAATTTTGGTAACAGGGTCGGTAAACAAGGCTTGCCGCCCCCATACGCGGAAACTGATTTTGCTGTCCATATTGCTCCTATAAATCGTAAAAAGTCATTTCGCTTGTTTCATCTAAAGACAAGCCGAATTCATCGTTGTAATAGCGTTCATTCAGATAATAAATACCCGAGCCTTCAATGGTTTCATACAGGGCGTTTTCTTTTTGTAATTTATCCCAAACGTTGGGGAAGACGTTCACGCTGTAACGCTGGGCTTTTTTCTTTGCGTCATACATTTCTTTTGGATCCCATTCGCCGCAAAGTTTGGCAATGAGCTCCGCACCTTCACCATACGGCACAATCACGGCGTGTGTCGGCGCGTCTATGGCTTGGAAAGCACGCCCTGCGCTTTTGAAGGATTGCATCAGCAGTTGGATTTTTCCAGTTCTGCGGTTATTTATATTTATATTACCGCCAGGATTGTTTTTATTATCGCTCAGCCAATCCAGCAGTGAACCTGTTTCGCTGTTTTTGACGGAATACAACATTTCATCACTGCGCTGGTAAAAATAATATTCAAAATATCGCTTCATCGCTTCTGGCTGCAAAATATCCTGCCCGGCAAAATCGCGAAACACGCGTTCGGCATGGGTTTTGCCTGCCTGAATATCGGGCAATATCCGCGTAAAATCCTGCTCCTGCAAATTCAACACCCACACCAGCCCTTTGCCTTTTTTCTCGCCATGCCGGTTGCAACGCCCTGCCGCTTGGGCAATGCTGTCCAATCCGCTTAAGGCACGAATCACGCAAGCCATTGAAATATCCACGCCTGCTTCAATCAACTGGGTGCTGATGCAGATAACGGGTTCTTTGTTTTTCAGACGAGCTTTGATGGTGTCAAAAATCGCTTTGCGGTGCGCCGCGCATTGGTTGGTGCTGAGATGGAATAAGGATTCGGACGGCATATTTTGCCTTTGGCAATATTGATAAAGCTCCTGCGCCCATTTTTTGGTATTGACGATAAATAGGCAGCTTGGGGTCGTCTGAAACTGTTCCAGCAAAAACGCGCCCGCTTCATCCACATTCCAACCGCCTGATTTTTCGTTGAATCGGATTTCTACGCGCGATAACTTTTTATAAAGCTCTTCTCTTTGCTCATCAGTTCCCATGATTTCGGCATGTGCAGGCTGCTTTAACAAACCGCGCGCGGCAATGCTTTCCCTTTTGCCTTCAGGGAAATTCTGCAAACCCGATTCACCGAGCAAAGGCTGCGTCGCCGTACACAAAACCGCCGTGCTTTTGCCAAATGCCGTCAACCAGTTCAGCACATTGCAAAACAAATGTACGCATTTCACGGGCAGGGTTTGGATTTCATCAAAAATCAGCACCGCATTGGTCATCGGGTGGATATGCCGCGCGCCGCGCGTACCGCCGCCGAACCAAGCATCCAAAAACTGCACCATCGTGGTAAATACAATGGGCTTATCCCAGTTTTCGGACAGCAGTTTGTCCTGCCAGCTTTGCTTTTCGGGTTCTAAATTGGAGTGGTGTTCGAGCACCCACTTCTCACATTCTGAACATTCTCTACATGAATGAAATTCACCATTGTCATCTTCTTTCAAATCTAAACAATAAATTTTACGGACTTCTTCCGCGTTTTGATCAATGATGGAAGTATAGGGAATGATGTAGATGATGCGGTCAAGATTGTGCTTTTGCGCATGATGCAGAGCGTAGCGCAGACTGGCCAATGTTTTGCCGCCACCGGTCGGTACTGTGAGTGTATAAATGCCTTGAGAATCTGATGCTCTTTTTAGACAGTCGTCTGAAATTTTGCGGCGGATTTCGTCAATAGGTTTGATTTCTTCGGCAGGACGATTTTCAAAACCTGCTAATTTGGCTTCCAATTTATCAATTGCTGATTGCCAATCTGGTTTTTCCGCCAAGCGGCGGACTTCTTTTTGCGCTTCCCGTTCAAAATCCGAACTGTTGATACGGTCAGCATCAATCAGGCAGCTAAACAGGAAACGGGTCAGGCAGCCGAGGTAAAATTCTTTGATTTTGTCGTTGCTTGCTGGATCGGAAAGAATCGGTTTCACTGCTTTGAGCAGGCTGCGAATCAGGTTTTCTCCTGCCAATTCATATGCTTTTTGCTGAACGACTTCATCAGCATTTCGTTCGCATTCCACCAAATGTGTCAGTTCATCAGTTTTATTAAACCGCTCAATCCATTTCTGATTACCTTCTCCATCCAAACAGTCAATCAAGCCTTCGCCGTGGTGTGATGCAATGCACAAACCCAGCATTTGTCCGAACAATTCGCCGATACCCTGTGCTGCGCCAAACTTCCTCAATTTGCGATAAACCCATTGTGCTCCGGCGGTGGAATGGTCTCCTCCTTTAAAACTATCTTCGTCATCTTGATCAAAATTGAACCCAATATTATTAACCCTGCGAATGTAGTTTTGGAATTTTTGGGAATATTTGCCAAAATCGTGCATCAACCCAAGCAGTTCGCCTGCTTGTTCTAAATTTAACTTAGTCGCCAATAATTTTGCGATAGCGGCGGCTTCGGTCAGGTGAGTCTGCAAAGGTTGTGGTTTTTGGTCCGATTTTCTGATGTGGGCTATATAGTCGAAATTCACATCGATTCTCCAAATTTAAAACGCGCAAAATTTAACGAACAAGCCCTATAAATGGCTTAAAGGATTGAAAATCGAAAATCTGTGGAATGAGGTCGTCTGAATGACGGATAAAGGAGATATTTAGGGATTTAAGATGTTATTATTTTATTTGTTATATTTTCCGAGAATAATACAGCATTTGTAATAAATAACAATATCAATTTGACTATTTCTGAAGTTTTAGGATAAAGGAAGCGAATCAAGTTATGGCGTAAATTCCTAAAATAGTGGGACATAGATAGAATGGAGGTAGGTTTTCAGACGACCTTTGTCGTATAGATGGGTTAAATTCGGTAGGATGCGGCTGTGCTTGCCTGATTCCGTACCCAAGCCGTTTTGTTTTACTATACAATCATATTGCTGCCGACTGCTTGTTTGCTGCAGTCTGCATCGGCATACGGATAGTGCGGACGCTGTTTGCGTTTTGGAAAATGCGGCAAGATATTTATTTGCCAGTATTTTTTAAGCATCGGCTGAAGCCTGTATCGGTTTGTCCCAGGTCGTCTGAAATTCCGAAAAAGAAAATTCATGTCAAACACCCCATTCTTCAAAACCGACTGCCCGAGCTGCGGCGCGCCTGTTGAGGCGCATTCCGCGACAGCCGTTACGCTGGTGTGCGGCTACTGCAACAGCATGCTGGTGCGGCAGGATGACAGTATCGTCGATTCCGGACGCGATTCCGCTTTGTTGGAAGATTTCAGCCCGCTTCAAATCGGCACGACAGGGACATACGTTACCCGCCCATTTACCTTGGTCGGACGGCTTCAGGTGCAATACGACGACGGCGTGTGGAACGAGTGGTACGCGCTGTTTGACGACGGGCAAACCGGCTGGCTGTCTGAATCCGGCGACTTGTATTCCATGACGCGCTTGGTCGAGACGACTGAAGTGGTGCCGGAGTTTCACGACGTCGTGCCGGGCGGTTGCAATTTCAATTTTCAAAATAAAAACTTTGTTCCGTCGGATAAACGTGAAATCAGCCTCAGAAAATCGGCGGCGCAGGGCGAATTGCCGTTTAAGCTGACTGAGGATACGACAAGTAAAGTCATAGACTGGCGACACGCCGGTCTTTTCCTGACGATAGATTACGGCGAGGATCCTCCCGAAATCTATTACGGCAGTATGGTCGGTCTAAATGAACTGAAGCTGCAAAATACCCGTACCGATGACCAAATCCGTGAAACAGCAGGTCGTCTGAAAGGCAGCTATCATTCGGAAAATTGTCCGAATTGCGGGTCGTCCGTCCATTGGTTGAGCGGTGTCACCGATTTTCTGATTTGCCCGAGCTGCGGCAGCGAATTGGAAGTCGGCAAGGAAAAAGCGCGGGTGATTACTGCCAACGCCATGCGTCTGTCGCAGAGTAAACTGTTTACCCTGCCTATCGGCACGCAGGGTCGTCTGAATAACAATGATTATTTTGTGATGGGTGCGGTCAGGTATTCCGAGCTGGATCCCGATGCGACTTATGAATATATGTTTGAAGGCAAACGGCGGATACTGACGCCGGTCGGTTGGTGGGTCGAATACCTGCTTTACAATCCGCAGAAAGGCTTTGCGTGGTTGGTCGAATCGTCCGACGGCGAGTGGAGCCAATCCGAAACTCAAAATAACTGGCCACGTTTAAACAGCGCCCGCAAACCGCAAGGTTGTGATGAACTTTATTCCTACGGCGGCAAAGTCGAAGTCGCTGCCGGCGCGTTTTATTGGCATATCCGTTCGGGTGATTTGGCGTATTACACCGACTACCAAGTCGGCAGCAACAGCAAACTGTGTGCCGAGCTGACCGAACACGAGTTGGCATGGAGTAAAAGCACGCTCACGACCTACGGCAAAGTTGCCAGTGCCTTCGGTTTGCAGGCTGAAGCGCCTAGATACACGGCGAAAATGAGCGCGGACGGCGTCGACAACCAATTGAGGCTTGTCATGACCGCCATCTTGGTTGTCGTCAACCTTCCTGCGCTGCTGGCCGACGGCAATTCTGCCACACTTGCCGTCATCTTTATAGGAACATGGTTATTGTGGAGCATGGGCAAAGAAGACGAGGACGAGGATTAATCATGTCGAGAGCCACTTACATCATTTTCAGCACCATCATCATCATCATCTCCATGATCATCAGCTACGGCTCTTCCGATTCCGACGGCTCGCGTATGCACTCCGGCGGCTACTACGGCGGCGGAGGTTTCTCCGGAGGTCATAAATGACCCATATCCCCGGCAACCACGGTCTTTTAGATTTATATGGCTGTGATGAAGCTGTCTTGAAAGACGAAGGTCGTCTGAAAACCGCCCTTAAAGCCGCTGCCCAAGCCGCAGAAGCCACCGTTCTCGCCGAACGTTTCCACACCTTTGGCGGTGCAGGCGGCATTACCGGCATCTTATTGCTCGCCGAATCCCACATCAGCATCCACACTTGGCCGGAACACCGCTTCGCCGCCATAGACGCATTTATCTGCGGCGGCATGAAGTTGGAAAAAGTGAAGGAAGTATTGTGCAGGGAATTGGCGGCGGAACGGGCCGTTTGGACAGTTGCGCAACGTGGCGAAGGAATACTGGACGATACGCAGCCGCCAATAGAACAATAAAACCTGTAAAGGTCGTCTGAAACATGAACTGCACCCCAAAAGTTGGACATCCCCTCCAACTCACAAGGTGCAGTTTTTTTATGAGCAAATATACATTACACTTCAAATACCAAGCCGTACTCCACTACCTGCATATACGCAGCCAACAGCGTACCGCAGACCACTACGGCATTTCCCGAACCCACCTGAGACGATGGATACGCGCCCATCAGGAAGGCGGTATCGGCGCACTCGAACATCCCCAATCCAAAACCATGACCGAACACCGCAAAAACCCCTTCATCGCCGACAAACCCGACCATGAAAAAACACAGGCAGAGCTTATCGAAGAGTTGTGCTATATGCGCGCAGAGGCCGCCTACCTAAAGGAGTTAAAAGCCCTCAGCCAAAAGCGGACCGAAAAGGACAAAGCCAAACCGTCCAAGCACTGAGGGCGCAACACCCGCTCAAATACCTGCTGCATATCGCAAACCTGCCCAAAAGCAGCTTTTACTACCACCACCAAGACCGACCCGACCCCGATGAAGCCGACAAAGCCCTCCTTATCGAAACCTACCGGCGGCATAAAGGACGCTACGGACAAAGGCGCATTGCCGCAGCATTGGGTTGGAACCGCAAAAAAGCAGCGCGGTTGATGAAGCAGTTGGAACTGAAAGCCCTCATACGGGCGAAAAAAGCCTACCGCCATCCCGCCATGGGCGAGATATCGGAAAACCTCCTCAAACGCCGGTTCAAAGCCCGAAAGCCCAACGAAAAATGGCTGACCGACGTTACCGAACTCAAAGGGAAGGACGGCAAACTGTACCTCTCGCCGATATTGGACCTGTTCAACCGGGAAATCGTCGCCTACGCCATGAGCCGCAGAGCCGACAGTGAAATGGTGAAGGAAATGCTCGAAAAAGCCGCCCCCCGTCTGACTGCTAAAGGAACGATGCTGCATTCGGACCAAGGCGTGCTGTACCGTACGGCGGGGTATAGGGAATTGCTTGCGGAGCATTCCATGGTTCAAAGCATGTCGCGAAAGGCGAACTGTTGGGACAATGCGCCGATGGAAAGCTTCTTTGCGGTGTTGAAGACGGAGTGTTTCTATAACGCAGGTGAATTGACGGTAGATGAATTGATGAAGCAGATAGATGACTATATGGATTACTACAACCGGGAGCGTTGCAGTTTGAAATTGAAAAAGCTGAGTCCTGTCGCATACAGAACCCAGCTTGCACAGAGCGCCTGAATAGGCTTTTATGAGTGTCCAAGATTTGGGGGGCAGTTCAACAGGCTCAATCTGTTTTCAGACGACCTCATTTTAAAATCCCAAAAATATCCTCACTAAGAACATCAAGGAACCAAAATGCACTTACGCACTTCCATCATCCTCTTTTTATCCGTGCTCTCTTTAGGCGCGTGTATCAGCAACCCAAGTTCGGCACCCACCAGTTCTTCATCATCAACACCCATCAACCCATTCGTCAAAGACTACATCTATTATTTCGAGCATCTCGACGAAGCCAAAGCTAAAAACGAACAATGTTTGAAAGACGGCGTGTTTAAAAAGGTGGGCGTTGATATGGAAAACGCCGATGAACGACAAATGATTGCGGAGTATCCCGACGATATTTTGATGCTCAATCCCGGCAACACCGAATTATCCCCCTGTTTCGCCGCATGGACGGCAAACAATGCTGCAGAACCGTTGCGCAAATGGCAGGAGGAAAATGCGAAAAAAGAAGCGACTAATCAAAAATTTGAAAAGCAGGTCAGCCAGTTCAAAGCCGAATGGGAAAAGAAATACGCCAATGAAGATTGGAACACATTCTATCCCGAGGCTTTGCGTAAAGAATCTGTTCAAGCGCGGAATAGAAAAAACCGATTGGAAGATCGGGCCAAAAGAGAAGCCATCGACCGCATTTTTGTCGATAAGGCAGAGCCGTTCTTGAATGAATTGAAAACAAAAAACATTGAAACATTGGCCCAAGAAATTCCACAAAGCTGTCGTAAGGGAGCTTGGGACCTTATTCCTTCGTGTAAAGCCTATTATCATGTTTTAAAGGATAAATTCTCAGAAAAAACATTATCCGAATTGGCGGGTATGGAAAAACAATATAAAGGTGCCAAGCATTTGTCTGCTCCCGTTTTGTCAGCTGCCTAC
The DNA here is from genome assembly GCF_047758525.1 of Neisseria sp. CP9. Lineage (NCBI taxonomy): Bacteria > Pseudomonadati > Pseudomonadota > Betaproteobacteria > Neisseriales > Neisseriaceae > Neisseria > Neisseria sp. CP9. Next base: position 205,983 of record NZ_CP180502.1, on the reverse strand, counting down.
CGTTCTGCGGTGGAGGGAAATTCAAAAAGAATGGATAAAGCATTAATGCTGGACTATCGCAAACTCAATACCGAATATATGCAATGTACTAAAAAAATCGGCGGTAAAATATCAGCAACACCGTTCCAGATGGATAAAACCGGAGATTACACCTTTTCCTTTTATTCAGAACTTTATCCAGAATGCGTCATTACGAATCAAGTCATGGAAAGGTTGGAGCTGCCATCCAATTTAAGTAAGGTTGTTGACAGAGAAGTATGGATGAAGTTAGGCAAACACATCTGGGAAACGGAAGCAAACCACGAAAAAGAATACGAGCAGTTGGAAAAAACGCCTGAGGTCGCACAAACCAAAACAATCTTGGCTCAGAAATACGCCCAAACACCTTGGCAAAATTTCACTTGGCAAAATTTCATAAGTACCGTAGAAAAAGACTATCCGACGACTATAGCAGACATTTTCTCGGGTACGAAAGAGGAACAGAAGCAGAAACAAAAGCAGCATCAGATAATGGTCATAGCATTGAACCAGGTGTTTACTGACAAAATCCAGCCTCTCGTGGATGAATTGGCGAAAAAAAGCATCGATCAACTGATTGCCGAAATACCTGCCAGCTGTCGCGATGAAAGAAAAATAGATTGGTTAGCAGATAGTCAATGTGATGCATATTCCCGCGCTCTCTCAAAAAAATTTCAGAATCAGACGTTAGAAGAGCTTTCCGCTTCAAAAGATAAATATGAAAATAAAGATGAAGAGGGGCTTTCACGGGTTTATACAGCCTACTCTTTGGCATTGCATGAAAAAGAGAGAAAACAATACCTTGAACTGAGCAATGATAATACCAAGCGAGAAGCGGCATATAGGCAATGTATCAAAAATATCAGTGGAATCATCGAAAAATCATATATTTCAGAAGAGGATAGTGCTTCTTCGTATGCTAGGCGGGCGCCGGGATGTCTAGCGTTTAGCTCTGGTCTTCCAGTTGAAGAGTCACGTTTCGACTACTTTACTGAAACGCTGCTTAATAAAAAACGTTTCAAACAAGCATCCGCAGTCAAACAAAATTGATGGAAACATTTCATCAAAAGGTCGTCTGAAACCGTCTTTACGTTTTCAGACGACCCCATTTTTAAATTTTAAAAATATCCTGACCAAGGAACTAACAATGCACTTACGCACTTCTGCCATCCTCGCTTTATCCGCCCTCTCGTTAGGCGCGTGTATCAGTCAGCCAAATTCGGCCCCCATCACGCCTCCCGTCAAAGACCGCGTGTATTATTTCCAGCATCTCGACGAAGCCAAAGCTAAAAAAGAACAATGTTTGAAAGACGACGTGTTTAAGAAGGCGGGCGTTGATATAGAAAACGCCGATGGACGACAAATGATTGCGGCGTATCCCGACGATCTTTTGATGTTGAACCCTGACAACACTGAGTTATTACCCTGTTTCTCCGCATGGACGGCTGTTGACTCCGCAGAACCGCTTCATGAATGGCAGAAAGAAAATGCGGAAAAAGAAGCGCTTAATCAAAAAATTGAAAAGCAAGCCATGCAATTCAAAACCGAATGGGAAAAGAAATATGCCGATGAAGATTGGAACACATTCTATTCCAAGGCTTTACATCAAGAATCCGTCCACTCCATAACTGCCGACAGTTCGTTGGAAGAACAGGCTAAAAGAGAAGCCATAGACCGCATCTTTGCTGATAAGGCGGCGCCGCTTTTGAATGAATTGAAAACAAAAAATATCGAAACACTGACCAAAGAAATCCCGCAAAGCTGCCAGAAGGAAGCTTGGGATCATATTCCTTTGTGTAACGCTTATTATTATGTTTTAAAAGAGAAATTCTCAGAAAAGACATTATTTGAACTTGTGCATATAGAATTAGGATATAGCGACGGCAGGCACATTCCTACGCCCATCTTGACAGCCGCCTACCGCGCCGCCACAGAGGCAGATTGGAAGAACATTGAGAAGACATTAATGTTGGACCATGGCAAACTCGAGGCTGAATACAGAAGATGCTTTAAACAACTTAAGGATAAAGTTGCAGTAACCCAAGTTGACGAATCCGAATACGAAGACTCTTCCTACTATTATGTGTTTGCTCCAGAATGCGCCATTGCGAATCGGGTCATGGAGCAGTTGGAGCTGCCTATAAATTTAAGCAAGGCTGTTGACAGAGAAGTTCTGATAAAACAGATCAAACAAAATTTGAAAAAGAAAGAGGGGGAACGGCCAGAATGGGAGCGGCTGGAAAAATCACCTGAAGTTGCAAAAATCAAAGAAATTTTGGCGCAGAAATATGCCCAAATACCTTGGCAAGACTTCGAAAGTATCATGAAAGAAGACCATTCGCGCATGGTAACTGATGCATTGGGTACGGAAGAGAGGGAGCCGGTATTAATTGACATCGCATTGGGACAGGTACTTGCTGACAAAACCAAGTCTCTAGAGGAAGAGTTGCAGAAAAAAAGTATCGATGAATTGATTGCGGAAGAAGCAGAGCATTGTAGTGGTGGTAAGGCATCAATAAACTGGGTAAAAGGCGTATCGTGCCAGATACATATCCGTGTGCTCTTTAAAAAATTTCAGGATCAGACTGTAGAAGAGCTCTCGATTTCAGAGGCCAAATATGAAGAAGAGTTTCCAAGAATTGGGATGTTTTACAGGTTAGTATTGCAGGAGAAAAAGCAAAAACAGTACAGCGAGTGGATGAAAGACAATGCCAAACGAGAAGCGGTATATAGACAATGTCTCAAAAATATCAGTGGCATCATTCAAGAATCAGACGTTTCAGAAGAGGATAATGGATTTTCGTATGTTTCGCGGGATCCGGTATGTAAAAACATCAAAGGGGCTGTGTTTTTTGATGGGGAACGAATTGATTTTTTCATCGACACCCTGCTTAATAAAAAACGTTTCCAACAAGCATCCGCAGTCAAACAAAATTGATGGAAACATTTCATCAAAAGGTCGTCTGAAACCGTCTTGATGTTTTCAGACGACCTGTCAGAACCATAAACCGACATTCAACTCCATGCCGACACGCCGTCAATTTCTCAGTTACACCGCCGCGCTTGCCGCCGCGTCCTCTTTCTCTTGGCTGACCTACAACCGCCTCAACTGCAAACCGCCGGTTTCCGTCAACCGCGTCGGGCTGCCGTTGGGGCATTTGTTGCGCGACGGGAAATTGCTCAGCCCGCCGACCCGCCGTTACGAATGCAATACGTTGATACTCGGCGGCGGCGCGGCGGGTTTGGGGGCGTTGTGGTATTTGGCGAAACACGGTCATCGCGATGTATTGCTGGCGGAAGGGTTCGAGCGCAACGGCAACAATGCCGCCTACGCCGCTTCAGACGGCCTGCAAGCGCCGAGCGGCGCGCATTATCTTGCCTTGCCGTCGAAAGAGAGCGCGTATGTGCGCGAGATGCTGGCGGATTTTGGTATCTTGCAATCGGACGGCAGTTTCAGGGAAACCGATTTGGTTTACGCGCCCGAGTCGCGCCTTTTTTATCAGGATAAATGGCAGGAACACCTGTTGCCGAAAGAAGATGCGGATTCCAAACGCTTTTTTGGTTTAATCGGTCGTCTGAAAAAGGCTTACGGCAGCGACGGCAAAAAGATTTTTGCCATTCCGATAGCTCTGTCTTCGGCAGACGAAACGTGGCGCAAACTTGATAGCCTGACGTTCAAACAATGGCTTGCGCAAGAGGGCTACACCTCGCCCGAACTCTTGTGGTATCTCGATTACTGCTGTCGCGACGATTACGGGCAGGGCATAGCACAAGTATCCGCTTTTGCCGGACTGCATTACTTCGCCGCCCGCAACAGCGCGGAAACCGTCCTGACCTGGCCCGAAGGTCTGGCGCACCTTTCTGAAAACCTGCGCCGCCATGCCGGTTTGCAGGAAGGTTGGCAATGGTCGTCTGAAAACCGCATCCGCCTCGACAAACCCGCTTCCGTCAACGCATCCGCCGTCAAAATCAAGCCCCTTTCAGACGACCGTATCGAAGTTTGGCTGCGCGACAATTCAAGCGGCGAAACCGTCGCCCTGACCGCGCAACACGTTATTTCCGCCATGCCGCTGATGGTCGCCGCCCGCATTGTCGAAAATCCCGCGCAATACAGTTTGAACATTCCCGAATACGCCCCGTGGTTGGTCGCCAATTTCGAGCTGCACAGCTTTCCGAAAGAAAAAAACAACAGCGAAACCGCATGGGATAACGTCATCTACGGCACTCAAGGACTCGGCTACGTCGTTGCCACCAACCAATTCATCCGCGTCGCCCGCCCCGAACGCACCATCTTCACCGCCTACGCCGCACTCAACCACGACACCCCGCAAGCCGTCCGCCGCCAACTGCTCGACGCCTCCGATGAAGCACTACGCCACTTGGCAGCCAAAGACTTGATCGCCGCCTACGGAGAAGGCTTCTGGCAACACGTTTCCCACGTTGATGTTACAGTTCGCGGACACGGCATGAGTGTACCGAAAGTCGGGTATCTGAACGAAGAATCTTTGTTAAAAATCAGAAACCGGGCGTCAGGCTTGCTGTTTGCCCACAGCGATTTGAGCGGCTATTCGGTATTCGAAGAAGCTTTATATTGGGGCGTGGAAGCGGCTAGGAAGGTGTTGGAACGGAGGGATGGTTGATTTTTATGTTGATTGGATTATTTTTCGTCTCGCCTAGCGCGGATGCCAAATAATCAGTGCTATAATCCCGCTTCGTTTGAATATTTAAATCTCAAAGGAAACCGTATGAAATCTCTGAGTTTTTCCCTGATGCTTGCTTTGGGCTTGGGCAGCACTGCCTTTGCCTATGCGGAAAAAAGTTTGCCCCTCAATGAAACGGGCTGTATCGACCAACCGCTGAAGGTCAAACGCGGCGAGGTGTACAGCTTTAAGGTGACGGAAGGCAATGGTTTGATGCTTTCATTCGCGCCCGTCAGCCCTAATGTGGTCGTGAAAGACCCGAAAGGCAAACGCGTTGCTTTGGAAGTGGGCGCGGACGGCGATACGCCTGAAGACCGCTTCAGCTTTGCCGAAATCGACCAAAAAGGACGCTACACCATCCGCTTCCCGCGCGCGGGCAAGATTGATTCTTTGTGCGTCAACGCAGCCAATTAAGGTAAATATCAAGCCGCATCATATTTGAGCGGGTTTGTTTGCGGTAATGAAAAAGGTCGTCTGAAAACTGTTTTCAGACGACCTTTTTATCGTTGAGGCAGAGCCGGAAGCGATTTATTCGGCTGATTCCCCGATAATCAATACTGCATTGCTGCCGCCGAAGGCGAAAGACGAGCTAGCGACGATGCGTTTTTCAGACGACCATACGCTGTTGCCGTCGGTCAGGGCAATGGCGGGCAGTTCGGGATCGGGGATACCGTCCCACTGTTGCGGTGGCAGTTTGCCTTCAGGGTTGCAGCCGCGGTCGGCGATGCCCCAAGCGAATGCGGCTTCGATGGCACCGGCGGCGCCGAGCGTGTGTCCGGTTTGCGGCTTGGTCGAAGTGCAGAAGGTTTGGCTGCCGAACACGTCGGCGACGGCGCGGCTTTCCATGCTGTCGTTGTGTTTCGTGCCGGTGCCGTGCAGGTTGATCCAACCGATGTCTTGCGGCTGCAAACCGGCATTGTTCAGCGCTGCCTGAAAAGACTGCGCCGCTCCCAAACCGTCGGGGCGGGGCGAGGACATATGATAAGCGTCGCTGCTTGCGCCGTAGCCCAACAGCTGCATCGTGCCGCCGAAATCGGCATCGCGGGTCATGACGAAGGCTGAGGCGGCTTCGCCAATATTGATACCGTTGCGGTTAGCGGAAAACGGGTTGGCGAGGTCGTCTGAAAGCACTTCCAGCGAAGCGAAACCGTTGATGGTCAACGGCGAGAGGGTATCGACACCGCCACAAATGACCGCGTCGCACAAACCCGCACGCAACAGCCGAGCCGCGCTGATTAAGGCGCGCGCGCCCGATGTGCAGGCGGTGGAAACGGCGTAACACAGACCGTGAATGCCGTAAACGTGTGCAACAAATTCCGAAGGCGATGCCATTTCGTGTTGAAGCTGGTTGAATGGTTTGTCCGTCCAGCTGCCGCCGTCGGCAACGTGTTGGAACAAGGGCATATTTTCATCTGCGCCGCTGGTGGATGTACCCATGATGACGGCGGTCCGCGCTGCGCCGTAACGGCGGACGGCGGCATGGATGTCGTCTTCAATCTGTTCCAACGCGTGCCACAGCAGTTGGTTGTTGCGGCTGCGGTATGCGGCGGGCAGATTGTCGGGCAGCGGGCGCAGCGTTTCGCTTACCGCGCCGAATGCGAAGTTTTTGCCTTTGACCCATTGGTCGGAAAACGTCAGCGGCGAAGTTTCAGACGGCGCCAGCAGCGCGTCGATATGGGTTTGCAGGCCGCTGCCGAGCGCGCTGGTTACGGCGGGGCGGCTGAGGTAAACAGGGGATTTCATTATTCTTCTTCTTTGATCGGGCTGACGGTCCAACGGGTTTTGTCGGGGAAGGCAATCACGAAACGTCCGTTATCTTGTGCGACGCACCATAAATCTTGTTCTTTATAACGGAATACCGCGCCGTTGCCGTCAGGGCAGAATGTGTTGTGTTCGGATGTTTTTTGTTCCACTTCGGGATACAGCTCGGCGGCGCGGTCGGCGGCAAGCAGCGGCAGCAGCGCGGCAAACAGGCGGCGCGAAGCGGAATTGGGCATGATGAAGCCGTCGTTTTTCCAGCCTTTTGTGCTGACAAACTGGCGCGATACGGGCGCACCCAGTGCGTCGGTCTGCACAAAGCGTATGCCCTCCGGCAACTGTTCAACCGCCAGCAGGCTGGTTTGGGCGGCATTGCCCGAAGCATCGGTCTGCTCAAGCTTGAACCACAAACCCGATTGCTCAAGCGTCGGCAGAGTTTGCGGATGAGGCAGGGAAGGGGAAAGGGCGCAGGCACTAAGGGTCAGCGCAGCAAGGGCTAGGCTTGGAAATCGCATGGGGTTCCTTTGTCGGTGCGGAGTAAGGAAGTATTGTAACCGATGTCGGACAGTATTTCAGACGACCTTTTCAGGGGTCGTCTGAAAATGTATAGTGGATTAAATTTAAATCAGGACAAGGCGACGAAGCCGCAGACAGTACAGATAGTACGGCAAGGCAACGCCTACTGGTTTAAAGTTAATCCACTATAAAACAGCTTGCCCCAGTGGACAACGATTGGCGCACTGGGGCGGAAGCGGTTGCGAGAGGGCGTCGGTTGCCCCTTTATTCGATTTTCAGGTCGCCGACCAAAGCCGCCAGTGTGGACAGGCGTTGTTCGGATTTTGCCACGAACGGATTCTCGGTATCCCATGCGTAGCCTGCCAAAATGGAAGAAATCATGCGGCTGATTTCAGGGCTGCGGTTGGGCGCGTACACGACGTTTTGGAAGCGGAAATCGTACCAGCCGTCGACGTAGGTGCGGAACGCGTTCACACCGATCATCAGCGGTTTGGCAAATTCGGCATCCCAGTCTACCGCACCGCCTTCAAGCTGTTTTGCCAACAGGTCGGCGGCGAGTTTGGCGGAGTGCAGCGCGATGGTTACGCCTGATGAGAACACGGGGTCGAGGAACTCGGCGGCATTGCCCAACAGCGCGAAATGTTTGCCGTGCAGCGATTTGACGTTGGCGGAATAGCCTTGGATGGAGCGGAACGGGAAGTCGTTTTCCCAGACGGCTTTGTCCAGAATTTCTTTCAGCATCGGGCATTCGTAGACAAATTTTTTCAACACCGTTTCCGATTCGCCCGCGAGTACGTCGGGCGTGCCGACTACGCCGATGGAGCAGCGGTTGTCGCCGAAGGGAATCAGCCAAATCCACACGTCGCGGTGTTGCGGGTGGGTGGTAATCAGGATTTTGCTGCGGTCGAATTTCGGGTTGGTGATGTTGTCGTCGATATGCGTGAAATGCGCTTGACGCGGCGGCAGGTGCGACGGTGTTTCCAAGTCCAGCAGGCGCGGCAGCACGCGGCCGTAGCCGCTGGCGTCCAATACGAATTTCGCGGTCAGCTCGTAGCTCTCGCCCGTGTCGGCTTCCACGCTCAAACGGGCAAAGTCGCCGCTGTTGTCGAACGCGGTCACGCCGTGTCCGAAACGTACTTCTACGCCTTGTTTGGCGGCTTCGTCAATCAGGATTTTGTCGAAAATACCGCGGCGCACTTGGTAAACCGTGCCGGGGCCGTCTGAAAATTTATCGGTAAAATCAAATTCGGTATAACGGCTGCCCCATGAAAACGTCGCGCCGTTTTTAAACTGAAAGCTGGGTTCGGCGTGTACGGCGTCGGCAAAACCGGCTTCTTCCAGCATTTCCATGCAGTGCGGCAGCAGGCTTTCGCCGATGACGAAGCGCGGGAAGTGCTGTTTTTCCAACACGCAGACTTTATAACCTTTTTTGTGAAGCAGGGCGGATGCTACCGAGCCTGCAGGACCTGCGCCGATGACGGCGACGTCGAATTGAGGTGCGGACATTTAAATATACTTTCAAAACATAACAAAATAAAACGGTGGCTATTTTACTCCTTAATAGACATATCTGAAATGAATTTTAAATGCAACATTATGACTCAAATGAAATGGTTGCATAAACGACAACAGCCCTATATCAGGATAGGGCGGATTGCGGCTTGGAATGGATGGTTTTGTTGTCAATTTGTCTGATATAGTGGATTAACTTTAAACCAGTACGGCAGTACGGCGTTGCCTCGCCTTAGCTCAAAGAGAACGATTCTCTAAGGTGCTGAAGCACCAAGTGAATCGGTTCCGTACTATCTGTACTGTCTGCGGCTTCGTCGCCTTGTCCTGATTTTTGTTAATCCACTATAAAAAAGGTCGTCTGAAAACCTTGAATCAAGGTTTTCAGACGACCTCTTGCCGTTTTTCAATTAATCACTCCTCTGCCTTCGGCTCGGGAACGTCAAACACCTGACGCAGGTAGGCGAGGAAGGTGTTGTTGGTGGTCATCGTTTTGCCCGGGGAGTCGGAGAGTTTGGCGACGGACTGACCGTTGCACTCGACAAGTTTCAAAACGATGTTCAGCGGGGTATGACCCATGTCGTTGGTAAGGTTTGTGCCGATACCAAAGCTGGTTTTGAAACGGTCTTTGAAATATTGGTGCAACGCCCATGAGCGTTCGATGTCCAGACCGTCGGAGAAGGTCAGCATTTTGGTGCGGCTGTCGATTTTGAGTTTTTTATAGTGCGCATGCGCTTTGTCGCCCCATACATAAGGGTCGCCGCTGTCGTGGCGCAGACCGTCGAAAAGTTTAGCGAAATAGAGATCGAAGTCGCGCAGGAAGGCGTCCATGCCGACCACGTCGGTCAGTGCGATACCGAGGTCGCCGCGGTATTCGTGTACCCAACTTTCGAGGGCGGCTTTTTGGAAATTGCGCAGGCGTACGTCAAGGGCTTGGAAGGCTTGGAGGAACTCGTGTGCCATTGTGCCGATGGGGGTGATGCCGATTTTTTTGGCGAGATAAACGTTGCTGGTACCGCGCACGATGTCGGGGGCGGCTTCAAGCAGGGTGCGGATGACGTGTTCCTGCCAGTCGAGGGTGTAGCGGCGGCGGGTGCCGAAGTCGGAGATGAGGAACGGCGGATCGTCGGGGTTTTGCGCGGCGGAGATTTCTTTGAGGCGTTGCGCTTTGGCTTGGAGGCGGCGTTCGCCTTCTTCGATGACGGCGGGGGTTTCGAGACGGCGGAAGTAGAGTTCGTTGACGATGGCGAGGATGAAGATTTCAAAGAACATCGCCTGAATCATGGGGCCTTCGATGCGGATATTCAGACGACCTTCTAAATCGGGGCTGACTTTGACGAAGCGGCGTTGAAGCTGGAAGAGTTCGAGATAGTCGACAAAGTCGCTTTTGATGAAGCGCAGGCTGCGCAGGTAGTCGAGTTCGTCGTGGGTGAAGCGCAGTTGGCAGAGCGCGTCGAGTTCTCGTTCCAAGTCGCTTTGGATGTCGGCAAGCGGGTAAACCATGTCTTTGTTGCGACAGCGGAACTCATAAAGGCTGTGGGTTTGGGGGAATTGGTGCAGTATCACCTGAAGCATGGTGAACTTGTACAGGTCGGTGTCGAGCAGGGAGCGGATAACGGGCGTTTGAGGTGCGGTCATGGCTTTTCTCTCGTTCAGCGTAAATGTAAAGCATTATTAGAACACGGTTAGACGGGCGGGTGTTACTTTTTTTGAATGGGTAAATGCTGAAAAGGTCGTCTGAAAATCTTTCAGACGACCTTTTTCTTCATATAAAACCGATATCAATTATTTGTCCACAACGATTTTGGCTGTCTGTTCGTCAGGCGAGGGTTCGTATTGTGTGGATTCGTCGCCGTAATACAGTACGCCGAGTTTGATGGGGATGCGGCCTTGCGATTTGCGGTGGGCGTTGGAGTCGCGCAGGGAGTAGGCGCAGCCGCAGTATTCTTGTTGGTAGAAGTGTTCGCGTTTGCTGATTTCGATCATGCGCGCGCTGCCGCCGCCTTTGCGCCAGTTGAAATCCCAATAGACGACGTCGTCGTAGGGTGCGGCGGCGCGGTGGCCGCAGTCGTTGATTTGCGCCATGTTTTTCCAGCGGGAAATGCCCAGCGAGCTGGTGAAGACGGGGAAGCCGTTTTCGTGGGCGTATTGGGCGGCTTTTTCGAAACGCATGTCGAAACACATGGTGCAGCGGATGCCGCGTTCGGGTTCGAATTCCATGCCTTTGGCTTTGGCAAACCATTCTTTGCGGTCGTTTTCGTAGTCGTCGTCTTTGTCGATGAAGGGGATGCCGAATTTGTCGGCGAAGCGCATGTTTTCTTCTTTGCGCAACATGTATTCTTTGAGCGGGTGGATGTTGGGGTTGTAGAAGTAGATGGTGTAGTCGATGCCGCTGGCGAGCATGGCTTCCATCACTTCGCCGCTGCACGGGGCGCAGCAGGAATGCAAGAGGACTTTTTTATTGCCGCCGGGCGGGACGAGGACGGGGCGGTTGATGTCGGTAACGATGGGGCTGTTTTTGTCGTTCATGATTGGGGTGTTCCGTTTTGGTGTTTCAGACGACCTCTTGGGTTTTATGGGTCGTCTGAAAATGGTTGTGGTATGGTTATTCGATGGGTTTGTTTTGTTTTTTGGCTGCTTTGCCGTCTTTGGGATCGGGTGGCGGCGGCTCGGCGAAGATGGTTTCGGGGTTGGGGTGTGCGGCAAATTCTTGCAGCAGTTTTTGGTAGTCTTGGGACTGTTTCATCAGCTCGGCTGCGGCGGTTCGCAGGTTGTCCACGTCTTCGGGCGGGAGGTAGAAGCTGGTGGGAATGTTTAACACTTTGTCACGCAACGCGGACGGCGGCAGGTCTTTGAGGTTGAGGCTGACGAAGGAGAAGCTGATTCCGTCGCCGCTTTGTTGGTTGGCTTCGTTACGTTGATCGACAAAGGCGCGGAAGCGGCGCAGGGATTCTTGGGTGTATTGGTCGATGGGGATGTTGACGATGGCGGTAACGACGTCGCGGAATCCGGGTACGGCTGCGGTTTTGTCCATATTGCTGCTGATTTGGTTTTGGGCGTTGACGCTGATGACGACGATGTGGCGCAGGTTGCGGCTGCGGATTTGTTGTTCCAACACTTTGTCGGGATAGATTTCGGTCATGTCCAAAAGGCTGCGCATGCCGAGGTTGTCGGTCAGCCCGCCGTCTATCAGGTGGATGTAAGGGCGGGTTTTGCTGTCGCTGTATTTGTTGAACCTGTTTTTAAACTCTTGATAAGTGGCGTTTTGCTGCTTTTGGGACTCAAGGCCGGTCATTTGCAGCTGCGGCGGCAGGATGTAGCCGCAGTTGCCGCCGTTGTTGTTGAGGGTAATCGGAGCGAACACCATAGGCACGGAGCTAGAGGCGGCAACGGCGCGGGCAAGGCGCAAACCGCCCAAGTCGAGACACATGGGGTCGAAGTATTCTTGCGTGAAGTTCAGGCGTTCGCCCGCGCCCATGTCGGTGGCGGAAATGATGGCGAACGGGCCTTTGCCGTATTTTTCCAAATCGCGGAAGGTGGCTTTACCGAAAAGGTGGTTTTCAAACTGCTCCTGCAAGAGGTCGCCGCGTCCGTATTCGGGCGAGGCAAGGCGGGGCAGGTTGGTCATGGAGAAGGCTTGTTTGACGACTTGGCGTTGGAAGTTTTGGTGAAGGAAACGCTTGTAAAACATGGGGATGGTTTCTTCGCCTTTGAGCGCGAAGTAGGCGGCGAGGACGGAGCCGCCGGATACGCCGACCACCAAATCGACATTGGACATCAGCGATTTGCTTTTGCCGCCGATGGTAACTTTTTGCTGCTGAAGCTGTTCCAACACGCCGTAGCCCAACGCCGCCGCGCGCGTGCCGTCGCCGGAGAGCATCAGGATGATGAAGGTGTCGTCTTCTTCGCGCCGAAACTGGCTGGTTTCAAAACGATAGCCTTGGTTCATATCAATTTTATTGATGGTGGCGACAGGCTGATACTTGACCAGCGAGCAGGCAGACAGCGCGGCCAAAGTAAAGGCGGTCAGGACGGTTTTGAACGAGCGTTTCGGCATGGAAGTTCGGCTGTGAAACAAAAGAGCTTGATTATAATGGATTAAATCGGTTTTCGATACCTGCCGGCAGGTTAAGGGCATGCCGCAGCGTAGATTGAAAGGTTTTCAGACGACCTTGGTTCATTCCGCAATCGGACAGGTCGTCTGAAAAATAAAATCAGGTTTAAGGTTTGTCCGCCTTGTCTCCGATTTTGCCTTCTTTGCCTTGAAGCAGGTTTTGGATATTGCTTTTATGGCGGTACAACACCAGCACGGCGATGACGACGGTCGCCCAAGCCCAAGAAGGGTAAGGCATCAGCCAAAAGGCGACGAGTGGCGCGGCTACGGTGGCAGCGAGTGCGGCGAGCGAGGACACTTTAAAGCCGAACGCCATCACCAGCCAAATCGCCGCGCAAACCAAAGCCATTGCGGGAGAAAGCGCCAGCAATACGCCCAAAGCAGTTGCCACACCCTTGCCGCCTTTAAAGCCGAAAAACAGCGGCCACATATGTCCGACCAGTGCAGCTACGGCAACTGCGGCTATGGCGATGTCCGACAGATTCAAAGCATCTTGCAGACAGCGTGCCAAAATCACCGCCACCAAACCTTTGAGCGCGTCGCCCAGCAAAGTCAGCGCCGCCGCTTTTTTCTTGCCGCTGCGCAAAACATTGGTCGCGCCAGGGTTGCCCGAGCCGTAAGTGCGCGGATCGTCCATGCCGTAATATTTGGAAACAATGACGGCAAACGACAGCGAACCGATTAAATAAGCCGCGATAACGGCGGATACATTGAACATTTCAGATGCTTTACTTAAAATGGGACGCTCATTTTATCAAAAAAACAGGCAGGCAAATGGACAAAATCTTTTTACGCGGCATGAAGGCGGACACCTTAATCGGCGTGTACGACTGGGAACGCGAACGCCCCCAAACCCTGATTTTGGATTTGGACATCGGCATCCCCGAACAAAGCGGCCAAGACGACCACATCGGCAATACCGTCCACTACGGCGAAGTCTGCGAAGCCGTCAGGGCAAGCCTTGCCGAACAAAGTTTCCTTTTGCTCGAATCATTGGCGGAACACATCGCCAAGCTGATTCTCGACAATTTCAGCGCGTTGAGTGTACGCGTCAGAATCATCAAGCCCGGCATCCTGCCCGATGTCAAAGAAGTCGGCATTGAAATCGAACGCAGCAAGGTTTAAAAACGACAAAATCGTTTTGGCAAAACCCGCTTCGCTCGTTTCAGACGACCTTCTTGACACAATAAGGTCGTCTGAAACCCATTCCCGATTTTCAGACAACCCCGTACCACAATTTAATAAAGAGAACACGCAAATGGATTTGAAAGAAACCAAACTCAGCAGCGAATCAATTTACCAAGGCTCATTTGTTACCATCAACCGCGACAAAGTCCGCCTGCCCAACGGCAACGAAAGCCAGCGCATCGTCATCCGCCATCCTGGCGCGGCCTGCGTTTTGGCGGTTACCGAAGAGGGCAAAGCCGTACTCGTGCGCCAATGGCGTTACGCCGCAGACGCTGCCACGCTCGAGCTGCCCGCCGGCAAACTCGATGCAGGCGAAGACCCCGCCGAATGCGCCCTGCGCGAGCTGGCGGAAGAAACCCCGTACACCGCCGACCGCGTCAAACTCATCAGCAGCTTCTACACTGCCATCGGCTTCTGCGACGAAAAAATGTACTTCTACCAAGCAGAAGGCGTGCGCCTCGGCAGCACTCTGAGCAACGACGAAGACGAAATCACCGAAACCGTCCTGATGAGCAAGGAAGAAGCCCGCACCGCTTTGGCACACAACGAAATCAAAGACGGCAAAACCCTAATCGGCCTGCAATATTGGCTGATGCAGGATTGATGTGAAAAGGATGTAAAAAGGTCGTCTGAAAAGCAGGTTGCACGTTTTCAGACGACCTTTCTGCAAACCGGCTGTATAGCAATACCCATAAAACCGACGGATTTCAAATCCGCCTTATATAGTGGATTAAATTTAAATCAGGACAAGGCGACGAAGCCGCAGACAGTACAGATAGTACGGAACCGATTCACTTGGTGCTTCAGCACCTTAGAGAATCGTTCTCTTTGAGCTAAGGCGAGGCAACGCCGTACTGGTTTAAAGTTAATCCACTATAAAACAAAGAGAATAGAGAACGTTATGAATAAGCCGCATCATTCGCATGCCGCCCCTTTGCTGGTCGTCGGCTGCGTCGTTTTCGGATTAGGCAGCTTGATTGTCAAGTTTGTCGAAATCGGCTCTTACGCCATCGCATTTTGGCGGCTGGCGATAGCGGCGGTGATTTTCTGGCTGCTGTCGCGCCTCTTTGGGCAAAAGCTGCCCAAAAGCAGAAAAGCCATCTACACCGCCATGCTCTCCGGCGTGTTTCTGGCATTTGACCTGTCGCTGTGGCACGAAAGCATACATGCCGTCGGTCCCGGTATTTCCACCTTGCTCAACAGCTTGCAGATATTTTTCCTCTCCGCCATCGGTTTCTTCTTTTTCGGCGAACGCTTGAGCAAATCGCAAATGTTCAGTCTCATTCTCGCCATCAGCGGCGTCGCCCTTATCGGCAGTCCTGAGTTTGGACACAACGGCAACGCCGTCTGGGGCTTTATCAGCGGCATCACTTCGGGCGGGATGCTTGCATTGTCTATGGTGTGTATCCACAAAACCCACCAAATCGAGAAAACCTCCCTGTTCCCCATGATGATGATTTTGAGCTTTGGCGGCGCGTTATCCCTCATCATCCCGTCCATACTGTTTGACAGCCACGCCCTCTATCCCGCCACCATGCGCGATATCGGACTGGTATTGATTTACGGCGCAGTGATGCAGTGTTTCGCATGGGGCATGATAGCCTACGCCATTCCCTTATTGTCATTCTCGCTGACCGGACTGCTGCTGCTCTCCGAGCCTGTCGCCGCTTTGTTGATAGACTATTTTTGGTTGGATAAACCGATTAACGCCCACCAATGGAGCGGCGCCGTGTTGACCCTGATTGCTATTTACTTAGGGCGTGCCAACGAGAAAAATGCTTGATGTTGCCTTGCCGGCACAAACGGATGCAATGCCTTGCTGTTATTCGAGTAGGTATAGTCAATTAAAATTAAAATAGGACAGTAACGCATCGTCAAATCGGGCGTAATCAGACAATACGGTTCGCAGATACCGCTTAATATTCGCCCACACCTTCTCAATCGGGTTGAGCTCAGGTGAATAAGGTGCAAGAGGCAATACCTTATGTCCCCATTTTTCCGCCATTTCCCGTAAGACACCCATACGGTGAAATCGCGCATTATCTAAAATAATCACCGATTTTTGAGTCAATGCGGGCAGTAGGCATTGCTGAAACCACGCTTCAAAAAAGACTCCGGTCATCGTATTTTGATAAACCATCGGAGCAATCAGCCGGTTGCCGACTTGTGCGGACACCAGAGATAAGCGTCGGTATCTTTTCCCACTTATCTGCGCTTTCACTATTTGCCCTTTCAGGCTGCGGGCATAGGGGCGGAACAGGTAGCGGTCAAATCCTGTTTCATCCAAATAAACACGTTGGTAGTCGGAAAATTCGGCCGGCTGTGTCAAATAATGCGTTACTTTGGCCGGGTCTTGTTCTTTGTAAGTGGTGGTCTTTTTTTGCGCGTCATCCCCATCTGTTTGAGTGCATAGCAAACGGCGGCTGCCGTACAATCAAAATGTTTGGCGATTTCATGCAGATAGGCATCCGGGTGTTGCCCAACATATTGAGCCGGTTTTTGCCTATCCAATTTGACGGCATTTAGACCGGTAACTTGATGTTTTAGGCTGCCTGTTTGTTTTTTAAGGCGAATCCACAGGTAAAGCGTGTTTCTTGACAAGTTAAACGTCGCTGCGGTTTGGCTGATGTTTTTGCATTGTTCGTAATAGTTTAAAGCTTTGTTTCTTAAGTCCGCAGAGTATGCCATGGTTAGACCTTAAAAGTTGAGTATTGTACTATTTTGTTTTTAATTAACTATACATTCAATAGATTTTCAGACGACCTTTTCCCCATCCCAGATTCTGCAAAAGCAAAAACACCGAAGACCAATTAATCTTCGGTGTTTTTTAATAGGGTGGCGAGCCAGACCCCCGGCACTGACGCATCGGAGTGGGCTGCTGGCTTCCGCCCCTGACCCGGTGTTCCGAATTACCATGCGGGGAGACCCGCCGTAAGAGAGTGGCATTATAACTGTTTTACGGGAAAACTCAAGCGCGACGGCGTCGAAGGTCGTCTGAAAAGTCTTTTTACCTTTAAATTGTCAACAATATTTGCTTTTTGAAAATTATTCCTATTGAAACATTTTTCGCCTTTTCCGTTGAAAAACATCGGAATTTAAACTACATTATCGCTTTTCCAACGAGTTGTTCTGATTGTTTTGAAAATCATTTTATAGTGGATTAACTTTAAACCAGGACGGCGTTGCCTCGCCTTAGCTCAAAGAGAACGATTCTCTAAGGTGCTGAAGCACCAAGTGAATCGGTTCCGTACTATCTGTACTGTTTGCGGCTTCGTCGCCTTGTCCTGATTTAAAGTTAATCCACTATAACTTCGTTGAAGTTGCGCTTTCAGACGACCTTTTCATAAAAATACGGCGAAATCATGCCGCAGCTTTCCGCAGTTTCGCCGTACCAATAATCATACGGACACACCGCCACCATGACCACGACTACCGCCCCGCAGCGTATTCGGGAAATTCCCTACAACTATACTTCCTACACCGACCGTGAAATCGTCATCCGCCTGTTGGGCGATGAGGCGTGGCAGATTCTGCAGGACTTGCGCGGACAGCGCAGGACGGGGCGTTCGGCGCGGATGCTGTTTGAAGTGTTGGGTGATATTTGGGTGGTCGTGCGCAATCCGTATCTGGTCGATGATTTGCTGGAGCATCCGAAACGCCGCGCCGCGCTGGTGCGTGAAATGCACCACCGTTTGAACGAAATCCGCAAACGCCGCGATGACAATCCGCAAGTCGATGTGTTGATCGCTGCGGCGGAAAAGGCGGTCGAACGTTTTGACGGTAGCTTTGACGAAACGCGCCAAAAGCGGCGGCAGATTTTGGAGCGTTTGAGCAAAATCACCAAGCCGCACAATATTATGTTTGACGGGCTGGCGCGGGTAACGCACGTTACCGATGCGACCGACTGGCGCGTCGAATATCCGTTTGTCGTCGTCAATCCCGATACGGAGGCGGAAGTCGCGCCTTTGGTGCGCGCCTTAATCGAGCTGGATTTGGTCATTATCCCGCGCGGCGGCGGCACGGGTTATACCGGCGGCGCCGTGCCTTTGGATGCAAACAGCGCGGTCATCAATACGGAAAAGCTGGACAAGCATCGCGGCGTCGAATTTGTCGAACTGGCGGGTTTGGACGGCAAATATCCGATTATCCATTGCGGCGCGGGCGTGGTTACGCGGCGGGTGGAAGAAACCGCGCATCAGGCGGGTTTGGTGTTCGCCGTCGATCCGACTTCCGCCGATGCGTCCTGCGTGGGCGGCAATGTAGCGATGAACGCGGGCGGCAAAAAAGCCGTGCTGTGGGGGACGGCGTTGGACAACCTCGCCTACTGGCAGATGGTCAACCCGCAGGGCGAATGGCTGCGCATCGAGCGCGTGCGCCACAATTTCGGCAAAATCCACGACGAAGAAACCGCCGTGTTCGACGTTCACACGCTGGATTCAGACGGCCTCAATATCGTTAAAACCGAACGCTTGGAAATCCCCGGCCACAAATTCCGCAAAGTCGGTTTGGGCAAAGACGTTACCGACAAATTCTTGAGCGGCCTGCCCGGCGTGCAGAAAGAAGGCACGGATGGCATCATCACCAGCGTCGCCTTCGTGTTACATAAAATGCCGAAATACACGCGCACCGTGTGTATGGAGTTTTTCGGCACGGTCGCTACTGCTACACCTTCTATCGTCGAAATCCGCGATTTCCTGCTCGCCCACGACAGCGTGCGGCTGGCGGGTTTGGAACATTTGGACTGGCGTTATGTCCGTGCCGTCGGCTACGCCACCAAAGCGGCAGGTAAGGGGCGGCC
This sequence comes from Neisseria sp. CP9, assembly GCF_047758525.1. Taxonomy (NCBI): domain Bacteria; kingdom Pseudomonadati; phylum Pseudomonadota; class Betaproteobacteria; order Neisseriales; family Neisseriaceae; genus Neisseria; species Neisseria sp. CP9. Next base: position 187,382 of record NZ_CP180502.1, on the reverse strand, counting down.
GAAAATGGTCTTGCTGGCGGACGTGGTTTCAGACGACGAAGCCGCCGTAGAGGCAGCCGCCGAACACATCTGCGAACTTGCCCGCGCCCGCGACGGCGAAGGCTTTATCGCCGTGTCGCCCGAAGCGCGCAAAACCTTCTGGCTCGACCGCAGCCGCACCGCCGCCATCGCCAAGCACACCAACGCCTTTAAAATCAACGAAGACGTGGTGATTCCGCTGGAACGGCTGGGCGAGTATTCGGACGGTATCGAACGCATCAACATCGAGCTTTCCATCCAAAACAAACTCACCCTCTGCGCCGCATTGGAGCAATATCTTTCCGGCAAACTCCCCATCGACAAAATGGGCACGGATCTGCCGACTGCCGAACTTTTGGGCGAACGCGGCAAACACGCCCTTGCCCACGTTTCCGCCGTCAAAGCGCGTTGGGACTGGTTGCTCGCTAATCTGGATACGCCGCTTGCCGACTACAAAGCCCGCTACGGCGCAACCGTCCATGCCGCGCCCGAAGCCAAAGACGACGAGAGCTGTTTCACCGCATTCCGCGACTTCCGCCTGCGCGTGTCCGTCAAAGAAGACGTAATGAAACCGCTCGCCGAAATCTTCAGCGGCAAAACTGACACCAAAATCATCGAAGGTTTGGGCAAAATCCACGCCAAAACCGTGCGCGGCAGAGTCTTCGTTGCCCTGCACATGCACGCCGGCGACGGCAATGTCCACACCAATATCCCCGTCAATTCAGACGACGCCCAAATGCTTCAGACGGCCTACCGTTCGGTCGAGCGCATCATGAAACTCGCCCGCTCGCTCGGCGGCGTGATTTCCGGCGAACACGGCATCGGCATCACCAAGCTCGAATTTCTGACCGATGAAGATTTGCAGCCGTTTTGGGACTACAAAAACCAAGTCGATCCCAAGCACACCTTCAACCGTCACAAACTGATGAAAGGTTCGGACTTACGCAACGCCTACACGCCGTCCTTCGAGCTTTTGGGCGCGGAATCGCTGATTATGGAAAAATCAGACCTCGGCACCATCGCCGATTCCGTCAAAGACTGCCTGCGCTGCGGCAAATGCAAACCCGTCTGCTCCACCCATGTTCCGCGCGCCAACCTGCTGTACAGTCCGCGCAACAAAATCCTCGGCGTGGGGCTGTTGACCGAAGCATTCTTATACGAAGAGCAAACCCGCCGCGGCGTTTCCATCAAACACTTTGAAGAACTGATGGACATCGGCGACCACTGCACCGTGTGTCACCGCTGCGTCAAACCCTGCCCCGTCAACATCGACTTCGGCGACGTAACCGTAGCCATCCGCAACTACCTTGCCGATTCCGGCCACAAACGCTTTGCACCCGCCGCATCGATGGGCATGGCATTCCTGAACGCCACCGGTCCGAAAACCATCAAAGCCCTGCGCGCTGCCATGATACAGACCGGTTTCCCTGCGCAGAACTTCGCCTACAAAATCGGCAAACTGCTGCCCGTCGGCACTAAAAAACAAAAAGCCGAACCCAAAGCCACCGTCGGCACCGCTCCGGTCAAAGAACAAATCATCCACTTCATCAACCGTCCTTTGCCCAAAAGCGTGCCTGCCAAAACACCGCGTTCCATGCTCGGCATCGAAGACGACAAAAGCATCCCCATCATCCGCAATCCCGCCGCGCCGGAAGATGCCGAAGCCGTGTTCTACTTCCCCGGCTGCGGTTCCGAACGCCTGTTCAGCCAAATCGGACTCGCCGTTCAAGCCATGCTCTGGCACGTCGGTGTACAAACCGTCCTGCCGCCCGGCTATATGTGTTGCGGCTATCCGCAGGACGCGGGCGGCAACAAGGCAAAAGCCGAGCAGATGAGTACCAACAACCGCGTCGCCTTCCACCGCATGGCGAACACCCTCAACTACCTCGACATCAAAACCGTCGTCGTCAGTTGCGGTACCTGCTACGACCAGCTCGAAAAATACCGCTTCGAAGAAATCTTCCCCGGCTGCCGCATCATCGACATCCACGAATACCTGCTCGAAAAAGGTGTGAAACTGAACGGCGTAAAAGGTCAGCAATACCTCTACCACGACCCCTGCCACACGCCCATCAAAACCATGAACGCCACCCAAATGGCAAGCAGCCTCATGGGGCAGAAAGTCGTCTTAAGCGACCGCTGCTGCGGCGAATCCGGCATGTTCGCCGTCAAACGCCCCGACATCGCCACCCAAGTCAAATTCCGCAAACAGGAAGAAATCGAGAAAAACCTCAAAGAGCTGCCGCAGGGCGAACCCGTCAAAATGCTCACCTCCTGCCCGGCGTGTCTGCAAGGCCTGAGCCGCTACGTCGACGACAACGACATGCCTGCCGACTACATCGTTATCGAAATGGCGAAACATATCCTCGGCGAAAACTGGCTGGACGAGTTTGTGAAAAAAGCCAACAACGGCGGCGTAGAGAAAGTGTTGCTGTAAGGCTTGTATGGTTTTCAGACGACCCCTACGTTTTAAACAGATGAAAACAGTTTGAATGGCACCGTGACGGCTGTACCCTCCAGCCGTCATGGTGCATTTTTATAGTGGATTAACTTTAAACCGGTACGGCATTGCCTCGCCTCGCCTTGCCGTACTATCTGTACTGTCTTCGGCTTCGTCGCCTTGTCCTGATTTAAATTTAATCCACTATAAAACCGATTCAAAGAAAAAGGTCGTCTGAAAACCATGTTTCAGGTTTTCAGACGACCTTTTGTCATACCGGATTGCTTAACGCAGCTCTGTGTGCAGGCGGCTGAGGAGCGTAGAGGCATCGCTGCCTTTGTACGCGCTGCCGTCTTTATTCAAGAGGCTGATGCGTGAACCGCCGTTGACAGGTTCAACGAATACGATGATTTCGGGATAGGCGGCAGGTTTTTCGGCTTTTTTACCTTTGCCCAACATACGGCCGAAGAAGCCCGGTTTTTTCGTGGAAACGGCTTCACTTTCGGTAGGTGCTTGTTGAACCAAGAAAGCGTGGCGTTCCATGTTTTGACCCAAGACGTTCAAGCCGATGCGGTCGAGGGCGAGCGCGGTGCGGCGCCAGTTGCGGCCGTAGTCGCCGGAGACGAGCAGGGTGTTGCCGTCGATTCGAGCCAAATCGTTGCCGCTGCGTTTGGCAACGCTTTGGGTCAGCGCGTTTTCAGCTTGTTGCTGGTCAACGCCCAAGTATTGCATGAAGCGTGCGAGGAAGGCGGCTTCAAGATTTGGGTCGTTGGCGGCAGGCTGCCACATGGTCGTGTCTTTTTTCTTGTCGGCGTAAACTTCTTTCATGCCTTTGTGGGCAAAGAAGATGTCGGTTGTACCGTTTCTGCCTTGTTCGATGCGGATGATGAATTTATCGCGCTCGCTGGTGGAATAGACACCGCCCATACCGACTTTGTCCAGGAGGCGGCGCAGACCGTCTTGCGGGATTTTGGCGCGGTTTTCGGCCCATTCGGTTTCCATTTGACCGATGCCGGGTTCTTCGGATTTGATGTCGAAGCCGTTTTCTTGCCAGAATGCTTTCAACAGAGGCCAAATTTCGGCAGGGGATTTGCCTTGGACTTCAACCCAGCGTTGGTTGCCGTCACGCTCCAAACGGACGCCTTTGACGGATTTGAGGACTTCAGAATTGGCGGCTTGTTGGGTTGCCGATGTGCGGCGGCTCAAATCGCTGGCGCGGACGGCACCGCTGCCGGCGGGTACTTGATAGAGGTTGCCTTGATCGGGATTGTTCAAATCAGGCGGTACTTCTAATTTGACGATTTTTCGGGTCTGGGTTTGGTAATCCAGCTTGGGCAGGTCTTTTTTGTTGCCCGAACAAGCGGTCATACTGATCAGGGCGATTGCTACGACGACAGGTTTCATATAGGTCATATTGGTTTCCTGTGGGATGTGATGGGTTAACGGCAGGTCGTCTGAAAACTTGGAAACGGTTTTCAGACGACCTTTGCGGTTTATGCGGTGAGTTGTCCGGATTCTTGCAATGCGGCGCGGACTTTTGCCTGTCCGGCTTCGGTCAGGGAAACGAGCGGCAGGCGGACATAAGGTTCGCATTTGCCCAACGCGGATACGCCCCATTTGGGCGCGGCAGGGCTTGGTTCGCAGAACATAGTGTTATAAATCGGAATCAGGCGGTCATTTAATTGACGAGCGGTCGCAATATCTCCTGCAAGGGCGGCGCGGCACATGTCGGCGAAGAGTTTGGGGGCGACATTGGCGGCAACAGTGATGACGCCGTGTCCGCCGCAGAGCATGAAGGGCAGACCGGTTGGGTCGTCGCCGGAAAGGATGGTGAAGCCTTCTGGTGCGTGTTTGATCAGTTCGAGATTGTTGCCGATATTGCCGCTGGCTTCTTTGACGCCGACGATATTCGGGATTTTGGCAAGGCGCAGGATGGTGTCGTTGGTCATGCTGACGACGGTGCGGCCGGGTACGTTGTAGATAATCATCGGAATCGAAGTGGCTTCGGCGATGGTTTTGAAATGTTGGTAAATGCCTTCTTGGGAGGGCTTGTTGTAATAGGGGACGACGGAAAGGGTGTAGTCTGCGCCGGCTTTTTCGGCGGCGCGGGAGAGTGCGATGGCTTCAAGGGTGTTGTTGGCGCCGGTGCCGGCGATAACGGGAACGCGTTTGTTGACGTGTTTGACCGTTTCTTCGATTACGCTTAAATGTTCTTCGACGGAGAGGGTGGCGGATTCGCCTGTCGTGCCGACGGCGACGATGCCGTCAGTACCGCTTTCGATGTGCCAATCGATCAGATCGCGGAGTTGTTCGTAATGGATGCTGCCGTCTTGATTCATGGGTGTAATCAGGGCAACCAAGCTACCTTGTAACATACGGAAACCTTTTTATTCATTGTGTGAGGTCGATTATGCTTGGGATTGTAGCTTACTTTGTTGTTTGTGTGAAACATATCGGCCGGGCGGTTGGTTTGGAAGCTTAAGGGCTATCATATCTTAATAAATAATATTTTTTATAATCATAAAATTATTGGTTTTTGGCGGTGGAAGTGCTGTCAAGAATTAAAATGTGTTAAGCGTATGAAGGCTGCCTGAAAATGAGGGATTGCCTAGAGCGGAAATTCAAAGAAATTTGAGTTTGGGCAACTGAAGATGTTTTTGCGCTGGAGTATTTGAATTGATAAGGAATCTTTGATTCGCTACAATTTCGTTTCTTAAAAATTTTTAACGCTTCACGGCGGACAGGAAGACTGCAATGGCTGGAACAATGAAAAAACAGGCGGATTCACCCGATTTGGTGTACGGTTTGGAAGACAAACCGCCATTCGGAAATGCCTTATTAAGCGCGATAACGCATCTTCTGGCGATTTTTGTGCCGATGATTACGCCCGCGCTGATTGTGGGCGGCGCGCTGGAATTGCCGGTGGAGATGACGGCGTATCTCGTGTCGATGGCGATGGTTGCGTCGGGTGTCGGCACTTATTTGCAGGTCAACCGCTTCGGGCCGGTCGGTTCGGGGATGCTGTCTATCCAGTCGGTGAATTTCTCGTTCGTTACCGTCATGATTGCGCTGGGCGCGGGGATGAAAGAGGGCGGTTTGACCAAGGATGCGATGATTTCGACGCTGCTGGGCGTATCGTTTGTCGGCGCGTTTTTGGTGTGTTTCTCGGCGTGGCTTCTGCCGTATTTGAAAAAAGTGATTACGCCTACGGTCAGCGGCGTGGTTGTGATGCTGATTGGTCTGAGTTTGGTACACGTCGGCATTACCGATTTCGGCGGCGGCTTCGGCGCGAAGGCGAACGGCACGTTCGGCTCGATGGAAAACTTGGGGCTGGCGTCGCTGGTGTTGCTGATTGTGTTGATATTCAACTGCATGAAAAATCCGCTGCTGCGTATGAGCGGCATCGCAGTCGGGTTGATTGTCGGCTACATCGTCGCGCTGTTTTTGGGCAAGGTGGATTTTTCCGCGCTGCAAAACCTGCCGTTGGTTACGCTGCCCGTACCGTTTAAATATGGTTTTGCTTTTGACTGGCACGCATTTATTGTGGCGGGTGCGATTTTCCTGTTGAGCGTGTTTGAGGCGGTCGGCGATTTGACCGCGACGGCAATGGTATCCGACCAGCCGATTGAAGGCGAGGAATACACCAAACGCTTGCGCGGCGGCGTATTGGCGGACGGCTTGGTATCGGTAATTGCGACGGCTTTGGGTTCGCTGCCTCTGACCACCTTCGCGCAAAACAACGGCGTGATTCAGATGACCGGCGTGGCTTCGCGCCATGTGGGCAAATATATTGCCGTGATTTTGGTGTTGCTGGGTTTGTTCCCCGTGGTCGGACGCGCGTTTACGACGATTCCGAGTCCGGTTTTAGGCGGTGCGATGGTTTTGATGTTCGGCTTGATTGCGATTGCGGGCGTGCGGATTTTGGTCAGTCACGGTATCCGCAGACGCGAGGCGGTAATTGCGGCAACGTCGGTCGGTCTGGGCTTGGGCGTGGCGTTTGAGCCGGAAGTGTTTAAGAACCTGCCTGTCTTGTTTCAAAACTCCATTTCCGCCGGCGGCATCACGGCAGTTATCCTGAACCTGCTTTTGCCGGAGGATAAAACCGACAAAGTCGTCGAAATCAATATCGAGGGGCTGGAGCATTAAGTTTCAAACGTAAACGAAAGGTCGTCTGAAAATTTGATTTTCAGACGACCTTTTCTATCGGGTTTGGATTGAAACCGTATTCTGTCGAAGAAGTCGGTTTACGATTTATTTGCCGATGGTTACACGCTTGATGATGACCGGTTTGACGGGGACGTTTTGGTGGAAGCCGCGTGTTGCAGTCGGGGTTTTGCTGATTTGCTGCACGACATCCATGCCCGAAGTCACTTTGCCGAAGACGGCATAGCCGTAGCCTTGCGGGGTTTTGTTTTTGAAGTCGAGGAATGCGTTGTCGGCAGTGTTGATGAAGAACTGGCTGGTGGCGGAATTAGGATCGCCGGTACGCGCCATGGCGATGGTGCCGACGGTGTTTTTCAAGCCGTTGTCCGCTTCGTTGTTGATGGCTTTGTCGGTGGCTTTTTGGGCAAGATCAGGGGTAAAGCCGCCACCTTGAATCATGAAGCCGTCGATAACGCGGTGGAAGACGGTGTTGTCGTAAAAGCCTTTGCGGGCGTAGTTGACGAAGTTGGCGACGGTTTTCGGTGCTTTGGTTTCGTCGAGCGACAGGCTGATGTTGCCCATATTGGTTTCGATGACGGCGTGTGTCTCGGCTTGGGCGTTGAAGGCTGCGGCAAGGGCAAGGGCGGCGAAAGTGAGTTTAAGGGTTTTGTTCATTGGAGTGTTTCTCGTAGTGTGAAAATTAAACGTTATTATCGCGGATTTTATGTGAAATCTCTAAAAGGCGTTGTGAAATATTTTAAGGTCGTCTGAAAACGGATACAGCGAACTTCGTTTCAGACGACCTTTTGTGTTGCGCCGCGGCTTATTGTTTGGCGGCTTCAAGTTGGATGTCGATGCGGACGGTTTTGGTCATGCCTGCATCAACCAGATAGTTCACGCCCCATTTGGTGCGGTCGATGGTGGTGCTGAAGTCGCCGCCGCAAACTTCGGTTTTCGCCATCGGGCTTTGGTAGCAGTTGAATTTTTCGGCTTTGAGTTTGACGGGGGCGGTTTTGCCGTGCATGGTCAGATTGCCGTCAACGGAGAGCAGTTTTTTGCCGTTGAAGTTGAATTTGGTGGAAACAAAGCGGATGTTCGGATATTTGGCGGCATCAAAGATGTCGGCGGATTTCAGGTGGTCGGTGAAGTGTTGCGAACCGCTTTGCAGGTTGGCAACGGGAATGGTAATGTCGATTTTGCCGGTGCGTTTTGCTTGATCGAAATCGACGGAGCCGGTCAGACCGTAGAAACCGCCGATGTTGGTGCTGGTGTTGAAGTGGTCGATGGCAAAACGGGCGTTGGCGTGGTGTTCGTCCACTTTGTAAGTGGCGGCGGAGGCAGTACCGATGGCTGTTGCTGCGAGTGCGGCGAAGATGATTTTTTTCATGATTCTTGTCCTTTGTATGAGGTTGTAAAGACGTTTATCTTAACATAGGAAAGAATGCATATCATTTCTTAAGGGTGAATGGTGGATTTACTTGGATTTGATGATGGGGTCGTCTGAAAACTGAGAAGAGCAATATTAAGGCAACCCTAGACTTCTTGAAGATTTGCTAGAATTACATCCTGGTGATTTAGGTAATACACCTGTGACAATAGAAATTCCTTATGATTCAATTAAAAATTTGAAAGTTCCAAGTGGTAACGAAGCGTCAGCTTTTAAAGGATATTGGAAACCAGGTGGCCGCACTTATCCAGGCGATATGCCCGAAGCAGTCATTGATGAGGTGCCTTGGGGACAATTTACAATTAGAAAATTAGGTGATAATTAAAATGGGCTTAACAAAAATAGCATGGGAAGAATATGAGAACTTTAAGGAAGTCCATACGCCAGACAATCTTTATATTCGGGAGCATGATGGAAAATACTATACGTTTTTTGAACTTGGTATTGCTTCTGTGAGGCGAGTTTTTGAAATAAACACCACGGATTTCGAAGCATATCTATCCGGGGAACGCTCAGGGAATGATTTGTTATTTAAAGCTCAGAATGATTTTTGGCCACCGAATGTGACACAATTAGAAGCGGATAAAAATTTTTGGCGGCAATATCCAGAAGCTTTAACGGTAAATCCTGAAGCACAAGGTTTATTCACAAAGACTGAACTAAAGGCAATATTGCCAGAAGGAGCTAAAATTTTGGCAAGTAGTGATTAAAACTTCTGTTATTAAAGTTAATGAAAAAAGCGCGGAATTATCCGCGCTTTTGGTTTTCAGACGACCTTTTACAAGGCGGCGAGTACGGCGTCGCCCATTTCGGAGCAGGAAACGAGTTTTGTGCCTTCTTCGTAAATGTCGCCGGTGCGCAAGCCTTGTTGCAGCACTTTTTGGACGGCGCTTTCGACTTGTTGCGCGCGGGTTTCGTCGTTCAGGCTGTAACGCAGCAGCATGGTAAGCGAGAGGATGGTGGCCAGCGGGTTGGCTTTGTTTTGTCCGGCGATGTCAGGGGCGGAGCCGTGTGACGGTTCGTACAGGCCTTTGCCGTTTTCGTCCAGCGAGGCGGAGGGCAGCATGCCGATGGAGCCGGTCAGCATGGAGGCTTCGTCGGAGAGGATGTCGCCGAAGATGTTGCCGGTGGCGATGACGTCGAATTGTTTGGGCGCGCGCACGAGCTGCATGGCGGCGTTGTCCACATACATGTGGGAGAGTTCGACGTCGGGGTATTGTTTGCCGATTTCTTCAAAGATTTCGCGCCACAGTTCGGTGGTTTCCAAGACGTTGGCTTTGCCGACGGAGCAGACTTTTTTGCTGCGTTTTTGGGCGGATTGGAAGGCGACGTGGGCGATGCGGCGGATTTCGCTTTCGCTGTATTTCATGGTGTTGTAGCCTTCGCGTTCGCCGTTTTCCAAAACGCGGATGCCGCGCGGTTCGCCGAAGTAGATGTCGCCGGTGAGTTCGCGCACGATGAGGATGTCGAGGCCTGCGACGATTTCGGGTTTGAGCGTGGAGGCGTTGGCAAGCTCGGGATAGAGGATGGCGGGGCGCAGGTTGGCAAACAGGTTCAGGTCTTTGCGGATTGCCAATAGGCCGCGTTCGGGGCGCAGCGGGCGGTCGAGGTTATCGTATTGCGGGCTGCCGACTGCGCCGAGCAGGACGGCATCGGCTTTGCGGCAGAGGTTTTGCGTGAATTCGGGATAGGGATGGCCGTATTCGTCGTAGGCTTCGCCGCCTAGTGGGGCGTATTCGTAGCCGGCGTCCAAGCCTTGGGCGATGAGTTTGTCGAGTACGCGGACGGTTTCGGCGACGATTTCGGGGCCGATGCCGTCGCCTCGGAGGATGGCGATATGTTTGGTCATGGCAAAATCCTTATGAGGGTTTGGAAAAGGGGAAGGTCGTCTGAAAACGGCGATGTGTTTTCCATTTGTAAGAATGGTGTTTTCAGACGACCTTTTGTGTCTGTTTGCAGGTCGGTTTGCTTAAACGAGGCTGATTGTACCATTGCGGCATCGAGAAAGCTGCGTGGAAATCATGCAGGCAGATTTTTCAGGAACGCAATGAGCAATGTAGCCGAGTTTTACAGTATTGGCGAAGAATTGAAGGGAATCAGTAACGTTCGGTTTCGATGCGGATTTTAAATACGGCTTTGCGTATGGACTTTTCTTCGCCCACCAATGGGGCGTGCGCGTCGTTGGTAAAGAAGAGGGCGAACTCGCCCGGTTGGAGCGTGAGCCAGGTTTCCGGTTCGCAGTCGAAAAATTCGATGTCGCGCTTTTCGTCGTAGCCCAAACCGTTTTTCAGACGACCTCTGTCTATCCAGCCGTAGGTTTCTTCCTCGCTGATGGGGACTTGGATGTCGATATGTTTCAAATGCGCTTCCGGCTTGGCATCGGCTTTGCTCCTCATCGGTTCGCTGCCGATAAAGAGGCGGATGTTTGGATTTTCACACGGCACTTGGCCGTCAGGCAGGGCGGCGAAATCCAGCGTTTGCAACAGCCGGACGGCGTCGGCGAAGTCGGGGTGCAGTGCGGCGTAGCGGGTGGCATTGCTGATGATGTCGGTAATCATGTTTTGCAGAAAGAGATAAAAAGGCCGTCTGAAAATTAAACCTCAGGGTGTAGCGAAGCCAATACGTTCTTCAAGATGCCTTGCCGGAAGACAAATAAGACTTCAGTATAGGCGGCACCATCTCCGATGACGGTCGTTAAGAAAAGGGTATCGTCTTTAGCGCGGTAGTAACAGTGGCTCAGTTGTGTATTATCGCCTGCCTTTTCAAAATATGGGTCGAACAGGTGGTCATATTGGGCTCGGGGAGCGATTTGTGTTTTACCGTTGCGGAAAAAGGCAATTTCACGATAGTGGCTGAATGGAATTGTACCGTCAGTGCCGAACATTTCTTTTCCGCGATAATGGGAAAGTCCGTATTGATCGTGTGTAAACAGATGTTTTTCTTTCTTATAGTTGAAACGTTCCGATTTAATGCGCACGCCCATACCGTTTTTTTGGCAGGTAAAGCCGTCGGCAGTGGCCGTAACGGGGATGCTTTCATAACGCGACAACGGAATCAGTCGCGAAGTATGCACCCAGCCATCTAGCTTTTTTTTGCCGCGCAAATCGTAGGTCATCTGCCAACCGTGTTCTAAATGAAGCTTTCCGTCCATCTCGGGGGTATAAACATGGGTACCGTTTGGAATTTTGGTCAGGATTCGGCTTTGGGTGTTCGGTTTTTCGCGTAAGTTGCTGTATCCGTCAGGATCTTGAATTTCTGAGAATTCCGCATGTGCGGCGAGGCTGATAAAAAGTATAGGGAGCAGGATAATTTTTTTCATGGTGTTGTGTGTGTGAAATTGTTGGGTATGTTTTTCAAATATGATGGTAAAGAGTAACGACCTGATTGTGTGTTAATAAAAGAGGTCGTCTGAAAATTCGTTACGCTCGTTTTCAGACGACCTCATCGTTTATCAACCGTTAAACAGCCAAGGCTGGCTTTGGCGGCGTTTTTCTTCGAAATCGCGGATTTCGTCGGCGTGTTGCAGGGTTAAGCCGATTTCGTCCAAACCGTTTAAGAGGCAGTGTTTGCGGTGCTCGGTAATGTCGAATTTGAACGTTTCGCCGCTAGGCGTGGTTAAGGTTTGCTCGGCAAGGTCGATGGAAAGCTGATAGCCTTCGTTGGCTTCGACTTCTTTGAAAAGCTGATCAACTTGTTCTTCGGTCAACACGATGGGCAGGAGGCCGTTTTTGTAGCAGTTGTTGAAGAAGATATCGGCGAAGCTGGGGGCGATAACGGCACGGAAGCCGTAGTCGTCCAATGCCCAAGGGGCGTGTTCGCGCGAGGAGCCGCAGCCGAAGTTTTTGCGCGTCAACAGGATTTGCGCGCCTTGGTAACGCGGCTGGTTCAGAGAAAAATCGGGGTTCAGCGGGCGTTTGCTGTTGTCCATGCCCGGTTCGCCGTGGTCGAGATAACGCCATTCGTCAAAGGCATTGGGGCCGAAGCCGCTTCGTTTGATGGATTTTAAAAATTGTTTGGGGATGATGGCGTCGGTATCGACGTTGCTGCGGTCGAGCGGGGCGACGATGGCGTTGATTTTGGTAAAGGCTTTCATGTCAGGTTCTTATAGGAATAATGTGAAAAAAATGATAGTTGTTTGGCGGGTTGGATTAACGTGTGCTGTGCAAACCGATTCGGTTGCCTTCGGTATCTTCGATAAAGGCGGCAAAGCCGTTGGCGATGGGGAATTTTCCCTGCAACAATTTTCCGCCTGCTGAAACGGCTTTTTCTGCGGTCTCGGCACAATCCGGACAATTGAAGAAAATGGTTGTACCGCCGTGACCGGGTTGGGCGTTGCTGTCGTGCCAAATCATGCCGGCAGTACCGTGTTGCGTGTAATCGGCAGGAAAAATGATGAAACGGAAGCCGTTACCGCCGATATCTTGCAAAGGTTTGCCGAAGACAGATTCGTAAAACGCTTTGGCTCGATCCAAATCTTGGGCGTGAATACCAAACCAGCTTGACGGATTGCTCATGGTTTCTTCCTTTTTATGAGATGCTGAATATTTCTGGATGCCTTATTGATGTAGGGTAAGAGGTCGTCTGAAAAAAGGTTTGGATTTTTCAGACGACCTTGGTTGCCGGTTTATTCGGTAGCGGCTTCAAGTTTTTCGCCGACATGAGTCATGCCGCGACCTACGGCATTGCCGCCTTTTTTAACGGCTTCCTCAGTCTTGTCGGCTACATGACCGGCGGTTTCTTTGGTTTTATCCCAGTTGCGGCTGGTATCATCTTTTGCTCCGGACCATGTGCTGGAACAGGCAGACAAGATGAAAGCTGCGGCAGCCAATGCAAAAAGTTTTTTCATAATGGATTCCTTTCAAGTGATAAATGATTGAAAAGGTTTCAGACGTTTTGCGCAACGATAGGGAGATTTGCTTGAGCAACGTGTTTTCAGACGACCTTTATTGATGAGGTCGTCTGAAAGATTATGCCATAGTACGGATGTCGGTAAATTTACCGTTTACCGCGGCGGCGGCAGCCATAGCGGGGCTGACCAAGTGCGTGCGCCCGCCGTTGCCTTGCCGGCCTTCGAAGTTACGGTTGGAGGTGGAGGCGCAGCGTTGGCCCGGAGTGAGGCGGTCGGCGTTCATGGCGAGGCACATCGAGCAGCCTGGTTCGCGCCATTCGAAACCGGCGTCGATGAAGATTTTGTCCAAGCCTTCTTGTTCCGCCTGCCGTTTAACCAAGCCGGAGCCGGGAACGATTAACACGCGCTGTACGTTGTCGGCTTTTTTACGGCCTTTAGCGACGGCGGCGGCTTCGCGCAAATCTTCGATGCGGCTGTTGGTGCAGGAGCCGATGAATACGATGTCGACGGGGATTTCGTTCAGCGGCGTGCCGGCTTCCAAACCCATGTATTCGAGGGCGCGCTCCATGCCGCTGCGTTTGACGGGATCAGTTTCTTCGGCAGGATTCGGTACTTTGCCGCTGATGTCCAAAACCATTTCAGGCGATGTGCCCCATGTTACTTGTGGTTCGATGTCTTCGGCTTTGAAACGGTATTCTTTGTCGAATACCGCGCCTTCGTCGGAAACCAGCGTGCGCCAGTATTCGACGGCTTTGTCCCATGCTTCGCCTTTGGGTGCGAAGGGTTTGTCTTTGACATAGTCGATGGTGGTTTGATCGACGGCAACCATGCCGGAGCGCGCTCCTGCTTCAATCGCCATGTTGCACAGGGTCATGCGGCCTTCCATCGAAAGGCTGCGGATGGCTTCGCCGCCGAACTCAATGGCATAGCCCGTACCGCCTGCCGTACCGATTTGTCCGATGATGTAGAGGGCGACGTCTTTGGCGGTAACGCCCGGTTTCAGACGACCTTCAACGGCAATCAGCATGGATTTGGATTTTTTCGCGGTAATACACTGGGTCGCCATAGTGTGTTCGACTTCGGAAGTGCCGATACCGTGTGCCAGCGCGCCGAATGCGCCGTGGGTAGAGGTGTGCGAGTCGCCGCAGACGACGGTCATGCCGGGCAGGGTTGCGCCTTGCTCCGGACCCATAACATGAACGATGCCCTGACCTTTATCCATGAACGGGAAGTAGGCGAGTGCGCCGAACTCTTTGATATTTTTGTCTAAAGTATCGACTTGCAGCTTGGAAATCGGATCTTGGATGCCTTTGTCCCAATCGCCGGTCGGGGTGTTGTGGTCGGCGGTGGAGACGACGCTATCGATACGCCACAGCTTGCGTCCCGCCATTTTCAGGCCTTCAAATGCTTGCGGGCTGGTGACTTCGTGCACTAAATGGCGGTCGATATAGAGCAGGACAGTGCCGTCTTCTTCTTCGCGGACGACGTGGCTGTTCCAGAGTTTGTCGTAGAGGGTTTGTGCGCTCATGATGGGTTATCTTTGCTTATTAATAATAGGAGTAGATGGTTTGTTTTAATGGGCGGATTTTAGGCTTTTTATAGGGGTAGTGCAATAGAAACTTGTCTAATTTCTACATTTTCACATAAAAATCTAAAAATAACTTTCAAAAATTAGACAAATTGTAGAATTGTTGACAAAAAGAGGTATTTTATTTGAAACAATGCTTGTCGTACCGCCTAAAAAAGCACTATCATTTCCATCCGTATCCTACATCCGACAACAGAGGTATAGAGAATGAAATTACCGGTTATGGCTGCCGAACATCTGTCGCAACTTCAGGCGTTTGAAGCGAAAATCTTGTGCAACCACGCCAAAATCGAAGCATGGTTCCGTTCGCAATGGAACGCGCACCGCCCGCCATTTTACGGTTCGGTCGACATCCGCAATGCCGGTTACAAAATTTCATCTATTGATATGAACTTGTTTCCTGGCGGTTTCAACAACCTGAATCCGAATTTCATCCCGCTGGCGGCAGTGGCGGCTCAAGATGCGGTACAACGCGCTTGCGAAACGGCAAAATCCGTATTGATTATTCCCGAAAACCATACCCGCAACACATTCTACCTGCAAAACGTTTACGCACTCAGCGAGATTTTGCGCTCGGCAGGGTATGAAGTCCGTTTGGGCAGCCTGAATCCGGAAGTTACCGAACCGACCGAATTTGAAACCGCGTTGGGCGATAAAATCCTGCTGGAGCCCTTATTGCGTACCCGCGAGCGCGTCCATCTTGCAGACGGTTTCTCGCCTTGCGTCGTCTTGTTGAACAACGACTTGTCCGCGGGCGTTCCCGACATTCTCAAAGGCATCAACCAAACCGTATTGCCTCCGCTGCACGGCGGTTGGACGACGCGCCGCAAAACAGAGCATTTCAGCGCATACAACCAAGTCGCCGCCGAATTTGCCAAGCTGATTGACATCGACGAATGGCAGATTAACCCGTATTTTGAAAAAATCGGCGGTTTGGACTTCCAAGAGCGCGAAGGTGAAGATGCGTTGGCGGAAGCGGTAGAACGCGTGCTGGCAAAAATTCAAGCCAAATACGACGAATTGGGCATTACCGACCGGCCTTTCGTGATTGTCAAAGCCGACGCAGGTACTTATGGCATGGGCGTGATGAGCGTCAAATCCGCCGACGAAGTGCGCGGATTGAACCGCAAAAACCGCAACAAAATGGCGAAGGTGAAAGAAGGCTTGGAAGTCAGCGAAGTGATTGTCCAAGAAGGCATTTATACCTATGAAACCATGAATGGCGCCGTGTGCGAACCCGTTGTTTATATGATGGACCGTTTCGTTATCGGCGGCTTTTTCCGCGTACACGAAGGGCGTGGTGCGGACGAAAACCTCAACGCCGGCGGTATGGTGTTCGTTCCGTTGTCGAACAGTATCCCCACCGGCAGCGGCGACAACTCTCAAGAAGCCCCCGAAGCCTGCAAACGCGTATTCGAACAATGGGACTCGCTCGGCATGCTGCGCTCCGAGAAAGACTGTGATGTGGACAACGAACACAACCGCCTCTACGTTTACGGCGTGATGGCGCGACTGTCGCTGCTTGCCGCCGCGCTTGAGTTGGAACAAACCGCTCCGTAAATGATTACTTAAAATAGTAAAAGGTCGTCTGAAAATCATAGTTTAAGTTTGAACTGCACCCCAAAAGTTGGACATCCCCCCTCCAACTCACAAGGTGCAGTTTTTTTATGAGCAAATATACATTACACTTCAAATACCAAGCCGTACTTCACTACCTGCATATACGCAGCCAACAGCGTACTGCAGACCACTACGGCATTTCCCGAACCCACCTGAGACGATGGATACGCGCCTATCAAGAAGGCGGCATCGGCGCACTCGAACATCCCCAATCCAAAACCATGACCGACCACCGCAAAAACCCCTTCATCGCAGATAAACCCGACCAAGAAAAAACACAGGCAGAGCTTATTGAAGAGTTGTGCTATATGCGCGCAGAGGTCGCCTACCTAAAGGAGTTAAAAGCCCTCAGCCAAAAGCGGACCGAAAAGGACAAAGCCAAACCGTCCAAACACTGAGGGCGCAACACCCGCTCAAATACCTGCTGCACATCGCAAACCTGCCCAAAAGCAGCTTTTACTACCACCACCAAGACCGACCCGACCCCGACGAAGCCGACAAAGCCCTCCTCGTCGAAACCTACCGGCGGCATAAAGGACGCTACGGGCAAAGGCGCATTGCCGCAGCATTGGGTTGGAACCGCAAAAAAGCGGCGCGGTTGATGAAACAGATGGGGCTGAAAGCCCTCATACGGGCGAAAAAAGCCTACCGCCATCCCGCCATGGGCGAGATATCGGAACACCTCCTCAAACGCCGGTTCAAAGCCCGAAAGCCCAACGAAAAATGGCTGACCGACGTGACCGAACTCAAAGGGAGCGACGGCAAACTGTACCTCTCGCCGATATTGGACCTGTTCAACCGCGAGATCGTCGCCTACGCCATGAGCCGCAGAGCCGACAGTGAAATGGTGAAGGAAATGCTCGAAAAAGCCGCACCCCGTCTAACTGATAAAGGAACGATGCTTCATTCCGACCAAGGCGTGCTGTACCGTACGGCGGGGTATAGGGAATTGCTTGCGGAGCATTCCATGGTTCAAAGCATGTCGCGAAAGGCGAACTGCTGGGACAATGCGCCGATGGAAAGCTTCTTTGCGGTGTTGAAGACGGAGTGTTTCTATAACGCAGGTGAATTGACGGTGGACGAATTGATGAAGCAGATAGATGACTATATGGATTACTACAACCGGGAGCGTTGCAGTTTGAAATTGAAAAAGCTGAGTCCTGTCGCATACAGAACCCAGCTTACACAGAGCGCCTGAAAAGGCTTTTATGAGTGTCCAAGATTTGGGGGCCAGTTCAGTTTTCAGACGACCTTTTTATGTGGGCAGGTAGGAATAGCAGGTAACCATTAAAGCAACAAGCCGCGGACGGTACGGGAGTACGGCAGCTATGGCAAAAAATCAGTTTATTCGCCATATGATTCGAAAGGGATGCAAAAAGCCCGAAAAGCACGGTTTTATGCTAAAATTCCCATCTATTTTTGCCATACGAAATAAAGAAAACCATGACCGACGCAACTATCCGCAACGACCATAAATTCGCACTCGAAACCCTGCCCGTCAGCCTTGAAGACGAAATGCGCAAAAGCTATCTCGATTACGCCATGAGCGTGATTGTCGGCCGCGCGCTGCCCGATGTGCGCGACGGTTTGAAGCCGGTGCACCGCCGCGTGCTTTACGCCATGCACGAGCTGAAAAACAACTGGAACGCCGCCTACAAAAAATCGGCGCGTATCGTCGGCGACGTCATCGGTAAATACCATCCGCACGGCGATTCCGCGGTTTACGACACCATCGTGCGCATGGCGCAGGATTTCTCGATGCGCTACGTCTTAATCGACGGTCAGGGCAACTTCGGTTCGGTTGACGGCGACGGCGCTGCGGCGATGCGTTATACCGAAATCCGCATGGCGAAAATCGCCCATGAAATGCTGGCGGATATCGAAGAAGAAACCGTCAATTTCGGCCCAAACTACGACGGCAGCGAACACGAGCCGCTGGTGTTGCCGACCCGCTTCCCCGCGCTTTTGGTCAACGGCTCGTCCGGTATCGCCGTCGGTATGGCGACCAACATCCCGCCGCACAACCTCACCGACACTATCAACGCCTGTCTGCGTCTTTTGGACGAACCCGAAATCGAAATCGACGAATTGATCAATATCCTTCAAGCGCCCGATTTCCCGACCGGCGCAACCATCTACGGCTTGAGCGGCGTGCGCGAAGGCTATAAAACCGGCCGCGGCCGCGTCGTTATGCGCGGTAAAACCCATATCGAACCCATAGGTAAAAACGGCGAACGCGAAGCCATCATCATCGACGAAATTCCGTATCAGGTGAACAAAGCCAAACTGGTGGAAAAAATCGGCGAGTTGGTGCGCGAAAAAACATTGGAAGGCGTATCCGACCTGCGCGACGAATCCGACAAATCCGGCATGCGCGTCGTTATCGAATTGAAACGCAATGAAAACGCCGAAGTCGTTTTAAACCAACTCTACAAACTCACCCAGCTTCAAGACAGTTTCGGCATCAACATGGTTGCTTTGGTGGACGGTCAGCCGCGCCTGTTGAACCTGAAACAGATTTTGGCGGAATTCCTGCGCCACCGCCGCGAAGTCGTTACCCGCCGCACTTTGTTCCGCCTGAAAAAAGCGCGTCATGAAGGTCATATCGCCGAAGGTAAAGCCGTCGCACTGTCCAATATCGACGAGATGATTCGGTTGATTAAAGAATCCGCCGACGCGCCCGAAGCCAAAGAAAAACTGCTCTCCCGTGCATGGCGCAGCGGTTTGGTGGAAGACATGCTGAGCCGTACCGACCTCGACCTGCGCATGGCACGCCCCGAAGGCCTGCCCGCCAACCTCGGCTTGCAGGAACAAGGCTATTATCTGAGCGAAATCCAGGCTGACGCTATCCTGCGCATGAGCCTGCGTAACCTGACCGGCCTCGACCAAGAAGAAATCGTCGGCGACTACAAAAACATCATGGCAAAAATCATCGACTTTTTGGACATTTTGGCAAAACCGGAACGCATCACCCAAATCATCCGCGAAGAATTGGAAGAAACCAAAACCAATTTCGGCGACGAACGCCGCAGCGAAATCAATCCGTTCGGCGGCGACATTGCCGATGAAGACCTGATTCCGCAACGCGAAATGGTCGTTACCCTGACTCACGGCGGCTATATCAAAACCCAGCCGACCACCGACTATCAGGCGCAGCGTCGCGGCGGACGCGGCAAACAGGCGGCGGCGACCAAAGACGAAGACTTCATCGAAACCTTGTTCGTTGCGAATACGCATGACTATTTGATGTGTTTCACCAATCTCGGCAAGTGCCACTGGATTAAGGTTTACAAACTGCCCGAAGGCGGACGCAACAGCCGCGGCCGTCCGATTAACAACGTTATCCAGTTGGAAGAAGGCGAAAAAGTCAGCGCCATCCTCGCCGTGCGCGAATTTCCCGAAGACCAATATGTTTTCTTCGCCACTGCACAAGGCATGGTGAAAAAAGTCCAGCTTTCAGCCTTTAAAAACGTCCGCAGCCAAGGCATCAAAGCCATCGCATTAAACGAGGGAGATTACTTGATAGGAGCATCACGCACCACTGGTTCAGATGATGTAATGTTATTTTCTAATTTAGGTAAAGCTTTGAGATTTAGTGAATCCAACGATGAAGTAATCAAGCAGTTAGTTGAATTATATGAACCTTTTATACATCGATTTAATGAACAAAGCAGCGCAAACAATGGCGTAGTTTCCGAGTTACTGTTAGGAAACGAAGAAAATTCTTTGGAATGGGATGAAGAAATGGAAGAACTCTTAAAGCCGGTTATTGAGTTCACTTCAACTTTTTCTCGAGAACAAAAAATTAAAGTTGCCACTATCGTAGTTAATGGACGTCCTAATGATATTCATCAACATGATTATGAAGATAACGAACAAGAAGATTATCGTACTTACGATGAAAATGTAGATGGCGATGTGAACGAGTATTTTGAAAAAATAATTCGCAGACCTTCGACATATTCTTACCTAAAAAAAGCAAATAACGGCGTGCGTCCGTCCGGTCGCGGCAGTGGCGGCCTGCGCGGTATGCGCCTGCCTGCCGACGGCAAAATCGTCAGCCTGATTACCTTTGCTCCCGAAGCCGCGCAAAGCGATTTGCAAGTGCTGACCGCCACTGCCAACGGCTACGGCAAACGTACCCCGATTGCCGATTACAGCCGTAAAAATAAAGGCGGACAAGGCAATATCGCCATCAATACCGGCGAGCGCAACGGCGATTTGGTCGCCGCAACTTTGGTTAGCGAAACCGACGACCTGATGCTGATTACCAGCGGCGGGGTCCTCATCCGCACCAAAGTCGAACAAATCCGCGAAACCGGCCGCGCCGCAGCAGGCGTGCGCCTGATTAATCTGGACGAAGGCGAAACCTTGGTATCGCTGGAACGCGTTGCCGAAGAAGCGGAAGATGAAAATCCCGAAGCGGGAAATCCGGAAGGCAATGAAGCTGAGAACGCCGTATCGGATATCGAAGGCGGCGAAGCGTAAATCAAGCTTCCGATTTACTGAAGCCGATTGATTGCGGGGTCGTCTGAAACAATAGGTTTCACACTATTGAGAATATCGACCGAACGATTGCCTGTTTATCGTTTCTTTTTAAATAAAAAAGTGGATGAGCAGGCAATAGGTTGCACGGTTTCACAGTCGGTTTCTGATGTATCAGCAATGCTTCAGTCTTCTTTCAGCTTGTCGATAATTTATTGATATAGTGGATTAACAAAAATCAGGACAAGGCGACGAAGCCGCAGACAGTACAGATAGTACGGAACCGATTCACTTGGTGCTTCAGCACCTTAGAGAATCGTTCTCTTTGAGCTAAGGCGAGGCAACGCCGTACTGGTTTAAAGTTAATCCACTATAAATCTAAAAATGGAGAAAATCATGTCAACTTTATCCGATAAAATCATCATGGTAACCGGCGCGTCCCAAGGTTTGGGCGAGCAGGTTGCCAAGGCTTATGCGGCGGCTGGCGCGACTGTCATTTTGGTGGCGCGCCATCAAAAGAAGTTGGAAAAAGTTTATGATGCCATTGTCGATGCCGGCTATCCCGAACCCTTTGCCATCTGTTTTGACTTAATGAGTGCGGAAGAAAAAGAGTTTGACCAATTTGCCGCAACCATTGCCGAAGCGACAAACGGGCGTTTGGACGGTATCGTGCATTGCGCCAGCTATTTCTATGCGCTTTCTCCTTTGGATTTCCAAACCGTATCCGAATGGGTCAACCAATATCGGATCAACACCGTCGCGCCGATGGGTTTGACACGCGCGATGCTGCCTTTGCTCAAAGCATCTTCCGATGCCTCTGTGATTTTTGTCGGAGAGAGTCATGGCGAAGATCCCAAGGCTTATTGGGGCGGATTCGGCGCGTCTAAAGCCGCGTTGAATTATTTGTGCAAAGTCGCTGCCGACGAGTGGGAACGTTTTGACAACCTGCGCGCCAATGTTCTGATTCCGGGCCCGATCAACTCGCCGCAACGCATCAAATCGCATCCGGGCGAGTCGAAAAGCGAACGTAAAAACTATACCGACGTATTGCCGCAGTTTGTTTGGTGGGCAAGTCAGGAAAGCAAAGGGCGCAGCGGCGAGATTGTGTACCTCTAGGCTTGAACGGTAACGCGGCAAAACATCATTTGATGACTCTGCCGCGTTTTGATTTTCAAAACATTATCTTTATGTCTGAAAGCAGTTTTTTACGATTGAAATGTCAGGCAAGCGATGTAAGAGGTCGTCTGAAATCAAGTTTGGTATTCAGACGATTTTTTGTGAATAGAAAAGAAGTGTTGGTTTTTAACTGAATCTGAGTTTGTGATATGAAAGGTCGTCTGAAAATATTTCAGACGACCTTTTGCTATAAACAGACTGTTAGGGCTGCCAATCCAAGAAGTTGCGCAACAGCAGCAACCCCGCGTCATGGCTTTTTTCTGTGTGGAACTGGGTGGCGAACACATTGTCTTTGCCGACGATGCAGGCAAATTCGTGCGGGTATTCGCTGGTGGCGAGGACGGTTTCGGGGGCTTCGGGGGCAAAGTAGTAGCTGTGGACAAAGTAAAAGCGCGTTTCTTGTCCGATGTCTTTAAACAGCGGGTGCGGGCGGGTTTGGCGTACTGTGTTCCAACCCATGTGCGGCACTTTCAGACGACCTCCGTGTGCATCGGTTTGGTTGGCGGCGAAGCGTTTGACCCTGCCTTTAAACCAGCTCAGTCCGGTAGTGTCACCTTCTTCGCTGTGTTCAAACAATAATTGCGCGCCGACGCAGATGCCGAAAAACGGTTTGTTTTTCAAGCCGTCTTCCACTGCATCGCCCAAACCGCTTTGCCGCAGTGCCGCCATGCAGTCAGGCATCGCGCCCTGACCGGGGAAAATGATTTTGTCGGCAGCAAGGATGTCTTCGGGGCGGTCGGTCAGAAAAATTTCGGCGGCTTTGCCGGACAAGGCTTGCGCGGCCTGTACGGACTTGAGGACGGAATGCAGGTTGCCCATGCCGTAATCGACAATAGCGGTTTTCATATTTTCTCCTTGGTTTTTTTGGTAATGGGGCAAGGCGGGGAAGGACATTGCGATGGTAATGATTTTATAGCAAACCCCAAGCGCGGAAAATCGTTACGTTGCATGGTGGCGGGTGACGCGGCACTATATATGTTACAAAGCCAAGTTTGAAAACTTGGCTCTTTATATCGTTTACCGGATGATGGGTCGTCTGAAATAGGCAACTGAAAGAGAAAACCTTGTTTCAGACGACCTTTTCCATATTACTCAATCTTCACCCGTTTCAGCCTCAAGGCATTACCCAACACCGACACCGAGCTTGCCGCCATTGCCGCGCCTGCGATGACGGGATTTAAGAAGCCGAGTGCGGCGAGTGGGATGCCCAAGATATTGTAGAAGAAGGCGAAAAACAGGTTTTGTTTGATGTTTTTCAAAGTGGCTTGCGATACCAGCAGGGCATCGGCGAGTTGGTTGACCGAATGCTGCATCAGCGTGGCGGAGGCGGTGTGTTCGGCAACGTCCGCGCCGCCTTTCATGGCGAAGCTGACGTTGGCGGCGGCGAGCGCAGGCGCGTCGTTGATGCCGTCGCCGACCATTGCCACAGTTTTGCCGGCGGCTTTGAGTTTCTGCACTTCGGCGGCTTTGTCACGCGGACTCATGTTGCCGAAGGCGTGTGCGATGCCCAGTTGTTTGGCGACGTATTCGACCGTGCCTTGATTGTCGCCGCTCATGATGTAAACGTCGATGCCGTGTTTTTTCAGACGACCTATGGCTTCGGCAGTGTCGGCTTTCAGCGCGTCGGCGAGTGCGAATGCACCGATGGGTTTGCCGTTGGCAGAAACAGCAACGATGCTTGCGATGCGCCAGACGTCGTCTGAAAACTCGGGCAAGGTCAATTCGGCAAAATCAAGTTTGCCCGCTTTCACCAAGCCCACGCCTTCGACTTCGGCAGTAATGCCTGCGCCGACGACGGTTTGCGCGTTTTGTGCAGCGGGAATTTCCAAGCCGCGCGCTTGGGCAGCGGAGACGATGGCGCGGGCGAGCGGGTGGGCGGCGTTTTGTTCGACGGCGGCGGCGATGCGGTACAAAGCATCTTCGTCAAAGCCGCTGTCGGGGGCGCAATAAACGGCGGCAACCTGCGGTCTGCCTTCGGTCAGCGTGCCGGTTTTGTCCAACACGACGGCATCGACGTGGGCGGCTTCTTCCATCGCCGCCGCGTCTTTGAACCAAATGCCGTGTTTCACTGCTTTGCCCATGCCGACCATAATCGCGGCGGGCGTCGCTAGACCGAGCGCACACGGGCAGGCAATCACCAAAACGGCAACGGCATGCATCAGTGCAACCGTCCAATCGCCTTTCACCAGCCAAGTGGCGATAAAAGTCAAAAGCGCGATGCCTACGACGGCAGGCACAAATACCGCCGCCGCCTTATCCGCCACACGCGCAATCGGCGCCTTGCTGCCTTGCGCTTCGGAGAGCGCGTTCATCATGTCGCCGAGCAGGGTTTGGCTGCCGAGCTGTGTGGCGCGGTACACCACGCTGCCTTCGGTCATCAGCGCGCCCGCCAACACTTTGCCACCCGCCTTTTTCTCTTCGGGATTGGATTCGCCGGTGAGATGGCTCTCGTCCGCCCAGCCGCTGCCGCTTTCGATAATGCCGTCGGCGGCAATGCGTTCGCCGTGGTTGGCGCGGATAAGGTCGCCGATTTGCACTTGGTCGATGGGCAGTTGTTTCCATTCGCCATCGCGTTGCACGTTGACTTGGGTCGGCGTAAGTTTCAAAAGCAAGCCCAAGCTGTTGAGGCTGGATTTTTTGGTGCGGTGTTCTAAAAATTTGCCCAGCGACACAAAACCAATCACCATCACGCCCGCTTCAAAATAAACGTGCGCCATGCCGTGTGCCGCGTGCGGACTGAAAAACAGCATATAAACGGAATACAGATAAATCGACACCGTGCCAATGGTAACGAGCACGTCCATATTCGCCAGCCCGCCTTTAATACTCGCCCACGCGCTTTTGTAAAACGGCACCGCCAGCCAAAGCTGCACCACGCTTGCCAGCGCAAACTGCCATACCGGCGGAATCATCCAATCGTGCCGACCGATCATCATCCCCGCCATGCCGATAAGGAACGGGACGTTGATGGCGAACAGCAGCCACAGCCGCCAGCTTACATGCGCGGTTTCTTCGGGCTGTGGCAGAGCCTCTTCCGTCTTCTCCTTTGCGCCGTAGCCGGTTTTCTCGATGATTTTGGCGATGTCGTCAGCGGAGGTTTGGCTGTCGTCAAACACCACTTGCGCCTCCTCGCTGGCGAAGTTCACACCCGCCGATTCGACAAAGTCTTTTTTGTTCAACACTTTTTCAATGCGCGAAGCGCAGGCCTGACAGGTCATGCCTTCGATTTGGAAACGGACTTTTTGTTGCATGGTTTCTTCCTTCTGAATGTGGTTGGGCTACCTGAAAAAAGCGGAGCAGGGTTTTCAGGTAGCCTTTGGGGTGTTGCAGTCGATTTGTTGCGATTCGATTTACAAAGCCGCATCAAAGCCGCCGTCTTCCACCGCTTCTATCAGCGCGGCGGGGTTGGTTTGGGAGGGGTCGAATTCCACGACGGCGTTCTTGTTTTCCAGGCTCACTTCGGCCTTGTCCACGCCGTTTACGCCTTCGAGGATGCTGGTAACGCTTTTCACGCAGCCGCCGCAGGTCATGCCTTCGATGTTTAATGTGATGGTTTGCATAGGGTTTCCTTTCTGTTGGAATGAGGCTGAGGTTTTAAAGCCCGTTGCAGCCAAAGCTTTCAGGTAGCCTGAAATGATGGGTCTGCTCTTGCTTTCCCGCTAAGTGCCGCCACTATAAAGCTTCACCCGAAGTAAAGGTCAAGCATCATGATGAACATCAGCCAGGCCGCGGCCGAGAGCGGCCTTTCCGCCAAACAAATCCGCGACTACGAAAAGCACGGCCTAATCGCCCCGGCCGCGCGCAGCGAAGCGGGCTACCGCCGCTACGGACAGGCCGACCTTGCCCGGCTGCGCTTTATCCGCCATGCGCGGGAAGTGGGCTTTTCGCTGCCGCAGATCGGGCAGCTTTTGAGCCTGCAACACAACCCGCAGCGCACCAGCCGCGAAGTGAAAACGCTCACCGCGCGGCACATCGCCGAGCTGGAAGCCAAAATCGAACGCTTGCAGGGCATGGTGGCCGAGCTGCAACGCTGGCATGATGCCTGCGCGGGAGACGACTGCCCGGATTGTGCGATTTTGGCCGGGCTGGAGGAGCGTTAGGCGGCTTGGGGCCAATACACATGAGTGCAACCACCTGTTGCCTTTGTTGGAAGGCATTGCCGAAGGTACGACCGTCTATGCCGACAAAGGCTATGACAGTAAGGAAAACCGGCAACATCTGAAAGAGCATCGGTTGTTAGACGGCATTGCGCAAAGCCCACCGCAACCGCCCTCTGACGGAAGCACAAACCAAACGCAACCGATATTTGTCGAAGACCCGTTATGTGGTCGAACAGAGCTTTAGTACGCTGCACCGTAAATTCCGCTATGCCCGGGCAGCCTATTTCGGGCTGATTAAAGTGAGTGCGCAAAGCCATCTGAAGGCGATGTGTTTAAACCTGTTGAAAGCGGCTAACAGGCTAAGTGCGCCTGTTTGCGCCTAAAAGGCGGCCCGGATGCCTGATTATCAGGTATCCGGGGAGGATTAAGGGGGTATTTGGGTAAAATTAGGAGTGATTTGGGGAGAAAACAGCCGAAAACCTGTGTTTGGGTTCCGGCTGTCGAGGGAAGGGCTTTTTTGCAAAGGTCTCTGCTCATAAAAAAACTGCACCTTGTGAGTTGGAGGGGATGTGTCCAACTTTTGGGGTGCAGTTCAAAAGAGGAGGGCGGTTTTCAGACGACCTTTTTGAGTTGGCGAAGTGCTGTCTTGCCATCCGATTCAAATCTTTCCCAAGCGATATCTGATGCTGAGGCGGCAGGTTTTCAATTAAGCCGCGCCAAATTCCGTTAATTTCCATTAAAGGTCGTCTGAAAGCCTTCGGTGTCATACTTTCTCGGTTATAATAGCCGGCTTCTTCAATTTGACCCTTTTTCGGAAATATATCATGGCCTTTGCCTCGCTTTTCACCCTTTTGGACGATATTACCGCTGTCTTGGACGACGTTGCCCTGATGACCAAAATGGCCGCCAAGAAAACGGCGGGCGTGGTCGGCGATGATTTGGCGCTCAATGCAAATCAGGTTACGGGCGTGTCGGCGGAACGCGAGCTGCCGATTATTTGGGCGGTGGCGAAAGGTTCTTTGGTGAACAAGCTGATTTTGGTGCCGCTGGCTTTGCTGCTGTCTGCCTTTTTGCCGAAGCTGATCACGCCTTTATTGATGATAGGCGGGATTTATTTGTGTTTCGAGGGCGTGGAAAAGCTGCTGCATAAGTTTCTACACCGCCACGAAGCGCATGAAGACGAGGAGGCTGCCGCCGAAACGCTGGACGAAAAAACCAAGATTAAAGGCGCGATTCGTACCGATTTCATCCTGTCTGCCGAAATCATTATTATTGCTTTGGGCGTGGTCGAAAAATATGACCTGATGACCCGTTCGCTGGTGATGACGGCAATCGGCGTCGGTATGACGGTTTTTGTGTACGGTTTGGTCGGTGTTATCGTCAAACTCGACGACTTCGGTATGCTGCTGATGCGTCAAAAAAGTACGGGCATCCAAACGGTCGGACAGGGCTTGATTGCCTTTATGCCTTGGTTCATGCGCGGTTTGAGCGTGGTGGGTACGCTTGCCATGTTCCTTGTCGGCGGTGGTCTGATTGCGCACAACTTGGGCTTTTTGCATGATTTCTTACACGCGCACCATTGGGACAGCGGCTTGATGGAGCATATCGCCAACCTTGCCGTCGGGCTGATTGCCGGTGCCATCGCCTGCGCCGTAGCGTTGCCTTTGATGAAGCTATTTCAAAAACACTAAACAACCGATACGTCGTCTGAAAATGGTTCAACTTTGTTGAGGCTGTATTTTCAGACGACCTCTTATTTTCTTTTCTCTGCAATGAACATTTTCCGTAAACTCGAACAATATTGGCAGCATCCTGTGCTGTACTGGCCGTTGGTGATCCTGATTGCCGCCGCCACGCCGTTGACTTTCGCGCCGTATTACCATTTTTGGCTGATGCCCCTGCTGTTTGGCGCGCTGATCCGACTGATTGAACTGCGTCCGCGTTTTGCTGTTTCCACCGCCTATCTGTTTGGGCTGATTGCTTATACGACACAGTTTTATTGGATACATACCGCGCTGCACGATGTTTCCGGCTTGCCTAATTTATACGCGATTCCGCTGACTTTTCTGCTGCCTGCGTTTCTAGCGCTGTATCCTGCCGCCTGTTTTTGGTTGTGGAAGAAATTTCATCTGCCGCGTTGGGTTAAGGTCGGCATCGTTTTGCCGATTTTGTGGACTCTGGCGGAATTTGCCCGTGAACGCTTATTTACCGGCTTCGGCTGGGGCGCGCTCGGCTATTCGCAAATCGTCAAAGAAAGCCCGCTTGCCGGCTTTGCACCTTTGGGCGGTATTCATCTGGTCACGCTTGCGACGGCATTTGTCAGCGCGTGGCTGGTGTTGCTGATCGACAATACGGGTCGTCTGAAACAGCGCCTGCTGCCGATGTGCATGATTGTCATGTTGTGTACCGTCGGCTATATCGCCCAGCAAACCGACTTTACCAAACCCGACGGCAGCACCAGTACCGTCGCGCTCGTGCAGGGCAATATTGAGCAGAGCCTGAAATGGGACGAAGAACAAGTTGTCCCCACGATTCAGAAATACTACGGTCAAATCAGCAAAACATCCGCCGACATCGTTATCCTGCCTGAAACCGCGTTGCCTGTGATGCGTCAGGATTTGCCGGAAAACATCCTGACCCAGTTTGCCGAGCAGGCGCGCACGAACGGCAGCGCGTTGGCTGTCGGTATCGGTCAATACACTGCCGACGGCAGCGGATACGAAAACGCCGTAATCAATTTGAGCGACTACGATGATATTTCAGACGACCTCCCGTATTACGCCAAGAATCATCTGGTCCCCTTTGGCGAATATAAACCGCTGCCTTTTTTGACCGAACCGCTGTATAAGCTGATGAATATGCCGCTTGCCGACTTCCGTCGCGGCGGGGTAGCACAAGCTCCCTTAACCATGAAAGGTCAAAAAGTCGCCTTTAATATCTGTTATGAAGACGGTTTCGGCGACGAACTCATCGCTACTGCCAAAAACGCTACGCTGCTTGCCAACGTCAGCAATATGGCGTGGTACGGCGATTCCAACGCGATGTACCAACAGCTCCAGCAATCCCAAGCCCGCGCGATGGAGCTTGGACGCTATATGGTCCGTGCCACCAATACCGGTGCAACCGCCATTATTTCTCCCAAAGGCAGCATCATCGCCGAGAGCGAACCCAATACCGATGCCGTCTTGGAAGGGCATGTCAAAGGCTATGTCGGCGAAACCCCTTATATGAAGGCAGGCGGTTCGCTGTGGCTGATCGGGGTATTGTCGATTATTGCCATCGCGCTGTTTTTAATCAGGAAACAAGCAGATTGAGTTTGAAAAAGCGGTCTTTTTATAATGCCGTTTTTCTTGAAATTTATTATTTACATACAAGAATGTTTGTAATATACTGAACTTATTCCCAGTAAACCAGTCAAATTTTCAAAATCAATCGAATTTTATAAAAGATAAAAATTCACCTATCAAACAGTCTTTTACAGAAAAAGGCATTTGACAGCATACGATAGGGCAACAGGCAGTGATATACTGCACGGCAAACAACAAGTAAACAACAGTCTCTGCATCATATAAAGGAAAGCACCTCTTATGAACAACGCCTTTGCATTACCCGTCATTCACAGCGGCAACGGCAGCCTTGAGCAATACATTCACACTGTTAACAGCATTCCTATGTTGACGCCCGAAGAAGAAAGCCAACTCGCGGAGCGTCAGCAAAAAGGCGACCTTAACGCCGCCAAACAACTCATTCTTTCCCATTTGCGTGTCGTCGTCTCCATCGCACGAGGCTACGACGGCTATGGCCTGAACCAAGCCGACCTGATTCAAGAAGGCAACATCGGACTGATGAAAGCGGTCAAACGTTACGAGC
Organism: Neisseria sp. CP9; assembly: GCF_047758525.1. Taxonomy (NCBI): domain Bacteria; kingdom Pseudomonadati; phylum Pseudomonadota; class Betaproteobacteria; order Neisseriales; family Neisseriaceae; genus Neisseria; species Neisseria sp. CP9. Next base: position 157,646 of record NZ_CP180502.1, on the reverse strand, counting down.
CCAGCCGTGGCGCACGCCTGTTTTCATTCGCCGTACACTGGATTAAGGCCGAAATCCACGAGTTTATCCTGCGCAACTGGCGACTGGTGCGCGTAGCGACCACCAAACCGCAACGCAAACTGTTCTTCAATCTGCGCAGCATGCGTAAAAACCTGAATGCCTTGTCTCCGAAAGAAGCGCAAGACATCGCCGACGATTTGGGCGTCAAATTGTCCGAAGTCATGGAAATGGAACAACGCATGACCGGACACGACATCGCCATTATGGCGGACAACAACGATGACGAAGACAGCTTCGCCCCCATCGACTGGCTTGCCGACCACGATGCCGAACCCAGCCGCCAACTGTCCAAACAAGCCCATTACGCCCTGCAAACCGAAGGTCTGCAAAACGCATTGGCGCAACTGGACGACCGCAGCCGTCGCATCGTAGAAAGCCGCTGGCTGCAAGACGATGGCGGATTGACTCTGCACGAGCTGGCAGCCGAATACGGCGTATCTGCCGAGCGCATCCGCCAAATCGAAGCCAAAGCCATGCAAAAACTGCGCGGTTTCCTCGCGGAAGAAGCGGAAGCGGTTTAAAAAAACAGTTCAGTAGAAGGAAAAAGGTCGTCTGAAACCCGAAATATTGGTTTCAGACGACCTTTTTTGTATAAATGCCTTATTTTTTCGCTTTAGCCTGTTTGGCGTCTTTTTCGGTAATGGTACCGCCGCCGTTGTTAAACGCATTCATGATATAGGTGGCAACGGCAGCGAGATCGGTATCGTTGATGGCGGTCGCGGGCATAAAGCCGTTGTAAGGTTTACCGTTGACTTTGATGGGGCCGTTGATGCCTTTGGTCATGCTTTGCAGCAATACCTGCGGTTTTTTCATAATATAGTCCGATTGGTAAAGAGGGGGAAACATGGTTCCCCTGCCTTCCCCTTTTTTACCGTGGCAGGCGGCGCAGTTGCTTTCATAAATCTTTTGGCCTTGCGTCATTTGGGCAGCATCGGCGGCAAAGGAGCTGTGGACGGACAGGGTAAAAATTACAGCCGCCAATATTTTTTTTGTTGTGGTCATGATGTGTCCTTTTTATCGGTATGGTCTGTTTATTGATAATACAATAAAGGTCGTCTGAAAACAGATTTTTCAGACGACCTTAGACTTAAATCAAATGTAACGCGTTCATTGGAAACATGATGTATCCGATCATTGCCAACCTTGCAGATTGTTTTTGACCAGTTCGGTCAAAGCCTGAATCCATGCGGGGTGGTCGTTCAAGCAGGGGATGTAGCGGTATTCTTTGCCTCCGGCTGCGTGAAATTGCTCGCGTCCCATGATGGCAATCTCTTCCATGGTTTCCAAACAATCTGCCATAAAGCCCGGACAGAATACGTCTAATTTGCTGATGCCTTGTTTGGGCAGTTGGTCAAACAGGGCTTGTGTGCTGGGCGTTACCCATTTTGCTTTGCCAAATTGGCTTTGGAAGGAAACGATGTATTCTTGCTCGTCTAAGTTGAGCGCTTGGGCAAGAAGTTTTGCGGTGTGGCGGCATTCGTCGGGATAAGGGTCGCCGTCATCGTAATTTTTTTGCGGAATGCCGTGAAAGCTCAACATGAGTTTCTCGCCACGCCCGTGTTCTTTCCAATAGGCTTCGATCTGTTGCTTCATAGCATCGATGTAGGCTGCGTCGTCGTAAAAACGGGAAACGGTGCGCAGGCTCATTTGGTTTCGCTGCTTCAATAGTTGCTGGAATACTTTGTCTAAGGCTGCGCCGGTGCTGGAGGCGGCGTATTGCGGATATAAAGGGACAATCAGCAATCTGCCTACGCCTTGGGCTTTCATTTCGGCAAGGACGGTTTCTACACTCGGGTTGCCATAGGTCATGGCATAGCGGACGATGGTGTCGGGCATGGCTTGCGCGAGGGCGTCCGTTTGGCGTTGGGTATAGACGGCAAGCGGAGAGCCTTGTTCAAACCAGATTTTGGCGTAAGCGTGTGCGCTTTTCTTGGGACGCAGCGTCAATACCAAGCCATGCAAAATCGGCTGCCAAATGAGTTTGGGCAGTTCGACGACGCGTTGGTCCGATAAAAATTCTCGAAGATACGGTTTGACGGCGGCTGCAGTCGGAGCATTGGGCGTGCCGAGATTGAGGAGGAGGACGCCTACACGGTTTTGCTGGGTATAGGACAGAGAGGGTTCGATGTGGAAATGCGGCATAATGTGCCTTTGGATTTTGGGGGAAGCCTGTATTGTAGCAATGTGAAGGTCGTCTGAATATGGTTTGATTTTTCAGACGACCTTTTTTCGGGGTTGTGTTTTAAGGATTGTGATGTATAATGTTATACCATAACATCTATCGGAGGAATGATGAAAGCGAATATCCACCCTGAAAATTACCGTACTGTGCTTTTTTACGACAGTGGTGCCAATGAAGGCTGGCTGATCCGTTCTTGTGCGGATACACATGGCAAAACGATGGTTTGGACCGACGGCAAAGAGTATCCTTTATTCTCATTGGATACCTCTTCTGCCTCGCATCCCGTCTATACGGGCAAACAGCGTAATGTGAATACCGAAGGTCGAGCCAGCAAGTTCAACCAAAGATTCCAATCTATGATTACTTCTTTTAGAAAGGATAAATGATGCAGGTTTTGTCTTCATTGAAAACGGCGAAGAAGCGCCATCGTGACTGTCAAATCGTTCGACGCAAGGGTAAAGTTTACGTCATCTGTAAAAGCAATCCCCGTTTCAAAGCCCGTCAGCGGTAATGTTTTCATATTTTGTAATGCTCTCAATGGATTGCCGCTCGCGATGATTTTCGTGAGCGGTCTTTTTTTGTTTTCAGACGACCTGCGGGCAGAGGGGGCGGCGTGAAACCATGGCTGAAAGAAGTTTTGATGTTTGCGAAAAGAATACGGAGTTTTGGAAAAGGCTACATTTGGAGCTCGCAGGTAAATTAGAGTAAGCTTCCTTGCTAGACTATAAGGATGTTTATAACATGGAACGACTGTTATGCAGTTCCACATTTTTCAGGAGTATTAATATGAAACTTAAAGCTGTATTGGCCGTAGCGGCTGTTTTGTCCTTGGGTGCTTGTGCTGCCCCTGATTATGATGATAATGATGCTCCTCGCCACGAGCACCGTCATGACCATGGAGATCGCAACTATGATGATCGTGGTCAGTCTAGCGACCGCCGTTCGCCCCAATCTTTTGAGTGTGAAAACGGTTTGTCTGTGACTGTACGCAATCTGGACACCAACCGCGTCGAGTTGAGCCTGGATGACAAACGCGCTGTCTTGTCTTCTGCGGTTTCCGGTTCCGGCGAGCGTTATGTTTCCAACCGCGGCTTGTTCGGTAAAGGTGCGGAATGGCATCAAAAAGGCAGCCAAGCCTTCTTCAGCTTCGTTGATCCTTATGGCAACAAAGTAGACACTTCTTGCAATCAGCGTTAATGACTGCGTGAATTGTTAGGGGATGGCGGGTTTGCGATGCCTATCTCCGTGAAACCAAAAAGGTCGTCTGAAAATTTCAGACGACCTTTTGCTATGGGTAAATGCGAAACCTGTCGGTATAGTGGATTAACTTTAAATCAGGACAAGGCGACGAAGCCGCAGACAGTACAGATAGTACGGCAAGGCGAGGCAACGCCGACTGGTTTAAAGTTAATCCACTATATTTTCCAACAGGTTTGCCGGCGGATTATTGGCTACGTTTGATAATCAGCTTGTCTTCGGTGACTTCGGCATTGAGCGCGGTTGCCATTTCTTTGACGACGTTGTCCAAATCGCTTTCTTTGATATTGGGGTCGTATTGAGAAGCCAGTTTGAGCACTTCTCTGATGAAGTTTTTATCGACCTCCGCGTTGACGTTGTATTTCAGCTTACTGAGGAGGTCTTGTTGAAGCTGCTCGTCGTTTTTATATTCGATAGGCGGAATGGAGGCGTCTGCATCGGCTTTAACCGCGCTGTTGTTCAAGTAGATTTGATTGCCTTTTGAGTCGAATTTGATGCCGGTTTTTAAAAAGGTTTTTACGGCTTCCATCAGTTCTTTTTGTGTGTCGGGACTGTTCATATCGACGCACTCTTTACCTTGACGGTCGAAGAATTTATTGATGCGGTCGATACCTTCGCCATTGATATCGCGGAGGTTCAAGTTGTAATGGATGCGGTCGAATTTGATGTTGTTGATGCGGAAGTTTTCGACTTCACTTTGTCCTTCCATAGCGTATTTGTTGTCTTTTGCAGACTGTTTGCTTTCTGCTTTGATTTTGTCGACAGCGAAATCAAAGGTTTGGTTGCCCATTTTGAATGCGGCGGAGTCTAGGGTGAAGAGGGATGTGCCGTTGCGCCATGCAGTGGTGTCGCCTTTTTCCATATCAGCCTGATATTTAAAGTTTTTCAAACTAAATTGGTATCCCGGGCTATCAGGTTTGTCAGGATGTGAGGCAGTCATGCCGGGCCATTCGAAATTGAAATTATCGAGATGGTACTGATGGTCGGATTTGTGGCCTTTGACAGTCAAAGTCGCCGCTTCCCATTTGATTTCATCAGTATCGATGGTTCGTGAACCTGAAGGTACGGTTAGTTTGCTGTCTAATTCGCCGCCCCAAGAAAGCGCGGTATTGCCGTCCAACTGGAATATTTCTTTATTGTCTTCTCCAATCAAATAGACTTTGCTTTGGATGGTGTAACCGTTCAAACCACGGGTGATGATGTCTTCGCCGCGAATTGAGAATTTTGTATCCTGATGGCATAAGTCGGGCGTGATGTCGCCTCTCCATGAAACTTTGCCCGAAGTGAGTCCCATGTCGAATTTATCCAAAGTAATTTTCATGCGCTTGTCGGCATCGGGATTGTTTTGGAGGTAGTATTCTTGTTTCAATTTGTTGTCGGCATAAATGCCTCCGCCAACGGTTGCTCCTCCCAATGCGGCGATGCCGACTAATGTCGCAATGATGCTTTTTTTCATGTCTTGTCCTTAAGCAGGTGGTAAAAATGTAATGGATGGATTGGAATGGGGTCGATTCAAATCGGCTGGCGGCAGATAGGGCCGTTTTCCTGTTGGACTCAAACTGCGACGCTGCCGGGTTACGCCTTGGCGGAAATTGGATCAACTGACGGTATAGTGGATTAACTTTAAACCAGTACGGCGTTGCCTCGCCTTGCCGTACTATCTGTACTGTCTGCGGCTTCGTCGCCTTGTCCTGATTTAAATTTAATCCACTATATTTGCCTATGCCGATTTTAAAAATGCCAATATTGTAATATAAAAAGGTCGTCTGAAAACTTTCAGACGACCTTTTTTTCAACCGTTCAAGCGATTAGCAACATCTTCCGCCGTTCGCACCGCAGCGGCGTTTGCGACAGTAGTCTTGAAATTGCAGCTCGGTCATGACAGGGGCGTTGGGATTATGTTTGCGTTGTTGTGCAACGTAGTTTTCATAATCGGGTACGCCTGCCATGAGGTTGGCGGTAAGTTTGGCGGTTTTCCACCAAGCGGCGAGTTTACGCTTCACTTTGTGCCTCCGGTTGTTTGCCGTCGCGGTACACCGCCGGAATTTCTTTGGCGGTTGACCAGCCGACTTTGCGTGCTTTCATAGCGGTACGCAGGCCGTAGATGGCAACGACGACGACGACGGAGAGGAACAATGCGGTCAGACCGGCATTGATCTGGTCGTTGAAGATGATTTGCGACATTTCGCCGATGTCTTTAGCGGGAGCGAGGACTTCGTTTTTAGCCAATGCTTCGCTGTATTTGCCGGCATGGGCAAGGAAGCTGACGCGCGGGTCGCTGTGGAACAGTTTTTGCAGACCGGCGTAGCAGGTTACAAACAGTACGCCGACGGCAGGAACGAGTGCCACCCAGACATAACGGTCACGTTTCATCTTAATCAGCACAACGGCACACATAATCAAGGCTACGCCTGCCAGCATTTGGTTGGCGATGCCGAACAAAGGCCAGAGCGAGTTGATGCCGCCCAGCGGGTCGGTTACGCCGGTGTAGAGGAAGTAGCCCCACAATGCCACGGCGAAGAAGGTCGCAATCAGGTTGGCAGGGATGGAGTCGGTGTTGCCGAAAGGTTTGTAGAAAATACTGCCCAAGTCTTGAATCATGAAACGTGCGACGCGAGTACCGGCATCGACGGCGGTCAGGATGAACAAGGCTTCAAACAACAGGGCAAAGTGATACCAGAATGCCATCATGGCTTCGCCCGGAATCAGGCGGCTCATGATGTGTGCCATACCGACTGCGAGGGTTGGCGCACCGCCCGCACGGGAAAGGATGGTGTTTTCGCCCACTTCCTTAGCGGTGTGCAACAGGGTTGCGGCATCGACAGGGAATTGCAGCTTGGTGGTAATCACTTCGGCGGCGGTATTGGCATCTGTACCGATCAGGGCGGCGGGGCTGTTCATGGCGAAGTACACGCCGGGATCAAGCGATGCAGCAGCGGCAAGCGCCATAATGGCCACGAAACTTTCCATCAACATACCGCCGTAACCGATCATGCGGACGTGGGTTTCGTTTTCCAGCATTTTCGGCGTAGTACCGGAAGAAATCAGCGCGTGGAAGCCTGAAACCGCACCACAAGCGATGGTAATGAAGAGGAATGGGAACAATGCGCCTGAGAATACCGGGCCGGAACCGTCGATGAAGTGGGTCACGGCAGGCATTTGCAGCGCAGGGCTGACGATGAGGATGCCGATGGCGAGTGCGACAATCGTACCGATTTTCAGGAAGGTAGAGAGATAGTCGCGCGGAGTCAGCAGCAGCCATACCGGCAATACTGATGCCACGAAACCGTAAATCATAATCGCCCAAGTGAGCTGGATGCCGTCAAGGTCAAACCAATGACCGATGGAGCTGTGTGCCACATTGTCGCCGTAAATCACCGCCAGCATCAGCAGGATAAAGCCGACGATGGAAATCTCGCCGATTTTGCCCGGACGGATATAGCGGGTGTAAATGCCCATAAACAGCGCAATCGGCATGGTGGCGGCAATCGTAAACGTACCCCAAGGGCTGTGAACCAGTGCTTTCACCACAATCAGCGCCAACACCGCCATGATGATGACCATAATCATCAAAATACCGATGGACGCGATCACGCCGGGTACAGTGCCGAGTTCTTGTTTTACGATATCGCCCAAAGACTTACCGTCGCGGCGCATGGAGACGAACAAGACCATCATGTCTTGTACCGCGCCGGCAAACACTACGCCGAAGATAATCCACAGCGTACCCGGCAGATAACCCATTTGCGCAGCCAGTACGGGACCGACCAACGGACCTGCACCCGCAATCGCGGCAAAGTGGTGTCCGAACAATACGCCTTTGTGTGTCGGCACATAGTCCAAACCGTCATTGTGCCGCTCGGCGGGCGTAAGGCGGTTCGGATCAAGCTGCATCACATATTTGGCGATGTAGAGACTGTAAAAACGGTAAGCGATGCAGTACACCGATACGGCGGCGGTGACCATCCATACCGCACTGACCTGCTCGCCCCGACTGAGAGCCAGAGTGGTAAAGGACGCTACGCCGACCAAAACCACAATGCCCCAAATGAGGAACGTTTTGAGCGATTTCATTGTTTAATCCTTAAAATACAAGAGTGAGAATATTCGGGTTCTTATTGTTGCGGGGGGACAAACTGCATCCCGAAGCATTTATGGAAGAAAAAAATGAAGCGATGATGGTACGGGAACCCTGGCTTGAAATAATTAATAAACAAGGGAACTAAAGTCCTAGAATGTTAACTATTATCAAGCCTAGCGTAAGGTTAACACAATCCGATAACGTGCGGGCTAGATTTAACTCAAACAATCGTCATTCATTACGATATTACCGCTTATTTTTTGACAGATTCTTTACACAATATCCTGACAGAGAGAAAGGTCGTCTGAAAACCGAATTTTGGGTTTTCAGACGACCTTTTGTAGGGAAAGCGAAAGCTTCAGGAGTTATAGTGGATTAACTTTAAACCAGTACGGCGTTGCCTCGCCTTAGCTCAAAGAGAACGATTCTCTAAGGTGCTGAAGCACCAAGTGAATCGGTTCCGTACTATCTGTACTTCTGCGGCTTCGCCGCCTTGTCCTGATTTAAAGTTAATCCACTATATTTGCCGGCTTACTGTCGGTTGCGTTGTTTTTCGTTGGCATGTTGCTTAAGGGTGGCGCACATGCCGGCAGTGTTGCTGCCTTTCATCAGCATGGCAGGTTCTCCGTTGATGGCGTAGCCTTCGCTGCCGTTGTCGGTAATGACTGTTTTGTTGTCATCCAGTTGCAGACTGTCCGGCGTTTTCTGCCAGCTGCCGTTTTTGACTTCGTTGTTTAAAGCCATGCAATATTTGCCATTGTTCAGTATGCCGATCATCTGCGAATCCATGGTCATGTAAACGCCGGGAGGCGGGGTTTTCGCAAAGACCTGTGTCGACAGCATCAGCGCGGCGGTGGTCAGAAGTCGGAGTGCGATTTTCATTAAAAACCTTTTATGCTCAATCAATTAAATTATACGTTTCCGCGTTTCGGGTCGTTCGGGCGCAGTTGGGCGGCGAGTTTGTCGAGGATGCCGTTGACGAATTTGTGTCCGTCGGTGCCGCCGAAGGTTTTGGTCACTTCGATGGCTTCGTTGATGATGACGGGGTAGGGGGTCTCGGGCATCGCGCTTAATTCGTGGCATGCCATCAACAGGACGGCGCGTTCGATGGGGCTGAGGTCTTTTTCGTCGCGGTCGAGCAGGGGGCGGATTTGTTGGATGTATTCGGCTGCATGGGTGTGTGTGCCGAAGAAGAGTTTGTTGAACAGCTCTTCGTCCGCTTTGGCGAAGTCGGGCTGGTCTTGGATGTTTTTAGCGATTTCGGGGGCGGCGGTGTTGTTGATGCCGGCTTGGTAGAGGGCTTGTACGGCTAACTCGCGGGCGCGGCGGCGTGGGGTTTTCATGGGGATTCCTTCGTTGGCGGCACGGTGGGTGCGGTAATGAATGTTTCAGACGACCTCTTTCGGATGACGGGTCGTCTGAAAACGGTTTGTCCGGCGGATGGAGCGAAACCGAGATGCTGTAAAGCGGCGGGTTTCGCGTTCGGATTTATTCTTCTTCGTCGTCAAACTGCTCTTCAATCAGATGGTTGACGAGGTTGGCGCACTCGACGGCGACTTTGGCAGCGTCGGCGGCTTTTTCTTCAATACGCGCGACGGCTTGCTCGTCGTTTTCGGTGGTCAGGATGGCGTTGGCGATGGGGATGTTGTAGTCGAGTCCGACACGGGTTACGCCTGAACCGGATTCGTTGGAAACGAGTTCGAAATGGTAGGTTTCGCCGCGGATGACGACGCCGATGGCAATCAGTGCGTCGTATTGCTCGGAGGCTGCCATGTTTTGCAGGATGAGCGGTACTTCGAGCGCGCCGGGTACGGTGGCGATGGTGATGTTGTTGTCGGCTACACCCAATTCTTGCAGGGTGCGGCAGCAGACTTTGAGCATTTCGCTGCCGATTTCGTTGGTAAAGCGGGCTTGTACGATGCCGATGCGTAGGTGTGCGCCGTCGAGGTTCGGGGCGATGATGTTCATGGTGTTTCCTTGTATTTTGAGCGGTAAACGGGTTTTCAGACGACGTTTGGCTTTTCTGAAAACGATATTGGTGGATTTATTCTTGTGGCTGCCAGTCGGCAACGGCTTGAAACTCGCCGTCTTTGCCTATTTCCCATGCACTGCCTTCGGGTTGGGTTATGAGCGCGGCGATGGCGGGATTGGACTGGGTGATTTCGGAAAGGCTGACGACGCTGAAATTGTCAGGATCGTCGGTGTATTCGTCGGTCTCGTCGCCGCTGAAGAAACGCCAGCCGCTGTCGTTTTCGAAAACGGGGGCTTCGCGGTAGAGGAAGCCGACGGGTTCGCCTTGTTTGGCTACCGTGTTGGTGACGATGCAGCGGTCGAGTGCGGCTGAGAGGGCTTGGGCAAATTTGTTCATTGTGGTGTGTTGCGTGCCGTAAAAATTGTGCGGATTTTATCATGATTAGGGCTGGCTCTGCACCGTGTATCTTTATATTTGCCGCTTATGGTTTGATGGTACAATGCTGGTCGTCTGAAACGGGCTGAACTGTATTTCAGACGACTATTGCAGCCTTAAAGTGTTTCCGTATTTGCATGAAGTGCCGAAACGCATTCGGGTTGGTTTGGGAGACCGATTTTTTGCCGCCTCCCGCCCGATACGCCGAAGCAAGAAGAAAGACAAACGTCCTCATGAAAACAGATGTGTTAAAACAGCAGGCGCATACCGCCATTCAGAATAAACTGGGTTACCATTTCAAAGATACCGCGCTCTTGCAGCAGGCGTTGACCCACCGCAGCTACCATGCGAAAAACAACGAGCGTTTCGAGTTCGTCGGCGATTCGATTTTGAACTACACCGTCGCCAAAATGTTGTTTGACGCGTTCCCCAAGCTGACCGAAGGCGAGTTGTCGCGTTTGCGCGCGAGCTTGGTCAATGAAGGCGTATTGGCGGAAATTGCGTTGGAAATGAATGTCGGCGACGGGCTTTATTTGGGCGCGGGCGAATTGAAAAGCGGCGGATTCAGACGACCCTCCATCCTTGCCGATGCTATGGAAGCAATGTTTGCCGCTGTCAGCTTTGACGCGGATTTTGCCGAGGCGGAGAAAGTGGTGCGGCACTTGTTTGCCGAACGCGTCAAACGCGCTGATTTCAAAACGCAGGGTAAAGACAACAAAACCGCTCTGCAAGAAGCCCTCCAAGCCCGCCGCCTTGCGCTGCCCAAATACCGAATTGAAGAACAAATCGGTCATGCCAATGATAGTATGTTCTTGATTTCATGCGATTTAGGCGAACTGGGCTTTATCTGCAAAGCACAAGGCAGCAGCCGCAAAGTTGCCGAGCAGCAAGCCGCCAAAGAAGCGCTGCAATGGCTCGAGCAACACCATCCTTTGAAAAAAGCAAAAAAATAGCCGATTTATTTTTCAGACGACCTATGGATACAAAAAAGTCGTCTGAAACGTCAAACAGAAAGTCATCATGGACATCGAAACCTTCCTGCAAAACGAATCCAACCACCCCGCCGACTACCGCTGCGGCTTCGTCGCCATCGTCGGACGCCCCAACGTCGGCAAATCCACGCTGATGAATCACCTCATCGGGCAAAAAATCAGCATTACCAGTAAAAAAGCCCAAACCACGCGCAACCGCGTTACCGGCATTTACACCAACGACACCGCCCAATTCGTTTTCGTCGATACCCCCGGCTTCCAAACCAAACACCGCAACGCCCTGAACGACCGCCTCAATCAAAACGTCACCGAAGCGTTGAGCGGCGTCGATGCTGTCGTTTTCGTCGTCGAAGCCATGCGCTTTACCGATGCCGACCGCATCGTGATGAAACAACTGCCGACAAACACGCCCGTCATCCTCGTCATCAACAAAATCGACAAAAACAAAGCGGGCAGCAGCGGTTTGCAGGAGTTTATCGACCAAATCAGCGCAGAATTCAAATTTGCAGGGCATGAAACCGTCAGCGCCAAACACGGATTGGGCATCGCCAACCTGCTCACTCGCCTCAGACCTTACCTGCCCCAAAGCGTGCCGATGTATCCGGAAGAAATGGTGACCGACCGTTCCAGCCGTTTCCTCGCCACCGAAATCGTGCGCGAAAAACTGTTCCGCTACCTCGGTGAAGAGCTGCCCTACGCCATGAATGTGGAAATCGAACAATTCGAAGAAGAGGAAAACGGCCTCTACCGAATTTACATCGCCGTATTGGTCGATAAAGACAGCCAAAAAGCCATCTTAATCGGCAAAGGTGGGGAAAAACTGAAAAAAATCTCCACCGAAGCCCGCCTCGATATGGAAAAACTGTTTGATACCAAAGTGTTTTTAAAAGTTTGGGTCAAAGTCAAATCAGGCTGGGCGGACGATGTGCGCTTCCTGAGGGAATTGGGTTTGTAGGTCGTCTGAAAATATAGTGGATTAAATTTAAACCAGTACGGCGTTGCCTCGCCTTGCCGTACTATTTGTACTGTCTGCGGCTTCGTCGCCTTGTTCTGATTTAAATTTAATCCACTATACAGTCAGATAAACAAAAGGTCGTCTGAAAACGAGCATGGCAAGTTTTCAGACGACCTTTTTCATGGTCAAGCCATCAGTTTTTCATCGATTGAACTGGCGCGGGAATCCTGCCGCCTCGGTTGACGAACACTTCGCACGAACCTTCTTTAACCGGCATCACAGGCGCGTAGCCCAACAGGCCGCCGAACTCGACGCTGTCGCCGACGGTTTTGCCCGTTACCGGAATGATGCGTACGGCGGTGGTTTTACTGTTGATCATGCCGATGGCGGCTTCGTCGGCGATGATGCCGGAAATCGTGTGCGCGGGCGTGTCGCCGGGAACGGCAATCATGTCCAGCCCGACCGAACAGACGGCGGTCATCGCTTCGAGTTTGTCCAGCGTCAGCACGCCTGCTTCGGCGGCGGCAATCATGCCTTCGTCTTCGGAAACGGGGATAAACGCGCCGCTCAAACCCCCGACCGCGCTGGAAGCCATCATGCCGCCTTTTTTCACGGCATCGTTCAGTAATGCCAAAGCAGCCGTCGTGCCGTGCGTACCGCAGACGCTCAAGCCCATTTCTTCAAGGATGCGTGCTACCGAGTCGCCAACGGCAGGGGTCGGTGCCAGCGACAAATCGAGAATGCCGAACGGAATGCCCAGCATTTTCGAGGCTTCGCGACCGATGAGCTCGCCCACGCGGGTGATTTTGAAGGCGGTTTTCTTCACGACTTCGGCGACTTCGGTCAGGCTGACCGCGTCCGAATTTTCCAGCGCGGCTTTGACCACGCCCGGCCCAGATACGCCGACATTGATAACGGCGTCCGCTTCGCCCGCACCGTGAAACGCGCCCGCCATAAACGGATTGTCTTCCACCGCGTTGCAAAACACGACGATTTTGGCGCAGCCGAAACCTTCGGGCGTGATTTCAGCTGTGCGTTTGATGGTTTCGCCCGCCAGTCTGACCGCATCCATGTTAATCCCGGCGCGCGTGCTGCCGATATTGATGGAGCTGCACACGATGTCGGTAGTCTTCATCGCCTCAGGAATGGAGCGGATTAACACCTCGTCTGAAGGCGACATGCCTTTTTGTACCAGCGCGGAAAAGCCGCCGATAAAAGATACGCCGATGGCTTTGGCTGCCTTATCCAAAGTCTGCGCCACGCTGACGTAAGAATTGGCTTTGGTCGCTGCCGCGATTTGGGCAATCGGCGTGACGGAAATACGCTGATTCACAATCGGCACGCCGTATTTGGCGGAAAGGTGTTTTGCCGTAGCGACCAAATCTTTGCCGACAGTGGTAATTTTGTTGTAAATGTTTTGGTTCAACATATCAATGTCGGTGCTGATACAGTCGTGCAAATCAATGCCTATGGTAATGGTGCGGACGTCGAAATGCTGGTCGGCAACCATTTTGATGGTTTCTAAAATTTCGCCGGATTGGATACTCATCACATTCCTCCGACTCAAATGCGATGCATGGCTTGGAAGATTTCTTCGTTTTGCATGCGGATGTCGAGCGCGAGTTTTTTGCCCTCTTCCGCAAACAAATCCAGCATTTCCTGCCGCGATTTCGGGCATTTCGAGGTATCCACCAAGATAATCATGGTGAAGAAATCGTCCATCAGCTGCTGGCTGATATTGAGGATGTTGATTTGGTTTTCCGCCAAAATTCTGGAAACGTCGTACACGATGCCGACGCGGTCTTTGCCGATGACGGTGATGACTGAATTATTCATAAGTCAGGGTCCTTGTAGGGGTCGTCTGAAAAATCTGGTTCGGGAAATTATAGCACCGCTTTAAAATAAGATGGCTTGGATTGTTGACAATTTTCAGGTTTTGTCGGTTGGGGCGGCTGCGTATTGAATAGGATGGGCTGAGGATGATCGGCAGGTTTGCGATTGAGGGATTTTGGGTAAACCGATATTAATTTGTTCAAATATCCATGCAAACAGGCGTACCCAAACACGTCAATTTGCGTATAATGGCGCAAATTCCGATTAACCGATTCATGTAAATAAGGATTAAACCATGATATCTATCCACGACCAAATCAAAGAAGTTGTTACCACCCACCGCGTTGTTTTGTTTATGAAGGGTACGAAGCAGTTTCCGCAATGCGGCTTCTCTTCACGCGCCGTACAAATCCTCAGCGCCGCAGGCTGCACTGATTACGTTACCGTGAATGTTTTGGAAAACGATGCCGTCCGCCAAGGTATCAAAGAATACAGCGATTGGCCGACCATCCCGCAACTCTACGTGAACGGCGAGTTTGTCGGCGGTTCCGATATTTTGATGGAAATGTACGAAGCAGGTGAGCTGCAAGAATTGCTGAAAGCTTGATTTGCCCGATGCGGAATCATGAAGAGGTCGTCTGAAATATTTCAGACGACCTCTTTTTCATTTTAACCAAGATTCAAGAGGGGTTTATTCCTCAGGACGTTCGCCATCGGTGTCGTCCAGTTTGCCTTCGGTAATATCAACGTTGATGCCTACGGCAGCGCGGATTTTGGCATCGATTTCGTTGGCGATTTCGGGGTTTTCTTTCAACCATACGCGGACGTTGTCTTTGCCTTGTCCGATTTTGGCGCCGTTGTAGCTGTACCATGCGCCTGATTTTTCAACGATGTCGTATTTGACACCGAGGTCGATCAGTTCGCCTTCCCAGCTTACGCCTTCGCCGTACAGGATATCGAATTCGGCTTGGCGGAACGGGGGGGCGACTTTGTTTTTGATGACTTTGACTTTGGTTTCGTTGCCGATCACGTCGTCGCCTTTTTTGATTTGTCCGGTGCGGCGGATGTCGAGGCGGACGGAGGCGTAGAATTTGAGGGCGTTACCGCCGGTGGTGGTTTCGGGGCTGCCGAACATCACGCCGATTTTCATACGGATTTGGTTGATGAAGACGACCAGTGTGTTGGTGCGTTTGATGTGGCCGGTCAGTTTGCGCAGGGCTTGGCTCATCAGGCGGGCTTGCAGGCCGACGTGACTGTCGCCCATTTCGCCTTCGATTTCGGCTTTGGGAACGAGGGCGGCTACGGAGTCGACAACGACCATGTCCACGCCGCCGGAACGTACCAGCGTGTCGCAGATTTCCAAAGCCTGTTCTCCGGTGTCGGGTTGGGAGAGGTAGAGTTCTTCTACTTTAACGCCGAGTTTGCGGGCGTAAACGGGGTCGAAGGCGTGTTCGGCGTCGATAAAGGCGCAGATACCGCCGTTTTTTTGGCATTGGGCGATGGCTTCGAGACAGAGCGTGGTTTTACCGGAGGATTCGGGGCCGAAGATTTCGACGACGCGGCCGCGCGGCAGACCGCCGACGCCGAGCGCCAAGTCCACACCGAGCGATCCGGTGGAGATGACGTCAAGGTTTTCTTCTTGCTGGCTGCCGTCCATTTTCATGATGGAACCTTTGCCGAAGTTTTTTTCAATTTGGGCAAGGGCGGCAGCTAGGGCTTTGCTTTTTTCGTCTGACATAGTGTTGTTCTCGGTTGATGTTAAGGAAGTTAGCTAAGAATTTGTTTAGCTATTATCTCATAAATTAAGAAAAAGTATAGTTTATTTCGCTTTTATTTTGGAATATAGGCGGGTTTGCTGGATATTTTTCAGATAACTATCTGTTTCTAATAAAATTAAATATTTCTAGTTTTTGATAGTATCAGTATTGCGGATTCTTTGGTTACAGAGGTCGTCTGAAAAATCGACTGCGGTTTTCAGACGACCCCTTGCTCAATCCAATCACTTGCACACGGCGGATACTTTGATTTCGACCGCCCATTCCGGTTTGGCGAGTTTGGCTTCGATACAGGCGCGGGCTGGGGCACGGCCGGGGGCTGTCCAAGCATCCCATGCTTCGTTCATGGCGGCGTAGTCGTTCATATCGGTCAGGAAGATGGTGGCTTCGAGGATGTGTGCTTTGTTGGAGTCGCATTCTTCAAGCCAGCGGTCGATTTGTGCCAAAACGTTTTCGGTTTGGGCTTTGGCATCGGCTTCGGGATTTTCGGGAACCATGCCTGAGAGGAAGACGAATCCTCCCGCGCAGACGGCTTCGGAGTAGCGTTCGGTCGTACCGAGGTATCGGATATTCATTTGATATTCCTTGAAGTTGGGGCGCATGGGGTATTTTGTTCCGTCGTCGGATTTCGGTTTTCCGATTGGGTCGGAATAAGATGACGGGTATTGTGCAGGGGCTTATGGTAACATTCAGCTTGATTGTCTGCCACAGCAGGCGGGCTGTTTTTGAAAAGATGCGGAAACTATTTTTACGCGTCATTGTCATATTGAGTTTAGGTCGTCTGAATAATATTGGAACTGCATCATGAGCAAAAATACCGATTATCCGGTTACTTCTGCCGTCCGTTTCCTGCGTACACATAAAATTGATTTTGAGCCTTATATTTATGTTTATGAGGAACACGGCGGGACAGGGCAGTTTGCACAGTTGTTCGGCGTGGACGAGCATCAGGTGGTCAAAACCATCGTGCTGCAAAACGAAGCGAAGAAAGGGCTGGTTGTCGTGATGCACGGCGACAAGCAGATTTCCACTCGCAATCTGGCGCGCGATTTGGGCATGAAACACATCGAGCCTGCCGATCCGAAACAGGCAAACAAATGGACAGGCTATCTGGTGGGCGGGACGACGCCTTTCGGTATGAAAACCCAGTTGCCTGTGTATGTTGAAAAAAGTATTTGGGATTTGGAGAAAGTTTATATCAACGGCGGCAAACGCGGATTTATCATCGGTATCAGTCCGCAGGCTTTGCGGGCTTTGAATCCGCAGGATGTACAGGTCGCCGTCTAAAGGGATGCAAAACGGTTTTAAGTCGGGAAACGCAGATTCGGGCAGATTTGAAGGTTTTATAAAAAGAACACAATGCCTGATTTTATATCTGTTTTCATTCTGTCAAACAGCCTGTTGGCGTGATTTCACGGTATCGGGCTTTGGCAAACACAAACCAAAGAGGCACACCCTAATATGGAAAACCGTAATTTTTATGAAATTCTCGGCATTTCGGCGGATGCGGACATTGCAGAAATCAGAAAAGCCTATCGCGATTCGGCAATGAAATACCATCCCGATCGTAATCCCGGAAATCCGGACGCGGAAGAGCGTTTTAAGGAAATCCGTCAGGCTTACGATACGCTGGTCGATCCCGAACGTCGGGCATGGTACGACGAGTCGCTCCGTGAATTCAGCGGTAGAAGCGGGCAGACCGCCAGCCAGCAGACCGGTAGCGAGCATACGGCGGAAGCGCCGCGCCAAGACGGCGACCGGACTTATGTGATGGCGATGTATGCCTTGTTTGCCTTGGCATTTGCGACCTTGGTGATGCCTGTTGCCGGCATCGTTTTGGCGTATGTAAAACGTGGCGATATGGGAGACTCGGTTTATAATAACCACGCAGACTATCTGATTAAAACCTTCTGGGGCGGTCTGGCGGGGTTTGTTTTGAGTAAAATCACCGCGTTTATCGGCATCGACTCTGTATTGCTGTTTTTGGTATCGGTTTGGTTTGCTTACCGTCTGGCGGCAGGTTTCGTCAGACTGACGGACAACAAGCGTATGTCTTTGGATACTTGGTTCTAAGCGCAACCGCCCGCCTTGTTTTCAGACGACCTTCGCATCCCGGGGTCGTCTGAAATTTTTGTATGGGTCGTTTGCGGGAAACTAAATATCAAAACAGGACACCAAGAAAGTCGTCTGAAAATTTGTCCACGCATCCGACACATTCAATCAAAGGAAAAACATGATTTATTTATTGGCAAGCATACTGTGCAGCGTGTCTGTGTCGGTATTGCTCAAATTGGCGCGTAAGAACAAAATCGACGTCGCGCAGGCGGTGGCGGTGAACTACATCGTCGCAGTGGCGTTGACGGCTTGGGTGTTGAAACCCGATTTGAGCAACCCGAAAGCCTTTTTGCCGACTTGGTGGCTGTTCGGCGCGCTGGGCGTGTTACTGCCTTCGGTGTTTGTGATTATGGGCAAGGCGGTTGATGCGGCAGGTATCGTCAAGTCTGATGCAGCGCAACGTTTGTCTTTGATTTTGCCGATTATTTCCGCGTTCGTCATTTTTGGCGAAGCGTTGACCGAAGGGCGGCTGATAGGTATCGCTTTGGCGTTTGTGGCTTTGTTCTGCCTGTTGTGGAAAGCAGACGGCGGCAAGAAATCAGGCGGATTGGGCATGCAAATCATGTTGCTCGCAGGCGTTTGGGCGGGCTACGGCATCATCGACATCCTCTTCAAACAGCTCGCCAAAAGCGGCGCGGCGTTTTCCGGCAATCTTTTGGTCGCCTTCAGTCTCGCCGGTATTTTGATGTTCGGCTACCTTTTCTCCCAATCGACCAAATGGACGAAAGAAGGCGTAATCGGAGGCATTATCTTGGGCGGCTTGAACTTCGCCAACATCGTTACCTACATTACCGCCCACCAAATGATGAAAGACAACCCGACGCTGGTCTTCGCAGGCATGAACATCGGCGTCATCGTCTTGGGAACGCTGGTTGGCGCAATGGCGTTTAAAGAGAAAATCAGCAGCATCAACGCCGCAGGCATCAGTGTCGCCGTCTGCGCCATCGCCTGTTTGTTTTACTGGCCGCAGATACGGGGACTGGTCGGGATGTAAGTATGTAAAAGGTCGTCTGAAAAAGGTTTCAGACGACCTTTTGTCTTGCAGAATGTTTTTTCTATAGTGGATTAACAAAAATCAGGACAAGGCGACGAAGCCACAGACAGTACAGATAGTACGGAACCGATTCACTTGGTGCTTCAGCACCTTAGAGAATCGTCCTCTTTGAGCTAAGGCGAGGCAACGCCGTACTGGTTTAAAGTTAATCCACTATACTTTGATAACAACGGCGCGTTTGCAGCTAGACAACCCATGCAAAACGGTCTAATGTTCCGCCTGCATATGCACATTACTTTATAAACAAACGAATGAGAAGGTAAGAGAAATGACTGTCCGTATCGAACACGATTTGCTGGGCGACCGTGAAATCCCCGCCGAAGCGTATTGGGGCATCCATACTTTGCGCGCGGTGGAAAACTTTAAAATTTCCAATCAAAAAATTTCCGACGTGCCGCAGTTTGTCCGCAGCATGGTGATGGTGAAAAAAGCGACCGCGCAGGCAAACGGCGAACTGGGTGCAGTGAAGCCCGAAATCGCCGCCGCCATCGAAAAGGCTTGCGACGAAGTGTTGCTCAACGGCCGCTGCCTCGACCAATTCCCGTCTGACGTGTATCAGGGCGGCGCGGGGACTTCGGTCAACATGAACACCAACGAAGTCATCGCCAACCTTGCTTTGGAAATATTGGGCTACGAGAAAGGCCGCTACGACATCGTCAATCCGATGGATCATGTGAACGCCAGCCAGTCTACCAACGACGCGTATCCGACCGGCTTCAGACTGGCGGTGTATTACAGCGTCGGTGAACTGCTGGAAAAACTAGCGTTGCTGAAAGACGCGTTTGCCGCCAAAGCCGATGAATTTAAAGATGTTTTGAAAATGGGGCGTACTCAGCTTCAAGATGCCGTGCCGATGACGGCGGGGCAGGAGTTTCAGTCTTTCCAAGTGTTGCTGGAAGAAGAGATTTTGAATCTGGACCGCACGCGCGCCTTGTTGTTGGAAGTCAACTTGGGCGCAACCGCCATTGGCACGGGCGTGAACACACCGAAGGGCTACGCGGCTTTGGCGGTGAAAAAATTGTCCGAAGTCAGTGGCTTGGATTGCAAACTGACTGAAAACCTGATTGAAGCGACTTCCGACTGCGGCGCGTATGTGATGGTACACGGCGCATTGAAGCGCACGGCGGTGAAATTATCGAAAATCTGTAACGACTTGCGCCTCTTGTCGTCCGGCCCGCGCGCCGGTTTGAAAGAAATCAACCTGCCGGAAATGCAGGCAGGCTCGTCGATTATGCCCGCCAAAGTCAACCCTGTGATTCCCGAAGTGGTCAACCAAGTCTGCTTCAAAGTCATCGGCAACGACACCACCATCACCTTCGCCGCCGAAGCGGGGCAGTTGCAATTAAACGTGATGGAGCCGGTCATTGCGCAATGCATGTTTGAAACTATCTCCCTCTTGGGCAACGCTGCGGTAAACCTCGCTGAAAAATGCGTCAAAGGCATTACCGTCAACCGCGAAATCTGCGAACGCTATGTGTTCAACTCCATCGGCCTGGTCACTTACCTGAACCCGTATATCGGCCATGGCAACGGCGATTTGGTCGGCAAAATCTGCGCCCAAACCGGCAAAGGCGTGCGCGAAGTCGTGCTCGAACGCGGCCTCTTGAGCGAAGCGGAACTCGACCGCATCCTATCGCCCGAAAATCTGATGAACCCGCATTTGTAAGATAGGGCATAAAGAAAAGGTCGTCTGAAAACGGAATTGCCGTTTCAGACGACCTTTTGTATCGGCATGATGAAAACCTGCCGACTCTTTCTATTTCAACATCAAAATCGCAGCCACCGCCGCTGCCGCGACCGCCAATGCGGAAATCAGTTTGGCAGAGGAAGCAAATTTCAAGGCAACGGTCTGCCCTTCGATATGTTTGTAGCCGCTGATCATCGGGTGGATCAAATCTTTTTTCTTCAAAAACTTATACGCCAAAACCGTGATGACGTGCAGACCTGCCAAAGCCGCCAGTAGGTTGAAGAAATTGACATGGATTTTGCGCATCAGACTACCCGTGTCCGAGCTGACCAAATGGTTTAGATAGCCGCTGTCGGTAAACGTGTTTTCATCGGCGGCAAACAAGCCCGTCGTTACTTGCAGCAAGACTGCCGCAATCAGCGCGATGACCATCAGCGCGCCCAAAGGGTTGTGTCCGGGCTGTTCGTTTTCCGTCAGACTGCCTTGCAGGTAGCGGCGGATGGACGACGGACCGCGCACGAATTGCGAAAACAGTGCCGTATCGCTGCCCCACAAGCCCCAACACAGGCGGAAGATAATCAGCCCTGCCACCAGAAGCCCGCAGCGCAAGTGCCAAACCAGCATCCCGCCGCCAGCCTGTGCGCTGTACCACATAAATCCGACCGATAAGACCAAGAGCCAGTGAAACAGGCGCGTCGGCAAATCCCAGACTTTGATTTTTTGTTTCATTTAATATTCCTTGTTGTGCGGTTGTAGTGTTCCTATACGGGGCGGTAGAATCGTGAAAACAACAGTCGATAAAAGAGGGCATTTCATCCTCTTTTCGCCACGCAACCGCTATTTTACCAAACTCAGGCAGATTGATGATGAACCCGTCCTATACGCTCCCCGATACGCCCGATTTTTTTCAGACGACCTCGCAGTTCCCAGACGTATTCACCCCGCGCCAAGCGGAGTCGCACAAAGGAACATACGGCACGCTCGCCATCGTCGGCGGCGCATCGGGCATGAGCGGAGCGGTTGTCCTCGCTTCCACCGCCGCGATTTATCAAGGCAGCGGCAAAGTGTGGGCAGGCTTTAATCAAACCGCCTTGCCCTTCGCCGTTATCCCCGAACGCCCCGAAATCATGCTGGCAACCGCTGAAGACTTGCTGAAACGCAAGGACATCAGCGCATGGGCGGTCGGTTGCGGCATGGGTTTGGACGAAACCGCCAACCAAATCTTAAATAACGTGTTGACACAAAATCAGGACGTGCCGCTGCTGCTTGATGCCGACGCACTGACCCTGCTGGCAAGGTCGAATTCAGAAACACGAGAAGCCGCTCAAAAACGCAGCAATCTGGTTCTGACCCCGCACCCCGCCGAAGCTGCCCGCATGCTCGGCACATTCACCCAAGCCGTCCAACAAGACAGAATGTCCGCCGTCCAAACCATCAGCGCAACATTCCAAGCCGTAACCGTCCTAAAAGGACACCACACGCTAGTCGCTGCGCCCGACGGCACGGTCTATACCAACCCAAGCGGCAACGCCGGACTTGCCATCGCAGGCAGCGGCGACGTGTTAAGCGGCATCATCGGCAGCCTGCTCGCACAAGGCATTCCGCCGTTCCAAGCCGCTTGTGCCGGCGTATGGCTGCACGGCGCAGCAGCGGATGTCATCAAACACTCGACAGGTGTAGAAGCCGGTATGCTGGCAGGCGAAATCGCACCTGCCGCCAGATGGTTGAGGAATCGGCTGATGGCGGATAAAACAAAAGTTTAAAGGAAGAGGTCGTCTGAAAACGGAGATACAGCTCCTAAGCCGTTTTCAGACGACCCTTTGCAAATGTTCAATATCTGTGTTGGAATCCAAAAGCTTTTTGATGTTTCCTATGCAGATACTCCGGATAGATTGAAAAGGTAAACCATGCAGTCCAAATTTTTTAACCATCAAGGTGCAAGCCTGCACTACCAAATTGGCGGTAAGGAAGCCGCTCCCGTCATGGTCTTGCTTCACGGCGGTTTTGGCTCGATTAGCGATTTTGAACCGCTGCTGCCGCGCCTGTTGCAACACTACCGCGTGATTGCCGTCGATACGCGCGGACACGGACGCTCTACGCTCGGCACCGCCGCATTGACCTATGCCCAAGCCGCCGATGACGTGCGCCAAATCCTGCGCAGTGAAAGTGTGGAAAATTACAGTCTGTTCGGTTTCAGCGACGGAGGAATTACTGCTTACCGTCTTGGTGCGGAAGATGAAAATGTTGAGAAAATCATCACGGTAGGCGCAGAGTGGCATCAAAAACACTTGAATCGTGTACGGTCGATGTTTGAAGCGCTGAACCTTAATATTGTAGAAGAAAAACTGTCGGAACAGCTTGCCGCTTATCAGGCAGCCAATCCCGAACCCGATGCCGAAAAATGGATTGCGGCATTGAAAGCCATGTGGCTGGACGAAAGCGCAAGCGGTTATCCCAACGAAAGCGTCCGTGAAATCACAGCTAATGTCTTGGCAATACGCGGAGAAGCCGATTTTATGCTTGCCTTCGATGATTGGGTAGAACTGAAAACCGAATTGCCTGATGTGCATCTGATGAATGTGCCGTTTGCCGTTCATGAAGCGATTAAAGAGCAGCCCGAAATCGTTTGGGCGGCAGTACAGGCATTTCAGGCATTGTAAAAGGCGGTATTGAATAAAAAGGTCGTCTGAAAACGGGTTTAGGTTTGCTGAAACAGGATTTCAGACGACCTATCCATCCGTTTGAAATCCTCCCTCGTCCCGATTAAACTGCCGACTTGCTCTTTTCCCATCATCCTTATTTTATCCATCACACACCATGTCCAAACCGCTTATCATTCGCTGGCTTATCGTCTGCCTGATACCTTTAATCACGCTTGCTATTTTCGTCGTCAATCCGCCCGAAGACGAGACGCAGCACTTAATCAACGGCATTATCCTTGCCTGCGAAGCGACGTTTCTGTTCAAATTCGTCCTTTTCGACACCATCAAGCATCATCTTAAGCAAGAGTTTGATTTGAAACGTCAAACCATGCTGCTGTTTATTCCGATCGTTTTGCTGATTGTGTATTTGTTCCACTATTTCGGCGCGTTTTAGTTTTGAAAAGGTCGTCTGAAACCGATTTCAGACGACCTCGAGTCTTTTATGAATACACATGCTTTTCCTGTTTGTTGGATTTTTTGCAACGTTATCGACAATTTCGGCGATATCGGTGTTTCCATGCGGCTTGCCCGTGTTTTGCACCGTGAACTCGGTTGGCAGGTGCATTTGTGGACGGACGATGTATCCGCCTTGCGTGCGCTTTGTCCCGATTTGCCCGACGTTCCCTGCGTTCATCAGGATATTTATGTCCGCACTTGGTATTC
Source organism: Neisseria sp. CP9 (assembly GCF_047758525.1). NCBI lineage: Bacteria > Pseudomonadati > Pseudomonadota > Betaproteobacteria > Neisseriales > Neisseriaceae > Neisseria > Neisseria sp. CP9. The sequence continues at coordinate 133,883 of NZ_CP180502.1, read as the reverse complement.
TGAAGCGGCGGACATCGATGCTGCGCCCGTTCCCTATGTCGTCATCGAAACTTTTGCCTGCGACCTGCCCGAAAATGTGTTGCACATCATCCGCCGACACAAGCCGCTTTGGCTGAATTGGGAATATTTGAGCGCGGAAGAAAGCAACGAAAGGCTGCACCTGATGCCTTCGCCGCAGGAGGGCGTTCAAAAATATTTTTGGTTTATGGGTTTCAGCGAAAAAAGCGGCGGGTTGATACGCGAACGCGATTACCGTGATGCCGTCCGTTTTGATACCGAAGCCCTGCGTCAGTGGCTGATGCTTCCCGAAAAAAACGCGCCCGAATGGCTGCTTTTCGGCTATCGGAGCGATGTTTGGGCGAAGTGGCTGGACATGTGGCAACAGGCAGGCAGCGCGTTGACCCTGCTGCTGGCGGGGGCGCAAATCATCGACAGCCTCAAACAAAGCGGCGTTATTCCGCAAGATGCCCTGCAAAACGACGGCGATGTTTTTCAGACGACCTCGGTCCGCCTTGTCAAAATCCCTTTCGTTCCGCAACAGGACTTCGACAAACTGTTACACCTCGCCGACTGCGCTGTGATACGCGGCGAAGACAGTTTCGTGCGCGCCCAGCTTGCGGGCAAACCCTTCTTTTGGCACATCTATCCGCAAGATGAAAATGTCCATCTCGACAAGCTCCACGCCTTTTGGGATAAGGCACACGGCTTCTACACGCCCGAAACCGCCTCGGCACACCGCTGCCTTTCAAACGACCTCAACGGTGGAGAGGCATTATCCGCAATACAACGCCTCAAATGTTGGCAAATCCTGCAACAACACCAAAACGACTGGCGGCAAGGCGCGGAGGAATGGAGCTGTCATCTTTTTGAGCAACCTTCCGCCCTTGAAAAACTCGCCGCCTTTATTTCAAAGCTTAAAAAAATACGCTAAAATAGCGCGTTTATTTACAACCGATTTGATTGGACAATACATGAAAACAGCACAAGAACTGCGCGCCGGCAACGTATTCATGGTCGGCAACGATCCTATGGTCGTTCAAAAAACCGAATACATCAAAGGCGGCCGCTCTTCCGCCAAAGTCAGCATGAAACTGAAAAACCTGCTGACCGGTGCCGCTTCCGAAACCATTTACAAAGCCGACGACAAATTCGACGTCGTTATCCTGTCCCGCAAAAACTGTACTTACAGCTACTTTGCCGATCCTATGTACGTCTTCATGGACGAAGAATTCAACCAATACGAAATCGAAGCCGACAACATCGGCGACGCGTTGAAATTCATCGTTGACGGTATGGAAGACCAATGCGAAGTAACTTTCTACGAAGGTAACCCTATTTCTGTCGAGCTGCCCACCATCATCGTACGCGAAGTCGAATACACCGAGCCTGCCGTTAAAGGCGACACTTCCGGCAAAGTGATGAAAACCGCGCGTCTGGTCGGCGGCACTGAAATCCAAGTGATGTCTTACATCGAAAACGGCGACAAAGTCGAAATCGATACCCGTACCGGCGAATTCCGCAAACGCGCTTAAGCATCAGCTGCGATTAAAGATAAAAGGTCGTCTGAAAATTTTCAGACGACCTTTTTCCATCTCTGCGTGTTAAGTCAAGACGCGAATTTTAAAATAAGATGAGACAACACTCCCTTTGAATCTGAACGCAGCATCATCGTTGCGAATACCAAGCCGCCGTGTAATACGAATGATGCAGAGGATCGTCTGAAAACGGAAAAGGGGCCTCAAGGCTGTTTTCAGACGACCTTTACTTGATGGATGGGGGTTTTACGGCTTCCTTTATCCGTTTCGGAATAAGCAATATAAAAAAGTATTCTTTGTGTTTGCCGTAATTTCACTTAGAATGCTGCCCTTGCACACTTTTTCTTCAGGAGAAGATTATGTTGAAAAAATTCGTACTCGGCGGTATGACCGCATTGGTTTTGGCGGCCTGCGGCGGAGAGGGCGGTAGCGCGTCTTCTTCTGCTCCCGCTCAATCTGCCGGCGCTTCCGGTTCTTTAATCGAGCGCATCAACAATAAAGGGACGATTACCGTCGGTACCGAAGGCACTTACGCGCCGTTTACCTACCACGACAAAGACGGCAAGCTGACCGGTTACGATGTGGAAGTTACTCGCGCAGTTGCGGACAAACTGGGCGTGAAAGTCGAATTTAAAGAAACGCAATGGGATTCGATGATGGCGGGTTTGAAGGCGGGACGTTTCGACGTGGTGGCAAACCAAGTCGGTTTGACCAGTCCCGAACGCCAAGCGACATTCGACAAATCCGAACCTTACAGCTGGAGCGGTGCGGTTTTGGTTGCGCGCAACGACAGCAACATCAAATCTATTGATGACATAAAAGGCGTCAAAACAGCGCAATCCCTGACCAGCAACTACGGCGAAAAAGCCAAAGCTGCGGGTGCGGAGCTTGTGGCAGTGGACGGTTTGGCGCAATCGCTGACCCTGATTGAACAAAAACGCGCCGATGCGACTCTGAACGATGAATTGGCGGTTTTGGACTATCTGAAGAAAAACCCGAATGCGGGCGTGAAAATCGTTTGGTCTGCGCCTGCTGATGAAAAAGTCGGTTCCGGCTTGATTGTCAATAAAGGCAATGACGAAGTCGTGGCGAAATTCAGCACGGCAATCAACGAGCTGAAAGCCGACGGCACGCTGAAAAAACTGGGCGAACAATTCTTCGGAAAAGACATCAGTGTTAAATAATTTTCTTGCTTCGCTGCCGTTTATGACGGAAACACGCGCCGATATGATTGTCAGCGCGTTTTTGCCTATGGTAAAAGCCGGTTTTATGGTCTCGCTGCCGCTGGCAGTGGCGTCGTTCCTGATCGGGATGGTGATTGCCATTGCCGTGGCTTTGGTGCGGATTATGCCTTCGGGCGGCATCGTGCGGAAAATCCTGCTGAAGCTGGTGGAAACTTATATTTCCATCATCAGGGGGACGCCGCTGTTGGTGCAGCTTGTGATTGTGTTTTACGGGCTGCCGTCCGTCGGTATTTTCATCGATCCGATTCCCGCCGCCATCATCGGCTTCTCGCTCAATGTCGGCGCATATGCTTCCGAAACCATCCGTGCGGCGATTTTGTCCGTGCCGAAAGGGCAGTGGGAGGCGGGTTTCTCCATCGGCATGACCTATATGCAGACTTTTCGCCGCATCGTCGCGCCGCAGGCATTCCGAGTTGCCGTGCCGCCTTTGAGCAACGAGTTTATCGGCTTGTTCAAAAACACCTCGCTCGCAGCAGTGGTGACGGTAACGGAATTGTTCCGCGTCGCGCAGGAAACGGCAAACCGTACCTACGACTTCCTACCCGTCTATATCGAAGCCGCTTTGGTTTATTGGTGTTTCTGCAAGGTTCTGTTCCTGATTCAGGTGCGCCTGGAAAAACGCTTCGACCGCTATGTCGCCAAATAAGGGGAAGCCATGATTAAAATCCGCAATATCCGCAAAACCTTCGGCGAAAACACCATTTTGCGCGGCATCGATTTGGATGTGGGCAAAGGGCAGGTGGTAGTCATCCTCGGACCTTCCGGCTCGGGGAAAACGACGTTTCTGCGCTGTTTAAACGCGCTGGAAATGCCTGAAGACGGACAAATCGAGTTTGACAACGAGCAACCGCTGAAAATCGATTTTTCTAAAAAAACGACAAAGCACGACATTTTGGCATTGCGCCGAAAATCCGGCATGGTGTTCCAACAATACAACCTCTTTCCGCACAAAACCGCGTTGGAAAACGTGATGGAAGGTCCGGTTGCCGTACAGGGCAAACCTGCCGCACAAGCACGCGAAGAAGCTTTGAAATTGCTGGAAAAAGTCGGCTTGGGCGATAAGGTTGACCTTTATCCCTACCAGCTTTCCGGCGGTCAGCAACAACGCGTCGGCATCGCCCGCGCATTAGCAATTCAGCCCGAGCTGATGTTATTCGACGAACCCACTTCCGCGCTGGATCCCGAATTGGTGCAAGACGTATTGAACGCCATGAAAGAATTGGCGCAGGAAGGTTGGACGATGGTCGTCGTTACCCACGAAATCAAGTTTGCGCTGGAGGTCGCTACTACCGTCGTCGTCATGGACGGCGGCGTCATTGTAGAGCAGGGCAGTCCGAAAGAATTGTTCGAACACCCCAAACATGAACGGACGCGGAAATTCCTGCGGCAAATCCGTAAAGATTCGGCAGATTATCAAAATTAAACCGTTTCATTCGATCAAAAGGTCGTCTGAAAACGAGTACAGCGGGTTTCGCTAAAGCTTCTGCCGTTTTCAGACGACCTTTTTCCATCATGGATTCACGTTGAAATGCAACGGCACCAACCAACGGCGACATAATGCTGTTTTCGCTATAAAATACCGCCTTTCCCATTTTTCCCCCCATCCTTTACCATCATGATTGAAATCAAGAACCTCGCCCTGCAACGCGGTTTGAAAGTCCTGCTCGACAAAGCCAACGCCACCGTCAATCCCGGTCAGCGCGTCGGTTTGATCGGTAAAAACGGGACAGGCAAATCCAGCCTGTTTGCCTTAATCAAGGGTGAAATCACTCAGGATGGCGGCGATATCTCGATTCCGAAAAATTGGCGGATTGCTTCCGTTTCCCAAGAAACGCCGGACTTGGACATCTCCGCGTTGGACTACGTTTTGCAGGGTGATGCCGAGTTGCAGGCTTTTCAGACGACCTTGGCGCAGGCAGAAGCGCAAAATGACGGCATGAAACAGGCGGAATATCATGCCAAATTGGAAGAAATCGACGCTTATACCGCGCCGGCCCGTGCGGCGAAATTGTTGAACGGACTGGGTTTTTCGCAAGAAGAACACAGCCGTCCCGTCAAATCCTTTTCCGGCGGCTGGCGTATGCGCCTGAATCTTGCGCAAGCCTTGATTTGCCGCGCCGATTTGCTCTTACTTGACGAACCGACCAACCACTTGGATTTGGAAACTGTCTTGTGGTTGGAAAACCACCTTGCCTCTTTACCCTGCACGCAAATAATCATTTCCCACGACCGTGATTTCCTCAATGCGGCCACCACCCAAACCATCGAATTGTCCCAGCAAAAGCTCACGCAATACGGCGGCAATTACGATTTTTACCAAAACGAACGCGCGCAACGTTTGGCGCAGCAACAAGCTGCCTATATCAAACAGCAGGCGCAAATCAAACATCTGCAATTGTTTATCGACCGCTTCAAAGCCAAAGCCACCAAAGCCGTTCAAGCGCAAAGCCGCATGAAGGCGTTGGCGAAGCTCGAACGCATCGCTCCCGCGCATCTGGACAGCGAGTTTTCCTTTGAGTTTTACAATCCCGATCATCTGCCCAATCCTTTGCTGAAGCTAGAACACGCTGATTTGGGTTACGAAGGCAAAACCGTCCTGCACGACATTACCCTGTCGCTGGAAAGCGGCGCACGTTACGGGCTATTGGGTGTCAACGGCAGCGGTAAATCTACGTTTATCAAAGCCTTGGCGGGCAAAATCGATTTGCTCTCCGGCAGCATCGTCCGTTCCGAAAAACTCAATATCGGTTATTTTGCCCAACACCAACTCGATACCATCCGCGCCGACCAAAGCCCTGTTTGGCATATCCAGCAACTTTCTCCCGAAGTACGCGAACAAGAAATCCGAAATTTTCTCGGCGGCTTCAACTTTGTCGGCGACATGGCGTTGCAGAAAACCGAACCTTTTTCCGGCGGAGAAAAAGCCCGTCTCGCCCTTGCCATGATCATCTGGCAAAAGCCAAATCTGCTGCTGCTTGACGAGCCGACCAACCATTTGGATTTGGATATGCGCCACGCCCTGACGCTCGCGTTGCAAAGTTTCCAAGGCGCATTAATCGTCGTGTCGCATGACCGCAGCCTGCTTGAAGCCACTACCGACAGCTTCCTCCTGATTGACAAAGGTCGTCTGAAAAACTTTGACGGCGATTTAAACGATTATCGTCAATGGCGGTTGGCGCAGGAAAACGCCACAGCCGCCCCTGCTGCTTCCGCGCAAAGCCAAAACCGCAAAGATACCAAGCGTATCGAAGCACAAATCCGTCAAGAAAAAGCCCGACGCGGCAAGCCGATACAGCAGAAAATCGATAAAGCCGAAAAAGAAATGGCGCAGCTTTCTGAAATTCAAACGGCATGTGAAGCATTTTTGGCACAAGAAGAAGCCTATTCGGACGAAAATAAAACAAAATTACAACAAACACTCACACAATTAACAGAAATTAAAGTAAAATTAACACAAATAGAAGAAAACTGGCTTTTGTGGCAAGAAGAGCTGGAGCAAATCCTGACGGAAATCGACGCAGAATTTACACAAATATAAATATCCCGTTGCCCGAGTTTCCGTATCTGCCTTCAGAAGCCGCCAAAAATACAGTTCGGCATGGTCATTTCAGACCGTCGAACTGCATAAAAACAAAAATAGGTCGTCTGAAAACTCAAGCTACGGAAAACTCATGCGTTCACGAATCAAGCAAGGGGCACTTATCGTCGCATCCTCCCTCATTTTGGGCTTATCCCTCCACACCGCAGCAGCCGTCTTCAGTTGCCATTCCGGCAACAGTAAAACCTATACATCCGAACCTTCGGGAAACTGCACAGGCGCAGACCTGCCCAAAATCAGCAGCCATCAAGGCGGTGCATACCGTCTGAAAATCAACAAATTAAGCAGCGATACCGAAGAAAAGGCAGCCAAGCTCAAGAAGGCGCGTTCAAAAGAAAAATTGCGGGAAAAGGTGCAAGAGCAAGAGACAAAGAGCAAAAACGCCAAATCACGCGCCAAAAAATCGGATAAAGCCGCAAAAACGTCGTCTGAAAACGAGTGAGGCAATTTTCGCTATAACAAATAAGGCGGTTTGATTTGAAATTAAAAAAGTCAGCTGTCCTATTTGAGAGAATATGCTGGTATTGTTATACTATTACAGCTGAATGCAATATCTATCGAACAATTACTTATTTCACATTACGACCTTGCCATGAAACAATCACTTCACGCATTGGCAGCTTCATTGCTGATGTTTGTCGCCGCATCAGGCGCACAAGCTTCCTCTAAAATCTATACCTGCACAGTCAACGGCGAAGTTGTCTATACTTCACGCCCATCTGGAAACTGCCATTCGGCAGATTTACCGACCATCGGCAAATACAGCAGCACGCGCTACGATGCTCCCGCTTTAGAAATGCCAGAGCCTGCTGCCGAAGCTCCGTCAAAACGAGCCGGTAACGCAAAACCTGCCCCTAAAAATACCGCTAAGGCGAATCCTGCACCTGCGCCCATCCGACCTGCTCCTGAAGTCGCAGCAACGCCTGCGCCCAAATCCTCCGGCAGCACTAGCCGCCGTTCGATTTTGGAAACGGAATTGAGCAATGAACGTAAAGCGTTGGGTGAAGCGCAAAAATCTCTGGCGCAAGCCCGCGTAGCCAAAGGCGGTCATGTCAACCAACAGGAAATCACCAGTCTGCAAAGCGCGGTACTCGACCGCCAGCAAAACATCCAAGCCCTGCAAAGGGAATTGAGTCGGATGTAGGCTGTTCCCGCCTTCTTTACCTGCCTTTCTTGGTTTTACATTACGTTAAATATTTCTAAAATATAAAGTTTTACAATTAACCTTTAAAACTTTTAGAAATAGGTACGTATATGGCATCCTATTTGTCCGCTTTTATACTGGCTGCACCTATGGTGCTTGCCGCTCCGTATGTTGCCGCTGCACATCCTGCACAAGAGCAGATGCAGCAAAATATCGATACTGTTTTGAAAATCGCACGCAATACTTCCTTGAGTGAGCTGCAACGTGTCAAACAAATACAGCAGTATGCCGATCGTTATTTGGATTATGAACGCATTTCCGCTTTGGCAGTCGGCGCGCCTTGGCGCAATTTCTCAGCACAGCAGAAAACAGATTTTATTCAGGCATTCAAAGAGATGGTGGTTTCGATGTATTCCCATTCCGCTTTGGTGGGTGCTGCCGATGCGAAGGTTAAATTGCTGCCTAAAATGACTGAAAACGGCAATAAGTTTGATGTGTTCTCGGAGATTCAAACGAAAAGCGGTAAGAAATACGAAGTGGCGTATCAGCTTTATCGGGTAGGTTCTGCTTATAAAATCTACAATTTCCGTTTGGATGGCACAAGCTTAGTAACGGTATACCGCAATCAATTCAATGAGTTGATCAAACAGAAAGGTATTGACGGTACGATTGCCGTCGTTAAAGCCAAGGGTTTGAAAAAGCAATAATTTGATTGATAATTTTCCTGTTTTCTCAAGAAAAGGATTGGGATAGTTTTTCCATTTGAGGATAAGGGATATTATAGTGGATTAAATTTAAATCAGGACAAGGCGACGAAGCCGCAGACAGTACAGATAGTACGGCAAGGCGAGGCAACGCCGTACTGGTTTAAAGTTAATCCACTATACTTTGTTATTGTAACTTGGTCCAAAGGCAATGATTTTTGAAAATAGTAAAGCACAGAATGGATGGATTCTGTGCTATTTCTATGGCTTGTGACATTCAGATTAAGACCAAATTACAACGTTGCATCCTGATCTATTTGCGCCACGTTTATCAAGCCATCAAGTGTTTGCTCATTTGCGGAACGCTGTTGTCCTCAAATTTAATCAGGCTGGCTTTCGCGTGATAACCCAATACTTTGGCAACAAGTCCGCTCATGGTTTTTCTCAACATGCGGTTGTAGCGTTCTGCAGAACGATTGTAGGCGCGTCGCGCAGATACAACATCGGTTTCGGCGGCGTCCAGCATTTCAAGCTGACTTTTCAGGCCTTGATCGGGACGTTGTTTCAGGCTTTTTTCTAAAACTTCTTGCAGGGCGCGGAGTGAGTTGTTCAAGCTTGCTTCTGCGTTGCACAAGCGTGAAAGAGATTCCGGTGAAAACGATTTGGATGCTTGGGTCAATACGGCTTCGGCATCGCCACATGAGGACAATAAATTGCTGTCGACATTGTCGTCTTCACGTCCAAGGTAAATTTTTGAAGCATCCAAAACATGTCTGACTGCTTGATGGCGGCACGCTAGGGCGATACGGAGTGCGACAAAAGATTCTTGATAATCTTTTTTGCAGCGGTCTAATTTTTGTTTGAAGTTGAGCAGTAAAACGGTCAGTATTACGGCGATGAAGATAAGACTGATGATTCCCATAGTGTGCATCCTTATTGTTTGTTGCAGTAATGTGTTGTTTGATATATGCGGATTTTGCTGTTTGTGAGTAGATACAGTTAGCCGCTGTTTTTAATTTAGTTGCGTGTAATTATACCCCAAATAAATTATTTTGCCCATTAGTCATAAAAGATTATTGGGGAAGACAATAGGAGGATAGGCTATGGCGGTTCAGTTCGATAGGAAAATGAAATATCAAGTTGGTAAAAAGGTCGTCTGAAAATTTTCAGACGACCTTTTGATTACGCTAGTTCAAACTTATTTTGCCAATTCGGCACGCAGTTTGTGGGTAACGTTCATCATCACTTGGAGTTGTTCCAGAGTTTCTTTCCAACCGCGTGTTTTCAGACCGCAGTCCGGGTTCACCCACAGGCGTTCAACCGGTACGACTTCGATGGCTTTGCGCAACAGGTGTTCCACTTCGGCTTCTGTCGGTACGCGCGGGCTGTGGATGTCGTAAACGCCCGGGCCGATGTCGTTCGGGTATTTGAATTCGCCGAACGCGGTCAAGAGTTCCATGTCGGAACGTGAAGTCTCGATAGTGATGACGTCGGCGTCCATAGCTGCGATGGCGGGCAGGATGTCGTTGAACTCGGAGTAGCACATATGGGTGTGGATTTGTGTGCTGTCTTCGCAACCGCTGGAGGACAGGCGGAAGGATTCGCCGGCCCAGTTCAGGTAGGCATCCCAATCGGCGCGTTTCAAAGGCAGGCCTTCACGGATGGCAGGTTCGTCGATTTGGATGACTTTGATGCCTGCTTTTTCCAGATCCAATACTTCGTCGTTCAGAGCCAGTGCGATTTGTTTGCACACGGTAGAGCGTGGAATGTCATTGCGGACGAAAGACCATTGCAGAATGGTTACGGGGCCGGTCAACATGCCTTTCATCGGGCGTTTGGTCAGGCTTTGTGCGTAAGTAGACCAAGCGACAGTCATGGCTTCTGGGCGGCTTACATCACCGAAGATAATCGGTGGTTTCACGCAGCGTGAACCGTAGCTTTGTACCCAGCCGTATTGGGTGAACGCGAAACCGCTCAACAATTCGCCGAAGTATTCGACCATGTCGTTACGCTCGGCTTCGCCGTGTACCAGTACGTCCAAGTCCAGTTTTTCTTGCTCTTCAACCACCAAGGCGATTTCTTTTTTCATCGCGGCTTCGTAATCGGCGGCAGACAGTTCGCCTTTTTTGAAGGCTGCGCGTGCTTGGCGGATTTCGGTGGTTTGAGGGAAAGAACCGATGTTGGTCGTCGGCAGCAGGGGCAGGTTCAACCATGCTTGTTGCGCTTTGATGCGGTCGGCAAACGGTGATTTGCGTTGGTCTGCGTTGGCAGGCAGGTCGGCAAGGCGTTTGGCGACGTCTGCGCGGTGGATTTCGCTGCTGTTGGCGCGCGAATCGGCGGCAGCTTGGCTGGCGGCGAGTTCTTCGGCAACGGAATCGCGACCTTCGTTCAATGCGGCTTTCAGAACGCGCAATTCTTGGGTTTTTTGCAGGGTAAATGCCAACCAAGAGTACAGGTCGGGTTTGTTGGCTTTCAGTTTTTCTTCAACTGACAAGTCAAATGGGGTGTGCAACAGCGAGCAAGAGCTGGAAATCCACAAACGCTCGCCCAGTTTGGCTTTCAGAGGCTCGACAGTTTCCAAAACTTTGTTCAGGTTGGCGCGCCAGATGTTGCGGCCGTCGATAACGCCGGCAGACAGGACTTTGTCGTAGTCGGCAAATGCGTCCAGTTGTTCGGGAGCGCGTACCAAGTCGATGTGCAGGCCGTCAACGGGCAGGGCTTTCAACAATGCGGCGTGTTCGGCAACAGAACCGAAGTAAGTGCTCAACAGGATTTTGGCGTTTACTTTGCTTAAAGTGGCGTAAACGTCTTTGTAGGCTTCCACCCATTCTTTAGGCAGGTCAACAGCCAAAGCAGGCTCGTCGATTTGAATCCATTCGGCACCGGCTTCAACCAAAGCGTTCAGGATTTCAACGTAAACGGGCAGCAGTTTTTGTAACAGGCTCAGGCGGTTGAATTCGACTGCGCCTTTTTCTTTACCGACCCACAGGAAGGTCAGCGGGCCGACGATGGTCGGTTTGGCTTTCAGACCGAGAGCTTGGGCTTCTTTCAGTTGTTGAACGTAGTGTTTGGCGTTTGCTTTGAATTCGGTATCGGCATGGAATTCAGGCACCAAGTAGTGATAGTTGGTGTCGAACCATTTGGTCATTTCGATGGCGAATTGGTCTTTGTTGCCGCGCGCCAGTTGGAAGAATTGTTCCAAAGACAGGTTTTGGCTGTCGAAGCCGAAACGGGCGGGAATCGCGCCGGTAGCGACTTGCAGGTCGAGGATGTGGTCGTAGAAAGTGAAATCGCCTACGGCAACGAAATCGGCGTTGGCGGCGGCTTGGTGTTTCCAGTTTTTTTCGCGCAGGTCTTTGGCGACGTCGAGCAGCTCTTGTTCGCTGATTTCTTTGCGCCAGTATTTTTCTTGGGCGAATTTCAATTCACGGAAGGCGCCGACACGCGGGAAGCCTGAGAAATGTAATGTTGTCATGTTGAACTCTCCAGTTGGATTTTGTAAGGACCGGTTCAATCCGAATCGGTCGGTATTGTAAATCAGAATAGAGCGGATGGGGCGGCGTTTTGTTTTTCAGACGACCCCTGAGGTCGTCTGAAACCGTTTTCGGCTTTAAGGACGCACGCCTAAAATATGGCAGATGGCGTAAGTCAGCTCGCTGCGGTTGAGCGTGTAGAAGTGGAAATCTTTCACGCCTTCGCGGGACAGGACTTTGACCATGTCGATGGCGATACTTGCCGCCACCAGATTGCGCGTTGCTTGGTCGTTGTCCAAACCTTCATACATTTGCGACAGCCATTTCGGGATTTTGACGTTGGTTACTTGTGCCATTTTGCCGAGTTGCTTGAAGTTGGTGACAGGCAGGATGCCGGGAACGATTTCGACGTCGATGCCCAGCATTACGCAGCGGTCGCGGAAGCGCAGGTAGCGTTCTACATCAAAGAAGAATTGGGTGATGACGTGGTTTGCGCCCGCATCGATTTTGCGCTTCAGATTGATCAGGTCGGCTTGTGCGGATTTCGCTTCGGGATGCACTTCAGGGTATGCCGCTACGGAGATGTCGAAGTCGGCGACGGAGCGCAGGAGTTTGACCAGGTCTTCGGCGTAAAACGGTTTTTTCTCATAGCCGGGCGGCTCGTCGCCGCGCAGGGCGACAATACGGCGGATGCCGCTGTCCCAATAGTCTTTGGCGATTTGGCGCAATTCGTCGGGAGAGGCGTCGATGCCGGTCAGGTGCGGCGCGGCTTCCAAGCCGGTTTCCTGTTGGATGCGTTTGACGATGCTGTGCGTACGGTCGCGTTCGCCGGAGTTTGCGCCGTAGGTTACGGAGACGAATTTGGGATGCAGGGTTTGCAGGCGATGGATGGAGTCCCACAGCATGGTTTCCATTTGTTCGTTTTTCGGCGGGAAAAATTCGAACGAAACGTTGATGTCGCCTTTCAAGTCGGAAAGGCTGTTGTTTAACGCATTGATTTCTTTTGCGTAACTCATTGGCTGTGTACCTCGGTTGTCTTTTTTAAACGTTTTCAGGCTTGTATGATAAATTTGCCTTGTGTATGAGTCAAATTCAAAATTTTCAGAAAGTTTATGAATTATTTTAATATGGTTGCCATTATGTTTGCCTCTATTCATATGAGGGCAAGCCGGGGAGAAAATACATATTCTGATGTGTGGGAATACTTTGAAATTAAATGGATTTCAATGGCTTGTATTCTTGTTGGTAAAGCAAAAGCAATAGATGTTTTGTGCTTGAGTTGGCTATCAACCCATTCAAACGTCGTCTGAAAAATTTTCAGACGACGTCTTGGTTTTTAGCTTGCAAATGATGTTGCCTCACTCAGCCTCTTCAATCCATGCCTGTTGTACGGCTTCGAGGATGCGTTCGCCGCAGCGTGCGGGATCGTCGTCGAAGTCGGGCAGCGCCATAATCAGGTCGCGCAGTTGGGTGAAGCGAACGGTTTTCGGGTCGATGCTGTCGCCGTGCAGGTCGTAGAGTTCCTCAGCGATGCGTTGGGTGTCTGTCCATTTCATGATGTCGTTCCTTTTGGAGTGTCCGAATGGGTTGATTCGGGATGGCTTGTTTAGGTTTTAATGCTTTGGGGAAAATTCGTGTCGGCAATGATTAATGCGTCTGAAATCGCATATGGTATTTTCCTATGTAATATTTTCAAGGCGTACGTTAATACATTTTTCTGACTTTCACTAAGGAAAATTTACACTTTGTCATGCAACCAAATCATTTGGAATGGTTCTTAAAGAAATCCATTATAGTATGAATAACAGGAAAATCGATGAACAACGCACTCAATGCCAAATTATCCAAACTTATTTACGCGCTCGCCTCCGATGATCCTAATTATCTTGCCAAAGCGGGGGTGTTCGACCGCCTGCTGCTGCTTATCCGCGAGCTTTATCAGATGTTGGATGATAGCGAAGGGCTGAAGCGTCTTTCCTTGCGCCTCCGTTATGGCAAGCGTTACGGCATGATTGCTTTGGATGCTGCCGCTCCGGACGAAGATGCGGGCGCTTTGCGTTTGAAACGCTGGATGGTGTATTCGCGTATTGCGGAACGCATTGTCGGCTGCGGAAACGACGTGTCTGTGGCGCTTGACGATATGGCGGTGGAGAACGAAGAAGCAAAACAGCGTTATATGGATGCCGCAAACGAAATCATCAAACGCTTCGGCTTGGCGGGATATGTCCCCGAGCCGCCAAAATCCGTCACAACCGCAACAAAAAACGAACCGGCACCGAAGCCCGAACCTAAGAGTATCATTACCCGTCATGGCAGCAGCCTCAGTATGCTGAACGCTAAAGGCAGAGTGGAAAATTACCCTGTTGCGCAAACCGTCGCTTCGATGAAAGTATCCCGCTTAAGGTTTGTCGTTCCACGTTCCAAATAAACGATTTGGCAGCGATTTGAAGGAAGGTCGTCTGAAAACGGTCGGTAAGGCAGTTTCAGACGACTTTTTGTTTGCTCAAAATTTGGCAGGGGTCGTCTGAACATTGCTGTATCCGTTTCAGACGACCTCTTTGCATCAATGATCTTCGCGCGCGTGGTTGATGGTGTATTTGGGGATTTCCACCACCAAGTCTTCGTCGGCAACCACCGCCTGACAGCTCAGGCGCGAGTCGGCTTCCAAGCCCCATGCTTGGTCGAGCAGGTCTTCTTCAAGCTCGCTCGGTTCTTCCAAACTGTCGAAGCCTTTGCGGATGATGACGTGGCAGGTGGTGCAGGCACAGGATTTTTCGCAGGCGTGATCGACTTCGATGTCGTGGTCGAGCAGCACGTCAAGGACGGTTTTGCCTTCGGGTGCGTCTTCAATGACAGCGCCTTCGGGACATAATACGGCGTGTGGGAGTACGGTGATTTTGGGCATTTTTATTGTCTCTTGTAATGAGTGGTTTGATAATGGTGGGGTTTAACAATATTCTGTGTTCTATGTCCATTCGAATGTAAATAATGCAATCCGGCTGACGGGTTCGTAGAGCAGAATTACGTCATCTGCTCCGTTGGAGTATCCATATCCTGAGCATGAGGCAATATGGTAGAAAGGATTGCCCTGGTGTTCTATGAATACGTTCCAATCCTTGTCTTCTTTTAGAGTGAAGGCGGGAGGAATGGGACTAGTATCTACCCAATTTCCACCTTTAATCACTCCGCCTAATCTATCAAGATATAGACCAGAATAGGTATTATCGTAAGGCTCGTCGCCGTACAGCCCCTCTCGTTTTTCAAAATCTGATTTGTTCTCTTGATAGATTTGAACAGATTCATCGAAATACTTCAGTGCTTCTTGATAAAATTCTTCTTTACACGTTTCCAGAATGTCTTTGTTTTCAAAAGCATTGGGATCGAAATCGGCGCAAAGTATTTGTTTTAAGTTCTCTCTGTATTGAGGACTGCGGGTGAAATAGCCTTCTTCTCCCAAAAATTCATATTTGTTATCGTCTGTCAAACGGAAAGCCAGCCAGTTTTCACCAATAAATTCATTGTGGTAAGCGGGTGTGCAGCCACCTATATTGTATCCATAAGGTTCGATTGGGTTGATAAGATGGACGATAGTGCCACTCCATTCTGTTTTAAATTCTCCTAAATCTATACTCATCATGGGCAAAAAATGATTTTTTAGCCATGACTGTTTTTCACAGAATACAGTTTCTGGTTCTGCAAAAGCAATGAGATTTTCATTGAGTTCGTTAACTTTTTCCTTGAACGGGAGATTTGTAAGTTTGTTCATGGTTTGCTCATATTTAGGCTGTTTATTATTTCAGACGACCTTTTGTAATGAAGGGGTCGTCTGAAACCGTTTATATAGTGGATTAAATTTAAACCAGTACGGCGTTGCCTCGCCTTGTCCTGATTTAAATTTAATCCACTATAACACGATGCCTTTGCTTTTTAAATTTTCCAGACATTCGTCCAAATAAGCGTCATCGTGTTCGGGGTAAATCGGCGAATCGGCGGCTTCGGTATCGTGTGCGGCATAAGGGGCAACCGCCTTGCCGCGGTACAGCGGGTCTTTCCACAACGGGTCGGGTTTGTAGCCGCGTTTTTCCATTTCTTCCATAATCAGCGCGTGATACAGATAGAGTTTGTAAGGCGAATGGGTGAAAACGTAATTCACCGTCGCGTGCGGCCTGCCCCAGCCTGCTCCGCGAAGCGCGGCGCATTCGCGGTGTTGCCCTAGAAGCTGGGCGCGGGGAAGTAGCGGGATAAGGGTTTGGTGCCAAAGTCTCATGTTTGGTGGGTTGGAGGTCGTCTGAAATTGTATCTTGGTTTTCAGACGACCTTTTGTTTAGTCGGGTGGTTCAAATATCTTGATGACTGTTTGTCGGTCAAGAAGGTGTGCGGCATTGAGTATGGTCAGTCTTTATGTTGTTCGGTCATTCTTGCTTTCTTGGCTGCCGCCTGAATTTTTCTACGGCGTCGCCACGTACAGTAAAGTAGCGGTACTAAAGTCAGAAGAAGGGTGAAGATGCCGGCTAGTAGTCCTGCTTCAAATCTGCGTGAGGATGAGTCGAAGGTAAAAGACAAGGGTTCTACACGACCTTCAGTTATACGGTAATGACTGGTTCTTTCCTCTGTGAAGAAGGGGTCAGTATAAATGAGTTCGTATTCTTCAGTACTGATACGTTTTACATTGCAAGTAATTTTCGAATTTACGTAGCAATCATTTTGATCAAGGCGGTACGTACACACTTTATCCTGCTCGGCATTGAACTCATTCCATGGTTTCACTGCACAACTACTGTCATCAGTTGGGCGAACGGCGATTTGAAACAAGGCGTTTATTTTGCTGCCTTGGGTGTAAGTTTCGTGTTCGTGTGGTAAAAAATGAGATACGGTCTTTCCGAGCGAAATAGAGACGGTCAGCCGCCAAACAAGGGCCCAAATGAATTTCAGTATTGTCGGTATGATTAGTCGAAATCGATCGGACATTTTTCTTTTCTTTTTTCAGACGACCTATGGTTTAGTGGCGTGGTTCGAGTATCTCGATGACGTTTTGCCAGTCCATAAGGCGGGCAAAGTCTAGGGCGGTCAGTCCTTCTTGCGTGGTGGCGGCCGGGTCTGCACCCAATTCGAGCATGGCTTTGACCAGGGGCGCGTTGCCTGCGATGGCTTCGTGATGGAGCGGTGTGTAGCCGTCTTCGTCTTGCTCGCGCAGGTAATCCGGGTTTTGTGCCAGCTGTTGGCGGAAGTCGTCCAGACAGTTTCGGCACATCGGATGTTCGTCCAGATTTTCGGGGTGTTCTTTTTCTTCGTAAACCAGCAAGACTTCTTCGGGATCGCCAAAGTCGATTCCCCATGCAGCATCGTGTTCTGCGCGCTCTTGCGGCGTCATTTGGATGCGGACTGCCTGTACGGTGAAGCCGCCGTAGGGGATGCCGTTACACAGGAACATCCAGTCGCTGATATCGTCAACCGGAACGCAAACGCTTTCGCCTTGTTCTACATTGGTCAGGTCGTTGGGTTCGTTGACCAGCGTGCCGAAAATGTGGAGGCCGTCGAAGTAGATGTCGTTTATCCACATATGTTCGCAAATTTCGCCGTCTTCGCTGTCTTGGAAAAAAGGTACTTTGACCATGGCAAAATCCAAGGCGGGTATGATGCGGCGGTTTTCCCAATACAGCTCGCGCCAGAAATATTTGAATGTGGAACGTGCCTGTTCGAAGGCGCGGTTCATGAGTTCATTTTCCTGATCGATACCGTAAACAATGGATTCGCTCATGGGATTCTCCTAAGGTCAAAGTGGATGCGGGTCGTCTGAACGGGGCTGCCGGTGTGTTTTCAGACGACCTGATGCTTTATTGGACTAATATGCTGCCCCAGCCGTCGTAGTCGCCGTTGTTTTCTTGGGCGATATCGATCAACTCCCATGTGTCGTTGTCGATGTCGGTGAGCGGGGCGTTTTTGGAAAGTTGCAGACGGTAGCTCGGGTGGTCTTCTTCCTGCTCGATGCGGCCGCTGTCGCTGACGGTATAGCCTAATGTGCCGACTTTGGCGGCTGCTGCATTCAGGTCTGCTTCGGTGTGGAAAAACAGCCAGTGGTCGATGGGGCGGGGCTTATCGAGGCGGTCGCCGTCTTGTCGGAAACGGCGTAAAACCTGCTCGTTGCGGATAGCTTGCAACTCGTAGCTGTCCGGATACAGGAATTCTTGATAAAACGACCATTCGGCATCTTCGCTGATTGTGATGTCGCAAACGCGGTCGTTTTGTGTCAGCAAGGTACGGCAGGCTTGGGCGAAGGTTTCGGCATCGCGGCTGTAAAAATGCCAATTTGCCGCGCCGTTTGTGGTGACTATGCCTGCGGGAATGTTGTCGTTGCCCGCCAGTCGGTCGATTTGGTCTTCGAGGTCGTAAACCGCTTCGCTTTCTTCGGGCGTCGGGAAGCCGTGTTCGTTGGTTTGTTCCAATTTCATACTGACGCGCACATGCTGCGGATACTCTGCCAGCGGCGCGACTTCGATTAAGGCAAGGTTGATGCGTAAGGCGGCGGGTGCGTCGCCAATGCGGCTGAAATAAACGTTCCAGTCTTGGGGGATGGAAGGGTTTTGCATAGGATGGGGTCGTCTGAAAAATAGTGTTTGAATTTTTTCAGACGACCTTTGTGTCTTTCGAGGTCGTCTGAAACTGTTTGCCATCAAATATCGTCCACACTTTGCCCTGTCAGCGCACGTTGGATGTTGCGGTTCATGCGTTTGGCGGCGAAGTTGTCGGTGCTGCGGCTGAGGTTGGCGACGGCGGCGCGGATGTCTTCGGCGTTGCCGTTTTTCAGACGACCTTGCAAATCGGCGATGTCTTGCTGGATTTGTTGCAATTCTTCGGCATCCAGCAAATCGCTATCCAATTCAAGGGCGGCGTTGACGGCGTCGGTCAGGCTTTCGGCTTCGACGACGGCTTCGGCGCGGGCGCGTGCCGCCATGTCTTCGGCGGCGTTGCTCATGCTGTCTTTGAGCATTTGGGTGATGGTGTCGTCGTCCAAGCCGTAGGAAGGTTTGACTTCGATTTGCGCCTGTACG
The DNA here is from genome assembly GCF_047758525.1 of Neisseria sp. CP9. Taxonomy (NCBI): domain Bacteria; kingdom Pseudomonadati; phylum Pseudomonadota; class Betaproteobacteria; order Neisseriales; family Neisseriaceae; genus Neisseria; species Neisseria sp. CP9. The sequence goes on along the minus strand of NZ_CP180502.1, from coordinate 115,136 downwards.
CCGGTGCTTTGTTCTTGGGCGGAAACGGACAGCAGGCCGTCGGCGTCAACTTGGAAGGTAACGCGGATACGCGCCGCGCCTGCGGTCATGGGTGGAATGCCGCGCAGGGTGAATTTGGCAAGGCTGCGGCAGTCGGAAACGAGTTCGCGCTCGCCTTGTACGACGTGTATCGTCATGGCGGTTTGACCGTCTTTGAAGGTGGTGAAATCCTGCGCGCGCGCGGTGGGGATGGTGGAATTGCGCGGGATGATTTTTTCGGCGAGACCGCCGTAGGTTTCCAAGCCGAGCGACAAGGGGGTAACGTCCAGCAGCAGCCATTCGCCGTCGGTTTTGTTGCCGGCAAGGATGTTCGCCTGTATGGCGGCGCCGAGCGCGACGACTTCGTCGGGGTTGAGGTTGTTCAGCGGGGTTTGTCCGAAGAAGGTGGCGACCGCTTGTTGAACGTGCAGCATACGGGTGGAACCGCCGACCATAATCACGCCTTTGATGTCGGCTTTGGTCACGCCCGCGTCTTTCAGGGCCTGTTTGACCGGCTCTATGGTTTTTTGCACCAGATTTTGCGTCAGGTGGTGAAATTCTTGGCGGGTAATGACGGTATGGATTTTGCGGTCGTCTGAAAGCGTGGCTTCGACGACGGCTTCGGTTTGGTTGGTTAATTGTTCTTTGGCGGCGCGGACAAGGGAAAGCAGAAGCTGGCTGTCGCGCTCGTTGAGTTTGGAAAGGTCGTTTTGTTCGAGTAAGTTGCAGAACAGGCGGTGGTCGAAATCATCGCCGCCCAATGCGCTGTTGCCGCCGGTGGCTTTGACTTCAAACAGCCCTTTGGTCAGTTGCAATACGGATACGTCGAACGTACCGCCGCCCAAGTCGTAAACGACAAACGTGCCTTCGGAGGCGTTGTCCAGCCCGTAGGCAATCGCGGCGGCGGTCGGCTCGTTAAGGAGGCGCAAGACGTTCAAGCCTGCCAAACGCGCGGCGTCTTTGGTGGCTTGGCGTTGGGCATCGTCGAAATAGGCGGGAACGGTAATGACGGCGCCGACCAAATCGCCGCCTAAAGTTTCTTCGGCACGCGATTTGAGGGCCTTGAGGATTTCAGACGACACTTCGATAGGCGTTTTGGCACCTTGACGGGTGTTCAACTCAACCACGCGCTCGTTGGGTGTAAACCGGTAGGGCAGGTATTGCGCCTCATGCGCGAGGTCGGTAAGTGTGCGGCCAATCAGGCGTTTGGCGGAACTGACGGTGTTCAGCGGGTCGGTTTTTTGGGCGGAAAGGGCGGTTTTGCCGACTTCGACAGCGTCGCCTTCGCCGTAGCGGACGACGGAGGGCAGGGTGGTGCGCCCGTCAATATCGGTCAGACAAACCGGGCTGCCGCTGCGGACGGTGGCAACCAGGCTGTTGGTCGTACCCAAGTCGATGCCGACGGCGAGGCGGTGTTGATGCGGAGTGGCGGACATGCCGGGTTCGGAAATCTGCAAAAGAGCCATGATTGTGTGCCTTTTGATGCTATATTTATTAGGATAGGTCGGTATTTTAACAGATTTCAGGCGGATAGTTGAGTGGTTTGGTAGGGAATTGACTGTGGTTAGAGGATTTGCATTTTTAGATATAGTGGATTAAATTTAAACCAGTACGGCGTTGCCTCGCCTTAGCTCAAAGAGAACGATTCTCTAAGGTGCTGAAGCACCAAGTGAATCGGTTCCGTACTATCTGTACTGTCTGCGGCTTCGTCGCCTTGTCCTGATTTTTGTTAATCCACTATAAAAACAAAGCCGACCGGATTGTTTTTCAGGTCGGCTTTGTGTCTAAACATGGATGCTGTCGATTTCGGCGTACCGTTTTGCTTTTTCTTCCTCGTTTAAAAACGAGGCTTTGAACGAGTTTTTGCACAAGGCGCGGAGGTCTGCTTCATTCAAATCCAATGCGTCGGCAAGTTCGATAAAGTTTTGGTTGAGGTAGCCGCCGAAGTAGGCGGGGTCGTCTGAATTGACGGTAACCAATACGCCGCGCTCAAGCATACGGCGCAGGTTGTGTCGGGACAGGTCGCTGACGACTTTGAGTTTGAGATTGCTCAATGGGCAGACGGTCAGGGGCATTTGTTCGGCAATCAGTCGCTGCATAAGGGTTTCGTCTTCTTCGGAGCGCACGCCGTGGTCGATGCGGACGACTTTCAACAAATCCAACGCTTCCCAAACGTATTCGGGCGGGCCTTCTTCGCCGGCGTGGGCGACGGCGGGAAAACCTTGCACGCGGGCATGGGCGAAGACGCGCTCGAATTTCGAGGGCGGGTTGCCGAGTTCGCCCGAATCCAGTCCGATGCCGTCGATATGTCGTCTGAAAGGCTGCGCTTGGGCAAGCGTTTCGAACGCGGATTCTTCGCTCAAATGCCGCAGGAAACACATAATCAGCCTGCTGGAAATGCCCCATTTTTCCTGCGCATCCAGGCGGGCGCGGGTAATGCCGTTGATGACGGTTTCAAACGGTACTACGCTCGCGGTATGGGTTTGCGGGTCAAAGAAGATTTCGGTGTGGACGACGTTGTCTTCGCGGCAACGGGCGAAATAGGCGGTGGTCAGGTCGTAAAAATCCTGTTCGTGAAGCAAGACCGCTGCAGCCGCGTAGTAAATATCGAGGAAGGACTGGAGATTGTGAAAATCATAAGCACGGCGCACGGCTTCCACATCCGCGTAGGGAATGGAAACGCCGTTGCGCTCGGCGATGGCGAACATCAATTCCGGCTCGAACGTGCCTTCGATATGGACGTGCAATTCGGCTTTAGGCAGGGCGCGGATTAAGGTGTGTACGGTCATGGGCGGCACCCGCTCGGTCAATAGTGGCGGCGGCGGAAGTAGAACATTCCTTCGCTGTCGAGTTCGAGGATGTAGCGGCCGTTTTGAACGGCTGCATAACCGCTTTTGCCCGCCTCATAAGGTTGCAAGGCGGCATGGGATAGGAGGTAATTTGTCAGTTTGCCGCCGTCTTCGGCGATGTTGCCGACCAGTTTGGCAAACAAGGCATGGCATTTGCCGTTTTCAGTCCAGCCCAAAGGCTCGCCTTTGTCGCCGGTTTCCATACATTTGCCGCTGATGACTTCCAAATCGTTGGGGTGGTTGCCGATCAGTTGGATGACGTTTTGTTCGGACAAGCCGTTAATCGGATAGCTGATTTGTTTTTTGCCGTCGTTGGTTTTGCCTTCGCTGCTTTGACCTAAATCCAAGCCTGCGATGGCGTTGTTGTCGATGTATTTGACTTTAAACGCGGGCTTTGGCGCGGCTTCGGCGGCATTTGGTGCGGGCTCGGCGGGGGCTTCGGATTTGCCGCAGGCGGCGAGCAAAAGGGCGGATAAGAGAATTGGAAAGGCTTTCATCGGATATTCCTTGTTCTAAACAGGAAAAGGTCGTCTGAAATATGAGCGGGTTGCTTTTCAGACGACCTTTTGAGATTTACTTCAATGGACGGATGCCGACGGTGTCGCGTACTTTGTCCAGCAGTTCGCGCGCTTCTTTGCGCGCTTTGGCGGCACCTGCCTGCAGGATGTCTTCGATTTGCGAAGGATTGGCGGTCAGCGCGTTGTAGCGTTCGCGCGGTTCTGCCAGCTCAGTATTGATTTTGGCGGCCAAGAGTTTTTTGGCTTCGCCCCATGCCAAGCCTTCGGCAAGCATTTGCGTGAACGCTGCGGTTTCAGACGACGTGGAGAAGGCTTTGTAGATTTCAAACAAGGGGCTTTCATCGGGCTGTTTCGGCTCGCCCGGCTCTTTCATGTTGGTGATGATTTTGTTGACCGATTTTTGCGTTTTCTTGTCGTTTTCCCAAAGCGGAATGGTGTTGCCGTAGGATTTGGACATTTTGCGTCCGTCCAAGCCGACCAAGAGTTCGACGTTTTCGTCGATTTTCACTTCGGGCAGGGTGAAGACTTCTTTGAAGCGGTGGTTGAAGCGTCCGGCGATGTCGCGCGCCATTTCGACGTGTTGGATTTGGTCGCGGCCGACGGGCACTTCGTTTGCGTTGAACATGAGGATGTCGGCAGTCATCAGGATGGGGTAGCTGTACAGACCCATTTCTACACCGTGATCGGGGTCTTCCTGATTGTTTTCGACATTTGCCTGCACGGCGGCTTTATAGGCGTGGGCGCGGTTCATCAGGCCTTTGGCGGTGATGCAGGTCAGAATCCAGTTCAATTCCATCACTTCGGAAATGTCGCTTTGGCGGTAGAAGGTAGTACGCTCGGGGTCGAGTCCGCAGGCAAGCCAAGTGGCGGCAACGGCTTGGGTGGATTGGTGAATCATCTCCGGCTCGTGGCATTTGATGATGCCGTGGTAGTCGGCGAGGAAGAGGAAGGATTCGGTATCGGGGTTTTGCGCCGCGCGGACGGCAGGGCGGATGGCGCCGACGTAGTTGCCCAGATGCGGGATGCCGGTGGTGGTTACGCCTGTGAGGACGCGTTTCTTGCTCATGGGGATATCCTTAAATGGCTCAAGGTCGTCTGAAAATGAAATAGGGATGGATTATACCTGATTCTGATGCGTTTCAACTTTACGGAAATCGGCGGATTCAGGCAGGAGTCTCAACACAACGGACGGATAAAACCGTCAAGTCAGTTGCGTGAAATAATAAAAACGGATGATTTGTTTTTGGCGGGGGTCAAATATATCCGTTCTGCTGTACATCGCAGTTGAAACTGAATTTACAAAACCCTACCAGCTGTCGCGTTTCATGCGGTCGAGTTGGCGGCGGTCGCGTTTGGTCGGCCTGCCGTCGGGATACGCCGCGCTGATGCGGCTTGCTTGGTCGAGCTGTTTTTGCGCTTCGCGTTCGGCGGCGGTTTTCATGTCTTCTTCGTAAAGCTGACGCGCTTCGGGTGCGGGGCGGCGCTGGTGGTTGAGTGCCAATACTTTGATTTTGTAAGGCAGTGAATTGAGCGTCAGGTCGATGATGTCGCCTGCGCTGATATTTTTGCTGTTTTTGACTTTGGCACCGTTGACCTGAACCCTGCCCAATTCGATATGTTTTTGAGCCAGTGCGCGGGTTTTGAAAAAGCGCGCAGCCCAAAGCCATTTGTCGAGCCGCATCGCCGTATTGTCGTGTTCGTTTTTCATAGCCTGTTTGAAATGATTGAACTGAATGGAAGTTTATCATAAGATACGGCACTTCATTTGTTTAGTGCAGATATACTATATCATCCGCAAAAGGTCGTCTGAAAAGGCATTCGCCCGATTATCTGCCGTTTTGCACGGCATATCCTCCATGAGAAATGCTGCCAAATATGCCTGATTGGCGTATGATAGCGGCAGCGTCCCTACCGAGAGCTTCACCCTATGAAACCAGTTTTTTTGGATTTTGAACAACCCATCGCCGAATTAACCAATAAAATCGAAGAGTTGCGCTTTGTGCAGGGCGAGTCCGCCGTCGATATTTCCGATGAAATCGCCAGATTGCAGAAGAAAAGCAACGACTTGACCAAATCGATTTTCAACAAGCTGACGCCCGCTCAGATTTCGCAGGTTTCACGCCATCCCCAACGTCCTTACACCTTAGATTACATCCAAGCCATTTTCACCGATTTTGAAGAGTTGCACGGCGACCGCCATTATTCAGACGACCATGCCATCGTCGGCGGTTTGGCGCGCTTCAACGGACAAAGTGTGATGGTTATCGGCCATCAAAAAGGTCGAGATACCAAAGAAAAAATCCGCCGCAATTTCGGTATGCCGCGCCCTGAAGGCTACCGTAAAGCACTGCGTCTGATGCAGACCGCCGAGAAATTCAATATTCCCGTGATGACTTTTGTCGATACGCCGGGCGCGTATCCGGGCATCGGCGCAGAAGAGCGCGGTCAGTCTGAAGCCATCGGACGCAACCTGTACGAACTGACCCGCCTGCGTGTACCGGTTTTGTGTACCATCATCGGCGAGGGCGGCTCCGGCGGCGCGCTGGCGATTGCAGTCGGCGATTACGTCAATATGCTGCAGTATTCGACTTACTCGGTTATTTCTCCGGAAGGCTGCGCGTCTATTCTGTGGAAAACTGCTGAAAAAGCAGCAGATGCCGCTCAAGCCTTGGGTATTACCGCCAAACGCCTGCAAGAATTGGATTTAATCGATAGCGTGATCAGCGAGCCTTTGGGCGGCGCGCACCGCGATTTTGAAACGACCATGAAAAACGTCAAAACGGTGTTGGAAACCCAGTTGCACGAAGCGCAAAATATGCCGATGGCGGACTTGCTGGCGCGCCGTTTCGACCGGATTATGGCTTACGGCAAGTTTACGGATAAGTAAACAGTTAATGTGTAGAAAAGCAGGCAGAAGCCCCCCTGCCTGCTTTTTCATTTCTGAGAACTTGCCTTGCCGACAAAGCATAAATTACGCCATATGAACCCGACGTCGTCTGAAAACCTTCCGCCTCAATGCCACAGTTTGTTGGAAACTCTGCGTCTTTCGGCGCGTTCGCTTCCGGATGGTTGCATGGTAACGGTTGGACTAAGCGGCGGTTTGGATTCGGTGGTGTTGCTGCATATGCTCGCGTGTTTGCGGGAAGAGCTTGGATTGGACGTACACGCGTTGCACGTTCATCATGGATTGAGCCGCAATGCGGATGACTGGCTGGTGTTTTGCACACGTTTATGCCAAGAATGGAATGTGCCGTTCAGAAGCGTAAAAGTTGAAGTCAAAAAAGACGGCTTGGGAATCGAAGCCGCCGCACGGAAAGCACGTTATCAGGCGTTTTCAGACGACCTCTCCGGTGTCATCGCGTTGGCGCACCATCAGGATGATCAAATTGAAACATTCATGCTCGCGGCAGTTCGCGGCGGCGGCATCAAAGCACTTGCCGCCATGCCGCAATGGCGCAAATTGAATGAGGAAAAGCAAATTTGGCGGCCGCTGCTGACGTTTTCCCGAAAAGAATTGGAAAACTACGCCGCTGCCTGCAACCTGCCGAACATCGAAGATGAAAGTAACGCCGATACAGCCTTTTTAAGAAATTGGATGCGTTACGAGGCGTTGCCGGTTTGGCGGGAGCGCATTCCGAATTTCGACCATCATGTTTGTGCCAACATTCGTTCGTTACAAACCGATTTGGCGATTTTGGACGAAGTTGTCGATGCGGATTATCAGACGGTTTGCCAAAGCGGGCGTTTCCAAGTCAGCCGTTGGCAGACATTCAGCGAAGCACGCCGCAGCCGGATTCTTTGGCGGTTTTTTAAAGAGAATGAGATTGTGGAAAGTTCTCCGAGAAAGCTGGCGGATTTCGCGCGGATACTGTTGGAAGCAGAAACTGCACAATGGCATTTCGGCGAAACATCGGTATGTTTATATCGGGATTTTTTATTTATATTGAAACAAAGCCAGTTTGCAGACGCAGATTGGATAAAGGGAAAAGAAGTCAGAGGTCGTCTGAAAGATATTCTCCAAGAAAACGGCTTTTTTCTGGTGCCGCACCGCAACGGATTGCCGGAATCGGTCTTGGAAGAAGAAGGGATCATTCGGACGGCGGGCAGTGATGATATGATGAATGTAGGTTTTTTGTATAAAAACGTTAAGAAAGTGTTGCAAGAAAACCATATTGTACCGTTCGTCAGAAAATGCTGGCCGATTATCACAAATACTGACGGAAACTGCATTGCTATTGTTAACCTTACGGTAAGCCACGATTTTCAAGGGTTTGACGGTTTTTTACCGGTTTACGGAAAATTTTTGAGATATAAATGGAACTAAATACGGCGGCAGCTGTCTTTAACTGGCACAGCACGCTTTACTACTTTATAGCTTATAATGCAGTTATTACAAAAGGTAAGATATGAATGATCGCCAGATTGATCAGGCCTTGGTAGAGCGCGCACAGAAGGGCGAACAAAAAGCATTCGAGATGCTGATGTCCAAATATCAGCGTCGGCTCATCAGATTGATTTCCCGTTTTGTCAAAGACGAACACGAAGTCAACGATGTGGCGCAAGAGGCAATGATTAGGGCTTATCGGGCCTTGCCGAACTTCCGAGGCGAGAGCGCTTTTTATACTTGGTTGTATCGGATTGCCATCAATACCGCCAAGAACTTCTTAGTAACATCAGGAAAGCAGCCGTTCGTCAGTGCAGAGGCTGCTAATGAAGACGGGGATATTCTGGATTTATCGGATCAGATTGCGGATTACCATACGCCGGAAGCTGAAATGATCAATCGGGAAATCCTGCAAACAGTCGAATCAACGATTTCGCATTTGCCCGAAGACTTACGCAAAGCCATTACCCTGCGGGAAATGGACGGTTTGTCTTACGAGGAAATAGCCAAAATTATGGATTGTCCGATAGGAACGGTCCGCTCCCGTATTTTCAGGGCGCGGGAAGTGATAGCAAAAGATTTGAGGCCGCTGCTGGAAACCTCTGAAAATCAAAGGTGGTAAAAAAATGGTAACAACTATGGATACAACAAGAGAATATGTTTCCATGCTGATGGATGGAGACCAAGTAAGCGAAGAGATGCTTGACCGTCTGTTGTCCGACGATGCCGCTGCCGAAGCGTGGTATGAGTACCATCTGTTAGGCGATTGCATGCGCTATAAAGCAGGGACAGGGCGTGATGCGGATTTCATGCAAAGCGCGGCATTTACCGCTACGCTTGCGGAAATTAGCGAAGAACACAAACAGCGTCATGAAGCCGAAGTTGCTGCTGTGATGCCTGTTGTTAAGGAAGTACAGGCTGCGAACAACTCTTTTTTCAAATCCTTCGCCGTCGCCGCCAGCGTGGCAGCGGTTGCTGTAGCCGTATGGCAATTCGGTCCGCAAGTGAAGGGCGACTCTTCAGGCATGGTTGCTGAAAAAGCTGTTGAAACCAAAAACCAACAGGAAAATATCGTACCCGTAGCCGCCAATCCGACAGCCAAAAATGCTTCGGATGCCGTGGTAATGCCTGAATCCGCAAAGAATGACAAAGGTGTGAGTCAGACTACGGTTCGAACCGAAACGCAGGTTCAACAGGATTCCGTCGTTCATTAGGCTGCATAGAGATACAGATTTCCATCAAGTAGAGAAAATCCCTTCCCGAGCTATTCGGGCAGGGATTTTGTTTTTGATCGGATGCATCTTGAGGTCGTCTGAAAAAGCGGGTTGAACAAAGTCGGACGGTATTGTGCCGCTGCCTTTCTGTATCCTTTTTATAGTGGATTAACTATAAACCAGTACGGCGTTGCCTCGCCTTAGCTCAAAGAGAACGATTCTCTAAGGTGCTGAAGCACCAAGTGAATCGGTTCCGTACTATCTGTACTGTCTGCGGCTTCGTCGCCTTGTCCTGATTTAAAGTTAATCCACTATATGCGTCAAGAGGTCGTCTGAAAAAGCGGTTTGAAAAAAGTCCGACGGTATCGTGCGGCTGCCTTTCTGTATCCTTTTTATTTGAATCCGCTATATAATGCGCCACATGAAATCAATTACCTCCGCGCAAAACGAGCAGCTCAAGCATTTGTCCAAGCTGCTGACACAATCTAAAGCACGCCTGGAATATGGGCAAACCGTGTTGGAAGGCGTACATCTTTTGCAGGTCTATTTAGAGGCGGGATACAAGCCCAAACAAGTGTATTTGCCCGAAAGTAAAAACACGCATCCTGAAATCCGAAATTTAATCAGTAGTTTGGACGAAGATGGTATTACTTGGGTCGGAAACGAAGCCTTGTCTAAAATCACCAGTCTGAACGATGCTGACGATGTGATGACTTGGATAGAGATTCCGCCGCAAGGAGATTTGCCTTTAAGCGGCGACTGCGTGGTGTTGGATAGGCTGCAAGACCCGGGCAATGTCGGTACGGTTTTACGCAGCGCGGCAGCTTCGGGCATCAGGCAGATTGTGTTGGGTAATGACTGCGTCGATATTTGGTCGCCCAAGGTATTGCGTGCGGGTATGGGGGCGCATTTTCTGCTGAATATATACAGCCGCGTTTTTCTACTGCAGTGGCTGGATGCTTATCAGGACAAAATATGGGCGACTGCTTTGGATGGGCGCAATCCTTCCGACTTGTACCAACTGGATTTAAACGCCCCTTGCGCTTGGGTTTTCGGTAATGAAGGCAGCGGCGTGAGTCGGGAAATTTTGGAAAAAGTCGACGGCAGCGTCAGAATCCCGATGCTGGGCCAGACTGAGTCGTTAAACGTCGCCATGGCGGCAACCGTATGCCTTTTCGAGCAAATGCGCCAACGCATCGCCTAGACCGTTTTCAGACGAACCCTCGGATAACAAACATATCGTTTAAAAATAAGGAAAAAAACATGCAATTGCAAGCATTTGATGAAGCATCGCGCTTACGCCTGATGGAGCTGCTCGATGCTAAATCAGAACACCACAACACCATGCGCTGCGATGAAGTGCAGGCGTTTATGATGGCTTTGTTGAGCGGTCCGGATGCGTTGAACCCGAATGACTGGCTGCCTGAAGTTTTGGGCGACGAATCGTTGTTTGATGCCAAAGAGCGCACCGAAATCGAGCGTTTGGTCATCGGTTTGGCGGCAGATTTGCGCATCAAACTCAGTAAAAAAATGCTGCCCGATTTGTGGTTATACGAAGATGCCGCCTCCAATCCTGATATTTATACTTGGTGTAACGCGTATCTCTATGCCTTGGATATCGTTCCGACCGATTGGTTTGAGGCGGTCGATCAGGAAGAATTTGAAGATTTGTTCTATCCGATTATGGCTTTGGGCGGCATTTACGATGAAGAGCGAAACGGCGAAGTCATCCTGCACCTGACCGAAAAAGAACTCGCCCAGCTCGAATCCGAGCTGCCGCATGTGTTGCTGGATATTTATTGGTATTGGCAGGCAATCATCAACAAACCGCAAACGGTACGCCGCGAAGGCGACAAAACCGGACGCAACGACCCTTGCCCTTGCGGCAGCGGTAAGAAATACAAAGCCTGCTGTAACAAATAAGCGTTCAAAAACCAAAGGTCGTCTGAATTTTCAGACGACCTTTGGTTTTGAAGATATGGCTTAGAAAAACGAAGCCAGCCATACGGATAGGACAGTCAGCATAATGGTCAGCGCGCAGCCGATTTTGGCAACCGTACCGATGATAAAGCCGATAAACGTACCGATGCCGACTTTGCCAGCCTGCCAACTGTCTTTGCGGGCGATGAATTCGCCGCTGGCTGCACCAATCAGAGGGCCTAACAGCAGGCCGGGGATGGCGAAGAATGCGCCCACAATGCCGCCGATAAACGCTCCCCAGATAGCAGTTTTACTCGCCCCCGTATATTTAGCCCCCAGCGCGCCCGCGACATAATCCATTGCCGTGCCGATAATGGCGACAACGGCAAGGAAAATGAGTGTGCCGGAGCCGAAAATCTGATAATCGCCGGCATAGCCCAACAGCCATGCGCCACCAAACATCAGACCCAATCCCGGCAAGGCGGGGTAAATCGTGCCAAAAATGCCGACCGCTATGGCAATCAGACCGAGGATAATCAGGATGGCAGTCATCGCTTTCTTTCAAATATGAAGTGGTATAACGGCAGTATTATGGGGATGTTTCGGCTGATTTCGATAAGGCGGGATGCAAGAAAATGAAAATTTATAGTGGATTAACTTTAAACCAGTACGGCGTTGCCTCGCCTTAGCTCAAAGAGAACGATTCTCTAAGGTGCTGAAGCACCAAGTGAATCGGTTCCGTACTATCTGTACTGTCTGCGGCTTCGTCGCCTTGTCCTGATTTAAATTTAATCCACTATATATCGGGATGTTGTAGCTTGAGATGGGGAATTGAGCATTGCGGGATGATTTCATTCAAAGTCGGTTTAAGAGACTTCAAATAGATTTTTGTATGAACATAAATCCTTGTATGCAAAACAAGCCAGACATTCTTGCGTTGAACAGGCTTTCTTGAAAAAAGGTCGTCTGAAAAAATGAATTTCGGTGTCTTCAGGCGACCTTTGGTGTCTTAATTTCAGTAAAACATTGTTAATAACGAGTGCTTACTCTATAATCACGCCCGATTTAATCGGATAAAGTGTTGGTATTTAAAATAAAAACAAAAATATGGATATCAGATGTAATGCAACAGCAGCTTCCGCCGATATCCGCTTTAATCCGTTTCCTCTTCAAGATTTTTTTACAAACAATGGAGTGTTCATGTCCACAATGTTTTTTATCCAGTTCGCCATCGTACTGGTGTGTATCTTAATCGGCGCACGGGTCGGCGGTATCGGTTTGGGCGTACTTGGCGGTGTCGGGCTGGCGGTTTTGGCTTTTGGTTTTCATCTTGAGCCGACCAGTCCGCCGATTGACGTGATGCTGATGATTATGGCGGTCGTTTCCGCTGCTGCATCGATGCAGGCAAGCGGCGGTTTGGACTACATGATTAAAATCGCCACCCGCGTTTTACACCGCAATCCGAAATACATCACCTTCATCGCGCCTGCGGTCACATACCTGTTTACCGTATTGGCAGGCACGGGACATGTCGCCTATTCGGTATTGCCCGTTATTGCCGAAGTCAGCCGCCGCAACGGTATCCGCCCGTCGCGTCCGTTGACGATGGCGGTCATCGCGTCGCAATTTGCCATCGTTGCCAGCCCGATTGCGGCCGCGGTCGTTGCCTGCGTTACCTACCTTGAGCCGCAACACATTACGATGGCTGATGTGCTGAAAGTAACGGTTCCTTCAACTATTTTAGGTATCGGCCTTGCCTGCATATTCGTCAACAAGCTCGGCAAAGAGTTGAAAGATGACCCGCATTATCAGACGTTGCTGAAAGACCCGGAATATGTAAAAGCCAACGAAAAAGATTCGGCTGAAGTTTCCAACGCGCCCGTTAGCAAAGAGGCGAAACTTTCAGTCGGGATTTTCCTTGCTGCCGCATTGCTGGTGGTCGTCATGGGTGCCGTACCGGAGTTGCGTCCGACCTTCCAAACAGAAGAAGGCCCGAAACTGATGGGCATGGCGCACACCATCGAAATCGTCATGCTTTCCGCTGCCGCGCTGATTATCCTGCTTTGCAAACCGAATGGTAACGCGATTACCAAAGGCTCGGTGTTCCATGCGGGGATGCGCGCCGTTATCGCCGTATTCGGCGTAGCATGGCTGGGCGACACATTGATGCACGGTCATCTGGCCGAAGTCAAAGAAACCGTATCGCATCTGGTCGAAACCGCGCCGTGGACTTTTGCGTTTGCCCTGTTCGTTTTGTCTGTCTTGGTCAACAGCCAAGGGGCGACCGTTGCAACGCTGTTCCCCATCGGTATTTCGCTGGGCATTCCCGCTCCGATTATCATCGGCACGTTTGTCGCGGTGAACGGCTATTTCTTCATTCCGAACTACGGCCCGATTATCGCGGCGATTGATTTTGACAGCACGGGTTCGACTAAAATCGGCAAATTCATTTTCAACCACAGCTTTATGATCCCCGGCCTCTTGAGCATGGCATTCAGCTTGGCATTCGGTTTGCTGCTGGCGAATTACTTCTTTTAAGGTCGTCTGAAAAAAGGTCGTCTGAAAACACAAAATAGGTTTGAACTGGCCCCCAAATCTTGGACACTCATAAAAGCCTTTTCAGGCGCTCTGTGTAAGCTGGGTTCTGTATGCGACAGGACTCAGCTTTTTCAATTTCAAACTGCAACGCTCCCGGTTGTAGTAATCCATATAGTCATCTATCTGCTTCATCAATTCGTCCACCGTCAATTCACCTGCGTTATAGAAACACTCCGTCTTCAACACCGCAAAGAAGCTTTCCATCGGCGCATTGTCCCAACAGTTCGCCTTACGCGACATGCTTTGAACCATGGAATGTTGTGCAAGCAATTCCCTATACCCCGCCGTACGGTACAGCACGCCTTGGTCCGAATGAAGCATCGTTGCCTTATCAGTCAGACGGGGTGCGGCTTTTTCGAGCATTTCCTTCACCATTTCACTGTCGGCTCTGCGGCTCATGGCGTAGGCGACGATCTCGCGGTTGAACAAATCCAAGATTGGCGAGAGGTACAGTTTGCCGTCCTTCCCTTTGAGTTCGGTAACGTCGGTCAGCCATTTTTCGTTGGGCTTTCGGGCTTTGAACCGGCGTTTGAGGAGGTTTTCCGATATCTCGCCCATGGCGGGATGGCGGTAGGCTTTTTTCGCCCGTATGAGGGCTTTCAGCCCCATCTGTTTCATCAACCGCGCCGCTTTTTTGCGGTTCCAACCCAATGCTGCGGCAATGCGCCTTTGCCCGTAGCGTCCTTTATGCCGCCGGTAGGTTTCGACGAGGAGGGCTTTGTCGGCTGTGTCGGGGTCGGGTCGGTCTTGGTGGTGGTAGTAAAAGCTGCTTTTGGGCAGGTTTGCGATGTGCAGCAGGTATTTGAGCGGGTGTTGCGCCCTCAGTGTTTGGACGGTTTGGCTTTGTCCTTTTCGGTCCGCTTTTGGCTGAGGGCTTTTAACTCCTTTAGGTAGGCGACCTCTGCGCGCATATAGCACAACTCTTCAATAAGCTCTGCCTGTGTTTTTTCTTGGTCGGGTTTATCTGCGATGAAGGGGTTTTTGCGGTGGTCGGTCATGGTTTTGGATTGGGGATGTTCGAGTGCGCCGATGCCGCCTTCTTGATAGGCGCGTATCCATCGTCTCAGGTGGGTTCGGGAAATGCCGTAGTGGTCTGCAGTACGCTGTTGGCTGCGTATATGCAGGTAGTGAAGTACGGCTTGGTATTTGAAGTGTAATGTATATTTGCTCATAAAAAAACTGCACCTTGTGAGTTGGAGGGGGGATGTCCAACTTTTGGGGTGCAGTTCAGTTTTCAGACGACCTTTGCTATATCTTTCCGGCAAAAATCTTATTCGCAATGAAGCGAGCGCGTTTTGTCGGCGAACGAATCCATGGCAATTTTGCACATGGTTTCACGCTGCGTTAAATCGGCGGCAGGCAGGGCTTGGAACAGGAATTTTGTATTGTTGCGTTGAAAATCGGATTTGGCGCCCGCCTTTTTGTAACAATTCTCCGCGCGCGTGAAGTATTGCTGGCAGATTTTAGGCAGCTCTTCAAAAGTCAGCGGTTTATGTTTATGCATGCCGTGAGCGGACGCAGAGAATGCCGATGCCGTTAAAACAAGGACGGTTAAGAATTTTAGAGGTGTTTGCATGATGCACTCCGGTTAAAAAATGGGGCAAAACAGGCTGGGGCAAGGTCAGTCCGCCTGCTTTGACAGATTGGTTTCAGCTATCGCCGACGTTTAAAAAAATATGCGCCTTGTATCTCACACTTGTTGCATTTTTGCCTTATGCACTGCGCCGATATTGAGGAAACAATGCCATCCATTGCTTCAAGTTTTGCGCTGGATACGGGGCAATTTGCGGATAAAGGTCGTCTGAAATACCGTTTTCAGACGACCTCTAGGTTTGTTTTAACGAGGCATGCCGCGTTCCCATGCGCGGCGGGCGCGTTTGCAGGCAAGCTGTTCTTTCCAATTCATGTAGCGTGCTTTAAAGCGGGCTTTCATGAAGTCGTCGAACTTGCGCTGTACGGTCAGGTTCCACAGGCTATGCGCCTTAACCGCCCAGCTTTCATCCCATGCGCGCAGGGAGATGGAGAATGAGCCGTCAAGGTATTTCATCCAATGCCACCAGCCGGTCGGCATGAACAGGGTGTCGCCGTATTCAAGGAAGCATTCGATGCCTTCGATGCCTTCAAGTTCGGGGAAACGTTCCGTATCGGGATTGTCAACGTGGTAGTCTTCCAGCGCGTAAGTGGCGAAAGGAATGCGGAACAGACGCTCTTTCCATTTGTAATCGAACAAGATGATGTGTTTCTTGCCGAAATGCGTATGGAAGATGTGCGCCATATCGATGTCGTAGTGTAGGAAGGTTTCCGAACCTGCACCGCCGAAAAACAGGGTAGGGTATCGGTCTAAGAATCCGCCCATCAGCTCTTTGGGAAAAACGTAGTCGTTCAGCAAGGCGGGAGCGTGTTTGATGGGGTCAAATAAGAAAATCCGCAAATCCGTCGGCTCGCGTTTGATCAGATCGATATAATCGCTGAAGCGCATTTCCGTACTGGCGGCATTAATCGGCGCGGAAGGGTCGGCTTTGGCGCTGTCGTACAAGGGAACGACGATATCGCCGACGGTTTCTTTCATATAGTCCAGTGACCATTTGTCGCGGGCGGGCCAGTTGCGGGTCAGTCCTTTGATCACGACAGGACGGCGGGGCTTGAGATAGTTTTGATAAAAATCTTCGCGGCTGATGTTTTCTACAACATCAATCGGAGTAAGTTTGAAACCCATAAGCAAATCTCTTTTTGGAATGTAAGACTGATTTTAAGTGAATATTTCGGAAGGTGGCAAGCGATGTTTCAGACGACCTGATGCGAATCAAAAATCGTGGTTGTGATATTATGGCGATATAAATATTCCGTCCGAAACGCTTATGAACGATGCAGACGATTATTTGGGCAAGATGCCTTTTTTTATTGTATTCCTCGACCCGCTGCACACGGATTTCCACAGCAGCGGCAAGCCTCTGAACGAATACATCGCCCGCCATCCGCTGATGCACGACAAGCTGCACCGCCCCGCTTTTGCCGCCAAAGTGTTGGAAATGGCGGCAAACAGCTGCAATATGCGTGTTTTTGTCCGCAAAGCGGATGCGCTGATTAAGCATCCGCTGCATTATATTGTCCGTAACGGCGTTTTCCGAACCGAAGAGCAGATGTGGGCGTTTATCAATTCGCCCGAAAACATCGCCGCCGTCAAACAACCCTAAAAGGCCGTACCCCCATGCTTTTATTCATTGATAATTATGACAGTTTCACCTACAACATCGTCCAATATTTCGCCGAACTCGGTCAGGAAGTCGTCGTCCGCCGAAACGACGATATTACGTTCGAAGAAATCGAAGCTTTGAAACCGCAATATCTCGTTATCGGGCCGGGCCCTTGTTCGCCGAAAGAGGCGGGCATTTCGGTTGCCGCCATGCGCCATTTCGCCGGTAAGCTGCCGATTATGGGCGTGTGCCTCGGGCATCAGACGATAGGCGAAGCGTTCGGCGGGGATGTGGTGCGGGCAAAAACGCTGATGCACGGCAAAGTTTCGCCCGTGTTCCATTTGAACAAAGGCATGTTTAAAGATTTGCCCGATCCCGTTACCTGCACGCGTTATCACAGCCTTGTCATCGCCCGCGATACGCTGCCCGATTGTTTGGAAGTCACCGCATGGACGGAAGATCAGGAAATCATGGGCGTGCGGCACAAGGAATACGCCATTGAAGGCGTGCAGTTCCACCCCGAAGCCCTGTTGACCGAACATGGACACGATATGTTGAAAAACTTTTTGGAAGAATTTAAAGACTTCCAAGCGTCCGCCGCTTAAACCAAACGTCGTCTGAAAACTTTCAGACGACGTTTGACGTAAAAATACCCGTAAAAAGGATTGAACCATGATTACACCGCAACAAGCCATCGAACGATTAATCAGCAACAACGAATTGTTTTACGACGAAATGACCGACCTGATGCGCCAGATTATGAGCGGACAGGTACCGCCCGAACAAATCGCCGCCATCTTGACCGGATTGCGGATTAAAGTCGAAACCGTATCGGAAATCACCGCCGCCGCCGCCGTCATGCGCGAATTTGCCGCCAAAGTGCCGCTGGAAAATTCAGACGACCTCGTCGATATTGTCGGTACGGGCGGAGACGGTGCAAAAATCTTCAATATTTCCACGACTTCCATGTTTGTCGCTGCTGCGGCAGGCGCGAAAGTCGCCAAACACGGCGGACGTTCCGTTTCTTCGTCCAGCGGCGCGGCAGACGTGATGGA
This sequence comes from Neisseria sp. CP9, assembly GCF_047758525.1. Lineage (NCBI taxonomy): Bacteria > Pseudomonadati > Pseudomonadota > Betaproteobacteria > Neisseriales > Neisseriaceae > Neisseria > Neisseria sp. CP9. The sequence goes on along the minus strand of NZ_CP180502.1, from coordinate 97,386 downwards.
GCAGATGGGCGCGGTGTTGAACATTACGCCGGAGCAAGTTGCCGAAAGCATCCGTCAAACAGGCTTGGGCTTTATGTTTGCCCAAAACCACCACAGCGCGATGCGCCATGTCGCGCCCGTGCGCCGTTCGCTCGGGTTTAGAAGTATTTTCAATATCTTGGGTCCGCTGACCAACCCCGCCGGCGCTCCAAACCAGCTCTTGGGCGTGTTCCACATCGATTTGTGCGGCATCCTGTCGCGTGTATTGAAACAGCTTGGCTCCAAACACGTTTTGGTCGTGTGTGGCGAAGGCGGTTTGGACGAAATCACGCTGACCGGCAAAACCCGCGTTGCCGAGCTGAAAGACGGAGAAATCCGCGAATACGACATCAGCCCCGCCGATTTTGGCATTGAAATCCGCCGCGATTTAGACGAAATCAAAGTCGCCAATGCGCAAGAGTCTTTGGAAAAAATGGATGAAGTGTTGAGCGGCAAACATGGCGCGGCACGCGACATCGTCCTGCTCAACGCCGCCGCCGCCCTTTATGCCGGCAATGTCGTGCCTTCGTTGGCGGACGGTGTCAAAGCCGCCGAAGCTGCCATCGATTCAGGCAAGGCAAAAGCGAAAAAAGAAGAATTTATCCGCTTTACACAGCAATTTGCCAAAGAGTAAGCAAAGGTCGTCTGAAAACGGAAATTCGATACTGATTATCGGGAACGGGCTGAAACGCTGCGAAACCGTTCGATAGGCAGTTGAGGAGGATAGACCGTCTTCAAGAGAAGATATAGTGGATTAAATTTAAACCAGTACGGCGTTGCCTCGCCTTGCCGTACTATCTGTACTGTCTGCGGCTTCGTCGCCTTGTCCTGATTTAAAGTTAATCCACTATAGAACAGTGTCGTCATCAAAAAAAGGTCGTCTGAAAATTTTCAGACGACCTTTTGTTTAATCTGCCATTTGTATCAAGCTGTCGGCGAGACGGTCGGCGGCTTGGCGGTAGCCTTTGCCTGAGAAGTGGACGCCGTCTTTGGCGGCGAGACCTTGGTTCATCCAGCTTTTCATGCTGCATTCTCCACCCATCGCGTTCTGCCACGACCAATACATGATTTTTTCTTCGCGGGCGACGCGCTGCTGCATTTGTTGGATGCTGCTTAAAGTGGCGGGACGTGTGCCGCAGCTTCCTGAAGTGCTTTTAAGGGATTCGGGTGCGCCAAGAATCAGGATGCCTGCGTCGGGCAGGCTTTGTTTGATTTGGCGGATGTAGCTGCTCCAGCTTTGTTCGGTGGTAGTGATGTCCAAATCGCGGGCGAAGGCTTCGTTGGTGCCGTAGGCGATGATAACGAGGTCGGCGCGGGTTTGGGCAAGGTCATCCTGCCAAGAGGGACGCCATTTGGACCAGTGGGTCAGTTGCGCGCCGTTGATGCCGAGTGCGGAAACGGTTACGCCGCGTCCGGGATTTTCGATATTGATGTAGCCGATGTCCCAAGGCATGGAGCTGCTGAGGGTCAGCGGCAGGCGGCTGTTGCTGCGGATGATTTGCCAGCCGCTGCTTCCGGCGGGAACTTCGCGTCCGTTAAACGACAGGGTTTGTTCGGGCAGGACGGGTTTGGCGAAGACGGAAATCTGCTTATCGCCGCTGCTGCCGTCTTTGGCGCTGATGGTAACGCTGCTGCCGTTCGCTTTGGCGATGATGCCGCCTAAGGGGAAGTCGTCTGAAACGCTGCGGCTGCTGACGGTTTGCCATGAGCTGTCATAGCGGACGGCTGCGCTGCGCTGGCCTTTGACGGTAGAGGGGTAAACCCAGCCTATGCCGCCGTCGCCCCATTTTTGTTGGAGGCGCAGGCGCAGTTGTTCGGTGAAAAGGTCGCCGGCGGTGTGTGAATCGCCGATTTGGAGGACGCGGAATTTGCCGTCTGAGCTGCGGTCGAGTTTTTTGAGCTTGGAGAGCCATGCGGGACGGCTGCTGCCGTAGTTTTCCAGCAGCATATCGGCAGCGGGGGCGGCGGCAGACAGGCACAATGCGGTAAGGGATACGGACAGGGTTTTGATGTTCATGAGTTTCCTGTGTGTGGTTTCAGACGACGTCTTTTGACGCGGCGGATGGCTATTGTAACGAAAAAGACGGCATCGGATAAACAAAACGCCGTCCTTTTGCTGCCGATACGGGCTTAACGTGCGGATAATTGTTCCGTGCGTTCTTCGCCGTTCATTTCAGGGGTCGTCTGAAAAACGATTTTTTCCATGATTTTATCCGCGAGCAGTTTTTGTCCTTCAGCAGAGAAGTGGATGCCGTCTTTGCTGCGGTAGCGGATGATTTTTCCATTGATGTTGACGGAGTCGGCGTAGGTGTCCGAGCCGTTGCTGAGGAGTTTGTCGGTCGGTATCCACAGGGCTTTTGGACTGATCTCGTCTGCTAAAAGTTTGTCGAGATATCGCATTTGCTTGTTAAGTTTTGCCTGTTTCATATAAGGGATGCCCATCCAAATGACTTGCACATGGTGTTGTTCGGCGGCGGTCAGGATGCGGTTGACGCGGCTGAGGTATTCTTCCGACCATTCGGGCGAGGCGAATTTCAGGTATTTTTTGCCTTTTGGGAAGTCCCACGGGTCGTTGGGGCCGAGGAAGACGACCAGAAGGCGGATGTCGGTTTGTTGTTTCAGCGTTTGTTCGATGGTGTTCGGCCAGTCGAAAAACTTGGGATAGGACAATCCGGTGCTTTGTTTGCTTAGGTTCACCGACTGGATGCCGTATTGTTTTTTCAGGCTTCTTTCTACAAAAGGTGCAACGCCCTGCATCATCGAGTCGCCGGCAAAAAAGACTTTGTCGCCTTGTCCGAGAACGATATTGGCGGGCGGCGTAATAGGGAGGTGATGTGCTTCGGGTTGTCCACCGTTTTGTGCCGTTTGAGGTTGACGTCCGTCGGCGGGACGGTTTTTTTCGTACGGTTCGGACGCATTAAGCTGCGCATTTTGTTCAGACGACCAGTCGTCTTCAGCGATTTGAGGTTCCGGTTCGGCAATCACAGGCTGTCCTGCCAAACGTGCTTTGAGGTCGTCTGAAAAGGCGTATGCGTCTTGTTGCAGCTTCGCGCCCGTGCGCCACCATTCGTATTCGGACAAAGGCTCCAGCGGTGAAGCCTGATGATAGGTTTGCTGCCAATAGGCATTAATGGAATCTTGACTGAACCACGCCGCGTCAAAGGCGCAAACCAAAAGGGAGGCAAACAGGGAAATAAAGCGTTTCATATTCTGATTGTCCTTTTAAAAATCGGCGTAAATAAAGCCCGGGATGCCCGACGGCGCCAATACGATAATCAACACCAACACCAGCGTCAGCGGTATAAACCACAGCCACATCGGCATTTTTTCCAACGTCGCTACTGCGCCGTCAAACAGGCGAAGCAAATACGGGTAGAGCAAAATCATCAGGCCGAACGCGGCAAGCAGCAGGACATCCGCCTGTTTCGGTGCAGCCCAACCTGCTTCGTTGGCGAATAAGGCATCAAACACCATCTGCGTATCGGCGAGGCTGCCGGTGTTGAACACGACGAAAGTGAAGCAGACAAAATGGAAAGTGACGAACCAGGCAAGCGGACGCAAGATTTTCAGACGACGTGAGCCGTCCCGACCGAATATTTTGTCGCCGCAGTTGAGCAAAATTAATGCCACGCCGTGCAGCGCGCCCCACAGCAGGAAATTCCAGCCGTAGCCGTGCCAAACGCCCGACAACACCATCGCCAGCAGCAAGTTGAACTGCGTCAGGACGAAGCCGTGTTTGCTGCCGCCTAAAGGGATATAAATATAGTCGCGTATCCAAGTGGAAAGGCTGATGTGCCAACGGTTCCAGAAGTCGCGGATATTGAACGCGCGCAGCGGAGCGGCAAAGTTTTTCGGCAGGCGGAAACCGAGCAGCATCGCCATCCCGATTACCAAATCCGAATAGCCTGAAAAATCAAAGAAAAGCTGGAAAGTATAGCCGTACACCCCCGACAACACGCCCCAGCCGTCAAACTGGGCGGGATTCTCGAAAACGGGCGATACCCAGCCGTCTCCCAGCGCACCCGCCAGCCACCATTTCTTTGCAATACCCAGCAAAATCAAGCACACCGCCAGCGCGGGTCGCACCAATGCGCGCGGTTCGGCAGTCCGAATCTGTTCCAAAGCCCCCGCCTGTTCGCCGTCTATGCTTTTAAACGCCGCCGCACGGATAATCGGCCCGGAAGTAATCGTCGGGAAAAAGCTCAAATGCAGCAGCAACTCATGCCACGCAAAGCGGTCGCCCATCGGATGGCGGCAGCAGTACACCAAATAAGCCAAAGATTGAAACGTGTAATAAGACAGCCCCAAAGGCATCAAGATATCGACAATCTCGCTCTGTCCCGTGTACTGGCGGATAAACGGGCGGAAAAAGTCGAAATATTTGAAGAAACACAATACTGCCAAAGCAGTCGCTACGCCGAAGCCCAGCCAGAATTTCCGTACGTTTTCGTTTTCAGACGACATCAACAGACCGAGCAAATGCACGCAGGACGAATAGCAGGTAATTATGGCGGCAAAGATGGGATTCAAGTGATACAGCCAGCCCATCCCAGCCAGCAGAAGCAAAACATTCTGCACCGACGGCATACGGACAAATGCCCAATAAATAGGCAAAAAAGCAATAAAAAATACCGCGAATTCAATCGACAGCAACGGCATAAGTGTTCCTTGAAATTTTTATTATTCAGATGCCCCGAATATAGGTTTGGCAAGTCGAAGCGAACCATATATTTTAAATAAGTGTTTGAATTTATACAACTAACGCTAATCTCGTTTTAGAACCGCTCGTCAGAGCTTGGGGCGGATTTTGAAATCTTTTGTCATAAATATCGTATTGGATAAGCAGGCTTTTTTTAAATTTTCAGAGATAAAAAGCAGGTTGGGCAGGGCATGCTGATTGCCCTTTTTTCGACACTCAATTTCAAGCAATGAATTGATTTAAGATGAAAAAAAAGCAGATTCGGGGTAGAGACGCCCGTAAGGTGTTTAAACCTTGACGGGTTTTACCTTGAATCTGCTTTTAATAAGGTTGGTTTTTAAGAAAAATATTTTATTTCAATAGATTATATAATTTGCTTAAGAGGACAGGGCGTTTTGCTGGTGTGCCGTCAACTCGGCAATGCCTTTCTGCGCCAGCGCAATCAGTTTGCCCAATTCGTCCAAGCTGAACAGCGCGCCTTCCGCCGTGCCTTGGATTTCGATGATTTTGCCCGAAGCGGTCATAACGATGTTGACGTCGCTGTCGCAGCCGGAGTCTTCGGGGTAATCCAAATCCAAAAGCGGCACGCCGTTTACTACGCCTGCGGATACGGCGGCAACGGCTTCGCGGATGGGATTTTCGCTGATGAGGTCGTCTGAAAGCAGCTTGTTGACCGCAATTTGCAGGGCGACGAATGCGCCGGTAATAGACGCGGTGCGCGTTCCGCCGTCTGCCTGAATCACGTCGCAGTCAATCAGGATTTGGCGTTCGCCGAGTTTTTCCATATCCACGACGGCGCGTAGCGAGCGCCCGATCAGGCGCTGGATTTCTTGGGTGCGCCCCGACTGTTTGCCCGCCGCGGCTTCACGGCGCATACGCGAGGCAGTGGAAGCGGGCAACATTCCGTATTCGGCAGTAACCCAACCCTGACCCTTGCCGCGAAGGAACGGCGGGATGTTTTCGTCGATGGAAGCGGTACAGATAACTTTGGTGTTGCCGCATTCGATCAGACACGAACCGTCGGCGTGCGGCAGAAAGTGCGGGGTAATTTTGATGTCGCGCAGGCTGTCGGCAGCGCGCGAGGTGCGGGTGTAATTGCTCATGATTTGTCCTTAGGGGAACGGTAAAAATTTGTGGTCGGTATTATAGGGCAGAAGCTAAACGAGATGGGAAGGTCGTCTGAAAACAAAGGTTGAATCCCAAAAAATGGGGCGGTATAGTGGATTGCGTTGAGTATCCTCTGCAATTTAAATATGCGTCTGATGAACTGACCAAATTGGGACTAAAATTAAATTCAAAAAATATTTTTGAGATCATTATTATGAATGGTGCAGAATTTAAATCATCCTATCAAAAACTTAGGAATGATAGTGAGAAAGAAGAATTTCTACAAAATTACGTTGATGAGGATATGTCTGAGGAGTTGGCGAATTTTCTTTTGGATATCGGTCTAAGTTCAAAAGAATCCGATATTGCCCGCCATGAAGCATTCAGTATCTTGAGGGTGTATATAGGCGAATTTGATTATAGTTATATTTTTGAAAAAATAATTGATTTTGTTGGGAGTCTTGATGAGGATATTTATCTTAGGATTGAGGCGCTGAGTATTTTAAAAAGAGCGCCAATAACTGTTAAGGAAGCAGAGTTTGCAATGAATGTCATCAAGAAAAATGAAAATGAGTTAATAAGCAGTGCTGCACTCCAAGTTTTGACATTTCATCGGAAACTGCCTTTCATTAAATTGTATCTTAAGCAGCTAATTGAAGATAAATCAGTTTTTTCGGAAGATGCACGTATAGCTTTAGGTTAGTGAGGAGAGTATGAAAAACTTTGATAAGGATTACCACGACGCAGAAATTATCGGCTATGTTTATAAGGAAAAAAAACAAATCCTAAAATTTTTCCTCGACGATGATTCAATATTGGATTTTCAGGATGTAGTGTTTTTTGATTTTGATAATATCGGTACGCAGAATGTTATTTTTGATATTCAGACCTATCACAATCAATCATGTCCTGAATGGTTGATTGAGTGGTTTCCATCCATCAGTTTTTATGTAGAACAAAGACGGCATGAGTCATATGATTTTTACTATATTTCATCATCGGTGGGGCTGGAAGCAGTCATTGTGTGTGAAAATCAAGCTGCGTAGTTGGTATGGCAAGTTGCAGCCTGTATTTCCTTTTTTGTAGAAATTTATTTGTAAACCAAGTCTGTGCAAATCATAAAGGTCGTCTGAAACCATCAAACAGGGTTTCAGACGACCTTTATTTTTCCCTTCCAATCAAGCAAGGAACAGGCGGTATGCGGCGTTTTGGGTTTCGTCCTGATAGCTGTAACCGAGGCTTTCGAGGAAGTCTTCGAATGCTTCATCGTCAGTGGACGGGACATCGATGCCGACGAGGATGCGGCCGTAGTCGGCGCCGTGGTTGCGGTAGTGGAAAAGGGTAATGTTCCAGCCGCCCTGCATATGGTTGAGGAAGCGGGCGAGTGCGCCGGGGCGTTCGGGGAACTCGAAGCTGATTAAGCGTTCGTGGGCAACTTTTGTTGTGCGTCCGCCGACCATATAACGGATGTGGATTTTGGAGATTTCGTCGTCGGTCAGGTCGACATTGGGCAGTCCGGCTTCGGTCAGTTGGCGGCTGATGACGGCAAGGTCTTGGGAACCTGCGGTTTGCAGACCGACGAAGATGTGGGCTTTTTGGTCGTCGCCGTAGCGGTAGTTGAACTCGGTGATGTTGCGGCTGCCGAGCAGGTTGACGAATTTGAGGAAGCTGCCGCGCTCTTCGGGGATGGTAACGGCGAAAATACCTTCGTTGCCTTCGCCCAATTCGCTGCGTTCGGAGACGTGGCGCAGGCGGTGGAAATTCATGTTGGCGCCGCTGGTGACGGCGACGAGGGTTTGGTTTTGGATGCGGTTGCGGGTGGCATAGGTTTTCAAGCCGGCAAGGGCGAGCGCGCCGGCGGGTTCGGTGATGCTGCGGGTGTCGTCGAAGATGTCTTTGATGGCGCCGCAGATGGCGTCGGTGTCGACGGTGATGATGTCGTCCAAGAGATCGCGGCAGAGGCGGAAGGTTTCGTCGCCAACGACTTTGACGGCAGTGCCGTCGGAGAAGAGTCCGACGTCTTTGAGGCTGACGACTTTTCCGGCTTCGACGGATTGTTTCATGCAACAGGAGTCGTGTGTTTGCACGCCGATGACTTTGATGCTCGGTCGGACTTGTTTGACGAACGCGGCAACGCCTGCCGCCAGTCCGCCACCGCCGATGGGGACGAAGATGGCGTGGATGTCGTCGGGACGCTGGCGAACGATTTCCATGCCGACCGTGCCTTGTCCTGCAATCACGTCGGGGTCGTCAAATGGGGCGATGTAGGTCAGTTTTTCTTTTTCTGCCAATTCCATCGCGTAATCATAGGCATCGTTGTAGGAAACGCCTTTGAGGACGACTTCGCCGCCGCGGCTTTTGACGGCGTCGATTTTGATTTGGGGCGTGGTTTCGGGCATGACGATGACGGCGCGGCAGCCTAGACGCTGTGCCGAAAGTGCGACGCCTTGTGCGTGGTTGCCCGCGCTGGCAGCGATCACGCCGCAGGCGAGTGCTTCTTTTGGCAGCTTCGCCATTTTGTTGTACGCGCCGCGGATTTTGAAGGAAAACACGGGTTGCAGGTCTTCGCGTTTGAGCAGGACGTTGTTGTTCAGACGACCTGACAGCCCGATGGCGGGTTCGAGCGGGGTCTCGACGGCAACGTCGTAAACGGAGGCGGTCAGGATGCGGATGAGGTAATCGGAATAAGATGGGCGGTTGTTCATGGTTTTGTGTGCCGGAGGATTATTTTCGAAAGGAGTGTCCGCCGTCCGCGTCAAACTTTGTCAACAAAACGGCGGAAAGGTAAAACCATACCCGCGAGGTCGTCTGAAATCAAGAAAAATCTTAGCAAAGCGAAGATGCGGCGGTATAATGACAGCCTTTTGCGCCAAACCGCACAACGCAGTTGTTTTTATTTCTATTTCCGCACCACATTCCAATGAAAAAAACATTATCCGTATTGATCGCGGCGATGATGATTACCGCCGCGCAAGCCGCGCCGCAAGCGGCTAAAAACAACGCAGCTCCCGCAGTTGCCGCTTCCGAGCCGGCTCCTGCCGCCGCGTCCCAGCCCGAAGCCATGATGCCCAGCATCAACAGCCCCGATGCGCCGCCTGCCATTGCCGCCGCCGCATACATTGTTACCGATTTGCACAGCCATCAAGTGCTTGCCTCTAACAATATCGACACGCAGATCGAACCGGCTTCGCTGACCAAAATGATGACCGCCTACCTCACGTTCAAGGCTTTGGAAAACGGCACATTGCGCGCCGACCAAATGCTGACCGTGTCTGACGCAGGCTGGAAAATCGAAGGCTCGCGGATGTTCCTCAATCCCAAAGTCCCCGCCAGCGTGAGTGATTTGATTAAAGGCATGATTGTCCAATCCGGCAACGATGCCGCCACTACGCTTGCCGAAGCCATGGGAGGAGGCTCGGTGGATGTGTTCGTCCAACAAATGAACGAAGAAGCCAAGCGTTTGGGCATGACCAAAACCCACTTTAAAAACCCGACCGGATTGGCTGCCGAAGGCCACGTTTCCACCGTCGGCGATTTAGCCATTTTGTCCGCCGCGCTGATACACGATTATTCGAAATACTATCCTGTATTTTCGATTAAATCCTTCAAATACAACAATGTCGAACAGCCCAACCGCAACCTTTTGCTCTACCGCGACTCCAGCGTGGACGGCCTGAAGGCAGGACATTCCGAAAGCGTAGGCTACAACCTTGCCGCGTCCAGCAAACGCAACGGCAGACGCATCGTTTCCATTGTTGTCGGTACCGATTCCACCGAAGCCCGCGCGTCCGAAAGCGGCAAATTGCTCAACTGGGCATTGCAGGCATTCGACACGCCCAAGCTCTACAACGGCGGCGAAATCATTTCCAAGGTCAAAGTTTATAAAGGCAGCAGCAAATCGGTGAACGTCGGCTTCCTCGAAGACGTATACATCACGATTCCTCACGATGCCGGACAAAACATCAAACCGATTTTAGAAACCGTCCAGCCTGTTGTCGCTCCGATACGAAAAGGTCAAAGCTTGGGCAAACTCAAAATCGTCAAAGACGGCAAAGTCATTACCGAGAAAAACGTCGTCGCACTCCATTCCGTTGAAGAAGGCAGCTGGTTCAGACGGATGTGGGATGATATCGTATTGTGGTTCAAAGGCTTGTTCGGCAGCAGTTCGAAATAAGCTGAGTTGATGTGTAAAGGTCGTCTGAAAATGGTTTTCAGACGACCTTTGTTTTGGATGTGAACAGGACGACGGCAAAGTCTTTATAACTCAAATCCGCTTTCAAACATCCGTTCTTCTCCGCTGATCGGGTCGGTAAATTCAATGCGTTTTGCCAGTAGTTTCAAAGGTTTTTCATAATCTTCATCCCCCGCCGCCAAAGGGGTGGGATAAAGCGCGTCGTTTAGCAGCGGCATACCCAAACGCATCATATGCACCCGAAGCTGGTGTTTTTTCCCCGTATGCGGCGTCAGCCGGTAGAGGCTGAATTCGCCGCGGTTTTCAAGCAATTCGACCGTTGTATGGGCGTTCGGCTCGCCTTCGGTTTCCTGCGTCGTGAAAAACCGTTCCCCGCGCACCATGCGCGAAACTACGTCCAACGGATATACCAAATCCGTCCGCGTCGGCGCGACGGCGTGATAGGTTTTACGGACGCTTTTTTCCTGAAACATCGTTTGATAATCGCGGCGCGTGGCAGGATTGTGCGACAGCAGCATCACGCCCGCCGTATCTTTGTCCAAACGGTGGGCCGGCGTAATGTCTGCTACGTTCAAATGCTGCAATTCCGGCCGCAGGCGCAGGCGGGTGAGCAGGGTTTCGCGCAAAAAACGTCCGCTGGGAATAACGGGCAGAAAATGCGGTTTGTCAACGACAATCAGATGGTCGTCGATGTGCAGGATTTTTTCTTCAAACGGAATGATGGGTTCGTTGTCGCTGCTGGTTTCGCGGTAATAAAACATGGTTTTGCCCGGCTCGAACAGCGTGTGTTCGTCAAACGGCGCACCGTCTGCATCGACGACGAAGCCGCTGTTCAAACGCCTGCGCCAGTTGTCTTCGCCGACAAAGGGGAAGCGGATGCAGAGGAAATGCAACAGGGGCAGGCCGTAAAACGGTTTTTCGTGCGGCAGAACCAAATAGCTGGGTTTGACGCCGTTTAAAAGCGGGAGGGGATTGGAGCGTTTTTTCATGTGGCGGATTGTACTCGGTTTCGGTCTTTTTTTCAGACGGCCTAAGTCGGGTTAAGGCAGTCGGGTAATGAAAGAGTGCTTTGTGTGGGGCGGATTGGTGTTACGGGTTATGGAAAAAGGGGTCGTCTGAAAAACCGGATTTTGGGTTTTCAGACGACGTTTTTTATTTGGTTTTTTTAAAAATGGATTGGACGGTGGTTTTTCGTGGGCAAAGCCCACGCTACAGTTGGATTGTGGATGGAACGTGTGGTTTGATTTGAACGCATGGAGAAAGGTCGTCTGAAAATGGGAAACCCGTTTCAGACGACGTTTTTATTTGTTTTTTTTTAAAGATAATAGATTGGGCGGTGTTTTTCGTGGGCAAAGCCCACGCTACGGTTGGGTTGTGGATGGAACGTGTGGTTTGTTTGAATACATGAAGAAAGGTCGTCTGAAAACGGGAAATCTGTTTTCAGACGACCTTGGTTACCACCTGTTTAACAAAAACTTATTCTGCCAATTCGGTTTGCTGGTGCGACATGAGTTCTTGTCCGACATCGGTCAGGAGGTTGAGGTAACGCTCGTACTGCTTGAGGATGTCGGCGATGAGTTCGCGGCGGTTCATGTATTGCACGTCGTAGCCGCTGCGGCCGTCGAAGAAGTAGGTGTAGGGCTCGTAGGTTACGTTGTGGCGGATGTGCGGGAGGTGGCCGTCTTTGATAAGCTGTTCGGACACTTCGCGCTTGATGGTTTTAATGCCGTACATGAAGTCGCGCAGGGACTCTTTGTGGATGGTGAATTCGACGGCAGGCTCTTCGCGGTCGAAGTGGGTTTGGATGTCGACGCTCAGGCCGTATTTGTCGGACAGTTCCTCGCCCAGTTCGCGCATGGCGGGCAGGGCGGTGGTTTTGAGGAATTTTAGAATGTCTTGTTCCTGCGTTTGGTTCAGCATACGCTCGAGCCTGTCCTGCCAGTTGTCGCCGCTCCAATAGACGCTGGAGGCGGTAACGGCAGTGCTGAAGTATTTGTGGTCGGCGTTTAGTCCGCGCATGAGGCTGAGGCACATGACCAGCATGAGCATGGCGAAAGGCAGGGCAACGATGAGGGTCATGGTTTGCAGGGTGGGCAGCCCGCCGAAGCGCAAGAGGACGATGGCAGCGGCAGACATCAACAACCCCCACATTACTGCCTGCCAGCGCGGGGCGGTCAGGCTTTTGTCGCGGGAGGCGATGTTGTTGAGGACGTAAATGCCGGAGTCGGCGGAGGTAATGAAGAAGAGGGCGATGACCGTGAGGCTGACGAATCCGGTAATGGTCGGCAGCGGCAGGTATTCGAGGAAGCGGAAGAGGAGTTTTTCAGGCGTGCCGGTCAATGCGCCCAATGCGCCTGCTGCGGTGTGGTCGTTAATCCAGATGGCGGTGTCGCCGAAGATGGTGAACCAGATGACGCAGAACAGGGAGGGAACCGCCAAAACGCCGAAAATGAATTCGCGTATGGTGCGTCCGCGCGAGATGCGGGCGATGAAGAGTCCGACGAAAGGCGCCCAAGAACACCACCATGCCCAGTATAAGATGGTCCAGCCGCCGAACCATTCGGTATGGTTTTGTTCGTAGCTGTACGTTTTGAAACTGAGTTGTACGAGGTTGCTCAGGTAAGTGCCGAGGTTGTCGTTGAAGGCGGAGAGCAGGTGGAGGGTCGGGCCGGTAGCGAGGACGAAGACCATCAGTACGAAGGCAAGGGTCAAGTTCATCTCGCTCAATATTTTGACGCCTTTGCCTATGCCGGAGGCGGCGGAGGCGACCGCCAAACCCATGACGGCGAAAATCACGATGGTTTGTACGGAAAAAGTGTTTTCGCTTATCCAGCCGATTTGTGCCAAGCCCGCACCCAACTGCGTCGCGCCGAAGCCGAGCGTGGTAATGATACCGAACAGGGTGGCGACCAGCGCGAGGATGTCGATGATGTCGCCCGCCTTACCGTCGATTTTCTCTTTTAGCAGCGGATAAAAGCAGGAACGCAGGGAAAGCGGGAGCTTGTAGCGGAAGGCGAAATAGGCGAGCGCCAACGCCATGGCGGCGTAAACCGACCAGGCATGTACGCCCCAGTGGAAGAGGGTGTGGAGCAACGCATCCTGCTGCCTTGCGCCGCTGCCTCCTTCGGTAATTGGGGACAGATAGTGGGTGAGCGGTTCGGCGACGCCGAAAAACATCAACCCAACGCCCATACCCGCCGCGAACAGCATGGCGAGCCAAGACCAAAAGCTAAATTCAGGCTCTTCTTCGTTGCTGCCCAGTTTGATGTTGCCGAAGCTGCTGACCGAAAGTGCGAGCAGGAAGAAGAAGAAGGCTGAAAACGCCAAGATGTAAAACCAACTGAAGTTTTTGAAAATGCCCGTTTTGGCGGCATTGAGGACGGTTTCTGCCTGCTGCGGAATCAAAAGTGCGATGCCGATGACCAGCAGCACGAAGGACAGCGTAACGGAAACAACGAAGGGATTGAACGAAGAGCGGTTGCGTAAGAAATGAAATAAAGACAAACCTTGACCTCCTTTGGGATGGTGAGGCAGGCGGACGCGGGCGCAAGGCTGTATATGGTTGATTAACAAAAACTAGGAATAAAACATGGTCTGTCGGACAGGGTCCGAGACTTTCCCGATTTTTGGTAATCCACTATAAAACGCAGACAAAAAACGAATAGCGTTTAAACCGTCCTGCCGGATGAAAAACAAGGGAAAAAGAGAGTAAAAACGCACAGATGAATGAGCCGTAATGAGGGCCGGGTGAGACAAAATGGATGATGATTATTTCTTTGTTTGAAGGAATAATAACAAAATCAGGGGATTGTTTCAAATTGGGAAAGATTTGTGTGTATTTGGACAAGAAAGATGGCGGCAATAAAATGGGCAAAGGGGTCGTCTGAAAGGTATTTCAGACGACCCCTCATCAGTTTTATGAGCTATTGCCGCCATCTACTTTCTTAAACGACAACCAAATGCAGACGCCGACCGATATCAGCCAAGCCGCCAGCAGCCAATACGGGTTGAGCAAATGGGCGTAGGGGTTCAAATCGGGATTCTTGATGGGCGGCAGATAAACCATAACACCGAAGTAGGCAGACGATAGGGCAAGGCCGCTCAAAATGCCTTTTTGGTCTTTACGCAGACGCATCAGCATTGCCGTCAAACCGCTTGCCACCATGGCGGCAAAGCCAAAGAAAGTCATCGGGATAAAGTGTGCGCTCCAAGCTTGTGTGTCGGGGAAGGCGGAGTCCGGCTGCATCAGGAAGGCGCAAGTCAGGAAAATCGGTGTGCCTGCCAAAGCAAAAGCAAGCGGAATCCACCAGCGGTAAGAAAAAACGCCTTTTTTTTTCAGTGGCATGTTCAAAAATGACTTGCCCCGCATGAATGCCCGCCTTCACGGTTTTCACGGCAATTTCCCGCTCCCGTTTATACCCGCTTTCACTAGGTAAAAACACCAGCCCAAAGGGAATAACGGCAAACGCATTCAATAGGCTGAATATCGTTAATCCTTCGAAATAAAAATTAAACAGCATCTCTATATCTTTTGACAAAAACAGCGCAAACAATATCGTGCTTATGTAGGAACAGACAAAGCCGATGAGCATGGCGGTCAAGATATGCTTCAAGTTCCTACGCAAACGAAGCTGCGTCATCGCCATACCGGTCAGTATGCCCCAAACCAGCATATAGCCAAGCATATAGAGTAAACCGTTAATTATTGCAGCCACACTAGCCAGACTGCCGAACACCAGTCCGAAAATACCGAAATGGAGCATAGAGGCAAAAAAAGCTGCCACCCCGCCGGAAGCTACGGTAAGCTGAACGGTGAGAAACACGAGTAAAACGCCGTAACACAAGGCATAAACGGTAAAGAGCAGTGTAAGGTACGGCTTGCGCGGTTTTTCGTCCTTCAGAGCGGGTTTGTCCGACATTATGCTGGTTTCCTTTTGATGATTTATCGGAATCGGGGTGGTTTCAGACGACCTCTTGGGCGCAGATACTGAGCGCGGATACATCGAACTCAAAATCGTCGTATCGGATTGAGGTTAAGCCGTTATGGAAATTTGAATGATTATAATGGAATAGTTTGGTTTGATGACAGCCGTATGCTGATATTGCGTTTCCGCAAAACTAAGAAACAGCGACAAGATTTGCTGTTGCAGCAAAAAAGGTCGTCTGAAAACTGTTTTTCAGACGACCTTTTCATAATAGTTCGCCAGTATCATTTCATACTAATGTGAGTAACTGTTATCATCCAAGCCAAATTTTGCTTTCCAGCAGTATGTTTGAAGTGAAGGTATCTGTCTTAGATAATTTATGAGAATTAGTAGTTTAGGTTTCGGATTGTTTTAGTATTAATAATGTTTGACTACCTTTATGGCTCTATTCTAGATTTTTTAGACTATCCTCGACTGTTCGGAGTTGCCTGAATATGGAGTTTTTTAAAGCTAGAAATCAGCCTAGACTTGAAAATTGGAGTGCAGGCTGATTTTTCTTTTTTTAAATAGTTTATATAAAAATCAGTCGTTTATTTTTTAATTTAATTTTGTAGGTAATTGAAATGCTTTAGTGAAAGAAAGACATCTGATAGCGACAAAGTGCAGTGTTTTTTAGGGTTTTTAATTTTAAATATAGTAAAATAGCATCAAGGTGGTAATAGTCAAAATTGTGAACTATTTCAAGTTTTGTAAGTTAAGATTTTGATGGAAACGAAATGATTTAGAATTTTTCAGATATTTCGTATGGAGAAATTAAATGACTATTGAATCGATGGAAAAAATATCAGCAATACCGTCTATCGGTAATTTTAAATGTATTGAGCTTTTTGAAGTGATTGGCATAAAAGATAGTAACCCGCCTTTTAATATTTTCTCACTAGCAGTTGCTCATGAAACAGATTTGCCTTTGACAGAGAAAGAGAAAATTACACCAAAACTTATTAAGTTAAAGGCTGATAAATCTCTAAAATTTGGAGTTTTTAAAAGAATTGTTTCTATAGAAGGTTTTGTCAATATCATTTCTGATTTAGTTACTACAGAGGCAAATGAAGATAATGGCAATAAACTTTGTTATGGTCATTTAAAAGCTATTCCTCCAGTTTATGTTCCGGCCTTAGAGCGAGGAAAAAATGAGTTTTTAGGTTTGCTCAAGAATAACTTTTTTGGTGGTTCACATCTTTTTGAATGGTTTGACGAAAGCAAAGAATATGTTACGCCACTGATAGAAAATCTTGCTGCCTTGGATGAGCTTTCTGGAGAGCTACAGAAATACTTACCCATTAAAATCAGTACTCATTCTGATAGATTGGGCAATATCATCGTGCAAATTCCTTGTGCTGCCGTGGCGTTTTCAATAGAAAGAAAAGATAAACAAAGCCATCAGTTATTATCTAATTTAGCAGTTAGCCCCCATTTCTCAGGAGAGATAAACTTTTCAGGTATTTTTTGGAGGGAAAAACATGGCAGTATGATTGATTTTCAGAAAATTCCATTAGTTGAGGGGAGAAATATCATTCCATTTCAGCAAATTAATGGGGGAGGGTATTATACAATTTGGGATGAAAGTAATCAGATAATTTGTGCTGGTGGTGAAATAACGTTTTTTTTGGAGCAGGTAAATTTTTCTATAAGTATGCAAGAACAAATTCAGAGAATATCCAAATTACCAGATAAAACTAAGCAAAAAATTGATATTGTTGCTCAAACATCAAAAAATCATATTGGTAACCATGTCAAAGATTATCGAGACTGGGTTACTGACAGATTGCTAAAAAAAAGAAAACATGATTTGCAAAATTCTCTAAGTTTGAGACCATTTAAGCGGGGTATGCGCCAAGAGGCCTTGGATTTTATTAGAGAGTTGATTAAAAAATATGGGAAAAATGGTATTTATCTTTGGGATCCCTATTTGAATGCGCAAGATTTATTGGAAACCGTATTTTTTAACCCGCATGATGATTCGCCAATCAAAGCACTAACAGGCTTAAAAATTGCTCCACAAGAAAATAAAACATCATCTTATAAAGCCGACTTTGCAAACAAAATTAACCAAGCAATTCTTCAAGCTAGCCAATTGGATCTGACCTTTGTCAATGCTGACTGCTCTAAGGACGGGGATTTTCATGACCGTTTTATTATTTTTCCACAAGCAATAGATAAACCTGTTAGAGCTTGGTCATTGGGAACATCGGTGAATAGTCTAGGAAACAGCTTTCATATAATTCAAGAAGTTGAAGATGGACAGATTATTGCTGATGCCTTTGAAGAAATGTGGGAACAATCAATTAATGATGAGGATAATATTATATGGAAATCCAACAACAATTAACTACTGCCCAAATACTTTGCCTCGCTCAATCTCATGAGTATGATGTCAGCGTTCCTGATGGAATATTTTCATTCTTTGATGAGCATTTTGATTTTGCTAGTTGGAAATGGGATGATAAATCCCATTTTTGGCAATATCAGGATAATTTCTATCCATCAAGCTTCGACTATCAAGATGCAGTTATTTATATTGATGATATAGATAAGAAAAATACGTTGATAGAAAGTATTTCATGGCTGATTAACATTTTGCAAGATGAGCATCCTAGTGAGAAAGATCAAAAGATAGCTTTTGAATT
Source organism: Neisseria sp. CP9 (assembly GCF_047758525.1). NCBI lineage: Bacteria > Pseudomonadati > Pseudomonadota > Betaproteobacteria > Neisseriales > Neisseriaceae > Neisseria > Neisseria sp. CP9. The sequence continues at coordinate 79,758 of NZ_CP180502.1, read as the reverse complement.
GACTTGTCTTCTTCCTAAATTTTGGGCAATCAGCTACGAAGAAGGAATTATTTTCTCTCAATCCTCTAAAAATTTAGCGATGAGATATTTATCTCATCTGGAAATTGAGTTGTCTACTCTCCAGAATGCATCAATTAATGATAATGAGATGATAGATGCTCTATTAGAAAACTTGGAAAATAAACAATGGAAAAATCTTGAAGAAAGTTGGTGGCAGTTAGAAGCACTATATGAAAAACTATCTCGGAATTTTCATCAATCATATTCATTTATATCTGAAAATCATAGCGATGAGATCTTGTTACTGATTAATCAAGAAACGAACGTTTGTAATCTTTTATATTGGCTTGCTTTGCTACCAGAAAAATATCGCCAACCTTTTTCATTACAAACAACCAATAAGTTAGCAAAATTTCTTTTGCTGCTTAGATTAGATCATTTATCTAGAAACGAGATGAAAGACGAGCAAATCGAATTGTCAGGTATTTGGCAAAATTGCCCTGATGAATGGATTTATATTTTTAACCAATATCCGGTCAGATACCCTTCTTTACAGCTAGGATTCGGTGCATTTTTGAGTAATGCTACCGATGAGAAAATCCGCATCTATATTGACAGTTTGCAATTAAATCAAAATGAGGCAACTATCAAAGAATGTTTGGCATATTTTTTCGATCATGCCGATGAGCATAGGGTTCGGTATTTATGTAAATTAGCTTATGATAAATGGGAAGGTTGGAATTTTGGGAATTCTTACTCAATTGCTAGAAGTGTCCTAGATAGGGCTTTAGTGAAATATTTCCAAATAATGCTTCCTAAACAGGATAGAGAAAATTTCATTCAAAACGAAATTAATCAAATTCTGAATTTCCAACAAAAATGGTTTGCTTCGATTGTAGAGCTGAATAAATTTGTTTATCTGCATTTATCCCGAATACAACCAGCCTATATTGCAGAAGAATTGGAAAAAGATTCATCACTATCGTTTGAAGATATTCGGAATGGTATTCGTTACCCTAACCAATTTAACAATGATTTAAGATGGAAAAATTGGATTCATTTAGACAATTTACTTAAGATAAATAGCTGACTTCCAAACGGAAGTTGGATTGATAGTCAACGATCAAAAAGGTCGTCTGAAAACTGTTTTTCAGACGACCTTTTGTCGTTTTATCACTCAAGAAAGCGATGGATTACGACCGAACCTGCCCGTCGCCCAACACAATCCATTTCTGCGAAGTCAGCCCGTGCAGACCGACGGGGCCGCGGACGTGGATTTTGTCGGTGGAAATGCCGATTTCCGCACCGAGGCCGTACTCGAAACCATCGGCGAAGCGGGTGGAGGCATTGACCATGACGCTGGCGCTGTCGACCGTGCGCAGGAAGGTACGGGCGTCAGTGTAGGATTCGGTGACGATGCTGTCGGTGTGGTGGCTGCCGTGGGTGTTGATGTGGGCGACGGCTTCTTCGAGGCTGTCGACGATTTTGACGGAGAGGATGGGGGCGAGGTATTCGGTGTCCCAGTCTTCTTCGGAGGCCGTCTGAATGTGTGGCAGGATGGAAAGGGTACGCGGGCAGCCGCGCAGCTCGACGTCGCGGGCGGTGTATTTCTCCGCCAATACGGGCAGGATTTCGGCGGCGCGGCTTTGGTGGACGAGCAGGGTTTCCATGGTGTTGCAGGTGCCGTAGCGCGAGGTTTTGGCGTTGAAGGCGATGTTGACGGCTTTGTCGGCGTCGGCGGCGCGGTCGATATAGACGTGGCAGATGCCGTCGAGGTGTTTGATGACGGGCACGCGGGCTTCGGCGGCGATGCGGGAAACCAGCGATTTGCCGCCGCGCGGGATGATGACGTCGATAAACTCTGGGCTTTGCAGCATGGCGCCGACGCTTTCGCGGTCGGTATTTTCAATCAGGCTGACGGCTGCTGCGGGCAGGCCGTTTTCAACTAACGCCTGCGTAATCAGTTTGGAAAGCGCCATATTGCTGTTGAAGGCTTCGCTGCCGCCGCGCAGGACGCAGGCGTTGCCGGACTTGAGGCAGAGGGCGGCGGCATCGACGGTTACGTTGGGGCGGGATTCGTAAATGATGCCGACAACGCCCAGCGGTACGCGCATTTTGCCGATTTGCAGGCCGTTTTCGCGGGTGCGGAATTCGTCCATTTCGCCGACGGGGTCGGGCAGGGCGGCAATCTGGCGTAAACCTTCGCACATGGCGTCTATGGTTTTTTCGGTCAGCCGCAGGCGGTCGAGCAGGGCGTCGTTCAAACCTTTCTGCGCGGCCTGTTCCATGTCTTGGGCGTTGGCAGCGAGGATGGCGGTTTGATGGTGTTTGATGAGTTCGGCAGTGCGCAGGAGCGCGGCGTTTTTTTGCGCGGTCTCGGTGGCAGCGACAATATAGGAAGCCTGCTTGGCGGCGGACGCAGTGCGGCGGACATAGTCTTGGATATTTTGCATGGTGTTTCTGCGGATAAAGTGGGAATGGGTTGATGATAAGGTCGTCTGAACGGGAATTCAATAGGATGCAGGGAGACGGTTCAAATGATACTGGGGAAGGGGATTGAGAAAATCGCAGATAAAAAAAACCATCTATACTAAGGGGAAAAGTATAGATGGCCAAACACATTACGGGGAAAACGTCTTACTCACTTACTCACTTCTCTCGAAGCAAGTGTTACTCAGACACGCGAATTATATAATAGTTCACGAATGATGACGTTAAGTTTGGTTAATGACATCTTAACAATCATATCATCATGTTTTAAAACAAATAAAAAAACCATAATGGTTAAAATTTTTTTGAAAAAACTTCAAAATTTTCAAACTGTGATGAATTTCCACTCCCCTGAGGCTAAATTTTCTACCGTTCGTCCGTTAAATTCGTCCCGATGGAGGTGTTCGACGCGGTTGCCGGCGGCGGCGATCATGCGTTTGACTTGATGATATTTGCCTTCGGTAATGGTCATCAGCAGGGTGGTCGGGTTTTCCAAAACGGCTTCGGCTGCGTGGACGGTTTCGTTGTCGTCGTGCAGCAGGACGCCGTTTTTCAGCGTTTCACACAAGCTGTCGTCCGCAGGATGCTTCAGGGTAACGCGGTAGATTTTGGGCACTTTGTGTTTCGGCGAGGTAACGCGGTGGTTGAACTGCCCGTCGTTGGTAATCAGCAAAACGCCCGTCGTATCCGCATCCAGCCTGCCGACTGCCTGCATGTCGATATTGCGCATATGGTCGGGGAAAAGGCTGAAAACGCTGGGGTATTGCTGCGGTTTGTGCGAGGTTTCGTAATCGGCAGGCTTGTTGAGCAGGATATAAAAATAGGGCATGGGCACGACGACGATGTCTTCTCCGTCTATGCGCAGCGTTTGGACTTCGGCGGGATCGATATCGGCTTTGGTGTCGTTGCGGATCGTATCGTTGATTTCGACACAGTCGTTTTGAATCAGCCACTGGCATTGTTTGCGGCTACCTATGCCTTGGGATTGGAGGTATTTGATCAGTTGCATGGGAATGGCGGAAACGGGTTTCAGACGACCTAATTGTATATCAGGACTTCGCTTTCAAACGATAGAGATATGTGGTTTCCCGATTGCGGGCGAAGGCGAGCGGGTCGGATTCGTCGGCGGCTTTGCGGTGGCGCGGTTTGGTTTTCAGAATATCGGCCACTTCTAAAGAGGTCGTCTGAAAACATTGTTCCAGAAAATCGCGGTCGCGCAGGTGTAGATGTTCCGCCAAGTCGGAAATGATTAACCACGCTTCACCTTGCGGGTTTAAATGTTGCCGCACGCCGTTTAAAAAGGCGGTCAGCATGGCGTTGTCGGGGTCGTAGAGGGCGGTTTCGACGGCAGAAGTCGGTTTGGCGGGCAGCCACGGCGGGTTGCAGACGATCAGGTCGGCGCGTCCTTCGGGAAATAAATCGACAGCTTTGACGGCGACTTGTTTGTCCAGCCCCAAGCGGGCGAGGTTGGCGGTTGCGCAGGCGATGGCTTTGGGGTTGGTGTCGGTGGCGGTGATGTCGGGAATGCCGCGTTTGGCGAGGATGGCGGCGATAACGCCGGAGCCTGTGCCGATGTCGAACGCCGTCTGAATATGGGGATTCAACGGCGCTTGGGCGATTAAGTCCAAATATTCGCCGCGCAGGGGTGAGAACACGCCGAAGGGAACATGGATTTTGCCGCCAAGCTGCGGAATGTCTATGCCTTTTTTGTGCCATTCGTGTGCGCCGATAAAGCCCAAAAGCTGGTTAAGCGGCAGTAAAAACGGCGTGTCGTTTGGCTCGGCGTACACATCGGCAAGGGCGGCGCGGACGTCGGGCGCGCGCGGGTTGCTTAACTGAAAACCCGCGCCGATTTCGACGGCAAGCATGTTCAACACACGGCTTTGCTGCGCCTGTTTCATGCGGTGGGTGTGGAAGGTCGTCTGAATATCGGCAAGCGTGTTTTTTGTTTTTTCAGACGGCCTGCGGACGCGTTTTTTCATCGCCGCCAACACTTGCTTGGCGTTGTGGAAATCGCCCGTCCAAACGGTTGCCGTTTGGGCGTGGGCGTTTTTCAGAATATCGGCGGCATTGCTTTCATGCACATAAACCGCCTGTTTGGGCGGCTTCTGCGTGCTTTCGTTGCGCCATTCGGCAGCGGCGCGGTCGGTGGGGATAATGGGAAACATGGCGGGAAGGAGGAAGGGAAACCGGCGGCAAGTTTACTATAGTGGATTAAAATTGCAATGATACGGCGTTGCCAACGCCTTTATGTACTACCCGTACACGGCGGGCGTTGCCGCCTTGTCTCATTTTTATTTTAATCCACTATATATTTCGGCTTACGATGTATTGCCGTTATGGTGTGCAGGACATTCAAAATAAGCGAGCGTAGTTTGGGCAGTGATGCCTATTCATTTTTTAGGGGCAGTTATGTGTCGCCTGCCTTTTTGTACTCAGATATTGAAATAAAATTGGACAAAATGTATAAAATAATTCTGGATTTAAAAAGTAAATCCGTATTTTTAGAAAAATAGATTGTCGTTTTGTCTAAAATGCGTATAATCCCCTTCCAAAGCAAACCATAATTTCGATAAAGTTTGGACAAGGAACATCATGCAATTAGACATTGACCGCTTAGTTGCTTATTTCGGCGGCGTGAATGCACTTGCCGAAGCGTTGAAACAGTACGACCCCGAAAATGCCGCAACAACTGCCGCCATCTATAAATGGCGCACGCGCGGGTCGCTGCCTTTGGCGCAACTGCAAAAGCTGACCGCGCTGGCGGAAGCGCAAGGCAGGCCGCTGGATTTGAATGCTTTTTTACAAAAAAACGAATCTCTGGAGAGAACAGAAATGACACAGACCAACCGCGTAATTATTTTCGATACCACCATGCGCGACGGCGAGCAGTCGCCCGGTGCATCCATGACCAAAGAGGAGAAAATCCGCATTGCCCGCCAGTTGGAGAAAATGGGTGTGGATGTGATTGAGGCCGGTTTTGCCGCAGCCAGCCCGGGCGATTTCGAGTCGGTCAATGCGATTGCCAAAATCATCACCAAATCCACAGTCTGCTCGCTGGCGCGTGCCGTTGAAAACGATGTGCGCAAAGCGGGCGAAGCCGTTTCCCCCGCGCCGAAAAAACGCATCCATACCTTCATCGCCACCAGCCCCATCCACATGGAGCACAAACTGAAAATGAAGCCGCAGCAGGTCATTGATGCGGCGGTCAAAGCAGTGAAAATCGCCAAAGAATACACCGACGATGTGGAATTTTCCGCCGAAGACGCCGTGCGTTCGGATTTGGACTTCCTCGCCAAAATCTTTACGGCGGTTATCGAAGCGGGCGCGACCACCATCAATATTCCCGATACCGTCGGCTACTCCATCCCTTCCGTGTGGTACGAGCGTATCAGCAACATCATCAAAAGCGTGCCCAACGGCGACAAAGTAGTCTGGTCGACCCACTGCCACAACGATTTGGGGATGGCAGTTGCCAACTCGCTGGCCGCTGTTCAGGCAGGCGTGCGTCAGGTGGAATGCACCATCAACGGCTTAGGCGAACGCGCGGGCAATGCCAGCCTTGAAGAAATCGTGATGGCCTTGAAAGTGCGCCACGACCTTTTCGGCTTGGAAACCGGCATTGACACCACGCAAATCGTGCCGGTATCCAAACTGGTGTCCACCATTACTGGCTATCCGATTCAGCCCAACAAGGCGGTGGTCGGCGCAAACGCCTTTGCACACGAATCAGGCATCCATCAGGACGGCGTGTTGAAACACCCCGAAACCTATGAAATCATGACTGCCGAATCGGTCGGCTGGTCAACCAACCGCCTGACCTTGGGCAAATTGTCCGGCCGCAGCGCGTTCCGCAGCAAACTGGCGGATTTGGGCATCGAGTTGGAAAGTGAGGAAGCGCTGAACGCCGCGTTTGCCCGCTTCAAAGAACTCGCCGATAAAAAACGCGAAATCTTCGATGAAGACCTGCACGCGCTGGTGTCCGACGAAATGGGCAGCATGGGCGCCGAAAGCTACAAATTCATCTCCCAAAAAATCAGCACCGAAACCGGCGAAGAGCCGCGCGCCGACATCGTGTTCAGCATCAAAGGTGAAGAAAAACGCGCTTCCGCCACCGGCTCCGGCCCTGTCGACGCGATTTTCAAAGCGATTGAGAGCGTGGCGCAAAGCGGTGCGACTTTGCAGATTTACTCCGTCAACGCCGTAACGCAAGGCACGGAAAGCCAAGGCGAAACCAGCGTCCGTCTGGCACGCGGCAATCGCGTCGTCAACGGACAAGGCGCAGATACTGACGTATTGGTCGCCACTTCCAAAGCCTACCTCTCCGCCTTGAGCAAACTGGAATTCGGTGCCGCCAAACCGAAAGCGCAAGGCAGCGGTACGATTTGAGTTTAGATAACTTGATTTTTAAAAGCAAAAAGGTCGTCTGAAACCGGATTTTGGGTTTTCAGACGACCTTTTTTTATTTTTTCACAGAACCGAACAGGGGAAAAAGGTTAATCAAACACAGTAAAAAATACAAAACGAGTATTAGAATCAGCCATAAATTTTTAAGTTTTATACTTGAGTAAATGATATGAAACAATAAATCTAGGTCGCCTATTAAATGGACAAAAAAATACGCTGTAAGGATGAAACAGAAAATGCCAATAAACTTTCTTCCTAATAGAAAGAATAGAATAGAAATATTGTTTATTATAAAAAATAATTTAATAATCATGGGGTTGTTGTTTATTTCACCTTGTAAATCGGATAAATTATAGACATCCCCATCAGTTATATAGTCTATGATGTAAAATTCATCAGTATTAAGGAGAAATGAAAACGAAATAAGTAGCAATAAAATGAGGTAATTAATTGGTTTTATAAATTTTATACTGAAAATACGGTTTGCCATCATGCTCCCATTCGTTTTATTTTTTCTGTGTATTTTTTATAACGTATTCCTGCCTGAAAAGAAGATTAGTAGACATTGAAAAAATCAGTACATCATAAAAAATCAAACAACATCAAATTTTAAAAGGATTGCTGATTTAAGTGCAACCCCTTATTGAAGTTTCATCAGTCGGTCTTGTTCGACTGACAATACGCCGTTTATCTTTTGGAAATAAGCAATGGCATCTTGAATATTGGTTTTGGCTGATGGACGAATGGCAATTCCGTGCAGGTTTTTGTATTCGTAAACCAAACTTGCGCCGGAATCTTTCACTGCCTTCATCAATGAATCTGAGCCGATGCCTTCATCGTAGAAAATAATCAGATTGCCCGTTGTGGCTTGTACTTGTCGGGTGGGGACTGCTTCAGTCGCTTGGGTCGGTTTGCTTGGGCTTTGACAGGCGCAGAGCAAGGCGGAGAGTAGGATAAATGCAAAAGTTTTGTTCATTGTTGTTCAGAGGGTTGAGTGATTAAAAAGGTCGTCTGAAAATGAGGTAAACAGAAATTATGGAAGATAAAGTTAGAAAGATAGCTAAATCTTTAGGTTATTTAAATCTTCAAGTTATAAAAGGATAAAGGAAATAATGAATTTAAATAGTACATATAATTTTTCACTCAATCAATATAACTTCTATTTTGAGATAAATTGGGAATTTAATTTTCTGTATTTAGAGAAATTTAATCAGTGTAGTCAAGTCTATATTGATTCTGGTTTTTATATCAATTTTGGAAATGGTCTGTCTCTATATATTGCCGGTGAAGAAGACTATGGCAATTTATTAGATTTTATAGAATTTGTCTCAGATAATAATCAAGACGAATTAAGCTTTGAATCACATACTGCTAAGATTAGTAAGAAGAATAATATCTTGAATATGAAATTTAAGAAAAATAATATACTAAATATGGAGGAGTTAGTTGGCAAAGAAAGAAATATAAATATAAATTTCAGTCATGAGTTATATACTGAATTAAATTCTTTAGTATCGAAAATTCAGGATGACTATAAAAAATTTTCTTCTAATTTAGAAGTAATTAAAAAGATTTGGTTTGGAACTGACGCAGATTAGCAGTTATATCCAGCGATTGTCACGCACAATATAAAAAGCGCAGCTGGTATGGTCGTCAAAATACAAAGATTTCTATTTGCCTTTCAGACGACCTTCCCAGCAATCTCGATGGTTATGCCTCAGGCAGTTCCATGTCTAAAACGGTTTGTTCCTGCTTGGCGCGAAAGTCGGCAAGTTTTTGAGCCAGCTCGGGGTTTTCGTTGGCAAGCAGTGAGATGGCGAACAGGGCGGCGTTGGCGGCTCCTGCTTCGCCGATGGCGAAAGTGGCGACGGGAACGCCTTTGGGCATTTGTACGATGGAGAGCAGGGAGTCTTCGCCGCGCAGGTATTTGCTGGGTACGGGTACGCCCAATACGGGGACGGTGGTTTTGGCGGCAACCATGCCGGGCAGGTGCGCCGCGCCGCCTGCGCCCGCGATGATGGCTTTGATGCCGCGTTCGCGGGCGGTTTCGGCGTATTCGAACATTAAATCGGGGGTGCGGTGTGCGGACACGACGCGGGCTTCGTATTCGACGCCGAACTCTTTGAGAAACTGCGCTGCCTGCTGCATGACGGGCCAGTCGCTGTTGCTGCCCATGATGATGCCGATTTTGGCCATATTTGCTCCTAGTGTATAAAACGTTATTCAATGAATGATTTCAGACGACCTTTGAATATGGGAGGTCGTCTGAAAAGTTATCGTTGCTTGATGCTGACGGCGGCACGTTTGGCGGCGGCGCTGCCGGGGTAGCTCTGTATCAGTTTGCGCCAGGTGTTGCGGGCGATGTCTTTCTGTTGCAGCTTGTATTGGCATTGCCCGATGCTGAAGAGCGCGTCGGGGGCTTGCGGGCTGTTGCGGAAACGGTTGGCGAAGCGTCCGCCGATTTCGATGACGGATTCGCAATTGCCCATGCGCTGTTGGCTTTGCAGCAGCAGATACATATTGCGTCGGGCGCTTTCGCTGCCGTTGCCGCCGTCTGCTCCTTTTAAGACTGCGGCCGCTGCGGCGTAATTGTTGCGCTGATAGTATTTGAGGGCTTGGTTGTAGAGGCGGGTTTCGTTTTGGTCGGCAGAGTCGGCTTCTGAAGGCGCGGTGCCGCCGTTTGCCAGATAGGTGCTTTTGAGTTTTTGGTCGTCCAAACGTTGGGCGGGCACTTTCCTATTGGTGTGACGCGGGGTTTTGTTTTGTTTTTCAAGTTGTTGCAGGCGCTGGTTGGTGTTTTCCATTTCGCGCTCCAAACGTTCGACCTGCATACCCAAGCGTTCGATTTGAGTCATCGTGTTCAAATCGGGATAGGGAATGGCGGAGGATTCGGCTGCGGCGGTGGGAATATCGGGCAGCATGAAGGTGTCGCCGGATTTGGGTTTGGGGGCGGTAGAGGCGCAGGCGTTGAGCAGGAGGATACCGGCAAACAGAATGGGAAGGGTTTTGTTCATTTTATTTTTTAAGCAGCAAAGTCAGACCGTCGCCGACGGGCAGGGTAATGGGTACGATGCGGGAATCGTCGGGCAGGTTGCGGTTGAAGGACTGGAGTATGTTTAGGCTGGGCGGGGCATCGCGTTCTGCTTCACCCATAACGCGCCCGTTCAGCAGGACATTGTCGATGGCGATAACGCCGCCGCTGCGAACCAGTTGCAGGCAGCGTTCGAAATATTGCGGGGTGGGCGGTTTGTCGGCATCGATCAGCGCCAAGTCGTAGCTGCCTGATTCGCCTTGGCTTATCAAGTCGTCCAGGGTCAGCAGGGCGGGCTGGAGGTGGAGGGTGATTTTATGGGCGACTTGCGCTGCCCGCCAGGTTTCGCGGGCGATATCGGTAAAGGTGACGTTGATGTCGCAGGCGGTAATTTTGCCATGTTCGGGCAGGACTAAGGCGACTGTGGTGCTGCTGTAACCGGTAAACACGCCGATTTCCAGATATTTTTCGGCTTTGAGCAGGCGCGCGAGCCAAGTCAACAAGGCTGCCTGTTCGCGGGCAATCGCCATTTTCCCTAAACGGTGGGATTGCGTGCGCGAACGCAGGGCGGTCAGGACGGGATGCTCTTTTTCGCCGATGCTGTTGAGGTAGTCTTGCAGCGCCGGGTCGATATTGTGTGTCTGGGTGGTCATGCCGTTTGGCCGTCAGTCTTGGTAGTAGGTATAAGGTTTTTTGGCGACTTTGGCGGCTTCGAATTCTTTCTGTTCTTGAGGGTCCAGCTCGACATCCCACAACAGATGGCGGTTTTCAAGGCGTTGTGTTTCCAGCTGCGGATTGTCTTCGATGAGTTTGTCGAGGAATTGGGTGGCTTCGGATTTGTAGTGATACATGATACGGTTCCGTGCAGGTTTGCGTCAGCCTTTTATTATAACTGATAACGCCGTTACGGTTTTTAGATATTCGACTATATAGTGGATTAACTAAATCAGGACAAGGCGACGAAGCCGCGGACAGTACAGATAGTACGGAACCGATTCACTTGGTGCTTCAGCACCTTAGAGAATTGTTCTCTTTGAGCTAAGGCGAGGCAACGCCGTACTGGTTTAAAGTTAATCCACTATATTTTCAGGGTTTATAGTGTTTCGGGTATAATGCCGCCTTATTTTTTAATGCGGTACGGCAGGTCGTCTGAAGCCTTTGCATAATATTTTGCTCGTATTCCAGGCAGAATATTGCGCAAAGGCTTCGCCGCCGGTTTCAGACGACCTTTTTTTATTTTGGAAAGAGTTTTATGTTGAAAAAATGGTTGCATAAAGTTTTACCCGGAAAGCAGCCGAAGCAAGTGCCTGTGGCGAAGGAAATCCTTCCTTTCGACAGGCACCACATCAGTGCGGATATGTTGAGTTTTGCGGCGGAAAAAGTTGTCCGCCGTCTGCATGACGAAGGTTTTCAGGCTTATGTTGTCGGCGGGGCGGTTCGCGATCTGTTGCTGGGTGTCGAACCTAAAGACTTCGACATCGCCACCGATGCGACGCCGGAACAGGTTCATAAGATTTTCCGCAGAAGCCGCATCATCGGCAGACGTTTTCAAATCGTCCACGTCATGGTCGGTCCCGAAACCATAGAGGTCACGACCTTCAGGGGCGGCGGCAAGGTGCAGCAGAACGCGCACGGCAGGATTATGAAAGACAACACTTACGGCAGCATGGAAGAAGATGCCATGCGCCGTGATTTTACCTGCAACGCACTTTATTACGACCCGATTAAAGAAGAAATCGTCGATTTCCATCACGGCGTCAGCGATATTGCCGACCGCAAGTTGGTGATGATCGGCAATGCGGCAGAACGTTATCAGGAAGACCCTGTCCGCATCCTTCGAGCCGTGCGGCTGTCGGGCAAACTTGGGTTTGAAGTGGAAGAAAACACCGCCGCGCCGATTCCGGAGCAGGCAGGTCGTCTGAAACACGAACCCGTAGCGCGTCTGTTTGACGAAATCATGAAGCTGCTGTTTTCCGGTTATGCCAGAGAATGCCTGAAACAATTGAATACTCTCGGCGTTTCAGACGACGTCCATCCGCTTCTGACTGCGCTCAAATCGGCCGCAAAACCTGAAAACCGCATTATCTCCCTCGCCTTGAAAAATACGGACGAACGTTTGCGCGCAGACAAATCCGTGTCGGTGGGCTTCGTTCTCGCTGCCGTATTGTGGCCGGTTTTGAACCGTCATTGGCAGGACAACATCAAACGTGGTCAAAAGCCTGCGCATGCTTTATCCGAAGCGATGAACACTATGCGTGAAACGGTGGAAAAAGGCTGGGGCGTGCCGCAGCGTTTTGCCGCGACCATGAGGGAAATTTGGCAGCTTCAGCCGCAATTCGATTTCACACGCGGCGCGCGTCCGCACAAAATGCTGGCACAAGCGCGTTTCCGAGCGGCTTATGATTTTCTTGTGTTGCGCGGAGAGGTCGGCGAAGTGGAGCGGGATTTGGTCGAATGGTGGACGAAGTTCCAACATGCGGATGTGGAAGCACGCGCGGAAATGACGCTTGCCACACAACAGCGCCGACAACACGGACAAGGCGATGGTGCGGACGGTAAGCCTAACCGCAAACGCCGTCGTTCGCGTAAGAAAAAACCGGCGGCGGATAAGCCGGAATCATGAATCGGCGGATAATAAGCGGTTCTGTCTTATTGGTTTGTTATTTGCTGCAGGACTGAAGTGTTGGTTTGAATGCCAAATTGTTTCTGCCGTATCTATCTTAATGATAAGGTCGTCTGAAAATTTTCAGACGACCTTTTTGCGTGGTTTGAAGGATAAAGGGAGAAGCCTCAACATAGTGTGTACATTCTGTACACACACTATAGTGGATTAAATTTAAACCAGTACGGCGTTGCCTCGCCTTGCCGTACTATTTGTACTGTCTGCGGCTTCGTCGCTTTGTCCTGATTTAAATTTAATCTACTATATGTCAGGATTGGAGACGGCTTATTACTCACAGGATATGTATTCAAATTATCTACTTTGAGTCAGTAAAATAGTTTGACAACTTTCCATTGAAATATACACACATACGTCATTTAAAGTAGAAACATCCATCCAACTCGTATTGACTATTTCTTCATAAAAATAAATCAAATAGCATGGCAAATCCTTGCAAAGAATATTCTCATGAAATTCAATGTGGCATTTGTAAATATCAATATTTAATTCTTTGGCAAAATCTTCAGCATCTCTAATAGCTTGAAAAAGGATTGATGAATGTTTTTGAGAAATTTCAAAAATCATACTTTTTTCATTCCCTCAGCTTTTACAAACCCGCAAGCAAACGGCGGATTTTGCCGATGGCAAGCTCGGTTTCCAAGCCGCATTTCGCCCCTTCCGTCCCTCCGCTGAGGCAGCGGATGTCGGTGATGCCGCAGAAGTGGGCGTATTGGATGCCCAGTTCGCGGGCGAGGACGGCTTCTGGCATTCCGGTCATGCCCAATACGTCCACGCCGTCGCGGCGGTAACGTTGGATTTCGGCGCGGGTCGGCCAGCGCGGGCCTTGCAGGCAGCCGTAAACGGCTTGGGTGTATAGAGGCATTTGGTGCTGTTGCGCGTGTTCGACGATTTTTTCGCGCAGTTCGGCGGTGTAGGGGTCGAGAAAATCGGTGTGTACGACTGGTTCTTCCTGTCCTTCAAAAAAGGTGTCTTTGCGGCCGTAGGTGTAGTCGATCAAATCGTCGGGCAGGACGAGCGCGCCGTTTTCAAAGCGGTCGTTGATGCTGATGACGGAGGAAACGGCGACGATGTATTCCGCACCTATGGAATGCAACGCCCAAATGTTGGCGCGGTAGTTGATTTCATGCGGCGCGACGGTATGGCCGAAGCCGTGCCGTGCGAGGAAGATGATGTCCTGACTGCCCAGTTTGCCGCTTAAGACGGGGCTGCTGGTCAGTCCGTAGGGGGTGCGGACGATTTTACGGTCGGTGATGCTCAGTTCGGGCAGCTTGGTCAGGCTGCTGCCGCCGATGATGGCTAACATGTTTTCTGTTCCTTTATGTGTTTGCAAGGAGAAACAAAGGTCGTCTGAAAACCCATATCCGTTTTCAGACGACCTTTTGCCCTTTTACTTGTGTTTGTAAAAACGGCTGTGGAAATAAGCATTCACACCTTCGCGTAGCAGGACTAAGGTTACGGCGGCAAGCGGCAGACCGGCGAGCATACCGACGAAGCCCATGAGTTGTCCGAAAGCCATCAACGAGAAAATCACCCAGAAAGGCGACAGACCGATGCGGTCGCCGACGATTTTCGGGGTAACGATAAAACTCTCGAGGAATTGTCCGATAGCGAACACTACCCACACCATAATCAGACCGTTCCATGTGCCAAATTGCAGCAACGCCGCGACGGTTGCTAGCAAAAGTCCGGTAAATGCACCCAAATACGGGATAAACACCAAAATACCGGCAATCATACCGATGGCGAAGCCGGAATCCAGTCCGACCAACATCAGCCCGATCCCGTACACCAGCCCCATAATCAGCATCACCATCAACTGCCCGCGCAGGAATTCGCCTAAAACTTCATCCATATTGCTTGTAATGCGCGTATAAGTGTCGATAAAGCGGCGCGGAACTAAGGCGCTGATGCCGTAAGACCAGCGTTTCCAGTCCAAAAGGAAATAATACAGCAAGAGCGGCAGCAGGATCAGGTTGCTCATGCCGCTGATGACGTTGCCGCTTTGGCGCATCAGCGTCGGCATCCAAGCCTTGAGCGTGTTGCTCATTTCGCCGGTATGCGATTGCAACCAAGCAATGACCGACTCCTGATCGATTTGCATATAATCGCCTGCGGCATTGTTCAGCCAAGGCAATAGTTTGTTTTGCGTAAAATCGACGATTTGGGGAATGCGGCTGACCATATTGTTGAACTGATTGATCAGCATAGGCACGATAATCAGCATCAGCAGCAGTAAGAGCAGCAAAGCCAATACCATCACAATCATCGAAGCCGGGGCGCGTTTGATCCGTTTTTTCTGCAACCATTCCACGAGCGGATTCAATACATAAGCCAATACCGCCGCCACAATAAACGGCGTCAGGATATCGCCCAGCGCGTACAGCAGCCAGACAAAAGCCGCAATCACGCAGCCCATAATGATCCACGGCTTCATGCCGCGCGTTTTTTTCTGATACATAAAACCTTTCCATGTGTGTTTTAGCGGGAGCCGCCGCAATTGTTTTCAGACGACCCCTAGCCGTCCAGTATAACAGAATAAATGAGGTCGTCTGAAACCTCAGATTGTTTACAAAATCACCGAAAAATCCAAGCCCGCGCCTGCAAAATAAGGTAAAATACGCCCCATCGTTTTTCCGTCCCAATCACGATTAAGGAACCCATTCATGAGCACTTCATTGAGCTACCGCGACGCAGGCGTGGACATTGACGCCGGCGATCAACTGGTCGAAAACATCAAACCTTTTGCCAAACGCACCATGCGTCCCGAAGTGTTGGGTGATTTGGGCGGCTTCGGCGCATTGGTCGAAATTAGCAAAAAATACAAAAATCCCGTCCTCGTCAGCGGCACCGACGGCGTAGGCACCAAGCTCAAACTCGCCTTCGATTGGGACAAACACGACACCGTCGGCATCGACCTCGTCGCCATGAGCGTCAACGACATTTTGGTTCAAGGCGCAGAACCTTTGTTCTTCCTCGACTATTTCGCCTGCGGCAAACTCGATGTCGCCCGCGCTACCGACGTAATTAAAGGTATCGCCCAAGGCTGCGAAGAATCCGGCTGCGCCCTCATCGGCGGCGAAACCGCCGAAATGCCCGGCATGTATCCCGAAGGCGAATACGACTTGGCGGGCTTTGCCGTCGGCGTGGTCGAAAAAGAACGCGTCATCAACGGCCGCAGCATCAAAGCGGGCGACATCGTGTTGGGTCTGGCTTCCAACGGCGCGCATTCCAACGGCTACTCCCTCGTCCGCAAAATCATCGCGCGCGACAATCCCGATTTGGATGCCGAGTTCGACAACGGTAAAACCCTTCGCGAAACCATCATCGCCCCGACCCGCCTGTATGTGAAACCTATCCTAGCTGCTTTAGAAAAATTCACCATCAAAGGCATGGCACACATCACCGGCGGCGGCATCACCGAAAACGTGCCGCGCATCCTGCCTGAAAACACCGTCGCCCAAATCGATGCCAAAGCATGGGAATTGCCCAAGCTGTTCCAATGGCTGCAACAGGCAGGCAATGTGGAAACGCAAGAAATGTACCGCACCTTCAACTGCGGCATCGGCATGGTGATCGTGATTGCCGAAGAAGATGCTGATGCGGTACAGGCATTCTTAACCGAACAAGGCGAAACGGTTTACCGTTTGGGTAAAATCCGCGAGCGCAACGGCGACGAACATCAAACCCAAGCCGCTTAAATCAAAAGCCTGAATCTAAATAAAAGGTCGTCCGAAATTAATTTCAGACGACCTTACTGTACGGTTTGATCTTTATATGGTTTACTAAGTTTATGTGCTTTCTAGATTTTTCAATAATTGACCAGCTTCTTCCTTAGAGATTTCAGTAATATAATCGCTCTTGATAGCAAACTTAAGTAATTCTATTATCTTATGATAATCCCTCTTGTTTTTCCTATTAATTAAGAATTTTGCATAATCAAGAGCTGCATCTCCATCATTTAATTCTAATATTGCTTTATTCCACCAAAATTTAGCCTGCCTTATATTACCTAAACCGGCATAAAGTGATGCAATATTAGAACATACCCCACCACTTTTCCCTTCATATTGCCAACTTTTTCTATACCATTTAAGCGCCAAAAGTGGATTTTTTTGAACCCCATATCCAAGATCATATAAAACTGCTAAATTATTATAACAATTAACATCTCCTTGCAAAGCTCCGTTCTTTAAAAAATAAAAAGCTTTTTGATAATCTTCATGTTCAAGAAAATAACTAGCTTGTAAAAAATCATCAGTATGATAATCGTCATTACACATAGAACCCATCCTTAACATTTTATTTTTAGGGGGCAGCATTATAAGAAAGAGCCCATTATCGTGTTCGATGTCAGCGATGACCTCGTTGTCACTATAAATCGCGCCAGTCGGTATCGGGCAATCCGTTTCGGGTGCTCTCTTCCTTGCTCGACACTTTCTATTGGTGTTGGACGATGAGTCAGCCGTTTTCGTCGTAGTCGAATCAGGTGATGCTTTGGCTGTTGGTTGCGCGGACGAGGTTGCCTTCAAGTCGTATCAGTAAACGGTTTCCTGAACCTTGTCGCCACTGTCGCGGGCGAGGGTGTGGATTAAGCGTCCCAATATATCGCGTTTGAATTCAGTAATCCCAGTGGGGTTTGGGCTTCGAGGTCGTCTGAAAAGCGGAAAACGCATCTGTGCGTACCGCACACACTCTACGTCGGGATTGGGTGCATACGGACCACTAATTACCCTATATTTATATTTCTCATTATTTATTAAAATACTGTAACTGATTCGACTTTGTTATTTTCAAACCAAAATATCGCTCTAATATCATCACAATCTACGCTATCATATTTATCTAAAACTAAAGAATCATAACCAAAAATTTTTTTTATTTCTTCAATATCCTTGCTAATTAAATTTATATCTTTGTAAAAAAGATTATTTTTTATTTCCATTCCTGCAAATTGGCTATTTTTTTCAAAGTAAATTAATGATTTAATTCCATTTTCTTCAAAAATAAAAGAGTCATAAATATCTTCATTTTCTGAAAAAATATTTGCATTTAACTCATCTAATATTTTCTTATAATCAAGATAAATTTTATCAAAATACAATTCATTAATTTTAATTGTAGGGATCCAATTCCATTTTTTTGTTTTCATCATCTTCTATTATCTTTCATGTGATATAATTCACCTTTCTCATTTATTCTCTTTGGGTGTTTTAAAAATTTTCTTAAATTTGCAGATAAAATTATATAAAATAAATATATTTATAAAAAGGCTAGTTGATCCGTAAGTAAAGTGTATTATTCTTCGATAAAAGATATTATCAACAGTAGGATTCAGGTTTAGTCCAAAATAAGTAATAATATCTTCTTCAATAATGGACCATGGAAGTGTTATAGTAATATTAATTAATTCTAAAATCCAAGGGCTTATTATAAATAAGATTATATATATAAATAAATATAATAAAAAATATTTAAAGATTTTCATAAAATTACCGGTTTGTAGATGTTTTTAATGGTTTTATTGGTAGATAGTGGATTTTGGCAAGTTCAGGTCCCAACGCTTTATAGAAAAATCAGGATGAAGAATTAGGATCATGTTGGATATTTTTAGATGTATTCATAAGAGTGTCATCGCACCTTACCATACAGTTATATTTTTCTAATTCTGAATATGAGAATTGTTCCCTACATTTAACATAGCAAATATCATGTTGTCTACAATCTATATCCAATACTCCCATTGGTTCGACATAATATCCATTATTTTCTCGAAGTTTACTGTATTTTTCTTCCATCTTTGTCCAGTCTGGTCCACATCAATTCCCATAATATCTAAACCAATCTAATGTATCTATCTATTTCGTAGTATCCGGTACAAAAGCATAAAAATTAATATCTCAAAATAACCTAATCGGATACTGACCCCAAACCGGTCTGCATCAGGTTCGTAATACCTGAAGAGGTTGTAATATAGCCCTGATTCACGGTCGGCATACTGGTTTTGCAGGCGGAAGGGTTGATAATTGATATCCGTTACCTTGATTTCCTCTTTCAGATGACCTTTGCTGCCTTGCTCAGAGGGGGGACAATTCAACCTAAAGGATCAAGTTCGTAGTGGCTGACGAGTCTACCTTGAATACGCTAGATTTAGCGATGCAGTTCATCTCGTTCGGTGTCGGTGATAACGGGTGATTTGATTGTTTTCGTTGTTGTTGAAGTAGGAGGAGGTATGGGGAAAGATTGTCTGGCAATTGATTTCAGACGATCTTGGTGTTTATTGGGTCTCGACCCAATCTACGGCTACTATTAGGTTATAAAGAAGATTCTAAATATAAATAAGCAGGCTATTACATCTAAAAACAAGCAAATTATAACAAATAATAATAATTGAATAGTTTGGTTTTTTGCTATCAATGATGCTAAGCATTTTGATAAAAAAATAATACTTAAACTTAAAAAGTAATAGAATAGAGTCTCTAATATTCCTGAAATATAATTGCTTATATTTATATCATAATTATTTAGAATGAAACTAATAAGTCCTTTCAGTTCCCTGGTTAAGAACAAAATAAATAATAGGTTTAAAAATGACGAGATAAGTAACTTCAACATAGTATTTTATAAGGAAACACAACGTTGTTTACACAACAGGTTGAGAAAAATAAGCCGGTAAGACCTCAAAAGGTGTATCTCCTTTCAAGCTCTTCTGTGGCTTTACCGTATTATAAAAATTCATAAAGCGGCACAACTCCTTTTTCCAATGTTCCGAATCTCTAAAGGAAAATTTATCATGCCAAATCTCTATCAAGATGAGAGCACTCGATCTAACCTACAGCTTAAATCAATATTTGCAACTTTCGAGATTAACTCAAGCGACAATATCTACGCTTACTTGGCGGTTACCCATCCCTGCGAATATTACCGTAATTCTTTAATAAGACATTTATAAACTCTTCTCCAAACTCTTTTATTAATACCTTCTCCATAGCCTTAAATCTTTCAATGTCTACAAACCAATCTCGATCCATCATATTGAATAATCTTATAGATTCTTTTTTTGAGCTTTGAAATGCAAAAACGCCCCAATTAATAGGTATATCCTGAACCGCAACCCAATTTAAATCAGTATCTGCCATAATAACTCCACTGTTACCATAATCATTCAGACTGCCTGTTATTCTTTGTATATTTTTTATTAAATTATCATGTTCAAGAATCCAGTTTTCCACAATAATATTAAAATCACAATCTAAAACATTAACTTGCTTATTAAAGCCACCTAAATCTAATAAGTCAGAAAATTCCTCAAGAAACTCTAAATCCATTCCAAGCCCAAAATCAAAGAACAAAAAAGTATCATAATTTGGTATTAAAAAATTGTTGGGTAAAGAAAAATTCTTCCCAATAAAAATATCATATATTTTTTTCATAAACATTTCCTTTGTAACTATTTTTAAATCTAATTTTAATTCGCCGTCTTGATCCATTGCGGAAAACCATTGCTGATAGCCGACTGATTTCCATCCATACCTCCTCCAGTATTTTTTGGATAAAAATTATAGAGAAGGTCGTCTGAAAATTGATTTTAGACGATCTTGATGTTTTGTTGGGTCTAGACCCAACCTACGCTTGCTTGCTACGAATATTACCGTAATTGCTTAATAAGATATTTATAAACTCCTCTCCAAACTCTCTTATTAATACCTTCTCCATAGACTTAAATCTTTCAATGTCCACAAACCAATCTCTATTCATCATATGGAATAATCTTATAGATTCTTTTTTTGAGCTTTGAAATGCAAAAACACCCCAATTAACAGGTATATCCTGAACCGCAACCCAATTTAAATCAGTATCTGCCATGATAATTCCATTATCATCATTAATGTCCACATAACCTATTATTCTTTTTATATATTTCAATAAATCATCATGCTTAAGAATCCAGTTATCTACAATAATATTAAAATCATAATCAAAAACATTAACTTGCTTATTAAAGCCACCTAAATCTAACAAGTCAGAAAAATATTCAAGAAACTCTGGCTCCATTCCAAGCCCAAAATCAAAGAACAAAAAAGTATCATAGTTTGATGTTAAAAAATTGTTAGGTAAACAAAAATGCTGTCCAATAAAAATATCATTTATTTTTTTCATAAACATTTCCTTTGTAATTATTTTGTAAATCTAATTTTAATTCGCCGTCTTGATCCATTGCGGAAAGCCATTGCTGATAGCCGACCAATTTCCATCCATACTTCCTCCAGTATTGTTTGGATAAAAATGATAGAGAAGGTCGTCTGAAAATTGATTTTATATGACCTGGCATTTTTTGGGTCTCGATCCAACCTACGCTTGCTGAAAACACCGTTCGGCGGTTTCAGACGACCTTTTTACACTTCATATTTTTACACTTTATAAATAATTTGGAGTAAGAAGCCGCGTGCGTGCCTTGGGACACGCACTCTACATATAGGTTATGGTTTGCTAGGGGGGGGGGCACTCAAGGTTTGTTATTCATACCAAATACCATTTCCATCACTTCCATAGTCAGGATTGAGAAGCAAGAAATTAACAATATCCGATATTAGTAATGGAGAGGATAAGTCATCATATTTTTTTATTATATGTGATGCTTTTCCATTGGAATAATCACAAATAACTCCTCCCTTTTTTACGATGTTAACCATTACATCCTTTAATATTTCAATAATCTCGCAATTTGATAATTCAGGAAAATCATCTTGTATGCCGGCCTTGGTTCTCCATAGCCAAACTTCATCATCTAATATTTCGTTACTCCTTTTATCAATATAATCATTTAAATCGCGGTATCCTTTAGCTTTTAACTTTTTATCAATATATATATGTTCTCTAGTATTATGCATAATAAAAATCTCCTAATGTTATATCATTTTTGATGGATTTTAAAATTTCGTGGAAGCCTTTTGACATTGAAATCCAGTGTTTCACCATGTCTTGACGAGTGCCTAATGCCAAATTTATCTCCATTTGGTAATCCTGCCCAGTTTGTCGTACTCGAACCGGGTCGTACCCGTCCGTTGGTCGGTGCTGTGGGTCAGGTTGCCGGTGCGGTCGTAGCCGTAGCTGCGTTTGACGGCGGTTTGGCCATAACCCGCCGCTACTTTGTTTTTGCCTTTACCGCCTTCCGCCAGGTCGTTGAGGGTGGCGATTTGCCTTTTCAGACGACCTAAGGGGTCGAGTTCGTAACGGCTGGCGAGTTTACCTTGTGTGCGGTAGATTTCACGGTGCAGCTTGTCGCGTTCGATGTCGGTGACGACTTCGTCGTCGAGGCTGATTTGGTGCAGGTGGCCGCTGCCGTAGTACAGGTAGTTGATCTGTCTGCCGTCGGGCAGGACGGTGGCGGTGCGGTTGCCGTTGAAGTCGTAGTGGTAGCGGACGGTTTCGGTAACGGGCAGGTACAGCATGTCGTACTGCGCATCGCGCCAGTCGGTTTGGGGCAGGCCGTTGCGGGTGTTCTCTTCTTTAGACGGCACCTTCCATTGGTGTTGGGCGATAAGTTGGCCGTTTTCGTTGTAGTCGAAGCAGGTAAGGGTATGCGTATAGGGAAAGGTCGTCTGAAGGTTATTTCAGACGACCTTATTAGGCTGTTGGGTCTTGACCCAACCTACAGTCACTGACACTTTATGCAAATATAGCTTGCATTTTAAAGTTCATCCAACACTCGGATGCTATCCGTGTCCTTAGTAGTTAGTTTTTTTATATCGACTTCAAAAAAACTAAGTTTCTTATTTTTGATTGTATAGTCATACATTTTTTTGTGGGTTTTGTCAAAAACATATCCTGTATATGAGTTGGCAATCTTCTGATTTTCAATAAAATCCGTGATAAATAAATTATCTTTTGATACATTTAACTCTGTCAAAAGTTGTCTAAACACATCAGGAAAATCTATTGAAAAACTCTCTGTTAACTCTTTTATATCCTGAATAAAAATATCATTTGGCATTTCATCCAATTCTATCGGCTTCATATTGGACTCCTTTAATTTTAAATAAATTTAAAAATATTAAATACTAACAGTGTCTACTCTTAATTGGGGTTATGATACGCCTCAGTATCCCTGCTCTTCTCGCTCCTTTCTCGCATCTGCCACACATTGGTTTTGTAGCTCCAAGAGATTTAATTTTAGCTCCTCTTTTTTTCGCTTCTCGTATAAGTTGACGTTCAGCATCATTTAAGTGGTTGCCATCTTTCCCGCTTCTTCCTGCTGAATGTAAATTTTGTATTATAGTCAATTAAAATCAAAATAGGACAGTAACGCATCGTCAAATCGGGCGTAATCAGACAATACGGTTCGCAGATACCGCTTAATATTCGCCCACACCTTCTCAATCGGGTTGAGCTCAGGTGAATAAGGTGCAAGAGGCAATACCTTATGTCCCCATTTTTCCGCCATTTCCCGTAAGACACCCATACGGTGAAATCGTGCATTATCTAAAATAATCACCGATTTTTGAGTCAATGCGGGCAGTAGGCATTGCTGAAACCACGCTTCAAAAAAGACCCCGGTCATCGTATTTTGATAAACCATCGGAGCAATCAGCCGGTTGCCGACTTGTGCGGACACCAGAGATAAGCGTCGGTATCTTTTTCCACTTATCTGCGCTTTCACTATTTGCCCTTTCGGGCTGCGGGCATAGGGACGGAACAGGTAGCGGTCAAATCCTGTTTCATCCAAATAAACACGTTGGTAGTCAGAAAATTCGGCCAGCTGTGTTAAATAATGCGTTACTTTGGCCGGATCTTGTTCTTTGTAAGTGGTGGTCTTTTTTTGCGCGTCATCCCCATCTGTTTGAGTGCATAGCAAACGGCGGCTGGCGTACAATCAAAATGTTTGGCGATTTCATGCAGATAGGCATCCGGGTGTTGCCCAACATATTGAGCCAGTTTTTGCCTATCCAATTTGACGGCATTTAGACCGGTAACTTGATGTTTTAGGCTGCCTGTTTGTTTTTTAAGGCGAATCCACAGGTAAAGCGTGTTTCTTGACAAGTTAAACGTTGCTGCGGTTTGGCTGATGTTTTTGCATTGTTCGTAATAGTTTAAAGCTTTGTTTCTTAAGTCCGCAGAGTATGCCATGGTTAGACCTTAAAAGTTGAGTATTGTACTATTTTGTTTTTAGTTGACTATATTTCATCTGCACCCGCAAGACTTTGTTGCCTTCTAGAAGGCTTTGATGACAGAGAAGAGCCTGCTTGAGCAATCCATATTTGAGAGGTTCCATCAGCAAGTGTTACCCTTGCCAAGGCTAACGTAGTGAAACCATCTCTATTTTTTTCTGTCAAATTATCAGACAATTTATCAATTCTTCTTGCAAGATCCTCATCATTTTTTCTATTTGGATTGGGTATACATGCTAACCCTAAAGGATCAATCCAAATCTGAATATTAGACGAAAACCGATAAAGATTATCTCCACCCCACAACCCAATCGGATCCTGATTCACAAACCGACCCGCATCAGGCTCATAGTACCTGAAGAAATTGTAATGCAGCCCCGTCTCACGGTCGGCATACTGGTTTTGCAGGCGGAAGGGTTGGTATGCGCTATCCGTTACCTTAGTTTCCTCTTTCAGACGACCCCAGCCGGTATAGTTGCCGAACCATAAGAGGTTGCCATCCTTATCGGTCATCTCACGCGGGATACCGATTTGGTCGCAGTGGAAGTAGTGGATTTGTTGTCGGCTTTCGCCGTCTTCGGTTGTCCAATCGCGGACTTGTGCTAAAGGCTCGTAGGAATCCGGGTCGGTATAGATATAGGTATATCTGCCGTCCGGGTGGATTTCCTGCAGTAAATGGCTGCCTTCCCAAACGAAGCGGGTTTGGTTGCTGAGGTCGTCTGAAACTTCCTGACTGTCTTTCAGACGACCTTTGCCTATCCTTCTGCCCAAAGCGTCGTAGCTGTACGTCCAAGTTTCTTTCGTGCCGTCTTTTTTGAAGATTTCCGCCTTAACCAGTTGGTCGTGCAGATCGTAGAAATAGTTCTGCACTTCTCCGTCAGCCAGTTCGCGGTGGATCAGGTTGCCGAGGTCGTCGTAGTAATAGGTCGTGCCGTTGTAGGTTTTCAGGCGGTTGTCCGGGACGGTAGGGCTATTGTTATCGGACAGGATATTGTGTGCGGGGTCGAAGGCGAACAGTTCGTTACCCGCTTGGGTAATCCTGCCCAGTCTGTCGTACTCGAATTGGGTCGTGCCCGTCCGCTGGTCGGTGCTGTGGGTCAGGTTGCCGGTACGGTCATAGCCGTAGCTGCGTTTGACGGCGGTTTGGCTAAAACCCGCCGCTACTTTGGTTTTGCCTTTGCCGCCTTCCGCCAGGTCGTTGAGGGTGGCGATTTGCCGTTTCAGACGACCTAAGGGGTCGAGTTCGTAACGGCTGGCGAGTTTACCCTGTGTGCGGTAGATTTCGCGGTGCAGCTGATCGCGTTCGATGTCGGTGATGACTTCGTCGTCGAGGCTGATTTGGTGCAGGTGACCGCTGCCGTAGTACAGGTAGTTGATCTGTCTGCCGTCGGGCAGGACGGTGGCGGTACGGTTGCCGTTGAAGTCGTAGTGGTAGCGGATGGTTTCGGTAACGGGCAGGTACAGCATGTCGTACTGCGCATCACGCCAGTCGGTGTCGGGCAGGCCGTTTCGGGCGTTCTCTTCTTTAGTCGGCACTTTCCATTGGTGCTGGGCGATGAGTTGGCCGTTTTCGTTGTAGTCGAAGCAGGTAAGTGGTGATGTATAGAGGAAAAGGTCGTCTGAAAACATATTTCAGACGACCTTGATATTTTATTAGATCTCAACTCAACCTACGGCTTATTTTAGATTTTATTAAATAGTCGAGTTTTTAACAAATTGACATAAATCCTTCGAATGTTTTAGGCCAAGGTGCTCTGTTAAAACATTCCTTTAAGATTTTAGTGTCATTGGTCAAGTTATAAAATACTTCGAATAAATCTTTTCCTAGTAGATATATATCTCCTACAAAATCTGTTGCGTATATATTAAATTCATTAGGTAAATCTTCACTATATATATCCCAAAATAAATAATAACCTGACTCACTTTTAGCAAATGGTTCCATTCGTTTCATTAAATCTAATAATTCATCTGGATAATAGTCAATATATTCATTAATATTATTTATATATGTTGATTTTATATCTTCACGAGCATTTTGCCACGAATCATGAAACTTAGGATTTAGAGGGATGTAAATTAAGTAATTATCCAATACCCTTCCCCAGCCAAATTGTGCTGCGAAAGATTGATAAGAATAAGGAAATGATTTGCTATTTGCAAATTTAAATTCTTTCAAGTATTTTTTATCAGCCAATACTTGAGAAGTATTCAATATTTTTAAGTCATACTCCATGTTGTATTTTCCTATTTCAAAATTTTGTTAGTTAAGTTGATTTGAATATTTTAACTGGTAGTTGCTCTATATTGCGGTAAATCGAGGCTGATGGCTGACCGACTTTCCCATCCATAATTCCTCCGGTATTTTTGGATGAAAATTATAGAGAAAGGTCGTCTGAAAATTGATTTCAGACGACCTTAAGGTTTTGTTAGGGTTCAATTCAACCTGTGGCTACTATCATTATAAATAGTTAGAATAAATTTTAGGAATTTCTATTTTCAAAAAATCTAAAAAATTTTCTGCATATAAATCATGATTACCCGTGGATAAATCAAAGCAATAAACTTCTTCATTTGCCTTATTGTTTATAACTTTAAAATAAAAAAATCCTATATCATTAACTTCTAGAAAGAAAAGTTTATCATGATTATCTTTGTTATAATTAATGTTCCAGTTATAAGTATAGAAAATATCCTGATCAGCATCATCTCTATACTCAGGAGGAAATACTGTTTTGATTAGTTCGCCCCATAATGTTATGGAGTCGTAATTTTTAATAAACCATCGATAGTATTCAGGTAGTTTCAGATTAAATTCCGACTCCCCAGCGGCAATCCAACCTTCATCAATTGAATTATTTATTCTACATATAGAATTTGGTAGCTTATTAAGCATTTCGGTTATTTGTTTAATTAATTGAGTATCCATAAAAATCTCCAGTTTTTAATCACATGTTCTTCCAAAGTCTTTTGCTCTTTCTTTCCAGTATGCAGAGCGATAATTATCAAATTCAGCAGCTAATGTCGATGGGGTTCCATCGTTATTTCTTCTAAAACTCGGAAATCTTGGAAGAGTTTGTGAGCGTTTGTTTGGATTTCTTGGGAAAGGAATATGCAATATAGCTGTATATTTCGTATGTATTGTCCAAGAAACCTCTGCCAAACTACCGCGCTTTCCATTTCTTAGCACTTCTTGCTGGGTAAGATGATGTAATTCAACAGATTTACCATCTTTACCAATAGGAGCCATTCCTTCACACATCCTATCTAAATTAGTACCACATTTATATCCTGTTGGTGATGTAGCATCCTTCCAACTAACTTTTCTAGTAGGAGTAAATAAAGTGTCATTTTTATATACTCTTCTACCTAAAACTTCTGTTTTTGTCCATCTACTCCATCCTAATGCATCTATCCATTTTAGAATATTGGGTGCGAAATGGTAGAAATTATCCCCACCCATCAACCCAATCGGATCCTGATTCACAAACCTCCCAGCATCAGGTTCGTAATACCTGAAGAAGTTATAGTGCAGCCCCGTCTCACGGTCGCAATATTGGTTCTGCAATCGGAAAGGTTGGTGCGCCGTTCCCGTTACTCTGGTTTCCTCTTTCAGACGACCCCAGCCGGTATAGTTGCCGAACCACAGCAAATTGCCGTCCTTATCGGTCATCTCACGCGGGATGCCTATTTGGTCGCAGTGGAAGTAGTGGGTTTGTTGGCGTTTTTTGCCGTCTTTGGTTGTCCAATCGCGGATTTGCGCTAAAGGCTCGTAGGAATCCGGGTCGGTATAGATATAAGTATACCTGCCGTCCAAGTGGATTTCTTGAAGCAGATGGCTGCCATCCCAAACGAAGCGGGTTTGGTTTTCGAGGCTACCTGAAACTTCTCCGTCTTTCAGACGACCTTTGCCTATCCTTCTGCCCAAGGCATCGTAGGTGTAGGACCAAGTTTCTTTCGTACCGTCTTTTTTGAAGATTTCCGCCTTAACCAGTTGGTCATGCAGATCGTAGAAATAGTTCTGCACTTCGCCGTCGGCGAGTTCGCGGTGGATCAGGTTGCCGAGGTCGTCGTAGTAATAGGTCGTGTCGTTGTAGGTTTTCAGGCGGTTGTTGGTGATGGCGGAGCGGTCGTCTGAAGGTTATTTCAGACGACCTTGATATTTTATTGGGTCTCGACCCAACCTACGCTTGCTGTTGGGGCTCGACTCAACCTACGACTACTTCAATCAAAAAGGAATGATTTGATTAACTCCATTACCGGAAGAAAAATATTTTTTATTGTGGTCTAGGGATTTTGACCAAAAATAACTTTTCAATATTCTATTAGGTTTAGTATTTAATTTTTCATCTAGCCATTTCATGCCTTTATTAAAATTCTTGTTGGCTTTTCGTTTTAGTTTCAAAAGCATTTTTTGAGACCTTTGCAAAATTCCTTTTCCCCCAACAGCCGAAACCTAAACAAAGATTTTCGGCTGTTTTCGTTTCAAATATCCACTAATTTTACCCAAATACCCCCTTAATCCTCCCCGGATACCCGATAATCAGGCATCCAGGCCACCTTTTAGGCAGCAACAGGCACACTTAGCCTGTTAGCCGCTTTCAACAGGTTCAAACACATCGCCTTCAGATGGCTTTGCGCACTCACTTTGAGCAGACCAAAATAGGCTGCCCGCGCATAACGGAATTTACGGTGCAGCGTACCGAAGCTTTGTTCCACCACATAACGGGTCTTCGACAAATACCGGTTACGTTTGGTTTGCGCTTCCGTCAGCGGACGGTTGCGGCAGGCTTTGCGCATAATGCCGTCTAACAACCGATGCTCTTTCAGATGTTGCCGGTTTTCCTTGCTGTCGTAGCCTTTGTCGGCATAGACGGTCGTACCTTCGGCAATGCCTTCCAACAAAGGCGACAGATGGTTACACTCATGGGTATTGGCGGGGGTAATGTGCAGTTTCTCGATATAGCCTTCCTCATCGGTGCGGGTATGTTGTTTGTAACCGAGTCTGTATAAACCGTTTTTCTTTGTCCAGCGGGCATCGCTGTCTTTACTCGGTGTGGTTTGTCCGCTGACTTGTCCTTCTTCATCGACTTCTATGGCCTGACGCTGTTTGCTGCCGGCGGTCTGAATAATGGTGGCGTCAATGACGGCAGCGGATGCTTTCTCTACTTTTAGGTTTTTTTCGGTCAGTTGGCGGTTAATCAGTTCCAGCAATTCGGACAGGGTGTCGTCTTGCGCCAGCCAGTTGCGGTAGCGGCATAAGGTGCTGTAATCGGGGATGCTCAGTTCGTCAAAACGGCAAAACAGGTTGAAATCGATGCGGGTGATGAGGCTGTGTTCGAGTTCGGGATCGGAGAGGCTGTGCCATTGTCCGAGCAGGACGGCTTTGAACATGGACAACAGGGGATAGGCGGGACGGCCGCGGTGGTCTCTAAGGTAACGGGTTCTTTGACGATTCAGGTACTGCTCGATCGGCTGCCAATCAATCACCTGATCCAACTTCAATAGTGGGAAGCGGTCGATGTGTTTGGCAATCATGGCTTGTGCGGTTTGCTGGAAGAAGGTGCTCATGGAAAATCCCCTAAATGTCTTGGTGGAAATTTAGGGGATTTTGGGGAATTTTGCAAAGGTCTCTTTTTGTGTAAATTCATCATTGTTAACGCATGAAATTACGCCACAATATACTTTTGAGTCAGTTTCACTGTATTTATGAACTGATAAAAACTTCTCAAAACATGTAGGCTTCTTTTTGGTATTTTCTGTTTGATAAACAGCTATATTATATATAAATGAGCTTTTTGTATTTGGTTTATTATCAATATAATTAACCCATTTTTCATTTATAGGATCATAAACAAATAATTCATTCTCTGTAATAAAAGTATTTAAAAAATTTATGAAATCATAATCAGATGAGCAAATATTGCAATACATAAAATCTCCAGTTTAATCACAAAGCTTAGGTTGACATTTACTATTGGTATAAGACCAGAAGGTAACTTTTTCATGTGTATCAGGCTGTCCCGCTAAGGCTTTTTCTAAATCTTCAATAGCCTCCCTTTCTCTCAGAATTGGTCTCTTATGACCTTTTCCAACATTACCATGATGAGTAATTCCAGAGCTATCAATCCATGTAATATCTGGTCTACGGGATTCCTTATGCCCTCCTGGAGTATCGATAACTCTTTCTGGTTTTCCTTTTCTGCCTCCTGCAACAACTTTACCACCACAGCGTTCAACTTCTTTAGCTAGAGCGCTAATAGTCTTATTATGCGCTCCACCTTTTCTTTTGGGACCACGTTTTTTAGGACATTTACCATCTTTTCTTCGACGACCATATCTGCACAGACCTAATACGTCCAACCATAATTGAATATTTGGTGCAAACTGATAAAAGTTATCTCCACCATATAACCCAATCGGATCCTGATTCACAAACCGACCCGCATCAGGTTCGTAATACCTGAAGAAGTTGTAGTGCAGCCCCGTCTCACGGTCGGCGTACTGGTTTTGCAGGCGGAAGGGTTGGTATGCAGTATCTGTTACTCTGGTTTCTTCTTTCAGACGACCCCAGCCGGTGTAGTTGCCGAACCATAAGAGGTTGCCGTCTTTATCGGTCATTTCACGCGGGATGCCGATTTGGTCGCAGTGGAAGTAGCGGGTTTGTTGGCGGTTTTCGTCGTCTTCGGTTGTCCAATCGCGGACTTGCGCCAGCGGTTCGTAGGAATCCGGGTCGGTATAGATATAGGTATACCTGCCGTCCGGGTGGATTTCTTGCAGCAAATGGCTGCCGTCCCAAACGAAGCGGGTTTGGTTTTCGAGGTCGTTCCCGCTTAAATCATGCGGGAATGACGTTTCTGAAACTTCTTCGTTTTTCAGACGGCCTTTTCCTATCCTTCTGCCCAAGGCGTCGTAGGTGTAGGACCAAGTTTCTTTCGTACCGTCTTTTTTGAAGATTTCGGCTTTAACCAGTTGGTCGTGCAGGTCGTAGAAATAGTTCTGCACTTCGCCGTCGGATACTTCGCGGTGGATGAGGTTACCGAGGTCGTCGTAGTAATAGGTCGTGCCGTTGTAGGTTTTCAGGCGGTTGTCGGTGATGGCGGAACGGTCGTCTGAAAGCGGTGCGGTCGTTTTGCCCTCTCCCCGACCCTCTCCCACGGGAGAGGGGGCAGGGTATGGTTTGACCTTTTCCGTCGGGATGTCGAGGATATTGTGCGCGGGGTCGAAGGCGAACCGTTCGTTGCCGGCTTGGGTAATCCTGCCCAGTTTGTCGTACTCGAACTGCGTCGTGCCCGTCCGTTGGTCGGTACTGTGGGTCAGGTTGTCGGTGCGGTCGTAGCCGTAGCTGCGTTTGACGGCGGTTTGGCTCAAACCCTCCGCTACTTTGGTTTTGCCTTTGCCGCCCTCTGTCAGGTCGTTGAGGGTGGCGATTTGCCTTTTCAGACGACCTAAAGGATCGAGTTCGTAACGGCTGGCGAGTTTACCCTGTGTGCGGTAGATTTCGCGGTGCAGCTGATCGCGTTCGATGTCGGTGATGACTTCGTCGTCGAGGCTGATTTGGTGCAGGTGACCGCTGCCGTAATACAGGTAGTTGATCTGTCTGCCGTCGGGCAGGACGGTGGCAGTACGGTTGCCGTTGAAGTCGTAGTGGTAGCGGACGGTTTCGGTAACGGGCAGGTACAGCATATCGTACTGCGCATCGCGCCAGTCGGTGTCGGGCAAACCGTTTCGGGCGTTCTCTTCTTTGCTCGGCACCTTCCATTGGTGCTGGGCGATGAGTTGGCCGTTTCCGTTGTAGTCGAAGCAGGTCAGAACAGGAAAGGTCGTCTGAAAATTTTCAGACGACCTTGATGTTTCGTTGGATATTGACCCTACCTACGGCTTAACAAGATAATTTATTTAAGTTCGAAATTTATTAGGTAAAGTGATATATTTAATTTCATGTTTACTACGGAGTAATTCAAGGGCAGAAATATTTTCTAGGTTTCTTGCATAGCATATTTCGATTTTTTCTAGATTGGTCATATTTTCAATTCCGTCTAATGACTTGATACTTGGTCGTACTAACAGAAGATCTTTTAAGTTTGTAAGTTCATGAAATTCACTTAGATCTTTACCTTTGTAAGACCAGATATGTAATCTTTCCAGTTTGTGAGATTTGCCTACATTCTTAATTTTTCTTGAGTAATCGAATCTGATATCCTTTAAATTTTTAATAAGGGATATATCAATGTCGAAGGCTTTTTGTAGCAATAAGGTTTCAAGTTGCTCTAGTGAGTATAATGTCTCAAGATTGTAAATATTTTTAATTTCAAAATCATTTTCTATAGCAATGTATGGTAGTTCAGGATATTTTTTTAAATCTGAAAAATCAAGATCTACAGGATTTACAATTTTATCAGAATCTAAAAATAATGCACTAAGTTTCCCCATGATTCGAAGCCCGCATTTATATAATTTTGCCTGCTTAATTCCAGCGTTCAAATAATTAGGTAGAACTTCTACTAAGTTAATATGTTTGTTATATCCACACGTGGTTTTCATAATATACCTCGATTAATACATGAACGGTTAATAGATATTTACACCTTCTATTTAAAAGTTAACAAGCAGATTTGCATTTTCCTGATTTAACATTTTCCATTCGTTGATTAATTACTTTTGCGTAACGATCGGCTATATTTCTTTCTCTAGCAGTAGTATTTTTATCAGCATATAGTTTTACACCATTTGAGAGTATTTTGTTCATAAATGATGGATTCAATTTTGCATTATGGATCGCCATTAATCTGGCTTCTACCATAAGTGCCATTTTATCGCTTTTTAATTTAACATGGACACAAGCAGTAGGTTTAGACATTGGATTCGATTGTTTAGGCCCAGTTCTATACCTAATTGATCGTCTCATTCGTGATAAAGGACCTTTACCAATATATGATTGAGTCATGTCTGTAAAAAAATAAACACCGCGAAGACCTAAAAAATCCACCCAAGATTGTGTATTAGGAGAAAAAGTATACAAATTCTCCCCACCCCACAACCCAATCGGATCCTGATTCACAAACCTACCCGCATCAGGCTCATAATACCTGAAGAAGTTGTAATGCAGCCCCGTTTCACGGTCGGCATACTGGTTTTGCAGGCGGAAGGGCTGGTATGCGCTATCCGTTACCTTGGTTTCCTCTTTCAGACGACCCCAGCCGGTGTAGTTGCCGAACCATAAGAGGTTGCCGTCTTTATCGGTCATCTCACGCGGGATGCCGATTTGGTCGCAGTGGAAGTAGCGGATTTGTTGGCAGTTTTCGCCGTCTTCGGTTACCCAATCGCGGACTTGTGCCAGCGGCTCGTAGGAATCTTGATCGGTATAGATATAGGTATATCTGCCGTCCGGGTGGATTTCCTGCAGTAAATGACTGCCGTCCCAAACGAAGCGGGTTTGGTTGCTGAGGTCGTCTGAAACTTCCTGACTGTCTTTCAGACGACCTTTGCCTATCCTTCTGCCCAGGGCGTCGTAGGTGTAGTACCAAGTTTCTTTCGTGCCGTCTTTTTTGAAGATTTCCGCCTTAACCAGTTGGTCGTGCAGGTCGTAGAAATAGTTCTGCACTTCGCCGTCGGCCAGTTCGCGGTGGATGAGGTTGCCGAGGTCGTCGTAGTAGTAGGTCGTGCCGTTGTAGGTTTTCAGGCGGTTGTCGGTGATGGCATTGGAGTTGGCTGAAAGCGGTGTGGTCGTTTTGCCCTCTCCCCGACCCTCTCCCGCGGGAGAGGGGGCAGGGTATGGTTTGACCTTTTCCGTCGGGATGTCGAGGATATTGTGTGCGGGGTCGAAGGCGAACAGTTCGTTACCCGCTTGGGTAATCCTGCCCAGTCTGTCGTACTCGAATTGGGTCGTGCCCGTCCGCTGGTCGGTGCTGTGGGTCAGGTTGCCGGTACGGTCATAGCCGTAGCTGCGTTTGACGGCGGTTTGGCTAAAACCCGCCGCTACTTTGGTTTTGCCTTTGCCGCCTTCCGCCAGGTCGTTGAGGGTGGCGATTTGCCGTTTCAGACGACCTAAGGGGTCGAGTTCGTAACGGCTGGCGAGTTTACCCTGTGTGCGGTAGATTTCGCGGTGCAGCTGATCGCGTTCGATGTCGGTGATGACTTCGTCGTCGAGGCTGATTTGGTGCAGGTGGCCGCTGCCGTAGTACAGGTAGTTGATCTGTCTGCCGTCGGGCAGGACGGTGGCGGTGCGGTTACCGTTGAAATCGTAGTGGTAGCGGACGGTTTCGGTAACGGGCAGGTACAGCATGTCGTACTGAGCATCGCGCCAGTCGGTTTGGGGCAGGCCGTTTCGGGCGTTCTCTTCCTTAGTCGGCACCTTCCATTGGTGCTGGGCGATGAGTTGGCCGTTTCCGTTGTAGTCGAAACAGGTGATGCTGTGGCAGTTGGCGGCGCGGACGAGGTTGCCGTCCAAGTCGTATTGGTAAGCGGTTTCCTGAACCTTGTCGTTCTCGCGGGCAAGGGTGTGGATTAAGCGTCCCAATACATCGCGTTTGAACTCGGTAATCCGCAGCGGGGTTTGGTTGTCGAGGTCGTCTGAAAGCGGGGCGGCGTCTTTTTTGGGGACGGGCTGTCCGCCCAGCTGCGCCATCAGTTTGGCGGCGAGGGAGGCGTCGTCGCCGAATTCGCGCTGCTCGACCAGCTCGTTGCCGGCGTTGTAGCGGTAGCCGGTCAGTTTATGGTCGAAGCCGCTTTCGGTAATCAGGCGGTCGAGGACGTCGTAGGCAAAACGGTAGCGCGCACCGTTTTCATTGGTCAGACCGACTAAGCGGCGGGCTTTGTCGTAATGGTAGCCGAAGGTGTGTCCCAGCGCATTGGTGCGCCGGGTCGGCAGACCGTCTTGGCCGTATTCGTAGGAAGTGGTATGGCCTTCGCCGTCGGTATGGGTTTTCAGACGACCTGCGGCATCGTAGCCGAAGGTTTCTTTGCTGCCGTCGGGATAGAGGGCGAGGGTAAGGTTTTGGTCGGCGTCGTAATGGTA
The DNA here is from genome assembly GCF_047758525.1 of Neisseria sp. CP9. NCBI lineage: Bacteria > Pseudomonadati > Pseudomonadota > Betaproteobacteria > Neisseriales > Neisseriaceae > Neisseria > Neisseria sp. CP9. Next base: position 44,965 of record NZ_CP180502.1, on the reverse strand, counting down.
TTCGGTGTGCTGTCCCAGCGCATCGGTAATGCGCGCCAGTTGCCCTTCGGGGGTGTAGGCCAGTTTGGTTTCGTAACCGGAACAGTCGGTAATGAGGTCGGGCTGGCGGTTTTCATTATAGTGATAGGCGGTACTGCTGCCGTTGGGGTCGGTCACCGACAGCAACAGACCGTTGCCGGCGTATTCGAAACGGGTGGTATGTTTCAGCGGGTCGGTATGGGTCAGCAGATTGCCCGCTTCGTCGTAGGTATAGCCGTCATAACGGCCTTCCGCATCGCTTTTACGGATCAGGCGGTAGCAGTCGTCATAGTCGAAATGCAGGATGGCGCCGTCGGGGCGGACGATGGCCTCCACCTGCCCCTCGTTGCTGTACTGATAGCGGGTAACGCGCCCCATTGCATCGGTATGGCTGAGCAGACGGCCCAAACCGTCGCGTTCCATCAATACAGCGCTGCCGTCGGCAAACACCCGTTTGGTCAGCTCGTTGTTGTAGTCGTAATGATATTGCTCGGTACGGCCCAACACGTCGGTTACCTCGGTATAGCCGTCGTGATAGGTAAAACGCCATTCCTCGCCCAAAGAAGTCCAGTTGCGCAACACCTTGCCGGTCGGGGTGTAATGGTCGTATTCGTATTCCGATACCAATCCTGCCGCATCCGTGTGCGACACCATCAGATTGTTTTTATAGCCGAAGCTGCGTTTGACGTTGCCGTCGCGGCCGATGACGCGAACCAAGTCGCCGCTATTATTGTATTCGTAGCGGACCAGCGGACTGCCGACCCGGACCGCTTCGCCGAAGGCGGGCAAACCCTCCAGCAGCGACACCGACAGCAGCCGCATTTTAGGCGACTGCTCATCCGCCACATTGCCGAAGTTCAGCGAGAACACCCGGCCGTTGCCGTCGATGACGTATTGCGGCAGACCGGTCAGCGGATGATAGACGAAACGCTGATGGTTGCCGTTGGCGTCTTCCACCGCCACCAGCGGGAAGAGGGTGGAATCTTCGTCCGAACCGTCTTCCGCCACCACCAAAGGCGCAAAACGCAGCGCTATCGAACCGTCCAGCGAAGCAATGACATAATGCCCGTCCGGATTTTTGCTGAACCAAATCTGTTCGCTCTCGAACAATACCGGCTCTTCATCGTCTTCATCGACTTCCGGCAGCGGGAACAGACGGCCCTGATCGTCGATATAGGCCAATCCCGCCGCATCGCGGATGATGCGTTGGCAGCCCGGCATGCTCCAGCCCTCGCCGAGCCAGCCGGTACCGTCTTGGTCGGAATAATAGCTGCGGTTCCAGACCAGCGGCAGGATGCCTTCAAAAGCAAAGTCGGTTTCACCCTCCAAAAACTTCAGCCCGTGTATCGGATTGACCGGACGGCCGGCAGCGGCGGCGGCTTTGCAGGAAATACAGGGTTTGGGCGGCAGTTTTTTTTTGAACTTGTTGTTCATGTGGAACATATCGCCGGCGCGAATGATGTGGCGCTTGCGGATTTTAACCGAAGAGGAGTGCATCATCGGCCAGGCGGGTTTGGTGGCGGTGCGCGACAACACCCCCTTGCGGCCCGGAAGGGCGGGTTCGTCGCCGGTAGTGCGGTTGGTTTTACTGGCCTTAAAGACGAAGGCGGGCTTGCGGTTGAGGCGGACGTCTTTGGCAACGGTTTTGGCGTTGCCCAAGTCGGCGAAGAGCGGGAAGGGGATGGGCGGTGTAACAGGAGGAGCGGGAGGGGGCGCCCAGCAGAAATCGGGGAGGGTACAGATTACATAGAAGTCGCTGTCTTTACGGGCGATTTTATTGAATGCCATGGCGGCTTACTCCTGTTGGGGATGGGGTCGTCTGAAAAGCAGAACCCGTGTGCGTGCGTACCGCACGCACCCTACGTCGGGATTGGAGGTTTCATGCGGGCTACGGCTTGCTTTTATGCTTTAGGTTTCAGCAATTTGTATTTTAAATAATCTAACTTCAATGTCATTTTCTTCGGTGTGGATATCAATTACCTCTTGTTCATTTAAACAGAATAAAGTCATATCTAAAGATTTTTGCTCTAATGAATAAGTTCTTAAGAATTTAGCTAGATTTATAATTTGAAAATGTATGTATATAGGAATGTAATCATAAAAAATTATTAAGAATTCTTTTTTAGGGGAAGAAATAAAATTTAGATTTTTAGCTAAATCCTCTTTGCTTATTTTATATGGGAATTTAAATTTTGGCTCTTTAGTACATATGTCTTTGTCCTCTATTTCTAGAATCCATTCTGAATTATTAGGTATTTCATTTGATATTGCTAAGAGATTGATACCATCCACTCTTCCCATCATTTTTTTTGCATGCAGTATAGATAGTTTGTCTTGTAACTTTTTGTTATTTTTTTCCATATTGTGAATCTCCAGTATTTAGAGGCTTCTTGAACTGAGTCGCTGAATTAATTCGTTCATATCAATTAATTTTGTAAGTTTATTGACTGCATTTATGAATTAACTTGAAGGTTATATATAGTCTATATGGTGATCAAGAACTCCTTCTTTTATTTCTCTATCTATTTTTTTATATCTATCCTTCTTAAAATCATATGTCCTGGGATTAGCATTATCTTTAGCTTGTCCTGCATGAAAGTGTTTACATGGTTTACCGCTATTCTTATCCTTATCATTTTTCTTATATCTCCTATTGCCATCATTAGTATGTTCTACAACTACTTTTTTATGTCCCCTTGCATCGGTAAATTCATAATATCGGCCATGTCTACCGGGGTTCGGATCGAATTCATAATTCGCCATACCCCTCCGAGTAACATTATTACCAACAGTCCATTGTCTATCAGGTTGTTGAGATCGAGGTATACCAGCTAGATCTTTTGCTAAATTAAAGGCTTGCCTTCTATTTGGTAGACCCAATGGATCTACAAAAGTGATACTTGCTGTTAAACCAGTAGGATCAAACCAACTTTGTGTACTAGAGGCGAACTGATAAAAGTTTTCCCCACCGTGTAACCCAATCGGATCCTGATTCACAAACCGACCTGCATCCGGCTCATAATACCTAAAGAAGTTGTAATGCAGCCCTGTTTCACGGTCGGCATATTGGTTTTGCAGGCGGAAGGGCTGGTATGCGCTATCCGTTACCTTGGTTTCCTCTTTCAGACGACCCCAGCCGGTGTATCTGCCGAACCACAGCAAATTGCCGTCCTTATCGGTCATCTCTCTCGGAATGCCGATTTGGTCGCAGTGGAAGTAGTGGGTCTGTTGGCGGCTTTCGCCGTCTGCGGTTGTCCAGTCGCGGACTTGTGCCAGCGGTTCGTAGGAGTCTTGGTCGGTGTAGATGTAAGTATAGAGACCGTCTGAATTGTGTTCCTGTAACAGATGGCTGCCGTCCCAAACGAAACGGGTTTCCTTTTCGAAGCTGTCCGAAGCTTCTTCGTTTTTCAGACGGCCTTTGCCTATCCTTCTGCCCAAGGCGTCGTAGGTGTAGGACCAAGTTTCTTTCGTGCCGTCTTTTTTGAAGATTTCCGCCTTAACCAGTTGGTCGTGCAGGTCGTAGAAATAGTTCTGCACTTCGCCGTCGGCCAGTTCGCGGTGGATGAGGTTGCCGAGGTCGTCGTAGTAGTAGGTCGTGCCGTTGTAGGTTTTCAGGCGGTTGTCGGTGATGGCATTGGAGTTGGCTGAAAGCGGTGTGGTCGTTTTGCCCTCTCCCCGACCCTCTCCCGCGGGAGAGGGGGCAGGGTATGGTTTGACCTTTTCCGTCGGGATGTCGAGGATATTGTGTGCGGGGTCGAAGGCGAACAGTTCGTTACCCGCTTGGGTAATCCTGCCCAGTTTGTCGTACTCGAACTGCGTCGTGCCCGTCCGCTGGTCGGTGCTGTGGGTCAGGTTGCCGGTGCGGTCGTAGCCGTAGCTGCGTTTGACGGCGGTTTGGGCATAACCCGCCGCTACTTTGGTTTTGCCTTTGCCGCTTTCCGTCAAATCATTGAGGGTGGCGATTTGTTTTTTCAGACGACCTAATGGGTCGAGTTCGTAACGGCTGGCGAGTTTACCCTGTGTGCGGTAGATTTCGCGGTGCAGCTGATCGCGTTCGATGTCGGTGATGACTTCGTCGTCGAGGCTGATTTGGTGCAGGTGTCCGCTGCCGTAATACAGGTAGTTGATCTGTCTGCCGTCGGGCAGGACGGTGGCGGTACGGTTGCCGTTGAAATCGTAGTGGTAGCGGATGGTTTCGGTGACGGGCAGGTACAGCATGTCGTACTGCGCATCGCGCCAGTCGGTTTCGGGCAAACCGTTTCGGGCGTTCTCTTCTTTGGACGGCACCTTCCATTGGTGCCGGGCGATGAGTCGGCCGTTTTCGTTGTAGTCGAAGCAGGTGATGCTTTGGCAGTTGGCGGCACGGACGAGGTTGCCGTCCAAGTCGTATTGGTAAACGGTTTCCTGAACCTTGTCGTTCTCGCGGGCAAGGGTGTGGATTAAGCGTCCCAATACATCGCGTTTGAACTCGGTCATCCGCAGCGGGGTTTGGCTGCCGGGGTCGGCTGAAAGCGGGGATACGTCTTTTTTGGGGACGGGCTGTCCGCCCAGCTGCGCCATCAGTTTGGCGGCGAGGGAGGCGTCGTCGCCGAATTCGCGCTGTTCGACCAGCTCGTTGCCGGCGTTGTAACGGTAGCCGGTCAGCTTATGGTCGAAACCGCTTTCGGCAATCAGGCGGTCGAGGACATCGTAGGCAAAACGGTAGCGCGCACCGTTTTCATTGGTGAGGCCGACCAGGCGGCGGGCTTTGTCGTAATGGTAACCGAAGGTATGGCCCAAGGCATTGGTGCGTCGGGTCGGCAGACCGTCCTGGCCGTATTCGTAGGAAGTGGTATGGCCTTCGCCGTCGGTATGGGTTTTCAGACGACCTGCGGCATCGTAGCCGAAGGTTTCTTTGCTGCCGTCGGGATAGAGGGCGAGGGTAAGGTTTTGGGCGGCGTCGTAATGGTATTCGGTGTGCTGTCCCAGCGCGTCGGTAATACGGGCCAGTTGCCCTTCGGGGGTGTAGGCCAATTTGGTTTCGTAACCGGAACAGTCGGTAATGAGGTCGGGCTGGCGGTTTTCATTATAATGATAGGCGGTGCTGCTGCCGTTCGGATCGGTTACCGACAGCAACAGGCCGTTGTCGGCGTATTCGAAATGGGTGGTATGTTTCAGCGGGTCGGTATGGGTCAGCAGGTTGCCCGCTTCGTCGTAGGTATAGCCGTCATAACGGCCTTCCGCATCGCTTTTACGGATCAGGCGGTAGCAGTCGTCATAGTCGAAATGCAGGATGGCGCCGTCGGGGCGGACGATGGCCTCAACCTGCCCCTCGTTGCTGTACTGATAGCGGGTAACGCGCCCCATCGCATCGGTGTGGCTGAGCAGACGGCCCAAACCGTCGCGTTCCATCAACACGGCGCTGCCGTCGGCAAACACCCGTTTGGTCAACTCGTTGTTGTAATCGTAATGATATTGCTCGGTACGGCCCAACACGTCGGTTACCTCGGTATAACCGTCGTGATAGGTAAAGCGCCATTCTTCGCCCAAGGAGGTCCAGTTGCGCAACACCTTGCCGGTCGGGGTGTAATGGTCGTATTCGTATTCCGATACCAATCCTGCCGCATCCGTGTGCGACACCATCAGGTTGTTTTTATAGCCGAAGCTGCGTTTGACGTTGCCGTCGCGGCCGATGACGCGCAGCAGGTCGCCGCTGCCGTTGTATTCGTAGCGGACCAGCGGGCTGCCGACCCGGACCGTTTCGCCGAAGACGGGCAAACCCTCCAGCAGCGACACCGACAGCAGCCGCATTTTGGGCGACTGTTCATCCGCCACATTGCCGAAGTTCAGCGAGAACACCCGGCCGTTGCCGTCGATGACGTATTGCGGCAGACCGGTCAGCGGATGATAGACGAAACGCTGATGGTTGCCGTTGGCGTCTTCTACCGCCACCAGCGGGAAGAGGGTGGAATCTTCGTCCGAACCGTCTTCCGCCACCACCAAAGGCGCAAAACGCAGCGCTATCGAACCGTCCAGCGACGCGATGACATAATGCCCGTCCGGATTTTTACTGAACCAGATCTGTTCGCTCTCGAACAAGACCGGTTCTTCATCGTCTTCATCGACTTCCGGCAGCGGGAACAGACGGCCCTGATCGTCGATATAGGCCAATCCCGCCGTATCGCGGATGATGCGTTGGCAGCCCGGCACGCTCCAGCCCTCGCCGAGCCAGCCGGTACCGTCTTGGTCGGAATAATAGCTGCGGCTCCAGACCAGCGGCAGGATGCCTTCAAAAGCAAAGTCGGTTTCATCCTCTAAAAACTTCAGCCCGTGTATCGGATTGACCGGGCGGCCGGCACCTGCGGCGGCTTTACAGGAAATACAGGGTTTGGGCGGCAGTTTCTTTTTGAATTTGTTGTTCATGTGGAACATATCGCCGGCGCGAATGATGTGGCGCTTGCGGATTTTAACCGAAGAGGAGTGCATCATCGGCCAGGCGGGTTTGGTGGCGGTACGGGAAAGCACACCCTTGCGGCCCGGAAGGGCGGGTTCGTCACCGGTAGTGCGGTTGGTTTTACTGGCCTTGAAGACGAAGGCAGGCTTGCGGTTGAGGCGGACGTCTTTGGCGACGGTTTGAGCGTTGCCCAAGTCGGCGAAGAGCGGGAAGGGGATGGGCGGCACCTAGGAAAATTGAATTGTTAAAGAACAAAAACATTGTTGCTCAGGCCGTCTGAAAAGTTTTTTCAGACGGCCTGAATAAATCATTGGAAAAGAAACCGCGTGCGTGCCTTGGGATACGCACCCTACGTGCGGGCTACGGCTTGCTAACTCAATCTAGTTCTGCTTGTTGGTCATTTTTACCATTGTTATCATCGCTGATCTCAATATTTTTTTTATGTGTGAATAATAAATCTAAAATTTTAGATATATTCTTTGAGTCAGGGAATTTTTTAGGATTTTTTATGTTTAAGAAATTATTAATTTCCAAGTTATGTAAATGACTTATTAGTAAAATTGTAGATAGCGGGTATTTATATGAGGAAGGATTTTTTAAAATATCCTCTATTGCTAAATTACTTCCGAAATAATAATTTTTCATTGGTAATACATAATTATCGAATATAGCAATAATTATCTCATTTATTTCATTTTCGGATGTTTCTGGATATAAAGAAATAATGCCAAAATCTTTAAAAATAGAATCAAATTTTCCAAGTTCTGAACCATGTACTTTAAAATTACTTGGTGTATCATTTTCATCAAAAATATCGTTTATTTCAGGATAAAATTTTGGGATAATTGTACTTAATTCTATAAATTTTTGGTCTAGAATATTTTGCTCATTTATATAAGAAACGATAGAAAATGAGCATAATGCCCCAATTTTTACATGCTTACCTTTTTTAAATTGGAAGTTAATTTTTCCAAAAAAAATGTCATTAAAAAAAAGTGAAATAATACAATCGTGTTTTTTAAATGAAATATGGTTAGCTTCCAAATATGAGCAGAAGCTATTTAATATTTTTTTCTTCATTTTTTATACCTCAATAAAATAAATGTTATATCTCTTCCATTTACATTAACAACTTTGCCTTTAGAAGTTAAAATAGTTCCTCCTCCTTTTCTTGATGTATTTGCATTTGCACAACGACCAGTTGGAAACGCGTTTGATGCTCGTTGATTTTTAGTAAGCCTACCTGAGCCAAATTTTGATTCAAATACATAAGTCTTTCCGCCACGTTCAGCAACAATATCAGCAATAATATTTTGCCCATTCACAGTCATGGGTACTTGTGTTCGAATATTTTTGAATCCATTTCTTGCAACATCAAATAGAGCACGGGCCTCTCCTCGTCTACCATTAAAATGTGGAATTCCTAATAAACCCAAGGGATCTAACCACATTTGAACATTTGGCGCAAACCAATACAGATTATCCCCACCCATCAACCCAATCGGGTCCTGATTCACAAACCGCCCAGCATCCGGCTCATAATACCTGAAGAAGTTGTAATGCAGCCCCGTTTCACGGTCGGCGTACTGGTTTTGCAGGCGGAACGGCTGATATGCGCTATCCGTTACCTTGGTTTCCTCTTTCAGACGACCCCAGCCGGTGTAATTGCCGAACCACAGCAAATTGCCGTCTTTATCGGTCATCTCCCTAGGGATGCCGATTTGGTCGCAGTGGAAATAGCGGGTTTGTTGTCGGCTTTCGCCGTCTTTGGTTGTCCAATCGCGGACTTGGGCTAAAGGCTCGTAGGAATCTTGATCGGTATAGATATAGGTATATCTGCCGTCCGAGTGGATTTCTTGCAAGAGGTGGCTGCCGTCCCAAACGAAGCGGGTTTGGTTTTCAAGGTCGTTCCCGCTTAAATCATGCGGGAATGACGTTTCTGAAACTTCCTGACTGGTTTTCAGACGGCCTTTGCCTATCCTTCTGCCCAGGGCGTCGTAGGTGTAGGACCAAGTTTCTTTCGTGCCGTCTTTTTTGAAGATTTCGGCCTTAACCAGTTGGTCGTGCAGATCGTAGAAATAGTTCTGTACTTCGCCGTCGGCCAGCTCGCGGTGGATCAGGTTGCCGAGCTCGTCGTAGTAATAGGTCGTGCCGTTGTAGGTTTTCAGGCGGTTGTCCGAGACGGTAGGGCTATTGTTATCGGACAGGATATTGTGCGCGGGGTCGAAGGCGAACAGTTCGTTACCCGCTTGGGTGATCCGGCCCAGTTTGTCGTACTCGAACTGTGTCGTTCCCGTCCGCTGGTCGGTGCTGTGGGTCAGGTTGCCGGTGCGGTCGTAGCCGTAGCTGCGTTTGACGGCGGTTTGGGCATAGCCCGCCGCTACTTTGGTTTTGCCTTTTCCGCCTTCCGTCAAATCATTGAGGGTGGCGATTTGCCTTTTCAGACGACCTAAGGGGTCGAGTTCGTAGCGGCTGGCGAGTTTACCCTGTGTGCGGTAGATTTCGCGGTGCAGTTTGTCGCGCTCGATGTCGGTGATGACTTCGTCGTCTAGGCTGATTTGGTGCAGGTGGCCGCTGCCGTAGTACAGGTAGTTGATCTGTCTGCCGTCGGGCAGGACGGTGGCGGTACGGTTGCCGTTGAAGTCGTAGTGGTAGCGGACGGTTTCGGTAACGGGCAGGTACAGCATGTCGTACTGCGCATCGCGCCAGTCGGTTTCGGGCAAGCCGTTTCGGGCGTTCTCTTCCTTGCTTGGCACCTTCCATTGGTGTTGGGCGATGAGTTGGCCGTTTTCGTTGTAGTCGAAGCAGGTGATGCTGTGGCGGTTGGCGGCGCGGACGAGGTTGCCGTCCAAGTCGTAGCCGTAAACGGTTTCCTGAACCTTGTCGTTATCGCGGGCGAGGGTGTGGATTAAGCGTCCCAATATATCGCGTTTGAACTCGGTAATCCGCAGCGGGGTTTGACTGTCGAGGTCGTCTGAAAGCGGGGATGCGTCTTTTTTGGGGACGGGCTGTCCGCCCAGTTGCGCCATCAGTTTGGCGGCGAGGGAGGCGTCGTCGCCGAATTCGCGCTGCTCGACCAGTTCGTTGCCGGCGTTGTAGCGGTAGCCGGTGAGCTTATGGTCGAAGCCGTTTTCGGCAATCAGGCGGTCGAGGACATCGTAGGCAAAACGGTAGCGCGCACCGTTTTCATTGGTGAGGCCGACCAGGCGGCGGGCTTTGTCGTAGTGGTAGCCGAAGGTGTGTCCCAAGGCATTGGTGCGTTGGGTCGGCAGACCGTCTTGGCCGTATTCGTAGGAAGTGGTATGGCCTTCGCCGTCGGTATGGGTTTTCAGACGACCTGCGGCATCGTAGCCGAAGGTTTCTTTGCTGCCGTCGGGATAGAGGGCGAGGGTAAGGTTTTGGTCGGCGTCGTAATGGTATTCGGTGTGCTGTCCCAGCGCATCGGTAATGCGCGCCAGTTGCCCTTCGGGGGTGTAGGCCAGTTTGGTTTCGTAACCGGAACAGTCGGTAATGAGGTCGGGCTGGCGGTTTTCATTATAGTGATAGGCGGTACTGCTGCCGTTGGGGTCGGTCACCGACAGCAACAGACCGTTGCCGGCGTATTCGAAACGGGTGGTATGTTTCAGCGGGTCGGTATGGGTCAGCAGATTGCCCGCTTCGTCGTAGGTATAGCCGTCATAACGGCCTTCCGCATCGCTTTTACGGATCAGGCGGTAGCAGTCGTCATAGTCGAAATGCAGGATGGCGCCGTCGGGGCGGACGATGGCCTCCACCTGCCCCTCGTTGCTGTACTGATAGCGGGTAACGCGCCCCATTGCATCGGTATGGCTGAGCAGACGGCCCAAACCGTCGCGTTCCATCAATACAGCGCTGCCGTCGGCAAACACCCGTTTGGTCAGCTCGTTGTTGTAGTCGTAATGATATTGCTCGGTACGGCCCAACACGTCGGTTACCTCGGTATAGCCGTCGTGATAGGTAAAACGCCATTCCTCGCCCAAAGAAGTCCAGTTGCGCAACACCTTGCCGGTCGGGGTGTAATGGTCGTATTCGTATTCCGATACCAATCCTGCCGCATCCGTGTGCGACACCATCAGATTGTTTTTATAGCCGAAGCTGCGTTTGACGTTGCCGTCGCGGCCGATGACGCGAACCAAGTCGCCGCTATTATTGTATTCGTAGCGGACCAGCGGACTGCCGACCCGGACCGCTTCGCCGAAGGCGGGCAAACCCTCCAGCAGCGACACCGACAGCAGCCGCATTTTAGGCGACTGCTCATCCGCCACATTGCCGAAGTTCAGCGAGAACACCCGGCCGTTGCCGTCGATGACGTATTGCGGCAGACCGGTCAGCGGATGATAGACGAAACGCTGATGGTTGCCGTTGGCGTCTTCCACCGCCACCAGCGGGAAGAGGGTGGAATCTTCGTCCGAACCGTCTTCCGCCACCACCAAAGGCGCAAAACGCAGCGCTATCGAACCGTCCAGCGACGCGATGACATAATGCCCGTCCGGATTTTTACTGAACCAGATCTGTTCGCTCTCGAACAAGACCGGTTCTTCATCGTCTTCATCGACTTCCGGCAGCGGGAACAGACGGCCCTGATCGTCGATATAGGCCAATCCCGCCGTATCGCGGATGATGCGTTGGCAGCCCGGCACGCTCCAGCCCTCGCCGAGCCAGCCGGTACCGTCTTGGTCGGAATAATAGCTGCGGCTCCAGACCAGCGGCAGGATGCCTTCAAAAGCAAAGTCGGTTTCATCCTCTAAAAACTTCAGCCCGTGTATCGGATTGACCGGGCGGCCGGCACCTGCGGCGGCTTTACAGGAAATACAGGGTTTGGGCGGCAGTTTCTTTTTGAATTTGTTGTTCATGTGGAACATATCGCCGGCGCGAATGATGTGGCGCTTGCGGATTTTAACCGAAGAGGAGTGCATCATCGGCCAGGCGGGTTTGGTGGCGGTACGGGAAAGCACACCCTTGCGGCCCGGAAGGGCGGGTTCGTCACCGGTAGTGCGGTTGGTTTTACTGGCCTTGAAGACGAAGGCGGGCTTGCGGTTGAGGCGGACGTCTTTGGCGACGGTTTTGGCATTGCCCAGGTCGGCGAAGAGCGGGAAGGGGATGGGCGGTGTGACAGGAGGAGCGGGAGGGGGCGCCCAGCAGAAATCGGGGAGGGTACAGATTACATAGAAGTCGCTGTCTTTACGGGCGATTTTATTGAATGCCATGGCGGCTTGCTCCTGTTGGGGATGGGGTCGTCTGAAAGCTGGGTGAATGAGGGTTTAGGGTTTCAGACGACCTATGTGTGGTTTATGCGTGTGCTGCTAAAGATGGTGGGATTGGGATAAATTCATCCCGTGAATCCCGACAAGCTTGGGCGGCTGCAATTTGATCTGCCCGTTCGTGTCGGGCGATGAATCTGAGCTGGCATGCCGCAATTTCCAGTTCTTCGGGAAAAGATGTGCGGTAGCTGCAATCAATGCGGCGTTGTTCTACATCGACGAGGATGGTGTCCAATACCATATCTTTGCACAATGACGAGTTGGTTGCCGTATGGGCGTGGACAAACACGGTTTCTACCGGCAAATCAACGGTAAAGCGTTGGTTGGGTGCTTGGAAGGAATGCACCATGCCGGTAAAGGTCAGTTCGTAAATATGGTTGGGTTTCAGATGGGGAAGCTGCAGCGAGGGATGGGCGCCGTTCCAATAAGCCATAGAAAAATCTTCAGGCAGTAGCGGGGCACGGTTGGCTATCCATTGCGCATCGGCAGTGCCGGTATGTTTGGCTCGCAGTGCGAAATAACGGGGCATAAAGCCGAAGCCTTCGGGCGCGGCCTTATCGGACGGATCTCGCACGGGGTGTGCGGGGTCGTAGATTTGATGCGCTTTCAGCGTCCGCTTGAACCCGTTTTTTTTGAGTTCGGCCTTCGGATAGTAGCCGATACCGATGGCGTTTTGTTGATAGCCTGTGTGGTCATCTTCGACTGCGCTGCCGCCAAAGGCAAACTCATAGCGGATAGGCAGGGAAAGGATGGGGTCAGGTTCGCTCAAAGACCATCCTGCCGCCTCACGCACCCAGTAACGTTCCCCGGTAAGCGCCAGGCTTTTTTGGTAATCGCCGATACTTACGGATACGGTAAATTGCCGAGAGGGGACATCGTCGGGTGCATAGGCGGTGGCATTGACGACCAAGTCGGTTTTGGGCTTGTAGAGGCTGAAGTCGCTTTCAAACTGAGTTGAGGTTTGCGAGGGATCACCGTAATAGGTATCGGCAAACGTGAGTGGCGTTTGCTTGCGGGCAAACGTAAGCTCCGTTTTTCCTGTTTCCGGGTCAATTTCAAACTCGTAACTGACTTTGGCGACGACTACATCATAAGCCCGATCTGTTTGGTCGATGTTTTTAAACTGCTGCGTATGAAAGCAGGTAAAGTTCTGCAACTCAAACATGGCATATCTTCTCTAGTTGATATCGACTTTTTTGCCGTCGATGTCCACTACTTTGGTGCCGACGATCTTGATCGTTTTGCTGACGATGCTGATTTTGTTTTTATCAATCAAAATCATGGAACTACCGACTTGTATGGTAATTTTCTTGCCTGCGGACAGGGTGATGTTTCGACCTGCGTTGAGGCCGATGTTCATACCGGCGTTGAGACCCATCACCAAGCCGACGCTATGCATTTCTGCACCGACGACATTGGTCATCCAGCCTGCACCGACGTTCAGCATATAGCCGGCACCGATGTTGGTCATCTGTCCGATGCCGACATTGTTCATACCGTTCAGGCTGACGGTTTCCTGTTTGTTGCCGCCGATACTGCTGACTTCGTTGGCAACAACGGTCTTGTTACGGTTGGCGCCGACGGTCAGCGCTTGGTTTTTGCCGACAGCAACGTTCTGGTCTTGTCCGACAGTCAGCGCTTGGCTCTGACCTATGCCTACTTTTTCGTTCAAGCCAACAGAACGGCTGCGATTTTTACCCACGTTGACACTTTGGTCTTTACCTACGCTGGTACTTTGGTTGTCACCCACACTAATGCTTTGGTTTTGGGTAATGCTGGAGGTCTCGTTTTGACCCACCGATTTTGTGCGGTTTTGGGTAATCGAAGCCGTTTCGTTTTTTTGGACGGTTTTCGCCCGATCGCCCACTACTGTAACGGTTTCGTTGTTACCGATCGTGGTGGTACGGTCGTTGTTGACGTTGCGGGTTTCGTTATTTTTAACCAGCGAGGTCAGGTCTTTTTGCGCTTGGAAATTGACCATCTCGGAACCGGCAGTATCGTTGAACATCAGTTCATTGAAGTTGGCAAGCGGCGAATTAAAACTTTTACTTTTGATACCTGACTGCTTGGCCGCAGCGGGAAAGCCCCATGGTGGCGACATTGCGCTGTTATACAGGCGACCCAATACAATCGGTCGGTCAGCATCGCCGTTGATGAAGTCGACCAATACTTCTTCACCGATACGCGGGGTGTTGATAGAACCATATCCCGCGCCGGCAGAGCCTTGCGTTACCCGAACCCAGTTGGAGCTGTTTTCATCCATTTTGCCGTAGCGGTCCCAATGGAATTGGACTTTAATATCGCCATACTCGTTGGTATAAACCTCTTCTCCGGCAGGGCCCGTTACCGTCGCCGCTTGTGTGCCCAAAACTTTGGGTTTTGGCGTTTTAAGGGGAGGGCGGTATGGGTAGGATTTGGGCAATACGCGGAATGAAATTCTGAATTTGCCAATACGATCGCCAGTGGTATAGCCGGCCTCTTCAAAATCATAGTCTGCTTTCAGAATGGTGTATTCGGTATTGGATGATGAATGCGGATGTTTGCTCAGGGTAAACGTATAACCTGGAGCCACCGTCAATGCAGTACCTGAACCGGTAATGATCTTGGTTTGGCTTTTCAGATCTTCACTGCGTACCTGACTGTAATTTTGCGCTTCGGAAACATCGCTAAAACCAGTATAGAAATCATAATGTTCCATCGGGACAGAACTGAAATCGTGAACCGAATCAGAAGATTTCATCGGGACTTTGGCGTTTTTATAATTGTATTCTTGGGTCACGAACTGGCTGGATTTCAGGGCATCACGTTCTTCCCATACATCGATATAGGCGATGTTGGGTGCGCCGGGCGCAGTATTTTTGGAATGGTAAGGAATGTTGGGAGAAGGAATGGCTTCTAGAGTACCGACATCATCAGCGATGACGAGCTCGTGCGAACCGTTGCTGTGGGTAAAATAATAGTAGATGCCTTCCTGTTCAAACAGGCGGTTTAGGAAATTAAAACTGTTTTCCTGATATTGGACACAAAATCCTCTGGTACGATAGCCTTTTTGGCATTTTACCTGGAAGGGAAAGCCGAACGGCGACAAGACTTCATTGGCAATATCCAGAACGGACTTGTCGACAAATACCCTGCTGTCCGTATTTTGGGTGAGATACCACATAAACGGACGGGCTGTACAGGTGTAGGCGTGATAGTCTTCTTCGTCTTCATCTTCGCCAATGTAACCGAAGTCGGTAACTAAACCGTTCAGATAGCGCGGACTGCCTGCTTCTGTGTCAATTTCCAATGTTATAGGCTGACCGATAATATCCTTGCCTTGTAAATTGGAATCTTTGGAAACTAAAGTGATATTAAATTCAAAAAGGTTGGAAACAAATTCTGTTCCAAGCATTTTTTTGAATAAAAGTTGTGATCCCAAAGGTGTATGAGCAACGACTGTTCTATTCATTTCGGGAAATTCCTTGTTGATATTAAAAACCAATTTCGTTTGAGTGTCGGTTTTTCTATTTTCAATCATGCATAGGGTTGCGGCAGAAGCATGTTGGAATGAGTGGTTTCAGACGACCTGCTTACATTCTCATTATGACCATCAAACGCACTGAAAATTCCTTAATTTGTTTAAATTAAAGGGATTAAAGGCTGTGGACGTAGTAAATTCAAGTACAACGTTTTTTCCTTGGATGTTGTATTCGACAACGGTAGTGTTTCCTGTCTGGCGAATGATTTTCCCTTTTTCAATCAGGCGGAATATTGACCACGGCCCGGTTGAACTGATACCCGCACTATTGATTTGAGGGGAGGAAATATCTATTTTTGCCAAGGCGTTTTCTTCTTTTGAAGGCCAAGTAAAGGTTGCAGGATTGACTGGACCGTGACTGTATACATAGCTTTTCCCTGCATAAGAAACATTCACACTTTCCAAGCTGGAGTCAAGAATCAAGACTTTGACTGTAAAGTCAAAAGTGGGTGTTTCCGAGCCTTTGTCGAAATATCCTTGTCGGATTGCCGCTATGTCGTTCAGCCTGGAAAAACGGTCTTTAAATGCGCTGTTTTTGGCCGTTAATGTTTCCAGTTTCTCTGAACGCGCCAATACGGCGGCCTCACCTGATAAATTAGTAAACTTGCTATACATGCCGTTGGGACCAAATATGTTGGTGAAGCTTTCTAAGGCAACATTGTTTTCAGAACCTCTGTCAAAAGGGTAACCCTGTTCGTGTATTTCTTGGCAACTGTTTGTTACGGTTGCCAACTGTTTTTCCAAGGTGGACATGAGCTTTTCATCAACAATTTTGTCGGTGTTTTTCAAAATAATCTCAGAAAAGCTGTCTAACATTGGGCGGAAGGGCATAGGAAGACGGTTTACTTCAGCTTTGTATTTCACAAACGGATCATCAGGAGGCAAATCTACCCCTTTTTCGACTGCGACATTAACGGCAACCAAATAAACGTACAAATCATTAATGGCTTCAGTAACACTGTTAATTGCTGGAGGTTGATCATTTGCGGTTTCAGTTAAACTATGGAAATCCGCAAAAGCATCATCAACGGGAGTGGCCAGTTTTAAAGCAGACAATTCATTTTTTACATTAGCCTCTCCTTCAGCATCTAGGAGCTTTGACAGTCCTGCTCTATTCAACCAGTCGGCAATTTTACTGTCTGCTTTATCCGTTATCTTTTTATCAATGGTAAGCGTCGTATTGTCGCTGATACCTTTGATAATATTGACTAAAGGAGAATTTTTCTCTGATAAAAGCTTGGCAATCTGAATACTTTCTCGAGATGACTTGGGCGTAACCAATGACAAATCAGACAAATAGTTATTCCATGCCTTGATGTAATTGCCAAAATAAAGCTTTTGAGCATCTGAAAGAACAGAAGCTTTGCTTTGGCTTTGTGATGCATAACTACCCAATACCCAGTTGTCTTCATTAAAAAACTGTTCTGCCGACTTGACCATAGTAGGTAAGACCTTGGTAATGTAAGCCTCTTTGGTATAAATGAAGTTAATCGGTTCTTTTAAAGCTCCGCCAGTTTTGCGACGAAACAATAAGTGGCTTTGTACGCCGCCCATGCTTGAAAAAGAAACAGGTGTGATTCCTTCTTTGCCTGAGAGAGCAACTGTGTTGATGGTATCTTCCAGTACCATGGTAGCAATATCTCTTTGGGCAATTTCCTGCCTACGGCGTTCTACCAATTCTTCATCATAGGGTACGCTGGGAGTAATGCTTTGTTTGGAGAGTATTTGGTTTAAAGCTTTCTCAAGAGATTTTTTCTGTTGCTCACTCATACCTGAAGATTCTGCTTTAGACAAATTAGTCATCAGCCAATTTTGCATAAAAGCGGCATCAAAATGTTCTTTGTCATACATCATCAGATAAGCTTTTAAAGCATTGTAACCATTGATGCCGTCTGCGCCGCTGGTTGTACGCAGAAGTTCATCTAATTTAAAACTGATTAACGGCATCACATTGTCTTGCAGGATTCTGCGGTAGGCAGATTCCCCTACATCTGCCATTTGCCCGCCTTGGTAAAGACCCATACGATAGCTGAGGGGAGGGGAAGAGAGATCCGGAATCTCTTTACTACTGGTCGTATCTTTGACATGTTCTGCAAATGTTACTGCTTTAAGCAGGTCGGGAGCTTCAGTGTATTTCTTCGCCTCTTGACCCAGTTTGGTTGCTTTATCGCCAACCTGCTCAAGATATGAGCGATTATTTGAATAACTGTTCAGCATCATGGCTAAGCAGGCGGCGACTATGGTGACAATAGCTCCAATTCCTAACCAATAGAGCATTTGTTTTTTGACAAACCAAGATTTATTTTCTCCCGCCAAGTTTGCTTCACTAAGGATGACATCAGAGAACAGCCTGTGCAGGAAAAAGCTTCGCTCGTTGTTTTGAGTTTTGGTTCGATCCGAATCCAAGTATTTTTTCGATAATTGAAAATCGTTTTGCAAGCCATCTAATATGGGATTGAAATGTTGTCCCGTTTGGGTGCCACTTGAGAAATAAACACCTCTCCACGAGATAGGTTGCTCAAATTTTGAAGATTTAGATAATTCTTTAAATAGAGAAAGTACCGCCTGATTAAGACGTTCAAATTCTTCAGGGAAAGCAAAAGCCGCTGCTTTATCTTCAGAAGATTCCAATTGATGGATGGTACCCAACATAGAAGAGCGCAATTTATCAACAACTTCCGATAAAGCATTGGAAGCAGTGGCAATTGGAGTTTCCATTCCCTCGGTATCAGAAAGAGAAATACCCAAATATTGGTTTCTTTGTTCTTCCGTCAGATGATCAAAGAATTTGTCAAAACCATGCAGCAAATCCAGTTTGGTTATCATAAGATAAACAGGGAAATGTATACCTAATTTGGTATGCATTTCGTGGATTCTTTTGCGAAGTTCTGCAGAAATTTCGGTAATATTGGTTTTACCGCCTAAAAGGTCGTCCACTCCTACGGTAACTACTACACCGTTGATAGGTTGTTTGGGACGGTAGCGCTTCAGTAGGGATACAAATTCTTCCCAGTCGCTGGAGTCCTTATTGCTGTGGTTGTCATGTAAAGACAATCTGCCTGCAGTATCGAGAAGTACGATTTCATCGGATAAAAACCAATCGCAATCGCGCGTCCCTGCCAAGCCGCTTACAGATGTTCCTAAAGTGCTTTCTAGAGGGAAGTTGAGACCAGAGCGTTTTAATGCTGTTGTTTTACCAGAACCGGCAGCACCTAAAACAACGTACCACGGCATTTGATAAAGATATTGCCCCTCTTCCAATCTTGCCAATAAACTATTTTTAGATCTGGAAAATTTAGCGTTTTTCAGTACTTTATCCATTTCAGCAAACTGACGGCTCATTGAGCTAACATCGCTTGCATTTTTCAAGATGGGTTCTTGCGCTGCGCGGATTTCCTTCAGTAAGGCAGCGTTTCGGCGTGACTCACGATATTGGCGAAATATAGCTTTAGCCAACCAAATGCCGATAATGGCGGCGCACACAGCAAGGCGAATGACCTTGCTTTCTAAGGGGCGAATTTCACCTATGGAAATCAGTGGGCCGATAAACCATACCAATATAATCAGACCGGCGATACCCAGCATTACCCATAAAGAACGGGAGCCTAGAAAATAAAGAATTTTTTTCATATTTGTTTTTCCGTATCAATCCAATTTCAGATTATTGATGTGTATTCACATCACTGCTTGGCTGAGTAGTTGAAGTATTGGTTTTTACTTCCACTGCGCTACCCAGTTTAGGGCCGGTTCCAGTTGTGAATAGGGTGATTTCAACCCTTCGGTTTTTGGCTCTATTTTCCAAAGTATCATTTGGCGCAACAGGATCGGTCGAGCCACGTCCTTCAGAACGAATACGAGCTCCGCCATTTTTGATGTAATTCAATAAAATTTCTTTTACTGCGTCTGCACGAGCTTGAGAGAGATGCCAGTTGGATGGGAAGTTCAAGCTCTGAATAGGCTGATTGTCAGTATATCCGGTCACTACGATTTGCCCTTCTACGCTATCCAAAGCTTGGCTGACTCTTGCCAAGACAGGGTAATATTGGTCTTGAATTTGTGCAGAACCAGACTCAAAGAGACCGTCACCCAAAATAGTGACTGTACTTCTATCTTGAAAGTCTTCTACAGAGACTAGCTTTCTAGCAATTTCATTTTCCAATAAAGGACGTAGTCGGACAGTACTTTGTGTTTCTTGCTGTTTAGCCGTAACAGAAGGGAGTTTGAGATTGTTAACTTTTGTGCTGGCGACATCAAAGTCATCGCCTAAAGACCATTGCATTGCAAAATAGCCCACCCCCAAGACGACTGCCCCTAAAACACCTACAACCCATAAAGGAATAGAAAGCCTCTGTTTTCGTTGGATGGTATTGGTAATAATTGGATTGTGTTTGAAAAGCTCAGCAGTTTGATCCGGCCGTTTGCTGTGAATTAAGGCAAGCAAATCTCTCTTAATCTTGTCGATTTCGAGTTCACCACTGTTTAATACTTGATATTTGCCTTTGTAGCCAAATTGCAAACATAAGTACATGAACTCTAATAAATCAATATTTTTATTCGGATCCTGCTTCAGATTTTGAATAATCTCAAAAAAACGCTCTCCGCCCCATGTTTCGTCATAGAAAGAGACTAACAGGCTGTTTTTGGACCAAGTTTCATCTGCCCAACCCGCACGAACAGCTAATTCATCTACGAATGTACATAGGCAGTACTTTGCAGCTTGGATAGCGTCGTACCTTGCTCCGTTTTTTTCAGCATTTTCTTCAAAATTATTGATTAGTATAGAAAATTTGTTGATCAAACTGTCGGTAGACAATTGACTGGTAGTTTGCTGCATCGCATTGACTAAGATAAAAACCGGTTTGGCTGCCTCAATCAAAGGGTTATAAATACTTACGATGCTGTGTGCAGCATTATTCTGGTTATCCATAATGAAATTCCAAATTGAACCAAATTAACTTAAAGACTTGATTGCCCAAAATTCAACATCTAAATTCGGAAAATTACCGGCTAAATGGAAGGCCATGCCTGATGAAGTATCAAACATGTCCCACAGCTCGTGCTTTTTGTCCAATTCAAAATAGACATAACCGCTGTGGTATGGCAATTCTCTTGGCGCCACAGATAAAGCGTGCACTCTGATTCCGGGCAGGTGGTAAGCAACCAATTCTTTTACTTTTTCTACAGTACCTATTTTCACGACGCTTGGAATTTTTTGACGTAATGCTTCGTTTGGCATATCAGCTTTGATAGCAAGAACAAATGAAGCTTTATCCAGTAGGCTTTGATCTGGCGTTTGAGCAACACGAGTGGCTTCATCACGCATATCCAGCGGAATCCTAATCGCGCGTTGTTCAAGAACGATGGATAATGATTTACGCAGATTGAAAAATAAGTTGCTAAAGCATGAGGCTAGGTCATTATGCTCATAGACAGGGATATCGCCTACTTTGCGAGAAGGCAGGAAGGTCATTAAATCAGCACATAGTTTGGATAAATTAATGAATAATTGTTCAGGGTGCGTTTGTCGGGCGCCTTCATTTTCATGATGTAAATATGCGAGATATCGATTAATGGTTTGAAGCATCATGAAGTCCATAACTTCAACAGAGCCACCGGTATTAGGATCGTTCACAGCATTAGCCAAGCTATTGCTTTTTTGCATCAATAAACCATAAATCTCTGAAATATAGGCTTTTAGGTGTTGTTGCTTTTGACTTCCGAGGCAAGGCGGGATATATGATTCGTCTAAAATGATTTCAAAATCCGCAGAGCTGGAACGGATCAGAGCAATGGGCAGGGCAGTTTGTCCGCTGGTTAAGTCGTTTTCTAAGACTAACATCGGGTTAAGATCTGCCAGTGTTACTTGACGACCATCTAATTCAGTATTTGTAGTGTCTGCTAGAGTTTTATTAAAAGCTTTGTAGCGACATGAGTCTGAAGAATCCTGATTGGGAAAATAAATCTCATTATTTACAGAAGAAGGCAGAGTAACAGCTAGGCAGATTTTGGTGTCTTTAATATTTGCAGGAACTTTTAGACTCAAATTTTCGAGTTGTTTTTGAGAGAACAAAAATACAGAACCATCAGGAAAAACACCTTCTGCTTCATTAATACCGATTACCCCTCGTTTGAGGCCGTCTGAATTTAACACCAGCGAAGAGAATCCCCAAAAATGCCCCTCTTGAGAAACGGCTAATTGGCGTAGGCCGGATTCAAGATAACGTTCAAATTGCTGGAAATGCTGGGGGGTAATAAAGATACCCTCCGACCAAACTACTTTTGCTTCTATTGCCATGCCTTTATCCTTAATCTTTTAGTTATTATTTTTCTTCACGGAAAACACCTTTACTAAGGTCGCTGCCGTATTTGCGCGCTTTTCCATTTTCTTTAATTTTTTTATCGTCAGGGTGCCGCTCTTTATATTCCTTTAACATGTCCTTCATTTCTGACTTTGATAATTGGGTTAATTTATTTTTGCCAACGTTTACATAGAAATAATGTTTACCAAATTGATACCATCGTTTCTTCTGCTTCAATAATACCAATTGCCATTGACTGTTATCCAAATCTCGATAACTTGCGACTACACCCAGATATTTCAGGTGGGAATCCATTTTGATCGGCAATATGGTAACCGTATCAGGATGCAGCATGAATTGGTTTTGCTGAATTAATTTATCACCTAAATTTTCTTTGGCGTTGTTAGTAAGTTCAAAATAGTTTGATTTTTTGAACTCCCCGTCAGAAGACAACTGATATAAATCCAATCTGATGGGAGAAGGTTGGCCAACTATATTAGGATTCGCATCAGGGGAAACTATGATTTGTACATCAATTTTTTCTCCGCTCTCATCAGATTCTTTAGGCGGTTTATGATCGGAAGCACATGAGCTTACCATTAAAGATATCATTAAGAACGATATATATTTTATTAGTTGTTTATGCATCTTAATTGCCTTCAAGTCCATCAGTATTGATTACGTCTGACAACAAATACTTCAATCAGTCATGCAATATATGACTACTGGAGAAATAAATAGGTTCGTTATAATTAATTAGAAAGACTAAATTTTTTTAATATTTTCTAAAATTATAAAGTATTTTTCTTGCGAGGTTTATATTTATATTGATAAGTAAAGTCATGGTTACTTACATCAATATTTACACTTAAAACTTGTTTGCCTTGAGTTGCACAAGTAAGCAGTTCACGACTGATTTGCGGTAAAACTGTATTGGTCAGAATCGCATCAATCATGCGGCCACCTGACTCAACTTCTGTGCAGCGCGAAGTAATCAGCTTGAGCACTTCTGGCGTGTAGTGAAGGTCGATACCGTGGTTATCTTTAATTCGGTCTACGATACGGCCTAATTGCAATTCCACAATTTTTGAGAGCATATCGTCAGATAACGGATAGTAGGGAATCACTTGCATGCGGCCTAGTAGCGCGGCAGGGAAAGTTTTCAGCATGGGAGTACGCAAGGCTTTGTTTAAACCTTCCGGAGTAGGCAGCATTTCAGGGTCATCACACATATCCATAATCAAATCCGTACCCACATTAGTAGTTAGGATAATGATGGTATTTTTGAAATCGATATAACGGCCTTCACCATCTTCCATCCAGCCTTTGTCGAATACTTGGAAAAAGATTTCATGCACATCCGGATGTGCTTTTTCTACTTCATCAAGCAAGATGACGCTATAAGGTTTACGTCGTACAGCTTCAGTCAGTACGCCGCCTTCACCATAACCGACATAGCCCGGAGGCGCGCCTTTCAGGGTGGATACGGTATGAGCTTCCTGATATTCGCTCATATTGATGGTAATTACGTTTTGTTCACCGCCGTACAATGTATCGGCTAGAGCCAATGCTGTTTCGGTTTTACCCACGCCTGAAGGGCCTGCCAACATGAAAACACCGATAGGTTTGTTGGGGTTATCCAGATTCGCACGTGATGTTTGGATACGACGGGCGATTGCATCCAAGCCGTGACGTTGGCCAATGATGCGTTTGTTTAAAGTATCGGCAAGTTGCAAGACTGCCTCAACTTCATCTTTCATCATTTTG
This sequence comes from Neisseria sp. CP9, assembly GCF_047758525.1. Taxonomy (NCBI): domain Bacteria; kingdom Pseudomonadati; phylum Pseudomonadota; class Betaproteobacteria; order Neisseriales; family Neisseriaceae; genus Neisseria; species Neisseria sp. CP9. The sequence goes on along the minus strand of NZ_CP180502.1, from coordinate 21,649 downwards.
CCGACGGGAATACCTGTCCAGTCAGCTACAACGTCAGCAACGGTGCGGCTGTCCACTAAGGGCATAACCAGCGGTTGGATGCCTTGCAGTTTTTTCAGTTTGTTAACCAACTCTTTTTGGCGGGTATGCAGCTGCTTGGTTTCTTTCTCAGCTGTTCCTTCTTCCGCTTGCATGATTTGTTCACGTACCTCTAACAGCTCAGTAACCAAGTCTGCTTCAGATTTCCATCTGTCTTCTAATTTTTTCAGACGACCTTCGACTTCAGTTAATTCTTTGCCGATATTGGTTATCCGTGTTTCAGAATCGAAACTGAGTTTTTTCTCACGTTCCAAATTTGCTTGTTCAAGTTTTAATGCCTCGGATTTCTTCCGCAAAAATTCAATACGGCCGGGAACAGCATGCTGGCTGACTGCAACACGCGCGCAAGCGGTATCAATCAAACCGACAGCTTTATCGGGAAGTTGGCGTGCAGGTATGTAGCGATGGGAAAGTTTTACGGCTGCCTGAATTGCTTCATCGAGAATAATCACATTATGGTGTTTTTCCAAAGAAGCGTTTAATGCTCTAAGCATGTTGATGGCTTTGTTTTCGTCGGGCTCATCCACTTGCACCACTTGGAAACGGCGGGTCAGGGCAGGGTCTTTCTCGAAGTATTTTTTGTACTCTGCCCATGTTGTCGCACCGATAGTACGCAGTTTGCCTCGGGCGAGCGCAGGTTTGAGCAGGTTGGCTGCATCGCCCGTACCGGCTGCACCGCCGGCGCCAATTAAGGTATGGATTTCGTCGATAAAGAGCACAATTGGGGTCGGGCTGGATTCCACTTCGTCCATAACCGCTCTAAGGCGTGATTCAAATTCTCCACTGACGCTGGCACCGGCTTTAAGCAAACCGATATCCAGCAAAATTAATTGAACGTCTTTCAATCCGGGGGGAACATCTCCGGCCGCCAAACGCAATGCCAGTGCTTCGACGACGGCTGTCTTACCGACACCGGCCTCACCTGTGAGAATTGGATTGTTTTGGCGGCGGCGCATCAGGATGTCAACCATTTGCCTGATTTCGGCATCGCGACCTGTCAAGGGATCTATTTCGCCATTTTTGGCTTTTTCAGTGAGATTGCTGCCGTATTTGGCCAATGCACTTTCTTTGTGGGTAGCGTTAGGCTCCGAAGATAAGGCGTTTTGGGTAACATCAAGATTTTCTTCAGAGTTTGCAGTAATAGCGATGATATTGTTTGCCAATGTTTCAGGTTTGATTTTGAGAAACTCGGATGAAATATTGGCCACAATACTCTGCAAAGTTTTATTTTCCAGAATGGTGTAGAAAATATGAGCAGTACGGATTTTGTCGGTACCGAATTTGAGCGAGCTGTATGTCCAAGTTTGCTCGACAAGGGTTTGGATATGTTCGGAAAAATCGATGACGGCAGTCGAGCCGGCAGGAAGTTTTTCAACAGCTGTCAATACATCTTTGCGGACTCTTGCTTCGTCTAAATTAAAACTGTTGATCAGACAGAAGATGTCGGTTTTCTCGGTTTGTAGAAGAGAATGAAGCCAGTGAACCAACTCAACGTAGCTGTTTTCACGAAGACGGCAGAAGGTGTAGGCATTTTCCAGAGTTTTATACAAGGTGGTATTCAACTTGCCAAATAATACGCTGCGGCTGATGTTTGACATGATGTGTCCTTAAATTAAGTTATTCCAAGTATGTCTAAAAATATTTTGAAAGAAGCTTTTCCCGACAAAGGGGTCGTCTGAAAAAGCTGTTTAATGGTTGCTGACGATCAAGTCTTCGGCATCACGGGAAACATTCCCCAGCCAAGTTGTTAAGCCGAGTTGTGTTTGTCCGCCTAAGTCCATGAGCGGTACTTCTTTTTGCATTAAAACAGGCTGTATATCCCATTCATATTCATCTGCGGCAAACAGCCTTACCCATTCCCGTAGGCGGGCGGTATTGATACCGTCTTTGAAGAATGATCGGTAAGCGGGTAGCGTAAGCGGACCGATGATAATGCGGAATTTGCTTTGAACATCGTAAAGCTTGTCGCCCAGCAGCAGGCCATCTCCCAGCGTATAGTTACCCATGATGCCGATTTGCGTTTTTTCTTCCGCAACCTCAACCCAATACCCAACATTGGTTTGAATGGTAACGGGGACTTTGAAATAACGGTTGAGTAATTGCTGAAGATTGGCTGCCGAACGGCTTTGCTTCATCAGCAGACCGGCAAAATAACGCTTGGCAAATTCGTGGATTAAGCCTTTGTTATGTATGGCCGGTGTATCCAGCCCATTAAAGCTGGCGATATATTTCCCAAAACGGTCTTCAGCATTTTTATCTAAAGAAATAATGCTCTGAGCGTTGGCCCATGCCCGATAGAACAGGACAGCCAAACGGTGTTGCAACATATTGGCAAAACCGGTCCATGCTTGGTCGCCGTGCTGGTGTTGACGCTCATAGGCATATTCAGTCAAATGTAAGGGCAGGGGGCCGGATGGGCCGAACAAACCAAATCCGTTGATAGAAATTTCCACATAACGCGGCGATAAGGCAACCGATTGGATATTGCGAGGAGCAAAAATAAGTGATGGCTCTTGGCGAATCCTTATTTTTTCCATTTTCGGGCTGACGGCTTTGCCCAATAATTTCCCGCCGGTAACAAATTTGACGGACTCAAGCTGGCGCAAGAGTGAAAAATAATCGTATTTATAGGGCTGGGAGGCGACTTTGTTTAAAAAGCCAGTCAGTTTTTCGTCCCATGTATCGTCCAATGTGTCGCCAAAATCTGTTTGAGCGTTAACCGGACTCATACGATTACCCTCTCTCCAACAGCAGTCGGCCAAGTAGCCATATGTCCTTGTTGGAGCGTGTCAATTTGAAGCTGTATGAATGAGTTAATCGACACCAAACGCTGGAAGTAATGGTTCAAAACCGAGCCGAACAGGAAGGGATGGATACCGCCCAATTGCGCTTCATCCAGTGTAACCGTGATTTTGATGCCTCGAACAGGAGCTGCGACTCCATAATGACGGACTACCTTGTTCACAATGGAAGTCTCAATACGTGTGATCGATTCAATCTGTTTTTTCAGCAAATCATTTTCAGAAGAGACAAACACCATTAAAAGCTCTTTTAAGGTGACGGGTGCATCTTCCTGATCGATGTTTAATAATGACAGATAGTTCAAACTTAATTGGTTTAAAAACGACCAAAGTGTCCGATCCTCACTCACAGCAGCTTGAGGACGTGTCAATTTAGAAATCAGCTTAATAGAGTTAACCGGCAGGAAACCTTCAATCAGGAAATCGGACTCTCCGTCACGCGGCATCATCAGCGGTAAATCCCTGCTGGTACACCAAGCATCTACGGAAAGATGTTGTATGCCGGAATTGAAAGCGTAATCCCGATTGTCTGCCAGAGACAAAAACACTTCGCTGCCCAAGTAGGAAGAACGGAAGCCATTTTTGACAGAATTTTTCGATGGAACTCTGTCTGCACGCCGTGCTGAAAAATAAGCATGCTGAGTTTGGACTTCGGGGAAGAGTCCCATATCCGGCGCTTTGTACATCGGCGAAAATGCAACGGTTTGACGGTTGTTGGTGTCAAAACCTTTTACTTGTTCGATGGCGTAGACTTCATAATTCAAAGGCTGCGTACGGTCGATGATGACGTGGTGTTCCTGATCTTGGATATTTACAGGAAAGCGGGAGCTTTTTTTTCTGAATAGATTCACCACCGGCACCGCATTGACAGAAAAATCCTCTACGCCGATCAGTTCTGTCAATTCAGGTATTTTGTTGCTGAATAAAAATGAAAGACTGAAATAGCGTTTGCGGTAAGTAATGATTTTTTTATTGACGCCCTTATCGTTTACGATTTCTTCCAAATGTTCGGGTACTTTGGGTAAATGTCCGTCATTCTCAGCCTGACGGACAGCCTGTTTGATATCTTTTTGAGCGATAAACAGGAATTTTTCCGGCAGACGCGCGTATTCCTGCATAATTCGGAATGCACTGACGGATTTGTCCAAATTAAACGATAAGGCTTCATCTTCCCGAAATCCCCGATGTTCCGGTTTGGAGGACAACGGGTAATACCATTGTTTGGGGTTCTCATAACTGTGGCAAACGACGCCTACGCATTCTGAGGCCAGTAAAAACAGCAGTGCAGATGACTTAGAAAGTTCCGTACCTAAAAACACAGACAATTCATCCGGCAACATTTCCGAACATGCGCCAGGTACGCTGAGTGAGAAGTCCAAACGCAAGGCAGATTGCACTTTTTTCCTAGCAGATGCCTTGAGCGCAGGAAGCGTGCTTGGTAAATAGCCGAGCGAATCGGTATATTTGGCTTTTTCTATGTGTAAAGGCAGGATTTCAGTAGTTTTAGTTACAGAAAACGGACAACTTACCTTGAATTCATCGATAGGTAATGAGCGCAATACTCTGCCACGTTCAAGCAGATTGATAACGTCGGCGTTGTATTGACCGGTAGGTTCCAAATTGACAATAGCTGCTGCCGGTTTCTGATTGATGAAGTCAGGGTAAACGACTTCCAAGATTCTTTGTACGAAACGGGGATATTCCGCATCCAGCTTGAGTTGGGTGCGGGCAGTGAGAAAGCTTACACCTTCCAATAGCCTTTCGACATAAGGGTCGGGGATGTCGGTTGTATCCAGTGCCAAGCGGGAGGCGATTTTGGGGTATTGCTGTGCAAATTCCCTGCCCATTTCCTTCAGGAAGGTCAGTTCTTTATTGTAGTAAGACAATAACTTGTTATTCAAGACCTATTTCCCCCATCTAACAAGTCAAACAACCCGGTCTCAACATCCATACTGGTTCGTAGCAGGAACTCTTTGGGATAAGGATTGAGTTTCAGGTAACCTTTGACTTCAATAATAAGTTTGTTGTGTAAAGCATCGTCATCATCGTCTACGGTATTTACGATAACTTGCAGGGTTTTGCTTTCGAGACGTGGTTCGAAGTCGATGATGGCTTGTTTGATGTTTTGTTCTACGTCCTGCCATTCTATGTCGGAGAAATTCACTCCCGACAGGGGCGGTATGCCGTAATTGAGTGTGGAAGAGCGTACATTGACAGGCAGATCTTTCTCCATACTTTCCGCTTGCATGTTGCAGGTATTCAGTAAGTAAAGAATATCGCGCAGAACAGCCTGCCGATATTGATCAAGATTGATGACCTGATCTGGGCGTGCTTCTTTTTTCTTGCGCGGTTCTTCATCTGTCAGTCTGTCAAACAAAGAAGGCAGCAGTTGGTTTCTGAATTGCGACATGATGGATTGCGGTAGTCGGAGGATGGGTAAGGTTTAACGCTGTTGTCCGAATTTGATATTACGAATATCTAAGAGACCAAAATCATGGCTGTCGGTATACAGGGTTTTTTGACCCATGCCTGTAAAGAGCTGTTCGGCTACTTCTATCCAGTCTGTTTGCGAACAGTTCATCAGCATATCCGACCATTCGGTTTCTGCGTCCGGTAAAACGGCATAGCGGGCGGGGCTGGTACATTGAATGCATTCGCCGTCGGTAAATTTGATTTCAGACGACCTCCAGATGATGTCGAGCAACGAGCTTGGTGCTTTAAAAGCTATACTTTCAATAGAGTCCCAAGTTTGCCAATAGTAGTGGCCTTGATAGAAGAATTCATAAACAAAAGCAGTACGCACGTCGCCGTCCATAATCCAGTTGCTGTCGGTTTCAGCAACTGATTTATCTGCTAGAAGATAAGTGATGTGCGCTGGTGTGCCATCGATACAGTCGGATAAGGCTTCATAGTCGGCAGTAAGGGCAGAGCTTTTTTTCTCTGCAACATGAGCGACTAAAGAGAGTTGTTTTTGAAGAATATCGAGTTTACTTGCGTGCTGTTCCAGAGTTTTGGGTTTTTGCTGTGTTTCCAAGACTGCTTGACGACGCATTTCGGCAGAAATGTTTTCAATAAGGTAGAGCATCAGAGGCTTTTGAGTATCGGGAAACAGTTTTTGATATTGCCCGATTTGCTTTAAAGCCTGTTCCCATTTGGCACTCAGACAGAGGTATTGAATCAATGCCAAACGGTGTTCCTGATTGTCAGGATTTGAACGTACAAGCTCAATCATGTCCGTTAATTTAGTCTTCAAATCCATCCCAGCAACTCCTTATTTATTTGTATAAAGTGTGTAATAGTTGAAACCCGATTAACTTTTCAGGAAGACAGAGGTCGTCTGAAAAGTAAATTTATTGTAATAAAGCCTGACTTAAAACGCCTTTTAAGCCAGGCTTCTGCAGTTAAATGCGCATAGTGGTTATGCGGATTTGTTTTCTTTGATGTTGAAGGCCATTTGAACTTCAGCGCCTTTAGAACCTTTATCGGTTTGTTCCCAATATTGGTTTTTCACTTTGGCAGCTTGGAATGAATAACGCATTTTCAGCGCATCGTTGTCTTGTACACCGATGAATTTCACGCCGGTTACCAAGACATCTTCCAAAGTAGTGCGCGAATATTCGATCTGTTCGCCACCGGCTTTGCATACGGAAATTTCTACTTTGCTCAAGTGTTGGCCGGTAGCACAGTTTTTCAGAATGGTTGGAGCGGCTTTGTCAATAGCGGCAACTACGGTCAAGTCATTGAAATTGACTTTACCGGCACCACCGCCACCACCGCTGGTCATCGAACCGGGTTGCTCGGCACCCCAGTCAAAACTTTCGATGTTGGTCCAGTCTTTGTGGTTGGAATCTTTTGATTCGCCGTTAACACCTTCAACTTTCATGAACATATCAATAGCCATGTTTTTACTCTCCTTGTTAAAAGGTTAAAAAATTAAGGGATTCAACAACAGGGCATGAACATGCCCACTTAAATAAACCAAACCCGACTATTCCTGTTTAGCCGAAGGAAGTTTGGAAACTAAACGCAACGAAACGGTAAGGCCTTCGAGTTGGTAGTGCGGACGTAGGAAGAATTTGGAAGTGTAATATCCGGGATTGTCTTCAACTTCTTCCACAACCACTTCAGCAGCAGCCAACGGTTTACGGGCTTTTGTTTCTTGAGTGGAGTTAATCGGGTCTCCATCTACATAATTCATAATCCATTCGTTTAGCCAACGTTCCATGTCTTCACGCTCGCGGAACGAACCGACTTTGTCGCGTACGATACATTTCAGATAGTGCGCGAAACGACAGCACGCAAACAGGTAAGGCAGACGCGCAGACAAACGGGCATTAGCGGTAGCATCAGGATCATAATATTCAGACGGTTTATGCAGCGATTGAGCACCAATAAACGCGGCCAAGTCGGTATTTTTACGGTGAATCAACGGCATGAATCCCAATGCTGCCAATTCGGCCTCGCGGCGGTCGCTGATGGCGATTTCGGTTGGACATTTCATATCCACGCCGCCGTCATCCGTCGGGAATGTGTGGCAGGGAAGGTTTTCAACGATACCGCCGGATTCCACGCCGCGGATTGAGGTACACCAACCATAATATTTGAATGAACGGTTAATATTTACTGCCATTGCATAAGCCGCATTGGCCCATGTGTATTTGTTGTGATCCGCGCCTTCAGTTTCTTCTTCGAAGTCAAACTCATCGACAGGATTTGTCGTGGCACCGTAAGGCAGACGGGATAAGAAACGTGGCAGAGCCAAACCGATATAACGCGAATCTTCGGAATCACGCAGGCTGCGCCATGGGGCATATTCGGCATTTTGGAAAATTTTGCTCAAATCACGAGGATTGGCCAACTCTTGCCAAGATTCCATCTGCATCAGTTTGGGGGATGCGCCGGCGATGAACGGACAGTGTGCGGCGGCGGCAATTTTTTCAAGACTATTGAGCATTTCTACATCGGGTGCAGAGTGGTCAAAATAGTAGTCGCCAATCAAACAGCCGAAAGGCTCGCCACCAAATTGACCGTATTCTTCTTCATAAATGCGTTTGAATAGGGGGCTTTGATCCCAAGCAGTGCCTTTGAAGCGTTTTAAGTTGCGGGCAACTTCTTTTTTGGAAATGGGCAATACCTTGATTTTTAACAAGGTATCAGTTTCGGTGTTGGTAACCAAATGATGCAGGCCGCGCCATTCGCCTTCCAACTTTTGGAAATCTTCATGATGCAGAATCAGATTAATCTGTTCGGAAAGTTTTCTGTCGATCTCTGCAATAATCGCTTCGATGGTTTGATAAGTGTCGTCTGAAATAGTAATGGCATTTTGTAAGGCCTGTTGGGCCAGTGTCGCCACAGCATTATTTACAGCGCTTTTAGCTTCTTCGGTTTTGGGTTTGAATTCTTTTTGCAGCAGCTGTTCAAATTCATTTGCGGCAAATACGCTTTTCGCGCCGCTATCCCCTTGGATATCTAATTGCTTTTCAGTCATGATTCACGCTCACTTTATTGATTTCATCTGAAATTACTGCTCGTCTTTGGTAGTCGCTTTAGGCGCAGCTGCAAGGCTTTTCAGCAGCTCGCTGTCTCCCAAGACTTTTCCGATTAATTCTTCAGCACCACTCTTACCATCCATATATGAAAGCAGGTTGGCAAGCTCTGTGCGCGCTTGTAGGAGTTCATTTAAAGGACCTACTTTTTTGGCGATTGCTGCCGGGGAGAAATCATCCATGCTTTCCAATTCAAGCTCTACATTCAGATTGCCTTCACCAGTAAGCGTATTTTTTACATTGAATGCCACACGGGGTTTGAGGGCTTTCATGCGCTCATCGAAATTATCTACGTCAATTTCCAGAAATTTGCGTTCAGCCAATTCAGGTAGCGGTTCTACGGGTTTACCGACCAAATCTGCCATCACACCCATAACGAATGGAAGCTCAATTTTTTTCTCAGAACCGTAAAGTTCTACATCGTACTCAATCTGTACGCGAGGCGCCCGGTTACGAGCAATAAATTTTTGTCCGGATGATTTGTTTCGTGACATATTCAATGACCTTTAAATGATAAAAGTTGTTTATTGAAACGAACTTTAATATTGCGGATAGACTACCTTATTCGTTGGAAGTTCCCGTTTCTTCGTCCTGCTTCCCGATCAAAACTTCCAGGTTGGCAATGCTTTCAGGACTGATATCTTTCATGATGTCGTAGAAGTTCATATTCATTTGCCGCTGTACCCTACGGATAAATAGTGGGGCAGGGTGGCTGGGTTCCAGCGTTTCAAAGTAGATGCAGATTTTTTCCAAAGCCAAATCGACATCAGCCCGATTTTTGATATTCAGACGACGCCAAGCATCCGCTTCTTGCAGGGTTGATTGCTCTTGGGCAGCGGTCGAAACGGGCGTTTCAGCGGGTTGTTCTGTTTGTTCAGCATGTTGCAGCTGCGGCGTGCTACCATCGTTGTAATTGATGGCTTTGTGGATCAGGGTAAGCGGTTTTTGAATCACCTCGAAATTAAGCGAATGTTCGTCTTGCAGCTGCGTTGAGAAGGTGTTTTGAATATCTTTCAGATAATCTAATGCTTGGATCAAGGCAATCAATTCCGGTTTGCCGGTATCGGCACTTACCCTGATATCGAGCATCAAACGTTCTTTGCCGCCCGGATAACTTTGAGGGTCATTGCCTTGCAAGACAGAAACTGCTTCTTTAACGGTAATGGGCTGTTGGGTCAGACCGTTTACTAATAACTTGGCTGAAAATACTTCTTTGGCGATGCCATCAAGTGTCGTGAATGCACTTAATGCATTGATTCGATAAAACGGGTCGGGTTCGCCGTCCTCATCTTCGAGTTTGGGATATAGGGATTTCCAATATAAATCCACATTGGTTTTGATGGCTTCGCAGCCGGCGCAAAAGCCAACCAGCCCGTGTTTTGCGGTAAGAGCCTGTGTGTAATAGGCTAAAACATGGAGGTCTTTTGATTCAGCCAGCAGTTGATTGCATAGCTTCTCTACTGTTGCCCAATCAGGCTCTTCAGCAGGGATGATGGTATCGCCATATTGTCTTTCCGGTTTCCCTTCGGCAGCGCTTTGAAGCTCTAAAAAGCGGCTATCGTATTCAATATTTACCCCTTCAGGGGTGTCGGCGGAAATTGGTTCAGCCCATAGGGGAAATGTACTCATCTACTTATAATCCAAATATTTTATTAAACAGAGAGCACGTTGGCTCTCCGTCTCTTTCTATATAGTTACCACTTTCGCATTCCATCCAAAAGCTACCGATGTTATCTGTTTTGGATAAAAAAATGAGGAAAGATTCAGATAGTGGATTGGTAGGTTTGTGAATTGTATCTAAGCAATCTTTTAAAACACATTTGCCATTAGTCAATGTTTGGTTAAAAAAATCTATATTTTTGTAAAAAAAATTAATAGATTTTAACTGTTCGGAAGGGGTGTAAGGCTTTTGAAATAATACAAAAGGATATTGCCGACCTGTTTGGTCCGAACTAAGGGCTGTTATACCTGTATAGGTTATGTTCGCAGGCAGTTTAACGCAAAACAGCCAAATACGAGATGCGAAAAGCGCCTTTCGGGTAAATGGAATTAGCTTATCTTGGTTGGTGCAACGACCAAACCATCCATCCCAAAAATTTTTATCGTTAGCTTGGAGATTTTCAGAAACAATAAAATCACGAGATTGATTTAATTTTCCGAAAAAGTAGGTGTTTATTCGCTGCATAAATAACAATCACATAATGTAAAATTAACAAAAGATAAAGTTACTTAAGGTATTGATTATGCCTTTGCCTCAAACATATCCAATATGGCTGCCGTATATATACTTTACCATAATTTTGGTTTATGTATTAATATATTTTTTTATCTGTTAAAAGAATAAGTAAGGTAAATCTTTTATGATATTAGTATATTTACGGAACATTTATTGTTATTTTAGTGTCTTAAGATACAATGTATTTACAGTTTGTTATTTGTTATAATTTTGTTGCAATGCCATTCTAAAACAGTCATAATTATTTTGACTTAGTTTCTCAAGTTTCTCAAATATTCCAGTTTTTCATTTCAAAAATAAAAGAATCTCGACGGAGAGAGTAAACCCATGGCCTCTTTCGGTAATACTTTCGGTATTCTCATCCCCAAACCAGCCGCACCAGCCATGGTGTCTCAAGGCTCTGCCAATCCACCCGAGCCGCTGACCAATGCAGCCGGACCGGTTGATGTGATAGAGATGGTTGCCGATGTTGCTTCCACTGCCCTTTCCATAGTTGCGCCTGATTCTGCTGCAGCCGATGCAGTTGATGCCATATCCGAACTGGTTTCCCTTGCGTCCATGATACCCGGTCAGCCGAGCCCCAAACCGCCTTCCCGTAAAATGGTCAGTGGTTTTAGCGGCGGCATGGGCATGGGCTTCGATGGCGGGGTGGTTACCTCGGGTCATGGTCACTGTATTCCTTGTAAGGTAGCTGCTGCCACAAATGTTGGTAACCCCGTAAACGCAGTGCTCGGTATCAAAGTCCTATTTGACGATACCGAGACCGACTTTGCCTTCGATTCCCCGCTTCCCCTTGTTTGGCAGCGCAGCTACTATTCCGACCAAATAGGCAACGGCTGGTTGGGACAAGGTTGGTCGCTGCCGTTCTCCATGCATCTTGTCCGTACTGCCGACGGTTTCCTTTATATTGATGAGCAGGGCAGGGAAATTTCGTTGCCGGATATCAGCGACGAAGCGGACGAGCCTTATTCCGCAGCCGACGACGATGAGGACGATTTATATGAAGAAGAGGCCGCACCAAGACCTGCTTCCGCCGAAGAAGATCCCTACGGTCTGGATGACGCCTATTTCGATCCTTACGAACAAATCTTCTTTTCACAGATTTCAGACGACCTCTACCAAATCGCCTCCCCCGACGGCGGCGCACGGCTGCTGTTTGCCGAAGTCGATTCCGGTTGCGGCATTTACCAACTGGTCGCCCAACTCGACCGCAACGGCCGCCATATCCGCCTCTGCTACGACGACAACGGACTGCCGCACAGCATTTACGACGGCAGCGGCCGACACTTCCAACCCGTATTCTCCTCCATCCAACTGAACGACAACGATCCCGACTTCGACCCGGCTGGAGAGCGGGACGTCTTCGTTTCCGAAGACGAACGTTTCTACGTCAACCGCCTCACCTCCGTTACCTTCAACGGCAAGGAACTGGTGCGCTACGACTACGACGGCTACGGCGATTTGACCGCCGTTTACGGACGCGACGGCAAAAAACTGCGCGGTTTCGCCTACCGTAACCACATCATGGTCGAACACAGCCAGCCCGACGGACTGGTGTCCCGCTACGAATACGACCGTTACGACACCGACGGCAAAGTGCTTAAAAGCAGCAACAACCTCGGCGAAGAATGGACGTTCGACTACCGCAAAGACCATACCGTCGTTACCGACGCATTGGGGCGGACGGAAGTGTACGGTTTCGACGAAAACCGCGAACTTATCTACCGCATCGACGCCGACGGACAGCGCAGCGACAGCGAACGTGACAGCTACGGCCGCATTACCGTAGAACGCGACCCCCTCGGACGCGAAACCCGCTATCTCTACGATACCGAAGGCAACGTCATCGCCATCACCGCGCCGGACGGCAGCAGCACCCAAATCGACTACCACGAAACCCTCAACCTGCCGGTTGCCGTCAACGATCCCGCAGGCAGGATTACCGCCTACGATTACGACGAACGCGGCAACCTCATCAGCATCACCGACCCCGCCGGTTACATTACCCGCTACGGCTACAACGCCCAATGGCTGCCCGAAACCATTACCGACGCCTTAGGCAAAACCCGACACCTACACTACGACACCCTCGACCAGCTCGTCTGCTTTACCGACTGTACCGGCGAAACCACCCGTTTCGGTTACACCGAATACGGCGATCTCGAAACCGTTACCGATGCGCTGGGCCATACCACCCGCCACCACTACGACGCAGCGGGCAACCCCGTCCGTACCGACTATCCCGACGGCAGTCACGAAACCTTCGAATACGACCGCCTCAACCGTCTGACCGCCCACATCGACGGACTCGGTGCCAAAACCGCCTACGAACTCGCAGTGGATGGACTGCCGCTCAAACGCACCAACGCGCTGGGCCATACCTTCGCCTACGCCTACGACAAAGCCCGCCGTCTGACCGTCCTCACCAACGAAAACGGCGAAACCTACCGTCTCGATTACGACCCGACCGACAACCTGATCCAAGAAACCGGCTGGGACGGCAAAATCACCGCCTACGGCTACGATGCCGCCGGACAACTGGTCCAACAGACCGAATACGGCCAAAGCACCGATCAAGGTCGTCTGAAAGACCGTCCCGAGACTTGGCACATCCACCGGTTCAAACGCAACATCCTCGGCCAACTGATCGAAAAACAAAGCCGCAAAGTCTCCGACCGCAACGGACAAAGTAAAGACGAAGGCATCAGCCGCACCCGTTTCGAATACGATCCCATTACCGGCAACCTGACCAAAGCCCGCAACCATCACAGCAGCGTCGAACTCGCCTACGACGAACTCGACCGACTCATCGGCGAAACCACCGTCCACAACGGCCAAAGCGCCACCGTAGGCTACCGATACGACCCGTTGGGCAACCGCATCCGCACCATCCTGCCCGACGGCCGCCATATCGATTACCTGTACTACGGCAGCGGACACCTGCACCAAATCAGCCTTAACGGCGAAGTCATAACCGACATCGAACGCGACAAACTGCACCGCGAAATCCAAAGGACGCAGGGCAGCATCAGCAGCCTGTACGACTACGACCCCATGGGTCGTCTGAAAAGCCAGCGTACCGTCCGGAGCGGCACACAAACGCTTCACGGCAAACAAAACCCGCTGGCCGGCGGCGCCGTCAACCGCCGCTACGCCTACGACAAAGCCGGCAACCTGATTCAAAGCGCCGACCAAAGAAGCGGTGTCCTCAATTACATCTACGACAAAATCGGACGCATTCAAGAAGCCCGCAACAGCCAAACCGGCCGCAGCGAAACCTTCGCCTTCGACCCCGCCCACAACATTCTCGACATTCCAACATCTACTCCCTCTCCCGTGGGAGAGGGCAAAGCGACCGCTCCGATTTCAGACGACCCCAAAACTCAAGGTCGTCTGAAATCACCTGCCAACCCTAACCCGGTCAGCGGCAACCGCCTCAAAGAATACAACGGCATCGAATACACCTACGACGCATTGGGCAATTTGATCTACCGCGAGCTGCCCGACGGCGAAAACCAATATTACCAATACGATTTAGAAAACCAACTCGTCCGCACCGAAATCAAAAAGCCCGCAGGCAATACCGAAATCTGGACATACGCCTACGATCCGTTCGGCCGAAGGCTTTCCAAAGAACGCCAAGACAAACTCGCCTGGACGAGCACCGAACCGAAACGCACCCACTTCGTCTGGGACGGAACGCGATTACTTCAGGAGTACACCTACAAAGGCAGCTACACCTATATCTATACCGACCAAGACAGCTACGAACCGCTGGCGCAAATCTTTGACAACGCCAAAGACGGCAAACAATACCTCGCCTATTTCCACACCGACCAAATCGGCATCCCGCGCGAGATGACCGACATCCACGGTAATCTCCTTTGGTACGGCGAATACACCGCCTGGGGTCGTCTGAAAAAGGACGGGCGGGTTTACAAGAACGCGCATCAGCCGTTCCGACTGCAAAACCAGTACTTCGATGAAGAGACAGGGCTGCATTACAACCTGAAGCGCTATTACGAGCCTGAGGCGGGGCGGTTTGTGAATCAGGACCCGATTGGGTTGTTGGGGGGCGAGAATCTTTATTGGTTTGCTCCTAACAGCCAGATATGGATTGACCCATTGGGATTGGTTCATGAGGAAACTCCAGGCTACCATGTTTACGGATTATTTGATGTTGATCCAAATACCGGAAAAATTGCAGATAAGCCTTATTACATTGGTATTACGAACGATACAGCGAGAAGGATTGCTGAACATCAAGATACAGGGCGTTTGACCAAAGATGGCTTAACAAGAATGGAGCCCTTGCATCGTAATTTGACATATGGCCAAGCAAGGGGGTATGAACAAGCCTTAATTGAATATTACGATACAAAACATGGAGAGGTAGGAAAAGAAATTTCTCAAAGTAATAGACAGAATAAAATTAATTCTTTTGATATAAATAGCAAAACTCGTAAAGAATCTCGCCAAGAATATTTTAAGAAGTTTCGAAAGAAATTACTTAAAAAACTGAAAGGAAAGTGTAATGGATAAAGTAAATTTATGGGAGTGGGATAAGAAAACACGTACAATGTTAAGGTTTATTAAAGTGGGGGATATTCTTTGTTTTAAAATTAATGAACTTGAAGAAAAATATGGTTATGGTATTTTAATTGCTAAATTGGATGGCTGGTTTGCTTGTAAGATATATGATATACAACATACAAATCCTAATGCTATTACAGCGAAAGAAATAATGGAGGCTAAACAACTAGGAAAAATATTTATATTGGATGTATATAGTACATTGGATAATAAAAAACACATACAAAAGGGCGAATGGAGAATTTTAGGTCATTATGACAATTTTGAACTTACCCCTGATGAAATTAAGAATGTGTTTTTTGAATATGGACCAAGTGGCATGAAAAGAAAAATTGATTTGTTAGGGAATGATCAAGAAATTTCAGATAAAGAGGCAGAAGGATATTTACCTTACAGTCCAGTTACAGGAGATGATGCTAAAAGGTGGTATATAAAATACGAATAGCAAGCCGTAGTCTAGCAAAAACTTCAGTCCCGACGTAGGATATACGCTACTCACGCTGTTTCTGTTTTTCAGACGACTTCACTATCCTCCTTGAGGTCGTCTGAACCATTTGTTCTTTAACAATCTTATTAGCAGTTAAAATAGGGGTCGTCTGAAAACCGACTTTCAGACGACCTCTTCTACGTCAACCGCCTACCTCCGTCACCTTCAACGGCAAGGAACTGGTACGCTACGACTACGACGGCTACGGCGATTTGACCGCCGTTTACGGACGCGACGGCAAAAAACTGCGCGGTTTCACCTACCGCAACCACATCATGGTCGAACACAGTCAGCCCGACGGACTGGTGTCCCGCTACGAATACGACCGTTACGACACCGACGGCAAAGTGCTCAAGAGCAGCAACAACCTCGGCGAAGAATGTCGGCATCCCGCGCGAGATGACCGACATCCACGGCAATCTCTTATGGTACGGCGAATACACCGCCTGGGGTCGTCTGAAAAAGGATGAATGCGTCTATCGGAATGCACATCAACCGTTCCGACTTCAAAACCAATACTTCGATGAAGAGACGGGGCTGCATTACAATCTGATGCGCTATTACGAGCCTGAGGCGGGGCGGTTTGTGAATCAGGATCCGATTGGGTTGTTGGGTGGAGATAACCTTTATTGGTTTGCTCCTAATGTACAGGCATGGGTCGATGTATTAGGAGCAAAAAGGCAAAAACCTCAGGGGGATTATGCACAGATGCCAGTAATATCTGGACATCAACGACATCATATAATACCTTTAACCAATTTCTTAGAGCATCCCGCTATTATAGATGCAAAAATTGACTTGAATAATTATCGAAATATTGTTCAATTGCCAACACATTCTTCTAATAATCCAGAGGGGAGAACTATTCATAGAGGGATGCATCAAATGGATTACGAGAATAGAATTAGAAGGGAATTGGATAAGGTTAGTCAAATGAAATGCCCTTCTCATATCAAGAAAATGCATGTGGAAAGCATTATGGACAAGTATAGAGGGTTGCTATTGTCAGGAAAAATTAAATTAAACAACGCTATATAGGAGTTGAAAATGATTTTTGCAATTTATCCAAAGTCAGAACAAAAATTTTTGAAATTTAACTGGAACTCTGTTAATTATCAGTTGTTAGATAACGAAGGAAAAATCTCTCAGGGCGTACAATTGATCTATGAGTTGAATCCTAATAAAAGCTATTCTTTAGACAGGTATGATTTTTTATTTACAGTAGGCCCATTAATTGTCAGCCAGAAAGTAAAAGAAATTCTTAAACCAGAACAAGAGGCTGGTTTTGTACAGTTTTTCCCTGTAAATATTAAAAACCAGAAGGTGTTAGATGGTTTTTATGTTGTTCATATTACCAATCATGAAAACACCACGGATTTAAATAATAGTATTTATGAAAAAGATGAATGGGATGATGAGGAGGAGTATCAATTTTCAATACAAAAATTTAAAGAAAGTTTTGATTGGGATGTTTCAATAGCTAAAAGTAAAGAGAAATTTGCGCAAATTGTAGTAAATGATAATTTAAAGGATAGGTTAATTTCTGCAGGGGTTAGGGATTTAATTTTTTACACCAAAATAGATTATATTAATGATGAAAATTCAGAGTTTGTTTTAGTTTGATTATTTGTCTAGTAAGCCGTAGCCCGCACAAAACCTCCAATCCTGACGTAGGGCGGGCACTTGCTGCCCACGTAGCCTCATCGGCTACCTGCAAAAGTGCAGGCTGCTTTCAAAGCCCCAAAACGGTTCAAAAGCAGCCTACACATTCAAAGCAAGCCGTAGCCCCACACAAACCTTCAATTCTGATGTTATGTGTGCGCGGTATGTATGCACGCGATTTCTGTTTTGCAGACGACCTCACTATCTTCTTTGAGGTCGTCTGAACTATTTGTTCTTTAACAGTCTCATTAGCAGTTAACATAGAGGTTGTCTGAAAACCAACTTTCAGACGACCTCTACCAAATCGCCTCCCCCGACGGCGGTGCCCGGCTGCTGTTTGCCGAAGTTGATTCCGGCTGCGGCATTTTCCAACTGGTCGCACAACTCGACCGCAACGGCCGCCATATTCGCCTCTGCTACGATGATAACGGGCTGCCGCACAGCATTTACGACGGCAGCGGCCGACACTTCCAACCCGCATTCTCCTCCATCCGTCTGCACGACAATGATCCCGACTTCGACCCGGCCGGAGAACGGGACGTCTTCGTTTCCGAAGACGAACGTTTCTACGTCAACCGCCTCACCTCCGTCACCTTCAACGGCAAGGAACTGGTGCGCTACGACTACGACGGCTACGGCGATTTGACCGCCGTTTACGGACGCGACGGCAAAAAACTGCGCGGTTTCGCCTACCGCAACCACATCATGGTCGAACACAGCCAGCCCGACGGACTGGTGTCCCGCTACGAATACGACCGTTACGACACCGACGGCAAAGTGCTTAAAAGCAGAAACAACCTCGGTGAAGAATGGACGTTCGACTACCGCAAAGACCATACCGTCGTTACCGACGCATTGGGACGGACGGAAGTGTACGGTTTCGACGAAAACCGCGAACTCGTCTACCGCATCGACGCCGACGGACAACGCAGCGACAGCGAACGCGACAGCTACGGCCGCATTACCGTAGAACGCGACCCGCTCGGACGCGAAACCCGCTATCTCTACGATACCGAAGGCAACGTCATCGCCATCACCGCGCCGGACGGCAGCAGCACCCAAATCGACTACCACGAAACCCTCAACCTGCCGGTTGCCGTCAACGATCCCGCAGGCAGGATTACCGCCTACGATTACGACGAACGCGGCAACCTCATCAGCATCACCGACCCCGCCGGTTACATTACCCGCTACGGCTACAACGCCCAATGGCTGCCCGAAACCATTACCGACGCCTTAGGCAAAACCCGACACCTACACTACGACACCCTCGACCAGCTCGTCTGCTTTACCGACTGTACCGGCGAAACCACCCGTTTCGGTTACACCGAATACGGCGATCTCGAAACCGTTACCGATGCGCTGGGCCATACCACCCGCCACCACTACGACGCAGCGGGCAACCCCGTCCGTACCGACTATCCCGACGGCAGTCACGAAACCTTCGAATACGACCGCCTCAACCGTCTGACCGCCCACATCGACGGACTCGGTGCCAAAACCGCCTACGAACTCGCGGTGGACGGACTGCCGCTCAAACGCACCAACGCGCTGGGCCATACCTTCGCCTACGCCTACGACAAAGCCCGCCGTCTGACCGTCCTCACCAACGAAAACGGCGAAACCTACCGTCTCGATTACGACCCGACCGACAACCTGATCCAAGAAACCGGCTGGGACGGCAAAATCACCGCCTACGGCTACGATGCCGCCGGACAACTGGTCCAACAGACCGAATACGGCCAAAGCACCGATCAAGGTCGTCTGAAAGACCGTCCCGAGACTTGGCACATCCACCGGTTCAAACGCAACATCCTCGGCCAACTGATCGAAAAACAAAGCCGCAAAGTCTCCGACCGCAACGGACAAAGTAAAGACGAAGGCATCAGCCGCACCCGTTTCGAATACGATCCCATTACCGGCAACCTGACCAAAGCCCGCAACCAACACAGCAGCGTCGAACTCGCCTACGACGAACTCGACCGACTCATCGGCGAAACCACCGTCCACAACGGCCAAAGCGCCACCGTAGGCTACCGATACGACCCGTTGGGCAACCGCATCCGCACCATCCTGCCCGACGGCCGCCATATCGATTACCTGTACTACGGCAGCGGACACCTGCACCAAATCAGCCTTAACGGCGAAGTCGTCAGCGACATCGAACGCGACAAACTGCACCGCGAAATCCAAAGGACGCAGGGCAGCATCAGCAGCCTGTATGACTACGACCCCATGGGTCGTCTGAAAAGCCAGCGTACCGTCCGGAGCGGCACACAAACGCTTCACGGCAAACAAAACCCGCTGGCCGGCGGCGCCGTCAACCGCCGCTACGCCTACGACAAAGCCGGCAACCTGATTCAAAGCGCCGACCAAAGAAGCGGTGTCCTCAATTACATCTACGACAAAATCGGACGCATTCAAGAAGCCCGCAACAGCCAAACCGGCCGCAGCGAAACCTTCGCCTTCGACCCCGCCCACAACATCCTCGACATCCCGACATCTACTCCCTCTCCCGTGGGAGAGGGCCGGGGAGAGGGCAAAACGACCGCCCCGATTTCAGACGACCCCAAAATTCAAGGTCGTCTGAAATCCCCCGCCAAGCCCAACCCTGTCAGCGGCAACCGCCTCAAAGAATACAACGGCATCGAATACACCTACGACGCATTGGGCAACCTGATCTACCGCCAGCTGCCCGACGGCGAAAACCAATATTACCAATACGATCTCGAAAACCAACTCGTCCGCGCCGAAATCAAAAAGCCAGCCGGCAATACCGAGATTTGGGAATACGCCTACGACCCGTTCGGACGACGCCTTTCCAAAGAACGCCAAGACAAACTCGCCTGGACGAGTACCGACCCGAAACGCACCCACTTCGTCTGGGAGAGACCGGGCTGCATTACAACCTGATGAGGTATTACGAGCCTGAGGCGGGTCGGTTTGTGAATCAGGACCCGATTGGGTTGCTGGGTGGAGATAATCTTTATTGGTTTGCTCCGAGTGTACAGGCTTGGGTTGACCCGTTAGGATTAGCTACTCGACCTAATAATGGGAAATACCATATTTTCTTTGACCATAAGTTAGATTCAGGAATTAGATATTCAAGTGATGCTGTGCAATTTAATGATGCAAATAAGGCATTTATTAAAAAAATGGAATCTAACCCATCATTTAAACGGGATATGCTTAATCGTTATCCTGAATTAAAAGAATGGATGAAATCTGGAGATATGAGTTCAAGTCCCAATTGGGGAAAAGGTAAAAATAAACAGGGACTAACATGGCATCATCATGAGGATACAAAAAGGTTGGTACTGGTTGATTATAATGACCATAGAAAAAATCATGGTCTATATCACCCACAAAGAAAAGGCGGAAGAAGTATATGGGGAGGTGGTAGACCAGGTCGGCGAGGAAAATTAAACGGTCGCACTGGTAAACCATTAGGTAAATGTTAATTTAACCACAGAAGGAACAAAAAATGAATTTAGATAATTTTTTTAGAAGAAAAATTAGCATATCAGAAATTATTGATTGTGCTAGATTATTTAATGATGAAGATACTGATAAATTTGCAAAATTTCCATACATATATATTTCCTCTGATGAAGATGAGAGTATCCTTGATTTAGAGACGGTTTGTTATTTGGATAACGGTCCAAAAATAGTGGATGGAAAAGAAGTTTTTCCTGATTTTGTAAATGAGAATGGATTGGATATTTTATGTAGTGGGGATGTATTTATGGATATTTACGATGACTTAGATGAACGGTATCCAAATTTTACAAAAGATCAATTTATTGATGCTCTAAATTATTACATGGATAATGATGATTACATTGAATTTTAAATCTATAATTCAGGTATTATTTCAGATCCCCTCTCTGCGATTAACTGACATATCAGCCTAAAGAAACGAAGCTACATCACAACCTGATGCGTGACTACGAGTCTCAAACTAGGCAGTTTGTTTAATCAGGATCTGATTGGGTTGTTGAGTATACATGACCTTTTTTCAGACGACCTTAATATTTTATTGAGGTCGTCTGAAATATTTGTTCTTTAGATAAATAATCTACATTGTGGGGCTTGTTCTAATAGTCAGGGTGGTAAATTAAGTGCATTCTCAAGAAGAATGGGTAATATAATAGATTCTAGAAATGGAAAGAAAAAATAGAGTAATCTATAAAATTAAAGCGAGGAAATATAGTTAATGAATAAATTTGTATTGGAATTAAAGCAG